>NZ_KB905904.1 GCF_000381085.1 Thiomicrorhabdus arctica DSM 13458 | reverse complement strand
ATGGCAAAAGCTAAGTTTTCACGCGATAAGCTTCACGTAAACGTTGGTACTATCGGTCACGTCGATCACGGTAAGACAACTCTTACAGCAGCACTAACAATCGTACAAGGTAGAAAGTTCGGTGGAGATGTTAAAGATTTCGCATCTATCGATAATGCACCAGAAGAAAGAGAGCGTGGTATCACAATCTCAACTTCACACGTTGAGTATGAGTCAGAGACTCGTCACTACGCACACGTAGATTGCCCGGGTCACGCCGATTATGTTAAGAACATGATCACTGGTGCTGCACAAATGGATGGCGCAATCCTAGTATGTTCAGCTGCTGATGGGCCAATGCCTCAGACGCGTGAGCACATCCTTCTTTCACGTCAGGTTGGTGTTCCATACATCGTTGTTTTCCTAAACAAAGCTGACATGGTTGATGATGAAGAGCTACTAGAATTAGTAGAGATGGAAGTTCGTGAGCTTCTTGATATGTACGAATTCCCTGGTGATGATACGCCAGTAATTATCGGTTCAGCAACGTTAGCCATTGCTGACGATCAGTCTGAAATCGGTGCACCTGCAGTAGAGCGTCTAGTTGCTGCGTTGGATTCATATATTCCAGATCCTATTCGTGAAACGGATAAGCCATTCCTAATGCCTGTAGAAGATATCTTCTCAATCCAAGGTCGTGGAACAGTCGCAACAGGACGTATCGAAACAGGTGTTGTTAAAGTTGGTGAAGTCATCCAGATCATTGGTATTCGTGACACAACTGAAACTACGGTTACCGGTGTTGAAATGTTCCGTAAGCTTCTTGACCAAGGTCAGGCAGGTGATAACGTTGGTATTCTTTTACGTGGTACTAAGCGTGAAGATATCGAACGTGGTCAGGTATTGGCACATAAAGGTACAATCACTCCGCACTCTAAGTTCGAAGCTGAAATTTATGTACTTTCAAAAGATGAAGGTGGACGCCACACTCCATTTTTCCAAGGTTACCGTCCACAGTTCTACTTCCGTACAACTGATGTGACTGGTGCATGTACCTTACCAGAAGGCACAGAAATGGTTATGCCTGGTGATAACGTACAAATGACAGTAGAGTTAATTAACCCAATCGCAATGAATGACGGTCTTCGTTTTGCCATTCGTGAAGGTGGACGTACTGTTGGTGCAGGTGTTGTAGCAAGAATTCTTGA
>NZ_KB905903.1 GCF_000381085.1 Thiomicrorhabdus arctica DSM 13458 | reverse complement strand
GATACACTCAAGGTATATCATGACTTACTTTTAGTCACGTACTCAAAAGTTACTTTTGAGTTGTATAGTTAAGCCTCACGGGTAATTAGTACAAGTTAGCTTCAAACATTACTGCTCTTCCACACCTTGCCTATCAACGTCATAGTCTCTAACGGCCCTTCAGAAGACTTAAAGTCTAGGGAAATCTAATCTTGGGGCAGGTTTCCCGCTTAGATGCTTTCAGCGGTTATCCTTTCCGAACGTAGCTACCGGGCAATGCCATTGGCATGACAACCCGAACACCAGCGGTTCGTCCACTCCGGTCCTCTCGTACTAGGAGCAGCCCCCCTCAAATTTCCAACGCCCACGGCAGATAGGGACCGAACTGTCTCACGACGTTCTAAACCCAGCTCGCGTACCACTTTAAATGGCGAACAGCCATACCCTTGGGACCGACTTCAGCCCCAGGATGTGATGAGCCGACATCGAGGTGCCAAACACCGCCGTCGATATGAACTCTTGGGCGGTATCAGCCTGTTATCCCCGGAGTACCTTTTATCCGTTGAGCGATGGCCCTTCCACACAGAACCACCGGATCACTAGAACCTGCTTTCGCACCTGCTCGACGTGTCAGTCTCGCAGTCAAGCACCCTTTTACTCTTGCGCTCATTGCACGATGTCCGACCGTGCTGAGGGTACCTTCGCGCTCCTCCGTTACTCTTTAGGAGGAGACCGCCCCAGTCAAACTACCCACCATACACTGTCCCTGACCAGGATTCACTGGCCTAGGTTAGAACCTCAATAATATCAGGGTGGTATTTCAAGATTGGCTCCACTCTAACTAGCGTTAAAGTTTCATAGCCTCCCACCTATCCTACACAGATAGTATCAAAGTCCAGTGCAAAGCTGTAGTAAAGGTTCACGGGGTCTTTCCGTCTAGCCGCGGGTACGCAGCATCTTAACTGCGATTTCAATTTCGCTGAGTCTCGGGTGGAGACAGTGTGGCCATCATTACGCCATTCGTGCAGGTCGGAACTTACCCGACAAGGAATTTCGCTACCTTAGGACCGTTATAGTTACGGCCGCCGTTTACCGGGGCTTCGATCAAGAGCTTCGCCGAAGCTAACCCCATCAATTAACCTTCCGGCACCGGGCAGGCGTCACACCGTATACGTCATCTTTCGATTTTGCACAGTGCTATGTTTTTAGTAAACAGTTGCAGCCACCATTTTATTGCAACCCCTCCTAGCTTAGAGAGCAAGTCTCATCACCGAGCGGGGCGTACCTTCTCCCGAAGTTACGGTACCATTTTGCCTAGTTCCTTCACCCGAGTTCTCTCAAGCGCCTTAGAATTCTCATCCCGACCACCTGTGTTGGTTTGGGGTACGATTATTTATTACCTGAAGCTTAGAAGCTTTTCTTGGAAGCATGGCATCAATCACTTCACCCAAAAAAGGGCTCGTCATCAATTCTCAGCATTAACAAGAGACCGGATTTGCCTAATCTCTCTGCCTACAATCTTAAACCTGGACAACCATCGCCAGGCTGATTTAGCCTACTCCGTCCCTCCATCGCAGTAATAAATAGTGCAGGAATATTAACCTGCTTCCCATCGACTACGCCTCTCGGCCTCGTCTTAGGGGTCGACTAACCCTACGTCGATTAACGTTGCGTAGGAAACCTTGGTCTTTCGGCGAGGGAGCTTTTCACTCCCTTTATCGCTACTCATGTCAGCATTCGCACTCGTGATACCTCCAGGACACCTTACAGTGCCCCTTCGCAGGCTTACACGACGCTCCTCTACCATGCACTATGTGCATCCGCATCTTCGGTATATTACTTAGCCCCGTTAAATCTTCGGCGCAGGCCGACTCGATCAGTGAGCTATTACGCTTTCTTTAAAGGGTGGCTGCTTCTAAGCCAACCTCCTGACTGTCTGAGCCTTCCCACATCCTTTCCCACTGAGTAATATTTAGGGACCTTAGATGGCGGTCTGGGTTGTTTCCCTCTTGACAACGGACGTTAGCACCCGCAGTCTGTCTCCCATGATTGCACTTCTAGGTATTCGGAGTTTGCAATGGGCTGCTAATCCTTGACGGACCGCTAGACCATAACAGTGCTCTACCCCCTAGAGTGATACATGAGGCACTACCTAAATAGTTTTCGAGGAGAACCAGCTATCTCCGGGCTTGATTAGCCTTTCACTCCGATCCACAGCTCATCTCCGCATTTTTCAACATACGTGAGTTCGGTCCTCCAGTACCTGTTACGGCACCTTCAACCTGGCCATGGATAGATCGCCCGGTTTCGGGTCTACACCATGCAACTAAATCGCCCATTTAAGACTCGGTTTCCCTACGGCTCCCCTATTCGGTTAACCTCGCTACATAATGTAAGTCGCTGACCCATTATACAAAAGGTACGCAGTCACAGAACAAGTCTGCTCCTACTGCTTGTACGTACACGGTTTCAGGTTCTATTTCACTCCCCTTCAGGGGTTCTTTTCGCCTTTCCCTCACGGTACTGGTTCACTATCGGTCAGAAGAGAGTATTTAGCCTTGGAGGGTGGTCCCCCCATGTTCAAACAGGATTTCTCGTGTCCCGTCCTACTCGATTTCACTGATAAAAGAATTTCGCATACAGGACTATCACCTTGTATCGTTGGACTTTCCAGACCATTCTACTATTCTTATACCAGCTTAAGGGCTGGTCCCCGTTCGCTCGCCGCTACTTAGGGAATCTCGGTTGATTTCTTTTCCTCCGGGTACTTAGATGTTTCAGTTCCCCGGGTTAGCCTCCCACTAGGGGATATCCATAATTGGATGGGTTTTCCCATTCGGAAATCCAGGGATCAATGCATGTTTACTGACTCCCCCTGGCTTATCGCAAGTTACTACGTCCTTCATCGCCTTCTTCTGCCTAGGCATCCACCGTGTACGCTTAGTCACTTAACTATACAACTCAAAAATAACCTTGTGCCTTTTGATTACAAAGTCTATTGAGTGTACGTAACTAAAAGTTTCGCTGTCATGATATACGCTTGAGTGTTCTCAATATATATATATGTATTTACCTATACTTTCTAGCATCATCATTCTTTTAAAGTACGGTTTAAATACCTTTAAAGAACTCCACTAGAAGCTTTGGCCACATGCCATTGGAAGGTGGCATGTGACACCTGAGTCGACAAAAGTCGGCGTCGTCTCAGGCTCTTCAACGATCGTCTAATAATTAACACATTTAAAAATGATTAATCTAGATAATCGCTAAGATCTATTCCAAATTTTTAAAGAACTTTCAGTTATTCCGGCTATCTATGACTTGCAAAGCAAGCGAAAAATAACCATCAATACAACTGTTAATCAACTCTCAACCTGTCTCTAACTAAGTAGAGAAGGTAAAAAACAGATTAACAGTAATATTGGTGGAGCTATGCGGGATCGAACCGCAGACCTCCTGCGTGCAAGGCAGGCGCTCTCCCAGCTGAGCTATAGCCCCAATATGGTGGGTCTGGGTGGATTTGAACCACCGACCTCACCCTTATCAGGGGTGCGCTCTAACCAACTGAGCTACAGACCCGGGTCGTTCATTTCATGATAATTCAGAGACAATTTATGTGAAAACTCACTCAAGCTCGCGACTTTTTCGTCTTAAAGGAGGTGATCCAGCCCCAGCTTCCGCTAGGGCTACCTTGTTACGACTTCACCCCAGTCATGAACCACAAAGTGGTAAGCGCCCTCCCGAAGGTTAAGCTACCTACTTCTTTTGCAATCCACTCCCATGGTGTGACGGGCGGTGTGTACAAGGCCCGGGAACGTATTCACCGCGGCATTCTGATCCACGATTACTAGCGATTCCGACTTCACGGAGTCGAGTTGCAGACTCCGATCCGGACTACGAGAGGTTTTTTGAGATTCGCTCACTATTGCTAGTTGGCAGCTCTTTGTACCCCCCATTGTAGCACGTGTGTAGCCCATCCCATAAGGGCCATGATGACTTGACGTCGTCCCCACCTTCCTCCGGTTTATCACCGGCAGTCTCATTAGAGTTCTCAACTAAATGTTAGCAACTAATGATAAGGGTTGCGCTCGTTGCGGGACTTAACCCAACATCTCACGACACGAGCTGACGACAGCCATGCAGCACCTGTCACTGCGTTCCCGAAGGCACCAATCTATCTCTAGAAAGTTCGCAGGATGTCAAGGGATGGTAAGGTTCTTCGCGTTGCATCGAATTAAACCACATGCTCCACCGCTTGTGCGGGCCCCCGTCAATTCCTTTGAGTTTTAATCTTGCGACCGTACTCCCCAGGCGGTCAACTTATCGCGTTAGCTTCGTTACTAATCCTTTTAATAGGACCAACAACTAGTTGACATCGTTTACGGCGTGGACTACCGGGGTATCTAATCCCGTTCGCTACCCACGCTTTCGCACCTCAGCGTCAGTTTTAGGCCAGGAAGTCGCCTTCGCCACTGATGTTCCTCCAGATATCTACGCATTTCACTGCTACACCTGGAATTCCACTTCCCTCTCCTAAACTCTAGATTACCAGTATCAGATGCAGTTCCTAGGTTGAGCCCAGGGCTTTCACAACTGACTTAATAATCCGCCTACGCGCGCTTTACGCCCAGTAATTCCGAATAACGCTTGCACCCTCTGTATTACCGCGGCTGCTGGCACAGAGTTAGCCGGTGCTTCTTCTAAAGTTAACGTCAAACTAAGCAGGTATTAACTACTTAATCTTCCTCACAATTGAAAGTGCTTTACAACCCTCGGGCCTTCTTCACACACGCGGTATGGCTGCATCAGACTTTCGTCCATTGTGCAATATTCCCCACTGCTGCCTCCCGTAGGAGTCTGGGCCGTGTCTCAGTCCCAGTGTGGCTGATCATCCTCTCAAACCAGCTAGAGATCGTCGCCTTGGTGAGCCATTACCTCACCAACTAGCTAATCTCACGCGGGCTCATCCTATAGCGAAACCTTTCAAGAAGAGGGCTCCTTTACTCCGTAGAGCATATTCGGTATTAGCGTACGTTTCCATACGTTGTCCCCAACTATAGGGTAGATTCCCACGCGTTACTCACCCGTCCGCCACTCGACGCCTAGAAAAGCAAGCTTCTCTATCGTTTCCGTCCGACTTGCATGTGTTAAGCCTACCGCCAGCGTTCATTCTGAGCCAGGATCAAACTCTTCAGTTTAATCTTGCTTAGTATATTTATAACGAGCACTTCTGCTCTAACACTCGGAATTGACAAGATTTTGCATGGAAGGATTACTCCTACCTGATATTTGCATATCTACATAATTTTGTCGTTTTCGAGATTTTTTATATCGTCACTCACTTAAGGAGTTTCCACATAAATTATCTCTGAATTACCTGATTTTTAAAGAACTTAGGTCTCTTCGGGAAAGAGAAACAACAACGTTGCTTTTCTCCCCGGTAAGCCGCTCATTATAAGGGGGTTTGAACTTCTTTGTCAATTATTATTTTCAAATAATTTTCAAAGATTTTAAACCCGATCCGAAGATCTCTCATAACAAACGGGCCGGAACAAACGACTTAAAAAGTGTGTTTGCTTCGGAACGGGGCGTATTCTATCTAATCTCGCAAACTACGCAAGTCTTTTTTCATGCTTTTGATGACTTTTTAATGACTTATTTGAAACCATTCACTTTACGCCAACTTATTAAGGGGTTATCCACAGAGTTATTCACACCACATGGCTTAACACCCCTATTTTTGGGGATTTTTACGCAGTTTAAAAAAGGATCAATCCCTTTATAAATCTTGATTCAGCGACCGAAATCAAATATCTAAAGACTGAAACCTAAAACACCGCAATCAATGCGGTGTTTTGGGTTGGTTTAAATTAACCAGGCCTGGTTATCCTCTTGTTACTGACTTAAAGCCTTGTTAAGCAATACATCATAAGAAGAATATATAACTCTTAAAACCTTAAGTCCTAAAAACTGTCCAAACCATACTACCATTTTCCTTGGTTTATAAAAGTGGCTGAAGTGGGCGTTTTTTGCACCATTAATTGTGACCAGTCGGGCATTTTCTGAGCGGAATCAGCCTTTACAGAAAGCGTTATGTCATAGGTGTGATTCTCTTTGATGCTGACACGACCAGTTAACTTCCAACCATTTTCTTGAGCACTTAAACTCAATAAAAGGGTCTGTGCCACCATACTTGGCACAACTGTCAGCTTAGCGATATTGATACCGAAAGAAGAAAGTGAACGTAGTTCAAATTGACCACTCACTTCCTGCGGCCACAAAGTCAAAGGATCCAGAGCTACATCAATGTCGCTGACAACCATTTGACCGGTTGCCGCCAGTGTCTGCAGACCTGCTACTGATAAATGCTGGATCAACTGTGCAATGTCGATATTACCCCGCACATTTGACAAAAACAGTGGCGCTTCTGCAGACAGAATCTCTTTTTCAATATAAAAGTCGACTTGACTCCCTTCCGTCAAAATCCATTTTTGTTGACTGCCTATATTTGCTTTAAATAGAGGCAACCAATCAAGGCCCCAATTCAAGAGACCTAAATTCAATATCGCACCAGACTTGTCCGTTATGTGAGTAGATAATGCCATTTCGCCGTTCCAAACAGAACCTTCCACAGCTTCGATTAGCCATTGTTGAGGAATCTGTTTCTGCACCATGGGCTGAGAAATTACCCAACGTGCAGGCAGACTATAAAGCATGGAAAATACCAGCGTGCAGGTAAATAATGTAACCATCCAAAATCGACCTAACCGAATGGTGTCATCCTGTTTATTTTTTGGCCTATTTTTTATAAACATAGCCATCACCGTGCAACCTCAAACTCTACTTGTGCTTGTATTAAGCCAACCTCAATCGGTATTAACTGCATATTTTTGGCCATCACGCCTTGCGACTCCAACCTTGACAACCAACGAAACAAACGGGGTGCATTTACCTTATTGAAACTCACCTTCACACCCTTGGCTGTCAATTTTAGCTCTTGCATTTGATGCATTAAATTTCCAGACTTCAACTCTTCTTGAACAAAACGCATTAAGCCAGCTTTGGATTGAATATCTAACGGTAGATTTTTTGTAGATGATTGAGTTACAAGGGGCGCCTGCTGGTTTAGCCAGACCCATTCATTTTTAGCATTTTCAAGCGCTTGTTTCATATGCTCATTTGCAATATGAATCGGAGACCAGATTAAACTGTAGAACAACACAATAGCTAGGAACGACATTAACACTGTGACTAATTGTTTTTCGCGCTGGGCAAGTTGTGACCAGGCCTGGTTAATCTTCATCCACATAAAAAACTCCTTCCACTAGCGCGAGGGTTACGTTTTTAATTTGCAATGAAACCTTTCCCGAAACCTTGTCAGAGATCAAACGAGTATTTAACCCTTCCAAATCATGTGTTTTTTGAGCCTCTACAAAAATCGTTAGCCGTCCTGACGGATGACCTTTATGGCTGGAATTCTTTTGGTTCCATTGTATTTTTTGTATCTTAACCGCCGGGAACAATTTGAATCCATTTTCAATTTCATGCAGCAACTGACTTGGACCGACACTTTTAGAGCGATGAGTTTGATTGATTTTATTTTTAGTTTGCACCCGAATATTAATAATTTTATTCACCTCAGGAAAGAGATGCATGAAAAGCACTTCGGTTGCCGATTGATAGTTGTGCACTTGAGTTTTCATTCGCTGAGTTTCTAAAAAGGTCTGCATTAAAAAACTTAAAAGGATCAAAAAAAGAATCAGCAGATGCCATTGCCAACGTTGCCATATTGAATACCCCTCTGACAAAGAGACATACTCATCTGTTCGTAAGTTATCACCAGACACCCTATTCTTGGTGTGTGTTGAACTATCATACTGCTGGGTGATTTGTCGCAACTCGGGTAATTGACCTTCTTGACCTTGCCGCGCTAAAGCAAAAATTTCTTGCAACCACTCAGGATTACCCGCAAAACCGGAATACCGGTTTTTTCTTACAATTTGACATTTATCGGCCGTATAGACACTCCAAACAGCTTCCTCTTGGGAAGAGTCATTATCTGCGACCGGTATACTAAAACAGTCGGCAATTAAAGCCGTGTGTTCCAAGCCATTGTCTTCTAACACTTTAATCCACTTCTGCATTAACACGTGTTC
Source organism: Thiomicrorhabdus arctica DSM 13458 (assembly GCF_000381085.1). Classification (GTDB taxonomy): domain Bacteria; phylum Pseudomonadota; class Gammaproteobacteria; order Thiomicrospirales; family Thiomicrospiraceae; genus Thiomicrorhabdus; species Thiomicrorhabdus arctica. Next base: position 95,947 of record NZ_KB905903.1, on the reverse strand, counting down.
AACGAGAGCCGCTGAAACGTTGCCTTGTGGGGAACGGTTCAAAGCAACTATATGGAAATGCTCTATCGCTTCAGAAAGAGACTCTTCTAGTGCAAAAGGAAGTGCAGCTAACCAATCGGTTCGGCGTTTTCCAGGCACAAAAACCGACATCAATAATACTTGTTGAGTGGGCACCCAAACCACGTCAATCGTCTGAGTCAACATCCCCTGAGTCTTCAGCGACTGAATAAGTGAATCTGTTTCAAAGGCTTGACCATTTTCAGACGATAAAATTAACGTTCCATATAAATCTATTTTTGCGACAATCTTCTTATTCACGTTATTCACGCTCTCATTCTGATGCACTTAACCACCTCTGCAATAAACTCACTTTTGCATCAATTCCACGATAAAAAATAGCTGAAAAACCCTGATCTGAATCACCATAATGAATATGCCCCTTTAATAAAAAGAACTGGCTTTGTACGGTTATCATCCAATCCGGCAAATCCCGTTCAATCTCTTTAACTGCATAACCGGTCTGTTCTGTTAAAAACGCCTTAAAGTCCTCAACACTTTGAGCAGGTTCAATCTTGCGCTGATGAATCCAGGCTTGGGCTATTTCTTGGTTCATCCAATCTGTCAAAGATAAAAGAACGATTTCTGAAACCGTATTAATATTGATTGCCGTGACCATAGGTAAAGCCGTAATACCTTGCTGGAATTGATCCCACTGCTTTCGAGACAAGGCATTCAACCCCTGTACATTTTTCAACTCACTTAAGGTGACAACCGCTTGGTTTGCCGTTCGGTAAGCTGGCACCTTTAATAGGTAAGTTTCACTTTCCGCACCTAAAGGTAAAGGTTCATCATCACTGTCAATCCAATCAGTCAAACTGTCAACAAAGTTTGATTTCAGCTCGAGATTCACCGCATAACGTGTCAATAAAGCACGCCATAACCTCTGTTTATCAGGCTCTTTTTCTAGCAAATTATTGACATTAATTTTAGCCAACAGGTCTTCGAGCTGTCCTGTAATCTCTCCACCTTCAAACGGAATCGCCACCAATGGTTGTGCCCAACGCTCACTCAATGCGTCAAGCGTGCTATTTTCAGCATCGAGTTTTAACCCTGTTTTAATCCAGGATTCAAGACCATATAATACGGACAAAGATTGAGATTGGTGCAACATGTAGGTGCTTCTTTTAAGTGAAAGATGTTCTTTATAGAGGATATTACTCCCCAAGACAGAAACCACGGCGACCACCAATAATACCGTCAATAAAGCAAATCCTTTTTGAATAGGTTTAGTGCAGACTGCTTTACAAGAGGGCCCTGGAAACGGCTTCACAATTGAGACCCCCTCTTTATCTCTGCGATGGGCGCGAACGATACACTATCAACCCCTTTAATCAATTTTGTTAGGGTACCTTTATCCTTAAGTTCAATAACCACTTCGACAAGGTTCGGTAAACGGGTATTTGAATCCACCGTACTCGGCCAACTCTCAACCCAATGATTTTGCTGATTCAGCATTCGAACAGAAAACCGACTCACAGAGTCGAGTAAGAATAACTTTACAGGCTCACTGTCTGCGGCACGATCGACTGTGGGCCAAACTTTTCGATAAAGCTTGTCTCCATCCAGGTAATAACCCACCCGCATCAAACCCGCATTCGCAAAAGGCGTTGGAAACTCGGCCAATCTTGTTAACTCCAAACCCAAATCTTCTCGGTATTGAAAAGCTGGTAACCGCCCACCTAGTTCATCTTGAATTGAACGCGGAACCATTTGCACTACATCTTGCTCTAGCCACCACACCGTTCGCTGTATTGCCGTCATCCTATCATTGTGTTCAAAAAAACTGCTCTGCACTCGAACCACACTGTCTATTGATTGATAAGACAATACCGCTATAACGGCTGAAATACTTAAAGCCACTAACAGTTCAATTAACGTAAAGCCTTTTTGAAAGTATTGTTTCACATATCCTGGAGGGTGAAGAGGGTTCATTTCTCACCTACGATGGTGACTAACCGAGCAGAAATTTCAGTTTGATTTGCTCTACGTACCTGCATTTCAGTTTTGTAGATACCGGGTATCAATGTTGGTTCTTTTAATAGTTCAGTTTTCCACTCTAGATTCATAAACGAAACTGTCTGCTTAGTTTCTCTCGCCACATCAGTGGTCATTTGCAGCTTTATCAACTCATTTTCAGCAATCATCGTTGCCATAATGCGCTCTTCCAATCCCGACTGATTGACAATGGATAAGCCAAGAGAGCGACTTAATGCCGCTAATGCAATCGCGATAATCGTGAGCGCAATCATGACTTCAATTAAAGTAAAACCGCGTTGAATTCGAGAGTTCATTTTATAAATCCTTCCCTTCAAACTGCAAAAACACATTCCATTGAATCACCTGTGGTTCAATCACTTCTTGCTGTTTGAGCTTCTGGCTCAAAGTCATAAGTGTAATAGAACCAGGGGTTACCTCTCCACTCGGCCAAAATACCCAACCGGGTTTAGGCAATTCGTAACGCCGTACTGCGGAGGGTTCGACTTGCCATTCAGCTTCAACCAACCAACTCATAGCACTGACCTTAGTGGAAGATTCCCAAATACCTTTGTCTGAACGAAAAACCGTTAAACCAGTCTTTTCAGGCACCACGAGATACATTTTTTGCTCAAATGCAGATAAGTCGCTGACAAACTTAAGAAAGCTTTTAACTTTAATGGTTTGCGTTCTGAGCTGACTTTCCTCATTTTGACTTAATGACAACATCCCAACACTTAAGACAATCGAAATAATAACGACCACCACCATTACTTCGATGAGTGTAAATCCACCTTCACTTAACCTCCGGCGCGAGAGCTGTTTAAATAAATTTGAGTACACAGAATTCAACCGTTTGATTATTTTACTTAATCATCCAGCTGCCAATGGTCGCATCTACACCTTCTCCCCCTTCTTGATTATCTGCACCATAGGTAAACACATCAAAATCTCCATGTTCACCTGGCATCAAATAAAGGTAAGGATGACCCCAAGGATCCATAGGCATTCTGTCCAATACTTGTTTCCAGTTTTTAGGCACCGGCTCCTGGGTAGGCTTCACAGATAACGCTTCTAAGCCTTGATCGGTCGTTGGGTAAACAAAATTATCCAGTCTATAAAGCTGTAATGATGAACCAATAGAGCTGATATCTTGTTTAGCTTTTACAATTCTGGCTTCATCAGGTCTATCCATTAACTTAGGCACAACCAAAGCTGCAAGCACTGCGAGTATGACGACTACTACCATTAATTCAATCAAGGTAAAACCTTTTTGAAGTTGCGCTTTTGGTTGTTTATTTGTAGCTGTTTGTTGTTTCATCTTTAATCCTTCATTGTTATTTTTCAACAGGTCTGCGGCTCGAATGTGTGCTTTGTTACATTAACCACTAATCATCTGATTCATTTCAAATATAGGCATCATAATCGCTAACACAATCAACAAAACGACGCCTCCCATCACAATAATCATCACGGGTTCTAAAACACTCACCAATGTTTCTGCGGCATTTTCTACCGATGACTCATAGTGTTTGGCTCCTCGTAATAACATATTATCAAGCTGTCCTTTACCCTCGCCTGTTTTGACTAGGTTAAGAAGTAACGGTGGAAAGATTTTCTCTTCGTTCATGGAATGATATACACTTTTACCCTCACGTACCTTCTTAACCATGTTCAATACAGATTGTTTAAGGGGGTCCAAAGTCATCACTTCGACTGAAATCGTTAAGGCTTCTTTAACATTCACGCCGCTTGATAATAAAACACCCAAAGTTCTTGCCCAGCGTGCGGTTTCTGAATAGATCAAGAAGCGCTTTATTCCAGGCGTTTTTAACAGCAGAGCATGTATTTTAAAACGCCATTTGGGTTGACGTAACATCCACTTCACACCCAATACCAACGCGATCACCAGCATCACCAAAAATTCTGCATAATTTTGCATAAAAGCACTAATGTCGAGCAAACCTTGTGTCAGGGGAGGCAAGGCTTGATCCATATTATCGAACACACTCACCACTTTTGGAACAACATAGACCATCAAAAAGAGGACTATAGCAATCGCAACCACAACCATTAAAACAGGGTAGATTAAGGCTGTTTTGAGTTTTTTATTTAATTGATCACGCTGTTCAATGGCATCGGCTAAGCGGGAAAGAACCTTGTCTAAATAACCACTCTCTTCACCTGCTTGAATGATTGCAATATATTCTTGGCTAACGCTATAAGTGGAACGCTGCATAGCCATTGCCAATGAATAACCCTCGGTGACGCTAGTATGTAAACCGGTAACGAAACGTGACATGAGCTTAGAGTCTGATTGGTGAGAGAGGGATTTTAAAGCTTGATTAAGGGGAATACTTGCATCCAACAACGTGTACAGCTCACGAGTAAAAAGCGCTAAATCACTCACTTTAATACGCTGTATCAACAAACTGCTAAAGAAGTTTTTTTCACTATTCTTTTGGGGTGCAAGCGACTGAATAGCAACCGGACTCAAGCCATCATCGCGTAACATTTGACGAATTTGACGTTCAGAGTCTCCTTCCAGCAAACCTTTTTTAGTCTGTCCTGATGCCGTCAACGCTTTATACTCAAATACCGCCACAATGTTATCCTGTTTTAAACCTGAGTGACTCTCAGAACTTCTTGCAAACTAGTGCGGCCATCAAGCACAGCGGCATAGCCACTCTCATGCAAAGGCCGTGAGTGCTTTCTGAGGACTTTTTCAATTTCGATCTCTGCGACTTTATCATTAATCATGCTACGGACTTGATCATTAATTAAAATCAACTCATACAAACCCATTCGACCTTGATAACCAGTTTGTTTACACTTTGCACAACCCACCGGCCGATGTATCTTCGCTTGACTTACACCAAGCACCTTGCATTCTGCTGCATCTGCACTGTATGTTTCTTGACAATGTGAGCATAAGCATCGGACTAAGCGTTGTGAAAGAACGCCCACCAAACTGGATGAGAGCAGAAATGGTTCAATTCCCATGTCTCTTAAGCGAGTGATTGCCCCAACGGCTGTATTGGTATGTAAAGTCGTTAATACCAAATGCCCTGTTAATGAGGCTTGAACCGCTATATTTGCCGTCTCTTGATCGCGAATCTCTCCAATCATCACCACATCAGGGTCTTGTCGCAAAATAGCACGTAAGCCTCTTGCAAAACTCATGTCTGCCTTCATATTGACTTGAGTCTGATTAATACCATCAATGTTATATTCGACAGGATCTTCAATCGTCATAATGTTGCGCTGTGAGTCATTTAATAACCCTAAACCCGCATACAAAGTCGTGGTTTTACCAGAACCTGTCGGTCCGGTCACTAAGAAAATACCATGTGATTTCGACAGAGCCTGCTGCACACCCTCTTCCATCTTGGCGGGCATGCCTAAATCAGATAACATCAGACGGTCTGCACCCTTATCTAATATTCGTAATACGACTCGTTCACCAAAACTGGAGGGTATCGTCGAGACTCTTAAATCAACCGCTCGCCCACCTAGCTTCAAAGCCATACGCCCATCCTGCGGTAAGCGTTTTTCAGCAATATCCAAACGTGCCATCACCTTAATACGCGATACTAACATTGGTGCCAAGCCCTGCTTTGGCGACAAAACGGTATGTAAAACGCCATCCACTCTGAAGCGAATACGCAGTTGATTTTCGAAAGGCTCAATATGAATATCAGAAGCATTTTCTCGAATGGCTTCCGTTAAAATTGCATTCAAAAGTTTTATAATTGGCGCTTCATCAGAGCTATCTAATAAATCTTCAGGCTCGCCTAACTCGGTAAATACGGTTTCTAAGTCATGGGTTTCGATTGACTGGATTGATTCCATTGAGGAGCTTGAACGATTGGCAAAACTCACTTTAATCTTTTCTTCAAAAACCTCTTGAGAAAGCTTATGAAAAGAGACTTCTGACTCCAATAAACGGCGCTGCATTTCTAATAATGCCGACACAGGAGTTCGATCAGTATAAAACAGTAAAATGCCACTGTTCTCTGCAATCGCTAAAACCACTTGGTTTTTGCGAGCAAAACTAAAGGAGAGTTCAATACTCATAAGCCTAACAGTTCATCCGTGCTCATAGGGTTAATGAGCGGTTTCGATTTTTCATTAACCTTTACATTGGGTGCTTTTTTAATCGGTTTCACCACTACTTTCTTCTCTTGCCATACGTTTAATGACGGTAAACGTGGAACCTCTCCCGCTAATCGGTCCGTATTCATTCTTTGAAGCACACCATTTTGCTCATCGACAACCTTGTTATATTTCTTTTGACTATAGAAATTGTTCATGGCATTATTTTTTATGATAACAGGACGTAAAAATACCATCAAATTGACCTTTTCACGTTTATTTTCAGATGAAGTAAACAATTGTCCCAGGCCTGGTATATCCCCCAGGCCTGGTATTTTGGATTCGACTTCTGTCTCTTTCTCAGTAATCAACCCTCCTAGTACAATCATATTACCGTCACCAACAATCACCTGTGTTTTGATTTGGCGTTTAGTTGTTTGAATATCAACGGCCTCGCCTTTTGGCAACACATCAGATACTTCCTGATCGATTTCTAAATAGACTTCATTACCTTGATTCAAAATCTGCGGAGTGACTTTTAACTTTAGTCCAACATTTTTACGTTGAATAGTACTAAATGGATTAGTGACACTGTTTGCCGTATTCGTATAAGTACCTGTCTGAAAAGGCACCTCTTTACCAACGACGATTTCAGCTTCTTCATTATCTAGCGTGACAATGGACGGCGTCGCTAAAATATTAGATCCCGAATCACTACTCAAGGCTTTAATTAACCCTCCCCATCCAGTAGAACCATCTGCACTTACTTCACCAAACCCCATGGAAATACCACGACCAATCGCTGAAGATTGCGCAAGGGGATTGCCGACATTACCCAGGATCGTGGGAATACTGCCTGAAAAGTTAACCAACCCAACGCCATTTTCGCCTAAAACTCCCCATTCAACGCCTAATTGACGAGATTTATCCTCAGAAACCTCGACAAAAATAGCTTCAATCAATACTTGAGCTCGTCGTATGTCTAGCTGTGTTATAACACTTTTCAGTGCCGTAATAATACTCATTGGTGCACTTAATATAATGGCATTCATACGCTCATCGGCTTCAATACTGATATCCTCTTGAGCACTTATGCTGTTCACGATGGAAATAGCACCTTTCACACCGGAACCGCCTTCTGGGCCGGCTGATTCAGCCGCATTCAACAAGGCTTTGTTTTTCGCAATTTTTTGTAAAATAGGTACCATTTCAATGGCTTTCGCATAACGAAGATAAATCACTTGAACGCGACCTGCGTTATCGACCTTAATATCTAAATCGGCAATTAGAGCTCGCAAAATCATACGCTTATGCTCTTCGCCCGTTAAGACAATGCGATTAGAGCGTTCATCAAAACTGACCTGGACATCCAGGTCACCCTGCCCTTTCTGCAACACAGTTTTAATCGTCTTTACCAACTCTTCAGCAGAAGCATTTTTAACCTCAATAACTTCATAGGCACCCTTTGAATCAATATCAACTCGCATTAACACACTTTTAATGCGTTTAATATTGGCTACCGTATCCGTAATGATCAGCTTATTACTTTCTGCAAGTGCGACTAAATGGCCTTCTCTTGCAACCAAAGGACGTAATGTAGCCACTAACGCTGTAGACGCCACATTATGAACTGAAATAACTTCAGTCACCCAGTCGTCGTCATTCTCTTTCGGACCACGATAAGGCAATTGATCTCTTGCTAAATTGGCGGGCACAATTTTGATGATTCCATCCCCAGGAATGGCAACATAACCATGCACACTCAAAACCGCTAATAGCGTTTGATAAAGCGTCTCTGGAGCCATCCCCTCCTCCGCGAGTAGCGTAACTTTACCTTTCACTCGCGGATCAATAATAAAATTACGACCGGTTATTTTTGCAACGGATTCTATCACCGTGGTGATATCAACTTGCTTGAAACTCTGTTTCATCTCCCCTTCAGCTTGCACATTGCCGATGCAAGTCAAAGATATTGACAAAGCCAGCACGATCGAAGTCATCCACCGCCCGGATCGCTTTAGCGTGTATTCAGACGGATTAACGTCACTGAATCGTTTCATTTTTAAACCTTTTAATCATTGTATTCACTGGATAAAAAACGTTATATTTAAATCAAGGCATTTCCACGTTTAGTGTCTGTTCTACGCCTTGTCGATCAATTACAACAGACAAGCTGGTTTCAGATAACAGTACCTGCCACAACGCCGGATTGCTCGATAACTCATCAATAGAGTGACCATTCACTACCCTCAATAAATCTCCTGGTTGAAAACCCAACGCCGTAAAGAGTGCCGTTTCTTGTTTCGGCCAAACCTTAATCATGGCAGGCCCACCTTTTTTATTGATAAATTCATAGCGCACATACCCCAGAATGGAAAGCGGTGAATTTTTAACTTGGTCTTTTATTAGATTGAGCTTTTTAGATTGCACTTCGCTCATATGCGCCGACCTTTCGTCAAAACGGCTATTTTTTAAAATATTAGGCGTGGTTTTTAATTCTAGTTTTTCATGCAGACCTCGGTTGGAAATCACTGCAAAATTAGCACCGACTTCAATCAATTCCACACCCTTTAGTATTTCATCTCCCACGGCGAACACCTGATTTCTGCCATTTACATCGATGACTGCAATACTTTTTAAAGGATGTTTTAAAAGCCCAGTTAACTTCAAATTCAATCGCGACTTATTAATCAACTCAGGAGATTCAATGACTTTCTGAGTCAGGAGTGCTTCAGGACGACCTAGCAAGTAAGATGGTGGAAGAATGGATCTATTATTTACAGTAGATTGGGAAACATTAGGCGCTATCATTTCAGGCTGAACTACCTGAACAGGTACTTCAAGAAAGCCAACAAATAACTTACCTAAACTCCAGGCAAGGATGCATAAAATTGTCACATAAAGAGTCGTTGAAAAATTCAAAGTTTTGGATAGCATTTTAATCTTTATTGTCTGCAATTTCGATAAAGGCTTAATCTAGCTTTAATGCTAGATATCTCAGTGCGTTTAAACGTCAAATTTAAAGGCTAATTTAGCAAAGATAAGTATATAGCAATTATCAAACAAAGGAGGAAAAAGCCGATTAAATAGAGTTTTCAAAAATAAGGTTCATCAAACCTAATATCAGGAGTCTACTCTCCATCATAGAGTGGATCCTTAACATTATTTTTAACTTACCATTGAATCATAACCAACAGTCCTTTTATGAATGCCTAATTTTCTGCGCAACCTTTAGCCCTTTCTCTTTAAATATCCTCTAAAATAACTCACCCTATCACTCTACTAACTTGTGGGAGCTATGCTTTGCTGTATCAAGGACTTGAAAACTTTCAACATGGTGTCGACACGGCAACGGGTATTTTAATCACGAACTTAGGAACGCCTGATGCTCCCACTAAAAAGGCATTAAAGCCCTATTTAAAAGAGTTCCTGATGGACCCTCGTGTGGTTGAGCCTCCACCAGCCCGATGGTTATGGCGTTTGATTTTAAATGGCATTATATTAAACACTCGCCCTGCAAAATCGGCGGCGGCCTATGGTACGGTTTGGAATAGCGAAGGTCCAGGTGCGCCTTTATTAAATATCGCACAACGCCAGCTTGATGCGATCGCAGAGCAGGTTCGTCCACATTTTCAGGGTCGTGTTGAGTTTGCCTTAGGCATGCGTTATGGCAACCCATCCATTGCTCACGCCTTACAAGAACTGCACGCTAAAGGTTGCCAACGTATTGTAGTGCTCCCTTTGTACCCGCAATATGCGGCTGCCACGACCGCATCTACTTTTGATGCTGTGACAACAGAGCTGCAAACTTGGCGTTGGTTACCGGAATTGCGTTTTATCAACCACTATCACCGCCATCCTGGTTACATCAAAGCGCTGGCGAATAGCATTCGCGAATACCAAATTGAAAATGGTCAACCCCAACTATTAGTCATGTCTTATCACGGTGTACCACAACGCTATTTAGATAATGGAGACCCTTACCACTGTGAGTGTCACGCGACCTCGCGTTTAGTCGCTGAAGAACTGGGGTTATCTAAAGATGAGTATCAGGTCACTTTCCAGTCCATTTTTGGCAAAGAAGAGTGGATTAAACCTTACACTGATGCAACGATGAAGGCGCTACCTGGCCTTGGCATTAAAGATATTCAGGTTATTTGCCCTGGTTTTTCGGCCGATTGCTTGGAAACCATTGAAGAGATTGGAGAAGAGAACCGTGAGTATTTTGAAGAAGCAGGCGGTGAAAAATTTGGTTTTATTAAGTGTTTAAATGACCGACCCGACCATACCGAAGCCTTAGCGGATATTTTATTGCAACATACACAAGGCTGGGTTGAACGAGATAACTTTGATGCCGAGTTAGACTCAATAGAACGCCAGACGAGTAAAGACAATGCCAAAGCAATGGGCTGCCCTTTCGAAGACTCTGGTTCTAACTCTCCACACACAAAAAATCCCTTATTAAAAAGAGATTATTTTTGGTTTTGGTAGAGAGTCACTCTCAGTTAATGTCAATTAAAGCAAACTACGCCCGCCCTCTAACGGCAGCACAGTACCGGTTGTATAAGAGCAGTTCATTAAGTATTGTACTGCCTGCCAAACCACCATTGGACCAGGCTCAATACCTAATGCCGATTGCGCTAAACGGCTCTGCTTATAAGACTCACTATCCCCTTCATTAAATAAAATCAATGCCGGTGCGATGTCATTCACCTTAATGGTCGGGGCAAACTTTTTAGCAAATCCTTTACACATATTCTGCAAGGCCGCCTTACTCGCCAAATAAGCAATATATTGGCTAGAAGCCCGCTCCACACTGTAATCCGAAATCGATATCACATCCTTAAGAGGACTTGTCGATTTCTCCAGTAACGGTTGCAAGGCATTGTTTAGAAAGTAAGGAGTATTAACATGAAGCTGAAAAAGCGAATCAAAACACTCCCCTTCCACCCCTTGTAACTTATCCGTACCCATTGCATCCGGTAGCCATAAAGAAGCATTATGAATCACCAGACGTAAACTACTTACTCGTGCTTGGAGTGATTTAACGAGGTCAGGCAAACTAGCCTTCGCCATAAAATCGACTTGAATAGCAATGGCGCCTAATGCAACTAACTCATCCACTTGAATGCGCGGCGTTCGATAGGTAAATATGACCGGATAATGCGTTTCTGTCAAAAATTTTTTAACTAAAAACGCACCGATACGTTGACCTCCTCCTGTAATGAAAACAACATCTTGCAATAACTTCACTGCTATACACACCTTTTAAAATTATAAAAATAAGCACTTATACTTATATGCCGATCAATTTTTTGAATTACATTCTCTAAAATTAATTGTTAATATAGCGCCAAGCAAATATACACCCTATAACAGGGCAATCACCCCACACGGTCTTGCACACATTGTCACGGCTTTAATCACACCCAGACACTTATTGTAACGTCATAAAATAAAGACTACGAAAAACCCATGCCGGAAAACCTCTACCTCCTGAACTACATCATCATTGGCAGCTTACTCGGTGCCACGTTGAACTATTTTCAATTTGGCTTCAGCAGTAGCTTTCGCTCTTTAATCGTCGACAACAATACGTTAGGCTTTCGTTCGCTATTGTGGATGCTCGGTTTAGCCATTCTGCTTTTTTCACCATTATTGGCTGTAGAGTCTTGGGAGGGACAGACATTTGAGGGGTTTATTCGTCCTCTTAGCTTAGCCATTCCCATCGGTGCCTTTATATTTGGAATAGGCATGCAAATTGGTTGTGGTTGCACCTCTGGAACACTTAACAGAGTAGGCCAATTACAGCCTTTATCTTTTACAACCTTAGCCTTTATGATTGTCGGGGGTACGATTGCCGCGGCAACGTTTAATGACTGGCAAACCCTGCCGACTAGTCCAGCAATTTCCTTTCAAAATAGCTTTGGCTGGCTTCCAGGCCTCGCCATTCAGCTAATCATCCTATTAGGGCTGTATAAAGTATTAACATTACATGAACAAAAACAAACCGGGCAAATAGAGCCATTATTCCACTCTGAAAACTGGAAATTTCACCCCTATTTATTAGCAGGGTTACTGCTTGCAGTCCTAAATGCTATCCTATTTTTAGTCACTGGCGCTCCATGGTCAATCAGTTCAGCTTTTCCATTCTGGGGTATTAAGCTGATTGAATTCACTGGTTTGCCCATCGATTGGCCTTTTTGGGATTATGCACTAGAAAATAGTAAGTCTCTTAATCAAACGCCCTTTACAAACCCTGTCAGCTTGACGACCTTTGGTGTGATATTCGGCGCGCTTGTCGTCTCAATAATTCACCCTCGCGCCAAAATAAAAGCCACACCCGTTCGCTTATTAATGAGCATATTTGGTGGACTTATTATGGGCTTTGGTGCCGTGATGGCATCAGGTTGCAATATCGGAGCCTTCTTTAGCGGTATCGCCTCTGGAAGTTTACACGGCTGGGTATGGTTGGTGTTTGCGCTATTCGGTAATATTTTAGGGTTGAGAATGAGAGCTTACCTATTGAAGTAACCTTTCTTTATACACACTAAAATAGCGCAATCGAGATATCTTAATTTAATTAAGATATTGGCCACCCTATTGACCAACAGGTTGAATCCTTCCCGCTAAAGCCCCTGCAATCACTATAAAACCTGCGGAAATAAACAAGCAAGCCTCCATACCTGCTACTTGATACACATAACCCGACAATACCGTTCCCGCTAAACGTCCACCTGCATTTGCCATATAATAGAAACCGACATCTTTTGATGTGCCGTCAGCATCCGCATAAGAGACAATTAAATACGAGTGGACCGCAGAATTTAATGCAAAAACGACTCCGAATAAAACAAGACCAATCAGTAAAATCCATAAGGGATCATAAGAGAGCGTTAATCCCATTACTATAGGAATGATCGCCAACCCAAAGGCCAATAACATAGCCGTTTTAGCGGTTGGCAATTCACCCCTGTTAAGTCCCGTTAGCTTAGGAGCAGCTGCTTGAATCAAACCATAACCAATGATCCATACCGCAAGGTAGGTGCCTATTTCAGCATGTTGCCAACCTAATACTTCTGCAAGGTAGATTGGTAAAGCCACGACAAACCAAACATCCCTTGCGCCAAATAAGAAAAAGCGTGCGGCTGAAAGCTTATTAATTGCAGGACTTTTCGAGAACATCTCCGTAAACTTAACAGCATTTTTGGCCTTGCCCAATCGATTATCTAATAACCAAACAGATAACAGTAGTGCAACGACTAACAAGGTGGCCAATATAAATAAAGCGTTTGCGAAACCGACAGCGGTTAAGAGAATGGCGCCTAAGAAAAAACCAACGCCTTTTAATGCATTCTTTGAACCCGTTAATAAACTAACCCATCGATAAAGCCCACCATCAGACTCCGACACTAAACTTTTTATACTACTTTTGGCGCTCATTTTATTCAGATCTTTGGCAATACCGGATAACGCTTGCGCAAACATGACATAAGCAATGGTCAACCACTCCGGACTGACCGTCAGCATCAATAAGGCACCAATCTGTAGGGCCAAACCAAGCTCCATAGTCACTTTAAGACCTAATTTGGCTCCAAACCAACCGCCAAACAAGTTGGTGAGAATGCCAAAAAACTCATAAAACAGAAACAATAGAGCAATTTCAAGCGGACTGTAGCCGAGCTGATAGAAAAACAGCAAGACCAACATGCGTAAGGCACCATCCGTTAAAGTAAAAGCCCAATAGTTGGCGGTGACGATGCCATATTGTTGTACTGCTGTCATATATTGTGCAACCCTAGTAAGATTTACAGGTAACTAAGCGTTTAAAATATTCACATAAAAAACCACCAGGCCTGGTGGTTTAAAGTATGAGCTTTAAATTAGACTTTAAGCCGATCTAACACCATTGAAGGGTAAATTATGCCGACTTATTCAGCCGACCGACTTTAAGAGCAAGCTCCATCATTCTCGCGACATAGCCCATCTCATTATCATACCAGGCGAGCACTTTTAGTTGCGTGCCTCCGACCACCATGGTGGAAAGCGCGTCAATCACCGAAGAGTGTAAATCACCTTCATAATCCACTGAAACCAATGGGCGAGTCTCATAGCCTAAAATATCTTTTAGATAGGTTTGAGAAGCCTGTTTAAACAGTTCATTCACCTCTTCAACCGTCACATCCCGTTGCATTTCCAACACTAAATCGGTCAACGAAGCATTCATTAAAGGCACTCGTACTGCTAGACCATTCAACCGTCCATTTAATTCTGGAAAAATAGAACCGATTGCCTTTGCAGAACCGGTAGTGGTCGGTATCAGTGATTCAAAACTTGCACGCGCTCGACGTAGATCTTTATGCCCATGATCCACCACTTTTTGAGTATTGGTTCGATCATGCATCGAAGTAATCATGCCATGTTTAATACCAATTTTTTCATGTAAAACCTTAATCACTGGCGCAATGCAGTTGGTGGTGCAAGAGGCGGCCGTAATAATAGAGTCAGAACCCGATTCAAATACATCATCATTGATCCCCATGACGATATTTTTAATTCCTTCGTTCATAGGCGCCGCGACAATCACTTGCTTAATGCCTTGATCCAAATAGGACTGGAGGCTTTCACGGGTGCGGAACTTTCCAGTGGCCTCAATCACAACATCCACATCTAATGCCGCCCAATCTACCGCCGAAATATCAGCAGATTGCGAATAGCTCATAGCGTGGTCGCCAATAATAATCTGATCTGCATCTTCATGTGCTTCATGATGCCAACGACCATGCACAGAATCAAAATTTAAAAGATGAGCTGAACCATAAGCATCCGTTGCAATTTCATTAATATGTACAAACTCGATGCCGGGCCAGTCATAAGCAACTCTTAGTGCCAAACGCCCCATACGGCCAAATCCATTAATTGCAACTTTAATCATATTACCCTCCTTATTTTTATTATCACATATACTTATATATTTGTGTTGGCGAATATTATAACGTTTTCACATTACACATATATGACAAAAAAATAACGTTGGGATAAACCGCAAATCAATACTGGTTGTTAACAAGCATTCTTACCTACCTGCTTAAACAAATCTTCTGAAAGAATTGAACGAGTTGGCAGATGGTCTTTTAAAGCTTTTAAAACAGATTTTGACAGCGTATCTAAAGAAGGACTTATTGAATAATGCATCCAAACGCCCTCTCGACGAGCACTCACTAAATTCGCTTTACGTAAATAAGCAAGGTGTCGAGATATTACGCTTTGAGGAACCTCCAAAACGACCATAAAATCACAAACACAAATTTCAGACTCTGCATGAATCAACAAGTTCAAAATTCGTAACCTAACCGGTTCCGAAAGTGATTTAAAGAATAATGAGGTATGTTCTAACTGATTCATAATTAAACGAAAACTCTATTTATCATATATTTATTGCTAAACTAAGTAAAAACAAACGCGAATCAACACAATATAAGAATTTGCTTAAATGCTCTCCGCTTTTCTATATAATACATGGTTTTGCAAAAACTGCATTCATTAGAGTTAAACTCGAGGCCCTTAAAATAAATGAAAAATCGTATGTTTGATGTTGTGATTGTTGGCGGTGGAATTTCAGGTTGTGCCTTAGCCTATGTACTGTCTAAATACACGGATGTTAAGTCGATTGCCGTACTCGAAAAATATGGTTCACTTGCCCCGCTCAACTCAAATGCACGCGCCAATAGTCAAACCCTGCACTGTGGTGATATTGAAACCAACTATAAACTTGAAAAAGCTAAGTCGGTAAAGCAACAAGCCAATATGTTAGTCCATTATGCCGAGATGGTTGATAAAAACGATTTCCTATATAAATTTCCAAAAATGATACTCGCTGTAGGCGATGATGAGTGTGAACGCCTCAAAAAACGACATGAAGAATTTGCCGAAGACTTTCCTTATATGGAATTGTGGGATGCAGAACGCATTGCACAAGTCGAACCTGCCGTTGCCCTCATCGATGGAAAGCCGCGTCCAGAAAAGATCCTTGCTTGCGGGTGCACGGATGAATACTCTGCGGTTAACTTTGGAAACCTTTCAAAATCTTTTATTAACAGTGCTCGTAAAACCAATACTGAATTAAATGTATCGTTAAGCTCTAAAGTTGAAAAAATCAGTCAGTTTGACGACCACTATGAACTACAAACATCGCAAGGCACGTTTATGGCGCGTTTTGTGGTTGTCTCCGCGGGGGCTCATAGCTTACTGCTTGCCAACCAACTTGGGCATGGTTTAGACATGTCAATTTTACCGATGGCAGGCAGCTTCTACTATGTTCCAAAAATGCTCAACGGGAAGGTTTATACCATGCAAAACGACAAACTGCCCTTTGCCGCATTGCACGGCGACCCTGATTTAATCGAAATGGATAAAACTCGCCTAGGTCCAACAGCACTGGTGTTGCCAAAACTTGAACGATACACCGGAGGGACCTATTGGGATTTCTGGAAAAGCTTAAAGCTTGATGGCAAAGTGGTTCGTGTCTTCTGGGAACTATTGAAAGACAGTACCATTCGTAACTATATTTTCAGAAACTTTGCTTTTGAAATCCCTTGGATTCGTCAGAAGCTATTTGCTAAAGATGCACAAAAAATAATCCCTGGACTCAAACCAGAGGATTTAGAGTACGCCACGGGCATTGGAGGGCTACGTCCTCAGGTTATCAATAAAACCGACATGGTATTACAGTTAGGCGAAGCCAGCATTGTGCCTGAAGGTGAAAATCTTATCTTTAATATGACACCTTCTCCGGGAGCAACGACGTGCTTAGGCAATGCTTACCGAGATGCCCAAATCATCTGCGAGCGCCTAGGCATTGATATAGATAATGAGTTACTCTCCGAAGAACTGCTTGATGGGCAAGCCTGCCGTTAAACGGTTAGAAGCTCTTTAGTATATACACGCTTATGATGCCTCAACAAACCTCCCTCCCTACCCACCTTATAACAGGTCTATTGGGGAGCGGAAAAACCACTACACTCAGACAACTCCTCCATCAAAAACCCGAGCATGAAAGATGGGGCATCATCATCAATGAATTTGGTGAAGTCGATATTGATGCCGCTACGTTACAAAGCCAAGGATCTAACGATGCCGTCGTTTCTGTGTCGGGGGGCTGCATTTGCTGTAGCGCACAATACGGTTTAACCCAAGCGATTAATCAACTATTGGCGGAATCGGCAACTAACGTAATCACTCGTCTGTTTATCGAGCCAACAGGATTAGGTCATCCCGCCAAAATCATCGATACTCTCACACAATCATCGTTTGTAAGACCACTCTCATTGCAACCCATTCTGTGTGTGATTACACCACAACAACTCACACCACTGCGCTGGCAAAAATCGTCTGTGATGCGAGATTTGGTCACGCTTTCAGACATTATTTTGCTTAATAAAACCGATTTAAGCAGTGCTGATGAACAAAATATCGCGCTTGAACTCCTGCAAAACGGCTATCCAGCCAAAACACAGGTAAAACCAACCCAACAGGGCTGGATTTCATTGGCAGAAATCCTCAATTTAGAGCAGAATACCGACAACAAGAACCGGTACCGCTTTACCCTGTCAAATTCTTTCGAAGGCTTTAGGGTTCACCAAAAACAGACGACACAGAGATCAAAAGCAATTGAATCTTCACTGCCTGGTGTTCGTCAGTGTTTGATCCAAGTCGTATCTGATACATCAGAACTGTCCTCTATCGGTTGGATCTTCCACTCTAAAATTCAATTTAACCGTATTAAGCTCAAAAGTTTTTTTACCACGATGGCACCCTTTTTAAACCGCGGCAAAGGACTTTTAAAAACGGGGAATGAATGGCAACTGATCAATTGGAGCGATGAGCACCTCAGTTTTGAAGACATCGCTTGGCGCCAGGATAGTCGCCTGGAACTCCTTTTCAATGACACTATTGACCCCCAAAAACAATCCCTTAAACATCATAAGGACATTGAAAATCAACTACTTAGGTGCATTAGCAAAACTGAGTAATCTCTCTTTATAAAATAACAATAGTGAATAATACCCCACCTTTTTGGTCAATTATTTGCTAAAATCTTGCGTTACATTTTAATCTTCCGTGTGTAGTCTGAGTTAGGCGCTTTCGCCCAATTTTATTGAACTCACACCTACCGAAGGAAATTGCATGACCAAGCACATGCCCGACATCGCGTGCCAACCGCACCAAGCCCCTCAAGGGAAACTCAACTGGGTAGGAATGAGTGGAATTGAACTGCCTATTCTCGTTCAACAAGGTTTAGAGCCTAGAAACAGCGTTCGTCTCTCGTCAAAAGCGCAAGCCTATGTGAGCCTAGATGACCCTATGAGCAAAGGCATCCACATGTCTCGTTTATATCTAATATTAGATCAAATGGGCACTCAAGAAAATTTAACACCCAATCGCGTTAAAATCATTCTCGAAAAGTTCATAGAGTCTCATCATGATCTTAGCAATCAGGCATTTGTTGAATTTAAATTTGATTATTATGAGCGTCGCCAGTCCCTTAAAAGTGACAACAGTGGTTGGAAGCACTATCCAACCACTATTCGTGGTGAAATTCGCCAAGGCAAGTTTGAATGCGAAGTATCGATTGAAATCCCATACTCATCAACCTGCCCATGTTCCGCGGCTTTGTCGCGCCAACTCATTCAAGAAGCATTTACAAAACAATTTAATGCTCAAGCGAATAAAGGTTTGGATTACCAAGCGGTGGTTGATTGGCTAGGTACACCGGAAGGCATTAATGCGACTCCGCATAGCCAACGCTCTTATGCCCAGGTTAAGGTAAAAGTAATTGAATCAGACAAGCTTGAAATTTCGACCTTAATTAACCAACTTGAAGATGCGGTTCAAACACCCGTTCAAGCGGTGGTCAAGCGTGAAGATGAGCAAGAATTTGCGCGTTTAAATGCCTCAAACCTCATGTTCTGTGAAGATGCGAGTCGCCGCATACAAAACAAACTCAATGCGCTTCCTGAATACAGCGATTACTGGGTGCGAGTGAATCATCTTGAAAGTCTGCATCCACATGATGCCGTTGCCATTGTCACCAAAGGCATCGAAAATGGTTATATTGATGAACCGAATCTGATGGATCCTATGTAAGCCATTCAGATTCATCTTCCCACAAAAAAGCCGATTTAAGATATTCTTAAATCGGCTTTTTTGTTTCTAAAACTTAAAACCTACCAGGCCTGGTCAAAAAAATAAAAACCGCCAAAAGGCGGTTAGAGTTTTTAGAAATAAATCACTAAAGAGAAGCCAATACACCATCAAAATTTGGGAGATGACTACTTTCTCATCAAGGCAAGTTCAAGCGAAGTGTAGTGTAGTAACACTACACGAGTTTGGGCTTAACGCAGAGGAGAAAGCAATCAGCCCCAAATCAGAATGCGCCGGCTTGGATTTCTTTGTATACATGTCTGGCATTATTGTCTGCCGCCTGTGCAAAAACAGGGCGATCTTTATACATAGACTGATCAATGTTCATCGCATCCTCTACTGTACCGCCCGCATCGATCACTTTCTGAACTTCTTTATGCAAGTAAACCAGATAATCATAGGTTTGGCGCTTAATGGTTGCCATATCAGTTGGCGTACCATGCCCCGGAATGACGATGGTATCCGCAGGAATAATGTCCATCATTTTTTTGTACGACTCGACCCATGCAAAAGAGTTGGTATAACCAAAGAAGACTGGCATACGCTCATTGAACCCTAAATCACCTGTTAAGAGAAGTTTACGCGAAGGCACATAGACACTGGTAGAAGCCTGTGTATGGCCAGGCCCAAAGTCTTGCAAAATGACGGTTTCTCCACCGCCAACATCAATGGTAATAGGACGATCAAAGGTTGTAAATTTGTCAGTCACATTACGAGCAGAATTCGTAATATTTTTTCCAACCTGAACAGACCAATCTGCTTTAATCGAATCAAATCCTCGATTAAACTCATCATTTGCCGTACTACTAGAATATAAGTTTTTAACCCCAATATCTGCCCAATAGCTTGCTCCTAAATAAGCGTGTCCTTGGCTATTTTCTACCGCTAGCCACTTGACAGGCTTATCCGTTATCTGTTTGATTTGCTGATGTAATGAATAAGCCAAAGCGTTATTTGCGCCGGCATTAAAAACAAAAACACCGTCTTTGAAAACCATAAATGAGAGGTTGTTATTTAATCCAAAATTCGCTGGGTTATGCCATATCATGCTTCCCACGACAGTATAAACACCGTCAGTCACTTTGACTGCTTTTGGGATGGGCAGTGCTTCACCAATGTAACCGACTTTGCGTTCTACCTTAAGAACATCATCGGCATACGCGTTCGCGGCATCCGTTAATACATTGCTGTAAGTTTGTACTTCTGCAGCATATGCTTTGAATCCTTGGATATAAGGATCTTCAGTCACATTACTGGCGGCCATGGAGGGTGTATTTAAAAACCCCATAAGTAGTACAAGCTTCGAAAAAGAAAATGCTATTTTTTTTGTATTCATAAAAACCTCCTAATTGGGAATTTTAAGACTGACTCTAAACAACTCTTGTTTTCGCATCATACCACCATTAACCCTATTAGATTATCACTAAGTTCTATCTAGGACGTTAGAATTTTTATGTTCATAGACATCAAAGATAGTAATGGCCATCGCGGCAATGACTGGCCCGAAAAACAGCCCGATTACGCCAAAGTGAATTAAACCTGCAAAGGTCGACAGAACCGTTAGCAAAGTATGGTTTGCGATTGATAAGTCTTGTCCTGCCTGACCCATTCCGTTAGTAAGTTTGGTAATCATGATCGGGCGTATAATATTATCAATCACAAAACCCGTAATCACCACACCCCAGAAGCCAATCACCCCTGCCATGACATAATCTCCCTGGATCAGCGCATAGATTACAATTGGAATCCAAACCAGTGCGGCACCAACAATGGGAATAAACGAGGTCACGGCAATCGCCATCCCCACAAATAGACCAGGCAACCCTAATATCCATGCCACCAGTGCAAAAGAGACGCCTTGCAATATGGCAATACCGACCACACTCAAGGTCAATACCGTTGATAAACTAGCGAAACGTTGCATAATCATACGGTCATAACGGTTTTCTAAAGGCGATAAAATGGCAAGGTGTTTCGCGATCGTGTCGCCATCTCGATAAAAGAAAAACAGCGAAAAAATTGAGAGCCCGATGAAAGCAACGAAAGAAGAGGTCGTGCCAACAATGCCCTCTAATAAAAATACGGTCGTTTTCTGCACAAAGGAGATAATTTTGGCTGAATTGGCTTTAATTTGTTCTAAAGCACCGGCTTGAGTCGCTTCACTAATCGGTAAATAAGCCAATAAGGACTGGTTTAAACTTGCTAAACTTTCTGCATCCTGCGCTTTAATCCAAGCTTGTGCCTCACTATACAGCTGCCCGAATTGCATACTCACTTCAATGAGTAAATAGGTCACTGGAGCAATCACGCCAACAAAAATGATCGCACTCATAACGGATGCGGCGAGCGTCTCAGAGTCATTGCAGTGAGGCAGTAATTTAAGATAGAGCCGATAACTCGCAGTCGCTAAAATCATCGCAAAAAACAGCGCTTCTAAAAATGGGGTAAACAACCAAATCAACCCTGCTAAAGCCAATAGCAGTAAAATAATTAAAAAACCTTCCTCATAAGGGCGATTGTCACGCATAATAAAAACCTCAAAGATAGCCAAATTAAATTAAATAGAAAACGGTTTCTAGTGCAGTATTGAAGGTTGAAAAACTTCAAGAAATTTACCGTTTAGAACCAATAGATGAGTTTACCTTAATATGAATACTAATATTGCAGAAGTCATCATCCGCCCAGAAGGCTCCCTTCAAATCCTATCCTATCAAGAAGCTCATCTGCTATGTGACACATCCGATCAAGGCCTTAATGATCTCCTTAAGCAGTGTTCCTTAGCCGTACTCAACACTGGAGTACAAGAAGATGACGGCTTAGCCCTGCTTGAAAAATATGCGCGCTTTTCCATTGAAGTCGCCGTTAAGGGTCGTGGGGTACAATTGGTTATCAAAAATGCACCCCGTCATGCCTTTGTAGACAATCAACTTATCGTTGGTATTCGTGAACATCTGTTTGCTGTGATTCGTGATTTAATCTACTCTCGAAACGAAATTATGCAAAATCCACAATTTAATCTAGACAACTCCCACGGTATTACGAATGCGATTTTTCATATCGCTCGTAATGCACAATTGATGCGCCCCAACAGCCTACCGAATACAGTAGTCTGTTGGGGCGGGCACTCTATTTCAGAAGCAGAATATAAATACAGCAAACACCTTGGCTATGAATTGGGCTTACGTAACTTAGACATTTGTACTGGGTGTGGCCCAGGCGTGATGAAAGCACCTATGAAGGGTGCCGTGGTCGGTCATGGCAAGCAACGTTATAAAGAGGGACGTTATATTGGCATTTCCGAGCCAGGCATTATTGCGGCCGAAGCCCCGAATGCAATTGTAAATGAACTCTGCATCCTGCCAGACATTGAAAAACGCCTGGAAGCGTTTGTCCGATTGGGACATGCCATTATTATCTTCCCTGGCGGCGCTGGCACCATGGAGGAGTTACTCTATTTATTGAGTATATTGCTACATCCTAAAAACAAAGGGTTGCCACTGCCCGTTATTCTCACTGGACATGGTGGTAGTCAAGCCTATTTCGACTCGGTTATACACTTCATCAAAGTCACGCTGGGTACGGAAGCTATTGACTTACTAGAGGTGATGATCAATCGGCCTAAGGATGTTGCAACACGCATGAAAGAGTATATGGAAGTGATACGTCAGGATCGCAAGAAAAGCAGTGACGCTTATTACTACAATTGGCGAATTACCCTCGAACTGGATCAGCAACAACCTTTTATACCGACCCACGAAAATATGGCACAACTCAATTTAAACAGTGACCAGCCCCCGCATATCCTAGCGAGTCAGCTCAGAAAAGCCTTTTCGGGCATTGTTGCCGGTAATGTTAAAGCCGATGGCATTCTGCAAATTAAAAAAAATGGCCCTTTTGAATTAAACGGTGATCCAGAAATTATGGCCGCAATGGATGACTTGCTGCAAAATTTTGTCGAACAAAAACGCATGAAAATTGATGCAAGCACGTATAATCCTTGTTATAAAATAAATCGTCGCTAAACCAGCCTATCCAAGCCTACTTGGCCTGGTCAAAAACAGCCTGATAAAGCCCATAACGTATAACAGAGATTCCGCATGACATTTGAAGAATTTGACCTCGATGAGGTACTATTAAGCGCGATCAGAAAACAGTCGTACAATAAACCAACCCCTATTCAAGTAGCGGCTATCCCATTAATGCTAGATCGCAAAGATGTATTAGCTGGCGCGGCTACGGGCACAGGCAAAACAGCCGCTTTTGTGTTGCCGGCACTACAATACTTATTGGATGAACCTAAACACTCAAGCAGACATCCGCGTATTTTAATATTGTCGCCTACTCGTGAATTGGCCTTTCAAATTCATAAGGTTGTCAAAAACCTGGGCTCTTATGGCAACTTCCCTTCGGTCATTATCACAGGCGGCTTTAAGCTTAACGTACAAATCGATGTATTGACCCGAGCATGTGATATTTTGATTGCGACGCCAGGGCGTTTAGCAAAACTGATCGAAGAGGATGCCGTCACGCTATCATATGTTGAGATGGTCATTATCGATGAGGCTGACCGTATGCTCGATATGGGGCAAGGGCCAGTGGTTCGCGCCCTTTTGGATGCCATTCCAGGCGATTTCCAGGCGGGACTTTTCTCGGCCACCTTATCAGGAAAAGGTATTGAACAGTTTGCGGAGGATATCTTAGATGAGCCAGAAGTTGTACAAGTTGATGCCCCAAACACTAAGTCAGAACAGATTCAGCAAGTCGTTTATTTAGCCAATGACAAGGCACATAAAGATGCCTTGTTAAAAAATATTTTAAAAGATGCCAGCTGTCAAAGTGCGATCGTCTTCTGTAATAAAAAAGAAAAGGCTATTGAGGTCACCGAGTGGCTGCAATCGCAAAATATTTCCGCTCAAGTATTGCATGGCGATTTTACTCAAGCGACTCGCCTAGACAAAATGAATAAGTTCAAAGCCAACAAGATTAAAGTATTGGTGGCCACCGATGTCGCAGCACGTGGTTTAGATATGTTGAAAATCACTCACGTGATTAATTACGATATGCCTTTTCGTGGAGACATGTACATTCACCGAATCGGTCGAACGGGTCGTGCACAACAAGTCGGGATCGCCATCAATCTGGTTGAACGTCATGATCTCAAACATTTAGAACGTATCGAATACCACTTAGAGCAAAAACTGCCGATTGAAAAGATTTCGGGCTTAGAGCCAACGTTCACCATCAAAGAGATGGAGAAAAAGGCGGCTAAAAAGAAAAGACCTAAAAAAGCGCCGGCCAAAAAACCTAAGAAAGCTAAACGATAAAGACTTAAAATCACTGCAAAAGCATGGGGAGGAGTTCAAATACTTTGTGCTTTGATACTGCCCCCTTCGTAAACCGACCAGGCCTGGTCAAAACCTTACTGCTTACACAACCCAGCACCTCCGCTTTTCCATATACAAACTTCGCATCTTGAAAAAATTCGAGTCTTGATCGTTCAGTTTTTGGATCAAAAGCACTATTTAGCTAATTTAGGCATAGTGGATAAATGATCGAAATAATGGTGTGCTAAAGCGATGACCGCCAGTACTGGAATAAACAACCCTAATACCGGCAGGGTGCTCAGTAAGAACAAACTGCCTAAGCTTAGCGTAGGTGTCCAGTTACCGAAGCCTTTAACATCGTTAAACATCGGTTCCGGTAGAATCACTTGGCCCACATCAAGGACTAATGAATACCTGAAAAACATAAAACCAAGTAGCCAAAACCAAATGATATTAACCAATGGAATAAACATGATTGGAATGGTTAATAAAAATAGGAGTACCAATAGTAAACCATATTTAAGCATCTTCCAAAGCATGCCTAAGGTTGAACCATGCCCTACATAGTCCACATTCGGATAATGCTTATCATGAATGACTTTCACCAAACTATCTGTCATAAAACCGGTAATAATCATGGCAAATAAAAGCAGGAGGTAACTTCCCAACAAGAAGGCCAAAACGCCCGCAACAATCGCCATAACAGTGGTCACAATCCACAGCAATATTGCACCGATAAAAGGCACTGCTCCAATGCTTTGCTCCGCTTGCGTTGTCCATGTATTCACCTCAGCTACCATCGGATTCTGAGTAATGAAATCACTGACTAGAAAGAGACTAAACAGACCATAACCCATTAAAGAGACCAAAATAATCGAGGCCAAAAAGGGGATAAATAAGCGCCAAATAATTGCAGGCTCTTTTAAATCTGAGAGTGTTTTAAATAATAAATCTATCATTATCTTCTCTATTTTTAAAGATCCAACTGAATGAAAGAATACTGGCTACTCGCTGTATTACTTTATCCAAACAGACTTCACATTAGTAAATTCACGAATCCCTTGAGAGGAAAGTTCACGGCCATATCCCGAATTTTTGACACCACCAAAGGGCATTCTTGGATCTGAGAAACTGGGGCTATTAATGAAAGTTGCACCTGATTCCATGCCGCGTGCCATCGCCTCAGCTGTCGCTAAGTCATCACTCCAAATAGACCCACCTAAACCATATTCAATTGAATTGGCAATGCCCAAAGCATGCGCCGGTTCAGTGGCTTTAATGACAATGGCTACCGGTCCAAAAAACTCTTCATGGTACGCTGGCATATTGCTAGAAATATTAGTCAAGATGGTTGGCGCATAATAGCAACCAGGTCGATCAAGCTGATAACCACCAGTAACAATAATGGCTCCCAAATCCACAGATTCCATGACTTGCTCATGCAGCTCGTCTAATAAATCCTGACGTGCCATCGGCGCTAAAGTCGTTGTCATATCCATCGGATCCCCTGCCACAAATTTGGCTTCAATCGCTGCTTTAAACAATTCAATAAAAGTATCTGCCTGAACATGATCAACAATAAAACGTTTTGCGGCGATACAACTTTGCCCCATATTTTGAAAACGACCTTTTACCGCCCCTTCAACGGTTTTTTTCATGTCTGCATTTTCGAGAACGATAAAAGCATCTGAACCACCGAGTTCTAAAACAGTTTTCTTCAATTCTGAACCCGCGATACTGGCGACTTTACGCCCTGCATTTTCACTGCCGGTTAAGGTCACCGCGCGCACAGCCGGGTGGCGAATGACACTTTCTACCATCTCTGAGCCAATCATTAAAGTGGTAAAGATATTATCCGGAAAACCCGCTTTTCTAAAAACTTCTTCCATTGCTAAGGCACATTGCGGTACATTTGAAGCGTGTTTTAAAACAGCAATATTACCGGCAATTAAAGCGGGTGCGGCAAAGCGAAACACTTGCCAAAATGGATAGTTCCATGGCATAACCGCCAAAACAACTCCTAAAGGCTGATAATTGATATAACTACGACTGGCATCGGTTTCAACCAACTCATCTTGTAAATAGGTTGGACCATTCTCGGCATAAAACTCACAAACCATGGCGCATTTTTCAATTTCCGCTTCCGCTTCCACAAAAGTTTTACCCATCTCTAAAGTAATCAATTGTGCTAACAAATCGCTGTCGTCACGCAATACATCGGCAACGCGTCTTACCATCAAACAACGATCTTCAATCGGCGTCCGTTTTGCCCAGTCATCAAACATATAACCTGCCTGCGTCACGACATCATCCAACGTTTCTTGATCCCAGGTGTCAAATGAGCCTAATAACTCGCCAGTAGCGGGATTGATTGATTGCATAGCCATGAAATCTTCCTTGTAAGGTGAATAATAAATGAGTGTTCATCCGGAAATTCGGATCACAAATAAGCCGATAAACACCGACTTATTGAGTAATTTAGAGCTTAATATTAACGCTTTTAAATACGGCTATGAACTGATTGCCTGTTGCGCCCAGGCATTCGCCGCCATAAAATTATTACCAATTTCACTGATACCTAATTTTTCATAATGCAAATGGATCTCTGCAACGTTAGCTTGTTCCATGGCCACCAACACCTTTAGAACCTCACCCATTGACCCTTTTCTATCGATTAACGCGCTGGCAATCTCTTCTGATAAAGGCATTTCGTTGACAATTTCAGAAATTGGCATTTTAAAAAATGCACCTAGATTAGAAAATAACCCCACCAAAAAGTAGCTGTCTTTATCATGAACATGTCCAGCCGACTCTGCCATTAACTCACAAAATTTAGCGCGCATTAAAGAGGTGGTTAACAGCTCTTGTGGTACATCCTCCATACCGGACAACATCAACATATTGACCCAAAACTTAAGGCGCTTTAGCCCCATATAACGCAAAGCATCTGCCACATTTTCAACTTTAACGGGAATCATCGTCGCAGGATTATTAATTGCTAATAAGAGTTTATGACTTAGAGAAACGTCTTGGCCAATAATATTAGACAGTTGATGGAAGTCGGTGGCTGGATCATTTATCTTAGCTAATAATTGCAACAATGTAAGTTTATTTCCGGACAGTTTTTGGCCGTTGATAATGACTGGGTTGGTGAAAAAATAGCCCTGAAAATAATCAAAACCTAATTTCTTCAAATATAAGAACATCTCTTCTGTTTCGACTTTATCAGCAATGACTTTAATGCCCTTCTGATGAAGTGTTTCGAGCATTTTCTTTAGCTTTAATTCGGTATAGTTATCTATACTAATTTTTACATAATCACTGATGGTGACAAGTTTAAGACTAGAATCATCGTCAACATAGTTCTCCAAAGCGATATGTGCACCTTCTGACTTAAGCTCCTTCAGGCTTCGTAACACAGCGACATCTTGGATGACATCATTTGGGATCTCAAGGATAAGCGGATGATTATCATCGAAGTCGGGCAACGATTTAATATTAATTAATACTTTAGGCAGATGCAACATGGCGACATGTTTACCGACAATGGATTGAAAACCAATCTCTTCTTGAGTTCTCTTAATCAGCTCAACGGTCGCTTCAACCGTATTTTTACTCGGATTCAAACCTTGGTAAAATTGCAATTCATAGGCGTACACATTCATGTGTACATCTAAAACCGGTTGTTTACCGATAAATACTTCAGACATATTGAGTTCCTACATTTAAGATGACTTAACCTGAGTAAACGATGATTCCGTTGTTACACTATTGAACAAACTATACGTCTGATTACGATTCGCTTCAATAATAACCCGTGTAATACTCTACAAATAACGTTGACCAGGCCTGCCTAACCCTTTTAACGGTTAAATAATACCCGTTTGCCAGGCGTAAACTCAGCAAACTTGCCTTGATGGTATTTCAACTCACCCGATACAATCGTACTCATAATGCTCGACTTAAAGGTATGACCTTCCCAAGGAGACCACTGACATTTATAGAGGTTATGCGCTTTATCATCCGTATGTGGTTTATTCATATCGACCAAAATCAGATCTGCCCAATAGCCTACTCGTATATAACCGCGTCCTTCAATTTGGTAACGGATCGCAACATTATGAGCAGTCTTTTGTACAATTGTTTCAATATCGAAGACGCCATCATGCACCATATCCAATAGGGCCGGTATAGATTGTTGCACCTGCGGCAGTCCAGCCGGCGCGCTGAAATAGGGATTGTTCTTTTCCGGCTCGCTATGCGGTGCGTGATCGGTGGCAATAATATCGATACGCCCGTCTCTTACTGCTTGGCGAATCGCATCACGATCAGACTGCTGTTTAATCGCGGGGTTACATTTAATATAGTGGCCCTTGGTAACGTAGTCATCTTCGGTAAACCAGAGGTGATGCACACAGGCTTCGGCGGTAATCTTCTTACCCTCTACCGGGCCGGGTTCAAACAGCTCCATCTCTTCCGCAGTGGTTAGGTGCAAAACATGCAAATCAGCACCCGTTTCTTGGGCTAACTGCACCGCAAAAGAGGACGACTTATAACAGGCTTCACGACAGCGTATATTGGGGTGTTCAAAAGCAGGGATATCGTCACCATACTTTGCGCGGTATATCTCTTCCTGCGCTATAATCATCGGCGTATCTTCGCAATGCGTGGTGATCAATGTTGGACTGTGGGTGAAAATGTCACGCAATGCTTGTTCACGATCTACCAACATATTACCCGTTGAAGCACCCATAAAAACCTTAACGCCACAGACATTGCGAGGATTCACCTGCTTAAGTTCGTCTAAATTATCATTGGTCGCACCAAAATAAAAAGAATAATTACTCCAAGCCTTTTCTGCCCCAATCTGATATTTCGCTTCCAAATTTTCAATCGTCGTCGTTGTTGGTTTTACATTAGGCATATCCATAAAAGTCGTCGTACCACCAGCGATGGCCGCTTTAGATTCCGAGGCTATATCTCCCTTAGCCGTCAAACCGGGGTCTCTAAAGTGCACTTGATCATCAATCATGCCTGGTAATAACATTAAGCCTTTAGCATCAATCACTTGATCAGCCTTGGCCACGATATGCTCTGCAATTTCAACGATTCTGCCCTCTTTTACCAGAACATCACCAACCCACTGTTGGCCTTCATTGACAATCGTTGCTTGCACAATAAGAATGCTATGGGGAGTCGCTGTCATGGTAAATTTCCTTTAATCGTTTGATAATGCATTTTGTCGCTCAATACTTGGTATTCTATCCTGAAACATTGTAATATTTTTCTATGATTTCTAGGCAAATGAGTTCTCTTCATCCACAAGGTACAAGTAAAGACTTATTTCCTTGTTGCATACCCTAAATAAACAATGGCTTTCAAAGACGTTGAAAACGGTGAAGCGCTATCTTACTTAAAAGGTGTAAAGCCAGATTTTACACAATACAACTGTTCCTGATCTGACCGCTTTGCGGTTGGTAACTTAGAGCATTGGCCCATGGAGAAAAATCATCATGATCATTATAACATTGACTTCTACAAGCCAGTTAATTGAAACCCTTTAACCCAATTACTTGGCTGTTCATCGGCCTGGTACGCTTTTACCAACTGTTTATCAGTCCGATTCTTGGGCCTAGGTGTCGCTTTTACCCGAGCTGCTCGCACTACACCATAGAGGCTTTAAAGCAGCATGGCATGCTCTGTGGGAGTTGGTTGGCTATTAAGCGTATTTTTCGCTGTCATCCAGGAAACCCCGGAGGAGTTGACCCTGTACCGAGCTGCGGCTGTCAATCGTCCAAAACCTGTCAAGAACCCGTGGACACAGAGGATGAAATCATAACAGAACCAAACGCCAAACAATCTCTAGACAATGAGTCAACAACCAAATGAAGCACGTCCACTCTTAACCAACAGCCAGTCATAAAACAACCGATTCAATATCTAATAAAGTAGCCAGACCTGGCCAATTTGTATCTTAGGCATTTCTAATGCCGAAATCGAATGCACTGTCATCTAAAATTAACAAAGCAATCCTGATTTACACCATCATAATCGGCTAAAATAGGTAGGATCGATACATTCATATTTGTCACACCGACTCAATTCAGGAACCCACATGTCTGCTACTTCTGCAAATGACAGCTTAACCAACTCAACTCCTTTAGACCTTCAAAGCTTTCCGCGTTTTATCAACCGAGAGCAAAGCCTGCTAGAGTTTAACCGTCGTGTATTGGCACAAGCCAAAAACCCTGACATTCCGTTATTGGAACGTTTGAAGTATTTGTGTATTTCCAGCAGTAATATGGATGAATTTTTTGAAGTGCGACTGGCCAGTTTAAATGAGTTAAAAGAAGACCCTTGTGCTTTAACACTACCCGATGGTCAAGATCCTAAGGTGGTGATTGAATGTTTGTCTAAAACCGCTCATGAAGTTGTTGAAGATCAATATATTACTCTTAATCATCTATTGATGCCGGCTCTGGAGAAAGAGCAGATTCGCTTCCTGCGTCGTAACCACTGGACCGAACAACATAAATCCTGGTTGACCAATTATTTTATTGAATCGTTACAACCGGTTTTGAGTGCAGTAGGACTTGACCCCTCACACCCATTTCCAAAAATATTAAATAAAAGTTTAAATTTCATTGTCTCTTTAGAAGGCAAAGATGCTTTTGGGCGATCAAATGGTTTAGCGATCGTGCCAGTACCGCGCGCGTTGCCCCGCATCATAAAATTACCGCAAGATGCGACAGAAGGGCAAGATGATTTCGTTTTTCTCTCTTCTATTTTACATGCAAATGTCTCCCGCCTGTTTCCCGGCATGACGGTTACCGGCTGCTATCAATTTCGGGTAACGCGTAATACCAACTTATTTATTGATGAAGAAGAGATTGACGACATTCTGAGCGCCTTGAAAGGCGAACTCTCAGGCCGTCAATATGGCGGAGCCATTCGTTTGGAAGTGGCAGATAACTGTCCAAGAAACATGGTAGATTATCTATTAGACCGCTTCAAACTGGACGAGGCTGCACTTTACCAAGTCAATGGGCCGGTCAACTTACACCGTTTAAGCACTGTGCCAGATATGGTGAGTCGAGCAGATTTGTGCTTTCCACCCTTCTCGGCGAAACAATATAAGACTCAACGTTTCCATAAAAAAATATTCCAGCTATTTACTCAACATCAACAAGTAGAACAAAATATTTTTGATAAGATTCGAACTAAGGATATTTTATTGCATCATCCTTATGATGCATTTGCACCTGTTATCGAGTTTTTACATCAAGCCGCGACAGATCCAGATGTACTCGCCATCCGCATGACGTTGTATCGTACGGGTGAAGATTCGCTTATCATCAAAGCCTTGGAGCGTGCCGCTAAAAATGGCAAAGAAGTCACCGCGGTAATAGAATTACGGGCCCGTTTTGACGAAGACAATAATATTATTCAGGCAACCCGCTTGCAAGATGCTGGTGTCCATGTCATGTACGGCGTCGTTGGTTATAAAACCCACGCCAAAATGATTTTAGTGGTGCGTCGGGAAGCAGACAAAATTCGCCACTATACTCATATGGGTACAGGTAATTATCACCACATCACTACCCGATTCTACTCTGACTTTGGCCTAATGACGGCCAATCCAGCAATTGGTCGCGATGTCTCCAAAATATTCCAACAGTTAACAAGCCTCGGGGATACTAAAGATCTTGAAGTCCTGCTGCAATCACCTTTCACGCTGTTGTCGGGCATGATTAAAAGAATTGAACGCGAAGCTGAACACGCCAAAGCCGGTAAACCTGCTCGCATTATTGCCAAAATGAATGGACTAGAAGAGCAAACCATTATTGATGCATTATATGAAGCCTCACAAGCCGGCGTTATAATTGATCTGATTGTGCGTGGTATCTGCAGTTTGCGCCCTGGCATTCCGGGCTTATCTGAGAACATTACGGTCACTTCGATTATCGGCCGCTTCTTAGAACACCATCGTATTTATTACTTTGAAAACGATGGCGGTCAACCCGACCTATTCTGTTCAAGTGCCGATTGGATGAAACGTAACTTAACGGCGCGAGTTGAAACAGGGTTCCCCATCTTAGATCCAGCCTGTTTTCAACAAGTCTATACCGAAGGTTTAGCCATCTATTTAGAAGACAATACCGGTGCTTGGATACTCCAACCGGACGGTACATATATTCCTAAACCTTTAGATGGAAAAATACCCTTTAGTGCCCAACAAGCGTTAATTGAAAAATACAGCTAGTTCAAGATCAGCCTCTGCAAACATTCAAACACTTAATATAATCGTTTGATGGGTTAAACGGCTAAAACCAGGTAAAATGCCCCAAACGATTTACAAGGTGCTAAAAATGTCAAAACAGACTCAACCTTCCGAACCAGAAAGTGAACCAGATCAATCATTATATGCCGCGATAGATTTAGGCTCGAACAGTTTTCATATCATCATCGCGCGCGAAGTGCACGGTCAGATGCAGGTGGTTGATAAACATAAAGAGATGGTACGTTTACGCTCTGGTCTGGATAAAGATGGCAAACTGACGGACAAGTCCTTTCAACAGGGGATTGAATGTTTGGAACGGTTTGGGCAGCTCATCAAAGGCATTCCCGCTCAAAATGTGCGTGCTGTGGGCACAAATACATTACGGAATGCCCGAAATAGCCATGCATTTTTAATGCAAGCCAAACAAGTCCTTGGACACACCATTAAGATCATCTCTGGTCAAGAAGAAGCGCGTCTAATCTACCTAGGCGTTGCACATGGTTTAGCTGCCAGTGATGAACAGAGACTGGTCATGGATATAGGCGGTGGCAGTACTGAATATATTATTGGCAAAGGCTTTGAAAACAGCCACCTAACCAGTACCGAAATGGGCTGCGTTAGCATTACGCAAAACTGTTTTCCCAAAGGAAAAGTCAACGCGGAACGCATGAATTTTGCCATCTCTCAATGTCGTCAAATTCTTAGACCACATCGAATTCAGCTCAAAAATCTGAACTGGGATACCGCCATAGGGGCTTCAGGCACGATTAAATCTATTGGTCAGATCTTGGAGTTAAATGGATGGTCGGAATCAGGCATAACCTTACCTGGAATGGAAAAACTCGCCGCTGCACTCATTGAAGCCGAATCGGCAGAATCCCTTAAGCTAGAGGGTTTAAAAGATGAACGCCGACCAGTATTGGCAGGTGGATTAGCCATTTTAATGGCGACTTTTATGGAGCTAAATATTGAACAAATGCAAGTCTCAGCGAATGCCTTACGTGAAGGGTTAGTGTTTGACACACTTGGTAGACTTTATGCTGAAGATGTTCGAGAAGTGAGTGTCAGTGCCATGCAACAATGGATGCGAGTCGACACTCAGCAAGCCACACATGTTGCAAAAACCGCGAAAGCGCTCTTCAAACAAGCCCATAATACTTGGAAATTACGTTCTACTGATTACGACCTAAAACGCCTATTAAAATGGGCTAGCATGCTTCATGAATGTGGAATTGCCATCAGTTACAGACGGTATCGTCACCATAGTGCTTATCTGATTGAACAAGCTGACATGCCTGGTTTTGACCAACAGGAAAAACAGATGCTGAGCGCCATGATGTTAAATCATCGTGGGAAATTCAATTCTGCTGTTTATGGCGATTTAGATGAAACGACTGCCGAACAACAGATTTATTTAACCGTTTTGCTCCGCTTAGCCGTTCGTATTCACCGCGGACGAGATTTCGAACAGGCTGACCCCCTGCTTCACATTGAAAATAAAAACCATATACACCTAGAATTTGAAGACAATTGGTTGCAAGATCACCCATTAACTCGAATGGATTTAGAGATTGAAGCGAAACGCCTGAATGCGATAGGTTTAAAGCTCTCTTTAGAATAACGATGCGTTTACTAAGCCCAAGCTACAGAATAAAAAAGCAATAAACCTTAACTCACTCCAGTTGTAACACCTCTTCCATAATGTTCAATTTCAGGCAACAAAAAAGGCGATTCAATGAAATTGAATCGCCTTTTTTATACCGCGTTATATCAAGTCACGTTACCCTTTAATACGGTGTGTAACGTTAAGCTAAATCCTAGAAGCCTTTGTTCAGGAACCAAACATAAGTTTGCCAGAGAATTAAAGTCTGAATTGAATTAAACGCTTATCAACAGTCCAGTGCGTCTAAATGTATTTGCGGGTTTTAGCTCAAGGTCTAATACTAAAAAACTTATTTCTCTTACTCTTAGACTTTTTTTACTGCCAGAGCACATGAAGTTTCGGGATTTAAAGGAACGTTCTGAGCTTGTTGCTGACTCACATCATCATTTACAGCATGTGCTGAACCTGATGCAATAAATAGGGTCATGGTGACGGCAAAAACTAAAGTCAATAATGTTAATATTTGTTTCATTTTGAATTACTCCCGAAGTGTCTTTAAACATGAAAATGCTTTAAGAATTATTATAGAGGCTTTCCAAAACAATATCTAGTGTATTTTAGTATATTATAAGTAATTTTATGCACTATCAGTATATGTCCAATTGTACCCGTTTCTGTTTTCGCCAGGCCTGCCAAGTATTTTGTGCGCACTGTTGGTTGACACGATAAAACTGCATGATCAACTCAATCCAGGTGTCTTCAACCGACTGTGCTAAATGATACTGATCTCCACAAATATAAATGATA
Source organism: Thiomicrorhabdus arctica DSM 13458 (assembly GCF_000381085.1). Lineage (GTDB taxonomy): Bacteria > Pseudomonadota > Gammaproteobacteria > Thiomicrospirales > Thiomicrospiraceae > Thiomicrorhabdus > Thiomicrorhabdus arctica. The sequence goes on along the minus strand of NZ_KB905903.1, from coordinate 60,600 downwards.
GCACCCTGCTCGAACTGTTCCCAAAGAAACTTAGCCTCCTTCTGCATGACATTTTGCACATAGTTTTTTTCGGCTTGGTCTCTTGAAAAAGCAGTAAACAAATTCAGCTTCCCTGCTTTCTGACAGCGTTGGAGATAATCCGCAAATAAAAATGAGCAGGCCTGGTGAGTTTCACCAAAAAATAGCGTATTTTGCCCACTGGCTTTATCGTTGACACGTTGTTGTATAAAACCGATGTAGGGTGCAATTCCTGTACCTGCGCCTATCATAATAATGGGTGTACTCGGATCGAGTGGAAGTTTAAAAGTGGGATTGGATTTAATACTACCCTCAATCACATCTTCAACCTGCAGCTGGCTAACGGTATAACTAGCAACACCATAATGCCTGCGGTTAGCGAGCTCACAAGCGGCTTCAGGCAAATAGGTTACCAACTTCACCACTAGATGCAGTGTATTACCAACTGCGACTGATGCTGATGCAATGGAATAGTACCGCGGTGCTAAGGGAGAGAGTAGCCTGAGGAATTCAAGCCCTAACGCTTTAAGCGGAATAAAGGTCTGTAGAATATCCAAGATATCTCGACCTCTGGCGTACGCTATCATAGCGTGTCGATCAACCCAATCGCCTAAACCATATTGACGCTGTATTTTGTTGAGAATTGCCGGATTCAGCTGCGATATTTCTAAGTGATGCGTTAATGCCTGCCTGACCGAGACAAGACCGATCCGACGTAATTCTATGATTTCTTCACCAGACAAGGATAGCTCTGCCAATAGGACAGCGACCCATTCAGATTGATTGGCCGCTTGTAGCGTTAACCAGTCGCCTGGTTGATAATCAAGAATTTGACCATTTTCGGGCTCCAATACCAAATGATAGAGGGCTTTATCTTGACAAAGGTGGGTAATATTTTGGTTGGAGGTAACACGAAAACGCATTGCAAAAGTACTCATTGAGAAAATTCAAATGGACACATTTTAGCATGCTTAATCACTTAACTAGGCCTGGTTAGGGCTTAACATCGATTTACCAGGTGACAATTTAACGTGACCTAAAAGCTGAAAAGCAGTCATCGCTTAACCTTAACGAATATTTTCCATTAAAACGGTTAACCAAGGTGCCGTTGCCAGAATGGTGACCGCTGACATTAAACCGGCAACCAGCCCTAAGCCAATTTGCGGAACAAGATTATTTTGTTTCATATCAATTGTCGAGATTTGACGTTCAACCGCGCTAAAAATATCCACCTGTTTTTTCAACAAGCCATTCAAAGTACGAATTTGTTTAAATAGCAATTGCTGCTCTTTCTCCATCGACAAGTTGGATTTTCTTGATTTCTCCTCTACATCACGCATCTGGCTAGCCAATAGACCAATAGAGGCATCCATCTGTTTTACCAGTCCTTGAATAGCCGTTTTATCTTCATTAAGCCACTGAAAATCAGGGGTAATCATGTCGGACATATCAATATCATGAAACCGGTTTTTGTTCGTTTGGTGAGCACCACTGTCTCTTTGACGACGCATCGCTTGCTCTAACAACACACTTTTGGAGCCTAAAGGTTCTACCTTTCTTAAATCAATCGCCATAACGCTTTCCTTGTGTTTCAATTATGTATGTCAAGAACAGCCTGCAGTCGTGCTACTAACCCAGGTGTCAATTTCTTGTCTATTATTATTTGTATGATGCAGATTCCGTGCCAAGATCAAGTTTTCCGCTAAAAAAAATAACAAATATTTAATAGACAATAACCCAAGGATTAAATGAGAGTCATGAAGTATATTGGTGCCCACGTTTCCGCTGCCGGCGGTGTTGAGAATGCTCCTTTGAGAGCGCATGAAATTGGCGCAACAGCGTTTGCATTATTTACAAAAAACCAACGCCAATGGACAGCAAAACCCTTAACTGAAAGTAGTATTGAACAGTTCAAAGCCAACTGTGAACTCCACGGCTATGGCCCAGAGCAAATTCTGCCACACGACAGTTATCTTATTAATTTAGGTCATCCGGATATTGATAAACGTCAAAAATCACTTGACGCCTTTATTGATGAGTTACAGCGCTGTGAGCAACTCGGCATTAGACTACTGAATTTTCATCCCGGCAGTCATTTACGTGAAATAAGCGAGGACCTTTGTTTGGACTACATTGCGGAATCGATTAACGTTGCTTTGGAGCAAACAAAAGGTGTTACAGCAGTCATTGAGAATACCGCCGGACAAGGCTCAAACCTAGGGTATAAACATGAGCATCTCGCGCATATTATTGACAAGGTCGAAGATAAAACACGTATTGGCGTTTGTCTTGATACTTGTCATGCCTATGCCGCAGGTTATGACTTACGTAATGACTATGTCGGCGTGATGGCGGATTTTGAATCTGTAGTCGGTTTTGAATACCTTAAAGGCATGCATATTAATGACTCTAAAGCGGTTTTAGGACAAAAACTGGATCGGCACCACAGTCTTGGGCAGGGAGAAATTGGCTGGCATCCATTTGAACTTCTGATGAGCGACAGTCGAATTGACGGTATTCCGATGATTTTAGAAACGGCCGACCCTTCTATTTGGGCAGAAGAGATTCAAACACTGAAAAAATTTGCAGGAATTGAGTCGTCATAAGCTTTAATTCTTGACGTCTTATGTGAATCCATACCTCAGTGAGCTTCCAACCTTTTCAAACGAGTGAGAAAACTATAAAAACTTGGTGTAAGGAATCGCTTGGAGTAAAATATTGTTCTACTCGATTAAAAGCAAAAAGCCCTACTCTCAATGAATAAAAATCAATTTATCAAATTCGTCATGCAAACCGGTGTGTTAAAGCTTGGAGAATTCACTCTTAAATCTGGGCGTATCAGTCCGTATTTTTTCAATGCAGGCCTGTTCAATACAGGTTCTCAGTTAGCGACGCTTGCCAGAGGCTATGCTAGTGCGATAAAAGAGTCTAATTTTGAATTTGATGTATTGTTTGGCCCTGCTTACAAAGGCATCCCGCTTGCCGCAACCACCAGTGTCTCATTGGCATTGGACTTCAACATCGACAAACCTTATGCCTTTAATCGCAAAGAAGCCAAAAAGCATGGTGAAGGTGGCAATATTGTCGGTCATCCGTTACAAGGCAATGTTTTGATTATCGATGATGTCATTACGGCAGGCACAGCCATTCGAGAAGCAATGGATATTATCACGGCCAACGGTGCAAAACCAGCCGGTGTCGTCATCGCCTTGGACCGCATGGAAAAAGGCAAAGGTACTCTTTCAGCCATCCAAGAAGTAGAACAAGAGTATGGCATCCCTGTCATGAGCATTATTACTTTAAACGATATTATTGATTACCTCGCGTTATCTGATGACCCTTTAAGCCAACAGTATCTGGATGCGATGAAAACCTATCGTTCAGAATATGGCATTGGGTAAATCTATGGCTGCTTCTGTCAAATACAATCAAACACTCAAGCCATGTACCTTAGTACCCAATATGGCGGAATATGCTAATGGCAAGTAAATTGCGTGAGTTACTGTTGCTTCGACATGCTAAATCAGACTGGAAGCAAGCTGACTTACTGGATATTGACCGACCACTGTCAGACAAGGGTAAAAAGAATGCTCTAAAAATGGGCAAGTGGTTAAGGGCTCAGAACTTAATGCCGGATCTGATATTGGTCTCGCCAGCACAAAGGGCACAACAGACTCTGCGTCGAATCTGCAGCGAATGTCCAGCCAATAAGATTACTGTAGATGAACTCTATCTGGCCGAGTTGAACACGTTACAAAAGGTACTCGGTGATGCGCCAACGGCCCTGCGCGTGATGATTATAGGCCACAATCCCGGCTTAGAATATCTGTATCGATTTTTACACAATGAGCCTGAAGAAGATGCAATCCATCTCTTTCCGACCGCCTCTCTAGCACACTTTATTTTGCCTCAAGACTGGCATAATCTTGAACAGGGTGATGGTAAATTGATACAATTTATTCGCCCAAAAGATATTCCATTCAAATAATAAAAACATAAAAACATAAAATAAGTAAAATAAGTAAAATAGCATGTGACTTTTACCCTATGAACGTCATCTAACAGTTGATCTGTTCGTAAAATCAACTATACAGATTAACTAATAAACTGTTATATTAATGTTTGCAAACTCACTTTTTTTAAATATGTTAAGGATTTTCTCATGAAAACTAAATTACTACCCCTTGCAGCGATTTTATCTCTAGCGACATTTGGCGCACAGGCTCATTCTCATGTAGAAGATTCTGCTGCTATCCAAGACAACGCACAAGGCGCTTATGTTGTGGATTCAAACGGTAATGTCGTCCGCGATTCTTGGAACCGTTGTGTTCACTCAAGCAACTGGACAAAAGAAACAGCTATTAACAAATGTGAAGGCATCGCAGAGCCTAAGCCAGCACCAGTGGCCGTTGTTATTGCACCTGCACCAAAACCTACGCCAGTTTTCGTTGAAACAATTATTGAAGATGTACCTGCAGCATTCCGTGGTTTCTTTGATGTTAACAAAGCTAACTTAAAGCTTCCTGCAAATCAAGAGCTAGATAATTATGCTGATTACATGACGCGTAACCCTGCAAGACATATTCAAGTAACAGGTCATACAGATGCTACGGGTAAAGCAGATTACAACCAGTCACTATCTCAGAAACGTGCAAATGCTGTTAAAGCCTACTTAACAGGTAAAGGCATTAGTGGTGAACGCATTGAAACTTTCGGCATGGGTGAAAGTGCACCAATCGCGACCAACAAAACCAAAGCAGGACGTGCTGAAAACCGTCGTGTTGAGATTAAAGTTATTAAAGCACAATAAGGGTAATTCACCTTTATTAAGCGTTCCTTTTTAAGCGCTATACCCGTAACTCTTTGAGTTGCGGGTATTTTTTTGTCTTAAATTCAGCAATTTGGTTGAATCGTTTAAAAACGAAGGCTTATTGAGAAGCAACCTTACACGTACCACACTATTTAGAAACTCCATGGATACGTCCTTGTGATTCACATTTTAAAACAAGAGACTACCCTAGTACTTAAGAAAATTAGATTAAGGATTTGGCCATTAATGAAAGTCCCACTAAAACGGTAATCACCTCAAAAGACCGCTTCACCAGACCGTTACCTTTGATTATCGCTAAATGCGCTCCTAAGTAACCGCCGATAAGAGAACCTAAAATCAATGCTGGCAACCATGCCCATTGAATATTTCCTAAAATACCTAAGGTAACCGCTCCTGACCCATTCCAGAAGATACCAACCAGTACCAACGTGTAAGAAACAGCCGTTTTATAATCCAAACCAAACCAACGCACGAGCCATAAGGTGACAAATAAGCCCGTGCCCGACGTTAATGAACCATTCAAAACGCCAATTATAAACAAAACCCCTCCGCCAATAACCAAACCTGATCGGTGTCTGTTTTTATGATCATGGGTTCGACCTAATTCTGGTTTAAGCCAAGAATACAGACCTAAGCTGAGTGTTAGTAAACCAAGCAGACCTTGAGCAATATCATCTTCAACCTGCAAGATAATACTGGCGCCAAGCACAACACCCGGAAGTCCAGTGACGAGAATAAAGAGCGAAAACGACCAATCAAAAGTAGATGTTTTAAGATGGCGAGCAGTGGCACCCAGCCCTAAAAATACACTGGCAACCTTATGGGTGGCAAGCGCGGTTCCAAAAGGTAGACCTAGGAACAATAAAGCGGGTAGCTGCAACAAACCTGCGCCTCCACCTGCTAAAGCGGAAAATAGGTTTGCTACGAGAGAGATGACCAACAGGCCAATTTGATTGATGATTTCCATGGGCACTATTGTATTCGACAATGTTGACCAGGCCTGGTTATTTGTGATGTGGATTTAACTCCCCAGACCAACCCCATGAGCGTTTGACAGAAACAAAAAAGCCACTCTATAAGTGGCTTTTCAAACGAATGAATATTCATTTAACACAATATAAACCAGACCAATTACTCAGCAGGTAGCTCAGAAGATTGCTCAACAGGTTGTTTATGTAAATGAACATCCATTTGCGGATAAGGAATAGAGATACCCGCTTCATCAAATGCTAATTTTACTTTCTCATTCATATCCCACAAGACTTTCCAATAATCCCCTGAATTCACCCAAGGGCGGACGATAAAATTGACACTGCTTTCTGCTAAGGCAGACAGAGCCACTACTGGAACAGGATCTTTTAAGATACGTTCATCTTCAGCCACCAATGTTTCAAGAATCGTTTTGGCTTTACGGATATCATCGTCATAACCAATTCCAAAAACCATATCAACTCGACGTGTATCACGCGCTGAGAAATTGGTAATTGGACCGCTATAGATGCCACCATTTGGCACAATTACTTCTTTGTTGTCCGTGGTACGCATGGTTGTACTGAAAAGTTGCACTCTTTCCACCACGCCTGATACACCACCGGCTTCAACAAAATCACCACTTTTGAACGGCTTGAATACCAAAATCATTACGCCGGCAGCAAAATTTTGCATGGAGCCTTGCAGTGCTAAACCAATCGCTAGACCCGCTGCTGCAATTAAAGCGACTAATGAAGATGTGTCAACGCCTAGTTGGTCTAAAGCTGCAATAATGACGAATAAAATTAACACGGCATTGACAATGGAAACGATAAAATCAACCAACATTCCATCCATTGCCGGCGAACGACCTAATAACTTTCTTACTAAGCTCACGATCATTTTAACGACAAACTTACCCACCACAAAGATCAATATTGCCATCGCAATCTTGATGCCCCAAGGCATAGCGTATTCATTTAAAATCATGTCTAAATCCATACTCTTTTCCTTTATTCAATTTTATTCATTAATAACTTATTTAGCCCTGTGAGGGACATCACAGAAAATAGCATGATCATTGAGTAATCAGAGTACCAACACCTTCATCCGTAAAGACTTCCAACATAACGGCATGTTCAACGCGGCCATCAATGATGTGTGAAGAATGTACCCCATTTGCAACGGCGTCTAAAGCACATTGTATTTTAGGTAACATCCCTCCATAAATCGTACCATCCGCCACTAAAGTAGCCACACTTTGTGCATTTAAACCGGTGAGTAACTGTCCTTGTTTGTCCAACAATCCTGCGGTATTCGTTAATAATATCAGTTTTTCAGCCCCCATGGCTTCAGCAATTTTACCTGCCACTAAATCAGCATTAATATTATAAGAATGACCATCGACTCCGACACCCACTGGTGCAATGACGGGGATAAAATCACCTTGAACCAGCATATCCAAGACTTTAGTATTAATTTTGTCCACTTCACCGACATGGCCTAAATCAATAATTTCGGGTGCATTTAGCTCAGGTGCATCACGATGCATTTTCAATTTAGTCGCGCTAATCAAATTACCATCTTTGCCAGTCAAGCCGACGGCATTGCCGCCATGCTGATGTATCAAGTTGACAATCTCTTTATTAACTTGGCCGCCCAATACCATCTCAACGATGTCCATCGTTTCAGTATCGGTCACCCGCATGCCTTGCACAAACTCAGACGCTTTACCAATACGTGCAAGTAGGTTACCAATCTGCGGGCCTCCACCATGCACTACGATTGGGTTCATGCCGACTAATTTCATCAACACGATATCTCGCGCAAAACCTTCTTTAAGTTTTTCATCAATCATGGCATTGCCACCATATTTGACGACAATCGTTTTGCCGGAAAAGCGTTGAATGTACGGTAAGGCTTCCGCTAACACTGATGCGATATTCTGAGCTTGTGCTTTATTTAAGTTCATGCTTTTCTGTGCTCTCATAGGTATATATCTTTACCAATTTAATGAAAAAATTTAATCTCTAAAGTTATTGAACTGCAAAGGTAACTCCAGATCTTCCATGCCGCGTAACATCTGCATCGCGTCTTGCAAATCATCGCGTTTTTTGCCCGTCACACGCACACTATCACCTTGACCCGCAGCTTGAACCTTAAGCTTTGCGTCTTTAATGGCTTTTATGATTTTTTTAATCATCGGCGCATCCAGACCTTCTTTCATTTCAATATCTTGTTTGGCCGTTTTGAGCTGGACATCAGCCTCTTTTTGTTCCATACATTTCACATCAATGCCACGTCGATTCGCTTTTTGGACCAAGATATCAAACATCTGATCTAATTGAAAATCTGACTGCGTATGCAGGGTGACCGTAGTCTCTTTAAGAACAAACTTTGAATCACTGCCTTTAAAGTCATAACGTGTCGTGACCTCTTTATTGGCTTGATCAATTGCATTAGTTAATTCGTGTTTATCCAGTTCTGAAACGATATCAAATGAAGGCATTTTTACTCCTACCAGGCCTGGTGCTTTTGTAAAAGACAATCCAGGCGCATATTATTTAAAAAAGTTGGCACTATTTTACCACTAGATAAGCATTTTGTTTAATGGCTCATGCACCCTATAATAAGTTTCTCAATTTTATGTATTTTACTCTCTTAAATCCCCGAAATAAGTAGACCGTTTCTCTATGAATATAAGTCCGTTCAAAGCCTCTATAGCCCAGATTGCTGAGCAAATTCAACCATTTCATGTGATGAAAATACTGGGTGAAGCCAAGGCACTGGAAGCAGCAGGTAAAAAAATCATCCATATGGAAATTGGCGAACCCGACTTTCCATCACTGCCGTGTGTCCATGAAGCCGCAATGCATGCGGCCGCTTTGGGATTAACGCACTACACGCCCACAATGGGCCTGCCGGCTTTAAGAGATAAGCTCTCCCATTTTTATCAACACTTTTACTCTGCAGACGTCGCAGCCGATAATATTATGATTACCCCAGGTTCCTCCAGTGCTTTACATTTGGTGTTAACCGCCATCCTTAACCCGGGGGATAAAGTATTATTGAGCGATCCGGCCTATCCATGTAATCGCCAATTTGTAAAGTTACTACAAGGTAAAATTATTGGAATTCCCGTCGGCTGTGAGACCCAATATCAACTGAATAGCGAATTGCTCAAGACGCATTGGCAACCCGGCATTAAAGCGGTAATGGTCGCCAGCCCGGCCAACCCTACCGGGACGATTATAGAACAAGCAGAGTTGCTTTCCATGGCAAATTTTCTTGCCGAGAAAAACTGTTATTTTATTGTCGATGAAATCTATCAAGGGCTAATTTATGAACGGCCTGCAGAAAGTATCTTGGCACATAAAAACTTACCGAATAATGTCATTGTCATTAACTCATTCTCTAAGTATTTTGGTATGACTGGCTGGCGCCTAGGATGGTGTATCGCCCCCGATGCGCTGATGCCCGTATTAGAACGTCTTGGTCAAAATCTATTTTTAGCCGCGTCAACCCCATCACAATACGGCGCTTTACGCGTATTAGAGACTGATGCTCTAGACAATTTAGAACTACGTAGACAAATGTTCGAAGCACGTCGAAACACCCTCTATCATAGTATGCGAGATGCTGGTTTTCGCTTAAAAGTATTACCGCAAGGGGCATTCTACCTCTATTGGGATATCTCCGACTTTACTGACAATGCAGATCAATTCTGTTTCGACTTATTAAGGGACACCGGGGTAGCGATTACCCCTGGACGAGATTTTGGTGATTACCAAGCGAACCAACACGTCCGTTTGGCGTATACCACAACAGAAGCGGAACTCGTGCTGGCCGTTCAGAAGATGGCTCAGTTTATAAAAGATATCAACCCGTCTAAATAATCCTTTTACTAGCGCCGACTAAAAACTAGCCCCATTACTTAGCACATGAGTGATTGACTCCATAGAGCCGATAACCTAATATCAAACTGTTCGTTTTATGGATGCCATAAACAGCATAAATGCCACCTTAAAATAAAAAATCTAGGAGTTACGTAAATGAGCATGATGAAAGAATTTAAAGCTTTTGCACTTAAAGGTAATGTTGTCGATTTAGCCGTTGCAGTAATTATCGGGGTCGCCTTTGGAAAGGTGGTAACCGCCTTGGTTGCAAATATTATAATGCCTCCAATCGGGGTGTTATTAGGCGGTGTGGATTTTTCTGACTTATCAATTGTCATTAAAGAAGCGGTTGGTGACGCTCCGGCTGTTGTGATGAGCTACGGTATTTTTATTCAAACAGTTGTTGATTTTGTCATTATCGCATTTGTTATTTTCATGATTGTAAGAGCAATGAACTCTATGAAGAAAGTCGAAGAAGTTGCACCAAAAGCAGATCCAAAACCTTCTACGGAAGAAGTGTTATTGACAGAAATTCGTGATGCACTAAGAGCTAAGTAATTCATACTTTTCTCCCTCGAAACGAAAACACTCCTCCTTAAATACAAGGAAGGTGTCGCGATTCCATCCTCTTTTCGTGTTAGCCAACGGCTTTTATGTTCTTTTATGTTAAGGGGGAAGACGTTAAGCCAACGGAGGATATTTACTTTATTGAGAACCTGTGTGGCCAAAACCACCTTCGCCACGCTCAGTGGCATCACCAAACTCTACCACTTCAGTAAACACTGGCTGTAAAACCGGCACAATCACCATTTGTGCAATGCGCTCGCCCACCGCGATGGTGTAAGCGACTTCACTACGGTTCCAACAAGAAACCATTAACGGCCCTTGATAATCCGAATCAATCAAACCCACTAAGTTGCCTAGGACAATCCCGTGTTTATGACCTAAACCAGAGCGAGGCAGTAACATTGCCGCCAAACCACTGTCGTCCAAATGAATCGCCATACCGGTCGGAATTAAAATAGTTTGACCTGGTTCTATCGTCAAGTCTTCATCAATACATGCACGTAAATCTAAGCCCGCAGACCCTTTCGTACCATAATGTGGCATTTCGATTTCATTACCAAGGCGTTTGTCTAAAATTTTGTATTGAACTTGTAACGTCATGATCTTCCTTTACTTGAATTTAGATTCATCAAATTTATAAATATTTTGTGGAACATTCTACTATAGAGTCGCGATGTTGTACGGTTAGCGCAACACGGTTTTATGGAGATGCAAAGCCACGCCATTTTCGCTATTTGAAGGTGCAATCATCGCGTCTTTTAGCAATTGTTTGATATCAGAATGGGCATTCTGCATCACTACCGGCTCTCCGACCAACTGCAACATATCTATATCATTAAACCCATCGCCAAATGCCATGACTTCACTCGGACAAATATTCCTATTCTGCAAAACAGTCTGTAATGTCTGACCTTTAGAAACCCCTTTATTCATCACTTCCAGATAGTTTTCAGTCGTAAAAGTGATATAGAGTTCATCACCGAGCTGTGCTTTTAATTCTGCTTCAAGCGGCAATAGCTGTTCATGCTCAGCATAAAAATAAAACTTATCAATGCCTTCTGGATTGAGTTGCGTAAAGTCCGTCAATTGATAACGAAACTGTGAACTATGATGGATCGCCAGCAAAGCTTCATTAGGCAACTCTACCCACCAATGGTCACCTTGATAAATATTACGATGCACTCCAAATTCAGCACTTAATGACAGTACTTTTGAAGCCAAACACCCCGGAATATGACTTTCATACAGCAGTTCACCTAGTTGATTATGCACCCGCGCACCATTCGATGTAATCAGACAGCTGTCAATCTCAAGCTGTTGTGCTAAGACAAAAACGTCATTGAAATGACGCCCTGTAGCCAGCATCACCTGAATGCCTAATGCATCAACTGCCTGTAACGCCTGCTTACAAATAAGAGGGATTTGATGATGCTGATCGAGTAAAGTTCCATCCAAATCGGTAACAACGAGTTTAAGCATAAAATCTATCTAATGAAGTATTTCGGGTCGCTATTGTGCCTCAATCTTCAGAGTAAATCAAAAGGCTAAATTCCAGGGTGATAAAACATACACCAGTGGATCTAATTCATTCATAAAGCTCTTTTTCTCGACAAACCCGAACTTTCCAGGTAATTTGATTAAAACTTTTAAGGAAAAGCTGATTATGGGATCCATTAACGACATCTTATCAACCGCCAGCAGTTGGGCTTGGGGACCGGCCATGCTGATTCTATTATTAGGAACAGGATTGTATTTAACCATTCGCTTGCGTTTTCTGCCGTTGAGAAATCTTTTCTATGCCTTTAGCCTTTTATGGAAACGCAGAAACCCAAAAGAGGAAGGTGATATCAGTCCGTTTGCCGCATTAATGACCGCGATGGCTGCGACGGTTGGTACGGGCAATATTGCAGGCGTGGCAGCGGCCCTCTTTATTGGTGGCCCTGGCGCTATTTTCTGGATGTGGATGACGGCATTGGTCGGTATGGCCACTAAATATAGTGAAGCTTTATTGGCTGTAAAATATCGTGAAACCGATGATGAAGGTCGGCACGTTGGCGGTCCGATGTATTACATTAAAAATGGCATGGGCGAAAAATGGAAACCTCTTGCCGTAGCATTTGCGTTGTTTGGTACGATCGCGGCATTTGGCATCGGTAATATGGTGCAAGCCAATGCAGTCGCTGGCGCGATGGAAACGGCTTTTGGTTTTGATAATCAAGCTACCGGTATTGTGTTGATGATACTAGTAGGGCTCGTTATGTTTGGTGGTATCCAGCGCATTGCACATACTGCGACAGCCTTAGTGCCGATTATGGCCATTTTATATATTGGTTTCTCATTGTATATCTTAGGAACCTACCTTGATAAACTGCCTGGTGCTCTAGTGACCATCGTTGAAAGCGCCTTTACGGGCAGTGCCGCAGCGGGTGGATTTGCTGGTGCGGGTCTTATCCTAGCGATTCAATTTGGCGTGGCGCGTGGGGTGTTTTCCAATGAGGCAGGTATGGGGACGGCGCCCATTGCCCACGCGGCTGCAAAAACCAATGATCCCGTTGAACAGGGCCACATTGCCATGCTGGGGACTTTTATTGACACGATTATCCTCTGTACGATGACGGCATTGGTCATAATGGTGACTGGCGTCTGGCAGAGCGGTGAAACGGGTTCGCCACTGACCGCATTGGCCTTTACAGTAGGCTTAGATTCAGACCTAGGCGCGGTGGTGGTCGCGATCACCTTAGCGACATTCGCCTTCACAACCTTACTTGGATGGAGTTATTATGGAGAACGGTGTGCCGAATATTTAGCCGGAACCAAAGTCATCACTGGCTATCGTATTCTCTGGGTTTTGGCCGTTTTTGCGGGCGCAGCTCTCTCGAACCACTTTAATACCGTATTGATTCTAGCCGACGTACTGAATGCACTCATGGCGATCCCCAACCTAATTGCCTTACTCGTGCTTTCCCCTGTTATTATCAAACTCAGTCAAATACAAAAAAATAAATAACAGCCGCTGCACCCCTTAAAATACTGTTATGAACAACTGACCAGACCTGGTTAGTTGTTCATTTTAAGATGTCCCAATAAAATCCCGTATATAAAACAGGTTTTTCTTATCTACTTTTTCTGGCATATTAACAATTTAAATTTTCCATTTAACCAGGAAGCTGCTGTATGTTTATTAGTGCTTTAGATATATTCAAAGTTGGAATTGGCCCATCAAGCTCACACACCATGGGACCCATGGTCGCTGCTCACGATTTTATGGGCAAGCTCAGAAAACAAGGGACACTCAGCGAAATTGAGCCATTCCAACTCCGCTGCATTCTAAAAGGGTCTTTGGCTTTTACCGGCCATGGTCATGCGACAGATAAGGCCGTTGTTTTGGGCCTGCACGGTTATTTACCACAAGACCTTGCGAGTGCCGATGTTAAAAGCTTAACGACCAAACTCTACCAAGCCACTACACTGCAATTATCAGCGAGTGAAACGATCATCTTTAATCCGCTTGAGGATGTCATTTTTGACTTCAAGGATCCGCTGCCGCAGCACCCCAACGGTCTTATTTTTGAATGTATTGATCAACATCAACAGGTTATTTTTTCGGAAACGTACTTTTCCATTGGTGGTGGATTCATCTCAACACTGGCAGAAATAGATCAGATTAAAGCGCCTATAAAAGGCCAACCTGCGGAACAATGTCCATACCCATTTAACTCTGCAAATTCTATGATGGAAATGGCACTTAACGGCGGCCTATCTATTGCCGAGATGAAACAAGCGAATGAGTTGTTGTATATTTCTGCAGAACAGCTCGATCAAGCCTTGCAGACCTTATGGGATGCCATGAAAACCTGCGTAGAGAATGGTCTCAACTCAACCGGAATTTTGCCAGGTGGACTCAATGTAAAACGACGTGCTAAAAATTTGCACCAACAACTCTTACATGACGAAACCCCTAGCACCGCTAACGATTGGTTATGTGCTTATGCCATGGCTGTGAATGAAGAAAATGCCGATGGCCACATGGTGGTGACTGCGCCAACCAATGGTGCAGCGGGCGTGATTCCGGCCATACTCTACTACTTTATGACTCATGAAAATGGCAGCTTTAAGGATGTTAAAAACTTTTTGCTCACAGCCGCTGCAATTGGTGGTTTGATCAAACATCGTAGCTCTATTTCAGGCGCTGAAGTCGGGTGTCAGGGAGAAGTTGGTTCGGCGGCAGCGATGGCGGCAGCGGGCTTATGTGCCGTGCGTGGTGGAACCGTTATGCAAGTAGAACAAGCGGCTGAAATGGCTTTAGAGCACCATTTAGGAATGACTTGCGATCCTGTAAAAGGCTTAGTACAGGTGCCCTGCATTGAGCGTAATGGTTTTGGTGCCATTAAGGCGTTTACCGCTGCCAGTATTGCAAAACGTGAAAGCGGCGAGCATATGATGCCTTTGGATAGCTGTATTGCTGCGATGAAAAAAACAGGGGAAGAGATGTCACACAAGTATAAAGAAACCTCGCTAGGAGGCTTGGCGGTAACTTGGGTTGAATGCTAAAGTATAGGCAAGTCAAACCTGGTAAAAGAGGCCTAAAACGATTGTTGAGCAATAAAACTTAACAGGGTGACCGCTTGTTGTTCTTTACTCGAAAGCGATTGTTCAACCTGTTCGGTCGCCGTTATGAATGTTAAGGCGTTGTCGTTTTGTTCAAACCCCTGATTGTCACCTACTTTATTAGCGCAAATCATATCTAAACTTTTGCGCTGAAGTTTGTCTCTGGCGTACTCAAGTACATTCTGCGTTTCCGCTGCAAATCCCACCACAAAAGGCTTATCGGCTTGGGCAGCCACCCATGCCACAATATCCGGGTTTTTAATGAAGGTTAGCGTCACCTCATCGGAGTCTGTTTGCTTTTTAAGCTTATGCTCGGCGATCTGCTTAACTTTAAAATCGGCTACAGCCGCGGCACTGATAAAACAATCCACGCCACTATACAACGCTTGTACCGCTGTCAGCATCTGTTGAGCACTGCGTACATTGATGCGTTTGACACCTAATGGGGTAACTAGCTGGATGGGTCCGGCAATCACAGTGACCTTCGCACCTAATTTAGAAGCCACTTCAGCGATGGCAAATCCCATTTTTCCTGAGCTACGATTGCCGATAAAACGCACCGGATCAATATCCTCAAAAGTTGGACCTGCAGTGATTAAAAGGCTTTTACCCTGCCAAAAGCTTTTGGCATTAAACCAGGCCTGGTCCGTTTGAGTCTGTAACATTGTAAACTGAGTTTGAAATGCCACCACCGCATCAAAAATGTCGATAGGCTCAGGCATTCTGCCCGCGCCAACTTCGCCGCATGCCTGTTCACCTTCTGCAGGTTCTAATAGCGTAAACCCACGTTGTTTTAAAACCCGCACATTGTCTTGTGTGGCCGCATTCATCCACATCAAGCGATTCATCGCGGGCGCAACCATAATGGGTTTGTCCGTCGCTAAACACAAGGTGGTGAGCAAATCATCGGCGCGCCCCATACGTAACTTAGCAAGGGTTTCAGCCGAAGCGGGCGCAATCACAATCTGATCGGCCCAGCGCGCTAGTTCAATGTGCCCCATACCCGCTTCTTGATTCGTATCAAACAAACTATCGCGCACAGGATGACCTGATAATGCTTGAAAAGAGAGCGGTTGGATAAACGCTTTCGCGCCAGCCGTCATGACAACTTGCACCTGAAAACCCGCTTTAATAAATAGGCGTGTTAATTCTAGGGATTTATAAGCGGCGATACCACCGGTGACGCCAAGGAGAATTTTCATATGAGCTTCAATATTCTGAATTAAACTGCGTTTATGATACTGTCTTTAGGATGTAAAGAGCGGATTTTCTATTCGGCTAAGTGGCTGGGAACTGTTAACGTCAAACAGCAGAAAGTTAAGAGCTATAACATCAGGAAGTGTACCGTTCAGTGGAGAGCAAAGCAGCAGATCTCTAATGTTCACAAAAAGTAGTCATTAGAGAGCGGCTGAAACGGTGATCATTTTTTGATTCGAGGCGCTGCGAATCATTGTGAAGCACTAAAAACTATGATCTTTTAGGCAACATTCTAAGTAGCGTATTGTCTTTGAGCACATAATGATGAAACAGGGCCGCGGTGGCATGTAAACCAATCAACCAATAACCGATCACCCCTCCTATCTCATGCACTTCTTCAAAAAAATCGGCCAGCTCTTTATTCTCAGAGATCAAGGCTGGCAGCGTCCATCCATAAAAGGGAATCACCTCGCCTTCTCCACTTAAAATCAACCAACCGATGATCGGCATAAAAAACATGAAAAAGTACAAAAGACCATGCATTACTTTTGCCAACGTGTGCTGCATTGAGTTTGGTCTCGGTGTTATTTCGGGAGACTGCTGAAGAAAATACATAAGTAAACGCAGACTCACAAGAGCTAAAATCGACAAGCCGAGCATAAAGTGCCAAGTTTTAAAAGCCTCTCTGATTCCTGTGCCTTTTTCAAAAAACTCACGTAACTCCATACTTGCAAACGTCACTGCAATCAGCAGAAACATTAACCAGTGCATTGTAATAGACCAAAAGCCGTATCTTTG
The DNA here is from genome assembly GCF_000381085.1 of Thiomicrorhabdus arctica DSM 13458. Classification (GTDB taxonomy): domain Bacteria; phylum Pseudomonadota; class Gammaproteobacteria; order Thiomicrospirales; family Thiomicrospiraceae; genus Thiomicrorhabdus; species Thiomicrorhabdus arctica. The sequence goes on along the minus strand of NZ_KB905903.1, from coordinate 43,716 downwards.
ACTTGTATTTTTCCAGTTCATAAATCCTTCCCCCAAAACAAAATAGCGCGACTGAATCTGCAGTAATGCTGAAATAATACCTGACATTTATAAATCCGACAATTGATAGCGATGCCGAACCAAACTGATTTCAATACTTGTTTATTAAGCAAAACATCTTACAACAATTTCCTATGAATATAGCTTTAATGTCGCATATTTTACTGCTATTTAACGATCAGGATGACCAACAACGATAGAAGCAAAGCAAGTAAGTGGTGATAAGAGCTGTTAACTTAGATAATATAAGGTATAAATAGATTTTATTTTTCAAAAATAGACGAGTTCACATAAATATGCAACGCACTCCAACAATATTTTCTCTGATGTTAATTTGGCTCCTATTTGGTGTAACCCTCCAAGTAGAAGCCGCTGTGGAGCCGTCTCTAAAGCCAAGTGATCAAATTCTAACCACCACTGATATTGAATCACTAAGCCAAACGCTAGTCCAAGCTGAAACACTTACCCCAGAAGAGCAAAAGACACTCACATCACAACTGAACCTTGCCCAAAACTGGGTGACGGAATCACAAAGTTATCAGCAACAATTACGAGCTTTGCAAAACCGCGTCTCTGAAGCACCAGTACGATTTAATGAACTCAAAGCGTCTCAAGAAAAAACGATGCAAGCACTTAATAATGAACTGAGTCTTGAGTTTAACAAGCTACCGAAAGATAAATTAAGCCAGCTTTTAAATACCACCGAAACCGAACTTCAACAAGCTAATACAAATTTTTTAAACAGTGAAAAAAAGCTCCGTCAACTTTTAACCATGGCCACTGAGGGCTCCCAACAAATAGCCCAATTGGAAAAGCGTATTAGCCAACAGCATGCGCTCCAAGCAACTTCTAATCAAGATGTTGGCTCAATGCTAGATGTTCCGACACGTATTCACTCCTTTAGTTTAATTGCGAGTTTGCAAGTACTTGAGACCTCCCTAAAGCTTATTAACTTCAAAATGGACAATTTAGGAGTGCTCACGCAGTTGGCTCAAACTGAAAGAGACTACTGGAATGTGCATAAGAAGCTCTTGTTAAAAAAAGTGAAGTCCTTTCAAACACTCTTGCAAAATGACAAGGCTTTCCAAGCAACTGAAGCACTTCAAGAAAGTATATCTGCACAACTTAATCAGACAAACCCTCTTTACCCACTTCAGCAACTCATCATTGAAGCCCAACAACTTAAAGCTGATTTGATTCAAAATGAACAACAAATCGATCAAAAAATAAACGCGGCTAATGAATCCATCACCTCTTTACAAGTGCATTTTGCAAGAGACAAACAGATTGTTGAACTGGAAGGTTCGCAAGAAACAATTGCTCAAGTACTGCATAAACGGTTGGAAGGCCTCTCTAAAATCAAAATTAGTCCAGGCAATGCACTCAAGATCAAAAATCAACTGAATACTTCGGTACTTAACCAATTATTACTCAGTGAAAAATTGGCAGATACCGTTAATCAAGATTTAACAAAAAAACTCCATGTCTTGCTGGGCGATTCATTGGTTAATTTAAACGAGGAAGAACGCTTACAGCTTAAACAACAGCTAGTGGATTTACATAATAAGTTCATCGAAACGGCCAAAGAACTCCAAACACTCTACCCCAGTTATATTAGCAAACTTGCTGAACTCAATGCCGTCACTGCACAACAACAAGACAAGACCATTGTGTACACTCGTTTTCTAAATGACCACTTATTATGGTTACCTAATGTGGGTATCAGTGGACTGTTTTCGATGGCAGCATTGACACAAAGTCTCCATTGGTTCTTGTCTCTAAACAACCTTAAATCGCTATTTGAGGATAGTCTTCAAGTACTCAATACGCACAAAATAAGTTTCGCCTTTTGGATCCTACTCATCGGTTTGCTTACTTTCGCTCGGCCGCGTTTTAAGGAAGGAATCGCCAAAATAGTGCCTTTGATCATGTCAATCCGTACGGATTCTATGCTCTATAGCCTGCAAGCTCTTGTGTTTACCTTTGGCCTTTCGATTTTGGCTCCATTAATTCTATTAGGTGCAGCGGCACTTTTGAATCAGCACTCTGACCCTGCCGAATATACCCAAGGCCTTATTAAAGGTCTGAACCATGCGGGGATATTAGTCTTTATTCTAGGAGGACTTAAACAGATATGTCGTCCTGATGGTTTGGCAGAGCGTCATTTTCGCTGGCGTGCCAGTGTTAGAAACTCATTTCAGCGTGAGTTAGGTTGGGCCGCATTGTTCGGGACGATTCTAATCATTGTTATTGATATCAATACCGTCAGCATAGCCCCTACCGATCAACAAATGATTGGACGGTTGGCCTTTATCTCATTCATGATGGGTTTAGGCATACTTATATATCGTCTATGGTCACCTCACAGCGAAATTGTGCGCGATTTCAAGCGAGACTCAAATATGGCTAATTGGACACAACTGCACTTTATCTGGTTTCCGTTATTGTTGGCGATTCCTTTCTCTCTTATTTGGATGACCGTGTATGGCTACTACTACTCATCCTTAGTGATTTCCGAGCATCTGAACTGGTCACTTGGTTTAATTCTGAGTGTTTATATTCTGCGAGAATTATTGCTACGTAGTCTCTATTTATCCGAACGCAAACTGCATTATGCCGAACGTGTGCAAAAGCTTCAGGCACTTCAAGCCGAAAAACAAGCTAAACAACAAGCGACAACCACAGAATCTCCAACAAATCCGGATGCCTTACCGTTAGTAGAGGAACCAGAAATGGATTACAGTAAGTTGAGTAATCAGGTTCGACAGGCATTAAATTTAGGGGCTGTACTGTTTTTCTTAACGGGTATATGGTTGATTTGGAGTGACATTTTTCCCGCCTTAAACCTTATTAGCAATAGCACGTTAGATATAACAAAGTCACAGATGATTAATGGCATCGTGCAACAAGTCCCCCTAACGTTAGGCGACTTAACGCTTGGAATTGCATTGGGCGCTATGACACTATTGTTATCAAAAGATCTACCAGGCCTGTTGGAATTTACGCTGCTTAGGTTTTTACCCATCAGCGCAGCCGTCCGCTATGCCGTGAGTTCACTGACACAATATGTCGTGGTGATTATTGGATTGGTGCTTATTTTTAGAGCCTTGGGTATTGAATGGTCAAATATTCAATGGCTGGTTGCCGCCCTCTCCGTTGGACTAGGTTTTGGTTTGCAAGAAATTGTTGCCAACTTTGTGAGCGGGATTATCTTGTTATTTGAGCAACCGATGCGAGTCGGAGATATTGTGACGGTGGATGGGGTCAGCGGAAAAGTCTCTAAAATTCGTATACGTGCCACCACCATCATTAACTGGGATCGCCAGGAATTAATTATTCCTAACAAACAGATGATTACCGGGCAATTTATAAACTGGTCACTTTCAGATCCGATAACGCGCGTTAAAGTGCCCGTAGGCATCGCTTATGGTAGTGATGTCAATTTAGCTTTGCAATTGATTCAGCAAGCCGCTGATGAACATCCAAAAGCCCTTAAAACGCCTGCTCCATCGGTTATTTTCGACAGTTTTGGTGACAGTGCATTACAGTTAGAACTGCGGGTATTTGTGGAAGATTTAGAAAACTTTATTACAGTCAAATCCGAACTCCACTCAGCCATTAATGACAAACTCAATGATGCCGATATCGTGATCGCATTCCCACAACGAGATGTCCATCTCAATACTTCTGAACCGTTAGAAATCCACCTAAAAAGGGAAGCTAAGAGTGAAAAAGCCTCTACAACTAAGGCGCTTGAATAATCATGAGTCGTTCTAAGTCTGGACAAACCATTGGCCGACCTTGTAAATTGACCGCTAAACCAACTGCTTTACCTGAAACAATAAGTCGATTATCTTTTTGGTGGTAAATATGCTGTATAAAAGCAAATTTGATGCGTGACTCTTGCTGTACCTCAACCGTGACATAAAAATCATCTTGAGAGGTCAGTGGTTTTTTAAAATCCAATTCCACTCGAATCACCATCAAATTTATACCTTTTGCTGCAAGTTCAGCAAAATCAACACCGTTGGCTAAGAGAAATTCATGGCGAGCATGTTCTAAATAGTTTTGGTAGACACTGTTATTCACAACTTTTTGCAAATCACATTCGTAATCACGTACACGCATTTCATACTTAAACATTGACCAATTTCCTTAGCACTTTTAATATAAACCTATAGTAAGACAAGTCACGGATTTTCTCTACCTACTTATAGAGCGACATCATTGAACTTAAAAAGGAGTATTGTAATGGCGATCTCTGATTGGCATAAAAATGATCGACCTCGAGAAAAACTCCTGGCATTTGGTTCTGGTCAACTTTCTGATGCTGAGCTCTTAGCCATTTTATTAAGGGTCGGGGTTAAAGGTAAAAGTGCCGTTGAGTTGGCTCAAGATTTACTTGACCACTTTGGCTGTTTGCATCAACTTTTAAAAGCCAGTGAAGCCGATTTTTGTCAAGCCAAAGGGTTAGGACAAGCTAAATTTGTCCAGTTTCAAGCTGTCTTGGAAATTTCAAAGCGCCACTTTGAGTCTGGTCTAAAAAATCGCGATGCATTTACTTCGCCTGAATTAGTAGCACGTTTTGTAGAATCTGAACTTGGTCACCAAAATCGCGAAAAATTTGCACTCTTATTACTCAATCAGCAACATCAGCTAATCGCCTTCAAAGTGTTATTTGAAGGCACCTTAAACCAATCTCAGGTCCATCTTCGTGAAGTGGTCAAAAGCGTACTCGACCACCACGCTGCAGCCGTTATTCTAGCGCACAACCATCCTTCGGGTGACCCAACGCCCAGTCAAGCCGATATAGATATTACGTTTCGGATTAAACAGGCCTTAGAATTTATTGAGGCCAGAGTTCTGGATCATATCATTATTGGTGATGCGGGTCGTTGGCACTCTTTAGCTCAACACCACCAAATGCCATAAACGGCATAAATAAGCACGCAAAATAATATTTATTAGGAATCGAGACCATGTTGAGATCATTCGCTCTAGAAACAAACCAGGCCTGGTTAAATTGAGACGCTTCATTTTTTTATTACCATTGAAGCAGTTCCTATGGATCTGGTTGACACTCATACTGTCCTTGTATTTAAGCTGGATAGTCCTTGCTAAGGCCAACTTTTTGTATGGCTTTTGGTACGACTATGCAGGTATAAGTGAACACATTGACCACTATGCTCCCAAAAATCGTTTTCGTCATGACTTTGAGACGACCGATGCCCAAACCCGTAAAGCGCTATTTGCCGGAATCGTTAAAGCAATTCATCACCAAGGCCATGGTTTACAAAGCTTAACGTACCAAGACAGAACTAAAACCATTGATATTCCGTTATTACACTCTGCAGAAATTGTCCATTTAACCGATGTTGCAAAGCTCATTGAGCTCTTAAAAAAATTGGGCTGGGGGGTATTGTTCATATGGGGGGCTCTGAGTATTTACCGGCTCAGATCACGCCAACCTTTTCCATCGCCACAAAAAGGTTTACTGAATGTAACATTCAGTTTGTTTATTTTGGCGATACCCATTGCCATATTTGGAGCCCAGAAGGTTTTTTACCAACTGCATATATGGGTATTTCCGGCAGATCATCATTGGTTTTTTTACTACCAAGACTCACTGATGAGTACGATGATGAAAGCGCCTGACCTATTTGCCTATATTAGCATCAGCCTACTTGTTTTAGGCATACTGCTCTTCATCCTCATCGTTAAACTGTTCCATGCCCTAAATCGCATTCATCTAAGTAAGATTAATTCATGACCTTAAAATTGAATTATTTTGCTCGCACTGCAAATAAAGTTTATTGATTTAACGCTCATGAACCCATATTCGTGGGCATACATTTCTATATTCCACTACCTGAATCCCTTCTGATTAAAACAACTTTCCACAAGAAATTAAGTCTATCAATGTCGGTCACTGGGCAGTCATACAAGCATCATACATTCGTAATATTCCCACCATCAACTTGTCACTAAACTTAAACCTGCCTGAAATAAGCATTTTTTATTATTAACTCTCCAAGCATAGCTCTATTCACTCTCTAAAATAGGAATCCTGAAAATGAAAACTATGAACCTAACGATGCCATTAGCATTAACAGTTTCAGCTTTAATGCTTACTGGCTGTGCTGGTAAAGATGGCAGTAACGGTAGTAATGGCAGCATATTCTCAACCGATGTTGAATTCAAATCGATTGCTCCCGCCATTACAACAAACGAAAAAAATACCATTCGTGCCACGAATGAAGTCACCATTGCCGGCCAAAAACAAGCGATTGCCTATAACACCCTGATGAAAACAGGGGATACCAATAATGGTGAAACCTTTGGTGTGGTTAAAGATTTTACAGATGCCATCATCACAAATGTCGACGCGACACCTATGCTTTGTAATGGCGGTGGCACAGTAGGTGCGAAAGGGTCTGGTCTGGATCACTTCTCATTTTTACAAAAAAACGGTAACGTTTACATGGTTTCTCAGTTCGAATGTGCTCCTGGCGCCATCTATATGAGCGAAATAGAACAAGCTGCAGACGGTAAGTTAAGTGTCAAAGCAAACACTTTACAATATGTAAGCCAAAAAGAAGAGTTTGGTGGTTGGGTACATTGCGCAGGAATGACGACACCTTGGAATTCGCATTTAGGTTCTGAAGAATATGAACCCAATGCGGCCGCTCCTAGTGGGAGTTACTGGGATTCAGTGACGAATAACTTCTGGGGTGGCGATGCGACTAGAAACAGTCCTTACTACTATGGCTGGACACCTGAAGTAAAGATCAACACGGATGGGACACCTAATTATACGAAACACTACAGCATGGGTCGTTTTGCACATGAATTATCGTATGTAATGCCTGACCATAAAACGGTGTATCTGTCAGATGATGGTACAAATGTGGGTCTATTTATGTATATCGCAGACGTTGCAGAGAATCTAAGCGCAGGGACACTTTATGCCGCTAAATGGACACAAACCTCTCTTCCTGGAGTTGGCACAGGAGAAGCCGTACTTTCTTGGATTGATTTAGGCCATTCGACTGATGTCGGGATCAAAGGCTACTTAAACACAGATAATAATGTGGCAACGGGAACAGATGCAATTACTTTTGCGAATATCTTTACGACAGAAACGCCGGCAGCTGGTGCATGTCCGACTCCAGCAACCTATACCTATATTAATACGGCAACAGGTGAGGAGTGCTTAGCATTACAAGATATTAATGGTGATACAACGGTTGACGCTCTTGATATTGCCATAGCCGCTCGGTTTGAAACACGACGCATGGCAGCCATGCAAGGTGCAACCACAGAGTTCAAAAAAGAAGAAGGCATCACCTTTAATCCACGTGATCGAAAATTGTATGTTTCCATGTCAAATGTGGGCAGCCTAATGAAGGATACCATCGGTGACATTCAAGTTGCCAACAACGGTTGTGGCGCCGTCTATGCATTAGATGTTGCCACAAATAAAACCATGGGCTCTGATTATGTAGCTTATAGCATGAAAGGCTTGGTTGCTGGAAAGGCTGTTGACTATACTGGAACGGCTCTTGAAGGCAATACTTGTGATATAGATGGCATTGCAAGTCCTGATAACCTCACCTTTTTAGAAGGCTCTGACATTTTAGTGATTGGTGAAGATACCAGTGCACATCCAAATGATATGATTTGGGCGTATAACATTAAAAATGGCAGGATGGATCGCATCTTGACGGTGCCTTATGGCGCTGAAACGACATCTCCATTTTGGCATAAAAACATCAATGGCAAAGGCTACTTAACGGCGACGACTCAACATCCATTTGGGGAAGTCTCTGTGGGGTATGTTGTTCCAACAGGTGTAGAAATGATGACAGAAGCGGGTTATATCGGTCCGTTTGATTTCTCTCAGATGAAATAACCAACAAGCAAAAAAGTGAGGTAACTCTCTTTTGCAATATAAAGCCTTGATTCTTGTGATCAAGGCTTTTTTATTACCTAGCATATTGATAAAACGCTATTTAACACGTTAGGTTTACGATCACTTACTGTTTTAAACACTTTCATGATAACCAGAGGGAAAAAATTCAAATGTTGAAAACATTTAGTAAAGCGAGAACGATGCCCCTAAGGATGATATTTATTTTTATCAGCGTAATTTTAACGGGCTGCTCAGAATCACAGCATACTGATATATCGCTACTGAACAACCGAATAGTGAATACGAATGGAGCTTATATTCCCGCTCAATGTTATACCAAAACCAAAAGTGAGAATGGGCAGATACATAACCCGTGCTTTAGTTGTCATACCGCCCCCATAGCGCCAAATTATATTGATGACAGTAGCCTTCAGCTTGCGTATGAATTTAAAGAAGCAACCCGGAAAAACCCATGGAGTAATCTTTTTAAAGACCGAACTGAACAAGTTGCCAAAATAACCGATCAAGCTATATTGAAGTACATACGTCAATCAAATTATTTTGACGAGCAAGGTCAGATCATTCTGGCCAAAAAAATGGCTGAACTCCCTGCTGAGTGGGATGTTAATGGCGATGGAAAATGGAATGGTTTTACACCGGATTGCTACTATCACTTTGATAAAGAAGGTTTTGACAGGAAACCAAATGGAGAGATTTCTGGCTGGAGAGCTTTTGCTTATGCTCCCTTCCTGGGTACCTTTTGGCCCACCAATGGCAGCACAAATGATGTCATCATTCGTTTGGCCCCCCCTTTTCGACAAGATGAAAATGGCAAGATGGATTTGGGCATTTATAAAATAAACTTAGCCATCGTGCAAGCGCTTATCCAACGCATAGACATTCCTATTCCAGCCACCGATGAACGATTATATGGCGTTGATTTAAATCGCAACGGCAAACTCGACATTGCCCAAAAAATAGTTTATCTCTGGGCACCTAGAGAAGGGGTATTTATGTCTTATGTGGGTAAAGCCAAAATATTAATGACCGAAAAAAAACTTCATCTAGCCGGAGGTCTTTACCCTGAGGGCACTGAGTTTTTACACTCCGTCCGTTATATTAATGTCGATGCTCAAGGTCATACTATGCTTGCCAATCGCTTTAAAGAGTTGCGTTATGGCATTAAAACAGGCTGGAACAACTACGGTCAACTACAAAATTCAGCCATGGCTGAAGAAAAAGAACTGCATGATTTTCCAGAGCGATTACGTCGGATGATGGGTAACCCAGAAGCTGGAATGCCCAATGGATTAGGTTGGGCATATCAAGGATTTATTGAAGATCAAAAAGGTCAGCTACGGCCACAGAGTTTTGAGGAATCGTTGAATTGTATGGGATGTCACTCGGGTTTAGGTGTCACAACGGACAGCAGTTTTGCATTCCCAAGAAAGCTGGGAAGCGAACAACTCCAGGCGAGTTGGTTTCATTGGACTCAAAAAGATTTAAACGGTCTGCCTGAACCTAAATTTCCCGATGGCCATTGGCAATATACCGAATACCTCCTCCAAAATCACTCTGCGAATGAGTTCCGCAATAACAAGGAAGTCATTGGAAAATTTTTTAACGCAGCTGGCCGCTTAAAACCGTCCGAAGTGGAAATCCTTCACAAGGATATCGGACACTTACTGCTACCGTCTGCTAAACGAGCTCTCAGACTCAACAAGGCCTATAAAATCATTGTTGATGAGCAAAGTTATATCTATGGACGAGATGCCCACGTAAAACCTGTTACGACGAGCTGGGATATCGTACCCACTGGTGAAAAAACCGGAATTAAAAAACCAGTGATTCATAATTGACTCTATTCGCAAACCAAAACCCATTACATAAATATATACACGGTAATCACTTGCTTTTTAAGCGACAACCATGCATAATTCCGCTTCTTATTTTCCGTAGTGGGCTGACCACTGCATAAGATATAGAAATATTCGAATATTTTTAATATATAAAAACCTTTGATTTTATTGAGATTTTCAAATAAATTAAATGTTTTAAGAACCTTATAAGGGATTGTGAAATGTCTAAAGTATGCCAAGTAACAGGAAAACGTCCTGTAGTCGGTAACAATGTTTCCCACTCTCACCGTAAAACACGTCGTCGTTTCTTACCAAACTTGCAATCGCATCGTTTTTGGTTAGAAGCTGAGAGCCGTTTTGTTAAATTACGCGTAACTGCTTCAGCTATGCGTACTATTGATAAAAATGGTATTGACTCTGTGATCGCTGAGATGCGTTTACGTGGTGAGAAAGTCTAGGAGACTGCAATGCGCGATAAAATTAAACTACAGTCAACTGAGTCTCCTTATTTTTATACTACTGATAAAAATAAGAAGAACATGGCTGGGAAATTTGAAATCAAGAAGTTTGATCCAGTGGTTCGTAAACACGTCTTGTTCAAAGAAGCTAAAATCAAGTAGATCTTATCCAGATAAATTTGATAAAACCTGGTTCAAAAGACCGGGTTTTTTTATGCCTAGAGAAAAGTGAGCATGACACTTTACCTCCAGAAAAGCACATAACACTTTATTGAAATAGCTCAACCTCAACTCTATTACGTCCATTCTCTTTTGCTTGATACATCAAGTCATCGGCTAATTTAAATACCGCATCACTGCTTAATTGATGGTCAGAAGGCAATATGATCGCACCGCAAGAAAGAGTCACGACACCATCAACACCTTCTTTGTTTTGAATGCCTAACGCTTTAATAGCCGCATTTACGTTCCTGAGAAAATCGTTAACATGCTCTAAATCAATTTCATTTAGAATCATTCCAAATTCTTCACCTCCTAATCTAAACACTAAGTCTTGAGGACGTCTTAAACTCTGTTGCAGCAAGTTAGAAACCTTTTGCAAGGCAACATCCCCCTGCTGGTGCCCATAATGATCATTTAAATTTTTAAAGAAATCGATATCAGCCATGGCAAATACAAATGGCATATCTTCACGCTGCGCTCGTTTAATCTCGCGTTCAAATACCTCCGTAAAGTAACGTCGATTATATAATCCTGTTAATGAATCTCGAATGCTTAACTCTTCTGCTTTTTTCCGATCCGTTAAGTCCTCACGTGTAACTGTTACCTTTTGAAGCTTGCCAAATCGCATTTCAGGAATGGCGGTTAAATTAACGCAATACAAAGAACCATCTTTTCGGCGACCTTCGACTTCACCCCGCCAAGTTTCCCCCTTTTTAACCCTCTGATAAATTTCATTATATTCATCATCAGACATAGCGGAGCTCTTAGTGATACTAGGGGGTTGACCAATCAACTCTTGCTTATCATAGCCACTTAATTTTGTAAAACTGTCACTCACCCAGATGAGAAGACCTTTATTGTCAGTCACTGTCGCGAGGCTTAACTCGTTCACGGTATCAATGTAAGACTGTAAAACTTTCTTAGAACGCTGAACTGATGACATCCATAACAGTAATATAATCAATGTGGCCAGTAAAATAAGGGCGATGCCATACAGCCAACGATACGATTTTGTCACCATTTTTAATTGCACCCAATTCTCATAAATCTGCTGGCGCTGCGTTTCCGTAACGCTTACAAGCGTATTTTCCAGTATAGAATATATATAGGGCGTCTCATTTTGCATATCCATTGCGGCTTTAAAACGCCTTTCTAGCGCTTCAGGACTCCAAACTCTACTCAAACCTTCTGGTTTGTTAGCATAATTGAGTGCGACGGAATGGTTCGAATAAACGGTCGTTCGAGTGTCTAAAATGGAAAGTAAACCTTTAGTAATTGAATCGACTGGCGCTGCATTGATCTCTGGATCAAACGATGTAAGTCCTTCTTGTAGCCAAGTATGTTCAATAACGGCAACCGTCCGACCATTTAATGGATCATTGAGAGCGATATAATCGAACCCATCGTCGTTGGCCAACACCATGGGCAAAGTGGGGGGGGATTGAATATAATTTAAATGATTCCTATGCGTTTGGGTTTCGACAGCACTCGCCAGAACATCGAATGCTGGGATTTTTAGATGAGAATAATCCAGAACAGATACAAACTCAAAGCCTGCCTTACCCCCCATTAAACTTAAATAAGCTGAAACGAGACCTCGAAAATCTTTTTTTTCGTCGAGTGCCCAATCGATACGGTCGTCAATGTTTCCATCTGTGTGCTCTCTAAGATAGGTGGGCTTTTCAACAGAAGACGGTCCCTCAGAGGCATCAAGTATAAAATCATTCGTATCGTTTTTTGTCAACTCAACTCGATTAATTGAGTCACTTTTTTTTTGTGTTATAGAAGCGTCCGCAAGCTGAATGGAAAGATTACCATCATGCTGAATACTGACCGGCTTTAACTTGGAAGCGTTTACAAGCACTGATGGGGCTGATGGTGCAATATTTTCAGACGAGAGCACTTGAAGAGGAAAAAGAAGTAATAGTCCACCACCAATCAAGCCAATTAGAAAGTTTATAAGATCAGGGTAACTATAGTCATGATTAGTCATGTTTCAATTATAGAATACTTAGACGCTAAATACATATTTTTACTTATTTTAATAACAAAGGTTTAAAATCTGCAAAACCTAATTCATAATAAAGCCATGGCCTCAGTTCATGTTTTATGAATAGAATCTCTCGTAATGGATCGAGATTTATTTCATCTTCACAGCAGAATTTTCCCTCAAGATTTCTTTGCCATGACAGAATGCGGTCTGACGCGACTCTCATTTGAGAACCATACAAGTTAAGCCGACAAACCTGACTTTACACCCTGTTTAACAGCTCAAGCTCTTTGAGACCAGCGATACCTTGTTAAACACCGATAAAGCCCACTATTCATAAACTTAACAATCGATCAGCTGATTCAATAAGATTTGAATTCCATAAATATACTTTAAACCGAGGTTAGAAATAAGCACGACCAGTTTAATGGCGGTCACTTAACACTTTGTTTACAATATGGATAACAAAACCCTAAACCGCTCACGGCCCAGAGAGAAGATTCGTTTATGCCAGAATTACCCGAAGTTGAAACTACTCGTAAAGGCATTCAGCCCAAAGTCGCTCAACAAACCATCACCGCTTTCGTCATTCGTGATGGACGATTACGCTGGCCGGTAGAAAAGCACTTGCAAAAAACATTGCCCGGCCTTGTGGTTTTATCGGTGGAACGGCGCGGAAAATATATTCTGCTAAACACCCGTAAGGGCAGTTTATTAATTCATTTGGGCATGTCTGGTAACTTACGCATAGTACCCATCGACACCGAAGTCCAAAAACATGATCATATAGATATCGGTTTTGCAAATGGTTACCTATTACGCCTGAACGATCCAAGACGTTTTGGTTCAGTTTTATGGCACGATGCTATATTAGGGCCAGTTGAAGGCCACAAACTATTAGCAAAACTTGCTCCCGAACCATTAACAGATAACTTTAATGGGGCTTACTTCTATGCCAAAAGCGCTCACCGTAAAGTGGCCATTAAATGCCTGGTGATGAACAGTCAAGTGGTGGTTGGAGCTGGAAACATCTATGCCAATGAAGCGCTCTTTATGAGTTGTATCCACCCCCAAACGCAGGCCAATTTACTCACCCGTAACCAATGTGATTTATTAGTAAGGAACATCAAATCTGTGTTGATTGCTGCTATTGAACAAGGGGGTACTACTTTGAAAGATTTCCTCTCGCCGGACGGCAAACCTGGCTATTTTGTGCAACAACTCAATGTCTATGGCCAGGATGGACAGGCCTGTCCAAAATGCCAAAGACCGATTGAAAAAATAATGATTAATCAACGCGCCAGTTTTTATTGTCCAAAATGTCAACCTTATCAAGCGCCCAGAGTGTTAAAAATATCGAAACTATAGCGACTCGAACGATTGACCGAGTCATCGTATCCATCGACAATAATATCCACAAGTTACATTTTGTAACCGCTTATTTCATATCTGCTTTATGGCAAGGAAAAGACCATGGATTGGTTTCAGCAAGAAAATGAACAAATCATTGAAGCTTTAAAAAGCCATCCTAAAGAGGGGTTGGATGACACGCAAATACTGTCCGCTCGTCAGCAGTTTGGCGACAATGAGATTGTACAAATAAAACGCGCCTCTGCGCTTTGGATGTTTGTTCGTCAGTTCAAAAACCCATTGCTCATTATCTTGATGTTTGGAGCCTTGCTTTCGTTTATCACTTCACACTTTATCGACGCTATTGCCATCACTCTTATCATTTTAATCAACGCCACCATTAGCTTTGTGCAAGAGTATAAAGCTCAAAAATCAATCGATGCCCTCAAGCAGATGGCCGCCCCCAAGACCCTTGTTTTACGGTCGCATAAGTGGCAATCACTACCCGCAAGGGAGCTTGTACCCGGCGATATCATTAGACTGGATGCAGGAAGCATTGTACCAGCTGACCTTAGACTGCTTGAAACCCAGCAACTCAAAATTGATGAGTCCGCCTTAACTGGTGAATCTGAACCGGTTGGTAAACATAACTTGCCCATGCCACAAAATGATTTACCGATTGCCGACCAGCTCAATATGGCTTTTATGAGTACGGCTGTGACCGAAGGTCAAGGGTTTGGTATTGTCATTGGCACAGGCATGCACACAGAAGTAGGCAAAATAGCACATCTTTTGCAGAGCGCTGCTACCACCTTAACTCCCCTCCAACAACGAGTACACCGTCTTTCCAATGTATTGATAATGGCGGCGTTGTTAGTGGTCATGGTGGTTATAAGCATTGGCTTAATGCATGGCATGAGCTGGTCAGTATTGATGACAACAGGTATCTCGCTGGCGGTCGCTGCGACCCCAGAAGGCTTAATGACTATTTTGACTATCGTGTTAACCCTTGGTGCCACGCGCATGATGCAAAACAATGGTTTGGTACGACAACTGGCATCGGTAGAGACCTTAGGTTCTACCTCTATTATCTGTTCTGATAAGACGGGGACTCTCACGCAAAATAAAATGCAAGTGACTCAGTTGTGGACAGGCGGCAACTACTATCACCTTGAGGGCCAAGGATATGAGCCAATCGGGCAGTTTTTAGACCATAACCAACACCCTGTATCCCACAAAGAGATTCATCATTTAGAACACATGGTGACATTATCGGTCTTGTGTAATGAGGCTGAATTGGTTGAAAACAATCATAAATACAGTGTCATTGGCTCTCCGACGGAAGGTGCGATTTTAGTGGCGGCGGCTAAGACAGGCATGACCAAAGCCATGGCCTTGATGCAATTTGAAGAGATAAAGAACTTTCCTTTTGACTCCAAACGCAAACTGATGAGTCTCATTGTAAAAGATCAACAAGGCCAACACTGGCTCATTGTTAAAGGTGCGCCAGATATTATGATCCAAAACAGTGAGGCGGTACAACTGCATGACAAACTTGGGGATATGCTCAGTGATAAACCTCAAATTGAAGCCGTTGTGGAACACTTTGCGGCTCAAGCATTACGCACCTTAGCCATCGGCTATCGCAAGTTACACAAAGACGATTTGCAACGCCCTTATAACGAATTAGAGACCAACCTAACACTCGCGGGAATCTATGGCATTATCGACCCTCCGCGCCCTGAAGCCATCAAAGCCGTCGCTGCGTGCCACTCTGCGGGTATAAAGGTCTCCATGATTACAGGTGACCACGCCACTACCGCTAAAGCCATCGCTTTACAAATGGGTATTATAGAAAGTACTGAAGCACCGGTGCTAGAAGGCAAAACTCTAAACTTGATGTCGGATGAAGCACTTTATAATCAGGTCGAAAATACCTCGGTATTTGCGCGAGTGACCCCAGAACACAAACTACGAATTGTACAAGCTCTGCAAAAACACAATCATGTCGTGGCTATGACAGGTGATGGCGTCAATGACGCCCCCGCATTGCGTACGGCCGATATGGGCGTTGCCATGGGTATAACGGGGACAGGTGTGTCCAAAGAGTCGGCTGACTTAATCCTACTCGATGACAACTTTGCCACCATCGTTGAAGCGGTTAAGGAAGGTCGACGTATTTATGACAATATTCGCAAATTCATCCGGCAGGATTTAACCACAAATGTCGGTGAAGTTTCTGCTTTGCTGTTTGCATTTGTTTTAATTATTGACGAGCCGTTGCTCACTCTCGCCCCCTTAATGATTCTATGGATTAACTTGATCAGTGATGGTTTACCTTCGCTGGCATTAGGAGTCGATGGCGCAGAAGACGATGTCATGAGTCGTTCACCTCGTCCCAAAAATGAAAGCTTCTTTACGGGACGATTAGGCCACACTATTTTGATTCGTGGTTTGATTATGGGTGGAGTCACTTATGGAATGTTTATGTATGCACTTAGTCTTGGAGTTGAGATGGCCTATGCACAAACGTTGGCCTTTATGACATTAATTTTTGGCCAGTTAATACAGGTTTTTGATAGCCGAACGCTCACCAATATCTACCGCCGAAACCCTTTCAGTAATCGTGCATTGCTGTGGGCGGTAAGCGGTTCAGCTATTTTATCGCTCATAATGGTGTATGCACCCTTTGGTAATTTGCTGCTAGGCACTCTACCGTTAAGTCCAGAGCACCTAGGATTAGCTTTCCTAGTGGGCTGCTTACCCGTATTACTACTCTCAGCCGTGAACGACATATTCAAGTTAAAGTGGCTATAAGCCATTCCCTGTAAAAGATCAGTCACCCTAAACCTTATAAAAGTATGTCATTGGACTAGTTTAAAATAGAAGCCGATTTTATGGCCGCAATCCATTGCTGCCCAACAGATAGACCTAACCCATTTTTAGAGCGTTTAGTGACTTGCGCTAATAATGGCCAAGGTTCATTGCCTACCCGTAAATGCACAAGCACACTATAGTCATTAATCGCCTCTAAAGACTCTATTGTCACGGGTAAATGATTGAGAATCGAACTCTGCAACGGTTTCTCTGCTAACAGACTGACTTGCTGCGCTGAAACGACCACACGCACCCACTCGCCGATACCCTGCTGAACTGCAGGCACCCAAAGCTCGGCATCACCCACCTTTAATCCCGTTAAACCATCCTCTAGATGCTGTTCAACGACTTGTGCCGAGAGCACCGAACGCGGTTCCGCGCTTTGATACAACGGTGTGCCCTCTCGGTTTAAGGCCTGTTCAATCAACTCAATTTTCGAAATGCGGCCTTTCTCCATAAAGACAACCGTATCTGCTAACCGTTCCACCTCTTCTGGCGAGTGCGTAATATAAAGAATAGGTATCTCCAACTCATCTCGTAAACGCTCAAAATACGGCATAATCGCCCGTTTTGAAAACAGATCCAGTGAGGCCATAGGCTCATCCATCATCAGTATTTTAGGCTGAGACAGTAATGTTCTACCAATAGCCACACGCTGTTTTTCGCCCCCAGACAGCGTCACAACATCACGCTTTAAGAGTCGTGCCAAACCCAACCACTCGACCACCTGCGGAAAGCTTATCTGGTGAGCCACTTGAGATGATTTTGTAGCGCGTTTTAAACCATAACGTAAATTATCTTCTACATTAAGATGCACAAACAGACTGGCTTCTTGAAAGACATAACCCAGTTTTCGCTTATGAATCGCCAGCGATTTTCCGGCAGACAACCAGGCCTGGTCAAAAAATTTAACCTGACCCATCGTTTGATCTTCAAAGCCTGCTAAACAGCGTAAAAAAGTGGTTTTACCACTGCCCGAATGGCCAAAAATCGCTGTTAATCCTGAGGATGGTATTTCGAAGTCTCCCGTTTCTAAACGAAATTCACCACGTTGAAGTTGAAAGTTACCGCGTAAACTCATCCGATTTTTACCTCCATACGACGATTGACACTATACACAATCGTTAACACTAACAAGCTCATAACCAACATAATGGCCGATAAAACATGTGCTTGTGAGTACTCCATGGCTTCGACATGATCATAAATAGCAATTGAAGCCACTTGCGTTACCCCCGGAATATTGCCACCAATCATAAGAATAACGCCAAACTCCCCTACAGTATGTGCAAATGCAAGGGTCGCAGCCACCAAATAATGGCGGCGCGTTAATGGCAAAATAACGCTAAAAAACCGATCTATCGGCCCCGCTCCCAGCGTTGCTGCGACTTCAATAGGACGTTTACCAAGCTGTTCAAAGCCATGCATTAAAGGCTGTATGGCAAACGGCAAAGAGTATAAAAAAGAGCCTATCACCAGGCCACTCATGGAGAATGTGAGCGGTGAAAAACCTAACGAAGCCCATAAGCTGCCAATCGGTCCCTCAGGACCAATTGTGACCAATAAATAGAAGCCCAACACCGTTGGGGGCAAGACCAATGGCAAGGCAACCATCGCTTCGAAGAGTGCTTTTTTCATGCCCTGTATACGAGCCAACCATAAGGCCAAAGGCGTTCCCAAAACAATTAATAACACGGTGGTGTATGACGCCACCTGTAAGGTAACCCATAAGGGCTGTAGATCGACACCTGCTAACATCTCATTCCTATCTATTATATTGGTTAAGTGCCTGACAAGGCCCAAAGAGCATTATTTTACAGCTTCACCTGGCCCTAAGCCATAACCGTAAGCTTGTATACGCTGACGAGCTTCTTCAGAATGTAAGAACTTCAGAAAAGATTGAGTCGCTTTGCTTTGTCGACCTTTTATAACAACAGCTTGTTGCACTAATGTGGGGTAAAGGTTCTGGTCGATTTCAAAGTACTCGCCACCTACGGGTTTTTCTGGATTAGACACATAAGACATTGCAACGAGGCCTAGTTGTGCATTTCTACTCACGACGTATTGATAGGTTTTTCCAATATTTTCACCTAGAGCAATTTTGTGTTGAGATTTTAACATTTCATATAAACCGAAATGAGTCAAAACAGCCACCGCGGCTTCACCATAAGGAGCCGTTTTAGGGTTGGCAATGGCGACAAAATGCAAATGAGGATTATCAATTTGTAACGTTGATAAATCAGGGCTGACTTTCTCGGGCTCTGGCGACCACGCTACTAATTTACCTGTTACATAGGTAAAACGGCTACCTGGTTCAATAAATCCCTCTTTTTCTAACATCTCAGGACGTTTTGCATCTGCGGCAAAAAATAGGTCATAAGGTGCTCCATGTTTGATTTGGGCATACAACATACCGGTTGCTCCATTGGAGATATGGACTGTAATCCCCGTCTCTTTGGTAAAATCTTGTGACAATGCTTTTAAGGTTGTCAAAAAGTTCGACGCGACGGCAATCCTAACCGAATCTTCAGAATAGGCCACTGAACTCATTAAGATGATCGCCATCATGATAAGGTTTAAACTCATTTTTTTTATCAACATACTCATTTTTTCTCTCTCAACTATCTAAATTAGACTGTTATTATTAAACTTTACGCTTACAGGATATAACCTTTTCTACATATCGATTTACCAAAAAAAACACTACAACTCTAATCAGCAATTGCCAATAAAACATGACTGGCTTTGATTAAGGCACAACAGCGCTCCCCCACAACCAGTCCTAAACTTTCAACGCTCTTATTGGTGATAATGGCAGACATTTTCTGAGCACTGCCAATATCAATGGTCACATCACTATTAACCGCACCGACTTCTATCGTCAAAATTTCACCGCAAAATTCATTACGTGCACTCGTCTTAAATTTACCAGCAATATCTTCACTCAACAGAACCCAACTGGCCTTGATTAACGCGTAAGCATCCGAGTTGATTTTTAAGTCCAATCTTTCTAAGCTTTCAGGCGTTATCTGAGCGACCACTTGCATATCATGGCCCACCGCCAAAATGACTTCACAATTCACCGCTCCGTGCACAATTTTGATGACGGTTCCGTGAAATAAATTTCTCGCACTGGTTTTCATCGAAATTTTCCTCATGATGTCCAATTGACTCAAAACACCTGGTGAAAGAGTGTCTAACTCGCGCATCCAATGTTGCATCTTGTCACTAAACAGTTGATAAGCCCCTAATAAAGCATCTCCGGCGGGAGTTAAAATCATCCCACCACCGCCAACCCCCCCTTTTTGGGCGACGACTAGAGGCTGTTCCGCGGCTAAATTCATCGCTTCCATAGCCTGCCAAGCCCCTTTATAACTCATGCCACAAGCTTTGGCTGCTGCCGATAGAGAGCCTAAGGCTGCGATTTTACTCAACAACTCTAGGCGCCTTTGGCCTGAACGTGACTGTTTGGAGCCCATTAAAAATGATTGTACAAGCCGTTCTGGATGAGAATCTAACAAAGCAATATTACCTTAAGTTCATATCGTATAATTGTATGCATTTGAACGAAACGTGTCAATGGACTTTCGTTTCGAGGCATCCTTAAAGTACATAAGTATCCATAGAGACTCTATTCCAGGATAAATGACCGTCAGGCCATACCGTCAGTATTAATCAATGCATTGCTTCCAAAAATTGAATAAAATGACAACGGGTGTTAATTTAATAGCACCATATGATTTGCGAGGATGATTTTTAAAATGAAACAACCCCCCACCTTCACTCGTTTACGTTTTAGGATGCTTAGGCTTGCGGTCTTTGGTTTAATCAGCCTCTTCGGTCTAACGAGTTGTGATAGATCACCGCAACCCAATATCACACAGTGGCCAACAGACCAGACTTGTGACTTACATACCGAAAATTGTGTGGCTCAGAAGGGGGATGCAAAAGTCGCTTTGAAAATCAGTCCACACCCGATTCCAATTGCCCGTCCGTTAGGCATTGAAGTCCTGCTGGAAAATATAAAAGCTGAAAAAGTTGAACTGGATATTTCGGGCGTGAATATGTACATGGGTTATAACCGCGTCCTCTTAACAGCCGCTAAACAACCTGGGCGTTATATCGGCACCTCTATGCTGGCTTTTTGTACCAATAAAAAAATGGAGTGGCAAATTACACTGATGATTCACCTGAAAGATGGTTCACAAATCCAAATCCCTTACCGTTTGGACACAATGAATTATTAAGATGGCCCATTATTGCACAGAGCCTAAAAGATGCTTAGCAGCGTCTTTTAGGATTGTTTACGTTGTAATGCAAGCCCAACGGCTGGATGAACGAACTCAGAAACATCCCCACCTAATGCCGAGATCTCCTTAACCAAACTCGATGAAATAAAGGCATATTGCTCTGACGGAGTCATAAACATAGTCTCAATTTCTGGGGCAAGTTTACGATTCATAGAAGCCAATTGAAATTCATATTCAAAATCGGAGACGGCACGTAACCCCCTTAACAGTACATTACCGCTCACTTCATGTACAAAATCAACTAGTAAGGTATCAAAACCGATCACTTCTACATTTTCAAAATCGGCTAAAACCGTTTGTGCCAACTCAATACGCTCTGCTAAACTGAACAACGACTTCTTATTCCGATTATCAGCCACTGCAATAATTAAACGATCATAAAAACGTGCCGCACGCTTTATAAGGTCGGCATGGCCAGAAGTTATAGGATCGAATGTTCCAGGATAAACGGCTGTAATACTCATATAAGATGTCACTCGTTAATGGACTTAAATACTTTCTGATTCAAGCAATATAATTGGTCGCTAGGATTTCGACCTATGATAACCCGATTAAAAGGGGATTGCGATTGCTTTGGAAAGGGTTATCATTAAAGTTCATTAAAGTTCATTCAGGAGAAAATTCATGCAAGCGCCTATACACAGTCTAAACGCACTTTTCGAACAACTTGGGCTGCCCAGTTCAGATGGAGAAATCCAAGCTTTTATTGAACGTCACCAGCCACTCCCGCTGCCTATCTGTTTATCAGATGCCAACTTCTGGAACCCGTCACAAGCGGCTTTTTTAAGCGAAGCCATTGCGGAAGATGCCGATTGGGCAAGAGTTGTAGAAGAGTTAAATGTGATGTTACGTAGATAAAAGGGTTCGTAATGACTAAACAGGACTCAGCGATCATACTTGGCGGAAAAGCCCAAAACGTACCTGTGAAGTGGTTTTTTCGCGATGGCAGACCCAACCATCAGGTAGGTTTGGCCAATCTAATGACTTCTCTTGTTCGAGATACAACCAGGCCTGCTGGTTTTTAATTATCCCATTTATAAACAGCTTATCCACAGCCAACTGCATCAGACCTTGTTTAAATGGAGGATCTAAAAAAATGATGTCAAATGGCTGTTCTACTCGCTGATCTAGCCACTGCAAGCTGTCTCTTTGTACCACCTGAGCAGCAGGCGCGTTTAAAGTTTTTAGATTGGTTTTTAACTGCTGAGCCACCGGTATTGAGAGCTCTAAAAAAGTGACGGACTTTGCACCACGTGATAAAGCTTCAAAGCCCAAAGCACCACTGCCGGCAAACAGATCTAAGCAATGCGAACCAGCCACGTCAAACCGCAACCAATTAAAGAGTGTCTCTCTGACTCGATCTGAGGTGGGACGCAAACCTTCCGCCATCAAGACGGGTAATTTACGGCCGCGCCAATCCCCACCGATAATGCGAACGTCCCCCATAACCGCAGAACCAGGCCTGGTCACTTTTGGATGAGACATTTTTTGAGGACGGTTTTGAGCAGGTTTTTTGGCCATAATGTGTTCTTTACATAGAATCTAAACAATTCAGAAGATTATTCAACTAAACGAATTTCAGTCGGTGAGATGGTGATCTTCTGGGCTTTAAGCAAACGACCTAAGGTTTTTTTATAGCTGGCTTTACTGGCTCGGTAGGCTTGGAAAATTTCCTCCGGAGAACTCTTATCAGTGATAATGGAAACACCCCCATTTTCTGCCAAATTCGCTAAAATTTTCTCGCCCAACTCATCACGAGCTGCTGCGCCATGTCTTTGAATTCGTAAATTGATGCGATGATCTGAACGAATGCCTTTAATATAGCCTTTCAGTTTTTGACCCATTCTTAAGGGCTGCAAAATATCTGAATTATGAATCAATCCTAAGTGTGTTCCATTAATGACCGCGGTATAACCCATCTCACTGCGGCTCACCACCATTAAACTGACTTCCTGACCACTTTTGAAGTTGTCGTTAATTTCATGCAAATGCAGACTCAATTTACTCGATGCGGCAATACGTCCACTCAAATCAATATAGAGAAAAACGCAATAGCCTCGTCCTTCTTCCATAGGCACTCGCTGCTCAGCAAATGGGACCATCAAATCTTTAGGCATTCCCCAATCCATAAACGCACCGGTGCGATTGACCTCTTTCACCATCAAATAAACCACCTCACCAACAGAGGCCATGGGTTTTTCAGTGGTGGCCACTAGACGATCTTGCGAATCCAAATGAATAAACACATCTAACATCTGTCCGACTTCAGCTTTTGCAGGCACATAACGGAGAGGCAGTAAAATTTCACCTAAATCCCCACCATTTACATACATTCCGAACTCTACCGATTTTACGATCTTGAGTGTATTCATTTGTCCGATATGAGCCATTTTGTGTACCTTGATCGTAAGATTGTTAAGGGTTAAATCAACTAATAGGTCTTTGCAAGCGTTGATTATCGGCTAATACAAAAGCCTTTTTTGCAAAGACTGCAATTATAACCAGGCCTGGTCATTTTTATTGTTATTTTACACTTAAGATTTTCAAGTCACCATGGACATACTCTTGCAAAAAATAAGATGGAAACTGTCTAATTTAACGAATCACAACTTTATTGCGTCCTGTTTTTTTAGCTTCATACAGGGCTTCATCTACTCTCACCATTAATTCTTGCGCCGTTTCTTGGCCTTTCACGTCGGTGACCCCACAACTGACCGTCAGCTGCCTTACTTCGCAAAACGTTGCCTTCTGCACAGAAAGTCGAATTTTCTCGGCCAACTCCTTTGCATGAATTAAGTTGGTTTGTGGCGTGACCAATACAAACTCTTCACCGCCCCAGCGCACAAATAGATCCGTTTGACGAACTTCTTGTTTGACTAAATTACACAAGGTGACTAAAACGGTATCACCAACTTGATGTCCATGCTCATCATTTACCGCTTTGAAAAAATCAATATCAAATAAAATAACCGATAAAGGCTGACCGTATCTCTGCGCTTGTAATATAGATTCGTCTAAGAATTCATCACCTTTATGTCGATTGGCCACGCCCGTTAATTTATCGGTTCGTGCCAATCGCTCATTTTCGTGTTCGGCCAATACTCTTGCAGTGATATCCTTCCCTGTGCCCACAAAATATTGTATTTCATGATCCGCATTCAAAATCGGTGTAATGGTTTGCTGCTCATAAAAAACTTCATGATTTTTTTTCTGATTCACAAAGGTTGCTTTAAAGCTTTCACCCGAATTAATGGTCGCCCACATCCGTTCATAGAAGACATCGTCAAGCCGATTTGATTTTAAAATATTGCTCGACTTACCCACAACGTCATTCATTTCAAATCCGGTAAACTTGTAAAATGCGGGATTGGCATAGGTGATGATTCCCTCTTTATCAGTAATACGGATCAAATCTTCCGTTTGCTCAACGACCTGAGATAATAACTTCAGCTGTTCTTGGGTGTGTTCAATATCCGTAATATCTACGGCCGACCCTATGCCCGCATAATGTCCTTTGTATGTGATCGTCTGGGTCGTTATTCTCACCGTCCGCCGTTCGCCCATCGGTGTCACTATTTTCAAATCTTGGTATAACTCTGGAAAGCTTTCACCCTGTAAACGCCTCTGCACGACAGACTTTAGCCTATCTTGCATATCGGATTCGACCAGCTTCCATGGGTGAATTTTGAGCAACGATTCTAAGCGGTAACCACAAATATCTAAAAAAGCTGGATTAGCGTATTCAAAATAATCTGTATAGATAAAAATACCTGCTTGCACAGTCTCTGCAATGAGCTTAAATTGCTGCTCACTCTCAGCCAACTGCAACTCTATCTTTTTCCGTTCCGTTATATCAATAATAGTACAAAGGTAGCGATTGACCTCACCATTTTCATCCTTTTCTACAACCGCGCAGTCTTCTACCCATCGCTCCTGACCATCCGCGGTGAGAATTCTATGTGTTTGTGAAAATTGCGAAACCTCCTGTTCAATATGGCGCAATACCTCAGCCTCAACGTCTGCAAAGTCTTCATGATGTACTAAGTCGATAAAAGAGCGTTTTTGCGATTCAAAATCCTCCTTACTGTATCCCCACTGCTCTACATTTCTAGAAACAAACTCTACAGGCCATTTAGGTTGGTTTTTAACATAAAAAACCACTGTCTGACTTTTATCAATTAAACTCAGTAAACGCTGTGCCTTTTCTTCCTCGGCATAAATGTCATAGGCAACATTTCGGTATATCACCATAACATCGCCATTAGAGAGATAAACCAACTCATTTTCACGCCAACGCCAACCGCCCCCCCTGCCATCCGCGTAAAAATTTAAATGACCATTTTCATGCGTTTGTTTAACGTTTAATAACTGATCATACAAACCTAGTTTCTTAACCCCGGGGAAAACATCCATCAGTTTTTTGCCGAGTAAATCGAGTCTAGACACGCCTTCAGTTATTTCGGATGCCTTATTCAGGCCGACAAAAATAAAGTCTCCCTTTTCATAACGATAAATTGCAATATTTTGCGGAAAACTGTCAATATCAATTGGAAATTCATAACTTTGTACATCTTTCATAAAGGGGATATCTCATACTGCCTTTTTCAGGCAAACCGTTCGTTAATCGTCAAAATAACATTACACGTTAAAGAGAACTTTTCAATACTTTCTTATTTCTAGGGGCATAAGCAGTATGTATTCCGCTATCCATAAAAAATTATTATTTGACACCATCTGGTTGCCAAGGGGATTTATATTCATTCATTTTAACAAACTGGCTTCAATCGGATGGAAAAGGCTAGCGGATTGGATTAAAGAGTTCGCTGTTAAAGCGCGAACCCCATAAACTTCCGTTCGTACACCATCACGTTGATGCACTTTATCAAGCAACAGATCAAAATCTCCATCACCTGAGAGTAAAATAACGGTATTCACCTCTGGTGAAATCTCCATTATGTCAAGGGTAATGCCCACATCCCAATCGCCTTTAGCCGAGCCATCTTTACGCTGAATATAAGGTTTTAGTTTGATGGTGAATCCCATCTGTTGCAACGCATTTTGAAATTTACGTTGACCTTCATTTTCACGGTCAATCGCATAAGCAAACGCATACATGATGTCACCTTGTTGCTTGATGCGCTGCCACAGTTTGTGATAATCGAATTGTCGAGCATAAGCTTGTCGAGTGGTGTAATAGATATTTTGCACATCGACAAAAATGGCTATCTTATTGACCGAAGCGATTGATTCTGAGGTTAAAACCATCCGAGCACCACTTCTGAGGAGGACTGCTTTTTGGGCGTAGCCAGGTTGTCAGTGTCACCCAATGCGGCCCTATATCCCCTTTGATACTTAACAGGATCTGCGCGGAATTCAACGACGAACCACTCATGGGTATTTTTTTGTTTAAAACCGTCAACCGGACAACGGTCAATGTGCATTAAAACTGTCGCTATCATCCTATTCACTAATGCGAAATAGATCTGTTTCCTCGTTAAAATAACGAGTGCGGCCCAAACCAATGGCACCAGTTTGCCACTTAAGTTCATACTCTCAGAAATTTTTTGAGTGGTATTCATGGCTTTACTGGCGTCACAAAATTTAAAGCCGTTAAGAATTTGTGATTGAAGTTCAGTGGTGGTTTGCGACATGCTTTCATGGTCTCGCTGCAAATAAAAGTAGATTGTAAATCAATTGCCGTAATGTTTCATATGAAACCCAGGTTATCACTCTAACGCATGAGTCAAGAAGTACTGATTCTGGCTTATGAGACGATTATCAAAGGGATGACTAGATTAGAGATGTAAGCCTAAGTGTACAAAAGAAAAGAGAGATGCTGAATTGCGCGTGAGGCACAAGGAGGATTAGCGACACTAGGGAGGCAAGGACAGAGTTGTTTATTGAGTTTAACCAGGCCTGGTTAAACTCAATCAATAGAATGAATGCCCTGCTTTAACATCAGCACATCATTCATTGGATTTATTTAACGTTTATTACCAGAAGATCGAGACTGGCCTGGTTTTGCACCGCGACCACTCCCGGCGTTTCTTCCGCCTGCGTTACCACCAGAACCACTACGTCCACCGGCATTACCAGGACGTTGACCATCCTTATGTTCAACACGATTGCGCTTAGGACGATTTTCTCGCTTTGGTGGTCTTAAATCCGTTTCAGGTAATTTATGAACGGGCTCAAATCCAGCCACTATTTGGCGTTTCAATAACTCTTGTGTTAAACGCTCAATATCACCCAATTGCTTCATTTCATCAAAACAGACCAATGATACGGCCTCGCCTTTAGAACCGGCACGGCCCGTACGACCAATACGGTGAACATAATCTTCCGGGACATCTGGCAGTTCAAAGTTAACCACATGCGGCAGTTGATCAATATCAATCCCACGTGCTGCAATATCTGTAGCAACCAATACCTGAACCTTATAGTCTTTAAAATCCGCT
Organism: Thiomicrorhabdus arctica DSM 13458; assembly: GCF_000381085.1. Classification (GTDB taxonomy): domain Bacteria; phylum Pseudomonadota; class Gammaproteobacteria; order Thiomicrospirales; family Thiomicrospiraceae; genus Thiomicrorhabdus; species Thiomicrorhabdus arctica. The sequence continues at coordinate 16,241 of NZ_KB905903.1, read as the reverse complement.
AAGGCACGCGTACGTGCGCCCTGACTTTTATTACCATGGATCGCAGCGGCTTTAATGCCAGCCTTGTCCAATAACTTAGTCAATTTGTTGGCGCCATGCTTGGTGCGAGAGAAGACTAACACTTGATCCCAAACATTCTCTGTAATCATGTGAATTAATAGAGCCGCTTTCTGTCCCTTATCAACCGGTATAATCCATTGATCTACTGACTTTACAGTCGTATTCGGTGCTGAAACTGAAATTTCGACTGGATTATTAACCAAACCTTTCGCCAACTGACGAATCTCATTGGAGAAGGTCGCCGAAAACAATAAGTTCTGACGTTTTTTAGGCAAAAATGAGATGACTTTTTTAATGTCATTTATGAAACCCATGTCTAACATGCGGTCCGCTTCATCCAAAATCAACATCTCTAATTGGTCAAATTTAAGCGCATTTTGGCTATACAAATCTAAAAGTCGACCCGGTGTTGCCACGAGAATATCAACGCCTCGACGCAACTTCATCATCTGTGGGTTAATTTTAACCCCACCAAAAACCACAGCCGAACTCAACGGCAATTTAGCACCATAGGTCTCAACGCTCGCGGCAACCTGCGCGGCCAACTCGCGCGTTGGCACGAGAATCAAAGCACGGATTTTATTGGCTTGAGCAGGCTCTCCCTTCATCAACAACTCTAAAAGAGGTAAGGTAAAACCAGCCGTTTTACCCGTGCCCGTTTGTGCGGCCGCCATGACATCCTTACCTTGAAGTACCGCAGGAATTGCCTGAGCCTGTATCGGTGACGGAGTATCGTATCCCTGACCAGCAACGGCTTCTAGAAGCGGAGCTGACAAACCTAGGTCGGTAAATTTCATAAAGTGTTCTCTTTTATTTCTGTGTAAGGATGTGTTTTAAACAACAAGCCGCCTAGCTTACAGCAAACCGCCATTTTTCTCCATCTTTACCGACTCTTTTCATTATGAATATAATCCATTTTGTGTAAGTCGTGAAAGGTATAATTTAGGCACTTTAAGCAAATATAATAGAGTTACAAATGAAGATCTGGGTAGATGCCGATGCGTGTCCGGTGGTGATTAAAGACATTATCTGTAAAGCGGCTAATCGCACACAAACTACAACCATTTTTGTGGCTAATCACAGCATAAGCATTCCACCATCACGCTACATTAGTTTTTTGCAGGTTGGACAAGGTTTTGATGTAGCGGACAATGAAATCGTTAACCGCTTAACGCCGGGAGACTTGGTGATTACCAGCGACATTCCGTTTGCAGACGAAGTGATTACTAAAGGAGGTCATGCGCTCAGTTCGCGGGGTGAACTTTTTACTGCAGAGAATATTAAACCTAAACTAAATATGCGTGATTTTATGGAAAGCATGCGTTCTAGCGGCATTCAAACGGGAGGCCCTACGGCGATGAGTCAAGCGGATCGGCAGGCTTTTGCAAATCATTTAGACAGAAAACTGACCCAATCGACTAAATAATATTTCAGTATGTCTATCCTTAGATAAAAAACTCTTGTCCTAAACTTTATGAACACAACTTTTTCGAGCAATATTTTTTGGTAACATGACCCCCGTATAAAGATTCACAACACCAGCTTGACCCAAGGAACTCATGAACTTGAAACGCATTGCCCTTATTGCTAGCCTAATGTCATTTACTTGCGTCACTTTTGCAGAAAGTTTTACTTGGTCAGTCGTTCCCCAGTTTACAAGCTCAGCAATCCACCATGATTGGACCCCTATTTTAAAAGAGCTTGAAAAACGCACAGGCCACACCTTTACTTTAAAGATATACGAGACCTTCAATGAGTTTGAAACTGATTTTTTAGTAGGAAAATCAGACTTCTCTTACATGAATCCGTACCATATTTTAATGGCCAAGCAAACGCAAAATTACACCCCTCTTATTCGAGATGAGAAGAGTCAATTAACCGGCATCTTAGTCAGCCGTAGAGGGTCAAACATTCAAACTCTATCCGACCTACAAAACCAAAAAATTGCCTTTGCAGCACCTAATGCCTTTGCAGCATCACTTTATATGCAAGCACTGCTTAAAAACAAAGAACACATTGATATTACGCCCTATTATGCAGGCTCTCACAGCAATGCTTACCGCCAAGTTCTCACTGGACAAACCCAAGCCGCAGGCGGCGTTTATCGAACCTTAACCAAAGAACCTCCGGAAGCACAAGCAGCTTTGCAGGTAATCTATAAAACGCCCAGTACAGCTGCTCACGCTATTGTGGTACACCCAAGGGTCTCTGCAAAAATCCAAATAGAAATTCAACAGGCCATTTTGGACTTAACGCAAACAAAAAAAGGTCAAAATTTACTGAACGCTATTCTGATACCAAAACCCGTTAAAGCTTCTTATCAACAAGATTACCAAGTATTAGAACAACTTAATTTAACGCCCATCGTTTATGGGCAATAACAGATGAAAACTTGGTGGAGGCAATCCTCACTTTACACCCAACTGTCAATCGTTAGTGTTACCGTTTTAAGCATTATCATTCTGGGTTTATCCTATAGCAGTTTACAAACCCAGAAAACAGCTCTGTTCAGCAAACTGCAAGCTGATGCAAACATTATGGCCAAAAATGTGGCTTTTTCTAGCCAATACCCCCTTATTAGCAATAAACTCGACAACTTAGAAAATCTACTTTTAAGTGCGGCTAGATATCCAGATGTCCTTAACTTACAAGTCATGACTCCGCAAGGCAATAACCTTGGACACATAACCATCCTAGACTCAGGAAAGATTAAAATAATTTACGATTTATCACCCAACCTAATTCCTCTAAAATTTTCGTCAAATAAAAGACACATAACCCAAACCAAACATAAATTAAGCATCTGGCAGCCTATTCACAACTCAACCCATATTGGCTGGGTGCTATTAGAAATCAATTTAAAACCTTACCAAGTCATTCAAAAAAAACTTGCTTTAGATACCTTTGTTAATGGTTTTATTATCATTTTATTAAATCTTATAATTCTTCTCGGGGTTCTATTCTTTCCATTGCGTCAATTGTCCAAAGCCATTGAATTTTCTCAGAAGCTCATAAATATGCCCGGAAAAACCCTTGATTTGCAAGGCGGCTCCAAAGAAGTGAATCAACTGATCTCAACGCTTAATAAAGCCTCGGCACAATTAAAAATACAAGATGACAAAATAGCCAATACTAATACCCTACTCGAACAGAAAATAGCCACTCGTACTAAAAACCTTCAGGAAACGAATAAACGGCTCATTTTATTACAACATGCCATAGAACAAAGTCATTCAAGCTTACTTATTACGGATAATTTGCATGTCATTACTTATGTTAATCCTGCTTTAGAAAAACTATCTGGCTATTCCGAAATGGAACTTATAGGTATGACGCCCAGTGCTCTTAAATCGGCAAACAATGAATTAGACGTGATTGAACCCATTACCCAAATACTCAATGACGGTAATGAGTGGATTGGTGAATTTGTTAACCAACGCAAAGATGGTAGTGACTATTGGGTCCGATCCATCATTTCTCCCGTTAAAAACGACCAAGGTGAGATCACCAACTTTATTGCCATAGAAGATGATATTTCCGGCAATAAAAAATTCGAGCATGAATTACATCAACATGCCAACTATGACATTTTAACGGGTTTACCAAATCGAAAATTAGGACTGGATATTCTCCAGAAAGCCATCCTAAACACTCAAAACCATCACAGCAAAATGGCCATTTTATTTTTAGATTTAGACCGCTTTAAGAATATCAATGACACGGTTGGACATCACGTGGGAGATTTAGCACTGATTGAAGCCGCAGATAGAATTTTAGGTTGCTTACGTCCACAAGATTCAGTGGCTCGATTGGGAGGGGATGAGTTTTTAATCATACTGCAAGATATAATGGACACAACCAAACTTGACACGCTTCTAAAGAACATTGAAACGGAGTTAACGAAACCCTACCTCCTTGAAGACCGAGAACATATACTTGGCGCCAGCATCGGAATTGCCATTTCACCAGATGACAGTGATAATGCCAGCGATCTATTACGCCAAGCAGACAGCGCCATGTACACGGCGAAACGCAATGGGCGTGGCCAACACCAATTTTATACTCAATCAATTGCTGATAAAGTGCTCCACAAATCACAAATGACGGCCGCGCTTTATCATGCCATTGAACAAAATGAATTCACTCTGCTATATCAACCTATCATGGATCTTCATAAAGAGAAAATCACACATTGTGAAGCCTTGATACGTTGGAACTCTCCCCATTTAGGCAGCATTGGACCAGATATTTTCATCCCTATTGCCGAAGAGTCTGTTCTTATTATTGATATTGGCTACTGGGTCATTCGCCAAGCCTGCCGTGATGCAAAAAAATGGGATATTCAAACAATCAGTGTCAATATCGCCAGCGCGCAACTAAGAGAAGCAGAGTTTATCCAGACCTTGAAAACAATTCTAGAAGAAGAAGCTTTTCCTGCCAATAAACTGTGCATGGAACTGACTGAACATAGCCTCATGGAAGATGTTTCAAGTATTCGAAAATCACTCCAAGCACTGGTAAAGATGAAAGTACAGCTCTCCATTGATGACTTTGGAACGGGTTACTCCTCACTGAGTTATCTGAAACATTTCCCATGTCGTTTTATTAAAATAGATAAAAGTTTCATTGATGATGTCGCGATCAACCGTGAGGATGCTTCGTTGGTCGATGCCATTATTCATATGGGACATGCGTTATCACGAACCATCATTGCCGAAGGCGTAGAAACAGAAGCGCAACTTAATAAAGTAAAATCTCAAGGCTGTGATTATGTACAAGGCTACTTCATCAGTAAACCTCTCTCTGCTCACGCATTCGAGAAATTAATTCACGTCTAACACACCCAGCAGTACAGCCTGTCACGAGTCATTCATTCAACTGTCACTTAGCAGTAACGCCTTGTGATTAAACTCTCTAATGACGCCTATGTCATACAAGAAGCAATTGAATGATTAACATTGAAAAAACGCTCTCCCATAAGCACCCAGACTTTGAAAAAAAGACGGGGGCTAAATTATTTTTAAAACTCCTGAAACGTTTATTGCATGAAGATGAGATTAATCAATTCATTCAAACCAATCAGCACCTAAAGGGATTTGCTTTTTTAGAGCATGTTTTAGATCACTTTAACTTCAGTTACCAGATAAACAATCGTGATTTCAATAATATTCCTTCTGAAGGCCGAGTAATTATCGTCGCCAATCACCCTATTGGTTCTTTAGATGGATTAGCATTATTAAAACTGGTGCGTAGCGTGCGTCCTGATGTGAGTATTGTGACCAATGAACTGTTGTCACACATCGACCCACTGGATTCTTTGTTTTTATCAGTCGACAATATGAGCGCTGGTGCACAACATAAAAGTCAATTTAAAGCGATGCTATCCGCCCTGAAATCTGACCAGGCCGTCATTATATTCCCTTCAGGTGAAGTCTCCAGAATCCGCCCAAACGGCGTACGTGATGGTGCCTGGAAAGCCGGCTTTTTAAAGTTGGCTGAAAAAACTAAATCCCCTGTTCTGCCCATCTATATCGATGCCCAAAACTCGGCGCTGTTTTATGCCTTATCTGCAATTTATAAACCCTTAGGCACGCTCATGTTAGTGCAGGAGATGTTTAAGCAAAGCCACCAAGAGATTCAGTTTCATATCAGTAAACCCATTCCTTGGAAGTCCATTGCCAAATCTGAGCACAAAGGGAAAAAACTGGCGAATGAGTTTAGAAAATACCTTTACCGCTTGGACAAACCTAAAAAAATAAAACAGCGACCTTTCCTAGAAACTCTAGAAACCATTGCCCACCCTGTGAATCGTAGTGCACTCAAAAAAGCGTTGAAAAGTGCCGAGCGCTTGGGCGAAACTCAAGATGGCAAGCAGATCTACCTATCTGACTATGAAGCAGACTCTCCCGTCATGCAAGAGATTGGCCGGCTACGCGAACTCACCTTTCGCACCGTTGAAGAAGGCACTGGCAAACGCTTAGACCTTGATGCCTATGATGCCGACTATCGTCATCTGGTGCTGTGGGATGAGGACGATTTAGAAATTGTAGGGGCTTATCGTATTGGCGAATGTGCCAACATTATTGCCAACAAAGGCATTAAAGGCCTCTATACCAGCACATTATTTGAATTAACACCCGAGATAGAAGCTTATTTACCGAATGCGTTAGAGTTAGGGCGCAGTTTTGTACAGCCACGTTACTGGGGTAAACGTAGTTTAGATTATTTATGGTATGGCATTGGCGCTTATCTGGTGCGCAACCCGCATATCCAATATATGTTTGGCCCAGTCAGTCTGTCTGATGCCTATCCAAAATTGGCGAAAGAGTTAATCAGTGGCTTTTACAAACAACAGTTTGGCGATGAACAAACGTTAGCCGTCGGTAAAAGACCTTTTATACTGAGTAAGCCAACCCAGGCCATTGCCGAAACTGAATTTTCTGGTGAGTATAAAGAGAGCTATAAAAAGCTGAATGCGTTATTAGATTTGGAAGGCGTCAAGGTGCCTACGTTATTTAAGCAATATGCAGAACTGTGTGATGATAAAGGCTGTCGTTTTATCGATTTTAGCGTCGACCCAGACTTCAATGATTGTATTGATGCGTTTATCTTTGTCGAAATAGATAAGATAAAGCCTAAGAAAAAACAGCGTTATATGAGTCCTCTTAAGGATACCTCAAAACAAATAGCCGTTTAAAATTGAGATGTAAAGTGACCAGGCCTGGTCACTTTACATAGGCTGTTTTGCAGTAGGTTATAACCTATTCGGGCTTACCTACCATAATCGATTTCATACTCTTTAAATCCATATGCCGCTGCCAAGCATCTAAGACGTCTTGCTTGCTTAATGCTGAAATCGCCTTAGGGAATTCTTCAAGGTAATTCAATGGTAAGTCATAAAAACCAATCATCGTAATGTAACCAATAATTTTGCCATTACTGTCAATGCGCAAAGGAAAGCCGCCGACTAAGTTGTCTTTAATGGCCTGTAAATGTTTTTCATCAAAACCTTTCATAAAGGCCTTTATGGTTTGATTCACGACTTTTTTGGCCTGCATCGCACTCTTATTTTTAGTGGATAAACCGACCAACCAAGGCCCAGGCTGACGCATCGGGGCAAACCCACTGCTGACACCATACACCAACCCACGTTTCTCACGAACCTCTTCCATTAACAGCGAGCCAAAACCACTACCGCCTAATAGGTGGTTACCTAAGAACAACGCATAATAATCAGGATCACCACGTTTGACCCCGATCTGACCTTGTTTAAAATAAGTCTGAGTTGAGTCAAACTCAATGACCTTATGGCGTTGTGATTCAGACAATCCCTTTTTATCAGAACTCGGCGCCTCGAGAATTGCAGGAACTTTGCCGACAGGCAGTCCTTTCAGTAAGTTTTCGGCAATTTGTTGAGCTTGGTGTTTATCGACATTTCCAACAATCGAAATCAAAGCATTCTTACTGACAATATATTGATTGTAAAAAGCTTGAATAGCGTCTAACTTAAGAGCTTTAACGCTTTCTACATTGCCTGCAACAGGATGGGCATAGGGATGATTTCCATATAACATAGCCCAAAAAGCATTAGAGGCTATAGAACTTGGCATTAATTGTTGTTGTTTTAAGCCAACTAAGACACGGTTACGTTCGCGCTCAAAAATAGACTCATCAAAAGTCGACTCTACAATTGAGTCATGAAACAGGTCTAAAGCGGGCTTTAAGATGGACTCCCGCGTCAGCGTTCGTAGCGTATAACTCGCCATATCGCGATCAATACTGCCGCCCACATTTGCGCCCAAGGCATTGATTAAATCAGAAAGCTCTTCTTCACTATGCGTTTTGGTTTGCAGTCCGAGGAGAGTCGTCATCATAGAAGCAAGCCCCCACTGCTGTCCATCACGTGCACTTCCAGCATCGAAACTCACTTGAATATCCAACATTGGCAGTTGGGGCGCATGCACATACATGACCTTTGCGCCCTGTTTAGTATGCCATTGTTCTATCTGTACGGCCGACCAAGCATTGAGTGAAAACAGACTGAATGCCAGGCTCATCAACGTTGAAGTGATGATATGTTTATAAAAGAAATGCATTTACAGTCTCCCTGTGTAAGCTTTTAGACCCGAATGTTCTTTACCATCAGGGAATAAGGTCGCGATGGTTAAATTATCGCGTTTGAGGTATTTTTTAGCCACCGCCTGAATTTGTTGTGGAGTGACTTTACGGATGTTTTCAACCCAATGATCCAACGTGTCCGGCTTTAAACCCACACTCACTAAAGAACCAATAATAGAGGCTTGTGCCTGAATTGAGTCCAGATAGTAGACATGATCTGCCTCATCCATCGCCCAAATACGCTCTAACTCTTGCTGACTGACTAATTCTGTTTTAAGAATGTCGACTTCCCTCAATAATGCCGCTTCAATATCACTGACTTTATGACCCGCTACTGGCGTACCACTCAATTCAAACAACGTTGATAAACGATCTGTGGCGTTATAACTTGCATTGGCACTGGCGGCAATTTTTTGTTTACGCACCAAAGAAACAGGTAAGCGACTGCTGCTACCACCATCCAAAATACTTTCTAAAACAGCCAGAGCATAGACCTCTTGTTTTTCCTGGTCAGTTTTTGCGGTCACTAACGTTGGTACGTGATACCCTAATTGCACTGAAGGCACCTTGGTTGCGCCTTTGAGTTCAATCCGACGCAGGCCTTCTTGCTCAATTTCCATCTGTGGCTTTACGTTCGAAATACCTTCTGGTTTATAGTGACCATAGTAAGTCTTGGCAAGCGCCAAAACGGCTTGTGGTTTAACATCCCCTACCACAACCAAAGTTGCATTATTAGGCGCATACCATTGACGATACCAATCCCGCAGATCACCCGCTTGATAATTCTCAATATCGGTCATCCAGCCAATCACGGGGTTACGTGCAGGACTGTTCATAAAAGCCGTCGCATTGAACTGTTCATTCAATTTAGAGCTGGGTTGATCCTCTAAACGCCAGCGACGCTCCTCCATGACTACTTTGCGTTCTTTATTAAATTCAGCATCATCAATCACCAAATTACGCATACGGTCAGATTCCAACTGCATGACTTTTTCTAAATGCTGCTTACCTACAATTTGATAATAGGCGGTATAATTGGCCGAGGTAAACGCATTTTCTTGGCCGCCGAGTTGCGATACTTGCTTAGAGAATAGACCGGGTTTTAGAGTTTTTGTGCCTTTAAACATCATATGTTCCAACATATGTGACAACCCTGTATTACCGACGGTCTCATACGTTGAACCGACTTTATACCAAACCTGATGCACCACAACAGGGGCACGGTGGTCTTGCTTAACGATGACCTTCATGCCATTATCTAATTGGTATTCAGAGATACTGGGTAAACTATTGGCGAGGCTTGGTAAAGACAGCACTGATAACAGTGTGGCCACCAGCCAAATTTTAGGAGACATTGTTTTCATATTTATCACACCTCTACACTTCTTCAAGTATTTTGAATAGGGGGTTGTGTCTACAACCGTTTTGAATTCATTTATAATAGCGGAATATTCAGTTTCTAACATCAAAGAGTTCGGAAAATTTCAGAGTTTTCTGTACCCTAATGCCTTTAAAATGCCTTAACAGGAACACATCATGTTTAGTTTTTTACGTCGTAAGAAAAAACACTCTGCAGAACAGCCTATCGAGCAGGCTCAGCCTTTAGAGTTAGCCGCTGAAGTTGAGTGCCCAGAAACAACTGAAAAAACACCCAAAATTCAGTCCATTGAGAATAGAGAGACGGTGACTGAAAAGAGTGTAATGAATAATGCACCTCAAATCACTGAGTTGCAAGCTGAGACAACCCTATTAAACAATATTGAGCATTTTAATGAAGATGCTGTCGTCGCAAAAGCGTCTATTTTACCAACGGAAACCCAAGAAATTGCCGACCATGAAACGGCGTCTCAAAAACAAAATTTCTTTACCCGCTTAAAAAAAGGCTTAAGCAAAACGCGTCAAAATTTCACAGACAGCTTGGCGACTCTAGTTTTAGGCCGTAAAGAAATTGATGGGGACCTGCTTGAAGAGTTGGAAATGATTTTGTTAACGGCCGATGTGGGCATTGATGCCACTGACCGCATTATTAGTCATTTAACAGGACAAGTTACGCGTCAAGAACTTAAGGATCCTCAAGCGTTAATCACCGCGTTAAAAAAGCAATTACAGGACATTTTAGCCCCCATTGCAGTACCACTTGATGTTGATAATCACTTAGCCAAACAAGAGGGACCTTTTGTTATTTTAATGGTCGGCATTAATGGTGTTGGAAAAACCACCACCATTGGTAAGCTTGCAAAGAAATATCAAGAAGAAGGAAAATCGGTCATGCTCGCGGCCGGAGATACTTTCCGAGCAGCAGCCGTAGAGCAATTGCAAACCTGGGGAGAACGTAATAACGTACCGGTCATCGCTCAGAAAACGGGAGCCGATTCTGCGGCCGTTTTATTTGATGCGATTCAATCAGCCAAAGCCAAAAAAATTGATGTCTTGATTGCCGACACGGCTGGGCGTTTACACACTCAATCCAACTTGATGGAAGAGCTGAAAAAGGTCAAACGGGTCTTGGCGAAAATCGATACGACCGCTCCACATGAAGTCATGCTCGTGATTGATGCTGGAACAGGGCAAAATGCCCTTAATCAAGCACAACAGTTCAAAGAATCAGTTGATGTTTCAGGCATTACCCTCACCAAATTGGATGGCACGGCTAAAGGCGGAATTGTATTTGCCTTAGCGGAACAAACTCAAATTCCCATTCGTTTTATTGGCGTCGGCGAATCCATTGATGATTTGCGACCATTTGAAAGTTTAGCATTTACGGAAGCACTGTTTGATCAAAACAGTTAGACAACCTCAACCTTAAAAGACCGATAACATATAGAGCTGTATGCAGATACCTGATACCGAGAACATTCACTTTCAGCATGCCTTTAAGAAAGGATACAGAATGGCGCTTGAAGGAAAACCTTCTAGCAGCATGCCGAGTCTCATTCGTAGAGATATGGAGATGCGTAATTACTTTCAAATGGGGTGGGAACAGGCAGAAGAAGATATTACTTTAAGTGTTGAAGATGGGAGTCAATCGGATTGGCGAGGCCGATTTGCATGGGGAATCATGATGCTCATAGGCGGCATTAGTACGACTCTACTCATGCTGCATAATATAAAAGAGGAGCAGGCTGAACAAGCACGTCTGATTGCTGGTGTTCCAGAACAAACCCACCATTTCTCTAAAACAACGCCATCTCAGAAAACGCCATCATTAGTGAATGGTAAGACACCGTCAGAAATCGCTGAAAAACACACGCTAGATTTAGGACTACTATCCTCTGCGCAAAGAAGTGATTTAGAGATTTATAAAGCAAAAAATGCGCAACAGAAAGCCGAACAAAACGTGCCTTTGCAACCCATTATCGATAGCGACATTAAGATTACTAAGGCCATTTTAACCAGTAAAATTATTGAGCAACAACCCGGTACCGAATTTAATCAAACAGTTCCAAAATACATCCGTGAACTCCATTTTTATACTCAAATAGAGCATGCTAATAATCAAACGCTGAGTCATCGCTGGCTATTTAATAACCAAATTCTAGCGACAATCCCGCTGAACATTCAAAGTGATCATTATCGAACATGGTCCTCAAAAAAAATGAGCAGCGCTTGGCAAGGCACTTGGCATATTGAAGTGCTTGATGCAAACCAAGACGTAATATTTCGAAAAACATTTATCTATGGAACCCAATAATGAAACGCCACGTTCATACATTTAAGACCCTAAAGCAGAACATTCTTGGCTTAGCTCTACTGGCCACACTCGTCGTACTCAGCGGCTGTAGTACCACACCTCCTCCTAAGGAGACTTATGATAATATTTGTTCCATTTTCCAACATGATCCAGAGTGGCGAGAAGCCGCGCAACTGTCTCAAACACGTTGGGGCACACCACCGTATGTTTTGATGGCAATGGTTCATCAGGAATCACGTTTTAAACCTGATGCCCAACCGGATAGACCTTATGCACTAGGGTTTATTCCCTTATTCAGAAGCTCAAGTGCTTATGGTTACTCTCAAGCTCAAGATGGCACTTGGGATGACTATAAGAAGGCCACAAATCGTTGGAGCCAAAGTCGTTCAGATATTGAAGATGCCTTAGATTTTATGGGTTGGTATAACTATCAATCACACAAGCGTCTTAGAATTTCACGTAAAGACACTTATAAGCTCTACCTCGCCTACCATGAGGGTCAAGGCGGCTATGCACGTAGAACCTACCTTAAAAAGCCCTGGCTACAGAAGGTCGCTAAGAAAGTGGCCAACCGTAGTCGAATGTATAGAAGACAGTATGCTAGATGTAGCTAAACACACACATCAAACATGAATACTGTTGTTTTAGACATAAAAAAACCGAGTAGAGAGAATGCCCTACTCGGTTTTTTATTGTTTAAATTTTAAGAGCGAAATGACCAGGCCTGGTCATTCTAAACAAGCTCACTGCGAATGTAGTTTTAAGCTTTATATCGCTCAAAAATGACAGAAGCGTTTGTACCGCCAAAACCAAAGCTATTACTCATCATTCGGTTTAAACCTGCGTTATCAATTCGTTTGGTCACAATTGGCATACCTTCACACTCAGGGTCCAGCTGATCAATATTGATGGAAGGACAAATAAAGTCATTTTCCAGCATCATCAAGCTGTAAATAAATTCATGCACTCCAGCCGCACCTAAAGAGTGGCCCGACATGGATTTAGTTGAGCTGATTTTTGGAACTTTTGTACCGAAAACTTCACGGATAGCAGCCGCTTCCTTAGTATCACCGACGGGGGTAGAAGTACCGTGCGGATTGATATAATCAATATCACCCTCAACCGTGGCCATCGCCATTTGCATACAGCGAACCGCACCTTCACCTGATGGAGCCACCATATCGTAACCATCTGAGTTGGCGCCATAACCGGTAATTTCAGCATAGATCTTTGCACCACGAGCAAGCGCATGTTCTAACTCTTCAACCACCACCATTCCACCACCACCCGCGATGACAAAACCATCGCGGTTTGTATCATAAGCACGCGATGCTTTAGCGGGGGTATCGTTATACTTAGTCGACAAAGCACCCATCGCATCAAACAAGACAGACATGGTCCAGTGAAGCTCTTCACCTCCACCCGCAAAGACTATATCCTGTTTGCCAAGTTGGATTTGCTCCATGGCAGAACCAATACAATGGGCGGAAGTTGAGCATGCAGAACTGATTGAATAGTTGATACCCTTAATTTTAAAAGGTGTCGCCAAACATGCTGAAACCGTCGAACCCATTGTACGTGTGACCATATAAGGCCCTATACGTCGGACACCTTTGGCGCGAGCAATATCAACCGCTTCTGTGGAGTTTGAGTTAGAGCCTCCGCCAGAGCCAGCAATCAACCCTGTACGAGGATTAGAAACTTGTTCTTCGGTTAAACCTGAATCTTTCACGGCCTGTTGCATCGCAATAAAAGAGTAAGCGGCAGCATCGCCCATAAAACGTAATTGCTTACGGTCAATGTGATCAGAAAAATCAAGATTTTTCACTGCACCATGGACTTGTGAACGTAAACCATTCTCAGTATATTCAGGTGCTGCAACAATACCTGAGCGACCTTCATAAAGAGATTCGGTGACTTCTTGTGTATTGTTTCCTAAACTTGAAACAATCCCAACACCTGTAATGACGACTCTTTTCATAACTTAAAAATTATCCGTATTAGTAAATAAACCAACTTTTAAATCTGTTGCGCTGTAAATCTCACGACCATCAACATACATCTTAGCATCCCCTAAGCCCATATATAGTTTCCGTTTGATGACACGTTTCATATCAATCACATATTCAACTTTCTTTGCTGTTGGTAATACCTGACCATAGAATTTAATTTCACCTGAACCTAAAGCGCGACCACGACCAGGACCACCTGTCCAACCTAGGAAAAAGCCAATCAATTGCCACATAGCATCGACACCTAAACAACCAGGCATGACAGGATCTTCATTAAAGTGACACTCGAAAAACCATAGGTCTTCAGTGATATCGAGTTCTGCTCTAATTTGGCCTTTACCAAAGGCACCACCCTCTTCTGAAATATGAGTAATTCGATCCATCATCAACATTGGAGGTAAAGGTAATTGTGCGTTACCAGGACCAAAAAGTTCACCACGGCCACTCGATAAAAGCTCTTCTTTTGTGTAACTAGATTGTTGTTCCATTCAGTTGTTTCCACTACTTTTCATATAAATATTTCCCATTATAACAGTTAGCCAGACAGCAATACAATGCCAGAACTACAATACGAAAAAAGCCCGTAACTTCTGAGAAATTACGGGCTTTTAAGATATGGTGCCGAAAATTGGACTTGAACCAACAACCTACTGATTACAAATCAGTTGCACTACCAGTTGTGCTATTTCGGCGAGATGGTGCGTATTATAAGGAGGATAGAATTTGAGTCAACTACTTTTTGATACTTTCGACGATTTTTTTCATTCCAAGTAAGACTAGATCTGGAACAACCTCTGAATGCACATCAATCAATGCATTCAGCTTATCCGCATTCCCTCCTGTAATATAGACTTTAAATTGTGTTCCAACCTGCTGATTAAGATCAGTAATCAAACGATTACAGAAAGAAGCCGTCATGTATAAAGTACCACCCAAAATGGCCGATTCAGTATTTGTAGCCAATAGATTCGTTGGCACCTTATTACTTGTCGTAGAAGTAGATTCTTCTACACAAGTTAGGTTTGCTGTATCCGACCCCAGAGAAGTCCTTAGACTATCCAGGCCTGGAACAATGAATCCACCTAAATGCTGCCCTTCTAATATGGCATCTATTGTCATGGCTGTCCCAGCATCGATTAAGACAGCGGGTTCTTTTGTTTTAGAATATAAGCCTTGCAAAGCCATCCAACGATCATCTCCAAGCTGATTGAAATCGTCATAACCTGTCGTCAAACCACAACACGATTTCTGTGAAGTCAGCATCACTGGAAATAATTTGTAGGTGTTTTGCACAACCGATTTTACGGCATCAAGGTCATTTGCACTCACAACAGAACTCATAAACACTGCCGTAGGTTTGGCACCACCCAGAAATTTATCGAGCCGATCAAGGTGACTAAAATCGGACAGAGATATTGGACCAAGATATTGGTATCCAAACTCATCTTCCAATGCGGCTTTAATGCGAGTATTGCCCAAATCTAAAAATAATTTAACCATAAAATTTTATCTACATTACCTGTCACAAAATACTTCTAAAACACTCAATCAGTATTAATCTATTATCATCCAAGCATTGATTTATTTTAGTGCTCAATCCTCTCTATAAAGTCTGCACTACATTACCTACTGTATCATACACAATAGTTTTTCCCTCTCACTCAAAAGCCTATATTTTATGCAGATCGAGGTCGCACATCAGTTGAATGCTCATAACATTATGATTCATAGGTGAACAAATTGTGTAGGTGCATTCACAAAATTCGCCATATTACCGATTACAAGTAGCAACCGATAAAAGCAGGACTTTAACGAAACAGGAAGATCCCATTTTTGGATGAATTTCGGCTTAAAAAGGATTTTTGCCTAAGCTTGTAATTAGGTAGACCTATTTCATCTTTAACTATGGATCAATCAACCTGTTCACAGGTCACCGTATCGATTTATTTTGAATAATATCGTTGGAGCATTAGGAATAGGTTGCTTCTGAAAAACCCACCGTAAGACGCCTTTTCCTAGCAATAAACAAACGTTCGAAACGGTCTAAAGTATCAATAGAGATTCTGCGCTTTCATATTTGATAAAGCTCAAAAACCTCCTTAAGATATCTTTACTGATACTCTCATAGTGAACCCCTACCCATCCCATTCAAATACATCAATAACCGGCTGTCGAAGAGCCTTGAAAGGTTTTATTAGAAACCCTATGGTTAGGGTATCATTTCAACGGCTATCAAGTATTTAAGTCCGCTAGAACTCAGAGCATAATTCCACCCAAAAAAAAACCCGCGAAGCCTAAGGCAACACGGGTTTTTAGAATATAAGCTTGGCAATGACCTACTCTCACATGGGAACTCCCAC
>NZ_KB905902.1:20418-176307 GCF_000381085.1 Thiomicrorhabdus arctica DSM 13458 | reverse complement strand
ACCCAAAAAAAAACCCGCGAAGCCTAAGGCAACACGGGTTTTTAGAATATAAGCTTGGCAATGACCTACTCTCACATGGGAACTCCCACACTACCATCGGCGCTAAGACGTTTCACTACTGAGTTCGGAATGGGATCAGGTGGTTCCATCTCGCTATTGTCACCAAGCAATTTGGTACTAAGAGCGCAATCAGATTAATAAATCATCCACTCTCAATGTTCTTTTCAAGCGGCGTATCTTAAGACACGTCGCTCTCATTTGCAATAGATCTTATCGCTTTGTATATAGGTTATACACTCTTATATATCGATACACTCAAGGTATATCATGACTTACTTTTAGTCACGTACTCAAAAGTTACTTTTGAGTTGTATAGTTAAGCCTCACGGGTAATTAGTACAAGTTAGCTTCAAACATTACTGCTCTTCCACACCTTGCCTATCAACGTCATAGTCTCTAACGGCCCTTCAGAAGACTTAAAGTCTAGGGAAATCTAATCTTGGGGCAGGTTTCCCGCTTAGATGCTTTCAGCGGTTATCCTTTCCGAACGTAGCTACCGGGCAATGCCATTGGCATGACAACCCGAACACCAGCGGTTCGTCCACTCCGGTCCTCTCGTACTAGGAGCAGCCCCCCTCAAATTTCCAACGCCCACGGCAGATAGGGACCGAACTGTCTCACGACGTTCTAAACCCAGCTCGCGTACCACTTTAAATGGCGAACAGCCATACCCTTGGGACCGACTTCAGCCCCAGGATGTGATGAGCCGACATCGAGGTGCCAAACACCGCCGTCGATATGAACTCTTGGGCGGTATCAGCCTGTTATCCCCGGAGTACCTTTTATCCGTTGAGCGATGGCCCTTCCACACAGAACCACCGGATCACTAGAACCTGCTTTCGCACCTGCTCGACGTGTCAGTCTCGCAGTCAAGCACCCTTTTACTCTTGCGCTCATTGCACGATGTCCGACCGTGCTGAGGGTACCTTCGCGCTCCTCCGTTACTCTTTAGGAGGAGACCGCCCCAGTCAAACTACCCACCATACACTGTCCCTGACCAGGATTCACTGGCCTAGGTTAGAACCTCAATAATATCAGGGTGGTATTTCAAGATTGGCTCCACTCTAACTAGCGTTAAAGTTTCATAGCCTCCCACCTATCCTACACAGATAGTATCAAAGTCCAGTGCAAAGCTGTAGTAAAGGTTCACGGGGTCTTTCCGTCTAGCCGCGGGTACGCAGCATCTTAACTGCGATTTCAATTTCGCTGAGTCTCGGGTGGAGACAGTGTGGCCATCATTACGCCATTCGTGCAGGTCGGAACTTACCCGACAAGGAATTTCGCTACCTTAGGACCGTTATAGTTACGGCCGCCGTTTACCGGGGCTTCGATCAAGAGCTTCGCCGAAGCTAACCCCATCAATTAACCTTCCGGCACCGGGCAGGCGTCACACCGTATACGTCATCTTTCGATTTTGCACAGTGCTATGTTTTTAGTAAACAGTTGCAGCCACCATTTTATTGCAACCCCTCCTAGCTTAGAGAGCAAGTCTCATCACCGAGCGGGGCGTACCTTCTCCCGAAGTTACGGTACCATTTTGCCTAGTTCCTTCACCCGAGTTCTCTCAAGCGCCTTAGAATTCTCATCCCGACCACCTGTGTTGGTTTGGGGTACGATTATTTATTACCTGAAGCTTAGAAGCTTTTCTTGGAAGCATGGCATCAATCACTTCACCCAAAAAAGGGCTCGTCATCAATTCTCAGCATTAACAAGAGACCGGATTTGCCTAATCTCTCTGCCTACAATCTTAAACCTGGACAACCATCGCCAGGCTGATTTAGCCTACTCCGTCCCTCCATCGCAGTAATAAATAGTGCAGGAATATTAACCTGCTTCCCATCGACTACGCCTCTCGGCCTCGTCTTAGGGGTCGACTAACCCTACGTCGATTAACGTTGCGTAGGAAACCTTGGTCTTTCGGCGAGGGAGCTTTTCACTCCCTTTATCGCTACTCATGTCAGCATTCGCACTCGTGATACCTCCAGGACACCTTACAGTGCCCCTTCGCAGGCTTACACGACGCTCCTCTACCATGCACTATGTGCATCCGCATCTTCGGTATATTACTTAGCCCCGTTAAATCTTCGGCGCAGGCCGACTCGATCAGTGAGCTATTACGCTTTCTTTAAAGGGTGGCTGCTTCTAAGCCAACCTCCTGACTGTCTGAGCCTTCCCACATCCTTTCCCACTGAGTAATATTTAGGGACCTTAGATGGCGGTCTGGGTTGTTTCCCTCTTGACAACGGACGTTAGCACCCGCAGTCTGTCTCCCATGATTGCACTTCTAGGTATTCGGAGTTTGCAATGGGCTGCTAATCCTTGACGGACCGCTAGACCATAACAGTGCTCTACCCCCTAGAGTGATACATGAGGCACTACCTAAATAGTTTTCGAGGAGAACCAGCTATCTCCGGGCTTGATTAGCCTTTCACTCCGATCCACAGCTCATCTCCGCATTTTTCAACATACGTGAGTTCGGTCCTCCAGTACCTGTTACGGCACCTTCAACCTGGCCATGGATAGATCGCCCGGTTTCGGGTCTACACCATGCAACTAAATCGCCCATTTAAGACTCGGTTTCCCTACGGCTCCCCTATTCGGTTAACCTCGCTACATAATGTAAGTCGCTGACCCATTATACAAAAGGTACGCAGTCACAGAACAAGTCTGCTCCTACTGCTTGTACGTACACGGTTTCAGGTTCTATTTCACTCCCCTTCAGGGGTTCTTTTCGCCTTTCCCTCACGGTACTGGTTCACTATCGGTCAGAAGAGAGTATTTAGCCTTGGAGGGTGGTCCCCCCATGTTCAAACAGGATTTCTCGTGTCCCGTCCTACTCGATTTCACTGATAAAAGAATTTCGCATACAGGACTATCACCTTGTATCGTTGGACTTTCCAGACCATTCTACTATTCTTATACCAGCTTAAGGGCTGGTCCCCGTTCGCTCGCCGCTACTTAGGGAATCTCGGTTGATTTCTTTTCCTCCGGGTACTTAGATGTTTCAGTTCCCCGGGTTAGCCTCCCACTAGGGGATATCCATAATTGGATGGGTTTTCCCATTCGGAAATCCAGGGATCAATGCATGTTTACTGACTCCCCCTGGCTTATCGCAAGTTACTACGTCCTTCATCGCCTTCTTCTGCCTAGGCATCCACCGTGTACGCTTAGTCACTTAACTATACAACTCAAAAATAACCTTGTGCCTTTTGATTACAAAGTCTATTGAGTGTACGTAACTAAAAGTTTCGCTGTCATGATATACGCTTGAGTGTTCTCAATATATATATATGTATTTACCTATACTTTCTAGCATCATCATTCTTTTAAAGTACGGTTTAAATACCTTTAAAGAACTCCACTAGAAGCTTTGGCCACATGCCATTGGAAGGTGGCATGTGACACCTGAGTCGACAAAAGTCGGCGTCGTCTCAGGCTCTTCAACGATCGTCTAATAATTAACACATTTAAAAATGATTAATCTAGATAATCGCTAAGATCTATTCCAAATTTTTAAAGAACTTTCAGTTATTCCGGCTATCTATGACTTGCAAAGCAAGCGAAAAATAACCATCAATACAACTGTTAATCAACTCTCAACCTGTCTCTAACTAAGTAGAGAAGGTAAAAAACAGATTAACAGTAATATTGGTGGAGCTATGCGGGATCGAACCGCAGACCTCCTGCGTGCAAGGCAGGCGCTCTCCCAGCTGAGCTATAGCCCCAATATGGTGGGTCTGGGTGGATTTGAACCACCGACCTCACCCTTATCAGGGGTGCGCTCTAACCAACTGAGCTACAGACCCGGGTCGTTCATTTCATGATAATTCAGAGACAATTTATGTGAAAACTCACTCAAGCTCGCGACTTTTTCGTCTTAAAGGAGGTGATCCAGCCCCAGCTTCCGCTAGGGCTACCTTGTTACGACTTCACCCCAGTCATGAACCACAAAGTGGTAAGCGCCCTCCCGAAGGTTAAGCTACCTACTTCTTTTGCAATCCACTCCCATGGTGTGACGGGCGGTGTGTACAAGGCCCGGGAACGTATTCACCGCGGCATTCTGATCCACGATTACTAGCGATTCCGACTTCACGGAGTCGAGTTGCAGACTCCGATCCGGACTACGAGAGGTTTTTTGAGATTCGCTCACTATTGCTAGTTGGCAGCTCTTTGTACCCCCCATTGTAGCACGTGTGTAGCCCATCCCATAAGGGCCATGATGACTTGACGTCGTCCCCACCTTCCTCCGGTTTATCACCGGCAGTCTCATTAGAGTTCTCAACTAAATGTTAGCAACTAATGATAAGGGTTGCGCTCGTTGCGGGACTTAACCCAACATCTCACGACACGAGCTGACGACAGCCATGCAGCACCTGTCACTGCGTTCCCGAAGGCACCAATCTATCTCTAGAAAGTTCGCAGGATGTCAAGGGATGGTAAGGTTCTTCGCGTTGCATCGAATTAAACCACATGCTCCACCGCTTGTGCGGGCCCCCGTCAATTCCTTTGAGTTTTAATCTTGCGACCGTACTCCCCAGGCGGTCAACTTATCGCGTTAGCTTCGTTACTAATCCTTTTAATAGGACCAACAACTAGTTGACATCGTTTACGGCGTGGACTACCGGGGTATCTAATCCCGTTCGCTACCCACGCTTTCGCACCTCAGCGTCAGTTTTAGGCCAGGAAGTCGCCTTCGCCACTGATGTTCCTCCAGATATCTACGCATTTCACTGCTACACCTGGAATTCCACTTCCCTCTCCTAAACTCTAGATTACCAGTATCAGATGCAGTTCCTAGGTTGAGCCCAGGGCTTTCACAACTGACTTAATAATCCGCCTACGCGCGCTTTACGCCCAGTAATTCCGAATAACGCTTGCACCCTCTGTATTACCGCGGCTGCTGGCACAGAGTTAGCCGGTGCTTCTTCTAAAGTTAACGTCAAACTAAGCAGGTATTAACTACTTAATCTTCCTCACAATTGAAAGTGCTTTACAACCCTCGGGCCTTCTTCACACACGCGGTATGGCTGCATCAGACTTTCGTCCATTGTGCAATATTCCCCACTGCTGCCTCCCGTAGGAGTCTGGGCCGTGTCTCAGTCCCAGTGTGGCTGATCATCCTCTCAAACCAGCTAGAGATCGTCGCCTTGGTGAGCCATTACCTCACCAACTAGCTAATCTCACGCGGGCTCATCCTATAGCGAAACCTTTCAAGAAGAGGGCTCCTTTACTCCGTAGAGCATATTCGGTATTAGCGTACGTTTCCATACGTTGTCCCCAACTATAGGGTAGATTCCCACGCGTTACTCACCCGTCCGCCACTCGACGCCTAGAAAAGCAAGCTTCTCTATCGTTTCCGTCCGACTTGCATGTGTTAAGCCTACCGCCAGCGTTCATTCTGAGCCAGGATCAAACTCTTCAGTTTAATCTTGCTTAGTATATTTATAACGAGCACTTCTGCTCTAACACTCGGAATTGACAAGATTTTGCATGGAAGGATTACTCCTACCTGATATTTGCATATCTACATAATTTTGTCGTTTTCGAGATTTTTTATATCGTCACTCACTTAAGGAGTTTCCACATAAATTATCTCTGAATTACCTGATTTTTAAAGAACTTAGGTCTCTTCGGGAAAGTGAAGCAACTACGTTGCTTTTCTCCCCGGTAAGCCGCTTATTATAAGGGGGTTTGAACTTCTTTGTCAATTATTATTTTCAAAGATTTTAAACCCGATCCGAAGATCTCTCATAACAAACGGGCCGGAACAAACGACTTAAAAGTGTGTTTGCTTCGGAACGGGGCGTATTCTATCGAATCTCGCAAACTACGCAAGTCTTTTTTGATTCTTTTTACTATTTTTTTACTTTTTAATGACATTTGAACTAAACACGCCACCGAGACCATCGGTCATAGACATTTTATCCACAGCTTTATTGACAAAATGATACGTTTACTTACTATGCGTTCAGTACTCTGAAACTCATTCAAAACTAAACCCTATCTCTACGACTAATAATAATGATGACCTATATTGTTTCAAAATTAATTGTATTGATCTTTATAAATCTGCTGCGGGATTGGCAAGAGTCAGTTGAGATGAAAAACCAAAACCCTCTAAACTACTGTGCTTGGGCAAGATGACCTGTCACCCATTGCAGTTGCCACCAATATTGCCATAACTTAGCTTTTAATATTGGAATGGTTTTTTCAGCTGTATGCAGATCACTGTATGCTTTTAGAAGATCCATCATATTTCTATTGCCAGTACTCATGCCGCTTTCAATCGCTTGAATGGCTTGCTTATTTGATTCAATGGCTTTCTGCAACAATGACAACTGCTGTATACCTAGGTCATATGAGACCTGAGCTTGTTGAGCAACCCTAATAATTTTATTTATCAGTATGTCTTTTTTCGTTTCGATCTGTTGCTTACTCGCTTTAGTTTTAGATATTTTGGCTTCGGTTCTCCCTGAAAGGTAAATTGGTATTCTAATTTGCACCCCCCCTTTTAAACCTTGCATATCATCATAATAATGTCCATTACTGTCATTGTAGATATAAGACGTAAACAACTCTACCTGCGGACCATCACTCAACTTTTCAACTTTAACTTGCTTACCGATCAGACTAATTTGATTATCAGCTTCCATAATGGCGGGATTATGACTGATTAAATCTGTCCAGGCCTGATCATTCTTACTGATGTTTTTACTCGGTAAATGAGTGAACCTTTTTGGTAAGGTATTCCGTCTAGTAAATCCACTCATATCAAATGAACTATTCACCAACTCCGTTAGTTTAAAATACACGTTCTCCATCTTCTGTTGAACTGCAATTTGGCGTGCTCTTATGTTGTCTATTTTGGCCTGTATTTCAGTCAGGTCATTTAAGTCTTGATAACCTAACTGAAAACGGCTTTTGGACTGTTCAAGTAGACCCAAATAGGTCTGTCGCTCCTTTCCTAAAAAATCCCACTCTGCTTGCTGTTGCCAGTATTCATAATACTGCATTGCAATCTCAAGCAGAATGTCTTGTTGGCTAATTTTAACGGCTTGTTTTGCAACTTCCAAAGCCTGTTTGGACACGTCAGTACGCGCTTTTATCTCCGGTTGATAGAGAGGATAACTTGCTCTAAGTTGATTAGCCGTTCGTCCAAACTCTTTTTCTTTGCCCCAAGAGTAACTTAATTCAGAAATAAGCTGTACGGTTGGACCCCCTTCACTTCGTGAAAGGTCGAATTGATACCCGTTTATATCAATGTCCGATTTAGCCATTTCTATATTAGGGTTGTGCGCAAGTGCGAGTGTAAAAAGCTCTTTCAGCTGAGGATCTATCGAGGACTCAGTCTCAGCCATTCCAAGCGCGGGAATGGCTAGAAAAGTCGCGAAACTTAATGCCCAAACCCCCTTTAAGAAAGAGCGACTATTGAGTATCGATCTCAATAAACATTGCTTTTTTGAATGACTCATCAACGTGTGTGTTGAACTATTGGCTAATTCCTTCATGATTTAACTCCTGCACTGTTTTCAGTTGGAACATTTTTGTTTGCCTTTGAAAATAGACGCCTGCTATAGACCAAGTAAATGAGGACGGGGATTAACACCATAGAGACAATAGGCGCAGTAATCATACCGCCAATCATTGGCACGGCAATGCGTTGCATGACTTCTGAACCTGTTCCTGAACCATACATAATAGGCAGTAAACCCACGACAATGACCAAGACGGTCATAGCCTTAGGGCGTACTCGTTGTACCGCTCCTTGCATAATGGCGGCTTTCAATTGCGTTTTAGTATTTAATCGATTTTCTTTCATTGCCAGTTGAATGGCTTGTTTTAAATACAGCATCATGACCACACCAAATTCGGCCGCTACACCGCCCAGAGCAATCATACCGACTGCCACAGCAACAGAGTAATCATAATTTAGCCACCAAATAGACCAAACCGAACCTAATAAGGCAAACGGTACCACGCCCAATATCAATATTGATTCCGTCACATCTTTAAATATCAAATACAGCAATACAAAAATAATCAACAAGGCAAACGGCACTATCTTTTGTAAGGTAGCCTGCGCTTTTAGAAGATACTCATACTGTCCCGTCCAATTGACGCTCACCCCAGGTGGAAAATCGATTTTATCTAACACAACTTGTTGTGCCGATTCGACATAACCTCCAAGATCAACGTTCGGTTTTAAATCGACAAATGTCCAACCATTTAAGCGGGCATTTTCTGATTTGATCATCGGCGGGCCCATCACGATAGAGACATCGGCAACTTGACCTAATTGAAGTTGTGTACCCTGTAGGGTCACAATCGGCAATAATTTGAGTTGCTGCACCGAATCACGCCACGTTTGCGGATAACGCAAGTTCATCGTGTAACGTTCTCGACCTTCAAGCGTGGTTTGCAAAACCTTCCCGCCCACAGAGGTGGAAATGACATCCGCTAATTCGCCCATATTCATGCCATAGCGTGCCATTTGATTACGATTTGGCACAATATCAATATAACGCCCACCTTTCGCTCTATCAGAATAGACAGAGGCTGTACCAGGGAGTTTCTTTAAAACCCCTTCAATATCTTGACCAACCTGTTGAATCTGGGCCAAGTTATCACCCGATACTTTAATGCCAATTGGCGTCTTTATCCCCGTAGACAACATATCAATACGTGTTTTAATTGGCTGGACCCAAGCATTAGTGAGTCCTGGAAAGTGTACCTTTTTGTCTAATTCGGCTATCACTTTTTCTAAGGTCATTCCAGGACGCCACTCGGATTTATCTTTAAATTGGATTGTGGTTTCAATCATGGTTAAAGGGGCTGGGTCCGTCGCGGTATCAGCATGTCCAATCTTGCCAAAAACAGATTTCACTTCAGGTAAGGTTTTAATCAGAGCATCCGTTTGTTGTAACAAAACTTGGGCTTGACCGATGGACAGGCCTGGTAGTGTGGTTGGCATATACAATAAATCACCCTCTTCCAACTCAGGCATAAACTCACTGCCTATCTGCTGCCAGGGATAAACAATAGTGACAAGCAACAACACAGCAAACAACAACACCATTTTGGGCCAATTTAAAAGCCGGCTCAATATCGGTTTATACCCAGCAATCAATACTCTGTTAATCGGGTTAGAAGACTCTTTTGGCAACTTACCTCTCACAAAGTAACCGATTAAAACGGGCACTAAACTAATCGCCAAACCCGCCGCCACTGCCATGGCTAAGGTTTTAGTCAAAGCCAACGGCGTGAAGAGACGACCGGCCTGCTCTTGCAGGGCAAAAATAGGCATAAAACTCACGGCAATGATTAACAGCGATAAAAACAGTGGCAAACCCACCTCTTTGGCTGAATTCAGGACTAAAGTCCAGTGCTCTTCACCTTGCGCGTATTTTCCCGTTTGTCGAAAGTGGGCTTCTAAATGTTTGTGCGCGTTCTCAATCATCACAATAGAGGCATCCACCATTGTTCCAATCGCGATAGCAATTCCACCTAAACTCATAATATTGGCCGAGACACCCATCTGTTCAATAATTATGAATGCCCCTAAAATGCCTAAAGGTAAGGAGATAACTGCAACCAGTGCAGAGCGTAAATGCATTAAAAACAGTAAAGAGATCAAAGCGACCACTAACATCTCTTCCATTAATTTACTGGTGAGCGTATCCACTGAACGATTGATTAAACCTGCACGATTATAGACCTCAACTAACTCGACACCTTTAGGCAGGCCAGGTTTTAAGAGCGCGATTTTTTGTTTTACGGCTTCAATCACCTTCAAAGCATTTTCACCGGAACGCATTACGACGATTCCGCCAACCACCTCTCCTTCACCATTCAAGTCAGCAATCCCACGCCTGGGTTTACTGCCTAACTTTACCGAGGCAATGTCTTTTAACAAAACAGGTGTAAGATTATCAGACATCAATCCCACGGGAACCGCTTGCAAATCCTCAATACTCGAGACATAACCTTTTAAAGCTACCATATACTCCGCTTCGGCTTGTTCAATGACCGAAGCACCCATTTCAATCGAGCTATTTTTAATTGCATTCTGAATCTGCTGTAACGGTAGGTTATATGCTCTTAATTTATTAGGATCCACCACGACTTGGTATTGCTTAACCATGCCACCGACAGACGCGACTTCCGACACACCAGGCACAGACTGCAATTCATACTTTAAAAACCAATCTTGCAGTGTTCTCAATTGTGCTAAATCTGTGTGGCCAGTACTGTCCTTCAATGCATATTGATATACCCACCCGACACCAGAAGCATCTGGCCCCAAGGTTGGTAACACCCCTGCCGGCAAATCGGCGGTTACTTGACTTAGATATTCCAATACTCTTGATCGAGCCCAATACGGATCGGTGCCGTCTTCAAATAAGACGTACACATAAGAGTCGCCAAAAAATGAGTACCCACGTACCGCTTTAGACTTAGGCACCGACATCATTAAATTGGAGATGGGGTACGTTACCTGATCTTCAATAACTTGCGGAGTTTGCCCTGCGAACGAAGTTTTAATAATGACTTGAACGTCCGATAAATCTGGAATGGCATCTAAAGGCGTCTTTTGAAAAGCCATCCAACCCCAAATGGCAATGGCAAGGCTCATCAATAAAATCAACACTCGGTTACGGATTGAGTAGGTTATTATGTGATTAATCATATGATCTCCTACTCTTTTTCGTCAGTTGAAAGCAGACGTCTTAAATTACTCTGTATCTGACTCTCAGAATCAATTAAAAACTGTCCCGACAAGACAATAGTTTGGCCGGCGTTTAAACCCGAGCTGACTTCTACGATATTATCACTTTGCATGCCAGTAGTAATTTCCACCGATTTAAAGGAACCAGAATCCGTTTTAACAACCACCCGTTTGTTCTTGCCATCGTCAATAATCGCCTCTAAAGGAATCGCCAGTACATTATGTTTTGGACCGGCATAAAGCTCAACATCCATAAACTGATTTGGTTTTAATAGTTGATCCTCATTAATAACAGGTAAACGAACGGTAAGCGCTTGTGTTTTTAGGTCAGTTTCAGGATAGATGTAACTAACCGCACTTTCCCAGCGACGTCCTGGTTGGGCATCTGTCGTTAGGTTAGAAGTCACTCCTGTTTTTATCCAGGCCTGCTGTAACGGCAAGATTTCTGCTTCGACCCAAACAGTGGAGAGATCGACAATACTCATTAATCTAGTGTTGGGCTGTATATACATTCCCTCTTGCACCGATAGACCGGTGATAATACCGGACTGAGGTGCGTAAATAGGGACTTTGTGAATAACCTTTCGCTGGCGTTTAATTTGTTGAATCACCGTTGCATTCAAACCCAGTAGTTCTAATCGTATCTTAGCTGATTTAATTAAAGTGGCTGCAGAATTGCCTAAACGCTTTCGACTCTGAATAACCTGCAAAAAATCTTGCTGTGCAGAGACGATTTCAGGAGAGTACAAACGGTAAAGCAAAGCCCCCTTCTCAATCGATTCACCATTGGCTCTCACCTGCAAATCACTCATCCAACCCGATGCACGTGGGTGAATATGAATTAATTTAGATTCATCCATAACGACTTTTCCGAACGTCGGAATGAATTTCCAGAGTGTGGTTTTTTGAACTTCCGTGGTACGAATGGCTAAACCTAAAGATAAGCCTTTAACGCCAGAAGCGGAATTAGAAATACTGATTTTCGGTGCGCCGCTCGACTGTTTAAACGTTTGCTTGACTAAGTCCATACCACAAATAGGGCAAACGCCTTCGTGGTCGCGAATAATCTGCGGATGCATCGGACAGACATACTTAAACTGAGCTGGCGCAGAGTCTATTGTGGATGCCTCCAGGCCGGGTAATTGAGCCGTTTCTTCTGTCGCAATAGGAGCATGTCCATCGTCTGCACTGTGAACCACCTCCTCAGCCGCGACCACTGGAGAAACAATAGATGAGAGCACAACCGTAGCCACGCTTATAAATAATACCAACAACAAAGCGGTTAAACGCTTTGGAACAAAAACAGAATACTGCATCGTAAATCCTTATAAATCTGCTGACTTCTTACTACTGGCTTTAGACTATAAACCAAAGCATTATTGAGAAGACAAATCAGTTTAAAACACACAAAAACACACAAGAGGCATTAATAAAAATACCTTACAAATAGGGCGTTAAAGGATTTTGGGAGGACGTTGCTCTTGCGCGAGAATAGCGCTGGTCAGGATAACGGACTTAACCGCGATAGACTGGCTGTGATGAATGGGAACCACAGTATTTGAATGGGGTAACATAGCGACTGAAAGGTGCATGTTGGCGCAGTGTCCATTATCACAATGACAATCACCAAAACAGTAGGGACAATAAGCGTGGTTAACAGCAGCTTGTGAAGCCTTAGGGGACAAAGAAGGACAGCACTCATGTGATGCCATCGTATGCATCATAGGGCTACCTAGTTCAGCAGGAATGGTATTTGAAACAGGCGTGACACCCGCCCACGCAGTCGCGAGGGAGGAAAACAGTAGAATGAGTGCCATTGAATAAAATTTCATAGTTATTATTATGGGCTTTTTGTAAAAACTTTGCAAGCTAACGACTCTTCAGTACCATGCCCAACCATCATACTCTTAGAGTTTTGAAGATTGCTATTCGTGAACTAACTTAAAAGAACACTGAATTGACTCAAGTTGTTCAATGAAATTTTGGGTTTTATCCTGCGGTATGCGTAGCTGCATCTGTACTTTTTGGGTGTAATTCACTTCATTTACGCTCCCTTCTACCTGGGTAGTCCAATGACGAACCTGCTGTTCTAAGGCAAAATCACATTCAATATGAATACCCTCCATTAGGACTTGTTGCTCTGTAGGCAAAATTTCCATCACCGCCTGCGCGGCTTGACTATAAGCTCGGGTTAATCCGCCCGCGCCTAACTTAATCCCCCCAAAATAACGCACTACGATAATCATGACATCCAAAATTCCCTTGTGATTAAGCACATTCAAGATTGGTTTACCGGCAGTACCCGATGGTTCGCCATCATCCCCCATACCAGCATTGGTGGCGCAATGGGGATGACCGACCATATAAGCCCAGCAGTGATGCCGAGCATCCGGGTATTCGGTCTTGATTTGCGTCAACCAAATCATGCCTGCTTCACGTGAAACGATATGCCGAGCATATGCAATGAAACGACTTTTTTTGATCATGATTTCAGTAAAAGCTTGTTCAGTGGGTACCGGATAGTTCATCTGGCTCATTGAGGCAGTTTCACTTTAAACCAAAGAGAATAGAGCGCGGGTAAAAACAGCAGCGTTAAAATGGTGCCCACACCGATACCCCCAATCAATACAAAGGCCATCGGCCCCCAGAAAGTCGAGGTTGTCAGTGGTATAAACGCTAACATCGCTGCAATGGCTGTTAAAAGGACTGGTCGAGCACGCCGAATAGTGGCATCAATTACCGCCTCACTTGGCTTAAAGCCTTGCTTTAGATGATCATCAATCTGCCCGGTAAGAATCAGCGTATTACGCATTAAAATGCCCGCTAAACCGATTAAGCCCAAGTTGGCCACAAACCCAAATGGTTGATTAAACAGGGTCATTGCCAATACCGCACCGATCAAACCTAAAGGCGCGGTGACAATCACCATAAAGAGGCTGCTAAAAGACTTCACCAATAACATAATGAGCAGAGTCATTCCCAAAATCATCAAGGGTACCTTTGCTTTAATCGAATCTTGTGCCTTGCTCGACTCTTCAACTGAACCTCCCACATCAACGCGGTAACCATAGGGCAAGGCATCCAGTAACGGCTGCATTTGCGCTTGAATCAATTGTGTTGCCACAGGCGGTTGCATCCCTGGAATGACATTGCTATTGACGGCAATAAACAGCTCTCGATTTCTGCGTTCAAGCAGGGGTTCTTCGTAAACGACATCAAGCTTGGCAACCTGTTCTAATGGTAAGCTTTTACCAAGCTTAGTCTTAATCAACAAGTTCCCTAACTCATCGACATTAAAACGACTGGCTTTATCGGCTCGCATGACCACACTCACCGTACGAATTTGCTCACGTACTTGTACAACTGGCACACCTTGTAACTGAGCTTGCAGTTGCCCAGTGACATCCTGTAGGGTTAAACCCAATTGCATCAAACGTGTTCTATCGACGTTCAGATTTATAGTTGGGACACGATCTCCCCATTGCAAGTGCGGATCAAGTGCAAAGTCCTGCTGGCCAATCAGCGTTTTTAATTGGTTGGCAATACGACGTAACTCATTGGCATCGGGTCCCACCACTCTAAAGGTAACAGGCCAAACGACGGGCGGTCCGAACAGTAATGAATGCACTCTGACACGTGCTTCAGGGAACATGCCTTCCTGCACCTGTTGTTGTAACTTAACCTGTAAACGATCACGAGCTGCCGCATCTTGGGTGACAATGATAATTTTGGCGAAGGCTGGATTCGGTAGCTCAGGGTTTAATGCTAAGAAGAATCGGGGAGCGCCGCGTCCTACATAAGATGAGAGCGACTTAACCTCTTTCTGCCCATTAATCAGTGCTTCAAACCGTTTGGTGACCGCATCGGTGACGTTAATGCCTGTGCCTTCAGGAAGATAGATATCGACCATCAGTTCAGGACGGTCTGAACTTGGAAAGAACTGTTTCACCACCACCTTATTCATGCCGATGACAGATATAATGAAAACGGCCAACGTTAACAAAACGACGAGCAATTTATGGCGAACACATCCCGTAATGACTTTTCTTAAAAAACGATAAAACCGTGTGTCATAAATGCTCGCAGCTGCCACTGAACTCTCAGACGTATTGTCAGCGGATTTGTGCGAGATGTTCTTCAATAACTTAACGCCAAGATAAGGCGTAAAGTAGACGGCAACAACCCAAGAGGAGATGAGCGCAATCCCTAAGACCCAAAAAATATTACCGGCATATTCGCCAACGCGAGATTCTGCTAAACCAATTGGCACAAACCCGACGACGGTGACTAAAGTACCGACTAACATCGGTGCAGCTGTCACGGTCCAAGAGTAAGCAGCGGCTTTGACTTTATCCATGCCCTCTTCCATTTTGACGAGCATCATCTCTATTGCAATAATCGCATCATCCACCAGTAAACCTAGGGAAATAATCAAGGCACCTAAGGTAATTCGGTCAAAGTTCAAACCTTGCAGGTACATAAACAGAAAAGTCATCGCTAACGTCAACGGCACGGCTAAAGCCACGATTAAACCGGCACGTAACCCCAGGGCGATAAGACTGACAAACAGTACCACAGCCAAAGCCGTGACAAACTTTACCTGAAAGGTGCTGACAGCACCATGAATGGCATCGGCCTGATTGGTAATCTTGTCTAAGGTCACACCCAAAGGCAGTTGATGTTGATAATCGGCTTCAAAAGCGATTAAATTTTTCTCTAATTCGAGACCATCAGTTGAGGGTGACATCACGACCCCTAAAATCAGTGCTTCTTGACCTTTATCTCTAACGAGAAAGCTTGGTGGGCTTTCATAACCGCGCGTCACTTTCGCCAGCTCTTGTAGAGCAACCACCTGGCCCCCCAGTAGAATTGGCAGTGTTTTAATGTGTTCAACAGTATCGGCAGAAAGCGATGATTCTCGTTTAGTGCGCAGATACAAACGCGGTCCTGCGGTTTCAATAAAACCTGCATCGGTCACACTTAATTGTGCGTTAATTGCTTTCTGAACACTTGCCAGGTCAAATCCTTGTAAAGCAAGGGAGTCTTGATTGATATCAATATAGATACGTTGTGGCCGTTCACCAATCAAAGTGACTTTTTTAACACCCTGTACCTGACGCAAAGCGATCTGCATTTTGTCCGCTTCCAGTACCAATTTTTCTTGCGGCCACTCGGGTGCGGTCAAACTATAAAGCGTAAAGAAAACATCTTCAAAATCGTCATTAAAGATGGGGCCTTGTACACCTTTTGGTAGAGACAAAGCCGCGTCACCTAAACGCTTACGCACTTGGTAATACAACTCTTGAGAGATACCTTTGGGTGTGTTTTCAGCAAAACTGACAATCATGTCTACTTGGCCCGCACGTGACTTGGTTTCTACGCGGTCAAAGTAGAGAATTTCTTCGAGTTTTTTCTCTAATGGGTCGGCGACTTGATCTTGCATTTCTTGCGCAGTCGCACCGGGCCAACTCGCACTGACTAGCATGGTATTTAAATTAAACGTTGGGTCTTCCGCACGTCCCATACTCAAAAAGGCATAGATGCCTGCAATGGCAATAATTAAAATAAAATACAGTGTCAAAGAACGTTCTTTCACCGCATAGGCAGAGACATTCCAACGATTCATTCTGCTGACTCCCGTACCCGCTGTCCTTCACTCAAAAGGTGCACGCCTAACGTAACAATGCTTTTCACCTTGCTAAAATCACCGTCCACGGCACTTATCCAAGCGAAAGATTCGGATAAAGAACTCACTTTAACGGCTTTTCTATAAACTTTACCTTGCTTGACGATCCAGACAGAGACAAAATCGCCCTGCTCATACAGTGCGCTGTTTGGCACTTTGACTAAATTAGATAACTCAGAAAAGGTAAGTTTGGCCGTCTGCCCCAAACTTAAATCGTCAATTCCCGATGAAGTTTTCATCGTGGCATCTTCAACAATAGAGTGCAATGTGTATCGAGCCTCCCAAGTACGACTCAGCGGATCAGCTTCCAGCGCCAACTCTCTTAACGTTGCCGTGAATGGTTGCGTTGAACCTGACACACTGACCTCTGCTTTTTCAGGCACATTCTGCAGACGACTCTCTGGAATCTGCACACTCACTTCACGATGCCCTGTCAATGCAATTTTGGCAACCGGTTGACCGGCTGCGACCACTTCACCGACTTCTGTTTGAATGCTTAATACCTTACCCAGGCCTGGTGACTTTAAAACGGTGTAATTCAATTGGTTTTGCGCTTGTTGAACTTGTAAACGTAGTGTACTTAATTTTGCCTCTAACACGGTCACCTGATTTTCGGCCTGATCAACCGCTTGCTGAGAGGTTAAGTGTCGTTTAATGAGTTTTTTGAGCCGGGAGAGTTCAGATATAGCGAATGCTATATCTGATTGAGTCGACTTTACATTCGTCATCGCGACATGACGTGTCAATTCAAAGTCGCGTGGCTCCAAACGATAGAGCACTTGATTCTTGGTGATGGTATCACCAAGATTAATCTCTCTTTGAATGACTTTACCATTCACTTGAAAGGCCAATTCAGATAAATAGCGTGCCGTTATCGTGCCGGTTAATTGCCATTGCTGTTGTTGCTCGGCCGTGGATAAGACCATTGTTTTGACAATCGGCACAATAGACGAGGATTCAGTAGGCGTTTTTTCACACCCTGTTAGGAGTACGCTCAGGAGAATTACTCCTGCTAACAACTGATCTAGCCTCATACCTCACCCCTTGTTTCTTTAAATGAACACTCTTCAATAAGCTTGAAGTATATAAGCAAGTTCTAAAATATCAAACTCTTTAGCGACGATTAAAGGTTTTGAAGCGAACCAGGCCTGGTCACTTTTATTTGAGAGATAGAAATCCAGACAAGCTGATTGACACTTATTTGAACTATGTTTAGCTAAAGAATCATGAAGAGGTTTTGGGAAGTCCATCAATAGGTTCAACTCTTGACAGAATTCATTTTGTTGTAAAGCCACACTGAATCAGGGTGATGGGTTCTCTTGTAGATCAAATTGTTGGAGCCAATCAAATATTGAATCACCCTTCATAGGCCTGCAGATATAATAACCCTGTCCATATTCACACCCTAGCGCTTGTAACAAGGTGATTACCTCAGCGACCTCAATCCCTTCCGCAACCACTTCCATTCCTAAACTATGCGCAAGATTAATGGTAGATTCGACAATGATTTTATCATCTGGTTCCGTCAGCATATTCATCGTAAACGAACGATCAATCTTCACTTGATCCACTGCAAGACGTTTCAAATAAGAGAGAGAAGAATAGCCTGTGCCAAAATCATCAATTGCAATTTTAATCCCTAAATCACTTAACCCCTGAATGACCAGGCGTGACTGCTCTGGGTCTTGCATCATCATCGTTTCTGTAATTTCTAACGTTAAAAATTCAGGGGCAATATCATATTCTGTTAATTTTTGTATCAACCCTGTAGAGAGGGTTGCATCTTGTAAATTTTTAGCGGAAATATTTACCGCCATTGACATCGATTCACTGTAAGTGCCGTGCCACTCTTTGAGTTGTTTTAATGCCGTCTCTATTAACCAAGTTGTCAAAGAGTTAATTAAGTTACTCTGTTCTGCCATCGGAATAAATACATCCGGCGCGATCATGCCAAACTCTGGATGTTGCCAACGCGCTAACGCCTCCATTGAGACTATTTTATGGGTTTTTAGACATAATTTTGGCTGGTAATGTAAAGTCAACTGCTGGTTTTCTAACGCAAAACGTAAGTCGGACACTAATCTGAGACGATCAGGGGTACTGACATCAAATTTTTGTTCATAGATTGACCAACTTAAGCCATGCGTCTTCGCATGGTACATAGCGATATCTGCATGCCGAACCAACTTTTCTCGGGTTGAGCCGTGCTTAGGATAACAAGACACCCCAACACTAGCATCAACCGACAAATGAAAGCCCTCAAGGTTGAAATGGAATTTCAACGCACTAAAAATACGTTCGAGCTGATCATTCAAACACCCTGCATCACAACGTCGGGTTAAGATGGCATACTCATCCCCTCCTAGCCGGGCAATTAATTCGGCTTCCGGCAAGACTTCGGTTAAACGATTTGCTAACTCGATAAGCACCAAATCCCCCAACTGATGTCCAAGTGAATCATTGATCTCTTTAAAGCGATCCAAATCAAGCAACATAACGCAAAAACGCTGTGCTTTAGAGCGTTGGTCATAATGCAATAACGCCCTCACCTTCTGATTAAACAACTTACGATTAGGCAACTTTGTAAGTGAGTCATGCAGCGATTGATACTCCATTTGTTCACTAATAAGTTGCTGTGCATTTAATGCAAGTTTTTTGGCTTCGACCTCTTCTCTGAGCAATTTGCGTGAATCGGACAGTTGCAGCATGGCCTTTTCTAAGTGTGCAAACGGTAACATACGTAACACATAATAAAGAGCACTGGCCGCGATTAACGCCACTAATGCCACCAAGAGTGTTTGCATAATGAGCGGGACCAAATCAAAGGAGATGGATAATGTGCCGACGGCATTGATACCATCGCTTAATTCAGCACTGACACTGTATAACCATGAATGACTCTGGATGACCGTTGTTTGGAGCACTTCTGCACCCGAACTATCTTGAACCTGATAATAGAGGGGGGTTGAATGGTATGCAGTATGATTTAAAATGTATTCGATATTATGGCTTCTATACTGCCAAGATTCAGGTGCAGTATAAATCAACTCAGAGAGTCGACTCGAAAGTGACTCCACCATATAAGTTAACCATTCAACTTTTTGATTAAAGGCTGTAATAAAATAGATAGCGGGAATGACAAACAATATAACCGCCGATACGGAATAGGCGGTCAGCGACGTAATTCTTTTTAAACGCAGGATCTCTTGCAATGTATTTACCTTAATTTCATGCCTCGTTTATTGTACCGATAAATGCCCAGTTTCCAATAAAATTCTCTGGGCAGTATCTGATTTCATGAACTCTATAAAGTGTTTTACATGCTCAGATGGATTAGTAGAAAAGACGAAATAAAGCGATTTTTTGAATTTATAACGTCCACTTTTCAAATTCTCCACACTGGGTTCAATGCCCTCAATCATCAACGGCATCAAATTCCTCTTTTCAGCTTTGATCAAACTTAAGCTGCTGGTTGTTACAGCACCAGACATGCGTTCCGCATAATCAGCGGCTTCTTGATCGGTAAAAGCAATAATTTTACCCTTTCTTTGATAGGCTTTTTGCAGCACGTTGGCGAAACCCTCTATGGAGTTTTTCAAAACTTTAATATCAGAATCACTAGAGGGTCGCAGTACAATTCGAGCCGCTCGGCCGTCCGGCCAGTAAGGAGATGAAGCATCGTAAATATTTTTCAGATTGATGAGCGAAACATTTTGCCTTGCATAATCAGGCGTAGCGACAAATATGAAAGGGGTGTAAGCATATAATTTGGATTGAATATTAGGTCGCTTTTCTTTGGGCTTTAAGTCTCGTGAGGTCAGAGCGATATCTAACCTAGAGGCGCCTAAGGCCTTAATGCCACCACTACTCCCCAAGGAAGGGAATATTTTTACCGTCACATCTGGGTAGCGTTTCGAAAAGGCCAGACCAATCTGTTGCATGGTGCCTAAATCCGTTCCTGAGCCTCCCATATAAAAATCTGTCGCGGCTTTCGCAGGCAACCATATAAGACATAAAGTAAAACCAAGCGCTTTTATACCCAATTTTTTTTTATTCACCAAAGTAATCCCAAAACATAAAATCTAGCATAGACACCAGAATACCCTACATAATCGTAGAGTCAATATGCATTAATAACGGCTTATAATTATGAGTAATACCTATTTAATTAGCACAACTTTGCATCAAAAATTAAGTTAGAATCCATCTCAAAACTGAGCGCATAACCCTTTTTAACTAAGCTGCTTAACAGCTAGTGCTTTATTAGAAGTTATCTGAGGATTGGGGTCTTCGATTTATGCAATAAGCGACCAGGCCTGGTCGCTTGGGATAAGATTATTTACCAATGCAAAAAGAGGTAAAGATACGGCCTAATAAGTCATCTGAAGTGAAACGACCTGTGATTTCAGATAAGGCTTGCTGCGCCAAGCGTAAATCTTCCGCCAGCAATTCACCTGCCGCAAAACCTTCTAGCTGTTGCTGACCATTTAAGGTCCAAGACAAGGCTAACTCTAATGCATCCAAATGGCGTTTACGTGCCATAAAGACTCCTTCGCCCGTTTGCTTATAGCCCATCTCGGTTTTGAGGTGGTTTCTTAATAACTCAAGACCTAATGCCTGTTTAGCCGACATCCACACGACGGTACGTTGAGTTTCTGACTCAATCTCCACCATCGGTGCATGATTGATTAAATCAATTTTATTGCGAATCAAGGTGACGGGGATATGGGCGGGTAGTCTATCGAGGATAATTTGGTCTTCAGCATGAATTGCTTCACCCGCTTGCAGCATCACCAATACGCGATCAGCACTGTCTAAAGCTTGCCAAGCGCGTTCAATACCGATTTGTTCGACTTGATCGGTCGCTTCGCGCACACCCGCGGTATCTAAGATATGTAATGGCATGCCGTCAATATTAATTTCTTCTTTGACAATGTCACGTGTGGTACCGGCAATATCGGTGACAATCGCACTCTCTCTACCTGACAACGCATTCAGTAAACTGGATTTACCCGCATTGGGACGTCCTAAAATCACCACCGACATACCTTCACGTAGTAAAGCACCCTGTTTGGCCGAAGCAAAAACAGAGTGCAATCTATCTAAAATGCCCTGTAGATCGCTTGCGACTTTTCCGTCCGAGAGGAAATCGATCTCTTCTTCCGGAAAATCAATGGCCGCTTCGACATAGATACGCAACCGAATAGTGGCCTCGACCAAGGCATTAACCTCACGTGAAAACTCTCCCTGTAACGAACGTAAGGCAGAACGTGCGGCTTGTTCCGATGAAGAGTCGATAAGATCTGCTATGGCCTCGGCTTGCGCTAAATCAAGTTTGTCGTTCATAAAGGCTTGTTTGGAAAATTCACCCGGCTCGGCTAACCGTGCGCCGAGCTCAACCACGCGATCCAATAACCATTGCAAAACGACGGAGCCACCGTGCGCTTGTAGCTCTAAGACATCCTCACCGGTAAAAGAGTGGGGGTTAGGGAAATATAAAGCGATGCCTTTGTCTAATACCTCACCTTCTTTACCCAGAAAATCACCATAAACGGCATAACGTGGTTTGGGCAGTTGTCCTAAGACGGCTTCGGTTATCTCCACTACTTTTTTGCCCGAGACCCTTACAATGCCAACCCCTCCTCTACCTGGGGCGGTGGCAATGGCTGCAATGGTATCTATATTGTCGTATTCCATTTTGAGTCTCGCTTAAGAAAGAATGAATGCAAAGGTATAAACAAAAAACGCCCATTAAAGGGCGTTTTTCAAAAGGTGATTTGGGTTAGACCACGGTTTTATAAGTGGTGGTTTTCAAATCGGTGATAAACGCTTTCTGTCCATAAAGTTCAAGGGTTCTATCCAGAGTCTTCTTGGACGTAAAGCTCATCTCTTCAGCTTCACCATTGACTTTAAAAGACAAGATATAAAGTGGTTTAGTGACCACCTCAGCCTTGGCTGCGATTAAAGCGGCACCAGGTGATGCCGCCTCTAAAGGAATATAGCCGTCTTTAGTTTTATAGCAGATTGGCTTCATCCCATCTGCTACCAAAAACTCTACTTTACCGAACATTGGGTGATCTTGCCCTAATTTTTGATAAGTTAACTGCATGCTATTATTCCTTACGCTTTACTTTTTTCAGGTGTATCATCGCCCGCTTCAATCTTCTTCGTGATATACCACTGCTGAGCAACGGATAGCATATTGTTGACGACCCAGTATAGAACCAATCCGGCAGGGAACCATAAGAAGAAGATGGTGAAAATAAACGGTAATAATTTCATCACTTTTTGCTGCATAGGGTCCATCATCGCTGAAGGGTTTAGCTTCTGCTGAATGAACATGGTAATCCCCATAATCACCGGTAAGATGAAATATGGATCTTGTGCAGATAGATCATCTATCCAGAGCATAAATGGCGCTTGGCGCATCTCCACTGAGTATAACAAGACCCAATAAAGTGAGATAAAGACCGGCATCTGAATGAAGATGGGCAAACAGCCACCCAGCGGATTAATCTTCTCCTCTTTATACAGTTTCATCATCTTCTGTTGGAAGAGCACTTTATCGTCACCATAGTTCTCTTTTAGTTGCTTCAGCTTAGGCTGAAACTTCTTCAAGCGTGCCATAGAACGGTAGCCCGCTTCTGATAACTTATAGAACAATAATTTTATCAAAACGGTTAACAGGATAATGGCCAGACCCCAGTTACCCACCACGCTGTGAATATGTTCAAGCAACCAGAAAAGCGGCTCTGCAATAATGGTTAAGATACCGTAATCGATGGTACGCTCAAGGCCCGGCGCAATATCAGACAAAAGATCTTGCTTCAAAGGGCCCATATAGATACTTGAGCTTAATAGACCTGATTGACCTGGCGCGACCTCAACCATAGGCTCCACCACGCCAACCGCATATCGACCTTCGGTTAAGGGTTTTGCATAATAGCTGTTCTGTGCATTTTGACTTGGAATCAATGCCGTTAAAAAGTACTGCTGGATCATGGCCGCCCAGCCACCCGTTACGGCTTTACCCGAAATCGCTTGGGTATCTAAATCCGTAAACTTATGCTTAACGTATTTATCCTCTGCATTACCATCATAAAGTACAGGCCCCGTGTAGGTGTACATCATGAAGTTATCATCAGGATTAAACGCATTGCGTACTAACTGAGAGTAAAGACTTCCTGACCAGGCCTTGTCCGTTGTGTTTTCAACTTTATAATTTACAGCAACCAGATACTTACCCTTTGTAAAGGTATAAGATTTGGTCACTGTGATACCATCTTGTGACCAAGTTAGCGGCACCGTCAAGGTATCTCCAGTCATTTTATAGTATGACTGAGATGACTGATAAACCGTCTTATGGGTGGGTGCGGGTAAAGCGGCATCTGCTTGGGTGGCAATCCCGTTTTGAGCCATATAGATCAAAGGCCCAGAGTCACTCATTAACTGATAAGGCTGAGAATGATCTGCTGACGCACCGTATTGCAATAAGTTCGCCACACGAATATCACCACCGACCGTGTCAATAACCAGATCCAATGTATCGGTTTTCACCGTAATACGTTGACCTTGAGAGATATCGTTTTGCAATATCGGCACCGCGCTATGACTGACGCTACCGGCATTTGCACCTGGCACATCTGCGGCACCGGTGTTTGCATTAGCCGCTGCCGAAACAGCTGCGCTCGCAGCTGTCGTACTATTTGCAACAGGCACCTCATGTACAGCACTGGCTGCCGCAGTGGACTCTACTTTAAGCGCAGTAAACTGTGTCCATTCAAGCCACATCCACGTTAGCGTAAACGCCAGCGCTAACCACCAAAACGATCTCATATTCATTGTGAAAACCTTTTAAAGCTATCTGAGACCATTGCACGAAATCATAAACGGATAAAAATGGCTAAAATATCACTGCTTTTCGTTGAAAAACTTGTCAATAGCTAGCTATTAACTTCATTTCCCCCCTTAATCAGTAAAATTTTATCTAATTTTTCTCACGTCCCTGACTCGTACAAAGGTCTCTATTCTTCAAACTAATTAAGCGCGATCTTTCAGATCACTCTTTTGAATTTTTCGTATCAGGTGTAAAAAACTCTTATGCAATGTCTCATTATCGATATCTTGCAGACCTTTTCGCCCTAAAACGACAATATCATACCCATTTAACTCTTTCTTATGTAAACGAAATGCTTCACGAGCCAGTCTTTTTACACGATTTCGCCATACGGCTCTCTGTAATTGCTTTTTTGCAATGGCTAAACCCAATCTTGGATAAGATTCGTTATTCGGACGAACAATAAAGGTCCAATTGCGATTGCCAAACTTTTCAGCTTTTGCAAATACGTGTTGAAAGTCTTTAGGAGCGAGAATACGAAGGGATTTCGAAAAACCAAGGTCTGGCTTTTGGAGAGCAAGAGAAGAAGAGGGGGATTCTGAGTGAGTTGATAACTCGTTATTGGAATTCATTAACTCACCAGAATTTTGGAATCAAGCATACTAGACAGCACGCTTAAAACTATAAAGTTAACCGACGATCTGGTCGCTGACTGTTAGGTTTTTACGACCTTTAGCACGACGTGCAGCTAAAATATTACGGCCGTTTTTTGTCGCCATACGAGCACGGAAACCGTGAGTACGAGCACGTTTAATAACGCTAGGTTGGAATGTACGTTTCATTTCAATGTTCCTTAAAAAATTCTATTCCGACATCCGGAAAAACGGGGATTATATAGAGTTATCAATAAGAAAACAACAATTCTGCGAAATTAAATTCTACGGAAAACTAAAACAGTAACGCCTTTCCACGACATAACATACTTTATTCAAACGATAACTTGTGCTGTCGACAACCTTATCTACTACAAATAGTATTTCAGGGTAATGAATCATTTCATTCTAGCCTTGTTATCAGCTTTAAATTGATGGCATTATGGTGACAACCTAATAATGATAAATGAAAACTTTTTACTTATGCAAGAGAATAAGCAGAATAACCTGGCCGGATCATCCTGCTTTTGACGTCTCAAAAATCAACCGATACTTACCCTAAAGTCACATAGGTTACGACCATATAACGACCTAACTTACCGATGGTCACCAATACAAAAAACACGAACAGATTGATTCGTAGCGCTCCAGCAATCAGTGTCAAAGGATCACCAATCACGGGCACCCAAGCAAAGAGCAAACTCCAAACACCATATTTTTTAAAGCGGTGTTTAGAGGATTTGAACTTCTCCTCTGACACTTTCAAGAGTTTGCGCACCACAAAAACACTGCCCCAAAAGCCAATGGCGTAATTCACAAAAGAACCGAGAACATTACCGACTGTCGCAACGGCCACCAATAGGTTTGGATTTAAGCCATTGACTAATAATAGCGTCAAAACCAGCTCGGAACTCAACGGTAAAATCGTGGCCGCTAAAAATGCCGATAAAAACAAGCCAATGTAACCTAACTCTGTAAAATATTCCATGGAAGCCACTTTAAGGCTTTTTGCAGCTCATTCATAGCCCACCTTACCCGCTTTAGCGAAAGCGTTAACTGTCATCTTTTCAGCTCCCATTAAAAACCGTAATGAAATATAATGTGGTCTAAAATACTGACACTTTATTTATAGGCCTCTAATACACATGACTGAACTCAGTTTTCTTTATGAATTTTTGACCTATCTTATTACAGGTGCCGTGGTCGGGGTTGCAGCCGGATTGCTCGGGATTGGTGGGGGACTGTTAATTGTGCCCGTACTTTCGACGGTGTTTTTGATTTTCTTAGACATCCAAGAAGTGGTTCACCTGGCAATTGGAACCTCTTTGGCGACCATATTAGTCACCTCCTACGCCTCAGTTAAAGCACACCACCAACATGCAGCCGTGCGTTGGGACATCTTTAAACTGTTGACCGGTGGCGT
Organism: Thiomicrorhabdus arctica DSM 13458; assembly: GCF_000381085.1. Classification (GTDB taxonomy): domain Bacteria; phylum Pseudomonadota; class Gammaproteobacteria; order Thiomicrospirales; family Thiomicrospiraceae; genus Thiomicrorhabdus; species Thiomicrorhabdus arctica. The sequence goes on along the minus strand of NZ_KB905902.1, from coordinate 149,922 downwards.
ATTAATCGGTGCATTTGTTGGGGGGTGGAGTTCACAATTCATAGCATCAAATTGGTTAGCGAAGCTGTTTGGAATATTAGAGTTACTGATTGCGATTAATATGCTTTTGGCCCTTAAACCCAATCCACATCGACAGTTACCAGGCCTGGTCGGAAATACCAGTGCAGGTGTCATCATTGGCTGGTTCTCTTCATTAGTCGGCATTGGTGGCGGGACATTAACCACACCTTACTTGCAATGGAATAACATCAGTATGCATCAAGCCATCGCCACCTCCGCAGCGGTGAGTTTGCCCGTTGCTTTGGCGGGAACGATTGGTTTCCTCATCGCTGGCTTGGATGCGAGTAACTTACCTCGCTATGCAACCGGTTATATTTATTGGCCCGCGTTTTTTGGTATTGTCTTAGCCAGTTACTTTACGGCTCCTATTGGCGCACGCTGGGCACATCAACTGCCAGTCAAAACCCTTAAACGTTTTTTTGGCGTTTTCTTGATATTATTAGCCATAAAAATGCTATTTTTTATCTAACAATCCACAACCGCAAAATATTTAATGTTAACAATAACTTAGATAAAGGATAAAAGCAGTTATCCACACGTTTTATCCACACAGTTATCCACAGGCGACCCTCTTGTTTTAAAGTTATTCACAGGTATACTTGGCCTTATCAAACGAACCCGTACCAAGATAAAGCCATCATTGACGTTCTCCCTGAGACCTTACATTGACTCATGTGGAAGCAGCTCTCTATACGCGAAAATAAAATTGTAAAGGTAAACAAGTTTCTCTAACGACTTTCAAATTACCCAACTTTGCTACTTTTAAGGATATCTAATTTGTCAACACTCTGGGCCCAAAGTCTCAAGCATCTGGAAAATGATCTTAACGATCAGCAATTCTATACTTGGATCCTTCCTCTTCAAGCCATAGAAGAAGAAGCCGTTATTCGTCTATTAGCACCCTCCACTTTTATTCTGGACTGGGTGAATAAAAAACTGATGGGCAATATACGCCTAGCAGTCTCGATGGCGGCGCCAACCAATACGCCAGAAGTACGTTTAGAGATCGGAGACTACACCCGAGAAGCATTAGTAGAGCCAGAGCCAACCATTCCACAACCTTTGCAAGCCAGTCATAACAGAATAAAATCACCTGACAATCGCACCATTAAAGCCGCTGACAACACAAAAAAATCAGGCATCAAACACAACTTAAACACAAGTTTTACCTTTGACACCTTTGTGGAAGGTAAAGCCAACCAACTCGCGGCCGCGGCCGCACGTCAAGTTGCTGAAAATCCAGGCGGTAGTTACAATCCTTTCTTTATCTATGGGGGCGTGGGTTTAGGTAAAACACATTTAATGCATGCCATCGGTAATCAGTTAATGAAAGACAATCCGGACGCACGAGTGGTCTATTTGCATTCTGAGCGTTTTGTAGCCGATATGGTCAATGCCTTACGCCATAATAAAATTGATGAATTCAAACGTTTTTACCGCTCTTTAGATGCTTTATTAATTGATGATATCCAGTTCTTTGCGAATAAAGAGCAGTCCCAAGAAGAATTTTTTCATACGTTTAACACCTTGCTCGAAGGTAATAAGCAGGTCATTCTGACCAGTGATCGTTTTCCAAAAGAGGTGGACGGTCTAGAAGATCGTTTAAAGTCTCGTTTTGGCTGGGGATTGACGATTGGCGTTGAACCCCCTGAATTTGAAATGCGGGTCGCGATTTTGCTTAAAAAAGCCTCTGAATTTGGTGTCGCCTTACCCGATGAAGTGGCCTTTTTCATCGCTAAACGTTTACGTGGCAATGTACGTGACTTAGAGGGTGCGCTGAAGCGTGTCGGTGCTTATGCACAATTCACTCAGCAACTACTAACCGTTGAAGTCGTTAAAGATGCCTTAAAAGATTTGTTGGCATTGCAACAAAAAATGGTTACTTTAGATAATATTCAAAAAACGGTTGCCGACTATTACAAATTACGGGTTGCTGACCTTTTATCTAAAAGACGCACCCGTAACATTGCCCGACCAAGACAAATGGCGATGGGCATTGCAAAAGAACTGACCAACCACAGCTTGCCTGAAATTGGCGATGCTTTTGGAGGTCGTGATCATACAACCGTATTACACGCTGTACGAAAAATTAAAGAATTACGTGAAACGGATCACCATATTGATGATGACTTTAACAGCCTAATTCGTATCATTACCAATTAATTTACTTTACTCAAAATCCATTAAATTTAGAGATTAAAAAGGCGCTTGGCATGAAAATCACTTTAACCCGTGAAAACCTTTTAAAAGTACTACAAACTGTCGGTGGTGTCGTTGAAAAACGTCAAACCATGCCGATTTTAGGCAATATTTTATTTCAAGTCTCTGAAAACACTCTCACGGTGACCGCTTCCGATTTAGAGATCGAGACACGCGCTCAGACCGAGCTAGAATCTTCAGAACAGGGTCAATTCGCCATTACTTTACCGGCGATGAAATTAATTAATATTGTGCGTTCATTGCCAGACGGACTCACTATTGTGCTCGACTTTGATGGTTCACGCTGTACGCTGTCTGCCGGGCGTTCTCGCTTTAAATTATCAACCTTACCGGCTGACGATTTCCCGACCATCGATTTAACCCAATCTGATATCTCATTTTCATTATCGCAACATCAGCTAAAGCAGTTAATTCAACACTCTGCTTTTGCGATGGCGAGCCAAGATGTACGTTTCTATTTGAACGGCATGTTGTTCGATATCAGCAACCAGACATTGCGAGTGGTTGCCACTGACGGTCACCGTCTATCAACCTGTTCAACGGAGTTAGCGATTGAAGGCCTTGAACCGACTCAAGCTATTTTGCCAAGAAAAGGGGTGTTAGAGCTATCGAAACTGATGGGCGATGCAGATACCTTAATTGAGTTCTCTTTGGCGAAAAATTACCTGACCGTTCAGTTAGAAGAGACTGTTTTTACCTGTAAGTTAGTCGATGGCCGCTTCCCGGATTATCGTCGTGTTATTCCGACGAGTAACGACCAATTTATCCAAACTGATAAAGAGATGCTGCGCAGCTTGTTACAGCGTGCCTCAATTTTATCAAATGATAAATTCAAAGGTATTCGTCTGGTATTAAGCAATAATCTATTAGCGGTCAATGCCTCTAACAGTGAGCAAGATGAATCGCATGAAGACATGGCGATAGATTACAGCGGCTCCGCAATGGAAATCGGTTTTAACGTCAATTACATTATCGATGTGCTGAACTCGATGAATGAAGATTGCGTGACTCTCATCTTGAAAGACGCCAATAGCAGTTGCCTGATTGAAGCACAAACCGATGTGTGTCACTGTCAACACGTTATTATGCCAATGCGCCTCTAGATACGGATTATTTTGCCCATAGGGCAGGCCATTTCTGCGTTAGAAACGCTCGTGTACGATTTGTACATTCACTTTTTCTGCCTTGAACTGACCCACCCTATGAACAAACTAATCTCGTTCTAGTTTTTTCTTTCTGTTCAATATTTTTTATACTTTCTTGCCTTGCTACTTTAGGCCTTTCTCTTGACTCTACTTAGCCTGTTTTCTTATGAATAAAGCCAAACTTGTTCGCTTAGCCACCTATGCTTCGGTGTTTATCGCAACGACATTGTTTATCTTAAAAGTGATTGCCTGGTGGCAGACTGGCTCGCTAAGTATTTTGGCCTCGTTACTCGACTCTTTTGTTGATATTATCGCTTCGGTCATGATTGCGATTGCCGTGCAAATCGCGCAGACTCCTGCTGATACTGAACATCGTTTTGGACACGGTAAAGCCGAGCCTCTAGCGGCCTTAGCGCAGAGTGTATTTATCGTAGGTTCAGCAGGTTATTTAGTCCTTTATGCCCTCGACAGAATGCTGCACCCACAAGCGACTTTGGAGGTTGAAACGGGCTTAATCATTATGAGTTTTTCACTGTTGATGACACTGGGACTCATCGCATTTCAATACTATGTGATTAGGCACACTAATTCGACCGCTATTCGAGCTGACTCCCTCCATTATGTTTCTGATCTGTTGGCAAATATCCTGGTTATTTTGGGGTTATGGTTAAGTCACATTCAATGGCTTGATCCTTTACTGGCACTTGCGATTGCCCTATGGATATTTCGCAGTGCTGTACTCATTGCCAAAGAGGCCGCGAATCAACTGTTAGACCGTGAGCTACCTGATGAAATGCGTTTACAAATTCAGGCGATTATTTTGGAAACCCCCAATGTTAGAGGCTTTAACGATTTGCGTACTTACCAATCAGGGCCGAACCGTTTTATCCAGTTTGATTTAGAACTCGATGACGAACTGACTTTAGCAGAAAGCCATGAAATTACTGAACAAGTCACCTTGGCGCTTAAAGCCAGTTTTGAGCATATTGATGTGATGATCCATCAAGAACCGATTAGTTTAAAACATGTCGAAGCCCACCATACTTGGGGCCGTAGCTAAGGTCCTCCGATGACTCAAATTAACCAAATTTCCATTCAGAATTTTCGTAACTGTGGCCATCTTCACTGTGATCTCAGTGCGGGTCTGAATTTAATTATCGGTGATAATGCGGCTGGTAAAACCTCATTGATTGAAGCTATTTGGGTCCTCGCCACAGGTCGTTCTTTTAGAACAGCCAAAAGTCAGCATTTGATTCAGCGAGATTTTGAATCTTCCACCCTTTTTGCCGAAGTGACTTCCAGTCACTCTCGTCATAAAATGCACCGTTTAGGATTACAAAAAAGCCTGACGCAAACGTTATTACGTTTAGATGGTGAAACGCTTAAATCACAAGCGGCACTGGCGCAACTCCTCCCGGTACAACTGCTCACCCCTGAAAGTCATAAATTGCTAGAAGAGGGCCCAAAAGCCCGTCGTCAATTTATGGACTGGGGCTGCTTCCATCAGTCCCCAGAATTTATGCCCTTATGGCGTCATTATCAACGAGGCCTTAAACAGCGGAATTATGCGCTTAAAAGGCACTTGCCAAAAGTGCAAGTGCAACTGTGGGATCAAACCCTGGTTGAGAATGCCCTTAAGATTGATCTCATTCGTCAACGCTATCTGGAAAGGCTAACCCCATACTTAATCACGTTTTGCCAAGCCTTAATGCCCGAGATTAAAGAAGAGGTGGTGTGCCAATATCGTGCAGGCTGGCCAAAAGCCACCGAAGATTTGCTGGCATTATATGCCGACAGCTATCAAAAAGAGTCGCATTTAGGTCACACGCAATATGGCGCCCATCGTGCTGATATTCGCTTTAAGTTTGGAACACAAGAGGCTCTGAATACCTTGTCCCGCGGCCAGCAAAAATTATTTGTCTGTGCCTTACTGCTCGCCCAAGCTAGTTTGCATGAAAAGGTATTACAAGAACCGGTCATTATGTTGATTGACGACCTGCCTGCCGAGTTGGATGAAACCCATCGTCGAAAACTATTAGAACTGTTACAGATTCTCAATATCCAACACGTCATCACCAGCACCTCAGCGTCCTTAATTCCGATACTCAATCCTGAGACCACCAGAGTCTGGACGATTGATTCAGGCCAACTTAGCTTACAGTCCTAAAATCAGTTTTATCAACTGACCAGGCCTTGCATGCCCTGTGGCTTTATAAAATTATGTGAGCGCAGGGTCAGTTGATGAAATTTGATTCAATATCAATAATTTTGATGCGCGGGATGTACCTGATTCGCTATACTCATAAGCATTAGATTAAAAATCATGTTTCATTTTATTAAAAACAGATCTATCGCAACAAATACGATAATAGAGGATCGCTATGTCAGACCCAATAGAAAGTACACATCCACTACAACCATCACAAGCAGAGCCAGTAAAGCCAAGCGCACCCAAAGTTTCGACCACAGCTGCCACCATTATTTATGTCTTGTACCTACTGAACTTTATTATTCCATTTGGTGCTTTAATCGGCCTGATTATGGCTTATATCAATAAAAATGAAGAAGATAACTTTCTACAATCACACTATCAGTTCCAAATCCGTACCTTCTGGATTGGCTTGCTGTATATGTTCATTGGTGGGTTATTAACCATAATTTTAATTGGTTGGTTGATGATTTTATTCTATATCATTTGGTTGATTATTCGCTGTGTCAAAGGCTTGAAGTATCTGAATAAAAAACAACCAGTGCCTAATCCGACCAGTTGGATGTTTGGATAAACAACTGATTGATTACTCCCAATAAAAAAGACCGCAATGTAGCTTTTTTTATTGGGAATAATGAACATTATTTATGTCACTTTAATCTGCTTAGATTTCTTATTTTTATCCATCATCAGTTTGGGTAGAGTCACTTCTAAAACACCCTCTTCACAACTGGCTTTAACATTTTCACTGTCCACCCCTTCAGGTAAAGCAAAACCCCGTTCAAACTTGCCATAGCTGCTTTCTGAGCGATAATACCCCACCTCTTTAACCTCTTTTTTAGATTTACGCTCTCCAGAAATCATAAGACGATTATCTTTAACTTCCACATTGATATCTTTTTTCTGCACACCCGGTAAATCCACCTCAACATGATAGGCATAATCCCCTTCTCGTGTGTTCACCAAGGGTGAAAATCCTGCTACATTCGTCTCAAAAAAAACCATATATCAGGATATAAATATTGGAATTTTTTTTCCATCTCTCTTAGCTCTTTAAGCACCTCGACCGTCTTCATTAACATACCCATTTTGACTCTTCCTTTATGCCGTTATTTGGACATGTGCCCCCACACTTAAATTTTGAATACATGCCTCATCGCATTTTGATGTCATTAATTATCCTAATTCAGTATATCTTCGTACCTTATAAAACCTCTTATTTTAATTGAATTTTTATAAGTAAAAACAACACCCTTAAGCTGCCAAATCAACTGCTCTAAAAGCTGAGATTTTTAAGGCCTAGCCAAAAATTAAATAACACGGTTTTTTATGAATGTAACTATATGATTTAACAGGGTTATATTGTCTATATTTAGGACGTACATTTACCGTTAAATTATGGTAAAATCATCGGACTAATTTTGTAACTAAAAGAAACTAAATTTATGTCTGAAGAATCAACCTACGACTCCTCCTCCATCAAGGTTTTAAAAGGCCTGGATGCTGTTCGCAAACGCCCTGGTATGTACATTGGGGATACTGATGATGGTTCAGGTCTACACCACATGGTTTTCGAGGTGGTAGACAATGGTATCGATGAAGCTCTAGCCGGTCACTGTGACAAAGTGGTTGTCACAATCCATACTGACGGTTCTGTTTCTGTCACGGATAACGGCCGTGGTATTCCGGTCGGAATCCATGAAGAGGAAGGCGTTTCCGCGGCAGAAGTCATCATGACGGTACTGCATGCCGGCGGTAAGTTTGATGATAACTCGTATAAGGTTTCTGGTGGTTTACACGGTGTGGGGGTTTCAGTTGTTAATGCCCTCTCTTCCAAGCTTGATTTAATCATCAAACGTGAAGGCCATGTTTGGAAGCAGTCCTACACCCATGGTGTACCAGATGCGCCAATGCTCGCGGTAGAAGATACCGATGAAACCGGAACAGAAATTCGCTTCTTGCCGAGTACTGATACGTTTACTCAAGTTGAATTCAGTTTTGATTACCTGCTAAAGCGTTTAAGAGAGCTCTCTTTCTTGAACTCTGGCGTGCATATTGAATTAAACGATAAACGCGACGGTCGTAGTGAGACCTTCCAGTTTGAGGGTGGAATTAAAGCGTTCGTTGACTATATCAATACCAATAAGCCATTGATTCATGAAAAAGCCTTCTATTTCTCGACAGTGAAAGACGATATTACCGTTGAAGTAGCGATGCAATGGTCTGAAGCTTATAAAGAATCTATCTTCTGTTTTACCAATAATATTCCACAGCGTGATGGCGGAACTCATATGTCAGGTTTCCGTGCGGCTTTAACGCGCTCGATGAATGCCTATGCTGAAAGTTCTGGGTTGGCTAAAAAGTACAAAATCAATGTTTCCGGTGATGATGCGCGTGAAGGGTTAGCGGCCGTTATCTCCGTTAAAGTACCTGATCCTAAATTCTCTTCACAGACCAAAGATAAGTTGGTCTCATCTGAAGTGAAAACGGCGGTTGAAACCGCCATGAATGAGAAACTTTCGGAGTTCTTATTAGAAAACCCGAAAGATGCGCAAGCGGTTTTTGCAAAAATTGTTGATGCGGCACGTGCCCGTGAAGCAGCGCGTAAAGCCCGTGAAATGACACGTCGTAAAGGCGCTTTGGACATTGCAGGTCTGCCAGGTAAATTGGCGGATTGCCAAGAAAAAGATCCCGCGCTATCTGAACTGTACCTGGTGGAGGGTGACTCTGCGGGGGGCTCGGCCAAGCAGGGTCGTGATCGTCGCACACAGGCAATTTTGCCCTTAAAAGGTAAGATCCTCAACGTTGAAAAAGCTCGTTTTGATAAGATGCTAGCGTCTGCAGAAGTCGGTACTTTAATTACCGCTTTAGGGTGCGGAATTGCAGAAGAATATAATATTGAAAAACTACGTTACCATCGCATCATTATCATGACCGATGCCGATGTCGATGGTTCGCACATTCGTACGTTACTATTGACCTTCTTTTACCGTCAATACCCTGAACTCGTTGAAAAAGGCTATATCTACATTGCTCAACCGCCTTTATACAAAGTCAAAAAAGGCAAACAAGAAACCTATCTAAAGGATGATTCAGAATTAGAGAGTTATTTGCTACAAAGTGCCATTGATGGTGCAGCCTTGTGGACGGAAGATGGCGCACCTAGTATTCAAGGTGTCGCTTTAGAAAACCTTTCTAAAGATCACTTTAAAACTCAGCATGTCTTACGTCGATTGAGTCGTCGTTATAACCCAACTTTCTTAGAGATGATGATTGATCATCCTCCTATTACGCTTGAGTTATTGAATGATATTGATGGCTTAAATGCTTGGATCAAAGACTTTATGCCGCAACTTAATGCGCATGGTGAATTGCATAAAATTGAGTATCAATTAACAGCAGAACCTGCGGCGGAATTGGACAGTAAAGGTAAATTTCAAATTCGTCTACAACAACGTGAACATGGCACCTTAAGCGCTAAAGTGTTTGATGCAGATTTCTTTGAATCTAAAGATTTTGCACAAATCGCTTCTTTTGGCCAATCACTGCTCGGTTTATTAACTGCTTCTTCAGCGATTCAACGTGGCGAAAAAAGACAATCCGTTTCAACCTTTAAAGAAGCCATTGAGTGGTTATTTGGTGAAGCCAAACGCGGTCAAAATATTCAGCGTTATAAAGGTCTTGGGGAAATGAACCCAGAGCAACTCTGGGAAACCACGATGAATGCTGAAGCACGTCGTCTATTACAAGTGACGATTCGTGATGCGATTACCGCCGACCAAGTCTTCACCACTTTGATGGGAGATGAGGTTGAACCACGTCGTAACTTTATTGAATCGAATGCGCTGCAAGTAGAAAACCTAGACGTATAAATCACGGTTCTCACAACAAATTTTGAATTTTGGATGGTTTTAGTTTCTAATACCGTCCATTAAAACGTTTATTAAATTTAAATTATGAAAATGACCAGGCCTGGTTGTTTTAAAATTATTAGGAGACATTTATGTCAGTACAACACCCTATTGTTACCGTAACGGGCTCTTCTGGTGCCGGAACATCTTTTGTAAAACGTGCCGTAGAAAAAATCTTCGAGCGTGAAAACTTAAATGTTGCGATCGTTGAAGGGGATAGCTATCACAAGTACAGTCGTACAGAAATGAAAGCAAAAGTAGCCGCTTCTAAAGAAAACGGTGGCGCTGCACTGACTCATTTCTCTGAATACGCGAATGAATTTGATCAACTACAAGCTTTATTCAAAGAATATAAAGAAAAAGCTACCGGTAAACAACGTTATTACATCCATAGTGATGAAGAAGCTGATGAGCATAACGCTCGTTTAGGTACTAACTTCACTTCTGGTGAGTTCACGCCTTGGGAGCCTATTCCTGAAGGAACAGACGTTCTTTTCTACGAAGGTCTACACGGCATGGTTAAGCGTATGGATCACGGTCCAGCCGAAGGTATGCATAACGTTGCACAATATGTTGATTTAGGTATCGGTGTCGCCCCATCCATCAACATCGAGTGGATGCAAAAAATCTACCGTGATACTTCTGAACGCCCTTATTCAGTGCAGCAAGTTCGCGATACGATTCTTGAGCGTATGCCTGACTATATTGAAACCATCGTGCCTCAGTTCCACCGTACACACATCAACTTCCACCGTGTACCGTTAATTGATACCTCTGATCCGTTTTCAACGATGTCTGAAGATGCGCCTATGGGTCCTGCACCAGAAGATTCATTAATCATCTGTCATGTTCGTCACCAGGACGTTGACATGGAAGCCGTCAAAGCAAAAATTCCAGGGGCTTTCTTACAAAGACCTGATACTTTAGTTTGTGGTGGAGAACATATGGTAGAAGTAATGGATCTAATGATGACACCAATCATTCAAGCTCTCATTACTAAAAAACGTACAGCAATGGCGGAATAAGCCTTGTTTTGAAGGGATGAATATCCCATAAAAAAGCCCGCAATTGCGGGCTTTTTTATGTCTGTAAATCACGATGTTAAGTAACATCGTGATTTACAATCCTTCCTTAAAAACGGTAAGTCACACCCGCTTGTAAGACTGGCAGGAAATTGTAATTACCGACATCCTTTTCCAGTATGGCTTTTTCATCTTTCAAAGCGGCATCCAAACGATCATTTTGTCCGCCATTATAGGTACCGCTTAATGAGACTTTCGCCGTACCGGTGAAAATAGCGCCCACTTCAAACATCGCACCCCAACCTTCAGCCGGTGAGTTGCCCCAACCTAAAGACAACATCGGTGCGCTCTCCCACTCCATTGCCCCATTAACCTTTACTGTGCCCGCAAAGGTATCATTACCCACCTGAATTACGCCTGTTTTAGAGCCATTCGCTTTCAATTTAAAGTCATTAAAAGCATAACCTGCAGACATAAAGAAAGTCCCTGCAAATGGATGATAATCCATACTCAAACGGTGAATTCCACCATCGGCTTTAACATCATAAATAATGTCCGTATTGCTACTGGTTTCAGAAAGCCCCATGCCTCCTGATAAAGCGCCACGTATTTGAAACAAGTCGTTGATTGGGTAAGTCAGCTCTACAGCCGGTCCAGAAATCAAACCATAATTCACTGCAATGCCAACACCTTCAGCAGAACTTGCTAAAGCGATGGATGGCCCTGCCACCACTGATCCAATAATGGTTGATAAGACTAGTTTTTTCATATTGCGTTCTCTCATTGGTTATAGTTAAATTTGTTAATGTGTGCGATTTTACCTAACAACCACCGTCGTGGCTTCAAGGCGTATATTTTGACCGAGCAAGGTTTCCATCTGATGTTTGACTTGATCAATCTGTTCCGTCTGTAACGAAATATTTGAGAGCAGCTTAACGGAGACATAAGTGGGAGTGCCGCTACGGATTTTGACATCTTTAATCTCAATACCATTGGTTTTCCACCCTTCCAGTGTATGCACGATACGCTGTTCATCGACCATACTGGTAAAGGCCAAGACCAAAGGAATACTGACCACAAGTACAAAGGCTGTCGACAACACCATCCCCTTTTTGGCTAAGTGAAAAGGACTGAACCCCATGACCAGAAAAGTAGCAGAAGCGGCTAGGATGATACCAACCAAGTTGGTCATGAACAGGAGGAAAGCGCCTGAAAACACTTCCCAATCCAACCAGCCAATGCCCATGCCGGACACGGCCAACGGCGGGACCAATGCCACCGCAATTGCGACACCCGCTAAGCTTTTAGCCACTTCTGAACGAGCACTGGCATAAGCACCCGCAACCCCAGAAATAATCGCGACCCCTAGGTCTAAAATGGTCGGGCTGAGTCGAGCCCCAATCTCATGGTTAATGCTTTGCAGAGGGATCATTAAAGTGAGTAGCGTCCCAAAGAAAAGTGCCAAGGCAATGCCGATGACCAAGGTTTTACTACTTTGAGTCACAAGTTCACTGTTTTGTCGCAATACCCCCATAGAGAGTGAAATAATCGGTGCCATTAAGGGGGCTAAAATCATTGCGCCAATAATCACTGGTGCAGAATTAGCAAACAGACCAACCGTAGCCAGCAAGGTCGACAATACCATTAATACTAAATAGGCTTCTGAAGCACGTGCATTCTCTTTTAAAATAACAAATGTCTCTTTCACCTCATCTTGATCAGCATGATGAATCCATCGTAAGGGTCGGTTAATTAATTCATCAATCGCTTGACCTTTAGGCAAGCCAGTCACTCTCACCGATTCCTTCTGATCCTGACTACTGAGCTTTTCTGGTAAGCCACTGCTTAACACAAGTAATGAATTTTCTTTAATTAAAATCTGAATCTGTTCAGCACTTAAATGCCTTCCATCAATACTATAATCAAGGGCTGTTGGACCACTAATGATCACCTGTTCTGTTTTGAGATGACCTAAATAATCAGGTAATGAATTACTTGATGGCTTTTGCGGGAAAATGCTAGCGAATAAAAAGCGCGCAACCTCTACGATGCTTCGCGGCGCGAAAATGATCGTATGCAAACTCGCTTCATCTTGTTTGGATTCGGCCACAACCCGTCTTGTAAATTCACTACTGCTCGGACGATAAACAACAGAAATACCCAAAGCGGCGGTATTGATCACAGTTTGCTTAGCTGTTTCTATGCGATAAGGCGATAAATGTGATTTACTTAAATTTATGGCTAAGGAACCAAAATGTTTTAGTTTGTTCCAGATACTTTCTTCAATACGGGCTGCTGGCGCCATTATATTAGGGTTACCGAACATGACGGAGCCGAGCACCAGTTCCTCATTGCAATACATCAAATCGACTGAAACAGGATTTTCAACCGCCATACAATCTGCGATGGCATCTTGCATTTTTTTAGGCACAAAAAAAGCCTTAGTGGCACGCTTCATTTCTGAATGGGGAATGAGACCTATATGCCATTTATGTTCAGCCGCTTTTGGCAGGAGATGGTAGAGATCTTCATCTGCTAACCATGTCAAAACGTCACTATTTTCAGCTAAACTCGGTAAAGATTGGGGGTCATAAGCGATGAAGTCACACTCACAATCCTGCAGCAATGGCTTTAGTTCCGATTCAAAAATATCCGCTTGCTGCGAATCATAAATAATGCTGTATTGCCTCATACCAACTCCTTAAGCAGCTTAGATGAACATATTGACGTATTGTGATGTTAATTACTGAACGCGACCATAACGTATGCGACGCGCTCGTGCTCGAGTTGGACAAAAAGCAAATTATTCAAAATCAGAAAATTGGTGGATTTTACGTCGATCTCGTTTAGTGGGGCGGCCTGCACCTTTTTCGCGATAGCCTACGAGCGTCATATCGGCTGTCGGTTTCGTCTGATTTAAGACTTCACTGTCTAACCGATAGAGCGTTTGCGCGTGCTCGGCAGAGCCACGTTTATCACTGACGATTAACACCGTGACGTCACTTTTGCGATGCACTTGAGTGATTTTAAGCTTATCACCCACCATTAAGGTCTTGCTCGGTTTTGGTTTAGAGCCATTCAACTCAATTTTTCCACCTTTAATAGCATCCAAAGCCACACCGCGTGTCCTAAAGAAACGCGCGGCCCACAACCACTTATCAACCCGTAATTTATCCATCAATTAGCCTAACTCGGTCAACCAGTCTTTAGGGGTAAGAAAACCATAGATTTCAGACTCTTCTGTGCCGGGTTCTGGCTGATAATCATACTTCCACGTCACGACGGGCGGCATCGACATTAAGATAGACTCAGTACGCCCTCCAGTTTGTAACCCAAAAATGGTCCCACGATCAAACGCCAGGTTAAATTCTGCATAACGACCTCGACGATAGAGTTGAAACTCTTTTTGGCGTTCGCCATATTCCATGGTTTTACGACGCGCAACAATTGGGCGATAGGCTTCAATAAAATGGTCACCAACCGATTGCATAAAGCTAAAGCATTTATCAAAATCCCAACCGAATGTCTCTGCGTTTAAATCATCGTAAAACAAACCGCCGACACCACGCGTTTCATCGCGATGCTTTAGATAAAAATATTCATCGCACCATTTTTTATATTTTGGATAAATGGTTTCTCCAAAAGGTGCGCAAGCGCTTTTGGATTGTAAATGCCAGTGTACAACATCATCGTCAAATGGGTAATAAGGGGTTAAATCAAATCCGCCGCCAAACCACCAAACCGGTGCTTCACCCTCTTTTTCAGCTATAAAAAGACGGACATTAGCATGAGAGGTCGGTACGTAAGGGTTACGAGGATGAATGACCAGAGAAACCCCTAAGGCTTGGAAGGAACGTCCGGCCAATTCAGGACGATGCGCCGTTGCAGAAGGCGGTAAGTTTTGGCCTCTCACATGCGAGAAGTTAACCCCGCCCTTTTCAATAACCTCTCCGCCTTCCATCACTCGGGTACGACCACCGCCTGTTAGGCGCATAACACCCTCTTCACCTGCTCGCTGCCACTCGTCAACGATAAACTCCATTGAGCCATCTTCTTCAGCCAATTGACGGCAAATATCCTCTTGCAAGGTCAGTAAATAATCCTTTACGGCTTGAACATTAACAGCGGTGTCTGACATGGTATATCCTTCTCAAATGGTTAGGGGTATTTTAGACCTTATTTAAGCATTTTGCATGGTTCAAACAATTGGCTTACAATCGGTCGTCAGAGCTTAACCCGAATTTTCGAGTTTTACAGGTTATAGAATATCGGTAAACACCCGAAATCAACAATCAACCTTCAATTGATTATGGATAATAACTTTTTAAGTTACAACGAGTTAAAATACATGTCGTGCCATATGATAATTTATGGAATTTTCCTATAGAACTGAATCAAAGGCGATAATATGGAATTACAAACACTTACCCAATTCTTTATGTGGAGCAGCATTCTCAATGGTAGCATCCTCATCTTATGGACGGGCTTATTTATGTTTGCGCCAAATTTAGTCTATCGTCTTCAGAGCTTCTGGTTCCCAATTCCAAGAGAGAAATTCACCGTGGTTATGTACAGTTTTCTCGGTGTGTTTAAATTACTTTTTATCATCTTCAATATCACACCTTATCTCGCATTACTTATTATCGCGGGATAGAGCAAGGCATGTATTTAATTATTGATGCTCATAGGCTAGAAATATAGGGAGAACGAGCTAAAACTCTCCCAATAAATTCTCCTTTAACAACCCTCTGTATCCTCATCAAAAATGCTAGAATTGTCACTACAAAACACTTTATTTATTCTACCGCTCGTCCCAAATAGACAAGCATTTTGCAGTCAATTCCTCCGTCACCTTATTGGACTTTTATGACCCCCGCGCTGTTGGCCCAAACCACCCTATTAACCTTAATGGCGATGATCGCTTTTGCCACCAATGCCATTCTATGTCGCTGGGCATTAGATGGTGGCTGGATTGATCCCGTCAGTTTCACCAATTTGCGACTTGCCTCTGGCGCAGCCATGCTATTTCTAGTGATGAGCTGGATGGGTTGGCAAAAGAGACTTCTTCAGCGCAAAATAGGCAACCCAAATATGGAGGTCAATAGTGAGAGTAAAGGCAGCTGGAAGGCGGCGTTTATTTTGTTTGTTTACGCCATCACCTTCTCTTACGGTTATGTCGAAATAAGCACCGCCACGGGTGCTCTACTCTTGGCGTCGGTGGTGCAATTGACCATGATTGGTTATGCACTACGTAATGGCGAGAAATTGCACGGTGCTGAGTGGTTCGGGGCCGCTTTGGCCTTACTTGGGCTCTTATATTTAGTCTACCCTAAGCTGACGACCCCTTCTTGGTGGGGTTTGCTGATGGTAGTCATCTCTGCCTATACTTGGGCGCTTTACAGCTTGAATGGTCGACGTTCGCTGAGCCCGTTGAGAGATACCGCCTATAATTTTTACCGCACCTTACCGATGGTCGCTTTAGCCAGTCTGCTAAGCCTAATGTTTATCGAGCACATACATTTAACCGCGACGGGAATCGGTATGGCCATCTTCTCTGGAGGCATCACCTCCTCTTTGGGTTATATTCTTTGGTATAAAGCCCTGCCCAGAATCTCTTCCAGTTTAGCGTCAGCCGCTCAACTATTAGTGCCTTTATTAGCTGCTTTTGGTGCCGTTTGGTTAATAGATGAACCCATTACACTGCGCTTTATGATTGCCGCTGCACTGATGATCGGTGGCTTGGGCTTGGTGCTTTTGGGGCGTAATCAGCATCGTAAGGCAGACTTAAAAACTTAAGATCGTTTTTGGAATCCAACCAGGCCTGACCGTTATGCACAGGTTCGATTTTATGTTTCCAGTCCTGTTAAAACTCGCTATTCAGGCTTATTATGTGACTCATGACAATCTGGCGAATATTTACTCGTGACGATTCTCAAGGCGACTAACACGGTAATCACAAAGACACTCAAGAGTATGGCTGTTAAATCAAAATCACGATACCAAAAACTAATCAACTCCCCAATCAGCACCACCAATGCGACATCAATGATAAAGGTAACCTTGACTCTACCTATTGTTAGATAGGATTGCAGTACTCGGATCAACTCCAGAGAAGCCAGTATGATGACCACATCTTTAATCATCTGTTCAGCGCCATGTGCCCAACCGTCTACATACGCATGGTAAAGCGATATCACCAGCTCTACCAGACCAACGGATATCCATAAATAGATAGCGATCATAAGTATGCCTGCAAGAAGACCAACCACTTTTGCATGCCACTCATTACTAAGTAAAAATGAATTTTTAGGAGAGTGATTGGAGAGAGGCTTAGTTTCTGATTTATCGTGCATAGTACCACCGTATTGAGTTAAGGACGCCATGCTAACTCAGTGGTGTGACAGTGATATGACCTCTTAAAGAAAAAGAGAAGATCGTTCATTAATTTGCTGTAAATCAAAAATGGCTGTGCAATGAATCAGATGACTTTATGCAATGTTGGTTGCTTATAAAGCTTTAAATAAAGTATTCTATTCAAATAGAAATAATACTAACCAATTTTCAACAAGCGTGCTTTAAGCACTCTACCGAATATGAGGCTTCCCATGAACAAATTCTCTAAAAACACCTTTATCGTGCCGATTCTCATCAGCTTTTCAGGGATTATTGGTCTTAGCAGTGTCAGTGTGAGCGCTCAAGCCAGTTGGTGGGATCAAGGTGCTGACCTATTGAAAAATATTCCGGGGGTCTCTGAAGCCGTTAAAACTCCGACAACGACACTTCCCAATAATCTGTCGGTCGACGAACTACAAAAAGCTTTTAAACAAGCTCTCACCAAAGGTTCAGAAACCGTTGTCAGTAAACTCAGTCTTAAAGACGGTTTTAATACTGATCCTAAAATTCATATTCCGTTACCGAGCTCATTAAAAACCGTGCAGTCAACTTTAAATCAGTTTGGTATGGGCCGTTATATGGATGATTTAGAACTTAAAATAAACCGCGCCGCCGAAGCGGCCACACCGCAAGCAGAAGCGCTGTTTTTACAAGCCATCCAAGCGATGAGTTTTGATGATGTGAAGAAAATCTATAAAGGGCCTAAGGATTCAGCAACCCAGTATTTAAAGTCTAAAACCGCACCGAGTTTAAAAACTAAAATGGCACCAATTGTTGAAAAGTCTCTGAATGAGGTCGGTGCAATCACGGCATATGACACAGCCATATCCAAATACAAAGATCTACCATTTGTGCCTAATGTTAAAGCCGACCTACTCGACCATGTCGTCAATCAAGGGATGGAAGGGATATTTTATTATCTCGCTCAGGAAGAAGCCAGTATTCGTAAAGATCCAGTGAAACAGTCGACTGAACTGTTGAAAAAAGTCTTTGGGAAAAACTAATTATTCTCTATTGACCATTTATCCCGACCATCCAACACTGAGATTTTTATGACAAATAAAATCTATTTTAACGTTATTCTCCCCGGCATCCTCATAACCATCCTAATGGGGTTAACCGCGTGTACTTCGACCAGTACTAAAAAAGGGACGGTTGGTATTGAGCGCCAGCAATTGTTATTAGTGTCTGAAGCGGAAATGGTCAATGGTGGCAGGCTAGCTTATGCCTCTGTGTTAAAGGAAGCCGCACAGACCAAAACACTGAACACCAACTCTGTCTTGGTTCAACGTGTGCGCCGCATCGCTAATCGTCTTATTCCGCAAACAGCCGTATTTAGAAACGATGCGCCAAATTGGGACTGGGAAGTCAATGTCATTCAATCCGACCAACTTAATGCGTGGTGTATGCCCGGTGGAAAAATTGCTTTTTATACCGGTATTATTGAGAAACTCAAGCTTACCGATGCAGAGATCGCTGCAATTATGGGACATGAGATGGCACATGCTTTACGCGAGCATGGTCGAGAGAGAGCTTCTGAGCAAACCCTCACTCAAGTTGGGCTCACAGCCTTAAGTATCTTTACCGGCGTTCAAGGGCCAGCACTGGACGCGGCCGCCATGGCATTACAAGTCACCTTAACTCTACCGAATAGCCGAACCCATGAAGTTGAAGCTGATAGAATGGGGGTCGAACTTGCCGCGAGAGCCGGCTATAACCCCTATGCGGCGATTCAAGTTTGGCAGAAAATGGATCAAGCTTCGAAAGGCGGTAGAACTCCTGAACTGTTAAGCACTCACCCCTCTCATAGTAGTCGCATCAAAGATTTAAACACATACGCCAAACGCGTTGAACCGTTGTTTAATGCGACCTTAAAAACATCAAGACAACGCTAAACATGATTGCTTAAGGCATTCAAGACACTGAAAGGAATCAATGCCGACTAACGAAATTCATACTCATCTTGAGCAGATTATATAAAATACAGCATCTTAGCCCTTTGCAGATTTCGAATCAGCATCAAAACTGCAAAAGCGCATTAAACTTTCAGGACACCTTATGCCGTTAAACACCTCTTACCTTGAACCCTTTTTTCAAGAGACTGATGACTTTATTAGCATCACATCTGTGCAAGCAAGCACTTTTGCAAAAGAAGTCGCTCGCGATTTTAATCCCTTGCATAATCCAGACACCAAACGATTTTTAGTACCCGGTGATCTTCTGTTTGCACTGGTATTATCGCGCACAGGTCTGTCACAAGAAATGAAGTTTAACTATACAGGCATGATGGGCAATGGTGTTTTATTGAAGTTCCCAAAACAGCCCGGGAACACTTTTGCAATTGTCGATAATCAAGATAAACACTATCTGGAGGTTAGCCGTAATGGTGATATCTCAACCGACATGCCATTGATTGAAGCCTTTACCCGTGCTTATGTTGCTTTTTCAGGTCATAGTTTTCCGCATATTCTGGTGCCGTTGATGAAACAGCATCAAGTCATGATTAACCCAGATCGCCCGATGGTTATTTATGAAAGCATGTCTTTCAAGCTCGATCACTTAGACATTCAGTCACCGACACTCGAACTTATTGATAGCAGCTTAGAGGTGCAAGGTAAACGGGGCACTGTACACTTACAATTCCAGGTATTTGAGAAGGGTGAACCAGTCGGTAACGGTTATAAAACACTGGTATTAAGCAGTTTACGCCAATACGATGAAGCCAAAGTACAAGCCTTAGTCGAAGGTTATGAATTGATTAAAGCCGATTATAAGGTATCTTAAACAACTCTCCAGGCCTGGTTAAATTCGCTGAATAAGCCAGGTTAGAAACCTTCACCATGATGTTTTATCTTTTGTGACTCAGCATTTAAAAATCTGACATTTTAAACTTAAGGCTAACGCAGAATCTGACCGCTTGATGCCTCTTTGATTTGCGTCGGTTGCATTAAATCACCTAATTCTCCTTCTAAACACCAGACTGAATCTTCAAAGACCTGCTTGATTTCTGCACATGAAGAGGCCGGTGTTTGATTGCTAAGATTAGCACTGGTTGAAACAATCGGCTGACCGAATGCGCGACATAAGGCTTGTACTGTCGGATGGGCAGAGACTCGGATTGCAACCGTATTTCGTCCCCCAGTAATCCAATCAGGTAAATTAGCGGTCGTTTTGATAGGTAATACCCAAGTCATCGGCCCTGGCCAAGAGGCCAATACCTCACCTTCCCAAGATCTGCCTTGCAGTTCGACATAAGTTGAGATCTGTTCAACAGAAGCGGCGACTAATATCACACCTTTTTCGACAGGGCGTTGTTTCACGTGAAACAGCTTTTCAACCGCTTGTAAATTAAACGGGTCACAACCTAATCCATAAACCGCCTCGGTTGGATAGGCAATCACCCCGCCCGCTTGCAGAATATTAACAGCCTGTTTTATACTTGTTTCAGTCACTTTTATCGCTTCTTTATTCGAACCATCAGTAAGATATATGATACCCAGAAACAGAGGGTTTTATTAGTCTATAAATCAAGCCATTTCAGTTTGACCAGGCCTGGTTGTTATTACAGTACATTATCTATTCAATAGAGCTACACAATAGGTTGATGCTCTGTTAGATGATTTAACCCGAAAAAACGTCTTAAACTAGCAAAAAACACTCAATAGACTCTCTATTATCAATAAATTTTTGAGTTAGAATGGGCGAATAATTTTGTAAAAACAAACCCTACACGTAGAAGCACCCCCCCTCAACCTGGAGTAATCTTATGAAATGCAAAGCCGCTGTCGCCTGGGCGCCAAAACAACCTTTAGAAATTGAAGACGTTGAAGTTGATGGCCCTAAAGAGGGTGAAGTATTACTCAAGGTCATCGCTTCAGGGGTCTGCCATACCGATGCTTTCACGTTATCGGGCGAGGATCCAGAAGGGGTTTTCCCAGCTATTCTAGGACATGAAGGGGGGTGTGAAGTGGTTGAATGTGGACCCGGTGTCAAAGACCTGAAACCGGGCGATCATGTTATTCCGTTATATATTCCGGAATGTGGTGAGTGTGAATATTGTAACTCCACCAAAACCAACCTTTGTCAGTCCATTGCCAGCACGGTGTGGACCGGCTTTATGCCGGATGGCACACGTCGTTTTTCAATGAATGGTAAACCGATCTATCATTACATGGGCTGTTCAACGTTCTCTGAATATACGGTCGTGCCGGAAATCGCATTGGCCAAAATCAATAAAGCGGCCCCTTTAGACAAGGTTTGCTTACTCGGTTGTGGTGTGACCACGGGGATTGGCGCCGTTCTTAATACGGCTAAAGTTGAGCCCGGCTCTACCGTGGCGGTATTTGGTTTGGGTGGTATTGGTCTATCTTGTATTCAAGGTGCCGTGATGGCAAAGGCTTCACGCATTATCGCCGTTGACATTAATCCCGGGAAATGGGAGATGGCTAAAGCGCTCGGGGCGACTGATTTTGTTAACCCGAATGCCATCGGTGGCAATGGCAGTATCAGCGACTACATCATTGAGATGACCAAGGGCGGCGTGGATTACTCGTTTGAGTGTATCGGCAACGTTCATGTGATGCGCGATGCATTAGAGTGTACTCATATGGGATGGGGCGTTTCTACGGTGATTGGTGTTGCGGGTGGCGGCCAAGAAATTTCGACTCGTCCCTTTAATTTAGTGGTGGGTCGTACTTGGAAAGGCAGCGCTTTTGGCGGCGTTAAAGGCCGCAGCGAACTACCGGGTTATGTTGAACGTTATATGAGCGGTGAGATCGAACTCGATAAGATGGTCACCCACACCATGGGCTTAGAGGACATCAATAAAGCCTTCGACTTGATGCACAGTGGCGAAAGTATTCGTTCTGTTATTATTTTTTAAGGGAGTCGCATCAGATGAAACTCATAGAAAGTATTAAAGAGTTTGGCGGTTTTCTAAATCGTTATACCCACGATTCGGCGGTTTGCCAGTGTGAAATGACCTTTTCGGTCTATCTGCCGCCACAAGCAGCCATCCAATCGGTACCTGCCCTCTACTGGTTATCGGGCTTAACCTGTACGGATGATAATGTTCGAACCAAAGCAGGTGCACAACGTTATGCGGCGGAATTTGGCTTGGCCTTTATTATGCCGGATACCAGTCCACGTGGAGAGAATGTGCCTGATGAGCCTGCACGTTATGACTTAGGCAAAGGCGCAGGGTTTTACGTCAATGCCACCCAAGCACCTTGGAATGAGCATTATCAAATGTACGATTATGTTACCCGCGAACTGCCAGAGCTACTGGAGGCTAATCTACCGCTAATCGCGGGCAAAAAATCGATTAGCGGACACTCTATGGGTGGGCATGGTGCTTTGATTTGTGCACTTAAGAATCCCGGCGCTTATCAATCCGTTTCGGCCTTTTCACCCATCTGTCATCCTATCGAATGTGCTTGGGGTCAAGGTTGTTTTACCGCTTATCTTGGTGAGAACCAAAAGTCTTGGCAGGCTTATGATGCGGTGGCTCTGATTGAAGCTGGGGCGAGTCTCGCGGACATCCTGATTGACCAAGGCACCGATGATGAGTTTTTAACAGCAGGTCAACTGTTACCAGAAGCCTTAGAAACCGCTTGCCAAAACGCGCGGATTCCTTTGCAGTTACGCCGCCAAGCAGGTTATGACCACAGCTACCATTTTATCGCCAGTTTCATCGGTGAACACATGGCTTATCATGCTAAAGCGCTACGTTAACTGAACGTAACCATTTTATGTTTTAGTACGGCTCTAAATGAACAGGCCTGGTCATTTAGAGTATCTTTACTTTTCCTACTCTTTGATTTGGCGTTTTAAAAGACGTTTAAAACCAGAGGGCTTTTTCTGCCAACGCATCAAGCCGGTCACCAATAAAATAATCAATAATACCGAAGCAAAATCATTGATCCATACCCACCAACTGGCAAAGAAAGTGCCATCATGCAACGTCAGCATAATACTGTAGAAAGAGCTGTCCGTGAGATTAGGAACTTGCTGATCTGATTTTCCATGTCCTTTAAAATAGACCGCTTGATAGTTCTTTTGATAAACATCGCGGAACATGTGGGGTGCTTTAATATCCAACCAACCGGTATAGTCGGTGTAAATTCTGGCAGGCGATCCCATGCCACTGACATATAACGTATCGGTCAAACGTGTCATGCGGTACGCGAAACCATCAGAAACTTTACGCCAGTTGCTTAAATCGGCACTCTCATAAACACCAAAACGGTTACCCACACGGTAAGTGACCGCTTGCTGTTGATCTTCTTTTGCATCTACCTTTACATCAACACTCCAAATATCTTCTTGCAAACTTCGATAGACAGGTGGCAAGGTTTCAATCGGCAAGACTACCTGCTTCAGCGGTTTATTGAAAAACTGACTATGATCTAAGGCAATACCCGTCAGTGCAAATAACAGCAGAAATGGGATGGCTAATAACACCAAACCATGACTGTGTACTCCCATGACTTTTTTAATCCATTTAACGAGCCCTTTGGATTCCTGTTGTCGTTTTTTAGCTCGGCGTAATGACCACCATATCCAACTGCCGCTTAAGGCTGAAAACACCAGTATCCAAGCCGTTATATCGTTAAGTAATAGCGACCAACCATTATCGAAAAGACCTCGGCCATAATGGAAGTCTCGCACAAAGCGAGATAACGTAATGTTTTTCGCCAATTGATCTTCTGGCAAGGTCACCGTGGTTTCTGATAATATTTCTGCTTGCGGCGTTAACAACACTAAATGACTTTTATCGACCGAAGCCAGCAGTTTGTCACCATCGGCTGCTAAAGCATTAACCCATCGGCCGGACAATGCAAAGGCCTGCCAAGTTAAGCCATAATCCTTTGAACGCAAAATACCGTCTTCTGTCGCGCCATAAAGAACATTATTCAACCAACGTAAGGCATAAAATTGATGCTTTGAAGTTTGCTGATAATTAACTCCACCATCCAACGAGACAAACACTCCACGCATGCCACCGACAATCTGCCACTGAACGTCTTCAGGATGAATAACCTTGGATTGAAACAGCGATTTTTCAGCCTTAGCCACCGAATCCGGCAGTACAGAATTCGGTAGCGTCCACTGGTATTGAAAATTCCACTGGTCATGATTTAAGAAAAAACCAGTCAGGCTTAAGATAAGCAAAAAAAGGCCAGCAAAAATGCCCGCCTTTTTATGAAGTTTACGTGTGTTCATAGGATTACCAAGTTAACTCTGTTCCGACAAATAACTGACGAGGTGCGCCCGGCGTATAACGTTCAGAGCCATAAGCATAAGAGGCGGATTCCGCATAAGATTCATCGGTAACGTTATCCAGTTTAGCAAACACACGCCAGGCTTTATTCACTTGATAATTCGCTTTTAAGTTCAAGATTTTATACCCTGCATAACTGACATCATGCGCATTGTTCATCCAATACTCACTAGTATAGATTCCTTCTGCCATGATTAATAAACCATCAACGCCACTTGGACGGTAGAAGGCTCTTAAATTCAATAGATGGTTTGGTGCGCTCGCCATTTCATTGTCATTATAAACAGCATCATTTTCAAAATTATGGACGCTATAGCTATAAGCGACTTTGGTTGACCATTGGGGGCTGAACTCATGCTTTAAGCTCAACTCTAGACCTTTATGAATTGTAGTCCCCCCATTGTAATAATAGGTTCTATCATCTGAGCGGGTAATGGTATCTGCCAAATCCATATAGTACAGCGCCACTTTCACATCCGTCGATTGGCCGTCAACTTTATACCCAATTTCATAAGTATTAGAGGTTTCTGGGTCTAAACTAAAGTCGATATTGCTGGTTGATAAACTATATAGTCGCGAAGCTGAAGGTACCCTGAAAGCATTTGCATAACGTCCATAAACCATCGCTTTGGGTGAGAGCGCATAGGTTAAAGCCAATTTAGGACTTAAATGACTGTAATCGTCATTGCGGTCTGCAGGGCGAGCATAACTTGAAGTCGCATACTGACCATCCGCTGTATTGTTGGTGTATTGGTATTGGTTGATGTCATAACGTAACCCTGCCGATAAACTTAAGGAATCCGCTAATTTGATATCAGAATGAAGGTAAGGTGAAATAGCTAAGTAATCCACGTTATAGTCGTAAATCGTTCCGGTATCAACTGAACTACCCCAACCCGTCGGCACGTAATCAAACTGTTGTGTATACAGCGTTGTACCGTGAGTGACTTCGCCATCAATCCCATAAATAAAACGTCCCCAGCTTGGATTCATGACCCCTTTATGCATCACTCCTAAGGTGTTTTGTTGGCTGTCATTCTGTGGCAGGTTATTTTCCCAGGTGGCGGTATATTGATTACGGGTATTGCGGATATACGCGATGGTGCTCAAATCGAGCCCTTTAATCCGATAGCTGTCCCACTGCAAACTGACCCGATTATGGTCAAACTGGCGCATGGCATCCACAAGACCTAATTTATCCAGAAACTTTTTGTCTCCAGCCACTTCAGGGTTGTTTTTTAAACCCTCTAAACTCGTGACATAACTGGCTTGTTGCGCACGTGAATAGTTCGAGATAAAAGAGACTTTGAAATCATCTTTTCCGTGACTGAAATTATACTGCCCACTGAGTTCATGGCGTTGCATATTGGTATGATCACGCCACCCATCATTATCTGTTATAGAGCCAGAAAGTCGATATGAACGATCATCCTCTAAAGTATTACTGACGGAAAAACCGCCCTGTTTAAAGCCATCACTGCCACCGTAAACATTGAGTTTTCGTTCTAACTCAATACTCGGTGGCGCACTTTGAATATTGATCGTGGCGGCCACTGAATCGGAACCATATAAAGCCGTTCCGGCCCCTTTTAATATCTCAACGCTTTGGGCGGTTTGAAAATTGGTATAGGCCATGGCATTGTGGTTAAAAAATCCAGAGGACTGCACGGGCACATTGTCTTGTAGATAAAGATAGTACGGCGAGGTCGAATCTGGCATACGCACAGCAATGGTGTGGCCTATGACCGAACCGGTTTGTTTAACCGAAACACCTGCTATAGAGTTCAATACATCCTTTTGAAAAATGGCTTGATCTAACTTTACCTCTTCAGTACCTTTTTTAGCGATTGAAAGTGCCTGTTTAGAAACCTCTTCTGCTGAACGAGTCGCCGTCACGGTTACAGAGTCTAATTCCGTTGAGGCTTGGATTTGAGAAGAACATAGGGCTGTGAGAATCGCCAAACAGAGTTTTGATTTTTGCACGTTTATAATTCCATTATATTTGCAAGGGATTATAGAGTCATACTACGATGATTTCATTGAGACTCTATTAAGAGAAGCTTAATAGATCCTAAACAAAGGATTAACAAAGTCTTGATTTGCACTTAAATTAATCTAGCCAAGCAATAAATACACTTTAAAATCAATTTTTATTGCCAAGTTAACCACTTAAGAACATACTCCGAACTCCCTTCATGAGTTGCATCGTATGCCGCTAGACCTTACTCCAAAAATATTAGATCAACTCCTTGATTCACTCGTTGAAAATGGCTGGTTTGAATGGCCAAATGCTATCACAGATGAGTTGTCTCAAAGCCTTCTCACCGAAGTTGAAAAATATGATCTCGAAGGGGAATTACAACGTGCAGGCATTGGTCGTGGAAAGACACGCCAAATTCATCAAGGGGTACGTCAGGATTCCATCTACTGGTTGAATGGCAAGAGTTCTGCTCAACAAACCTATTTAAAGCAGATGGCCGAGATGCAATATCAGCTTAATTACGCGCTTTTCTTAGGTTTATTAGAGTATGAATCTCACTTTGCCTTATATAGAGCTGGCGGTTTCTATAAAAAACACCGAGACAGTTTTCGCGGTAATGCCAACCGCGTGGTGACCACAGTACTGTATCTAAACCCAAATTGGCAGAACGATTGGGGCGGAGAATTGGTCATTTATAATGAAGAATCTACAAAAAAATTGGCCATCATCACACCAGAGATGGGCAAACTGGTTGTCTTTATGAGTGAGCAAATTCCGCACGAAGTCTTGCCAACGAAACACCCTAGAGTCAGTGTCACAGGCTGGTTCCGATGTAACGCTAGCATTGCGGGAAATATAGATCCTGCACTTTAAATAAAGTAGCCTGGGCATATGTCCTGCGGCCATTTATAATAATCTAGACGTAGGCATCTTTATCGATAAGCATGGTTTTGAATAAATAATGCACACCCACAACCTCTATGTCCGGCGCAGCTCAAATCAACCTAATCGTAAATTGACCCATTTTTAATTATAGTGTTAGAATTTAAAATTAAATTTAAAGCTCTTAAAATTCTTTTAAAGGTCTAGTGACCTGGGATTTTTTCAGCGCCGATTCAAGCATCCCAAACAGGTAAAAACCATGGCGAACTTTACGCAAGATATGCTAGATACTCATCTTAGCAATGATCACTTCAGTCACCGGATGGGTTGGTTGAGAGCGGCCGTATTAGGTGCCAATGATGGCATTATTTCTGTCGTCAGTTTACTGGTAGGGGTCATCGCATCAGGTGCCGATAGAGAACATATATTATTAGTTGCCGTCGCCGCTTTAGTGGCAGGTGCTCTGTCTATGGCAGCAGGTGAATATGTCTCTGTCAGCTCACAATCCGATACCGAAAAAGCCGATCTGGAGATTGAGAAAAAAGCCCTTGAAGACGACTGGGAGACCGAACACGCCGAACTGGCGCTGATTTACCGCCAACGCGGTGTCAGTGAAGAGACGGCCCATAAAGTGGCCACCGAATTAATGGACCATGATGCTTTAGGTGCCCATGCACGTGATGAGTTAGGTCATACTGAAACCCACAGTGCCAAACCATTACAAGCAGCCTTAGCATCTGCTGCTTCATTTATTTCCGGCGCAGCCATTCCTGTGTTATTGATTGCCTTTTTACCGATGGAAAATATCGGTTATATTATCGCCGGCACTTCATTGCTTTTATTGGCTTCTTTAGGTGCTTTGGCAGCAAAAACCGGTGGTGCTAATATGCTGAAAGGTGCGTTGCGAATGTTTATTTGGGGCAGTTTGGCCATGGCTTTAACGACTTATGTTGGTTTGGTGTTTGGCGCAGCTTAATTCAGCATAAACTCTATACAAACTCGCACATTACAAAAAAGTGTCTTCCATGAAAGAACCATTTTCTACCTTAAAACAATTCCTCGGCATTACCCAAGCACCGGTCAGTCACAGCGAAAAAATCCTCTCAGCATTGGGGGGGTTTATTGCTATTTTCTTACTGATTGTCATCAACCAAATCTTTTTAGATCTGCCCTCGAGCTGGGCTTTAGTTGCCTCCATGGGGGCTTCAGCCGTATTACTATTTGCCGTTCCTCACGGTGCTTTATCACAGCCTTGGCCTCTGTTGGGCGGCAATCTTTCGGCGGCCTTTATTGGCGTGAGTTGTGCTCTTTTTATTGATGAACCGATTCTGGCGGCCAGTTGCGCAGTCGGCCTAAGCATTTTAGCCATGTACTATCTAAAATGCATTCACCCTCCAGGAGGCGCAACCGCCTTAACAGCAGTGATCGGTGGAGAATCTATTCATGAATTGGGTTATCAGTTTTTAATCACCCCCGTGTTACTTAACGTTTTAGCTATTTTTGCTGTGGCAATGATGTTCAACTTCATCTTCCACTGGCGTCGTTATCCAGCGTATCTCAACCACTACGATCTGTTCAGTCCGCACTCTCAATTATCGGCACAAGAGACCACTCAAACACCCGCAAGCATTTCACACGAAGACTTTATTGAGGCTTTAAAACAGATCGACTCATTCGTAGGTGTCAATGAAGACGAAGTTAAACGTATTTTTGAGTTGGCAAATTACAATGCCGCGCACTCGCATCTTACTGCGCAAGACATTCATTTAGGAAGTGTTTACAGTAACGGCCATGTGAGCAAAGAGTGGTCAATGCGTCAAATCATTGATGAATCCCCTAGTACCGATCCACAAAAAGACTTTGTCATCTTTAAACAAATTGCAGGACAACAAGCAACTCGTAGTGATTGCATTACACGCAGTGAATTCGCCCAATGGGCAAAATACCCGATGGTAAAAGATGGTGATGATTGGAAACGCCAAGAGATTCAGGAAATTCGCCAAGAACACAATCATCGCTAAACAATCAAAAATACCCTGCAAATTTAATGAATAACTCCTGCCTATTCCTTTACAAAAAATCTGAACGATGCTCGATTAAGGTCGTTTTGGTTAACCCCCTTCATTTTTAAAAAACAAAAGCGGCGGTACTCAACGGCTGTAACCGCCTATGATGGCTTACTCTTAAGGACAACTGTGTAGCCTTAAACAAACCCATGTTATATGACAACCCTGCAATAAAAGCGTCACACCACCATCACATTAAAGTTCACTAATAAACAGATAATTGTAAACAGAAACTCGACCGTTTCTTGAACCCTATATCAGTACGGATAGGACATGATTGTAGGTCTCAAAGTCTACAAAAAACAGAGTTTATGATTATAAATATTGGAGTATTGATTATGTTAACGATGAACACCAAATTTGCGAGTGTAGCTGTCTTTTTATTATTGTGGAGTCTATTGAGTGGGTTATTCTCTTTATGGGAAAACTCTTCTCCAAGCTTGCTACTGTTGGCAATCGTGACCCTGCCTTTTGCGAGTTATATAACGGCATTGATGTTTGTTTATTTAGCAAGCATCAAGCCTTCTGAAGCACCACAAATTGGGCTTTCTGCTTAAGTTCTCAATTTAGAGTTGGTTGCTAAGGCCTGTGGCAGGCCCTTTCAAAAGGATGTTCCTCATCCGTTAAAGCAACCAACCAGAAGGTACATACCGCCTACTTAATCTCCCCATACTTGCCTTGTAGACAATCATCCTGAATCGATTTATCTGCGATAGCAATACTTTTAAATACCCTTAAATATCTATTATTCAATGACGAAATCCATGGCTTTAAAGTGGCTTGCGATCATAATCTAAATTTACAATCATTTTTTCGCTGTTCAAACGCTACACCAAGTAACGATAATACGGGAAATGGGTCTCTTTAAGGTATCACGATCACTCTCAGACTTCCCCAAATAATCAGCACTCCAGTCAACACCCTCATTGCTCACAAAGTGATCTTCAGCCTTAATTAACTTTGTCTTATGCCTTTGATTTGCTACACTTTCGCAAACTCAAACAATTGGAATGCCTGTGAGCACCAGCACCCCCATCGAAAAGCGTCTCAATAAATTTATCAGTGAATCAGGTTTTTGTTCGCGCCGTGAGGCCGATCGGCTCGTGGAGCAAAAACGGGTCACCATTAACGGTAAATTACCAGAACTCGGCACGAAGGTAGTGCCTGGGGATGATGTCAGGGTAAACGGCCAATCCATTATGGCGATGCCAGAAGATAAAACTGATCGTGTCTATATCGCTTACAACAAACCGATCGGTATTACCTGCACGACAGAGTCCCAAGTCAAAGGCAATATCATCGATGCGATTGGTCATCCACAACGTATTTTTCCGATTGGTCGACTCGATAAACCCTCTGAAGGCCTGATTTTTCTCACCAGTGATGGCGATATCGTTAATAAGATTTTACGCGCTGAAAATGCTCATGATAAAGAGTATGTGGTCACCGTCGATAAGCCTCTAACAGATGATTTTATACGCAAGATGTCGAGTGGTGTGCCTATTTTAGATACCGTCACCAAACCGTGCGCGGCCTCCATCAACAGTCGGTTTGTATTTACCATTATCTTAACCCAAGGACTTAACCGACAGATTCGTCGCATGGCAGAATACCTGGGTTACACCGTCACCAAACTAAAACGTAGCCGAATTATGAACGTCCACCTGGGTAACCTACAAGTCGGCCAGTGGCGTAACCTAACCTCGCAAGAGATGGATGAAATCAACGACGCTGTTCTTGGATCGAGCAAAACCTCAAGTATCAAGGGGAAGCCGAATGCAATACATCTGAAATTCACACAGCATGCAAATGATGAAAGCACAGCACATAAAGTCCCTCAAGATGCCGAGTCATATCGCCAGAAAACCGACCGACACTCTAAAAACCCACGTAAAAACAACCATACGGTTTCAAACAACACAAAATCTCATCACAAAGAGCCTACCTCAAAGACCAAGCGTGGCTCTAGCTTAACAGGCAAATATAATAAAAAGTAATGGCTTAAAATCTGTTTTACAAAATGACCAGGCCTGGTAAGCTACTTTGAAATAAAGAGGTGGTTATGCTTAAAATATCTCCAAATATTTTTGCACTTGGATGGGTCAGTTTTTTCACCGATATGGCCTCTGCAATGGTCAAGCCACTTATTCCTATCTATGTGGTCATTGTTCTCAATCAAGGCATGGATAAACTAGGGTACGTATTAGCCATTACCACCCTCGTCTCTTATTTACTTCGTTGGGTCGGTGGTTATCTGAGTGATAAATTTCAAATCACCAAACCACTTTTACTGATCGGTTATAGTTTATCCGCCATTACGAAACCTCTGTTAGCCTATACAAGTACCTGGGTGAGCGTTGCCGCCATCAGTGCCACAGAACGTTTAGGTAAAGCCATTCGCAGCGCTCCCAAAGATATGCTGATCTCTGCATCTGCACAGCAACAAAACCAGGGAAAGGCATTTGGTCTCCATAAAACATTAGATATTGCAGGCGAAACCATAGGTGGAATCATCGCCTTTTTATTGTTGAGCTGGTTAGGTCAATCTGCAGATTTGATACGTACCATGTTTGAATTAACGATCATTCCTGGCATCATCGGCGTGCTGATCTTAATTTTCTTTGTCAAAGACACCGTTAAACATTCACAAAAAAAATCAACCAAGGCACCCCATCATTCACCGTCCAATGAAAGCTGGTCTCATTTTGATCCCTCATTATGGTCATGGTTTACTGTATATTTTTTAGCGGTCTTTTTTATGTTGAATGATGCATTTATGGTGATGAGGGGCAGTGAAATCGGTATTGGCACTCACTGGCTTCCATTATTAATGGTCGTTTCAGCACTGACTCAAACCCTCATTAGCTACCGGATAGGGAAACGCTTAGATGCCCAAGGAGCACAATGGTTACTGCGCTTGAGCTTATGGGCCGGTGTTTTATCCACTTTATTACTGTTCTTTCACAGTCCAACGGCCATTATTCTAGCCTTCATTTTTCAAGGTATCTTTGTGGTTGGAGGATTTAATGCTTTACGCAGTCGTATCGGACAAACAACACAGAATAAAGGCAAAGCGTATGGTCTTTTTTATTTGGGCACCGCCATTGCGATGGCATTAGGAAATCTTCTGATCGGGCTACCCTGGGAACAAGTCAGTGTTTACGCGGTATTAAGCTTATCTGCGATTGGATTAATTGGATTACTCGTAGTCGTGACAGGTATGAAAGGATGGCTCGCTAATTCTTCCGTACACAATGCTGGAATTTAATCAATCATCAGTCAGTGTATAATAAGGGTTTTAGTTTTAACTTTTGTAAACCCAATTTTTTGAGAAACTCATTGTAATTTTGCGTTCGGTGAACCTAAAAAAGACGACTTACAGGCAAAAAGTACCGGATACATTCAGCTTATGGATCTCAACAAATAATCAATAAAAAATTTGACCCAATCCGCCTATACTTACAACCCTGAATTCACCCTCGGTTTCATTACACTGGTTACTCGTTAAATTAGGCAAACAACTCCCTAACCTTATTTTTAGTTTTGTATCTTCAAAAGGCACCGCACATGCTTTCCAATTTAAAATTAGCGACCTTTACTTGGATTCTAGCCTTCCTCACGGGCTTCATAACGGTGGTGATTATCGTCAGCTCTTACTTTGTCGAAAAAAATATTGTGGTCATTGATAATGCTTGGCAACTGTATCAAACAGATCTGAGTGAAAAGGCACGGCTAGAAGGTGCCTTGAGAGCAGCCATTGGTTATGGAGGTATGATTCATAATTTCAAGAACTATCTTCTGCGCGATAGTGAAGAGTACAAAAGCCAGGTTGAATCAAACATCGGTGCGATTAAAGCTTTTTTGAAACAGTATTCTGCTTTGGAGCTGACCACCACGGAAACTCTTGCCATTAAAGATATACTCGCCGTGGTCACAGCGTATAAAAATGCATTGCGAAAAGCGCAAACGATGAAAGCAGAAGAGTACAGCCTATCAGAAATTGACCAAGCTATAGCAGTGGACGATCATCCCGCATTACGAGGGCTAAAAGCC
Organism: Thiomicrorhabdus arctica DSM 13458; assembly: GCF_000381085.1. Classification (GTDB taxonomy): domain Bacteria; phylum Pseudomonadota; class Gammaproteobacteria; order Thiomicrospirales; family Thiomicrospiraceae; genus Thiomicrorhabdus; species Thiomicrorhabdus arctica. The sequence goes on along the minus strand of NZ_KB905902.1, from coordinate 116,698 downwards.
CTTCGTCAAGCGACCTTCTCAAAACAAACCAATAATAACCCCATCAATAAGACCCGTATCATCGCAGATTTGCGTGCCGCGCTCGGTTATGGTGGCGTAATCCATAAGTTCAAAAACTATATTCTTCGTCATAAAATGACCCATGAAGACACCTTGCAAGACACCCACCTAATAAATGAAATCAAAATCAATATCCAGCTCGTTGAAGCTTCAATTCGCCAGTATCGACAACTGCCTCTGAAAGACTCTGAAAAATTGGCACTCAAGGAGATTGAGTCAATGCTAATGCAATATTCTAAAAATTTAGACAAAATACCTGAATTAATCGCGCTGGGTGAATCTATTAAAGAGATTGATCGTGATGTTTATGTCAATGATGTTCCAGCTTTACGCAGTTTTCAAATTCTCGAACAAGAAGTTAATCGTCAAATTTCTACTCACTCTATCAATGTCTCTAAAGCGCTTGAAGCCGTTAATAAAGCAATACCTCTGGGTAGATGGGCCAGTGTTTTTACCATTGTTTTTCTAATTTTCATTGTTATTCTCCTTATTCGATTCTATATCATTCAGCCTATTCTTAAGCTGACAAAAAACATGGTGCGACTGGCAGACAATCAACTTGATATTGAAATTACTGGGCACCAAGCCAAAAATGAAATTGGCCAAATGGTGCGGGCGGTGAAAGTGTTTAAAACCAATGTCATAAAACGATTCGAATCAGAAGAAACCCTAGTACAAGTCAATAAAGCGCTAAAACAGAAACTTGAAGAAAACAAGCAGTTGCATCAACGTTCTGAAGAAGAAGCCCATAAAGCGATGCTTATGACAGAACAGATGATCTCGGCACGTAAGGCTGCCGAAAAAGATCAATTGCTCGTCAGTTCAATATTAAACACTGTCAGAGATGGCATTATCACGATTAACGCCAAAGGGATAATCGAAACCTTTAACCCTGGCTCGGAAAAAATATTTGGCTACAAAGCCGATGAAATCATCGGTAAAAACATCTCTTTATTGATGCATGAACCGATTAAAAGTGCCCATGATGGTTATCTAAAAGCATTTTCAGAAGGGAAGTCGACTCGTGATCAAAGCAACTCTTTAGACCAAACAGCTCAGAGAAAAAATGGAGAAATTTTTCCGGTTGAAATCACTCTCAATACCATAAGAGTTGCGAATGAACTTAGGTTCACCGGTTTGGTGCGCGATATTACCGAACGTAAAGAGAAGGATGCACAGATAGAAAAACTTGCCATGACAGACTCTCTAACAGGCTTGGCAAATAGATATCAATTTAATCAACGCCTGCTTGAGATGCAACAACAGGCTAAGCGTTTCAAGACACAATTTTGTCTAATGAGTATCGACCTTGATAAGTTCAAACCAGTGAACGACACTTATGGTCATTATGTGGGGGATGTCTTGCTGCAAAGAGTAGCTGACGTTCTGATTTATTGCTGCCGTGAAATTGATATTATCGCAAGACTGGGGGGTGATGAATTTTCCATTATCCTTAACGGTATTCATGACCCAAAAGAGGTGGCAATATTGGCTGAAAGAATCCTAAATAAGTTAAAAACCCAATTTCTCATCGAAAATCACCCTATTCAAATCGGTGCCAGCATCGGTATTAGCTGTTATCCTAAAGATACGGTGGATATTAAGTCGCTTCAAAAAATGGCTGATGAAGCACTTTACCTGTCTAAAAACGAGGGACGAAATACTTATCGTTATTATCACAAAATTTAACCACTCAGCAAGATGCAGAGTTGCCTATCCATCGCTGAAATTCTAACAATTGGCCAGTCTGGTAAGTATATATTTAAAGCGTATTCTGGTGAATTTGTAATACTTTTTTAAAGACATCAGGGTTTTTAATCTGCGTCATTTCACCTTCACGTGGCATACACTTGTCTTGTAAACGCGATAAAAAGAAACGTAACGCGGCCAACCGTAATGCGGCTGGCCAAGCCTGTTGCTCTGCTTCGGTCAATGGACGTTGTTGTTGGTAGGCAAACACCATAGTGGCGATCTTGGACTCATCAAAATGAATGTCTGCTGGGTTTTCAGTATTCATTCGACACCAGTCATTTACCATTACAGCAAGATCGTACAAAAAGGCTGCATTACAAGCATAGTAGAGGTCAATAATCCCCGTCAATTCATCCCCATCAAACAAGGCATTATCACAAAACAAATCAGCATGAATCACACCCTGTGGCAGATGCGCCCAATCAATTTGGTTTTGGTACGCCAGTTCAGCGGTAATCAAATCGCGCTCTTCAATCGTTAAATGGGTATTTATCTCATCAAAGGTCGATTGCATCCAATCAATACCTCGATCATTCGCACGGCATTGCTCATACTCTAAACCGGCCTGGTGAAAAGACGCCAACTGCTTACCCATCACGCCACACTGTATAACAGAAGGATGATCGACTCCACCGCCTGTTAAGCGGGTTACCAAAGAGGCAGGTTTACCACACAGCTCTTTTAAATACCCCTCTGAATGAGTCGGCATCGGATGTGCGGTGGGGATTTTATGCTCCGCCATAAACGCCATAATATTCAAGAAGTACGGTAACTCTTCAAAATCATGATGTTCAAAAATCGTTAAAACAAACTGTTTCAGTTGACCATTATGCCGAGTGTTGACGAAATAATTGGTATTTTCAATTCCGGCACTGATCCCTTCAAAGCTCTCTAAAAATCCTACGTCATACTCTTCTAAAAAGGTGATTAACTGGTTTTCTTCAACGACTGTATAGACAGACATAAAGTAAAGTCTCTTAATTTTGGTTAGGGATAATTAAATCCATGCTAACTAAGGTAAAATAATGCGACAAATTTTACCATATCAGGCGACAAAATGACTGAATCGAATTCTGAATCAACTCCACAAATTATCACCAATCCAGAAAGCCCCTTTATTTTGGTGGATGGCTCCTCTTATCTGTTTAGAGCATTCCATGCCATGCCTTCTTTGACTTCCAGTAAAGGCCAGGCCACTGGGGCGATTTATGGCGTGATCAATATGCTCGGTAAGTTGCTCGAAAAGTATCAGCCTGAAAAAATGGCGGTCATTTTTGATGCCAAAGGGCCGACCTTTCGTAATGAAATGTATTCAGAATATAAAGCCCATCGTCCACCGATGCCAGATGAACTGCGCAGTCAGATTGAACCGATTCATGAAATCGTTAAGGCGTTAGGTTTGCCGTTACTAGTGATTGATGGCGTCGAAGCCGATGATGTCATGGGTACCTTTGCTTTTCAGGCTACGGAAGCCCAACACGACACCTTGATCTCTACCGGTGATAAAGATTTAGCGCAGTTGGTTAATGAGCATGTCACCTTAATCAATACCATGACGAATACATACTCTACCCCTGACTATGTACAGGAAAAGTTTGGCGTGCGTCCCAACCAAATTATTGATTATTTGGCCTTGGTTGGCGACAGTTCCGATAATATTCCCGGTATTCCCAAGTGTGGACCGAAAACCGCGGTGAAGTGGTTAACCGCTTTTGGAAATATTGATAATCTGGTGGCCAATGCGCCGATGATTGGCGGCAAAATTGGCGAATATTTACGTGACAACCTGGAGCAACTCGCTTTATCGCGTAAATTAACTGAGATTAAATTAGATTGCGATCTGCCGGTGCATTTAGAAGATATCCAACGCCATCCGGCCGATATGGAACGTCTGCAAGAACTGTTTGCCGAATATGAATTGAATACCTGGTTAAAACAGATCCAGAATGGCCAAGTGCCTTTCACCAAAACCAATGGCACTCGAGCACCTGCACCCCTTGTAACCAAATCAGCCCCAACTGATGGTGTTACGGCCACTTCAACAGAAAGCCCTGCGAGTAGCAGTGCTGGGGTTTACGAAACCATTTATATGCCCGCTCAGTTTGAACGTTGGATAGAGCGTATTGAAAATGCCGACTTGTTTGCGATTGATACCGAAACCACCTCTTTAAATACCCAGCAAGCCAAGGTGGTCGGCATCTGTTTAGCGGTTAAAAATCTAAACGATGATAATAACCTCGCTTGCTATATTCCATTAGGACACGATTACGAAGGCGCACCTGATCAATTGGATTTGGAGATGGTTTTAGCACGGTTAAAACCAATTCTAGAAGATGAAGCGGTTGCTAAATGTGGTCAAAACCTTAAATATGACTGGCATGTGCTGCAAAATCACGGCATCACCTTAAGAGGTATCCAGTTTGACACCATGATTGAGTCCTACTGTTTAAACAGTATTGCAACCCGTCATAATATGGATGATTTGGCGCTGAAGTATCTAAATCATCGCACCATTCATTTTGAAGATATTGCTGGTAAAGGAAAAAAACAGCTGACGTTTAATCAAATCGAGATTAAAACCGCCAGCCCTTATGCTGCCGAAGATGCCGATATCACCTTACAGCTCCATCAAACACTTTGGAAACAATTAGAAGCAGAACCCAGCTTAAAGAAGGTATTTACCGACATAGAAATGCCATTAGTTCCCGTGTTAGCGCATATGGAACGTAATGGGGTCTTATTAGACACTGAGATGTTAGCAAAACAGAGTGTCGAAATTACTGCGAAACTGGCTGAACTCGAACAAAAAGCGCATTTAATTGCAGGAGAAGCTTTTAACCTGAACTCATCAAAACAGTTACAAGTCATTCTGTTTGAAAATTTGGAACTGCCGGTTCTCAAAAAAACGCCAAAAGGCCAAGCCTCTACGGCTGAACCGGTATTAGCCGAATTGGCTGAACAGGGCCATGAAATGCCTATTTTGATTTTAGAGTATCGCAGCTTAGCCAAACTGAAATCGACCTATACTGACTCGTTACCGAAGCAAATTGACCCAGGCACTGGACGTATTCATACTTCTTATATGCAAGCGGTTGCGTCAACGGGTCGCTTGTCTTCCACAGAACCAAACCTGCAAAACATTCCAATTCGTTCTGCAGAAGGTCGTCGTATTCGTCAAGCCTTTATTACTCGTCCTGGTTACACCATGGTGGCGGCCGATTACTCACAAATCGAGTTACGCATCATGGCCCATTTGTCGGATGATGATAGTCTACTCAATGCTTTTGCTCAAGGTCGAGATATTCACCAGGCCACCGCCGCCGAAATATTTGGTATTGATTTACAAGACGTCACCACCGAACAACGTCGTAGCGCTAAAGCGGTGAACTTCGGTTTGATTTATGGGATGTCTGCATTTGGGCTTGCCAAGCAACTCAATGTTTCACGTGGCCTAGCGCAAGAGTACATTAATTTGTATTTTGCTCGCTATCCAGGTGTATTGACCTATATGGAAAACACTAAACAGCAAGCCAAAGCGACCGGCTATGTTGAAACCTTAAAGGGCCGCCGCCTTTATCTTCCAGACATTAATGCATCTAACGGTCAACTGCGCCAGTATGCAGAACGTACTGCGATCAATGCACCGATGCAAGGCACTGCGGCCGACATTATTAAGATTGCCATGATCAAAATGGAAGCTTGGTTGAAAACCGCGCCTTACGACCTCATCATGCTGATGCAGGTACACGATGAATTAGTATTTGAGGTCGCAGATAAAGACTTAGAGGGTGCTAAAGCGGAAATCAGAGCCATTATGGAATCGGCTTTAACTTTAAAAGTCCCACTGATTGTCGAAGTTGGACAGGGTAAAAACTGGGACGAAGCGCACTAGAGACGCTAAAGGCCTTAACCCTCCTTAAACATTATTTTTTCATCTATGGTCATACCCTCTTACAGGCATGAATTCAAAGCTACCAGGCCTGGTAGCTTTGGTAATGTGTCTGTAAAGTCCCAGAAAAAATCGACACATCTCTTAAAAACACATTAAAACAACTTAAAAGACCACTATGACTCCAACTCCAACACAAACCCTAGCCTTAGAAGTTTTAAAAGATATTTTTGGCTATGAGTCATTCCGTAATCAGCAGGCTGAAATTATTGAGGATGCCATTCAAGGTCATGATAGTTTTGTACTGATGCCGACCGGTGGAGGTAAATCGGCTTGTTATCAAATTCCAGCGCTGATTCGTAACGGCACTACGATTGTCGTCTCACCTTTAATTGCATTGATGCAGGATCAGGTTTCAGCCCTTAAGGCTTATGGCATTCGCGCAGAGTACTATAATTCAAGTTTAGATCCAGACACTGAGCACCAAGTGATGCGCCAACTGCATATGGGGGAATTAGATCTGCTTTATGTCTCTCCTGAACGACTGATGCAACCCAACTTTATCAATCAACTGCAAAGCCTACCCATTTCTCTCTTCGCGATTGATGAAGCGCACTGTATCTCACAGTGGGGACATAATTTTCGTCCAGAATATGCACAAATGGGGTCATTAAGAGCCTTGTTTCCGCAAGTACCCTTTATTGCTTTAACGGCCACCGCCGACCATGCCACCCGCCAGGATATTCTCGACAAATTGCACCTGCATCAGCCTAAAGTCTATGTCAGCAGTTTTGATCGGCCCAATATTCGTTATCACGTCTTAGAAAAACGTCAACCTGCTAAACAGTTAATGACCTTTATGGAAGATCATAAGGATGAATGTGGAATTGTCTATGCTTTAAGCCGTAAAAAAGTCGAAGAAGTTGCCGAAAATCTTAAAGCCATGGGTTTTAAAGCCAAGGCTTACCATGCGGGTTTATCGGCTTTAATTCGTCAAACAGTACATCAGGAATTTTTACGCGATGAAATCGATATCGTGGTCGCTACTGTGGCGTTTGGCATGGGAATTGATAAACCCAATGTGCGTTTTGTAGTGCATTACGACCTGCCAAAAAATATTGAAGGTTATTATCAAGAAACCGGGCGAGCTGGACGTGATGGTTTAGATTCAGAAGCTCTATTGCTGTTTAGTATGCAGGACGTCGCCACCGCCAAGTTTTTTGTCGAACAAGTTCCGGATGAAGAGCAACGCCGCATTGAGAACTTCAAACTTTCAAGCATGGTCAACTTTGCCGAAGCGCAAAACTGTCGCCGAATTGTGCTCCTCAATTATTTTGGTGAACCCAGCCATAAAGCGTGTGGTAACTGCGATGTTTGCCTTAATCCACCGACCCTATTTGACGGTAAAATTGCGGCCCAAAAAGCCTTGTCCTGCGTCTATCGTTTAGACCAATCATTTGGGGCGAAACATATCATTGATGTATTACGCGGCATGGATAATGAACGTATCCGTTCACTTAATCATGCAGCACTCAGCACCTATGGGATTGGTAAAGAGTATTCAACACATGAGTGGAACAGTATTTTGCGACAGTTAATTCATTTAGGCTACCTCTTTCAAGACATTCAGAACTATTCGGTGCTTAAATTTACTGAAAGTTCAGGTGAACTGCTCAAAGGCAAAATAGACTTAGAGCTGGCTTTCCCTAAAAAAGAAGTTAAAGCCGCTAAAAGCAGCCGTGTCTCATCGGGCAAAAAATCTTCTAAAGACAGTTTATTGGACAAAGATCGCGCTTTATTTGAAGAGCTACGCATATTACGTAAAGAGATCGCTGACAGCGAAGACATTCCCGCGTACCAAGTATTCGGTGATGCCGCCCTAGTGGAGATGGCGCAACAACGTCCGCAAGATGACTCCGAATTTCTTAGAATCAGTGGCGTTGGTGAAACCAAACTGGCGCGTTTTGGTTTTGAATTTTTAAACTGTCTTCGACATAATTTGGAACGGTAATATCGATTAAAAACAATCACACACATAATTAATGTAAATATTTTACATTTTATTTGACTTTATGGAAAAAACCCCTAATATAGGAAATGTAAGTTATTTACATTTAATCTAAATTTCCTAAAAGGATAATTAAAATGAAAACATTAATCATTAAATCTACATTAAAAGCTTGTTTTGTTTCTTCTGTCATGATGATACCAATGGCCGCACATGCTGCATTCGATCCAAGTACGGTTCAAACACAGCAAGAACAAGCGCAACAAGTACAAGAAAATATGGCGCAAATGTCAAACAACATAGAGCGCTCGCAAGCCATGCAAGAAAACACGGAACAGATGACAAGCAACATGGAACGTGCACAAGCCATGCAAGAAAACTCAGAACAGATGTCAAGCAACATGGAACGTGCACAATCCATGCAAGAAAACTCAGAACAGATGTCAAGCAACATGGAACGTGCTCAATCCATGCAAGAAAACTCAGAACAGATGTCTGGTAATATGGAAAAATCTCACTCCATGCAAGAAAATATGGAACAGATGTCTGGAAACTCAGAAAGATCTGCTTCTATGCAAGATAATATTCGTGGAAACGGAATGGAAGTTCGTGGAAATGAAAATGAAGTTCGTCTAAATGGAAATGAAACTCGTGGAAATGAATTTGAAGCTGAACAGCCTGTAACTTCAAAAGAAGTGACAGATCCTAATGACTTATTGAATTAGTCAAAAAATTGATTAACCATAGATAAAGCACTGCTTTATAGGATTTTTGATAGAATCTTAGATCAAACTTGTGAAGTAGTGACCATAGATTAATTTTATAGGAATAACCATGCAAAAACATTTACTAAAATTCTCATTGTTAGCTACTTTACTACTAGGAAATCTTATACAAGTCGCACAAGCGTCTGATGAGACAACGTCTAGCACAATAACCACTAAACTTTCCACTGGTGTCTTTTATTCCTATGGACAAAGTCAAACCATTAACGCTTCGGATACAACAACAACCTCAATTCCTTTAATGCTTTCAATCAAAGGCGGAGCTTTTACTTTTGGAGTTGCCAGCTCTTATTTATCGATTGATAGCGCATCTTTTAAAGCTCAAGGCATGGGAGATACTACGGTCTCAATGGCCTATGACTTAACGAGTAATCCTTGGGTAGCACTTAAAGTAAAGCATAAATTTGCAACTGGAGATGCCGCTAAAGCTTTGAGCACCGGTAAAGAGGACACTTCAGTGCAATTGGATTATTTTTACCCTATACTTAGCAATACTTCTGTATTTGCTAATATTGGCCATAAATTTGTTGGTAAAGTCAAAGGCGCAAATATGCAAGATACCAATTATGGTTCTATAGGCACAGGTTATAATTTTGCAAATAAAACGAGTCTTGGTCTTTCACTTGATTATCGTCAATCTATCTTTAAAAGTGTAGAAGCACAAAAAGGGGCTTCTGTATTTCTGAGTACACCACTTACTGAAACGTTCAGTGCATCCGCTTTTGTAGGGTACGACAGCACCCAGACCAGCAATGCTGGTGCGACAATTACGTCTAAATTTTGAACTTACTCACTTAAACTTGTGCCTCAAAACAGATGAATAATTCACCTTCCAAAGAGATCGTTTTCGCTAAGGCTTTAAGTAAAATCTTAAAGCCTTTAGTGCGTTTACTCATCCGTCAAAATATTACCTACACTGGATTGTTAAACCTCGTGAAATCAATCTATATTGAGGTGGCTGAAGAGTCGTTTCAAATCAGTGGGAAACGCCTGACGGATAGTCGAGTAAGTCTATTAACGGGGGTAAGTCGTGGAGATGTAAAACGTATTCGTAATGAGCATTTAACGCAACCCACCGAGAAAGAGATAAAAGCCAGCTTAAGTGCTCAAATGATGTCTGTTTGGGCTGGCCATCAAGCCTACCTAAACGCCAGTGGCGAACCCATTCCTCTGTACCGAAATGCTCTAGATGGAAGCCCCTCTTTTGAAGAGCTCGTCTTCTCTATTTCTAAAGATAAACATCCTCGTTCTATTTTAGATGAGTGGTTAGATCAAGGGTTGATAAAAATTGAAGAAAAGCAGAATAAAGAGTTCGTTATTTTATTGGAAAAAGGATATATACCAAAAGAAGATTTTGAAGAAAAATTCTTTTTTGCAGGTAAAAATATTGGTGACCACCTATCTATCGTCACCCACAATTTAGAAAATAAAACTCCGCCTATGTTTGATCGCGCGGTCTATTACAACCAGCTAACTGAAGCATCTATCAAAACCATTGAAGAAACTTCGAAAGTTAAACTGATGATAACTTTAAGTGAAATAAACCAGTTAGCCAATGAACTCCAAACCAAAGATAAACAATCGAATAATGCTGTACACAGTATGCACGTAGGTGCTTATTTCTACCATAAATTAAAGGGCTGTATTAAGTGAACTTTCTATTGAATTTGTTCCAAAAAACCAAACAACATCGTGATGCCTTCATAACAGTTTTTGCGGTCGCTTTAATGATGACCGCTTGTCAGTCAAATACCGTTTTACAAACCGCTTCTGATTCTGGATTTGGTGGTACGGGACATTCTTCTCAAGGATTTGGTGATACAGGGATCATTGGAACCATTACTAAATTTGGGAGTATTTGGGTAAATGGCATTGAAATAAGCTATGGAGATTCAACAGAAATCACTTCCGATTTAATCCCTAATGACCACCTAAAGGTTGGCCAACAAGTTATTTTAGAGACGCTTTCTGGAGAACATAAAACACTCACCCAAAAAATTCATATTTATTACCCTCTTGCAGGAAAAATTACACAAATAACTGAAAATGATCTGGTTATTAATCATTTAAACCATATCCAAATGACCAATAAAACGCTATTTGATGATGCTTTAAGTTTAAAAAAAGGATCCTATGTCTCGGTAAATGGATATCAAACAGATCTTAATAACTGGACCGCAACCCGTATAGGTCAAAACCCAGAGAATAAAAACTTCAGCCATCCGTATCCAACCGTAGCGTTTTCAAAAGCAATTAAGAAGGTTGTCATTGAAACCAGCTCTAGACAGCTGTCTAAATGGAAAAGCTTATTGAAAAATAATGAAACTGCAGGCCATTTAACGACAAAAACCGATCAACATATTGTGTTGCAGGGTAAGTATGAAAAAGGGAGAGTTACTTTTGTAAAAATAACGCCTTATTCAGACTTTATTATTAATCAAGCGGAAAAAAACGCATTAATGAAGCCTAAAGAGACTCCAGAAGAAGTGAACAATTTAAAACAAGATCAGAATGAGATGATTAAATTGCAGCAAGAACAGTATGAGATGATTCAGTTACAACAAGAACAAAATGAAATGATGCAGTTGCAACGCGATCAAAAAGATACTCTTCAAGATCAAGTGCAACAAGTTCAGCAGTTACAAGAACTTAAAGATCAATTTGATCAGCTTCAGGGCATCAATAATCAGATGGGAAGACCCACATATTAATGCTTTAGGTTAAGAGGGTGTGAATTTCAGCATATATAATTGACAGGTTTTTTAGCAGCTTATTTTTAAAATTAAGGGCCTGTAATATAATTTGATGTAATCACACCCTAGGCAAAATTTAGAACAGATTCAGTGCGGAACTCTCATTTATTATCGGCATTTTCAACTATGTCGATTCAATCACACGATATACCCTCGTAAATTCCAAATGACCATAACAAAAAACCTTTCTTCACATAACACTTTTAAGAATTCCTGAATTTAAAGCCACTCCACTAATTGTGATGAAAATCGCTTGTCTAACCAGCATACAAAACACGCACTCGGTTTAAAGATTATCCTAGCTTTGATGCAATCATTTAGTATTGCGTCTGCCTAAGCTATACTAGGTTTAATAAGACGTTATATTAGATAATTTACTGATCAACTAGTTGCTCATAAAAACTAAACTCGTGTACTTTGGTTCTAAATTTAAAGCCCTTTACGTAATGATAAAATCGATAACTAGAAACTCTGCTATTTAATACAAAGTCCAAAAACAGGCATTAACGTAGTCTTATACTCGCATTAATGAGTCGTTACTTTTGCCCTTTACTGATCTTAAAGGAATCTCGACCTAAATTCGCAAATGCCTGCATCCATTTATTCATAAGAGTATGCTTTGTTAAAACGAGAGAAAGCAATGTCTAAAAACGTTAAATCATCCGAGAAAAACAAAAAAAATACATTTCCGATTGTTGGCATAGGAGCTTCAGCGGGTGGCCTCTCTGCATTTCTAGCGTTTTTTAATGCCATGCCCCCTACCAGTGAGTCCGGCATGGCATTTGTCTTGGTGCAACATCTCGCACCAAACCATAGCAGTATGCTTGTCGAACTGATTCAACGTCATACTAAAATGCACGTATTACAGGTTGAGGACGGGGTGGAGGTGCAACCAAACTGTGTCTATATCATTCCACCCGCCCATGATATGGCTTTAATGAATGGTATCCTTCAGTTGTTTGAACCTGGATCCCCCCATGGTCAACGCTTACCTATCGATTTTTTCTTTAACTCTCTCGCGCAAGACCAACAAAATCATGCTATTGGTATAATTCTGTCTGGTACTGGCAGCGATGGCAGTCAAGGCATAAAAGCCATCAAAGAAGCCGGTGGAATGGTCATTGTTCAATCCCCAGAAACAGCAGAATATGATGGCATGCCAAGCATTGCTATCGCAACAGGGCTCAATGATTACATTCTCTCTCCAGCAGAAATGCCAAAACAGCTTATTGGCTACACGGCTCATACTTTCGGTAACTTAACACGCCAGGAATTCAGAACAACGTCTAAGCCACGCAATACATTAAACAAAATTTTTGTATTACTACGCGTTCAAAGCGGACACGATTTTTCGCAATATAAACCAAATACTATTCAACGACGTATTCAAAGACGAATGGCTATTCACCAAATTGAGCAGATTGATGGGTATCTCACATACTTACAGAGATTCCCCTCGGAAATAGAAGCCCTTTTTCATGATCTACTCATTGGTGTCACTAACTTTTTTAGAGACCCTGAGGTATTTACCACTTTAAAAACACAAGTTCTGCCAAAACTTTTTAACCGTAAAGGTTTACAAAACACTATCCGTATCTGGAGTGTCGGTTGTTCTTCTGGTGAAGAAGCGTATTCTCTTGCCATTCTACTCAAAGAGTATATGACAGAAACGTCACTCCACTACACAGTCCAAATATTTGCCACCGACATTGATGCCCAAGCCATCGCATCAGCCCGGAGAGGTATTTACCCAACAACGATTTCAGAAAATATTTCAGTAAAACGATTAAGGCAATTTTTTACGATAGAAAGAAATGGCCAATACCGCATTCACAAAAGTATCCGCGATATGTTGATCTTTTCTGAGCAAAATATTATCAAAGATCCTTCATTTTCCAAACTTGACCTAATCAGCTGCCGAAACCTACTTATTTATTTAAACCTAGACGTACAAAAACAGATTATTCCGCTCTTTCACTATTCACTTAACCCTGGTGGGGTTCTACTGTTAGGTTCTTCAGAAAGTATAGGAGAGTTTGGCGACTTATTTGACGTACTGGATCAAAAATCCAAAATTTATCAAAGCAAACGCAACCTAAACATTGTGCTCCATGAAAATCTAATTAATAGAGCCCCTTCAATGACAAAAACGAATCCACACCATGCGATCTATGAAAAAAACCAACCAACCGAGAAACTGACCTTTCGAGCCCTCATGGAGCAGCTATTACTGCAAAAAATAGGGCTTTCTGCTGCACTTGTTGATAAACAAGGGGACATCCTTTATTTGCATGGCCGGACCGGAATGTATCTCGAATTGCCGCCAGGCGAAGCAGGCCCAATTAATATACTCAATATGGCACATGAAGGCATACATAAAAATTTAACGATGGCATTTCATAAAGCTCTTAAAACTAAGAAATCGGTTTATTGTCCTTTACTAACAATCTCAAAAAACGCCCAGTTATTCACCATTAACCTGACGGTGCAACCCATTCCCTCAGAAGCCTTTAGTGACGAAAATAACCCTTTGTATCTCATCATCTTTGAAACCCTGCCAGAGAGTGCTTTAAAAACGATTACGCCTCTTGTAAACACCTCTCTCAAAAGGACAGGTGATAAATCGGATGACAGTATGCGTATTGCAGCCCTTGAAAAAGAGTTATATGAACAAAAAGTCTTTCTACAGATTTCGAACCATAAACTTGAAAATTCTAACGAGGAACTCAAATCCTTTAATGAAGAAATGCAATCATTAAACGAAGAGATGCAATCTACCAACGAAGAGTTGGAGACATCTAAAGAAGAGTTACAATCCGTCAATGAAGAGCTCTCTACCGTCAATACAGAGCTTCAAACCAAAGTTATAGATTTATCACGTGCTAATAATGATATGAATAATCTGTTGGCAGGAACCAATATTGGAACCGTCTTTGTTGATCATAAATTGCATGTAATGCGCTTCACACCTTCCATTACTACAATCATAAATTTTATTCACAGTGATGTAGGTCGACCCTTACGCGATATCGTCTCCAATCTAATCAACTATACGAATTTAGTCCCCGATATCCAACATGTTTTAAATACCTTAATTCCGAAAGAAATAGAGATTCAGACTCTGGATAGGTGCTGGTATGCTATGAGTATTCAACCCTATCGCACTTTAGAAAATGTCATTGAAGGGGCCGTTATCTCTTTTATAGATATAACTGAAATAATCGAAATGCGTAACCATTTGCTAGAGAAAACACGCGAACTTGAGCGTCTGGCGATCATTGTTAGAGATGCCAACGATGCCATCACCGTTCAAGACTTAACAGGTTCAATTAAAGCTTGGAACCCGGCGGCCGATAGAATGTATGGTTGGAGTGAAACAGAAGCACTTCAGTTACACCTCCAAGATCGAATTCCACAAGATCATTACTCTCATGAGATGTCCAACATAGATAAACTTATCAATTTAGAGACATTACCACCCTATAAATCATATCGTCTCACTCAATCAGGTTTGACTGTAAAAGTTTGGATAACGGCTACGGCCTTAATCAACGCCGAGAATAAAGTTTATTCGATTGCGACCACCGAACGCCTGATACCCTAGACAGAAAGCTTAAAGAGAAAAATAATGGAGAAAAACATAGACAAAAAAGAACCCATACAGGGAAAAAATAAAGACTCTAATGAGAAAGATTCGGTGTTATTGAATGCTCAATCATTACGTAATAAAGCCGAGTTTATTCTAGATCAAAAAAATACCAATCGATCTAAGCGTATTGACATTCTGAGCAATGAAGAAATCCTTAAAGTTATCCATGAACTTCAAGTACATCAAATTGAACTGGAGATGCAGAATGAAGAACTTCAAAGAACCCAACAAACATTAACGGTAGAAAAGCAGCGTTATTTTGATCTCTATAATTCTGCACCTGTAGGTTATTGCACGCTCTCGGCTGAAAATTTAATCACAAAAGCCAACCCTATGGCGGCTACCTTACTTGGAATAAACCAAAACGAATTGGTAGAACAGCCCCTCTCACACTTTATTCACCCAGAAGACCAAGATATCTATTATCTTTGTCGTAAAAAATTACTGGATACTCAAAAACAACAGCATTTTGAGTTACGCTTACAAATCAAAAATAGCGCTGAATTATGGGTATATGTGGTCGCTTCTATCGAAAAAATTGCAAAAGACTCCTATGAGCTTCGATTGGTATTGACGGATATCTCTGATCGAAAAATATATGAAAATGAATTACACCGAATTGCGAAATACGATGCCTTAACCAATCTACCCAATCGTACTCTACTATCTGATCGCCTTTATCAAGCCATCGCTATGTCACTTCGGCATAATCAGCCATTGGCCATCTTATGTATTGGTCTAGATGGTTTCAAGGACATTAATGATCGATATGGTCATGAGGTAGGAGATCGGGTGTTGATTCTGCTTGCTGAAAGAATGAAAAATATTATGGGTCATGAAGACACCCTTTCTCGATTTGGAGGAGATGAATTTGTCGCCATCTTACTCAATTTATCCAGTATAGAATATGCCATCCCCAAAATTAACCACCTCACCGAAGTCATTAATCAGCCCATTAACATCAATGACATGACTATCCAAGTAACAGCCAGTATTGGAGTTTCTCTATACCCCCAACAGGAGCATGTTGACTCCGACATACTGTTGCGACAAGCCAATCAAGCAATGTATCATGCCAAACTTTCTGGGAAAGACAAATACCATATTTTTAATACCCATAACGATGACACTTTACGCTATAAATATAAGTTTATCGCAGGCATGGATGATGCCTTAGAGGCATCTGAATTTCACCTCTATTACCAACCCATGGTAAATATGAAAACCGGTAAAGTGATTGGTGTAGAAGCGCTAATTCGCTGGCACCACCCAACAAAAGGTTTATTAACACCTAAAGAGTTTTTACCAATTATTGTTGGTAATAAATTAACTGTAAAGCTTGGAAATTGGGTCATTAAAACCGCTCTAGCTCAAATGGAACATTGGTTGGCTCATGATGTTGTTCTCAATGTCAGCGTCAATATCGATGTTCTGCAACTTAAAGAAAACAACTTTGTTGTCAATTTACAAAAGATGCTGGAAACTCACCCAAGCATAAATCCAGAAAATCTAGTCTTAGAAATCATAGAAACCGGTCAAATCCATGACTTAGAAATAGTTTCAAAAGTTATAAAGCAGTGCCAAATACTAGGTTTTTCATTCGCTCTAGATGACTTTGGTACAGGTTATTCCTCATTAACTTACCTCCAAAAACTGCCTGTAAGTTGCCTTAAAATGGACAGAAGTTTTATTAAAAATTTACAGAATAATCCAGATAACATACTCACTTTAAAAGGCATTATAAGCTTGGCAAGCGCTTTTAGGTTGGACATAATAGCGGAAGGTATAGACACCATAGAACATGGCGAAATATTAATTGAAATGGGTTGCGAGCAAGCACAAGGGAATGCAATTTCCTATCCAATGCCGGCAGATGAGCTACCCGGGTGGTTAGAAACTTGGAAGGCCCCTTCATCCTGGAAAAATGCAATGCCTTAGAAAAAATGCCCTCTAATGGATGGAGGGCAACATTTACAGAAGAGATTTTAACAGACTCACTCAAAGGTCAAACTAAGGGTCTTTTACCTTAATTTCATCTCAAACTGAGTAAACCCCTTTTAAAATGTTCTATAGCCTTTTTTCTTTGGCTTTGCTTTCTTAGGAACCTTATTAACCGTCTCTTCAAGGACCGGCTTTTCTTTAATGGGGCGTTCATACTCCATCCACTCATCAAGCTTGTCCCAAACGGTATTCAAACCATCACGTTTTAAGGAAGAGAATAGCTGTGCTGTAGCGCTTGGGTACTCTTCTCTAAGCATCGCCTGTAATTTTAGAAGGCTGGCTTGCGCAGGGCCTTTTTTAAGCTTATCTGACTTAGTCAATAAAACATGGATGGGTAAACCAAGAGATTCACACCAATCCAACATCTGTAAATCAATTTCCGTAGGTGGCATTCTGCAATCCATCAATAAAATTAAGCCTTTCAAGCCCTTACTTTTTTCAATGTATTCAGTAAGGCCAGCTTCCCATGCACGTTTAATTTTTACATTAACTTTGGCAAAACCGTATCCTGGCAAATCAACCAGAGCACGCGTCTCATCCACCAGGAAAAAGTTAATTAACTGGGTACGTCCGGGAGTTTTACTGATTCGAGCTAAACCTTTTTGCGATGTAATGACATTTAAAGCACTGGATTTACCTGAGTTGGAGCGACCGGCAAAGGCTACCTCATGCGTTAAATCATCAGGACAAAGCGCTAATGTTGGTACGCTTTTAAGATAGGTTGCTTGTTGGTATAAAGGATGTTGCATAATTAAGAGTTTTCCAAAACGTTAATACTTTATCAATGGTGTGCAACAGTATATACTTTATCCTATTTTTTAACGACTCAAACCGTGCAAAACCCTCTAAAATCAAAGGGAATTGCAGTTCAATACGAACTTAAGCGGACCATTGAAAACCAAATAATAGATGCCTAATGACTGAATCAAAAACACCCACAAGCGCAAACGCGGTTCCAAAATCGATGAAAAAAAAGCAACCTAATCAAATCTTGAACTTTTTTGGTTCAATGAATTTAGCGGTGACTTTACTAATGATGCTCTCAATTGCATCGGTTATCGGCACAGTCTTAAAACAAGACGAAAGCACGCAAAATTACATGATTCAATTTGGGCCTTTTTGGGCCGAAGTTTTCAATAGTTTAGGCTTGTTTCATGTCTATGGCGCGGCCTGGTTTATTCTCGTTCTACTCTTTTTACTGCTTTCAACCAGTATTTGTGTAACCCGCAATACTCCAAGCTTTTTAAAAGACATGAAGCAGTATAGCGAAAAGTTGTCACGCGCCGCACTACAGCACCAGCCTAATAACACGACCTTTGAGGGTACTGTTAGTCTTGAAAGACAACAAGAACATGCTGTCGCTTTGCTCAAGCATAAAGGGTATAAAACCAAAACGCATATTCGTGATGATGGCAGTGTGACTGTCGCGGGCTTAAAGGGTAAATGGAATCGATTAGGCTATTTCCTGACGCATATCTCCATTATCGTTATTTGTATAGGAGCGTTATTAGACAGCAATTTACTTTTAAAATATCGTGAACTCACAGGCTCTTTGGAGGCTGAAACCCGTACCGTCGGTTTAGATGAAATCAACAAAAACTCTTGGTTAGGTCCTGAAAACTTGTCGTTTAGAGGTTCCGTAAATGTCGCTGATGGAGGTAAAACCGATGTCCTGTTTTTGCCTTATGAAGATGGTTATTTAGCACAAAAATTGCCTTTTACTATCGTCAATAAACAATTTAGAATCAAATATTACGATACCGGAATGCCTAAGTCTTTTGAAAGTGATTTGATTCTCACAGCACCGGACCTCGATGAGCCAATTGTTGCGACGATTGCTGTTAATCACCCACTTCATTATAAAAATTACGCTATTTTTCAATCCTCATTTGCGGATGGTGGAACAACCTTAAAACTTAAAGTACATCCTTTACTTTCTCCTATCTCTAACCCGTTAGAGTTGGATTCTGCGATCAATAAAGTCGAGCCTTTAAAAACGCCTATGGGTAAATTTAAAGTCGAATTTAATGACTTTAAAATGCACAATATCATTCCTGCAACAGATGAAGAGAAAGCTTTAACGGGTCATAAAATGCATAACAATGGCCCAACTATTATCTTTAAGGTTCGTAATGATCAAGGTAAAGCTTGGGAGTATGAAAACTACATCATGCCGAGTCTGCAAGAAGATCGTCTCTTCTTTATGACGGGTGTGCGTGAGAGTCAGGCCGAACCGTTCCGTTACCTCTTTATACCTGCAGATGCGAACCGTAAAAAGGACCGTTTCTTCAAGTTCTTAACCTTGCTCAATAATCCTATAAAATTTATGGATCTCTTTACCACTCAATTTCCTAGAACGCCGGATGTTTCTGAGAAAACCTATCAGTTACAAACGAAACTCATTCAGCAATTATTAGCTCTGTTTCGTTCCAAAGGCTTTAATGGCATTACTGAATTTGTGAAGAGCAATGTACCAGAGGCGGATCGCAAGCAAGTGTCTGATTACTACTTTGGTCAAACCAGTTTTGCTTTACAAACCTTATACCTGGAAGTGCTGAAAGAAGAAGGGGTTATTAAAACCCACAGTGATGAAATATCAGAATTTGATAAAACTTGGTTTGAAGATGCCTTAAATACTGTTGCGGGCCTAAGTGCTTATGGTCCACCCATGTATTTTGAGGTGGCCAGTTTTAAACAAATCCAAGCCACTGGGTTACAAATTACCAAATCTCCCGGTAAAAATGTCGTGTTTTTTGGCAGTGCGATGCTTATAACTGGCGTATTCTTCCTCTTTTATGTACGCCAACGTCGAGTGTGGATTCACATCAAACCCAACGCGCATACAGATTTAGAGTCAGATTCAACAACATCTAGCTCCGAAATCACTATCGCGGCCAAAGATAATAGAGACTTACCTGAAACAACCACCGAATTTAACGGTCTTGTTAACCGGGTAAAAAAATTCAATAATAACAACAATCACGCATAATTATGGGGCGATAAACATGCAAACTGAAACCTATCTAGAAGAATTTAAAAACGAAGGAAAGAAGCCGTTCACCCTTAGGGATGTGGCTTGGATTGCTTTCGTCATACTTGGCAGTTTTTACGCATGGACGCAATATGGCGGACTGATGGATCAGTATGAGATTGGAATTTTAGGCGGAACAACCGTTGGTCTCATATTATTAGGACGTTTATGGCCGAGTTTACAGACGCTAACCGTTTCGGTGAGTTTAATGGTGATGCTCGCCTTATGGACCTACAATAGCCACGGCAACGTGATTACTGCCAATGAAGAAGCCTTCTTTTTGAAGTTTTTACTGTCTAGTCAATCGGCTATTATGTGGATGAGTGCGCTGTTTGTTATGGCCACTGCAACTTACTTCTTAGCATTATATAATAAATCGGACTTCACCTATAAAACGGCTAATTTCATGGTGTGGGCTGCAGCCACCTTTGGTTTAGTGGGCATGATGGTCCGCTGGCGCGAATCTTATATCATCAACTTCAATTACGGCCACATTCCAGTCAGTAGTTTGTATGAAGTATTTATCCTATTTGTAGTACTCACCTCTTTAATGTATCTGTTCTATGAGCAACGTTATAAAACCCGAGCTTTAGGCGGATTTGTTATGTTGGTGATCAGTGCAGCGGTTGGTTTTCTGCTTTGGTATACCTTTGGAAAAGACGCCCATGTCATTCAACCTTTAGTCCCTGCTTTAAAAAGTTATTGGATGAAAATCCATGTCCCCGCAAACTTTGTCGGTTATGGTTCCTTCTCTATTGCGGCCATGGTTGGGGTGGCTTATCTATTAACTGAACGCGCTTTAAAGAAAAACCCTGAAAGCAGTTTTGCCAGTAGAATGCCTGCTTTAGAAGCTATGGATGATTTGATGTATAAAGTCATCTCACTTGGCTTTGCATTCTTTACCATTGCAACTGTATTAGGCGCCGCCTGGGCCGCAGAAGCTTGGGGTGGTTATTGGTCTTGGGATCCAAAAGAGACGTGGGCGCTGATTGTTTGGTTGAACTATGCCGCTTGGTTGCATATGCGTATGTCTAAAGGTTGGCGCGGAGCACCGATGGCATGGTGGGCCTTTATCGGTCTATTAATCACTACTTTTGCTTTCCTTGGTGTGAATATGTTCCTATCCGGTTTGCACTCTTACGGTGAACTGTAAAATACTGAGGTTAACTTATGTTACGTAGAAAATTATTAACAACCGTGGTCGCCCTTTTAGTGACCAGTGGTCTATCCTTCTCTGCAACAAGTGCAGAGAGTAGGACATTAATGCCAGGCGTTGAATATAAGAAGATCCCGACGCCGCATGTCATTGCCCCCTATACTAAAACCGTGGTAGAAGTATTTGGTTACAGCTGTCCACACTGTTATCACTTAGAGCCAAGTCTTAACCATTGGTTAAAAGATAAGCCTGCTGATGTGCATTTTGAACGTATGCCTGTGGTATTTAATAATCCTAATTGGATATTTATGGCTAAGGTCTTCTATACCGCTCAAGAGCTCGGAGTTCTTGAGCAATCACATGAGGCTTTTTTTAATGCCTTACACCGCGATAAAAAAGAGCTTTACACCGTTGAAAAAATTGCTGAATTTTTCACTCAATTTGGTGTAAAAGAGGCTGATTTTATTGGTACTTTCAAAGGCTTTAAGGTTGATCAATTGGTACGAAAAGCACAGCAATTAACTCGTAGTTATGGCATTGAAGGTGTTCCTTCGATTGTCGTTAATGGTAAATATTTAACAGATGTGCCAATGACCGGTAGTCGAGATAAACTTTGGAAAACAGTCGATACTTTGACCGATCAATAATATTCAGTAAATCAGTCCTTAATAAAGACAAATGTACAAATAACAGGGGCTTTTAGCCCTTTTTTTAGTTTTAATCCCTTTGAAAACCAATTAATTAATGACCAGGCCTGGTCATTTGTTTTTTAACACTTCATAATCCTAATTCATGTACCGAAAAGAGCCCTAAAAATGAAAGCCGCCAAACTGTTTGTGAAATGTTTAGAAAATGAAAATGTAGAGTTCATTTTTGGAATTCCAGGTGAAGAAAACCTGGATATTATGGATGCGTTACTCGATTCTGACATTAAATTCATCACGACTCGTCACGAACAAGGTGCAGCGTATATGGCAGATGTCTATGGACGTCTAACCGGTAAATCTGGCGTTTGTTTATCCACTTTAGGTCCTGGTGCCACAAATCTAGTCACGGGCGTGGCGGATGCCAATATGGACAATGCTCCTTTAGTGGCTATTTCAGGTCAGGCAGCAACCACACGGCTGCACAAAGAGTCACATCAAGTGGTTGATCTCGTCAGTATGTTTAAGCCTATTACCAAATATGCTACTCAAGTCTTAGCACCTGAAACGATTCCAGAAGTGGTGCGTAAAGCATTTAAATTGGCCGAGGCGGAAAAACCAGGCGCCACCTTTATTGATTTGCCTGAAAACATTGTTGAAATGGAAACCAATGAAGCGCCTTTACCCGTGAGTGTTAATCGACTGACTTTTGCTGATAATGGACTCTTAAAAGATGCGGCTGTTTTAATTGAAAAGGCTAAAAACCCACTCATTCTCGTCGGTAACGGCGCCGTTCGATCTCGTGCCAGTGACCATATTTTGGCCTTTCTAAAAACTCATAAAATTCCAGTGGTAAACACCTTTATGGCCAAAGGCATCATCCCTTTTTCACATGAAATGGCCATGGGAACAGCGGGTTTGCAAAAAGGCGATTATGAAAATGGCGGTTTTGCTAAAGCCGATTTGGTCATCTGCGTTGGGTTTGATATGGTCGAATATCACCCACATTTATGGAATCCAACCCGTAAACATACCATTATTCATATCGATACTAAAAAATCTGAAGTCGATAACAGCTATATTCCTGAAATAGAGCTTATTGGTAATATCGGCAAAAATTTAGCCGGTCTCGGTGAGATGATTGAAAAACCTATCAAATCCACTCAAATTGATTTCCGCTTGCGTAAAGCGATGGTCGATGAAATGAACCGTTGTCATAAAAGTGATGCCTGGCCAATGCTACCGCAAAAAATTATTTGGGATTTACGTACGGCGATGAAGTCTACCGATATTGCGGTGAGTGATGTCGGCTCCCATAAAATGTGGATGGCGCGCATGTTTCGCTGCGATCTCCCTAATACGTGTATTATTTCCAATGGATTTGCCGGCATGGGTATCGCAGTACCGGGCGCAATCGCTGCAAAATTAGCTTATCCAGAAAAGGGTATCGTTGCCGTTACTGGCGATGCTGGTTTTATGATGAACTCGCAAGAAATTGAAACGGCGCTGCGTTGCAATGCCCCTATTGTTATTTTAGTTTGGAACGATTGCCAATACGGACTGATTGAGTGGAAACAGCAACGCCGTTTTGGACGTTCAGCCTATATAGATTTTAAAAACCCTGACTTTGTACAGTACGCACACTCTTTCGGTGCTACTGGTGTGCGTATCGAATCTGCAGACCAATTACTCCCCGCTTTACAAGCGGCCTTAGAAAATCCAACCGTCACCATTATTGATTGTCCGGTCGATTACTCTCAAAATGATCGTTTGACGGCGTTATTGGGAAATGTGGTATCTGAAATAGGGGATTAGTAATCCTTCGTTTTAGTAAACGGTTTGTCTCTAAAAATTCAACTCCCCTACTTTGACAGGTAAAATGAGTATGACTCAGCCATAAAGGAAATATCATGATTTATATTGAACGAAATGCTTTGGGTGAAATAGATAATATAGAATTTACGCCAGCGAAAAATCGTGAAGAAATCAGTTTACATGATCCACAATTAACCGAGTTCATTAAAAAATCAGCTGACAGTGAAGCTATTATGCAATCTGTTTTGGACCGTCTAGATTTGGATATGGTACGTGTCATTGAAGATCTTATCGACATTATGATAGAGCGAGATCTAATACGCTTTACCGACCTTCCCCAACCGGTACAAAACAAGCTCTTATTTAAGCGAAAAATTCGTAATATGGGTAATGAAATATCCATTATTGATGATAATGAACTGTTAAATCTATAGTGCTAATCCATTTAACCAGGCCTGGTCAAAATTAGATTAGGCTTTATACAAGCCTTAATCTAAATAGACCGTGACTTCATCAATCGACTTTCTTTTAGGGTTTTGACTCAACTGATTCATCCGGTTTTCTGTGTCTACTTTACCCATATACAGAGCGGCTATCAATGTGATCTTTTCTGATTCAATATCCAACACCTCATAACTGCGAACATCGGTTAGGATCGGTCCTGTGCTCCACTGCACTCCTATGGACTGTTGCCAAGCCATCAGTTGAAAATTTTGAATGGCACAAGCACAAGCGGCGTAATCTTCTTTCGCCGTGAACTCATCTTGGGTTAAGATTTGCCCCACTAGAATAATTTGTGGGATGGCCATAAATTTTTCAACGGCTTTTGTATATAAGCTCTGGTACGCTGAAGAGCCACAATCAGCCTTTTTAGAAGCTCTATTATCAGCATAGACAACCGCTAATGTTTGTTGCTTATTTTTGCCAAGCACCCAAAAACGCCAAGGTTGGGTTAATTTATGATTAGGCGCCCATATTGCAGCTTCTAAACATTTTTTTATTTCTAAATCCGTCAGAACATGAGTTTCTTGTGATCGAAATTGATAGCACGTTCGTCTTGCTTGAATGAGGGCTAATAATTGTGATGTTTGCATAATGACTTCTGTAATTTTTGTTTTTTTGAATACCATTTATTATGCCGTATAATCATTTAAATAACCCCTAAATAATTCCATATAAGGGCTTGGGATAACTTGTGTTAAATTGTGGATAAAATCCAATAATAAGCATTTTGTTATTTTTATCCACAAAACACCCACACTTACACACACGCTTTGTCAGATACTATACCCACATCTTTCTCACAAGATAACGTATTGAAATCCATGTTAAAAATGAGTTTATCGACAGATGTTAGCTTCACCAAGAGTAATAAGAAGAGGTTATATATACTAAAAGAATACATTTAAGTAATGAAAAGTTATCGCCTCTTTTTCTAATTTAAGATAAAAACCTTTAATCAAAAGACATCTAATTTATGACCCTTAACGAACTGAAATATATTGTTGCTGTCGCAAAAGAAAAGCATTTTAGAAAAGCTGCAGAAAGTTGCTTTGTCAGTCAACCTACTTTAAGTATTGCAATTAAAAAATTAGAAGAAGAGTTAGGGGTCATTTTATTTGAAAGACGAAAACAGGATGTTTTGATTACACCCGTTGGTAACCAAATTATTAAATTGGCGGAAGATATACTTGAAAGCAGTAAACATATCAAAACCATTGCAAAAGAATCTCGAAGTGACCTTTCTACAGAATTAAGGATAGGTGCTATTTATACGATAGCGCCCTATTTGCTGCCTAAACTGATTCCTAGATTTCATCAATTAGCCCCTAAAATCCCCTTAATCATCGAAGAAAATTACACGCACGTATTAGCAGAGAAGCTACAAACGGGTGAAATTGATATTGCCATTTTGTCACTGCCGTTTGATGAACCCAACATTGAAACGCTTGCACTCTATCAAGAACCTTTTAAAGCGATTGTTCCAAAAGAACATCCTTTTGCAGAAACAGATATTTCTATTTCGTTGCAATCGATTAAAAATGAAACCATTCTCTTATTGGGGGCAGGCCATTGTTTTAGAGATCAGGTCGTAGAGGCTTTTCCAAATCTATTACATTTGAATTATCAAAGTAATCGACTACAGAAGACATTTGAGGCCAGTTCACTCGAAACTATTCGTTACATGGTATCTTCAGGGGCAGGAATCTCTATTTTTCCCTGTAGTTCGCTCTCAGAACGCGATGAGAGTCTTTTTACAGTTAAAACGATAACTGATACACCTCCTAGTAGAATCGTTGCTCTAGCATGGCGTAAATCATTTCCTAGGATGAATGTTTTAGAATTATTTAAACAAGCGATTGATGAAGTGAACATACCTTGTACAATACCGTTAAAGATTCAGAAATTAGAAAATTTATGATATTAAAAAAAACCTTACCGATTTTATTATTGAATATTTTATGGATCAGTCCATCGATCCAAGCCGATGAAATCACGAATGATCCTAAAACTCAGTTACCCCCCATGAGTTTAGAAGATCCTTATGAAGCTTTTAATCGTCCTGTATTTAATTTCAATATGAAGTTTAATGACACGGTAGGAGAGCCATTAGCGAACGCCTATAACGGGATTTTACCTCAGCCCGTGCGTATGGGTATCGATAATGTTTTTAGTAACCTTGCTGTCCCTTTATCGGCCATTAATAGTTTTTTACAAGGTAAGGTTGAAGATGGTTTATCGGGGATTATGCGTTTTACCATTAACAGTACGTTTGGCTTATTCGGTCTACTCGATATTGCGACGCCGGCAGGCTTAGAGGCTAAAAAAGAAGATTTAGGGCAAACGTTTTATCACTGGGGACTCTGGAATGAAACCCATTATCTGGTATTACCGTTTGTGGGTTCTTATACTTTGCGTGAATTAGTCGGTAGTGCTGTTGATTCTACTTATGATCCTGTTTATCCCTATGTGATTGATACGGATCTAAACGGTCGCACGATGATTTTTATAGGGGGTAAATTTGTAGACTACTCCAAAATTGCTGGCCTGATAGCGGATCTGAAAAATCAACCCGATCCTTATGTCTTTTCCAGAGAGAGTTATATGCAATATCGCACTAACTTGATCTATGATGGCAAAGCACCCAAAGCCAATTTAGACGACTTTAATTTTGATTAGATCGTTATTTTCACCAGGCCTGGTGAAACAAGGTTTAAAAGAGGCTAATGAACAGAGTTATCTATTAGCAAGTTTTTATAGGATTAATTAGTTTGTAGAATCTTTCTCTTTTATCTTGATATGTAGAGCGGCTTTAGCCATTAAGTGGGCACTTACAGGGGCTGTGATAAATAAAAATACTGTTATGAGTATTTCATGTGTACTTACTGAGTCTGTCTTAGATGAAAAATAGATGGCAGAAGCAATAAGGATAGATCCTACCCCTAACGTAGACGCTTTAGTGGGGCCGTGTAAACGCATATAAAAATCGGGTAATTTATATAGACCAATAGAACCAATTAAGGTAAAAATAGCCCCTACGACAATCAAAATTGCGACAATTGATTCAAACATAATATGTCCTTAAAAACGATTTAACTAAGGGTTTCTATCAACCCTATTCCAGCGAAACTTACTCTACAATATCACCACGAAGTAGATATTTACTCAAAGCGATAGTACCTACAAAACCCATTAATGCAATTAACAGTGCAGATTCAAAATACAGTGCACTTTCTAAATGTATGCCCAATAAAACAAGTAATGCGATTGAGTTTATATAAAGGGTATCTAAGGCTAAGATTCTATCAGGCACTGAAGGACCTTTTATTAACCTTATGGTGCTTAATACAAATGCAATGGATATAAATACAAATGCGATTGGAATTGCGATCTCTAGCATGCTGTAAATACCTCAATTATAGGTTTTTCATATCTTTGTTTGATTTCATCGATAATCTGCTGTGCATCTTCAATATGCAACGCATGCACTAATAGCGATTGTCGGTCCATAGAAAGGTCACAAGAAACGGTACCGGGTGTTAAAGAGATCACATTGGCTAACACACTGATTCCAAGTGGGGTTTTAACGTCTAATTCAATGGTGATAAAACCAGGTTTTAAGTTGGCACGTTTACCTAAAATAAGAACAGCGACTTTAAGGTTGGCAACCAGAATATCCCAAAGGACGAGCAATAAAAATTTCAACAATGTAAAAGGCTTTTTTATACAGTTGCGTTCCGGCCAATAAGCGGAAGTTAGCCAAGGAATTAAAATAGCCAATACTAATCCTAAAACGATATGACCAGTAGCGATCGTATTGTTTAAAAACAACCAAACGATTAATAAAACAACAGTTAAAATTGGATGGGGAAAAATTCTCTTTAGCATTATGTATTTACTCTGTTATGGCCGTTGCACTCAATACCGCTTGAATATAATTAGATGAATTAAATTGCTGTTGCGCGATCTGTTGGGTGTAGTCGGTAATAGGGTTGGCAAAAACCACTAATATAACGGCCGCCGATAATAAACCGACCACAGACATTAATGCCGATTTATTTAAAGGTTTACCCGTTTGAGTCGTCTCTGTCGTGACAGTTTGAGTATTATAGAACAGTAAAGAACCTGAACGTGCCATTGCGATAATTAACAGCAAACTTGAAATTAAAATGACGGCAAAAACAACGCCAAACCAAGCATGATCTAAAGCGGCTGATAAAATAAGTAACTTACCTAAAAATCCTGAGAAGGGCGGCATCCCAGTCATTGCTATTGCTGCGAATATAAAAATAGAACCGACTAAAATCGCGCTTGGCATACTGGGTGCCGAGATAAATTTGTCTTCTAAAGAACCGCGGCCTCTTGCGATTATATCGGCTAATAAGAACATTGCACCGGCAATCAATGTGGAATGAATTAAATAATAGAAGGTGGCTGATAAAGCAGCTGGACTGTTTAGACCGATACCAATTAAAAGTGTCGCAACAGAGGCTAATACAAGATACGCCACTTGCTCACGCAAGCCACGTGCTGCCATTACCCCTAAAGAAGCCAGTACCAGTGTAATTAAGCCTAAGGCTAATATCCAAGGTAAATAATAGAAGGCTAATTCACCCGCATCTTCGTTAAAGAGGGTGCCGTGTACACGAATAATCGAATAGATTCCAACTTTGGTCATAATGGCAAACAAAGCCGCCACCGGAGCTGATGTATTGGCATAAGCGGCTGGTAACCATAGATAGAGTGGGAACATAGCGGCTTTAATACCAAAGACAACGAGTAACAATAAACCTGCTGCGGCCACGACGGCTTGATTTTCTACGGGTAGTATCGCAATTTTGTTGGCTAAATCCGCTATATTTAATGTGCCTAATATGCCGTACAGTGCACCCACTGCAAACAAGAAAAGAGTTGAACCAATGAGGTTAATGATCACATAATGCAAACTGGCCTTGGTACGTTGTGCGCCACTACCATGCAAAATTAATCCGTAAGAAGCCAGCAGTAGAACCTCAAAAAACACGAAGAGGTTAAACAGGTCTCCTGTCATAAATGCGCCATTTAAGCCAAATAACTGCAGTTGAAACAGCACGTGAAAATGACTGCCATTTTCATCAATTTTAGTCTTAATGGCATACCATAATGCCCCTAAAGCTAAAATAGAGGTTATTAGCAGCATCATGGCTGACAACTGGTCTAACACCAAGACAATACCAAAAGGCGCTTGCCAATTACCTAATAAATAGATCTGGTACTCACCTGTTAAGCTGTTATTAACCAATACTGAACTGACAATGATTAATAAAGTAACCACTATTAAGTTAAGAACGCGTTGCAGTTGAATACCTTGCATACGAGCCAGTAATAAAATAAAGCTCATGACTAAAGGTATTAAGAGCGGTACTGCGGTCAATGACATCATGAATTAGTCCCTTTCAAGCGAGTCACTTCCTCATCTGAATCTACAGTAAGTCCATCCACATGGTCGTTGCCTAATTCACCACTGGATTTTAGGGCTAAAACAATCAGAAATGCCGTTATTGCAAAGGCAATTACAATCGCCGTTAACACTAACGCCTGAGGTAAAGGGTCGGCATAACCGAGTGCTTCGGCATCAATCACACCGGGTTGCCCGATGGTGAGACGCCCCATAGCGAATAGAAACACATTAACGGCATACGCCAGTAAAGTTAGTCCAACCACGACAGGAAAAGTACGGGCACGTAACGTTAAATAAACCCCCGCTGTGGTTAAGGTACCAATCGTAATTGCAATGAGCCATTCCATCTTTTAGTCTCCTTTTTGTTCGGTGATATGTGAGTTGGCACTCATTTTACCCAGTTGGGCAATAATCATGACTGTGGTGCCCACCACCACCAAAAACACTCCTAAATCGAACGCAATGGCACTGGCAACTTCAAATTTACCGACAATTGGCCAGTTTAAATAAGTAAATGTGGAGGTTAAGAAGGGGTAGCCTAATGCGATTGCAATCAACCCAGTAAAGGTTGCTATTAACAGTCCAGAACCAATTACAAAGTGCATATTGAGTTTTAAGCGTTCGGTAATCCAATCGGTTCCATTGGCTAGGTATTGCACAATCAAGGCCACGGCCGCAATCAGTCCAGCAATGAATCCACCACCGGGCATATTGTGTCCTCTTAAAAAGATAAATACAGCCACCATAATCATCAGCGGAAATAGCACGCGCGTTAGGGTTTGCATAATCAACGGATGCGGATCATTACTCAAACCGTGAATAAAACTTTGTTTACAAGGTTCCGGCAATTTTAAATATTCCAACATGGCATAAATACCCAAACCAGATAAAGCCAATACCACAATCTCACCCAAGGTATCAAAACCACGGAAATCGACCAAAATAACATTCACCACGTTAGTACCACCGCCACCTGGAACACTGTTGCTTAAGAAAAAGTGCGAGATTGGATCATATTCACGTGTTAATACCGCCATCGTAAAGAGGGTGACTCCTACACCGGATAAAATCGAAAGTACCAAATCTCTGGAGATACGGGTTTTACCAATCTCTTTTGGACTTGTTTGTGGCAAAAAGTAAAGCGCCAGTAACAGTAATACCACGGTCACAACCTCAACCGATAACTGGGTTAGAGCCAGGTCGGGGGCAGAGAACTTAACAAAACCTAGAGAGACAATTAAGCCGATAATCCCCATCATAAGAAGAGATATTAAATGTTGTTTATGATAATAAACCGTAAAAAAGGTAGCTAAAATCAACAGACCAATAATTACAAACGTGATGGGATCGATTGGTAATAACTCACGAGTACCTAATAACGGCGCAGAGAGGGACATAAAACCGATCAAACCTGCTATTAGTGAGGTTAAAACAACCCAAAATACTGAGTTTTGCAGCGAGCCTTTATCAAAGGAACGCGTAAAATAAACCGCAAATTTTTGTAACTGGATTAATAGATAATCAAAGATTTTTTTACCGTCTAAGTGATCTAAATAACGATCATGAAAGGTTCTAAAGATATGCCGTTTGAAGTAGATTAAGACGCCCAAACCAAGTGCTAAAAAGCTCATGAGTAAAGGTATATTCAAACCATGCCAAACCGCTAAACTGTACTCAGGCGGGGTAGTTTGTAGCGTGTCGGCGACGGCCACCGCTAAAATAGGCGCCACTGTAAACATAGGGAGTATGCCGACGGCCAAACAGACAATTACTAGAATATCGACCGGTATTCTCATAATACGACCCGGTTCATGCGGCGTTTTGGGTAAGTCGACAGGCTCACCATTAAAAAACACATCGTGAATAAATCGTAATGAATATGCGACAGAGAAGGCCGCGGCAACGGTTACTAAAATGGGCACCATCCATGAAATAAACAGCGTATTGGAAGCTGTTAATGCTTGCTCAAAAAACATCTCTTTACTTAAGAAGCCGTTTAATAAAGGCACCCCGGCCATTGCCGAAGCCGCAATCATGGCTAAAATTGCGGTATGTGGCATATATTTTAAGAGACCATTCAATTTACGCATATCACGCGTACCGGTTTCATGGTCGATAATGCCCGCCACCATAAACAGTGCCGCTTTAAAGGTCGCATGGTTAATAATGTGGAAAATGGCGGCAACGGCGGCTAATTTAGTACCAAATCCGAACAAGAGGGTGATCAGACCTAAATGACTTAAGGTTGAATAGGCCAACAGTCCTTTTAAATCATCTTTAAACAATGCGGTATAAGCGCCAATAATGAAGGTTAACATCCCAGCTGTGCCGACAATCCACGTCCACTCAGGCGTGCCTGATAGAACAGGGAAGAAACGAGCCAGTAAAAAGATACCCGCTTTAACCATGGTTGCCGAGTGTAAATAAGCCGATACAGGGGTGGGCGCACCCATGGCGTGTGGTAACCAAAAGTGGAATGGGAACTGGGCTGATTTGGTGAAAACACCCAACAGGACTAGCAAGAGTATTGGGATATAAAGGTCATGCTGACGTATCAAATCACCGGACGCTAATACATCCGTAAGGTTATAACTGCCGACTACATTACCAATTAATAAAACGCCTGCTAATAGAGCTAAACCACCGGCACCGGTAATCGCCAATGCCATACGCGCACCTTGTCGTGCGTAATCTCGATCTTGCCAGTAACTGATCAGTAAGAAAGACGTTAATGAAGTTAACTCCCAAAAAACCACCATTTGTAAGAGGTTTTCAGAAAGTACAATCCCAAGCATTGAGCCCATAAACATCAATAAATAGGCAAAAAACCGGCCCATAGAATCTTTTGATGATAAGTAATAACGTGCATATATGATGACTAATAAGCCAATGATCAAAATTAGCAATGCAAACAGCAGCGCTAAACCATCAAGACGAAAGGCAAACTCTAATCCAATTGCGGGAATCCAAGACCATGACTGAACAATTGTTTCACCACCAAAAATAACTGAGAGATTTGGGTATAAAAAGAGCAATGCTAATACCGTAATACCTGCTGCAGACCAAGCCGAAGCGTAACGATTAAATTTGGCGACCCAAGCAACAAAAATAGCCCCAAAAAAAGGCAGTAAGGCAATAATAGGGAGGTTAATATCAAGGAGTGAAGACATAATTAGCGCAATTTTAGAATTAACTATAGTTAAAACCGTAAGGTTACCATATTAATAACAGTTTATATAAGTAAGTAGTAAAGTTTAACGAGCCCTTTAATTAACTTTTAGCCCCTATAATTAAACTATGTAGACGCACACAGATACCTTTGTACAAAATTATGTTGGTTTAAGGTTTTCTCCCTAAAAAGGACTCTTTCAAAAGTTAAAAAGCGGCTTGGATAAAATCCTCAGCCGCTTTTTTATTGCCGTTGAAAATGTCAAAGACAGATTATTTAACGGCTTTTTTTACCGCTTTTTTAGCGGCTGATTTGGCTTTGCTTTTGCTTGAAAGTTCTTTTTTCATAACGCTTTTAGTTGCGGATTTAATCACACTTTTAGCATTTTTCTTTTTAACGTCATTTTTAGAAACGGCTTTCATTGTTGCTTTAGTAGCGGCTTTTTTTACAACGTTCTTTTTAACGGCTTTTGCCATGATGTTCCCCTTGGTTTAAGTATAAAGATGAATATTAGTATATATAAATTACCAATGGTAATAAATTATTACTAATAGTAACTTTTTTATGAGATAAATGACAATAGAATTTATCTATTCTATATAATCAGCAAACATTTTAAGCGTGGAGTAACGCCTTTATGACATTTATAGAATTTAAAAAACACTTATTAGATGCAGATATTTCGCTGCCTAAATTTAGTAAATTAATTAAGGTCAGTGAAAAAAACATACAGTCTTATAAAAAGAAAGGTGAAGTGCCTAACACGATTGCCGTCATCGTGGTCTGCTTCGTTCAAATGACAAAATATGGATTAAATTACAGAGAGATTATTGATGGATTAGAGCTTGAGGCTAAAACCAAAAAAGGCGCGGGATTTGCTAAAAAGATAGAGACTACTTCAAAATAATATCCAGTAAACAGCCTATAAACTCAAACAATAAACTTTAAAGATCTCTCAGATGTCTTTTTAATTGAACTCAAGATTAAGCTCACTCAATTTTATGTTCAGGAAGGGTGTCTTCTTTTTTATCATAAGGTTTACATAACAGTATGGCTAACGCAATGGTGACAAAATGGAGCTCTGGATGTGCTAATAACCAATCACCAACGATAGAAAACTGTAAAACGACAATCACAATAAAAGAGAGAAAGAGAGTATTTAACATTTTTATATTGGATTGATGAACCCCTTGCTTTTTGAGGTTTATGAAATATTTATCAATCAATAATGCAAGTATTACAACCGGTAGCAGAGCATCCACAGGGTTTTCTAACCAGTCCATCATATCCGCAATGGTTATGATTAGAATTAGGGTTAAAATTAAGAATGTTAATGTGACGGTATGCTCTACAATTTTATTTTTATTACTGACTATTTTTCTGACAAAAATAGTAGGAATAAATAATAGAAACATAATGGTTAAACTGACTAAAAGTTCGTTAAAAGCCAGTGCAAAACCTAATAGGGCAGGAGTGAGGTTGCCATAAGCTTCAATACGAAAAATAGTTTTCAAGTAGGCGATAATTAAAATGGCAAATGGCAGAGTCAGTAGCGTTTTAAGCAACGATTGCATTTCTAAAGGCAATAAATGTAAGTTATAAAGTTTCTCAAAATTAAACGTTCCATCAGATTCATATTGAACTTCATCAAATTGAATGCTCTCAAGGAGATTAGAACCATTTTTAAGCGTAATATAGTCTAAATTATCTTTTGATAAAGCGAACAACTTTATATTATGTTCAGGCCATAAATCCAAAGGTTTCCAGTAACCTTCATGGTGTATTTGTAACCAACCTCGTTTATAACTTTTACCCTGAATATCTACACCAATTCCACATACCAAACGTGCTGGGATGCCGATACTTCGTAGGGCAATTTTGAGATTTTTATGAACGTTTAACCAATCAGCACAAGTTTTATTTTTGAGGGTTTTATAAGCCGGAAATTTGCCCCAATATTTTTGATAAGCCGTTAAAAATTCAGTGATGTCTAAAGTAGGCTTACTCCCTTGTGATCGGTATTTATCTAAAAAATCTTTAAATTTAAGCATTCTATTTTGCTCAGAAACGCTTAAGGCCGTAAATTTCTCATATTTGTCTGGTAAGAGGGCTTTTGGTGAATAAATCGATTGATTTTGGTGGCTAAAGAAATACTCTAATTGAATAATGCCCGGTTTATCATCAATTGCTTTAAAAGTAATGCCTCTTTCTTCACTGTCTTTATCGTTTCTTTTAACAATACGCCAACCGTTATAATTTAAAGATTGTGAAATGACCCGGTTTTCTTGAGTAGAATAAGGAATTGGTAGTTGTATTTCAGTTTGTTGATTAATGGTTTTTTTGACTTCATACTGTAGCAATAATTTACTTTTTAAATGGGATTGAGTCTCTGACGTCGGTAACCAAATAAGCTTCAATATGAAGATTAACGTGGCGATGCCAATTAATCCAATAACGACTTTTTTATTAGATGGGTGCAACATGAAATTACTGATTACCTTTTTCATTAGTGTAAGTTTTGCTTTATATTTGCCGGTCTCATATGCCCAAATAACGCTTGGTTGGCTAGAACCTGTAACGATTATCCTTGATTCAAGAGAATTGTCTATTCAGGCAAAAATAGACAGTGGTGCTGATAACTCTTCTATTCATGCTATCAAGATTAAACGTTTCGAAAAAAACGATGAACCTTGGGTGAAATTTACCACAGTTAATGGATTTGTAATAGAAACGCCGATTGTTCGTGAAACTAAAATTAAAACTAAGTTAGTCGGTTTTAATAAGCGACCGGTGATTCTGATGGATATTTGTTTAGGGGGCATTGCAAAAAAAATTGAGGTTAATTTAATCAATAGAGAGCATTTTACCAAACCTTTTTTAATCGGTCGTTCAGCACTTTCTGGCTTTGTTATTGATCCAACCCAAACCCAATTAACGCGTGATATGAGTTGTCAGCCAAAGAAAAATTGAGATTATCTTTTAAAAAATTGGAGTGTAATAGTTGATAAAAAGAGGTCCGTTACAATTAATTTTAAACAAAAAATAAGGAATTCTTAAATGAATGTAAAGCTTGTTTCCATTTCGATTTTGGTCGGTTTAGTCGTTTTATTTATTTTGCAAAATGTTGTTGTGGCAGAGATTCAATTTCTTTTTTGGTCGATCCAAATGCCACGTTCTGTACTGATGTTTGTTCTATTGGTGATTGGAATCATTATCGGTTGGTTTCTTCACAGTCATTTTAAAATTAAACGAATAGAATCATAATGGTGATAAGCGTACGGTAGGTTATTATGTTATTTCCTAATCCTAACTCGAGCCTATTAATACGAAAGAGATGGCTAGGGTATAACACTTATTTTGGCCTTTAACGTCTGCCTAAGAGACTTTTAAAAGAGAGTCGTTTTAAATAAATAACTTAATTTTAGATAGGCATAGTAATAGCATAATTGTTACTAATTTCAGCACCCGTTACTCTCGTCATTGCACACGTTATTAGGATGGCCTTTAAAGCTCCAATCTTAAGCCTAACGTTCATGTAATCGCTAAATAATTTTTTAAAATAAAGGGACATTTATGAGAAAGGTTTTTGGATTAATTACCTCAATGAGTTATCTGTTTTCAGCAATCATTCTTTTTGGAATGGCTTTAATGATTATGGTGTGGTCTGTTTATGAAGTGGTGATGCACTTCAACAGAGGCAGTTTAGCTGAGGGAGAGTTTATTGCCATCATGTTGCAGTCCGTCGGTGCTATTGTGATTGCCGTCGCCATTATCGATGTTGCCAAATATATGATTGAAGAGGAAGTTTATCGAAATAAAGAACTTCGTTCAGCCGTTGAAGCTCGACAAACCATGACTAAAATTATTGTCATTATTTCTATAGCAGTGGGTATTGAAGGGTTGGTTTATATCTTTAAGGCAGGTATGCAAGATATTACCTTATTGCTTTATCCAGCCGCACTATTGTTGGTTTCAGTTTTATTAATTGTGGGCTTGGGGCTTTTTCAGAAATTGAGCCTTTCAGTGGAAAATTCTGAAGAACCTTCAAAAAAAGAAAATACCCCTTAAATATAATTAATAGCGTTCAACCATCAGGCCGGTTAGTTTTTGAATAGATACACTCCTCACAAAGACGATGAGTTGACCCATATTACAAAGGGTTTTATTACTTATTTTTTTGAGCCATTAACGCTTTGTAGATGTGCCGAACATTGGCATTAGCCGGCTGGTTAAAAACAGGCCGATTTTTGTGTTTTGACTGGTCTATACCATCGACTTCTTCTATTGTTCCGCTCCGAGCAACGATGACTTCAACGGCATTGATTAAATCTACAAAATAATCATAAGTTTGTCGTTTTGAAGTGGCTAAATTAGTAGGTGTACCATGACCTGGAATCACGGTGATATCGACCGGGACACTGGCAACCATTTTATCAAATGAGGTAATCCACTCTCTAAAATTACTGTCATGTAATAAACCTGGAAGGCGCTCATTAAAGCCTAAATAACCTGTAAACAGTAGATTAAGAGAGGGGATATACATTCCTGTCATGGAAGGGGTGCGTCCGCCGCCAAAGTTAATGAGATGTACCAATTCCCACAGTGGAACTTTGTTTATTTTTAGCAAAAATACGGTGCCAATTGTCAGTTGATGACGTTTAAGTTTGAAATACCATTGTTTCGATATGCCTGAGCTGGTGATGGATTGACTTAAATTTAGGCTGTCGTGACTGTGGAAATAGAGGCAGGAATAACGTACTGATCAAGCGGATGGTTTGAATATGGATAAAATCACCAGAGTAGTTGAATTGACTCCAGTGATAATGGATTCCTGACGGTCAAAAGAAGACGGGCTTAGGTTAACCTGTGTACTGCTCACGTTTTAATTTAGCAAGATAGGCCGCACGTTTTTCAGGCGGCATTGAGGCTAACATTTGCTGTAATTTAGCTTTCTGTTGTGCGGCAAACTCTTGGCTACTCTTGTTTGGCGCCAACTTTACACCGCGTTTTTCTAAGCTTTTGCGCTCGGCAATTTTATCGATTTTTTCTTTCATGGTTGCCGCGGTAAAAGGTTTAACGATATAACCATCAACGCCAGCTTGTGCTGCCGCTAAGATTTGACTCCGCTTCTGTTCGGCGGTGATTAGCATAAAGGGCATATCTTTCAAATTTGGATCGGCACGCACCAATTTTAGTAATTCAATTCCAGTCATTTCTGGCATATTCCAGTCACTGACAATAAAGTCATATTTTCCAGTTTGAATCATCGGCCATGCTTTTGAACCATCCAAAGCGCTGTCAATATTCAAGAAACCAAGTTCTTTCAGTAAGTTGGTAACAATTCGAATCATGGTGGAAAAATCGTCTACCACTAAAATATTTATATCTTTATCAATAGCCATTTTTATT
This sequence comes from Thiomicrorhabdus arctica DSM 13458, assembly GCF_000381085.1. Lineage (GTDB taxonomy): Bacteria > Pseudomonadota > Gammaproteobacteria > Thiomicrospirales > Thiomicrospiraceae > Thiomicrorhabdus > Thiomicrorhabdus arctica. The sequence continues at coordinate 78,636 of NZ_KB905902.1, read as the reverse complement.
TGCCAATTTATTTAAGTGAATTTGTTCATTATAAATTTACAGTCTAATAAAAGGAAAGAATTACCTCTAATTTTTTGAAATAACCCGTTGAGTAAACCTAACGTTTCCTATTAGAGAATAGGAAACGATGTTTTATCGACCACCTTTCTGAGCACAAAACTCGTATGCACCCCGCTTACTCCAGCAATTTGAGTGACATGATTTAGGAGCAAGTCTTGATAAGCGTCCAAATCTTTGACCACTACTTTTAATTGATAGTCAGCGGACTGACCTGTTAGCAATAAACATTCCAACACATTAGGAAGAGCTTCCACACTTGATTCAAACTCTTGAAAACGTTCCTTGGTGTGCTTGTCCATAGAGATATGGATCAGCGCCATCAAGTCTAAGCCTAATTGCTTTGCATCCAACAGTGTGCGATACCCTAAAATGACACCAGAGGTTTCTAATGCTTTAAATCGACGTAAGCAGGCTGAAGGCGATAGACCTATTTTATCGGCAATTTCTAAATTACTTAAACGACCATTGTTCTGCAAGGTATTTAATATGGCTTTATCGTAATAATCGAGAACAGTTAACTCTTTTGATGTCATATTGCACCTTTACTGAACTAAAGTTGTGTTTTTTATAAGAATTTTAGCATTAAATTGTTATATTTGTCTAATATAGTAAATTGTTTGCAACAAAATTCGACCGTTAACTCTGTAAAATAGAGTCTATCAAAACATTCCACTCAACATTGAGAATAAGAGTTTAACGAGATGAAGCAGATGAACCAAACTATTCGGTCACACAAATATCAACGTACTTCCACGCCTAATATGCCAAATCGCCAGTGGCCAAATAATGTATTAACCAAAGCACCTATTTGGGCGAGTGTGGATTTACGCGACGGCAACCAAGCTTTAGCAAACCCAATGACAATTGAGCAAAAACTGACTTTATGGAAGCAGTTGGTCGCGTTGGGGTTTAAGACGATTGAAGTCGGATTCCCTTCTGCCAGTCAGATAGAGTTTGATTTTATTCGCCGTTTGATTGATGATAATTTGATTCCCGATGACGTGACGATTCAGGTTTTAGTGCAAGCGCGTGAGCATTTGATACAGCGCACTTATGAAGCCTTGTCTGGTGTTAAGCAAGCGGTCGTGCATGTTTATAACACGACTAGCATTGTGCAGCGTGAGAACGTCTTTGAGAAGAGTAAAGATGAAATTAGGGCTATGGCCGTACAGGGTGCGAGATGGGTGCAGGAGTATGCCCTTAAGGCGTCCGAAATAAATCCACATTCCAAGTGGATCTTCCAATATTCGCCTGAGAGTTTTTCACAAACTGAAACCGATTATGCGGTTTCAGTCTGTCAAGCGGTCATGGATGTCTGGCAGCCGACACCGAATAATAAGTGTATTTTAAATTTACCGGCAACCGTTGAAAGTAGTTCACCGAACCGTTTTGCAGATCAGGTTGAGTACTTTATCAACCATTTATCAAATCGTGAATCCGTTTTAATCTCCATACATACCCATAATGATCGTGGCTGTGCTGTTGCAGCGGCAGAGTTGTCTTTGTTGGCGGGAGCAGATCGTATAGAGGGCACCTTGTTAGGGAATGGCGAACGCACGGGCAATATGGATATCGTCACCTTGGCGATGAACCTATTTAGTGAAGGCATTGATCCATTGTTGGACCTCTCTCAGCCCAATGATTGGATTCCTGTAGTTGAGGCGGTCACACAAATTAAAACACATCCACGTCATCCTTGGGTAGGGGAAGATGTGTATACCGCCTATTCGGGAAGTCATCAGGATGCGATTCGTAAGTGTTTAATAAAGCAGCAATCCGATCAACCATGGAATGTTGCTTATTTACCCATCGACCCTAAAGATATTGGTCGTGATTATGAAGCGATTATTCGAGTCAACAGTCAATCTGGTAAAGCGGGTTCTGCGTTTGTCTTGGCCCAAGAGTATGGTTTAAGTCTCCCTAAATGGATGCAATTAGACTTTGCACCTATTGCACAACAGTTAGCTGAAAAACAGGGCGGCGTGATTAATCACAAGGAGCTTTATTCGGCATTTGCAAAACATTATTGCATTGAAGACGATGGGATTGTGTTGAATCACTATCAGTTGGATAGAGAGGGTGATGTAGAGAAATTGTCGCTTGACGTTAATGGTGAAACTTGGCAGGGGGTCGGCTCGGGGACGATCAGTGCTTTATGTGATGCTTGGCAGCAACGCACAGGGCAAGTGGTGGATGTAATTGACTATGCAGAACATGCTATGCATATTACCTCTAATGGCAAAGAAGGTAAAAATGCCAACGCGATGGCTTATGTTTATCTGCAAGTAGGGGGCATCAAATCAGTCGGAGTTGCGCTCGAAAAAGATTCAGTCAGAGCAATGGTTCTGGCCGTTATAAAAGGGCTTTATTCTGTCTTAAAATAGACAGGAAAAAATAGACTATTTAGTCTTTAAATATAAATGACCAGGCCTGGTCATTGGTACATAATTAAATCAACGATTGAACAGTACGTCTGAATGTTTCATCTTTTTACTTCTTTATATAAGGTTATATTGTATGTATTTTAAAACGGCTGATATCAGCACCAAAGAGCTATACCCATTGCTAGTTGAAGGAATTATTCCTCGTCCAATCGCATGGATCAGCACCCAAAGTTCTGATGGTATTGATAATCTTGCCCCTTACTCATTTTTTACCGTTGCCAGTTGTAATCCTCCTATTTTGGCCATTACCCATATCAATCAAGCTAATAAACAAGCCAAAGATACGTTGGATAATTTGCAACAAACCAAAAACTGTGTCGTTAATATCATCAGTGCCAATCAGGCTGATGAGATGAATGGCTCATGCGCTGCTTATCCTGCAGATGTCAGTGAATTTTCTATGCTGGGTATCGAGTCTACTCATAGTGCATCAGTGGATTCTTTGAGTGTTAAAAACTCAAAAGTACGTTATGAATGTCGTTTACGTGAATCGATTACCCTCTCTGATTTACCTGCAGGCGGCACTTTGATTCTATTGGATGTCATCGAAATTTATGTTGATGAGGAAGTTTATAAAGAGGGGTATATCAATGCAAATTTATTAAATGCGATTGGTAAATTAGGCGGCAATGATTATGTTAAAACGGTAGATTCATTTAGTTTACAACGCCCATCACTATAACCAAAATAGAGAGCCTTTTTATGATATTTAATGGCAGTTAACTGATCTGATTAACTTATATAACCCCATTATGTTTCACGTGAAACATAATGGATTGTTTACACGATACTTAAGTTTTTAATAAACAACTGTTTTGTAGGTATTTCAAAAGGCAATTTATTCAATATTCATAAAATCGAGTAACAATATATTTCTACAATAAGAAGCTATAAATCCTAACCCTGTGATTCAATGGGGTTAATATAAAAGTATTTCCAGTCAACAACAGGTTAATTCAAGATGTATATTAACTTACAAACCATTATTCGTATCTTTGCAGTCTTCACAATTCTATACAGTTCTTTTGCATTTTCTCAGTCGCCTAATACACCGGCATTAGATTGGTTTACCATGTTTATGTGGTTGTCTGGCGGCCTTGCTTTGTTTCTGTTCGGAATGGAGCAGATGGTCAAAGGGTTGTTAGTGGTTGCCGGCGATAAAATGAAAAGCATGTTGGCCCGATTAACAACAAACAGAGTGATGGGTGCTATTACTGGAGCAGGTGTTACAGCCGTTATTCAATCCTCTTCAGTCACGAGTGTCTTGGTCGTCGGATTTGTTTCTGCAGGATTGATGACAGTGGGTCAGGCCGCGGGCGTTATTATGGGGGCAAACCTAGGAACCACTATGACCGCTCAAATTGTGGCCTTTAAGGTGACAAATTTTGCGTTATTGATGGTTGCCGTCGGCTTTCTTTTTCAATTCATTGCAAAGTTGCGTAAGAAAAAAGCCATCGGTGATTTGCTTATGGGTTTAGGGTTGATCTTTTTTGGCATGAATATCATGAGTGAGGGCATGGAGCCATTAAAATCCTATCAGCCCTTTTTAGATTTAATGATTGAGATGCGTAATCCTTTTTTGGGCATTTTGGTGGGTTTGATCTTTACTGCATTGGTGCAATCATCATCTGCCACCATTGCTATCGTTATTGTGATGGCAAGTAATGGATTTTTGACCCTACCTGCAGGAATTGCTCTCTCGCTAGGAGCCGATATAGGGACTACTGTGACGGCAATGCTAGCCTCTATAGGCAAGTCACGAGAAGCATTACGCACGGCCATGATTCATGTCCAATTTAACATATTGGGTGTTTTGATTTGGTTGCCTTTTATACCGGAACTGAGTAGTTTGGCAATATTTATCTCAGCTCATGATGTGCTAAATGTTCAAACAATGGATGTTTTGGCAGCCAATACCCCACGTGAAATTGCCAATGCCAATACCCTTTTTAAATTAACGGCTGTTATCCTCTTTTTACCGTTGATTCCTATTTTCTTATGGAGCGTCTATAAATTATTTCCTGTTTTGCCAGAGGAAAAATCACTGGGTGAATTCCAGAATGTATTTTTAGATAAGGCTTTATTGGATACACCCTCGTTAGCTATGAAGGCCATTAATATAGAGTTGGAGCACTACCAAAAACAAGTCGGACTTTTTTATAGAAGGTTGGTCTCCATGATTGCCAATCCCAATATTGATCGCTTGGCACGAGAGGATATGACGTTACAGAGATTAAGATCTTACCAAGGGCAGATCGTGAGTTATCTTGGTCAAGCGGGTCAATCTGAATTGACTTCTGGCGAGCAAAAAGAGTATATGAAGCTCATGAATGTCGTCAATAGTTTAGAGGCAATGTTGGAAGCGATCCATTCTAATTTACAACAAGTTTTACATGAAATGATTCAGGAAAATATCAAGCCCAGTGAGACGATGCTCACTCTAGTAGGTCAATTAACAACAGAGGTGGGTAAATCTATGGAGAATGCCTTACAAAGTATTTATGCCAGAGACAGTGAAGCGGCACTGTCTGTTTTGGCCATAAAACAAACTATTGATCATTTGATTCAAGATGCGTTAACGCATCAAGTAAAGCACTTTAAACCCAATGAAGAGCGCTTAGTCGTTTTCCGGTATGAAATGCAATTAATTGATGGCTTTAAACAATTGCACACTTTATCGAAACGAATTGCTCGTTTACAACTTGTCAGTGACAACGATATGAATGAGCACAAAACGGATACGGCCAGTGAAACTTAGGATAAGTCATTCTCGCAGTTGTTCTAATCAACTTAATTTAGGATTCGGTGCAGAAATTTGGCTTCGTTAGACAACTCCTTAGACCCCTTTTGGGATGTTATTAAGGTTAGATTAGGGTTAGATAATAAAACCTTATACAGAGCCTCTCACTAAGAATTTTTTGATAAATGGGTCAGAAGTTGTTAAATCATCCATTTTAGCGTTAATTCAAAGTTCAAATTTGGATTCCATATTTATATTTAATCTTCTAATTGCCTTGAATGCTAATAATGAGTTTTCGTTTAAATCGACTGGTCCGATGTTCATATAAAAACAAGCCTTGCCACGTGCCTAAATTAAGTCGTCCATTAGTCACTGGTATGGTTTGGCTGGTATCCGTTATTAAACAACGAAGGTGACCGCTCATGTCGTCATCACCTTCGTCATTATGTTGGTAGTTTATATCTCCATCCAAAACGGTCCTCTGCAACCAATTTTCTATGTCCTGCCTTACTGTAGGGTCGGCATTTTCAGTGATAATCAAGGAAGCTGAAGTGTGCTGAATAAATACATGGCATATTCCAGATTGTATCTCGGACTCTATGATAGTTTTATTCATCTCGTCTGTTATATTGTAAGTCCCCCTATTGGGGCTCTGAAAAACCATTTCAGACTGAAAGTGTTTCATTTTACCGGTGCCTCATTACGTTATAATAAATACATTCTAAGTCAATAATGTTTAAAGAATACTCCAATTTTTTAGATTTATATTTCATTTAAAAGAGTAAAAATAAGAAATTAATATGACCAAGTCGACTAAAACTCTAGACAATCCATTACTCAATGTTTCATCACTCCCTAATTTTGAGTTGTTTCACGTGAAACATATAAAACCTGCAATCACCCAGTTATTGGCGGAAAATCGTGCCGAAATTGCCCGTTTGGTCGCAATGACAGAAACACCTAGTTGGCAGAATTTCATTGAACCTCTGGAGGTAATTGATAATCGATTTGAACGTGTTTGGGGGCCTATTGGTCATTTAGACGCTGTTAAAAACAGCGATGAATGGCATGAAGTTTATACGGATTGTTTAGGAAAGGTCACTGCTTACTATACGGAAGTGGGTCAGAATACCGGTTTGTATACCAAATTCAATGCAATAGCCGACAGTTTAGAATTTTTAGACTATTCACTGGCTCAGAAAAAAGTCATTGAAAATGCGTTACGCAATTTCCGTCTCAGTGGCATAGCACTACCCGCTGAGCAACAGTCGGAGTATCAAGAAATTACTCAACAATTATCACAGCTGAGTAGTCTTTTTGCAAATAATGTCTTGAAATCTAGCCAGGCCTGGTCTAAACAAATCACGGATGAATCCTTGTTAAAAGGGTTGCCTGATTCTGCAAAAGGGTTACTCAAACAACTTGCTGAAAATAGAGAGTTAACGGGGTGGTGTGTGACTTTAGATTTCCCCTCCTATTTGGCGGTAATGACCCATGCAGATAACCGGGAATTAAGAGCTGAAATTTATCGAGCCTTTGGAACTCGTTCATCAGATCAAGCGCTGAATACAGCCTTTGATAACACTGATAATATGCATAAAATTCGTTCACTACGTCACCAGAAAGCTAATTTGCTTGGGTTTGATCAGTACGCGGATTACTCTTTAGCCACCAAAATGGCGGAAAGTAGTGAGCAGGTATTGGGTTTTTTACGGGATCTGGCAACAAAGTCAAAACCTCAGGCCGTACAAGAGTTGAAGACCTTAACCGAATTTGCCAAAAGGGAATTAGGCATTGATGACTTTCAGCCTTGGGATGTAACCTTCGCGTCTGAAAAACTTAAAAGCAAAACCTTATCGCTCTCTCAAGAATTATTACGTCCATACTTTCCGGTTGAATCCGCTCTTAAAGGTTTGTTTGATATTACTCAAAGACTGTTTGGTATTCGAATCCAAGCCAAAACAGAGGTACCTGTCTGGCATCCTGATGTACGATTTTTTGAGTTGATTGCTGAGAATGATGACGTTGTTGGCCAATTCTATTTAGATTTGTACGCACGTGATAATAAACGTGGAGGCGCCTGGATGGATTCAGCGATCAGCCGTTGGCGACATCCAAACGGTAAGCTACAAAAACCTGTCGCTTACCTAGTCTGTAACTTTACACCGCCTTTAGAGGGTCAAGTTGCTTGTTTAACACATGATGAACTAACAACCCTATTCCATGAATTTGGACACGGCATACATCACTTAATGACCGAAATGGAGCAATTGGATATCTCAGGCATCAGTGGGGTCCCTTGGGATGCGGTTGAACTGCCTTCACAGTTTATGGAAAATTTCTGTTGGGAAAGAGAGGGCTTAGCCTTGATTTCAAGTCATATTGAAACCGGAGAAACCTTACCTGATGATTTGTTTGAAGCGCTAAAGAAAAGCCGCGGATTTCAGTCGGCGATGATGATGTTACGTCAAATAGAATTTTCACTGACTGATTTTGAAATGCACGCTTATTACAATCCGGAACGGGTCGAAGCGGTTGCCGATTTATCACAACGTATTCGTCAAGAGGTGGCTGTCATTATGCCTCCAGAATACAGTCGCTCTATGCATAGTTTCAGTCATATCTTTGCGGGCGGTTATGCAGCCGGATATTTTAGTTATAAGTGGGCAGAAGTGTTGTCAGCAGATGCGTTTGGTTTATTTGAAGAGGAGGGTATATTGAATCCAGAAACGGGTGCTAAGTTTAAAAATATTATTTTAGCCGCGGGCGGATCGATTGATCCAATGGTATTGTTTAAAGCGTTTAGAGGCCGTGAACCGAATATTGATGCCTTGTTACGACACAGTGGTATTACTGTTTAAACCCAGCCTTAATATTTTTACAAAAAAAACCCCTATTATTGTGAAAATAATAAGGGCTTTTTGTTGGTCGTAAACCAACAGACTAAAAATTAATCTAATTTCTTCTTAGAAAACCATCGTGAATCCAGCGGCTAAGCGATTATCTACTCCATCTAGAATTTTATGTACGCCAGCTGCTGCAGGTGCATTAGGTGCCTCGATTGAACGAATTTCATAGTTCAAACGAACAGATGTCTTCTTGTTAAAGAAGTACTGAGCACCCAATGTTGTGGTTGTAAACAGGCGTTCTTTATCATTACCTGTGCCTGATTGAGCGTCTGTTGCTGTGCCGCTATTAAGTACATCATAACGAGCATTTAACTCTAGGTTAGGCAGAGCACGGTAACCAAAATCAACATAATAACCATCGGCTTTCTGGTCTTTTTGGACGACGAATGTACCACCATTTGCAGGGGTACGCGCACCTGTTGTTCCGCCGTAAATCATACCATCGGCTTGAATATATTCAGCAGCCAAACGGTATTTACCATTGAAAAAGGTTGTCCCTAAACCACTACGAGTACGGTTGTGACCAGAGGTACCGTCAATGGTTCTTTTACCATCTTGTTGCCATGCGAAGAATTTCAGGCCTTTTCTTCTAGGACCTTTTGATTCCCCAAATACTTTTTCAGTTGAAAGATAAACATAGGTATCTAGATCGTTATCTTTATTGGTAGTCGCCAAGCCCCCACCATTACCTATCATGACTGCATAAGAGTGTTCCCAATCACCTCTACGGAATGCATCAAAGACCTGAATACCTGTATCTCTGACAGCGCCTACCGGACCATTACGTGATGTGTCGCCAGTTGAGTTATCAAAAGTACGCTCAATTAATAAACGGTCTGTCGCACTGGTGAAGTTAATGTAGTTGAAGGTTGCAATTCCCTGAAAGGACTCCTCTGAACCCGGTGTTTTAAATAGACCGGCACGGACACGTGCTCCAGGAATATGGTTAAACGTAACACTGGCATCGGTTAACTGTCCTTGTGAACCCTTACCACCTGTAGTGATACCATTATTACCAAACTCAGCTAACATAAAGTAATTCGTTTTAGGATCCAGTGGGAAGTTCGCCCCACGAACACCAATACGGGCACGACGGATATTAAAACTTTGAGATGATGATAATTGAGGTGCAATTTGGTTAAATGCAGCTTCTTGTCCTTTCCCAGGGCCGGCTTTTAGTTTTGTGTTATCTGTGGATTGATATTCACCTTGCACAAAACCCCAAACCTTAGCACGTGGTGCCTGGTGGTCAGCTTCTGTACCTTGCAGCATTAACCAGTTACTTGCTTGTGCGCCTTGTGAAGCAAATGCGCCTGTTAGAGCCAATAAGATTGCGGTTTTTTTGAATGCATATTTTTTGTTTAGCATGTGTATCCTCGTTATTCTTTATTTTATAGATTTATATTTCTGTAGAAATCTTCGACATTTAAGGGCGAAGGTATCTGAAGCCTTGATCTTGTAAGTATGCGAGTTCTGCAACACCACTTGGCACAATGTCCGACTGAGAAGCATCATATAGGTGTTTTTCAACATCGACTTTTCTACCCTTAAGGGTATTTGCGCAGACATTAAAACTGACACCTTGCAGCTTCAACTTATCTATTTTTTGTGTCATTACATGTGTGGCATTAGCCGACTTGAATTTAGGTACGTCTTTTAATGCCTCAGGTTTTAGGATTAAAGATAAACCATTTCCATGCATTACGACTCTGACATCCAGATTCTCAGCACCCACTGCATTGATGTGGTTTTGAATATTTCTTAAAGTACCAGACTGTTTTTTGGCATTGTCGTAATTCACGTGATAAACCACTTTTTGTTTACCATAACGATCGCTGGCAGCCATTGCTGAGAACGATAAACTCGTTACCAGTACCATTAGGAACAATTTGAATATTTTTTGAACTATTTTCATGTGTGATTTCCTTTTGTCATTGACCGTTTTTTAAGGTTTAAGAACCTGCCAACCTGCTCTTTGTAACTGCAAGATACGACCCGCACCGGCTTTAACTTCCATAACACCACCTCTTACAATTGGTCTATAACCCAGTTTCTTTGTCATATTGGTTAAAGTGTTACCACAAACAGAGAAACGAACACCTGCGTCCATAAGTGTTTGAATACGTTGTGCATGAGGGTTGCCTTCCATAAGTAAGCGTACACCCGGACCAAACGTAACGATCTCCATATCGACTTCTTTACCACCAAAGTACTTAAGTAGATTCCCAGCAACATTTAAAACGAGTTGCTGTTTAGCAGGATTGTAATCGCTCAATTGCAAGACAACCTTATTGTCAGCAAAAGTCTCTGGAAGGGGTGAATCGTTCGCGGCTGAAAAAGCAGACATTGAAATGGTGATACCTGCAAATAACCACATTAGTTTGAGAGCTGTTTTTTTAAACATGTAATATCTTCCTCTTTGGTTTTTAGTGTATATCTCGTGGAAATTGTAAATCGAGATGTGTCTTCTATTAAACGCTTGTGGGCGGTGTTTTATTCCATTATTTTGAACCAAACTTTTCTATACCTGTACTAGTTTTGTTTATTTAATTAAACGGTAATATGATTGCTTTTATTCTATTGTTAGCGTAATTTACGATCTCAATTAAGCAAAATAAGCTTGCTTTACACACCAAATTATTCAGAAAGTGATTAACAATGAAATTAACAAAAAAGATTGTTACTTTTTTATGTTCAGTGCAACAAAAAGAACGATTTAACCAGGCTCTTGAAGCCCAGTATGATCGGCTCTATCGTCTTGCCTATGCGTGGACTCATCAAGCCTGCCTGGCACAAGATTTAGTGCAAGAAACCATGTTAAAGGCCCTTGAGAAACAAGGTGACTTAGATAATTTCGACCAGTTTGGTGCTTGGTTAAGCAAGATTATGCATAATAAATTTATTGATAATTTAAGATATAATCGTCGCTGGGAATGGGCAGATGAAACTGAAGTCGATTACTGTTTAGCAGAAGCGTGCAATGAAAGTAAATTAATAGAAAAACAAACCCAAGATGCTTTGCATCTTGCAATGGGCAAACTGTCTTTTGAGCACCGTCAAGCCATTTCCCTGTCAGACATTCAAGGCTTTTCCTACCAAGAAATTTCTGAAATCACCTCAACCCCTATTGGTACGGTGATGAGCCGAATTTCAAGAGGAAGAGAAAAACTCCGGTTTTTATTAGAAAAATCCCATTCTGGACAAAGAAAAGTCGTTCCATTGAGGGGACGTTGATGAGTGCTGCCATTGAAAAATATCAAATTCATGCTTATATCGATGGGGAATTAGCACCTCCAGAAAATAAGGAAATTGAACAGCTTATGGAGACAGATGAGAGTCTTCGTAACGAAATTATTCAATTCAGTGCATTAAAAAGACAGATAAAAGATTCTTATCAACTGGTGAATATCCCATCCTATCAACCTGTGGTTGATAGAGAAAAGGCGGGTTGGCAGCTACCTAAAGCTGCGGTTGCCGCACTTTTTATTGGGGTTTTAATAGGATACTTATCTGTCAATATGCCTTTTAATCAGGCTTTCTTGTCAGCCGCAGACCAGCATCAAATGGCGGAACAAAAATATCTCATTCACTTAGATTCTGCCGACCCTAAAAAATTAGCTGCTGCTTTAGATCAAACTGAGAAATTATTAGTGAATGGTGGACCGGGTATCAAAGTAGATTTTATTACCAACTATGAAGGAGTGGGGTTGTTTGATGTTAATAACTCTAATAGAGCGCAGCTGGAAGGTCTATTAAACCGCTTTGATAATTTAACCTTATATGCTTGTAAAAGAGCCTTACAAAGGGCAATGGAGAAGGATGCAAGATTGCAATTATTGCCACAAGTAAAGCATGATAAGCCCGCTCTTGATCAAGTGGTTGAACGATTGAGTGAAGGGTGGAAATACATTAAAATATAAAATATCTTCTAGAGTGTTATATTTTTATTATGTCTTGCCTATGAATTTTATTTCAAAGTACTTATATTCGAAATCCCCACTGTGTAAAAGACCCTTTTTTACACTTTTTTGGGTTCAGTTTTTAGGGGCATTCAACGATAACTTGTTTAAAAACTCCTTGGTGATGCTAATCACTTTTAGATTGAGTCAATCCAACGGCGAGACTGGTTTATTAATTACCCTAGCCGCAGGCCTATTTATCCTACCATTTTTCCTTTTTTCTGGTCTTGCAGGTCAACTTGCTGATCATTATCCTAAGTCATTTCTAATCCAAAAAATAAAATTAGCGGAAGTGTTTATTATGCTGTTTGGCGCCTTCGCTTTGTTAACCCTGCAGCTCGAATTATTGTTTGTGACGCTCTTTTTAATGGGCACACAATCGGCCTTTTTTGGCCCCATTAAATATTCCGTACTGCCTGAAATATTAATGGATAAAAGTTTAATGCAAGGTAATGCATTGTTCAGTGGATCAACATTCATTGCCATTTTATTCGGGACAATATTAGGCGGGATTGGTGTATTGATGCCAAATGGAATTGAAGTGATGTCAATGGCCATTATTGGCGTTGCATTAAGTGGATACGCTGTGAGTTTATGGCTAAAACCTTCGACAGTACAAAATAAAGAGTTATTGATTGAAGGCAATCTACTCAAAAGTAGTTGGCAACTGATTAAACTTTGTAAGGGATATCACACCTCATTTTTTTCGGTGTTGGCCATCTCTTGGTTTTGGTTTTTAGGGGCGGTCATGCTCAGTCAGATTCCCATACTTACAAAGTATGTGTTGTGGGCAAATGAAGGCGTAGCAACGGCATTCTTATCAGTCTTTTCAGTTGGTATCGCATTGGGGTCTGTTTTCGCGAGTCACTCTTTTAAAAATCACTTGAATTTCAAATGGCATGGCTTAATGCTTGGTTTGATCTCAATATTGTTGTTCGCGATGCTTGGAGTGATTGAGCAGAGCACACAATTTCTATTCCTGCAGAGTCAATCAGCTGGTCGAATCAGTTTTAATGAATTTATAACGACTTGGCCGCTCAACACTCTATTTATTTTATTGTTATTGATTGCATTGTTGGGAGGGGCTTATATCGTGCCCCTTTACACACTATTACAAACGCAAACCCCAGTAAACGTCCGTGCTAGAATGGTCGCGGTTAATAATATACTCAATGCATTTTTGATGGTGATGTCTGCCGTTTTAGTGATGATTGGTTTCGCATTATCGCTCAGTTTATTGAATATCTTATTATGTTTAGCCGTATTAAATTTAAGCATTGCATGGTGGATACAAGTTCGGCAAAACAGACTCAAAATCGTTTAAATGGATGAGTTGCATCATCCTTCCGTTAATTTTTTTATAAAGGATCACAATGAAGTGGTTATTTAAGTTAGTTGCTAAGGGCTTATTCAAGCTATTTTATCGTGTCGAAGTCAATGGACTAGAACACTTTCATGCCGTGGATCAAACTGAACAACCATTGCTGATTATTTCTAACCATGTGTCGACTTTAGACGGACCTTTACTGGATCTTTTTATTCCTGGTGAAACCACGTTTATGGTGGATACTGCACATACTGAAAAATGGCATGAGCGATTTATCTTAAGTATGTGTTGCTTCTTTACGGTGGATTTACACAATCCTTATGCTGCCAAACATATGATTGAAGAGCTCAAAAAAGGCAAACAGTGCATGATCTTCCCTGAGGGTCGTATTACCACAACCGGCAGCCTGATGAAGGTGTATCAAGGAACCGCAATGGTTGCTCAAAAAAGCGATGCTGCGGTATTGGCGGTTCATATTGGTGGCGCGGTTTATAGTAAGTTCTCTTATCTTGACGGCACTAAATTCGCATTTATGAAGCAGTTTTGGTTTCCTAAAATTACCATCAACCTACAACCCGCACAGAAAATAAAACCAGCTGAAGTTCTTAAAGGGCATGCAAAACACCAGTTCTTAAACCAGCAAGTTTTCCGACTCTTACGCGATGGAGGTTATTACGGTTCTGTCAAAACACAAACGGTATTTACAGCTTTGTTGCAGGCAAAGTCGACTTACAATCAGAAGGAAAATTGTGTTGAAGACATTAATAAACAATCTTTAAACCTTAAAAAACTGACCTTAGCATCCATTATATTAGGTAAACAGTTACACAAAGTGTTGAGCGATGAAACACGTATCGGTTTGATGTTACCTAATGTCTCTGGTATGCCAGCTACTTTTTTTGCACTACTTGCTTACGGCCATGTACCGGCTATGATTAACTTTACATCAGGGGTTTCCGCCATTCGTTCCGCCTGTCAAACAGCGGAGTTAAAGAGCATTATTACCTCGCAAAAATTTGTCGACGCATTTGCATTGCAACCACTCGTCGATGAACTTTCTTCAGAAATTCAATTTATCTATTTAGAAGATATTCGTGCACATATCGGTAGATTGGATAAGTTAATGGGGTTAATGACTTCCCCTAAATCACTGCTTGGTCATCATAAAGATCCGTTAGATGAGGCGGTGGTTTTGTTTACTTCTGGATCAGAAGGCGTGCCAAAAGGGGTGGTGCTTTCTCATCAAAATTTAGTAAGTAATATTGAACAAATTCATTCCATGTTGACCTTATTACCTGGCCAGCAAATTTTAAGTGCCTTACCGACTTTCCATTGTTTCGGCCTTACTGCCGGAATGTTATGGCCGATTATTAAAGGGGCTAAGGTGTTTATGTACCCTTCGCCTTTACATTATGCCGTTGTCCCTGAAATGGTTTATCAAACCAATGCCCGTTTCATTTTTGGTACGGATACCTTTTTTGGAGGTTATGCACGAAAAGCAGATCCTTTTGATTTTTACAGCATCACCGCTTTAATCGCAGGCGCGGAAAGATTAAGCCCTGAAACGCGTCAGGTATATGCTGAAAAATTTCACCAGCCTATCTACGAAGGTTATGGGGTCACGGAAACGACACCAGTATTAGCCGTCAATATTCCGACCGCTTATAAACATGGTTCTGTGGGTCAATTTGTAGCAGGCGTTGAGCATCGTTTAGAAAGTGTGCCAGGCATTCAAGAAGGAGGCCGTTTGTTCGTTAAGGGTCCAAATATTATGTTGGGTTACCTCATGCCAGATAATCCAGGAGTCCTACTCCCACCCAAAGAGGGTTGGCATGACACGGGTGATATCGTTGAGGTTGATACGGACGGTTATGTCTGGATTAAAGGGCGCGCTAAACGATTTGCTAAAATTGGTGGCGAGATGGTCTCATTGACAGCCGTTGAGAACTATATCAATGAAGCGAGTCCAGATGCCCATCACGTTGTCGTTGCTGTACCTGACGAGCGTAAGGGAGAGCAATTAGTCTTAGTGACAAATGACTCAACCTTAAGCCGCAGTACGGTACTCGATGCCGCGAAAGCAACCCAAGTGACTGAACTAATGATTCCAAAAACAGTTATTTTGGTCGAATCTATTCCCGTCTTAGGCACGGGGAAAACAAACTATCCTGAAGTGCAAAATATTGCAGAAAGACATTTTACCAGTTAATTATTTCGCAAACGAAAATCAAAAAAGGCATTCATTTGACAAGTTAGGTGCTTCTTGACGGGATTTAAGTGCTTTAGCAATAAATTCGGTTAAAAACCCTTATAAGTGTGCTACAACGGGTTTTTACGGTTTTTGATTAGGGTTAGATTCAGCAATGCTGCTTGTTTTATTCCAGACATAAAAAAGCCCCGTTAGTACGAGGCTTTAGTCAAGTATGATTTGACATCCATTGAGCCCTACGGCTTAGCAAATTCCTGAATTTCGTATTTCGCCTTACCGTGGGTAGGTTTAGGGCTTTAGAAGCTTCCATCCAGCATCTTGTAACTGAAAGATACGCGGAGCACCAGCAGGAACCACGGTCACCCCATCTTGAAGTTCAATTTTTTCCCCAAGCTTTGCGGCCAAACTATTTAACGTTTTTTCACATGCACTAAATCGAACTCCAGCATCCATATAAATTTTCACTCGCTCTGCATTCTTGTTGCTTGCTTTTAGAAAATTAATTCCAGGGCCAAAGGCGACAACCTCAATATCAACCTCCTCCCCTTGATAGTACGTAAGAAGGTTACCGACCACATTGAGTGTCAAAACTTGCTTGGAAGGGTCACGATCGCTAATCTGGAGTACGAATTTTCTCTCCGCAAAAGTATCAGGAACTTCAGGTTTAGCCACTTCGGCCATGACTGAAAAGGCAGCCGCCACGCCAGCTAAAACTACAATTGATTTCATTAAAGATTTAAGCATTATTCTCTCTATATTTTTATTTGTAATTGATATTTAAGGGTAAAAATCCTTCTGTTTCAAGCATTTCCAGGCCAGCTACAGCCTACTCCAAAAGGCATGTCAAAAGATGTTCTTTTAAATCCACAGGGACTTTAATTTTAAATGGGGTCTCTAGCAACAAAAATGAGGTAGAATTTTACGTCTTAGCCATTAGAGAGTCTAGTCGCGTATTATTTTTCTAGCCAAGAAACGGTAACCTTGTCACCTTTAATGGAACGGAAATTTTTAGATATTTTTCTGGAAAAAGTGAATTTAATAGGTTGGCATATCGCTCATCTCTCATGCCCCACTAACACTGCCACAGGGTGATAGATAAGTTAAGCAATGTTGAACCAGCATAAAGCACAAGACTTTAGTTAAGTATTATTTTCAACCATCAAACCCTACAGCTTATTTATTTGAATACTTTTTATGTCACCCAAAACAGGGGGTCTTATCAACGACCATAGAGTGAACTGAGTTTACTGTCGGGGGTGGACTGAGCTTGACCTGGTTTTGTTGACCAGCTATTGAGTAACCGACAGATATTTGAAAGCGTGTCTGGGTTTAAAAGTTCTTGGTTAAAGAGATGAGCTTCCAAATGAGCAATTTCGGTTTGTAGATCTGAGTGTTCAAGTGCGTCAAAATGATGAATATTGTGAGTATCAGCTAGTTGTAATCTCAATTTATTATAGAACTGTTGCGGACTTAGTTTAAGGCCGCCTTGCTCATCTGTTTGGCATAACCCCATCTCTGTTGCTAACCTGACCTGCTGACTGTCGGCGGGGGTTGATTCTTGTGGTGTTAAGGCGCTGATTTTAGACTGCATCTGTTTATGTTTTCTACGCCACAATAACAACGTAGCTACCCAAACTAGAGTCATCAGTAAACTGATGATTTGCCAGATGCTTGTCGTTTCACGTGAAACCATGGCATTGATTTGTTGACTCGCTGAAGCGGTTTTTGCATGTTGGTTTTTCAAAACATCGGGATTCAACACTTGGCCATTGTTATTTAAAGGCCCTTGACTAACAAGAGCCGGCAGAACGGTTATACTGCGGGCGGGTACTGAACTCATCTCAATTTTTTGGGTTGTGGTATTCCACCAAGTGATGCTTTGTTCAGGCAGTGTGAGTAGGCCTTCTTGTGTTGGAATAATGGCTTGTTTAACCTGAATTTGGCTTTGTAGACCCGATTTAACAATGGTTTGATTCGTCACGGGTTGATCGGCGTATATTTTATACCCTTTACCATTTTCTGTGGTCAGAACAGGCAGTTGACTGGCCTTTAAGCCGACCACTTGTAAGGTCAGGGTTCGCGTCAAACTGTCGCCGACGCGTACTTTGTCTAAAGAGCTGATCCACTGCTCTTTCAATTGTAAATCGCTAGCCGGTAACCAAGGGTTTTTAGACTGGCTTTTGAATTGAGCGACTTCTGGCAAGACCGTCAAAGTCTGTGTATCGGCGATTTCACTGACGCCTTTCTGTCGGCCTTGATATTGAATGAGACCCGAAAATTGCGCCCCAGGGATGTCCAGTTGGCCACTTTTCTGCGGATATAAAGCGTATACCCATTCATACACCGTATAGTTTTTGCCATTGAGTTCTTTACCATAGACGGATTGTACTTTGAGCGGTTCAGAGAGTGCTTGACCAAATTGAGGAGGGCGGATATTACCTGAAACACTGCCTAAGAAGTATAGACGCAGTGTATATATGACCTCTTCTTGAACCATCACATTTTGCTTGCTAAGTGAGGATTCCAAAAAGTAGGGACCTAAGTCACCTTTACTGGCTTTTTTTGCGGGTACAACCGTAATGGTTAAGGACTGGCTTTTAGCGCCTTCAATTTGCAGCGGCGGAATGACTAATTCACCGACGTGTTTTGCCACCATCTGAATCTGCCAGCGAGTACGCGAGCTGAAGTTACCATTGATAAATTCAAGGTTATTACTTTGCTGTTTTCCCAATACGTCAAATTGGTCTTCCAAAACGGTCAAATCCAGCTGTTTCCCACTTGTTTGGAAGTCGGTTTGAATGACTAAGCTAATCACATCGCCTAATTCAACCGTTTGCCTAGCTGTTTGCACCGTTAAGGTCTGAGCCCATGATAATACCGGTATTGCCAATAAAAAAGCGAACAGAAGGCCTTTATGGAATGATTTGAGTCTCTTTTGCATTATCTTTACCACTGCTTATTTGACGATTTTGGTGTTGAGTGAGCGGGTGATGTCTGACCCGTAGGCTGCGCCGATTGTTGTTGGTACTGGTATTCGAATTTACGTTTTAAAAAGACACCCGGCTCGTCAGGAATCTGTTTTAACCAATTACGAGTCGCTTGTTGCTCTTCAGTTGGCGGGCGTTTAGTTTGAGTCGCTTGAGCGGCGTCACCTTGTTCTCGCCCGTTCATTGTCTGTTCCGAAAGCTTGGAATCCGCCAGGCCTGGTAAGGCCTTGTCGTTTTTAATGTCACTCGCCGAGTCAGCGGTTCCACGACTCGGTTTGCCTGGGTCATTAGGCTCTTTAGCGGTCGAATCAGCTAACGGATGAGAAGGGTTTTCTCCCTTTTTTGAATCTTCTGGCGTCGGGTTTTTTGGTGTAGGTTGATTTAATGCTTCATTGGCTTTTTTAGACTTTGCGATATCGGAGGTGTCCGATAAATCTGAGTCAGACCCTTTAGAGGCATCCCCACCTTGCTTGCTGTGCTCTGGGGAGTCGTCTTGACCACTGTTTTGGCTGCCATTTTTATTAGAGTTTTCTTCAGAACCAGAATTTTCTGGTTTGGTATCTTTGTTATTCTTGCCTTCAGAAGAGGAGTCATCTTGCTTAGAGTCACTCTTTTTAGAGTGTGATTCTGGTGGCTTTTTTTGTGACTTTTCTTCTTTCTGCTGTTGCAATAGTTGGTTGACTAACTTTAAGTTTTTCTGAGCAGCTGCAAAATTAGGCTGCTTTTTTAAAGCCTTTTCATAAGCTTGTTTGGCTTGTTTCAACTGGCCAGATTTGGCGAACGCATTCCCCTGATTGTAAACACCATTGGCGGATTTGTCTTTCGCAAATAGCGGGGCGGCTTCAGCATATTTTCCTAAACGATAGAGAGCACTGGCGCGCCATTGACTGTCTTCAAACAGAGCTTCGGCCGCCTTGTAATTTTGATCTGACCAGGCCTGGTAGCCTTGTTGATTTTGTGATTTAAAGGCATAGGAAAAATTAGGCAACTCACTGCCTGCAACACTGGGTGTAGGCATGAGTGATCCGGCCAATCCTAACGGTAGAATCAGCGTAAATGACAGACTAAAAATCCAGCCACGGCGATAAATCAACGCAACTAATGGCACTAAAAGAATTAATAACAAAGCCCCATCATCCAGTGCATTCACAATGGTGCCGTCGGTGGTTTTATGTTCAGGGTTTTCATCACTCTCTTTCTGACTTCGCCGAGCCGATATGGGTGGCAGTAAAGCCTCAACAGAATTATCACCAATACGCAGGGGCGTGACGCTGACCCCTCTTAAATCATTCAATTGAACAAAGCGTTCCATCGGTAACGGCGGTAAAACGATTTTTCCGTTTTCATCTTTCAATAAACCATAATTTGGAATCTGTACGACACCTCCCGTAACCGTGCCGACCGGCATAATACTGACAGTGTAGTCATGTGATTTAATCCACTTCCTGATGGCCGGTTGTTGTGTTGCTTCCAAATCATCGGTCATCCAAATGATGTGACCGTGATTAATAAAAGCACCGTCCAACAATTTTTTGGCCTGCTCAAATCCTAATAATGGGTTTGAACCATAACTTGGCATAATCAAAGGATTTAAAGCGGGCAATAGCCCTAAAAGTGTTTGATTATCTTCTGAAATAGGCGAGATGCTATGCGCACTGCCTGCATATCCGACTAGGCCAATTGACAGTTCTGGGTGCTGTTTCACTAAATCCGTAATTTTGTATTTGACCCGGCTCAAGCGGTTCGGCGCCAGATCATCTGCTAACATTGAGAGTGACAGGTCGAGCAAAATAACCGTGCCTTGTTGGTTCTTTTCGGCCGGCATCTGCACCGATTTAAGCGAAGGGCCAGAGAGCGCCAAAATCGCTATAAGCCAAATGAAACCAAGTACCCAAATGGACAATTTGTTTAAAATAGAGACTTCACCGAGCTTATTCTCGCCTAGCAGTAAGCTTCTAAATTGCGGAGCTATGACCTGATACCAAGCATCTTTTTGGTGTTTGAGTTGCCAAACGTTCCACAGTAGCCAAATTACCGGTAATAAGCCTAAAAACCACCATGGACGTAAAAATTGGAATTGCAAAATCTCATGCATCACTACTGCCCCCGTCTTTTAAGATGTAACAGGGCCAGGCCTAAACTGAGTATAAAAGCAGCACCTAATGGCCACACGTAAAGTTCCGAACGATGCCGGTAATTATTGACCTCATGATCGCTAGACTCTAACTGGTTAATGTATTGGTATATTTTACTGAGTTGTTGCGTGTCATTGGCTTGAAAAAATTGGCCATGCGTAATTTTAGAAATACGTTTCAATGACGTGATATCCATCTCGGATTTCCCAGCCAGAAAAATATCAAGTCCGTTTCTATCTTGCACACGACCGACACCCACCGTATAGATCTTTAAACCCAATTGTTTGGCCTTTTCAGCGGCTTTAATC
Organism: Thiomicrorhabdus arctica DSM 13458; assembly: GCF_000381085.1. Taxonomy (GTDB): domain Bacteria; phylum Pseudomonadota; class Gammaproteobacteria; order Thiomicrospirales; family Thiomicrospiraceae; genus Thiomicrorhabdus; species Thiomicrorhabdus arctica. Next base: position 57,558 of record NZ_KB905902.1, on the reverse strand, counting down.
GGATCTACCTGGCCTGCTGTATTGGAGCCATCCGTCAATAAAATCAATACCGCTTTAGAGTGTTGGTTTTTTTGGGTTTTTTCAAGGTGTTTTAACGTTAAACCAATTGCATCACCAATAGCGGTATTGTTACCGGCCATTCCAATCTCAGTTTCATTTAAAAGGGTCTTTACCGTGTGTAGGTCATAGGTTAATGGACTTTGTAAGAAAGCCTGTGTGCCAAACACAATCAAACCGATGCGATCACCTTTTCGTTGCTCGATAAACGAAGAGACCACGGACTTCACGGCCACTAAACGGTTGACATCATGACCATTCAAATACATATCTTCTTTTCGCATGCTGCCCGAGAGATCAACCGCCAACATCAGCTCTTTACCACTGACCTCAAACGGTGTCGGATTTAAATACCAGATCGGACGCATCGCCGCTAAAATTAATAAGCCCCACAACAAAATAAACAACAGAGGAATGCGTGCCTTTTGCGGGTGAGCGGCAACGAGTTTGTTCTGTGGCATATTTTCAGAAATACGTGCCATGATTTGCGGTGCTAATAAGGGATTTTGTTGTTGTGCTACCGGTTTACTGAAGCGTCGAATAATCCACGGCAATGGCAAAAAGACCAGCATCCAAGCCGATAGAAATTCAATTTCAGTGAGATTTGCTAATAGCGTTAAAATATCCATTATTGATGATGCCCTTTAATCCATTTCTGAGCATAAGTTTGCCAAGCCGTTAAGAGTTCTTGGTTGTTTTTTAATTGTGCTTCATCCGTCGTGGGGGCTTGGTAGGCGACTTTAAAGAGCGCTTTCAAAACCTTCGGTTGTTCAATAAAACTGGCATTTTGCTTTAAAAAATCTAACCAGGCCTGGTCATTTAATTTAGCGACATTTACGCGACCATAAGTGGTTAAGGCAACTTGCTTTAATAAGCTGTTAATCGCTAAGACTTGTTCATTAATGCTGGCGTATGACTCTTTTGGATGCATTATAAGGCTCAAGGTCTCTTGAGCTTCCCTACGATAGGCATTGCGTTTGCGTTGTTCACGAAAGTACCAGATTAAACCAATCAAGATAGAGGTGACGCTTAAAATCAAAACCCACCAGGAGAACGCTAACGGCCACCAACTGATGGGTTCCGGTAACTGAATGTCTTGAAGTTGATTCAATACAGCTTGTTGCTCTTCAGTGAGTTTCATTGCAATAAGGTATCCAGAAGACGATTTTTAAGAGTACACATAGATTACACAATGACCTTATGACGTAATAAGCTTTCTAATGGGTTTTCGTGGCAACCAATCTCAATTAAAGGCAGTTTGATTTGTTTAAATTGGGTTTGCGCCGCTTGCCATTGAGTCGCATATAACTGGGCATAGCTATCGCGTGTTTCAGAGCGAAAGCTATCGAGCTTTAATAGTTTGTCTGCTTTAACGCCGAGCGTTAAACTCAGCCACCCGAGTTTGGGTAACTGCTTCTCTAATGGATCAAATAGGTGAATCGCGACCACGTCGTTATGCCGTGATAATTTGCGAATATAAGCCATACTTTGATCAGTGAGTTGTAGCAAGTCGCCAATTAAAAACAATTTACTGCCTGGTTTAACGACTTGGGTCAGGTGTTTCAAATGACTCTGCCATGTCAACGGATTAGACTGACCAGGCCTGGTCAGTTGGTTTTGCATCTGTATCGCCTGTTGTAATGTCTGCAGTACGGTTTGTTGGCTGCGTTTAGGCTTTACCCAGGCCTGGTGGGTTTCATTAAAGCTAAACCCACCAACACGTTCATTCTGGTGAAGTGCCGTCCACGCTAGAATGGCAGACAGGTTTAGAGCTTGAGCTGCTTTTAAACGTACTTGAGAGCCAAAAAATAGAGCAGGGGTTTGCTCGGTAACTAAAATCACCGGGCGTTCGTGTTCTTCAATAAAGACTTTAGTATGGGCTTTTTGGGTTCGCGCCGTCACGCGCCAATCAATATGTCGAATATCATCCCCAGGTTGATACTGGCGTACTTCGCTAAAGGTCATGCCGTGACCTTTGCGTTGAGCATGGTGATTGCCTCCACTGGTCGCCATCAGGTTGTTTTGTTGGGACAGTTTCTTTTGTTTCACGTGAAACCGAAACGCCACCAAGGCTTCTAATTGGCTGTAAAGTGATGTGGCCTGTTCAACCGTTTGTGACATTAGGTTTGAGCTTCCTGGATGATGCTAATATGTATTGATTTGTTCGCTGCAAAACTGAATATGTTCAATTAAGTCACCGGGACAAAACTAAGGATTTGATCCGTAATGTCATCCGGTGTGATGTTTTTCGCATCCGCTTCAAAATTCAGCAGGATTCTATGGCGGAATACGTCATGCACTACCGCCTGTACATCGTCCGGGCTGACAAAGTCTTTTCCTTGCAACCAAGCATGGGCACGTGCACAGCGAGAAATTGCAATGGTGGCTCGTGGACTAACACCAACTGCGATGAGTTCGGCGAGGTCCGCGCTGTAAGTTTGAGGTTGGCGTGTCGCCATCACCAGTTGCACAATATAATGCTTAATAGCATCGGCCATATGGAGTTTTAAAATGTCATCACGTGCTTGGAATAGATCCACTTGTGAAAGTGGTGGAAAACCAGTTTTGTTCATATCCCGCGCTTCACTCTCAACCAGTTCCAAAATCTGCAGTTCACTTTCTGCATTTGGATAATCCACATTTACATGCATCATAAAGCGGTCTAGCTGGGCTTCTGGTAAAGGATAGGTGCCTTCTTGTTCCAACGGGTTTTGAGTCGCCATCACCATAAAAAACTTTTCCATCGGCAGGCTTCGTTGACCGACACTCACTTGACCCTCACCCATGGCTTCAAGCAACGCGGCTTGTACCTTGGCGGGTGCACGGTTGATTTCATCTGCCAAGACCAAGTTATGGAAAATGGGCCCAGCCTGAAATTCAAATACGCCTGTTTCTGGACGATAGATGTCTGTACCGGTGATATCCGAAGGCAATAAATCTGGGGTGAACTGAATACGGTGAAAACTGCCTTCTATTAATTCAGAGAGGGTTTTTATCGCCTTGGTTTTCGCCAGGCCTGGTGGACCTTCTACCAACAGATGACCGTCCGAAAGAAGGGCAATCAATAAGCGCTGTGTTAAATGCGGTTGACCAATAATTTGAGAATTTACATAAGTTTGTAGAGACTGAAAACGTGCAGCCAGCGTTGTATTCAAAGTTTCCGACACCGTAGAACCATCCATTTACATAATCGTTAAGGTGCTGACATTATACTGAATCAAAAACAGGGTTGTATAGCGGATATGGGGCGGGATAATTGAGATTTCATTGAGAAAAAGTGGATGTTAAGTGGGTCTGTACACATTATAAACAGACTCTTATAAACCCAAAACGCACTAGCCATTAAGGTGGCTAGTGCGTTTAGAAGTTCTTAAAAGTTAATTAACGATTTTAAAAGAGGTGTTTGGCTTAGAACAAGCCCGTAATAACACCGTCATCATCAATATCGATACGTTCGGCCGTTGGCACTTTTGGTAGGCCTGGCATGGTCATCATATTGCCCGCAATGGCGACAATGAAACCGGCGCCATTCTCAAGTTTAACATCGCTGATTTCAACGATATGCCCACTGGGTGCGCCTTTGGCAGTTGGGTCTGTAGAGAAAGACATTTGCGTCTTGGCCATACAGATTGGCAAGGTGCCATAGTGTTCTTGGAGTCTGGCAATCTCATCACGTACTTTAGCGCTGGCGGTAATTTCTTTAGCACCATATAATTTAGTGGCAATGGTTTCCATCTTCTCCCACAAAGGCAGCTCATCTTCATACAGGTAATCAAAACCAGGCTCGCGGTGATCGACAATATCGAATACCGCTTCGGCGAGTTCTTCGGCACCTGCACCACCTTCTGCCCAGTGTTTCGAAATAATGCATTTAACGCCTAAGGCTTCACACTTCGCTTGCAGCAGTGCGGTTTCAGCATCTGAATCGAAAGTGAAGTGGTTAATACACACAATAGCAGGTAGGCCGTAGTTGACAGTGATGTTGTGTAGGTGGCGCTCAAGGTTAACAAAACCGCTCTCTAGCGCGCTTAGGTTCTCTTGGTTAAGGTGATCTTTTTCGATGCCACCGTGATATTTAAGTGCACGAACCGTGGCGACTAATACCACAGCAGAAGGTGCGAGTTTCGCTGAGCGACATTTGATATTTAGAAACTTCTCGGCGCCTAAATCAGCTCCAAAACCAGCTTCGGTGATGGCGTAATCAGCCAGTTTTAACGCAGTTTGCGTGGCTGTTACCGAGTTACAACCGTGAGCGATATTGGCAAAAGGGCCGCCGTGAACAATGGCAATGTTGTTTTCTAAGGTTTGTACGATATTCGGTTTAATGGCGTCTTTTAATAAAGCGGCCATAGCACCATGCGCTTTAATATCGCTGGCGTAAATAGGAGTCACTCTGTCAGCTTTATAGGCGACCACAATACGGCCTAAACGTTCTTTCAGATCCGCGCGGTTGGTCGCTAGGCATAAAATGGCCATCACTTCAGAGGCAACCACGATATCAAAACCATCTTCGCGTAAGTAACCGTTAGCAGGGCCTCCTTGTCCGACGGTGATTGAGCGCAATGCACGGTCATTCATATCCACCACACGTTTCCACTTAATACGACGTGGATCAATACCTAGGGCGTTGCCGTGGTTAATGTGATTATCAATCATTGCTGACAATAAATTGTGTGCGACGCCAATGGCATGAAAATCACCGGTAAAGTGTAGGTTGATGTCTTCCATCGGTACAACTTGCGAGTAACCGCCTCCAGCGGCGCCTCCTTTCATGCCAAAACAAGGTCCTAAAGAGGGTTCACGTAGACACATAATGGTTTTTTTACCTGCGTGTTTACCCTCTTTTTTGCCTAGACGGTTCATCGCATCGCCTAAACCTACGGTGGTGGTGGTTTTACCTTCCCCGGCAGGCGTTGGGCTAATCGCCGTGACTAGGATTAATTTACCTTGCGCCTTGTTGTGTGAAACTTGGTCAACGTATTCCAAAGACAGTTTGGCTTTGTAGTGACCGTAAGGATCTAAATGCTCCGCAGGGATTCCAAAAATTTCTTCTGCTAGACCAATAATAGGCTTCATCTTGGCTTTTTGAGCGATTTCGATATCTGACATGGGTGTTCCTCAATTCTTATAAAGCGTTAGCTTATGTTTAATTTTAATGATTCTAGAGTCGTGAGTGACGCTTGGATTTTTGGTCAAGTGCAGCAATATTCAAAACAGGAATTGGGTAAAAGACTGTTTTGATTCGATCTTCTAGAGGAGTTCTATCCAATGCTTAACCGGTGTTTTAGTGCCTTTTTGTAAATGCATTAAACAACCGATATTCGCGGTAACAATAATCGGGGTTTTGACTTCGAGTAGATTTGCCAGCTTGTTATCTCTGAGTTGTTTAGATAATTTTGGCTGAAAAATCGAATAGGTTCCAGCGGATCCACAGCATAGGTGGGCATCCTTAACGGGGTTAACGCGATAACCCAATTTACCAAGTGCCTCTTCAACCACACCTTGAAGTTTTTGACCGTGTTGCAAGGTGCAAGGTGAGTGAAAAGTTATTTTTTGGTTATCAAAATGGGTGAAAATCGACAGATCTTGTGAAAGTAAAAACTCTGAAATGTCTTTAGTATGTTCGGCAATACGCAACGCTTTGGCTGAATATTCGGCATCTTCTCTCAGCAAGTGCGGATAGTCTTTAACCATCACTCCGCAACCACTGGCATTTGAGATAATCGCTTTGACGCCTTGATCTAAGTACGGTAACCAGGCATCAATATTGGCCTTAATTTTATGCATGGCATCTTGTGTGCCTGACAGGTGATGATCAACTGCACCACAACACTGATCTTGTGGGGTTTCAATAACATTCAGGCCTAAGCGGTTTAGGACTTTAATGCTTGATTGGTTAATGTTCGGCGCTAAAGTCGGCTGAACGCAACCTGATAGCAACAGTACGCTCGATTTAAGTGCATCTTCTTGATCCTTGAGGGATTGCTGCAGTGCTAACTCGTCAACGGTGAATTGAATGGCTTTAGAGTGTTTTAAGAATGGCATTAAGCGGATGGTTAAATTAAAGAACCAGGGGGTTGTTAAGCTTTTACGCACCGCATAACGGCTGAGTCTTTGCAGTGGATTGCGCGGACTGAGTTCTTCTACAACTTCACGTCCAATATCCAATAAATGACCGTATTCCACCCCAGAAGGGCAGGTCGTTTCACAAGAACGGCAGGTTAAACAGCGGTCTAAGTGGCCTAAGGTGTCTTTAGAGACGTCATTGCCTTCTAAAACACTTTTGATTAAATAGATTCGCCCACGTGGGGAGTCAAGTTCATCGCCTAGGATGCCGTAAGTGGGACAAGTCGAAAGGCAGAAACCACAGTGTACGCAAGAACGTAAAATCTTATCGGCTGTTTTGCCTTGCTCCGTTGCAAGTAGATCAGTAGGTAAATTTGTCTGCATAATAGTGTCTATTTATCTTTTTAAGTATTTAAAGGCTCTGTTATGGGTCATAGAGTCTGCTGTTTAAAGCTGTTTAAAAATGTGGTTCGGATCAAATACATCTCTTAAACCCAATTTTATTTTCTGCACACAAGGCGTGTCGTTATGCCTTGGGGCAAAACGTGTTTGCCATAATGTCACATAGGGGTGATTGGGTTTATTTGGGCTGGCAACCCAACGACGTGTGCCGCCCATGCCCACGGCTATGGTATTTTCAATCGCTGGGTTGGTGCTTTCAACATCAACTCGCCATAGTTTCTCACCCGATTCGAGTTCGGGTCTAAAGGGATTAAGCGTAACCCAAACACTGTTATCACACTCTCTTACGCCAACTTGATTGGTTTGCAGGGGATGTTCACCGGCCACGCGATAATAAAAACGCCCTTGGTAATAAGCTCCACCAGTCATTGGCAGTGCCGTACCTGCCATTTTATTCATTAATAAAATAGCCTCATTTTCTGGCATTTCAATGCAATAGGTTACTTCGACAGCTAGCGGAATTACTTTTAGACTCATTTCAGTAATTAAGGCCATGGAGCCTTTTGAACCCACCAGCATGCGAGAGACATCATAACCGGCGACGTTTTTAATCATTTTGCCGCCAAACCCAAGCTGACGACCTTGACCATCAATTAGTTTGGTGCCTAAAACAAAGTCTCTCAATATCCCTCTAAAGGGCTTTGAAGGACCGGTTAAGCCAACAGCATAGGTGCCGCCAATGGTCGAATTGCCATAATCAGGCGGCTCAAAGGCCAACATTTGATTGCGCTCTGCTAGCGCTGCTTGCAGTTCGGTTAAAGGGGTGCCAGCTTTGACGGTAACCACTAATTCTGCGGGTTCATACTCAATGATTCCGCTGTAGTTTGAGATATTAAGTTCCTGTACGGGCAGACCATTAAAATCTTCAATGCCTAACGGCACTTTACTTTGATTGCCAGTAATTTGGATCGTTTGTTTGTCTATATTAGCTTGTTTGATTTGCTCGGCAAACTGCTCGATAACTTGATTGGGCGTTGAAAAGGTAGACATTAAAAACGCTCCAAATGTGGATGAGGTAATTGATTATTATGCACGTGCATCTGACCGACTTCGGCACAACGATGCAAGGTTGGCACCGCTTTACCAGGGTTTAGCAGGCCTGTCTTATCAAATACGGCTTTAATGCCGTGGAAAATTTCCAGTTCGGGGGTATTGTATTGGTGACACATTGAGTTGAGTTTCTCTACACCCACGCCATGTTCGCCAGTAATGGTTCCACCGACATCAACACATAGGTTTAGAATTTCAGTACCGAATTTTTCGGTCAACTCTAACTCACCGGGTTTATTCGCATCGTAGAGAATCAAAGGGTGCAAGTTGCCGTCACCTGCATGGAAGACATTGGCGACTTTAAGTCCATAAATACCGGACATGCGATCAATCTCTTCTAATACAAACGCCAGTTTGTTACGTGGAATGGTACCATCCATACAATAATAATCCGGTGAAAAACGCCCAACGGCTGGGAAGGCATTTTTACGGCCTTGCCATAAAGCGATTCGTTCTTTTTCACTTTGCGAGACGGTGATTTTATAGGCGCCCTTTTGGGTCAGAATATCCGCCACACGTTTGGCATCGGTTTGCACTTGTGCATGGCTACCATCCACTTCGCAAAGCAATAAGGCTTCAGCATCTGTTGGATAGCCGACTTTGGCAAATTCTTCGGCGGCCATTAAAGAGAACTTATCCATCATCTCTAGACCGGCTGGGATAATGCCTTGTTCAAGCACGCTTGTCACTGCATCAGCACAATCACTGACCGAGTGAAAAGCGGCCATCACCAATTGCGCAGACTCCGGTTTGGGTAAAAGTTTGAGTTTGATTTCCACAATCACGCCCAATAGACCTTCTGATCCATTTAATAACGCTAATAGATCAATGCCATCATCTTTTTCATCAAAAACGCTCTCTTCACCATCCATATCAAGCACTTTGATAGAAAGGACATTGTGAACGGTTAGACCATATTTTAGACAGTGAACGCCACCAGAGTTTTCGGCAACATTCCCACCAATCGAACAGGCAATTTGTGAGGAAGGATCTGGTGCATAATAAAGGCCATATTTCTCTACGGCTTGACTGACAGAGATATTTCTAACCCCTGGTTGAACGACGGCAATACGCTGCAATGGATCAATTTTGATAATATCACTGAGTTTAGAAAGCCCTAAAACAATACCGTCTTTCAACGGTAAGGTGCCCCCTGCGAGTCCCGTTCCTGAGCCACGAGTGATGACAGGTACCTTATATTGTTTACAAATGCGCAATACAGCTTTAACCTGCTCTACATCATCTGGCAGCGCAACGGCAAGTGGTTTTTCTCGGTATGCGGAAAGGCCATCGCATTCGTAAGGTCGGCAAGACTCTACCGAGTCTAAAACGTTTTTAGCGGAGATGGCTTCTTTTAGTGCTTGAATAACATCCATTTTTTAACTCTTGTATATCATAGTTAACTGCCATTATAATTGAGCCAAATCAATTTTCTAGTCATATTTTAATTTAAAGGAAATCTTATGCACTCTTTTAACCCACCACTACGTACTTTAATGGGCCCAGGTCCTTCTGATATCCACCCACGTGTCTTGTCCGCTATGGCTCGCCCAACCATTGGTCACTTAGATCCAGCCTTTGTTGGCATGATGGATGAAGTAAAAGAGATGCTGAAATATGCATTTCAAACTGAAAACGCGCTCACTATGCCTATTTCTGCACCGGGTTCAGCCGGTATGGAAGCGTGTTTTGTTAACTTAGTTGAGCCAGGCGATAAAGTCATCGTATGTATCAATGGTGTATTTGGTATGCGTATGCAAGAGAACGTAGAACGTTTTGGCGGCGAAGCAATTATCGTTTCTGATGAGTGGGGCACTGCGGTCACAACGTCTAAAGTAGAAGCGGCTTGTAAAGCACATCCTGATGCTAAAATTGTTGCATTTGTTCATGCTGAAACTTCAACGGGTGCGGCATCTGATGCGAAAACAATTTGTAAAATCGCACAAGATCATGGCTGTTTAACGATTGTTGATGCCGTGACCTCTCTTGGTGGCATTGAGTTACGTGTAGATGAATGGGGCATTGATGCCATTTATTCTGGTACTCAGAAATGTATGTCATGTGTACCAGGTCTTTCACCTATTAGTTTTAATGAGCGCGCTTTAGACAAGGTGCGTAACCGCGCGACTAAGGTACCAAGTTGGTTCTTGGATTTAAACTTAGTGATGGGGTATTGGGGAGCAGGTGCGAAACGTGCCTATCACCACACTGCGCCAGTCAATACGTTGTATGCGCTGCATGAATCATTGGTCATGTTAACGGACGAAGGTCTAGAAAACGCATGGGCGCGTCATGCCACTAACCATCAGCAGTTAAAAACGGGTCTGGAAGCAATGGGCATTAAGTTTGTTGTTGACGAAAAAGATCGCCTGCCTCAGTTAAACACTATCTGGGTGCCAGAAGGCGTTGACGAAGCAGCTGTTCGTACTACTTTACTAAACGATTACAACCTAGAAATCGGTGCAGGTCTTGGCGCTTTAGCTGGTAAGGTTTGGCGTATTGGTTTGATGGGCGAAAGTTCTAAACGTGAAAAAGTTCTTTTCTGTTTAGCCGCCCTTAAAGAAGTGCTTGGAAAGTAAGGCTTTATAGTCCAAAGCCCTAAGTTCTAACAAAAACCCCGTCATGTTCTGTTGAGCATGGCGGGTTTTTTTATATCAGAATAAAAGTAACCCTGCGCTCACATGATTTTGTAAAGCCGCAGGACATGCCAGGCTTGGTCACTTTTAGAGTGAATGCAAAACGGGACAAAATTTAGACTCAAGGCCTAGGTATAATAAATGAGAATTTTTGCTTAAGGTCAAGGCGGTGATTGGTAAAGTGTACATCTGTACACGAGCAAATCTACAACGCTAAGATTATGAAAAATGGCCATTTATTGGGATTTTGGGGTGTTACATACCATTACCGCACGTAATGGCGCTGGGTAACCTTCAATAGTTTTATTATGGTCTTCAGGGTCTAAAAAGCTTTCTAAAGAGTTCCACTGCATCCAATCGGTGCTGCGCTGCTCTTCTATTGACGTTTGATTTTCATCGACACAACGTACATTTTCAAACCCACACCGTTTTAACCAGTGGGTCAGCTCTAACACCGAGGGTAAAAACCAAACATTCCGCATTTGCGCATAACGGTCTTCAGGGAGTAATAATTGGCCATAATCATCAGGAATGACCAGGGTTTCTAACACCAATTCGCCACCAGGAACGAGGTGTTTCTTGAGATCGTAGATATGGTCAATAGGAGAGCGACGGTGATATAAAACGCCCATTGAGAAGACGGTATCAAAAGCGCCGCCTCGCGTGGAGGTGGGGAGTTGCTCTAACGTCAGTGGTAAAAAATAGGCGGGTACGGATTCGCCAATGAAATGCTTTAAGACTAAAAACTGGCTCATAGAGAGTAGGCTTGGATCCACTCCCACGGCAAGTTCCGTGCCTTCGCCCGCCATACGCCACAGGTGGTAACCACTGCCACAACCAATATCTAATACCTTTTTGCCCGCTAAGGGCGAAAGGTGGGGGCGTACTCTGTCCCATTTCCAGTCGGAGTGCCATTCGGTATCAATGTGAATGCCGTGAATGCTAAAAGGGCCTTTGCGCCACGGCTGAAAGAGTCTAAGAGTCTCTTCCAGCAGGATTCTTTCATCAGGGGAGAGCGCTTGAGCATCACTGGCTCTAAGGACAGAATGGTTGATGTCATAAGGTACATTGCTTGGGTAGGTTTTAATGGCTTTCATCGCGGTTAACCAACGGTGCAAGTTGCCGTTGCTTTCAGGGTTGAGAGCTATATCAAGAATAGGCAGCAGGGCTTGTTGCCAAGATTCTAATTTTGTCTCCTCTAGACGTGCCCAAAATGTATCGTAGTGTTGTTTCACGTGAAACCTGCCCAGCATCTGAATTAAGTGTGGGCATTATAAGGTTTTAAGATCAGACTTTGAAGGTGCATAGAAAAGATAACCAAGCCTGGTCGGATTGCTCGAGGACTTATTTAATGGCGATGAAAGAGGAAAAATTGTAGGCTTGAAACCAAATGCCTGACGTTTTGAAACCTACTTTTTTGAAACGCTCTAAATGCGTATGTTCAGTATCACTGATTAAAACATTCTCTAAAGAACTTCGTTTTTGACTGATTTCCAACTCCGAATAGCCATTGGCACGTTTAAATTGCAGATGCATATACTCAATGCTCTCTTGCAAGGCTTTATCTTCAAAATGAATTTTTTCTGAAAGAATCAAAATTCCACCTGGATTTAGGCCTTGGTAAATTGTCGTTAGCAATTGTTCACGTTGCTCTGGATCGATAAATTGCAGAGTAAAGTTAATCACGACGACCGAAGCATTTTCGATAGGCACCTTGGTCATATCGGCACAGTGTAAGTGAACTGGAATCTCAGAGTGATAGGCATGTAAGTACTCTTGGGCCCGTTGAATCATGGCCTCCGAATTATCAATCGCAATGATTTCGCAGCTTTTACTTTCAATGCTGCGCCGCATCGTCAAGGTTGCAGCCCCCAAAGAGCAGCCCAGATCATACAGTTTAGTACTGTTTTGAGCATATTTTTTCGTAAGCTCACCAATCCCTGTAAGGATTGTTTGATATCCAGGAACAGAACGTTGAATCATATCTGGGAACACGGCCACTACAGATTCATCAAACTGGAATGCACCCACCGCTTCATGCGCTTGCGCATAAAGGGTGTCTTTTTGCTGCTGGGTTAAATGGCTCAAGGTATTCATGGATTCAGTGCTCTTGATAAAACGTACATTAAGATAAATGTTTATTTTATGGGATAACGGCTTGAATTTCGACTTTAAAAAAGCCTGTTTAAAATTAAAGACTGTTTTAAGTATTTTGTGATTATCTGAAATTGGCCTAAGCCGTTTTGGTCCAGTCGTTTAAGATTAAATTTCTGGTAGGTAGATTGATCATCTTAATAATCTTCCATAGAGCTAGATGAGATATTAACTAAGCATGAGAATGTTAAAAGTTCATGTTTGGCGATTTTGTTATAGAATAAAACTTACATATTCACTTTGTAGTCTTACCACTCACTAAGAACTCCCTATTTATGAATGATTCCATACAAACAATAAAAAATAACGAAGCACGCATGCGTGCAATTGTTGAGACTATTTTGGATGGTATTATTACCACAAGCGAACTTGGCATTATAGAGACGGTTAACCCTGCTGTTTTACGCATGTTTGGATATTCTAAAGAGGCGCTGATTAACCAATCGGCGATTTTACTGATCTCGAACAAATACCGTGTTGAATATGCAGGTTATTTACAAAGTTATCGAGATACAGGAGTGAAAAAAATCACAGGGGCTGGTACTCTTGAGTTAGAAGGGCAGCGTAAAGATGGATCAATATTTCCAATAGAATTGATCGTGACAGATATGGTGATTGATGGGGTTAAAGTATTTACTTGTGTGGTGCGTGATGTGAGCCAACGCATTGAAGCTGACCGCCAACGTAAAGACATGGAAAATCGTACCAAAGTCATTGTAGAAACAGTGGCGGATGGCATCATTACGATCAGTCAGGTTGGTCTTATGGAAACCGTCAATCCTGCTGTAACTCGGATGTTTGGTTACACTGAAGCCGAGATGGTGGGTCAAAATGTCAAGATGTTAATGCCGAATCCTTATAAAGAAGAACATGATGGTTATTTAAAACACCATCGTGAGACCGGTGAAAAGAAAGTCATTGGGATTGGTCGTGAAGTGCAGGGCCAACGACAAGACGGTACTATTTTTCCAATTGATCTCGCTGTCAATGAGATGGTGATGGGTGGTGTAAAAATGTTTGCCGGCGTGGTGCGAGATATAAGCGAACGCGTTGAAGCAGAAAACCGTCGTAAAGATGTTGAAAGCCGCAATAAAGCAATTTTAAATACGGTGGTGGATGGCATTATTACCATTGATAAGGTTGGCATCATTGAAACCGTCAATCCAGCAACGCTTAATATTTTTGGTTACACTAAAATGGAGATGGTCGGCCAGAATATTAAAATGCTGATGCCTAATCCTTATAAAGACGAACATGATGGTTATTTAAAACATCATAATGAAACGGGTGAGAAAAGAGTTATTGGCATCGGAAGAGAGGTCGAAGGTCAACGCAAAGATGGCTCGATTTTTCCGCTTGAATTAGCCGTCAATGAAATGATCATTAATGGTAAAAAACACTTTACCGGGATTGTCCGAGACATTACTGAGCGAAAACAAGCCGATAAACTTAAAGAAGAGTTTATTTCTACCGTCAGTCATGAATTAAGGACACCCTTAACCTCTATCCGAGGTTCAATTGGCCTGCTAACGGGTGGACTTGCGGGAGAATTTAGTGACAAAGCCAAGCAGTTGCTGGGCATCGCTCATAATAATACCGAACGTCTCTTAATGCTCATAAATGATATTTTAGATTTGTCTAAAATTGAATCGGGCCAGATGGATTTTAATTTTGAAGAGATCGAAGTTTTGCCATTTTTAAAAGAGGCCATCGAATCGAATCATGGGTACGCAGAGCAACATGGCGTTGAGTTTATTTTAGAGTGTAATATAAAGAGTTCTAAGCTATTGGCGGATTCAAATCGGTTGATGCAGGTCATGAATAATTTAATGTCAAACGCGGCTAAATTCGCACCCAAAGGCGATAAGATAAAAATCAGTGCGACACGTCATCATCAGCAAATACGCATCTCTGTTACAGATCATGGTCCCGGAATTCCTAAAGCATTAGAAGGCAGAATATTTGATAAGTTTACTCAGGCCGATTCCTCTGATACACGTCAAGTAGGAGGGACAGGTTTAGGGTTAAACATCAGTAAGGCGATGGTTGAAAAGCATAACGGACGAATCTCATTTGTAACAGAGTTAGGGGTGGGTAGCACCTTTTATTTTGATATTCCTGAACTGGTCACTAATCAGACCCCACAAGCACTAAGCGCGATGAATAAACATACTGCGCAACGCATACTCATTTGCGAAGATGAGCCCGACATTGGGTCCTTATTGAGGTTGATGTTGGCACAATCTGGTTTTGACTCAGATATCGCCACGACCGCTCAAGCAGCTAAAGAGTTACTGCTTAAGAATCATTATGTCGCTATGACTTTGGACATCATGTTACCGGATAAAGATGGCGTGACTCTATATAAGGAATTACGTGAAAACTCAGTGACTAAAAATGTCCCGATTATATTTGTCTCAGCTAAAGCGGATATCACCAAAAATACGCCCGAGGGAATCAGTTTTAATGGTTCGGTGAAGTGGATTAATAAACCCATTGACGAAGAGCATCTTATTAGGGCTGTGGAAGCTGTTATTGTCAAATTCAATACTCAAGCCACTAAACGAATCTTGCACGTTGAAGACGACGCAGATATTCGTAACTTGGTGAAGATGTTATTGGATGACTCATTTGAAATTACCCAGACCGCTACCTTACAAGCTGCCCGAATAGCATTAACCCGTGAAGACTATGATTTGGTCTTACTGGATATTGGCTTGCCAGATGGATCGGGTTTAGATCTGATTGAAAACATTCGTAAATTACCTTGTGCACCTCAAATAATGATTTTTTCAGCAGACGATATTAAAATTTCACAAAGCCGCATTGTGGCAGAAGCTTTGGTTAAGTCAAAAACGACCAATGACGAGTTAATCGCTACGATCAAAAAACTGGTTGGTAGTTAGTTTTCAAACGGTTCGACTGGAATGTTTTGAGCCAAGATTAAACCTTAAAAATGAAAGGATACTACTATGTCAGCATCAAGCCTTACAAAAATTTTATACGCTGAAGATGAACCCGATATTCAGTCAATTGCTCAAATGGCGTTGGAGATGATGGGAGGCTATACCCTTAAAGTTTGTAATAACGGACAAGAAGCCCTGGAAGCCGCAGAAGCTTTCGCTCCCGATTTAATTTTACTCGACGTCATGATGCCTTCTATGGACGGGCCAACGGCCTTGCAAGAAATGCGGGCAATTCCAGCTTTGGCGAACGTGCCAGTTATTTTTATGACCGCTAAGGTACAGAATCAGGAAGTTGAAGGATATAAAGCAATGGGGGCTATTGATGTCATTGCCAAACCGTTCGACCCAATGACCCTTTCCGAAACCATTCAAACCCTATGGGAGCGGGCGGTTGGTTAAACCGTCGAAAACTAATGACTATTGAGAGACCAACTATGCCAAATGATCCTTCTAACACTGTGCCAAACATGCCTGATAAAAATGATGCTAAGGCTCTGTTTCAAGCAAAATTGAATGCCATGCAGGAGACTTTCAAAGTCGGCTTGCCTGCACGTCTTATCGAGATCCAGCAAATTTGGGATGATGTACAAACCGGAGCTGACGCAAGTGAAAGTTTAGTCATTTTGCACCGTTTAGTGCATACGTTAACAGGGTCAGCAGGTACGTTTGGATACCAACAGTTAAGTCATGATTCACGTGCGTTAGAGATTTTATTAAAGGGTCTGATTGGCCATGAAGGTGCCAATTTTGATGAGAGTAGCCGACAGATTCAAGAGATGATTTATAGCCTAGTCGAAGTCGCAAGAAGCGGAGCCGAAAGTGCTTTAAGCCAACAGTTGGTTAGCAAATTAGATATAACGGAAAGTAAGAATCATATTCTAATCTTAGAAGACGATAAAGAGTTGAATCAGTTGCTAACGCTACAGTTGCATCACTTTGGTTATGAGGTAGCTTCAGTTGAGACGTTAGAGGATTTAACGACATCAATTGAATCATTTCATCCAGACCTTATTTTAGCGGATATTACCTTTCCCGAAGGTGATTTCGCGGGTATACAAGCAGTAAAGAGCGTTTTGGAAAAGCGGACTAATGTCTCTGATGATCTGCCTGTTGTTTTTATTTCGGCACGTCAGGACATAGAAGCACGCTTACAAGCCGTGCGCGCTAAAGGCCAAGCTTATTTTCCAAAACCGATTAATATTTCTGCGTTATTGAACCAAATACGAGAGATGACGAATCGCTTTGAAAGCGAGCCTTATCAAGTCGTAGTCATCGATGATGATCCCGCATTGGTGAGTTTGATTACCTTTATATTGGAAGACTATGGTATGCATGTTGCCACTGTTACCGACCCTAAATTGGCGTTAGATGTCATCAACCGGCATAAACCAGACTTGATCTTGATGGATGTTCACATGCCTTGGTGTAGTGGCATTGAGTTGGCACAGGTGATACGTCAACATAATAATTTGTCAAGAATTCCAATTATCTTTTTGTCATCAGAAATGGATGAAGAAGTTCAATTTCAGGCCGTTTTAAAAGGGGGGGATGATTTTTTAAGTAAGCCGATTGATGTCAATAAATTACCAAAATTTATTCAATCCAGGGCACAGCGAGCACGCAGTCTAAGCTCATTGATGATTCGGGATGGTTTAACAGGGCTGTTTAATCACACTTATATTAAGGATGCAGTTGAGACGGAAATGAATCGTTCAGAGCGCACGGGCAATGAATTTAGTGTGGTCATGCTGGATGTAGATTTTTTCAAAAAGGTCAATGATACCTATGGCCACACTATCGGCGATCAGGTGCTAAGAGGCCTATCGCATTTCTTAGTACAGCACTTGAGAAAAACCGACAAGGTAGGGCGATATGGTGGTGAAGAATTTATGGTCGTCTTACCTGATACGTCTCTTGAAGATGCGGTGTCAGTCATAAGGGCCATTTTGGAAAATTTTGGCGAAGTGGTTCATCATGCTGCAGAAAAGGATTTTCATGTGACGTTTAGTGCTGGCGTTATTTCAAGTCGCGTGACTCAGGAGGTGGCTATGATGCTGGAAAGCGTAGATAAAGGGTTATATAAAGCTAAGCATAATGGTCGAAATCAAGTGACAGCCATTGAGCATGTTTTATAATCATTTATAGGTAATACTGAGTATTTTAATTAATTAATAAAATTACGTAATCAATAAGTATATAATGGCACCTGTTTTGTTTTAATATTACTCAGGAAATTACGTGCTCAGCAGAAACCATTACATACAACGCCTGTTGTTCTCTCTGCTACTCTTTATGGTCGTTCTTCTGACGACCAAGCTGTACCTCGATCGCGATTCTGAAAATCACCTCTCGCAAACGTATTCGAAACGTGCACTTGAAACGCAACTTAGTGTGCAATCATTGATTGATCTTAAACAAGAAAAAGCCGCTTTGATCGCCATATCACTCGCACAGAATCATGTGTTACTAGCCTCACTTTTAGATAAAACGACTAATCAACTTTCATTTAAGTCTTTGTTGCAATCTTTGTCCAATAAGGCGGATTTAAAAAACATTAGAATTCAGGTCACCGATAAATCAGGAAAATCTTTTTATCGTAGTTGGACCACGGACTCGATGGATTCAATGTTCGTTAATCGCACAGACTTGCAGGCACTGTTTGCAGAACCAAAAATGATGCAATCTATTCATGCTGATGAATTTGGTTTAAGCCTTAATACGCTCGTTCCTGTCTATTCTGAAGGTGAGTTGATTGGAGTATTAGAAGTGATTACAGACTTTAAATCAATTGTAGACAACCTTAGAGCACGTGGCATCTCTCCCATTTTGCTCGTCAGTGATGCACTGCAAAAAGATTCAACAAGTGATTTTAGAGCTTCTTTTGCAGGCAAGAATAATCTGATTAATTTAAGCACTATGTCTAATTATCCAAACGTCATTCAAGCCAAAAATTTAATCAAAGTACTGAACACGCAGGGGTATGCTATTGACAAGGAAACCCAGGAGTTTGTTACGTTGTCTGTCTTACCAGAATCGTCTGGAGAGTCGATGGGCAAACTGCTTTTGTTTAAAGCTTTAGAGGAGAGCCATAACGAAGGACTCTCTTCCCATTTAATTCTAACTTATTTGGTCGCTTTGTATTTATTACTGATTTTATTGTACATTGGTTGGATTTATAAACGAGAGTCCAAAAGGATGACTTCCTATGAGGACCCGCTCGAGATTGAAACCTCTCAACAAATTAAAGCCGTACAGCAACAAAAAGATTTTTTACAAACGATCATTGATGGTCTAAGTGATACCGTTATGGTCTTTGATAAAAGCCATAACGTTGCTTTAATGAATACCGCAGCTAAAACTCAGAAAGTCTCATTTTTAGACAAACAATGGACAGTCGCTAATCCACTAACCGCATTCAGGAGTCAATCTACCTCTAACCTCATTAGTGATATTCAGTACCATCTTTTGTCAGATTGTTTAGCTTCTGGTAAGAAGGAGATTATGGTTCAGCGCAATATTGATGAACAAGGTGTTTCACACTATTTTGAATTAATTGCGATGCCTCTGAAAAATTTGAGTGGCGTGGTTGAGCATGTCATTGAATTGGGACATGATATAACACCCTATGTTGAAGCCAAGCAGCAGTTAGAGCTTCAAAAAACGGAACTTGATTTTTTGGCCTATCATGATTCTTTGACCAATCTGCCAAACCGTACCTTATTTTTGGATCGTTTAGACCAAAGTATTCAGCGTGCTGCACGCCAAAAAACGGAAGTAGCGTTGCTGTTTATTGACTTGGATCGGTTTAAGATGGTGAATGATACCTTTGGCCATAAAGCGGGCGATGCGGTTTTGATTGAGTGCGCGAAGCGTTTAGAGCACAGTGTTCGTGAGACCGATACGGTGTCCAGATTAGGCGGAGATGAGTTTACCGTGATTATGGACGGTTTTGTTTCAGAAACGGACTTGATTACGGTTGCGAGTAGTTTAATTAAAGCGTTAGCCGACCCCATTACCGTTAAAGATCATCAATTTTATCTGACCGCCAGTGTCGGTATTAGCGTTTATCCAAATGATGGAATGGACAAGCATGAATTGCTAAAAAATGCAGACACAGCGATGTACCGTGCTAAGGATCTTGGTAAGAACAGCTATCAATTTTATACTAAAGCGATGACGGAAGA
The DNA here is from genome assembly GCF_000381085.1 of Thiomicrorhabdus arctica DSM 13458. GTDB lineage: Bacteria > Pseudomonadota > Gammaproteobacteria > Thiomicrospirales > Thiomicrospiraceae > Thiomicrorhabdus > Thiomicrorhabdus arctica. The sequence continues at coordinate 37,983 of NZ_KB905902.1, read as the reverse complement.
AGCGGTCGAAAGATCAATAATGGAGAGTAATCTACGTCAAGCAACTCGCAATCAAGACTTTACGATGGCATATCAACCGCAGTACGATATTATGACGAATGAAGTCACAGGATTTGAAGCGCTGATTCGTTGGAAGCATGCTAAATTGGGTGATATTCAACCTAATGATTTTATACCGATCGCTGAAGAGACTGGATTGATTATCCCCATTGGAAAATTAGTGTTAGAGATGGCTACAGCCACCATTTCCGAGTGGCACAGAAAAGACTTAACCTCTCAGAGAATGGCCATTAATGTTTCTCCAAGGCAGTTTATTGATAAAGACTTTTTGGAAACCGTTAAGAGCGCATTGCAACGGACGCAGTGCTCTCCTAAATGGTTAGAGTTAGAGATTACTGAAAGCTCAGTGATGGACAATGAAGACTATGCCGTTAAGGTGCTTAATCAGCTCAAAAATATGGGTATTACAGTATCCATCGATGATTTTGGCACAGGCTACTCATCACTTTCTAAACTTAAAAAACTGCCCATTGATAAATTAAAAATAGACCAATCTTTTATGACAACATTGCTTGAAAATGACGAAAATGCAGCCATTGCAAAAGCCATTATTGCGATGAGCAAGAGTTTGAATATCGATCTCTTAGCGGAAGGGGTTGAGTTGATAGAGCAATCACAATTCTTGCAGAAAGAGGGCTGTCATAAAGTGCAAGGTTTCTTGTTCAGTAAGCCAAAACCTAAAGGCGATATTGAGAGGCTGTTACGGCATCTGCGAGTGACTTAATATCCACGTAGAGTGTGTTTACCTTGGCGAGACTGAAGTCATGAAGCGTAAATTATTTACCCGTATTTCACGGCTTAAGATTTGAATTTGACCAGGCCTGGGTCAGGTTCTTTTTTAAAGCACCCTGAGACCTGAAATCAGCCTATCCTTTTAAACCCCTTGGTATTTACGCTTATTTTCAGTCACCTTAACCACGTATCGACGTGCTTCCGCATACGCTAAGTGTTGAGTCAGATACTGATAAACGTATTGAGGATGCATCGAATTAATTTTTCGAATTGCATGCTCTTTATTGACAGAAAAGGCTTTTAAAACATTTCCCGCCCCTGTGTTATAGGCCGCAATCACGCAATATTCCCGAGACTTAAAATGGTGGATTCCACTGAGATAACGGTTGGATAAAATAGACAAATAGGCTACGCCATACTCAATATTGTGCGAAGGGGTAAAAAGGGTTTGTTTACTGGGTGTGCCGGGTCGATTATGTATCAGTTGATACGCGTCTCTGCCGGCCGTAGTCGGTACAATTTGCATGAGTCCATACGCGGGAGCAGAACTGATTGCAAACGGGTTAAAGGCACTTTCCGTCTCGATAATGCCATAAACGAGAGCGGGTTCCACTGCAAACCGTTTAGCTTGTCGAAGGACATCCATTTGGTAGCGATGCTGTTGCTGACCTTGGTAATCTTTACGCATATCAAAAGTAACATAATGTCTTACTTTGCTCTGACCATGTAGGACTGCTCTACGGGTTTTATAACCCTTTTTAATTAAGTAGTCTGCAAAACGCTTAGCACGCCATGCATAGCGTATGGCTTGGTTCTGGTGATCGCGCACTAAGTCCACTAAAAAAGGTGTTTGCCCTGCTTGAATCGGTTTTGCGCTGAGTAAATCCACCTGAGAGGGGTCATTGGGCGTTAATAAGGTGCTCACAATGGCTTTTTTGAGTGCAGATTTTGGGTTTTTATTAATGAGCGTTTCAACTTGAATCCGCCCGGTTGTAAAGTCTATTAAAGCTCGACTTTGGTAGTGATCAGTGTACTTTACATACTCTTTAGGGCTGGCAATGCGTTTTTCACCCCAAGTCTGCACCAGTTCATCCAATAAGCTGGCAATTTGATTCCTGACTAAACCATCCACTTCGGGAATACCCAAACCTGGAACTTGTGACGCAAGCGCTTGAGATACATTGCCTTTAAAGAGTTGATGGCTGGTATTTATACTTCGACGAATTTGGGTGGCAGTACAACCCACGAGGGAAAGTCCAGCCAATGTAGATAAGCCGGCTTTGAGAAAAAATCTTCGAGAAGTGTGTGTCGGTTCAATTGGGCGACTTACTGAGTTTTCAATCAGTGGTTTTTTACGCATCTTTTAAACCTTTGTCTCATTGCAAACCGTGGCATTATCCGTACAGATTGGTGAGCTTATTTTCAACAGCTTTAGTTCATTTCTAGCATCCTTTAATATGCGGATGGCACCCCACAAAACCAAGCCAGTAATAAGTGAACCGATGATTAAATCGGGCAATCTAGAACCCAGCCACCATACCAATAAACCACTCAAAATAACGCCCAGATTCGCTAAGACGTCATTCGCCGAAAAAATCCAACTTGCGCGCATATGGACTTCGCCATTGCGATGAGAATAGATTAATTTTAAGCAGTAGGTATTAGCAATCAGTGCGATCAATCCCATCAATATCATTAATTCAGAAATGGGTTCACTGCCATACAAAGCACGTCTGAGTATATCTAAGCCAATTAATACGGCCAACATCATTTGAAAATAGCCACTGACTAAAGCTGCTTTAGCCTTAGTTTGCATGGCTTTTCCAATCGCATAAAAACCAATGGCATAGACAATGGCATCGGCCAACATATCCAAGGCATCTGCGGTTAATCCAGTTGATTGGGCGTACCAGCCTACTGTAAATTCAATGACAAATAATAGAGCGTTAATCATGAGTAAGGTCATTAATAAGCCTTTTTGAGAGGCATCCGTAATTTCAATATCACATTCACAAGCCATATTTATATTCCATAATAATCACTTAGGTTGTTGCCCTCAATTAATAACGGGAAGGTCGCTTTGAGACGTTCTGTAGCCGCCAGGCCTCTGGTGTTTGGCTCGCTTCCAGAACATCTTCAACATCATCTTCTAATTTAGAAAAAAAATCGATTCCAGTTTGAACTTCAATCTCATCAATGGATGTGACAAAGGTCATTAAGTCAGCATTCGCTTTAGCATTTTGTGGAAAGATAAAAGCCAATGCAATCGGTGGTTGTTCAGGGGTGGAAGCTTTGACCAATATTTTGTAAAAAGCCTTAGGAATCGCAACCTGGGTGTTTTTCATGGTTTGAGGGGTGTCGGAAAAGATAGGCCCTGTCACCACCCAGAAATCACCATACCATTTTGAAAAATCATTGCCAATAATCTCTTCCAAACGCTGCCAAGACTTCTGATTAAGGTTAGATTTTTGTGGGGTAATATTGGTCATTAAAAAGGTTTCTTGCTGCGCAGATTTACCATAGCGGCTGGCAATCACATAGTTAGGCGCCATATGGCCGCGATCATAACCAGAGCGTGTGTAATCGCTATGATGAATGCCTGCAATACTACGCCAATCGGCTTTAAATCGATTCGGGCGTTTACCCATTTTAAACTGTCGTGCAGTGACCTTATAGGACACCCACAACGGGTTTGCCAACGTTTCTGAGTACTCAAGCAGATAACCTTCGTTTCGCAAAACATGTGACCAACCATTTGCAGCAATGCCAGATTCTACCTTAGGAAGTCCCATATAACTCATTGCTGGACGAGCAATTAGGGATTCGTAAGTAAACCAGAGTCCGCCCATCAAAATAACCAATATAAAATACTTAAGATAGCCGGGTAAGATTTTAAAAACGGATTCTAGTAAACGTAACAATCGGTATTTTGGCATGATGAGACAGCGGTTTTATCTTGAAAAACGTCAATTATAGTAGCTTGTCAGCGATTTACTAAGAAAAGCGATCGAAATAGGATTAAAAGCAGGGGTAGAAAAATTGACGCAGTGCTTGTACTACCTTACAGAACGATAAATACCAGTCATGATTAAATCGGTTGCCGTGCCTAGGCAAAGCTTGATTGAATGTCAGGCCTGGCATAAACTTAAATTTAATTTAAAACACATGCGGTTTAAACGTTTTTTAACGCATCTCTTATGGAAAAATTATGGAAATATTATGTCCTCAAAAGTCTATTGCTTAGCACAATTTCAACCGAAACTAGGCAAAGAAGCCAAACTGTTCAAGGTTTTACAAAGCCTAGAATCGAACACTTTACGTGAAGATGGCTGCATACAGTACCGGGTAACGCGTCAGATCCAAAATCGATTTGCTGAAGGAAAAAGTCTATCGATTGTTTTTAACGAGATTTGGAAAGATATGGCTGCATTTGAAGCCCATTGTCAGCGCAAAGAGATTATCGATTTTTTTGAGACCTACTGTTTAGCTGAAACAGGGTTAGCTGCAGAGTGGAATGTCTGTGTTTATAGTGATCAACCTCAAAATTATGATGCGCCGTTATTAACCTCTTAAACGTGCTTATACGATTCAAATTTGGTGTGTAAAGTGCCTCATAAATTGTAGGTATTATCCAATCAGGTCAAGACGTTAAGTTTCCATCAAACATGAAATATTTCAATGAGTTAATTGTCTATTACGTTCTTGTGATTTGAGGGCGAACCGTTTAGAATTAACTCGTATTAAGTGCGTAAGTTCTCGGTTTCTTGCAACGAGTTTATTTTGAGAGCAAGCAAATACGATTTGTAGGCTAATAAGCAAGCACCATCCTTTAATGGCTAGGAATATCAATGTGAACTACGAAAATAAAATATTAATCGTCGATGACGCACCTGAAAATATTGAGTATATCGAGCTTGTTTTAAGTGAGGATGGTTATTGTTTTAGTAAAGCGAACAGTGGTGAGCAGGCGTTAGAGTTATTAGAGGACCAGAGCTTTGATTTAATTCTATTGGATTTGATGATGCCGGGTATTGACGGCTTCGAAGTGTGTCGAATCCTCAAAGAGACCCCCCGTATTCAAGATATTCCTGTTGTTTTTCTAACCGCTCGAACGGATATTGATGCGATTACTCATGGGTTTGGCTTGGGGGCGGTGGACTACATCATTAAACCTTTTAATTCAGCCGAACTTCTGGCTCGTGTCAAAACTCACATTGAACTTCATAACACTAAAAAAAGTTTACAGTTTGCAAATGAGGCATTACACAGTAAATTAGAGCTTAAAGAACGTCGATTGGTCTCTGAAATTGAAGAGGGTCAGAAAGAGATGATTCTTATTCTGACGGAATGGGTTGCGCGCAATTCTGATGAAACAGGGAATCATATCCGTCGAGTAGGTCAATACTCTCGGTTATTAGCACGCTATCATCCCAGCTTACATTTGGAGGATGAGGAGATTATTAGGCACGTTGCACCCATGCATGACATTGGCAAGGTGTGTGTGCCTGTTGAGATACTTCAAAAAAAGGGTGCTTTGACCGATGAAGAGTTCGAAATCATTAAAACGCACACGACCCAAGCGCATAACTTTTTTATGACCTCTAATCGTCGATTGATGAAAGCGGCTGATGTGATTGCGAGTCAGCATCATGAGTTTTGGAATGGTAAAGGGTATCCTCAAGGATTAGTTGGCGAGGATATACATATTTATGCACGGATTGTCGCAGTTTCAGATGTGTTTGATGCCTTAACGCATAAACGTGAATATAAAGAAGCTTGGCCAACAAAAAAGGCCTTAGAATATATCGAAGAGCGCAGCGGGACGCAGTTTGATCCCATTGTGGTTGCATTGTTTTTAGCGCATGCCGATGAGATGATTAAAATTTGTGAAGATCGTCTTTTGAAGGAATAGTTACCAGAGGCCTGCTCACTTTGTTTTCAACACCTCTATCAAGCCAATATTTCACGGGCTTAATGGTTTTATTGGCAGAGCAATACAAAAAGTCGTGCCTTGCTCTGGTTTCGTGATAAAGTTAATTTGGCCAGAATGTTTTTCAATGATTTCTTTGGTGATGGCAAGCCCTAGTCCCGTCCCCCCTTTCTGACGCGTATCTGAAGAGTCGGCTTGAGAGAATTTCTCAAAGACTTTTTCTTGATAATTTAGCGGAATACCTGGCCCACTATCTGCGACTAAAATCTGAATGGTTGTCTCGTCACTTTCGGTTGAAATGATGACAGGTTTATCGTGCGGTGAATATTTGATAGCATTAGAGAGTAGGTTTAATAATGCCTGTATCAGCCTGAGTTCATCCCCCATGACCATTACGCTGTCCTCTGCTGTCGGTTGCCAAATACATGCCACACCATATTTGTCTGCATAACCCTGGTTAGAGTTTATCGCTTGACTGACTAATTCATTTAGGAGGATGGGTTTAAATGTTGAGGCGGACAGCTGCAGTTTATTGATATCCAACAAGTCATTAATCAATAGCTCTAAACGTTCGCTGTTATTGGCTGCGATGGTCAGCATGTCCAGAGCTTTTTCTGGAATGGCGCAAATTTTACCGGAAAGCACCATAAGTAACGCACCTTTAATAGACGTTAAGGGTGTGCGTAATTCATGACTAACAACTGAGACAAACTCATCTTTTAAATGATCTAATTTACGGCGTTCAGTAACATCATCGAAGATCACTACGTAACCGATGTCTTGTGCATTTTTCTTCAAGGGGGTGCTAGTGTATTGTACGGGGAAACTTGTGCCATCTTTTCGCCATAAGACTTCATCTGCAACCCGTTGGATTTGACTGCTCTTAAACGCCAAAGCCATCTGACACTCTTCAGAAGGATAAATCGTGCCATCTGCGCGAGTGTGATGAATAAGCGGGTGGAGTTGTTTCCCAATCAGTTCTTCCTCCTTATACCCTAACATTTCACAGGCGGCCGTATTGATAAAGGTCGCACTGCCTTGCGCGTCCATGCCTAATATACCTTCACCCGCGGAATTGAGTAACAAGCTATTTTGTTGTTGGGCATCTGCTAATTTATCCATGGCTAAGTTAATTGTTTTCGCCATAAAAACCACAAATAATAACAAAATAATCACAATCGCTGTTGTGCTTAATGCGCTGGCGAAAGCGGGATCTATCCACCCCGTACGGCTTGCATAGGCACTCAGACTAATCGTCGCAAACGGAATCAAGATGACAAAAGGTATGGCGGCTCTTGCCAGCTTGCTGCCAATGCCGTCACCAATGAAAATGGCAAAAAACCCATACTGCATTCGAGTGATCATGACAGAAAATACTAAGAGGGCTGAGCTGATTAAGGTTTGTGGTGAGGTTAAGGTCTGGGTAGATTGACTGAATAAGTTTGAAGCTTGAAAGCTGTAACCTGCTAGGATCACTAAAACAATTGCCAGCAGGAGAAGGCATAAGATATCTATGAGTTGATGTATTCGTTTGTGGGATGTGTCTAGTAGTATTAAGCTGATGCCTAATATAAAGTAAAAAATTGCCGTCTGGATTGACATTCGTCCAGGCATATCTGAATGCATATCAGACGCTAATAAGGTGTCTACCTCAAAAATCGTCCCCGTCATGTGTCCCAGAAGCGCAATGGCTGAGAGAAGTATGACACCAAGGGCGAATAGTTTGCTAACCCATTTTTTAAGCGAGCTTTCTGATTGTGCCAAGAGCAGACTGCCAATACTGAACAAAATGACCAATGCCGTATTGGCTTTCATGAATGACCACCCGTCAGGCAGTAACAACCCTATGCTGGATATTAGCCAGCCCAATAAGATCGTTGTCGCAATCAAACCCGCGGTAATAATACTGAAATGTTGAACTCTTTTTAACGTTTGGTTTATGTGGTTAACAGGTTCAGTAACAGGGTATTGCATACAGATAGCCTTTCATCGAGTAAAGTTGAGGGTTATTCATCAGCTATGACTTGAGCAGTTTAATATATTTTTTGGTAGAAGGCCTGCTTAAATAGCCAGCTTTTTTGGATACATCAGGACAAGGCTAAAGCTTTCGTTTTTATAGTTTGATATGGGAATGGTTGATTATTTATACAGTGGATATGGCCTTAAATAGGCTGTTTAATGTTAGGGTTTAGGACACTCAAAGGTTTCAAGAGCATGCTATGATGTGTTTTCTCATTTTAAAATGAAAAAAGGTTAAAAGTCTCATGAAACTGTCCGTCTTGATTAAGGCTTTTACACTATTTGTATCCGTCAGCTTCTCACCGCAAGTCTTTGCTGAACCACTGCATATTGGTGACGTCGCGCCAGAGTTTACATTAACTGATCAACACTCTAACGCCATTAGCTTAAGCCAATATAAGGGCCAATGGGTGGTGCTGTACTTTTATCCTAAAGACGATACCCCGGGTTGCACTAAGGAAGCTTGTAGTTTCAGAGATAACATTAACCATCTGATTAACCAGCATGCTGTGATACTGGGTGTATCGATTGATAGCCTTGAAAGTCATCAAGACTTCGCGACAAAATTTAAGCTGCCTTTTTCACTCTTGGCAGACAAAAAAGCCACTGTCTCCAGACGCTATGGGACTTTACTGAACTTAGGGATTGTAAAGTTTACCAAGCGCCATACTTTTATCATTGATCCCAGCGGTAAAATCGCTAAAATTTATAGAGATGTGGATCCTGAAAAGCATGTGCAACAAGTCTTAGTGGATTTAAAATATCTGCAAAAAGGCTTATAGTGTTTAATCGTTTTAGTACAAGTGAGGATAGATGAGGGTTACCACTAGAATACGGCGTTTCATCGTCCAGCGCAGACTACGCAAAGATAAGATTCCCTTAAAGCTTTGGCATCGAAGCTGTGCCCAAATGCCATTGCTATCGCGTTATAGCGGGCGTGAAAAAATGCAGTTACGTTTGCTTGCTAGTCAAGTATTATGGGATAAGAGAATTATTCCGGTGAAAGACTTTGAACTAACCGATGAGATGCGGGTTATGATTGCCGCTCAAGTCGCACTCATGCTGTTCGGTTTAGCGGAGCCAGAAACAGAGCCTAACTTGAGTTGGATTCATAACTGGAATCAAATTCTGGTTTATCCCGCGCCTTTTCACAATGGACGAGATACGGTGTTTAATGCACTAGGTCAGATACAGAGTTTGGCTGGTTTTGAATCGGGTGAGACGCACTATCAAGGGGGGATTATTATCGATTGGGAAGATGATCAACCGCATCCTTTACGTAAGCATGCAAATCAAGTCCTACTGCATGAGATGGCACATAAACTGGATATGTTAGATGGCGATACCAATGGCCACCCTCCCTTGCATTCCAATATGAGTCACCAGGCCTGGTATGAGGCATTTGAAACGGCGTTTGACACCTTAAATCGACAACTTCAACACGGTAAATTTACCGCTTTTAATCCTTATGCAGCCACCAATCCAGCCGAATTTTTTGCCGTTTCAACTGAATATTTTTTTGAGTCCCCTAACGTTCTAAACAGACTTTTCCCTAAGGTCTATCAACAATTAACGCTTTTCTATCGACAAGATCCTTTAATAAGGGTTTCTGCTTTGCAGAAGTCTTAGGCAAGGGTGCATCAAAACAAAATAACCAGGCCTGGTTGTTTTGTTCGGGATGCTCCGGTCAGCTTGTAAAATGTTCTGTTAAGTGCTTATCTGCAGTTAAATGCATCGTATAGAACGCTTTTTAAGCAATGCCGCCCAATACCGCATCAGAGATGTTTTGTGATTGAGGAGGGATTTGCAATCGTTTGGCAATAGCTTCTGGCCGGTGCTCAAATTGGAGTGTCTCATGACGGAGTTGCTTCATAGAATATCCCTAAAGGGTTATGGGCTTAGGTGATGAGCTCTCTATTGTGGCTGATAGGTTTTTAAGAAGCTAACAACCTCATCAATACTGCCTTGAAAAATAATCGGGTAATCATTTTTGGTCATTTGATAGTCATACATTGGATCATAATATTCGCTTAACAAAATTTCTATCCAGCCACGATGGCCATCTGTTATACCTGTTTCTTGTTGCCTTTGTAAGGCATCCTCAAAGGCTTTTAATACACGTTGGTGTCTTTCTCCGCCTAGACGTTTATGGATACGCCCAAAGGCACCCTGCATAAACTCTACCCACTCCGTTAGGTTTGAATATTCGGCTTGGGCTTGTAAAACGTACTCTTGTTGGGTAATTTCAATGCGTTCTGCAAGTGGGGTTTCGACTACGATTCTAGCCCCCGACTTTAGAGCGGTAAAGATCTCTAGATTCATAGAAACTGAACCAATATTTCGACCTTCATCTTCAACAATAAGGCTTCTATGAGGGGTTTCAATAAAGCGCATTAATGCCATGGAAAGCTGATTTTCGAAGTTGATTTGTGTCGGTTGTGGGCTTGCATGGCGCCCAAAAGCCGAACCGCGGTGGTTTGCGAGGCCTTCTAGGTCAATGGCGTTATCGAGTTGCTGCAGTACAATGGTTTTACCTGCACCTGTGCGTCCGGCGAGCACAATCGGTTGAATGTTTTTTTCAAGGAATAGGTGCGGTATTTTGTCGAGATAGTCGATTAAAAAGCGTCTAAATGCTTTGTAACCGCCTTTTAAACGGGTGATCTGGTAACCACTGTCTGCCAACCACTGTTGGGAAATTTTAGAGCGTTGTCCACCTCTAAAGCAGTAGAGTAAAGCACCTGGATGACTATCGATAAAAGCGGCCCAAGCTTTTATGCGAGGTGCACGGGCATTTTCATTCACCAGTATATGCCCCAACTCAACTGCGGCATCATGACCCTTTTGTTTATAACAGAGACCGATATTGTGGCGTTCCTGATCGTTCATCAACGGAATATTAAAAGCGGTCTCGAATGCGCCCTGATCAAACTCAAGCGGCGCTCTGACATCTAATAACGGTGTTTTATTTAATATAATGGATTTAAAGTCATCCATTTGCGGTAGATCATCCGAATATTGCGTTAATTGAACGGGTAGGTCCTTTGATAAGTCATCAGGGGTCATTACGCTAGTGGATGCCATTTTAGGTGAGGACATTAAATGACCTCAACGCAAGTATTTGTCGGCTTGGCGATTGTCGTATGGCCAATGGATTCTAAAGTAAGACCGTGTTGTGCAGCGACCGCCTTAAACTCAGCGACTGAATCAGGGCGTACAGCCGCCAGCAAGCCACCTGAAGTTTGTGGGTCACAGAGAATCATCTTCTGGGTTTCAGAGAGTTCGCCATTTTGGCCTTTCACTTTATGACCGTAGCTTTCAAAGTTACGGCCAGTACCTCCTGGAGTACAACCCAAAGCTAAGTACTCTAATACATGCGGTAAAATCGGCACCGCATCAAAATTGATTTGGGCGTGGATACCACTGCCTTCGCAGATTTCGATTAGGTGACCTAGTATGCCAAATCCAGTAATATCGGTTAGCGCGGTAACACCCTCGATTTTAGCGAAATCTGTCCCTGCACGGTTTAAGGTCGTCATGGCTTCAATCGCGATGGCCATATGGTCTGGATGTATCTTCTTCTGCTTTTGTGCCGTTGTTAAAATACCGATGCCCACAGGTTTGGTTAAAAACAGTTCACAGCCTGCTTCGGCAGAGGCATTGCGTTTTAAATGAACATTATCGACGATGCCGGTGACGGCCAAGCCAAAAATCGGTTCAGGGGCGTCAATAGAGTGCCCGCCTGCTAGCGGAATGCCTGCCGCCTCACATACTGACCGACCACCCTCAATGACTTGCTGACCGACCTCTACCGGCAGAATATCAATGGGCCAACCAAAGATAGCGATGGCCATTAATGGCTTACCGCCCATTGCGTAAATATCACTGATGGCATTGGTGGCTGCAATTTGGCCAAAGGTAAAAGGGTCATCAACTATCGGCATGAAAAAATCGGTTGTGCTCAAAATAGAGGACCCATTGCCTAAATCAAAAGCGGCCGCATCATCTTTAGTGCTATTACCCACTAACAATTGCGGGTGGGGAGCAATTTCTAACTGAGTCTTGAGAATACTGTCGAGTAGCTTGGGAGAGATTTTACAACCGCATCCCGCACCATGACTGTATTCTGTCAGTTTATAAACAGTATTAATTGAAGTTTTTTCAGTAAGGGGCATTGATGGAGTTCCTATGCAATCAGTCAGGGGGCGTGAAGAAGTAATCGAAGCCACCGTTAAAATGGACTCAATAAAAGAGAGTTTAACGAAATAAGTCCAAGGTGGGAATGGTAAAGAGACCTAAAGAGGTGAATCAGTAGAGATCGCTTGATGTTCATCATGCTTTAAAAAGAGACCAGGCCTGGTCATTTTTGAATCGCGGTAGAAAAGTTGAGAAAGTGGGTGGTTCAAAAGGTTGCTTCTAACATTCATGTCCCTTTACGGGGGGTGAGTCACATTCACACTTAGTTACTCAATGTACAGTTGAAATTCATCAATTTGGCTAGGTTGTAGATTTTTATTAAAGGCTTTGTAAAGACCACTTTCAAAGAAGAAGCGTAAAAGTTTCTTATCGATCAGACCTTGATTTGCCATAGAGCATAAAGTTTTGACGATTGCAGACAACGGATTAGGATCTTTATAAGGACGATCTTTAGAAGACAGTGCTTCATACAGATCAGCCAGAATTAGAATTCTGGCCTCCAATGAAATGTGTTCATCGGTTAAACCGCGTGGATAACCACTTCCATCCAGTTTTTCATGGTGATTCACGGCAATCTCTACAACACGTTCATATTTCTTAGGGAAAGGTAACGTTTGCAAGATTTCCAATGAGACACGGGCGTGATCATTGATTTTTTCACGCTCCATTTGATTCAATGTGCCTGTGCGAATCGAGAGGTTTAAAACCTCATCTTCAGACAGTAAAGACTGTGATTTATCATTGACTTCAAAAGTTAGAGTAGCGAAGTCGTTAATTTTAGCAATCTCGGGATCGCTTAAATAGTGGTTCCCTAAGTTGACGACTTTTAAGAACGGTAGAATGGCATTCAAATCTTGCTCTGTCTGTTGATAACGTTTTTCATGATCCGTTAAATGGGATGCAGAGCTGGCTTGCAGCTGAGCCTCTAAAAACTCTATTTTGTTGTCTCGCTTTAAAATTTCAATACGCTGCTCAATATTGTTGATGCGATCCTGAACGGTTTCAAGCTTGGATGACTTTTGCATAATGAATTCAGGTGTTGCGATCTTGCCTACATCATGCAGTAAAGCGGCGAGTTTCATGGTATGAAAATGTTCAGGCGTATAGTTAATTTCTGAATAAGTCGTCACATCTTTGTGAATTCCCTGAGCAATGAGTTGTGTGAGTTCAGAGACTTGTCGTACATGCCCACCGGTATATGAACATTTTTCATCGAAAGCTTTTGTGATCGTGCTAATGACCGCTTCAAACAGCTTTTCCAAGTCGGCTATAAGCAGCGTTTTAGTTAAGGAAATAGCCGCTTGTGAAGCCAAAGCCTGAGTGTATTTTAGGTCTCGAGCTCCAAAAGGGATAATGTGCCCCGAGCTATCTTGTTTGTTAATCAGCTGTAAGACCCCAATGAGCGTTTGATGTTGACCGAGTAGAGGGATCACTAACATTGAAGTTGAACGATAGCCTGTAGCCGCATCAAAAGTTTTAGTGCCTTCAAAATTGAAATCTTTATCGGCATAGACATCTTCAATCAAAATGGGCTTTTTATTCAAGGCGCATAATGCGGCGACCATACATTCATTGGGAGAACCATCTTCTTGATAAAGCGGTAAGTTATTCCAACTGATGGGTTCAGCCGTACCCCCCATTTTAAGGTTCAAAGATTGGTTTTGGATGACAGTGAAGGTCAATTCTTTTTGATCTTCAGAGACCCTGTATAACGTACCCGCATCAGCATGAGAGAAGTTAATCGCTTGTTTCAGAATCATCTCGAGCAACCTATCAAGATTGGTTTCCGCTGATAGAGCATATGCAATATTTAACAGGGATTGAAGGTTTTCTTCACTAATGTTCTGGGGATAAAACTCAATATGAGAGCGCTTTATTTTGGAAGCGAACACATCCAAAGTATCACCACTTGATAAGGCTTGATCCAATTGTTGTCCTGGCAGTGAAAGCTGTCGTAACTCTGCCAGAGTGTCTTCTTTATAAGCGGGCTTTAAGTGGTAAGGATAGAGTGTAATGCTACGATTGAAGTCCGAGACAAGTTCGGTCAACAATCTGGGCGTTAAGTGTTTCGTTTGTTTTGCGAGTTCGCCTTGAGACGAGGGAAAAGAGACGTCAATCAGTAAGCTTTTAATACTTGAGTCTTGGTTGATGCGTTCTGCTAATTTAGGATTGAGGTAGGTGTCTCCAGAAATGAGGCAGCCTATGGCATTTTCTTTGAGTAAAAAACCACAAGCTTCGACTGTGTGGTTGGCTTCAATAGGCGTAATGGATAAACCATCGATGTGCAGCGTTTGCTCAAATGTAAGTTCTACAAAACTGAGGAGCGGTTTATGCAGTGTTGGATGGATTATTTCCTGAAATTTTGGCCAAATGGTGCCATTAAACAGCGACTGCTCTATGATTTTAATGGTCTGTTTTAAACCATAAATTTTAAGCGGTTTAGTCCGTTTTTCAAAATGTGTTTCAATTAGAAAAGGCAGATCTAGAATATGATCGAAATGGGCGTGGGTCAAAAACACATGCTCTATAGCATTACTTTTCTCGCCGAGAGGGCGCATGATATTACCAGCATCAATAACGATGTTATCAGCCACAAGAAACGAGATACACTCTTGGTGCCTGTCTAAGCTGCCGGATGCGCCAAGTATCTTGATCATGCTTCTGCCTTCTTACGGTTTTTCTAACATTGCAGGGAATTATTTTGCGGTATGTTCGTGTATCGCATTAAAATTTTCAGGCTGGCGTTCAATATAATCGCTGCACCGTTCAATGTAAATACTATAAATTTTGGTATTACTCAGATCGGGCCATAAGGCAAGCTCTGTGAAAAGTTTAAGCGCTTCGTGAAAGTCTGCATTTTGATAGCGTTCGATGGCTTTGTGATAGCTGTCTAATTCCATCTTGAAACGCCCGGTTGCCTGGCCAAAATCATGCACCTGCCAGATATCGACGGGTTGTATTTTGCCCTGGACGGTCACCGTGTCTAAAAATCGAAAAATATAATTTTTCTGTAACTGTTGCTTGGTCTGATCCGAAATGTTCAGGGTTGAACCATAATATTTACACAGCGATTCTATACGTGAACCCAAATTAACGGTGTCACCAATCACGGTATAATCACTACGTCCAGTACTGCCCATCTCCCCAACGACAGCCTCCCCTGTGTTTAAGCCAATGCCAATTTGAATAGGTTCAATCTGTCGACTTTCACAGAATCGAGTGAGGGCCTCGAATTTTGGATTTTGTTTAATACGTCGATTCAGTCCAGGTAGAGCATGTAACTGCTCCAAGCTGGCCGTCACTGCGAGATCAGCATGGTTCTGTAGGCTTATGGGTGCATTCCAGTAGGCCATAATTGCATCACCAATGAATTTATCAACCGTCGCTTGGCGTTTCACAATAATATCGGTCATTTCTGTGGTGTATTCATTCAAAAAAGCAATAAGGGTTTGTGGGTCAGGCATGCTTTCGGATAAGCGAGTAAAGTCTCTTAAGTCTGAGAAAAATACAGTTATTTCACGGGTTTGTCCCTGCATGATATCCAGTGATTCATTTTTTAGAATTTCACTCATAACAGAAGGGCTTACTTTGCTGGCAAGTTTACTTTTTACGAGGTTTTTTTGACGTGTTTCAAAGAAATAGCTCGATAAAGTCGCTAATAACATAGCCAGTAAAAGGGCTATAAATGGCAATAGAATATTTAGGATGAGCCCTTCGTTGAACAACATATAATCCAAGAAAATGTAAAGCAAACTGAAGCTGATGATGGCTGCCAACACTAACCAAAATACGGACAGCTGATTAAAGATAAGATAACTGATTAAAAAGACTGCTAGTATCAAGGCCAAGTCCATACCATCTATCCATGCAGGTTGGGAGAGAAAGTCACCTTGTAGAATGTTATCTATTACATTGGCATGTACTTCAACCCCAGGGTAAACATTATCAAAAGGCATAGCCCGTAAATCGAGCAGACCGGTCGCTGAAGTTCCAATTAACACCCACTTTTGCTTGATGCGCTCAGGGTCAAAATTACCGTTAAGAATATCGACTGCACTGATATAAGGGAAGCTGTGCCCTGGCCCTCGATAGTTGACAAAGAGTCCCCCATAGCGATCGGTTGGAATGTGCACATCAGCCAATTGAATGGAATCGACACCTGTTTCAGAAGAACGAATTTTAATGGCAGGGCTATCTAGCCCAATACGTAACATCTCCAGGGCTAATGAAGGATAAACGACCCCTTGATATTTCATTACCAACGGTACACTTCTGACCATGCCAGACGGATCAGGGACATTATTGAAAAAGCCACTGCTATAGGCTCGGCTTTGGATGATTGGGATATTGGGTAATACACCTTTAGGCGTTAATAAATAAGTGTTTTTGGAGGCGCCTTGTTCAATCACGATTGCAGGAATAGAAGGTACTGCTGTCTGAGGCGTTGCGTCTGTCATTTTGAACACATAACCCAAAATAGTTGGGGTATTCGCAACCGTTTCAGCCAAGATGGCATCATAATCGATAGGGTTGTCTAAGGAAAATTGGTGTTTTTGATTAATGTAAGCCGGAGAGGTTTTGTCCGCTTCCGCAAACACCATATCCATACCAATCATTCCAGCGCCATTTTTGGCTAGTTTTTCTAACAGTTGGGCAATCAGATTGCGTTCCCAAGGCCATTGTCCGAGCTGAGCCAGACTTTTTTCATCGATATCAATAATGACAACTTGATCAGAGGTTGGGATTTCACCACGAATTTGGAAGAATATGTCTCGCAATGAACTATCAAGTGATTGCATCTGAGGAGGGGGAAATAGGAATAAAGCAGACATAAAAAAAGCACCGATTAAACCTATGATCAGATTAATAAGGTGCTTTGTTTTCATACAATATCTTTAAAGTGAGGTTTAAGGTTCAATTCCATCGCCCGTTGCACTATATGCTCCCGTGGAGGTAGTGCTTAACCCAGTTTTGTCTACCGTACCCGACAAGTTGAAAGTACCGGCCACGTCTTCAGCCTTTAGTCCGTAGAATTTACCATTCAATTGACCGTTAATCCCACTCACATCAGAGCCTGATTTAGGAGTAAAGTTATTAATTCTCATGCCTGTATTGTTAACAGAACCGTTGAAATTTGTCTTCCATTTTGTGTCGTCAACGCTGTAGTTTAAGGTGCCATCCACTGCATGAGCGCCGCCATCAAAGTCGACATTGATTTTAACATTACCAGTCCCGCCTATTTTATTTTCATCAAAAGCGACAACAGATCCTGCGTATTTAGCGGTAGCGGTAGGGTTAGCAATAGCGAGGTCAAGAACCGTTGGTAGGGTGGTCGGAGAACCACTTACCCACACGTCTGAGATTTCTCCAGTCGTGCTATTTAACCAGTAGCCATATGAACTATAAAGGTTTTTCCCCTTGATGATTTCTGTTGTTTCATCGGTTAGGTTAATAACTGCGCTAGGGTCTTCTAAGGTGGTTTCATTTGATGAATCTTTTATGGTTTTGACGGAATCATTTGAATTTTCAGTGCTATCTATCGTTTCAGCTGAATCCTTTGCCGTTTTGGTCGATTCAGAGTTTGAGTGTAAGTTTGAATCAGACTTGGAATCAGACTTGGAATCAGACTT
>NZ_KB905902.1:0-20333 GCF_000381085.1 Thiomicrorhabdus arctica DSM 13458 | reverse complement strand
GAATCAGACTTGGAATCAGACTTGGAATCAGACTTGGAATCAGACTTTGAATCAGACTTTGAATCAGACTTCGATTTGCTGGCTGCTTGGTTCGTGATGACAACTTCAGAGGCTTTAAGGGTACTGACTTTGGCTTCTTGGGTGATATGGTTGAAGACCAGTTGTTTGTTTTGAGCGACGCTGTATGAAATACCGGAAATATTAGCGATTAGGTAGGTTTCACCTTTAAAGGTTTTGAGAATCGTCTCATCTGGATTGGCTTGAATACTGTAGGTGGTACCACGGATGCCAATAGTCGCTGTTGGGGTTTTGATTTTAAAGCGCTGTGGTGCTAATTTACCAATTTTACCGGACACAGATTTAAAAAAACCTTTAGTTAGGCTAAATGCAGCCTTGGAATTGTCGGCATTTCCAAATTGATATGCTTGAACTGAAAACTGTGTATTGGCCCCTAAAGTCACAGCGGTTTTATCGCTAAAAATAATTTGTAATAAAGTCTTGTCGCTGGTGTGAATGATATCTGTCGTGTCTATCGTGCTGCCAATTTTAATCGGGATTATGAGTTGATGACGGTCAATCGTCGCAGAGCCTTTAAACGCTGTAATAGTGCCTATGGAAGCGAATGACTCAAGGCTAAAAAAGAGGGTCATTAAAAGAATTAAATATTTCATGTTCGTCAACCTCTAAAAGCGTTTAATTAAATTAAGCGTTACGACATCTTTATCGTATGCGTAGGGTTCTTGGTTCGATTCATTGAGGGTACGTGATGCACTAATTTGAGCCGAGAGACTTTTACTGACACGTTTAGTAGCACTTAAAGCCAGTTGACGATGACTGTCTTGACGACGATCCAAAAACAATGGGTTATTGTCAATATAAGCGGTTTCTTTAATGCCGGCACTGCCGCCTAAACGCCAACCTTGTGATAACTCATAGTTTGCAGCGATCAGCAAGCTAATGCTGTCATAGTCCACATCGTATCGATTACCCGAGTTTTTTCGTTCCTTCTGAAGTATTGTATTTATACTCAATGAAAATTTTGAGCCGATCAGTTTCTGATACTGAATATTCAATTCAGTATACAACGCATCTCTTTCTTGGTCAGCTGTTTGCTGGTATTGCTTTTTAAGAACTTTTAACTGAGTCGAAATGTTGCCAAGCAGTTGCGAGTTGAATGCAATCTTTGGAGCGATACCGTAACTTTGTAAGTAAGGGTCTGGTCCGTAATGCATATAGTTATATTCAAGAGCAGTCTCTAGTGTGTAATCTTCAATAGCGAAAATAAGAGAAGGGGTATAACGTGTGAATAAAATATTGTAGTCACTCTCGCCAGGCAAGCTTTTTGAATACAAAAGTAAATTGTTTTTAATGCCAAAGCCGTATTCGTCAGTCGCATCGTAATAGTGGTTAATGACGGCCGTTTCCTGGTGGAAGTTATTTGTAACTTCTTTGGTGTTTTTATAAGCTATACCATCACCACCAAACAAGTCTTTAAGCCCGGGTGCATACCATGAGTCAGCATAAGGTGCGCTGTTGGCGTTTGTGTCATGTCCGATACCGACGATTAAAACACCGGTTAATGAGGATTTGTTTTGGGTTTTCTTGATTTTAGCGAGAAACAATTGAATATTTTCTTCGACTTGCAACGGCACATTATCCCGTAAAGCCGATTTGAAATAAGACTCTGAGAGGGTATAGCTTGCCTGTTGGTAATGCAGTTTACCCAGCTCTAACTTACTGCGCGTATTGTTTGGGCTGAGGATTAAAATCCGTTCGTAAACAATAATCGCTTCATCGAGACGGTTAGTTAGGGTAGCAGATCGAGCTAAAAGAAAGTTGTACTTAATTGAACCATAATCTGATTCGACTAATTTAGTAAAGGCTTGATAAGCCGAATCATATTGCTTGTCATTAAATAGCTTTAAAGCCTGTTTATAGTCGGTTTCATCGGCTTTTAGCTGCTGGCTGAATAGCAGTCCTATTGCCAGTAGTAGAGTAGAAAACGTTTTTATAATCGAGTCAGTAAGGGACAAGTGTATACCTTTTAATTTCTTCTAAATGTACTGTTAGGCTGTTTTTTACAGACTGCATTACAGTATAACCTCTAGAAGTAAGGATTTGAAAGAGATTACAATTTTAGTGGATTTATAAGGGTCCTGTTCACTCAATATCTTAGCGAGAGCCGCAAATTTATGGGTGATAGGGAGAGGTAAAGGAGGGGGCAGTTCCTATTCCCGTAAGTTTATTTTGAGATGGAAACGGTCTCTTTTAATGCCTTCTCTAATGCATGAGTGGAAGCCAGTGGAGAACCACTATTTTTGGCCAGCAATGCATAGGCACTGGGGATAATAAAAAGGCTTAATAGTGTAGAGAAAGCCACGCCCCAAAATAAAACTGTGCCCAATATAATCCGCGTTTCTGAGCCTGCACCCGTGGAGAAAATGAGCGGCAGTGTGCCCGCTATTGTGGTGATGGCAGTCATTAAAATCGGGCGCAAGCGAAGTTGGGTGGCGGAGATTAAAGCGTGATAGGGTTTTAGACCTTTATCGCGCAGTTGGTTGGTAAACTCAACAATCAAGATTCCGTTTTTAGTGGCTAAGCCGAGTAACAGCACGAGTGCAATTTGGCTGTATATGTTGAGACTCATATTAAATGAAAGTAAAGCGAATAACCCTCCTGCCAATGCTAATGGTACCGTAAACAGAATAACGAAGGGGTGAAGGAAGCTTTCAAACTGTGCCGATAAGACCAAAAAAATGACCACCAGACCTAAAGCAAACACCCAATAGAAAGAATTTGAGGCCGTTTGGAAATCGCGTGATTGGCCTTTGTAGTCAATGATAGCATCACTGGGCAAGGTTGACCGAGTAACCGTTTTTAAGTAGTTCAATGCCTTTGCTAAACTTAAATCATCCTCCAGGTTTGCAGAGAGGGTCATTGAACGCACACGATTATAGCGGTTTAGGCTAGAAGCAACGCCCGCCGTTGAAATGTCACTGATAGCGGAAAGGGGTATCATCTCATTGCTGGTTTCTGAGCGTAGATAGATCTGCTGTAAATCTTGTGGGGATTGAATCCATTTATGGTCGGCTTTCATAAGAATGTCATACTCTTCGCCTTTGTATTGAAAGGTTGTGACTTTCTTACTGCCGACTAAAACCTGCAAGGTTTCGGCCAAAGATTGCTGTGAGATGCCCAGAGCTTTGGCTTTCGCGTAATTGACGCTTATTTTCAACTGAGGTTTGCTAGGTTCATAGTCCCAATCTAAACCGACCAGGCCTGGATTGCTCTTTTGAATCGCCTCATCTAGCATGCCTTGCCACTTTAGTAAATCTTGGTAACTTGATCCGCCAACCACAAATTGCACAGGTTTTTCTACCCGACCACCAATCGGCGAACGCATAATAGGTGTGGCTTTAACGCCCGTTAAATCGGCTAATAATTTACGAGTCTCTTGCATAATGGCATTTGCCGGACGGCGTTTGGCCCAGTCTTCTAATACCACGATGACAAAACCACTGTTAAAGACTTCGGTATTGCTGAAGGAACGCGGGCTACGAATCAGTAGGCGTTTCGCTTCACCGCTTTCGACCAAAGGCATCAAGCGTTCTTCGATTTCATTGAGATAGCTTTGCATATACTCAAAGGTTGCACCTTCTGGGCCTTTTATAGAAACAAAAAACACTCCGCGATCTTCTTTAGGCACATACTCTTGTGGAACTTGTTGTGCAAACTGTACCGTGGCCACGCTGACACCGATAAAAATTAAAAGGCTCACCCAGGGATAACGCAGATTTTTGAGGAGTAAGCGTTTGAAAAAGTGTGGCGGTCTATTTAATTTAGTTTTGGATTTAGGCTTTTCAGTGCTGGCAGCTGGAATTATTGTTTTTAAGGCTCTGGTCGGTTTTAAAATGTAAGCGGCAATGGCCGGTGAAAGCGTCAAAGCCACCCAGCTAGAGAAAATGACCGCGACCGCTAAGGTAATCGCGAATTCTGAAAATAATCGGCCAATCTGACCTTCTAAAAAAGCAATAGGCAGAAAAACCGCGATGAGTGTTAGTGTGGTTGCGATTACGGCAAAACCCACTTGTCGAGTCCCCAAGTAAGCGGCCGCAATCGGTGGATAACCCTTGTCTATATGGCGCTGGGTGTTTTCCAGGACGACAATGGCATCGTCAACCACCAGGCCAATCGCCAAAACCAGCGCCAAAAGGGTTAGCAAGTTGATGGAAAATCCTAATGCCCATAACACGCCAAAAGTGGCAATCAGTGAGATGGGGAGTGTCACCATGGGCACTAAAGCGGCTCGCCAGCTTTTTAAGAATATCAGCATGACCAGCGAAACTAAACCAAGGGCGATAAATAGGGTTTTATAGACTTCATTAACCGCTTGTTGGACAAATATTGAGGAGTCAAAACTTTCTGCCAAAAACATGCCTGCAGGCAAATCCTGATTCACTAAGTCACGACGTTCACGCGCCAGTTTCGCAACCGTTAATGTATTCGCATTGGATTGTTTGATGATACCAATGCCGACCATAGGCTGGCCATTGCCTCTAAATAAACGGCGACGTTCGATGGCGCCTAATTTTACTTCGGCGATTTCCGACAGTTTCACTTGGCCGATCTGTTCGTTCTGTTTGATAATCAGGTTTCGAAAATCATTGATCGTGCTTAGGGGTTTATTGACCTGCAAGCTATACAGTATGTGTTCACCTTGCACAGAACCAATGGGCAACTCCAGATTGGCGGTTTGCAGTTGGTGTTCAACGTCTTGAGTGCTGATGCCATAGAGGGCCATCTGCTGTGGGTTAAGCCAAATACGCAAAGCATAAGATTGTTCCCCACCGATGCGAACACGAGCGACGCCATTCAGAGTCGAAAAACGATCGACTAGATAACGTGTGGCGTAATCGGTCAGTTGAGACACATTCATCTGATCGCTATTGAGGTTAAACCAGAGAATAACGCTTTCATCACCGTCGACTTTTTCGACTTCTGGAGTGGTCGCTTGAGTCGGTAAATCATCGAGAATACGCGAGATACGATCTCGCACATCATTGGCGGCATCATCAATGTTACGCTCGGTCGAAAATTCAATTTTAATATAGGAGAGGCCGTCACTGGAGCTGGATTCAATAAAAAGAATACCAGGGACACCGGAAATAAGGTTTTCAATCGGTTTGGTTAGACGGCTTTCAACGACTTCGGATGATGCACCTAAATAACTCGTGTTAATACTGACAATCGGCGGGTCGATATTCGGATATTCACGCAAACTCATACGGTCGAAGGCCATTAAGCCAAACGCCAATAATAGTAAAGAGGCAACGATAGCGAGAATCGGACGCTTAACCGCAGTATCGGATAACCACATCGTCAAGAGGCCTGCAGAACGTTAGAAAAAGGAGTGTTAATAAGACTCAAAGGTTTTTTTTCTGGCAACGAAACTGTAATTTTGACGGCAGACTTAGGGTTTGCTTGTAATAGCTCTTCTTGAAGCATGCTGCCTTGTAACGCTTTAATCTGCACACGGGCTTTATGTTTCACCCGCATCACACCTTGGCTGACCACTATATCGCCCGCGTTCAGCCCCGTGGTGATTTCGGTATAAGTTTCACCCACCTCACCGGTCTGTACCTCTATTTTTTCGGCCTGATATACATTGTTTTGTTTGGTTAGGCGATAAATATACTGGTGGTCTCCAAGCATAATCAACGCAGTATTAGGAACAATCAATTGTTGTTTATCAGGTAAATTGATGTACACCTCAACCATCATATTACTTTTAAGTTGCCGCTTGGAGTTGTCAATCAGCGCAATGACTTTTATCATCCGCAGATTTTGCTCCAAACGTGGCGAAATAGCACTGATTTGACCTTGAAAGTTTAGATTCGGAAAAGCGGCACTGCGGACGATAACGGTTTGCCCAATATTCAGCGCTGACAAAAATTCGGTGGCGACAAATAGGTTCAGTTTCATGACGCTATTATCATCCAAGCTCACAATTTGCGTGCCAGGGGTGATTAATGCACCAACAGAAAGGTTGCTAAAGCCAAGTTGACCAGAAAAAGGGGCAACAATCCTTCGGTCAGCTAATCGCGCTTGAACAACCTGCCGATTGGCCTTGGCCGTTTGCCAAATTCCATACTTTTCGTCCACTAGAGATTGAGTGACCGAGCCGCGGCTAACCACGTCTTTAACACGTTGATATTGCAGTTTACTTTCGTTAACCGTTGCACTTGCTTCGGCCAGTAATGCTAACTCTTCTCTATTGTCCAGCTCGACTAATAGTTGGTCTTTGAGCACGTTTTGCCCATCTTCAAAATGAATGGCTTGAATCGTTTCCGTTACATTGGCGGCAACTTGAACTGCATTTTGGGCTTGTAAATTGCCCAAGGCGCTGATCTGGTTTGTTTGATTGATCTGTTGTACCTGATAAGCAATCACCGAGATGGGCGGCTTTCCTGCAGAGAGTGCATTGAATGGCAGGAATAGAAGGGCCGTACAAAGACGAGCAAGCGGTTTGAAGCGGAGACAAAGTCCTTGGTTAAAGCTAAAATTGTTCATTGCGGTAACGATTCCTTAAGCATCGATCAGAATGGTTTAATTGTAGGGGAGGCGTTATTATTTGCAAGCTTCAAAAAAGGATAAAAAAAGGATAAAAAGATAAAAAAGTATTTAAGATTGTTGCATGGCCCACTCAGGATAGCCTTCTGGCATCCGGCTTGCCATGTGTCCATTGGCTTGTAGTTTTTCGACAGCTTCGTAAGACCATAAACAGTATGGGCCACGACAGTAAACCACGATGGGTTTTTGTTGGGAGAGTTGTGCGAAGGCTAAAGCCTGTGTAGTAGGGTGATCTAAAGATTCAATAGGGAGATTAATCGCGCCATCGATATGACCGGCTAGATATTCATCGCTGGGACGGACATCTAAGAGTGTCACTTTTTTTTCTTGCACCGCTTGCTTGAGCTCTTTAGGATTAAAGGGCATCAAAGGCGCTCGAGGAAGGAGTTTTTGGTTGAGCAGATTTGCTACTTCAGCCATTTGATTTTCGGCAATTTGGCGTAGGATTTGGATTAAAGGCACAATGGCTTCATCGCTAAGCTGGTAGATGCGCTGTGTGCCTTGTACTTCATTGACGACCAGGCCTGCTTGCTTTAAATGCTGTAGATGTTTAGAAACATTTGCAACACTCAATCCGAGTTTAAAGCTTAAGACTTCGACCTGACAGGAGCCTTGTGCCAAAACATCTAAGATCAGAAGCCGATTAGCGTGCCCAAGGGATTTGCCAATTTGGGCAAGCTGTTCAAACAAACATAATTTTAGATTGCTTTCGCACGAATCCATCAGCGATGCCTTTTATTTCTGAATGATTATTGTTGAATGAAACCAACCGCTTGCTCAACGAGCTCTTCAGAAAAAAAGTCTAAAAAGAAATGATTAGAGCCATCGATAATATAACGGCTGACCAACGGGTTATTCACAGTTGCCATTTTTTCTGCTAAATCAGCAACCACCTTATCCGCCGATCCAATAATGACCAAGGTCGGTTTAGTGGCTTTTTTCAGTAGGGTTGGTGTATCCATACGTTCATCCGCGCGATAATAGCTAACAAAAGCTTCGGCTGTAGCGTTGGTATCTTTACAGTAGATAAAGTTAACGTGCTTCAGGACCGTATCGCCTTTACCGGCTTTTACCAGTTTTTCAGCACGCGCTAGGAGCGGCTGTAATGCAACATGATATTTCTTCTCATAATCGTTGTGTTCTGCGGCATTTGACCAAGTTTGCGGTGCCACTAAAACAACCTTTTTAATCAAGTCGCTATCGTGTTCAACGCTATACCAAGCCGTTTGATTCCCACCACGAGAATGTCCCATTAAAGTGATTGATTTTGCGCCTTGTTTGGCAAGCCACTTTACCCAAAAGTCGATCTCAGCCATCGCATCGTCATGAGTATGGCTTTGCAACGTTGTGCAGTCCACTTCACCATGCCGATCATTCACGTCTAAACTTAGGTTAGGTGCGACTGAGCTAATGCCATTTTCCGCTAAAAGTTTTTGGATGCTTTTATAGGTTTCACGGCCATTATGGGTCGTTGTGCCATGTATGAATAACACGACTTCATCCGCTAAAGTTTTGCCATCAGCGAGCACCACATTAGCATTCACAGTCAGCCCGTTATAGGTGCTCTTCATCTCTTTGGCTTGCACTGTCTGAATTGAGAAAGATAATAAGCCAGCTAACAATGAGAAGCTGAGCGCAACTATTTTTGAGTTTTTGAATAACATGGTGAATTCCTTATTTAAATGTAACCTTATTCTTGACAATTATAAGGCTTTAAATTTACTATTCAACTAATTGGTTGAATATATTGCAGCACATGATCAATGAGCGAGTAAGTGGTGCAAAAATTGGGTGTTATTATCCTTATTGGCATGATATTGGAGGAAATGAGAACGATTGAAGATGGATTTAATTGCTATCTTATCCGTCATTTACTTAAAAATATTCATAGAATTCGTGGCAATGACTGGTCTGATCGCCAAGAAGCTACTTTTAAAAGAAACACCTGAATAAAAAAATACATTATCGTAAAATGGTGTAATGGCATTTTGGTTTAGATGCTTTTAAACAGTCACGATATACCCTAAAGCATCAGTAGAAATATAGGAAAACGAATGTCGACACAAGCAGAATTTCAAACCTTAAAAAAGTATTTACAAACCGTTATTGTCGGACAAGAAGCCTTGCTCGATAAGATGATGATTGCCTTGCTGACGGGTGGACATGTTTTGCTGGAGGGACCACCAGGCCTGGCAAAAACCACAGCGGTTAAAACTTTGGCGAATGGTGTGCATGCTAGTTTTCAACGTATTCAGTTTACCCCCGATTTAATGCCCGGCGATGTGATGGGTTCTGAAGTCTTGGATGTCAATAGTGGCGCATTGAGTTTTGTTAAAGGCCCTATTTTTAACGAAATTGTGTTGGCGGATGAAATCAACCGTGCCCCGCCTAAAGTGCAGTCAGCCTTGCTCGAGGCGATGGCTGAAAAACAGGTGACGGCAGGTGGGCAAACGCGCCCGTTACCGGAATTGTTTTTAGTTATGGCGACGCAAAACCCATTAGAGCAAAGTGGTACTTATCCTTTACCAGAAGCGCAATTAGATCGATTTATGCTACATCTGGAATTAGAATATCCTACCGAAAACGAAGAGCTCGAAATTTTACGCCGTGATCGTTCTCATCACTTTGGAGGCGATAAGGAAAAAATGAGTGACTTCCTAACGCCTGATAACGTCATTCATGCGCGTCGTCAGGTGGCAGAGCTGCATGTATCAGAACCCGTTGAACGTTATATGGTGGCATTAGTCGCTGCTACCCGCAAGTTGGGGCAATTAGACTCTTCTTTAGAAGGTATTATTGAAGTCGGAGCTTCACCGCGAGCATCGATTGCTTTGTTGCATGCCGCCAGTGCATACGCTTGGTTACAAGGGCGTGATTTTGTAACGCCAGATGATGTCTTAAAGTTGCTACCAGATGTCTTACGCCACCGTTTAATTATAAGTTTTAGCGGGCGTGCACAGCAGTGGACCGCCAATTCAATCATTGAAAAAATTGTCGACCTTGTGGCCGTACCTCTGACGCAAACAAATGTTTAGTCCGATCTTAAGAGTGTCTTCTTTTAAGCCTTCTTGTTGCAAATCCGTTAAGGTTTTTTAATTTGTCGCTGCTCTCTTTATTAAAAAAACTATTTAACCAAACCGGACAGGTCTTCTCTGCTTGGTTGTCTTCGAGTGGCTTTTTAAAAGCTGTCGAAGCCCGAACGGTTCAGCATCAGCCACTATTGTCGGAAGCCGAAATGGTGGTGCTTGCAGATGAGTTGGCTTTAATTACCCAGCGTATTGTGGCGAATCCTAAGCTCAGCGAAGCGCTTCGTCAAGGTGAGCAAAGTAGCCCTTTTATGGGGGCGGGGTTGGAGTATGAAGAGAGTCGTCCATATGAGATGGGCGATGAAATTCGTCGCATTAACTGGCGACTGATGGCGAAAACGGGTCAAGTTTATACTAAGTTATTTCAAGAAGAGCGTCAGGAAAGCTGGGTCATTTTAGTTGACCACCGGCAAAGTATGCGTTTTGGTACGCGAGTACGTTTAAAAGCCACGCAGGCATCACGTGTTGCCGGTTATTTTGCCTGGTTGGCGCAACAAGCCAATATCCCGGTAGTGGGCGCTCGTTTAGCAGAGTCGTTCACGTTAACCCCCAGTTTCGAAGGCCGAGGCGCCTATTCCCATTTAATGGAGAGTTTCGCAGTGGCATGTCCTTCATTATCTGCAGAAGCGGTTAAAAATGAACCGCATATTAATGATGTCTTACTGGCCTTAAAACAACAAATACAGCCGGGTTCGCGTTTAATCCTCATTAGTGACTTTCACGATATCAATCAAAAAACTACCGAGATTCTGACCGCATTGCAGCAAATCGCGATGTTGAAAGCCATTGTGATAAAAGACCGTGTTGAATTTGAACTGCCTAATGTAGAGGGTTTACAACTGCAATCCATTACCAATCAACACATCCATCAGCTCACAACCGAATCGCAACGTACCAGCTACCAGGCCTGGTCAAAAGGTTATCACCAACGTTTGCATCGCTACCTTCAACAAGCAGGTGTTGATCCTATCGTGATCATGGCGGATGATCCGACCACTGCGCTGAAAGCGGTGCAAGGTCAGGATCAATCTTCCGCTGGAGGACGCTATGCCAACTGATCAGAAGATTGTCTTTACGCAGAATGCAACAACGGGTATCGCAAGTGTGCCAACGCCGATCCCTTCTGAGTCCATCGTCGAGCCCATGTTTGAACTCGCGACCTCCCCTATCAATATAGATCTGAACCAAGGTCTAAATTTAATGGATATTGAAGCCCCGCAAGAACCTGGCTTTGACTGGACGCTGTTCACAGATTATGCACTGTGGGTGATAATGCTATTACTGACTTTGGTGGTTTTATTAAAATTTAGTCAACGATTTTATCAACCTGTTGCTTTGCGCTGGCAGCTCCGTCGGTTGGCCTCAAGATTAGATGATGCCGAGGTTAGTGAAGAAGTGATTACATTTGACCAGGCCTGGTTACTTTACGCCTGGTGTCTAAAATTGCAGAAACTTCACCAAAAATCTTCTCCAGCATCAAAGCATTTAACTAAAATGACTTCTTTAGCTCATTCCGAGTTAGATTCATTACTGGCTAGGGTTAATCAGTTAAGTTTTTCAAAACAGCCTGTTTCACGTGAAACCTATATGGCCTTATTACATGATGCCGAACGAATTTTACGGGCCAGTAGCGGTTGGCTCTCTTTTAAAAACCGTTTAGTGGCCTTATGGAAGACTTTAAGGACGGGTAACTCCTAATGGAAGCACTATTGGTTACTCTTTCATCTAATTTATTCGGGATAGAAGGCTTGGAATTTGCCAATCCGACAGGGTTATGGCTCCTATTTTTATGGCCACTATTATGGGTTTTAAGTGGTGTAAACCAGGTGTTTGGAGGCGTCCAGAATGATGATTTAACACAGTTACAATCACAGCGACAACTTGTCGTTAAGCATGCACTTATTCATAAAATGCAGTCTGTTGGTTCTACTAAAAGAGTTCTTAAATGGCGGTTTTCGGTTCTTAAGATGGGTTTGAATTTGCTTCGTGGCGTTATCATTATGAGCCTCGCCATCGCTTTGGCGCAACCTGAAAAAATTCAAGCTTTAGCGCCTTTACCGCAACAGAAAACAGTTCGCGATATTGTCTTTGTGATTGAAAGTTCAGCTTCCTTTTTATTACCAGATTACCAGGTTGATGGTCACCCCGAAACGCGTATGAACGTTGTTAAAAACGTACTTGATCAGTTTATTTCAGGGCTAGAAGGCAATCGTTTTGGTTTGGCTATTTATGCTGAACAAGCCTATACCCTTATGCCGCTAACCGCTGATCAAACCGCGGCTCGGTTAAACTTAAAACGCCTTAAACCTTATTTAGCGGGACGTACCGACGGTGCAATGGGTGAGGCTCTAGGTTTGGCGTTAAAACAGACGAGTAGGACCCCTCAAAAGACACGAACTAAACAAACGGAAACGGACACACTTAAACGCGTTGTCGTATTAATCAGTGATGGTTTGAGTCAGCCAAGTCGACTCGCGCTTTCGGAAGCGATTAATTATGCACAACTGTTGCAGGTTCCCATCTATACGATTGGTGTTGGAACCAATAGTCAGGCGGCGGATAAACGCTTGTACACGGGGCTTCTTTATCAGCCTTTAGAGTCTGACTCGCTTAAAGCAATTGCATCTGAAACGCAGGGGCAGTACTTTGAAATAGGCAGCGGTCAGGACTTGAATCGAGTGTTGCAAAAAATCAACGAGGCGGAAGGTGTGCCTTATGAGACACCGCCGCGCCCACCTCGCCATATCGCATTGTATGACTTGCCTTTAAGCATCTCTGTCATTAGTTTGCTTTGTTATCTGTTTTTAAGCTTATTGCTGGCGAATAAATTACGTTCTTCTTCTGACAATCAGGCGGTTCACTAATGGACTTTTTTAGTCAGGATTTCTTTGATGTATTCGGCCTATTCTTACAGGGTGATATAGCCTGGCGTGCGCCGAATTGGTTATGGGCTTTGTTATTACCGATACTCTGGTGGGTGTTAAAGCAATTTGGCCAGAAACAACATCAACAAGCCTATGCCGACAGCCACTTATGGCCGTGGATTGCGACTGAAAACACACCTATAGCGGCGCAAAATGACTCTTTAACTGCAACGTCTGCTATGAATTCATCCATTTTGACCAAAACGGGTCTACTCCGTAGAGCAATCCGGTCTTTGGCGGCTTCTATCGGTTCTTTTGTAAACTCACCAAGTCGACTGATCACCTTGGGTTGGTTGTGCTTGATTATTGCGCTGGCGGGGCCAAGAAGTCTGATTTCCGCGCCTGATTTGCAAAGCAGAGAAGGCGTGGATATTTTAGTCTCAATGGATCTGTCGCAATCAATGAATGCCAGTGATGTTTATCCGAGTCGTTTTTTATTTGCTAAATCATTGATCGAATCGATGTCATTCAAACTGCAAATGGGAGATCGCTTGGCGCTGCAAGGATTTGCTGGACAAGCGTTTATGGTAAGTCCATTAAGTTACGATCGCGATCTGTTTCGTCATTCATTGAACTTACTTGAACCAGGCCTATTGCCGATCCAAGGAAGTCGTATAGAGCTTGCAGTGATTGGCGGGTTAACGCACCTGTCACAAACCGCGGGTAAGGCGAAGGTCATGGTGTTGTTTACCAACGGAGCACCCCAATTTTGGCAACCCGTTGAGTTGCCGAAAAGTGCCCAGCAATCGAAATTTGCTGAATTGCAAAAATTGAGTGATACCGGCGTTAAAATTATTTTGGTGGGCGTTGGAAAGCCGGTCGCCACCACGTTGCCGGACAGAGAGCATAAATCAGGTAAATTACATGCCAATGGCTTATTGGTGCAAAGCCGTTTAGAAGAGAGCAGTCTTAAAAAAATGGCGCAAAACGTACAAGGCGTTTATTTACGCGCAGATGCCAGTAAAGAATTTATGACAAGACTTTTAAAAGAGATGACGCTACCTGCGGCCAGTCGAACACAACCGCAGGAAAATCAGCTGTGGCGAGATTACGCTTGGCCTTTTATGTTGTTAGGTCTGCTTTTATTGTTAATGGCGTTCTATCTACTGGGTCTTTTCAAATCATTTGCGGGTCAGTTTTTACAATCAAAGGCTAGTAAAGAGATCAACGGCTTAGTAGGATTAAGCGGTGCTCTGGTGTTGTTACTCTTGCAGAGCTTTCCCCAACCAGGTTTTGCGCAAACTCCCGCGGCTGATGAGCATCATTCTTTTGAGAGGATTTCAGAAGCATACCGTGCTTATACTGAAGGGAACTATGAACTATCACGCTCTTTATATGATCAAAATTCCAGTTTTTCAGGTTGGTTTGGCGCGGGTTCCGCCGCTTATAAGTTGAATGAGTTTGAATCGGCAATTGCTTATTTTAGGCAAGCAGCTTGGACAGCAATCGATGATGAAAATCGTTCCAAAGCCTTGTTTAATTTGGGCAACAGTTATTATCAAACCAATTTATTGGCCCTGGCCATTGAATCGTATCAGCAAGCTCTACGTTATCGTAAAGCTTACACCAAAGCTGAGCATAACTTGAGCCTAGCGTTGCAACGCAAAACCATTGAAGACCTCGCTCAGCAGCAGGACAAAGAAAAAAAGGCTGAGGGAGAGGACGATGGCGGCTCTGGACGCGAGAGTGAAGGGGCTTTTTATGGCGGCCAAAAACCCAATGCCTCAAATAATAATGAGCCAGGGTTTGGTACGGATGGAGACGCCCCAAAAGGTAATAAAAGTGGTGATTTGACGCCTTTACCGAATACTGGAGATGAAACGAATTATCGCTTGTCACGTGGGAGCGATAAAATGGCTATGAATCGTACTAATGGCTCTGATAGTCGTGCAACTGCGATTTTAAATCATTTACAACAGCGCAAGCGTGCAGACCAGTTTGAGTATGAATTGCAGTTATTAGAAGATGATCAAAAGACACTTTTAAAACGGATGTTTGAGCGAGAAGCCGGTTTTCATGCTGCACAATCAGAAGCCCATCCTATTCCTGGAATTCAGCCATGGTAAAGCAACTGAACAACACACTACGCCATTTTCTTAGCCGTTTTATGCTCTCGATTGTCGCTGCTATTAGAGCGAGGAGTAGAGTGGTGAATCCTGTGCTGATTGTCCTGCTCAGTTCATCACTGTGTTCGGTCGCGCAATCAGCCCCTACTAGTGAGGTCATTAGCTTCTCTACACCAGCCTTAGCAGATGTGAATCGCTTAATTACCTTGAGTATTAAACCAACTGAGGTGATGTTAGGAGAGCCCGTTACCGTCACGATTGTAGGAGAACATAGAGCTAATTTATTTGCGGGATTAGATTGGCAGCGATTTGAAAAAAACTTCGTGCTGTACGATGTTGACTCTAACTCTGAACGCATTAAAGTCATGCTGTACCCTTTTCAGGCCGGTTTATTAAAAATTCAAGGCCAAACTGCTGGCAGAATGGTTCTGCCGGATATTGACATAAAAGTGACGTCCAATCCGGAAGTCTCCATACATTGGTTTGGGCCAAGCTCAACCAAAAACTCCACGAGCATGACTTCTTTGTACCCCCACCAGCAGACAGTTTGGAAAGCAGAGGTTCAGGTAACCGATACGGCACATAAGGTCTCTTATGAGCAAAGAGCGCTGGCGATTAATTCATCGGTAACGACCTATCTGCAGCACTTACCCGTGAACAGTCAAGCAAAGACGCCTTCAGCAAAAATCGAGACCTTAGTGGCCAGCTACGAAGTGACGGAGTGGCAAAATTCTGAGCCACAAAGGGTGCTTTTACACTCTCCGATCGTTGTCGTAAAAAACCGTTCAAACAGACGCTGGTATTTCTTTGATAAACCGAGTTCGGTGATTTTAAAACCTCTGCCGAATTTTTTACCGTTAATGGTACCAGTTGGGACCCTTGAGTGGCAGAGCGAGCCGATCGATAAGATCCATACGACGGGTGATTTACAGTATTGGACTTGGCAGTTGCAAGGAAAAGGTTTAACCAAAGCGGATATGAACAGCGTGGCATATCAATTAGTGGCCCAAATCGGCCATAATCCGCAGATTGAGTGGTTATCGGATTCGCGAGAAACGAGTATGAGCTTCACTCGTGAAGGAATGTTGAGCATATTAAGTCTGCGTTTACCCTATCGGGTGACAGAATCTGGTCTGGTCGATTTACCGGCCTTACAATTGCGCTATTTTAACCCTCAGACAGAAAGGCTAGAAGTGGTTCTGCATCCTAAGACAACGGTGCTGGCGGTGCCAGCCTGGATGGTCTGGATTGGTGAGTGGTTGCTGCTCATGTTGTGTGTTTTGGCCATTTATATCGGTTTGTTAAGTATAAAGCAAGCCTGGTTGAATTGGCGATTGCAGCAAGCCATTAAACAAGCCACTTCAGTGAATACTTTGTGGCAAGGTTTGATCGACTGGCGTCAAAACCAATCTTACCAGGCCTGGTCGATTTTAAAATGGCCGCAAATTGCCGCAGAAAAAATACCTCATCAAGACATTTCTAAGCAGTCATTAGGCCAATGGTCACTATGGTATGTTGAATGTTTTGGGGACAGTTCAGAGTTTGCAGAATTGGTAGAAGAGTTGAATTTTATGCTCTATGCACAACGCGATCAAATCGGTTCAGGGGAGTGGCAGAGGCTTTCGGAAAAAGCACACTGTTGGAGTCAATCGTTGAGTTGGTGGAAGGTGCCATTGATTGCCATGAGAACTCGGTTTAAGTAAGTTTAACCACTACAGCAGATTCTTTACAGGAGTTCCCTATAAGTTAGTCTTTGGGTGGCTCTATTTGTTATAAATTTCATCAAACGGTTTGATGATTTTTTGGTATTTTTTAAACGCGATAAAAAAAGCATAACCTAGGGCACCCAAAATAACAGCATCCCCTAAATAAGCCAATCCTATAGAAAATGCATTTTCTCTGAAAATACTTGGAATGATGAGCAGTACGCCTACGATTAGCCCTAAAGTGACTGTTTTAAAGGCGACTTTTAAAATGCCTTTAAGAAGTAATTGTTTGTGTATTCTTGAACCTAATTCCATTTGCAGATAACTCTTTTTATTGAATATATTTCGGGAGGGCTTTATGGATGGTTAGGTCTTAAGATTAAAGTGATGTTTGTCATGATTAACCTGCTTACTCAATGTTCTGATTGACCCATTGTGTAAAGCCTCCTAAGTCCATAGCACCCGAGACTCTAGTGACCTCTTTACCATTTTTGAAAATAGCCAAGGTCGGAATTGAACGGATATTAAACTGTGCGCCGATTTGTTGCTCAACTTCGGTATTGATTTTAATGAAACGCGCTTTAGGCTCCATTTGCGCAGCCGCTTTACTGTAGGTCGGAGCAAAACTTTTACAAGGGCCACACCATGGTGCCCAAAAATCTACGACCAATGGCTGATCGGTTTTTTGTAATGCACGTAAAAACTGCTCTCCTGTCATTTCTACTGGAGAACCCGTAAAGAGGTTGCTTTTACATTTACCACAAGTCGGTTGAGTTGAGAGTTTTTCATCAGGGACACGGTTCAGGCCACCGCAGTTGGGACACATAATAATCATGGCATTTTCCTATACAGAGATCAGTGGAAAGTACAAACGTTGATAATATTTTAACCTAACTATATAACTTTATATCATAACGTTTGGTCTTATTTCAAGGTCGAAAAAAGAATGATTAGCACAAGCATCTGTGGGCATAAAAAGTTTGGCGTTAGTGTGCCCTGATTTTATTAACTTAACCAAGTCGGTTTCGGACTCTCTTCCCCGCTGGCTTCAAAGCCGTGATCCACATAACGATGTAGAGTTTCATCATGACATCTAATTAATTCAATGAGCTTTGGATTTGCAGTGGTTAAGATTGCCTCCACACCATTCTCAATATTACGGTATTCCATCTTAATTTCATCTTTATATTCAAAAAGTGCTGCAAAAAGAGGATCCCAAGAACGAATTGCGCGGCCCATCCCAAAACGGTTTTTCATGCCGACCACATGTTCTTGTAATATGCGACCAAGTTCTGGGGTGGCTGCAGTCGTTCTGCTACGGAGACCATTGGTAAGCATTTCCGTTCTACGTTTCAATTGACCGTGTTTCTCAAGGAGTTCCTTGAATAGAGCCTGATCTTGTTTATGCTGTTCATCACTACCATGACCATGTTTATAGTTACGTTTAGCGTCCATAAAAACCTCGATGATTAGGAGAGTGAGTCATTGTATCTCTTTTGACAGATGAAAAAAAAGACACAGTATTGGTCGTACCGTGTCTTTCCGCTGAGGAGCAATGTATTAAAAGCCTTAGCAAGTGGCTTTTAATATGACTTTGGAGAAAGTCCAACTTTAATAAAGGTATTTATTTAAGTTAACTTAAGTCTACCTATCTACAAGGGCGTGGTCAATTGGCAAATGTTGAAGGAGTATTGAGAGAACGTGTGATAATTATGTTAGAGAGTAAATAATATTATTGAGCCTATTTTATAGAAGGAATAGGCGACTCAATTTTAATAAAAGAGGCTTGCTCTAGCCATTTGAGGTTGGGTCCTTAGGTGCAAATGAACTCGTCACGTTTTGTAAGTTGGCTGCATAGGTAAGATCGGATGAGGTCTGGTTGCTTTCAATGGCTCTACTTTCTGGTGAAATAGCCTTTTGAACAGTTTGTGCAGTATTTAAACCTGTAGAGTTCTTTGACTGGATGAGCGCGTCTTCCGATAGGGTGACGGTCGAGTTGCCGCTGCCTGTCGCTAGAGAAGACGGTTTCTCTTCCATTTTTAATTCGGCTTTAGCGGTTATCTGGTTTTGTTGTGGCTGAAGTGAAAGAGCTGCTGATAGGGCTGGCGTAATAGAATTCATGGTAAACCTCTATATCAATCAAATAGTTATCATTTTTCACTATTATAAACCCAAACACTCTATTGGCGCCGATAATTTTATTTATGGTGGTCAATAAAGATTGAATTGGCGAGTCGTAAAGTGATTGATGCTCTACTATTGGCAAAGTTTAAGCCCTGCGCAGAAAAGAAAATCTGTACTCAAGTACAGTATCTTAAATTAACAGAGCCTTGTATTATTAAATCAATTAAATTTTACATGATTGCTTTGAGCCTGAGTGTTCAATAAAAAACAAAAAACTGGAGTCCATATTTATGTCTACATTTACTGGTGAAGTGTCTACCCTTCAAGGTCTTGTTCGTGCGGTTAACCCAGAAACGGGTGAGGCGCGAATTTTGGAAAAAGGCAGCCCTGTTTATGATGGAGAAGTGATTGAAACCTCATTGATTGGTGGTGTTTTAATTGATATGCAAAACGGAACCCAGTTAACACTTGGCAGAGACACGCAAATGCTTATCGATGGTGATGTTGCCGATAATGCCTCTGTACTGGATGCCGCAACAGAAGGTGCTGTAGATGTAGCCGCCTTACAGCAAGCAGTTTTAGAAGGTAACTTTGATGAGCTAGAAGCTACTGCAGCGGGTGAAGGTGTCATTCCAGGAAGCGCTTCTGATGGTGGTATTACCGTTGACCGTATTGCTGCTCAAGGTGACATTACTTCTGGATTTGAAACCGCGACGACAAGTTCGATTGTCACAGAGGTGCCACAAGATCCTCTTCTAGCTCCGACTGATCCAACGGCGACGGCGACGGCAACGACAACAAACACTGGTGCGAGTACCGTCCTTACTTTAAATGACATTAGTTTAGAAGAAGGTTCTCAAACCGGAACGGTTACAGCAACGTTAGGTGTTGCGCCCACTGATGGGCCATTAGTCATTGCTTTAAACAATGGCGCAACGATCACGTTTGAAATCGGACAAACAGAAGCAACGTCAACACCATTTGAAGTACAAAGTGATGATGTCTTTGTGGACGGTGAAGAATTTTTGCTGAGTGCAACTGTTCAGTCTGGCGGTAACCAGTTTTCAGCCATTGATGTTTCTGATACAGCGACAGTAACAATCACAGACACAATCGATGACACAGGCGTCAGCTTAAGTGCGACGACAGATATCACCGAAGCGGGAGCGGATGTTACTTATACAGCGACACTGACTTCAGCCTCACAAGGAGACACAGTTGTCACGCTAGACAATGGTGAAAGCATCACCATTACAGATGGTCAGCTAACAGGAACAGCCACGGTAAGCGTAGCCGCCAGTGACGACGTCTATCTTGATGAAGGCACAATGCAAGCTGCGATCACCAGCGCGACCGGAGGAAACTTCGAGAAGCTGGTAGTGGATGCGACGCCAGCGGTGACCAAGATCACAGACACAGTAGACACCACCACAGTGAGCGTCAGTGTTAGCCCAGCGCAAATCACCGAAGATGCGACAGCGATCACCTATACAGCGAGCGTGGATAACGCGACCGAAACCGCGATGACAGTGACGTTAAGTGATGGCACCGAGATCATCATCCCAGCGGGTGAAACCTCAGGCAGCACAGAAGTCGCGATCACCGCGGACAGTGACGTCTTTGCGGAAGATGCAACATCGATCAGTGCGACCATTACCGGAACCACCGGTGGCAACTTCGAAAACGTCTTGATCAACCCAGCGGCGGCGAGCACAAGCGTGGTCGACAGCATAGATAACACGACGGTTAGCCTAAGTGTTAGCCCAGCGCAAATCACCGAAGATGCGACAGCGATCA
>NZ_KB905901.1 GCF_000381085.1 Thiomicrorhabdus arctica DSM 13458 | reverse complement strand
GATACACTCAAGGTATATCATGACTTACTTTTAGTCACGTACTCAAAAGTTACTTTTGAGTTGTATAGTTAAGCCTCACGGGTAATTAGTACAAGTTAGCTTCAAACATTACTGCTCTTCCACACCTTGCCTATCAACGTCATAGTCTCTAACGGCCCTTCAGAAGACTTAAAGTCTAGGGAAATCTAATCTTGGGGCAGGTTTCCCGCTTAGATGCTTTCAGCGGTTATCCTTTCCGAACGTAGCTACCGGGCAATGCCATTGGCATGACAACCCGAACACCAGCGGTTCGTCCACTCCGGTCCTCTCGTACTAGGAGCAGCCCCCCTCAAATTTCCAACGCCCACGGCAGATAGGGACCGAACTGTCTCACGACGTTCTAAACCCAGCTCGCGTACCACTTTAAATGGCGAACAGCCATACCCTTGGGACCGACTTCAGCCCCAGGATGTGATGAGCCGACATCGAGGTGCCAAACACCGCCGTCGATATGAACTCTTGGGCGGTATCAGCCTGTTATCCCCGGAGTACCTTTTATCCGTTGAGCGATGGCCCTTCCACACAGAACCACCGGATCACTAGAACCTGCTTTCGCACCTGCTCGACGTGTCAGTCTCGCAGTCAAGCACCCTTTTACTCTTGCGCTCATTGCACGATGTCCGACCGTGCTGAGGGTACCTTCGCGCTCCTCCGTTACTCTTTAGGAGGAGACCGCCCCAGTCAAACTACCCACCATACACTGTCCCTGACCAGGATTCACTGGCCTAGGTTAGAACCTCAATAATATCAGGGTGGTATTTCAAGATTGGCTCCACTCTAACTAGCGTTAAAGTTTCATAGCCTCCCACCTATCCTACACAGATAGTATCAAAGTCCAGTGCAAAGCTGTAGTAAAGGTTCACGGGGTCTTTCCGTCTAGCCGCGGGTACGCAGCATCTTAACTGCGATTTCAATTTCGCTGAGTCTCGGGTGGAGACAGTGTGGCCATCATTACGCCATTCGTGCAGGTCGGAACTTACCCGACAAGGAATTTCGCTACCTTAGGACCGTTATAGTTACGGCCGCCGTTTACCGGGGCTTCGATCAAGAGCTTCGCCGAAGCTAACCCCATCAATTAACCTTCCGGCACCGGGCAGGCGTCACACCGTATACGTCATCTTTCGATTTTGCACAGTGCTATGTTTTTAGTAAACAGTTGCAGCCACCATTTTATTGCAACCCCTCCTAGCTTAGAGAGCAAGTCTCATCACCGAGCGGGGCGTACCTTCTCCCGAAGTTACGGTACCATTTTGCCTAGTTCCTTCACCCGAGTTCTCTCAAGCGCCTTAGAATTCTCATCCCGACCACCTGTGTTGGTTTGGGGTACGATTATTTATTACCTGAAGCTTAGAAGCTTTTCTTGGAAGCATGGCATCAATCACTTCACCCAAAAAAGGGCTCGTCATCAATTCTCAGCATTAACAAGAGACCGGATTTGCCTAATCTCTCTGCCTACAATCTTAAACCTGGACAACCATCGCCAGGCTGATTTAGCCTACTCCGTCCCTCCATCGCAGTAATAAATAGTGCAGGAATATTAACCTGCTTCCCATCGACTACGCCTCTCGGCCTCGTCTTAGGGGTCGACTAACCCTACGTCGATTAACGTTGCGTAGGAAACCTTGGTCTTTCGGCGAGGGAGCTTTTCACTCCCTTTATCGCTACTCATGTCAGCATTCGCACTCGTGATACCTCCAGGACACCTTACAGTGCCCCTTCGCAGGCTTACACGACGCTCCTCTACCATGCACTATGTGCATCCGCATCTTCGGTATATTACTTAGCCCCGTTAAATCTTCGGCGCAGGCCGACTCGATCAGTGAGCTATTACGCTTTCTTTAAAGGGTGGCTGCTTCTAAGCCAACCTCCTGACTGTCTGAGCCTTCCCACATCCTTTCCCACTGAGTAATATTTAGGGACCTTAGATGGCGGTCTGGGTTGTTTCCCTCTTGACAACGGACGTTAGCACCCGCAGTCTGTCTCCCATGATTGCACTTCTAGGTATTCGGAGTTTGCAATGGGCTGCTAATCCTTGACGGACCGCTAGACCATAACAGTGCTCTACCCCCTAGAGTGATACATGAGGCACTACCTAAATAGTTTTCGAGGAGAACCAGCTATCTCCGGGCTTGATTAGCCTTTCACTCCGATCCACAGCTCATCTCCGCATTTTTCAACATACGTGAGTTCGGTCCTCCAGTACCTGTTACGGCACCTTCAACCTGGCCATGGATAGATCGCCCGGTTTCGGGTCTACACCATGCAACTAAATCGCCCATTTAAGACTCGGTTTCCCTACGGCTCCCCTATTCGGTTAACCTCGCTACATAATGTAAGTCGCTGACCCATTATACAAAAGGTACGCAGTCACAGAACAAGTCTGCTCCTACTGCTTGTACGTACACGGTTTCAGGTTCTATTTCACTCCCCTTCAGGGGTTCTTTTCGCCTTTCCCTCACGGTACTGGTTCACTATCGGTCAGAAGAGAGTATTTAGCCTTGGAGGGTGGTCCCCCCATGTTCAAACAGGATTTCTCGTGTCCCGTCCTACTCGATTTCACTGATAAAAGAATTTCGCATACAGGACTATCACCTTGTATCGTTGGACTTTCCAGACCATTCTACTATTCTTATACCAGCTTAAGGGCTGGTCCCCGTTCGCTCGCCGCTACTTAGGGAATCTCGGTTGATTTCTTTTCCTCCGGGTACTTAGATGTTTCAGTTCCCCGGGTTAGCCTCCCACTAGGGGATATCCATAATTGGATGGGTTTTCCCATTCGGAAATCCAGGGATCAATGCATGTTTACTGACTCCCCCTGGCTTATCGCAAGTTACTACGTCCTTCATCGCCTTCTTCTGCCTAGGCATCCACCGTGTACGCTTAGTCACTTAACTATACAACTCAAAAATAACCTTGTGCCTTTTGATTACAAAGTCTATTGAGTGTACGTAACTAAAAGTTTCGCTGTCATGATATACGCTTGAGTGTTCTCAATATATATATATGTATTTACCTATACTTTCTAGCATCATCATTCTTTTAAAGTACGGTTTAAATACCTTTAAAGAACTCCACTAGAAGCTTTGGCCACATGCCATTGGAAGGTGGCATGTGACACCTGAGTCGACAAAAGTCGGCGTCGTCTCAGGCTCTTCAACGATCGTCTAATAATTAACACATTTAAAAATGATTAATCTAGATAATCGCTAAGATCTATTCCAAATTTTTAAAGAACTTTCAGTTATTCCGGCTATCTATGACTTGCAAAGCAAGCGAAAAATAACCATCAATACAACTGTTAATCAACTCTCAACCTGTCTCTAACTAAGTAGAGAAGGTAAAAAACAGATTAACAGTAATATTGGTGGAGCTATGCGGGATCGAACCGCAGACCTCCTGCGTGCAAGGCAGGCGCTCTCCCAGCTGAGCTATAGCCCCAATATGGTGGGTCTGGGTGGATTTGAACCACCGACCTCACCCTTATCAGGGGTGCGCTCTAACCAACTGAGCTACAGACCCGGGTCGTTCATTTCATGATAATTCAGAGACAATTTATGTGAAAACTCACTCAAGCTCGCGACTTTTTCGTCTTAAAGGAGGTGATCCAGCCCCAGCTTCCGCTAGGGCTACCTTGTTACGACTTCACCCCAGTCATGAACCACAAAGTGGTAAGCGCCCTCCCGAAGGTTAAGCTACCTACTTCTTTTGCAATCCACTCCCATGGTGTGACGGGCGGTGTGTACAAGGCCCGGGAACGTATTCACCGCGGCATTCTGATCCACGATTACTAGCGATTCCGACTTCACGGAGTCGAGTTGCAGACTCCGATCCGGACTACGAGAGGTTTTTTGAGATTCGCTCACTATTGCTAGTTGGCAGCTCTTTGTACCCCCCATTGTAGCACGTGTGTAGCCCATCCCATAAGGGCCATGATGACTTGACGTCGTCCCCACCTTCCTCCGGTTTATCACCGGCAGTCTCATTAGAGTTCTCAACTAAATGTTAGCAACTAATGATAAGGGTTGCGCTCGTTGCGGGACTTAACCCAACATCTCACGACACGAGCTGACGACAGCCATGCAGCACCTGTCACTGCGTTCCCGAAGGCACCAATCTATCTCTAGAAAGTTCGCAGGATGTCAAGGGATGGTAAGGTTCTTCGCGTTGCATCGAATTAAACCACATGCTCCACCGCTTGTGCGGGCCCCCGTCAATTCCTTTGAGTTTTAATCTTGCGACCGTACTCCCCAGGCGGTCAACTTATCGCGTTAGCTTCGTTACTAATCCTTTTAATAGGACCAACAACTAGTTGACATCGTTTACGGCGTGGACTACCGGGGTATCTAATCCCGTTCGCTACCCACGCTTTCGCACCTCAGCGTCAGTTTTAGGCCAGGAAGTCGCCTTCGCCACTGATGTTCCTCCAGATATCTACGCATTTCACTGCTACACCTGGAATTCCACTTCCCTCTCCTAAACTCTAGATTACCAGTATCAGATGCAGTTCCTAGGTTGAGCCCAGGGCTTTCACAACTGACTTAATAATCCGCCTACGCGCGCTTTACGCCCAGTAATTCCGAATAACGCTTGCACCCTCTGTATTACCGCGGCTGCTGGCACAGAGTTAGCCGGTGCTTCTTCTAAAGTTAACGTCAAACTAAGCAGGTATTAACTACTTAATCTTCCTCACAATTGAAAGTGCTTTACAACCCTCGGGCCTTCTTCACACACGCGGTATGGCTGCATCAGACTTTCGTCCATTGTGCAATATTCCCCACTGCTGCCTCCCGTAGGAGTCTGGGCCGTGTCTCAGTCCCAGTGTGGCTGATCATCCTCTCAAACCAGCTAGAGATCGTCGCCTTGGTGAGCCATTACCTCACCAACTAGCTAATCTCACGCGGGCTCATCCTATAGCGAAA
The DNA here is from genome assembly GCF_000381085.1 of Thiomicrorhabdus arctica DSM 13458. Taxonomy (GTDB): domain Bacteria; phylum Pseudomonadota; class Gammaproteobacteria; order Thiomicrospirales; family Thiomicrospiraceae; genus Thiomicrorhabdus; species Thiomicrorhabdus arctica. Next base: position 203,353 of record NZ_KB905901.1, on the reverse strand, counting down.
CCTTTCAAGAAGAGGGCTCCTTTACTCCGTAGAGCATATTCGGTATTAGCGTACGTTTCCATACGTTGTCCCCAACTATAGGGTAGATTCCCACGCGTTACTCACCCGTCCGCCACTCGACGCCTAGAAAAGCAAGCTTCTCTATCGTTTCCGTCCGACTTGCATGTGTTAAGCCTACCGCCAGCGTTCATTCTGAGCCAGGATCAAACTCTTCAGTTTAATCTTGCTTAGTATATTTATAACGAGCACTTCTGCTCTAACACTCGGAATTGACAAGATTTTGCATGGAAGGATTACTCCTACCTGATATTTGCATATCTACATAATTTTGTCGTTTTCGAGATTTTTTATATCGTCACTCACTTAAGGAGTTTCCACATAAATTATCTCTGAATTACCTGATTTTTAAAGAACTTAGGTCTCTTCGGGAAAGAGAAACAACAACGTTGCTTTTCTCCCCGGTAAGCCGCTCATTATAAGGGGGTTTGAACTTCTTTGTCAATTATTATTTTTAAATAATTTTCAAAGATTTTAAACCCGATCCGAAGATCTCTCATAACAAACGGGCCGGAACAAACGACTTAAAAAGTGTGTTTGCTTCGGAACGGGGCGTATTCTATCGAATCTCGCAAACTACGCAAGTCTTTTTTCATACTTTTAATGACTTTTTAATGACTTATTCAAAACAGCTCATTTTACGCCAACTTATTAAGGGGTTATCCACAGAGTTATTCACACCACACGGCTTAACACCCTACTTTTGGGGATTTTTACGCAGTTTAAAACAGCGATCAATCACTTTATAAATCTTAATTCAGCGACCGAAATCAAATATTTAAATACTGAAACCCAAAACACCGCAATGAATGCGGTGTTTTGGGTTGGTTTAAATTAACCATGTCTGATTACTTTAAAAAATTCATTCTATTCATATCGTAAATGTCACCTCTTAGGTTCAAGTTGCAAGTGCAACACATTCAAGCAGAACGTATACATGAGCAATTATTATCATTTAAGTCCTGAAGAACGCGCGATCCTTATGATTAAACATCATCAAGGCCATTCAACCAGATCAATCGGTCGGTTTCTAAACCGTTCGGCCTCGACAATCTGTAGAGAATTGAACAGAAACTCAACTAATAAAGATTCTGGTTACTGTGCGAGCACTGCGGGTCGTCAATATTTTCAAAGCCGTAAGCGCTCTGTTAGACAGCCAAAACTCATTCCTAATACTCCATTGTACGATAAAGTTAAAGCATGGTTAACTTACAAACAATGGTCTCCTATGCAAATATCTGGCACACTTAAACGTCTTTATCCAAATCAAAGTGATATGCAAGTGAGCCATGAAACCATCTATACCTGTATTTATGCTCATCCTAAAGGTGAGCTTAAAAAAATGATGGTTCAATCCTTACGCAGAGCTAAATCAAAAAGAGGCCCTAGAGGCTCTAAAACCAGTAATTACAATAGTGTTAAGCTGACGGAAGATCAGAAAATAGAGAACCGTCCCGTTGAAATCAATGACCGTATTTTAGAAGGACACTGGGAAGGTGATTTAATTGTAGGGTCAAAAAATCAATCTTGTGTTGGAACATTGGTGGAACGCAAAACAGGGTTTCTAGCTTTATGTAAAATGGCGAGTAAAAGTGCCTTGGATGTGCGTACTGGTTTTGAATTACAGATGAAAAAGTTGCCAGATTTTTTACGGTTGTCGATGACTTACGATAGAGGTTCTGAGATGTCTCAACATCCGATTATGTCTCAGAACTTAGATATGAAAGTCTACTTTGCTGACCCACACTCTCCGTGGCAAAGAGGGTCGAATGAAAACATCAACGGGCTACTACGGCAATACTTACCAAAAGGCACCGATTTAAAACAGCACAGCCAAGGCGATTTAGATAAGATTGCTTGGCTACTAAATACTCGCCCAAGAAAAAGATACGAATTTAGAACGCCGCAAGAGTTGATGGAATCAGTCTTGTCGAATCATATTAACAGTGTTGCACTTGCAACTTGAACCTAAGCCTTACCTCATTAGATTAGATGCTTCCACTTCAGACTTGGCATCAACTTTAAGCACCTTAGGGTTTAACCATGGCCCTGTAATTTCATACTTATAGGTAATAAGATTTTCATTAATTCCAGGAATAATTTTCATCAAACTATAGATAGCTAACGCGGCTAGTGGGTTGGCGGCACCCACCAAGGCTGCGACAGCAGGTATTGATGCCCCAATTGCCGGAGTAACATTCACTTTTAGATTAAATGTCTGATTAATTAAATCGACCCCACCAAAGAGCTTAGCACTTGCAGAGGGTGCAACCAAATCAAAAGATTGCAATGCTAAACGCCCATTAGACAAAACAGCCTTACCACGAATACTGTCGTAGACCATGCCTTTATTGGTCACATCCTTAATATCAAGTTTTAAACGTCGAGCAAGAGATTCAATACTTAACAAGCCAATAAGTCGTGCAAATCCAGGCTCAATATCCTCTATTGAACCATCATTTAAATTAAATACAACTTCACCCATAGCACCCACTCTAGAAAAACAGCTTACCCCACCTTGCCACTTCAACGTGACATCAACTTTAGCTGCTTTACCTGTAAATCCTTTTTTCAATTGCAGAAAACTCGTCACAGCAGCAACGTTGTTTGAATTGAGCTGTAAAGATAGATTACTGGTTAAAATTGACTTATCAAATAGGTAGCTGCCTGTTATATTTCCTGATTGATTACCAAAAGAACCTTTAAGTCCTGACAAAACAAGCTGGCTTGCTGAATCCTTCAACTCAAAATCCAAGGTATCAATTTTTTTACCATCTAAAAGAATATTTTTACCTTTAAACCTCAACTTCGGAAGCAACTCTTCTGATGCTTCTTCACGACAATGCTGTTTGCTTGCAAGCTCCGAATCCGCCGTTGGTTGAACGGTATCCATTGTGACGATTTCAAGGTGTTTTACATAAACTTCCGCAATGCCATCGGAGTTCGTCAGCCACTCAGCATCCACACTAGGACTTTTTATATTAAACAGAACTGATTCTGGACGCACTGACTTCCATTGAGTATTAATACCAGAATACTCATTCCCCCAAAGTAACATATTGTGAATCTTTAATTGCGAGGCATTCCAGGATATCTGAGACTTCGAACTCTTGAGTAGATTAGCTTCAGGCATCGCTTTATAAAGTGCAACCCAACCATCAAGATCGAGCATTTTGAGTTGTCCATTTACAGAAAAACCCTTCGGTATTACTGAATCAAATGCCTTGTTATTTTCTCCAAAGACAACCTTAAGCTGCGCGGCCTTATATTCATTTTTAGTGGATTGCCATTCACCTTGTAAGCTGAGCAAGCCTGGTAGTTTTGCAGTAACGGATAATAAATCATCTTGAGATAAAGCATGTATAGTGACTTTTTTACCTAGCAATGCTTGCTTTTCTAGCGGTGCAGGAAGCAAACTCTGTGCATCTGAAACGTTGACTTCAATTTTTGCATCAACCCCTCTTACTCGGCTATTTTTAAATGGAATTTGAATCTCGGCAGTCCAGGGCAATGGTTTTGAAAAAAGCAGAGCCGACTCTATAGAACTCCTACCCTTTGCCTCGATATTCACAACTTTGGATTTTCTATTGGTGCTCACCTTGATGACAGCTGGGCCATCCATAACGGTTGCTGTTAGATTATTAGCGTCAACCCCTTTCTCTGTAAAGTTCAGAACTCCGTGTATCTCTGAAAGTGTTAATTTATCCTGTAAATTTAATATTGCCTTCTTGAGTTCAACAGTCCCTTTTACTTCTTCTGACTTTGCAGGGTACCCAGAGATAGGTACCCATAACCTATCGATCGAAATAAATGAATCACCTTTAAGTACGGCACTGCTTTTTAAAAATGAGTCTAACCCGAGTGTTTTTGCAAGCGGTGACACCAGAAGATAGTCAACAGCATGATCTAGTTTTGCACTCACCTTGCCTTGGATATTCAGTGCAATATCATCTTGATCGAGATTCGGGATGGTTACGATGACGTCTTTCGCCATCAGATTCGACCCGAGATTGACGTCATCAGCGGTTATTTCCAACTGAAAAGGGACAAACTTAATACGAGCAGCAAAATCAGTCAGCATAGGCCAGTCTGAATTGAACTTAAGCTTGGTTTTTTTGATCGTGGCGACCGCGGTAAAAACCCCATTTCCCTTCTCAAATGGAAAGGCTTTAAGATTGCCTTTAAGCTTAACATCTAGATTAATCGCTTCACCCGCCACTAAAGATTCTTGTAACCATTTCTGTAACGCTTTTGACATAAAAGAGTACGGCAAATACTCTTTCAATACACTCAGCTGATCAACTTGCACATTTAATAGACTATCCACATCGCTTTTGTCATTCGCACGAATTGAAAACTGTACGGGAATATTATCAACCTTTGCACTCAACCGCGGCAAGTTCCAATATCCTGACTCTGTTTCGTAATCGATTACCACCTTTGCAGGCAGATCAATTCGCATCGGATTCTGGTGAATATCTGCCTGCATGACCCAAATCGGCTTATCCGTTTGTAGCGAAAGACGATCTGCTTGTTTATGCACGGTTAGATCTTCAATCGCCACGCCCGGATACTCTGTCACCGGGATAGATAATTTATCAAGTGTCACCTGTAACAATGGGAGCTCTAATGTTTTCCAGTTTAGGTCACCACTCACATCTGAAATCTTCAAATGAGCAGTCTTATCAAATAAGGTAGCGACATGCTTATTCAATACGAGAGACTTCACAATAGCTTTAAAAGGTTCTATATCGAAATAACGGGAGGAGAAATGTAACATTTGATTATCTTCGAAAGATAATTCGATGGGAGAGACCGTTTGGATATATTTATTATCGAGCTGAATTTTAGAGAGTTTGAAATGCCAATCTGTGAATTGAGTCTTAATATTTTGATGTTCCGAAGACCAAACTAACTCCAATCCCATGCTTTTCGGAAGAGTGGTATGCTGTTGTGGCCATTTTAGAGATTGACCGTTTAAGTTAATGACTAATTTCGCTAATTTCGATTGAGCAATTTTCGCTTTTAGATCCAGAAGCAACTCTCCTTGCGGCAGAATTGAATGCCAAATTTTTGGAAGCAATTGAACGATACGCTCAGACTGTAAAGGCTGAAAAGAAGACAGACTAAATTCACCATACTCTATCCCTCCCCAAACATTTGAAGTAAGAGTAGATCTAAAACTAAACTTTTCAAAATTTAAGCTATCTCGGTACCCTAATGAAAACTCAGAGGATATATTTAATTGCGCACCTTTAAGAGACTGAAAATCGTGAATTTGGATGGCAAGACCAGGCCTGACGACTTCACTGAGAATAAAGTTTTTAACATTAACGCGTTGCCACAATCGACTTATATTAACGTCAAACCGTCTTAATTCATGAATATTAAGCTGTGAAACATCTACCTGTCCATTTGCTTCAGCTGGCTGAACATTTTTAAACTGTAAAGCACCCTCCTCTACCTTAAGATACGCACCATAACCAATGGATGGAAAAAATGGCGAAAATACGTTTACGTCCATATCTAAAGTTTGTATCTGTAGCTCATAATCGGCATGATGCACACTTAACGCTTCAGCTTGCAACTGAAAACCGAGTACTCCTTGCTGTATCTCAATACTCTTAAATGATATTTCACTGTCCATCAACCACTCTGCAATAGATACAACTTGTTCTGGCGCAGTTTGCACCCAAGTAATCAGCAAACGAGTCACTAATAAATATGCCATAAAGAGTGCAAAAATTATTTGTAACGTGTGATGTGTCTTTTTAACAATCATGTTTTATACCAAAACGAAACCTACATCATCACAACATCAAATTGTTCTGGTGCATAAGTGCTTTCTGCTTGAAATCGAATGCTTTTATTAAGAAAGCTTTCCAACTCTGCCACATTGCTTGACTCCTCATCCATAATTCGTGAGACAACAACTTCCGCGGCAATGACTCGATAATTGTCCGCCTCAAAAGAGCGTGCCATACGAGTAATCTCTCTAAATATCTCAAAGGCGACCGTTTCCGCTGTTTTAACCGTCCCGCGGCCACTGCAAACCGGACAAGGTTCACACAGCGTCCTTTCTAGACTTTCTCGTGTTCTTTTGCGGGTCATTTCCACCAAACCTAAATTCGAGATGCTACTGATTGAAGTTTTGACACGATCTTTAGAAAGCTCTTTTTCCAATGTAGCCAAAACATTACGTTGGTGATCCTTAACGTCCATATCGATAAAGTCAAGAATAATAATGCCTCCCAGATTTCTTAATCTTAACTGTCGTGCGATAGCCTGGGCGGCCTCCAAATTTGTACGGTAGATGGTTTCTTCTAAATTTTTGTGACCAACAAATGCACCAGTATTAACATCAATCGTTGTTAAGGCCTCCGTTTGATCTATGATTAAGTACCCTCCTGATTTTAGATTGACTCTTTTGTGTAATGCGGCCTGTATTTCATCTTCAATATTATAGAGATCAAAGATAGGTCGTTCGCCTTGGTATAAACCTAGTCTATCAGTTAATTCCGTAACGTACTTTTCAAGAAAAACCTGCATTTTTTTAAGCGTCTCAGTCGAATCTACTCGAATTTTCTCAATTCTGTCGATCGGTATATCGCGCATAATCCTTAAATACAGGGGTAAATCATCATAAATGACAGCCGGTTTAGTCACACTTCTAGACCGCTCTTGAATATTTTTCCAAAGCCTCTGTAAATAAATCATATCGGCACGCATCTCATGAAAATCGACCCCTTCTGCGACGGTTCTGACAATGAAGCCTCCTTCCGAATCTTTGTGCTCTGGAATGCTCTTAATCATGTCACGCAGGCGGTCTCGTTCTTCGGAACTGTCAATTTTTTGTGAAACCCCCAATGCCTTTTCAACGGGCATATACACCAACATGCGCGAAGGAATCGTCACCTGCATGGTAATTCGCGCACCTTTAGAACCCAAAGGATCTTTGACCACCTGCACCATAATTTTTTGGCCCTGATGCAATAGTTTGGCAATATCATCACATTCAACATCTGCAGAACATCCAATACTTTTATGGCAGACGTCAGAGACGTGTAAAAAGGCGGATTTTTCTAACCCAATATTAATAAATGCAGCCTGCATGCCGGGTAAAACGCGGTCGACTTTGCCCATGTAGATATTGCCCACTAACCCTCTTTTACTAGCACGTTCTACCCAGACTTCTTGTAAGACACCGTTTTCGACCCATGCAACACGGGTTTCATTAGGAGTTACATTAACTAATACTTTTTCTTCATTATGCATCTAACATGCCTTTTCACTTTTTAAATTTGGTTGTGTCAATTAAATGCTCAACGGATTAGTCATACTCATCACTCCGAATGATAACCCGACGCCTCTAATAACTGATTAAGCTCAAATAAAGGCATTCCCATGACGGCTGAATAACTGCCATCAATGCCCTTGATAAATTTGGCACCCAATCCCTGTATGGCATAACTTCCAGCCTTTCCAAATGGCTCATGTGTACTGATATAGTTCATAATTTCAGATTCGGACAACACTTTAAAGCGAACGGTGGTTGTATTCAAAGCGGAAAACACCTCACCATCAAAGACGATGGCCACGGCTGATAATACGTCATGCGTTTGTCCAGACAATCTTGAAAGCATATTAAAAGCATCTGCTTCATTTTTTGGTTTACCGAAGACACGTCCTTTTAACATCACCACAGTATCGCCGCCCACAACCCAAATTGCCTTGCCTGCGACCTTATTAAATCCAGAAAGTGCCTTTTCTATTGCCATGCGTACGACATAGGATTCAGGCGGTTCATTTGGTAATGCAACCTCTTCGACGGGCGCATTAATAGTCTCAAATTGCACACCTAGTTGTTGCAATAACTCTATCCTTCGCGGAGATTCTGACGCTAAAAATATAAGGCTCTTTTCAGAGAAATTCTGTTGCTGTGTCACCATCATATAAATCTGCTATTATTTGCTTTTAATTATGATCAATTTTACACCTAAATCTATCAATGTATTGAGCTAGACATTCTACCGTGGAATGCCTTTTTTATGTCAAAACCAACAAAGAGCCTGTTATGGACAATCTCATACCTGAACATACCCCAACCTTATTAGAAGAGACCTTTGAAAGTGTCTATCTGTTTGAGCATCCATTGTATTCGTTACTGGCCGAAAAAACGGAACTGCCTTGGTTGTTAGTGATTCCAAAGCAGGCTTTAAACGAGCGTTCTTATATAGAACAGCTCTATGGAGAAATTTACCAGATGATTGATGTGCTCCAAAAATCAGGTTTTGGACCCCATTATAATATTGCCAAAATCGGCAACAAAAGCCCTAATTTGCATCTGCATGTTATTTTTAGAGAGGAAGGAGATGAGGTCTGGCCGGATGCGGTCTGGTGCCATGAACCGCTTAAAACCTCTGAAGAGATGCCCGAGCGTTTTAGACAAGCTTTGCAGAAATATTTTGGCTAATTTATATAAGCTTTCGTATTTGCATGAAGGCAGCCTAAAACCGATTACGTTGAAATATTGAGCTTGTATACTATTATTTTAGGAAGCGGTCAAAAACCTGGGCAATATGTAACGCGGATTGATGACCTAAATCTTCAATTTGATGACGACAACTCGTCCCCGTCGCCACAATCAGGTCACTCTCTTCTGCCAGAGCCAATCGCGGTAGCAAAACTTGCTCGGCAATCTTTTTAGAGACTTCATAATGTTTGTAACCAAACTCACCAGACATACCGCAACAGCCTGTCGGCAACATCTCTACCGTGAGTCCTGGAATCAACTCTAACGCTTTTTGAGAATCCATGGGTGTCGCGAGGGCTTTTTGATGACAATGTACATGTAATAACACTTTGCGACCTTCGACTGAATCTTGATTCAACTCAGTCAATACAGGTAACTTATGCTGAGCGTTTAAGGTTAAAATCAACTCTTCAAACGATAATACGGGCTGTTTTTGATTCAACCAGGCCTGGTCTGTTTGTTTGGACGATGTTTTTAACAAGGCATTGGCCTCATCACGCCACGTCAAAAGCTCTGAAGGTTCAATACCTACAACTAAATCACCTTCTTCAACAAATTGTAACTGAGTCAATAGCTCCACTAAGGCTTTCTGTGCTTCAGGCAAAAGGCCTTTACTGATTAATGCCCGGGGGGACGATTGCATAAACAGCGGTCGCACATCTAACCCTAGCTTGAGTAAACTGCTTAAGGTCGCTTGTCCCACCTTAGGCTCTTGATACTGACTGTACAAGTCACACAATACCCAAACGGTTTGCGTGACTTTTACAGGCCTCGATGCATTACTAAAATTGGCACTTAGCTGATCTTGCCACCAGTTTTGTAGGTTCAATGAATGGGCTAATGGCAAAGTACGACGTTGGTCGATTCCTAAAGCAAATTTAGCCCAACTTAAAGACTGTAACCAATTAAACAATTTTGGAGTTTTTTGGCCTATATTTAACAAAACCCCGTAATGCTTAAGCGCTAAATCACTTAAGTTAAAACGCCCTTTTCTGGTTTGATACAACACTTCTGATTTCAATTGCGCCATATCAACATTTGCAGGACATTCTGTCTTACAGGCTTTGCAGCCTAAACACATCTCTAACGCTTGCTGTAACTCGGCTTGATTAAGGGCTTTTCTAGGATTCGATTCAGTCAAGGCAAAGCGTAATAAATTGGCTCGTCCTCTAGTAGAGTTATTTTCTTCTCGAGTCGCCTGATAGGAAGGGCACATCACGCCATTTCCGGCCGACTTGCGACAGGCTCCAGCGCCATTGCACTTCTCTACCGCATCCATTAAAGACAAATCTTTAGACCAATCAAAGGCCGTATTTAATAACTGCTTAGGCTGTCGGTCTGCGCGTAGATTTGAGGTAATCGGCATATCCCCAATAATGACGCCAGGATTCAGCAAATTAAAAGGATCAAATGCACGCTTTAACTCGAGCAAATACCCATAAACCTGCTCACCCACCTGCTCTTTTATAAAGGGTGCACGAATTCGACCATCACCATGTTCACCAGACAAAGCCCCTCGATACTTCTTGACGAGTTTGGAATTACGTTCGGCAATGGTTTGGAATAGTTGTTTACCCTCTGGCGTCGCTAAATCGATTTCAGGGCGAATATGAATTAAACCCACCGAGGCATGACCATAATAGACACAATTAACCTGTAACTCGGCCATCAAGGCTTGCACATCCTGGTAGTAATCAAACAATGAGTGTACAGGTACGGCGGCATCTTCGATGACCGCAACGGCTTTTTTACGAGTCACCTTACCCATCAACATACCCAGACCTGCTTTACGAACTTCCCACACTTTTGACGAGTCTTGGGTTGCAATAATGGGGGCTGAGTACGCCTGATGTTCAAGCAACCAGGCCTGGTTAATTTGTAAACGTGCTTTTAAAGATTCAGCCTCTTCATCGAACAATTCAATCACCAAGACGGCTAAAGGATCGCCCTCAATCCAAAAGCGGTTTTGCTGCTGTTGTCGATTGGCTTTAGCGCCATCTAAGGTTGCTTTATCAATCAACTCAATCGCGGCCGGTTCAAACTCTAATAAACTAGGGACCACTTTTAAAGCGGCTTCAACCGAATCAAAATGTGCACAAATCAACTGACGGTGTTGAGGCAACTCTACTAAATTTAAGGTCGCCTGCTGAATCACAGCAAGCGTGCCTTCGCTACCACAAATTAAAGGGGCTAAAGTAAAGGGTTTACCTTGAGGGTTAAAGGGTTGATGAAAACGATAAAGCTCATCTAAAGCATAACCAGTGTTACGGCGTTTGATGGAAGGATGAGGGAAGTGATCAAGAATTTGTTGACCGTGATGCTTTAATAAATTAAAGACCGTACGGTAGAGATTACCTTCAAACGTTTGTAAAGCGAGTTTAGCTTGCAGCTCAAGAGCAGACAAAGCAGCAAAAGTAGTTTGTGAACCGTCTGCTAAAATAACGTCCACTGATTTAACGTGTTCACGCGTCGTGCCGTAATAAACCGAATAAGAGCCACAAGAGTTATTACCAATCATGCCACCAATCATGGCTCGGTTAGAGGTAGATGTATCCGGTGCAAAAAGTAGCCCGTCTGCCTTTACAAAATCATTCAAATCATCTTGAATCACTCCCGGTTCAACATCAATTTCTTTTTCTTTAGGACGGTAATCAAGAATACTGGTCAGATGCTTTGAAACATCAATAACAATACCCGAACCGATGGCTTGGCCGCCTAATGAAGTACCACCGGCACGAAGGGTGATGGCACTATTCTTTTTGAATGCATCGCGAACAACTCTTATCAGCTCAGCTTGAGATAATGGCATATTTACCATATTTGGAAAAATTTCGTAAATGGAGGCATCCGTAGCCATCAACAAGCTTTTATTCATTGGAAAACAACCTGATTTGGGCAAGTTAATTGCATGATAATCTCACGAGTCAACTTTCTGGATATCGTTTTCTTCAAACTTTTTAATCGCATTTAAAACCTTATCAGCACCCAGTTGACTCATACAAACTAAATCATTTGGGCAGCGATCTTTAAACTTGTATAGATAACATGGACAACAAGGTAGAGTATCCTCAATCAAGGCACAATGGCGATCGTCACTCACTGGAAAAGTGGATTTGGGTGGAAGGACATTAAACAAGGCTATAACATGTGGTTTATTTACCGCTAATGCCATATGAATGAACCCAGACTCAGGGCCAATAACATAAGACACATGGTTTAGAATGGCGGCCGTATGGGGCACCGAATGCGTTTCAACATGTACATCATCTACTTGCCATTGTTGTAACATAGATTCGGCTTCTGCAACCTCATTAGGCGCAACCAACATAACAGCTTTAAGACCCATCTTTTTAATTCCAATTAACATGGACTGCCAACCAGAATCAGTCCAACGTCTTTTAGGGTCTGTAGAAAAGGGGTTGAAAGCGAGTACTTTTTCGCCTTTTTTTAAATTTTCATCTGCCCAAATTTGAGCATAGTTTATATCCTTTGAAGACAACCAGACCTCACGCTCATACACCCCTTGTGGGTTGATACCAATCGCTCTTAACACATCAAAAATATTTTCAGGGCGATATCGAGAAGAAAACTCCTGATGTAGCTGTACCGTTAGCAGTCGCCCCCTACCATCATTATCAAAACCAACCCGATTTGGTACTCTGCCTAAATAAGCGATTAAGGCCGCTCTTAAAGAGCCCGCCACTAATAAGGCCAAATCAAATTGATCATCTTTGATTTTTTTAGCAATTTTAAAACTCTGTTTCTTATCAAACTTCCAAACTTCATCAATATAGGGACAATTTTGCATCGCGCCAAACGTGAGTGGCGCCACTAAATTAACGATATAAGCATTGGGAAAAGCCGCTCTTAATTCACGGAAAAAAGGCGAACTCATCATTAAACCACCCAATTGATCAACACCAACGACAATGATCTTCTGAATGCTTTTTATATCAAACTCTTTTTTGATAATCAGGCGCTGGTGCGGTTCAAAAAAGTCCTGACTAGGTTTCATTTGGTTCATCATTTATCTCAATTAAAGCTTAGATTATTTATATTTTTCTAGGAATTCTCTAGAGGAAACTTCAAATTGTATAGTGGTAAAGCTCATTGAGCTTACCTACCCATTCAATAAAAAGGGTGAGGACGTCATAACTTAGAGTGCTTTGTGTTTTTACAGAAAAGCACCCCCAATTGCTTTTCAGACCCTATACCTATCTCCATGCATGAAAGAACGGCAGTACCCTTTTCAACCCCAAATATCCTGACTAATGTGAGTACTTAAAATTATGATTTAAGTTTTGTGTAAACCTCATGACGGGTGGTTTTGCAACTTAATAGGTATCTATTTCTATCCATTCTGGGCATGACATCGTTTCCAATTGATAAAACAGAAACAAGTACATGCGCTCTCTATGCTAAAAATAGCAGCATAATCTCAATTGGAAAGCGCGCTTGTTTGTTCTAAGTTGACACGCTCTAAGTAGATTTTATACTAAAGCCAGGTATCCTTAATCCAAGGCGCATATTTATATTTGTCGTAAGGACCGTCCATAACATCGATAGGATCTGGCTTGCCATGAAATAGAACAATAGCGGCATCTTTAGGCATTTCAACTCTCCCTGTAGGCAAGAGTATTGGAAATTTTTTCCTAATATAACGCCCTGGACTACCGAACGAAAATTTGGTTTTAGAATTTAAATCAATCTTAAAAGATTTAACGATGCTCTTTGGAAAAATAACCGCGTCTTTATAAACATGTTCAATCCAATCTTGATCACCGTGCAAATCGGCAACAATCGTCTCTTTTTGAGAGTTAAAAGACTCCCAAATAAACCGATACTGACCGGGATGAAAACACATAACCGAGCTATTGTAACTTTGTTCATTAATGTCAGCAGAAATGCAAAACTTATCGCTATAAGTCACTAAGCTGTCTAGCGCATTTAAGATGACGATATCCAGATCTAAAAACAGAATTTTATCTTCTTTTGGAATCCCTAGAAAACCCTCCTCAAATATCACAAGCTTATACCACCAGCCTTGTAAGTCGTAGTCAGGAATAGATTCAATGACTACACGGGGTTCAATGCCATCACTATTTTCTGTTAAGCAATGAAATTCAAAAGGCTTTGATAGGTGTTTAGTGACCATTTTGAATAAACGGTTAACATATTCAGGGCCATATTTATCACCCCATTTAAGGCAAATTACATGAATCAATTTATTACGCTCTTCTTTTTGTAAAAAAGCTCACCAAAGAACTCATGGCTAGCATGTAAAAAATGGTCGTATAAGTATAGGTAAATATCGCTCCGAAAAACATCACAAAAACAATCCCTAGCATCAATCCAACACTAACTACCGAAGCAACCCCATTATCTTCTTTAAAGCTTTTTAGAAACACCCAAGCAGGGTAGCCTAAAAAGAATAATAAACTTATGAGACCCACGACTCCTGATAACATTGACGTCATTAGGTATTGATTGTGGATCTGCATCACTCCTGAAATAAACCCTTTCACTTCTGGTGAGTAATCTGTTTTATTGACTACGGATACAATATGAGTTTTATAATCACTGGGTCCAACCCCTAAGAACCAATGGTCTTTAAGCGCAATAACTCCAGTGTCCCACATTGCTATTCTGAGTCCCATAGAACTCATATATTCTCCTTTTTCCATTGCCGAAAAATCCGTAAATGTATCTTTAATTTTGTCTTTCGCTAAAAATGCAGACATAAACACTAATGATGTAATTACGATAATGGCCCATATTTTTATTTTTCTTGAAAAAGTCCTATCCCAAGCTAATAGAAAAACTAATCCTGCAAGAATGGGCATCAACACCAAGCCAAATGATGTTCTTGAGCCATTTAGACCTGATAGTAATAATCCTATCAACATTAAAATAAAATATAACCAGGAACGGTTCTGTAGCCATAAAATTGTCAATAAAATGGTTGTCAGTGGCAAGATAAAGCCTATGGCAGCAAGCCCTCTTGAACCATCTAAAGTTAGGCCAAAACGGTAGCCCATGAAATGATCGGTCATCACCAGTTCTACCGCCAAAAGTATAACGGCAACTGCAATTGAGCTTAATGCGACATATTTAATAATCTGTTTTTGTAGATTTAAACGAATGCTTAGAAAGTACCAATATGAGAACAACAGAATAAAAACAGGCGCTGCGTTTCGCCATTCACCATCCTTAGAATAGGGGGTATGTAGAAAATAATTGAGTATAAAAAAACCAGCATACATAACAGCAATATATATCCATGTTTTTTCCATCTTATTAATGGGATAGATTGTGGTCTGATAGGACTTAAATGATAACGTCACTAACAGCCCCAAAAAGACCAAGCCAGCAAGCATTCGAACAGACTCGAAATACAGCGGTACAATGGCTGAAAAAGTCATTATAAAAAACAATAATGATGTCTGTTGTGGGGCCGGTGTTACTAATGTTTCTTGTGAAGCCTGCATGGTTTTAACCTTTAACTATTTGCTTTTTTTTGGTCAAGTAATCTTCTTAAGATCGCTGTTTATTCTTATAAAAACGTCATCAAAACTTTTCAGTACTGGTATTTCAAAACCACTGATGACCGATCTAAATTGTTGGGAAAATTCGTCACCTTCTGGAAGTACTGCCAAGGTGGTGATATCAGGTCGTAACCACCTAGCCGTCATTAGCACCGTACTCACATCACCCAAAATAATCGCGCGGCGATTAATGAGGGGCAACACAAATTCAAAGGCTAAATTCTTGGGTAGAACAAATGTATTATAGCGTTTGGCCAAGTCTAAGGCATCGTTGCCTAGCGAACGTGGATGATATTTAATCACAACGTTTAACCCCAACTCATTGAGTGCTGTTAAAAACAGTTCTATGCGATTTTCATACCCTATCATTTTCTCTATATTATTAGGGTGTGGAATTAATAGAAATAAATCAGCCAACTGAATACGATCTTTAACTGTTTGATCTAAATCAAATTGAAGCAATACACGTTCACTAAACTCTACAACTTGTCGCTGATCAAACCATTCAGGTTTAATCAGGGCAATCTTTTTTTGTTGTAATGCGGAAATAGCATGTATTGGGCTAAACAACCAGGCCTGGTCAACCCAACTTGAAGCGCCTATCGTTGGTGGCTCTTGCCACCATAAACCATAAACAAGTTTCTTTAATACTCCATTAACATTATCTTTAATCCGTTTATAAGGACGTCCGGCATAAGAGTACAAACCATCATCCATATACCAACCTGACACTTGACCTATTTTATGACGGCAATACTGCATTAAAAACTGGAATTCAACTCGGCGATCACTGCCAACCGCAATCACGTTGGGCTTAAAAGATTGGGCTATATTCACCAATTTTGAAAAATTAACTTTACGTTCAGCGAGTTTATGAAGTCCCTTAGCCTTTCCTGGCAAGATATCAACCTGCTCAAAAGGGCCCTCGCCCCACTCTTTTAAGGCACTAAAGTATGGATTTTTGTTTAATGACTTCTGATCAATAAGGACTAATTGAGCATCTTGTTCATTATTATAGGCGGTTGCATGGGCGACTGAAACCAGTAGATTTAAAGGGGTCGAAGGTAAGTAAAGCACGCGAGTCTTCTTTGCATCAGACATTGATTAAAATCCTATTGTCATGGCATTCAAAACAGTATCAACATCCAACCCTTCCAAAGACATGTTTTGTTGTTGGACACTTTTAAACTTCTTCAAGTAAAGCGGTGCGCAAGGTGACTGCAAACGTTTAACCATCAAGCCATCTGCACCAACCAACTTAGGGTCCGTTACTCGATACAATACGACCATTGGCACTTCTAAAGCCGCCGCGACATGTGATAAGCCAGTATCCACAGAAACCACCGCTTTGGCATTTTTGAGTACTTTAGCAACCGTATTTAAACTTAACATTTCATCTGGCACCCAGGTCTGGCTGTTTTCTGTGGCGCTGGCAATACGTAAAGCACGTTCATGCTCTTCTTGATTCCCCCAAGGCAAAATAACTTTAACGCCTGAAGCATTAGCTTTTTGTAACAACTCAATCCAGTTGGCTTCTGGCCAATACTTGGTTTCCCAAGTTGTGCCATGCAAGAATACCCAGTAATCATCATGCCCAATATTTTCGAGAAGGATTTCTGGCTTTGACCAGGCCTGGGTATTTAATCCATAAATGATTAGCGCATTTTCAGTGAGCGGATAATCTAATGCTTGAGCGAAGAGTTGGCGTAGTCGTAAGATGGCATGTTGGTCTTTAGCAACCCGATACTTATTCTTGTAAAACAGACTCGATAAGGGTTCGCGAGCACTCCCAAAATCAAAACCGCTCATCGGAGCTCTCACTCTTCTCCCTACCCAAAGACTTTTGTAAAGCCCTTGCGCATCAAGAATTAAATCATAGTTGGTTTGGTTGATTGTCTCAAAAAACACTTTAATGTCCTGTCGCGTCTGTTTTGCAAAAAGACTTTTTCGCCATTTGCGCAGCTCAATGGGATAGACTTTATCCACAGCAGGATGCCATTGTGGAATTTCTGCAAACGACTTTTCGACGACCCAGTCTACTTGTAAATCAGGCATCGCTTTTAAAGCATCCGATAACGCAGGGAAAGTATGAAACACATCCCCCATAGAGGACATTTTAATGAGTAATATACGCAAACTAATTCTCTATCGGCTCGTTAGCCAATCCAAATAAATGGCGACGCCTTGCTCAACGGTATTAAAGTCAGCCACATAACCCGCTTCACGTAATAAGCTATTATCGGCCTGAGTGTAACTCTGGTATCGGCCTTTCAGGTGCTCGGGAAAATCAATATATTCAATTTCACCCTTGCCGTGATAATCAATCACCGCTTGCGCGACATCTTTAAAAGGTTGCGCTTTGGCCGGCCCTAAATTAAAAATACCTGATTTATCAGGATGTTCAGCAAACCATAAGTTAACCGCAACTACATCATCGACATACACAAAATCTCGGGTTTGCATGCCTGGCCCGTAGCCATCATATTCACCGAATAACTTGACGTTTTCGCCCGCGAGGATTTGATGATGTAACTTAAACGCTACACTCGCCATATCGCCTTTGTGCTGCTCGCGCGGACCATACACGTTAAAGTAGCGAAAGCCAACCACTTGGCTTTTCGCCCTTGGCAAGATATTACGCACATATTGGTCAAACTGAAATTTAGAATAGCCGTAAACGTTCAAAGGCTTTTCATATTGACGTTGTTCAATAAAGTCAGGGCCATCGCCATACACTGAAGCAGATGATGCGTATAAAAATGGAATTCTATTTTCTAAACAATAATTCAAAACATCTTTTGAGTATTCATAATTATTGTCCATCATGAACTTGCCATCCCACTCCGTGGTAGACGAGCAGGCACCTTCATGGAACACGACTTCAATCTCTGGCAACCCTTGATCGGCAAAGATACGTTGCTGAAAATCTTCTTTGTCTAAATAATCCGCAATATCACAATCGGCCAGATTCACAAACTTAGTACCGTCTTTAAGGTCATCCACCACCAAAATATCGGTACGCCCCTGTTCATTTAAAGCTTTGACGATATTGCTACCAATAAAACCTGCTCCACCTGTGACTACGATCATTGTTATTTAACCCACTCATTCCTAAATATTAAAACCACGCGAAAATCTAACTTCGATGAACTGACAATTCAAGCCTTTACAATAAGTGCTAAAACAGACATTAAATTGAGAGCCCAATTCTATCATTTCATCACGTTAAAAGGTTAAAATAGCTCCTTAATTATGCGACATCAAAAGGAACTTCATGGCTCATCTACAAACTAATTGGGGCAGATTTAAATCGCATCTAGAAGCGTGGTTTATAGACCATGAAATTTTACGGGTATTATTCAGAAATTTTTATGCTATCTCTGGCGATGCGTATCGCAGCAACCACCCTTCTCCAGGTTTCATTAAAAAGATACACAAAAACCTGGGGATTAAAACGATTATCAGTATGCGACGCGCTGACACTACAGGGCAATACTTACTTGAAAAGGAAGCTTGTATGCTGTCGGGAATCACCCTCATCAACCTTCCTATGTCCTCTAGAAGCCTACCTGAAGTTGACAATATTTTAAAAGCAAAAGAAACGCTTGAATCAGCTGAATACCCCATATTGATACACTGCAAATCTGGTGCGGATAGAGCGGGCCTAATGAGTGTATTTTATGCACACTTTATTCAGCATAAAACCATTGAAGATTCTTTAAAACAACTGAGCATGAAATATGGCCACTTTCGCTGGGCAGAAACCGGAAAACTAGACTACTTCTTTGACAACTTCCTCGCATTTCAAGAGCAGCACCCTGACATATCATTTTTAGAATGGGTCAACAACCACTATGACAGAGCCGCACTGGATGCGCAGTTCCAAAGTGCTGGCTGGGCCAACATCGTGGTTAATAAAATCCTAAGAAGAGAGTAACTCATGCTGGATCGTGCGACTTTATCACTCTACCGCCGGTTGTTAACCTATATCACGCCTTACAAGGGCATGATTGCCATTACACTGTTTGCCATCCTTGTTATTGCAGCTATGGAACCGGCAACGGCGATGGTCTTAAAAGAACTGGTTGATGAAAGCTTGATTGCCAAAAACCCCGATTCTTTTGTATTGATACCCTTACTGTTGGCTGGCGTCTTTATCGTTAAGGGCATTGCCGAATATTTCAGTAAGGTCTTCAGCCAATGGATCGCTGAAAAGGCTATCCTTGCCATTCGTAAAGACATGTACCATAAAATGCAACACCTACCGTTTGATGTATTTCAGAGCTATAGCACTGGAAAACTTATGTCTAAAATCACCTATGACGTACCGCAAGCCAGTAATGCGCTCTCTACTGCTTGGGTAACTTTAATCCGTGATACTTTGACTGTTTTTGCTCTCCTTACGTATTTACTCTATATCTCCTGGCAACTCACGCTTATATTATTTTTGATTGGACCTGTCGTGGCCTGGATTATCGACAAAGCCAGTAAGTTGATGCGCCATTCCAGTAAAGCCATGCAATCGAATATGGGACAACTTACTCAACGTCTGGAGGAGAGCCTTACAGCCCATCAAGACATAAAGGTCTATGGTGCGGAACAATATGAGCAGAATCGTTTTCAGTTCAGCGCAACAGAACTGCTTAATAACACGATGAAAGTCACTAAGGTGTCTGCACTAAATGTTCCTTTGGTCCAAATTTTAGCGGCTATCGCCTTAGCGGGGATTGTTTATATTGCGTTACAAATGTCAGCCGAAAATCAATTCACAACCGGCGAATTACTCGCCTACATTACGGCAATGGCGCTAGTGTTTGAGCCGATTCGACGCCTGACTAGCGTCAATGAAGTCATCCAAAAAGGCATGGCGGCGTCTGAAAGCATCTTTGAACTACTTGATCAACCTGACGAACCGAATAACGGCCAAAAAATCTTAACGAAATTACACGGTGAACTAGAGTTTGAAAACGTTGATTTTAATTATCCAAACAGCCAAGACCGAGCTCTGGTAAATTTGAACCTTAAAATCCCAGCAGGTCAGACGACGGCTTTAGTCGGTCAATCAGGCAGTGGAAAATCTACCCTGGTGAACCTGATTGCTCGATTTTATGATCCTACCTCAGGTCAAATCAGACTTGATGGCGAAAATATCCAAGCCCTAGATCGAGTTTTTTTGAGGCAACAGATCGCATTAGTGAGTCAAAAAGTGACCTTGTTCGATGACACGGTGGCCGCTAATATCGCTTACGGGCTAAACAATGTGAGTCATACAAAGATCATGGCCGCCGCGAAAGCCGCTTACGCTTGGGAGTTTATTGAAAAACTCCCCCAAGGCCTCGATACGAATATTGGAGAAAACGGCAACCAACTTTCAGGCGGGCAACGTCAACGGTTAGCAATCGCGCGCGCTTTTTTGAAAAACGCCCCTATTTTAATCTTTGATGAAGCCACTTCTGCTCTGGACAACCAAAGTGAGAAAATGATTCAGAGTGCCATGGATAA
This sequence comes from Thiomicrorhabdus arctica DSM 13458, assembly GCF_000381085.1. Lineage (GTDB taxonomy): Bacteria > Pseudomonadota > Gammaproteobacteria > Thiomicrospirales > Thiomicrospiraceae > Thiomicrorhabdus > Thiomicrorhabdus arctica. The sequence continues at coordinate 182,716 of NZ_KB905901.1, read as the reverse complement.
TCTAAGGCAAAATAGAACGGTTATTATCATTGCACACCGCCTAAGTACCATTGAAAATGCGGATCAGATTGCCGTATTAGATCAAGGAAAGTTGATCGAACTCGGCTCTCACCAGACACTCATTGAGAGTCGAGGTTTCTATGCTAAATTGTACCAATTAGGACATGATATCGATGCCTAAAACTGTGACAAAATCGAGCTTTAGACACCCTAAATACTGGGGAATATGGCTGGGAATAGGCCTACTTAAGCTACTCGGTCACCTGCCTTATCAGTGGAAATTCCCTGTCGGCAAATTTCTCGGCCGTCTTTTATATAAACTTTCATCAAAACGTCGTCGTTTGGCGTTGGCCAATATTCGCCTATGCTTTCCTGAAAAAACACCCCTCGAGCAACAAACTATCCTTGAGTCACACTTTGAATCACTGGGTATCAGCCTAATGGAAATGACAATCGTTTGGTGGGGAGATCATAAGAAAAACCATGCAAACGCATGTGAAAGAGAAATGGTGAACTTTATCGGTGAGGAAAACCTTCAGCAAGCCCAGCAACAAGGCAAAGGCGTACTGATTCTTGCACCACACTTCACTACCCTGGAACTAACGGGTCTATTTGTCTCTTTTTTGACTAATTACCACGCGGTTTATCGCCCGCATGACAATCCTTTAATGGATTATTTGGTCGCCAAAGGTCGCTCAATTGAGTTTAGTGATGGTCAAAAAGTAGAGCCCGTCTCTAATGCCAATACACGTTTGATGCTAAAAGTTTTACGCGCAGGTAAAAGTATGACGTTTTTGCCAGACCAACGCTATCGCGCCAAGGGTCATGTCGAAGTGGATTTTTTTGGACACACCACCAAAAGCAATCCGGCGACTTCAAAAATAGCTAAGCTGACTGGATGTGCCGTGGTACCAACCTTCACCCGTCGGTTGCCTAATCATCAATATGAAGTCGAATTCTTACCCGCGTTACAAAACTTTCCATCTGGAGATGATGCCGAAGACACCTTACGTCTACACCATTTATATGAAATGGAAATTCGTCGCAATCCAAGTCAATATTTGTGGGTACATAACCGATGGAATTTGGAAGAATATTGACGATAAACTGCGCAGGACAGCCATCTTGAATGAACGTTTCAAGCATCCATAAAAAAGCCACTTTAAACGTATTTAAAGTGGCTTTTTTATTGCCTGTACTTAATTCTAAACCATCTAAAAATCAACCAGGCCTGGTCAGGTTAAAATCAGTGTCCAGATTGACTAGGATCAAAATCTTTTAAGGTATACTCCGCACCACAGTATGGGCACTTAGCTTCACCGGTTTTTTCAATCGGTAAAAACACCTTTGGATGTGAGTTCCACTGACTCATATCAGGTGTAGGACAATGCAGTGGTAAATCGGCATAAGTCACTTCATAATGCATTTTTGAATTCGTTGAGTTTTCGCTCATAACACTTTCCTTCTTTCTTCTAAACGTATTAAGCGACGGTCGTTAACCAATCCATATGTGCTGGTGAACGACCATGGACGATGTCAAAGTACATAGTTTGTAGCTTTTCAGTAATTGGACCACGTGAACCAGTGCCAATCGGACGATTGTCCAATTCACGAATCGGCATCACTTCGGCGGCTGTTCCAGTAAAGAATGCTTCGTCTGCGATATAGACTTCATCACGCGTAATACGTTTTTCAATCACTTCAAGACCAATTTCTTTGGCCATTGTCATAATGGTTTTACGGGTAATCCCATCCAAGCAGCAGGTTAGCTCAGGCGTATAAAGTACCCCATCCGTGACCATAAAAAAGTTTTCGCCCGAACCTTCAGCAACATAACCATCTACATCCAACAACAAGGCTTCATCACAACCGTGGCTTACGGCCTCTTGCAGAGCCAGCATTGAGTTCATGTAAGATCCGTTCGACTTGGCCTTAGTCATGGTGATATTCACATGATGGCGTGTATATGAAGAGGTCGCAATTTTAATGCCACGTGTTAAGTTTTCCTCTCCCATATATGCGCCCCACTCCCAAGCGGCAACCATCACGTGAGTTTTTAAGTTGTCCGCACGCAGTCCCATACCTTCTGAGCCATAAAATGCCATCGGACGGATATAAGCCGATTTTAAATTATTTTCACGAACCACCGCGCACTGTGCGGCATCCAAAGTGGCTTTGTCATAGGGCATAGCCATATTCATGATTTTAGCAGAGTTAGTCAGACGCTTGGTATGCGCATCTAAACGAAAGATGGACGGGCCTTGCTCGGCTTCATAGGCACGAACACCTTCAAACACACCCATCCCGTAATGCAATGTATGGGTTAACACGTGAACCTTTGCTTCACGCCAAGGAATCATCTCACCATCCAACCAGATTACGCCGTCTCTATCATCCATCGTTTGCATTAAAACTACTCCACAAATCTATTCATAAAACATAAAGGAGATATTTTATCCTAAACTCCTCCCTTTAATCCAAGCTTTAATCACATTAAAACTCATTTTAACCCCAATAATCGATCAATAAAGCTAAAAACAGCCCTCAATTCCATTGCGCCTTAACTCTAAATAAGGAAATTGCTTGATATTTTCTGCTGTTTCGCTAAAATCACTTCTTTGGATGTCTTGCATTCAAAAAAGCAACTGCACTGGGTGGCATTTTTAAGTCTTACTTGTTGATTTACAATTAAGATGATTTAAAAATACTCAACTCATCGGTTGCTTTTTTTGTTTATAAGCATCGTGTTATTAGTTTGCGCCACAGGCGTGATAGGAAAGAACGAGTATGTCAAACCACATTATGAATACCTATGCTAGATTACCCGTCACCTTTGAAAAAGGCGATGGCGCGACCTTGCAAGACAGTGAAGGTAAAATGTATTTAGACGCCATCAGTGGTATTGCCGTGACCAGCTTAGGGCATGCTCACCCGTTTATTTCTGAAGCGATTTGTAAACAGAGTCAGCAACTGATTCACACCTCAAACCTGTACCATATTAAGAAGCAACAGATGTTAGCGGACCAATTGATTGAACTCTCAGGTATGGAACAGGTGTTTTTCTGTAACTCTGGTGCCGAAGCCAATGAAGCTGCCATAAAAATTGCTAAAAAATTCGGCCATCAACAAGGCATAACAAACCCAACGATTGTCGTGATGGAAAACAGCTTTCATGGTCGAACCATGGCCACGCTTTCTGCCACAGGTAACCCGAAAGTACACGAAGGTTTTCAACCCTTAGTTGGCGGATTCACACGTGTACCCTTTGATAACGTAGCGGCCGTGGAAGCGCTTTCGGACAACCGTGACATTGTGGCCATTTTAGTCGAACCGATTCAAGGCGAAGGTGGTGTATATGTGCCACAAAAAGGCTATTTGAAGGCTCTCAGAAAAATCTGTGATGCGAATAACTGGTTACTGATGATAGATGAGATTCAAACCGGAATGGGTCGTACTGGCCAATGGTTTGCATTTCAGCATGAAAACATCACGCCGGATGTTTTAACTCTCGCCAAAGCACTTGGCAATGGCGTGCCAATTGGCGCATGCATCGCCAACAATAAAGCAACAGATGTTTTAGCTCCAGGCAATCACGGCACCACTTTTGGCGGTAACCCTCTAGCCTGCGCGGTAGGTCTAGCGGTAATCGAAGTGCTCAAAACACACAATTATATCCCTGCGATTGCCAAAAAGGGTGCATTACTGCTTAACCAATTCAAATCGGCGTTGACACAGCAACCTGGCATTTCTTCCATTCGTGGCCAAGGCTATATGATCGGCATTCAACTTGACCGTCCCTGTGCTGAACTGGTCAAAATGGCTCTAGAAAGAGGCTTGCTGATTAACGTAACACGTGGTGATACGGTACGTTTACTACCGAGTTTTGTAATGAGCCAACAACAAACAGACGAACTCGTCACTAAGCTCTCACAACTGATTATCGACTTTCTATCGATAACGGATTGAACCCATTCATTTTAACCGTGCAACGCTCGAGACGACCAAGCGTTATACAAACCAATAAAAGACCGAACCTATGACTGTTAGACACTTTTTAACATTAAATGACTTAACACCCGCTGAACTGCAGCAAATTATGCAACGTGGTATTGAGTTAAAAAAAATGCGAAAAGCAGGCGAGATCTTTGAACCGCTTAGCAACCAGACCCTTGCGATGATTTTTGAGAAATCATCGACCCGTACTCGCATCTCTTTTGAAGCGGGCATGACACAACTGGGGGGGCATGCACTTTTCTTATCTTCTAATGATACCCAACTTGGACGTGGTGAGCCTATCGAAGACAGTGCGCGCGTTATCTCAAGCATGGTTGATGGCATTATGATTCGAACCTTTGGCCATGATATTGTTGAGACGTTTGCCAAACACGCTACAGTACCCGTTATCAACGCGCTTACCGATGATTTCCATCCTTGCCAATTACTGGCAGACATGCAGACCTTTCAAGAACACCGCGGCAGTATTCAAGGCAAAACCGTGACTTGGGTAGGAGATGGCAATAACATGTGTAACTCTTATATCAATGCCGCTGTGCAATACGATTTTAATTTACGGATTGCTTGCCCTGAAGGTTACGATCCTAATATGGATTTAGTTAACCTGCATAAAGGTCGTGTTGAAATCGTTCGTAATGCATTTGACGCCGCTGAAAACTCTGACTTGATTGCCACTGATGTGTGGGCGAGCATGGGTCAAGAGGAAGAGCAGAAACTACGTGAGAGAGCATTCGCTGACTACCAAGTGACTGCGCAAATCATGCAAAAGGCCAACCCAGACGCCCTTTTCATGCACTGCCTACCCGCCCATCGTGGTGAAGAAGTCTCTGCTGAAGTGATCGATGCTAAAGATAGTGTCGTTTGGGATGAAGCCGAAAACAGACTGCATGCGCAGAAAGCCTTACTAGAGTTTTTGATGTCTAAAATATAGATTTCTATAGCTTGCTTGCACCCATAAAAAACCCCGCAATTGCGGGGTTTTTTATGGGTGTTTTAATAGATGTGTCAAACATGTTATCAACAATCTAAATATCCATTCCGACCAGGCCTGGTCATTTTACAAACGGAAGACAGTCACTCAAAAATCCATTAGATTCCGGGCTAAGAAAGCTTGTGACAAGGTACCACTGTCTAAATACTCCAACTCACCCCCCAATGGAATCCCTTGCGCTAAGCGTGACACCTTAATACTATGGGCACGGGCCATCTGTTGAATATAGTGTGCTGTCGCCTCTCCTTCAACCGTAGGATTGGTTGCTAAAATAACCTCTTCAATCGTTTCTATTGCCAAGCGTTTTTCCAGCAGATCCAAACCCAATTGCTCAGGACCGATTCCATCAATTGGCGATAAATGTCCCATTAAAACAAAATACTTGCCTGTAAAAATACCGGACTGCTCGATGACAGAAATATCGGACGGGCTTTCTACAATACACAACTCTGAAGCTCTTCGACTGTTTGAAGCACAAATACTGCACGTTTCTTGTTCCGTCAGCGTCCGGCATAAAATGCAATTCCCGATCTCCTCTACGGCTCTATGCAAAACGGTTGCAAGTTGCTGACCGCCTTTTTTATTGCGTTCCAATAGGTGGTAAGCCATGCGTTGAGCCGATTTAGGTCCTACGCCAGGCAGCACTCGAAATGCAGTGATCAACTCTTCAATTAACGGACTTTTCACGAATGATCGACCTGCATAGATTTAAGGCTTGGAGAGAACAATTAAAAAGGCATCTTCATACCGGCAGGCAGATCCATGCCTTCGGTTAGACCACTCATTTTATCTTTTGAGAGTTCATCAACTCGACGTGCGGCGCTATTAACAGCAGCGGCAACTAAGTCTTCCAACATCTCTTTATCGTCCATCAGACTCTCATCAATCCCGACCTTGATCAGCTCATGTTTACCCGTCATGACGACTTTAACCATGCCGCCACCCGATTCACCTTCCACTTCCATATTGGCGACTTCTTCTTGCGCAGCTTGCATATTCTTTTGCATATCTTGCGCTTGCTTCATTAAATTACCAAGACCACCTTTACCACTAAACATAACTCTTTCCTTTTGTCATACAAGACGATTAATTTTACTGTTTATGCGTTTGAATATAACGCAGGTTTTAAGCTGAGTAAAGACGAACTTAAACAGGTTGAATACTCTCTGGGATAACGTGCATATCTAACTGTTGGCTAAAAGTCTTTACCAGCACATCTTCACCAATCGACTGTACCGCTTGAGCCTGTTTATTAGCCGTCAACTGCTGCGCTTGTTTAGCGGGCGTAAAATGCTCGCTAACCGTTACAAATTCTAACACCATCGTTTCATCAAAACGCGCTTTGACCGCCTCCGAAAACTGAGCCAATGCGGTATCTTGATTTGAGTAATTTTGTGTCGGATCGATACTCACCGCCATATAGAACTCTGAAAATTCAACCAATACTGAATTACGTGCAATTTCTGCTGCCATCCCCTTTAAGGAGAGTTGTTTAATAATTTCTAACCAGTTTTCAATATTCGAAGTGTAATAAATCTCTGCGAACGCTTCAGCAGGTTCATCTACTAAAATCTCTGAGGATATTGACTCGGGCTCCATTTGAGTTTCGTTCGGTTCGTTCCAAGCTTGCTGAGTATTGATTGCAGCTCCCTGGCCACCTTCAACCACAGGCAACGTTGTAGCGACGGCCTCAGTCGACGAATGCTGCATCGCCTGTAACTGATGCAGTGCATTCTGGGCAGGCGAACTTTCCGATAAACCACTTGATTGAGACAGGTTTTCTTTGAGAAGCGGTTGAACTAGATTGCTCCCAGTGGACATTGAGTGTTCAGGCCCCTGTTCATTAAATGGGTCTCTAATTTTGTGCGTGTCAGCAACACTGTCCTGGTTAAATTCGGCCGGATCTGATGTTGCTTTATTTGACTTTCCCAGAGGCTGTTTCAACCTCTCTTTAATTTTAGCGAGGTGGTCAGAGCTAGACATCTGAGAACGGCCATTGGACATATTGGAGAGCGGTTCCGATGACATATCGGGCACCTGTGTCGCACTAGGAACAATTGGATCCGCCAACCTCTCTCCACTTTGCGAAACAACTGGCTCACCAAAAAAACCTTCCGGGTATTGTTCATCCATTTGATTGGGACCCTCTTGCTCCCAATGCCCTGGGTTTTCGATAGAACCCTGTGTAGGAGACATATCCACTGACGGATTAAATTCCTGCGCCGAAATCACCATGCCACCCGACGGATCTTCAACACTCGGAACGGTTGGAGAGGCTTCTACCGAAACTTGCTCATCCTGAATTTTTGCTGTTAAAGAAGGCTGGTCGACATAATCAGTGGTTTGTTCCTCTTTAATAAAATCTGTGCGTGGAACGACTTTTTTGCCGACTAATGAACGGGCCGTAGCCAAACCCGCTAATGCATTTTGCACATCAGACCCCTCTGACATGACAGGTGCCTGTGGATTAGAATCTTCTGTTGCCGTTGCCATCTGAGGACGAGTAGCAGAGTGTTGTGTATTTACACGGTCTTCAGATGGCGCTGCTGCAACGCCACTAATCGCAGGTTGAAAAGCTAACATACGAATCAAAGCCATTTCGAATCCAATGCGAATATCCGGTGCAAGCTGCATGTCCTGTTTTGCCAACAGCGCTATCTGATACAACAATTGAACTCTTTCAGGAACGATCTGTGATGCAAGTGATATAAGCATGTCATCAGGCACACTCATAGAAGATGCATTATCTCCAAACACTTGATAATAAGACAATGCATACAGAGTTTCGATGAGCTGAGACAACAACGCCTGATAATCGACCCCCATGCTCGCCAACTGTTGAACCGCTTGCTTGACCAAGACAGGGTCATTGGCCGCTAAAGCCTGCAAGATAGCCAAACTAAACTGCTGATCGACCAACCCCAACATCGTTTGCACAGGTTGAAACAGAACTTCACCTGCACCATAAGCGATCGCCTGGTCTAACAGACTCAAGGCGTCTCGAGCAGAACCATCCGCCCCCTTGGCAATTAAAGCGAGGGCATTGCTTTCAAATGGCAAGCCTTCTTGTTGCATAATGAATTCTAAATGGGTTTGGATTTGCAATTGCGTCAAGCGCATTAAGTTGAACTGTAAGCAACGTGACAATACAGTGATCGGTAGCTTATGCGGATCAGTCGTCGCCAATAAAAACTTAACGTGCTCAGGTGGCTCTTCCAGTGTTTTTAACAAGGCATTAAAACTGCTTTTAGACAGCATATGCACTTCATCAATCAAATAGACTTTATAGCGCCCTTGAGTGGGGGCAAATTGCACGTTATCCAGAATCTCACGCGTATCATCAACCTTGGTTTTCGAAGCCGCATCGACCTCGATTAGGTCAATAAAACGCCCTTCATCAATCGAACGGCAGGTATCACACACCCCACAAGGGGTTGAAGAGATACCTTCTTCACAATTCAAGGCTTTCGAGAAGATACGGGCGATAGTCGTTTTGCCCACCCCTCGTGTGCCGGTAAACAAATAGGCATGATGAAGTCGTTGCTGATCCAGAGCGTTTGCCAAGGCCTGCATGACATGGGTTTGCCCGACCAATTCCGAAAACTTTTTAGGACGCCACTTACGGGCAAGAACGGTATAACTCATCAATAAAACCTTATTTAGGGCGCAATAGCTGCAGAACGTTTCATTGAACATTATTCAATAAAAGACGTATAAAAATTAGATTTATTTTAACTTGAAAAGCGTATGAATTGAGAACAATTTAGGCGGTTATGCGATTCATTGAACGCAAAATCGAGTAGAAGAGAATGAATAAATAATGGACTGACAGTATGTCAAAAAATTCGCAATAAATTTGAACATAAAAAATAGAGGGTGGCAACCCTACCCGCCTTACCTCGGCGCACGCATCAGAAGGTACCGTTGCTTCCTTCCGGACCTGGCGGAGTTCCCAACTTAGCGTCGCGAGGGGACAAATAGAGTCACCATAATAGAAATCATTCTAAACCATATTGGTGGAGAGCGAGGGATTCGAACCCTCGATAGGTTACCCTATACACGCTTTCCAAGCGTGCTCTTTCGGCCACTCAGACAGCTCTCCGAAATGATGGGCGGATTATAGCGACTAATCCCGTTAAAGTCTAGCCACAAATACCAAACAGATGAATTAACCAGGCCTGGTGATTTCCTTAAATTTATATCCAACCACCCCAAAATAACCAGCCTTTATATTGAACCTGTTGCATTTCGCAGTTCAGAGCTTCATAAGAGCGTTGCCAGTTTAAAATAGGACCTAGAAAAAAAGCGGTCATCCGTTGGAAGAAATTCATTGAAATTGAACTTCTTCGTTCGATTTCAAGGCAACTTTCATAATGTGATGTAGAACCATCGTTGTAAGATAAACAACGAGACATAGCCACATTTGTTGTATTTGTCGAAGGGATACAGGTGCCTTGATAACCGATATAGGTGCTATCTTCTAAAACCACATCATTACTATTCGAGGCACTATCGCAACTTGAATATGTGGTAGGAAAAAGAAAAAATCCAGGTTTTTCACATCGATAATCGGACTGAGATGTGGAGAGTGATATGTCTGACTTTTCAAAGGCACTCAAACTTTGATCCTTAGCTGCAAGGTCCGCCGAACCACACCCAATGAAGCAGTAAGAGCTACTGAACGAAGCTGCAAATCCGGAGGTGTTTTTTAATGGATCGTCACCATTTAAGACACTCACAGGTTTCTGGTTTAAAATGAGATTAAATGCTTCTCCATCATAACTTGTAGAGTAAAACATAAAAAAGTTGATCGTTTCGGGCGGTCTACCAATCCAAGCATCATTAAATTTTATATAAGGATATTTAGTCGCTACTGAATTAGAGATTTTGGGCTCTGAAAACCCGTAATTACAGTAGTTCTTTCTAGCATCCGAACCCTTAATAATAACGGCATCAGCCTCCGAACTTGGCATAGAAGACAAATCCGCTACCGTTAAATTCATATCCAGACATGTCGCATACCGATTTTTACAATAACAACCCGAATCGGTAAGCGTATTGGCTTGTGGCATGCCATAGATCGCTCTTCCTTGAGGTGTGTAGGAGTAGAAACTATCGGTACTCCTTAATTGTACGGCCACCGCACTAAAATCAATGGGGGTTTTCGCGGATCTTGGATTAAACTGATCACGTGTTAAAGGTATAAAACACCCTTGTCTAATCGTTGGATCTATGGAGTCACAAATTGCCGAGCTTGCTAAATTCCCGAAAGTGATCCTTTTAGTGAGGTTTTTAGAATTGGGTTGAAGGCTATCGGTATAGGTATACATTTTGACTTGCATCAATAAATCATCTGTTACAAGACGTGTTTGATTCGCACTCATTGTCCCGTTTTTAATCCCATCCATGGTGATTGCCAACTCAGAACGCAACGCCACCGCTGCAACATCTCTTGCGTAATTGTCTAATTCGCGATCCAGAATTTTGGCATTCGTGTACTGCAAAACCTGCTCAAATGAGAATAAAGACAAGACAATAGAGGCCGCGCCTAGCAAAGAAATTGCGCCACGTTGCATTTTGCGGCGTTGACTGGTTCGCATTTAAGACTCCGACAAGTTTTTTAAAAGCAGTAAATTATTACGTGCTTTGGTGTTTAAAGGATCTTTTTGTAACGCTTGTTCAAAATAGATTTTTGCACTTACATATTTCTTTTGTAAAAGTGCACTGAAGCCTAAATTATTCAAAGCACTGACTTGACGACTCATGTCAGTAGACGTTAACCAGCTCTTGTAGATATTCTCTGCCAAAACAAATTTATCCTGCATCAATGCCAAACGTCCCAACTCCGATTCATCTTCTACGGTTTTGGTTGCTTGCTTATTGGCTTGTTGCATCGCCACTAAGGCATAGTTGTTATTGTCTTGAGCTTCATAAACTTTAGCCAACATGCGATAAATCCGGACATCTTGAGGATTGACCTTACGGGCTTTATGTAAAATCCCCTCCGCTCTAGAATACTGTTTACGTTCAATGGCCAAACTGGCCAAATCCAGGGCAAACTCATATTCGTCTTGATCATTTAGTTGCGTTGCTAAGGGGGCATCTTGTTGCGAATATTTTGAATAATCAACGTTATTTTCGACCTTCGTCTTGGTAGAAGAACACCCCACTAATAAAACAACCAGGCCTGGTAGAATGGCCACACGTAAAAAATTATTGACTTTGTTCTGCTTTCTTTTCTTAATTCGTGTAAACATTACATACCCCGTGCTAACAGCACAAACTTTTCACTTAACAATAAAATAAGATAAGGCGCCATCAGAAACGGCATAATCACTACCGCCATTTTTGCTGAGGTTTTAGCGGCCTTCTCTTCTAACAACTCCTGCCTGGTTTGGTACATGCGGCGTGAAAAATCGTTTAACGCAGCACTGATGGAACTTCCCAACTTTTCATTTTGAATCAACACTTGTATTAAGGTTTGAATATCCTTCGTTGGGTTACGCTCTGCGAACTGATGTAACGCCTCTGAACGCGGCACGCCTAATTGAATTTGATCCAACAAATATTCAAACTCATAGCAAATTTCTGGATGTACCTCTTTTAGTTCTTGAGATACACGCTTGAGTGCCACCAAATAACTCAAACCGGCATTCATACAGATATTACACATATCTAAAAAATCGGGTAAGTTCTGATTAATCAGACCTAATCGACGCTGACCAAGGTGAATTAGTATGCGTTCAGGCAACAATAAAAACACAATGGGTACTGAAATAATCCACAAAGGAGAGATTCCTTGCCAGCTCCAAGCTAAGGAGGTGATGAGAATCGAGCTCACAATCAAGGCATACTTAATAAAAAAGTAAGATCCAATATGACTATCTTGACGATAACCTGCACTGATCAGTTGGCGCCGCAATAAACTAATCTCTTTGTGACTTTCAGGCCCTATCGCGCGGCCAATCGTGCACCACCAACACTGATTATAGTTCGAGGATTGTTTTACATACTGGCTGGAAAGCCCCACTCTAGACTTGATGCGTTCTATGTTAAGCTGTTTTATCTGTACCTTCAGTACACGATTCGTCAACAACCATGCACTCATAAATATTAAGCCGCCCACCATTAATAAGAGAAAAGGAAAAGACATTTCTTTAAAACCTCATTTTCAGCATCTGTCTTAAAATCAGTGTGCCGGTAAATATCAATATCAGCGAAACGACAAATAACTTGAATCCCGTTGGGTCATATAGAAAAAATTGCATAGATTCTTTATCAAAGAAATATTTATAAACAACATAAACAATGGGAGCCCCACCAATAAACCAAGCCGTAAAGCGAGACTCAGCAGTGAGTGTTTTGATTTTTGCTTGAAAGCTGACTCTTCTACGCATTAATTTAGCTAATTCACCTAAAATCAGCGAAAGTTGCCCACCTGTTTCACGTTGGATAATCAGGGTGATGACAAAAAATTGAGCTTCTGGTAAATCAACACGACGCTGAAATTCTCGCAAGACATCGCGCATACTTATCCCGATCGTCAACTGCTTATTCACCTCTTTCATTTCTTGCGCCAAAGCCCCCTGCATATCCTCACCGACAGCAGCCAGCGCACCATCGATCCCGTAACCAGATTGTAACGAACGGACAATGGAATCTAACATTTCTGGAAATTGTTGACGTAAAGCAGTCTGGCGCTGACGAATTTTAAAATAGACAAAAGCACTGGGTAAGAGGGGCAAGATAATGCTGAGTAAAATCAACTTATCATTTAAGACATTAAATTTTGTCGAAAGAATAAAAGCGCTCATAAACAGTAAGATTGCTTGAGCAGTAACCACCTTGATAATGGCATGTTTATTATTTAATCCTGCTTTTTTGAATTTACTGATAAACCAGATAAACCAACTTTTCTCTTTTTGCTGCATCAAATGATCTTGAATTGTTTTTTGTTCAAGATTATTGAGACCAATACGCGACATTAAACGGCGCACCGCTAGCTGTTTTTGCTGTTGTTTTTTTAAAGACACCACAAAACTGAGGATGGCAAAAGGCAACATAATGGCGAATGCAACAATAAAAAACCCTAAATCCATTAGTTCACTTCCTGACTAAAGTTAAACAGTTCAGATGGCAAGCTGTAACCAACAGCTTCACATTTTTTACCGCACCCTGGACGTAACCCTGTTGCTCTAAAAACGCCTTTTATGCTGCCAGATCTTTTATCTAATTTATGTTCAAAAACATAAATTTCTTGCAACACGATGTTTTCTTCTTCAACACCGACCACCTCGGTAATGGATTCAACTCGTCGGTGACCATCTTTACCACGGTTAACATAAATAATCAGATCAATTGCACTCGCAATCTGTTTACGAATAGAGGCAGCGGGTATGTCCACACCACTTAAATTAATCATTAATTCCAATCGTGAAATGCTATCGCGTGGACTGTTGGCATGTAAGGTGGCAAGTGAACCGTCGTGCCCCGTATTCATAGCCTGCAACATATCCAAAACTTCACCACCACGCACCTCACCTAATACGATTCTGTCAGGACGCATACGCAAGGCATTTTTCAAAAGCTCACGTTGTGTAACTTCACCAATGCCTTCTGCATTGGGTGGACGAGTTTCTAAACGTACTACATGGGCTTGTTGCATTCTGAGTTCGGCACTGTCTTCAATAGTGACCGTCCGTTCATTTTCTGGAATCAACCCCGAAAGCATATTGAGAGTAGTGGTTTTCCCTGACCCTGTACCGCCGCAGACCAGTATATTCAAGCCCGCTTTTACAGCATAATCTAAAAATTGAAACATCTGCTCTGTCATGGTCCCATAAGCAATCAAATCTTTTGCGCGTAAATGTTGTTCTGGGAAACGTCGAATAGAGACACTAATGCCATCAACGGATAAGGGAGGAATAATAATATTGATTCGTGATCCATCGGGTAAACGTGAATCCACTAAAGGTGAAGATTCATCCACTCGACGCCCAGTGGAATAAAGCATTCTATCGACTTTATTACGCAAATGTTCTTCACTGATAAAACGCACATCCGTCAATTCAAGTTGACCAGCACGCTCCACATAAATATTGTCATAGCCATTGATGAGTATATCTGAGACAGTTGGGTCTGCGAGGAGAGGTTCAATCGGGCCTAAACCATATATTTCATCCAGTAATTCTACCCCCAATTGACGTACTTCAATTTCTGATAAGGGATACCCCATATCGCTCGCAATTTCACGTACCAATATCTCTAAACGGGGTCTTAATTCTTGACGTGTTTCTTTGCTATCTGCTTCATAAAAGGCCTCATCTTCGGCGGCCTTCTTTTGACAGCGACCTTTAATTTCCTGAAAAGTAATATCTTGTGCCATGCTCGATTCGTTTAACGCCGTCCGTGCACTCGGAGCAATCACTTTCTTAACAGATTCAGATATATCTAAAGCAGTCGTGGCTTGGTGCTTTTGTTCTACTTGTCTTAATCGATCGCGAATACTCATTTAAGACACCACAGCCTTCTGGTCCACGTCAGAGACAGAAGAGGGTGAAGGCTTCACTTCAGACTTTTTAGACTTAAACAACGTATTGAAAAAATCAAACCTATTTGATTTTCGTGCTTTCAACTTTACCACCTCTAACTGCACGCTGCCGTTATGCAGCATATTGGCAATATTCAACAACTGACTGTTTACATTCGATTCCGGCTTGTATTCTTTGAGTAATTGCCCTTCTCTTAAGGATTCATTGAATCCTAAATAGTCATTATCAACTCGTGCAACAGTCTCAATATTTAATGAATCAATCACCTCTTCAAGCATTTCATCACATCCACTGGTGCTTCGATTTACAATGAGTTTAAGGGATTCTTTGATATAACCAAGTTTCTGACTAATCTGAATAGCGGTATTCACCGCGCGTAAAGAGGATAAGGAAGGTTCCGCCACTAATACAATACTGTCCGACTCATCTAAACAGCTTAAGGTTAAGTCTGACAAATCACTCGCGCAGTCAATCACAACATGATCATAATAACGTCGTAAAGACTGAATAATAGTTTTAATGAGTTCACCATTAAGATTGTCTAACTCCCCAACCTCTCCTGGTAAAGACAACACATATAAACCCGACTCATGGCGACTTAATGATTTATAAATTAAATTTTCATCGAAACGATTAAGGTTATAGACAAAATCCGTCAGGGTGTATAGATGTTTGGATTCCATATTTAAATAAAGTGCCGTGTCACCTAAAGGCATATTTAAATCCACCAATACTGTACGCCCTTCAGTCAAATCATTCAGATGGGAAGCGATATTAGTGGCTAAAGCAGTGCAACCTACCCCCCCTTTTAAGCTGAATAAAGAAGAGACATTCCCATTTTTGCCTTTTTGTCTGCGGTCTTGCATATGCAAGATAGAGAGAATATGAAACACTTCATTAGGACACTCAATAAACCCTTGAACACCTTGATGACTTGCTTCAATAATAAAATCGGCATCTTTATCTTTTAGCAAAACGTAAATCAAAACCCCTTTTGCCAAGGTCAGCACTTCATTAATTCTTTGCAGCGTGGTTTGCGCTTCACCATTATGTTCTAATAAAACCAAACTCACATTATCCGACCATACATGTGGAATCTCCTCCTGAGCTTCCATCACATATTTAGATAAAATGGACACACGTACGGCTTCTTGTAAGTCCGCATCCGACCCAAAATAAAGCGCTTGTTTCAAGGCAATAGAGCTTGTCGATAATCCTGCACGCATTAAGGCTTCTCCAATCCGATCTGAACAGACAGTTCAGGAAGCGCGCTCTCCCCAGGAGGTAACAACTTAGCCAACTTCCCGCTAAAGAATCCCTCAGCAGCGCTTGGTCGATCTATATTTTCTCCTGGAAGCGTGATTTTTGATGTTGGTTCAATGGGATCAACAAAGGTAGGGGTAACTAAAATCGCTAACTCTGACTGATCCTTTTCATAACTGGTTGAACGGAATAAAGTACCAATGATCGGAATATCCCCTAGGAGGGGGATTTTAGAGACGGAACTACGGAAGTTATCTTGAATCAGTCCGCCGATGACAAAACTTTGCCCTGCAGCGAGAGTGACCGTGGTGGTCGCTTTACGTGAACGGAACCCGGGTACAACAATAGAACCCGTCTGAGAGCCGGAACTTTCGTCGATACTACTGATTTCTGGTGCAACCGTCATTTGAATTTCGCCTGACTCGGTAATAATAGGACTAAAACGTAAACGTACACCAAACTCTTTATAAGAAACGGTAATCGTCTGGGCATTTTGAGCAACTGGAATGGGCACTTCTCCTCCCACAAGAAATTCAGCGGTTTCACCTGATTGAACAATCAACTCAGGCTTCGCTAAAATACGTGCCAGATGATTGCCTTCTAAAATAGAGAGTACCCCAAACAAATTACTGTTTAGAGGATTTATCCCTAATTGAAAGCCATCTGCATGTGGAAAATTAATAGCAGCACCTGTTCCTGGCGCGACACTCGCAACATTCAATAAAAAGTTTGCAGTCGAACCTAAATTTCCTGGCGGAAAAATGCCATATTGATCCGTTTTATCTCGTGCTGCAAAACCACTTCTAAATGGATTACCTTTGACAACCTCTGCAACACGAACCGATAATTTGATCTGTTGAGGACCGGTCACATTAATCATATTTATGACACTTAAACCTAATGCAGAGATGACCGAGTTAATACGCTTTTTTTGCGCTTTATTCTGTACTTCACCTGATAACAACACCAGATAATTCCCCGCCAATGGTTGCGAACTTAAGCTTCCTACTGAACTCTCACTCTGCAGCATTTGTTTATCTTGACGGGCTGATTGTTTGAGATTAGCGTCTCCATCTATCTGATTACCAATTTGATCGACTTCACGTCGAATAGCGCCTTCCGCATTGATCCAAATATTTTTGAGTTCAAACTTAACCGTACCTTGCGGGTTTAAGCCTTTCAGCAATTGCGCTAATGTTTGTTCGATCTCTTCACGGCGCGACTGATCTGGAGCTACATTCAAGACCACCTTATGGTCAATATTTGGTGAGTCTCGATAGGTGATAATGAGCTGCGTTCTGCCGGCTTCTTTACCTGTTACTAACAGCTCATTTTTACTTAAGACTTTTACAGTTGCCAATTCGGGATTGGCAATTAAAGCTCTTTTTAAGCCTTTATCGAACTTAATAATCTGACTATCTGTTTCTGTCAAGTTATAGGTTTTAGCGAGTTCTGCCTGAGCACCTAAAGACACTCCGATCAATGTCAAACCTAATATCAATGCTTTCTTATTCATAAGAGTCGCCTGCGGTACCTTATCTACTATTGTATTTTGAAAAAAATTCATCTTGTTCTCACTTCTTGAACGCGGCCACCTTGCATTATCTGTATGACATCGCGATCTTTTTTGGCTTTATAGATAGGTGGGCGCTGTTTACTGCGCTCCATCACTTTGACATTCACACCATCGGTTTCAATCAACTCCACATCTGCTGGCCCACGTAGAATAAGGTGGAAAGCACCTATATTCAGCGCCAAGGCTAACTTTTCGGCTTGTCGCATATTGACATTAAGAGCCACCATAGAGGCTTTAACAAAAGCTTCACCTTGTTGATTTTTTTGAGAGTCTTGCACGACTTCCTGACTCATTTGCCCCATGCGGTTAGTCTGGCCAATAGAGAGTACCTCAATATTTTGTAGAATCGTGCGACTAATCATGCGTTTACCGTCTGTGCTTTCAAACACACTGATCACATCAACATGATCGTTCGGATTTAGCATGCCTAACAAACCGGTTTCAGCTGAAACGGAAATACGCATGGCGCGCATGCCTTTTTCAAGTAATGCCTCAACACCGCTTACTTTGACGTCCTGAAATCCAATCTTTTGATCCATCAACCACTCGCCAGCATACATATCCTGTTTGGCAACATGTCCAATTGCGGCTTTAGGTTGTGTTAGAACCCCTGTTGCTAGTACTCCTTCAACGGGCACCATTAAAACTTTAACGTCATCCACTTCGATTTTTTCACCGCGGTAAATATCACGGCTTGCCACCATGACCGAACGTAAATCTGGCTTTTCAATGACAGTTACGGTTTTAACTTCAGTTTTACTCTCTGCCTCCGCGACTCGATTCTCGACATAGCCATAAACTAATCCAATTGCGAGTATGGCTGATAGAAAAGCGACGCCATACAGCACGACATCACTGCGTTGAATTTTCATAAAATACTCATTTTATTTGGAGGAAATAACTTCGAAAAAAGCTATTATTTGAAAGAAATACTAAATAAAAGGGGTCGACATACGGTCATACACAACTGTCTTTTATGCTGACAATGGTATTGACATTAATGGGCAACAGCACTTCAAAAAACTCTGGTAATACCAAAGAGTTCGCGACACCTGTAAAATTAATGATATACACATTAAATCCTGAAACCACATTCTTTGTAATTGTTGCAGTGGCGGGCTTACTGTTTAAAAAAGTAATATTTTTAGTCGCTAAACTGCTCTTTACTATCTGAGCAATCGCAGCATTATTACCCTCGGGCAAAACGACTTGATTCGCAACGCAAGATGCATAAAGCGGTGTAAATCCCAACACGCCCCCGGCATCTAAACTGCTCACGGCTGAAACTTCACTCAATATGCTGGTATGCATATCCGTTAGCACATCATTTACGGCAAAGCTATTTAATGCATAAGCCACTAGCTCAACTATAAATAACATTACGCCTAATACTAAGGGGAGTACATAGGCTGTTTCAATCATCACAGCCCCATGTTGAGACTTTAATTTAAGTCTACTCTCCTGCATCAATTAAGTGCCAATTGCTGCAGTGACTTTTGCTGAAATTGCTGAACCAACTGTTCCACCTGTTGCTCCCCCAAATAACACAAATCCGATCGCTACAACTCCAGCAACCACTAAAGCGTACTCAATCATGGATGCACCTTGCTGTTTCTTAACCTGTTTAGCTTTAATCAGTTTTTGTACTTTCGCTTCATTTAACATGGGAAAATCCTCATTTAGGTTTATTGATGTGCCATTTGGCTTGAATGTATTTAATGCGATAAAGAACTTAACTACAATAGAATTTATGAGGTTTCATAAACAAATCTTTTGATTAGGGGATCAGTAAAACTTCTAACCTTTTAAAGCATGATAAATACACATTTAACATATTGATATTAAAGGATATTGTTTTATAATTCCATACATATATTTAATTTATATAAGAAAATACTAATATTTATTTTATTTAAAAATTTGTGTATAAATGACACACATTCGCCAGAACACTTCCTTAGACCGCCCCCTAAAAAAACTCTTCTATTAACACAAAGACTCGTTTTTTGGAGTGTCATATATAAATAATGAGCCTTGAACTTCTAAGATATTCCCTTCAACGTTTCAATTCGTTTTATAGTGTATAAAACACTCAACACTCATGTATCATCCATCTTAAATTAACTACGATTAGCCAATTTCAATATGAAAATTAGTACTACTAACCTTTTTTATTTACCCTTTATTGTTATTCTGCTGATATGGTCACTTAGCCCCAATATTCATTTTTTAGATGAATTTAACCGCTATGATGAAAAACGTCTTTTTCAGATATTCATCATTGTGTTAGTAGGCATTTGCACTCTACTGCTCAGTGATGTTCGCAATGCCCTATATACGACACTTAAAACCATTCCCACTGCTTCTAGGTGGGCTATATCTATTTTTTTTCTTATCGGCATTCTGTCGGCCATATTTTCTGAGTCACCAAGACATTCCTTTCTGGACATTAGCCTGCTACTGCTGCTTTTTTTATCCTCGCTCTACATTGCGTCTGTTGTCATTAAGAGCCCCATAACAGCAAGTGAATGGTTAATGGCGGCTTTTGTTTTTGCCATTTCACTGCACTTTGGGGTCTTTATCAGTCAATTTATTATGATGCTGCAAGGCGCTTTGGAGCCAAGTTTTGCGGGATTGTTCACGGGGTTTATTAACCCTCGATTTGGGAATCAATGGCAAGGAATGGTTCTGCCAATTATTATTGGAACGGCTATTTATTACCAAAAATACTCCGTTAAAATTTTCTACATCACCCTATTTCTTGCTGCATTTATGTGGATGAATATACTTTTTTCTTCTGGCCGCGGGGTGGTACTCGCTACAATTTTGGGGGTTCTCCTAACAGGAATTTTATTTAAATCCCATCGTAAAGCATGGTGGAAACTAAACCTATCGGTACTGGCCAGTGGCATCATGCTTTATGCCCTTGTTATATTTATGATTTACCTTTCCACTGATACCTTCATACTTGCCAACCAACATTTAATTGACAGCTCTTCCTCGGGTCGATTCAGTCTTTGGCTGTCAGCACTGCAATTAACGTCCTTAAACCCGTGGATTGGCATAGGTCCCATGCAATTTGCACAACTCGATCAAAATGAAATCGCTGCTCACCCACACAATATTGTTCTGCAACTCCTTGCGGAATGGGGAGTGATCGCGACGATTTTAGTAGTGGCCATTACCCTGTATGGTTTTATTAAATGGATTCGTTTTGGCACTGCACAAATAAATACGCATCCTAAATCAACTATTTTGTATAGCGCTTTAACATCTGCTTTTATCACAGCAAACTTCCATGCGTTAGTCAGTGGTGTATGGGTCATGCCATTAAGTCAACTCACTTTAATCATCATTATTGGTTGGATGTATGGGCTTTACATGCAAATGAATACAAAAATAACGACACATTCTAAACCGATCTTTTTCCTGGCTGTCATTCTACTGACATTAGTTGTTTTTATTTATGGGCTCTATCCTGAACTAAGCAACCTAACAAACTGGCTTCAAACGAGCTTTGAAGCCACTGGCTCTTCCTACCTTCACCCCCGCTTTTGGTCTCAGGGCACTATTTTATAAAAGACAGTCCTTGCAAACTTGAGTGAATACAATACTTAAGACCCCAGCGTTCTTTCCAAAACGCTTGCATCAATATTCAACTAACTGAAAATAGTCTGGTAATATTAATTCACAACAAGGCTTAATCAGACTAGGTCATTTTTTTTGCCGCCGGGTTTCTTACGGGCATAAAAAAAGCCAAGATGAGCTTGGCTTTTATACGATCAAACTGAATAAGAATTAACTCTTGACTAAAGCCGCCGCGGCCTCTTCTTGCTGTTTAACACCACCATGCCAGCGCCAAATATAATAAAGCGATGGAATTACCAGCAATGTGAGTACTGTAGAAGAGAGCGTTCCGAAGATAAGCGCGACCGCCAACCCTCCGAATACTGGATCTGTAACCATAATCATTGAACCGAACATAATGGCTAAGGCGGTCAATAGAATCGGACGGAAACGTACTTTACCCGCTTCAATAACGGACTCCTTGAGTGATCGACCTTCTTTTTCATATTCTAATATGAAGTCAATTAATAGCAATGAGTTACGCACCACTATCCCTGCGAGAGCGATGACTCCAATCATGGATGTCGCGGTAAAGGCTTGATCGGTTAACCAGTGACCAGGGAAAACCCCAATCATCGTCAAAGGAATCGCTCCCATTACAATCGTGGGTATCATGAATGACTTGTAATATCCTACCAGGATTAGATAGATAAAGATTAACGCGACAATAAACGCACTGCCCATATCACGGAACACGTCTAATGTCAGACGCATTTCGCCACCCCAAAGAATCGTGTAATCCATTACATCATCAGGTGTCGCCGCAACAAACCCTAGGTTCGCAGTATGGAATGTCACACCTGTTTCAGGTAATTTCACGCCATCTAACATTTTATCCAATGACAGCACAGCATAAACAGGACTGGATTTCAGCAGTTCGCCGCCAATCATGACCATTTTATGCTGATCTCTTGCCAATATGGGTTTTGCATGCATCACTTTTTCGATATCAGCAACGGATGAAAGCGGAACGGATTCACCGCTACGTGACTGAACTCGCAAAGACAATAATTGCTCCGCAACGGTTCTTGCTGAACGCGGTAGACGTACAATGATATTCACAGGTTCACGAACATTGTTTAAATGCATATAACCCAATTCATAACCATTGATATAATCTCGCAACATCTTGGCGACCTGAGCAGGTGCCACGCCTAACAAGTTAGCTTGTTCGCGATCGATATTGACTTCAAACGTTTCAGTGTCAGACGTTACCGAATCATCAACGTTAATCAGACCGTAGATTTGATTAAAAGACTTTCCAACCTCCAACGCGGCTTCACGTAATTTATCATAATCAGGCCCATATAATTCCGCCATAATTTGAGTAGTCACGGGTGGACCAGGAGGTGTTTCATACAGTTTAATATTCGCGGTTGGAAAGACTTTTCTAAGCTCTGCCAATTCAGAATCCAAGTTCATAACAATGTCATGCGAAGATACATTACGATGATGTTTGTCGACTAGATTCACACGAATCTGAGCAAAATTAGCGCCTTGTTTAATTAAATCACCACGTACCAAGCCCGCAAAATCGATCGGTGCATGCATCCCTAAATAAACACTATAATCCGTGACATTTTGAGTCAAAGATAATCGCTCACCCACAAGACGAACCACTCGATCCGTTGCTTCTAGTGCTGTCCCCTCAGGCATGTCTACTTGAACGAGAAAAGTACTGGTATTATCATAAGGCAACATTTTAACTTCAACCCCTGCAGAGTGCAGAGGCCCATTCATGTCATCACCACGCATAAACTGCAATGCTGGTTGTAACATGGACCCTATTAAGGCAATCAAAACGACACCTAAAAAGAGGTTACGTTTAGTACGGCTGTCGATTAAGGGGGTAATCGAAGTCACATACAATCTTTGCATCCAGTCTTCTTTTTCGACATGATGCGCGTCTTGACTCTCCCTTTCCTGCATCTCCTTAATGGCTTTTTTACCTAAAAAACGGTAAGCCATGTACGGTACCAACATGTAAGCGACCAATAATGAAGCAATCATGGCGACTGGCACGTTAAAGGGAATTGGTGCCATAAATGGTCCCATCATCCCAGTAACAAACAACATCGGAATGAATGCTAAGATAACGGCAATCGTCGCGACATTGGTCGGATTGCCGATTTCGTTGGTTGCTTTAATAATGACTTCATCAAATTTATCAGGGTCAAAGCCATTATGGATATGCCGGTGAATATTCTCGATGACAACAATGGCGGCATCCACCAGCAACCCCAACGATAAGATAAGTGCAAATAAAGTAATACGGTTGATTGTCTGATCGACCAGCATTCCGACAAATAACACAACGAATAATATTAATGGAACCGTTAAAGTCACAATCCCTGCTTCACGCCATCCTAAAAAGAGAACCATAATGACAACGACCGAGGCGACAGCAATTCCTAAATGCTCCATCAATAAATTCACTGCAGCATTGGCTTTTTCGCCATCGTTGCGCGTGACCACCACATCGACATTACTTGGCAAAACACTTTTCTTTAGTGCTTCTAACTTATCAACGACGAGGTTAGCCACATCCACGGCATTTGTTCCAGGTTGCTTTGCAATGGTAATCGTTACCGCTGCCTGTTCACCCCTAGAGGAAAGTGTTGCCGAGGGACCGAAGCCGATACGCGTATAGACATCGGTTTCTTGAGGACCATCAACAATTTTAGCGATGTCTTTCAGGTAAATCGGGCGGTCTTTATCCAAGCTAATAATAATATCGCCGACATCTTTAGCACTCCCTAAGAAACCATTCACTCGAATCAGTTGATTTTGGTTATTATTGATCATCGAACCAACAGGTGTTGAAACGTTACTGCCTAATAACATCTCACTAATATCATCTAGTGACATGCCTGTTAACGAGATCTTCTGAGCATCCAACCAAACATTTACCGCTCGCTTTTGGCCCCCTACAACATCGGTGAAAGAGACCCCTGGAATATTTCGCAGATTCTCAACTAACTTAAGCGAAACATCGCGCAGGTCATAACCTGACAACTCCTTTGATGTAACCGCCAAGGTCATAATGGGCACATCATCCACATTGATCGGTTTCACAATCGGCGGTTGAGTATCAGGTGGCATTTTGTCCATATTTTGCATTAGCTGGTTGTACACTTTAACCAAGCTGTCTACCTGATTCTCGCCAACCTCAAATTGAACCGTCACCACACCAAAATCATTTCCAGCATAACCAAAGGTGTGATCCACGCCTGGCAACGCACTTAAAATGGTTTCTAATGGCTTAACCACCATATTTTCAACTTCTTCTGGCGTCGCTCCCCCCTTATGCACAATAATATTCGCAGCTGGTACGACAATTTGTGGATTATATTCGCGAGGAGTGATCAAGAACGCCATCATGCCCGCTAAGGTAATGGCAATGACAATCATCATGGTAATTTTAGAGTGAATAAAGGCTGTGGCGATCTTACCTGCCATATTCATCTTAGGCTCAATCACCTGATGCTCAGAATTTTTATTTTCAGACATCATCACGCCCCTTTGACAGTTATCGCAATGGCATCGCTGATGACTGCTTCTGGTTCAACTTGATCTTTTTGTCCGATAATATCCACTCTGTCACCGTTTAATATGCGTTGATTATTATCCACAATAATTTGATCACCTAATGCTAAACCCGCTTGAATTTCGACCTTATCTCCGACCTCAAGACCTGTACGTACCATATGAAAAAAGGCTTTACCACTTCTGTTGACAAAAACCCCCTCAATTCCCGCTCTATTGACGACGGCTGTTTTTGAAACCATCATTGTGTGCCGAACGCCACGCTTAAAACTAACCCGTGCAAAGGTTCCACTATTTACATCATTTATCACTGGCAAGCTTAATTTAACGGTGTGTGTACGAGTTTTGGGGTTTGCGGAGCTCACCAAAGTATAGATGGTTCCAACTAAAGGTCCCGACTGTCCTTCAACTAAAACAGTCGCTTCATCGCCCATTTTAATCACCGCGAATAAATCACCAGCCACTTCCGTTTGCACGATTAAAGAGGCTGTATTTTCAATCACAACTATTGGCTTACCGGGAGAAGCTAAATCTCCTGCAACGGCCATTTTATCTACAATAACTCCCTCAAAAGGCGCTTTAACATTTGCGTAATTAAGTTGTTCTTTTGCCTGATTTAAAGCAGACTTAGCCGCTGCGACACTCTGTTGGGCAATACTGTACTGTAAACGAATTTTGTCATACTGCTGTTTAGAGACGGACTTTTCCTTGTAAAGCTGCGTAAAACGATTGTAATCCAATGTTGCATCTTTTAACCCTGCAATCGCTTGTTGATACCCGGCATTTGCCTGAACGATTTGACTGTTAATGTCCGCTGAATCGATACTAAACAATAACTGCCCCCGCTTCACTGTTTGCCCGACCTTAACTTCTAAACCTTTTATATAACCGATTAAACGTGAAGAAATCTGTGCCTTTTGTTCAGGAACAATGGCGCCAGGTACAACGGCCATCAACTCAACCTCACCTAATTCTACAGTCTGCACATGCACTTTATATGTCTGCACAGCACTCACCTCAGAATGTTCTGACTCTTGCGTACAGCCTGTTAAACCAAATATCGTAACCAGCACTGATGCGGTCAGTATCTTAGACATCTGTCTCATAATAAGTCCTTTATTTCTTTAAATTTGTTTTGAAAGGTCTGAAAAATATTGTCTACCATCATCGCTCATTACAAATGATTAATATTCATGGTGCCGGTGACCAGGCGAATTTTGGCTTTAAAGACATTGACATCATATTTAGCCGCAACAAGTTCCGCTCTGGCCTTATCTAATTGAGTTTGAGCCGCTAACACCTCTGTCATAGTAGCAACACCACCTTCATATCGCTTCAGGACTAATTTTTGAGCTTCACTAGCCTGTTCAACGGCCAATATATTGAAGTCAACTTGCTTAATAGCCACCTCCATTTTGCGCCATGCCGTTAAGACTTCAAGACGTGTTTTATTCTCCTCAGAATGTAAAGCAGACTTTTTCTCAAGGGCTGCAGATTTGGCCATATCGACTGAATTACTGGTTACCCCAAAATCGGTAATTTTCCAAGAAACGACACCGGCAACGGTATAGGAGCTATGATTTAAAGCTGGAGCCTCATCATTCCACTCTTGTCTCAACATAACATTAAAACTCGGATAGTAGTCTGCCTTCGCGGCTTCAATCGCAAACTTTGTCGAGTATGCCTCCTTTCGTTTGGCTTCTAACTGAGGATTGGTTGCCATTGCCATGGATAATAATGACTCTACTGAAGTTGCCGGCAATTCCAAATCAGTACGTTCAGCAACATCAACCTCCTGATTGACATCAACATTCATTAACATCTTTAAAGTATCTAAGGCGATTTGCTCTTGACCTTGCGCTTTTAACAAGGCGACTTCAGTCGAAGACTGATTTACTTTAGCACTCAAAAATTCAGATCGAACCACAATTCCTTGCTCGACTAAGTTTTTAGTCGTTCTAACAAATTCATCAGCCGTTAGTTTGGCTTGCTCAGCAACATTAATATAAGAACGTGCGGCATGCACGGCTTCATAAGCTTGGTAGACATTGAAGGTAAGATACTGCTGTACTGCAACATCTCCTTGACGTGCAGCCTGAATCATAGCTGCAGCTTGGTCCTCATAACTGCTTATTTTGCCCCCATTCCAGACTGGTAATAATACCTCTATACGGGTATTAAAGTCGGTATGCGCGTTTGGGTTGTTTAAAGTACTTGGCTGAAAATCTGTTTGTGTATCTACTGACCGCTGCTGAAGTTTCATACCAAACACATTCAAAGCATTATCCGAGTTTGAACCTGTCATTGACAAGGTAATTTGCGGTAAACGACTGGCTTCTGCTTTGCCTAAGGCCGATTGGGCTTGATGAATACGTGCGGAACTTACGTCCATTTCAGGGTTTTGATTTAAAGCACTTTCAACACATTGTTTAAAATCATATGTTTCTGCTTTGGCATTAAAAGAGAGGGATGAAGAGAGTGCCAACGCCAGTGCCGACAACTTAAATTTTAGTATTTTATTTTTTTTCATTTTTACTCCAAATAACCTGATGCAAAACAGGACGCCAACGGGGGGACTTTTACAATAGGGGGGTCTATTGCATCTCTCTTCACGACGGTAGACAACCCATTCACAAACCAACGTAATCATTGAACCTACATGTCGATAAGAGTAGCTACAACCTCGTCATAACACAACCTTATTAGCATATAAGAATTTTCTAATATGTGGCATTATAAGCATTTGTAAGTAAACTTCAATATAAGGAAATGCTTATATTTATTATTCTAAACATCACCAATTTATTAATTTTTAAAAAAAACATTAAAAAAAGACCCGTAGCACCCTAATAAACAAGCAAAATAATATTTTTTAACCAGATTAACTCACCGTGTAAAAAATGACCGGCCTTTGCTCGCCAATAGATATCGGGCTGAAGCTCTCCCGCCATGGCCCACCGCAGTATTTCAGTCGATGAAACAACCTCATCCTTACCTCCCTGAATTAACACCCAAGGCACTTTCACCGGATGAATTCCAGAAAAGTCATATAAACCCACGGGTGGAGCAACCGTACACAAGGCATCGACACTAAGTGTTTTATTAAATTCCTGATACGCTTTTAATGCCACATAACTGCCAAAAGAAAAGCCTGCCAAGGTCAAATGCGTGCTTTTAAAACGTTGCTTTGCCCATTCAATGACCTCAACTAAATCGTTTTGTTCACCGATGCCTTGATCATGCTCCCCTTCACTTTTGCCCACCCCTCTAAAATTGTAGGCTACCGTCACATAACCTAACGACTGAAAAGCACGCTCCATAGTGGTGATAATTTTATTATTCATGGTGCCACCATATAAAGGATGTGGATGACTCAGAACAACCAACTTCATGACCTTATCTGTAACTTCACTTTCAGATGAAAGTGCTTTATAACGTACCTCGATTAAACCATTTTGGCTAGGAATTAACTCTGTAACTGATTTTGTGTTCAAATAAATTTCTCCCTACTCTTTAGTAATCATTACTATTAAATGCATGACAGCCTGAACAAAACTTGGCTTAACCGATCTTTTCTACCTGACATCAATGCCTATTATAGGGACTCAATAATTAGACCCCCTATTATTTAACTATTTACAAAACAAACCTTGAAACGTATTGTATGGAATTACACAACAGACGGCACAAAGATCCTTTCAACCATGACAAACCAAAAAACAATCATCATTGATGATGCCATCCCCTATGCGAAAGCTATCTTCTCTCATCTCGGAGAAGTGGTAACACTGCCGGGCAAAAATATTGATGCCGCATCCATTAAACATGCAGATGCATTAATTGTTCGCTCCAGAACTCAAGTCAACGCTGAATTGCTTAAAGGCAGTTCTGTCCAATTCGTTGGCAGTACAGTGGTGGGGCTCGACCATATTGACCAAACCTATTTAAAAGAGAAAGGCATCACATTCTATTCTGCACAAGGCTGTAACGCTAACTCTGTTGCAGAATTTGTCATCAGTGCTTTATTTGATCTGGCAGAAACTAAAGAGTTTGATTTGACACAAAAAACCTTAGGCATTATAGGAGTTGGCCATGTTGGCCATCTAGTGCATGAAAAAGCAACTGCCTTAGGTATTACATGTCTGTTAAACGATCCACCAAGACAACGCCAACAAACTTTGGAAAATTCGCAAGAAAGTTTTGTGGATTTAGAAACCTGCCTTAAAGCAGACATCATCACCTTTCATACACCATTGACCGTGAGTGGTCAAGATGCAACATTAGACCTGCTTTCTGCTGAACGCCTAGAAAAAATATTACCGCATCAAATCCTTATCAATGCGGCCAGAGGAGGCATTATAAATGAATCCGCCTGGTGCAAAACCCCCACGCTTGCCAATGTGATAGATTGCTGGGAAAACGAGCCAACTATTTCAGAGTCCCTATATAAAACAGCTTACCTAGCAACGCCCCATATAGCAGGCCATTCATTAGAAGCTAAAGTGGCCGGCAGTGAAATGGTTTATCAGGCACTGTGCAATTTCTGGAAAACCCCTCAACAACTGGCCTGGAAAAAAGAGTTGCCAAGCGCGCTACCAGAACTTGTGATTTCTGAGCCTGGACCAACACAAACCATTCTAAATTCCCTTTTTAAGAAAACGCATAATTCACACCAAGATGATGCGGCCATTCGGGCCGATTCCATCACAGAAATACATAATAAGTATGAGTTTTATCGGCGTAATTTTCCCATTTATCGAGAATGGCATTGCCACTCAGTACATGTGTCTAACAATGAAAATGTTTATAAACTCATAAGAACACTAGGCTTTAGCCTCAATACGTAAAATTGATATTAGCGTATTAGAATTTCTTAATAAACAAAAGTTATTAACCACCAAAAAAAATCAAATTGCTTTTTACTTTAGAACCCGTAATCTAGTGTGAGTAAAGAGCGAAATACCTTATATTCAACGGAGAACAAAATGAAATTAGTGAATTTATTAAAAGCAAGTATTCTTGCTGCAGCTGTAACCACCCTTTCTGGTTGTGGAACGATGAATGCCATCGGTAACCTAAATGACGGTGCCGGTGAGACATTCATGTCTGTCTGGGACAAATGGGTTGAGTCAGAAGGTGATATCGCTGATGCTACTATGTGGGAAGTTAAAGTAGACGACGGTATTACACTTGAAGAAGTTAAGGATGCAATCAACTCGGTAGGCACCAATTACAACCTTAAGAACGTTGGTGAACTACCGCTTTCTGAAGAGCTTATAGCACGCGGTGTCGAATCTAAAGTACTGCACGTAATGTCTTTCTGTAACCCAGAAACTGCGCGTAAAATGGTTGATTTCTCTCCAGCAATGGGTGGGTTCCTTCCTTGTCGTGTCAACATCATTGAGGAAGAAGATGGCCTTCATCTTTATACAATGAATATGGATATGGCAATCAAGATGGGTAAGAAAATGCCTCCTGAATTACTTGAAGCGACGATGCAAGTTCGTAACGCCATGTGGAAGATGCTAGAAAACGGTAAAACGGGCGCATTCTAAACCAAGCCTTTTAAAGTGACCAGGCCAGGTCTGACTTACAGCGTCTAGTGCCTAGCCAATAAAATAAAAAACCGCGAATTGATTCAATCCATTCGCGGTTTTTTATTGCCCTAACAAAATTTAATTTTTAGATCACTCTATTGTTGACAAATCTAATTAACTCTTATGAGTGACCACTTGGCACCTCATCAATTTATTCTGTTCTGCCATTTAATTATTAAAATAATGTTTTATGACAGCCTATTTACAAACCATGTTTCATAAAACATTATGACATATATATAAAATACTAAAAACTCATACATTTCAATAAGTTAACTATAACAAACTCTATTAAAACTTATACCCCTATAAATATTAAGTTGCTCTAATATTAGGCATTACCTTTATTAATCAACCCTTAAATTCTTTTGATTACCAAATATTTTTTTTGTATTGCATAGTAACTCATGAAATTTACGCAGATAAAAAATCTGCCAAACGACTAAATGACCATAAGCCTTGCACTGACTATTCCGCAAAGGCTTAAAATACACTTAAGAGAGTAAATAAAAAAATGAAAATGACTAAAGTAGCTCTAGCTGTTTCAGCGACCATCTTTGCTTCATCAGCAATGGCGACAAACGGCACAAACATGACTGGTGTTGGCGCACAGTCTTCTGCAATGGGTGGAACAGGTGTTGCGGCATTTTATGGTGCTGAAAGCGTCGTTGTTAACCCTGCGATGATCGGTAAATCCACCGGCACTGAATTTACTTTTGGTGGAACCTTGTTCCAACCAGATGTCAGTAACAATGGTGTAGTAGACGGGGATGGCCAAGCATTTGCAACGAGCTCTGGTGATACATATGTAATCCCTTCAGTATCACTAACAAGCCGCATTAATGAATCTTTAACGTTTGGTATCGGCATGTACGGTACTTCTGGTATGGGTGTCGATTACTCTGGAAATGCTCTTAACGCTGCAACTGGTCAATACAATCAATTTGAAGCACAATCAAATTTACAGATTATGCGTTTTGTACCAACTCTAGCATTCAATAAAGACAACTTTGGAATTGGTTTCTCACCAATCATCCAGTATGGTGCTTTAGATATCAACTATGCAAACCCAAACCGTGATGGCGCTGGAAACCCAACAGGAACATCTACATACATCGGTAAAGGTGCAGCATCTGACCTTGGATTTGGATATAGCCTGGGTGGTTATTTTGATATCAACGAAGATTTGACAGTAGCTGCAAGCTATACGTCAGCAATCGACATGAAATATGATGGTCAACTTTCTACGGCATCTCAGCCCTTTGTTAACCCGGCAGCAGGCTTCCCATCAGCATTCGCTGATAACCTAGAGCAACCAGCTGAACTTAAAGCTGGTATTGCATATAAAATGAATAACATCACATTAACAGGTGATTTTAAACAAATTAAGTGGAGCGATGCAAAAGGTTACAGCGATTTTGGATGGGAAGATCAAAATGTAATTTCTGTTGGTGCTAAATACCAAGGAAATGGTTATTGGGTAGGAGCGGGTTACAATAAAGCAGACAACCCTATTAAACAACAAGACGGTACTACTTACGCAGGTGCGGTAACAAACATGTTCAACAACGTGTTCTTCCCAGCAATTACTGAGCAACATTTCTCTCTAGGTGGTGGGTATAAGATCACTAAGAACGTTGCAATTGATGCTGCAGTGGTTATCGCTCCAGAAGTCAAAGTCACGAGTGATTTGACAGCCCTAGGAATGGGGAACACAACAACTAAGCATTCACAATCTGCTTATACAATGAGTGTTCGTTACAACTTCTAATTTCTTAGCCTTGGCTAAAATTAGTAAGTAATGCTTATAAAAACCGTGAAAGGAGTTAATCCTCTCGCGGTTTTTTTGCCTTAATTCACCTCAAAATCCGCACAAAGATGCCCTTCCAGACCTAACACCCCCCACTCACAAAATATTTTACTTTTTAAGCATTAATTTCGCTTTTTGATTTCTCCGTTTTGATTTACTATGGGCAAAACAGGGAGAAATTGTTATGGCAAATATTTTAATAGCAGGCTGCGGTGATGTTGGTTGCTTACTAGGCACCGAGCTGGCACAACAAGGACATAAAGTATTTGGCTTACGCCGAAATATTGATGCCTTGCCTGATTGCATCGAACCTATCGAAGCGAACTTATCCACCCCAATCAATGACCTTCCAAAAGAGATTGATTATGTTTTTTATATGGCCTCAGCAGGTAAGTTCAAAGACTCTGCTTACTACCAAGCCTATGTTTCTGGCTTAAAAAATCTACTTAAAGCCTTAAAAGACCAAGAGATTAAGCGTCTGTTTTTTATCTCCAGCTCTTCAGTATTTGGGCAAAACGAAGGTGAACTGGTCAGTGAATCGAGCTCAACACATGACACTAGTTTTTCAACTAAACGAATATTAGAAGGTGAAGTCATCGCTCTAGAGAGTGACTTTCCATCAACGGTTATTCGTTTTGGTGGAATTTACGGCCCTGGGCGCACCTATTTAATTGATTTGGTGCGTTCAGGTAAAGCGCACTGCATGGAGGACGTTTGGAGTAATCGCATTCATTCGGCGGATTGCGCTGGAATGCTCACTCACCTGCTCAATCTAAATGAAGACAATCCAGAAAGCATTGAATCACTTTATGTTGGGGTAGACAATCAACCCACTTTGGCATGTGAAGTCTATGAATGGTTAGCCGAGGAACTGTGCGTGCCAGAGATTCAACACAAAGAAGCATCTGAAAATGCCCGGTTAATGCGTAGCAATAAACGTATCTCAAATGCCAAAATAAGAGCGACTGGGTATACATTTAAATATCCAACGTACAAAGAGGGCTATATTGCTTTATTTTAGGTCAGGTATAAACATTTTTAAAAGCAGTAAGAGCTTGTCAATGGTTAAGGCGAGAGCTTTTTAAGGCTCTTTTTGATTTGAGTGTGATTGTATTCTCTTAAGTGGATGACCTTAATGTCTAAGCAAGTGTTTAGGCTTTGTTAAATTCCGTTTTTTATCTTGACCAGGCCTGATCAAATAGTTTTTATTAAAAACCTAAATTAAAAACCTAACGTTTCACGCCTTGGCAATAAACCTTTTTGAGCTACTTTTTAACCGAATCGCTAGATTCAATAATTTCACCCTCAATCACATCATCTTTAATCTGGCGTGTGTCATGGGTTGATTCTCTCCACTCACCTTCGAAATACTCATCTTGTTGTGTTTTCTGACGAAATTGCCCTCTGCTTTGCATACCATTTACACTCAATTTAATTAAAAAGTGCCTGACAAACGGCATTAGAAACAGAAAACCAATACCGTCAGTGATCAACCCAGGGAAAAACAGAAAGATACCTCCTAAAAAGATAAACACGCCTTCCATCACTTCTGTTGTCGGTGGCTGACCCGCTGCCATGGACAACTGTGCCTTCTGCATAATTGCCAACCCTTGTATCCTCATCAAAGCGATTCCGACCATTGCGGTAAATATCGTTAACAGAACCGTTGGCAAAGCGCCAATATTCTCACCGACCTGAATTAAAAAATACAGCTCAACTAAGGGAATAACAAACAACAGTAGAAATAAAATTCGCATATCAAGGTCTCTTTAGCAGTAGGGGTTTTTAGCGTATTGATTCTTTTCAATACTCGTTTTAATATTCATTAGCATTAATTAATATGCAATGTATGACAAACCAGGCCTGCCCAATTGTAAAAAGTATTATAGAATGGCTGACAGTAAGCAATTGACCTATAGATTCCATGACTTTTTAAGGTCTTTACAACCGTCTGTGACGTTATATCAGTTTCAAGTTATATAAGGTTAAACGA
The DNA here is from genome assembly GCF_000381085.1 of Thiomicrorhabdus arctica DSM 13458. Taxonomy (GTDB): domain Bacteria; phylum Pseudomonadota; class Gammaproteobacteria; order Thiomicrospirales; family Thiomicrospiraceae; genus Thiomicrorhabdus; species Thiomicrorhabdus arctica. The sequence continues at coordinate 148,748 of NZ_KB905901.1, read as the reverse complement.
TCAAACTTTCAAGCCATACTTCATAAGAAATGAGATGAGAAAAAATTATGCCTCAGAATAACTCGAGTTTTTTAAAAAAAATCATGAACAGTTTGTTCGCGAACTTACTCATGGTTGGACTGTTAACATCATTTATACACTCCCCTGCCGTGTATGCCTCTGATGAGCTACTTGAGGTTGATGATGCCTTTACGTTGCAGCCGCCGACAATAAAAGACCAGAACATTATTCTTTCATGGAAAATTGCTGACGACTATCATCTATATAGAGATAAGATGTCAATCACATCTGACTCGACTGCTGTCCAAGCCGCACAGTATTCAAAAGCCAAGATGGTTGATGATGCGATCTTTGGTAAAACTGAAATTTATGAACACTCCGCTACGGCGAGCCTGCCTTTTCAAAACAGCTCAAACAACGCGATAACCACCACTTTAACCGTTAGTTACCAAGGTTGTGCAGATAAAATTGGGGTTTGTTACCCTCCGCAAACACGTACCTTTAAGATTGAACTACCGACTACTCAAGCCGTAAGTCAAGCAACTTTACCAGAGACTTCTAACGGATTGAATTCTTTATCCGCCCTGAATAACTTTTTTAAACAAGATAACAATCAACCTGAATTACTGGATGCCGAAAAAGCTTTTCAGTTTTCTTACCAAATCAGTGCGGACGGTCAACTTGAATTGAGTTGGAACATCGCGCACGACTATCACCTCTACCAAGATAAGTTTAAAGTCCGCGTGTTGAATGGCGACGTCTCTATTGGTGAACTGCAACTGCCTAAAGCAGAACAAATTGATGACCCTCTATTTGGGAAAACCATGGTTTATCACGGGCTGATGACAGGCCACCTACCTATCCAGACCCTGACATCATCAGCCGTCATACAAGTGGAGTTCCAGGGGTGCTCCACCTCTGCAGGCGTTTGCTATCCTCCCATTAAAAAACAGATCTCATTAGACCCTGGTGACATACAAACGATTCAACAAAATAATTCCGAGTTAAAGACATCAAATAGTGTGCCCTCTACAACGGGTGAAGCGCTTTCTGAAAGTGATCAAATCGCTGATACTTTGAAAAACAGCAGTGTTTGGATTGTGATTGCGACTTTCTTTATCTTTGGTTTACTGCTCGCCTTTACACCTTGTGTATTCCCAATGATCCCCATCCTTTCTAGTATCATCGTCGGCCAAGGTCATAAACTGACCACTAAACGTGCGTTCATCATGTCATTGGTATATGTCTTAGCGATGTCGGTGACTTATACCGTCGCTGGTGTATTAGCTGGCATGTTCGGTGAGAACCTTCAAGCGGCCTTCCAGAACCCATGGATTATTGGCTCGTTCAGTTTCATTTTTATATTGCTCTCACTGTCTATGTTTGGGTTTTATGACCTGCAACTACCTAATCGTTTACAATCCAAGCTCACGAGCATGTCCAATAAACAACAAGGCGGGACCTTAACGGGTGTTGCCATTATGGGCTTTTTATCGGCTTTGATTGTCGGCCCTTGTGTTGCTCCTCCTTTAGCAGGTGCTTTAATTTACATTGGTCAAACGGGTGATGCCTTGTTAGGGGGGGTCGCTCTGTTTGCGATGAGCATTGGTATGGGACTGCCTCTATTAATCTTAGGAGCATCGGCTGGCAAGCTACTACCTCGAGCAGGCGCTTGGATGGACAACGTCAAAGCCGTCTTCGGAGTCATGCTGATCGGTATTGCAATTTGGATGCTCGAACGTATCATTCCAGCAGAGATCGCTATGTTAAGTTGGGCAATGTTATTTATCATCTCAGCGGTATATATGGGAGCATTTGAATCAACGTTCACCAAATCAGGTTGGCTAAAATTAGTTAAAGGTTTTGCATTAATTTTATTCCTTTATGGCACCATGATTTTGATTGGATTAATGGGCGGTAGTAACGATATGTTTCATCCTTTAAAAACGTTTAAGGGCAGTTCAAATAGCGCTCAGTTGCAATCTGAGCACCTAAATTTCAAGACGATTAAAAACATTAAGGAATTAGAGGCTGAACTTGCAAAAGGCCAACCTGTTATGCTCGATTTTTATGCTGACTGGTGCATCAGCTGTAAAGAGATGGAAAAGTTAACCTTTACCCAACCACAGGTTCATCAAGCTTTAACAGGCGTCACCCTATTACAAGCTGACGTGACCAAAAATGATGATATCGATAAAGCTCTTATGAAAAAATTTGGCTTAATCGGCCCTCCTGCGATTTTGTTTTTTAACGCTTCAGGGATAGAACAAAAATCACAACGTGTGGTTGGTTTTAAACCAGGCGATGTCTTTGTCCAGCACATCAACCGAGCCTATCAATAACATCCAATCGATTTAAACAATTTTCTCAAGATTAAATGCCCTGTCCAGACAATCTCTGACAGGGCATTTTTATAACAAGCCTGTGGATATGCCTAAGCAGTCTCATTGAGACACCGCACTGAAAGTAAAACTCCACCACCCCAGCCTTTCACTCAGCCTTATTCAAGCCAAAAAACTTTAACTTTATTACTTTTCAAAACAGAACACCTCATTTCGTGCAGAAATTACCCTGCTTTTATCGGTTTTAAATAGCAGTCAACTCTACTTTCAGTTATAATTTTGCAATTCGATTTACAGGAATAAGCTTTATGCGAACACTTCTCGTGATTAACGGTCCAAACTTAAATATGCTCGGTCGTCGCGAGCCTGAAATTTATGGTCGCCAAACCCTAGAAGACATCATTGAGTCTTTAGAAGCCCTGGCAGATATTCATAATATTCGCTTATTCAACTTTCAAAGTAATGCCGAACACGAAATTGTAGAGCGTATCCACCAGGCGATGGATGATGGGACTGATTACATCCTTATCAATCCCGCTGCATTTACCCATACGAGTGTTGCGATTCGTGATGCATTAGCGACGGTAAGCATCCCTTTTATTGAAGTGCATCTCTCAAATATTCACAAACGTGAAGACTTTAGGGCACACTCTTACTTTTCAGATTTGGCCGATGGTGTCATTGCAGGATTAGGCACCAAAGGGTACGAACTTGCATTTTTAGCGGCCTCAGAAAAAATGAGTTAATCACTTTTTATTAAGCGGTGCTTACTTTTCGTCGTTAAAAAAATACACAAAATCAAATACAAATAAAAAAACAAAAAACAATCAAAGCAGAGGATTCACCAAATGGATATTCGTTCAATTCGTAAGTTAATTGAAATCGTCGAACAGTCAGACATTGCTGAAATCGAAATTAAAGAAGGTGAGCACAATATTCGCATCACCCGCAGCAAAGAACCTGTTTACATTTCAGCACCTGCTGCTTCAGCCCCATATGCAGCGCATGCAGCACCTGCAGCTGCGCCAATTGTTGCAGCCACTTCAACGCCAGCAGCCCCTGCAGAAGTCAGTGGTCATGCCGTCACGTCACCCATGGTTGGAACCTTTTACGGCTCTCCTTCTCCTGAAGCTGGCGCCTTTGTACAAATCGGTGACCAGGTGGCGACAGGTGATACACTGTGTATTATTGAAGCCATGAAAATCATGAATCCTATTGAGTCTGATGCCTCTGGCACCGTCAAGAAAATCATGGGCATTAACGGTGAAGCGGTTGAGTATGATCAACCACTATTCATCATCGAATAAGGAAGATTGTAAATGATTGAAAAAATCCTTATTGCCAATCGTGGCGAGATTGCAATGCGCATTTTACGTGCTTGTAAAGAGTTAGGCATTAAAACGGTTGCTGTGCATTCAACGGCTGATGCGACTCTGAAACACGTCCTATTAGCAGATGAATCGGTGTGTATTGGCCCCCCAGCTTCAACCAACAGTTATTTAAATGTTCCGGCCATCATTGCAGCGGCTGAAGTCACAGACGCTGGTGCGATTCACCCAGGTTACGGCTTCTTATCTGAAAACGCCGACTTTGCCGAACGTGTCGAAGAGAGTGGTTTTGTTTTTATTGGCCCTAAAGCGGAAACGATTCGTATTATGGGCGATAAAGTAATGGCCATCCGTGCCATGAAAGCCGCTGGCGTACCAACCGTACCTGGTTCAGGTGGACCTTTAGGCGAAGACGATGCCGAAAACCATCGCGTTGCCAAAGAGATTGGATACCCAATTATTATCAAAGCTTCTGGCGGCGGCGGCGGACGAGGTATGCGTGTGGTACATACTGAAGCCAGCCTTCTAAAATCGATTCAGCTGACAAAATCTGAAGCGGGCAGTTTCTTTGGTAATCCGGAAGTTTACATGGAAAAATTCCTGGAAAACCCTCGTCATGTCGAGATTCAAATATTAGCCGACGGTCAAGGCCACGCGGTTCATTTGGGTGAACGTGATTGCTCTATGCAACGCCGTCATCAAAAAGTCGTTGAAGAAGCGCCCGCTCCAGGGGTGACGGAAGAGCAACGCGCTCGAATTGGTGCGGCTTGCGTGAATGCATGTATCGAAATCAACTACCGTGGCGCAGGTACTTTCGAATTCCTATATGAAAATGGCGAGTTCTTCTTTATTGAAATGAATACCCGCTTACAAGTTGAACATTGCGTAACTGAAATGGTTACGGGGATTGATTTGGTGAAGGCGCAAATTGAAATCGCCATGGGCAGACCGCTTAGTTTGAAACAGGAAGACATCAAAATCACAGGCCATGCCATTGAGTGTCGTGTAAATGCAGAAAACCCTTCTAAAAACTTCATGCCCTCTCCTGGCACCATTGAGCGTTTACATTTGCCAGGTGGTCTAGGGGTTCGTTGGGACTCACATATCTATACTGGATATGCCGTTCCACCACATTATGACTCTATGATTGGTAAACTAATCTGCTTTGGCAGTGATCGTACAACAGCGATTCGTCGTATGGACAGCGCATTAAGCGAGATGGTCATTAAGGGAATCGAAACCAATATCCATCTACAGCGTGAAATCATGAACGACGGTGGATTCTGTGACGGTGGACGTAATATTCACTATTTAGAAGAACGTTTAGAACATTTAGTTTAGATTTACTTCGGCTAAAAAAGATTTAACCACAAAGGCACGAAGACTCGAAGTTATTAAACTTTGGTCTTCGTGCCTTTGTGTTTTAAAAAAGGAGATAAAACAGTGGCTTGGATTCAAATAAATACAGTGGTCTCAGAAGCGATTGCAGAACCTCTATCAGATGCTTTTATGGAGAATAACGCTGCGTCAGTGACGTTTGAGGATGCTCAAGACCAACCTATTTTTGAGCCTGAGTTGGGCACAACCCCTATTTGGGACAGAACCAAGGTGGTTGGATTATTTGATGCCGAAACCAATCCTCAAGCCATCATTCAACAGCTGACTCAACAGGTTCCCGAAGTCCCTGCATCGGCCTATAAAATTGAGCAACTTGAAGACAAAGACTGGATTCGTGCCTGGATGGATCTGTTCAAACCCATGCAATTCGGAGACAACCTCTGGATTGTTCCCAGCTGGTTAGAAGCACCTCAACCAGACGCTGTGAATTTAATGCTAGATCCCGGAATGGCATTTGGAACCGGAACACACCCCACAACCTCGCTCTGTTTAACTTGGCTGGATCAACATGCCCCAAAAAATCTCAGTGTCATTGACTACGGATGTGGTTCCGGTATTCTTGCCTTAGCGGCTCAAAAACTGGGTGCGGCCTCTGTGGTGGGTACCGACATTGATCCGCAAGCGATTACTGCCAGCCGACAAAATGCTGAACGCAACCATGAGAATATCTCTTTTGAACTCGTTAAAGACTTTGATTCGGAGCCGGTTGATATATTGGTCGCCAATATTTTGGCAGGCCCCGTTAAAGAATTAGCAGGTGAGTTTATCCGTCTACTAAAACCTGGTGGAACATTGATTTTGTCTGGTCTGTTAGCCAATCAGGCAGAAGGATTAGTAAACCATTATCGTGACCTAGGCGTTGAACTCGACACCTTTGAGCAACATGAGGAATGGGGTCTTTTAGCAGGCATCCGGACTTAATATGCTCAATACAAAAAAGACAGTGTTACTTTTAAGCACTCCACATGTAAACTTACCAGGCCTGGTAAGTTTACAGTTGAGTCTTTAGACAAATGTTGCAGATTGGTTCTCACCTTTTTGAACACAATATCGTGCTTGCACCCATGGCGGGGATTACCGATTCTGTTTTTAGAGACATTTGCCGACAAAATGGCGCCTGTTATACGCTCGCCGAAATGGTGGCGTCTAAAAAACAGTTATGGGAGTCTAAAAAATCTTCCACTCGCCAAGCGAATCTGAACGATCCAGAGCCGCGTGCCATTCAATTAATTGGTACAGACCCAAATGAACTTGCCGAAGCTGCCGCTTGGCAAGTCTCCTTAGGCGCACAAATAATCGATTTAAATATGGGCTGCCCTGCTAAGAAAGTCTGCAGTGTGGCAGCCGGTTCCGCTTTAATGGCTGATCCAGGTCGAGTGACCGATATTTTTGCCGCCGTTGTGTCAGCGGTCAATGTGCCTGTGACTGTCAAAACACGCACGGGTACGGATGCAGAAAATCGCAATGCTTTGCAAATTGCACACATTGCTCAACAACAAGGTCTACAAGCCATCACTATCCACGGTCGAACTCGTGAAGATAAATTTAGAGGTTTGGCAGAATATGAGACCATCAAAGCCGTTAAACAGGCGATCGACATCCCTGTGATTGCAAATGGTGACATTTGCACACCCGAACAAGCCGAATTTGTATTAAAATATACGGCCGTTGACGGCATTATGATTGGCAGAGCCGCACAAGGCTACCCATGGATCTTTCGTGAGATAAATCATTACCTTAAAACGGGTAGTAAATTTGCTGAGCCCTCGTTCGATGAATTTTATCAAACGATTATTCGACATATATCAGGCATTCATACGTTATATGGTGAGTTGCTCGGGGTACGGATAGCTCGTAAGCACATCGGCTGGTATGGACAACATCTTCCGGCAGGCCTAGAGTTACGCAAACAGTTCAACCAACTACAAACACCAGAAGCCCAGCTTGCAATCATCGAGCGTTTTTTTGAGCCTTTATTGAGTAAGCCATATTAACGTTCAGTGTCTATTTTTTGTACATCATTTTTTGAAGTAAACACTACCTGATATTTAACATTAACTAAACAGATTGAATTGAATATTCTATGAGTAAACCAGCCGCCGAAAAACACACTCTTTCACTGAGCGAACAAGTCACCCAGACCCTTGAGGTTTATTTTGACACGCTTCAGGAACAGACGACCTGTGATCTTTATGAAATGGTCATTCATCAGGTTGAAAAACCGATGTTAGAGTTTGTCTTAGCGAAGACAGAATACAATCAAACTCAAACAGCACTCATCTTAGGCATTAACCGCAATACCTTAAGAAAGAAGATGCAGAAGTTTCAGTTAATTTAGACCTTTTGACGATTTATCCCCTATTTTTGTAGATTTTAATTTTTGGAGAAAGTTTCATGAAACCAGTACGTCGCGCATTAATTAGCGTCTCAGACAAGACCGGCATTTTAGAGTTTGCTGAGTCATTAATTGCAATGAACGTTGCTATCCTCTCAACGGGCGGCACTTTTAAGGTATTGTCAGAAGCTGGCCTAGCCGTGACAGAGGTCTCTGAATACACCGGTTTTCCAGAAATGATGGATGGACGTGTTAAAACCCTTCATCCAAAAATTCACGGTGGTCTTTTAGGTCGTCGTGGAACGGATGATTCGATTATGGCTGAACATGGCATAGATCCAATCGATATGGTCGTGGTCAACCTTTACCCATTTGAAGCGACAGTAGCCAAAGCGAACTGCTCTTTAGAAGACGCTGTTGAAAACATCGATATCGGTGGACCAACCATGTTGCGCTCTGCGGCTAAAAACCATAAAGACGTTGCTGTCGTCACCGATCCTATGGACTATGCACGAATCTTGGCTGAAATGACCAGCAATAACGGCCAACTTTCACAGACTACACGTTTTGATCTTTCGATTAAAACCTTTGAGCAAACGGCACGTTACGATGGCGCGATCGCTAACTATTTCGGAACGATGTTTAACACCGAAGAGAATGATGCTTTCCCACGTACCTACAGTTCTCAGTTTGTAAAAAAACAGTCCATGCGTTATGGTGAAAACCCTCACCAAAAAGCCGCTTTTTACACAGAGCACAATCAGAATGAAGCCTCTATTTCAACGGCTACACAACTGCAAGGTAAAGCGCTCTCTTTCAATAATATCGCGGATACGGATGCGGCTCTTGAGTTAGTTAAAACCTTTGATGAAATCGCGTGTGTGATCGTCAAGCATGCCAACCCTTGTGGTGTTTCAATTGGCGATACTCTTTTTGAAGCTTATGATCGTGCTTACAAAACCGATCCTACCTCCGCTTTTGGCGGAATTATCGCTTTCAATCGCGAGTTGGATGCCCAAACAGCACAAGCGATTGTCGATCGTCAGTTCGTTGAAGTGATTATCGCTCCAACGGTGACTGATGCAGCGCAAGCCATTATCGAAGCGAAGAAAAATCTACGCTTATTGGAATGCGGCGCACTTATCAGTCAACAGCCCGCATATGACTATAAGCGTGTCACAGGTGGATTATTGGTTCAAGACCGTGATTTAGGATCGGTCGCGGCTGATGACCTAACCGTTGTCACAAAACGAGCGCCGACCGATAAGCAGATGGCTGACCTGTTATTTGCTTGGAAAGTCGCAAAATATGTTAAATCTAATGCGATTGTTTACGTTAAAGATGGCATGACAATCGGTGTTGGTGCAGGACAAATGAGCCGTGTTTATTCTGCGAAGATCGCAGGCATTAAAGCGGCTGACGAAGGCTTAGTCGTACCAGGGTCGGTAATGGCTTCAGATGCATTCTTCCCATTCCGTGACGGAATTGATGCTGCGGCAGAAGCAGGCATTACAGCCGTGATTCACCCAGGAGGTTCCATGCGTGACCAAGAAATCATTGATGCCGCCAATGAACATGGTATTGCAATGGTGTTTACAGGAATGAGACACTTCAAACACTAGATTTTTCCGGAAGGGCTTGTTTACTCAATTTCTGCGTTGGGTAAAAGCGGCCGATGCTCACGTACTTAATGTACGCTCCGCTTCGGTTCTTTTACCCGCCTTGAACTAGAGCAAACGGCTCCTTCCTAATAATACATCTGATATTAGGATGTTCAAAAACAGAATTTAATACCCTATTTTAATAATGCTTTAGGTTATTTAGAAATGAGCTAAAGCATTATCCCAACATAGAAAGAGTAGTTAACAATGAAAGTATTAATTATTGGTGGCGGTGGCCGTGAACATGCCTTGGCTTGGAAAACCGTTCAAGCAGACACCGTTTCACAAGTCTTTGTAGCACCGGGCAATGCTGGAACAGCACTTGAAGCAAATTTAATCAATGTGAATATCGCGGCGGATGACCTACCAGGCCTGGTCGCTTTTGCAACCGAGAATACTATCGAGTTAACGATTGTTGGTCCGGAAGTTCCTTTAGTCTTGGGTGTGGTTAATGACTTTAGAGCGGCTGGCTTAAAGTGTTTTGGTCCTGATAAAGATGCCGCACAGCTTGAAGGCTCTAAAGCGTTCTCTAAAGATTTTTTAGCCAGGCACAATATCCCAACTGCGGCTTATGACGTCTTTACCGAAATCGCACCAGCACATGCTTATTTAGATAAAGTGGGCGTGCCTATTGTCATTAAAGCCGATGGATTAGCGGCTGGAAAAGGTGTTATTCTGGCGGATACGATGCAAGAAGCGAAAGATGCTGTGACAGACATGTTAGCTGGCAATAAGTTTGGCGATGCCGGTTCTCGTGTTGTTATTGAAGAATTTTTAGTCGGTGAAGAAGCCAGTTTCATTGTTATGGCAGATGGTAAAAACATCCTACCCATGGCCACCTCACAAGACCACAAAGCACGTAATAACGGTGATACAGGCCCCAATACCGGTGGCATGGGTGCTTATACGCCTGCCCCTGTGGTCACACGTGAAATTCATAATCGTATTATGAAAGAGATCATCGAACCGACCATTAAAGGCATGGCAAAGGATGGCCTACCTTATACTGGTTTTCTATACGCAGGCGTCATGATTGACCATAATGGCATCCCTAAGGTACTTGAATTCAACTGCCGTTTTGGCGACCCTGAAACGCAACCCATTATGATGCGTTTACAATCTGATCTAGCAACACTGTGCTTAGCGGCAATTGCCGGTAAGTTGGATACCGTCGCGGCTCAGTGGGACAGTCGAGCGGCGCTAGGAGTGGTGATGGCCGCTGGCGGCTATCCTGACGAATACCGAAAGGGTGATATCATTTCAGGTCTAGACAAGGCCGATGCTCCAGACCTAAAAGTTTTCCATGCTGGCACAAGTTTAAATGAAAAGGGAGAAGTGATCACCACAGGTGGACGTGTTGTCTGCGTGACAGCTTTAGGTGAAAACGTGACCGCTGCGCAAAAGCGTGCATATGAAGGCCTGAAAATGGTGACATGGGAAGAGGCATACTACCGTAATGACATTGGTCATAGAGCCGTTTCAAGAGAGCAGTAATTTTTTCATTAAGCTCTAAAACTGGACTTATAGCATCTTTAAAAGCCTCTAGCGATGAATCCGCTTGGCCGCTTTAGGGGTGCTTTTTTTTTACTCTTTTTTTATCGAACAAACTGCGGTATAGTTGAGCTCTAAATTTAATTAAAGCTGACTGAAAAGCTGAATTAAATAGTCCTTAAATGCACACATTAACGTTAGCGACACATTGGAGCCACGATGGCGATGGATACGGTTCACAACTATTATGAACGTTTGGTTTTTAATGAAATCAAAGAGCATTATGCAGATAAGATTAATGATGAAAACACGTTAGCTGATATGGCTTGTATCGCTTTAAATCGTATAGCACCGCGTTATATTCGCTACGATATTGATATGTCATTCTATATGTCTACCGATGAACATATCGAAGTAGAAAACCGCGTTTCTAAAGCGGTTAGAAAAGCTTATAAAAAAATCAAGAAAGCCGATAACATCATCGAGTAATCTCTGATTAACTTTTTCTAACTTATCCAAACAACGTTCATTAAAGTTGTCACTATGGATACAAAAAAGCCACTTACTCCTGTAGGAGTAAGTGGCTAACCTCAAAATTTCAATTTATCAACCTTCAATAAATCCCTGTCGGAATTAATTAAATTGGATTGCTCCGTCTTGCAACGTAACATGAATCGTTGACCCCGCCGGATATTCACCCTTCAGTATTTTCTGAGCTAATGGATTTTCAATACGTTGTTGAATAACGCGTTTTAATGGCCTTGCTCCAAATACTGGATCAAAACCTGCCTCGCCCAATAAGTCTAAAACAGCCTCATCCAATTCCAAGTTAATCTCAGAACCCGCTAAACGACTTCTTAAACTTTGTAACTGAATCCCAGTGATGGCACGGATCTGCGCTTTATCTAATGGGTGGAAAACAACAATATCATCAATTCGGTTAATGAACTCAGGTCTAAAATGTCCGCCAACGACTTCCATCACATCCGCTTTCATCTCTTCATAAGAAGCTTTACCGGTTTTTTCTTGGATGATTTGCGAACCTAAATTAGAGGTCATGACAATCACGGTATTCTTAAAATTGACTGTTCTCCCCTGACCATCTGTGAGACGACCATCATCCAACACCTGCAGTAGAATATTGAACACATCAGGATGCGCCTTCTCGACTTCGTCTAATAAAATAACGGAATAAGGCTTACGGCGAACCGCTTCGGTTAAATAACCACCTTGCTCATAGCCCACATACCCTGGAGGCGCCCCCACCAAACGAGACACAGAATGTTTTTCCATAAATTCCGACATATCTATTCTGACAATGGCATCCGTGGTATCAAACAAGAAATCAGCTAATGCTTTGGTCAACTCTGTTTTACCCACACCTGTAGGCCCTAAAAACAGGAAGGAGCCATTTGGACGTCCAGGCTCAGACAAGCCTGCACGAGAACGACGAATCGCATCTGACACGGCCTTAACCGCTTCATCTTGACCAATAACTTGCTTACCTAAAGCTTCTTCCATGTTTAGAAGCTTTTCACGCTCTCCTTCCAACATACGTGAGACTGGTATACCCGTCCAACGCGCGACCACTTCGGCAATTTCATCCTCAGTCACTTTATTCTTTAACAGATGCATTTCATCACCAGACTCGGCTTCACTTTCAGCCACTTCAGCGGCTTTTATTTTAGCTTCAAGATCAGGGATTTTGCCATACTGAATTTCTGACATTTTTGCCAAATCACCCGCTCTTCGAGCAGATTCTAATTCAATTTTGGCGGCTTCTAAGGCCTCTTTAAATTTTTGTGCTCCTTGTAATGCGGCTTTATCGCGTTTCCAGATCTCTTCTAAATCTGAATACTCTTTTTCAAGAGATTTGATTTCATCTTGAAGAATTCTAAGACGCTTCTTAGATGCATCGTCTTTTTCTTTCTTCAGTGCTACTTGCTCTATTTTTCGCTGTATAAGACGACGATCCAGTTTATCCATAATCTCTGGTTTCGAATCAATCTCCATACGAATTCGTGAACCCGCTTCATCAATCAGATCAATCGCCTTATCTGGCAGTTGGCGGTCGGTAATATAGCGTTGCGACAAGTGTGCCGCAGCGATAATTGCACCATCGGTAATATCGACACCGTGATGAATTTCATAACGTTCCTTTAGGCCACGTAGAATCGCAATGGTATCCTCTTCTGTAGGCTCATCAACAATGACTTTTTGAAAACGTCTTTCTAAGGCCGCATCTTTCTCAATATTTTCTCGATATTCATCCAAAGTCGTGGCACCAATAGCGTGTAATTGACCACGTGCCAATGCCGGCTTCAGCATATTACCTGCATCCATGGAGCCTTCAGTTTTACCAGCCCCAACCAATGTGTGAATTTCATCAATAAAGAGGATGACCTTGCCCTCTTCTTTTTCTAAATCTTTCAATAGTGCTTTTAGACGTTCTTCAAATTCTCCACGGTATTTTGCGCCCGCCAAAAGCGCTGCTAAATCTAAAGATAAAACTCTTTTATTCTTAATGCCTTCTGGCACTTCACCATTCACAATACGTTGTGCCAAACCTTCGACAATCGCGGTTTTACCGACGCCTGGTTCCCCTATGAGCACGGGGTTGTTTTTAGTACGGCGTTGCAACACCTGAATGGCACGACGAATTTCATCATCACGCCCGATAACAGGGTCTAATTTACCGGATTCTGCAAGCGCGGTTAAATCGACGGTATATTTTTCTAATGCCTGACGGTTCTCTTCTGCATTTTGATCGTTCACTTTTTCGCCTCCACGGACTTGTTCGATTGCATTATTAATTTGTGCGGCATTGGCGCCGGCTTTTTTAAACAGTTGTGCGGCCGTATCGTTGGTCTCTAATAAAGCGACAAAAAATAATTCACTGGCAATAAAAGCATCACCGAGCTGTTGCGCTTGCTTTTCCATGGCATTCAATAAGTTTGCCGCTGGCTGTGACAGGTGCACATTGCCCTGGCTACCAGACACTTTTGGTAAACTAGAGATTTTTTCAGCCAACGATTGACTCAAAAGGGGCACATTCACTTGTGCCAACTGCAATAGATGGCTCTGCTCACCCACTAATACTGACAATATATGAACAGGATCAATAAATTGATTATCATGGCTTATGGCTAATGTTTGCGCCTCACCGAGAACGGTCTGAAACTGCGTGGTAAATTTATCCATCATTACGGGCAAACTCCTTAAGTAAATCGTCTTAACTAAATAAAATATAAGGACAATAACTCTACATTCAAGGACAAAACTTTCTTTTCATCCCATCTTTTCTCTTAAAAAGAGCTAAACTTACTTTAAATCAAATAGCGGAACACCAGGACAAATCTTTATGTTACTTTTCGATGACCTGTTTTTTCAACTGTCTAAAATAAGTTGGGCTTTTTTAAGCCCAGGCAATTTAATCATCTTTGCATTATCACTTAGTGGGTTGCTACTGGCATTCAATAAAATACGCGCCGCTAAAATAATCTTGATTCCGAGTGCACTCATCAGTTTTATAATCATGGCTTACCCTGTCAGTGACTATTTAATGCAACCTTTAGAAGCTCGATTTACCATGCCTGAAAAATTGCCTGCCAATATTGATGGTATTATTTTGCTCGGAGGTGGTGAAGATTTAAAGCGTTCTCTCAGCTGGCAAGTGGCCGAATTAGGCATTGGCGGAGATCGTTATATTGGTGCTGCCCATTTAGCGAAACTTTATCCAAACGCGCCAGTGATATTTACCGGTGGTAGCGGTTCTTTAACCCTACAAAACAGGAGTGGTGAAGGTGCAATTGCCCGAAAAATTCTGACGACCATCGGCATCGATTCAAATCGTTTAGTTATTGAGTCCAAATCTCGTAATACCTATGAGAACTTTAAAAATACTAAACCACTACTGCCTAAACCTTCCAAGGGCAAAACAACAGGGACTTACTTTCTAGTCACCTCGGCGTTTCATATGCCACGCGCGGTAGGCGTTGCTCGACAACAAAATATCAATGTGATTCCTTACCCAGTTGATTACCACTCTAATCGCGCCACATTAAGACAATGGGATTTTGATTTGTATGATCACCTTAAATCCCTTGAACCTGCTTGGCGAGAATGGATTGGCTTAACCGTTTATTATTACACGGGCAAGACGGCTACTTGGTTTCCAAAGCCAAATGTAATCTCAAGTTAAACAATCCATCTAACCAGGCCAGGCATGCCCTGCGGCTTTAAAAAATCATGTGAGCGTAGGGTCAAGTAAGAACCCTAGCTTTTAGGCATAAAAAAACCGAGCGAAGTCTCGGTTTTTTATGTTTTTATCTGTTATTTAATTAAAAGTGATCTTAAATCACTCTTGAAAAACGATTCTCTGCCCCGGGTTTTAAATAAGCATCAAAGACCATACAGATATTACGAATCAATAGCCTTCCTTTTGCAGAAACGTATAAGTCATCCTCTGTGAGGCTAATCAATCCGTCTTCTATCATGGGTTGTAAATTGACCATCTCTTTGGCGAAATATTCTTTAAAACCAATGTTCCACTGAGCTTCAATCTTTGAGAAATTCAGATGAAAATGGCTAATTAAACCGGTAATAACATCGCGGCGTAACTCATCATCTTCACTCAACTCAACCCCTCTAAAGACCGCCAACTCACCCGCATCGATCGCCGTATAATAGTCATCTAACCCTTTACGGTTCTGTGCATAGGTATTGTTGATCAATGAAATTGAGGTCGCCCCCATACCGACTAAATCACACTCGGCATGCGTTGAATAGCCTTGAAAATTGCGATACAGGGTTTCGTTACGCTGTGCAATCGCCAGTTCATCATCGGGCTTAGCAAAGTGATCCATGCCGATATAGACATAACCGGCCTCTAAAAGACGTTCGGTCGTGGCCTGTAAAATTGCCAACTTCTCATCCGATGAAGGCATGTCGGCTTCATTCATCTTCTTCTGGGTCGGAAACATACTCGGCATATGGGCATAATTGAAGATTGAAAAACGATCCGGCTCTGCCTCCAGGACTCTATCGAGTGTGTTGATAAAACCCTTCTCCGTCTGTAACGGCAGGCCATAAATCAAATCGACATTGACTGACATAAAACCCGCTTCACGCGCACCTTCCAAGACTTCAAAGGTTTCCGCTTGGGTTTGAATACGATTGACCGCTTTCTGCACCTTAGGATCAAAATCTTGCACTCCCAAACTCATGCGATTAAAGCCGAGCTGACGCAACAATTTAACCGACTCGCGACTTGCCTCACGGGGGTCAATCTCAATAGAGTATTCACCCGAATCATCATCGTATAAATTGAAGTGTTGCCGGGTTTTATCCATCAACTGCTTCATCTCATCATTATTGATAAAGGTTGGCGTCCCTCCGCCCCAATGCAATTGCTCAACTTTTCGTTTGGGGTCAAACAACTGAGATTGCAGTTCGATTTCTTTAAACAGCCGTTGTAAATAAGGCGCCGCTTTTGAGCGGTCGCGTGTCCATACTTTGTTACAGGCACAAAAGAAACAGACCGTATCGCAAAAAGGGATATGAAAATACAGAGACAAACCACGACCAGAATCATTACTACGCTGAGCAGCCGCCTTATAATCATCTAAACCAAAGGCTTCATCAAATTGCACCGCGGTTGGATAAGAGGTGTACCGAGGTCCTGATTGGTTGTAGCGTTTAATCAATGCCTCATCAAACTGTATTTTTTGTTCCATATTGCTCGTTCCAAAATGAGAGAATGCGCAAGGATAAACCATCCTAACTTTTTAAAAGTTGACCTGTCTCAAGATTTGAGCAAGAAGTTTGTAATCGCATACGGATAAGAGGATTTTGTGAATTTTAGCCTTGAAAATGGCAATATTAAGGTTGTGCCCCCAGTCTGTTTGATGTACTTCATCGTTAAGACCCTATGAGGGGATGAGGCTACTGAATGTAGCCTCATCGTTTTAAGCTTTCGTGAATACCCAGGCCTGGTGGATTTTAGTATTGCGTTCAAAATCTCTAGGCATAGTTTGCTTAGTGATATTTTCTATCGCGACACCTTCCAGACTGGCTTCGTCCAACTTAAACTTGCGGAAGTTATTTGAGAAAATTAACTGACCGCCTGGATTTAATAATTTCATGGTTTTTTGAATAAGATCCACATGATCACGTTGTATATCCAACGTGCCTTCCATTCTTTTCGAGGTTGAGAAAGACGGAGGGTCTAAGAAAATGACATCAAACCCTTGGCTGGTCGCTTGGCTCTCCATATCCAACCAATCAATTACATCCACCTGTTTTAAGAGGTGTTGTGACTCATCGCAATCATTGAGGATTAAATTCTGTCTCGCCCAAGCTAAATAAGTTTTAGACATATCCAGACTTAAGCTGCTTTTAGCGCCTTGATTGGCAGCTTGTGCCGTCACCGTTGCGGTGTAACAGAAGAGGTTCAATAAACTTTTACGGTGTGACTTCAACGCCACAAACGCACGCACATCACGATGATCTAGAAAAATACCCGTGTCTAAATAATCCGTGAAGTTGACACGCAACTTAGTGCCATTCTCAATGATTGTATAAAACTCTTTATTCTCTTCAAGCTTCTCATATTGAGCACTGCCGCTCTGTTTTTCGCGGATTTTAAAGTTAATGCGTTCCACTGGTAGCTCAAACACGCTTGGTAGAACTGACAAGGCTTCATACAGACGTCGCTTCGCTTTCGATTTATCAATCGTTTTAGGCGCGGCATATTCATTAACCACCAACCAATCACCGCCCTCTTCGGTATGATAAAAATCAATCGACAGAGAATATTCGGGCATATCCGCATCATAAACGCGGTAGGCATTAATTTCGTGTTTTTTAGCCCATTTGCGTAATGGCTTTAAATTTTTCTTTAAACGGTTGGCGAACATAATCGCACCTTCCGATTCCGCTAAATCAGGGTAAGCGCTTTGTACACCTTCCGCTAAATCCGCACCGCCTTTAATCGCGGGTTCACGATGAAATTCTTCCGTGACGTCAAACCGAAATAACTTACACTCCATCGGTCCGTTAAAGAAATTATGGCTCCGCTTGGCTTTAAGCCCTAAATACATGCCCAACTCAGGATTACAGGTTAAGACGGCCGCTTGCCAACCTTCAAATTCATTTTTAAGAAATCTACCTAGAGCCGTATATAGGACTTTAACCTCTTCCTTTTCCCCTAAACGTTCACCATAAGGCGGATTAGTAATGACCAGGCCTGGTTGCCAGTCGCCCCAACGACGACCTTGTTCCGCTGTCATCTGCTTAACTTCGATATAGTCTGCAAAACCCGCATTCAAAATAGCTTCTTCAGCAATGTCTAAAGAACGATGCGATGCATCAGAACCAACAATTTTCGGTAAGTTATTCAAACCAAGTAGTTGACGGTTTTTGGCTTCAGCCACCAACTCTTTCCATAAATCCGCATCGTGCCCTTTCCAGGCATTGAGAATCATACGGTCATGTTTATGTAAACCTGGCGCGCCATCAGAAGCCATCAAGGCCGCCTCGACTAAAAAGGTACCTGAACCACACATAGGGTCGTAGAGCGTACCGCCTTCTTTAGCGATCGCTGGCCAGCCCGCACGCATTAACAGTGCGGCCGCCACATTCTCTTTCAAAGGGGCTTTAACCTGTTGGCCTTCACGATAACCACGTTGATGTAGGCTATAACCGATTAAATCAATGCTAAGGGTCAGTTGATTACGGTTTAAATGACCGTGGACTCGCAGGTTTGGATTCTCTGTATTAACCGATGGACGCTCATCGTTCTTGTCCATAAAGTGGTCGACGATGCCGTCTTTGATTTTAAGTGCACCAAAGTTGGTATGTTCGATGCCCATGCCTTTTCCAGAAAATGAGACCGAGAAAGTGCCATAGGAGTCCATATGATCACTCCACTCAATCTGAGCGATTTCTGTGGTCAGTTCTTCTTGGTTTTCGAGCTCAACTTCCAAAACGGTCAGAAAAATTCGATTGGCTAAACGTGACCATAAGCAAGCCCTGTAAGCGGTTTCTAAATCCGCTTCGAATGTGACTCCTCTTGGCTGTGCCTTGACATTTTCAGCCCCCAAAGACATAAGTTCTTCTCGTAATAATTCACTCAAACCACCCGCGGAGGTGGCAAAACATTTCAACATAGATCATCCAATTTTTAGCGGTGCAGGCATTTTATAATTAGGAGTAATTTTAAACTGTTTTATCTCCTTCTTTTGGTTAGTTTAGGTAGAATGTATTAATGTGATACCTAAACCTTAGCGGTTTACCCCTATTTTCAATAATACTCTAGAAAAGACCCATTAAAATGAATACATTTTTAGCGACATGCCTTGTGAGTATTTCAGTGTTTACGACACTCTCTGCTCAAGCACAAGTGACAGAAACCACACCCGTGGCTGAGATGGAACAAGACTTTCAACGTTGGTTGGTTGATTTTAAAATTCAAGCGGTTCAAGCAGGCATTTCTAGCTCAACTTTAAGTCATGCGTTTGCAGATGTGCATTTGAATCAAAAGGTTTTGGAACTAGATCGTCGACAACCAGAATTTACCAGTACTTTTTTTGAATATTATAATCGCGCAGTCTCTGACCAACGTATACAAAGTGGGGTTAAGAACCTAAAAAAACACCGTAAACTATTACACGAAGTCACACAGAAATATGGTGTTCCTGAACGTATTTTAGTGGCTTTCTGGGGTATGGAAACTAACTATGGCAGTTACACTGGCAATATACCCATCATTGAATCACTCGCCACGCTCTCTTATGATCCCCGTCGCAGAAGCTTTTTTTCGAAACAGCTCATCAATGCACTGCAAATTATTGACTTAGGTTATGTGACGCCGAAAGAGATGAAAGGTTCATGGGCGGGTGCGATGGGGCAATGCCAATTCATGCCCTCAAATTATCTAAAATATGCCGTCGATGGTGACGGCGATGGCAAAATCAATTTATGGGACAGTTTGCCTGATGCACTTTACTCTGCGGGCCACTTTTTAGAACAACTGGGTTGGCAGAAAGAACAAAATTGGGGACGCGAAGTACATTTACCAGAAGACTTTGACTATGCTTTAGCCGATGGCAAAACACAACGCAGCTTAAAAGAGTGGCAAACGTTAGGTATAAAACAAGCCAATAACCGTTCTTTGTCTACGCAGATAGATATGCCTGCGAGACTATTACTCGCCAGTGATTTTCGCGGCCCTGCTTTTTTAGTGTACGATAATTTTAAAGTGATTAAGCGTTGGAACAACTCTGATAAATACGCTATTGGCATCGGCCGCTTAGCCGATCGAATTGTCGGGAAACCGCTTTTAACCAAAAGCCAACCCAAGGATGATAAAGGGTTGAGCACTGCAGAAATGCAACAGATTCAAACCCTTCTAAATACCCTTGGGTATGATGTGGGCGAAGCCGATGGCATTGCCGGAAGCAGAACCAAAAAGGCATTACGCAACTTTCAAATAAAAAATCAACTGGCCGCGGATGGTTACCCCTCGATTAGAATGTTAAACCTTTTGCAACACACGCTCAGCGCCAATAAAGACGAAAAGTCTTAACAATCTTCCAAAAGAAGCATTTATATGTCAAACAAGCACAAATTGATGACCGAGCGTAAAACCTGTAAAACCTGTAATATGCCGGCCTATCTATTTTGGAAATTGCAAAGCCAGCTCATCAAACTGGCGCATCAGTTAAGACGTAAAAAGCTTAAAGCGGCACAACCTGAGAACCTAAATCACTAAAGCCTCTCTTCTCCTCTAAATTGCCATACTTTCTCTACTGAAGAGGCCTTAACCACACGGTTAAGCAAATTAGCACTTTATTATATTTGTATTACCAAATATAATAACCATACTCCAGCCATTTAGATGCGGTAATGTTTGAACAAGTAATCAACGATATTGCTTTTAAGTAATTAGACTTTGGCCCTAACGCCTCTTTTGATCACGCTGCTCACGCCTTGCTATAGATATTGTCAAAATATGATGTTGCAAAAAAAACCAGTGACCTACTTTAGCCTTTTTTGTAGGAGTATTCGCTACGGCCTTCTGTTTGATAAGGCTGGGGATTTAGCTTAATTCAAACCATATATTTTTGATTTTTAACACTTCTGGAGAACACCATGAAAGGTAATATAATGATGCGTTTAATCGCATTAATGATTTTAATACCAGCTGCTTTAGCACACCTTAGCGGACAAATTGATTTCACTCAACCGACTTGGTTATGGCTGACAATGGCTGCTGGTTTAAACGCATTGCAAGCATCTTTTACCGGCTGGTGTCCTGCGACGACGCTCTTTGGTAAAGATAAAATCACTGGACAATGCTGCGCTTCAGACACTACTGGCTCCTGTTGTGAACCAGTGGGCAAGGCCAGCGCTGATACTCTTATAAAAAAATCGCCAAACGAGTGCTGTGCAAATAAGGAAGAACAATCAGCATGTGACGGTCAAAACAAATAAGGAAAGTAAACATACTGAATCCATAAGCGACGCTGAGAGTGGCTCTGATGAGCTAGACATTTTGAGTCTGATAGACGGGATGGAAACGGTACAGCCACTATAATATTGATTGCAACAATAGCGATCAAAATAGACCTATCGCGAAATTGGCAGGGTATGAGGGATGGTATACCCTCCCCGGGCTGACGTTTCCGACAGTTTGTTGGACATTAAAAAGAAGGACTATGATTGAGGTATGGACTCAGAACGTCTCTCATTAACCAACAGCTGACTTGATAAAATTGATACCAAGCAATAGCCTAAAAAGTAATAGAAACCGTTTTCAAGTTGGATATGGGTTTGCAATAGACTGGAAGTATTCGCGCTGGCTTTAATGGCTAAAAAAGAGATAATCAATGCCATAACAAAGACATCTGCCATTGACCACTTGCTCAACAAAGCGCTCCATGTTGCATAACGGCCACTCCATGAAAACCTTTGCATCGCATAGGAAAATCCTAACAAACCGAGCTTTAAGGCAGGGATAACCACACTGAAAAACACAATCAAAAAAGCGACCAGTAAATTACCATCTCGCCATAACCCTTCCGCCGTGCCTAAAATACTTTTAGCGGTATCTTGAATCACCACCGATCCACTGACCTGAATCTGATTAAATACTTCCAAGGTCATCGGCATCAAAAAATTAGGAATACTCCCACTGTTTAGAATCGCTTCTTTACCCAATGCCGTCAGCTCACCTTTATCTAAAGTCGTGGTGATATGCAATACCGGTTCGGTTAATCCTGGGATCAATAATAAATACGCGCCCATTAAAAGCACTAACCCTATTTTTTGTCGAAACGGCATAACCAATCCTCTCCTAAAAATTGAATTGGTAAATTATACGCTTCTTTAACGACAATGTGATCAACCTCTATTTTAGGAGTTTAACGCGACTCCGTCTGGTTAATCTAAAAAATAGTGATAAAATTCCCCATATTCCTTTCTCTCTGAGTATAGTCGTGATAAAGCTTCTTAGCATAATAGTAACTTCCGGCATCTTTCTATCAGGTTGTACTACTTTTGGGGCCATTACTAACTCTCAAAAGACAACCGAAGCCTCTCTACCCGGCTATTCACTGCAATCCGTTATGAGCAGCAAACCACAGGGAAATGTTAGCTTATTACTGTCTTTTTCGGGAGGAGGTTCTCGCGCCGCCGCTCTTGCGTATGGTGTGCTCAAAGAACTTCGGGATACTCAGATACAACGCAATGGACACTCGTATCGACTTTTAGATGAAGTTGATGTGATCAGTTCTGTTTCAGGTGGCAGCTTTACCGCGGCCTATTACGGCCTACACGGCGACAAAACCTTCAAAAAATTTGAAAAGGTCTTTCTACGTAGAGACATCTCAACAATACTTCTAGAAAGTCTTTTTAACCCCACGCTTTGGTTCTCAACCAAAGGGCGTACGGATCGAACAATAGAATTTTATGAAACTTCTGTGTTTAAACATGCAACGTATGCAGATTTACAAAAAAAGAATGGACCACTCATTGTGATTAATGCCTCAGACTTAGGCAATGGCATCCGCTTTTCGTTTACTCAAGAATACTTTGATCTACTGTGTTCCAATATCAATGACTTTCCTATTGCTAATGCCGTCGCAGCATCCTCCTCGGTGCCGTTTATTTTTGACCCCGTTATTATTGAGAACTACCAAAACTGCAAGAATAAACAGAATGCAATGTTACTTAATTCTAAACAGACATCGCATTCCAGTCAGGAAGTGAAAGCGACCCAACAAGACCTTCATAAATACCTAAAAACCGATAAAAACTTAAAATATATTCATCTTGTGGATGGTGGAATTACAGATAATTTAGGACTACGTGCAATTTATGAAGTGATGGAACTTTCAGGAGGTGCTCAACAAATCCTCAAAAAACTCAACCGAAAACCTGTAAGTCACTTTGCCGTTATTGCCGTCAATGCCTCTACTCATTCCAGTCCAGATATTGGCAAGACCAATCAAGTTCCAAGCATAGAAAGTACGATTAATGCGGTCTCGGACATTCAACTCCATCGTTATAATGCCGCGACGATTGAACTGTTTCAAAAAGGGATGCAACGTTGGAGCCAAGAACTTTCTACGCCTGAAAAAAAGGTAACGGATTATTTTATCGAAGTGGGCTTTAGCGGCATTAAAGAACCGCTACGCAGTGACTTTTTTAATGCCATTACCAGCTCTTTTACTTTGACAAAAGATGAAGTGGACAAACTGATTGAAGCAGGCAGAATGCTACTCAGAAACCATCCCGCTTATAAAACCTTAGTGCACAACCTAAACAACTCTGTTGATTAAACATCACTCTAAGCTAAGTCGATTAATTTAAAAAACAGTGATGGTAGTATTCACATAAAGTCATATTTCTATTCTCATTCCACCTCCTAATTTTTAGCTAATTTTCATTGTTTAAATTAAGCATGAATCTAAACTTTATCTATAACCTTTGGAGCAATATTATGAAAAATGTTATGACTCACCTACTTATTCCTAGTCTATTTACAATCGGTACTTTAGGTGCCTCAACCTGCGTTTTTGCCTCAGAGCAGGAAAATTTTGCTGTACAAGATATGCAGATTACCTTAATTGAAGCCGTAAAGATTGCCGAACAGTCCACTGGCGGGAAAACAGTTAGTGCGCAATTCGAAGGTGATGACCCTCGAGCCGTATATGAAATAGAAATCGTCAATAAGCCCTTAGCTTGGGATATAAAAATAGATGCCAACACTGGCAAAATTTTGCAGCAAAAACAAGATTAATTGGGGCACAACATGAATACGAAAACAACGAACATGAGTCAAATATTACTCAACAAAGTACCTCAAGTCGTCTTACTCTTCTGGATAATTAAAATCCTATCTACAACCGTAGGTGAAACGGCCGCAGATTTTTTAGCGGTGGATTTAAATTTTGGTCTCGTCAATACTTCTTGGATCATGTTTGCCCTATTGGGATCGGCTTTGGTTTATCAAATTCGACAAGTTCAATACATTCCTTGGCTCTATTGGCTCAATGTCGTGTTGATTAGTGTAGTAGGGACATTAGTGACCGACAACCTAGTCGATAATATGGGGGTCTCTTTAGAAACCGCAACCGCTGGATTTTCGATTGCCTTATTGCTTACTTTTGGCCTTTGGTACCGCGCTGAAAAAACGCTGGATATTCAATTCATCAATACCCGAAAACGTGAACTTTATTATTGGCTAACGATTCTCTTTACCTTTGCATTAGGCACAGCGGCAGGTGATTTACTGGCGGAAAGCCTTGGATTAGGCTATGCTAATTCTTTGATCCTTTTTGGAACAGCGATAGCACTGATTGCTATTGCACATTTTAAGTGGCATTTAAACGGTATATTTAGCTTTTGGTTGGTCTATATTTTAACCCGTCCACTTGGGGCTTATTTGGGTGATTACTTATCACAAGATGTCGTAAATGGTGGGCTCGGTATCGGTGCAGCATATACCAGTGCAGGTTTCTTAACCGTGATCCTTTTAGGGGTTGTCTTTTCTACCGTAACAGCACCAAAACCCAAATTTGAATAACATCATAAGGAACACTACGATGTCTCAAAAATTTTTATTAGAGATGTCTGGTTCGCCTATTCAAACAGTACTCAGCAAAGTTCCAGAAATCACACCTGATTTCTGGATCGTCAGAATTTTTGCCACCACTCACGATAAAATCGGTGGTGATGCAGTTTCTATGTCGATGCACTTAAGCTACCTTAGAGAAAGCTCAGCATTAAAATGACTGAGTCTTTATGTCAAAATATTTTAAGTCGGTTTAAGCAATGTTACATTTTATAACTCAAATCAAAAAGTGGGCCACGAAACTGAAGTTAAATTTAGTGGCCCTTTATTATGCGACCCAGTCTAAAGAAACGCCTATCAGGGTTAAGTATTTTTCTATCCTGGTTTTGGCCTATGCACTTAGCCCAATTGATCTGATTCCAGACTTCATTCCTGTTTTAGGATATTTAGATGATTTACTCTTAGTGCCTCTTGGCATTTGGCTGGCTATAAAATGGATCCCAAAACCATTATGGCAAGATTTTCAAAACCAAGCCATTGTCTTTACCCACCAAAAACTACCTGCCTCTAAACTCGGATTATGGCTGGTGTTCTGCATTTGGGCGCTGGTCATAGTAATGACTTATGACTTCTGGATTGAATTATTCCGTTAGACTACATGTCTTAAAAGGTGGAGGATGATATGCGAATTTTGTTAGTTGAAGATGATTCTATGCTCGCCGAAGCATTGGTCATTGCCTTAAAACAGGCCGCTTACGCAGTCGATTGGGTTAAAAATGGTGAAGCAGCATTATTGACTTTAAGCACACAAAATTATCAAGCCATTTTATTAGATTTAGGTTTGCCGAAACAAGATGGCTTTAGCGTTTTACGCCAAATTCGCCTGCAAGGACTCAAACTGCCTATTTTGATTCTAACGGCACGTGATGGTTTGGAAAATCGCATTCAAGGATTAGACTTGGGAGCAGATGACTATGTCATTAAACCCTTTCACATGCAAGAGTTATTAGCACGGTTACGAGCCAGCTTACGCCGCCAAACAGGACAGGTTGTACCGCTGCTAAGCGTGGGGAGATTGCAACTTAACCCCAGTAATTTTGAAGCCTGCTGGCAGGACACGTGTCAAGTTTTAACCGCCAAAGAATTTGCATTGTTACAAACCCTTATACGCCAGCCAGGCCGCATTTTTTCTCGTTCTGAGTTAGAGGATCACCTCTATGGTTGGAATGAGGAAGTCGAAAGCAATGCGATTGATTTTTTAATCCATGCCCTGCGTAAAAAGTTAAACGCCAGTGTGATTAAAAATGTCCGCGGCGCTGGTTGGCTGGTGCCAAAGGAAAATTTAACCTAGATGTTAAACGCTAAAAGTTCGATGCCCTCTATTCGTAAACGCCTAACTGTTTTATTGCTCATCAGCATTCTGTTAGCGAGCAGCTTCGCTTCAATGACCGTTTTTTATTTTGCTTATCAAGAAGCACAAGAATTTCAAGATGACACTCTGCGCCAAATTGGGCTCCTTAATGCACAAAATACGGGTGTTCTGCATAAAAAAGTCGGAACTGACCATGAATATGCCTTAGAGGTTTGGCAATTAAACAGTCACGCATTGCCTATCTGGTTAAATTCCAAGTTGACTCCTGGCTTTCATGAAATTCAAAATGGTGAAACTCGCTACCGTCTATGGGTGAGTGACCTTCAAGCTCAGCCTCGTTTAGTGGTGGCGCAACCAACGGCAGAAAGAGATGAACTTGCGTTAAACAGTGCCTTACGAACGCTCTTTCCCATGTTATTGCTCTTGCCGATCACCCTGGGCGTTTTTATTTGGGGGTTAAATCGTGAATTACGTTCAGTTGAAAAATTGTCAAATCAAATTGATCAACAACTCAGCCATCAAGTGCCAGAAGCTTTGCCTGAGCTAGATATCCCACAAGAATTAAGTCATTTCATCTCAGCGATTAACCGTCTATTGGCACGCCTTCATCAAGCTTTTATTCAGCAAAAACGCTTTACCGCAGATGCGGCTCATGAGTTGAGAACACCTTTAGCTGCTTTATCATTGCAGGTTCAAAACTTGGAACATGCTAAAACAGTGCCTGAAATGCATGAACGTTTAGTCCCGCTTAAAGCGGGGGTAAACCGTAGCATTCGCTTAACGGAGCAACTACTGGATATTAATCGCATGCAAAGTGTGGCACTGATTAAACGACCTTTACCTTTGGCGCCCTTATTACGAGATTGCATTGGTTTGTATTTCCCAGCTGCCGATGAAAAGTCGATAGAATTATCTTTAGAGGTTGACGAGGCGTTGAGCGTTGAAACCCATCTAGAAGCCTTAAGCTTAATCGTATGTAATGCCTTGGACAATGCGATTAAATACAGTGCATCAAACACCCATATCAGTATTACAGCTACCCAAGATGGACCATGCTGGGAGATTAAAATTGAAGATCAAGGCCCCGGAATTAATGAACAACAATTACAAAACGTATTTGAGGCATTTACACGAGCTACCGAAACGGAAGTATCTGGGACAGGCCTGGGCCTGGGCATGGCCATTGCCAAATCAGCGGCGGAGCAAACAGGAGGCAAAATATTCCTCATGAATGCTCCATCGAATAGTGGATTAATCTTCCTCTATCAACAGACGATAAACCCTAAAGGTTAAAACCCGAGCTAGAGACTATTCATCTGCTTGTTTTAATATTTTTTCTTTTTTAGGCTTAAGAAAGAATTCTGATAACAATAATAAAATTGCGCCTGCGGTAATGGCCATATCAGCGACATTGAATGTGGCATAATGCCAACTTTCAATGTAGAAATCGATAAAATCTGTCACTCGCCCTTCTAAGAATCGATCTATAACATTTCCGACGGCACCTCCTAAGACTAAGTTAATTCCCCAGACTTCAACCGTTAATAATTTAGGCAGTTTTCTTAACCATAGGATTAATACAGTACTTACGACTAATGCCAAACCGCCAAAAACCCAACGTTGCCAACCGCCCATTTCGGCTAAGAAGCTAAAAGCCGCACCATCGTTATAAGCCAATGTCCAATTCAAATAAGGCATCACGGCAACGGGTTCTGCAAAGGTTAAAGTCGAAACGGCCCAAAACTTCGTTAACTGATCAAACACTATGATCAAAATCGCTATCCACAGTGAATTGAGTGCCGTAGCCGTCATTTTATTATCAGACATAATCTTTCCATTTTGATTTCATTTAATTTCGCCTACAAAAAAGCACGAATACTCCAGGTTAAAGAATCTCTAAAACCTTTATATCTCCGTGCCTAAAATAACAATGGTCTATAGCAATACAGATTACCCCTAAAACACGTCTGTTCAATACGAAAGGTGAGTTTACAGCTTGTAAACGTCTTTTTTCAATGCAGAACAGGCGTGTTTTAGACGCGATATGTGCTCTCTATTAGGCGAAGTGGCGAATTTCTCCATCCCCATCGACGTTTTCGACACAACGTGTACAGAGTTCAGGATGCGCGACTGTCTGGCCGACCGTTTCACTATGATGCCAACAACGTGCACACTTCGGTGCTTCTGCTGCGCCCGCTTCAATCCAAAGACCTGGCATTTCTGACTCTAAAGCAGCAGTAGATTTTTCGGACAAAGGCTTC
This sequence comes from Thiomicrorhabdus arctica DSM 13458, assembly GCF_000381085.1. GTDB lineage: Bacteria > Pseudomonadota > Gammaproteobacteria > Thiomicrospirales > Thiomicrospiraceae > Thiomicrorhabdus > Thiomicrorhabdus arctica. The sequence continues at coordinate 120,483 of NZ_KB905901.1, read as the reverse complement.
AATGTCGCCGCAGAAGTAATCAATACAAAACGTAATTCGTCTTCTAATTGAGAAAGCTTAGCGAACAGAGTGTCTTCACAATACAATGTGACTTCTGCCGTTAGCGAACCTTTAATGACTTTATCTGCTCGTAACTGCTCAAGCTGTTTTGCCACTGCAGAACGTACTGAAATCATCTCGTTCCAGTAATCAGAATTAAGCGCCGTTGACTCGTCTAACACTGTTAAACCTTCATACCAAGTTGCAACAAAAACAGTCGATGGGCGTTCACCAGGAATCACTTCCCATAACTCTTCTGCAGTAAAGCTCAAGATAGGTGCAATCCAACGCGTCATTGCTTCAATAATATGATACAAAGCCGTTTGTGCAGAGCGACGTGCTAAGCCATCGGTCTTGCAAGTGTACTGACGATCTTTAATGACATCTAAATAAAACGCGCCCAATTCAACTGAACAGAAGTGTGTGACATTTTGATAAATATTATGGAAGTTGTAACTGTCGTAAGACTCGATGATCTCTTTTTGCAGCTTCGCAGTATGCCCAATGACCCACTTATCGAGCGGTAACAGATTTTCATAAGCAACCATATCGGTCGCTGGATTAAAGCCATTGATATTCGCCAGTAAGAAACGTGCGGTATTACGAATTCGACGGTAAGCATCCGCCGTACGGCTGATGATTTCATCCGAGACAGTCATCTCATAACGATAATCCGCAGCCGAAATCCACAGGCGTAAAATATCGGCACCTAAAGTATTCGAAATCTTCTGAGGTGCAACGACATTACCCTTAGACTTAGACATTTTCTTGCCGTCTTTATCGACGGTAAAACCATGTGTTAAGACTTGTTTATAAGGTGCTTTGCCGTCTAATGCTAATGAGGATAACAGCGACGATTGGAACCAACCACGATGTTGATCAGAGCCTTCTAAATACAGATCTGCTGGCGCTGATAACTCTTCACGCTGATTCAGAACCGTATAGTGTGAAATCCCCGAATCGAACCAAACATCTAAGATGTCAGTGACTTGCTCATAGTCGTCGGCTTCCGCCCCCAGCATCGCATCCATATCCAAATCATACCAAGCATCAATCGAGCTGACCTCAACGAGTTTGGCCACTTCTTCCATCAACTCAACGGTACGGGGATGCATATCACCCGTCACTTTATGGACGAAGATGGCGATTGGCACCCCCCAGAAACGCTGACGAGAGATACACCAGTCCGGGCGACCTTCAATCATGCCTTCAATACGGTTTTGGCCCCATTCAGGAATCCATTGAACTTTCTTGATTTCCGCCAAAGCAAGATCACTTAATCCGCCTTCGCTCATGCTGATAAACCACTGAGGAGTGGTACGGAAAATCAATGGCGTTTTAGTCCGCCAGCAATGCGGGTAACTGTGCTCAATGACTTCAATGTGCAATAACGCCTTGTGCTCTTTTAACACTTCAATAACGTGATCATCAACTTTTAGAACATTCTCACCTTCAAACAAAGGCGTCCCAGCCACAAAGTTACCCGAGCCATCTACTGGACAATCAACGTCTAGATCATATTTCAGACCGACCGCGAAATCTTCTTGACCATGACCTGGCGCAGTATGCACACAACCGGTACCGGCTTCTGTGGTGACATGATCCCCTAAAATTAATGGCACAATACGATCGTAAAATGGGTGCTGTAAACGGATTAAATCAAACTCTGATCCCGGACCGTATGCAATCACGCGATATTTATCGAACCCCCATTTATCCATAGAGTCTTTAATCATCGCTTCAGCGATAAACAGACGCTCTGGACCTTGTTCGCCTTCCACCTGTACGACGGCATATTCTAATTCAGGATTGATAGAAACCGCTTGGTTAGCCGGTAAAGTCCAAGGTGTCGTTGTCCAAATAACCACAGATAAAGGACCTTCACCTAAATGGTCTTCCACATGGTGGCAGCGCGCAAAAAAGGCTTTATCATCAATGACGGGAAAACGCACATCAATCGATTTAGAACGTTTATTCTCATATTCAACTTCCGCTTCTGCCAATGCGGTATGCGCACCGACACTCCAGTAAACGGGTTTAGTGCCCTTAACCAAGTGTCCGTTAGCTACAATTTTAGACAAGGCACGAATTTCATTGGCTTCAAAAGCAAAATCTTTAGTTAGATACGGATTGTCCCAATCGGCCAAAATTCCGAGACGCTGGAAATCCGCCATCTGGCCATCAACCTGTTTCTGTGCGTAAATACGGCACTCTTCGCGGAACTCAGTCGCTCCAATCTTTTGGCCGACCTTACCTTTTTTCTTTTCAACATTCAGTTCAATCGGCAGACCATGACAATCCCAACCTGGCACCAACGGTGCATCAAAGCCACTAAGACCTTTTGATTTAACAATCATGTCTTTTAGCACTTTATTGACGGCATGACCAATGTGAATATCACCATTTGCATACGGAGGTCCGTCATGCAAAATAAACTTTGGACGGCCTTTCATGTGCGCACGAACCGTTTGATATAACGATTCTGATTGCCATTTGGCAACTTGAGCAGGCTCACGGTTTGGCAGGCTTCCACGCATTGGAAAATCTGTTTCAGGCAAGTTTAAGGTTGGTTTATAGTCTGTCATGTGATCTTCACTATGTTAATGTGCTCATTTATCCCTTAGCACGAATCAAATATCGGCTAAAAATAATTACAATTGCACGGTTTAAATTTTAAAAAACTGCTTGGCTAACTCAGCATCGAGGCCTATCTGTAACGTCAAGGCCTCGAGACTTTCAAATTTCATTTCTGGACGAATAAAGTGTTCCAAAGTAACGTCAACGTGCCGACCGTAAAGGTCTTTATCCCAATGAAACAGATGCACTTCAATTGAAGGTCTTACACCGTCTACCGTTGGACGTAAGCCCAAATTAGCAACGCCTGGCCAGGGCCTGTCGGCAATACCATCAACGGTCACGGCAAAGACGCCCTGGACAGGCATATGAACACGTTTAGGATTGATATTTAACGTTCTAAACCCAAGGGTGCGACCTAATTTTTGGCCATGAATGACCCGACCACTAAACTTAAAGTCTCTGCCCAGTAAAGCCTTAGCCTCGGTTAAGTTATGCGAACTGAGTGCGGCTCTGACACGCGTACTGCTCACTCTCTCTTTAGTAAGATCAAAAGTCGGCATATCTGTCACGCTAAAACCGTTCAACTTCCCCAAGGTTTGCAAATAAACGTAATCCCCTTGGCGCTGTTTGCCAAAGCGGAAATCATCCCCAACCACCAGGTATTTAACATGTAAGCTATCCAATAATACATTCTGCACAAAATCGTCAGCACTTAATTCGGCAAAAGAGGCATTAAAACGCACGCACAAAACAAAGTCTATTTGGGTGGACTGTAGCGCTTGAATTTTTTCACGAAAATTCATTAAACGCACGGGTGCTGTTTCAGGTGCAAAATACTCAATCGGCAAGGGTTCAAAAATCATCACCACGCTGGGCAGACACCTATTCTTCGCCTGTTCGGCAACGGCTTGCACAACTTGCTGATGGCCCAAGTGCAAACCATCGAAATTACCGATTGTGAGTACACAGCCTTGCTTAAGTTGCGACTTAAATTGCTGGAGATTATGTAAGCCACGGATTAACTGCATTAACGCCAATACTAACTAAAAAAATAAGCCTTAAATTATAGCCGATTCAAAGCCTTAAGAGTCTGATAATCTTTTAAAGTGTATGATTTAACGGTTTAAAATAGTCAGAACAAGCGTCCTTTTAAACTTACCAGGCCTGTTCATCTTAAAATAGAGTCTGAATTTCACTCAAAAAAAAGGATGATTAACCCATCAACCTTAGCTTTTTAATAACCTTTTAGGGTTTAAACCCACCAGCATTAAGGTCACAAAATAGACCACCATGACACTCACTACGAGACCCAACAACCAAGTAAGGCGTTCCCAACCACTGAAACTTAACCAATGCCCTAAATCAGGATTTATGAGCAGAATGGCAATCACTAACATCACATTGGCCAATAGCACTTGAATAATCAACCTACCCCAGCCCGCCAAAGGCGTAAACACATTTTGTGTTGTCAAATACCAATACAATAATCCGGCGTTCATAAATGCAGAGATACTCGTCGCAGCCGCTAAGCCTACATGGGCAAAAGGACCGATTAAAATCAGGTTCATAATCATATTGGTTGTCAGAGCAATAATGGCCACTTTAACCGGTGTTTTCATATCTTTACGAGCATAGAATGCGGGCGCGAGAATCTTAACCAAGATAAAACCCAGTAGCCCAAATGAGTAGGCCATCAGACTCGCACTTGACATGCTGACGTCGAATGCCGTAAATTCGCCATAATAGAATAATGTAATGATGAGCGGTTTAGCTAATAACAGCAATCCCAAGGTCGCTGGCACGCCAATAATCAAAACTAAACGCAAAGCCGAATCGATATCCTTTTGAAATCCATCCCAGTTTTCATTAGCGGCTTTTTTGGACAGGCCTGGTAAGACGACTGTCGCTAAGGCCACGCCAAACACCCCTAATGGAAACTCCATTAAACGATCGGAATAATACAACCAAGAGACGGAACCCGTCATTAAAAACGACGCTAAAACGGTATCGACCAATAGGTTAATCTGTGCAACGGACACCCCAAATAGGGCCGGAATCATTAAACGCTTAATGTCACTGACTCCGGGATCTGCTTGACGAGTTGGGTGCGGTAGCAATCCTAAACGGTATAAATAAGGGAGATGAAATAAGAGCTGCACCACACCTGCGGCTAAAACACCCCATGCCAATGCCATGACAGGCACATCTAACAAGGGGGAAACCCATACAGCAAAACTGATCAGCACTAAATTTAAGAATACTGGTGTAAAGGCCGGTACCGCAAATTGATTATAGGTATTCATAATGGCCGACGAAAATGCCACCAAGGAGATCAATAATAGATAAGGAAAGGTAATCGATAACATATCGGCGGCGAGATTAAATTTCTCAGGCTCATCCATAAAACCCGGTGCAAAGACCATCATCCACAGTGAAGAACCAAAAACACCTGTTGCCGTCACCAACAATAAAATTCCCCCTAACCGATAACTCAAGGCATCGATTAAATGTTTAACGGCCGCCTTGCCCTGCTTCTCTTTGACCTCAGAGAGTATCGGCACAAAGGCTTGTGAAAAAGCCCCTTCTGCGAATAAGCGACGGAAAAAATTAGGAATTTTAAACGCGACCAAAAACGCATCTGCACCAGCCGTTGCACCAAAGTAGCGGGCAATAATCATATCGCGCACAAATCCCAAAATACGCGAGACCATGGTCATTCCTCCGACAGTGACCGTTGCTTTAATGATACGTTTCAAATGGGGGTTCTCACTCAGGTTAGTTATTGATTTACGGGACAAACTTAAACTGTTGAAATTGTACCAGACCCATAACCATGGCGGTTACGATTGTCTCAACTTATCCATGTCATCTTCAACCATCAACTTAAACCAAGCTTTCAGTTTATGCCAGGTTATTTGAAACGTTAGTCAAAGTTGCTGATTTTTTTAAGACAGTGGCTTTATAGATAAAGGTTCCAAAAGGCACAAATGAAGCAAGCGAGCCAATAAAACCCTGTCCTCCAGTGATCCGGCCTTTAAAGACGTTATAAAACAGCACCAGGTTAAAGGCAACAAACAGACCACCGTGCAAACGCCCCACCAAACTCACCGCTTCCGGCATGCCGAATTGATATTTAAGCGGCATCGCCACACATAATAAAAGCAATAATGACGTGCCTTCTAGTAAGGCCATTAAACGTAAAAATGTCATGTAAACTCCTTAGACTCAATTGATAAAATTAAGATACAAAAAAACCGGGATAAACCCGGTTTTTTATTTTACTTAGTTAAAAACTAAATAAAATTACGCCATCGCTTTAATACGAGCGTTGATACGGCTCTTAGAACGTGCCGCTTTGTTCTTAGTAATAATGCCTTTACGCGCCAAACCGTCTAACTTAGACTGAGCGGCACGGAAAGCAGTATTTGCAGCCTCTTTATCACCAGCAGCAACGGCCACTAATACTTTTTTCACGACAGTACGCATATGCGAACGTTGTGCAACGTTAAGGATACGAGTTTTTTCTGCAATGCGTGCGCGTTTGGTTGCTTGAGCTGTATTAGCCATTTTTAAATCTCCAATAATTAGGTTTTACGCATTAACCGATCCGTAGACCTCTATTAACACAACTCTCGATGCCTCAACGTAGACCACTACGAAGATAACAAAACCACAAATGGCCTGAAAGCAATCGTAGGATTATCCACATCTATCTAAGCCATGTCAAATAAATCAACAATATCTACCTTAAAAACGTTCAAAACCAAGTTATTAATGTTTATCCCAATAGATGTTATCTTTAAAATGGTCGACTAAAAAATCAATCAACACCCTCGACTTCTTGGGTAAAAAACGATTTTGGGGATAAATCGCATATGCAGCTATGCTGGGTATTTGATAGTCCGGTAACACCTTCACTAACGCACCTGACTGTAGGGCTTGCCAAGCGATAAAAGTAGGTAGCATGACCAGACCATGCCCATTGATTGCCATTTGGCATAAAAAATCGCCATTATTAGCACTCATTTGCCCCGATAAATGAATACTAACCTTACCCCCCTCTGGGTCGACTAGATGCCAATGATCTTCATACCCCCCATAACGTAACTGTAGGTGATTTTGTAAATCATCATGATGTTTAGGCACCCCATATTGTTTAAGGTATTCAGGACTTGCCAGCAGAGCAACCTGAATAGGCACTATTTTTCGCGCCTGAATAGAGGAGTTTTGTAATTGAGAAATACGAAATGCCAGGTCTAACCCCTCTGCAATCATATCGACTTGACGATCCGAAAAATCAATCTGTAGGTGGAGCTTAGGGTGCAGGCATGCAAAGGCCTCCAAGGCCGATGAAAGATGACTTAATCCGAAAGACATCGGTACAGACACGCGCAAAACGCCCTCAATCTCCCCCCCTTCCATTTCGGAGAGACCGTTCATCTCATCAACCGCATCTAACACCTTAATCGCACGCTCATAATACAACCTACCTGCCTCCGTTAGGTTTAAACGACGTGTTGTTCGCTGCAATAATTGGGTACCTAACTTGGATTCAAGCTCTGCCAATCTTCGACTGACCGCTGATTTCGCTAAATCCATCTGTTCTGCAGCTTTGCCAATACCACCCGCTTCTACGATACGAATGAAAATCTGTATGTTTTCTAACTGCCCCACACTACATCCTCCGCTGACTGTTCTCTATTAAGCAACAATGTTTTACTATTTTGCTGGTTTTTTACAACCTCTACAAGCGTTATTCTATTGGTAACTTATAGGACACTTCATTTATTTCAGTTACTCAGGAGAGAAACATGCACAACTTAATCGAATTCAGCACCAAATTTAGTGCCCCCATAGGTCGCGTTCTGCTCGCCAGCCTTTTCCTAATAGCTGGACTCAACAAGATATCTAACTATTCTGACACAGTCAATTACATGGAGGCTATGGGCGTTGCTGGCAGCTTACTCCCATTCGTCATATTAACTGAAATTGGAGGCGCTATCGCCATCATTTTAGGCTGGCATACTCGTTTGGCAGCCTTCGCTCTGGCTGGGTTTTCAATCCTATCAGCTTTACTATTCCACCTTGATTTTGCAAATCAAATCCAGATGATTATGTTTATGAAAAATATGGCCATTGCTGGCGCTTTCCTTTTATTGATTCACCATGGTGCAGGTGCGTATTCATTTGATAACCTCAAAAATAAGGAATTGCCATGATTAAAGAAATACAACAGATTTCCAAAGGAATGCCCACATCAGATGGTGCAGGCGTAAAAATGACCAGGCTGATTGGCACGCCCGAAATTGATATGCTCGATCCATTTTTAATGCTGGATTATTTTGGCACTGAAAACCCAGATGATTATATTTCTGGGTTTCCATCCCATCCACATCGGGGGTTTGAAACCATGACTTATATGATCGCGGGACATATGCGCCACGAAGATAATCATGGTAATAGTGGCCTGCTTAAACCAGGTGGCATTCAGTGGATGACGGCCGGTAAAGGCATCGTCCACTCAGAAATGCCCGAACAAGTATCAGGCGAAATGCGTGGATTCCAGCTGTGGATCAACCTTCCCAGCTACGCCAAAATGACGCCCGCGGGTTATCAAGATTATGAGCCCGAGTCGGTTCCAGTTGAAACCGCCGCAGACGGTAGTCAAACAAGGGTTATTGTCGGCAAGACAGATCAAGGCACCGTTGGCCCCGTGGTCAATAACTTTGTGCACCCTCTGTTTATGGACGTTCACCTCAAACCTGACCAGACCTGGTCACAAACGGTAAATGCCGCAGATAATAGCTTTATGTATGTTATTGATGGCGAGTTAAGCGTCGGTGAGCAAAAACGCACGCTCGGCCAGGGTAGTTTAGCGATTTTGACGGCAGGTGAGACCATAAGCCTACAAGCAAAAAGCAAAGCCAGCCGTTTTATTGTCGGCTCAGCCCTACCGATTAATGAACCGATTGCACGGCATGGTCCATTTGTCATGAATACCCAAGCGGAAATAAAACAGGCCTTTGAAGACTTTAGACAAGGTCTATTTTAGGTTTGTTATACATCAACCAGGCCTGGTTAAGTGCATCAAGCCTTTAGAAAATAGACTCAATGGTCCCTAAAAATAGACTCTACAGGGACAAACAGATTAAAAAGGAAAAGATCATGGGATTTTTAGTCAATGGGCAATGGGAACCGGTTTGGTATGATACGGAAACGACCCAAGGTGAATTCAAACGCTTAGAACCAGTGTTCAGAAACTGGATTACGACCGACGGCCAAGCAGGCCCTACAGGTACAGCTGGTTTTAAAGCCGAAGCCAATCGCTACCACCTCTATATTTCACTGGCCTGCCCTTGGGCGCATCGCACAATGATTATGCGTCAAATAAAAGGACTGGAAGCGTTCATTTCTGTTTCAGTGGTCAATGCCTATATGAATGACGCGGAAGGTTGGACGTTTCATGAAGGTGCAGGTGTGGTCGAAGATAACGTCAATCACAAAACCCTGTTGCATGAGATCTACACTTTGGCAGAACCCAATTTTACGGGTGTCGTCAGTGTACCTTTACTTTGGGATAAAAAACTAAAAACTGCGGTTAATAACGAATCTTCTGAAATTATTCGCATGCTCAACTCAGCCTTTGATCACTTGGGTGCCAAAGCGGGTGATTATTATCCTGCATCACTGAGAACAGAGATTGATGAGATCAATGAATTCGTCTACCAAACGATTAATAATGGTGTCTATCGTGCGGGATTTGCTACCAAGCAAGCGCCTTATGAGCGAGCCGTCACTAAGCTTTTCGCGGCACTGGATGTGTGTGAAGCGCGTTTATCAAAACAGCGTTTTCTGGTTGGTAACCAATTGACAGAAGCCGATATTCGGTTGTTCACGACGCTGGTTAGATTTGACGCCGTCTATTACGGACACTTTAAATGTAATCTCAAGCGTCTAGTCGACTACCCGAACCTGTTTAACTATCTACTCGATATTTATCAGCATCAGGGCATTGCACAAACCGTTGACCTGGAATACTCCAAAGCCCACTATTACGGTAGCCACGACACCATTAATCCAACGGGTATTATTCCCTTAGGCCCCATTCAAGACTTCAATCAAGTCCATAATAGAAATCGATTCGACAAAAACGGTTAACAAACGGATTAAACCAGGCGTAACCTGTATCAATTTACAGAATGACCAGGCCTGGTCATATTGTGGAAGGGTTTGGTTTGGTTTCGCTTATCTAATTTAAATAAAGAAAGAACCAAACAAAAAAGGAGGATTTTTGGCCAAGATCAAGGCAAGTTCTGGTGAAGTGTACAAATAGTACACGAGTCAGAGCATAACGAAGAGATTGAACAAAAAGACCCTTTTTACTCGCGGTGATAGGGGTGGTTGTTGATGACTGACCACGCCCGGTAGATCTGTTCAGCCACCAAGATCCGTACCATAGGATGGGGCATCGTCAGATTAGACAAACCCCACTTCCATTGCGCTTGCTGAATCAGACTCTCTTCAAGTCCATCAGGCCCTCCAACAATCAAAGCCACATCTTGTCCGCCACCAAGCCACTCTTCGAGTTTGCAGGCAAGGCCTTTTGTGGTGACTTGCTGACCGTGCTCATCCAATATAATCAAACGAGCACCTTTCGGAATCGCCGCTAAAATACGTTTGGCTTCTTCCGCTTTATAAACATCCGCAGAACCGGTTTTGCCGCGTTGCGCCATCGGCAGTTCTACCAATTTAAGCGTGCAAGCTTTCGGCAGCCGTTTGGCATATTCGAAGTAGCCGTCTTGTACCCATTTGGGCATTTTTTGGCCAACGGTTATAAAGTGAATAATCATGGTTTGCTGACGTTAACGGTTTTTATTCAGCCGCTTCACCAGTAGGTTTAACTTCCCATAGTTTTTCTAAAGCGTAATGTGCACGCGCGCTTTCTGTCATGACGTGAATGATTACATCGCCTAAATCGATTAAGACCCAGTCAGGTTGTGGCCCGGCTTCGACACCTAACGCAGGAAAACCCGCCTCTTTAAAAGCTAAGGCGACGTTGTTACCTACCCCTTTCACGTGTGCGGTGGAAGTACCCGTCGCGATAATCATTCTGTCGGCGAAATCACTGATTTCTGAGATATCGATGATTTGAATATCACGTCCCTTAAAATCTTCTAGTGTTTTAACCGCTAACGTTTCTATTGCTTGTATATCCATAGTCATAGTATTTTCTCTTTTAGTATCTTTTTAATCTGTCTCTAGCTTATTGATATAAGCCGTGTTTTTGAATAAATTCCATTACATTTGACGGTAATAAATAATCTGCTGTATGTCCGTCTTTAATCTGTTGTCGCACCATCGTTGAACTGATCTCCAGCTGAGTGACGGCCATATCAACAATTTGCCCAGATGCTTGCGTTAACTGAGCCACTTGATGGCTTTGATAAATTTTGCCGACTTCACCTTCGCTCGGCAAGACTTCACCTGGACGATGCATAATGGCCAGATTGGCGAGCTTTAAAATGCCCTGCCAGTTTTGCCACCGATGAAATTGTGAAAACGTATCGGTGCCCATCATCAACACTAAACAGGCCTCAGGCTCTCTTTGTTTCAAACTGTCCAAGGTATCCACCATATAAGATGGACCACCACGTTCAATTTCAATTTTTTCTAAGGTAAATGTCGGCTGATTTTCAATCGCTAACTCGATCATGGCACAGCGCTGTTCTGCCGACACTTGTGGCAATGCTCTATGCACCGGTTGATAACAAGGTACAAACAAAACCCGATCTAACCCAAGGTGCTGCTGTACTTCCAAAGCGGGCCTTAAATGTCCGTAATGGATGGGGTCAAAAGTGCCGCCATTAATCCCAATCAGTTTCACCGATTCACTCTCTTAAATTAAATTAGCAACGTTTCGCTTGAGGCGCTTTTACTTACGAATATTGCCATCACCCAAAACGATGTATTTCTGCGACGTTAAGCCTTCTAACCCCACTGGGCCACGCGCATGAAACTTATCGGTGCTAATACCGATTTCTGCGCCTAAACCATATTCAAATCCATCTGCAAAACGGGTCGAAACATTGACCATCACCGAACTTGAATCGACTTCCGCTAAAAATCGTCGAGAAATTGTGAAGTTTTCGGTAATAATCGATTCGGTATGCCCTGAACTATACTTCGCAATATGATCCATTGCCATATCGACATCTTTCACCACTCGTATTGATAAGATTGGAGCTAAATACTCGGTTGCCCAATCTTCTTCGGTGGCGGCATTCGCCTTAATGATGGCACAGGTTTTTTTGCAGCCACGTAACTCTACGCCCTTGTCTCCGAACTGTTTTGCCAGTTCAGGTAAGACTCTGGCGGCCTGCGACTCTGCGATCAATAAAGTCTCCATCGCATTACAGACCCCATAACGATGGGTTTTGGCATTCACCGCAACACGTATCGCTTTGTTATAGTCTGCAGAATCGTCAATATAGACATGGCAAATACCATCGAGATGCTTAATCACAGGCACGCGTGCATTCTGACTAATGCGTTCGATCAAACCTTTACCACCTCGTGGAATAATCACATCAACAAACTCTGGCATGGCAATCAATTCGCCGACCGCTTCACGATCTGTGGTTTCAACGACTTGCACAGCGGTTTCTGGTAAACCAACCGCTGCCAAACCTTGCTGAATACATTTCGCTAACGCTTGGTTAGAATATGTGGCTTCAGAACCCCCGCGTAAAATCGCCGCATTACCCGACTTTAAACACAAGGCTGCCGCATCAATGGTGACATTGGGACGTGATTCATAAATGATTCCGACCACGCCTAATGGCACACGCATTTTTCCGATTTGAATTCCTGAAGGGCGAAAACTCATCTCTGATATTTCGCCAATCGGGTCTTGCAGTGCCGCGACCTGCTGTAAGCCTTCAATCATGCCAGCGATGCCCGCATCGGTAATGGCTAAACGATCCAACATCGCGGCATCTAAACCGTTTTTCTTGCCATTTTCCAAATCTTTTGCATTCTCAGCCTTTAACAATTCAGCCGATTTTTGCAACGCATCTGCCATCGCTAATAGTGCACGATTCTTATCCTTGGTGGTGGCTCTCACTAAAGCGCGTGAAGCCGCTCTGGCTTGCCCACCTATTTTTTGCATATACTCTTTTACATTCATCTGGATACCCACCCTGTTCTTTTTATTCTTTTCTGATTCGGTGTGATTGAAAATAGTTTCAAATAACAGTTTAAGAGCGTGCCATTTTAGAAACCAGTTCGGACAAACCTAACCAAACCTCATCAGGACTCATGGTCGGCTGAATGCCTTTGATCATTAAATCGACCTTTAAAGCGGATTTTAATAACGCCTGCCAAGACATCAACCCCTGGCGGCTCAAGGCACTGCCATATTCTGACTGCTTCGACTGCCAAATACCACACTGCTTAAAGGCTTGCCCCATAGAAATCTGTTGTGAAAGTTGCGCCAAGGCAATGAGCTGACGTAACTCCTTTGACAGCAACCAGAGAATAATCGGCGCTTCAATACCTTCTTGGCGTAAACGCATCAACATCTGCAAACTGTAGGCAACCTGACCATTCAGTACGGCAGATGACAAAGCAAACAGTTGATAATGCGCTTGATCAACGACATTGTCTAAAATGGTCTGAGCATTAATACAGCTACCCGCTGGTAATAACAGCGACAACTTGAGTAATTCTTGATCGGCGGCTAATAAATTACCTTCGACCCGTTCGGCTAATAAGTTGGCCGCCTCTGGCTCCAAGGTTAAATCCAAACTTTGAGATTTTTGCTGACACCAACTTGGCAAAGCACTTATCGGCACAGGCTTGGCTTGTACCACCAGGCCTGCTGACTCTATGGCAATGACCCATTTTGACTTAAGCTGTCGGCTATCCAAACGTTCACATAAAAATACAATCACGATTTCAGGTGGTAATGTCTGCACAAATTGACACCAGTCCTGAATAAACTTCCCCCCCTCTCGACCTGGCGAACCTTTGGGTATATTCACCAAAATCATCCGTGTATCTGAAAACAGTGAACCCGCCTGGGTCTCCATTTGCAGTGACTGCCAATCAGAGTTAGCATCCATATCGTAAACATCGCCACTTAGATACCCCTGGCTGTTTAATGTTTTCCGCAAGCCATCATAACAGTCACGCAAAAAGAGCGGCTCTTCACCATACAACAAATAAACCGGTTGTACGGTAAATGAAGTCGATTTCAGTTGATTGAGAAACGCACTCGCGACAATCATAACAGCGCCTTAATCAGTTGGCACAGTGGTTGGCGTAATGGTTGGAAGAGTGCTTTCCACTGGAACAATTTTCGGGCCCGGTGATGCTTTTAACATCGCTCGATTGATTCGCTCCATAATATTCATCACCAAATCTTCAGCCATTTCACGATGAATGCTCCCCAACTCACTATTCGCGGCTAATAAGGCTGCGGTGTCAATTTGACGATCACGATAAGCTTGAGCACTGCTGCTCACAATCGTCTCATCCGTCGCAACAAGAATGGCTGAAAAGGGCTGCTCCATGCTCATAAATTCTGCCGTGGTATCACCTAATCCAGAATAGGCCGTTCGATTTACTTTATAAAGGGTCGGCTGCAATATGATCTGTAATTCCGCGGCGGCCAAGGAGTCAACCAACTGAACGCCCGACTGAGCGAGTTGCGAACGCATCGCTTGTTCTATTTCGGGACGAACGCCTGCCAGACTTTGCAATTTAACGGTTTTAAATTGCATGTAACCTATACGGTCTAAACCACGCAAATGAAAACCACAACCGTTTAATCCAGCCGTCATCATAACCAATAGACTCATCAACAGTGTGATAGACATAAGGCGCCAGAAACGAATTGACCAGGCCTGGTCATTTTTAAAAACACTTGTTTTCATAATTACATTATCGCTTTTAAAGGCTTTGTTAATATCATATTGAGTATCCTTGAGCATATGATTCACTTTAGTCTAGCACTGTTAACCCATTAGCCTTTTACGACTAAGTTAACCAATCGACCTGGTACGACGATCTCTTTTAGGATCTCTTTACCGTCTATAAACTTCAAGACAGCTTCATGCTCTTTAGCCATTGCCAAAATAGTCTCCTTATCCGCGTTCACAGACACTTCAATTTTACCGCGTAACTTACCGTTAACCTGAACGATTAATTCAAGCTCAGACTTAATCAGAGCAGAGGCATCGACAGTAGGCCAAGTCGCATCCACGATTAAACCATCCTTACCTAAAGCAATCCATAAATTCTGTGATAGGTGTGGTGTCATTGGCGATAACATCAATATTAAAATTTCTAAGGCCTCTTGCATCACACCACGACTGGATTCAGCATCCTCTTCAAATTTGGATAATTCATTCATCAGCTCCATACACGCCGCAATCGCCGTATTGAAGGTTTGACGACGCCCAATATCGTCGGTGACTTTCTGCAAGGTTTCATGCAGTTTTAAACGCAACGCTTTCGCGTCTTTACTCAACCCTTCTGATGAAGTTGCTGCAGTGACCAGGCCTGCTTCAATGTGGCTTTGCACTTGTCGCCAAACACGGTTGAGGAAGCGGAATCCACCCTCAACGCCTTTATCTGACCACTCCAAACTTTGTTCTGGCGGCGCAGCAAACATGATAAAGAGACGAACGGTGTCCGCACCAAACTTTGCAATCAGACCTTGCGGATCGACCGTATTGCCTTTCGATTTCGACATTTTACTGCCATCTAATAACACCATACCTTGGGTCAATAACTTCTTAAACGGCTCGTCAGACTTGACCAGTCCTTGATCTCGCATCAATTTATGGAAAAAGCGTGCATACAATAGATGTAAGATTGCGTGCTCAATGCCACCGATATATTGATCAACTGGCGCCCAGTAATCGGCACGTTCATCCAACATCGCAGTTGAATTGTCTTTAGACGTGTAACGAGCGTGATACCAAGACGACTCAAAGAAGGTATCAAAAGTATCGGTTTCACGCTGAGCCCGTCCACCACACTGAGGACAGTCACAGTTTTTAAAGCTGTCTAACTTAGCTAATGGAGACCCAGAACCATCTGGCACGACATCTTCAGGCAATTTAACAGGTAACTGATCTTCTGGTACAGGCAGTGCACC
This sequence comes from Thiomicrorhabdus arctica DSM 13458, assembly GCF_000381085.1. Lineage (GTDB taxonomy): Bacteria > Pseudomonadota > Gammaproteobacteria > Thiomicrospirales > Thiomicrospiraceae > Thiomicrorhabdus > Thiomicrorhabdus arctica. The sequence goes on along the minus strand of NZ_KB905901.1, from coordinate 104,702 downwards.
ACACGCTGGGCAATAGATAACAGGAATTGGGCACCCCCAATAACGTTGACGAGAAATTCCCCAGTCACGTAAACGGTAGTTGGTCTGTTTTTCACCGAGACTTTTCTCGCCAATCTTTTTCTCACCGAGGACTTTCGCCATTTCGTGTAATGCTTGCTTAGATTTCAACCCATCAAACTGACCAGAATTAACCAAGAAGCCCTTTTCAGTAAAGGCTGCTTTGGAGACGTCAGCCATTTCATCGGCTTTTGGGGCAATGACCGCTTTGATCTCTAAACCGTAGGCTTTAGCAAATTCATAATCACGTTGATCATGTGCCGGTACAGACATCACCGCACCCGTACCGTAATTCATTAAGACAAAGTTCGCCGCCCAAACAGGAACGATTTCACCGGTTATCGGATGGAGCACACGAATGCCAGTATCCACACCCTTTTTTTGCATGGTTTCCATATCCGCTTCTGCCGTTGAGACATGTGAGCACTCTTCAATAAAACGTTCTAACGGTTCGTTATTGATAGAGGCTTTGACCGACAAAGGGTGATCTGAGGCTATCGCTAAGTACGTCACCCCCATCAAGGTATCCGGACGAGTCGTGTAGACATCTAAAGTCGCGTCTTGTCCTTGGGTTTGTCCTTGAATAGGAAAAGAGATCTGTAAGCCTGTCGATTTGCCAATCCAGTTGCGCTGCATGGTTTTAACTTGCTCAGGCCAGCCATCCAACTTATCTAAACCTTCTAATAACTCTTCGGCATAATCGGTAATACGCAAGAACCACTGAGCGATCTCTTTACGTTCAACCGGGGCACCAGAGCGCCAACCTTTGCCATCAATCACCTGTTCATTCGCCAACACGGTCATATCAACTGGATCCCAGTTAACCACCGATAATTTACGATAGACCAAGCCTTCTTGCATTAGGCGCGTGAATAACCACTGCTCCCAACGGTAATACTCTGGATGACACGTCGCTATTTCACGCGTCCAGTCATAACCCAAGCCCAAAGACTTGAGCTGATTACGCATATAATCGATATTTTCATAAGTCCACTTAGCGGGCGCAACATTATTCGCCATGGCGGCGTTTTCCGCTGGCAGACCAAAGGCGTCCCAACCCATTGGCTGTAATACGTTCTTACCTTGCATACGCTGGTAACGAGAAATGACATCGCCGATGGTGTAGTTACGCACATGCCCCATATGCAGTTTTCCACTTGGGTACGGGAACATAGACAGGCAGTAATACTTCTCCTTGCTGTCATCTTCATTGACCACAAAGGTCTCGTTATCGTCCCAATATTTTTGGATTTCTGCTTCAATTTTCTGAGGATTGTATTGAACTTCTGACATGGCTTTTACTTCTACTTCCAAACGGTTAGCGTGCATCTAAGAAAATCGCGTCTTTCGACTTGAGAATTCAGCATAATTCTCGACTTGCTTATTAAATTAAATAAGTTCAATATTATAGTTGAAACAGACCATTAACAGGAGAAAAAAATGAATGGCAATAAAATGCTCAAAGCCTATAGAACCTTACTGAATCATGCCAAGGAATCCCTGATTTATACAGAACAAAAAACCTGGCAGCTCTTAGGACAGGCCATTGAGAAAGCTGAACAAGCAGACTATGCCCTTGCTGAGTTAACCAGCAAAGAATTTGAACAAGTTCAACAAGATGTACATGCCGATGTAATGCAAGCCGCCGAGTATTTGTCTGAAGCTGAAAAAGGCGTTGATGAGTTCATCCATATGGATTTGCCATTACTGGAAACGATCTTAATTGATAAAGCGCTGACTTTAGCCGATCCAACGGACATTACGTTATTAAGACTGCGTTTAGCGGCCGCGATGGATGAAAACCATCCGATGTTTGATCATCCAAACTAACCGAGTTGAACTGGACAATGCCTCTGACATCTATAGTCGTCCGCTTAGGAAATAGCGTTTGGCTAACATAAAGGCAAACAGACTGAACAATAGAAACAACACTGGCAATTTACCCCATTCGGCATAGAGCGTTAACCCTTCATAAGGCTGCACTTTACCTCTCAATACGCCTATTTCATAGGCTGGGATCTGCTGTTTTATTTTACCCTTAATATCAATAATCGCACTGAAACCGGTGTTGGTACTACGCGCAATTTCACGTCCTAATTCCAACGCTCGCATTTGCACTTCTTGTAGTTGCTGTGCGGGTTCAAAGGTATGGGCAAACCAGGCGTCATTACTGACGGTAATAAGGTATTTTGCCTCCGGCAACTGTCTCGCCATCTCTTCGCCAAACGCGGTTTCATAACAGATACTTAACCCTGCCAACTGCCCACCTAACATAAGGGGCGCTTGATCGTCAGCACCGGCTGTAAAAGTCGCATAAGGAATGTTAAACAGCGAACTAACGTAAGCGAATGCATCGTTCAAGGGAAAAAATTCACTAAAGGGTACAAGATGAGACTTGTAATAACGGTCCGTAGGGCGATGCAGATTAATTAAAGCATTGTAATAATTTGCTGAACCGCGATCACCTGCGATGGCACCCACAAGAATATCCGTATTTAATAACTGAGCATCTTTAATAAAAGAATTTAAAGCACCTCGTTCGACCACATCGTAATAAGCAGGAACAGCTGTCTCCGGCCAGACAATGACATCCGCATCCATATTACTTTTGGTCATCGAAACATATCGTTTCAAAGTCGGCATAAATTCAGACTGCAGCCACTTCTTTTCCTGTGGAATATTACCTTGTAATAACGCAATATCGACGGGCTTATCAACGGGTTTCACCCACTCGACATCCTGCAATAAACCGCCTACTGACCACAGCAAACAGAGTGTGATACTGGCCACAAACCACGAACGTTTTTTAAATAACCACAACAACAAACCCGCGGACATGGCAATCGCCCACGACATGCCCCACACCCCAAATACGGGTGCATACCCCGCCAACCAGGTTTCGATATGACTATTTCCCACCAATAAAAAAGGGTAACCGCCCAGCAAAGATGAACGCACTAGTTCACCGCCCACCCAAACCGCTGGAAAGAGAACGGTTAAGACCAGGCCTGGTCGTTTACTGTCTTTAAAATACTGTGCGACCCAACCACTGAACGCGATAAACAAGGAAAGGAATAAGATAAAACTGAAGGTCATCAAAATGGCTAAAGGTAACAGCACACCCGAATAGACATAAATACTTGAGAACAACCAACTGACGCCAAAGCCGAAAAATCCGAGGCCAAACCACAAACCGATTTTAAACCCTTCAAAACGGTTTTCGGCTTCTAACCACAGCAAAAATAGACCAGTCAAAGAGGCAATGATCACGGGTGCAAAATTTAACGGCGCAAAAGACAATACGCCTAATAGTCCAAGTCCAAAAGCAATAGCCTGTTTTTTTTGAGGAATAAATAGATTAATAAGTCCGCTTAAAAATGGGTTTTTAACGGTTTTCAAATGTACAATCCTCTGCATTTAACGCAAGCTTGAAGGTGGTTTTAGGGTAATTCATCAGTATTGGTAAGACGGTCAATGTTTTCTTTAGCCTGCTCGCTAATCTTGTCGTCCAAAGGCTTAACTTCAAACAGTTCCGCGCGACGGTTATTGCCTTTCAGCACGGTAAAACAAAAGTTTTGAGTCGTTAAGCTTTCTTCTTGCAAAGGCACATGACCAAACTCAGAGGCCAAAAAACCTCCAATCGTTTCACTATTACCATCCTGTATAGAAACACCGAAGAATTCATTGAACTTTTCAATTGGCGTAAAAGCGTTAACAGAATAAGCACCAGCAACGCGTTTCTGAATGTGCTCTTGTTCATCAATATCATGTTCATCTTCAATATCACCAACAATCTGTTCTAACACGTCTTCAATCGTGACAAGGCCCGCTAGCTCGGCATACTCGTCAACCACTAACGCTAAATGGTTGCGACTGGATTTAAAATCACGCAATAACACATTCAAGCGCTTGCTTTCCGGCACAAAAATAGGCGTGCGATAGATCTTTTCTAAATCTTCTTTAGTGGTCAACTCGCCTTTCACGACCGCTCTAAAGACATCTTTCGCAAGTAAAACACCGACAATTTCATTGCCACAAATAACAGGATACCGCGAATGCGAACTTTCAAGCATGGTTTCTAAAATAGACTCTAAAGGCTCCAAGGCATCAATCAATTCAATTTGCAAACGTGGGATCATAATGTCACGTACACGCGCTTCTGAAACATTCAAAACGCCATTAATCATTAATAGTGCGTCAGAATCTATCAACCCTTGGCTTTGCGCGTCATTCAAAACACTTATTAGATCTTCTCGATTCTCCGGCTCATCTGAAAAAATCTTTGCCAGACGTTCCAGCCATGAAGAGCCGCTAATACTGTCACTCATTTACAATTTAAACCTCGGTATAAAAAACCTCTAACCTGAAAAGTAGATTAGATAGCTTTGGCGATAAACTTCACATGTGATTAAATGTGTTATGAAGCGGATTCGTAGGGATTAGCAAAACCTAACCCCTGCATAATTTTAATTTCTAAGCCTTCCATCATGTCGGCATCATCATCATTTATATGGTCGTAACCTTGTAAATGCAAGGTACCGTGCACAATCATATGTGCCCAGTGAGATTCTACCGTTTTATGTTGAGCGGCTGCCTCTAACGCAACCACTTCTGCACAGATGGCTAAATCCCCTAAATAGGGTAAAGCTTCGCCTAAATCGGCCAGGCCTGGTGGTTGTTCAAATTCGAAAGAGAGTACATTAGTTGGCTTGTCTTTATTACGATAATCACCATTCAACTGCTGACTTTCTTGCAAATCAACAATTCGAATCGTCATTTCAACGGCTTGGTTTTTTTGTCTATCAACCAATGCAGCAGAAACCCACTGTTCACACTGGCGTTGTGTGGGTAATGGTAATTCGTCAATGGCCCACTGCAATTCAATATCAAGCATACTCTATCGTTCCATTTTAAGAAGCTGTTTTAATTTTTTTATAGGTACGTTGATTAGAACGTTCACTGTCTAAAGCGTGCTGACGTTCATAGCGGTCATAAGCGTGAACAATTTTTTGGACCATCGGATGGCGAACGACATCTTGTGTTTGATAAAAGGTAAAACCAATGTCCTCAACCCCTTCTAATACCTCAATCACATGGCGCAAACCGGATTTTTGGTGACGCGGTAAGTCACATTGAGTAATATCACCCGTAATCACTGCGGTCGAACCAAACCCAATTCTCGTTAAAAACATTTTCATCTGTTCCGTACTGGTATTTTGGGCCTCGTCTAAAATAATAAAGGCTTCATTCAGAGTTCGACCGCGCATAAACGCCAAGGGTGCAATTTCGATTACATTCTTTTCAATAAGACGTTCAACGGTTTCAAATCCGAGCATATCAAATAATGCATCAAATAACGGTCTTAAATAAGGATCGACCTTCTGACTTAAATCACCCGGTAAAAAGCCTAGTTTTTCACCCGCTTCTACCGCTGGGCGTGTCAAGATAATGCGGCGTACCTGTTCATTTTCTAATGCTTCAACCGCACAAGCTACGGCTAAATAGGTCTTTCCCGTCCCTGCCGGACCGATACCAAAATTTACATCATGGTTTTTAATCGACTCAATATAGTTCGCTTGGTTAGGATTACGAGTCTTAATCGTTTTACGGCGCGTTTTAATCAAGACTTGCTCAACCGTTAAGGGCTGTACTTGATCATAACCCAACTCATGCAAGACCAAATGCACACGCTCTGGCGTGAGCGTTTCATCGGCCGTTTCTGCATACAAATCAAATATGACTTGTTCGGATTGAACCACTCGGTCTGCCAATCCGGTAATTGAAAGTAGATAACCACGGGCATTAATCTCAACCCCCAAACGGAGTTCGACTTGCTCAAAATGCTCGTTATGCCAACCACAAAGGTTCTGTAAACGTTCATTATCTTCGGGGAAAAGTTTGAATTGAATAGTATGCAAAGCGGACAAATGGCGTCTCAAAAGTAACTCAGGCACTCGCCTGAAAAAAATAAAGTAAAATTTGCAGAATCACTTGTTAGTAAATTAAACGATAACGACTTACTAACAAACGACACTAACCCTACGTAAGTATAAGTATATATTACAATGCATAGGCCTGTGGCGCAATATGAGAATCAGCTTCTGGTGTCGCAATTAAATTGCCCTGCAAAGAGTTCGTTAAGGCTTCCGTGATTTCAACATCGACAAACTGACCGATTAACTCTGGCGAACCTGAAAAATTGACCACTCGGTTATTCTCAGTACGCCCCGCAACTTGATCAAATGACTTGCGCGACAGACGTTCAACCAATACGCGTTGTACAGTACCCAGCATCGCATCACTGATGTCTGCGGTCTGCTTATTCAATAACTCTTGGATGGCGAATAACCGACGTTTTTTCTTCTCCATCGGCTCTTCATCCAGGAATCCTGCGGCAGGTGTTCCAGGACGTTCACTGTAGATAAAGCTGAAAGAACGATCGTATTTAAGCTCTTCGACTAACGCTAAAGTCTCTTTAAAGTCATCACACGTTTCCCCTGGGAAACCAATAATAAAATCACCTGATAAACATAGGTTTGGACGTAAAGCACGCACTTTGCGAATAGTGGATTTATATTCAAGCACCATGTGGTTACGCTTCATCATCGCCAATACTTTATCGGATCCCGATTGAATCGGCAGATGCAGATGCGAGACCAATTCAGGAATTTCTGCATAACAGTTGATAATACTTTGTGTCATCTCATTAGGATGTGAGGTGGTAAACCGAATACGCCCAATACCCTCAATCGCACGGACGGCGTGCATCAATACGGCCAGATCTGCAATGTCACCATCTTCCATCACACCTCGATAAGCATTGACGTTCTGACCGAGCAAATTGACTTCTCGCACACCCTGCTCGGCTAAGATACGGATTTCATGCAACACATCTTCATAAGGGCGACTGACTTCTTCACCACGAGTATAAGGCACCACACAGAAAGTACAGTATTTAGAACAACCCTCCATCACAGAGACCATTGCTGAAACCCCATTTACTTCAGGCTCTGGCAAGTGATCGAACTTCTCAATTTCTGGGAAAGAAATATCAATAACGGCTTTTTTCTTTTTGATGCTGTCATCACCACGCACACGCAAGACTTCATCAATCATTGCGGGTAAACGGTGCAGCGTTTGTGGACCAAAAATCACATCAACACATGGCGCACGTCTACGAATTTCACGGCCTTCCTGCGATGCCACACAACCACCTACCCCTATGACTCGGTTTGACTTTAACTTCTTCCACTTTTCCCAGCGACCGAGTTCAGAAAACACCTTCTCTTGTGCTTTTTCACGCACCGAGCAAGTATTCATCAAAACCACATCGGCCTCTTCTGGCTCCGTCACCAGCGTTAAGCCATGGGTTTTTGCGAGTAGACTCGCCATCTTATCAGAGTCATATTCATTCATCTGACAACCGTAAGTGATGACGTAAAGTCCGCCAGTAAAAGGGGTAGTTTGTGACATATTCATTCCGTGCAAAAATAAAGGTTTTATCGCTAAAGGTTTCAAGCGTTATGTATCTGAATCTACTAATAAATTCAGGGTCGCGTATTTTAACACAGTGAAAACCAAAAACCCTAAATCTCCACCAGACTAATTGCACAGACCATTAGATGACAACAGTAAAATTGTAGTCAAAGGTACATAGTTACAATCGTCTAGACGTAAAAAAACCGCCAAATGGCGGTTTTTTCGTTTTCTAATTTGAATCAAATCAAACTTATAACTCTTTACATACAGTAACTAATACACCCGTTGTGGTATAAGCAGCTAGAGTTGTAGGCGCAGCGTCGGTTCCAGAACGAATTGTCCCAGTAAGTGCATTACCATCATCCATCTTTTTATCCATACCTTGAGCATAAGCATCTGTAACACCAGCAGCACAGATATGATTTTTAGTGAACAATGCGCCTGTAGCTGCACCAGGAACGGCTGACCAAATCCCATCTAAAGAATGCGTCGGCCCAACATCTGCAACCCCATCAACTGGAGCACCAGAAATAAAGCCTTCTGTTCTTAAGTCAAACCAAAATAGGGGATTAGTAATCACTGCATCATAAACTCGAGGAGTGGCGTTGGTTCCATCCCCAGCAATATTCCCTGTACGATCTTGGTACGCATAATAAGCGGCACTGATATTATCAAAATCTGAAGTCACTGCTTTGATTTTAGCGTTGGTAATCAACTCTTGACCTTTCAATACCCCCCCCAATAATAAACCGATGATAACCAATACGATCGCGATTTCGACTAAAGTGAAACCTTTTTGTTTTTGTACGTTTTTAATTTCCATGACATCTTCCTTTGATTATTTAACCAACACTTCTTTGGTGTTGTCTTCATAATATAGGGCATCAAACTTTTAAAATAGAGTAAATTTTCCTTACACTCGCACAACTACTTAGGAGACATTGAATTTAGATTAATCTGCAAATCAGACTCATCAAACCAAACGCTGTTAACACCTGGAAATCTATTCCAATAGGCCTGGTAAAGTGATCGCAAACCCAAAGGCATTGTTTGTTTTTGTGAACTCAATCTGCCCACTGTGTTGTTTTAGCAGTTCCCTAGCGAGAAATAGACCCAAGCCCATTCCACTTTCACTGGTGGTCCAAAAAGGTTCAAATAAACGCTCTGAACGTATCTTGCTTTGATCTTCTAAACAGGCACTACTAATCTGAACGACGACCCATTTATTGATATCATCTGTCAAAACTTCAATGGCTAAAGGTGCTTCACAAATTTGATGATCTCTAAAATTTCCAAGTACATTTTTGAAGACCTCAAGCACTAATGGACGCGGTAATTGTGTGATGGCGTCACCAATGACACTGGCCTGCAAATCATACATTCGTAACGTTTCTTCTATCAGGGCTTTTAGCTCATAACTTCTGTTTTGAAAACTCTCAGCAAGCGGTTGTTGCATTTGCTGCACCGTTTTTTGTGCTCGTTGCGCCATAATGGGTAATGTTTGCTTCAGCCGTTCAAATAATCGCTGTTGGGCTAACGGTTCACTTACCGTTTGCACCTGTTCACTGAGCAACTGAATGAACTGGGCAATGTTCTTGATTTCATGTTGCACAAAAAGCTGATAGCGTTCTAACCGCTTTTGAGACGTGAGAATTTCAGCCTGCTTCAGCACTAAATCCTGCTCTAACACATTGATAAAGGTTTTAATGACCAGACCTGCCAGACTTTCTGATGCATTTGCCTGACGCTCCAAATAGATCACAAATTCAAACCGCATATCTTCTCTAACGACTTTAAAGGTCTGTTTATGGGTTTTAGATGGCTGATCAAGACCAAATTGGATGCTTTTGTGCTCTCCAAACCATTCAATATTGGCGTTCATCTGCAAACAACCTACATTTTTCAAAATCGGCCAGGCCTGGTCAAAAAAATCCAGGGCATCTAAATTGACACTTTGATTGAGGTGATAAAGCGTACTTAAAGCGTGACTCAGTTTTTTGGATTGATGTCGAAAGTAAAAGGCCGTAAAAAAAAGTGAGAGCCCAATGACGACAAAGATGAGCCCCGCCCATTCAGCGACAAACCCGTTCATCTCGATGCCTTGACGCTAACATTAAAGCGAATCATCAGAGTTTTCTATGCGTTGTAATTGATATTTTTTAATTAAATAATAGACGTTTTCGCGCTTAAGCCCTAAGCGACGGGCGGTTTCATAGACATTGAATTCAGTGTCTGCTAACACCTGGCGCACCAACTTCTCTTCGGCTTGATTACGAATGGATTTAACGCCTTCGCCCAAAGAAGCGTCTAACTGAAATTTTTGAACACCTTCTTTTTGCTTTAAGGCATTTTCTTGAGCATAGAACAGTAAAGCTCTTTTAACAGACATTAAAAGCGCTTCACTGGTGGTGGGTTTTTCTAAAAAATCAAATGCACCATGCTTTAGGGCCAAATAAGCCGTATCATCCGCTTGTTGACCTGTGAGGACAATCACTTTAGTGGCTATGTGCTGTTGCTGTAACCAACTTAAAACGGCCACGCCTTCCTCTGGTGTATGTTCATTGGGGGGCATCCCCATGTCCAACAAGACCACCTGGAACAGCTGTGATTTGAGTACATTAATGGCCACGACCCTAGAACTGGCCTCCGTCACACTATACCCTGCTAACTCCAAAGAGAAACTTAGCATGCCACGTAATGCAGGGTCATCGTCTACCAGAAGAATCTGTGGTTTAATGGTCATAATCACTCAAAGCAGAATTTTTCACGTTAAGGCGCAACATATCCGTAATTAATGATTTCAAATTTTGATTCTAATAACGTTTTCTCGGTGGGTGTAAAGTCCGTCGAAAGTTTAGTGGTATAAAGGGTATCCGTCTCAGAGCCACCATCGATGTTTGCAATCGGGAAATTACCATATAAATAGAGCACATCAGCTCCTTGATCCATATTAATGGTGCCATAAACGGTCCCTTTTACAATGACTTCATCATTGCCCCAACCCGCATTTAGACTCCCCTCCATAATGCCGCCTATCACTGCGTAGTCATCCCCTTTACCTAAGGTCACTGTCCCGCCAAGTGAAATATTTCCATTGACCGTGATAGTATCATTATCAATCCCCAAATCTGCATTTCCGCCTGAGCCGACATCGCCTTTGATATACAATTTATCATTGCCATCTTTAAGCTGAACATTGGCATTTAAATCGCCGTTCTCGCCCAAGCTCGAGTTTTCATCAATATAGAAAGAATTTGCCTCTCCATTGCCCACATTTAAATCATTTGCAGAGTTGACGTCTCGTCTAATAATGACATCATAGCCATCATAAATACCATTATTAAACGTCAAACTTATTTCATTTAATAAATCTAAGACCTGCTCTTTAATCTCATACCCTGAAATCGTCACTAACTGATCATCATAAGCGCCATCGCTAAAAAACTTTTTCCTGACCAACAAATCATTGTTACAGTTTTCGGCTTCATCTCCTGTTTCTGCATTACATGCATTCAGAGTGGTTGATGCGCCATTTTCATTAAAGGCCATTATAATGGCGGGAATAGAATTCACCTCAACATTGCTGGCAGTCGCATCACAGACTGCTGCTGACTTCTTGCAAACGGTATAGCTTGTGGCGACATTTGGATTCACAGAAGTCGGTGGCGTTTCCAACCTAAATGCAGGAAAATTCCCATTGCTATTCATCGTATTCGAAAAATAACTGACGGGTAAATCTTTATTGATCATTGAGGCGGCCGTCGTGACGCCCGTATCAACGCCATACGCAAATACATTGCCAAAATCATCACTGGCGATGGCGGCCCCTAATCCAAGAGAATTAAATGGCACTGTGCCAACCGAACTACTGCAAGCCAGACCTGAAATCCGATCTTCGTTACCATCATTATTGATATCTGGACAAGGCATGTAATAATTAACCTTAACGTAATTCAACATGGCTTTTTTTGTATTCTCTAAACTTCCCAAAGTATGAGATTGCTTGGAATTGTCTAGGTACGCACCCACTGTGCTGAAACCACCCCCAATCAATAGACTTAAAATAACTAAGACAATCGCCATCTCCACCAGAGAAAATCCTTGCTGTCTTTTTTGAAACTCATTCATTTTAAATCTCCTCGACCAATGATCGCTACTTTAGCCTGGTTCACCGTCAACCAAGTCATAAAATCTCGACCAGAACCCGTTCGAATATCGACAAAATCGCGACTGTTTGTACAATTGATATTTTCAGCAGCCGTTCCACTGCCACAACTTACATGTCCTGCATCGTAGCGGTAAACCTCTTTACCGTTTGCCCCCCAAGAAACCGCAACAGCAACCACGCCCCCTCCCAAAGGGTCGATAGAACCATCATAGGGTGCAGCATCTTCATTATATATATTTAAATTGGCTGTACCTGAAACAGTGCCCACGGGCGGCGTAATTAAATGAAAGAAAGGCGGGGTATCACTCGCCACACCATTGACATTCGGTCGCGGGTCAATCGTATTAACACATGTATCGGTACACACACTATTACAGTCACTTGGACCTCCAGCCGCCTTGCAATAATATAAGTTCGTTTCAGGGCATAACCATAAGTTTGTTTTTTGACCTGCGCCCGCTTTACCTAGCACACTGGCAGACTGACAAATTTCCGTAATATAACCTGCATTTTCTGCTCTTGAATTGACTCTATAATAATATTCATTGCCCCACGCATCTTTTGACTTTACCCCTAAATCACTATAGGGCAAATACCCCTCACGCGCATCACAACTGATACCATCAGAGCGATTTTCTTTGCCATCATTATCCGTATCGGGACAAGGGAGATGTGCATTCACCGTCAGATAAATATTGATAGAGCTTTGCAAGGTGCGCATATTCGCCAGCTCGGTTTGCTTGTGATCCGTTTCAAACAGCTGCTTGGCAACGCCATAAAAACTGGTCGTAATAATACCCAATATAAGCAGACCAATCGCCACCTCTATTAAGGAGAAACCATTTTGATTGGGGTGAAAAGCGTTTTTCTTGAATGTACTTACCGACATCATGGACAGACACTCCCCCAGGTTCGCCAATTGCCGCCTACAGGATTCGTAGCGGAATTGTAATCATTGTACCAGTGCCGCAAGGGGGCACCAATATCATCTAAATCTGCGATTGCATCTACAGGATCGGTTTCATCAAGATCGTAACCAATACCTTGCAAACGATTACGTTCCGCACATACACGGTGTGCAACCATTGCTAACCATTCAACATAGCTGATACCAATGATTTTGTCGGCATTTGGGTCCTCCCTCAGGTCGTCTAAATGGGTGATGAAATGACGATCACCATCTTTATTGGCTGCGTCCAATCCATCTTGTCCCGCATCTACAAGCAGAGCCACATAGCCTGTTACGCCATTTAACGTTAATACAGGATCAAATGACCGCGGTTCAAAGTTGCTCGTCTGAGCGGCAGGATCTCCCTCGAGTCTAATAGGGTTCAAAGGTGCGAATCTCTTTAGATTATCGTTTACATAACCAGGGTTTGCATAACTGAAACGTTCATCTAGAAAATAAAAATAGCGGGTTTTTTCTGCAAAATAAAAGTGACGTGAAGAGATTAACTCCGGAACATAACCAAACGTTAACGAATCGGGAAGAAAACCCGAAGTATCAGGGCTTGCCCAAAGTAGTGGGTTGGTACAACTGCCATCCGCGATACCGTCTGCTGGGCCGCCAGCACCATCATCGACATCAGGGCAAGGAAGATAGCCTGGGGCAGGCACTTTAGCAGAACCTTGCACATTGCCCGAGGTATCCGTAATATAAATATCCGGCTGCAATACCGCAAACTGCAGTAATCGTTGTTTAACCTGTTTTAAGTCTTCTAAATCATAATCGATCTGATCGCTTTTAAACAGCGAAATCAGCCGCTCTTGCTTCATCGAAAGCCACAATGTCGCAATAATCACCACGACGACAATCACGAGTATCAACACAAAGCCTTTTTGAGGTTTGTTTTGACAATATTTTGGGCTCTTGGCATCTATCTTATCCACTCAACCCACTCCCTTTCAGTGCAATCACTCTAAAATCCTTACGAAACAACCTTACAATGAAAACCCAATAAAATCAATGAATCACTTAACAGATGAATTGCCCCTTACCCCTATAAATAAGCGGCCAGAAACAAAAAAAGCCCCGCCTATAAATAGACGGGGCTTTCATTACAATGTTTCATCAAACTGTTCTAGCAACGCTAGGAGCAGAAGTTGATTAAAACTTGTGTAATAGACCAACAGAAACTAGGTTAGATGATTTACCATTCGCACCAATGTTTTTGTCATAGTTTACGAAATCAAGCTTAGCAGTAGTCTTCTTACCTAGAGAGTAATCAATACCAACTGCGAAAGCATCACCGTCATTCATAGTAGAGCTTTTGTAATCAACCATTGAGTACTTGAACTTAGGCATGATTTTACCCATTTTGTAACCAATGTTTGCTTGAATGTTTGTTCCTTCAGTAGCAACAATGCTTGTATCAAAATCTTGGAACATAACGTTAGCTAATAGACCTGAGTTTGCTTTGTACTGAGCAACAAAACGAGTTTCTTTAATGTCATCAACGCCATTTGTTACACCAGACATTTTTGAATCCCAGTTGTTATAAGCACCGGCTAAATAAAGACCTTTTTTGTTAGAACCGTAAGTCGCAGCGATAGAGTAAGCATTTGTGATTGAAGCGTCTTTAACAGCAACACCATAGTCACCGTTACCAGTGTTGTTAGTACCACTAACACCAGCTGCGATGATTTTAATACCACCAAATGATGGAGAAACATAAGCCACTACTTTCTCAGCACGAACTTCACCACCACCAATACCTAGACCACCAGCCATCGGCTTGTTATCGCCGTAACCAGATTTAGTTGCGTCGTTGAATAAATCCTTACCTTGAATCATTTTGAACGGAGTATCGTTACGACCCATTAAAACTGTACCGAAACCACCGGCTAAACCAACATAAGCGTTACGACCACTTAATGAAGTATTTGTTTCAGTCATGTTTACGCCGAATTCCATCTTGTAAACTGCTTTAAGACCATTTCCTAAGTCTTCAGAACCTTTCACACCGATACGTGAAGAGTGAGAGTTTACAGAAGCACCCTTGTCAGTTAGGTTGTCGATAGATAGGTAACCTTGACCGTATAGAGTTGGTGCGTCAGCGAATGCTACAGGAGCTGCAACTGCAGATGCGATTGCTAGAGCAATAATATTCTTTTTCATTTTGAGAATCCTTAAGTTAATTGAAACGCCGGCATATGCTGGCTTGGGAATGACTATAGGGAAGAATTACCCAAGGTGCAACTTTATTTCGTAAAAAAACGACAGACTTTTAAAATGTTGTTTTTTTGCAACATTACGAAACCTAAGCGATTGAAACCCTGAGCCGAAAGGCAATGTAGCCTTGAAGAAACCGTTTTAATGAAGCCCTACTACTTGGAGGCCCTTATTAAATAGGAGAATGACGTATAGAACGGAAGAATACGTTAAAGAATGGACAGATGACATCTAGATCGAAAAAGTGACTTTAGAATTAGATCATTAGAGGGATAGACACCTAACTCAAACCAACTAGGTCACTCTTAATATATGTACGCTTAATTTAGACGCTGTTTTTTTGTAAATCTTCACCGTTTGTTCATTCAATTTTTAAACAACGGATATAACACCTAAGGGACAGGCATAAAAAAACCCGCCAAAGCGGGTTTTTTGAACCAAAAGGTTATATATAAATATATTAACGCTTTGAGAACTGTGGGCGCTTACGTGCTTTACGTAGACCAACTTTCTTACGCTCAACTTGACGTGCATCACGTGTTAATAAACCACGCGTACGTAAAGCAGGACGATTTGCTTCATCATAGACAACAAGTGCACGAGAAATTCCGTGACGAATTGCGCCAGCTTGGCCAGTTGTTCCGCCGCCAGCAACCGTAATGAAAGCATCAAACTGTTCTAGACTTGTCGTCGCTTCTAACGGTTGGTTGATTAACATTAGGTCTGTTTCACGAGCGAAAAACTCTGCGATGTCACGACCGTTTACCGTCATTTTCCCCGTACCTGCGCGTAAGAATACACGAGCTACTGAGCTTTTACGACGACCTGTTCCGTAGTATTGTTCTGTTGCCATTTTAATAGTCCTTCTTACAAGTCAAGCGTGATAGGCTGCTGAGCAGTATGCGGATGTTCAGAACCTGCATATACTTTTAGCTTTTTAAACATTGCACGGCCTAATGGCCCTCTAGGCAACATACCCTTAACAGCGAACTCGACTGGACGCTCAGGCGCTTTTTCAAGTAACGTTTCAAGGTTAGTTGTCTTTAAGCTACCAATATAACCTGTATGGTGTTGATACAACTTATTCTTACGCTTAGTACCCGTTACAACAAATTTATCTGCATTGATTACAACAATGTAATCACCACAATCTGTATGCGGAGTATATTCTGGCTTGTGCTTACCACGTAATCGAGCAGCGATTTCAGCCGCCATACGACCTAAAGTTTTACCTTCAGCGTCTACAATATACCAGTCATGTTTAACTTCAGCTGGTTTTGCAACAAATGTTTTCATAATTTGTTCCTAAATAATTTAAATAATCCAAATCCAAAAGATTCATTCATTAACATTCTATTGTTAACCAATAAATCCACTTACTGTTTTAACGGGCAATAAGGGGGAAGGGATTAACAAGCGCGAGATTATACCTATTTATAAGAGTGCAAGCAAGACACTTACCTCTTTATTTATCAACTTATTTGACCAGGCCTGGTGAATTTGAATAGAAACCTTCAAGACCCATAGAACTAAACAGCTAGACCATGACTTACCATGCCTTTAAAAATCAATCTTACGCAACAACACCTACTACACACTCACCACAGGTTTGAAGAGCTATTTTTCAAGCAAAATGGATTTAAAAATTCCACTCCCTGCCTCGAATGTATTTTTAACCTTCGTGACGAATAGTCTCGATCCAACCCAACATAATGAACTTTATTCATACCCCCTTCCTTCAGGCACAAAAAAGCCAGCATTTAGCTGGCTTTTTCCAAACATTAAATCATTGTAATTTACATAAAATTACATCAAATCAAATGACTTTGATAGTCCGACGACGAAATAGGTTGTGTCATCTGTATTCGCATCACTAAAGATGACATCGACACCAAGGTCAAACCCTTCAACATCCGTTGCATAACCGACATCTAGATACCCTGCGTCTTTAGCTTTGTATCCAGCTGAATTTCTATCCGTCATGGTCGCACCATAAGTCAAAGAGACACCTTCAGCAACCGCACTTGCGTCCAAAGAAACCGAGTAATGAACATAGTTCGTTACATCCGGATCCACGTCCATATCAAGCCCTACAGAAACAGGACCGTAACCCGCCGACAAGTTAACTTCTTCAAAAGAACTCGCCCCTGGTGCATAAGCCACTTTATCTGTATAGCTATAGTTAGTATACATAATACCTAAATCAAATCCATTGACCGAACCACCCCAACCCGCATAAAGGTCATATTCATATTCTTTATCCATCGTGGATGCCCAAACACCTGCGAACAAACCTGAATCATGCTCATAATCAAAACCACCTTGTAATGCTGGAGAGCCCTTTGAAGTCGATTGATTCACGCCACGGAAAATATAATCAGTCACAAAACCCACATTAGCAGATACGCCCGCTTGAGCCGTTGCCGGAGCAACCGCTATTGTTGCTGCGCCAGCCACAGCCATAGATAATAATAACGTTTTTAGTTGAAATGCTTTTTTCATGTGTATTCTCCGAACAATAATAAATTAAAAATCTCAAAATCCATATAGCAACTGGCGTGCCAAAAATTAAACCGCCAAATAAGCCCCCTAAAGGGGCCTTGTGTTTAAAACTAAACCATCATAACCGTCAAGATACTACTTTAATAGTGCGCCCGCACCAAGTTAGAGCGATAAACACTCTATTTTAAAGAATAGTACGTGATTGAGCTTCTAGAAACACGATCAACTCCTTCTCTAATGCTCTAAACTCTAAAATCAAAGCTTTGCCTCTACCTGTCAACTGCGTCCCTCCACCGGATTTGCCGCCATGCTCTTTAATGACTAAAGGTTCGACGTACATTCCATTGAGATCCTGCACGAGCCTCCAGGCTTTCTTATACGACATGCCCATGGCTTTAGCTGCCTGACTCATTGAACCAAGCCTCTCAATATTCTCAAGCAACTCAATACGCCCTATTCCAACATACCCCTCAGAACGCTCTTCGGCATCACTGGTCGCATCCCCTACGATCCAAAAACGTGCACGTATTTTTGGGGAATAAGCCTCGCCAGGAAGCTTCATTTTTCCCTGTAAAGCAGGCCTGGTTTTACTTTCAGAATTGGGCACTGGCGCTTTCCTTTATTGATCTCTGTATTTAGACGTATAATATATCTTAAGCGCACACAATGCATACGTGTGCCTGACAGCGTGAGAACAGTACGCGCACTCTAAACAACAATTGATACCACTTAGAGGTCTTTGTAAAAGTCGTTTGCCGATGAAAGAGACCTCTGATCAACCAAGGAGTATATTATGAATATAAGTCCGAATATAGGATTATGGGATCGAATTATCAGAATTACATTGGGATTGACTCTAATCGGCTTAGCTTACTTTGGAATTGTGGGCGTTTGGGGCTATATTGGAGTAATTCCTTTAGTCACTGGATTAATAAAGTGGTGCCCTATTTATAGCATTTTAGGCATACAAACTTGTCCGGCACATAACACCATTAAACATACTTAAGCCCTCTCCCTATCGCTGGGTTTAGGTTGCCTAAGCCCGTTACTCAAGAAAACCCACTCCACTTCAAATAAAGATATCATTTAAACTATTGAAAACCCTTTTAACATTCCTTCTTGCCTTTTACGCATATTAGCTTGAAAATACGCAACAATGAATCAATCTACTTAATGGTGTTCTTGCATGACAAAGCATAAAAGTTTCAATATTATTGATCGCTACCAAGAACATAACGATGTGGCTGCTGAAACCTTAAAAAAGCTTGATGGATTAAAACTCCAACTTAATCCGATTCATTATTCCATTGTGTATGAATGCTTTATTAATATTGACCCCATTTTTAGCAAGCGGATTGAAGACGCTCTAAAAACCCATACCTATGATAACCAAACGGCTGAATCACTGTATACCGAGTTAATCTCTCAGTTTATCAACTTAAAAATCCCAACCGGTGAAGTGAATGAATTATTAAGCAACCTTCTTTTAGAACTTGAAACCTGGAATGAAAGCACCCAATACAAACAAGCCGTCATTACTGAGGAGGTAGATTTTATTGTCAAACAAAATCTACCTGACAAAATCATTAAAAGACTTGAAGCCGTTGTCATGCCGACCTTACAGGAGCTCTTCACAGATGCCGACAGGCTCCGCAAGTGTGTGATTGACTCTACCGAAGAGATTAAACAATTAAAAGAAGAGCTGCAACAGGCCAATAAATTAGCTAAAACAGATGAGTTGACAGGCATTCCAAACAGGAGAGGCTTTAACAGTTTCATAGAGCATGTCAGCAAAGAAGCCATTGTTCAAACCTCTTCTTTTGCATTGATTATTTTTGATTTAGATTTTTTTAAAACCATTAATGACACATACGGGCACTTGATAGGTGACAGCACCTTGCGTTATATCGCTAAATTGCTTACATCCGAGACCAAAGGCCGCGATTACATTGCGCGTATCGGCGGAGAAGAGTTTGCAGTCGTCCTACCCAACACTCACTACAGTGCCGCCTTAAAAGTGGCCGACAATATCAGACATGAAATTTCGACTAAAAAGTTAGTCGTAAAAAACCACACCAAACCTTTGCAACTTAGTGTATCTGGCGGAGTCGCCATGTACCAAATGAACGAAGTGTTAGATACCCTCGTACAACGCGCTGACAGTGCGTTATATCATGCTAAGAATCACGGCCGTAACAGAATCAGCGGCGAAGAATCTCTGTAGCAACCTATACATGATTTTTTCATGAAATTCTAACCCATTTCCGAAAATCCACCACAAACAGAACTCAACAACTCTAACAAAGCTGGCCACACTGATAAGCTCTAGAAGGAGTTTCGATATGGGCAATCCTTGAAGTTTGCTTTGCCGCTCTAAGCAAAAACTCCTTAATACCATATTGTATATTGCCAAGACTTACCTTTGAAAGAGGTAACATCTGAAAATAAACCCTTTGACTTTAAAGGGTTATACAGTAAAGCCTTACATACCTAAAAGTTCGGCCCGTCTAAGATACATTTGTACTACTTTTCACCTGAATATCACTTCAAACCAACACGTTATAAACCATTGGATATTGTTGAAACTCCATGCTTTATTCAATCACTCTAAATATGCTGTTTTATATTAAATTTCAAGGTTTTTTTCACTTATCTGCCATAGTTTTTTTTATACCCTAGGATAGAATTTTTTTCACTTTTTTTTCAAAGCAAATTAAAACTCATACACAGAGTTATCCACAGGATGGAATGCTCTAATGCGTGGGATAGTATGCTAATTGTCCACAGTAAAAGAGGGATTATATCGCCCCAAACCGAACATTAAGCATGCTTGCATGAATAGCAAAAATACACTATATTTGCTATTCAAAATAATAATGTTTACTACATGTAGTGTCTAAAGCCACGATAGACTACAAGTAGATATTCTAAGCAATTAGACTAGCTTTGCAGAAGCTCTGCTAAGCTGATGAATTTACTCAATTATTAATTACTTTATAAACAAACACCTCTTATTTGCTTTATACACAGGTTAAAAAGTTGCCCATGAAAAATCAAAAAATTCTCGTTTCTAAGCGCGACGGATCTAAAGAACCTATCAATTTAGAAAAGATCCATCGAGTAATCACATGGGCTTCAGAAGGACTTGAAAATGTCTCTGTTTCAGAAGTCGAACTGCGCTCTCACATCCAATTTTATGACGGGATTACCACTTCGGACATTCATGAAACGATTGTGAAGTCGGCGGCTGATTTAATCTCCGAAAATGCTCCAGATTACCAACATTTATCTGCGCGCTTAGCGATTTTTCACCTGCGTAAAAAAGCCTTCGACCGCTTTACACCACCAGCACTGTTTGAACATATCAATAAAATGGTCGGCAGTGGCCATTACGACAAGCAAATCATCACTGACTACAGTAAACAAGACATTGATGAACTCGACCGCTATTTAGACCATGATCGTGACTTAACGTTCAGTTATGCGGCTGTTAAGCAACTGGAAGGCAAATATCTGGTTCAGAATCGAGTCACCGGCAAAATATACGAAAGCCCACAGTTTATCTACATGCTGATTCCGATGTGTTTATTTGCCCATTACCCGGTAGAAAATCGCCTGCAATACGTTAAAGACTTTTATGACGCTTCATCTCTCTTTAAGCTTTCATTACCAACCCCAATCATGTCAGGGGTACGCACCCCAACTCGTCAATTCAGTTCCTGTGTTTTGATTGAGAGTGGAGACTCTTTGGATTCAATCAATGCCACCTCTTCAGCCATTGTTAAATACGTATCGCAACGTGCTGGTATTGGTGTAAACATTGGTCGAATTCGCGCTTTAGGCAGTGAAATTCGTGGTGGTGAAGCCTACCACACGGGATTAATTCCCTTTATTAAACACTTTCAAACAGCGGTTAAGTCTTGCTCTCAAGGGGGGGTTCGCGGTGGTGCTGCGACCCTCTTTTATCCGCTCTGGCATTTAGAAGTTGAATCCCTGCTTGTCTTAAAAAACAACCGTGGTGTTGAGGAGAACCGAGCACGTCATTTAGATTACGGCGTTCAATTCAATAAACTCATGTACCAGCGTATGATTGAAGGCGGAGACATCACACTCTTCAGCCCTTCTGATGTACCAGGATTGTATGATGCGTTCTTTGAAGATCAGGATGAATTTGAGCGTTTATACAAAATTTACGAGGTCGATGAGTCAATTCGTAAAAAGAAAGTGAAAGCCATCGACCTGTTTACCATAGTCGCGCAGGAGCGTGCCCAAACAGGCCGAATCTATATTCAAAATGTGGATCACTGTAATACTCACAGTCCATTTGATCCAAGTAAAGCCCCCGTGCGTCAATCGAACCTATGTCTGGAAATTGCCTTACCAACTGCGCCGATGAACTCTGTCGATGATCCGAATGGTGAGATTGCACTGTGCACTCTGTCTGCCTTTAACTTAGGTGCAATTGAAAACTTAGAAGAACTTGAAAGCCTTTCCAACTTAGTGGTTCGCGCACTGGATAGTTTATTGGATTATCAAGATTATCCAGTTGAAGCGGCACGTCGTTCAAGTATGGGGCGTAGAACTTTAGGGGTTGGTGTCACCAATATGGCCTATTACTTGGCTAAAAACCATGTTAAATACTCCGATGGTTCTGCCAATGGTTTAATACACCGTACCTTCGAAGCCATACAGTTCAACCTACTTAAAGCATCCAATAACCTCGCGAAAGAACAAGGTGTTTGTGGCTACTATAAAGACACCAACTATGCGAAAGGTATCCTACCCATTGATACTTATAAAAAAGAGTTGGATGAAGTCTGTAACGAACCATTACATTTAGATTGGGAAGGTTTGCGCAGTGACATCAAAGAGCACGGTTTGCGTAACTCAACACTAACCGCTTTAATGCCCTGTGAAACCTCTTCACAAATCACCAACTCGACCAACGGTATTGAACCACCTCGTGGTTATGTTTCAGTCAAGGCTTCAAAAGATGGCATATTAAAGCAAGTGGTTCCTGGCTTTAAAGAGCTACGTAACCAATATGAGTTGCTATGGCATATTCCAAACAATAAGGGTTATATTCAACTGGTTGGCATTATGCAAAAGTTTGTTGACCAAGCGATTTCATCTAACACCAATTATGATCCTGCGCGTTTTAATGAAGATAAAGTGCCAATCAAACTGGTGCTACAAGATTTGCTTTACGCCTATAAAATGGGACTTAAAACGCTGTATTATCATAATACCCGTGATGGTGCATCAGACACCCAAGAAGATGATGACTGTGCAGGCGGTGCTTGCAAACTTTAAACGTTTAAAATGGTTTTTTTGGGCAATCTCTGCGTTGTCTAAGGACTCGTTTACCAGGGTAAACTTCGCCCTTAGGCGCCTTGACCTTGACCAAAAACCCTTATTTTAAAACGTTCTCTATACTCAAAAAGCGGTTGTTTTAACCGCTTTTTTTAGGTCTCAATTAAAATGACCAGGCCTGGTCGGTCATTTATTCCCCCGATTATCCTGTCTATATTACGACCTTAAACCCATAAAACATTCATTGTTTACCCTCGCATTTATTGAATCTCTTTTGTTACCTTAACCTTATCAAAACAAACAAGTTCAAATTCCACATACAAAAAAAGCGGTTCAATAGAACCGCTTTTTTATGTAAAACCAAACGACCAGGCCTGGTCAATTTATTTAATTGAGAACCTAGGCAAACCTAACGGCTTTAAAGAACCGCATTTGCGCTAAGGCCACCTGCTCCATGCTATTCGCAACAATTGCAACAACCCCCCCTTTGACCGGAAGCAGTTCACCATGATAGCCACTGGCTGCAAAGGATTGCATGGCCTTAATCTGCTGACCAGGCATAACAATCACCGTCACTGGGCCTTGTTCATCTTGGATGACAATGTGTAAGCCTTTCTGCCCTTCAACGAGGCATTCCCCAGCATAACTCATTCGTTCAATCGGTTGATTCAGGCTGGCGCCCACAGTCGCAAATAAAGCCTGTACATCCGCTTCTGTTGTAGGCCGCTTAATCTCCGTCATTAAAGTAGGATCTTCTGCAATATGATCCAATATGTGTGCCACCATATCTGAGCCATTCAGTTGCTTTAATTCAGCAGGGGCTTGCCATAAGGTAATAGAGACTGCGACAATCATTAAGCTGGCAGCCATCGCCGACAGTCCTGCCCATGAAACAGTCGGTTCAGCATTCCAAAAGTGAATAACTTTACCGGCACTACCCTTGTGTTTCAAACCTACGTTATCATTGGACTCATCCATGGAACTATTCGCTTTAGCATCTTGATAAGACTGATTTAGCAAAATACGGGCATGCAAACCTTCTGGCACCTCTATATTTAAAGCTTCTTTAATTTGTGCATCAAAATTTCTCACGCGCTTGACCACTTTCTTCTGTTCTGGGTATTGTTCTAAATAGGCTAGCGTCTTTTCATCCAACTGATGTGGATTAATCTGAAGCTGTTTACGAAATGCTAAATCATTCATTTAGTCTGCCCCCTATCGAAGCTTGTATTGTATTGACTTTTTTTAGACGTCGTAGCCGTTAATAGGACCTTAAGCTGTTGGCGTGCCCGAAACAGCCGAGTATTGACGGTGGCCAATTTTAAATCCAGCTGTATGGCGATTTCCTCACCGCTATAACCCCAAATAATCTGCAATATCAAGGGTTCTTTATACTCTATTGGCAGCGCCATGATCGCTTGATGTAACTGTTGTTTTTCAAACTTTTCATCCGGTTCATTATGATAATCATCTGCGACGATCGACGCTTCAAGCTCAAGTAATTGGGGTTGGTACTTTTCGTACATTCGGGCATTTTCACGACGTAAAATAGTAATCAGCCACGCCTTGGCAGCCTTCTCATCCTTGAGATTATCAATCGCTTTCCAAGCACGCGTAAAGGTTTCCTGAACAAGATCTTCAGCGACAGTCGATTGCTTACACAACCAATAGGCGTAACGATATAAATCCTTTGAATAGGCTGACACGAGTTGTTCAAAAAAACGGTGTTTATCCTGCATTTGAATCCCTAATGATTGACTTGCGTAACAGTGGCCTAAGCATAGGTTGTCGCCTCATGAAATGTGTACGAATCATTGTTACTTTTTGGGTGAGTAATCACCATTGATTAGCCCATGGTGAAGATATTTGTCCCTACCGAATAAGACCTGAGTTGCCTTAAAAACTTTCAATAATAGGATAAATAAATGGGCGTTGGCTAATCGCATCAACTTCAATACGCGCGTTGATTTCTAATGCTTCACGAAGGCTATCTTGCGTTAAACAGTTCAATAGATCGCCTTGGGAATAAACATTACCCGACTGAAGAATTAAACATTGATCTGCTAACTGAGCTGCAAACGCAATGTCGTGCAATACCATAATAATGCCTAAACCTTGCGCGGCCCACGCCTGAAAATAACGCCCCAACTGTTGTTGATGTTTGATATCCAAGCCTGCTGTCCACTCGTCTAACAATAACCATTTCCCTCTAAACGCATGCGGATTTTGTGGTTCATCTGGCCAGATTTGAGCCAGCACTCGAGCGAGTTGTGCTCTTTTTTGCTCACCACCTGACAGTGTTAAGTAGTCACGAGCCTGTAAGTGTTGCATGTCACAGATCTGCAATACTGAGCGGATGATTTCCGCAGTGTGTTCGCAATGTCCACGCACTTCAACGCCAAATCGAACTAATTGTTCAACGGTAAAAGCAAAAGAGAGCTCTGTTGACTGTGATAACACTGCGCGTTGGATCGCTAGCTGAGCATATGAAAAACTTTCTAAAGGATGATTTTTCCACTTAACCCCCCCCTCTGATGGGGAGAGCTCTTTACTCAGACATTTTAAGAGAGTGGACTTACCTGCTCCATTCTGACCTAAAATACAGTGGATCTGCCCTGCAGAAAATCGCGCTGTCACCCGGTTTAACATTCGGTTCTCATGAACCGAAAAACTTAAGGAGTCGACTTCAATATCAACAAATTGGCCTACGTCTTTGCTCACATCATGACCCATATTAAATCCTTCTGCGTTTATTCAACAAAAGCATTAAAAAGAAAGGGCCACCCAGCAAGGCCATCAACAACCCAATCGGAAGCTCTGCCGGATACAGAATCTGTCGGGCGAACAAATCGGCGACCACTAACAGTATGGCTCCTGCTAAAGCACTCAATGGCAGAACCAAACGATGATCTGAACCAATCAAAAGTCGCATAATATGCGGCACCACTAAACCGACAAACCCTATGACACCGACCACTGAAACGGCTGCACCGACCATTAAGGCACTGAACCCCATGACTTGCCACTTAAACCACTTAGGCTCATACCCCATTTGTATACAGACATTTTCACCTAATACAAAAGCATTCATTGGTTTAACCAATCGCCATAAACCGATTAATGACACAAGCACCAGACTTAAAACAATACCCACTGAAGCCCAAGAAAGGTTGGCGAATGATCCCATCATCCAAAACAAGACCGAGCGTAATTGAGAATCATCCGAAAAAGTAATCAATAGTTGTGTCAATGCTCCTGCAACGGCGTTGAAAGCGACTCCGGCCAATAACATCAACGCGACGTCCGTGTGACCATTACGGGTGGCGATTGAATACAACAATGCGGTACTCAGTGCAGCCGCAATAAAAGCAGATAAACTCATTTGCCAAACACTGACATCTTGCCAAACGACACCACCCAACACTATAACCAATACAGCACCGAAAGCTGCACTGCTAGAGACACCAATTAAGCCAGGTTCCGCCAGAGGATTTCGAAATAAAGCTTGTAGGGCAACGCCTGAAATGGCTAGACCTGCGCCAACAATTGCCGTCATCAATGTTCTTGGTAAGCGTATTTCCCATAGAATCAAAGACTGTTGAGGGGATAACCCTGCGAGCAGATCCCAAGCTGACAAGCTCATATCACCAGAGAACAGACTCAAAAGCATGCTAATCACTAATAACACTATTAATAACAGTATTAAGCTGGAAATTTTGTGCCCGTTGAAGTTCACGGTTCAACCTTATCTTGCTTCTTTACTTGCTTTATTGGTTTTATAAATGGAGGAGAAGTCTGTTGGCTTGAAGTCATATATTGAGTAAGGGTCACGACCAAAGCACCATTCCAAATAACAATGAACCAAACTAGATACAACCAGAGCAGAAAAAGTGGCACCGAAGCGAAAGCACCATAAATTAGATCGTAGGTTGGAAACCATTTAATATAGAGTCCAAAACCTGCCTTCAAGAGCTCAAGTTGTATCGTCGCAAATACACCGCTAACGAAGGCTGCCTTGACAGGCACGTAAGCCACGGGCACCAATTTATACAACAAGACAAAGCCCAACAAGCTAAAAATCAACGGCAATAATCGAATGCCAAAGGTGAGTTTTTCTAACCACGGCGTGGTTTCTGCTAAAAATGGCAATGCCAACACATATGAACTGGTGACCAAACTCAATCCAAGTAAAAGAGGCCCCAATAGACTCACACCCAAATAATGCAAAATGCTCACCCACCATTTACGCTTTAGACCGTGTGGCCATAAGCCATTCAGCTTTTGGTCTATTTTCCATAGTAGCATCAACGTCGTGAACAACATAACGACCAAGGCAGGTCCTTTTAAGCTGACCGCCTGCATAGAAAACATCATCAGATATTCTTCTATTACCGGTTGTGAGTCAGGCATCAAATTATGTACGACATGCTGCATTACAATCGTTTCGAAGGAGTCAAAATAAGTGGAAACAGAGAATAAACTCAGCATAACAGCCAGCACCGGTACAATTCCAAGCAGTGTGGTGAAGGCTAAGATAGCGACAGCATCTGTGCCCTGATGCTGTCGAAAACGTACAAACACCTTAGCCCAAAATCGCCACTTCAATAATTTTTTAAAGACAGCCGTCGAATCTTGTTGATCCAAGTGAGACAGGTCATTATCAGTATTGTTTTCTGGGAGATTATTTTTCATACTTCAATGGGCTTCATACAAATTCAAGTGCCCCTATAATAACGCAAACGAAGGTTAACAGACTTGAATTCAGCCATAAAACTCAAAAGTTTCAAGACTTTTTGAACCGGAGTTAATTTTCGAAAACAATAATTTTACGATGAATGTCATTGTTTGGTGGCAGGATTCGTTTGAAATGGAAGGGTTGTTTATGATGCCTAAAAATACTTGCCTAACATCGTTGAATAAAACCAACAGCTCGTAACGTTTAGGACATGAATGATGACTAAATTTTAAATCACCACTTTAATAATGTTTAAATCAATCAGTTCTTGAATGGTTTGCAATGCAAAACCTTGTCTTTGCTCAGTGGTTAAATGATAAGATTCAGCCACTGATTCAAAAGCGATTTGTGCAGAATCAGACGTTTCTAACATCATAAGAAACTGGTACAACAAAGGCGCTAATATCATGAATTCGATAACTTCATCACCATTGGTTTTTTCGCTTCGATAGACGAGTAGCGTCGTCGTTTGAGCCGGCTTTTCTACGGGCTGAAATGCTTTGGATAGTTGGTGCACAGGCCACTCATACGCTAGAGGCCAGGCGACTGGCGACAGTTTATAGGCCCTCTCTAAATCCGCATTTTTCAAATCGGCCTGCTTCATTTCAACGCGACTAAAGCCAATTTCAATGGACACCTTCAAAGCCAATTCAACCCACTCATAATGCGCTAATTCTAATATAAAATCCGGATCGGTTGTCAGCGGGGTGAATTCAGCTTCAAGAAAAGCTAAAAACTCCTCGCCCAATTCATGGAACAATGGAGTACGTGAACGATGCTTTAACAAATATTCACGAATAATGTCGAGCCACCTTTCCTGGCCTAAAATGTCGGCACATACAGGAAAAATTTGACTAAAGAAACCTTCTATATTATTAAAAAAAAGCTCCTGATAAGTGGTTAGTCGACGTTGTTCAATAGAGACTTCACCTGTTGGTGCGTACGTTACTTGATCGGGGTTGCGGATATAATCTGTAAATTGTTGTTGTAAATCTTGAAAATGAGGGCGTTTCTCAATGGATTTAGGTAACATTCTTCTGTCTCCAAGCAACTTGATAACTGCGAATTTGTTCAACTTCTAACATGAGCTCCGTCAATGGAGGAATATTAAAATCCCGTTCCAGTAAAGTCGGCACTAAACCGTGCTGTTGATAAGTCTTTTCAAGTAAAGACCAAACCTGCTGCTTAACAGGTTGACCATGGGTATCAATTTTCAAATCATCCGCTTCATCAAAATGCCCCGCCATATGCAAATACATCATACGGTCACTCGGCATGGCTTGCATATAATCTTCGGCATTGTACTGATGATTAATTGAATTAACATAAGTGTTATTGACATCAAACAGTAAACCACAGTCCGCTTCTTGCAACACTGCATTTATAAATTCTTGTTCAGTCATCTCTTGACTGGGCATAGCGTAAAAAGAGACATTTTCAATACCAATTTTACGTTCGAGAATATCTTGTACTTTGCGAATCCTCTCGGCCACATAAAATACCGCCTCTTCCGTAAAGGGAATGGGCATTAAATCATAAAGGTGGCCACTATCACCACAATAGCTAAGGTGTTCGGTATAGGCGCGAATATCATGCTCAATAAAGAACTTTTTTAACGATCGAATATAGGTTTCGTCTAAAGGCTGAATACCTCCTAGATTGAGGGATAAGCCATGACAAACAGAGGGCAGGCGTTCGGTTAAAGTACGTAACTGGCGACCCTGACGACCGCCAAATCTTAACCAGTTTTCAGGGGCAAGTTCTAGAAAATCGATATCGAAATCTGGACGTTCCATAATTTCATCAAAAAAATCCCGTCTTAGCCCTAACCCTACACCTTCAACGGGATACACACCTTGCTTCATGAGATTTACCCTCGGTTTAATTCTAGATTCGACATCCAGCATCAAAAAAGCATGCTTATACAAATCGGACTCATCTGTTTAAGCATGCTTGTTATTCTCTAAACTTTTACCAACGCAGAAAGTCTATGCAAATAAATATGAATTAAAGCTTTTGACCGCCGCACTTTCCTTCCATTTGCTCTTTTTTAGACCAGCCACCACAACTGCCTTCTTTAGAGCTTTTCATCTCTTTTTTTTCCATGGCTTCTTCTTTCATTTTTCCGCCACACTTTCCTTCGCCACATTTCCCTTCCATATCACTTTTCTTTTCCATGGCTTCTTTTTTCATATTTCCACCACACTTTCCTTCCATGTCATCTTTCTTTTCCATGGCTTCTTTCTTCATGTTTCCACCACAATTACCTTCCATCGCCACCTGAGTGTAGCCAGATTTCATCTTGGTAAGGCCAAAAGGATTCTCACTCGCCGAAGCAACACCCGTTACGCTTACCATTGCCGCACCCGCTAATTTTAAAAAGTTTCTACGTGTTTTCATGTTCTTCTCCAATAATGACTAAGTTTTATTACGTTCTATCGGTATTAAATTGCGCTGTCATAACAAAAGACCCTATGGTTGGTTTTTTGTTTCAAATATTTTGCCCAATAAGCGGTAGGTCTTTGCTAACAAATAACCATGGTCTTAGAACCTAAGCTTAAGCGCGGAACAGGTAAAAATACCGAATTGGGATGTAACAATATAACAAAAATGCCATATTCTCTAGAAAAATGCAAAGCTTACATTCTTTGTAGCTCTTTTTCCACGTCAAGTCGAACGGCTTTTCCTTTAAGCTTTTCAATTAAGGTCAAGGCAAAATCCATGGCCGTTCCAGGACCTTTAGACGTTATCACATTGCCATCATCCACCACAGCTTGGTTGATATAAGACATTCCTTGAGCAGGTTGAATATCAATCACGCCAGGATAACTTGTCGCTTGTCGGCCATCGAGCAAGCCTGCCGTTACTAGGACTTTAGGTGCTGCGCAAATCGCACCGACAATACCACCCGCTTCCACAGTTGTGCGTAATAAGGACAAAATCCGCTTATCCTGCTCTAAATGATCCGCACCAGGTTGTCCTCCAGGTAAAACCACCATTATAAATGACTCGTCCAATATTGATTCTAAAGTCGTTTGAGCAATAAGCTGTACACCACGACTACAAGTAATCACCTTATTATGATCCAGGCTTGCCGTAATAACATCGACTCCCGCACGGACTAACAAGTCAATAATGGTCACAGCTTCCAGCTCTTCACAACCTTGCGCTAAAGGCACTAAAACCTTTGTCATATCCTTATCCTCAAATTACCCTGAAAATCTTAAATTTCGTATCAAAAAAAACCACCGTCTAATTCAAGAGCGGTGGTTTTATCTGGTTCTCAATGAGGGATTTACATCCGTCAGAAACAAGAGTCGAGAGAACATTAAATAAAGTTCTACGGTTCAAAGTGTAAACCTTGTTAACAGTACATGACTAACAAGTTGCAACGAAAACAATGACATATCAACAACTTGTATTCACTATAACCATTTTACTGTTGCATCTTCTGCGCGAGAATCATTGCTTTAATAATACGTAATGATTCGTTTAACTCATAATCTTTATCTAACAACTGTGTTAACTCTTCTGAAGCTTTTTCAACTTTGACAGCATCTTTATCATTCGCTTGTTCTTTCGAATCTGGAATCATTTCATCACTGCCATCATCCCCATTCACCAAGTGCCCAGTTAAATCTTTCTCTTTCACACGCATTAGCTTTTGCGAATCCACCTTCTCTACTTTAACCAAGTCAATCGTCACATCGGGTTTAATACCCTCTGCTTGAATTGACCGACCTAATGGCGTGAAATAGCGGGCTGTCGTGACTTTAATCGCAGCACCATTATTCAGTTGCAGTAGGGTTTGTACAGACCCTTTACCGAAACTTGTTCGCCCAGCAATCAAAGCTCTCTTCTGGTCTTGTAATGCACCCGCCACAATTTCTGAAGCCGAGGCTGAACCTTCGTTAATCAAGACAACAATAGGTTTACCTGCCATGACATCTCCACTTTCAGCTTCAAAACGCATCTGTGAGTTCTTAATTCTACCTTCGGTATAAACAATTAACCCTTTATTTAAGAAGGCATTAGAGACTTGAACGGCGGCCGTTAATACACCACCCGGGTTATTACGTAAATCCAGCACTAACCCATCTAAAGGTGCTTTATTTTGTTTTTCAAGCTTTGCAATCCCTTTGATTAAATCACTTCCCGTTCTAATTTGAAATTGACTGATACGGAGATAACCAATATTGTCTTTAAGCATACGTTGCTTAACACTCTTAACCTTAATAATCGCACGCGTAATTACGATTTTAAGCGGTGCATCTTCACCGCTTCGAATAATGGTCAACTCTAATTTAGTCCCGGGTTTACCACGCATAATGTTAACGGCTTCACCTAATGTCTTGCCTTTAACAGGTTCACTTCCTAATTTTATGACTAAATCACCCGCTTTTATTCCTGCTTTTTGTGCGGGCGTATCGTCTATAGGAGAGATGATTTTAACAAAACCGTCTTCCATACCAACTTCCATCCCTAAACCGCCGAACTCACCTGTTGTGTGCTCCTGCATCTCGGCAAAGTCTTCGGGAGGTAAATACGCCGAATGCGGATCAAGATTGGAAAGCATGCCACTGATGGCACCTTCGAGTAATTTTTTATCATCGACAGCATCAACATAGTCATGAGAAACGCGTTCGAACACTTCAACAAAAGCTCGTAACTCTTTTAAGGGTAGAGACAATGCAGCCTCTTCGGTAGGCGTGGCAGCCTGTTTTTGATCGGCCCAAACAGTCGTACCGACAGCTATCATGGCACCTAAAAGTGTACCTGTTCCAATCCACATGATTTTCTTTAAACCTGATGTACTCACACCGCTCTCCATAACAATTAAATTTTATCTTATCTTTCAATGTGTTAAGTTAAAAACCAAGACATTTATTAAATATTTGGTTCATTATAAGTGAACTTTAAGTGACAGAATGACTCGATTTCATTAGAATTTCAATATATTAATAATATTCTTATATAATGAAATCACTAACAAATGGATACTAGGTGAGTATGGATCAACAAGACAACCCTCTTTTTGGGATAAAAGAAGAAAACATCCTTAAAGCTTCTAAAGCACTAAAAGCAATGGGACATCCTCTACGACTTAAAATTCTATGCGTCATTGGTGAGCAAGAATTACCTGTTATGGATATTGTTAAAAAAGTGGGTACAACACAAAGTAATATTTCTCAGCATATTGATATTTTAAGGGAAAAAGAGATTATTGTCTCGCGTCGAGAAGGCAGTAAGATTTTGTGCAAGGTACGAGACCACAATATATTGGAACTAATGAATGCGATGCAACAAACCTTTTGCCAACTCGAAAAAAATTAAGTTTTAAAATGCAAAAGATTAGCGAAAGGTTGACCTTGGACTATTGACGGGAAACTGCACTCTTAAGTCAAACTGATTACGGTCAGAACTTACGGCAAGGATGCTCGTCTTAAGATTTTTAGTTAGAAACGCATTTTGCAAAGACATGCTATTTATGTTGGCTGAATGAGAAGAGCTCTCCAAAACAGATCCTAGCGCCACCGTACGGTCTCCAAACTCTGCCTCAGAAACTGAATCCTTTTCTGCGCTTTCTTCCGACTCAACTATTCGCTCCTTTTGAGATAACGCCACAATATCGGCGCGGGCTTGTGCCATCATTTGCGTGGCGGCACTTGCAACCTTATTATCTTGTGCCGAGGGTTCTGCCGGGGCTAAAGCCGCACCATATACCACCATCGCTTTTTGCAAAGTTGCTTGAGGATCTCCCACCACAGCTGACACATCAATTCCAACCTCTCCACCAACAGCATACTGACGACCTTCGGGACCCGTCTGATAAGTAAAGCTCATGCCACCTGTAGAATAAGCACCAGCAGCAGACAAATGCGCTATTTCGTGTGCCTTAACTTCAGAATCTCGCGCTTTAAGCTGGTTAATGACTTGCTGAACCTTAGCATTTCTCTGACGAGTTTCATTCTCCGAATCCGTCGTGCTCGCAGATGAATTTAAGGGCAGGCTGTTATTCGTATTTGACTGATTAAGCGCAGAAGCAGGTTGAGCAGGCAAGGCTTTCACCTCAGACAAAGATGTCTCTCTCACCGCTTGTGATAACGGTGCATAAACAAGACCTCCACTACTTACCTGACTAATCACATAGGCCCCCTTATGATGTTTAAAACCGTAAAGTAAACGGTCAAACGACTCCCACTTCTTTTAATTTTAGCAAAATATCTATAAAAATCAATCAATTAACGCAAAAATGCCGTTCAAACCTATGCCATTCGTAATTTAACGCGTTACCAATGCGATCTTTTCCGTTATTATGAGAGCATTATCAGTTAATGTCAGCTGAGCTTGACCGTAGGTAAATCCATTGATACGACAGTTTTGCACAACGCTTTATATAGGCAAACCGCCAAGCGATTAAAAAAGATCATAAATTTGGTAAACGACTATGCAACAAAAATTATCCATCGCAGCTCAGATCATTGCCAAAACGAGTATTCCGAATATTCCTGAAGAGATCATTCGCCTCAAGGAAGAGTTAAATAAAAAATATCCAAACACGGTCACAATAGCGAATTTAATCAGTCATAACCCAGAACTTTTGGGTAATTTTATGACGTTAGTCAATACCAACATTACTAATGAAAAAACAGATATTCGGGATGCGAAAGCTGCGGTCAATGTCTTGGGGTTAGATGAGATATACAATATATTTCTTGCAAGTAGCTTAACCAATCTAATTGCGCAAAGTCCACTTGAAAGGCAGATCTTATCTCACGGGGCAAAGGCTGGCCTCGCGGCAGCAGAACTTTCTTACTGGGTGTTTGATGTCACGCGCTCAGAAGCGTATATAGCCGGGTTGATGCAAAATGTAGGTGCTATATATATCTCTCGACTAAACCCCGAGTCTTATATTGAAACCTTTAACTCGCAATTGGCAAACCCGGTCAGTGCTTATGCCAAAGAACTTGAACAATACAACACCAGCCATACCTTTATGGGAACGTTAATTGCCAAAAAATGGCATATCAACCCAGAAGTCTATAAATCAATACTGCTACACCATGACACCGCGTTTGAGCTTAAAACGGCTAATGATCAAAAGACTCGACACATTACTGCGCTCATCATGGTATCCAACTTTATTGTCAGCTCGACGATTGATGGCCAATATATCACTCAAGAACTCAAAGAGTACCGCAACCTGGGCTTAAAAATACTTGGCCTACCCGATACAGCAGTTAAAGCCGCCAATGCCGCAGTAATGAAATGGGGGACATCAGTGGGTAAAGGTCCTGCTGGACATTAAGCCGACACCTAACCTAAAACACAGGGAAAACCCGTGACACATTTTGACAATATCAGTGGACTTAAACAATTACTCGACATAGACACGACTCTATTTAAAGAGGAACTCTACTATCCCTGGTATGTCAAAAAACCAGGTCTTATTAGCATCATAGCAGCGTACTCCGCGACCATTATTTTAAGCATTATCATTCTAGCTTTTTACACCGATATAAAGATGCTATCAATCTTAATTGTATTCGGCATATTGACGGTTATTTTTAGCCTAGCTTATCTGGCCATCTATAAATATCAATTAGAGGAAGCTAAATCCGCGGCACTGAAACCAATAATGGCGCTTGAACGCCACGAATTCATAAAATCGATACAGCCCTTTATTTCATCTGACCAGCAACTCACAGCAAAACAGATTGCAGTAGACAAAGTCTATACCCCCGCAGAATACGCCTCCATTACGCTCTCGACTCAAAGTCGAGTCATACGAAATACCGATTGCTTTATCGAAGATATCGAGCGCATGTTGCAACATCCTGACTTTAAAATTCAACCTGAGCAACCAAGGGGTGAAAATTATCAAATAACATTGACCGTCCCAGATAAAGCCAAAAAGAATTATGAAAAAATTAAGAGTTCATCTACTTTTTCAGATGATTTTTCCGTACCCGATGAAGTCAAAATTGCAATTATTAAAAAGGTTAATGAAGCCATTACTCGTGCAGCACTTGGACGTGAAGCCATGCTAAATTTGAATGGTAAAAAAGCTCAAAAACAGTCACAAATTAGGTCATAAGTTACAAAGAAGGTTATAGAGCGTTACTCGCTATTCACATACGTGAACGATAGATCCGTATCTTAAAGTTGTGGAAATTCGTTTTGCATCAGTCTTTTAATGCGCTATTTATTCGCAGTCTCAAATTAAAACTTACAACCCCCCTCCATTTCTTAACTTGATAAACCGACTTCAATGAATATCAATACAGAATCAGCCAATAGAGAGGGCTTAATACAGATGAGACTGAAACCTTTCAACTTAAGGTCACATATCCAAATGAGTTAAATGTATTCTGTCGAGATTGTCTGCATTGGGAAATGACGAACAAGACCTCCTTTATAACTAGGAGATGTTTTCGATAAGCATGATAGAAATTACTTTTGGAGTGTTCTTGATGGAATCTACTAAGAGAAAGTCCACGTAAATCAATTTCATTCTCGCATGGATCAACATGTTTTAATCTATCTTAATCACCTCCAGCCATTTTCAAAATGGTGAAACTAACTGATTCTATATGCGATAAGCTTACTACTTTAACCTAGACTATCACTTTATTCTGAGTCTCCTCTGAACTTCAAACTCTAATATTCAAGCAGAGCCTTATATTCTTGTTCTGTTATTTCAGCGGATTGTAGCATTCTACGAGTATCTGATTTTAAGGCTTGAAAATCTGTAGAACGACGGTATAGAACATTAGGAATATATTGTTGCAAGGCGTTAAATGTGGATTGGTAAGCTGCTGAAATTTGATTTAAAAGCA
Source organism: Thiomicrorhabdus arctica DSM 13458 (assembly GCF_000381085.1). GTDB lineage: Bacteria > Pseudomonadota > Gammaproteobacteria > Thiomicrospirales > Thiomicrospiraceae > Thiomicrorhabdus > Thiomicrorhabdus arctica. Next base: position 68,436 of record NZ_KB905901.1, on the reverse strand, counting down.
TGATTCTAGCTTCGCCAGGGTTATTTTGTTCAAAGTCAAAATTCAGTATTTGTTGAAAAATCTGATAATTACAATTCGCGTTGTTTTGTATTGTCATTAATACATCGTCAGGTAAGTCCCTTAAAGAGACCGCTGAAAGTCTTTTATATAGTTCGATTAACTTTTGAGCCGGATCGTGAAAATTTAACTGATCGCACAGCTCCGTATCTCTCGGTAGTCTCTGAACATTAAAATTCCGTATCCTTTCGATAGATTCCTTTGTATCAAAATAAATCTCTATATTCGCAGTAATCATATTTAAGCTTTCCATAAATCCACAACTCATTATAAGCAATAATACAGACCATACAAGTACTTATTATAACCTGATCTATTAATGACCACTACTTTAGAATGTTTACAGCTCCTCAAGAAGACTTAAATCACTTTTATTTATAATCCAAATATAGAGCGCCACTTCGACTTAAATCGTTAAAAGGTAATAAAAAAGTATCTATGTATTATTAAATCAAGCGAAAAATAAAAAGCTCGTGCTTGATCTCAGCATATCTTCCACCTTTTATAAAATAAGTTAGCCATGGTTAGAACAGAGCTGTATTCAGAGCAAAACACACCATAAGTACATTATGACCTTAAGATAAATTAGATGATGCACCCTTAGCCTCTACACAAAGCAGATAATATGAATGCAATCAGCTAAATTACAAAAACGATTTTAAGTGTCAGTGAGATTGGATGTTTTTATCTCCATCAAATGCAGTGCAACTTCCGAACGGTATATCGCGTTTTGCTTAGAGAAAACACAATGCTTTAAGCCCAATGAATCAAGCTTTAATTCTCAAGGGAGGAAAAGGTATTTTTGGGTTATTGAAAATGAATATGCATAACGAAATCATAGCGTTAAATTGAGTGGATCGTAATACTGAGGGTAAAGATTGATTTGGCTACTAAATAAGAAGTGGTGGGCCCTCGCGGACTTGAACCGCGGACCTGCCGATTATGAGTCGGAATTAAGCTAAAACCACCATAAACAACAATGTACAAATATACACAAATTACCCTTCATATTCAACATCTTAAAACACTTCATAAATTCTTCATTGTTTACCCAAGTTCATAAAAGTATAATGATTCTGCTACATATGTGCTACATATACGGATATAACAAATGGCGATTAGACAAAAAATTACAATCACATCCATGAAAACCCTCTCTCCTGGATTGGAGCGTATCAACGATACAGAGATCCCAGGTTTTCATGCTCGCATATCAAAAACAGGCCGTATCACCTACTACCTGTATTACCGCCTAAATGGTCAGCAAGCCAATTTTAAAATTGGTACCTCTGGAGAACTAACCGCAACCCAAGCCAGAGATCATGCAAAACTCAAATCGGCGGACATCGCACAAGGCGTCAACATACAAGCCGATAAAAAAGTCGCTAAAACAGAAAATCAGAGACGCTACCATTTACGACTTGATCGCTTTCTTGAAGAAAACTACCTTCCCTTTCTAGAGTCCAGAAACCCCAAAACGGCTAAGAAGATATTTAGAGAACTGAACTCCAGTTTCAAAGAGTTCTTAGATCAAGACATTGATCAGATCGTCCCTTTCCAAATTGAAAAGTGGCGTAATCGAAAAATCAAAGATGGCCTAGCACCCACAACGATCAATTACTATTTAAACACTTTGAAAGGTGCACTATCACGTGCAGTTGATTGGGGTGTAATCGAAAAGCATGACCTCAATAAGGTCAAAGCTATTAGAAAAGATAACACCGTTGTCCGATACCTTTCCACTCAAGAAGAAGCGCGTTTAAGAACGGCATTAAAAGACCGTGATTCTGAAATAAAACAATCGAGAGAAAGCGCGAATCAATTTAGAACTGATCGCGGCTATGAGCTATTACCTTCTTTAGTAAACACGCGCTTTGTAGATCATTTAGAACCCATGATCTTACTTGCCATGAATACAGGCATGCGCCGCGGCGAAATACTTTCGCTTGAATGGGCACAAGTCGATCTCATTAATAAGGTACTGACCATAACCAGCGAAAACAGCAAGTCTAAAAACTCCCGACACATTCCGCTTAACGGTGAAGCCTTTCAAGCGATAAACGATTGGAAAGATCAGACTAATAGCAAAAAGTATGTCTTTGAGTCCAAGCCAGGAATTCCATTTAAAGATACAAAGAAGGGATTTTTAGCGATATTGAAAGATGCTGAAATAGAGAGCTTTCGATTTCACGATCTACGTCATCACTTTGCGAGTAAACTTGTAATGGCGGGAGTCGATCTGAATACCGTTCGTGAATTACTCGGGCACTCAGATCTTAAGATGACTTTGCGTTATGCCCATCTTGCACCTGAGCACAAAGCGGCGGCTGTAAATTTAATTGGCTAAGCCTTTAGAGCTACTTCAAGCGTCTGTGATATCGGATATTTTCTATATCAATTGGATGCTCACTACCTTTAAACAACAATCTATGACCCTGACGTTTTCCGGAAATATCATTAATAGTGTAATCATCCTCAATAGTTATACCTCCATTATCAAATAAGACATGATGATTGGGACAAAGGCATAAAATATTATTCAAAGCATCAGAGCCATCATGAGGAAATCCTAGTGGTTTAATATGAGCTCCTTCCGCATATAATCCGGCTTTCGTTTCTAAAGCTTCTCCACATATTTGACACTTGTAGCCATAGATTTTCTTTACTTGCTTGGAAAGCCTTGAGTCTCTAACCTGCCTCTGAACCAGGGCCTCAATTCTTTGAACCTTACGATCATATTCTCCCTTATCTTCTTCAACTCCTCTAGCTTTAGAACCATCTTCTAGTTTTATCAACCGATACTGCCAAAAAGCTTTCCCAAGGCTGGTTATATTTTGCCAATAATCATCAACTCGGTATAAACCCGCATACACAAAATGATCACCATCAACCTTTCTAGAAACCCTTACTGGCAACCCTTCATTTTTATTTTTTGCTAGAGCTTTATTTCCTGAATTAAACATTTGATCTTCTGTAACAAAACCATCTTTCCCAGGTTTACCACCCTCTCCGGTATATATAATTTCATTGCCATTATCTAAATCGGTATATTCACCTGCCAAAACAACAGAATACGCTCCCTCATCTTGTAGCCCTGCTATTCCTTTATACATGTCATGATGAACACCTCTATCTTTCAGGTCCTTTTTATTTTGAAAGATATCACCTTCTTTCACTCCATCTATACCGCCAAAAACCTTACTCATAAAATAAATTTCCTACCTAACCTACTGAATATAAAACATTGAATTTATACCACCATGAACTAATATACACAGGATTACGCACAAATAAACGATAAAAACAATGATTGCAGAAAGAGACTACTTACATTTAGAAGAAGCTGATCGAATTCCCGGATTAAATAAATTTGATCTAATAGAGATGTTTCATAAAAATCAAATCAAGCTCTACTGCTGGTGCAGTGCAAGTAGATTGTTTGCAGAAGGCTCATACAAAGGAGATGAAAAACCAAGCATACTTGGATCATTTTCATACACAGGAGCAGTAGGCATTCAAAAAGATAAAATTAATGATTTACTAACTAAGAATAAGCTCATTAAGATTCGTCGCTTTGTAATTAAACAGCCTGAAGAAGTTAGAAGTTGGTCCGATAGTATTCCACTTAAATTAGACCTTCCAAATGAAACATATCTACAATATAAACACTGTAAAGCTCCCGATTTTGACTTTTGGGCTTTTATTAATGTAACAACGGCTTCAAAGACGCAAGCAGCTTCCTCAATAAGCAATATTTTTAACTCTTTTATAGCATCTAGGACTGATGATTTTGATGCTGAATCCCATGAGCAATTAAATCAATCAAAAAAAGACTTTAAACGACTCTTCGATCAAAAGGTCAGTTATGACACAAAAGAGTTTTATCCCGCTGATTTAAGATTTTGTAAATCGGAAATTTTAAAATTAGTACAGCCTGAAATAGCTTCTTTACCGGCTCCTATTTCACGACCAAAGGCACCTAACGCCCTTGATGAAGTCATCATTACTATTCTTGAAAATAATCCCGGTCGCTCAGATCATGTTTGGAACATCCTAAGAATCGAATCTAAAAAAGAGATTTTTGATCGCTCATATGATATTGACGGTATTTTAGAAGAAGTCTCTCAAACCCTCATAACTTGGAGAGATGAGCGAAATAGAAAAAAAAGAGAGCTTTCTAGAGAAAGTTATAAAAACAAGCTTTCTAAATTGAGAAAAAAACTATGAATATAAAGCAGCTAACTAATTATTTACTCTCCGAACTAAAAGAACCTATATTAGACATATGGCGTAATAAGGCTTCGTTTTTCTACGCATTACTTGCGTCATCATTAACAATAACTTTTTATATTTATCATTATGATTTCGACCAAGATGCTAATGTTTTGTGGTCAATAATGCTATCTACAATTAGCATTTCCATAATCATGAAATACTTTCATAGAAATGATTATAGATATGACAGTTTTAACAAAGCCATGAATGTTTTGGGGGCAAGCCTTATCGTTAACGCTCTTCTTACATTTTTATTCATTTTTATTCTTTCTTTAATCAATCTAAATAGCCCAATAGCTATTGACGCAATACAAACCATACTCCTATTAACTCTGGTTTTCTCATTACTTACTACAAGCTTAATGTCCATGATTCCTCTAATGAACAAATCAAGAGAGCGAAATAAATCAACGTATGTTGCCCTACTAGTAACAACATTTTTAGGGCTTAATTTCATTCTGTTTCAACCCCTTTTTAAGGAGTTGATCGGAGATGAAAACCATGTGCTTTCTTCAGCTTTTATCTACACGGCTATAGGAACAGTTAGCTCACACTTTATTTTGAAAAACTTTTCTGGTAAATCTGAAAGATTAACTGAACTCTCATCATTCGCTATCGTTTTCGGAATATATATGTACATATATATAGACAACTTTAGGCAAAACGGCACCATAGAACAATTTAAGGTTTTGTTTGACGTGTCATCAAACTTAACGTTTCCAATAATTACAGGTATTTTATTTTCGACTATCCTTATCCTTTCAGAAGATAAAACACCTCAAAAAATCATAAATATACGAAGTAAAGAAGAGAGAATTTCATTGCTAGATATTGTTTTCTTACCCATTTCAATTCCTATAATAATAATTCAATATAGTATTTTAAAAGCATTCTTTCTCACTAAAAAATCAAGATCACCATTTGCGTCATCGGTAGCGTCACTACCTAAAAAGTGACGCTATTGTGTATTCCAACAGAACAAGGAGTACACAAACATGAACAATCAAAACGCATCACGCGCTCTCACTGAGCAAGAAACATCTCAATATATTGGAATGAGTCGTTCATTCCTTCGTCAATCAAGAATGGAGGGGAATCGTTCCGGTAGAACCATTGCCCCACCGTTTATCAAGATCGGTCGATCTATTCGTTATTTAAAAGATGATTTAGACCTTTGGCTCGAAAGCTTCCGGAAACATATTTCCGGTAATTTCCCGGAGGTTTCCGGTGAATAATTTCAAAGGCAATAAAGCTCTATTACTTAAATGGTTTCAACAGGGAAACACAGTAGAACAATGCTCGGAACCGGGCCCTTCTTTCGGTAAGTTTTCCGGAATTGAAGAGTGTCCGATTTCCGGGATTACTCCGGTAATACATCGACTTTTCCGGGATGGTGAAATTCGGTATACAACCTTCAACAGTTTTGGATTGAGATGGGAACGTTATTATTCCGTTAACGTTAACGGTGAAACTAATGACTAACATTAATATCTCGACAGTTATTCGTGACGATCAAGATTTCGTTAAAGAGAAACTTTCAACCTTCCCTTACGAAATTCAAAAAATATTATTCCGAGAATACTGTTCAATAAAAGAAAGAAGAGATGCCAACCTATTCCTATTAAATTTCGAGGAACATATTGGTCAAAAGCTTAACATCAAACCCTCGCTACTAAATCTTAATCATGACGAAGACTCTCTTCGAGAATACGCTGATCAGAGGGCTCATATTTGCACGGTTTACAGTGCGTCTTCTAATAACGTTAACATTAACGAAATTTGTAGCAATCTAATTAACTACGCTAACACCTATGGTATTTCAGTTAACGTTAACGGAAATCCACAGGGTATTGTTAAACGTCTTTGTGACCCCTTATGGTGGCTAAGAAAGTTTAGAAGATCGTTAACGAGAAATATTGAAACTGTGCAGCATCACTTGAATGCAGTGAATCGCATTAAAGGTATCTATGCCAGTGACTGGTTAGCCTCACAACGAAGAAATCAATTACGCAGACATGAGCGCTCGATGTCATCCACCATGTTCACAAATAATTTAGGACAGAGCTTTTCCCTTAAAGAACTTTCCGATAAAAGTGTATCAAATCCTCAGATACGCAAAGCCGAACTTATGGTTAGAATCAGAGGCTTTGAAGACATCTCAAAAACTCTAAATCACGAAGCTCTTTTTTTAACAATTACCTGCCCTTCAAAGTATCACCGTTCATTTAGTCGCTCAGGTGATTCAAACCCTAAATGGGGAGGATACACTCCGCTAGATGCCCAAAATTATCTAAATAATATATGGCAACGAATCCGGGCAAAACTCGACCGTGAAAATATAAGATTCTATGGCTTTAGAGTTGCTGAACCCAATCATGATGGAACACCACACTGGCATTTGTTACTTTTCGTTAACGTTAACGAATCAAAACTGTTAACGGAAATTTGTAAAGAGTATGCACTAATGAAAGATCCTAACGAAAAGGGTGCGCAAGAGCATCGCTTTACCGTTAAAAGAATTGATCCTAATAAAGGATCAGCTACAGGATACATAGCAAAGTACATTTCTAAAAATATCGATGGTAGTGATTTAGATACCGGAATATATGGAGAGAATCCTGTTACCGCTGCTGAACGCGTTAACGCTTGGGCATCTTGTTGGGGTATTAGGCAATTTCAACAGCTAGGAGGCCCCTCTGTTTCCGTCTGGAGAGAAGCAAGAAGACTAAAAGAGCATCAAACAGAACAAAACAAAGCATTAAATGAACTACGGCATTCAGCAGATACATCTAACTGGCAAGCGTTTATTAAAATCATGGGAGGTGTATTTGTGAAGCGCAAAGATCAACTCGCTAGACCGTTATATGACTACACAAGAGATAATGAAACAGGTGAGTTGAGCCAAAGCTATTACGATGAAGAGCCAACTAAATCTATTAAAGGAATGTTATTAGGTAATTCAAAGATTATTACCAGATTTCTGAAATGGACAAGACAGGCCTTTCGTCAGAAAACTCAGTTTAATTAAACTTGTTCTCAGAAGCCATAATAGTACCAAAACCATTAATTAATAATATTTGTTTGGGAGCTAGCCATGTCTTTATCAGTAGCATCAGCAACGTCCCCTAAATCACTTTCTGAAAGTTCTCTAATGAATTTAAGCTCAAAAAAATCGGAAATTACTGTAAACATTGAGCCAGGTATTACATATAAACCTGAGTTCTCAGGTGCAAAAATGGCGACATCAAAATCAATAATGATACCGTCTTCGTCCTCTTCAAATGGAAGTGTTTTGAAGATGTATAGATTCTTATCATCAGCAAACTCCTCATGGATTCTGTATATACCTAAACGAGGAGGGCTGTCTTGTATTGTGTCCAAATTAGAGTTTGGCATGAACCCTGAGTATGTAAGTGAATGGACATGGTCACGCATAAATCGGGCTTGCTCTAAAAGCTCTCTAGGCATTTCAGATTCAAAAACAGGGGCATCACGCTCAACAATTTCTAACCAGTCCTCGTCGATAAACTTATCTACAAGCATGAACTTTTCAGGTAAGAAAATATCAAATGACCAGAAGTCAGAGCCTTTAAATTCTTCAATAAATGGAATAAATATGGCTCTATCTTTGTTTTCACCTTGTGTGATTCGATACACACCTGGTGTTGGCACTTGTGATGACATGAATATCCTTTTTAAGAAATTAAACCTGTTATTTCAACCCCCAATCATTTCAAACTTGGAGTTCTGTCAATAAGTGTACGCATCCTTGAAGAACTGTTGAATCAATTGACTCAGTTCACTCACATACTGCTCATGATTATCTATTGGCAGGATAAAAACTCTAATATCTGAAAGGTTTTGTTCGGCCAAAATCCTAATCATTGAATCAGGTAATTCAATAAGAGGCTTTGGTTTTTCTGCATAAGATAAATCAGTTATAAAAACCAACTCTTCCTTATTAGGAATTGAATCTAAACCATCTTTAGAACATAACAATGAAGGCGGAACCTTTGAAATATAATGTTCTTTTGACCATAAATAGACATAATCTGGATCAATGCCTTGTTTAGTACAATACTCCTCAACAATTTTTTCAACCTCTATTCTTGCCTTAATATGAACTTCTAATTCAGAGCCATGAATATATTCTTGAAATGAACAAACCTGAATTGCTGCAGCGCCATATAAAACAGCATTAATATGGTATGCATTTGCTTTTTGCATATTATGCCTTTTGTTGTAATGAGTTTCTAAAACTTTAATCGCTGAAATGATTTCATTATCATCAAAACCTCTAATATCACCTTTCTGAATTCGATCAATTAATTGTTCTTGAGATACATCGATAATGCGAGAATGAGCGGCCTCTTTAACACACTCAATCAAAGACCATTCCAAAGGAATTAACTTTTTGTGAAAAACAACCTGTTGATAATCGTGAAACCTAGCTAACAACATATGATCTATAGACTTCTTTGCTTTTCCAGCAAAACAAATTTGACCATTTATATAACGTGTATTACTAATCAAATAATCTATGTCTACGTTGCCATATGGTAAGCCTGTAAAATGCGAAGTTCTTTTTAAGTAGTCCATTCGATCGCAATCAAGTTCAGAACTGATTATTGGCTTAAGGTTTAACGCCCCTTCATTAATCCCAACATCATTACTTGCAAAAACAGAAGCTACATCTGCTGCATCTAATCCAGCTTTCTCTAAAATAGATTGTATCTCAGGAGAGTTCATAATGATCAATTCTCCAAAAGCTTCATGATTACTAATGACTTCACACCTATCACCAGTATAACCTTCAGAATCCATGTCTTTTTTATACTGTTTTAAAGCTCCTTCTGTAGCATGCGAAAAAGGGAAGTGTCCGATATCATGCATAAGTGCGGCTAAACGGTATTTAGTTTCAACGGGTTCAATTTGAGCAGAAAGCGAATGATCATTTGCTTTTAAGGCTTGAAGCATCTTACCTGCATTTCTCAGCGCACCAATAGAGTGAGAAAATCGAGAATAATTTGCGCCGGGAAATATTAGGTTTGCTTGCCCTAACTGTTTAACGTTATGCAAGCGTTGGAAGGTAGCGGTATTAATGATTTCAGCTTCAATAGGACGAAGCTGAATGGATCCATAAAGAGGGTCGGCTATAGTTTTCAAAAAAACTGCACCTATTAGATTAAGTTAATTTTTTTCAAATTTCGTATCGCGTCATTACGCATATCTTCATCAATATGTGATTTTTGACTAAATAAAACAGCAATTGCTTCATCTTCAGTTTTGTGGGTTTTTTTGATCAAGAACACAATAGAAGCAAGCGCCTCTACCCATTTAGGTAGAATCTTTCCATCAACATCATGCTTATGAATCACTTCTGATAAAGAGTTCAATTTTTCTTTAACAGCTTGATTAAACTTAAATTGACTCGGCTTATCCACATAACCTTGTAGTTTAAAATAATCTTCTGTCAGAGATGGACTATAAGGCCCCTTTACATACCAGTTATATGTATAGTCTAAAGACACGCCAACCGACTGACCAAGCAATGCAACCTTTTGCAAAACTAACCTTTGATCAATACTAACAACATCCTGTGGAACATTTAACTCACAGTAAAACTGTTTTAACAATTGTAAATTCGTATCCATATATGCCCCCTAAATTACTTAAACTAGGCTTTTCAAATCTAAGTTTAACAAAAGTCCGGGGATTATACATCAGTGAGGCATTTAAAATATAGTAATTAGTACTTATTCAAAGTAATCTGCCAATAAGCAACTTCACTTTGCTACAAATGTGCTACAAATGCGCTACAAAATTATATTTTCTTAATAGATAGGAAAGGATATTACGAGATAACTCGTTGATAAATATGGTGGGCCCTCGCGGACTTGAACCGCGGACCTGCCGATTATGAGTCGGATGCTCTAACCAGCTGAGCTAAGGGCCCCAAATAGGGAGTTTAAACTCACCAGGCCTGGTGAGTTTAATTGGCGCTTATTATAACGACTGCCAACCGCTTTGTGAAACATTAATACAGACTATCTCGAACTAAGAAACTTCTATTCAATTTGATACAAGCAATTAAATAGAAAGCTTACTAATGTAAGCCACCATTGTCTAACGCTGAAGGGTAGCCGTTAATAGAATTCCTCGCTCGTAGAATTAATCTAAGAAGCTTTTTAAACGTTCTGCTCGACTAGGATGGCGAAGCTTTCGTAACGCTTTTGCTTCAATTTGACGAATACGCTCACGCGTCACATCGAACTGTTTGCCAACCTCTTCTAACGTATGGTCTGTATTCATGCTTAGACCAAAACGCATGCGCAATACTTTCGCTTCACGCGGTGTAAGAGTGTTTAACATCTCTCGAACCGTTTCACTCATACCTTCTGAATCCGCTGCATCCTGTGGAGAAAGAATGTTCGAATCTTCTATGAAGTCACCTAAAGAAGAATCTTCATCATCACCAATTGGTGTTTCCATAGAGATAGGCTCTTTGGCAATTTTCATGACCTTGCGGATTTTGTCTTCGGGCATCTCCATCTCTTCTGCCAGCTCTTCAGGCGTCGGTTCACGACCCATTCTTTGTAATAACTGACGTTGGATACGATTTAATTTATTGATCGTCTCAATCATATGTACTGGAATACGGATAGTACGTGCCTGATCGGCGATAGAGCGAGTAATCGCCTGACGAATCCACCAGGTTGCATAAGTCGAAAACTTGTAACCACGACGATATTCAAACTTATCAACGGCCTTCATCAGACCAATATTACCTTCCTGAATCAAATCTAGGAATTGAAGACCACGATTTGTGTATTTTTTAGCAATCGAGATAACCAAACGTAAATTAGCCTCAATCATCTCACGCTTAGCAAGACGAGCTGTTGTCTCTGACTTACTCAAATCTTTGTAGATTGTCTTGTAGAGTGCAATCGGCATTTTTTCAGCCTTGGAAATCATCGCTAAACGTTTTTGAGCACGTTTAATATCACCACGAGCGGCTTCTAAAGCCTCAGCATGTTTAGGTGAATTTTCAATCAAACGATCCACCATTTCATAGTCTCGCTCAGAGCCTACAAATGTTTTTAAAAACGTAGCACGTGGTACACCAATTTTACGCATCACGATATCGACAATAACACGTTCTTGCTCGCGAATGGATTGGATTCTAGCCTTGATTAGACGCATCATTCTGGTTGAGAATAAAGGCGTAATTCGAACACCACGTAAATGTTCAATGACGGCCTGTCGTTTTTTTATCGACTTAGGATCATCTGCACCGTCTTTATCAGCAGCTAATTGTGCTGCAACGCTAAACTTTTCAAGCTTTTTCAAGAATTCAGCTAATTCTTCAGGGTTAATCCCTTCTTCTTTGGGTTCGTTGTTAGCATCACTATCAGGTGAAAGCTCTGCAATTGGAATATCAATCAAGTCAGCTGGACGGTAGAAACCTTGAATGACATCGGCGATTTTACCTTCACCACTTTCCATCTTCTTGAACGTGCTTAAAATGGTATTCGCATAAACTGGATACTTAGCTAAAGCATCCAGCATATCGCGGTTTCCAAATTCAATACGTTTGGCGATATCAACTTCACCGTGGCGCGTCAAAAGCTCTACTGAACCCATCTCGCGCATATACATACGAACAGGATCCGTTGTACGACCAAACTCACCATCAACTTCAGATAGTGCAGTAAGTGCCGCTTCCGCAGCAGATTCATCAAAGACACCACCTTCCTGAGTGAGTAATTCATCCTCATCAGGTGCCGCATCAAATAACTTGATTCCAAAGTCTTTTAGAATCGTTAAAACTTGACCTAACTGATCTTCCTCAATGTCATCTGGTAAGACATCGTTGACATCCGCAAAGGTTAAATAACCCAGTTCCTTTGCGCGTTCAATTAGATCCGTTAACTGTTGCTTTCTTTCGACTTTAGTCATGTATTGCCTCAAATAATATTGCTTGATTCCGCTTACGGATTATTTCTGATAAAACTGCGTGTAAAAAAACGGAACGCGCAATTATACTAAACTTTTAAATTAATTTGTTACGATTTTCCCTTAAAAATGAGCGTGTTAGCAGTCAATTTCTGTGCCAACACTTTCATTCTATGGGGATGAATCTTTAATCATGATTTGTAACTTAGCCATTTCTTCAGCACTCCAGCCTGATTGTCCCAAACTTTTTTCATCAATCAACTTACCCAAACCTAACACCACGGCCTCAAATTCAGCCAACAGGAAACCTTCATCATCAGGGACTGGAGACTGCTCAATCAATGCCAACTCTGCTTGATAACCATTGGCATTCATCCAATTAAGCCCTGCTTCTGCAATAAATTGATTAAACTGTAATGACTCGATTACACCGCCTAAAACACTGTGATCACGTTCATTTGATCTAAATAAATCTTCACAAAATTCTGGTGCGAAGAAATCTGCCCACTCTGGTCTTTTTAGGAGAATCCGCACCATTTTCAATGGCATAGTGACGACTCGACTGACCTTAACACTCTGAGAGGTTTTTTTACCTGAGTCGGACTTAAACTGAGCAAAACCAGACTTGACATCCATCTGTTTTTCTACACGCCAAGTGGGCAAACCGACCACCTCTGCAACGCCTTCCGCCAATAGGAACTGATATAAATCCTGCGCTGATTGCACGTAAGGCTGTGCTAATGCGACCAACTGCTGACGTCCTTCTATCGAGTTTACAGGAGAAGATAACCGACCCTGCAAACCTTGTAGTAAAAAAGCCGACAAAGGCAAGGCTTCCTTGATTCTCGTTTGAAAACCCTCAAAACCATCTTCACGAATCATCGAGTCTGGATCCTGACCTTCCGGCAAGAACAGAAACTTGACCGAACGTTCTTGCTGCATCAGGGGTAATACCAACTCTAAAGCCTTCCATGCCGCCTTAAGTCCGGCAGAGTCGCCATCAAAACAGAAGACAATCTCGTTAACCTGCCTGAACAAGATCTCTATATGGTCAATCGTCGTCGCTGTACCCAGTGTTGCAACCGCATTATGGACTTCAAACTGAGCCAGCGCGACAACATCCATATACCCTTCTACCACCAAAATACTTTCAAATTTTTGGCGTGATTGGCGCATCTCGTACAAACCGTACAAAGTCCTACCCTTATGAAATATGGGCGTTTCTGGCGAATTCAAGTACTTAGGTTGTTCATCACCCAAAACACGTCCGCCAAAAGCAATCACTCGACCCCGCCCATCACGAATAGGGAACATGATTCGGTGCCGAAACCGATCATAGAGTTTGCCATCTTCTTTTTGCACCAATAGACCAACTTCAACCAACTGTTGCTTTAATTTCGCATCGGCTTTAAGGCCAGAAACCAAACTATTCCAACCTGGTGGCGCTAATCCAATCACGAACTGTTTAGCGATCTCAGCACTTAAGCCTCGAGCCTTTAGGTAGGATTTGGCTTCAAGCGCAGACGCATGGTCTCGCAATTGATGACGATAAAATTTGGCTGCCAAATGCATCACATCATATAAATCATGTTGCTTCTGCTGTTTGACTTGTTGGGCTTTCTGCCTTTCTGGTGTTAACTTTTCACGTGGAACTTCCATACCATACTGTGAGGCTAAGGTATCAACAGCTTCAACAAAAGACAGCCCCTCATATTCCATTAAAAACTTAAGAGCATCCCCACTGGCACCGCATCCAAAACAATGATAAAACTGTTTGGTTGGACTGACATTAAAGGAAGGTGACTTCTCATCATGAAAAGGACAACAGGCTTTATAGGAAGTGCCTGCTTTTTTGAGGGGAACACGCTGATTTATAACTTGCACCACATCTGCTCGAGATAACAAACTCTCGATAAAGGAACGCGGAATTGATCCAGACTGACTAGACATACTCACACCTTATCCACAGAAAAATACACAGGTCATTAAACGCAAAAACCCGCCAGTGATTCACTGGCGGGTTTTAAATTGGGTCGAAATCATTTTATCTAAAACAACTTATCACAACAGAGCTTAAAAAGTTAAAAACGTTTTAAACTAACTTTGCTTTAATCAGCTTACTTACCACACCCATATCGGCACGACCTTGCATCGTAGGCTTTAATAAACCCATAACCTTACCCATGTCTTGCATGGAGGCCGCACCACTAGAAGCCATGGCTTCATCGATAAGTCTGTTCACTTCTTCGTCTGTTAAAGCATCTGGCATGAAATCCTGAATGACCGTCATTTCAAAGGCTTCTTGCTCAGCTAAATCTGAACGATCTGCGTCCACAAATTGCTGATGAGAATCTCGACGCTGCTTCATAGCTTTGTCAACAATCGCTAGAGCAGCTGCTTCATCTACGGCAGCGCCTGAATCGATCTCAACCTGTTTGATTGCAGCTATCAAAGAACGCACTACAACTAGGCGCTCTTTATTCTTAGCTTTCATACAGGCTTTCATTTCAGCTGTAAGTCGTTCTTGCATCGTATTAGACATTAAGACTCATCCAATCCAATTATTAATACATACGAGTCGTACGACGGTTGTCGCGAGACAAACGCTTAGCTAAACGCTTAACAGCCGCTGCTTTCATACGCTTCTTAGCCCAAGTAGGCTTCTCATAATACTCGCGCTTACGAGTCTCAGTTAAAACACCTGCTTTTTCACAAGCACGCTTAAAACGACGTAGTGCTACGTCAAATGGTTCAGTATCTCTGATCTTTACGCTTGGCATAATTTTACCTAATTGATTTTTATATATCGGTTCTTATTCACCACGCAAGAAATGGAGAACAGCGGAAAACGTAGGATTATAATTTCGTAGCCGACATTTTGCAAACCTTTTTATGATAAAAAACGAGATTGTTTGTTAAAATTCAGCCACTTTGAATGAGAGAGAAGAATACGCCATGTTGGTTTTAGGAATAGAAAGCTCGTGCGATGAAACAGGAATCGCCCTATACGATACTGATAAAGGCCTAATTGCCGATACACTTTACACACAAGTCGAACTACATGCGCAATATGGTGGTGTCGTACCCGAACTGGCTTCTCGTGATCACATCCGTAAATTAACACCACTCATTCTACAGACCTTAGAAGATGCTCACATTTCTAAAGACGCACTGGATGGTATCGCTTACACAGCTGGGCCCGGTCTGATTGGCGCATTACTGACTGGAACTTCCGTTGCGCGCAGTCTGGCTTATGCACTCGACATCCCTGCAATCGGTGTCCATCATATGGAAGGTCATCTTCTTGCCCCCATGTTAGAGGATAACAAGCCTGAATTCCCTTTTATCTGTTTATTAGTTTCCGGTGGGCATACCATGATTATTCGTGTCGATGGCATTGGTCAATACAAACTACTTGGTGAAACTTTAGATGATGCTGCGGGTGAAGCTTTTGATAAGACCGCTAAATTACTTGAACTCGGCTACCCCGGCGGTCCGAATGTATCCAACCTAGCTTTAAAAGGTGAATCCGGGCGCTACATTTTTCCACGACCAATGGTTGATCGCCCTGGTATAGATATGAGTTTCAGCGGTTTAAAAACATTTACCCGTAACACTTGGTTGAAAGCGGTTGCAGAAGGGGACTCTAGCGAACAAACTAAAGCGGATATTTGCCGTGCATTTGAGCTGTCTGTTGCGGAAACCCTGACCATAAAATGCAAACGTGCTTTAGAGCAAGAAGGCCTAAATCGTATTGTGGTTGCGGGTGGCGTCAGCGCCAACCGTGAGATTCGAGCTAAACTAGACCAACTCATGAAGAAACGTCGTGGCGAATCCTTTTACCCAAGACTGGAGTTTTGCACCGACAATGGCGCAATGATTGCCTATGCGGGTGCACAGCGATTATTAGCAGGACAGTGCAATGATTTGAATTTTGCCGCCACGCCAAGATGGTCTTTGGAAGACTTACCACCCATAAAGGTTACCCTTAAGGAGTGATTGCCCTTAATTTTGTCATCACTAGATTGACCAGGCCTGGTCATTCTTGAAAAAAGCATTTAAATCTAAATTCAAACCTACTCTGAGCCTTTTTTATTTTTAAACAACCCCTCTTCACCACTCATCAATCGCTGGATATTGCCACGATGGCGCCAAAAGAGGAATACTGTCATGACAGCCGTCAAAAACACCCAACTGATTTCGCCTGATAAAAAATAGATATAAATCGGGGCTAATGCGGTGGCAATTAACGCGGATAAGGATGAAACTTTAAGCACTTTAGCGACAAATAACCATGTTGCTCCAACCGCTAGACCGATTGGCAATGACAAACCAAACATCACCCCCAGCATAGTAGCGACACCCTTCCCACCTTTAAAGCCAAAAAATACCGGATACAAATGGCCTATAAAGGCCATAAAACCTACCAGGATAATAAACTTGGCTTCCAAATGCATCCAGTGCGCTATGAGTACAGGAATCAACCCTTTTAACATATCGCCTACCAGAGTAATAGCCGCCGCTTTTTTGCCCTTGTCTCCGCCGATACGCAGAACATTGGTTGCACCTGGATTACCTGAGCCACCCTCTCTTGGATCTGGCAATCCCATTATTTGACAGACAATAATAGCCGTCGAAATCGAGCCTATTAAATAAGCCGCAATCATAAAAAGTGTTATCTCTAATTCCATCGTGTTTCCTTTAAAATATGCATTGCTACGACACACTCATCAGGTATTGAAATAAGGAATACTCATAGAGGTCGTGTAAAGATTGAATGATTTTACTAGAAGTAGATAATAGACGTTCAGATAAACACCCCTATCAACGTGAAAACGCCCAGAAACCGACTATTTTCAAGGAAGAACATGGACATCATCTTTATTCAAGGCCTAAAAACCCAAGCCATTATTGGTATTTTTGATTGGGAACGTGAAAACCGCCAACCTTTGATTTTTGACATTGAGATGGCGGTACCCATTGCCAGTGCGGCAAAAAGCGACGACATTGATGACACGGTCAGTTATAAAACGGTCTCGGATGAAATTATTGAACTCGTCGAAAACAGCTCTTATGAACTACTAGAAAGCCTAGCCGAAGCGATTTGTCTGCACATTTTAAGCACGCACAAAGCGGTACAAAGCATTCAGTTAAAGGTCGGAAAACCTCAAGCTGTCGCAGAAACCGATACTGTTGGATTGATCATAACCCGACATCAAGAAAAGTAACGCTTAGACTGCCTTTTAGTCGCCTGCCGCAGTTATGGCTCTTGTGCCGCACTTTTGATTAACGGCACAATATGCTCCATGTGTAAGCAAGCGTTTTGCTCAGTTATTTTATCTAACCCAACATAATCTTCCTCAAACTGACGACAATTTTGTTTCGATAGGTTTTTAACAATTTTATTATAAAGCCCATCGCCTTTTGCAAGACGAACAATTGTTACCAACTGCTCTGGCGTGAGTTGCGGAGCAAATTTCTGCACGATACGGTCATCAACACCGACCATTTTGTTGGCCAATACTCGGTAAGCTGCTAATTTACGCTGGTGACCCTCCTCATCTGCAGTATTAGGATGATTTAAACGCTGTTCAAGCACAGTATTGAGGGCTTTAACGACCTCAACAGGCAATGAAAATACAACTGGACCAATCTCTAGCTCAAACTCACCAGACTCTTTTCGTTTTGCTTCAATATCCATACTATATTCCTGCCTAAATATACTTTGTATCTGTTGAGGTAAACTCAATCTGGCCTAAACTTTCCAATTCAAAAGTCTTTTCGACAATTCGACGAATCGCACCTTTCAATATTTCTTTATTTGGCATGCTTGCATTGGCTAGGTCAGCCTCAAATTGTTTGGCCAAAATACCACCCGTATTTTTCATGATCAAGTCATTGAGTTCAGGGTCATTCGCCACCATCATAAACATCAATATATCTTTATTATCTAACACCCTTAAAAGATTCTGGCACTCCAAATCCTTCAATGCCTTAATTCTCAACCCTAACTTAATATAACTCTTTAACATAGAATGGCTTTCGCCCTGCTCTAACGCTAATAAGTGCGCTAAAGTGATATTCAATAGTGCCACTGAAAATTGATCCATCTTTACGGCAGCACAACCCATATGAACTAACCATTCATTTTCATGAAGTTTTTTTAATCCGACCTTCATAGTGAACATTTCTCTTATCAAGTAGTTATGAACTAAATTAGGTTTAGGCATCGTGAGTAAATTTAAACTCTACTCAAAGCCAAATGGACAGCAAACAGCTGACCATGCAATTTAGAACGTAGTAGCGGTTTATGCATGTTTGTTGCATAATACCACATCCTTTAATAAAACGATTTCATACGAAAAAATGCGCTCTAACACATCTTCTAAAAACCATCGTCATACAGCGCTGCCAACCCCTTCAGCCGAAGGGATTAAACACAGTCAGCAACTGAGTAAAAAAATTAGAAGTACGCTGACACGGCATAAGCAGTTAACCTTTGCCCAGTATATGGATAAAGCACTTTATACGCCAGAATTAGGATATTATGCAAGCGCATTACCCAAAATTGGCACGCAGGGTGATTTCATAACGGCTCCGGAAGTTTCACCGATTTTTTCGCGTTGTTTAGCCCACCAAGCAATACAGGTACTTGAACAACTCGAATCCCCTAATATTTTAGAATTTGGGGCCGGTAGTGGCGTCATGGCTAAAGATATTTTATTAGAGTTAGCGCAACAAGGACAAGCCATAGAACGGTATTACATTCTAGAAATCAGTGCGGATCTACAACAACGCCAAATCACTAGATTAAAGAATGAATTGCCCGCAGAACTGTATAAAAAGATCGTTTGGCTAAGTGAGTTACCGAGCAAACCGCTTTCTGCTGTTATTATTGCCAATGAGGTACTCGATGCCATGCCGTTTGAACGGTTGCGTATCGAGCCAGAGCAAGCTCTACAAGGCTATGTTATTTACAATGAAATCGCCGAAAAATTTGAGTGGGACTACCGACCGATTGTGGATTCGGGCTTGCAAAAATTTGCCAATCAACTGATTAAAAATATTGGTAAGGTCTCTCATTTAGGCTATGAGACGGAAATCAACCTCAATATCAAACCGTGGTTAAAATCACTCAACCAACGCCTAACACAAGGTGCGGTGTTTCTAATAGATTATGGCTATACTCGTCAAGAGTACTACCAGCCTGCTCGCGTAATGGGCACATTGCGTTGCCATTACCAACATCGTGCACATAGCAATCCTTTCTTTTATCCTGGACTACAAGACATTACCGCACATGTCGACTTTACGGCGGTAGCTGAAGATGGGTTTGACAGTGGCTTTAGGGTGGCTGGCTTCACAACTCAAGCAAATTTTTTAATGGGCTCTGGATTACTAGAGATGTCCGCAGCGCCTGAAGCTTCGATTACAGAGCAAATTAAAATTGCCCAACAGATCAAAACCCTGACACTGCCTGATGAAATGGGCGAAAGCTTTAAAGTGATCGCTCTGACTAAACATATTGATCACCCACTTATTGGCTTTAGCGTCCGGGATTTACGACATCAACTGTAAGAATTCACAACAATATTACGATTAAACACGAGACTTAGGAACCAACCATGGATATTTTTCAAGCCGCTATTTTAGGCATTATTGAGGGCCTTACTGAATTCTTGCCCATCTCATCAACAGGTCATTTAATTGTCGCCAGTGAGTGGATGGGATTGGAACAAACGGATCAAAACAAATCGTTTGAAGTCATTATTCAAGTCGCTGCTATTTTGGCTATTTTCTCGCACTACAAAGAGAAATTCAGTCTTCAGCATATTCGCCTTTGGACCAATGTATTGATTGCTTTTCTGCCTCTCGCCGCGATTGGATTTTTATTCCATACTCAAATTAAAGCGCTATTTACCTTAGAAACAGTGGCATGGATGTTTATTGTGGGTGGGATCATCTTTCTGATTATGGAAAAATTCTATCGAGAAGAGACTCATCACACTCGAGACATTGAAGATTTAAGCATCTCGCAAGCATTCTGGATTGGGATTGCACAAATGTTCGCACTTATTCCGGGCACAAGTCGTGCCGGAGCCTCGATAGTCGGTGGTATTCTGGTTGGATTAGACCGTAAAGCATCCGCTGAATTCTCTTTTTTACTGGCCTTACCGGTATTAGCTGCGGCATCTGGTTTAGATCTCGCCACACACTATTCTGAATTTGCTAACACATCATGGTTACCTTTATTGGTCGGCTTTGTCATGGCCTTTATTATGGCCTACTTAACCATGAGTTTATTTATCCACTTCCTAGCAAAATTCACCTTTAATGCTTTCGGGATTTACCGCATTATATTTGGAATTGTACTGTTGATCTGGTTTGTTTAAACTTGGTTCACAAGTAAGAAGGTTTCGATAAAAAAACTCATGCATACCACATGGATAAGGTACATCACTTTCTCTTTTATGGAGTATTGATATTATGGTTTTCAGGTGTTGCTCTGCAAGCAATGCCCCTTGTTATGATTCATTCGACCCTATACTGCACGCATACTTGATCCTTTATACATGCTTGCCAAAAATGAATAGCGCAAGGTTTTAGTGGCTTGATTATCTCGTTAAAAGGCTGGATATTTTATTCCTTGATGCAAGAAGAAAAACCATATCACTCTCTATCAATTAAATAACTTAACTGATGACAATTTTTGTCCCTAACTGATACTCCTCAGGAGACAGCATGCTTCGTTTTCATACCGCCCATCAAAGCCAGATCATCGACCAAATTGCTATTAAAGAAAGGAACATCCCTGGGATTCTTTTAATGAAAAGAGCCGGTTTATTTGCTTTTGAAACCTTACAACACCACTTCAGTAACCCACAATCCATCGTAGTATTTTGTGGTACCGGTCACAACGGTGGTGATGGCTTCGTGGTGGCTCAGTTGGCGTTACTGGCAGGCATGGAGGTGCATGTTTTGCTCCATGGCAATCCTGAGTCCATTCAGGGGGATGCACTGATTGCCTACCAAGAAATGCTTGCTGTCGGCATGACCACCAGCCCCTTTGCTGAAAGCATTATCATTCAAGCAGATGTTTTGGTGGACGCCCTATTTGGCACAGGGCTCAACCGACCGATTAGCGGTCAACTCGCCAAACAGATCCAATGGCTCAATCATCTAAAAAAACCCGTATTAGCATTGGATACACCCAGCGGCTTACACGCGGATACCGGTGCCATTTTAGGTCAAGCGATTCACGCGACCCATACTTGTACTTTTATGACTCGAAAGTTAGGCTTACATACTTTTCAAGGTACTGATACCGCCGGAAAAGTGCACTACAGTCGCCTGTTCTTACCATTAGAAATTCTCCAAAGCCAATCACCTCTTGCATTGAACCACCCCCTAAAATACTGGATGAATAAATTACCTGAGCGCCTCGCTAGCCAACATAAAGGGGTCGCTGGAACAGTTTGCTTAGTGGGCGGAAACCATTCGATGATGGGTGCTATTCAGCTTGCCGGTTTGGCGAGCCTAAAGGTCGGAGCAGGCCTGGTCAAAGTGATTACCCATTCAGAACACACCGTTGCCATTACGCAAAGCATTCCTGAGCTGATGTGTTATCAGCCTGAAGAGTTAACCATTCAAGCCAATCTTGCTAACGTGGTAGGGATTGGACCCGGACTAGGGCTAGACGATTGGGCTAAAACGCTCTATCAACAAGTCTTGGACGTGCCTTTACCGAAAGTCGTCGATGCGGATGCGTTGAAACTACTGGCCCTAAATCCGCAAAAACACAGTAATTGGGTACTGACACCGCATCCTGGAGAAGCCGCTTTATTACTCAATATGACTACACCTGAGATTCAAGCCAATCGCATCCAGGCCATTAAGGCCTTACAACAGAAATATGGCGGCGTGATTGTCTTAAAAGGCAATGGCAGTTTAATGTATGACGGCAAACATTTAGAAATTTGTCTGGCGGGTAATCCAGGCATGGCCGTAGGTGGGATGGGGGACGTGCTGACTGGCACAATAGCGACCTTTATTGCCCAAGGTTTATCCCTTTGGGATGCCACCTGTTTAGGCGTTTCATTACATGCACATGCTGGAGATGTGCTCGCCCAACAAAAAGGCCAGCCCGGAATATTACCTTCCGAACTGGCCTCTGTTATGAGCCAATTAATGAGTTATCGAGATTAAAATTAATGACGGTTCAGAAAGTTCAAAGTTAAAGTTAATCCACCACGCGGCTTCCACGGATTAAAGTCATTTTTCCCTCCCTGCTACTTCGGTAAGAAATCAGCCAAGACTTTAAAAACTTCAAAAAGTTCCTCTTCGGTCTCAGCGATAATATTGATATGGCCTAACTTACGTCCAGCACGCTCCTCTTTATCGTACAAATGTAAAAACGCTTTTGGCACTTTTAAAACCTGATCGATTGGACCCGTTTCGCCAATAATGTTAATCATCGCGGCCAATGGCTGACGTGGTGTCGTTGCGCCTAAAGGCAAACCCGTGATTGCACGTACATGATTTTCAAACTGCGAAGTCATCGCACCTTCAATGGTCCAGTGCCCTGAGTTATGCACTCGAGGCGCCATCTCATTAGCGACTAAACCATCAACCGTTTCAAATAATTCTAACGTTAAAACACCAACATGATCTAACTCATCCAGCAAGCTCTGCATGTAAGCTTCGGCTTTTTGTTGTGTTTTTTCTGAAACTTTACGCGCTGGCGCAATGGTATAGCGCAAAATGCCTTCGTGGTGCACATTTTGTACTAATGGATAATAAACATGTTCATTATTGGCATTACGTACCGCCACCATCGATAATTCACGCTGGAAGTTAATAAACCCTTCTAACACCAATTCACGTCCACCAATTTCTGACCAGGCCTGGTCAATTTGATTTTCGTCTTTTAAAACAAACTGGCCTTTACCATCATAGCCTTCAGTGGTGGTTTTTAAAACGGCTGGCAAGCCAATCTTTGCGACGGCACGTTTTAAGCTTTCAAGGGAATCTACGATTTGATAAGGTGCACAAGGAATATTGAGCTGGTCAAACATCCCTTTTTCTCGACCACGATGTTGAGCTGTATACAAAGACTTCTCACCAGGGTAGACCGGTGTAGTTTTTGCAATTTCACGTACCATCGCCACATCGGTGTTCTCACTTTCATAAGTAATGACATCCGCAAAACTCGCTAAATCCGCCAGAGAATCCACGTCATCCGATTGCATATACATATGACCCAGCAGCGCAGACGGTTCGCTTTTATTACTGCCGTAGAAACCAAATTTTTGGCCCAACGGGTAACCCGCAATTGCCAACATGCGACCGAGCTGTCCAGCACCTAATACACCAATACGTTTTGTAATCGGGGTCATCATTTTCTCCATGCAATGGCATCTATTATCAAATTCAAAGCTGTAAGGCTTAAACCAAGTTTCCTAAAATAAAAAACCGTAGACAAGCATTTTAACAAAGGCTTGACCTACGGTTTTAAGATATCAATATTCTTTTGTCTTCAGACGGTTTGTGACTCCGCGTTAAATGCGGGGATCTGAATTCTCTAAAACAGTTTGAGTTTGTTCCGCTCTAAACGCGTTAACCGCAGCACGAATGACGGGATTAGAATTACCAACAATTTGTGCCGCCAAAATACCCGCATTCTTAGCTCCCGCATCACCGATGGCTAAGGTGCCGACAGGAATACCGCCCGGCATTTGAACAATTGACAACAATGAATCTTGACCACTCAGCGCTTTAGATTGCACCGGTACACCCAGCACTGGCACCACAGTTTTAGCCGCTACCATACCCGGCAAATGTGCAGCACCACCGGCTCCAGCGATAATAACCTGCAGTCCACGCGCCTCAGCTTGATCAGCATAGTCAAACATTAAGTCAGGCGTTCTATGCGCCGAAACGACCTTCACTTCATGAGGCACTCCAAAAAGCTCTAACATGTCTACCGCATTTTTCATGGTTGGCCAATCAGATTTTGACCCCATAATCACACCAACAACAGGCAATATCAATTCTGCCATGATTCCACCTAACTTAGCCTAAAGCTTCGAAAAAACGGAGTATTTTACACTCCAATGAGAGATTATTCAATTTTTAGCAAAAATCGGTTTATCCTTCTACTATAGATGAGATCACCTTCTGATATTTAAATATCTCTAGGGATTCTTTAATTTAAGGTTCGCTGATATAAACACACCTACGATTACTGAGATAATTAAAGTTGGCTAATTTTTACCCTCCACTTATACACGGCATCAAAAATCATGACGGCAAACGGCTCAAGATTGACTTTCACTGACTGCTTGAAAACCTTGGCCCACAGTTTAGGAATATGGATGAAGTTTATTTGCTCGAGGATCAACTCTGATAAAGTGAGTTGAGAATGGGTGGCTCGAGTATTATGCGAAGCAGGCCAGTCAATAGAGACTAAATCCACCGCCTAATTTGCCAAAACCAGATTATTGACAAAGGGTTCAAACCCGTTGGCGTTGAATCTAATCTATCTAAGAATATCATTCTCACAAAAACGAGTTTATTTGAAGGCTTGTTTTAAGGAATAAGATGTAATGAGTTGTATTTGCGGAGCTGGGTTTAATTCAGTCTAACTCAACTCACCCGAGTCGATAACAGCAAAAGTATCTCCTCCCAAAGACTTGGCTTTCTTTTTCGCTAAGGTTGCATAGGAAGCTAGTCTTTGTTGATGACTAAACACACCCTCTTTAACGAGCAAAACACCGAGCGATAAACTCATCATCGAAAAAAACGTAGGTTCACCTTCACGACTCACCCCTTGAATTCCCCTACGCAATCTATCTTCTGGTAAGTAAAACTGCATAATTTCTTTTCTAAACTCATTCAAAACACCATTGCAAATGGTTTGATAATCACTCACTCGAGACGATACAATAATAAAATCATCCCCCCCGATATGGCCGATAAAATCTACATCAGGCTGAATATGACGCATCAAAATATCAGACATAGCGCGAATAATATCATCGCCTTGGTCAAAGCTGTAATAATCGTTATAAGGTTTAAAGTGGTCAATATCCACATAGATCACTACAAAGGGCATCTGCTGGTTTAAGAAGCCTTGAATGGCTCTTTGAATCGGTACATTACCCGGCAAGCCAGAAAGTGGGTTGGCATATTGGGCGCTTTCCATTTTCAGATTAGTCATGATACGAAGCAAATCCATAAATTTACCACAACCTCTAAACTCATCGTTTTCGGCAACGATAAAGGCGTCCCCCTTATGACTACCTTGATAATCTGTAATCAAACGACTTACCTCAACCAAAGGCATATCAATATCGACTACGACAGGGGCTTTATCCATAATATTTGCAATTGATTTTCGGTGATACAAATCACGACCAAATCGTCGTGCTAGCAAATCCATCAAGTCCCTCCGCCAAACAATTCCGACTATTTTTTTATCATCGACAATCGGTACAAAATCAATATGCGTTTCTTTAAGCAAATACTCCGTTATTAAACCAACCTCATTGTCCGGGTGAAAGCTATCACAAGCGTGCACAATGCACTCAACCGTTTCATCTACTTTAACCGCGACAGGACCAGCGACTACTGGCCACTGATAATCTAGTGTACGAGTCGGCACGGTCTGAGGCTTTTTAAAAAGATAACCTTGCACATAATCAACACCGAGCCCCTCTAACACTTTCAATGTCTCTTCGTCTTCAACCCCTTCTGCAACTATCTTAGTATTCAATCCTTTTGCTAAGGCGCAAATCGTTTCCATAAAACGCCTTTTGTCCACATCAACATCAAGCCCAGATACAAAGTGTTTATCAATTTTTACAAAATCCGGCTTCACCTCAGACCAGATACGTAAACCGTTATAACCCCCTCCTAAATCATCAATGGCTACCTTGAACCCCATTTCTCGATAATGATTAATAGATTCTACAAATAAAGAAAAATCTTCAACGGGCTGCAGTTCAGTAATCTCAATAACGACTTGCTCAACACTGATCCCGAGTAGCTTTAGACAATCTAATGTCACACCACTTTGATGTCCGCCTTGCATCAAAGCGTTGACGGTGACATTAATAAACAAAAATTCCGACGAACCATACTGTTGATATTTTTCGATGGCAATTTGCCTTGCTAACCAATCCATTTCAAATAGGCAACCATGCTCTTCTGCCACGTGAAATAGGTGCAATGGGCTGTATAACGGAGAATTTTCTGGGCCTCTAATCAGAGCTTCATAAGCAAATACCTGACGATTTTTGATATCAACAATCGGCTGAAAAACGGGGGATAAATTTCGCATAGATAGAATTGAATATAATTCTCGTCCTAAAACCGAATCCTGCAGTTCATATCTTAGACAATCACTTAACTGGATTAAATCCTTCGTTTGACACTGTTGTAACACAACTTACTCTCTGCTTGAATGGTGTAAAGAAGAGCACTATAGCAAAACCATATAAAATATTTTCGACAAGCTAATGACCGTTTTGTTACCAACTAAAGTCCTTTGACATTGAGCACCAAAAACAATACAAAACATTCCAGTACTTGACCCAAAAAGTCTTTTAAATCATAATAAGCCCTTAGCGCCGATTTGATAGATCAGCTTGCGGGCGCATTAAAAGTACGGCTAAAGCGAGGAATCAGTATGTCTTATACATTCCCGTCTTATTCCCCGTACCTCGTTAATTTAAATTTCATTCTCACTGATACTTCGAGGCACACACATGACTAAAACGACAGTATTTACCTCAGAATCCGTTTCTGAAGGCCACCCAGATAAAATTGCAGATCAAATTTCCGATGCGATGTTGGATGCAATCCTTAAGCAAGATCCTAAAGCACGCGTTGCATGCGAAACGTTTGTTAAAACCGGCATGGTTATGCTCGGTGGTGAAATCACTACTGAAGCTTGGGTAGACCAAGAAGAGTTGGTCCGTAATGTCGTCAAGGAAATTGGCTACAATCACGGTGACTTAGGTTTTGATGGCGAAACCTGTGCCGTACTTTCTTCTATCGGTAAACAGTCTCCAGAAATTGCAATGGGGGTAGATGACTCTGCCGAGCATGAACAAGGTGCAGGCGATCAGGGCTTAATGTTCGGTTATGCTTCAAATGAAACCGATGTGCTTATGCCTGCACCCATTTTTTATGCACATCGTTTAATGGAACGCCAGGCTCATGTTCGAAAATCAGGGATATTGTCCTGGTTAAGACCAGATGCTAAAAGCCAGATTACGTTACGTTATCAAGATGGGAAACCTGTCGGAATTGATGCGGTTGTTTTATCCACACAACACAATCCTGAAATTGACACCAACACCTTACGTGAAGCAGTGATGGATGAAATCATTAAACCCGTCTTACCTGAAGAGTGGTTGCACAGTGACACCCAGTTTCACATCAACCCCACCGGTCGTTTTGTCATCGGAGGTCCTGTTGGGGATGCCGGCTTAACGGGGCGTAAAATCATTGTGGATACCTATGGTGGCATGGCACGCCATGGTGGCGGTGCTTTCTCTGGAAAAGATCCATCAAAAGTAGATCGTTCTGCTGCCTATGCAGGTCGCTATGTCGCTAAAAATATCGTAGCTGCTGGCTTAGCAGATAAGTGTGAAATACAAATTTCATATGCCATTGGCGTTGCTGAACCAACCTCTATTAGCCTAGAAACCTTTGGTACAGAAAAAGTTGATATTACACTGATTGAACGCCTAGTACGCGAACACTTTGATCTGCGCCCAAAGGGTTTGATTGCCATGCTAGACTTATACCGTCCTATCTACCAAAAGACAGCCTCTTACGGTCATTTTGGTCGTGAACTACCCGAATTCACTTGGGAAAAGACCGATAAAGCTGCTGTTTTACGTTCTGATGCAGGCCTATAAAACCGGCGTTAAGCCTAGGGTCGAAAAACGATTCCATAAAATACAAACTTAACCGTAGCCAGGCCTGGCTACAGTTAAAAAGTAGAGCAAACACATGATTAAATCACAGCATAAATACCCACAAAAATTCAGCTTAGAATTCTTTCCTCCTAGAACGGATAAAGGCACTGAGAAGCTTAAGACAGTCATCGATGAGCTAGGCACATTGAATCCAGATTACATGTCCGTCACTTATGGTGCTGGTGGTACGACTCAAGCGAAAACCTTAGAAACCGTCCAGTATATTCAAGAGCAAACTGATTTTGCAGCCGCACCGCATTTAACCTGCATTGGCGCATGCGAAGACAGTGTAAATGAACTGTTAGACCTCTATGAAACCATGGGCATCAAACGAATTGTAGCGTTACGAGGCGATTTGCCATCTGGCATGATGGATCCCGGCGAGTTTAAATATGCGAGCGATTTAGTTAAATTCATCAAAGACACCCGTGGTGATCGTTTTCATTTAGAAGTCGCGGCGTATCCTGAAACCCATCCACAAGCGCGCAATTGCGATATTGGGATGAAATGGTTTAAGCATAAAGTGGATCAAGGGGCTGACTCAGCCATTACTCAGTACTTCTTTAACTTTGACAGTTACCGTTATTTTATCGATAACTGCGAACGAAATGGCATCGATTTACCGATTGTGCCAGGCATTATGCCGATCACCAACTACGAAAACCTGATTCGCTTTTCTGAAGGCTGCGGTGCTGAAGTGCCTCGCTGGTTGAAATGTCGTTTAGAAAGCTTTGATGATGACAAAGAGAGTCTCTTGTCCTTTGGTAAGGATGTTGTGCAAGAATTGGCGCAAAATCTATTAGATGCGGGCGCTCCCGGCATTCACTTTTACAGCATGAATAGCATTGAACCGACTTTGGAAATCACCAAATCTCTAACATTTAAATAAGTTCATCTTAATTAAGTTCATTTTAAGGGTTAGCAATATGCGCATTTCACGTCTATTCTTAGAAGGCAACTATCAAGTTAATCAAACGATTGCGTTGCCCAAAGAACAGGCGCATTATGCATTAACGGTGTTACGTCTTAAACATGGCTATTTGATTGAAGCCTTCAATGGATCAGGATTGCTCGCTACGGGTAAACTCATCGT
Organism: Thiomicrorhabdus arctica DSM 13458; assembly: GCF_000381085.1. Classification (GTDB taxonomy): domain Bacteria; phylum Pseudomonadota; class Gammaproteobacteria; order Thiomicrospirales; family Thiomicrospiraceae; genus Thiomicrorhabdus; species Thiomicrorhabdus arctica. The sequence continues at coordinate 39,066 of NZ_KB905901.1, read as the reverse complement.
GACCAGTCGGCGTACAGCTGACTTGCATATCGAATCCGTCGTAAAATCCGATAACGAATCCCCTTTGAAAACCGTCTTAGTACAAGGCGTTTCCAAAGGGGATCGAATGGATACCACAATCCAAAAAGCCGTTGAGCTCGGGGTAACGGCGATTCAACCGATTCTCACGGAACGCTGTGATGTTAAACTGGAGGTCGATAAGTTAGAAAAGCGCCGTAACCAGTGGCAAGCCATTGTGATTAATGCCTGCGAGCAAAGTGGTCGCACAGTCGTTCCTATCATATTCCCGATTCAAAGCTACCAGGCCTGGTTAGAAGCACAAAACCCGGACCAACCGATCTTTGGTTTAGTATTGGACCCTCATGCTGAACACAACTTAAAGACGGTAAAAGCACCTACTGCAAGCACGCCGATACAATTGCTGATAGGCCCTGAAGGTGGCTTAAGCGAAATAGAAGTCCAGCAAGCAGAAACCATAGGACTCATTCCAATACAACTCGGCCCTAGAGTACTGCGCACCGAAACCGCCGGCCCTGCAATTTTAGCTATATTACAATCACTCTGGGGTGATATATAACCGTGGTAATGTTCATAAAGCATCAGGCGGCCGCTGGCGAAAAGTGAGCAGCCCAACCAGTCGACGTTAACTTACACGAGCATAAATAAGAATCGCTCTCAGATATTTAAAATACAGTTATAATAGTCAAATCATAAAAGCTCAGCGAGCCTGAGCCCCACAATCTTCAGAAGAGATTCACCAATGCCTTCAATCAATCATGTTCCACATCTACAAACGGCTTTAAAAGGCCCTCTGCTCAAGTTGGAAAAACATCTTTTAGATCATCGAACAGAGATTGAATCTTGGTTTCGTAAGCAGTTTAAAAACACTCCAGCTCCTTTTTATTGCTCAGTCGATTTAAGAAATGCGGGGTTCAAATTAGCGCCCGTGGATACAAACCTATTCCCTGCCGGTTTTAATAATCTACACCCTGATTTACGTTCTTTAGCAGTGCATGCGGCACAAACCGCTGTAACGCAAGCTTGCCCGATAGCCGATGGTGTCTTAATCATCCCAGAAAGTCACACCCGAAATACCTTCTATCTTGAAAACCTCTTGACGTTACAAACCATCTTGGAAAGTGCCGGTTACGAAGTCCACATTGGCTCACTTATTCCAGATTTAGATGCCCCTCTATTAGTAGAGCTACCTTCCGGGAATACCTTGACGTTAAAACCGTTAATTCGCAAAGGCGAACGTATTGGAGTCGATAACTTCTTTCCTTGTGCCGTTTTATTAAACAACGATTTGTCCGGTGGTCGACCAGAAATTTTAGAGGGCATTGAGCAAACATTACTGCCGCCGATGGATTTGGGGTGGTCAAATCGTTATAAAACACAACACTTTGATCACTATTCCGATGTGACCGAAGCCTTTGCGAAAATTATCGATATTGACCAGTGGTTAATCAACCCGACCTCAATCTCTTGCGGTCCGATTAACTTTAAAGAACGTACTGGATTTGAAGATCTGGCTAACACGGTGAACCGAGTCTTAGATGAAACTAAGGCGTACTACGAAACCCATCAGATTGACTGTAAACCGTTTGTCATAGTAAAGTCCGACAGCGGCACATACGGGATGGCTATCATGTCCGTCAACAGTGCAGATGAAATTCTGAACTTAAACCGTAAACAACGTAACAAGATGGCGTCAGTGAAAGAAGGACTGCAAGTAGAGCAGATGCTGGTTCAAGAAGGCGTCTACACCTATGAAACCGTTAATGGCGCGGTTGCTGAACCGGTGGTCTACATGATAGGCAGTCAAGTCATTGGCGGATTTTACCGTATTCATACCGGAAAAAAAGCCACCGACAACCTGAATTCGCCAGGCATGCATTTCGAACCCCTCTCGTTTGAAGAGTCATGTGCCCTGCCAGATGACAATCAGAATCCTGATGCCAGTCCGAACCGTTTTTACGCTTATGGCGTGATTGCACGCTTAGCTTTATTGGCTGCCGCGCGTGAGATTGCCGTTGCAAAGGATGCGCTAACCGATTTAACAGACATTTAGGTAAGCACTTCAATGGGGAAAGGTTCAATCTCTGCTGACCTGACAAGTCTTTAGTTCATTGCTACATCAACTCCTTTGCTGTAGCAGACTTATTGAAGAAGTCTACTAACGAAACACACACTGAGGAGTCCTATCCTATGTCCATTCTGAACTTAGACACTCATAAAAAAAAACCCTCAGCTTTTTCATTGTTTAACCTAGGCTTTAGGCCATTTTTTTTAGGGGCTGGGTTATTTGCCATGTTGGGCATGTTGATTTGGTTTTTTCTTTTGCAAGGCTTACTGAGTTTACCGCTAGACAACCTATCCGTCACGCAGTGGCATGCACATGAGATGATATTTGGCTTCACGATGGCGGTCGCTGCTGGATTTTTACTGACCGCTGTCAAAAATTGGACGGGCGTTAACACTCCGTCCGGTCGCCCTTTAGCGATCCTATTTTCACTTTGGATAGGTGGACGAATCGGTTGGTTTCTTCCAATATTATTCCCCGGATTTGGCTTCGAATTACTCCTCATCACCGCATTGCTCGATCTTCTCTTTAACCTCTATTTCGCAATTGCATTTGCCACCCCCATTTTCCGTGCTAAGCAGTGGAAGCAAAATGACTTACTCGCCAAAATCATCTTAATGGGCTTATTCAATATCATCTTTTATTTAGGCCTGTTTGGCATATTAGAGCAAGGTATGGCGTGGGGAAATACTGGTGGCTTTTTTATTATTCTGGCATTGATTATGACGATGGGACGCAGAGTCATACCCTTCTTTATTGAAAAAGGCGTTAAAGAAACCGTCTCTTTAGCGAATCCGAAATGGATTGATTATAGTAATTTAGGATTGCTCTTACTGCTCATGTTGTCTGAATTATTTTTAGACAATGCTGTCATCACTGCATTCATTGCTTTAATGCTATTTTTTGTCGGTAATATGCGCCTCATCAATTGGTATACCCCTGGAATTTGGGCAAAACCGATGCTATGGAGCCTCTATTTGGGCATGGTTTTTATCCAAATTGGATTTTTACTCTATGTTATCACCGCCTTCCAACCGACCTTTCACTCCTTAGCGATTCATTCGCTCGCTGTTGGAGGCATAGGCTTGATAACCTTAGCAATGATGACTCGAGTCAGCCTAGGTCACACAGGCAGAAACGTCAATCAACCACCTAAACACCATACTATGATATTGTCATTGGTTGTCTTAGCCACTCTGGTGCGAGTGGTTTTGCCAATGATTGCACCTGAACAGTACGGCCTATGGATGATCAGCGCTCAATTTTTATGGATACTGGCTTTTGCTCTGTTTTGTTGGTCTTTTATACCGATGCTGGTTCAAAAACGCGTAGATGGGCATTTTGGTTAAATGACACAGCCAGGTACAATAGCAACAAATGTGTTAACTCAATGAAACCCGAGTGACTCAAAATGGATTTAAAAGGATAAGAAAATGCTTAAAGTCGGCATAGTAATGGATCCCATTGCAAACATTAAACCACATAAAGACAGCTCCTTTGCGATGCTGTTAGAAGCTCAACGACGCGGTCATGAATTGGTTTATATGCAACCTGAAGATCTTTATCTGAAAGATGGCCAGGCCTGGTCAATTACCCGTGGCCTTAACGTATGGGATAGGCCTAAAACAGAACAATATTTCGACTTCGACGGCCGTCATGACATCGCACTCAACACGTTAGATATCATTTTGATTCGCCAAGACCCCCCATTTACCAATGACTACCTCTATAGCACACATATTTTAGAGTTGGCCGAAGCGGAAGGCGTTTTAGTGGTGAACAAACCCCAGAGCTTACGTGATGCGAATGAAAAATTGTTTGCCAGCTGGTTCTCACAATGTATCCCCCCTACGATCGTCACCGCCAATGCAGATAAGTTACGAGCTTTTATAAGTCACCATCAAGACACTATTTTTAAACCGCTGGATGCGATGGGCGGTGCTTCAATCTTTAGGGTTAAACAAGATGACCCGAATATTAGCGTCATCATTGAGACCATGACCGACCATGGCAAACACCACATTATGGCGCAAACATATTTACCTGAGATTAAAGCAGGTGATAAACGTATTTTGCTGATAAATGGTGAGCCACTTGACTACACCTTAGCGCGTATTCCAGCTGAAGGGGAGACTCGCGGTAATATCGCTGCAGGCGGAACCGGTGTGGGCATGCCAATCACCGAACGTGAACGTTGGTTGTGTGAACAGATTAAACCGACACTTAAAGCCAAAGGGCTGTATTTTGTTGGTTTGGATGTTATTGGTGATTACATTACCGAGATTAATGTGACCAGTCCAACCTGCATTCGTGAGCTCGACGCGCAATTTGATTTAAATATTGCCGGCACTTTGTTTGATTGCTTGGAAGCACAGATTGAACTCCAAAAATAATGTACTAAACTCCAAACTGTTAGAAGCTTTTACATTAACTTTTTAGTATGACCACGCCAGGTGAATTTTTTATTGACTGAAATGCAGTCATGACAACACCTTATAATGAACCCTTACCGTTCAATGATTATGTTAGATGAAACTTATGTCAGAAAATAAATATAAACACCTCCAAATTCAACAACCACACCAGCGACTATCATGGACGCTTGGACTTGCACTTTTGCTGCTGTTAACAAGCTGTTCCAGTCAAAATTCGCCCCCCACTAAAGCGACTATTGTGGTCTTTGGTACCTTAGTTGACATTACTCTATACCATCCTGATGTCAAGCAAGCAGAAGCCGCGATTCAACAAGTTGAAACTGAATTTTTTCACTTTCACAAAGAGTGGCATGCTTGGGAAAAAGGTGGCATTATCGGCAAAATTAATCAAGCCATTGCCCAATCGCAACCTATTAATGTCCCCTTGAGCGTTAAAAACTTCATTATCAAGTCGCAAAGTTTAACCAGGGCAAGTCAGAAGTTATTTGATCCTGGCATTGGTAAATTGATTGCACTCTGGGGATTCCACAAAGAGACCTGGTCTGGCCCACCTCCCTCAGAAAAATCTATTCAGCATTGGTTAGACCAACGCCCTTCTCTCCTGGATATTTATTTTGAGGGGTTAACCCTCTATAGTAAGAATAACCAAGTACAACTGGACTTCGGCGGCAATGCCAAAGGACTTGCCATCGATATGGCATTAGATATCATTGCTAAGGCCGGCATTAAAAGTGCCATTGTGAATATTGGCGGCGACATGAAAACTCTGGGGTTGAAAAACGGCCAGCCTTGGTCTGTCGGTATTCAAAACCCAAACAACCCTTCGAACGTGGAAGTCGCTATTCACCTGAACGCGGACGAAAGCATTGTCACTTCCGGTACGTATCAGCGTTACTTCGAATGGCATGGACAACGTTATTCTCATATTATTAACCCGAATACTGGCTATCCGGCTCAAGGTTTTGCTTCCGTCACCGTATTACATAACGATGCTACTACGGCTGATGCCGCCGCGACTGCCATCCTGATTGCGGGCCCAAAAAACTGGTTAAACATTGCTAAAAGTATGGGGCTAACCTATGTTTTATGTATCGACAATCAGGGTAAAATCCTGCAAACAAAAGCCATGGCAGAACGCACGAAACTGTTATAATTTTCGCTATGAAACAATTGCCCTCTTTTGAACACAACTTTCTGATCGCCATGCCATCTTTAGACGATAGTTGGTTTGAAAAAACCGTCATTTATATCGTGGAAGATAATGACCATGGTTCGATGGGACTCGTCATTAATATTTCCCATAAATTAACCGTGCACGATCTACTTACTCACTTTGACTTCCCCTCACATCCTGACAGTCTTTTTTTAGAGGGCACCGTACTTAAAGGTGGACCAGTGGATATGGAACGCGGATTTATTCTGCATCATCCCTCAGGTGAATGGAAAAGTTCGATGCTTTTGCCTGATGACCTGGCCATGACTGTTTCAGATGATTTTATAGAGGCACTGAGTCATAATGAAAGCCCCGAACAATTCCAGATTTGTCTCGGATTTGCAGGCTGGAAACCTGGCCAGCTGGCACAAGAGCTGAAAAGTAACAGTTGGCTGACCATCCCTTACAATCAATCGCTATTGTTTGACACACCCATCGAAAACAGATGGGAAGTCGCTCTAAATACGTTGGGGATTTCGCCCGAGTTTTTAACACTGGAGGCTGGACATGCCTAATCAAAAGAGCAACCCATCTTCATTAAAAACTAAATCAACACCCATGTCAGGGATTGTACTGGGCTTTGATTTTGGTCTACGCCGTATTGGAGTGGCCGCTGGTCAAACCATCACCCAAACAGCGACGCCAGAAACCATTGTCAAAAGTAAAGATGGTAAACCGGATTGGGAACATATTAGCAAGTTGTTTGAAAACTGGAAGCCTGTTGCCATCGTCGTGGGTTTACCACTGCATTTAGACGGAACCGAACAAGCCTTGACTCAACCAGCCCGTAAGTTTGGTCAACGTTTAAGTGGCCGCTATCACTGCCCCGTTTTTTTTATGGAAGAACAACTCAGTTCAATTGAAGCAGAAGGCCGTCACCTTAAGCAAACTCACTTGGATGACCATGCTGCACAAATTATTTTAGAGAATTGGCTAGAAGCGAACATAACTCAAAACGCCCTTTAAGGCAACGTTCGGCAATTCTATTATCAAACTTAACATGCTGACTCTCACATGACGACACCTAACATTAACTGGAAAAAATATGACTGAACTCGACATTGATGTTTCATCCTTGCTTGAAAACATATGTGAACAATTACAACGTCGGGTTATTTTTAACCAGTCTCCTAAAATGATCGGTATTCGCACTGGAGGTGAGTGGGTCGCCCAAAAATTGCATGAAAAATTAGCCTTAACAGATCCGTTAGGTGTCATCGACATCTCCTTTTACCGTGATGACTTCTCCAAAATCGGTTTAAATCCAACGACACAAGCCTCTGATATCCCTTGGGAAATTGATGATCAACATATTATTCTCGTTGATGATGTTCTCTTTACCGGTCGCACCACACGCGCCGCCTTAAATGAAATCTTTGATTATGGTCGTCCTGCAAGTGTCACTTTAGTCGCTTTATTGGATCGAAAAGGGTGTCGTGAGTTGCCTTTTCAGGCTGACGTCATCGGCATGTCTCTAGAGTGTCGCCAAACCATTAAAGTGACAGGCCCAGACCCATTGATAGTCAAGATTTTAGACCAGCAGGAGGACGTCACATGAGCAGACTTACTGGCCCGAATATCCAACTCAATGAATTAGGTCAACTGCATCACTTTTTGACCATTGAAGGTCTAAAACAACAGCACTTAATAGAGATATTGGATACGGCTGAATCCTTTATTAATCCAAATACCCAAGAGATCAAAAAAGTCCCTATTCTGCGTGGAAAAACCATTATGAATCTCTTTTTTGAGCCCAGTACTCGAACCCGCACGACCTTTGAAATCGCCGAAAAAAGGTTATCTGCCCAAGTAGAAAGTTTAGATATTGAAACCTCTGCTGCCAAAAAAGGAGAATCTCTGCTTGATACCCTATGGAACTTACAAGCTATGCAGACTGATATGTTTGTGATTCGCCATGCGCAAAGCGGTGCGGCACAGTTTTTTTCGCAACACGTTGCCCCGCATGTCCATGTATTGAATGCGGGCGATGGCCAACATGCCCACCCAACACAAGCGATGTTGGATATGTTTACGATTCGTAAACACAAAGGCAGTGTCTTTGATTTGAAAGTTGCAATTGTCGGAGATGTCTTACACAGCCGAGTAGTCCGTTCACAAATTCAAGCCTTAAGCATTTTAGAGGCGCGTGAAATTCGCGTGGTTGGCCCTAAAACTTTGATGCCCGAGAGTCCTGAAGCCATGGGCATCCATGTCTATCACGACATGGAGGAAGGCATAAAGGATGTCGATGTCATTATTATGGTACGCCTACAAAATGAACGTATGACCAGCGCTTTGATTCCCAGTGAAAAAGAGTTTTTTAAGCTTTACGGACTCACAAAAGAGCGTCTTGCTCTGGCCAAACCCGATGCCATTGTCATGCATCCAGGACCCATTAACCGGGGCGTTGAAATTTCCTCCGAGGTTGCGGATGGTCCACAATCGGTCATTCTTGAACAGGTTACCTACGGTATTGCCGTTCGCATGGCGGTCATGTCCATTATTATGAGTAACGCGGCTCAATTGAAACAGCATCGTGCTGAACAAGCTTCACTTGATTTGGACGAGCCACATACCCTCAACGCAATGGAGGAGGCAAACTCATGAAATTAGTCATTCTAAATGGACGCATTATTGATCCAAGTCAAAATCTTGACCAGGTCACCAATTTGTATCTCTCTCGTGGCCGTATTGTAGGTATGGGAGATCAAGCACCAGAAGGATTTACAGCTACTCAAGAGGTTGATGCTACCGGAAAATGGATTTTACCTGGACTGGTCGATTTGCAAGCTCGTTTAGGCGAACCCGGCAGTAACTTTGCAGGCAGTATCGCTTCTGAAACCAAAGCAGCGGCGGCTGGCGGCATTACCAGTATCTGCTGTCCACCTGATACCTCGCCGGTAAATGATTCACAAGCAGTCACCGAGTTACTTCAACGTCGTGCACGTCAAGCTTCCACGGCATTTGTGATGCCGATTGGTGCTTTAACGATTGATTTAAAAGGTGAACGCCTCAGTGGCATCTACTCTTTGAAACAGGCAGGCTGTGTAGCTTTGAGCCAGGCGAACACTCCGATCAGAAGTGCCCTAACATTAAAAAATGCTTTGGAATATACGTCGACTCAAGACATGGTCGTCATGCTACGTTGTGAAGACCAGCAACTTAAAAACGGCGGGGTTGCACACAGCGGCCCTGTTAGTTCACGCTTAGGACTGCCCGAAATTCCACCTTCAGCCGAAACCACTGCGTTGGCTCGTGATTTAATTCTAGTGGAAGAAGCTGGAGTTCGAGCCCACTTCTCGCAACTCTCTTGTGCACGTTCGGTTGAAATGATTGCAGACGCCAAAAAACGCGGCTTACCCATCACTTGCGATGTTGCTATCCACCAATTACACCTCTCTGAAATGGATGTTCTTGGGTTTAATAGTCTGTTTCATGTCTCTCCACCCTTACGCAGCATGCAAGACAAACAGGCCTTGTTAATGGGGTTAAAGTCGGGCGTCATTGACGCGGTCGTGAGTGACCATACGCCGCTGCAAAAAGATGAAAAACTTCTGCCCTTTGGTGAAAGCATGCCAGGCATTAGTGGATTAGAAACCTTGCTGCCACTATTAATGAAATTAGTCCAAGAGAATGACCTCGATCTCATGACAGCCATCCGCTGTGTCACGCAGAACCCTGCAAAGATTTTAGGGGTTCAAAGGGGGACATTGGACATTAACCAACCCGCTGACTTAAGTATTTTCAATCCTGAAGGGATTTGGACTTTAAAAGTGAATGAAATGCTCAGTGAAGGTCAGAATACACCCTTTCAAGGGTGGGAGTTTATCGGACAGGTAGAGCAAACTTTTTTTCAAGGCCGCTCAGTTTATCGCAAAAATCAAGTGTAAAATATCTGGATGCATCCTACTACTTTTTCTATTGCTGACTGGCAACAGGCAGAACAAACAGCAGGCTATTGGCTAATTAGCCTGACCTTAACCGATCCAGTTCTATTTGATGTCGGTACAGTCTTCTGGCTTGATTCCTATCCAGAACCGCTACGTCTATTTCATCAAGAGCTACAATCGAACAACGTTAAATTACAGCTGTTAAGTTCAGTGTCAATCATGAAGACCACCTCCCCAGGCCAGCTACATTGTCGACCACCGAAAACGTCCACCACCATACCTGTCTCTGGAAATCTCCTGATTCTAGGCAGTGGTTTAGAGATGGCGAACCTTTTCTATATTGCAAAAAAGAGGCAGGCTTCTCATGCATCGGCTCAGACTCTCGCGCTTTTACACAGTGAACAACGATTTCCCTTCCCCATCAAACCATCCCGTTTTATACTCCCTGAAATGCCTCTTGATGCCATTGGAGCCAGCCCATTACTTGAGGACTGGAAAATCGCTAATCGGTTGGCCAGTGAGTTAGGGCTTCCAGGATGCTTTGAAGGCAGTCTCGCGGAGTTACTTGGCCAGTGGATTCAATATCACCATCAGAGTGAAACCCAGACTGAAAAATGGCAGATCCTCGCTTGCTTACCGAAAGAGATGCAAAAAAAATGTCTGGAAGTTTGTCAATCAATAGATTGGTTAAACTTCACAGGCATAACCTATAACGCTTAACAAAAAAGCACTCTTCACTTTACCTTATGTGTGATCGAATCTCAGAAAACCAGATCGATATTAACCTTCTAACTCTGCAATAGATGCGGCATGTTTACGAGTGGCCTTAGCAAGCTTTTCAAGTTCTTTGGCTGTAACATCCAATACTTTTGTCGCCGTCGAGCCAATAGCCGCTTCTATCAACATCTGCAACTCTTCAAAATTTTCATTACCCAGGGCTTTTACTTGCTCGTCCGTTAAACTTTTTTTAAAACCTTCCACAACCCTATAAGCATGTTTATCAATTTTCATTGTTCTATCCTACTGATTTTGCATAATTTAATAAATAAAAGCCTAGTAAACACCCTGTACTTTCGTAGGATTATCCTCTAATCATACTGAAATACATCTTCACCTGAACTGACAATCAATGGATCTGATTGACCGATAATTTTTTCATCCTTGCCTGCATAAGGTACCTGATTCAAGATATAACGCATCGTTTCAAGGCGTGCCCGTTTTTTATCATTCGATTTTACAACTGTCCAAGGCGCATGCTTGGTATTGCTGTAGAAGAACATGTCTTCTTTTGCCTTCGTGTATTCATCCCAATGATCTAAGGAAGCCAAATCCATCGGGCTTAATTTCCACTGTTTTAAAGGATCATCTTTACGTGCATTAAATCGGCGTAACTGTTCTTTACGACCTACAGAGAACCAAAACTTCATCAGACGGATACCGTCGTTTGTCACCATTCGTTCAAATTCAGGTGCCTGGTGTATAAACTGAGTATATTCAGAGGGAGTACAAAACCCCATAACGCGTTCAACACCTGCCCGGTTGTACCAAGAGCGGTCAAATAATACGATTTCACCTAACGTCGGTAGTTTTTGTATATAACGTTGAAAATACCACTGCCCTCTTTCAGTTTCACTTGGTTTGTCTAAGGCAATATTACGCGCACCACGCGGGTTAAGATGTTCCATAATACGTTTTATCGTTCCGCCTTTTCCAGCCGCATCACGTCCTTCAAACACCATAACAATCCGTTCATCATTTTCTTTGACCCATCTCTGTAACTTTAAGAGTTCGATCTGTAATAAGCGTTTAGTGGCTTTGTATTCTTGACGCTTCATTTTCACATCATAAGGATAACTGCCTTCACTGGATTTTACTTTCTTCACACTCACTCCTTTTGGGAATTTTTTTCTATAATTTAATTATACGCCTATTTCCCCATTTTTATACGAGGCGAATCATCGTTATAGCAACCCTACAGCGCATTCGCTTCATGCATGAACTAGATCAGCCAAATTTACAGCTCTCGTTAATCAACTTTATTTTAAGGTTTTATTTGTCAATTTTTACTACAATAACGCTTTCGCTCAAAGATTGGAAAATCGATGTCAACTTCACTGATTGAACGCTTTCACAGCGTACAAGATAGGATCCGCCAAGCCTGTTTACATTCTAAACGCCTACCCGAATCCGTTCATTTATTAGCCGTAAGCAAAACGAAACCGATCGAAGATATTTTGACTTTAGCTGAGAATGGCCAAACCTGTTTTGGTGAAAATTATGTGCAAGAGTCTTTGCTTAAAATTGCACAAAGCCCTGAATTAGAATGGCATTTTATTGGCCCAATTCAGTCCAATAAAACCAAACCAATTGCAGAACATTTTGATTGGGTGCATAGTGTTGATCGTTTGAAAATAGCCCAACGTTTAAGCAGCCAGCGACCTGCCAATCTAGCGCCACTGAATATTTTATTAGAGGTAAACATTAGTGAAGAAGCCTCTAAAACGGGCTTCTCTCCGGATGAAACAATCGAGATTGCGAATGAAATCAGTCAGCTACCCAACCTGTGCTTAAGGGGCTTAATGGCGATCCCACAGAAAGCAGTGAACATTGAAGCTCAGCGTGTGCCATTTGCATTGATGCGTATGCTTTTGCAGACATTGCAAAAACAAAACCCGAATGCACCCTTAGATACGCTTTCAATGGGCATGTCAGGCGATCTTGAGGCCGCTATTATGGAGGGCGCCACCATGGTACGCATTGGTACAGATATTTTTGGTGCTCGAGACATTTCTAGCAACGCGTAGGCTTTGATTCATTTGCAAAATACGCATCGAATTTCGTGCATTTTAAGGTGTTTACCACACATGAATTAATCCAACGATCTTCTCTTTTCAGGTACTGATGGATCTAATTTAACAGAAGGGTTCATCACTAATTTTGTAAACGCTGTGTACTGTAAGATAACGTTAGACATATTAAATAGTCTTAACTTTAACGCCCAGACTTGTCCCTAAACGATTCCCACTGACATTGAGTAAACTGAAAAACTAAACTATTTGATTTTTTGCTAGTGCATTAGGCTCTTTTATCTAAAAACAATTAATTCAAGCATTCTTAGTCAATGAATTTCTTGTATTTAATGTCGTTGGACCCTCTCATAATGTCTTCAGTTGTAATTCTTTATTGAGGATTTAAAGCAGTAATACCCGCCTTGGTCATGCTCGATAACTTATAAACTTTATTCTAAATTCGCTTTCATACCTAACGCATATGAATTATTGAAATAACATCTGATTTATGACCACAAGCCATTAACCTGGATTTGCTGAATCCAGCTTAATCGATGAATCTTCACATGGCATTATCAGTGACAATAATGTCTGTCATTTAAGCATAAAGTATTCGTAAAATCACCTCACTCCTATCAGTAGAGTGACCACAACTGCAACACTTCTTTCTTGCAAGAGAATTAAGCGTCTTCTGTAAAAGTAGATTAGGTTCCCTAACATTTTTTGGTTACTTCTTATCGCGTTTTCATCGCTTTTTCCCGTATAATATCGGACATCTTTCTACAAATTAACTCGGTTAACATAAAACACTATGAATCAAACAATCTGTTTTATCGGCGCGGGCAACATGGCGCAAAGTTTAATTGGTGGGCTATTAGCCAGTGGCTATTCAAAAGCACACATCTTTGCGACCGATCCAACGTCTGTACAGCGTGATCAAATCACCCAAACTTTCGGCATTCACTGTTTCGCGGATAATAATGAAGCGATCGCGAAAGCCGATATCGTAGTACTGGCGGTTAAACCCCAAATTTTGCAGTCCGTCTGCAAGGATATTCGAGCAAGCATACAGGCTAAATCGTGTATGGTCATTTCAGTTGCTGCCGGCATTCGCTCTTTAGATATCAATCGCTGGTTAGGTGGTGAAGTGTCAATCGTACGAACGATGCCCAACACACCCGCTTTGATTCAAACGGGTGCAACAGGATTGTTTGCAAATCCATTTGTTTCTGCTAATCAAAAAAGCCAAGCTGAGCACATTCTACGCGCGGCAGGTATCACTATTTGGGTCGATGACGAACAACAGCTTGACATCGTTACAGCATTGTCAGGCAGTGGCCCGGCTTATTACTTTCTCTTTATGGAGGCCATGGAAGAAGCCGCCAAAAAAATGGGACTCGATGCTAAAACAGCACACCTACTTACCATGCAAACCGCTTTGGGAGCCGCAAAAATGGTCATGGAAAGCCAACAAGATTGTGCAACATTAAGACGAAATGTGACATCACCCAACGGGACGACGGAAAGTGCCATTAAGCGCTTTGAAGAATCAAATCTTCGTCAAACAGTAGAAGGCGCTATGCTTTGTGCTCAAAATAGAGCCAAAGAGTTGGCCGATGAATTAGGAGGGCAAGCATAATGGAGATGACTTCACCAATGGGCCAAGGTGGTCTTTTTTTACTACAATTCATCACGGGACTAGTCATTTTTGGCTTAATGCTGCGTTTTTTATTACGTGCTACTCATGCAGACTGGCGCCACCCAATTGTGACCTTTATCGCCAAGATAACCAATCCATTATGCGCACCTATCAATAAAATTTTGCCTTTAAAAGGTCGCTGGGATTGGTCGGCTATCGTTACAGCCGTGATTATCCAAGCTCTATTCATTTTACTCGTAGGCTTTTTAACGGAGAAAGATTTTGGTGCTGTTTTTATTCTGCTTGCCTCCATTACAGAGATTATGAACCAGCTACTGGATATGCTCTTTTGGTTAATTATTATTCAAATAGTTCTGAGTTGGGTGGCTCCTGGATACAATCCAAACACGGTTATTTTTGATCAGCTAACCAGTCCAATTTTGGAGCCTTTTAGAAGAATCATCCCCCCGATTGCAGGTATGGATTTATCTCCTATAGCCGCGATACTGACGATTAAACTGGTACAAATTATAGCGGTCGGCTCTATCACACAAATTGCACAAACATTGGCGGGATAAGTCTTAGTTATGACAATTGAACTTGGTGTGATTACGCCGCAAACCTTACATATTGAACAACCATTGACGCTTTCAAGTGGTTCGATTTTACCTCGATATGACCTTATCTACGAAACCTATGGTCAACTTAATGCCAGTGCCTCGAATGGCATCTTAATTTGCCATGCATTAAGTGGAGACCATCATGTTGCTGGTTTAGATGCAAACAACAAGCCCGGCTGGTGGAATGATTATATTGGCCCCGGGAAACCAATTGATACGGATCATTTCTTTGTTGTCTGTTCCAATAATTTAGGTGGCTGCCATGGCAGCACGGGACCAACTACTTTGAATCCAGAAACTGGTAAAGTCTATGGACCTGACTTCCCAATCGTCACTTGTCGCGACTGGGTTAATAGCCAAAATGAACTTCGAAAACACCTCGGAATCAATCAATGGGCAGCTTTGATTGGTGGTTCTATGGGAGGCATGCAGGTTTTACAGTGGGCAATTGACTACCCGGATAAACTCCAACATGCCATTGTCATTGCGGCCGCCCCGAAATTATCTGCACAAAATATAGCCTTCAATGAAGTGGCTCGTAGAGCGATTATGACGGATCCAGATTTTCATGAGGGCCGTTTTCTTGAGCATAAAACCGTACCAAAACAAGGATTGGCCCAAGCGAGAATGCTTGGCCATTTAACCTACTTATCAGACGACATGATGGGGGCCAAGTTTGGACGTGAACGTCGTAAGGATGAGTTGCAATACAACTATGAAGTGGAATTTCAGGTTGAAAGCTATCTTCGCTATCAAGGTGAGAAATTCGCAACCACACAAAACTTTGATGCCAATACCTATTTATTAATGACCAAAGCATTAGATTATTTTGATCCCGCTTCAGAATTTGATCATGACCTTTCCAAAACGCTTGCTCAAACAACCGCAAAGTTTTTAGTCATCGCTTTTACAACGGATTGGCGCTTTGCACCCGCACGTTCACATGAAATCGTTAAAGCTTTGCTCGATAATGATACAGACGTTAGTTATGCAGAAGTTGAGTCTGAACATGGTCATGATGCATTCTTGCTGCGCAATGAACATTATGAAGGGCTTTTTAGAGCTTATATGCAGCGAATCATTAGTGAGATTACACCATTAGACCCCCTTATCTTTCTAAATCAAAAGGTTGACAAATGAGTCAAATCACACCTGAATTTAAGCTCATTTCAGAATGGATAAAACCCAATAGTCGCGTTTTAGACTTGGGTTGCGGGGATGGACAATTATTGCAGCACTTAATCGATACCTATGGCGTGACCGGTTATGGAATGGAAATAGACTCGTTTAAAAATATTCAAGCGATTGAAAAAGGCTTGAATGTTATCCAAAGCGATTTAAACAGCCATGACCTATGTGACTATTTTGATAAAGATTCTTTTGACTATGTCATTATGACCCAAGCACTCCAAGTCGTAAGTCGGCCAGACGAATTATTGGAAGATATGTTGGCGATAGGGAAGCAAATCATCATTACCTTCCCCAATTTTGGACATTGGCGCAACCGTGCCCAACTTTTGTTTAAAGGTCATATGCCTAAAACAGATACTCTGCCTTATCACTGGTACGACACACCGAATATCCACATGTGTACTTTTAATGACTTTGAAGCCTTGTGCGAAGAAAAAGACATTGAAGTAGTGGCGCGAACCGTCGTGAACGCAGAGCATAGGAGAACGCTCGGCATGTCTATCGCCCCTAACTGGCTAGGAGAAGTGGCCTTATACAAGGTTCAGAGGAAAACGCCTTAGTTTTTCCACAAAGGTTGGCTTCATTGGGCGCAATAAAACGCTTTATTTTCATGACATTTGGGTATTTTCTTTGCGAACCTTCTCCAATACTCATCCTTTCCTAACGAACGATTCCTAAAACATCAAAAGACTGCTTAAGTATTCTATTGAGATATTTGCAACATAGCAGCCTCTTGATTCAATCTATATTTGCTGTAAAGATTGAAGTAACTTGCCAGGTTTGCTATCCTATACCTAAATAAAAACCATTATCATTTAGAACTAAAAGATGCCGAACTTAAAACACAACCTTCCCCTATCCCATTGCCATGCTGGGCAAATCAGTCAGATCACCGCTTTGCAAGGTGACTCAGAGATAAAAATGCGTCTGGTGCACCTTGGATTCCATACCAACAGTGTGGTGGAACTTATACTGATCAGAGGCCAAAACTTGGTCGTATGTGTTGACGGGAGTCGATTTGCAGTCGATAAACAAATCGCGAACTATATACAGGTTGAACCGCTATCATGAATGTCATTAAGCCCCGGATTAAACTCAAAAAACACGCCTATCAAATTGCACTGATTGGTAACCCAAACTGCGGAAAAACTACACTTTTTAACCGTTTGACAGGCTCTCAGCAGACGACTGGCAATTGGCCAGGTGTGACTGTTGAGCAAAAAACTGGAAATTTTGAACTTAATCAAAAAAGCTACCATCTAGTTGATTTACCAGGTGTTTATAGCCTTGAGAAATCGTCCCACTCTGGTTTAGATGAAAAAGTTGCTTGCGATTATTTGCAGAGCCAGTCTGCTGACTTGATCATTAATGTGGTTGATGCAACCAGCTTAGAACGCCAACTGTTTTTAACGGCTCAACTGTTGCATATGGGGTTGCCCGTTATTGTTGTGTTAAACCGCATGGACCTTCTTAATGAGCGTAACCTGAATATTGACCCCGATAAACTCGCACTCCAATTGGGTTGTCCTGTCGTCCCAATTTCAGCTTATTACAATAAAGGGATAGATCACCTTAAACAACAGTTGCCTGAACTGCTTAATAAACGTTCAGACTTGCATTTTGATCTACCAGAAGAGTTACACAATTCGGTTCATGCCGTGCGTAGCCACCAAGAAAATGTGGATTCGGAGTCTTGTTGGAAAACGTTACAAATGTTGATTCATCCCGAACAGACGCCATTGGAACTTCGGAGCTTTTGCGAGGCTGAGAAAAAACGTTTAGAATCCCATTATGAAGAAGATCTACTCCTCATTTCAGCGGACTTATACTTTCAGTTTGCGCATGATGCTGCTCATGCTAGCCAAACGCATACAGACCAATATACTCGAAATACCACTGATCAAATTGACCGTTGGATACTGCACCCCCTTTTAGGAATGCCGATTTTTTTAGGCATTATGTATTTGGTCTTTGCACTCTCAGTGACCGTCGGCAATGCATTTCTCGATTTTTTCGACTTAGGAGCTCAGGCTTTATTTGTGGATGGGCCTACCGCTCTTTTACAATCCATAAATGCCCCTAACTGGTTAATTGCATTCTTAGCTCAGGGAATTGGCGGTGGCATACAAGTCGTTGCAACCTTTATTCCTGTCATAGGTGCTTTATTCCTGTTACTTTCTATTATGGAAGAAACTGGTTATATGCAGCGTGCAGCCCTAATAATGGATGGCCTGATGCGTCGTTTAGGCCTCTCAGGACAAGCATTTATTCCGTTAGTCGTTGGCTTCGGTTGTAATATTCCTGCGGTATTAGCCACTCGCACTCTACCGGATCAACGTGATCGTATTATGACAATTATGATGACGCCTTTTATGTCGTGTAGTGCACGTTTAACCGTTTACGTCATGTTTGCGACCGCTTTCTTTACCGAGCATGCTGCACTGATTGTATTTTCGCTGTATTTAATCGGCATACTTGCAGCAACCTTAACGGCATTACTTTTAAAAAACACCTTACTTCCGGGTGAAGCTCCAGCGCTCCTGATGGAACTGCCGATTTACCATAAACCGGCGATTATCAATGTCGCCATCAATACCCGTAATAAGTTGAAAAGTTTTATTCTAGATGCTGGAAAAATCATTGTTTTAGTCGTTTTAGCGCTCAACTTTTTTAATAGCTTAGGCACTGATGGTACCTTTGGCCATGAAAACCAACCGACTTCTGTACTCAGCACTGTCGCCAAGATTGCCACACCCGTCGTCGCACCCTTAGGCATTACCGAAGAGAATTGGCCAGCAACCGTTGGCCTTATTACGGGTTTATTAGCCAAGGAAGTGGTTGTCGGCTCATTGGATGCTCTTTATCAAAAACAAAAAACACACCTTGATAGTGATGAAACCTACGATTTTATAGACGCTATGCAAACAGCACTTGCAACAATTCCGCAGAATATTTCAGGTATTGTGACGAATGTACTAGACCCATTAGGGTTAGGTTCTATTCAGAATGTCGAAGATAAATTGCTTATTGCGGAAGAGCAGGGGTTTACTCTTTCGACACTCGATAAAATGGCGACGTATTTTAATGGGGATATTGGTGCTTATGCATATTTACTGCTTATCCTACTTTACTTTCCGTGTGTTGCGACCTTTGGAGCGATTAAACAGGAACTAGGTTGGCGTTGGGCATTATACAGTGGAGGTTGGAGTATGTTTCTAGGGTACAGTGTTGCCGTAGGCTTCTACCAAATCGCAACCTTTAACGAACACCCAACGGGTTCGACAATATGGCTTGGCATAATCACATTCGCGATGCTCGTCCTTTACCTTAGTTTGCGGAAGGTCGGACGAAAATTTCAATTGAAATCAAATTCCAAAAATATGATTTAATGTAAATTAATACAAAATCACAACTTGACATCTACATTTGTCCAGGAGAATCCATGATTTTATTAGAGTTAAAAAAATACATCAGACAGCATGAGCAGGTCACTTTAGCGGACATAAAAAATCACTTTGATCTCTCTGAAGAAGCCGCTTTTGGCCTGATGAATCCTCTTTTAGAACAGGGGCATGTGCAGGAAATAAGCGCCTCATCCTGCTCAACCGGAAACTGTTCTACTGGTTGCTCACAGAATTCAAAAGGTCCGTCCTATCAATGGATGGATAAACGCCTAAAAAACCTATCAATTTCCATTCAAATTATTTAGAATAAATGTATTCGTTATATTGCTCACAACACGTAGTCATTAGCAGAATAAAATAAAATTTGTTACTTGCTAGGATTCCCTCAAAAAAATGAATAAATGGTTTAGAAAAGGTAATGCCCGCCGCTTTCACCGTATTGATATGCCAATACGTTATTTTATTGTGCCTAAATCACCCATTAAGAATCGAGAGATCTACGCGACAGGTGCAGATTATTTTCCCGCGAGCTTACTCAGAAGAATTGAGGCGCACAAAGATTTTACGGTGCAATCCGTCGGTCGCATTCAAGAACAGAACGCTTTATTAACAGAAATATTTAAAGAAATCATTCAATATATTGAGTTTTTTGGTGAATGTGCTCGTTCAATTTCACAAGGACAAAACCCTAGAAAAGACCCTGGTTATTGGATGCGTGTAAAAGAACATCAACAAGGCTTTAAAAAAGCAATTCGTATTCAAGCGTCTTCGCCAAAAACATTTCAGTATTTACAGATGATTGAGGATAAATACCTCATATTTCTAAACAAAATGGTTGAAAGCATCGATCAATCAACCCCGGTCCACTTTTATGTTTCTGGTCATTTGCCAGTCGATTTTAAAGTCGATGAGATGATCGCTACTTTTCAAGCCCCTAAATTTCAAAAAATTCCATTGATTCAAGCCATATTGAATCTTTCAAATTTTATGGATGCTTATTTAGAAATTTATCGACAAATCAATGATGACAACTATTTAAAGCAGTTCCCGCAGGAATGGATCCTTAGAGATGCTAATACAAGTGCTAGCGGCCTCGCGGTACATATGGATAAGCGGTATGATTTATACTCCAGAGTTGATGTATATCTTTACTTCGCAGAACAAGACCGCGTCTTACCTTTTGAAGGCACTGTGGTTGATATACGAACCGATGAACGTAAACAGATGGAACGCATCGCAATCAACTTTGAATTTCCGCATGGCAGAGACCAGGATTTTCTGCAGCTCGAAATTCAAAAACAAGAAATAAAAGAGTGTATGAAAATAGTTCTTTAAAAAGATATTTTCATGGCCTATTGTCTCTGATGAAATTTAACATCATTTTAGCAAAAGCAAAAAGCCTATTTTAAATGAACGATAATGCAGACAATCTTATGAGGACTAAAATTCATGCCTGGAAGTAGTCACGATGTTGATCCAAGCTTCATGGATACTATTGCACTGTCAATCCGTGAACCTGCCCTGGATTTAATCCGCTTTTCAAGTCTCAAAGAGTTACTGACGATTCGATTGGATGGCCCAAGCCAACTGTCAAAAGAACAATACCCTGCTTTATCGCGAGAAGAATGGAATAAAGTTCTAAATGCCGTCATTCTCACTAAAGTCAGCTACTTTCAAGTTCAGCTCCACTTTCCCAACCGTTACATTGATAAATTAATTGAGATTACTGCTTTTGCATATGGCATGAAGGGCGAAAGTATCGGTGAACTATACCAAGCATTAATCCAAGACCATTCACAAATGGCGGCATGGATCAAAAATGCGTTACTGGTTAAACAACAAAATATTAAATATGCTCAAGGTCACCCCTAACCCTTACTTTTTAAACTAAATAACCCTTTTTAACCTGCACAATAACGATCTGGAATATGTTGCGATTTTCTTTAAAAAGGTAAAGCCACCATGGCCATAGCATCCTCAATCTCTTTATGCTGTAAAAACAGAGTAATAGCATGCACTTGCTCACTCGTTAGAAAATCGAACTCGACCCCAATGCGATATTGAAATGGCCGACCTTCCATGAAGACCTGGGAGATGATTTTGCCACGGCAGACCATCACCTCTGCGTCAATTTCCATAAAAATATCCATCTTTCCAAAAATAGGATACGTCTCATTGGTTAAAAAACTAAACCCCCCACAACTTAAATTGGCTTGGTAACTCGGCCACGTCTCTGCAAGAGAAACCTTACGGTAAACCCCTTTTAAACGTTCTAAAACCGTTGCCTGTAAATTAAGCTTTTCAATCATCAACTTAAGGACTTTCGCAGGTAAAATGCCTGAATCGACTAAATTATCCAAATTTTTAACATAACGAGTGGCACTAAACATTCCTTGAGAAGCCCATGGATAAAGAAATATCTTACCGGAAACACTTTTTCGAATCACCGTTTGCAATTCTGCAATATACAGCTCAATCGCTCGGTATAACCCCTGAACTAAAGGAGTGATGCTAGAGCCTTTTTTACTGCTCGGTGGTGAGAATTTTAGGTCTTCTTTAGAGCGAAATTGATAGTCACTTTGTTGGCGTGGATCGTTTGACTCTATCAATAAATCCGTCATCCACCACATAAAATTGATTCTATGATTCAATACAAAAAAGACATGAGGAGCATGTGAACTCGCATTAATGACTTTACCGAGCAGTTCATCTAGCTGACCACCCAACTTCTTTAAATGCGCCTCTTCTTTCTCATTTATCAATTGGCGACGGTCTGCACCTAGATATTTCCCATAACGGTCAACGGGTTCCAAGTGCATCGGGACCTTTACATCATATCTAAAGTAACGCCTTGGACTAGGCATGACAAATTCCTTTTATCTTTAGGATGGGTTTTATTTTTATTGCACTTATTTCTGTTGAATTGGTTGCAATTGCTGACCCGGAAAACCTTTAAAGGTAAATGCTTGGCCAAACCCTTTGACATAGCCACCTGTTACCGGTGTTAACTGAATCAAATGAAAATCCGGTAAACTTTTTAACAGTGTGATGATCTCACCAAATTTTGATTCGAATCGTGTCATTATCCATTCAAAGTGTGAAGATGCTCTGAGTACTTCGGCCAGTTCTAATTGCATCGTCAAACGTTCACGTGCAAACAACTGCTTGGTTTCAATTTCGTCAGCCACCAGTAAACAACTCACCAGGCCTGGTCGTTTTACTGAATCAGGGTTTAATGATGCAGCTTCATTCACTGTAATCCACTCTAGAATATTTTGAGTGTGCCGCGCTAATTCGCTGACAAATAAATAGAAGTGACCTTCATTATCCGTTACGAAGGGTGCCACACTGGTTTCCAAGGTACCTTGCGAATTAAAGGTACTTAACATAAGTGTCGAACGAGATTGAAAAAAATCTAGGCACGCTTGTTGATCTGTCAAACTATTCTTTAGCTCAGTCACGTTTAGTCTTTTCTTATTTTATGAAAGGATCCTAATATCAATTACAAAGCAATCGATAACGTCTTTACCAGCCACGTTGAGATGTCTTCTATCTCATCCAGACAGACTTGATGTTCCATTGGATACTCATACCACTCAATGACATACCCACATTGAGTTAAAGACTCTGCAGACTGCTTGGCAACAGGCATTGGAATGACGGTATCGAATTTTCCGTGAGCCATTAAAATAGGCAGGTGCAGGTGCAAGTGAAATTGTTCACTCATAGGGCAATAGGTTGAGAGAGCCATAATTCCTGCTAAGGCTTGGCTAAAACTCAAACCAGCATGCAGTGCGATTAAGCCTCCTTGCGAAAAACCTGCCAAAACAATTTTATCAACGTCAATTCCCGAGTCAATCTGCTGTTGAACCAATGCATGTATCTCATGACAAGAAACCCGAATACCGGCCGCATCAATATCATTCATAAAATCAGTACTACGAATGTCATACCAAGAACGCATCTCCATGCCACCATTTATGGTGACTGCTTGCACGGGTGCATTCGGAAATATAAACCGAATGCCATGCTGAGTGGGTAACCTTAACTCCGGTACCAGCCCTGCAAAGTCATTGCCATCGGCCCCTAAACCATGTAGCCAAATCACCGCAGCAGTGGCTTTGCTTTTCGGTTCGATAATAATTGGCGGGGCTTGTTTCGCTTCTTGCATTGTCGCTCGCTCGTTTCTGATAAAATATCCCTCATTCTAAGGGATGAAGACTTCATTAAACAAGAATTCTATTGAGATTGTAGAAATCATCTTTCAAATAGACTTGTTGATTGAAGCTGACCTCCCAATAACACTTAGCGCGGGTACTGAATAAATACCCCAAACCAATGGCTGATTTTTATGCATTTATCTTTAAGCATGTTTTTACTGCTGCTGGCGGCTCTTCTCTCAGGCTGTGGCAAAAAAAGTCCTTTAGTCCTGCCTGAAGAGGCACCAGAACAGGTCGTACAATCGGTCTCTTCTGATCAAACAAACTTGCGATTAATTAGTTCTCAGGAATCAAAATGACTCATGCTTTTCAACTTAAAAACGGTACCCTCCATGCCGAAGACGTCTCTTTAGACAGCTTAGCAAAACGCTATGGCACTCCATTGTACGTTTACTCTAAAACGGAATTCGAGAGCCGCTGGCTGGCTTTTGATACGGCTTTTGGAAGCCAACCTCATTTAGTTTGTTATGCCGTTAAAACCAACTCTAATATTGCTGTTTTACAAAGTTTAGCAAAGATAGGCGCAGGTTTTGACATTGTCTCACAAGGTGAACTTGAACGCGTTTTGCGTGCTGGTGGTGACCCTAAAAAGGTAGTTTTTTCAGGAGTCGCTAAGCAGTCTTCCGAAATTCGCCGTGCTTTAGAGGTCGGTATCCGTTGTTTTAACTTGGAGTCACATGCCGAGTTGGATCGTATTCAAACGGTTGCAGAATCCATGGATTTAATAGCTAATATCTCAATTCGAGTTAATCCCGATGTTGATGCCAAAACCCACCCGTATATTTCAACGGGGCTCAAAGACAATAAGTTTGGAGTAGATATTAACACTGCACCCGAATTATATGCCGATGCATGCGCTTGCTCGCACATCAATCCTGTTGGCATTGATTGCCATATCGGTTCACAGTTAACTGAGATAACGCCTTTTGTCGATGCCTTAGAGCGTGTGTTAACGTTGAAAGCGACGCTCGCTGAGATGGGCATTGATATTCATCACCTAGATTTAGGTGGCGGTTTAGGCATTCAATATACCGATGAAGTACCTCCTCCAATTGCGGAATACATTCAGGCATTAATCAACAAATTAAATGACCCTGATATTGAAGTGATTATCGAACCTGGCCGTGCCATCGCGGGTAATGCCGGTGTGCTATTAACCGAAGTTGAATACCTAAAGCCTACTGAACATAAAAATTTCGCTATTATTGATGCCGCAATGAACGATTTAATTCGTCCGGCGTTATACCAAGCTTACCAGGAGATTGTTGCGGTGACACCGAGAACAGATGGCTTAGAAACCAACTGGGATTTAGTTGGGCCTGTTTGTGAAACGGGTGACTTTTTAGGAAAAGATAGAGCGTTAAATCTTAAAGCCGGCGACTTGTTGGCCGTAATGTCTTCTGGAGCCTATGGTTTCACCATGAGCTCTAATTACAATACACGTCCACGTGCGGCAGAACTCATGGTACAAAATGACCAGGCCTGGTTGATTCGTCCACGTGAAACGTATGAAGACCTAATGGGTTCTGAGCTCCTGATTGAATCTTAGTCGATGCAACGTGAAATTTAGGTTAATACTTACCTTAAACTTACCTTAAGGACCCAAGGTCAAATTTGGGTCTTTTCGTTTAGTCGCCTTGTGGCAATAAACGCGCCTGCCAAAGATGTAAATCTGACAAAGGTTTTGCGCCTGGTAAACAGTTTTCCTCCCCTCTTACCCGCACAATCGTTTGCAAATCACCAAGGAATTCATCAGAATCTTGGCTGATTAATGCGCACCAGACGCCTACCTTATCCTGCCAAATGACTAACCCCTGTGCATTCGTAGAATAATCCAACCACCAAGCATGTTGCTGTAATCGAGAGACTTCAACCCAATCCTGCCATGAGGTCATTACCTTTGGCTCTGCTGAGAGTCGTTGTTCGAGATTGGATTTCTTTTCAGAATTGATGGCCATCATCTCCCGCACAAACTCGTCACATCCTATTTTTAACCAGGCCTGGTAGACTTGAGTCACTTCCACCAAATATCTACAGTTGCCAATTTTATCAATCTCAGCGTGTGGCAAAGTCAGGGCTTCAGCCAATCTATAAGCATCCTCAAGTAACGCCACCATGCTTTGACACTGCATAGGGCGACACGGTAGTTGTGCCAGTGCATGGTGCAATTTACAGCCAATCAACTCAGGAAAACGAGCTGCCAAAGACAAAGCCATGGAATTGATTCGAGGTAAAGTCTGCAAAGCCGTTAAACGTTGCTCATCCATTAAACAAATCTCAATTTGCTCGGCAATCTCGTCATTTACTAACCGTAAACGTAAATTACGTAAAAACTTTACTGTCTCAACTTTCTCTGGCCAACCCACTTGCCCAGCCATAATTTGGCGTTTTCCGGATAATAACGCGACAATATCCACTTCTTCCAAGCCCGCTGTTATTAAGCGCCATGCGAGCATTGGAGAATGATCAAGTAGCTCTAAAACTTGCGGATATTTGCCTGCATAATGCAGCAAGGAGAGTTGATGGGTAGGGAAAAGCGCACAGCTATCATGCACCCATTGTGGGATCTGTTTACGCCAATAAGAAATTTGAGAATAATTAGACCAATCAAGAATTCTTAGATTGTTTGGATAGGCTGGAATTTTAGATGAACTCATCGTTAAAGAATCCCAGCTAGGGACATTCAGAACACCAAATTCTGGCAGAACTTTTCGACAATCAATCCACAAGGTTTGTTCAACTTCATCCCAAAAACAGGATTTAGATAACTGTTTTTGAAGCTGTTTTTGTTGAACTTCGGACGGGTTTAAAGATAAAGCTGTTTTCATAGGGTGACTTTAAACCTTTTTAACGATTACCAAGTTGGTGTGACTTTAAAGAACAACGTTTTGATATATTCAGTTTCCGGAATCGCGGGATGAATAGGATGATCAGGGCCTTGATGACCTTGCTCAAACAATTGTACATTGCGATCAATATGACGTGCGGCAGACTGCACAGCCGTCAACAAATTATCACGCGTCATATGATGAGAGCAAGAAGCCGAGACCAAGATACCGTCTTTTTCTAAAACACGCATGGCGATTTCATTGATACGACGGTAGGCTTCAGCACCCTTTTTAAAGTCTTTTTTACGCTTAATAAAGGCAGGAGGATCGACAATGACAACATCAAACTTTTGCTCATCGGTACGCAGGGCATTTAAGACATCAAAGGCATTACCTTGAATAGTCACTAGCTTCTCTGCTACGCCATTTAAAGCCGCATTGATATCGACACCATCTAACGCAAACTCAGATGAATCAACGCAAGTCACTTCTTCTGCGCCAGCCACGGCTGCAGCGACACCCCAGCCACCTAGGTAACTAAAGACATCCAATACGCGCTTGCCTTTAACCAGCGTCTGTAGACGGCCACGAGCCATACGATGATCATAAAACCAACCGGTCTTTTGACCACCTTCAACCGGAATCGAAAATTTCACGCCATTCTCTTCAATGATAAGTTCAGCAGGCATTTCGCCATACACCACTTCTTCATACAAAGGTAAACCCTCTAACTCACGGCTTGGAGTATTATTCTTCATCACAATCGCTTGTGGGTGATATAAGTTTTCAAGGACTTGAACGATATCCTCTTTGATGACTTCCATACCTGCAGTGGTAATTTGCACAGCAAATACATCACCAAAACGATCAATAACCAGGCCTGGTAGACCATCAGAATCTCCAAATACCAGTCGATAGAAAGGCTGGTCAAAATGCATCTCACGCAACTCTTGTGCAGCTTGAATGCGTTTCTTTAAAAACTTCATATTCAGTTCAAGCTTAGCGCTACGACTGAGTAAACGTGCACAAATCAAGGTATTCGGATTAACAAAACCCATACCTAATGGCTTACCGTTAGAGGCTTCAATAATGACTTGCTGCCCAGCCTCAAAATCTTTTAACGGTGTTGCAACGGTATCTACTTCATTACTAAATACCCACATATGACCTTGTTGAATGCGGCGTTCTTCGTTCTTTTTTAAGCGTAAACTGGCTAACATAAAGTTCTTCTTTTTAAAGGTTTTAAAAAAAGAAAGAGGCTAAAGCCTCTTCTTTAAAATTTGGAAAGTCGGGTCTAAAGATTAACCGTCAATAAGCGCTTGATAATCTGCATCTGACATCAACTCTTCTAACTCGGTATGATCGTGCGGAGCAATCTTAAATAACCAACCGCCATCATAAGGCTCTTCATTTATGAGTTCCGGATCATCTTCCAAAGCTTCATTAATTTCAATAATTTCACCACTGACGGGTGCAAATATATCAGACGCTGATTTCACTGACTCTAAGGACATGACCTCATCCCCGGCTTGGGCATAACCGCCTAATTCGGGAAAAGTGACACTCATCATTTCACCTAAAGCCTCTTGCGCAAAATCAGTAATGCCAACCAGGGCATGACCGTCTTCATTGATGTAAACCCACTCATGAGTCTCTGCATATTTAAGATGATGTGGTAATACACTCATTGCTATTTGCTCCCTGCATTTAATAGCAAAATCATATCACTAATTAACTTCGATATCTGAAAAGTTTTAAGGCCTTTGGATAACGTCGCCTTCGGCGACAACGACACGATTTCTACCTAATTCTTTAGCGCTATATAGGGCATTATCAACTCGTTTTAAAATCGTTTTTTCATTATCCCATTTCGTTACCTGGCCCACACCAAAACTAATGGTGAGTTTTGACGGAAACTCACTTGTAGAAACCTTCTCTATCGTTGATCTTAATCGTTCAGCACTCTTTTCGGCTTCAATCAGACCCGTTTCAGGCATAATAATGGCAAATTCTTCCCCGCCAAAACGACACAATATATCTGTTTCACGCAGTAGCGACTGTATCACGGCTGAAATTTCAACCAATACCTGGTCACCTACATCATGTCCATAGTTATCATTCACCTTTTTAAAGAAATCAATATCAAACATTAATAGCGATAAATCACTCTTATATCGTCGTGAACGCTGAATCTCTTTGTTCAAACTACGATTAAAATAAAGGCGGTTTCCTATACCCGTTAAAGCATCCGTTTGTGATAAATGTTCCAACTGATTTTTATAAAGTTCTTGTTCGGTAATCTCTTGCAGTAAAACATTGAATAACGGTTTTTGTAATCCTTCCATCATGCCTGCTTTTACTGAGAAGTAATGAGGCTGACCATTTTTCATTATTTTAGCTTTATAAACCTTTTTTCTATTTTGAAGCACATAATCCAACCAATACACCCCTTGCATATATTTTTGTAAAAAGCCTTCTTCTTTTTCAAAGGTATTGCTAAGGTCTTCATGCTGTTTGAGAAATTCAGATAACGTCGAAAAATCACTATAAAAGTCAAAGAAATGCTGATTTGCATCCACGACTTTATTACGATCTGCTACTAAAATAATGTCCGATGCAGAATCAATGATTTGGCGATAATAACGTTTTCGACCATCCGACTGACGTTTAAAACAGTAGACAATAAATAGGACAGTCAGCAGTAATAAAAAGAGCATAACAGCATAGATATAGCCTGCTAATATCTGCTCCATTTCTGTAAAATCGACTTGATTCTTATTAGAAAATGTAAACCAAGAGGCAATCTCTTGATGGCTATTGTCTAGGATTAAATGTCGCCCAACAATTGTTTGTCCGTGAAGCTGATAACCTCCAAAATGCGTAAAGCCTAGCTTAGCTAGTTTGGCTAAAAAAGCTCGATCCTGAAGTAAAGCCGTTTTATTGACCACATAATAGTCTTCTAGAAACAGACCCGTCTCCGCATTAGTCAACTGTTTACGGAACCGTTTATCCACCAAAATAACGGAGTCAATATCTTCAGCTTGTTTTAAACGTTTTGCCAGAGTCCCAAATTTTGAAATCACCTCAACCAAGCCTAACAACTTTTTCTGTTCATCGAAAATAGGCATCGCCGATTTAACGGAAAGTGAAAAGGTCCCCACACTTAACGTTCGAGTCACTTTAGGATTGGCTAAATTAGCCTCAATATCCTTGCGGACTTTTAACAGTGAATCGCCTTTCTTAGGACTCCAACTTCTTAATAGACTCGCACCATCTGCATCAATGAGTTGTATCCAGACGTTATTGAAATTAGTATTGGTCGCTAGCTGATCTGAAAGTTGCTTAAAATCAAAGTTTACAGGGACACAGGTTTTGCACAACATGGACTTAATATCTGGGTTTTGAGACAGCGTAATGGCAATAGCCATAGAAGCATCTCTTTTATCCTCAATCAACGCTTTGATGTCCGATTCAATCTTTTGTTCATAAGCCGATATCGCGCTTCTTTCTAAGCTTGACTTCCCCCATTCATAGCCCCAGAGCGCACCAAATAGAACCAATCCTACTACAGTAAGCCACAAAGCGATGACATATGAATTTCTATTCTCATACCGATTTTTATTCACATATTATCCATCATATTCAATGAGTTAATTTAACTAGGATCTTAGTAGCTACCATCTTTCCATAAAAACCAACCAAATGCATCAAATTTTTCTAAATCAAGAATAGACTAATTAAGTTAAAATTGTGAAATCGCAGAAGTCACTACGCCCCAAATCACGATATCGGACTCCTCTCTGACCAAGATGGGGGGGTAATCATCATTTTCAGGTACTAACCATGTTCCAGTGGATTTCATTGATAAGCGTTTGACCGTCAATTCGCCATCCAATGCGGCAATCACGATTTTGCCATCCCGAGGTTCCAAACTCCGATCGACAATTAAAGTATCACCATCTTTAATGCCTATGTTTTGCATAGAGTCACCTTGTACAACGAGTAAAAAAGTGGCTTCTTTGTTATGAATCAACTTCTCATTTAAATCTAACCGTTCCTCAACATAGTCATCTGCTGGACTTGGAAAACCCGCTACCACTTTATGACTGTACAGCGGTAATTCAATAAAAGACACATCATTGGCGGGTAAATACCATCCAAACCCAGAGAAGTCTTTGTTTGATTTATCAAGGCCTAATCCTACTTTTGGTACCGTACCATCCAGGACATCCGTACTATTTTTATTGCTTGATAAATTCAACCAAGCCTGTATCGCAGTTACTTTTGAGTGCGGAATGCGCATGACTCTAGTTGGCTCACCAAACTTTCCGGAACCTTTCTTTCGCCCCGATCCTTGCCGAAGCCCACCGCGTTTGTCGATTTCATGACTCATAAAACTTTAAACCCTACCCTTTAGAATGTCTCATTTGATTTATGTAACACTTTTCATAGTATACTAGCATTGCACAAATGGCTCACTGAAATAAACCAAATCATTAAAGAGAAAAAATGAAAAAATATGCTCTGGTCGATGGAAACTCTTTTTATGCCTCCTGCGAAATAGCGTTTAACCCTGCCCTGAAAAGTCGTCCCGTTGTCGTGCTTTCAAATAATGATGGGTGCATTGTGGCGGCCAATCATTTGGCCAAACAGTTAGATCATTATTTAAAGCAGCCCTTTGAGAGGGGGGGATATCATGCCGCTCAAAAAGACAGCATGATGTTTCAACCGTATTTTAAAGTGGCTCGCTTACTTAAAAAACACAATACGGCCGTGTTTAGCTCTAACTACGAGCTCTATGCAGACATGAGCCAGCGCATGCACGCTATCAGCGCGCAATTTGCACCGCGGCAAGAGATTTACTCAATTGATGAAAGCTTTTTGGACTTTTCGAACCTCATCAAGGACGACTTAACACTCTATGCCCAGCAACTTAAACAAACCGTTTTTCAATGGATCGGCATTCCGGTTGCCGTTGGGATTGGCGCATCCAAAACACAAGCCAAATTGGCTAATCACTTAGCTAAAAAAAGCTCACACTGTATGGATGTTTTGGACTTAACCTGCTTATCTCAGGAGAGACAAGACGCGTTATATAAAACGGTCAAGGTTGGTAAAGTTTGGGGAATCGGCAAGCAGCTATCACAGAAGTTGGAATCGCAAAACATCGTCACGGCTTACGATTTAAAGTACTCTGATCCAAAAACAATTCGCCAACAATTTTCCGTGAATGTTGAGCGCACTTTATTAGAGTTAAATGGTCAGGCCTGCTTCCCTTTTCATGAGCACACTCTAGCGAAACTCTCGGACAATTACGCCGAAAAAATCAATGAAAAAAAACAAATTATTTCGTCACGGTCTTTTGGAAAATTGGTTGAGCACTTTGATGATATGCGTCAAGCGGTTGCTAGCTACACAGCAGTCGCAGCAGAAAAGTTACGTGGACAAAAGGGTGCTTGCCAGATGATAACCGTCTACATCACCACCCCGCCCTATCGAGAAAACGTCCTCCAGTATCAAAATCAAATAAGCCTACCGTTGATCTACCCCAGCGACAGCACCGTTTTACTCAGTAAAATGAGTTTACGTGCCCTAAAAAAAATATGGAAACCCGGCTTTCAATATTTAAAAGCAAGTGTCAGCTTATCTCAAATCAACCCAAAAGGAGCTATCCAAACGGATCTATTCGCACCCAATCCACACTATTCAGGCAATCAAAAATCAGACGCGTTAATGTTGGTAATGGATCAAATGAACCATAGAATGGGCAAAGGCAGCCTACAACTTGCTAACAGTGGACTACACCAGCAGAGTTGGAAGATGAATCGAAATTTAATGTCACCTAGGTGTACCACACGTTGGAATGAGTTACAGACGGTTAAGACTTAGAATTTATAAACAGAGTATTATTAAAAAAGTAAATTGGAAAGGAGTTGAACCTTTCGTCTTTGAAGAACGTTATTCTAAGTTATCAGGACTGGCATTTTTTTTGTTATTTGAAAAAAATCACTAAATGGATATGGATATGCATTTTTAGCAATAAAGCCAATCTACAGGCTTACCTTATCAAGGATTTTTTACGTGTATTCACGGCTCAAAACTTTCACACAAATTTCTAGGCGCACACTAAGTATTTATATATATAGTATGATATAAAAGAGAGATTAAAAACCACCCAAAGAGTCTTTTAACAATATTGATTCGCAGACGTCGACAAGACTCATCAAAAAAGTGAAAGGTATGACTGAAAAACCAACGAATGTGTATATCGCCCTTATTAGTGTTCATGGTCTTCTCCGCGGAAATAACTTGGAGTTAGGACGAGATGCCGATACAGGCGGGCAGATTCTGTATGTTCTAGAACTCGCTCAAGCTTTATCGGAAAGGCCTGAGGTGGGTAAAGTAGAAATTTTTACACGCTTGGTTAAAGATAAGACGGTTGATTATGAATATGCACAACCCCTTGAGAAGGTCAATGATAAGCTCTCTATTATCAGAATAGAGGCAGGTCCCGAAGAATACATATTCAAAGAGCAGTTATGGGATTATCTTGATGCGTTTGCTGACAATATGATGGAGTATTTCCGTGATCAAGAGCACTATCCTGATATTATTCACAGTCATTATGCAGACTCGGGTTACGTGGGTAGCCAGTTAGCCAATCAGTTATCTATTCCTCTTATTCATACGGGCCATTCATTAGGGCGTGTGAAGCGAGCAAGACTTTTTGCAAACGGTGTCTCGCCAAAAGAGATCGCAGAACAGTACAACATGTCTAGACGAATTAATGCCGAAGAACATGTTTTGGCTACTGCAGAAAGAGTCATTACCAGTACGCATCAAGAGATTGAAGAGCAGTATGAAATTTATGACTTCTATCAACCTGAGCAAATGCGTGTTATTCCTCCTGGAACCAATTTAGAGCAATTTCAACCTCCGCGCGGCGATGAATTAAACTCAGAGCTTTACCAACAGCTAACGTACTCTTTAACAAATCCAAACAAGCCAATTATTCTTGCTTTGTCACGACCCGATCCACGTAAAAATATTGCTGCACTGATTGAATCATATGGCCAGTCACCTGAACTTCAAGAAAAATCAAATTTACTTGTTATTGCGGGAAATCGAGATGATGTGGATGATTTAGAATCTGGAGCACAGCAGGTATTTCATGAAATTTGGTCAATGATTGATCGCTATGATTTATATGGCAAGGTGTCTTTACCCAAACATCATAGCCGAAATGACGTGGCATTTATTTATCGCATTGCCGCCGCATCAGGAGGTGTTTTTGTTAATCCAGCATTAACCGAACCCTTTGGGTTAACCTTAATTGAAGCATCTGCATCCGGTTTGCCTATTGTGGCAACCGAAGATGGTGGACCTAGAGATATTATAGAGAACTGTCAAAATGGTATTCTTATTGACCCACTAGAACCACAAACCATCACTCATGCCTTACTGGATATGCTCAATAAACCGGATATGAAAAATCAAATGATTAAAGATGGTTTAATCGGTGTAAAACAGCACTATGCCTGGAAATCCCACGCGGAAACCTATTTAAAATTAATCACTCCAATTGTTGAAAAATCAGAGCGCTTGCCTAGAACGCCAATATCAAGGCGTTCTGCTCTTTACAAAGACCGTGCCTTAGTCACCAGTCTTGATCATAACCTTATCGGTAATCCAGAAGCGTTAAGCAAACTGATCGCACTGTTAAAAGAGCACCGAAAATCAACTTTGTTTGTTGTAGCAACCAACAGAAGAATGGATTCCGCTCTGCGTTTACTAAAGCATTACAAACTCCCTGAACCGGATACCTTAATTACCAGTTCGGGAACAGAAATTTACTATGCCCCTAATCTCAATAAAGATAAGTATTGGGCAAAACATATTGAATTTCATTGGATAAGGCATAAAATTAAAGATCTTTTAGACAGTCATCCTGGCTTGTATTTACAGCCTAAGTCAGAACAAACGCCCTTTAAAATCAGTTATTACCTTAATGAGGATGTCACTGACCTTGAGCACATTAACGGCATACTTCATCAAGAAGATGAATCTGTTAATGTTCAGCTTTCTTTTGATAAATACTTAGATATATTGCCTATGCGAGCTTCTAAAGGTATGGCGCTTCGCTATGTGGCAGACCGTTGGCAAATACCATTAGAACATATCTTGGTTATTGGTGGCTCTGGTGCGGATGAAAATATGATGCGTGGTAACACGCTGGCCGTAGTGGTGGCTAACCGTCATAAAGAAGAGTTGTCACATCTTCCAGGTCTTGAGACAATTTACTACGCCAAAAAAAGTTATGAAGAAGGTATTTTAGAAGCTATTGAATACTTTGATTTCTTTGGTAAATGCAGCCCTCCTGAAGAAAATAACAACTCAACCGAAATACAGGAACCTGAATGATAAGACTGCTACTTTGTACCGATATGGATCGAACGGTTATCCCTAACGGCATACAAAAAGAAGCCATCGGTGCGCGTGAAACCTTTAGCCAGTTTTGCTATGAACATACAGTCACTTTGGTTTATGTTACGGGTCGTCATTTGGCATTAATGAGCCAAGCGGTTAAGAAATATAAACTGCCTATAGCCGACTATGCCATTACCGATGTTGGTACACGAATTTATCATCAAAAAGACAATCAATGGCATCCTATCTGTGCGTGGGAAAAAGAAATTAATCAAGATTGGCATGGAATTGAGCCAACGAAAATTCATCATTTAGTTTGCGCTATACCGGGTATTTCATTACAGGAGTTTGAAAAACAAAATTCCCATAAAATAAGTTTTTATATTGACCTTCAACAACTGGATGAAAGTGGCTGTTTCGCTCACGTTAAAAAACAACTTAGCCCTTTAAACATAAACACCAATTTAATTTGGAGTATTGATGAAACCAGTAATACCGGTTTACTTGATATTTTGCCACCTAAAGCCAATAAACTGCATGCCATTGAATTTCTGCAAAAGCACTTAGGTTATGAGGCACAAGAAGTGGTGTTTGCAGGGGACAGCGGCAATGATCTTGAAGTGTTAATTAGCCCAGTTCAATCTGTTTTGGTGGCCAATGCAACGCCAGAATTGAAAAAACAAGCGTTAAGTTTGGTTAAGCAAAAAGGTACTGAACAACAGTTTTATCAAGCCGTAAATACAAAGAATAACAACGGTAATTACAGCTCAGGAATATTACAAGGCGTGATGCACTACCTGCCAACCTTCAAACAATATATAAAAGGGTAAATGCTCCTATGAGGCAATCTTCCACAGACCAGATTACACTTTATGGTGAAGTTTTATTTGACTGCTTTAATCAGCAGCAAAAGCAAGAACAAGTGCTGGGTGGTGCGCCTTTTAATATTTGCTGGCATCTGCAAGCGTTGGGCGCTAATCCCATTTTTATTTCTAGAGTAGGTAAAGATAAGCTTGGTCAAAAAATCATTCACCAGGCTAAAGATTGGGGAATTGTTACCAATAATATTCAACAAGATGAAAATCATCCAACAGGCCAAGTGCAGGTCACTTTTATGGATGATGAGCCAAATTACGATATTAAAATTAACAGTGCTTACGACTTTATTAACCAATCTCAAACAATTTTACCTAACCCAAAAGGCATTCTTTACCATGGTTCGCTGGCTTTAAGAAGCGATTATGCAAAAGAACAGTTTCAAAAACTGGTTGACTCAGGAGACTGGGATATATTTTTAGATGTTAATTTAAGAGCGCCTTGGTGGGATAAACAAAGTTTAACTCAGTGGATAAAACAAGCGAAGTGGGTCAAACTTAATATAGATGAATTACGTGAATTAGGCTTTAAGCAAACGGACATTGAAACCGCAATTCAAGCCTTTCAAACCGAATTTGGTAATGAGCAAGTAATCGTCACTCAAGGCGCTGCTGGCGTTACAGTATTAACGGCAGATGGGTTTTTTAAAGAAATCCCTGACAAGATAAATCAATTTATTGATGCGGTAGGTGCGGGCGATGCCTTTACTGCCGTGTATATGCATGGTTTAATAAAAGACTGGCCAATTCAACAAACACTCGCTACAGCACAGTTGCTTGCGAGCAAAATCATAAGCATTCGCGGTGCTACACCTAATAATAAAACCTTTTATCAGTCATTACTTACGACTGATTCACAAAAATAGTTAAGAGCCTATGTACGAAGAAATCTCCCATTC
Organism: Thiomicrorhabdus arctica DSM 13458; assembly: GCF_000381085.1. Lineage (GTDB taxonomy): Bacteria > Pseudomonadota > Gammaproteobacteria > Thiomicrospirales > Thiomicrospiraceae > Thiomicrorhabdus > Thiomicrorhabdus arctica. The sequence continues at coordinate 2,553 of NZ_KB905901.1, read as the reverse complement.
AATGCTAAATGACATTCTCAATCAAATCAAGCCGGATATTTACCAAAAAGACCTACGGCATTTTTATACGCGACTAGGTGCAAACTTTTATGCTATTCATGGTTTATTCGGCAAGCTGTATGGCGATAGAGAAGATTTTGAGCAACAAGCTTTAAAGCTGGTTGAAACCATGGCCAGAAAATACATTAAACGCTCTGATGAATTAAAACAACAAGACATAGAACGTGAACGAGACTACAACTGGTTCTTAAATCAAAAATGGGTGGGAATGGCGCTATATGCCAATGGTTTTGCTAAAGATATTAAAGATATGCAAAGCCATTTAAGTTACCTGCAAGAACTTGGTGTAAACCTTGTACATATTATGCCAATTATGAAATGCCCAGAAGGACAGAGTGACGGTGGCTATGCTGTAAGTAATTTTAGAGAAATTGATGACCGTGTTGGCTCACTTGAAGATTTAAAAGTGCTTTCAGAAGATATGCGTGAACGCGATATATTGCTTGCATTGGATGTGGTTTTAAATCATACCTCTGACGAGCATGAATGGGCTGAAAAAGCCCGTGAAGGTGACCCCGTTTACAGAGATTACTATTACACATTCGAATCTCGTAATATCCCAGATATGTTTGAGCAAAGTATGCTGGAAGTTTTTCCAGAAACGGCACCTGGTAACTTTACCTGGGATGACAAAATGCAACGATGGGTCATGACTGTATTCAATAATTACCAGTGGGATTTAAACTACAGCAATCCATCTGTTTTTATTGAAATGCTGGATGTCATACTCTACTGGGCAAATAAAGGTGCCGATATCTTGCGTTTAGATGCGGTTGCATTCCTATGGAAAAAACTCGGCAGTACTTGTCAAAATGAACATGAAGCACACTTGATTTTACAGTTGCTTAAAGATTGTTGCCAAGTCGTTGCACCAGGCGTTCTGTTTATTGCTGAAGCCATTGTGGCTCCATCAGAAGTGACCAAATACTTTGGTGAAGATGCCGTGATTGCCAAAGAGTGTGAAATTGCCTATAACGCCACCTATATGGCGCTTTTATGGGATGCTGTAGCTACAAAAAATGCCAAATTATTAACGCAAGGCATCAAAAGTCTGCCTAATAAATTAGAACGCGCAACATGGCTAAACTACATTCGCTGTCATGATGATATTGGTTTAGGTTTTGATGATAAAGATATTATTCAAGCGGGGTATGAACCTCAATCACATCGTCGCTTTTTAATAAATTATTTGACTGGGCGTTATGAAGGCTCCCACGCTCATGGCCTACCGTTCGCTGAGAATATTAAAACAGGAGATTCGAGAGTTTCTGGTTCACTCGCCTCATTGATTGGCTTAGAATACGCTACCAATTCAGGAGACATTGAAGCCCAAGAAATTGCAATTAAACAAATCCTACTTTTAAACAGCATGATCCTCTCTTTTGGAGGACTTCCATTGCTCTATTATGGGGATGAAATTGGTACTTTAAATGATGATGCTTATCTAAATGATCCAAACAAAGTAGATGATAATCGTTGGGTACATCGCCCCAACATTAACTGGGAAAAAACCGAAAAGCGTCATGTAACAGGAACCATTGAGTACGAGATATTTAATGGAATTAAAAAGATGATTTCGGTTCGTAAAGAAATCAATGCTTTTGCTGATTTTAATAACCGAGAATTAATTGATGTTGGCAACCCAAATTTATTTGTTTTTAGCCGGTTCTCTCCACAAAAATTCAGTGATCGAGTGTTAGTGGTAGCTAATTTTAACAATCAACCACAAAAGTTGAACTTAGAAGATGTCCACAGCTGGGGCAGCTATGACCAAGGTCAACTGTTTGATTTATATAGTCGCCAGAAGCCAGAAATTTATAATAATTCATTAATCATCCCGGCATTTGGTTTTTATTGGCTGAGAGAGATGTGATTGCAGTCAAATCGATTAATCCTGACTAGGCACTATATGTTAAAAGTTCGTTGGTTTTATGCCTTAACAAGCGCTCCAAAAAATAATGACATTTTTCACGTTATAGTTAACAGTTCATCTTAAATAACTCAAGAAAAGTAACCTCAAATTATCATTGGGTTGTATTTGTAGCTGGCTCAGTAACGACTCATGACATTGAGCACATACTTTGTATTTTAAATAAGAATGGCGAGCTAGGCTCAAAAAGAAATGGTGCGCTCGAGAGAATTCGAATCTCCGACCCCTGCCTCCGGAGGGCAGTGCTCTATCCAGCTGAGCTACGAACGCAGATATATGATTGCCATATTATACAAGGTTTTAAGGCTATGTTTTATAAATCACCATGGTTGCCTATTGTAAAATAGAGATTGAATATTAACACGGTCAACTTAGCCAAAACTTACTTCTCAAGTCTCTATAAACGCTAAATTTAAACGTAACAACACCCTTGTATACAGTCAACACTTGGCAATACGCATGAATTCTACCCAAAAAAAAACCCGCGAAGCCTAAGGCAACACGGGTTTTTAGAATATAAGCTTGGCAATGACCTACTCTCACATGGGAACTCCCACACTACC
>NZ_KB905900.1:118743-237515 GCF_000381085.1 Thiomicrorhabdus arctica DSM 13458 | reverse complement strand
GATGGTAGTGTGGGAGTTCCCATGTGAGAGTAGGTCATTGCCAAGCTTATATTCTAAAAACCCGTGTTGCCTTAGGCTTCGCGGGTTTTTTTTTGCATATTTTCTGCGCATCAATAAACAATTTATATGTTTTGTTGCTTGCTGTTTTAGTGATCTGCTTTCAAATCTTAAACGCATCGCTATAATGATAACTACAGTCTATAACTCAATCAAGGAAATATTCATGGGATCAAGTGTTAAGGTGTCATCCGGTAGCGCGTTAAATATACTGAGTAAAGTCCCGTGGATGTTGTTTGTCATACTCTTTCTCATTGCAGCAGAATACATGAAGCTATCACTCGATGGCCCAGTTGGATATAGCTTTATCACCCTCGCGGTGGTGGTTTTATTTATTGAAATGTTTAAGTCTGGAGATGTCAGTTCAGTTGCATTTCTAATTGATCAGTTTTGGGCGACATTGACCATTATATTAGCCAGCTCTTTACTAACCTATCTTTGGTTTGTAGAAGGTAAGGAGCCAACGTTCTATCATTGGATAGGCTTTGCCATCATAGTTGCTGATGGGTTATTAAATCCCTTCAATGCTTTTAGGACGGCATTGCGTAATTTTGATGTACCAGGTTAGGTGGCATAGTGACTAAGCAACTAACCCACACTGGTACAGCAGCTAGTAGCTTGCTGGGTCAAGAGACTCCCTACTGTGCTCGCTATGATTCAACTCTGCTCTTTCCTATCCCGCGTCAGGAGAAAAGGAATGAATTAGGGTTTGATTTACATTCGATGCCTTTTCAGGGGTTGGATATCTGGACAGCTTATGAAGTCTCTTGGCTAAATTCGAAGGGGAAGCCGATTGCCGTAATAGCAGAATTTGCATTTCCTGCTGACTCTCTAAATATAATTGAGTCAAAGTCTTTTAAACTGTATCTAAACTCCTTCAATGGCACACGTTTTGAAAGCCAACAGCAAGTAGAAGAGTTGTTTATTAAAGATCTGTCTCTGGCCTGTGGTGATTCAGTCGATGTGTTGATAAGGAATTTAGATTTTGATGAGAGTTTAACGGGTGGGTTACCAGGGGAAAATTTAGATACGTTAGATATTGAGGTGACAGACTATCAAGTGAACCCCACTCTATTAACGACAGAAACTTCTCCTGATAAAGTCTGTGAAACGGTGAATAGCCATTTGCTCAAGTCCAATTGCTTGGTGACGGGCCAACCCGATTGGGGTTCAGTGGTCATACGTTACGAAGGCATCCAAATTCATCATGAAAATTTGTTGAAATACCTCATTTCATTCCGTGAGCATAATGAATTTCATGAGCAATGTGTCGAACGTATTTTCACAGATATTATGAAACGGTGTAAACCTGATAAATTGACGGTCTATGCACGGTATGTACGTAGAGGAGGCCTCGATATCAATCCCTATCGTTCAAACTTCGAAGAGACGTTTGATATTGCACGTACCATTAGACAATAAGCAAAATAATTAGAGTAAATTTTTCTATGTTAGATTCCACGGTTGAGAGATACGATGCAAATTTTTACGAAAGATAAATCATATGGTCATGGGGATTCTACCTATCAAGCTGTTGGTGGATATGCGGGACTTGTTATATTAGTTGATCGATTTTACGATGCTATGGATTCCTTGCCACAGGCTGAAAAAATACGTGCAATGCACCGTTCAGATTTGACGAATTCACGCCTTAAGCTTGTCTATTTTCTTTCTGGTTGGATGGGTGGTCCGCAGATCTATGCAGAGAAGTTCGGAGGTATCAATATTCCCCAGGCGCATGCGCATATACTAATAGATGAATCTGATAGAGATGCTTGGCTGAGTTGTATGGCAATGGCTTTATCAGAGTTGGATTACCCTCTTGAGTTGCAACATTACCTTATGGATCAACTTTTCCATCCTGCAGAACGTATTCGTCAAGTCAGCCAAATGAATCACTCTGAGCAGGGAAGATAAATCCGTATTAAAGAACTTGGGTTGAGGTATGCAAATTACCGGCCAGTTTATCTACGTTATAAAACGGTCAGCAGGGTTACTTCATGAGTTTAAATGGATAATGCGACGGTCAGTCTAACCTTTAGTGTGAAAAACCGATGTTCAAGCCTATTTGAACGACTATTACTCACAAAGCCCTCCCTAATCGACCTAGTGAGGAAGTTCTTTGCATCAATGGTCATTATGTTCCGCTCTCAATATGTCCAATTTTTCCAAGAATGTGTTGAATTTGTTGACGCTGTGGTCGGTAGCTTCTCGGTATGTCGGCTAGACTTCCATTACTTAAAGAACCAGAGCAGGTAAGTCGATAGACATTCGGTTGTTGTTTAGAGTGCAAATAGAGATGAACGAGATCCATGGTTGCAGGACGTTCATAGGCCACCATATTGATCGAAGTACTATCCGTCATGGTCGTTGGAGTAATGGCGTCATTGAGTGCTAATTGGGTAGTTTGATTGCGTAAAGCGATCATCTCTTCGTCGATATTCACCTGTTTGATGATAAAGCGTTCTGGTTGGATAATTTGTGGTGATTCGCTTAAATCACGTATTTCAATACGACAATGCGCTTCACTGTGATCAAATGAACTACCCGATATCTGGCCAAACTGAATAAAGGTTCTGCTTTGATTCGGCTGGATTGTAATCGGCGTTTTTAGGACAAAAATCTCTCCAGCTTGAATGTCCATTAAAGACGTTGGCGGTTGCATTGCACACGATGAGAGCATCAATACTCCTAGTGGCAGTAGAGACGCTATGATTTTGTTTATATTAGCCATTTAATTGCTCCATAAATAATCAGGCCTGGTCATTTAAGCACGGTATATCTCTATCATCTACCTAAGTGTGAACTTACGCAACAAAAAAGTACTTATAGCACACCATCTAAAGGTTTTATCTAATCTTGAGCACTCATAAAGATACGGGCTTACTAAATATAAACTGTGGTGAGAAAATCCACCTGATAGAATTCTAAACTCCACCCATAAAAAAGCACGGTAAACCGTGCTTTTAACTGAGGCTTTTTTGTGGATTTTTTATTTAGCTGCTTTGGCTTGTGCAATCCAGCTATCAAATGTTTTTTGATGAGCCTTAATCCATGCATCAACATGACGATTGATATCAACCATCGTGTTCTGACCATTTTTAATCAGCTGATTCTGCGCAGAGATGTCGTTAACGTCAACGTGCATAATAGAGAACAGTTTTGCTACATCCGGATGTTTTTTAGCGACAGAGTGATTTGCTACAATACGCATGGCATTGACATTAAAACCATAATTAGCCCCATTTGGTAAAGAGGTGTCTTTGGTTATTGGGTGAGCCGTATGAGTCACTTGTAACCAGACAGTGTCTCTTCCTGGAACCAGGATGCCGGAGACCCAGTAAGGTGTCCAAGTATAATAAAGGATTGGCTTGCCTTGCTCAAAGTTTGTGATGGCTTCAGAGATGATCGCTGAGTATAAACCTTGCTGGTGCGTGACAGTGTCGCGCAGACCGAAGTTATCTAACTGGTACTCAATGACTTTCTCACAACCCCAACCTGGAGTACAGCCTGCAAGATCGGCTTTACCATCCCCATCATTGTCGAACAATTTGGCAATTTTCGGATCTTTTAAATCATTAATATATTTTATGTTGTATTTATCGGCCGTTTTCTTATCAATCAGGTAGCCTTGTGCACAGCCCTCAACAAAATTTCCTTGTCGATAAAAAGCATCATCCCCACCTGCTTTGTTATACATCGCTTCATGTAAAGGTGCCCAGTTTACCGCCATAAAACTGATGTCATCAGAATCAGCTTCTTGTGCAATCTGTTGGTAAGCGACTGCATAATCAACTTCTTTAATGCTACCGACCTGGTATCCAAGCTTACTCAACGCTCTATTTACTATTTCTGTTTGGAATGTTTCTTCAGCGATCGCGCTCTGAAAAGGGGTTACTTTGGCAGCCCATGTGGCTTGACTCATCGAAGCCATTAATAAGGTTGCCGAAAGAATGAGAGGTAATTTTTGCATAAGTATTATCCTTTGTTTTTAAGTGTCGGAATGTATTTGAGTAGCCACCAGAGGGGTTCACGTTGATACCAGTGAATTCTGGTATTCGACTTGGGTTGTTGACCCATTGATTGAGTGATTCTATCCAACATGATTGCGAGTAAGACAATAGATAAGCCGCCAATGGCGGCTAGGCCCATATCTAAACGACCAATGCCTCGTAATACCATTTGGCCTAACCCTCCAACCGCAATCATGGAAGCAATGACCACCATTGACAGTGAAAGCATTAAGTTTTGATTAATGCCTGCCATGATGGTCGCTTTAGCAACCGGGAGTTCAATTTTAAACAACATTTGTAATGGATGTGCACCATAGGCATGTCCTGCTTCGATTAAATCTGCCGGCACCTGGCGAATTCCTAAGCTTGTTAGGCGCACTAAGGGTGGAAGGGAAAAGATAATTGTCACGACGACGCCAGGTACATTGCCGATCCCAAATAGCATGACAATCGGTATTAGATAAACAAATGCCGGAGTGGTCTGCATGGCATCCAGTATTGGCATAAAGATGGATTGCATTCGATTGGATTTTCCCATCCAAATTCCAAGCGGTATACCAACCAGCATACTAAACAGTACCGCCGTAAACACCAGCGCTAATGTGACCATGGTCTCGGGCCAAGCTCCAAGAAAGCCGATGATTAAAAGGGAGGCTGCGCTGAGTATCCCGAGCTTGCGTCCACCAATTTGCCAGGCAAATAATGTAAAAAAAACAAGAACAAACCATGGATTTAAGCTTAGTAAAAAGGTTTGTAAAGCAGTTAGGATGACATCAACAGGGATGCGAATCGCTTGAAATACATCGCGAAAATTATCAACAAGCCAGTCAAGGCCATTTTCAACCCAATGATCCAATGGGATCAGTTTCTGGGCAAAAGGATCGGTCCAAGAAAAGGCTGTTTGCGTATTATCAACCGCACCGGCTTGGGTTAACCAATCGGCTTGCGGTGAAATGCTTTCAGTAGGAATCGTTTCTGCTGAGCCCCAGGGATTGCTTGTGGGTTCAGGCTGTGAAGGTGTTTCCCACGGGTTATTATCAGACATAGAATTTTCCTAATTTGGGTCTAAAGCTTTCAGGAGTTTGGTGCGGGTCAATATACCAATGATCTCATTTTTTTCGTTGGTAATGGGCAATGGACAAGGTGCTTCAGCCATCAGACCAATTACTTCATTCAATGGCGTATCAGCATCAATGGTGGTTACACCCGTGAGATAAGAGTCTTCGACTTTGTCGGTGGTTTTTGCAGCCGCTTGCATGCTTTCAACGGTGGATACACCAATAAACCGCTTGTCGCTGGTGGTGATATAGGCGTAATCAAAATCTGAATCATCTAGAAGACGACTTAGTGTTTTCAGTCCCTGGCTGCCCTTTTTGGGAACAGAAAAGAATTTATGATTAATGATGTTTTTGGCCGTGAGCACTTCACTCATTGACACACCTTTGAAGAAAGCCTCGACATATTCTGTTTCTGGGTTACGCAAAATTTCTTCGGGTGTGCCAACTTGTACAATATTACCCTGCTCCATAATGGCAATGCGATCACCAATTCGCATTGCTTCATCAAGATCATGAGAAATAAAAATAATGGTGCGGTGGTTTTTTTCTTGTAACTTGACAAGTTCGTCTTGCATTTCAGTTCGAATCAACGGGTCAAGCGCTGAGAAGGCTTCATCCATCAGCATGATTTCCGAGCCGGTTGCCAGGGCTCTCGCAATTCCTACTCTTTGCTGCATTCCGCCGGATAATTCCGATGGATAAGAGTTAGCATGAGTTCCAAGGCCGACCTGCTCTAGAGCATCTAAAGCTTCTTTCTGCGCTTGATTTTTATTAAATCCATCAAGTGTTAGACCAAAGGCCGCATTTTCAATTACGGTCATATGTGGCAATAGCGCAAAAGATTGGAATACCATCGATATCTTTTTTCGGCGGGCTTGTCGCAACTCTTTATCAGACATTTGCGTGATGTTTTGGCCATCAATCCAAATATTGCCTTCAGTCGGTTCGATTAAACGATTTAACAAGCGCACAAGTGTCGATTTACCTGAACCTGATAGCCCCATGACGACAAAAATTTCACCAGCGTAGACTTCAAAACTGGCATTATTGACACCTACAGTGTTACCCGTTTTAGCAAAAATAGCCTCTTTATCGAGCCCTTTATGGATAAGACTGATTGTTTTCTTAGGATGATCACCGAAAACCTTATAGAGGTTTTCAACTTTGAGTTTAACGTTTTTTATAGTCATATTTTAAAAGTCGTACCGTGCACCAACTGCAAAAGCAGAACCGTTGGTTTTGGCATGATAACCTGCTAGAACATCAAATGATTCTGAGTTTTTAGTATAGATGGCATAGCCATGATCTTCATAGAAATATTCCATAAAGACTTTCAGGTTTTTGGTGTATTGATAATCTACGCCGAGATGGTAGGAGTCGCCTTGGAAGAATGCGCTTGCATCATCCGATACATCACCTTTTGAATAGAGTGCTTTGAAGGTATAGTTTTTAAGTTGGTACGACATATACATGTTATAGATCATTGGATCAGCCTGGATGGTTCCAGCTGGGGAATCAAGTTGTTCTACCTTTGTCGCAAAACGCCAAGGCCCTGTGGTGTAAGCCGCCGAGGCGCCTAAGATATTCGCGACGCCATCGATAGAGTCTTGATAAGCGACAGCGAGGGATAATCCATCCATAGCGTAGGTTAAAGCAGCTTGATTAGTATCCAGATAAGACTCACCTTTTCCATCAACCATATCGACCATCGATGCCGTTGCAGTGAACCCTGAAAAATTGGGAGTTGTGTAGGTTAGCGCCTCACGTCTGAAACTTGCATGGGTTGCAAAACCGGAATAGAAAGAGCTGAAGTAATCAACGGGATACGCAACGGCATTGTAATAAGCTAACCACTGCTTACCGATGTCCATGGAACCCCAGTCTCCTGACGCCGTTAACTTGTAAATTCTTGGAGAGTTGTTGTTTTTGTAAAAGCCTTCAAAATACGAAGGGTCTTCGGCTTTCATTTGTTGAATATTGAAAGGAATTTCAATTTTTGCACTAAGTTTGGTGCCGTTATTTAAAGGATAATTTGCGATAACACCAAAACGCGAGTAAGCATCTCGAACGTCAGTGTAAGAATTGTTTTGACCCGGTTTGGCCTTATCTACGGTCACATATTCTGCTTGTGCTCTAAGGGATCCATAAGGTTCAACGGTGAGTTCAGCAAACGCGGGGAGTGGACTTAGGCAGATAGCACCTGCAATGAGTGATTTTTTCACGATTAATCCTTAATTTGAATTTAGTAGTTTTAACTACCTTAACACACGGCTGTGCATCTGCGCTATTTTTCAAAGGCGATATTGACGTGGATATGCTTTATAAAAGGCCTCTAATGACCATTACGATAGTAGCTAGAGCATGATTTGGTGTTTTATTAAATCCATTAACATGGGTAATCTTACTTTTTGGGTTTAGTTTCAACGTTTCACTCTTGAGTGTTAGCCGTACATGCCTTAAAGGAAAGTTACAGCGACTGACAATCTTTAAACAAGGCAAACCTTACATTTAACCAATGGGATTGACTTAAGATAAAGTCCGCACTGCATCATGATATATCCATTAAAAAAGGCGTGGTGTGATACACGGGTTATAGGTCTTATAAAAAGCCAATCTTCAAAAAAACTGCTCGCTTGAGTTTGTGCTAAAATAGGCTGCTTATTTGTTGAAAATGCAACGCAACAAAGCTTCTAAAAACAGGAGTTTTTTGTCGGGTTAAATTAGTGGCGGTGCTTTGCATCGCAGGGGTTAAAGAATGGAACAGTCGTTTGATAATTATGATGTGATTGTGGTCGGCGGTGGCCATGCAGGGACAGAAGCGGCATTAGCCTCTGCGCGCATGGGATTAAAGACTATTTTACTGACACATAATATTGACAGTCTTGGACAAATGTCCTGTAATCCTGCGATTGGTGGAATCGGTAAAGGACACTTGGTTAAGGAGATTGATGCACTGGGCGGCGCAATGGCAATGGCGATTGATGAGGCCGGGATTCAGTTTAGAATTTTAAATGCCTCTAAAGGTCCTGCTGTACGTGCCACTCGCGCACAGGCTGACCGGGTATTGTATCGTCAAGCGATCCGCATGCGTTTAGAGAATCAAGAAAACCTCAGTATCTTCCAACAACCGGTTGAAGATGTGATTTTAGACGGCGATAACATTCGCGGTGTTGAAACCAAGATGGGGCTGAAATTTTACGCCAATCAAGTGGTCTTGACGGTAGGCACTTTCTTAGCTGGTCGTATTCATATAGGTCTGGAAAACTATGAAGGAGGTCGAGCCGGTGATGAGCCAGCTAACCGTCTTGCAGCGCGTTTACGCGAGTTGGCACTGCCGGTGGGTCGTCTCAAAACGGGTACACCTCCACGTATTGATGCGCGCACAGTTGATTTCAGCGCGATGCAAATTCAACATGGTGACGTGCCTGTTCCCGTGTTTTCCTATATGGGCAAAGCGGCTATGCATCCTAGGCAGGTACCCTGTTACATCACTTACACTAATCCACAAACGCACGCCGCCATTATGGCCTCTTTAGATCAGTCACCAATGTATTCTGACCAAGGTGAAATTGACAGTGTTGGTCCGAGGTATTGTCCATCGATAGAAGATAAGGTCATGCGTTTTGCGGATAAAGATCAGCATCAAGTCTTTATCGAACCAGAAGGCTTGACCACAAATGAATTGTATCCCAATGGAATTTCAACCAGCTTGCCTTATGAAACACAGATGAAAATTGTACAATCCATGAAAGGGCTGGAGAATGCTAAAATTATGCGCCCTGGTTATGCCATCGAATATGATTATTTTGACCCGCGTGGTTTGAAGCCCACGTTAGAGACAGAGGCTATTCACGGTCTGTTTTTTGCTGGACAAATTAACGGCACAACAGGTTATGAAGAAGCTGCGGCACAAGGCATCTTGGCTGGCATTAATGCCGGACGCCGTGCCCAGTTGAAAGATCAATGGTATCCGCGCCGAGATGAGGCCTATTTGGGCGTTTTGGTAGATGATTTAGTGACCATGGGTACTAATGAACCTTATCGCATGTTTACCTCCCGTGCCGAATATCGACTGATGTTACGTGAAGACAATGCCGATCAGCGTTTAACAGCGGTTGCGCGCGAGATGGGTTTGATTGATGATACCCGCTGGGCTGCTTATCAAGGTAAATTAGAGTCTCTTGAAAATGAAGTTTCGCGTTTGAAAGAGACCTGGATTTATCCATCGCATCCCGAAGCGAAGCAGGCTGAAGTGTTGATGGAGTTACCTCTCAGCAAGGAGCAAACATTATTTGATTTATTAAAACGTCCAAATGTTGCTTACGATGCATTGGCGGAACTGGAAGTATTTGGTAAGGGTCTTGCAGACAGCACTGTCATTGATCAAATAGAGATACAAGCTAAGTATTCAGGTTATATTGATCGTCAAATGCAACAGATTGAAAAAATGAAGCGTTCTGAATCCGTGGAAATTCCAGTCAGTTTGAATTTAGACAATATTTCAGGTCTTTCAAATGAAGTAAAACAGAAAATACGTGATCATAAACCGGCTAATTTAGGAATGGCGAGTCGTATTCAAGGTATTACACCAGCGGCGATTTCTATTTTATTAATTGCCATCAAAAAAGCACGCTCAAATGGGGGTCAAGGACTTAAGGATTCCCAGATAGAGTCAAATGTTAAAGGCGCGTAAGATGAGCGCCCTAATCAGCTGTATGTATAAACTAATTTTAGGTAAATCATGGCACTTAAAGCACTAAAACCCCAGCTGAAAGCGGGTTTGACCGAACTTGATTTGTCATTAACGGATGCTCAGGTTGATCGACTTATACAATATTTGACCTTATTACAAAAGTGGAATAAGGTTTATAATCTGACGGCCATTCGAGACCCAGAAGAGATGTTGATTAAACATCTTTTAGACAGTTTAGCTGTCGTGCCATTTATAGTAAGCGAACGCATTATTGATGTTGGAACGGGAGGTGGTTTGCCTGGCATTCCATTGGCCATCTGCTTTCCCGATAAAACCGTTGATTTGTTAGACAGTAATAGTAAAAAAACCCGTTTTTTAATTCAGGCTAAAGCAGAATTAGGTTTGGTAAATACTCAGGTTATTCATGATCGTGTCGAAAACTACCGACCTATATCACGCTATGATGCCGTTATTTCGCGAGCTTTTGCCTCCATGCAAGATATGTTGCACTGGACAGATCATTTGCTGTCAGATAATGGTATTTGGTGGGCGATGAAAGGGCAGCAAGAATTTGAGGATTTAACCTCTCTACCAGGCCTGGTCGTTATTGAAGAGACGATTCCGTTGAAGGTACCAGGCTTGGATGCAGAACGTATGCTCATTAAGGCATTAAAGCAAAAGCAGTAACCGTTACCAAGTAAAATGAATCTATCAAATAACACTAAGCGATAATTAAGGACAGTACGTGGGAAGAGTGATTGCAATTGCCAACCAAAAAGGCGGCGTGGGGAAGACGACCTCTAGCGTCAATTTGGCTGCCGCCTTAGCCCGTTTGGGTAAAAATGTTCTGTTGATTGATTTGGATCCCCAGGGCAATGCCACGGTTTCCGTGGGTGTTAACAAGGATCAGCTTAACGCTTCGGTATTTGAAGTCTTGATCGGAGAGTGTAAAACCAAAGCGGCAATTGTTCGTGTCGAGCAAACCGGTATTGATCTGTTGCCCGCTAATGGAGACTTAACCGCTGCTGAAGTGGTTTTGCTTGAAGAAGGTATGGGGCCAAAACGGCTGCGTAAGGCTTTGAAAAAGGTACGTGAACAGTATGATGCAATCATTATTGACTGTCCACCAACGCTTAATATGCTGACATTGAATGCTTTAACAGCAGCCGATGGTATTGTGGTTCCAGTCCAGTGTGAGTTCTTTGCCTTGGAAGGCTTATCTTCTCTGATGAGCACCATTGCGACCATTCAAGGCGAATTGAATCCTGATTTACATATAGACGGTTTACTCAGAACCATGCATGATCGTCGTAACAACTTAGCCAATGATGTCTCCCATGAATTAGTGAGTCATTTTGGGGTGAAGGTGTTACAAACGATTGTCCCTAGGAATGTTCGTCTAGCCGAAGCGCCAAGTCATGGTGAGTCCATTTTAGATTATGATGTTGCATCGAATGGTGCAATTGCTTACTTGGCATTGGCAAACGAGCTAACTCGCAAGACACAGTTGTAATACACAAATCAGATAGTAAATAAAGGTAGAGTTTACGTGGTTAAGAAACGTTCAGGAATGGGAAAGCTGGGTATTCACGCTATGATTGGCGCAAAACAGAAGGTGGAGAATAGTAGTGCTGATTTACGCATTGAGAAGGTGTCGCTTTCTCAGCTTCAGCCCGGTCAGTTCCAACCTAGGCAGCAGTTCAATGATGACTCCCTGCAAGAACTGGCCGATTCCATTAAGGTTCAGGGTATTGTTCAACCTATTATTGTCCGCCCAATCGGTGCAGATAAATATGAAATAATTGCTGGTGAGCGTCGTTGGAGAGCTTCTAAGCTGGCCGGGCTTGATAAGGTCCCAGTAGTTATTCGCCAAGCTGACAGTCAAGCGACATTGGCGATGGCGTTGATTGAAAATATTCAACGCGAAGACCTTAATCCGATTGAAACAGCCATAGGGTTGCAGCGATTGTTAAAAGAATTTGATTTAACTCAGCAAGCTGTTGCGGATGCCGTAGGGCGTTCCCGGGCAGCTGTCTCCAACTTATTGAGATTATTAAAGCTGCCTAAGAATATTCAAAATAATTTACATGATGGCCTGTTGAGTATGGGGCATGCAAGAGCAATTATCAGTTTGCCGGAAGTGGTACAGGAGGATCTTGCAAATAAGGCGATTGATAAGGGCTGGTCAGTCCGTGAAATAGAAGAGGCTGCTCAGCAGTTTTTAGTGCCCAAGAAATTAGTCAATGAGGCAAAGAAAAAAGCCGTGCCTGGTTTTGATGAGGTAATGTCGAAACAAGATGAGCTAGCGGTAAGACTTTCAGCCCCCGTTAAAATAAACCACCGCGAAAATGGACGAGGAAAAATTGAAATTAGTTATCAAGATATGGCTGAACTCAATCGATTATTAAATCTGTTTTAAGTTAGTAAGAAAATATAACCGTCTTTAATGGAACTGTCATATAGGATTTTAATATGTATATGTTGTGCTTTTTAAAGTAATTATTACCGTATGTAGTTATGGATAGATGCGTTGAAGAGAAAATCTAAAATTTACGGTCAATTAGACTGGCTTTTAGGGTTATAAAACATTATCATGAGCGCCCATTTAGCTTGAACTTAGTATGACTAAAAAGTATCATTAGCGGAGTTTGCCATCAGATGAGTGAGTCGAATAAAACCAAGCCTGATGCTGAGCGAACAAAGCCTCCTGGTGCAGCGGCGAACTATTTGCTGATTAGCGCAGGGTCGATTTTTACATCGATGTTGATTGCAGGCTTTATTGTGGGGTATATGTTGGATCAATTGTTTGATACCACCCCTCTATTTTTCCTCAGCTGTGCCGTACTAG
Organism: Thiomicrorhabdus arctica DSM 13458; assembly: GCF_000381085.1. Lineage (GTDB taxonomy): Bacteria > Pseudomonadota > Gammaproteobacteria > Thiomicrospirales > Thiomicrospiraceae > Thiomicrorhabdus > Thiomicrorhabdus arctica. Next base: position 224,846 of record NZ_KB905900.1, on the reverse strand, counting down.
GTTTTATTGGGGGAATACAAAAGGTCCATCAGCTTACGAAGCGATTAGATCCGCCGCTCAAAGAGAAAGAGAGTGAAGATGATCAAAAATCTTGATAAAGCTTTTAAAGTTCAGGGGTTGATTGGAATAATGCTCGTTGTCATTTTTGCAACGCAGGGCCATGCCATAGGTGCAGGCTACGGTTTTTTTATAGGGATCATGAATGTCGTGATGCTGAGCTTTACATTTAGTAAGGCGAGCACTCATGCAGAAGAAGATCCAAAAACCGGAATACTAATTTTATATATGAGTGCAGTGATTAGATTTGTTCTATTAGCTGTGTTATTTGTTTTAGGGCTGTCTTTCCTCGATGCAAGTCAAGCTTTCCCGGTCGTATTAACATTTGTGTTGATGCAATTAGGTCAGCTTTTCAATCTGAAGGGTAAAAGACGTTTGACTGATTAAGGAGTAGACCATTGAGTGCTGAAAAGATGGGAACTGTCGAGTATATTCAACATCACTTGACAAACAATAGCATTGGAGAGGGTTTCTGGACTCTTAACATAGATACCATAGTAGTAAGTCTGATACTGGGTGCATTAATTGTATTTGTATCAGCTCGCTTAGGTAGACAGCTTTCAACAGGTGAGCCTGGTGGATTTCAGAACTTTGTAGAGTCAATTTTAGACTTCGTCGCAACCAATGTTAGAGATGCATTTCCTGGTCATAATCCGATCATTGCACCATTAGCATTAACGATTTTTATCTGGGTATGGTTAATGAACTTCATGGATATGATTCCAGTTGATTTATTTCCATACTTGTTTCAGTTGATTACAGGTGATTCTCACGCATTTTTGAAAATAGTCCCTACAACCGATTTAAATACGACCTTGGCTATGGCTTTAACCGTTTTTGTACTGATTATTTTCTATAGCATCAAAATTAAAGGTGTGTGGGGCTTCACTAAAATGTTCCTCTTCCACCCTTTTGGAAAATTCTTTATACCTGTGAATATCGTAATGACATTCATTGAAGAAATTTCAAAACCACTTTCTCTTGCTTTGCGACTGTTCGGTAACATGTTCGCAGGGGAACTTGTATTCCTACTGATCGCTTTGATCGGTGGAACTTTAGCAGTGGGTGCCGCTGCTCTATTCTGGGCTCCATTACAGATTATTCTAGATCTTGGTTGGTTGATTTTCCACTTGCTGGTCATCACTCTTCAAGCCTTTATCTTTATGGTGCTCACAATTGTTTATCTTGGAATGGCTCACGACGAAAGTCACTAAACCAATCAAAGATAACAATTAACGGAATAGGCGACCTTAGACTAATAACACTAGCCTGAGGTCACCAAAAGGGTTTAAGCACACCTACTTTAGTTTCACTACTTAGGTAAAAAGCTTTTTTATTAATTATGTTTTTTTAACTTTAAACTTTGGAGAAAAACGATGGAAGTAACTGCTACTATGATTGCTGATATCTACGCTGCAACTGCTATTGGTGTAGGTGTAATTTTGGCTGCTGCTGGACTGGGTTCAGCTATTGGTTGGGGACTTATTTGTTCTAAAACTCTTGAAGGTATTGCACGTCAGCCAGAAATGCGTCCAGCATTAATGACTAACATGTTCATCTTCGCTGGTTTGATGGAGTCTTTCCCATTCATCATCCTAGCTTTCGCAATGTGGTTCTTATTTGCTAACCCATTTGTTGGTGCAATGACTGCAGCTCTTGGTGCTTAATCCCACCCGACTGTAAATCTAGTACTATTAACTAACGAAATGGCGAGGTAACCACTGTGAGTATTAACGCAACGCTTCTCATCCAGATGATCGCATTTATGCTGTTAATCTGGCTTGTGAACAAAGTGCTGTGGGCACCCCTCTCTAAGCTAATGGAAGATCGTCAGAAGAAAATCGCTGACGGACTTTCTGCTGCAGAGAAAGGTAAGCATGAACTTGAATTAGCTGAACAAAAAGCAAAAGATGTTCTTAAAGATGCTAAAACACAAGCTCAAAACATACTAGGTCAAGCTGAAAAGCGTGGTTCTGAAATCGTAGAAGATGCGAAAGTAAAAGCCACAGAAGAAGCCGGCCGTATTAAAGCTTCAGCCCAAGCCGAAATAGAGCAAGAAGTGAGTCGAGCGCGAGAAGGTCTTCGTAAAGAAGTTTCTTCAATCGCGATATCTGGTGCAGAGAAAATTCTTGGAAAAGAAGTAGATGCTGCAGCACATAATGACATGCTTGAAACCTTGATTAAATCAATCTAAGGATGACTCTATGGCACAATTAATGACAATTGCACGACCTTATGCAGAAGCGGTTTTTGCGCTTTCTTCGGAAGCCAAAAACCTAGCAGTTTGGTCAGATGAATTAGCAAATCTAGCAACGATCTCTCAAGATGTTGCTATGGAAGCTATGATCAAAAATCCAGCCTACTCAGCCGATCAAATCGTCTCAGTGTTCACAGAAGTGATGGGTGGTAATCTGACTGTAGAAGGTAAAAACCTTCTGACTGCTATGGCTGCTAACAAACGTTTAGGCGCTTTATCTGCTGTTTTTGAGGTTTTCGAAACCTTGAAAGCAGAAGCAGAGAAACGCGTTCGAGCGACTGTTATTTCAGCACGTAAAACTACGGTTGAGCAGAAGAAAATATTAAGTGCTGCTTTAAATGCTAAGTTTGACGCCGAAGTAGAAATTACCTATGAAGAAGATACTTCATTGGTTGGCGGCATTAAGATTAAAGTAGGTGACTGGGCTATTGATGGTTCAGCACTTGCACAACTTAAAAAACTTGGCGCAGCAATCGCCCAATAATGGAGAGGAACAAACATGAAATTGAATGCCTCTGAAATCAGCAACCTAATCAAAGATCGCATTAGCGGATTTGACGGTGCAGCTGAGTCTGGCAGTGAAGGGACTGTCGTTAGCATCGCTGACGGTATCGCTCTTGTTCACGGTGTTTCAGACGTAATGTACGGTGAAATGGTTCAGTTCGACGAGAACACATTCGGTATGGCTCTTAACCTAGAGTCAGATTCTGTTGGTGTTGTTGTACTTGGTGAATACGAGCACATTTCTGAAGGTGACAAAGTCACTTGTACAGGTCGTATATTAGAAGTACCAGTAGGTCCAGAACTTAACGGTCGTGTTGTAGACGGTTTAGGTCGTCCAGTCGATGGTAAAGGTCCTATTGAAACTAAGATGACTTCACCTATCGAGCGTATTGCTCCTGGTGTAATCGATCGTCAATCCGTTGACGAGCCAATGATGACTGGTATTAAGTCTATCGATTCGATGATTCCTGTTGGCCGTGGTCAACGTGAGTTAATCATTGGAGATCGTCAGACTGGTAAAACAGCTATCGCAATCGATGCAATCATCTCTCAAAAGAATACTGGTGTTAAATGTATTTACGTAGCCATGGGACAGAAAGCGTCTACCGTTGCTAACGTAGCACGTAAATTAGAAGAGTACGGCGCAATGGATAACACTGTTATCGTTGCAGCAAATGCTTCTGATCCTGCCGCTCTTCAGTACCTTGCAGCGTTTGCTGGTTGTGCTATGGGTGAATACTACCGTGACCGTGGTGAAGATGCGTTGATCATCTATGATGATTTAACAAAACAAGCTCAGTCATACCGTCAGATTTCATTACTACTTCGTCGTCCTCCGGGTCGTGAAGCATTCCCTGGTGATATCTTCTACCTTCATTCTCGTTTACTTGAGCGTGCTGCTCGAGTCAGTGCAGCTTATGTTGAGAAGTTCACCAATGGTGAAGTAAAAGGTAAGACGGGTTCTTTGACTGCGTTACCTATTATTGAGACTCAGGCTGGTGATGTATCTGCTTTCGTACCTACTAACGTAATTTCGATTACGGATGGTCAGATCTTCCTTGAAACAGGTTTATTCTCTCAAGGTATCCGTCCTGCGGTTAACGCTGGTTTGTCTGTATCCCGTGTTGGTGGTGCTGCGCAAACGAAAGCGATCAAAAAATTAGGTGGTAGCATCCGACTAGACTTAGCACAATACCGTGAATTAGCGGCATTTGCTCAGTTTGCATCGGATCTTGATTCTGCGACTAAAGCACAGTTGGAGCGTGGTAAGCGCGTAACTGAACTTATGAAGCAAAAGCAATACTCTCCGCTAACAATTGCTGAGATGGCTATTTCTTTGTATTCTGCAAATGAAGGATACTTAGATGATGTAGAAGTTGATAAGTTATTAGACTTTGAAGCCGCTCTACATTCTCACTTGAATTCTGAAAATGCTGACTTAGCTGCCCAAATTAATGTGAAGGGTGACTGGAATGGCGATATCATCGCAGCTGTAAAAGCTTGTGTTGAGTCATTCAAGGCTAACGGCGTTTACTAATTAAGGAGTAAGCCATGGCAGGCGGTAGTAAAGAAATACGAGCTAAAATTAGCTCCGTAACAAATACCAAAAAAATCACTAAAGCCATGGAAATGGTTGCGGCGTCTAAAATGCGTAAGGCTCAAGCCCGCATGGAAGCGACAAAACCTTACGTCGAAAAAGTGAAGAGAGTCATCGCCCACGTTGCTGGTGCACACCCTGAGTATAAGCATCCTTATACTCAACCTCGTGCAACGGTTAAACGTGTTGGTTTAGTGGTCATCTCTTCTGATCGAGGACTTTGTGGTGGTTTAAACTCAAACTTATTCCGTGCAATTCTTCCTAAGCTTAAGGCTTGGCAAGAGCAAGGTGTCGTGGTTGAGCTTGCCTTAGTGGGTAATAAGTCGCAAACATTCTTCCGTAGTTACGGTGGGAATGTTATAGCGACTGTTTCTGACTTAGGTGACACGCCTCACATTGGGGACCTAGTAGGTACAATCAAGGTTGTCTTAGACAAGTTTGATCAGGGCGACATTGATGAAGTGCATTTAGCTTCTAACGAATTCGTTAATACAATGACGCAGAAACCGACTGTACAAATGCTAGTGCCTTTGCAGGCTGAAGAAAATACAAACGACGGTCAGTGGGACTATTTATATGAACCAGATGCACCTACTGCATTAAACTTATTAATGCGTCGTTATATTGAAGCCACAGTATTTGGTGCTGTTGTAGAAAATGCATCATGTGAGCAAGGCGCTCGTATGGTTGCAATGAAATCTGCAACAGACAATGCTGGTGATATGATCAATGAATTGAAGTTGTCTTATAACAAGGCACGTCAGGCTGCGATCACTGCTGAAATTTCTGAAATCGTTGCTGGTTCAGCAGCTGTTTAAAGTTTGAATGTTTCAATAAAAGGTTAAAGATTATGAGTGGACAAATAGTACAAATTATCGGCGCTGTTATTGACGTCGAGTTTAAAGGTGCTGATTTACCAAATATCTATGACGCGTTACTTGTTGACGGAGTTGATTTAACTCTTGAAGTACAACAACAAATCGGTGACAACAAAGTGCGTACAATCGCAATGGGTTCATCTGATGGGTTAAAGCGTGGCATGGTGGTTTCGAATACGGGTACGGCTATTGAAGTACCTGTAGGTAAAGCAACATTAGGTCGTATCTTCGACGTTCTTGGTAACCCAATTGATAATGCGGGTCCAGTTGAGTCTGAATTTAAGATGAAAATTCACCGTCCAGCACCTGCTTTTGATGAGCTAGCTGCGTCGGCAGAGTTACTAGAAACTGGTGTTAAAGTTATCGATCTAATCTGCCCATTCGCTAAGGGTGGTAAAGTAGGTTTGTTCGGTGGTGCTGGTGTTGGTAAAACAGTTAACATGATGGAATTAATTCGTAATATCGCGATGGAGCATACCGGTTACTCAGTTTTTGCTGGTGTTGGTGAGCGTACTCGTGAAGGTAACGATTTCTATTATGAAATGAAAGAAGCTGGAGTACTTGATAAAGTTGCTCTAGTTTACGGTCAGATGAACGAGCCTCCAGGAAACCGTTTACGTGTTGCCTTGACGGGTTTGACAATGGCTGAATACTTCCGTGATGAAGGGCGTGATATTTTGTTCTTCGTAGATAACATCTACCGTTATACATTGGCTGGTACTGAAGTATCTGCATTGTTAGGACGTTTGCCATCTGCGGTTGGTTATCAGCCTACTTTGACTCAGGAAATGGGTCAGGTACAAGAGCGTATTACATCTACTAAAACGGGCTCTATCACATCTGTTCAAGCGGTATACGTACCTGCAGATGATTTAACAGATCCAGCACCTGCAACGACATTTGCTCACTTAGATGCGACTGTTGTATTGAACCGTGCGATCGCTGAAACAGGTATTTATCCTGCAATCGATCCACTGGATTCAACATCACGTCAGCTTGACCCACTGGTTGTTGGTCAAGAGCATTATGATGTTGCGCGTGGTGTTCAGAAAACGCTTCAGCGTTACAAAGAGCTTAAAGACATCATCGCTATCCTAGGTATGGATGAGCTTTCAGAAGAAGATCGTAATCTTGTGTCTCGTGCACGTAAGATGCAACGTTTCTTCTCTCAGCCTTATTTCGTAGCTAAGGTATTCACTGGTGAAGATGGTCGTTATGTTCCATTAAAAGAAACCATTCGTGGTTTTAAAATGATCATCTCTGGTGAACTTGATGATGTTGCAGAGCAAGCATTTATGTATGCTGGTGACATTGATGAAGTTTTAGAGAAATCTAAAAAATATAAAGGGTAATTTGTTATGGCAGTCTCAATGCAAGTAGATATTGTTAGTGCAGAAGGAGAAATCTTTTCTGGTAAAGCAGAGATGCTTTTTGCACAGGCTGCCGATGGTGAGGTAGGTATTATGCCTCATCATACCCAGTTTTTAAGCCAACTAAAGCCTGGCACAGTACGTGTTGTTAGCGGCGATGAAGAAGATCACTTCTACATCAGCGGCGGCATCATTGAAATCCAACCAAGTATGGTAACTGTATTAGCTGATTCAGCTATTCGTGCAGCGGATCTTGATGAAGCCCAAGCAAATGCAGCGAAACAACGTGCTGTAGAAGCAATGGATAATGCAAAATCTGATACAGATATTGCAAGAGCGCAAGTTGAACTTGCCGAAGCCGTTGCTCAAATTCAAGCGATTACGAAATTACGTGATCGTTTGCATAAGACTGGGATGGCTTAAACGTTATCCTCATAAAAAAGCGCCGAAAGGCGCTTTTTTTTCGCCTATCGTTTTGTTGAGATTGCTTGCTCTCAATCTCTTCGCTGGAAACGAGTCGTGTAGTAAACTACACTCACTTATTCCGCCTTGACCTTGATTCGCAATCAATCTCAACAAACTCGATAGGCATCATTTTATAAAACAAGTTACTAAATAAATGGCTTCTCTTTAGAATCTATCTATTTACTAATTGTTATTATTTTTAGGAAATTACTATGGCCTTAAAAGTTGTTATTCTTGCCGCCGGTAAAGGCACTCGCATGCGTTCTAAATTGCCAAAGGTTTTGCAACCTTTAGCCCAGAAAGCTTTATTGCAACATGTTATTGATACGGCTCAGCAGTTGCATTGTGATGAGGTGATTAACGTGATTGGCCATGGTGCGGAATCTGTTAAATTACATGTAACGGGTGACAACCTGGTTTTTGCGATGCAAGAACAACAACTGGGTACCGGTCATGCCGTCGTGATGGCAAATGATTTTTACTCTGATGAAGATACTGTTCTGATTCTGTATGGTGATGTGCCTTTAACGGCTAAAAAGACATTGGAAGACCTGCTGTCCTTAGTTGATGAAAGACATCCTATAGCGTTATTGACCATTATTCTTGAGGACTCTTCTGGTTATGGTCGCATAGTTCGCGATCAACACCATTCCGTGCAATCGATTGTTGAGCAGAAAGATGCAACGCTTGATCAATTGCTTATTAAAGAGGTGAATACCGGTATTATGGCCGTGAAGGGGGGGCAACTGAAGAGCTGGTTATCAGCACTCGGCAATCATAATGCCCAAGGTGAATACTATTTAACGGATATTATTGCTATGGCAGTCAATGAAGGCTATAGCGTACCGACCACTCAGCCTACAAATGAGATGGAAGTATTAGGGGTCAATGATAAGTCTCAACTGCAAAGCTTAGAACGGAAATATCAGAGAACGTTAGCCAATGTGTTGATGGAGCAGGGTGCGACGTTAATTGATGCCAATCGTTTGGATATTCGGGGTATTGTGACGGTCGGTCAGGATGTATTAATAGACGCCAATGTGATTTTTGAAGGCAGAGTAGTCTTGGGCGAAAATGTGGAAATTGGTGCTCATTGTGTTCTCAAAAACGTGACGATTGCAGACAATACTATCATTCATCCTTTTAGTCACCTTGAAGGTTCGGTCGTTGGCAAAGATTGTGTTGTTGGCCCTTATGCCCGTTTGCGCCCCGGTACTGAATTGGCAGCACACGCTAAAATCGGTAATTTTGTCGAAACCAAAAAGGCCAAAATTGGGTCAGGCTCCAAAATTAATCATCTGAGTTATGTGGGGGATACCATTATGGGAACCGGTGTCAATATCGGTGCAGGAACGATCACCTGTAACTATGATGGTGTCAATAAATACCAAACCATTATTGGTGATAATGTTTTTATAGGCTCTGATTCTCAACTGGTTGCCCCGGTGACCATTGGTGCGGGAGCCACCATTGGTGCTGGCTCGACCATTACTAAGGATGCCTGTGCGGATGAATTAACCTTGAGTCGCTCTAAACAGCTGACCCTTAAAGGTTGGTCAAAACCTGTTAAACAAACAAAATGAGCAGGCCTGGTTATTTAATGCTTTTAAATCGACCGCAATCAATAAGGGGCTAATCCATGCAAGTCGTCGAAGTCCCAGCCAAAAAATGCGAGTTATTCAAACAACTTATGGCGGAAAATCAGTGGCAAATAACTCATCAGGACGCAGGGCAGGCGCATTTGGTCGGCTGGGGTTATGAAATCCATTGGACACTCGACAACCAAAATGCGATTTTACGCTATAACGATAAGCAGGGCGTTGCCACGGCTCTTTTAGAGTTTAGTGACTCGGCGTCAGCGCAAATTCACCACCTGTTAAATCAAATGAATGAAGCCATTGATGACTAAAATTCAAGCCTACATCGCGCTCACGCGTATCAATCGACCTATCGGTATCTATTTAGTACTTTGGCCAGCGCTATGGGCATTGTGGCTAGCTTCAGAGGGAGTACCAGACCTTTCTATTCTGTTTATATTTGTCTGCGGTGCGATTTTGATGCGTTCTGCCGGTTGTGTGATTAATGACTATGCTGACCGCGACATTGATGGCCACGTCGAACGCACTTGTAATCGTCCCTTAGCGACAGGGGTTTTAAGCTCTAAAGAAGCACTGCTTTTCTTTGCTATTTTGTGCCTGATCGCGTTTGGTTTAGTGTTAACACTTAATAACTTGACTGTCTGGCTCTCATTTGGTGCCGTCTTTCTCGCAGCGCTCTATCCCTTTATGAAACGGCACACCCACTGGCCACAAGCTTTTTTAGGCGCCGCTTTTGCCTGGGCGATTCCGATGGCTTTTGCCGCTGTTTCCAATGATGTTCCTTGGCAAGTCTGGCCACTCTTCGTTGCAACACTGGTTTGGTCACTTATTTATGATACTGCTTATGCGGTGGGCGATATGGAGGATGACTTGAACATTGGAGTAAAATCGACGGCAATTTTATTTGGTGACAAGCTTGTATTGTGGACGGGCGTTTTTCAACTGCTGATGCTTGGCTTATTAGGTTGGATAGGACTGCTGTTTACATTAGGGTTGCCTTACTTTGTCAGCCTTGCATTGGTCGCGGTTTGGTTTGGTTATGACCTGAAGCGGTTAGCGCTTAAAAAATCTGAAATCGCTTTTAAAGTCTTTTTACAGAACCATTGGATAGGCGTCATAGTACTAGGCGGAATTGCAGGCGATTACGCTTTAAAAACCTATTAATTAAAGCGTTTTTCATGCGTTGAATAGGCTCTTTCAAAAATGGACCAGGCCTGGTTCGCTTTCAAATTGAAATACGTTATTGTAAGCGAACTTCTGCCGGCATTTCTATAATGGGCGCAAGCTGCAGTGCCCAATCTGCTTGATCAATAACCTGCGCTAATATTTTTAACAATGCACCCATCAGTTCAGCATTGAAAGGTAATACAATTCCGGCCCCTTGTTCAGGTTCTAGAATTAACTGAGGTTGTTCTTCTGGCTGAGTTTTATGTAGAGTGTTAAACGTCATTTTTGCCAGTAGAATCGGTCGTTCACCCAAAGGATATTCTGCATTTTCTGGGGCTTCGTAAGCCGTCCCAAAGTCACCTTCTAATTGGGTCTGTTGTTTTTCCGTTTGATGCATCATTGTCGTTTGTTCATCAAAAAGTGCTTCTCCTGTTGTAGGGTGCTTACCATGCAGTAAAGGCAGCAATAAACTTACAAAACGTCTGGTCATCCACGCTAAATATACCTGCTCATTGAGAGTTTTAATTTTAAGTAGTATTCTATCTTCAGAGTCATTATAGGAGGCTTGAATTTGATTGATTTGATGCGACATGGCCAATGGTTACCGAAAGGGTTGATAAAAAGAGTGGGAAAATCCCAATGCGTGATTATAACTTGTACTCTACTTTGTAGTTTAGGAATCTTTCCAGAGCGCGTTTTTGCACAAACAACAGCGTCCGAATCAGTGCCAGTACCAGTAAAATCTGCAGACCAAGTGACCTCTTCGGATGAAAATCAGATGTTTGAGAAGAGCAATCTTAGCCAGAGTGAGATACCCGAAAAACCGACAGAATATCTCTTTCAGGACATTGAAAGCCCGACTCTCAAATCAGCGTTAAATAAGTTGGAAAAGTGGCAAGCGAGCATGGGTCAATATGTCGATGATACGGGCGAGCGTCTCGATCGGTTTTTTGGAGATAATCAAATTGATGTGACGCGCAAAGGCAGTCAGTTAGATATTCTATTGCCAACGACATTCTATGATAATGGCAAAATGACGACTGGGTTAAATTTTCGTGCACAAATTGACTTACCGAGAACGAATCGCCGTTGGAAAATAGTACTGACCTCTTTTGAAGACTCTTTATACAATGACCAATCTGGTCAAACGGCTCCTAACAAACCAAATACTACATCTCGTGCGATTACCGGTGAAGAAGATAAGACGACCTCTGTTGGTGCACGCTATATGCTGTTTGCCAAGAAAGACTCATTCAGCCACCTAGGGTTTGGTTTAAAATTTACGGATATCATTAATCCCAATCCTTATGCTCGCTTTAGAACCCGTTTTAAATCTAAGTTCTCTGAAAAGTTATCAAGCCGAATAACAAACGATGTCTATCTAGAACGTTCTCGTGGTGCCGCCATTGATACTCAGCAGGTTTTTGATTATCAATGGCAACCGAAAGATCTCATCAGAAGTCAAACCTCTGGCGTTTGGTGGCGCGAGAGAGGTGATTATTTACTGAACCAGAAAGGCATTTGGTACAACATCATCAATCCACATAGAGTACATGCCTACTATGTCAGTGGTAATTGGAAAATGGATAATGAAAATGTGCATTTTACGGATGTATCTATCGGAATGAACTGGCGGGAAAAACTCTATAAAGAGTGGTTATTCGCTGAGCTCGAGCCCAGAGCGATTTGGCACGAAGACAATAATTTTAAAACACCCGATTTAAGTTTGATGCTGCAATTAGAAATGCGATTTTACCCAAACAAATAACCACCCTACGATTTTCTACCTACCTCTTCTAAACATTAGATTCTTCCCGTTATGATAAAGCGATCAGGCCTGGCGAAAACGTCATTTATCACACTGTCTAACTCGTACAGTACCACCTCACATTTAATTTCGTAAGCACACAAACTAAATAAACATGTGCTCTATTTTGGACATTTAATCCATAGTTTGTCTTGTTTTGGATCGATTTATTTAAATTCGTTTGCCTAAACTTTCTACTAATATTGGTCTGTAAGGAGGTGGCTTACAGTGTGTAGGTAGTTGAATTTAAATAAGTAATTTTTTATTTTTGTAATGGCCTTGTCTATAGAAAGTTCATTATATAAGTAAAAATACGTTTGGCACGCTCTTTGCAAGAGGGTGTGAGGGATATCATGCAAGCATCGAGAAAAAATGTCTAACTTGAGAAAACTATTATTTACGGATTTAGACGGTTCTTTACTGGATCACCATAACTATGATTATTCAGCTGCCTTACCAGCAATAAACGCATTAAAAGCGCAAGCTATTCCATGGATATTAAGCACCAGTAAAACTGCAGCAGAAGTTATTGAACTTCGCGCCGAATTAGATAACCACTACCCCTTTATTGTTGAAAATGGTGCAGGTATTTTTTGGGAAGAGGGTTCTGTCTCACCCCAATATTTGCCAAAAAACAGTTTTGTTCAGTCCTGGGGAGAGGGTTTTGAATATATCAGCTTAAACCAGGTATCAATGCATGACATGTTACAACTGGCATCCTTTTATAAAGAACAGTTCAAATTAAATTTTATCGGCTTTTCGGAGATGAGTATTCAGCAGGTCGCGGAGTGCACAGGACTCAGCTGGGTCAAAGCAGCCAAAGCCAAGCAACGTCAATTTTCAGAGCCTTTGCTGTGGCAGGATAGCGAAGAGAACCTTCTAAAATTTCAACAAGCACTAAAGTTACATGGCCTACAGCTTATTAAAGGCGGGCGTTTCATGCACTTAATGGGATTAAGCAGTAAAGGTATGGCATTGCAATGGCTTGCCCAATATTATCACCAGGCCTGGTCACAACCGATACAGACCATGGCATTAGGAGATGGCGATAACGACATTCCCTTATTGGAAGCCAGTGATTGTCCTGTGATTATTCGCTCACCTGTGAATGCGCTCCCTAAAGTAAACCATCCAAATGTCCTATTGACGCAAGAGAACGGCCCTTCAGGGTGGAATCAAGCGGTTTTAAATTGGCTTGAGAGAACATAAAAGACTGTTGAAATTGTAATCAAAAGACCCAAAGCAGGGCGGGAATTGTATGGATTTTTATCAAAACGGCATTATTACCACCTTACATAATCTTATGGACCGCTCGATTGAAGATATGGATGCTGACCTGATTAAGTTCAGTAAAAAGCGGCCAATGGGGCTTATTTTGCCAAGTCTTTATTCTGAATTACAGCTGCCAGCATTGACTAAGATCGTGGAAGAATTGAAGCATGTTCCCTATTTAAAGGAGATTGTCATCGGTTTGGATCGAGCCAACGAAGCTGAGTATCGCCATGCGCTTGAATTTTTCAGTGTCTTACCACAAAGCATTAAAGTGATATGGAATGACGGTCCAAGAATGAAAGCCATCCACAAGAAACTGGTCGCAGAACGAATCGCACCAGAAGCGCCAGGTAAGGGGCGTAATGTCTGGTATATGATTGGTTATGTATTAGGCTCCAACAAGGTTGAAGCCGTCGCTTTGCATGATTGTGATATCACAACGTATGACCGCTCCTTATTAGCAAAACTGATTTACCCGGTCGCTAATCCGCAATTCAACTATGCTTTTGCCAAGGGTTTTTACACACGCATTTCCAACAACACCATGAATGGCCGCGTCACCCGATTGTTAGTCACCCCTTTGATTCGCGCCTTAAAGACCACTGTCGGGATTCATAATGAAAAGGCCAGTGAATTCCTGAACCACATGGATTCCTATCGATACCCGCTGGCAGGTGAGTTTGCCTTCCGTACCGGGGTGATTTCTGATTTACGTATTCCGTCCGATTGGGGACTAGAGATTGGAGTGCTGTCTGAAATGAAACGTAATATCAGCTCTAATCGTATCTGCCAAGTGGATATCGCTGATATTTATGACCACAAACATCAGGAGCTTTCGGCAGATGATGCGCAGACAGGTCTCTCAAAAATGTCGATTGATATCAGTAAGGCTTTTTTCCGTAAACTTGCGGCAGAAGGGGTTGTGTTCTCACAAGAGAGCTTCCGTACCGTCAAAGCCTCTTACTTCCGCATTGCGTTAGATTTGATTGAATCTTATCGTAATGACGCCATTATGAATGGCTTAACGCTGGATGTGCATAAGGAAGAGACCGCGGTAGAGCTGTTTGCCGAAAACATTATCAATGCCGGCAGTCACTTTTTAAAAGCGCCGATGGAAACGCCTTTTATTCCCTCTTGGAACCGAGTCTCTTCGGCATTCCCCGATATTCTAGATGAGATTACTTCAGCGGTTGACGCGGATATGGCTGAGTTTCAGACGAAATAAATGCATTAACTAAGAGGGTCTGCAAAATGGATACAACTCCCCGCTGTCAATACGCTTATGAAGCGTTGTTTGAAAGGTTAACGCCGCTGATTCAATCGCTCTATCCGGCAGAAGATGCCCAAGTTCTAGCGCAACAATTGGTGGCTGCAACAGGTATTCAGGAAAAGGACTGTGCATTACCACAATCGCATGAATCGCACTGGGATGAATCCGATATTATGGTGATTACTTACGGAAACACCATTAAACATCGCGGTGAAGTGCCTTTGCAGACCCTCAAAAAAGTCTTAGATAAATACCTTAAAGACACCGTTTCGATGGTGCATATTTTACCCTACTACCCTTACACGTCAGATGGCGGTTTTGCTGTCAGCGATTATGAAATAATCAACCCTGATTTAGGCACTTGGGAAGATGTTACCGCGATCAGTCAAGACTACAAAATCATGGCGGATTTGGTCATCAACCACTGTTCCAGTGAACATAAATGGTTTCAAGCGTTTATCGAGGGTGATCCGTATTATGTCGACTATTTCGTGGTAGTTGATCCGACGACTGATTGGTCTGAAGTGGTACGCCCCAGAACCACTCCATTACTCAGACCGACCTTGACGGCTGATGGTGAGAAATATGTCTGGTGCACATTCGGTCATGATCAAATTGATTTGAATTTCGCCAACCCTAAAGTCCTATTAGACGTGATGCGGTTAATCTCACTCTATATCGATAAGGGGGCGAGTATTTTTCGTCTAGACGCCATTGGTTTCTTGTGGAAAATAATTGGCACACCTTGTATTCATCTGCCTGAAACCCATCAAGCAGTTCAATTGATGCGCGCTCTAATTGAATACCGTCTACATGACGCCATTATCATCACCGAAACCAATGTGCCTAAAAAAGAGAATCTGACCTATTTTGGTAACGCCAATGAAGCGCATATGGTCTATAACTTCTCTTTACCACCTTTAGTCATTAATGCGATGTTGACGGGTTCAGCAAAACATCTTAAGTCTTGGCTAATGTCGATGCCCCCTGCCCAAATGGGCACAACTTACCTTAACTTTATCGCCAGTCATGATGGTATTGGTGTCCGACCTGCCGAAGGTATGTTGGATGCGGAAGAGTTGCAAAACATGATTCATACTTTGCAGTCCTTTGGTGCGCAAGTCTCTTGGCGTAATGGGGCAAATGGTGAGAAACATCCATATGAAATCAATATCGCTTTGATTGATGCGTTTAAAGGCACTTTTCAGGGGGAAGATCATTACCAGGTTGAACGAATGTTATGCGCTCATGCGATTGCAATTGCATTGGAAGGCGTGCCAGCACTCTATATCCACTCTTTTTTCGGCACTGAAAACGATTATGAGGCGTTGGAGAAAACCCAACACAATCGGGATATCAATCGTCATCAATGGCAGAGTGATTCCTTAGCTACGGTACTCGTTGATAGCCACTCTTTGCATCATAAAGTGTTAACAAAATTGAGTGATTTAATAAAAATTCGTAAAAAACAGCCTGCCTTTCATCCGAATGCGACTCAGTTCACCCTGCATTTACCGGATGAATTGTTTGGTTTTTGGCGACAAAGTTTACGGCGAGATCAAAGTGTTTTTGTGGTCAATAACGTCACTGATCAGTCTCAGGTATTGAGTTTAGGACAGTTGAACTTGATTGATATGGATGAGTGGAAAGAGTTACTCAGCGGTGAGATGATTCCTGATTTATATGGCGAATTTATCTTAGAGCCTTATCAATCTGCCTGGATTACTAATCGTTGGTAGAGTCGGCCAAAAAGAAGGCTGATCTTTTACAGGCAGGCCTTGCGTTCAGTACGACACTCAAATTCACCCATTGCAAATTCCCGGCAAATTAATGGACGATGTTCATAGATGCTACACATCATAGTGTCGCGGTCCAGTGCCGCACACCAACCATCATCCAAGCGAGCCATTACTCGGCTTCCCCATGAATCCTCTTCAATATAGCGTTCTGGAACGCCAGTATCGGTAATCAACATCACTTCTAGTCGACAACAACAGGCCTGACAGGTTGCGCAGGTCACTTCTGGTTCAAATAATAGAGTGTTTTTGACAGCCATTATTTTAAAATTCACCCATTTCTAATACGGTTTTCGCTAACACCACCGTCTTAACGCCATCATAATGCACGGCTTTAACCGTCACATAATATACGTTTCCCCTTCCCCCTGAGCAAGGCGGCATATAGGCGCCTGCTTTATCCCATTTAGGATTCCGGTGTGCTTCAAGCATCATAAAACCCGTCGGCAGTTCAACGCTATGCCCAGCAACCGCTGGAAGCTGTATGTTTGGAGCAGGGCTTGAAATTGCATAGGCCATACGACCATGTCCACCATGGTTCATGGGTTCATAACTACGATCACTGTATTCTAAAATCAATAAATTGGTTTGTTGTGGAATGCCAGTGATGTTTAGAGCGGGCGTCGCAGGTTGCTGGCCGCCAAATTTTAAGCACTGTTGTCCAGCCGGAATCCGCTTTCCATCCCAATGAGAATCGTTCAAGCTAGCAATGAAAGGGGTTTCAGCCATAGCGGATGGGGTTAATCCCACAAAGGTTAATAAAGAGAATAGAGTCGTTAAGTTATATTTCATCTTCCCTTCCTGTTTTTATGGTGAGTGACTAGGCCGTTTCAGGCTATTTGAAATGAATTGTACAGATTGGAAGATCGCTTGCAAAGGGATCATTTGTCGGCCTATAGGTGAATGAAGGTGTGTAAACGTGCCCATTAACGCATTTTTTATGCTGTCGGCCATGTCGTACCAAACCCATCATGGGCTTGTATTTGAATTTTGTGATCACTGTCTTGCAAGTTTGTTAACTTATTCATCCATGAATTAGGGGAGTTGGACAAAGAATTGCTATAGATAATTTATCACTCTATTCCATCCTACTAGAATAACAGGGCATCACACTTATGATTACATTCGACTTTAGCAAACCGAGCATATTGAGGAATATTTTTCTCGCATTTATGTCTTTTGGCTTTGTGATGGGGGTTTTGTTCCCGATTTTTGCGAACTTGTTTGTAGAGTGGAAAGACGGTATGTTGGTGTGGTTTGTCATCTCCTGTATCATCGCCGGGCTCACTATTGGGTTATTAAATTTCTGGTTACTGAATAAAATGTTATTACAACGATTGAAGCGTATTGGAGAAGTTGCGAATGCCATTAGTAATAACAATGTCTCTCACAAATGCATCTTGGAAAGTCATGATTTTATTGGTGATATGGCCACTAGCTTTAATTTAATGTCACAAAATTTACGCGCTATGATTAAACGTATTGCAGATGTGTCAAATGAATTGGGTCGTGCCTCTGCGGATATGGTGTCAGAGACACAGGCCGCACAAACCGGGATTGTACAACAGCAGCAGGATACGCAAAATGTGGTTATTGCTATGCAGAGTATGAATGACACGGTATTGGAAATGTCGCAACATACACAAGCCGCGCTTGACTCCGTGGCTGAAGCCAGTACGGCCACCACAAAAGGCACTCAGGTTGTAAACAGTGCAGTCTCCTCAATTGGTGAACTGGCAGAGCAGGTCAAGAATGCGGCAGTGGTCATTAAACGATTGGAAAAAGACAGCGAAACCATCGGTAATGTTCTGGAGGTGATTAAGGATATTGCCGAACAGACAAATTTATTAGCCTTAAACGCTGCGATTGAAGCCGCTCGTGCAGGTGAGCATGGCCGTGGTTTTGCCGTGGTAGCCGATGAAGTGCGCATTTTAGCAAGTCGCACGCAGGCATCTGCAAAAGAAATTGAAGTGACTATTGCCCATCTGCAAACGGCCTCAATTGAAGCGGTGGAAGTGATGAATCGTGGAAGCAAAAAGGCAAATGAAAGTGTTGACCAAGCCAGCGATGCAGGACGATCGCTACTTGCCATTGAATCTGCTATAAGCCATATTAATGAAATGAATACTCAGATTGCAACGGCGTCTGGACGTCAACGCGAACAGGCCGAAATGGTTAATCAAGATATAGGTCAAATCAGTGCGGTGGCGGAAAACGTTGCCAGTGGTGCAGCTAAAACCTATGCCTCAAGCTCTCAGGTGGGGCACTTATCAACGCAATTGGGTAAACTGATCGGTCAGTTTAAAACCTGAAGATATGCGACGAGTGTGGTTCAATTGAGTACGTTTTTAAAAGGGAGCCAAGGCTCCCTTTTTTATGCTCGTGTTTAAGTCTAAATTGACCCGTGTTTGTAGCTTGCAAATAAAAACCTTTTTCAAACTGACCAGGCCTGGTCAATTGAATAGACCTTCTACAAGCAATTCTTGTCCTTAAATATGCTGATTAAGTGCAATCAGAGTTCATATTCAGCTATTTTGAACGTCATTACGTCCAGCATCATTGCTGTGACATTTTGTTGGCAACCTGCTCAATAAAGTCTTGAATATAGGGTTGGTGCTGTTGTGTTTTTAACGTAGCAGCATGTAACGTTGACCAAATCCCATCTTTCCCCAGACTTTTGGTCGGCAAGTGAGAGAATTCAGGTTGGCTTTGAATAAGCCACTTTGGTAAAACAGATAGGCCTCGACCAGATTCAACCAGTTGTAACATCATTAAAGTGAGTTCAGAGTAACGAATAGTCTGTGGCTGAATTTGATGGGGGTGTAGAAATCGTTTAAAGACATCTAACTTTTGTTGTGAGACTGGGTAAGTAATCAGAGTTTGCGCAGAAAAATTCTCTGGCTCTAACCATTGTGAGTCTATTAACTCATGATTCATGGGTAATACGGCCACCAATTCATAGCTAAACAAAGGAGTGAATTGGAGTTCTTCATAGGCTTCTGGGTCAGAAGTGATCACTAAGTCAAGGCGTTGTGTGAGTAATTTTTTTAAGGGTTGTTCACCAAATGAGTTCAGAATATCCAAGTCGACATTAGGCCATTTTGCTTGGTAATTCCTGAGCATGGGCAGTAGCCATTCAAAACAGGTATGACAATCGACCCCGATAAATAAACGTCCTAGCTCGCCTTGAGATAAAGCCAATAAAGTTTGTTGGGTTTGTTGTAATTTAGGCAACACTTCCTGTGCCGTTTTAAGGAGTGTTTTCCCAGCGGAAGTGAATTGAATGGGGTTGGTTTTTCGCTCAAATAGCTTTAGATCCAGCGCATATTCCAGCTGTTTAATTTGATGCGATAAGGCTGATTGTGTCATAAAAAGACGATCTGCTGCGGCATTTACTGAATGGGTTTCAGCCAGGATAGAGATGGTGTGTAGATGCTTTATTTCAATCATATTATTTCAGGCCAATGTCTTAATATGAATTAAATTCATATTAAAGTGAGTTTTATTCGTTTGTTTTCAAGATGATGACATTCTATCATGCTTCTTGTGAAGAGATAAAAGGATAAAATCATGACAGCACATAATTTAGGTTACCCACGCATTGGCGATAAACGTCAATTAAAATTTACACTAGAGAGCTACTGGAAAGGCGAAAAAACAGTTGAAGAGCTAGAGGCCGTTGCTCGAGAAATTCGTTATCACAATTATCAAACTCAGATGAACGCGGGTATTCAACTCTTACCCGTGAATGACTTTGCTTATTACGACCAAGTGCTCAATATGAGTACCTTGCTCGGCGTTATTCCAAGTCGATTTCGCCAAAAAAGTTATAACATTGAGGTCGCATTTCGTATGGCAAGAGGTCGTGCGCCTTCCGATGATGGTCATGTGTGTTGTGCATCGCATGCATCGTCCAAATCAAAAGCCGGTTATGCAGGTGCAATGAAAAAATGGTTTGGCACCAACTACCATTACATCGTGCCAGAGTTTGAACAGGATACGGTTTTTAAATTAACGGATACACGCCTGTTTGATGAGGTAGATGAGGCATTACACATTGTAAATGATGGGCAAAATGTTCAGGTGAAGCCTGTTTTAATCGGGCCTGTCAGCTACCTGTTTTTAGCAGAAAATAAAGAAACAACTATTTCTAAACTGAGCCGTTTGCCTGAATTACTTGTTGTCTATCAGGAAATATTAGCACGTCTGGCAGAAAAGGGCATTGAGTGGGTACAGATTGATGAGCCTATTTTAAGCTTAGAACTTGAGCCTGAGTGGCAAGAAGCTTTTGTTCAAGCGTATGGTGTACTCGCCAAAGCAGAGGTTAAGTTATTGCTTGCCTCTTATTTTGAAACACTAGGCGAGCATGTCTCTCTCGTGAGTTGTTTGCCGGTAGATGGCATTCATATCGATGCCGTTTGGGGTAAAACTCAATTGGCAGAAATCGTGGATGCGATTCCAGCCGATAAAGTACTGTCCCTGGGGTTAGTGGATGGACGCAATATTTGGAAGTCCGACTTAAACCATGCGTTACAGAGTGCAAAAACAGCTAAGCAGAAGTTTCAAGATAATCTCTGGATTGCACCCAGTTGTTCTTTATTGCATGTACCCGTTGATCTCGATTCTGAAGAGGGATTGTCAAATGAACTGACAGGTTATTTAGCATTTGCTAAACAGAAACTTTCTGAAGTTACATTGCTTTCTCAAGCTCTGGCAGGCCACAATGTAGAGTCTCAACTATCCGAAAATGCCAAAATAATCGAAGCACGTGCTCACTCTAGTATGGTCAATAATGAGGCGGTACAAGAGAGGTTGGCCAAATTAGATTCCATCGCACTTAAGCGCCAAAATCCTTATACACAACGCGTTAAGGTACAAAAACCTAAATACAATTTACCTCTGTTTCCCACGACGACCATTGGTTCATTTCCGCAGACGGCCGAAATACGTCAGGCCAGACGGGCCTTTAAGTCAGAGCAGCTAACGGAAGCACAGTATGTTAAGCAGATGCAGGCTGAAATTAAAGATGTGGTCGATCGTCAAGAACGCATGAATATTGATGTGTTCGTGCACGGAGAACCAGAACGTAACGACATGGTGGAATATTTTGGCGAACAGCTAAGTGGCTATGCATTTACCCAATTTGGTTGGGTGCAGTCCTACGGATCGCGTTGTGTGAAACCGCCGATTATTTATGGTGACGTTTCTCGTGAATCGGCGATGACCGTCGCTTGGTCACGCTATGCACAAAGTCTGACCAATAAAGTTATGAAAGGCATGTTGACGGGTGCAGTGACAATGTTGCAGTGGTCATTTGTTCGTGATGATCAGCCTCGTGAAGTGACCTGTAATCAAATTGCTTTGGCTTTGCGCGATGAGGTTTTAGATTTGGAAGCAGCGGGCATCGAAATGATTCAGATTGATGAAGCGGCCTTACGTGAAGGCTTACCTTTGAAGCAGCGGGATTGGGATGACTATTTACGTTGGGCTGTGAATTCATTTAAATTAACGACCTCTGGGGTTAAAAACACGACGCAAATCCATACTCATATGTGTTATTCCGAGTTTAATGACATTATTCAAGCTGTCGCGGATATGGATGCAGATGTGATTACTATTGAAACCTCTAAATCACAAATGACCTTGTTAGATGCATTTGTCAATTTTCATTATCCAAATGAAATTGGACCGGGTGTTTATGACATACATTCACCGAATGTGCCTACGGTAGAAGAGATGGTCGTTCTGATTGAAAAAGCCGCTCAAAATATTCCCGTTGAACGGTTATGGGTAAATCCTGACTGTGGATTAAAAACGCGTGCTTGGAAAGAGACTGAACCAGCCTTAGAAAATATGGTCACTGCGGCCAAAATTCTTCGTGAACGTTTTACGTTAAACCCATCCGCTTAGTCTTCAATACTCAGCAATTACACATTACCTCTCTTATTATCTGCCCTCTCACGGGCGGATTTCATTGACGGCTCTACTTTCAAGAGCCGTTAACTCCACACATTCAGCTATGCCAGCACAAGCTTTTAATGGTCTTGTATAACGCGGTCTCATCTAACAAGCCTGTTTTGGCTGTGATGTATAAAGACTTAAATATGACGTCTCAATCATCGTTTGACGGTTGATTATTTTAGCAGTTCTAACTTTATTTTGATCACCACTTTTTTAACCTGTTCAGCTTGCTCGTTGACCATCAGAGTCGGCATGTGCGCATCCTCTGGGTAAAGTAGGATAAATGTTCCTGGAAAGAGATCCACCTTCACTGGACGAGGAGAGGTCGCTTGATAGAACACAACGTCTTTTTTGGAATCATAGGGCGTTTCAACCTCCAATCCCTTTCGGGATGCGCATTCGAATCGTTCCGCACCTACGAGTACCGCTTGAATGTCTACATATTTTTGGTGAGATTCAAGGATGGCGGTCTCTGGGGCCTGAGTTTCATAGCTCATGACCATGGCAAAGATGTCATCGCCTTGTAGGGTGTATTTCTTCTCTTACGATTCCGGCGTTAAGGTGGCCAAAAATTCGAAAGCCGTTTTCCATGCTGAGCCAAGTGGGTAAAGCGGCCAGTTTTCTAATGTATCGATAATCATAATCTACATCCATTGAGGTTCTTCTGAAAATACGAGCCCTAAACACAATTGTTAAGAGGCTTCGAGAAAGGCTTAAATGAATTTAGCTTAAAACCCCAATATATTGCACTTAGGTTTATTTTAATGACTAAATGTGGTATGGTGTCTCTTATTCCCTTTAGGGAATAAGAGACACCATCCTCTAGTTGCTTTCTTACTAAAATTTATTAGGTTTTGTCTTAATCTTTTTAGAAAAACTAAATTCATTCGCTTCATTATTCGTATCCTTTTAGATGATAGGTTTATGGATCTTATAAACTTAATTATAACATATTTTACGACATAACTTGTTGAATAATAAGGTTTTATTTGTATTTATTGACCTGTTAATCTGGGTAGAAACACCTCAGTGAGTAATAAAGGTGCCTCTTTTTGGGTGAAGATCGAACGCCTAGCATAGCCTTTGGCTTGGCTCTGTTCTGCCTCAAGTTGCTCACTTAAATAAGGCCAACTGCTTAAGGTTTGGCGAGTGAACTCGAAAGGGGTACGTTGAATGCTTGGTAACTCAAACAATACTTCACCCAGTGGTTTATTGCCGAGTTTTTGTAAGGCACTCCACGGGCTTTCAGGCGTCAGATTTGGTATGACGGTTCTAGCATAGACCCAGTTTTGATTCGCACACTGCAACAAAACACACCTTACCCAGGCCTGGTCATTTGGTTGCAAACCCAAAGCGGTGGTTTCATCCAATAGTGGGCGCTCAGTTTGTTCAGAGAGCACGAGAACTTGCAGGGTTGGACAGTGTTGGCGAAGCCGTTGGGTGAGCGACACTTTGGTGTTTAACCAGGATTGAATCGTAGACGAGCTCGTGACACGCTGAATCAAACGAGCGGGTTTCCAAAATGAGGGACAACCCCTAACCGTGTGGGTTTTCTTGTCTTGAATTAAGGCTTTGATTTTAGCGAGTCGTTCGTTTGGCATTTAAGGTGCTCTTTAACTGAAAGTGAGGTATTCATTGCAATGTGTACTGGCATAAAAATTTGAGTCATGACTTATCCTGCGCTGTGGGGTTAAGCATGCTGGTAATCAATTTTATGCCCGACCCAGCGCATTTGTAAGCCTTCAACCAGCTGTGGATAATTGTGTACTAAAATATTGGCCCACTCTTTTGCGACTGGAATCCAGGCGCTGTCGCGTTTTAAATCGGCGATTCTAAATTGTAAACCACCTGTCTGTTTGGTACCGAGAATTTCACCGGGTCCACGAATTCTTAAATCCTCTTCGGCGATTCTAAAGCCATCGGTGGTTTCACGCATAATATTTAAGCGGGCTTTGCCGGTTTCCGACAAGGGCGGTTGATAGAGCAAGACACAATGGCTCTGTTTATCGCCACGGCCAACGCGTCCTCGTAACTGATGCAGTTGTGCAAGGCCTAAACGTTCGGCATTTTCAATAATCATTAGGCTCGAGTTTGGTACATTCACCCCAACCTCGATCACGGTCGTTGCGACCAGTAGATCGAGTTGATGGGTTTTAAAGGCATTCATTACTAAGGCTTTTTGCTCGCCTTTTAAGCGACCGTGAATCAGGCCGACCCGTAAATCTGGCCACTGTTCGCTAAATTGATTGGCCGTGACTTCGGCGGCTTGGGCGTGTAATAATTCCGACTCTTCAATCAGCGGACAGACCCAGTAGGCCTGGATGCCTTGTTTACACTTGGCGTACAGATGTTGCATGACTTCAAAACGTTTTTCATTGCTTAATACGGCGGTTTCGATGGGTTTACGCCCTGGTGGCAGTTCATCAATCACTGAAAGGTCTAAATCGCCATAAGCGGTCATTGCCAGCGTACGAGGGATGGGGGTTGCCGTCATAATCAGCTGATGGGTATGCACATCTTGTTGATTGTTCTTTTCATGCAAAGAGAGGCGTTGGTGCACCCCAAAACGGTGTTGCTCATCAATGACCACCAAACCGAGTTTGTGGAAGGTCACGGCCTCTTGAAACAGTGCATGCGTGCCGATAATGACTTGCGCTGTGCCAGTTTCTATCTGTGCCAGCATGAAGCGTTTTTCAGCCGCTTTCATGCGGCCATTTAGGAATGCGGTGGGAATATTTAAAGGGTCTAACCATTCACTAAAGGCTTGGCGGTGTTGCTCTGCCAAAATCTCAGTCGGCGCCATGACTGCGACTTGATAACCTGCTTCGGCGGCCTGAATGGCCGCCAGTGCGGCAATTACTGTTTTACCGGAACCAACATCGCCTTGGACTAACCGTTGCATCGGATGTGGTTGTTTCAAGTCGTGTTGAATCTCTTGCAAGACCCGTTGCTGTGCATTTGTAAGCTGAAACGGTAAGTTTTTGAGGAGTCTTTGACAGGCCTGACTGATTGGAAAAGCGGGCGCATTACGCGCTTGTTCATGCTCACGCATCATCTGCATGGTGGCTTGTTGATTAATCAATTCCTCGATAATCAGGCGTTGTTGTGCCGGATGTGCGAACTGTTTTATTTTCTGTAAATCGTCGGTAGCTAACGGTTGATGTAAGGTGAGTAAAGCATCATTGAGCAGTGGCAGTTGTAAGCTGTCTAACAGATCATTCGGTAATAACTCGGCAAGTGGGTACTGCTTGAGCAGCACAATCGCTTGTTTAATCAGTTTTAGAATGGAAGCCTGTCCCAAACCTTCTGTGGTTGGGTAAATCGGGGTAAGACTGTCCTCTAATGCAGAGGGCGCATTAGGCGTGATAAACTCGTAAGTTGGATGCACCATCTCCAAACCCGTTGGGCCTGAGCGTACTTCGCCAAATACGCGTATGGTTTTGCCGCGGGAAAATTGTTGGGCTTGGCTATGATGAAAATGGAAAAAACGCAGGGTTAAAATAGTGCCTGAAGGTGACTGGATTTTAACCAGTAGACTGCTGCGGCGACCCTGACTCAGGGTTTGCGCAAAAACGTCACCTTCTATCAAGACTTCCGTGCCGATAATGACGCTCTCTAAATCGGTCAAGCGAGTTTTGTCCTGATAGCGCAACGGCAGATGAAACAACAAATCCTGGACGACAAAAAGCCCCAATTTATGGAGCTTTTCAACTTGTTTTGGGCCAACGCCTTTTAAAGCGGTGAGTTGCTGCTGTGCCAACATAGCATACGACTTGTACGGAAAGATTAAATTTTAGCAAAGCTGAAGCAGAGTTGCTTAAAAATAGCGTGCATGCATTGCACGTTATTGAGTGAAAGGCTTTAATATGTGCCTTATCTTTATAGTAAATTATTCCAATTCGATTCTGCCGTTAGATTCAATTCACAAGGATGAGCTTATTTTGTCGACCACTCTGCCTAAGAGATTACCAAAAATTGCCATTATTGGTGCGGGGCCAGCAGGCCTGATGGCGGCACAAATCTTAGCGGAAGCAGGTTATGCGCCTATAGTCTTTGATGCAATGCCCTCTGCGGCCAGGAAGTTTTTGCAAGCGGGACGTGGCGGTTTGAATCTGACGCATGGCGAGGATTTTGAACTGTTTAAAACTCGCTACTTTGAAGCTCAAAATTTATTAACACCGGCCTTAGAAAAGTTTACCCCGACAGATTTGCGTGCTTGGGCGGCAAGCTTTGGTTTTGAAACCTTTGTCGGCTCCTCAGGCAAGGTCTACCCTTTAGATAAAAAAGCCGCCCCTCTGTTAAGAGCTTGGTTACATCAGCTTAAAAGCCAGCATACAGTGTTTCACATGAAACATCGTTGGATTGGCTGGCCGCGGTCTCAAACCTCGGCAGAGGGGCAATGGAAAGAGTGGCTTTTTGATACGCCTGATGGCGTAAAAGTATTTGAATTTGATGCTGTGATTCTGGCGTTAGGGGGTGCATCTTGGCCACATTTAGGGTCGACCGGACGTTGGATAACACCCCTGTCTGAAAAGGGGATTAGCATTACCCCATTACAGCCAGCCAATATGGGGTTTGATCTGTTTTGGAGTGAGGTTTTTAAAATGAAGTTTGCTGGCACGCCTTTAAAAAATGTCCAGTTGAGTTTCACGACCGAGCAGGGTGAAACTCTTAGTCAGTTGGGTGAGCTGATGATCACTGAAAAGGGCGTAGAGGGTAGTCTGATCTACACCTTCTCAAAATTGCTCAGAGAGCAGTTAGCTCTTCATGCTCCTTTGACGATTCATTTGGATCTGTTTCCGCATCGCGCTCTGTCGCATTTGTCCGAACAGTTGAGTATGCCGCAAGGTAAGCAGAGCTTAAGCTCTTTTTGGAAACGATTAGGGCTGACAGGTGTAAAGGCTTCATTATTAAGAGACGTGCTGAATAAGACCGAATTAAACCAACCAGGCCTGGTGGCTTCGACCTTGAAGTCTTTGCCACTCAACCTTATTGCTATGCGGCCGATTGAAGAGGCGATTAGTAGCGCGGGTGGCGTGGGTTTTGCAAACCTAGACGAGCATTTGATGTTAAAAGCGATGCCTGGGATATTTTGTGCTGGAGAGATGCTTGATTGGGAAGCGCCGACGGGCGGTTATCTACTGACGGGAGTGATGGCGCAAGGTAGGCAAGCTGCAGAAGGGGTGCTGACCTTTATCCAAGCTCGCGATTTGTAACGGTTAAGTCGTCTCTTGAATCCTCTTCTGAGTCATGCGTGTTATGTTCTGTAAACACTCCAAAAAAGCCCTCGAATTTGAGGGCTTTTTAATTTGACCAGGCCTGGTCAAACCTTTGGTCTCCAGTCACGATTCTAATAAGATGATAAGACCATGACACCATCCATTTCGACATCAGTATCTTTAGGCAATTGCTTAACGGCAACGGCGGCACGTGCAGGGTAAGGTTCTTCAAAATACAATGCCATAATCTCATTAACGCTTGCAAAGTGACTCATATCGGTTAAGAAAATATTTAATTTAACGATATCTTGTAAAGAGCCACCAGCCGCTTCACACACCGCCGTTAGATTTTTGAAAACTTGATGAATACGCTCAGAAATGTCCCCTTCTTTCAGTTCCATCGTTTCTGGAATCAGTGCAATTTGACCCGATAGATACACAGTATTGGCTACTCGTACGGCTTGCGAGTAAGTCCCTATCGCTTGGGGTGCATTTGGAGTTGAGATGATCTCTTTCATATTGATTCTCTTTTTATGAATTAAAATGTCCGTAAATTCTATCAAAATTATCGAACTGAAGTAGGGTTTGCATGGGGGCAGACACAATAAAATTTTACTAAGAGATTCGCCAAGAATCGCTTATAGTACATCTACTTATAAACAGCCGTTTTTAGAGTAATCATTCACATTAGAGTGGGAATCAGTATGGTTTATCGTCAATTTTGGCTTGGATTTAGTCTCTTTTGGTTAGTGTTTACGCCATTATTAGCTGAGGAGCCTGACGGCTCGGCTACCGTGGGCGAAGTCTTGCTCACGAAGGGTGTAAAATCCGTGAATATCACGTTAAATGGCGAATCTTTCACGATTCAGCGTAATCAAACGCCAGGCAATACCATCACCGATCTCTACAGCAGCACGACGGTTGGCTCTCTTCAGCCGATGAGCTTGGCACCCGGCATTGAAACCATTGGAGAGTTGGAACTCATTGATTATCTGCAAAAGGCTCAAAAAAACTCGAATATCATGTTGGTCGATACCCGCACTCCATTTTGGTTTGCGCGGATGCGAATTCCGGGCAGTATCAATGTGCCGTATAGTTTGTTTAAAGGGGAACTTAATGCTGATGAAACGGTCGAAAAATTCTTTAATGTTAAGGTGGATGATAAAGGTCAATTAGACTTCAGCCAAGCCAAAACCATTATCGGTTATTGCAATGGTTATTTTTGTGGACAAACGCCAAGTATGTTTACAAGAGAAGCTTTTTCGCTGTTAAAAATAGGTTATCCCCCTGAAAAATTAAAATATTATCGAGGGGGTATGCAGGCTTGGACATCTTTAGGGTTAACAGTCGTCGGTGATGAGGTGCTGAGTCAATAGATTTCAAGCATTAGGGGCCCCGATGTTTTTGAACAAGGCCTACTCTGCTAGACTTTAAACGAGATTTGAATAGTCGGTTTTCAGTAAACGGTCAAATGACCAGGCCTGGTTAAAAGCTTGTTTTTACAGGCGTTGAATCTTTTCCACAATCGGTAAACGTTTTAAGTGGCGCATTATCTTGGCCAAATGTATGCGGTCGCGAACGTTAATGACAAAGTGCATCAAACTATAGGACTCATCTTTGTCTTCAGAACTGACGCGCTCGATATCCGTGTTGGTTTTGGCAATTTCACTGGCAATTTTAGCCAGAGTGCCACGCTCGTTTTTTGCTTCCAGTTGAATATCCACTAAATAGGTGCCAGTCGCGTGGTCATCCCAATGTACATCCAGGTATTTTTCGGGATTATTTTTCAGATTTTTAACGTTGTGACAACTGTTTCTGTGAATCACTAGTCCTTTCTCTGTACTGATAAACCCGACAATTTGATCGCCCGGTATTGGATGGCAGCAGTTGGCAAAATGAAGCACCATGCCTTCCGTCCCTGAAATAGGTAGGCCTGCCTCTAACCCAAGGTTCTTCGGTGCAATCCTATCATCCGTGCCCAATACGACATCATGAATCTGTTTGGCAACCAAAGGCGACATGCGATTCCCAGAACCCAAATCCTCTAATAGTTGCTCCCAACTTGACAGTTTAAGCACTTCAATCAGCTCGTCGCGAATCTCCTCCGTCAAGCCTTCATAGGACATGTTAAATTTTCGCAAAGATTTTGCGAGCATTTTGTGACCCAGACTCATGGCATCACCTACACGCTGATTTTTCATAAAATGGCGGATTTGCGAACGGGCTTTTGCGGTACTGACAAAATTGAGCCAAGCCGGATTTGGCTGAGCATCTTTGCTTTTAATGATGTGGATAGTTTTACCACTTTGGAGTGGAGTGCGTAATGGCACCAACTTTTTATCAATTCGGCAACCGACGGTGGCATGACCGATATCGGTGTGCACTGCATAGGCAAAATCGACGGGTGTTGAGCCTGTCGGCAGTGTGATGATATCGCCTTTTGGAGTGAATACATAGATAACATCTGGGAACAGGTCAATTTTGACATTCTCTAAGAAGTCGAGCGAGTTACCAGCACTTTGCTGAATCTCAAGCAGGTTTTTGACCCACTCCTGGGCACGTGCATCCACCTGTGAGGTGCCTTTTTTTGTCTGCGAGTCATCTTGTTTATACTGCCAATGGGCTGCAATCCCGTGCTCAGAGACTTCATTCATGATTTTATCACGTATCTGGACCTCTAAATGCACACCATAAGGGCCAAACAATGAGGTATGCAGGGACTGATAGCCATTGCCTTTTGGGATGGCAATATAGTCTTTAAAACGTTGAGGCAGTGGTTTGTATAGAGAGTGAACAGAGCCTAAAGTACGGTAACATTCGTCTACCGTATCGACAACGATTCGAAATGCAAAGATATCCAATATATCGGCAAAGCTCTGGCGCTTATTCTGCATTTTTTTGTAAAGACTATAGAGATGTTTTTCGCGACCACATACCGTGCCAGAAATATGCTCTTGATTGAGTCGATTCTGGATGGTGTCGGTGATTTGTTCAATAACTTCTTTACGATTACCACGCGCTTTCTTGACAGCACTTTCTAATACTGCAAAGCGGTAAGGGTACATCGCTTTAAAGCCGAGGTCTTCCAGTTCCAAACGTATCGCATTGATTCCTAAGCGACCTGCAATGGGTGCAAAGATGTCTAAGGTTTCGCGGGCTATTCGGCGTTGTTTATCCGGACGCATCACACCCAAAGTACGCATATTATGCAGACGATCGGCCAGTTTAATCAGAATGACACGTATATCTCGAGCCATCGCTAAAATCATTTTACGAAAGTTTTCAGCTTGTGCTTCTTGCGGGTTATCAAACTCAAGTTTACCTAATTTCGTCACACCGTCGACAATCTCAGCCACATTTTCGCCAAAACGATCCGTTATATCTTGTTTCGAGTAAGGGGTGTCTTCAATAACATCATGGAGGATGGCGGCAATCAAACTTTCTTGGTCGAGTTGAATATCTGCAAGGATTTCAGCGACCGCAATTGGGTGCCAAATATAGGCTTCACCCGATTTACGGGATTGACCTTCATGCGCCAAATCTCCAAAATCATAAGCTACTTGAATACCCGCAACTTGTTCTGCGGTTAAATATTTCGAGGCTTTCTCAAGTAGACCGTTTATCGAGTTTGGAGTGGGCATAGGAGGAGTGGTTTTTAGCTGAAAAATGGAGGAGTATTTGGATCAGCCAAAACAACATCCGCATCAATCGTGCCGGCGGCAAGTTCGCGCAATGCGACAACGGTTGGCTTATCATTGTCCCAATCAACAGTTGGCTCTGCACCATTTGCAATTTGACGTGCACGTTTAGCACTTAAAATAACAAGTTCAAAACGGTTTTCTACTTGATCTAAACAATCTTCTACTGTGACACGTGCCATATCGAGTTTCCACTTAAATTTAAAGGTAAAGAGTTATTTTACACGAAATTACGCTTGGGTTTCAAACTCTTCTGCAGAATAACATCTTATTGTGTGTTATTAGTACCACCAAGTAGTACTTTTAAGTAGTTTTCTAGGATACCCTTTTGAGATTGGATTGCAAGCAAAGCTTGTTGGCCGAGTTGTAGACGTAGGTTTTCATCATCTATTAACGCTAACATTGTGGTGTCTAACGTCCCTAAATTATCGCACTGCAAAAGGCCTTGATATTTTAAAAGCAGAGCGGTTTCATCTTCAAAATCAGACATATCTGGTCCTGTCAAAATGGCTTGCTGGTAACGGGCTGGTTCGAGGACATTATGCCCTCCTTTGGGTGCGAAGCTACCCCCCATAATGACGAGTTTAGCATGCTCGAACAGAGGCATGAGTTGGCCTAGACGATCATCTAAAAACAGTTTACTCTCAGAGTCTGGTGATTGGCCCTTGCTTGCGACCTTGACCGATTTAGAAAGGGTGAGGAGCTGTTTTTGAATCGAAGCACTGCGTTTAGGGTGACGCGGCACAATCACTAAAAGTTCAGGTCTGTTGTGTTTGAGCCAGGCCTGGCTAATACTGAGTTCTTCAGCCGCATGGCTAGAGGCTAGCAAAATATAGTCGCGATTAATTGGATTTGGATAATGGGTAATCGTTTCTTGATTCGCGTATTTTAAATTGCCGATGGCGATAACGGTTTCAGGATCCGTGCCCAAGCTTATGAAACGATCCGCTTCAGTTTGCGAGCGTGCAAGTACTCGGGTGACAAGTTGTAAGCTTTGTTTATAAGCCTCTTTAAGCCAAGAAGGTGCATTGAGTGTTTTATGGGATATCCGTGCATTGATGATGGTAACTGGAATCTGCTCTTGCTGACAAAGCCGATAGAGGTTAGGCCAAATTTCAGTTTCTAAAATCCAGCACTCTGAAGGTTGGCAGGCCTTAAAAAAGCGACGGATTGCAAAAGGCCAATCGACCGGCAGATAACGATGCTCTACGGAGTGTGAAAAAACCGTTTCAACAATGGCTTTTCCACTTGGGGTATTGGTCGTTATCAATACGTCAAATTGAGGCTGTATAGCGCGGATAAGTGATTCTGCGGCCTTGACTTCACCGACGGATGCACAGTGCAACCATATACGTTTTGAACCCGATTTTGAGAGTGGCGGATAAGAGAGGCCTAGACGTTGCAAGAAAAAATCAGCACCGGTTTTGCGCTTAATCGCTTCTACCATGATTAACACGACAATGAGAGGGCTTAGCAGTCTAATTAACAGTTGATATAAAGTCATAGAGATCTCATAAAATAGACGTTTAAAACGACCAGGCCTGGTCATTTTTAAGCGTTTTAAACAGTTACAATTAATGCCCTGTTTGCAATAAAGCTTCCATCATAGCGATGTCTCCGGGGAGATCGACTTCTGGTGAATCCCATTTACTTTCAACCACTTTAATTTTATGACCGTATTCTAAAGCACGCAGTTGTTCCAGTTTTTCAATCTCTTCTAACTTACCCATTGGTAAGGCATTAAAGGTATCAACAAAGCCCTTGGTATAAGCGTAAATGCCTAAATGTTTAAAGCTATCATGCTCCCAATAATCACGGCCATGTGGAATGGTGGCACGTGAAAAATACAGTGCGAAACCATTAACATCCATCACCATTTTGACATCTTTTGGATTGGTTATTTCCGCTTCATTGACGATTTTAAAAGACAAAGTACTCATCTCGAAACTACCATCATAATCATCCGCCATAAAGGGTGAAATGACATCTTCAATCGACTCAGGATGTACCAATGGTTGGTCGCCTTGCACATTGACAATCAAATCATCCTCTTTCAAACCTAATGCATTGGCGGCGGATGCGATACGGTCTGTGCCCGAAGCGGCCTCAATAGGCGTCATGATCACCTTGCCACCAAAGGCCTCGACGACATTTTTAATGCGATCATCATCGGTTGCAATATAAACCCCCGCTAACCCTTGAGCTTTAGAGATGCGTTCATACACATGTTGAATCATCGGCTTGCCATCAATCAATTTAAGCGGTTTTCCCGGTAAACGCGAAGAGCCATAACGAGCAGGGATAAAGACATAAGTATTCATAAGGATCTCTTTAGATTAGGAGATGGGTTCAAGGAGGTTTTAATTAGGCAAGAATATGAATGGTTTTGGCAAACTAGTTTAGATACTTAGCAAGGCAGGGCAAAGGGAGTTGAGTATCGCTCAATGACCGAAAGCCCTAACGAAGCTAGGCGCTAAAAGAGGCAATCAAAACTACATTCTCTCGTAAAGTGAACGTAACAATTCTGGCGTTACTTTCTCTTTCCAGTTTGGACCGTAGACATTGTCCCACAGCGGCGCTAAACCAGAAGCCGTACGAATCATCTTATCCATATCAGCTTCAGAAAGGTCTTTGGTGACGCCTTTTGGCAGCACAATGTTGTGTTTTTTCATCATCTCACGGAAGACTTTAACGCCTTCTGGATAAAAATCTTCTAAGACATCAAACGCGATACAGTTACCAATCCCGTGGTGATAACCCATTACATACGACAAACCGTAAGAGAGTGCGTGACACGCGCCAACCTGGCTATAAGCGATACTTTGGCCACCCATGTAGGATGCCATCATCAATTTCTCGTCAGAATCAGGGTGATCTTGCAAAAAGACTTGGCTACAAAGGTCTAAAGATT
Organism: Thiomicrorhabdus arctica DSM 13458; assembly: GCF_000381085.1. Classification (GTDB taxonomy): domain Bacteria; phylum Pseudomonadota; class Gammaproteobacteria; order Thiomicrospirales; family Thiomicrospiraceae; genus Thiomicrorhabdus; species Thiomicrorhabdus arctica. The sequence goes on along the minus strand of NZ_KB905900.1, from coordinate 191,019 downwards.
TTTCACCAAAAGCACGCGCAAATTCATTGATGTAAGTACCATTTAGCGCTTCAATATTGTGAATATAGCAATCCATTCCGGTATAGAACCACTGGTTCGCAGGCACGCCTTGAATCAAATCGGGATCCATAATAATTTGGTCGTAAACGGTGTAATCTGAGTTCATGCCTAATTTTTTATCAGGCCCCGTTAATACGGTAGTACGTGACGCTTCAGCTCCCGTGCCAGAGATGGTTGGAATGCCAACATGGTGAACCGCTGGATTTTTGATCAGATCCCAACCCTGATAAGAGGCTGAGCCACCTTCATTGGTCAGCATTAAGGCTACAGCCTTACCTAAATCTAATGCTGAACCACCGCCTAATCCAACGACACTCACAGGATTGCGGCCGTTGTTGTTTTCAGCCGCAAACGTCTGAACTTCAGCTGTTAAGGCATCGACGTAAGTGGTTTTAGGCTCGTCCGTGACGTCTAACCAAATCACCATATCTTTATCGGTGGCTGGAATGCGTTCTGCTAACGGCTTGTCTTTATGAACTTCATCAACCAAAAAGACCACGAAATCGCCGACTTTCTGACGCTCATCCGCGAGGACATCATCTAGTTGATCAAATGAACCACGACCAAAAATCATTTTAGGGACAGTTTTAAAATTACGAAACTTCATTGAATATAATCCTTGGTCTTATTGGTTAAAAACAGTTGCGAAAGCATCAATACGCGATTGAATGTCTTCTTCTGTCCATGACAGTTGAATCAGCATTGAAACGGTACGACTGATGATGGCATCCGATTTTGGCGTTTTAATTTGGGTGTAATCCGGGCGATCTGCAATCAGCTCAATGGGTAGTTTAGCAGATGCGGTCATATTATGAATATGGGTCCAGTTCTTTAGGTAATGCCAGTTATTAGCGTACCAATAAAATACCGCCGGCACTTTTTGCTCTGCTAGGCCAGCGACCACTTCACGAGCGCGGGTTTCTGTCGGCAGGAAGATGCTTAAGAAACCAGCATTATCGCCTGCTTCATCCGGTAGTTCACGGAAAGTCACTTCTGGATACTGCTTTAAAGCATCTTTGAGGACTTTTTTGTTTTTACGTTGCGTCTCTAAGATACGCGGTAATTTACGCCATTGCGCCACACCAACCGCCGCGTTCATCTCTGAAATACGAAAGTTGTTACCCATAATAGGGTGGCTTTCTGCGCCACGATCCATCCCCATATGGTCATGACCGTGATCGGCAAACATGTGCGCATTTTTATAGATATTAGAGTCATTGGTCAGTACTGCGCCGCCCTCTCCACAAGAGATGGTTTTAACGGAGTCAAAAGAGAAGGTGCCGACCTGGCCGATAGTGCCTAATGCCTTGCCCTTATAACTTGCGCCAGTGGCCTGGCAAGCATCTTCAAGTAAGACTAGGTTATGTTTGTCGCAAATCGCTTTGATTTCATCCATCTTGCCCATCGAACCACACATATGCACAAAGTTAATCGCTTTAGTGCGCGGCGTAATGACGGCTTCAATACCTTCTGGTGATAAGGTTAGGGTTTCATCAATTTCGGCAAAAATAGGTATTGCGCCAGCAAATACAAGCGCTTCTACACTCGCCACAAAGGTAAATGGAGGCACTATGACTTCATCACCTGCCCCTATACCCGCCGCCATTAAGGCTGTGGTTAAGGCTGTGGTGCCACTGGAAACTAAATGGGCGTGTTTAACATCTAAAGTTTCGCAAATCATGCCTTCTAGTTCACGTGCTTTCCAGACGTCATTACGCATGCCGTCAAAGTTGTAGCGAAAGGTAAAACCTTTGTCCATGACTTCATTAATTTGTTCTTTTTCAGATTCATCAAAAATCTCAAAACCAGGCATTCGTCGCTCCTAAAATTCAATATGCGAAATATGTGTGTGCTGTTTATACTGACTTAATCAAGCATGGCTTGAATTAAGTTGTTATGGGCTTCTACTTGTTTGGTTTGCGCCAGTCGGCCAGAACTAAAAATACTGTGCAACTCTTTTAAGGCGATATCAAAATTATTGTTAATGACAATGTAATCAAATTCATCGTAATGAGAGATTTCGCTGACGGCTTCTGCCATGCGGCGTTCTATGACCTCGTTACTATCGGTTCCACGTCCTGTTAAGCGTTTTTTTAGCTCTTTTAAAGACGGCGGTAAAATAAAGATAGCAATGGCATTCGGCATCAGTGCTCTAACTTGCTGCGCGCCTTGCCAGTCAATTTCTAGAATGACATCTTTACCTGAATTAAGCTGGTTCTCAACACTGCTTTGCGAAGTCCCGTAAAAGTTATCAAAAACCTGAGCATGTTCTAAAAAATCACCCTCGGCTATTTTCTCTTGAAACTCTTCAAGATTCAAAAAATGGTAGTTAACGCCATTTTCTTCGCCAGGGCGTTTATCGCGAGTGGTGCTTGAAACGGAGACTATAATACGGCTGTCTAATTCAATTAACTTGCCGACTAATGAGGTTTTACCGGCACCAGAAGGGGCTGAAACAATATAAAGTGAACCGCGCATACTACTACTCCAAGTGACTGGCTTTTTGCTAGTGGCCTATTTTAACAGAGAATTTATGCATGGGGGAAGCTATGAAAGGGACTCTTGCAATGGTCGTGAATAAAGTCTCTTTATAGTGTGTTTTTAACGGGGGAGGGACGGTTCGCTTAAATGGTCCACTTACATCTTTTGAATAGGACCTGTTCTCACAAAATATTACGCATTTATTGAATCTTAAATGGAGGCGCTTTCATAAATCTATTACAATGACTTTATGCATAAAGAAAGTATATTTTTAGTAGGCCCTATGGGGGCAGGAAAGTCCACAGTAGGCAGATTGGTTGCAGAAAAGCTGAACTATCAATTTGTCGACAGTGATCATGAAATTGAACACCGAACGGGTGCCACTATTCCGATGATTTTTGACATCGAGGGTGAGGCAGGGTTTCGTGAACGTGAAGAACTGGTGATTGATGAACTCACTAAGCGTTGCGAAGTCGTTTTAGCGACGGGAGGTGGCGTGGTGGAGCGCGAAAAAAATCGTCAACATCTGCGTACGCGCGGCTTTGTGGTCTATCTGAAATCACCAGTAGAAGCCTTAATTCAGCGTACCAAACATGATCGAAATCGACCGCTTTTACAAACCGATAACCCAGGAAAAGTGCTGGCCGAATTGATGGAAAAGCGTGAGCCTTGGTATTTAGAAATGGCTGACCTTGTCATTGAAACTCAGCAGGTGTCCGTGCATCGCGTGGTCAAACAAATCCTTGAACGATTAGAAGAAGAGCATATTATTTAGATGATTTAGATGATTTAGATGATTTAGATGATTTAAGACAGCAGAATCAATCCTCCAAGAGTTACTCAGTAAACCTTATTTAAAAAAAGAGACAGAACAGTGAAGACATTACGTGTTGAGTTAGGCGACAGAAGTTATCCCATTTTTATTGGTCAAGGGCTAATGGGCAATGCCGAGTTAGTTAAGCCTTACGTTAAAGGTAAACAGGTGTTGATTGTCACCAACACGACCGTCGCACCTCTGTATTTAGAGGCCTGTGAAAAAGCCTTTGCCGATTTTGATGTCAAATCTGTGGTCTTGCCAGATGGTGAGCAATATAAAACCCTGGAAACGCTTAATTTGGTGTTTGATGAATTGATCGGTCAACGCTTTGATCGTAGCTGTACCTTGATCGCGCTTGGTGGGGGTGTCATTGGCGACATGACCGGCTTTGCGGCAGCGTCTTTTCAGCGCGGTGTGAACTTTATTCAAATGCCCACTACGTTATTGTCGCAAGTGGATTCTTCTGTGGGCGGAAAAACGGGTGTAAATCACCCGCTTGGTAAAAACATGATTGGTGCCTTTCATCAACCAGAGTGTGTCGTCATTGATACGCAAACTTTGAGCACCTTAGATGAACGCCAACTGTCATCAGGTCTGGCAGAAGTCATTAAATATGGCTTGATTCAAGATTCTGAGTTTTTTGAATGGCTTGAAGTCAATATTGAAAAACTCATGCTACGAGAACCAGAAGCTTTGGCGTACGCCATCGAACGCTCTTGCGGGGATAAGGCGCAGATCGTTGCTAAGGACGAAAAAGAAGCGGGTCTGCGTGCTTTGTTTAATCTAGGTCACACGTTTGGTCATGCGATTGAAGCCGGTATGGGGTATGGCAATTGGTTACATGGTGAAGGTGTGAGTGCCGGTACCATGCAAGCTGTTTTTCTATCTTCTCTGTTGGACGATATTGACGATGGTGATTTCGGGCGTATTAAAAACATTTTTGAGCGTGCTCATTTACCTGTCTATCCACCTAACGTGTCTGAAATGGATAATAAAACATTTCTCGCCATTATGGCCGGTGATAAAAAAGCTCAGGCAGGTACGATTCGTTTGGTGTTATTAAAGTCGATTGGTGAAGCTTATGTCACAGGTGACTACCCCCAAGAGTTACTTGAAAAAACCTTAACGGAGTGGCGTGCATAGCCTTCTTGATTCAGCTTTAACCGCCAGCTTCAAATGGATGGTTAAAATCTTATTTAATTTATTTTAATTCATTCTACATTTAGGGGGCGGTATGCCAAGTCGTTATTCACAACAATTTTCTGCAGAAGGCGTTCGTTTTTCAATGCGAGAAAACATCATGATGATTGATGTTGAAAATGCCTTTGCATCCGCTCAGATCACCACTCACGGCGGCTGTGTTTTAAGTTTTACGCCTAAGAATGGCCAAGATCTATTATGGGTGAGCCCGACGGCCCTTTATAACGGCCAGAAGCCTGTGCGAGGTGGAATCCCTATTTGCTGGCCATGGTTTGGGGCCCATTCGCAAGAAACATCAGCGCCAGCGCATGGTTTTGTACGCAATGCCGTTTGGCATTTAGACCATATTGCTAACTTAGACTCTGGTGTGACAGAAATCGTATTAACATTTGATTCTAATGCAGATACCTTAGCGATTTGGCCACACAGTTTTCATCTGGCTTTAAGAATTGAAGTCGGTGAGAAGTTAGCCATGTCATTAATCACCACCAATTTGAGTAACCACGACATTCAAATTACAGAAGCTTTTCACACCTATTTTAATGTGGCAGATGCCAGAAACTTAGTGATAACCGGCTTAGAAGGCAGTACTCATTTAGATAAGTTGAGCCATGCACCCGCTGAACGCCAAGTGAAAACCTTAACCTTAAATCCTCCAATGGACTCGGTCTATTTACATCAGACGAGTGATGTTTCGATTGAAGATGTTGGTCATCAACGCAATATCACTATTGAAAAACAGCATGCAGATTCGGCTGTTGTTTGGAATCCAGGACCTGAAACCGTTAAAGGCTTTGCGGATGTCCCTGACGATGTATGGCCAGAATTTGTCTGTGTCGAAGCAGGTAATGTCTTTGATAATGAAGTCATGATTGCCAGTGGTGATAAACATACTATGACAATGTTGTTATCGAGTCAGCGATCTTAAATTTCTAGCCTTACCAGACCTATCCTACGGCTTTACAAATCCATGTGGACGTAGGGTAAGTTTTTTGAAGCCACCTTGAAAGCAACTATTAATAGTGCTTTCTTAAGGTTGGCGTGCCTTACGTGCTGTTTTACGTGAATAATTCCTCAAGTAGATGCTACCGAGTATTCCTGTTAAAAGACCAGGAAAAATCAGTGACCAATTCGGAATGGCTAGATAGGCGTAGATGCCTATAATGCCTCCCAGTACATAATGTACCAGCAGTACGACTAAGACATTACTTTGCCAATTCCACGGAGTTTTAGACATTATCTTCTTGGCAAAATGCACCCCTATATCGGTCGCATTGCCCGTCATGTGGGTGGTGCGCAATTGCAGGCCTCTATAGCTCGCGACTAAGGCATTTTGAATACCACACGCCATGGCGCTGAGAAGGACAGAAAAGACCGAGTGTTGGAAGCTGAATAGAGCGGCAAGGGTCAGCAAAACACAGTTCAGAATTAAGCCATAGCCATAGTTTGGCGTTTCGTTATAAGGTTGTTGCCCTATCAGTAGGCCTGAAATGAAGGCCCCTAAAATAAAGCTGATTAAAATCAGCATAGCGATACTGAGCAAAGACCAGTCAAATGCGACCAAATGGGCGCTGACTTGAGAGGCTACTCCTGACATTTGACTCACCGGTATACTAAACTCAATCAACATAGCGCTATTGATGTAGCCAGCAATTAGAGCCATTAAACCAGCAACGATATAAACCTTGAAGATTTGGGTTTGATTAAGAGATTCAGCGGATTCTCTAACGGGATATGGCATTACGAGTCCTTAAGTTAGGTGACACCGACGTAAATAGGCTTGTGTATCATCATAAGCAATATAGCCCTGTTTTAACAGGGGTTTAACGCGAAATCGTTTAAAAATGAAGGCATTATAGTTGTAAACTACGCGACTGTTTTATAGCTGTATTTATCTTAATGGATTAAGGATGTGAACTGAAACGGACCAGGCCTGGTCAAATTTTAAATAATTTAAATTAAATGAATTTAATTTAGAGAAGAAGCCTGTATTTAGGGTTAAATTGTGGATAATATGCCTACTCAGTGAGTCTAGACTTATTCATTCTTATACTGATTTCTAATCTGCGGCTATAGTTCAAGGGATATAACGGCCCCCTCCTAAGGGGCAGATCCAGGTTCGAGTCCTGGTGGCCGCACCCTTTAACTCTCCTGTCTCTGTGTTAGCCTTATTTCAATACCTTTCAATTTGAGTCAAACGTTACACGTTTTTCGATGGTTTCCCTCGTTTAAAAAAGGGTTTTGCAAACATTCGGTAGACCAATGGCATGACGATAATCACCAGGGGTATTTGCACTAATAATCCAGAAATAATGGCGATGGCCAATGGCTGCTGCATTTCGGAACCTTGCCCCAGTGCTAAGGCTAAAGGAATGAGTGCAAGTATGGCGGCCAATGTGGTCATCGCAATCGGCCGCATGCGGTTAACTCCCGCTTGTATGATGGCTTGATTCTGTTCGACGCCTTCTTTTATTAAGGTTTGAAACTCAGAAAAATAAAAAATCGAGACTTCGGTGACGATGCCTATAATCATGGTCATGCCCATCATTGCCGTAATGTTAAGTTCCATATTGGTGAGCCATAGTCCGATAAATACCATGCCCGTTGCGAGTAAGGGGGGCACAAGAATAGCAATGGCCGCAGCAATGTCTTCATACAAGAAAAGTAAGAGTAGAAAAATAAGGGCTAAAGCAGCGACAAAAACACTGATTAAGCCTTTAAAAGCGATTTGTTGTTGTTGGTACAATCCCCCCAACTCATAATACACACTGGAGGGTAACGTCTTTTGAGTGTTTAAAAGATGTTTGATGTCAGCGATTGTTGAACCCATGTCCCGCCCCGAAATGCGCCCTGTGACAGCAACCATTCGCTTAAGGTTTTCACGTGTGATTTGAGGTTGCCCTATTTCGGGGGTAATTTCGGCAATTCGATTCAAAGGAAAAAGATGACCATCCGGTGCTCGAATCATCATTTTTCCAATGTCTTCAATGGTCGTACGTGCCGATTTAGGCGTCCAGACACGAACACCTACGAGTTTGATTCCTTCCTGAATTTGAGTCGTCACAATACCCGTGAGCCATTGCGTCATTTGGTTCGTGACGTTTTCCGGATCGACGCCTTCAAATGCCGCTTTTTCGCGGTCTATTACGGTGGTAATAGCATCACCTGCCAAAATAATGCCATTCTTTACTTCTACCACCCCCGAGATATTTTTGATTTTTTCAGCGACTTGAGTCGCCACTTTCATGAGTTGTGGGAAGTCATTACCGTACAGTTTGATCTCGATGGGTTGAGGCACAGCGGTCAAATCCCCAATAACATCCTCCATTAACAGAGCCGTTTCCACCTCTATTCCCGGAATTTTAGAGGCAATTTCTGTTCGCACATCCGTCATAACTTGATCGATTCCTGGGCGAGGGAAAGGTTTGAGTCGCACAAAAAAATCACCTTGATTGGTTTCGGTGAGGCCGCCACCCAACTGACCTCCTAATCGAGCAGAGTAGGTTTGTATGGCGGGGTGATGAATCAATACCTGTTCAACTTGTCGTAAGACCCGTTCACTTTCAGGGATAGACGTGCCGGGTTTTTGCACAAAATCGAGAATAAATCCACCTTCATCCATATGTGGCATAAAGCCTGATCCCACATTATGAAAGGCTAATCCAGACGCCAAAACAAATGGCAAGATACCGAGCCAAATCCAAATAGGTTTGTTTAATACCACCTTCATTAAACGTTGGTATCTGGTTTGTATGACTTTAAAGGTTGCGCCAGTATCGTTCACTTGAGCATCTTTGTGGGTTAACAGATGCTCAGCTAGCAAAGGGACCGCTAACCAAGCAATCATGAAGGATGCAAATAACGCACTGGCCATGGTGAGAGACAATGCTTGAAAAAATGATCCCGTTACACCACTTAAAAATGCCAATGGTATAAAAATGATAATGGTGGCAGCAGAAGAGCCCATGAGCGGTTTCGTAAATTCAATGGCCGATTCGCGAATAGAATGATTGATGCGGTCTCTGTCATTAGACTGATCTTTGTTGTCGCGCATTCGCCTTACTATGTGCTCAATCATGACAATACCATCGTCTACAATCAATCCTACCGCTGCGGCCATTCCCCCCAAAGTCATGATATTGAAACTGGCGCCTAACAAATACAGCGTAAGGGCTGAAACTGACAGGGCCGCTGGAACGATAATCAGAGCAATCAGAGTTATTTTGAGATTGCGTAAAAAGAGAAATAAAATCAGCGCAGCCAGCAGAACGCCAATTATGATGGCGTCTCTAACGGTATTGGTGGAAGAATGTATTAATTCGCTTTGATCGTACCATTTAGAGAGGTGTAAGCTGTGTGGCAATTTAGATTGGTAGTCGGCAAGCCGTTGTTTGACTTGATCTGAAATGTATACCGCATTACTTTTGGGTTGTTGAAAGATCATCAAAAAAGCAGCAGGTTTACCATCCGCTGAGGTTTTTAGCCAATTCGGAGTCACTGATATTGTGATCTTTGCAATGTCTTGCAAGCGTACTAGTCCGTTCGTTCCACTTCGCAAAATAGTATTTCGAATGGACTTTATGTCGTGTAAACGTGTGTCTGCTAAGTTTAGGTAAAGTTTATAGTGGTCTTCCAAACGACCAACGGCTTTAAGAACATTACTTGCTGAGAGTGCTTGAGTCACATCACTAAACGCTAAATCGTAACTGGCCATTTTTTCAGGATCAATTTCCACTAAAAATTCAGCTTTGTCGCCGCCCATGATGACCACTTTTGCGATGCCTTCAATGGACGAGAGTAGAGGCACTAATTGCTGTTGTCCTATGTCTCTAATGGTAACTTGTGACAGTTGGTCAGAGGTCAAGCTATAGGCAATAACAGGGAACACGGTTGGGTCCATGCGCCTGACAGTAAATTTGGTGCCAGGAGGGAGATTCGGAAGACTTTGGTTAATGGCGGACTCAACTTGCAACAATGCAGAGCCCATGTCCTGACCCCAATTGAAGTTAATAGAGGCTTCTGCGCTACCGCGACTGGTGGTTGAACGTATCGAGTGAACGCCAGGAACAGGTCGAACAGTCTCCTCTATTTTTCGAGTAACGGCGATGACCATTTGGTCAGCGGGTTGATCACCCGCTTCGATGGTGACTGCAATGCGCGGAAAATTTATATTAGGGAACATGCCTTGAGGGAGTTGAGAGACACTGAAACCACCAGCAATGGTTAAAATGAGAAAGAAAAATAAAATGGATCGACGGTGTTTGGCAGCCCAGTGTGCTAAATTCATGGTTGGCTCTCCTGAATGGCCATGCCTTCTTCTAGCTCATAATTGCCTTGCGTAATCACGTGATCACTCTTTTGCAGGCCATGGATGACCTCTACGAAATTATGGTCACTTTCACCTGTCATAACTCTGGTTTTTATGGCCTTATTCTGGATGTTTTGATAGACAAACGCGCCTTGCTCATCGTATAAAATCGCACTGCGAGGCACCGTGATACCTGAGTGCGTATTGAGTTGAATCTCACCTTTCAAACGGCTGCCTAAGACTAAAGACTGTGTGAGCTCTGAGGGAATGGATGCAATGACATCCACCCGTTTGGTGGCAGGATTGAGAATGGCATTGATTTGTGAAATATGGGAGGTAAATACTAACTGGTCATTAAACACTGACTGCAGTTTAACGGCGTGACCAAGCGTGATTTGTGATAAATCTTCGGGCTCAATCCCTAAATGGATGACCCAGTGTTGTTGACTGGCGAGTTGAACGGCGCTGGTGTCCGCTTGTACACGCTGCCCAGCTTTGAGGTCAAGTTGCACGATAATCCCATCTTTCGGTGCTCTAAATACCTGCTGATTCTGATCCAATCCCTGCTTTTTTAAACTGTTTAAATTGATCTTAGCGTCTTGCAACTTACTTTCAGCGATAGACACTTGTGCGTTCGTGCTCATATGAGAGCGTAATAATTGGCGTTCTCGGTTTAAGTCTTTATGAGCAAACGCGACTGCGGCCTGTGCTTGCAGGTAAGTCATTCTGGCCGTGGGGGCGGTATTTACGGTAAACAGTACGTCGCCTTGTTTGACTTGTTGGCCCAGTTGCACACTGACTTGGCTGATTAATCCAGCATGTGGCAGTGAAAGAGTCGTGATTTGATCGGTATCGGGTTGTATATCACCAAAAACGGAGAGCGTCTTGGTGATGGATTCCAACCTCACTTTTTCAGAGTGGACCTGTGCCGTAAGCGTGACCGTTATTGGCACGGTATCGTCTTCATCAGACAGAGCAATCGAGCTATTAAATCCTAGCAGTAAAGCGGTTGTTAGTAAGGTAGCTTTCATAATTTATCCCCCATAAATGTTGGTTTTGTGAGTTTAACAGGAGATTCCATAGGGATGGCAAGCAGAGTTTGAAGCGCAATTTTGTTTTCCCATCGTAGTTGCTCAATATTGAGTTGATCCAGTTGCTTTTGAATCCAGCTGGTTTCTAGGTTAATAAAAATTAAGGCGTTGAGCTCACCCAATTGATAGGCGGGGCGAGCTTGGATCAGGAGCTTGTGCACCTCAGGTAAAAGCTGGTTTAATTGGATTTGCTGTTGGTTTAAAAGAAGCTCTCGTTGCCCCAGCTTTTGCACTTCGTTATGTGCTTGATTCAGTCGAGCCTGAAACTCTGCAAACAGCTGCGCTCGTGTGGCGCGCGTCTGCGCAATGACGCCTCGATTACCGTTCAATAAAGGCAGGTTTAAGGAGAGATTGAGTCCATTGGTTAATACCCCTCCTGTGTCACTCGCACGGCTAACACCTAAGGTGATCGCCGGAAACTGTGCCATGATGGCATTACGGACATTGGCTTCTTGACTGAGATAGCCAGCTTTAAGAGCCAATAAATCGGGTCGGGTCGTGTTCAATTTTTTTTGATATATTTCCAATTCATCGACCGATAAAGGTGTGAGTGCAGGCAGGCCTTGCAGCTGAAAAGTCGTGCGGCTATCCAGTGACATGATGTCCGCTAAGGCTTGTTGTGTATCGTTATGTGTTTGAGCCAGTTGATTTATTTGACTGGTCAGGTCAAGAAGGCTAGTCAGGTCAATGCTCGTGACATCCAAGGTGACATTGCCCTTTTGCAATTCGGTCTGAGACAGAGCATATCGGGATTGATAGAGTTGCAGTGACGTTGATAGTAACTGTAGCCGTTTGTGTTCTAGCTCGCTACGAACAAAAAGTGTGCGGGCTTGTTGAACCACTTGCCACTCTTGCCATTGCAGTGTCATTTTTGACGATTTAAAGGCTTCTTGTGCACTGGTTACCTGGTCTGTATGGGTGAGTAGAGACATTAAGTCGTAACTTAAGCCAATTCCCCAAGCATTGACTAAGCCGGACGATCCGTTTACAGGTTGATCAATGTTCATTGATTGGAGAGGATCTGGAAACAATTGAGCTGAAATAATTTGCGCTTTAGATACCTGTAATTGAGTTCGTTTAGCGGTTAAATCGGAATTATTGAGTAAGGCCAATAGGGCAACTTGCTGGATATTAAGAGGGGATGTGATTTGAGGAGCGCCTTTCAGCCTGTCCACAGAGTCAGAGAGTGATACGTTTTCAGGTAGGGGTTTGGCTTCATACCGAGTGCAACCACTAAGCAGAATCAGTATGATGCTCAAATTAACGATTGATTTAGTCGAGATGTGTGAGAAGGTGATCATAGTGTTTCCATTCAGTGGTTTTGTGATGCACCGCAAGACAGCATCAGGCTTGGCAGAGGGGTTAGATGAAAAAAGCGTTTAGTCCTCATTCTCCTCAGACAGTGCAAGTTTAATGGCGTTGCCATTGCCGGCATCCAATGTCAGATCAAACATCTGTCCCTGTTGGCTTAAAATAGTCAGTTCCCAGACCAAGAAGTTTTCATCTTCATCTAACTTTGCTTTAAAGACTTTTCCTAGACCTGTTTGGTTGCCTAATGAGATGGCCTTGGTTTGATCGATTAACGCTAATCTGGCAACGTCTTGTGTGTCTTGGTACCATGCAACGGGAATCTGACCTTGATATTCCGAGTCCTGCTCTTCGTCCTCTTGATTGGTTAATTGTACTAACTGCTGGCTGCTTAGCTCACCTTTAATGGGAGTCCCTTGATAGAGTGACTCTGCAGAAAAAGCCTGTGCGCTGCTGACCAATAGAGTAATGGACAGCCCAATTGCCGACAGATATTGCCTTTGACTTTGTTGAGCTGTATTTTTCTTAAGTGCCACACATGGTGCTATTGACGGTGTCATTCGATTTCTCCTAATGTAGATACAAGTTGAACGTCAGGGGGAATCCCTTTCTAGAGTTCATCATATTCGCAAGCTTGTAAGGTGTCGTTTGCCATTTGGTAAGGAAGCGGCGAATGACCTTTCTATTTGGTAAGGTTGGTTGGCGGCAAACACTTTTATACTATAAGCATCATATGGTGGTTAAATGGACAAGTTGATTTGTCTGGAATAAGGAATCAAAAAATGAAATTGTTGATTGTTGAGGACGACCCCATTGCAGCAGAGGTGTTGGCGCAAAATTTAGAAAGCTTAGGGCATCAAACGCAGTTAGCCAGAAATGGGCTTGAGGCGCTGGCGTCGGTCGCCCAAGACTCTTTCGATGTCATGGTCATTGACCGAATGATGCCGAAAATGGATGGCATCGAGGCAATTAAACAGCTGCGAGCCAACCATAATACAATGCCTGTTCTAATATTGAGTGCACTGGGGGACGTAGACGAACGCGTAGAGGGTCTGCAAGCGGGAGGGGACGACTATCTGGTCAAACCCTATGCATTAAGAGAGCTCGTTGCTCGGCTCGAGGTACTGGTCAAACGCTCACAAACCGTCATGTCCCCGATTTTAAATGATTGGATAGAGGTGTTTGATTTACGTTTGAATAAGGTGTCCGGAAAGGTCTTTCGTCAAGAAAAACGTGTGCTTTTACAGCCTCAGGAGCGAAAGTTATTAGAGTATTTTGCACTCAACCCCAATCAATTAATTACCCGTAATATGTTGCTTGAAAAGGTTTGGGATTTTCATTTTGATACCGACTCCAATTTGATTGATACCCAAATATCCCGCTTACGTACCAAAGTGGACAAACCCTTTCATCCACCATTGATTCACACGATACGAGGCAAAGGGTATGTTTTTTCGCACACTCCAGACGTTTTGGCGTAATCCATTGAAACGCTCCGCCAATAATGAGTTAAATGTGACAAAACCTAATATTTGGCAAACGCTTGCCATGCGCCTGGCCATCCGCCAATCCATCTTTTTGAGCGGGTTAACCCTGTTAGCCATGTTAACGTTGTATTGGGCTTTAAACAGCTTTGTGTTGGCTCAAATAAGTTCCGATTTAAGCTACAACCTGGGGCAGTTGACACGTATTCAACAAACGCAAGGTCAAGCGTCTCTTATCGAGAATTTACAGCAGCTAAAAGCTGAGAATCAAACACGAGGTCACAGCCACCGATATTATTTGTTATTGTCCGCACAGGGCGAACGATTGGCGGGGGGATTACAGAGTTGGCCTGAAGAAGTGGTATTGGATAGTCAGGTGGCGAATGTTCTGTTGGAAAAAGAAAATCTGCCGCTGCAGCGAATGGATATTGACGAAGGATTTTGGCCAGCGGTGGCCACCGAGTTTACCGATGGGTCAAAGCTATTGATTACTCAGAGTATCGATTCCACTGAACAATTGAAAGACTTTACCTTGATGGTCATGCTGCTGCTATTTGGTGGGGTTACCTTCATCTCTTTATTATTAGGTTGGCTGTTGGGAAATAAAATATTACAAAGAATTGATCCCATTAATCAAACAGCGAGAGCGATTGAATCGGGGAATTTAAGCCATCGAGTAAGACTGCCGTCTTTGAATCATTTACCCGATGAGTTTGATGAACTTGCATCGCATTTAAACCGAATGTTAGACACCATCGAACAGTTGATGCGCGATATGCGCCAAGTCAGCCAAAATATCGCACACGATTTACGCAAGCCTTTAACGCGGATCCAAACCAGAGTTGAAAGCTTGCAAAGCCAACCGTCAGTGAGTTCAGATGCCTTATCGGATGTTTTGCAGGAGATGGATTCCTTGGGTAAAACGTTTAATGCGTTATTGCAGTTAGGACGATTAGAATCCGGCACTCAAAGTGGTGTTTTACACCCGGTGAACCTATCAAAATTGTGTGAAAACTTAAGCGATCTGTATCAAGATATGGGCTCAGAGCAAGGGTTGATATGGGTGAATAACCTCTCTGAAAACTTATGGGTTCAGGGCGATCGGCAGTTGTTGGCTCAAGCGATTATTAACCTTTTAGAAAATGCTTTGAATTACTCGCATTCGGGAGAGCGTATTGAATTCAGATTACAACTCACACCAAAAAATCGTGTTGAAATTCGCATTGATAATAGTGGTGTGGACATAAAACAAGAACAGTTATTGGAGATACAAAAACCCTTTGTTCGTTTAGACAGCGCACGTTCGGACCAAGGCAACGGACTCGGTTTACCCATGGTAAAAGCCATTTGTGACGTTCACCACTCAACGCTTAAATTGAGTATTAAAGCCAATCTGTTTTCCGCTGTATTTGTATTAAATAGATCGGAGCGTTCATAAAGCAGTTTGTTAGCGGATGTAGGCGCTCGCCGCCGTTTCTAACTGTTTTAAGGCTTTGAGTAAAGCGGGTTTCGAGACGGCGATGTTCATTCGCATAAACCCTTTGCCAGCCTCGCCAAAGGCTAATCCATCGTTTAACCCTAATTTTGCTTTTTGGACGAGCCAATTTTTTAGTGTTTCTTGATCATCAAACATCTCTCTAAAATCCAGCCAAATCAAGTAGGACGCTTGTGGTCTAGAGAAAGTCACCAAAGGCAAAAACTCTTTCACAAAGTTCTCTACCGTGTCTAAGTTTTGCGTGAAGTGCTTTAATAAATCTTCTTTCCACGTGAAACCCTGTTTGGAATAGGCGGATTGCAAGGCAATCATAGCGAACAGATTCAAGTTGTGGATAGAAACGCTGTTGGCAATGCTCAAATAAGCGGTTTTCAATTGAGGGTTAGCAATGAGGGCATAACCGATTTGTAAGCCCCCTAAATTAAAGGTTTTACCAGGGGAGCTTAGTGTAACCGTTATGTTAGCAACCTCTGGAGAAAGAGATGCAATAGGCACGTGTTGTTGGCCGTCATAAACTAAGTCAGAGTGAATCTCATCCGAGACAATTATGACATTATGGCGCACGCAAATTTCAGCGATTTGTTCCAGCTCAGATCGTAACCAAACGCGGCCAACGGGATTGTGGGGATTACAAAATAGGAACAATTTTACCTGGTTGTCGACGATGGCCGTTTCAAATGCAGCAAAGTCGATTTGATATTGGTGATTTAACCGAACTAAGGGGGTTTCGACCAGCGTTCGGTCATTGAGTTTAGGGGCCTGTAAGAATGGGGGGTAAATCGGCGGTTGCACTAAAACTGAATCGCCCGGCTGGGTAAATGCAGAAACAGCCATGTGAAAACCGTTGGCAACATTATGGGTAAACACTATTTGGGATGTTGTAATGTGATAATGGTGATGTGCTTGCCAATCGATAATCGCTTGATAGACGGGCTCAGGTGTGACGGTGTATCCCAGTAAAGGATGTTGTAAACGTTTCTTGAGTGCATCGAGGATAAACGAGGGCGTGGGCAGATCCATGTCGGCGACCCACATGGGTAAGACGTCTTCTGTCCCAAACAGTGCCTCACGCAACGCATATTTCTCGGCATAAGACCCTTCCCTAGAAATGGTTTGGTTAAGCTCGTCGTTAAAGTCATTGAGGGGCGCTTGCATGAATCAACTCTCTTTTCTATGTTGTTTATTGCCTATAAAGCACTTGTTAGAGACACAATAAAGTGTCTGTTTCAAAATGACCAGGCCTGGTCACTTTACTTTCGTTTTTTCCAAAGTGTGACTTGCGACAGACTATGTTGATATTTACGTTGGGTTTCACGAATCACAAACGGTAAGTCAAAGGGAGTTCCGACGAGTTCAAACTCGGCATCCAGTACCGCGTGTAAACCTTGCAGCGTTGACACATTTTCACCTGTTTGAGGGTCTTTGTAGCCGCCTAGCCAATATTTTTTAGCGGTAAAGTCTTCTAGCCACGTATAAGGGGAGGTCAGCATTAATAAACCTCTTGAATTTAAACGCTGGTGAATTTCAGCTAAGAATTTTTTAGGTTCATATAGACGGTCAATCAAATTAGCCGCGACCACCATGTCATAGCCCGTAAATATCGGTTTGAGATTAGTGGCATCCTGCTGTAAAAAGGTACATTTATTGGCGATGTTTGCCAAATTGAGCTCGGCTAAACTGCACTCCTTAAAGTCTATAATCTCGCCTTCTATAGGCATTGTGTAGAGTACACTTCCGGTCTCTTTGAGTTGATTGGCGACTTGAATAAAACGTGCCGAGAAATCTACTCCGGTCACCTCGTCAAAATAGTGCGCCAGTTCAAAACTTGCTCGCCCTACAGAGGAGCCGACTTCCAGTACTTTCAAAGCCTTGTTGATTTTAGAATCGTTGAAGTCAGAATCTTGCTGGATGGCTTCAATGGCTGCCTGAGCATAGGCTTGGGCAAAATTTTGTACGCCAAAATGCGATTCGCCGTAGTGAAACTCACAATATTGAGAGACTGCCGTATCGGTTTCATAGGTGGAGAAATGTGTCTGTACGACTTCGGCCGATTCGATATAACGAAATCCTGCGTGCTGGAAGAAATGACGGCGAAAAGCATAACGCGATGTGGAGCTCATGAGATTGCCGGTTGAGATCCAGCTGCCACCTTTAAATAGGGTGTGCTGGTTATCGAAAGTTGGGGTCGTGAAGTCATCGTAAAGCGGGTGTACCTTAAAGCCTTCATACGGATAAATAGGCGTTTGCGTCCATTGCCAAACATTGCCGATGACGTCAAAGAAATCTCCTGTTTGGTTAGTGTTTACCGGTATAGTCGAAGCGTATTGTTGTAAGTTTATATTGGCCTGATCTATATGGTGTAGGGCGTTGCTATGGTCGCGAAGACGAAGGTATTCATCTTCACTGGGTAAACGCAGTGAGCGACCGGTTTGGTGGCCTTTCCAGTGACAAAAAGCCGCAGCTTCCAAGTTGTTGACTTCAACAGGCCAGTTCCAGGGCATTGGGATTTCATCGGTCAAACAACGTAACCACCATTCATCGTCTTTTTTTAACCAAAAAGTAGGGTGTTCATCAGGGCTGAATTGTCGCCATTTGTTGCCTTCTTTATCCCAATATTCTGGATTTCTATAACCACCAGCCTGCACAAATTCAAGGTACTCTTGGTTAGAAACCAAAAAAGCAGCGGCTTTAAATTCTTCAACGACGGCATGATGATGTCCATATTCACTGTCCCAGCTGTAAACTTCGGTGGGGTCTTGCTGGTTGACAGTGATTTCACCTGCAGGCACTTCAAATAAGATATTTTGGGGAGCCTCACTCCTGTCAGGGCAAATAGGAAAAACAGGTGTGGCGACCACCGAAGTAATGGGCAGCTGGCGAATCAATACGGATGAGGTCTCTAAGTGAATACGCTCATGTTCAATACACATCATAATCGGCCACATTTGACTGGCCCAATCAATCGGTAACGTAAATTCAATCTCATCAATTAAGTCATTGACAGCCTGGCGGACTTGTTGACGATAGTGGCGGACAGAATCAACCGTTGGCCAATCATAATGGGCTTCATTCAGATCATCCCATGACATTTCGTCCACACCAATCGCACACATGGATTCGATGTGGGGATTCATGCGCTCAGGCAGTAACTTGGCCAGCATAAGTTTATTGGTGAAAAAAGTAGACGTATGACCGAAGTAAAAAATCAGTGGATGGCGTAAACGGGACGGTTTTTCATAATAAGCGCTGTCGGAAGCTAAGGTTTCAAATAAAGCTTCATAACTGTCTTGAGTTTGATTGAAGTACGCTTTGATTTCTGCACGTTTAAGCTCTATATCCCCTTGATTCAGCAACAGTGGTTTTGAAACTAGATCTGCTCGACTTAACATGAAGGCTCCGTGATTTTTTTATTTAAGTATTTATTCTACCCTATTGGATCTACCAGCATGAACGGTGAAGTTGTCATTTTTTAGCCCGGCCTATTTAGGTTTTGGAAAATTTGATATTCGTTCGAATACGACAACAAGTTTTAGGGTTTTTGACCGCCCTCAAGGCTGAGAGCGAAAGGTGATATATGAACGTTTTATACGGCGATTTAATCCGAAGAGTGCATCAAATAATCCAATATTGGATTGGCTTTCAAGCCCATATCTTTTTTCAAATACATCGGCAGATGGGGGGGTCGAGTAACCATGCCGCGCTCTGTCATTTCATTGATTGTTTTAAGGTAAGCAAAGCTGGTTTTGCCAATATAAAGCCCTTCTAAAGATTCTTTACTGTGAATCTTCAACGCATCCTTAAGGCCGCGTAAATATAAGAAATCTTTAGTGAAGCCCCCTGCACGATAAACGCGGGCGGTTAAACGGAACGCTTCATCTCGAGCAATGCCATAATCATTCATTAAGGTCTTAAAAGTATGGCTGAAGTCATATTGATTAATCATCATTTTGACGGCAATCACCCGTAAAGCTAGGGTTTTCAATCGCGGCAAGTTCATATTGCCCGTCATATATTCGGATAAGATTGCCAAACCTTCTTGAGTATAGGTATTGCCCGGTAGACCCAATTTAAAAATCTTTAAAGGTTGTAAATCTGCATTTACGGTGGTTACCATATGCACTCCTAGTTCATGATGAATTAAGGCATTGATTTCCATCTGATTCATTTTCATGGATTTATTGATGAGAATGGTTTTTTTAGCATTGTCCACCATCGCTGAGGCGATGATTTTATCGGTCACTTCAACGTGACACTGAATATTGTATTCTTCCAATGCCGTTAAAAAATAGGCCTTAGCCGACAGTGCATCAATGGTTCGCTCTTCAAAGACTTCAAAAGGCTTGGCATAGAGAATAAAATGCGCCATTTGAATGTCATCTTCACTTGGCTCACCATAATAGCGCAATGAGTTATAGAGAAAGTTTTCTGTCCCAACGGTTGCTAATAAATCGATTTTAGTCGCATAGGAGTCAATGGTATCGCGATACATCTGTTGAATGGAAATGTCTGAGATGTCATTTTCAGGTAAGCGGTAGAGTTGTTCACGAAATTCGAAGGGATTGATCTCTAACTGTCGATAATCAAATTCAGGCGTATAGTTATAATTTTTGGCAAAAAAACGTTTTTGTTCGCGCACAATGTTTTTAGGGTTAATATAAGACAAGGTCGAAATGCCACTGGCGAGTTGGTGAAGTTTTTTGTCTAGCTTTAACACTGCCGGCTCCAGTTCTGAAGAGAGCATTTGGGTTTTATGGCGTGGTGTGTTTGGCTTGCCTTGTTTTGCAAAATAAAGAGCATTGGCTAAAATGATTTGTTTCAGTGCCGATTTTAATTCATCTAAGACCAGCGGATAAGCTTCACCACTTAACTCATTCATAAAAACTTTTTTGATCACCGTCGGTAAGGCTAAAGTGTTTTTAAAATGCTGCTTTACAAAGGTTGCTAAATACCCTCGGCCAAAAAACAGTTCATCAATGGCGGAACGCGTATCAATATTTGGCATGTTCGTCATGCCTAGACTTTTATTCCAGTGCGTAATTACGCGGTCCCAACGAATACTGTCAAGTTGTTCTGTTCCAATATTGAAGGTCGGTGGCGAAATTTCGCCAGCCATGTGGCCATGGTTATAGGCGTGCAAATCATAAACTAGGCAATTGCCATGCAGTTTTTCAACTTTTTTAATGAGCGCGCCCAGTACACGATAGAACAAGGCATGTTTATTTACACTAAGCTGTATTTCATTTATCGCCAGAGGCACAGACCAAACCTGTTTAGCTTCTTTATAAATACAGGTTTCTGCCGGTTGATTTAAGTCGTACTCATAACGAGAATCTAAGGCAACCAACGTGATTGGCATTGAAGAGATCATTTCACCTGTGAAAGGACTCTCTTCATAAAGTCTTTCGCTGTCTGATAAAACACACTTTTTTGCTAAGTCTTTGCGTAATTGGTGACCGTTATGAATCGCTGTGCAGACAAAAAAACCATAGTCTTCAATTTTGATTTCAAAGGCCTCTTCAATCACCGCGTGAAAAAGTAGACCTTTTTTAATGGCTTTAAGACAAGCCTTTTCGGAGAGTTTAAGCATCATTATTGACCTTAGAGAATCTGAATTTTCGAGAGTGTAGATGTTTTTTAATATGTGTGACGGTTACGATCAAATCGGTGATTTTAATCAGCGAATCCGTATCGTCAGACGGTGTATTCTTGCCAAGCGTGCATTAAAAATAAAATATCCATACGTTTCTCTCAGCAATTTTGAGCGCTCTAAAAATTGAAGTTTACCTGAAAATAAGGGTTTGCAATAGATAAATATAACGTAAATCAGGATGAATACACTTGATTAGATGAACGCTCTTGAATATAAAAAATAGCGTTCGTATACGGGGGGAAGCGACGACTCGGCTGAGTTTCCTCAGCCAAGTGTTATATAGTGTTTTTTAGTGGCGTATGACTCGGACAACGTTAATAGGTTGGAATATCTTCAGTCGGATAGGGTAAAGTACTGTCGTCCGACATCTCTTCATTAAAATCATATACTGACGTTGCCGCAACCGAGCTACGCTCGAATTGAGCGATATGGAAAAGTGCTTCACCTTCATTGACTAAGGGCATTTTCATCTGTCCTATCACGATGCCATTGGCTGAGGAGTAGACTTTCATCTCACTCTCTCCAAATGGGTCTGAAACTACGCCCATCAGGGTGATATCAGCAATGACTCGCGCACCATCCTGAACCACCGAACGAAAGATGCCACTGTGAGGTGCTCGAATCCAAGCACTGGAACGCGCAATGACAGGTGGTTTAGTGTTCGCGACCAATTTACGTGATTTGGGCAACATCTCTAGCTTACGCATGACGTTAATGATGCCGCGTACACCTGCTCGAATAGCGGTTTCATCAAATCGTAACGCTTCTCCAGCTTCGTAAAGGAGAACGGGTATGTTACGTTTAACAGCGGCCGCACGTAAGGAGCCGTCTCTTAAATCTGAATTTAGCATTAACGGTGCCGCAAAGGCTTCGGCTAAACTCATGGTCACTTCATCATCTAGATTAGCGCGAATTTGTGGCAAATTAGAACGGTTAATAGCACCCGTATGGAGATCGATTCCATGGGTGGATTTTTTCACCACTTGATTTAAGAAGAGGTGGGCCATTCGACCGGCAATGGAGCCTTTTTCTGAGCCTGGAAAGCTACGATTCAAATCGCGTCTATCCGGTAAGTAACGAGTGTGATTGATAAAGCCATGTAGATTCACAATGGGTACGGCAATCAAGGTGCCTTTGAGACGGCTTAACGTTTTCACTTTGAGTAAACGGCGAATAATCTCGACGCCATTCAGTTCATCACCATGAATGGCTGCACTGACAAATAACACTGGGCCAGCTTGCTTGCCACACAATACCTGTACAGGCATGGTGAGTTCACTGTGGGTATATAGCTTTCCCACCACTAAATCGACTGTCTTACGTTCACCTGGCAAAATCGTTATGCCACCGATCGTAATGGACTTGTTTTTTGTGTCCATAAAATATCTCCGCAGCCCTTTCCTAACCTTTGCCTTTAGTACGTGTGTTATTGGGTTTGGCATTCTTTTCAATAAAGTCAATGACCATGCCTGCGATATCTTTTTGGGTGGCACCTTCGATACCTTCTAAGCCAGGTGAAGAGTTGACTTCCATGACCACAGGCCCGTGATTCGAACGTAGTAAATCCACACCACAGACATTCAGTCCCATGGCTTTTGCAGCATTGATTGCGGTTGCTCTTTCAGCCGCTGTAATCTTCACCAATGAAGCTGAGCCACCTTGGTGAAGGTTAGAACGGAACTCGCCCTCTTTACCTTGACGTTTTATGGCTGCAATGACCTTGCCACCGACGATGAAACAACGGATGTCGGCACCGCCAGCTTCTTTGATAAATTCTTGGACCAAAATATTGGCCTTCAAACCGTTAAAGGCCTGAATAACACTGGAAGCGGCAGCGTGTGTTTCCGCTAAAACCACACCGACCCCTTGAGTTCCTTCAAGCAGTTTAATAACGACTGGTGCACCACCGACTGTTGCCAGAAGGTCATCGACATCATCGGGAGAGTGTGCAAAACCGGTGACGGGCAAGCCGATGCCTCTGCGAGACAATAACTGCAAACTTCTCAGCTTATCACGTGAACGCGAGATGGAAACAGACTCGTTTAAAGGGTAGACGCCCATCATTTCAAACTGACGTAAGACGGCCGTACCATAAAATGTGACAGAAGCGCCAATGCGTGGAATGACAGCATCAAAGCCCGACAATACTTCACCTTTATAGTGAATGGTAGGGTGTACTGAGTTAATATTCATATAACAACGTAAGGCATCAATGACACGGACTTCGTGTCCACGCGCTTCAGCGGCTTCGACTAATCGACGGGTTGAATAAAGTTTAGGTCCACGCGATAAAATTGCAATTTTCATTATTTCTTTCCTTGTAAATAAGATTTGCCGGGGTCGACAATGAAATGCCCTTTTCTTAAAGCAGTTCGACCTAATAGCATATTAAATTTCATGGTGTCACGATCTGTCAGTGACACTTGTATTGGATAGTGACTTTCGCCAATCTCCAGTATGGTTTCGATAAAAAATCGTTCAGAAACATTCCCACTGGAGTCCGTTACTAATCGCTTATCCATCACTCTAGCTTCGCAAAGTTGGATTTTGCTTAAATCCGTTTCATCAACATGGACTGAAAAACGCACCCACTCTAGTCCACCGCTTTCAAAAGCATCTACCTTAAATGCATGTAATGCGGAATTTTTGGCACCCGTATCGACTTTACATTGCATGATTGGAATGCCTATTTCAGGTAATCCAATCCACTCTCTCCAACCCACCAATTTTTTCATAATGGCTCTTTCTGTTTAAAGTTAAGTTAAAATTAGCAATGTTGCCAATCCTAAGAAGGACATAAAGCCAACCACATCGGTGACAGTGGTTAAAATAACCGCTCCTGACAGTGCCGGGTCAATATCCATTTTTTTGAGAACTAACGGTACGGCAATGCCAGCCATGTTCGCAATCGTCATATTGATTAGAATCGCTAAGGTGATCACGATACTGATCATTAAGTCATTGAACCATAAGTGGGCAATCAAGCCAACAACAAGTGCCCAGACCAGACCATTCATGAAACCTACCCATACTTCTTTATTGAATAACCACCAACGGTTATTACCCCCAATTTGCCCCATGGCGAGTCCACGGATGACAATGGTTAGGGTCTGGCTACCCGCAATGCCGCCCATGCTGGCGACGACAGGCATTAATACCGCTAAGGCCACAACTTGTGATAATACAGCCTCAAATTGGCCAATCACATACGCCGCTAAAAAGGCCGTAGCTAAATTGATACCAAGCCAAATACCACGACTTTTAGCACTGGTCATAATCGGTGCAAACAGTTCTACATCATCACTTACCCCTGACATACTCATCAGCGTATTATCAGAGTCTTCACGGGTAATTTCCATGATGTCTTCAATATTTAACTGACCCACGAGTAGGTTGCACCCATTAATCACTGGAGCAAAATGCAAACCTTTAGAACGTAAAATGGCCGCCGCATCATGAATATTCATTTCATCCAATAGGGTCACCGACTGATGCATGAACTCGGAGACTAAAGCGTCTTGGTTTTGTTTGACCAAATCAACCAAGCTTAAAGAACCAGTCAGACGGTTATCTTTATCTGTGACCATAACTTCTTGGGTTTGTTCATCCAGTAAGTGTTTAATGCGAATGAAGCGTTGTACTGTTTCTAACGTGACATCTTCTTTGACATTAACGGTCTCGGGATCCATGTAGCGACCGACAGCATCTTCTTCATAGGCGTGTAACGTCTGCACGTATTCACGTGTGCTCTCGTCTAAGTTACCAATGACTTCTTCTTTAACGGAGTCATGCACCGTATCCAAGATTTCTGCAATGTCCTGAGCGGCTAAATCTTTTGTCAGTTCAGAGACTTCTGCAGACTGCATTTCCGACATTAAGCTAGTACGGACTTCCTCATTAACCTCGACCAGTACTTCACCCCTAATGTCCTCAGGGACACACTGCCAAATCTTTTCACGATTATAGGGTGGGAAGGATTCGAGTAATAATGCAATTTCACTGTCGATTTGATGGGAGAGAAACTCACAAACCAAAGCCTGATTATCTTGCTCAATTAGAGCTTGCAGATGAAGCAACTTCTCTTCTGAAGACTGCATGTTTTCTTCATTTTGACTCATAGAATTTCTCTTTATTCTTTATCGGCTAAGGCTTCAGAATCGACCATTTCAAAGGTTTCTTTCAGACGTTGTACGAACACCGTTTCTGGTCGATGGTGATGAATTGTCGTCACTTTAAAGACCCATCCTTCATGCTCAACACTGTCGCCTTTTTCAGGAAGACCATTCAGTCGCATCATAATCAACCCTGATAGGGTGCTGACATCCATGGATTCTAAAAATTTGATATGGGTGAGTTTTTCAAAATCATGCAAGGCCATCAGGCCATTAACTTCAAAACCTTGGTAGATATCAATGGCATCTTGCGCTTCTTGTATAGCCGCTTCGTCTTCATCCAGTTCATCTGCAATTTCACCCACAATCTCTTCAATAAGGTCTTCCATCGTGATAATGCCGGCAAAGGCTCCATGCTCATCAATGACAAAAGAGATATGGTTACGCGTCATGCGCATTTCATCAAATGCTTTTTGTAATCCCATCACTTCAGGCATAATCCCGGCAGGGCGAGCCATTTCCCTTAATGATTCTGAGCTGACGATTTCATCATTTAATATTTTAAGCGTTAAATCTTTGAGCAGTAAAAAGCCAATTACATTGTCTAAAGAGCCTTCAATGAGCGGATAACGTGAATGTCCAAGTCGTTTAATGATATCGATGGTTTCTACCCAAGGAGCGTTGATATCAATGCAATCCACCTTGTTACGTGACACCATAATGTCGCGGGCAATACGGGTGTCGAATGCAAACATATTTTGGATCATGCCGGCTTTAGAGTTATCCATTTCGCCATGCTCTGAAGAGGCATCAATTAAATCGCTGATCTCTTCAACACTGAAAATCTCATCATGGGACGCTTCCTTAACCCCAAGTTGTTTTAGAATGGCAGAAGCGGCCCAGTTTAAAGCTTTAGTGAGCGGATAGCTTAAAAGATAGAAACCATGTAAAGGGATGGCTATCCATAAAGAAACGGGTTCAGGCTTGCGAATGGCATAGGTCTTCGGTACTTGTTCACCAATCACGATGTGCAAGGAGGAGAAGATGACAAAACCGACAATAAAGGCGGTAATGTGTAGAGCTTCTTCAGAGATGCCTATAGAATGGAATAGAGGTTCAAGTAGCTTGGCGACAGCAGGTTCACCTACCCAACCTAACCCAAGTGAGGCCATGGTAATGCCGAGTTGGCATGCCGCCAAATAGGGTTCAAGATTGTGTTTAATCGTTAACAGTAACTTGGCATTTAAACCGTCTTCTTTTGCTAAGGTTTCAACTTTGGACATGCGAATTTTAACCAGTGCAAACTCAGCCGCAACGAAAAAGCCATTGGCGACGAGCAAAAGCACGATGATGATTAAACTTGTACTGCTTTCCATGTGAAGTTCCTTTAAACTAAAATAATAAGTTGAGACATTGTGCAAAGATCCCAATTTAGGTTAATTTGGTAAATTAGGCGTGTCGCACGATTACCAATATACCTATTTGAGACGTTGTAGGTTCAAAAAGTCACTATTGTTGTGACCTTTTTATTAAAAGTACACTCTAAAAGGTTTAAATGATAGACAAAACAGTAACGGACCTTGAGTTAGTTAAACAAGTCCAAAAAGGGCATCCACACACGACAATGGCATTTGAAAGCCTGGTAAAACGACATGAACAGAAGGTTTATGCCCTCTGTTACCGATATCTTGGGGATGATAGCCTTGCAAGAGATGTATCTCAAGAAACTTTTCTAAAAATTTTTCAACAGATAAAAACGTTTAGAGGAGAGGCACAATTTTCTACCTGGTTATACCGTATTGCTTTGAATCATTGCCATACTCAGTACAAGAAAAAAGGCCTCAATTACGAATCTTTAGATGATTGGTTAGATGATTTACAGGTATCGGTTCAGCCTGATTGTGCTGACGAAGCGGATTGTATTCAATACTGCCTTGAACAGCAAGAACAACAAGAGCGGGCTATAATGTCTATGCGTTTTAATGCCGAGTTATCGATACAAGAAATCGCTGAGATATTAAACATTAAGTTGAGTGCGGCAAAAATGCGACTGTATCGCTCGATAGAATCCTTTAAAACATATTATCAGGCATTTTGTAAATGACAAACTCATCCAAGGCTCAAGACGCCAAGTTAACGTCGCTGTTAAGTTTAGAAAACGAACTCCACAAAACAAGTGAATCACGTCAGCAAGGAATTATGCAAGGCGTTCGCTGGTTGGTTACTTTACAAGCCCTCGTTAGCCTCTATCTTACGGTTTTACCAGGCGTATTCATCAATATATTATCAACTGTAGTGAAGCCAGATAAGGATCCTAAAAATGGAAATTAATCACGTGAAAGACAAATTAAGATTTACTTGGGATGGTTTTGTGGAAGGGTTTTATAATGTTGCACCCGACCTGATGGTTGCATTGAGTATGTTGCTGATAGGACTGGTGGTCGCTTTTGTTGTTAAAAAATTAACCTTCAAAATTTTAAAGAAATTGAAGCTAGATTGTGCCGCAGATCGTATAGGGTTAAGTGGCAAGCTGAAAGCGATCTCAATCAAACAAACACCATCGATGCTCGTTGCCATGCTCTTCTTTTGGCTGATTCTATTTTTCAGCTTTATAACTACGGCAGACTACATTGGCTTAACGGGGTTTAGTGAAGCGTTGACCAGAATTGCTTTATATATCCCCAGCGTAATGGCCGCAATTGTTATTCTTGTGGTCGGGTTTTTAATTGCTCACTTTGCTCGCATCGCGACAAAATCTGCGCTTATGCATATCATTCCTTCGGTGAGCCGTCTCATTGCAAACTTTGTCTACGGTCTGTTTGCAGTGGTCATTGTTTTAACGGCAATAGAGCAATTGTCGATTGATACCTACTTAATACAGATGGTGGTATTAATTAGTTTCGGTGCTTTTGCGGTGGCCATTACCCTATCCGCTGGACTGGGAAGTCGACACCAAGTACAAAAACTGTTGGCGGGTTATTATCTAAAAGATCAGATTAACATTAATCAAACTATTACGTTTGCAGGCACAACAGGGAAAGTACTCGCTTTTAATGCCGACAGTGTCGTGATTGAAACTGAGGCTGGCAAAATGGTGATTCCTAATGATCAATTGCAAGACTCCGTTTTACTGATTCATCCCGTCACCAAATAGGAATTTATCCGATGATAGATTCTTTTCAGTTAGAAGCGCTCTTTTACTCAGATAACCCAATGATTGCTGCTTTCACGACCTTAAGTTTGGCTTTAATGATTGCGGTGATCGTAAATTATTCAATCAAGTGGATTCCGTTGGTTTGGGCCCATAAAAGAAGAAGGGTCGCACTGGCATTTAGTTTAAATACGATTCGATTTCCAATCAGTGCCACCATTATTTTAATCGGAGTGAATACCGTTTTAGGATCTTGGGACTTGCCTAACACCTTAGAACACAGCCTACCAGGTCTGGTTACAACGATTAATATCATTGTTTGGGGACAATTTTTATATAGAGCTTCTCAATACAGTCTTAAAAATCTCAGCCAACAGTATATTGAAGGTTCATTGATCCGTCCGCAAACCCTGCCGTTGTTAGACAACGTTTCAGCTGTACTGATTATTCTTGTCATATTGTATCTACTCTTTATTACCTGGAATATCGATATGACCGCATGGTTAGCATCGGCGGGTATCATTGGTATTGCGATTGGTTTTGCCGCCAAGGATTCGATTGCAAACTTACTTTCAGGCGTGTTTATCTTGGCGGATTCGCCCTATAAAATTAATGACTATATCGTGATCGATTCCGGAGAACGTGGCAAGGTCACGCATATTGGCTTGCGTTCGACTCGTATCTTAACGCGAGATGATCTTGAAATTAATATTCCTAATGCCATTATTGCTAACGGTAAAATCGTCAATGAATCTTCTGGGCGGCATATTAAGTCGAGAACGCGGATTGCAGTCAGTGTGGCCTATGGCTCGGATATTGATCAGGTGAAAGCGCTTTTAATGGACGAAGCGGTTAAGGAATCGCAAATTTGTGATGATCCTGAGCCAAGAGTCCGCTTCCGTAGCTTTGGGGCTTCTGGTCTAGAGTTAGAATTACTGGTCTGGATTGATGATCCTGAAATTAGGGGACGGGTGAGGGATAGCTTAAACTCTAGCATTTACAAACGTTTTGCAATAGAAGGCGTTGAAATACCTTATAGCAAGCATGATTTGTACATCAAATCCTTACCGACGACTGAAGCTTAATATGGTCAAAAAAGAGCATTTGTAGAGTCATGTAAATGCTATGTTTTTAGCTTATTTTCAGTATTTTTTTGATAAATTTACTTTGGAAAAGCGAGTAAAAATGAGCAACTATTCACATTGATATTCTTCAATCGTTGGGTTTTTCGGCATCAAAAAAAACTAGCCGTGGAGTCTTGCCGCATCGGAGAACCTCTGCCTAAAATAGGCCTTAAAGTTCCGTGTTATAATCATGAGTCTATTTTGTGGCGTACGGTCACTTTAACTACATCTAAGATGATGTTCATTAAAAAGAGACATGTTATGAAAAATATAATTTTTGTTTGCCTAATGGCGAGCATATTGCCGTTGCCTTCTATGGTCGTTGCCGGAATGAAAGTTCCGGATTTTAGCCACTATAAAGATGTGAAAAAGAAAAAAATTGCCTTCTTTGAATTCATGCTGCCTTATATCAAAAAATCGAATGCTGAAATCAAAAAAACGCGAGGTTTTTTACAAGCTCTTTCTGCAAATCAACTAAGCAAACAACAGTCTCGATTGATTGAAATAGCAGAGAAGTACCGTGTCAGTCACAAAGGCAAGCCATTGCTTGAAGTCAAAAGAGCGTTGCTTAAAAAAGTAGATATTATTCCACCTTCTCTTGCTTTGGCACAAGCGGCTAATGAGTCGGCTTGGGGCACATCACGTTTTGCAAGAAAGGCCTCAAACTTTTATGGACAGTGGTGTTTTACGAAAGGGTGTGGTCTGGTGCCAAATCAACGCGGTACTGGTAAGGGGCATGAGGTGCGCAAATTTGATTCCGCTTTTATTTCTGTGAAAAGCTATATTCATAACCTGAATTCTCATCCCGCTTATGCTCAATTAAGAGAAATACGTTATAAAAAAAGACAGCAAAAACAACGTGCGACAGGTTTAGAGTTAGTTGTTGGCTTAGAGAAATATTCTCAAAGAAAACATGAGTATGTTAAAGAGTTATCGAATATGATTCGTTTTAATAAACTGAGTCGTCGATACGACTCTTAAAACTTTTTAATCTCGATTGAAATGGCTATGCAGGAAGGATCTATTTTATCCGGCCTTTCATGTGTCTACCCACGAGTTAGCACTCAGTGAGTAATCACAGGCATTAAAAAAGCCTGCTGAATACTCAGTATTCGAAGCAGGCTAGTTGCGTCTTCATTTTACAAGCGTAATTTATGCTATTAATTGGCTTTGTAATTTTTTCAATGCTTGTTGCTCAACTTGGCGAATACGTTCCATCGAAACGCCATACTCTTGTGACAGAGCTTTAAGTCCTACCTTCTCATCTGTTAGCCATCGTTTTTGTAGAATGTCTCGGCTACGTGCATCTAAGGTTGCTAAGGCATTTTGCATACGCTCTAACTCATATTCAGCCTGGTTTTGTTGAACTAATGCTGTTTCTGGGTCTGCTTCTTGGCTGATTAAAATTGGAAAAGTTGTATTTTCATTGTCATCATCCGAAGACATGTCCACTGGCAAATCTTTGCCATACAAGCGCATTTCCATCTCGAGAACATCTTTACGCGTCACCCCAAGTTCTTCAGCAACGGTATCTGCATCGATGTCGCTAAACCACTCTAGCGATTTTTTAGAACTTCGTAGTTTAAAAAACAGCTTTCGTTGCGCTTTAGTGGTTGCTGTTTTAACAATACGCCAGTTTTTAATGACATACTCATTAATTTCAGCCCGAATCCAATGCACAGCAAATGTCATTAAGCGGACGTTTTCTTCCGGATTAAAACGTTTAACGGCTTTCATTAAACCGATGTTACCTTCCTGAATAATGTCGCCTAATGGCAAACCATAGCCTTTGAAAGTACGAGCAACGGGAACGACATAACGTAATGAAGAAAGAATTAATTGGCGTGCCGCGTCGACATCTTCTTGATAATAAAGTTTTTCAGCCAGCACATGCTCTTCTTCAGCGGTCAATTTTTGAATGTTCTTAACCGTCTGCAAGTAGCTCTCTAGGTTTTGACCTGGTGCTAACTCATGCGATGAAACTGCTAAACTCGGCAAACTAATGATTGTATCTAATTGTGCGTTGATGGCCTGCATTATAAAATACTCCAATAATGTTTTATTTCAATGAGCTTATTTTAGCACTCTTTATAGGAGAGTGCTAAATAAGTCATGATTTGTTCATGATTAATAAAATAGTAACAAATCAATTAGATAGTGGTTTTGTTTTAGATTAAAACGAAATTTTTTAATTTGATCGTCTTGGACTAAAACCAGGTTTTTTGAATTTAAATCTTCAAAATGCACCTGTTGATATAAGCTAAGTTAATGTATACATGTTTAATTTGGATGAGGTTAAATGCATGAAATCATTTTATGAAAAGGTATACTCGTCTGGAGGCCTACTTAACCTACACTTACCCGCTTGATGTAGGTTTAAGCTGAAAATACCTGTGCCGTTTATTTCAGTTTAAAGTCTTTTTAATACGCTAGATACTAGGTGTTTTTAGCCTAACGGAATGAAAAGAGAATTTAAAGTATGCCATTAAAGATTTTGATAATAGATGTTGATACGGACATAACGGACCATTTGCAAGAAGTGGCAGTCCGCTTAGGTCATCACGTGACGATAGAGAGCGATTCTAGACAAGTTGAACCTTTATTAACAACGGTTTTTGACCTCATATTTTTAGAGTTATGCTTGCCATTTTTAGATGGCATTCAGGTGATGCGTATTTTATCTGAGAAAAAAGTAAGCGCTGCTTTGGTGTTAATGAGTGGTTGCGATAAGGCCGTGTTAAATACCGCGCATGAACTTGCCGAAGCACATGAACTCAATACCATGTCGCCCCTCTCTAAGCCTTTTAAAGAGAAGGCGATTGAGGCATTGATAAGCGGAGTTGAACAGGCGAAGAGTCAGTGGGTAAATAAGCCTGTCGCTCAAAGACAAATGAGTTCAGATGATATTCGTAAAGCGTTTGATGAGGACAGGGTAGAGGTTCATTATCAACCGCAATTGGACGTCAAGATGAATCGCGTTGTTGGTTTGGAAGCTTTATGCCGTATTCGCGATAACCAGAACAATTTAATCTATCCAGATCAGTTTATTGATGAGGTTGAACGTTTAGGATTAATTCATGAGTTGACCTTGGCAGTGGCTATTATCGCCGCTCAAGATTATGCAGACTTGTCTGCGCAATATAATGGCCTGACCATTTCCATTAATATATCAACGCGTGATTTAGATGATCTCTTCTTCCCTGATGTCTTAGAAACCATTTTTGCAGAGCATAAAATAAACCCTAATTTCGTCATTATCGAAGTGACTGAAGATATTTTACTACAGAACTTAAGTGTCTCTTTGGATGTGCTGGCAAGAATTCGCTTAAAAGGCTTTAAAATCTCAATTGATGATTTTGGCAAGGGCAGTACTTCACTTGATAACCTTAAGTACTTTCCGGCCACTGAGCTCAAGATTCACAGAGAGTTTATCCAGAGTATTGGTGAGAAAGATAAGTCGCATGTTTTGGTAAAACATACCATGGAATTAGCACATCACTTAGGTTTGGATGTGGTTGCTCAAGGTGTGGAGAATCAGGATGTACTGGATTGGTTGATAGGCCAAGGTTGTGATCTTATTCAAGGTTATTGGTACAGTAAGCCTCTCTCAAAACCGGGTCTATTGGATTTTTTGAAAGCAGCACGTGTGGGTCTGGATCTTGATACGACGTTCAGTAGTCAAGATAACGATGCCTCGCTGGAAGGTTTGCAAGTCACCACTCCCTTAATTCAGGATTTATCCAATAATGATGATGACACATTACACAATCAAATTATTATCAGCTCAATCCTGCCGCTAACGGGCGGCTTTAATTTTATAGGTCATAGTAAGTTATATGGTATTAATGCGGCACTTAAAGAGTATCACGACAACAAAATCGCCTCTGGTGTCAGTATTAAATTAGAAGTGTTTGATGATCAGTCGGATATTAACCATTATATGGAGTTAGCTAAAAAGAAGATTTCACCTCGTAGCATCGCCTGTTTGGGAGGGGTATTCACACTGGGTAATATGAAATGGTTTGTTCAAAGTGCATTAGCCATGAAAATAGCCGTGATTGGACCCTTTTCGGGGAGTAATTTATTGCGAGATGCAAAGTGGAGCAACTTCTTTAATGTCCGTCCAAGTTATGAAGATGAGTTGGCGAGCATTGCCGAGCATCTGATTCAGAAGCGTGGCAAAATTTTATTTGTGTACCCAGGTAATGCATTTGGTAAACGCAGTGCGGTAGTCTTTGACAAATTGATACGGAGCGAGCACCTTAGTTATGGTTCTGAACATCGCAGTCAAAAATTTTTGATTGAATCGATTAACCAATCTAATGCCATGCATGTCGTTTTTGTGGGTGGTACAAAATCATTCGCCGACATCATTAACGATGTGAGCTTGAAGCCAGTCAATTTTTATTCGATTTCATTGATTGGATTGGGTTCATTAAAGCGTTATGTTAAGAATTGTCAAAATGTCTTTGTGACTGCACCCATCGACGATTATCAAGATAAGTCATCGGCCGCAACACAATATCGTAAACACATTAAACCGTTTTTAACGGAAAGTACGTCCAAATACCGTAATAGCATCAGTTTTGAATCTTATTTAAACACGTTGGTGTTGTTAAAGGGGCTTGATAAGTGTCCGACGCATCGAAAATTGGACTTAATCAAGGCTTTGGAAAGCTTGTCCAGTGTCGATATTGGGTTGTCAACTCCAGTGACATGGGATCCAGAAAATCGTCAATTTCTGCACAATGTGACATTATTAGGCAGTGCCCATTTCCGTTAGAATGCGCTGAATATTTATTTTTTGGTAAAGAAAGAGATGTTGAGCACAAAAAAGCCGAGAGTGATCTCGGCTTTTTTGGGGGTGATTGATATGGACTTACACATCCATATTAAACCTTTCGCGGACATTACTGATTATCGTGTAACTGTCCTGTTTGCTGCATCATTTCCATCCAAGCATCGCGAAGTTCCGTTAGGATTTCAATAGCACTGTCGAGATAGAAGGCATCTTTTTCAAAAACGGCTTCTTGAATGCTTTGGTCTGCATAACGGTAAAGTTCCTCTAAATCAAATGCCAGGGGAGTCTCTTTTGTCATTGATAAGCGGTCACGTAACGCATCCAAAATAGTTGTCATACGTCCCAGGTGAAATCCCTTCTCTACTAAAGCATGGCTTTGGTGACATACTTTCGCCATATTACCCTTGTCTACGGCACCCTGTAATAAGAGTAGGATGGTTTTACGCGGGTTCTCTTTAAGGTGTTTTTCAGACTCTTGATTTCTTTTGTATTCTTGAAGAATCGGAGCCTTTGCTTCTGCTGATGTTGTATTGTTTAAAGTCATGTCTGGTTTCCTTATGCTTTTGGCTGTTGGGCCGTTCAGTGTGTTTAGCGAGCTTTAACGTTTTGAACCTATATAAATATTGACGTTGGTTCATAAAAGATTAAAGTTTTTCCTTTGATAGTCGTAGAGCATAAGGCGTGCCAAATTTTATAAAAGAAGTGTGGGTTTAAGGCGGAGTTTTGTGGTTTTGTTGATAATGAACTTTTTAAAAACAAGGCGTTACGTGGATATTTAGTTTGTGGTTAATTGAAGTCAATAGAATAGATGTGGCTTTTAAATGGACCAGATTAGGTCCATTTAAAAGTCATTGCGAGCATTTGATGTCAATTAATAAACAGTGATTATTAGATTGTTTTCTTAAAATGTCACTTTTACGGCAGCTGCAACTTGATTGGCTTTGTTTATAGCTTCTTCAATGGTATCCGCTTTTGCAATGGCAACCCCCATGCGGCGACGACCGTCAATTTCCGGTTTACCAAACAAGCGAATTTGCGTGTCTGGCAAAGAGAGTGCTTCAGTTAGATTGGAGAACTCCGTTTGGCGAGATTTGCCGGTCGGCAAAATAACGCTTGAGGCAGTTGGACCGTGTTGTCTAATATTTGGAATTGGCAAGCCTAGGATGGCTCGGGCATGTAAAGCAAATTCAGAGAGATCTTGTGACATTAAGGTCACCAAGCCGGTATCATGAGGTCGAGGCGAGACTTCACTAAAGTAAACGTTGTCGCCTTTAATGAATAACTCAACGCCAAATAGACCTCGTCCAGTTTCGCCGCATAAATTATCGGTGACTTTACGGGCGATCTCCTGCGAGGTTGTTATCGCGGCAGCACTCATTACCTGTGGTTGCCATGATTGGCGGTAATCGCCATCCTCTTGGTGATGGCCAATGGGCTCACAAAAACTAATACCTTGTTCGTGACGAACGGTTAATAAGGTAATCTCATAATCAAACTCAACAAAGCCTTCAATGATGACGCGTCCTTTACCAGCGCGTCCGCCTTCTTGCGCATATGACCAGGCCTGGTTTATATCGGCGGCGGTTTTAATGACACTCTGACCTTTACCAGACGAACTCATAATTGGCTTAACGACGCAAGGCATGCCGATGCGCCCAATAGCGGCTTCAAAATCTGCTTTGGTGTCCACAAATTCATAAGGCGAGGTTGGAATGCCCAACGCTTCAGCGGCGAGACGGCGGATACCTTCACGATTCATGGTCAATTGCGTGGCACGTGCCGTCGGTATTATTTTGACACCCTCGTTTTCGAGTTCCGCTAAGGTGTCGGTGGCAATTGCCTCAATTTCTGGCACGACCATATGCGGTTTTTCTAACTCAATAACTTTTCTTAGGGCGGCACCATCCAACATGTCAACGACATGACTGCGGTCTGCAACTTGCATGGCTGGGGCATTTGCATAACGATCTGCGGCAATGACCTCTACACCTAAACGTTGCAGTTCAATGGCGACTTCCTTGCCTAACTCTCCGGCTCCACAGAGCAATACTCGGACGGCAGTAGATGAAAATGGGGTACCGATGTTAGACATGGCATATCCTTTGCTAATAGCTTGTTAAGAAATTTAAGGAGTCAGTTTATCGGCCACTTAAATAAGAACTTGAGTCATTTGTGTTTGCAAAGACATTAATGAACCGGGCTTAACTGAAGACTCTTTGAAATGGTCAAATATTATAACGACATTTCAGACATTAATGACCTTCATCCTGTTAAGCCCTTTAGTAAGGTAAAAGGTTAGCACTATGGTAGAGTTTAGAGACACTGTTGAAAAGCCAATGACAAAAAATGATACTTCATCTGAAGTACAACGTTTTTTGCAAACGGATCGTTCTAGAACTCAGAAGATGGTTGACAGATCACCTCTGGCCGCTGGGTTCGGTGTTAAAAAAATACTCCGAGTGTTGCAAGACCGTTTCTCTGATACGGGTGATATTCCGCAAGCAATTGCTGAGATGGTGGAAGCTCAGGTAGTGATGCGCACCCGTGAGCTATTCCGTCAAGCGAATTACGATGCCTTAACCCATTTACCAAATCGCTCTTATTTTCACAGCACGCTTGAGCAGCTAGTCATAAAGTCCAGAGACAGCGACACTGAATTTACGTTATTGTTTTTAGATTTAGACGGTTTTAAGAACGTCAATGATACCTTAGGGCACCATGCCGGTGATGAATTGTTGAGAAATGTCAGTGCTCGTTTAATCTCGGCCGTTCGTGAAGGTGACCTCGTTAGTCGCTTGGGGGGGGATGAGTTTGTCATTTTATTAGCAGGTCTGTCTGATCGTGACATGACTGAAAATATCTGTAAGCGTATTATTTTTGAAGTCAGTCGTCCTTATTGGATTGATAAAAGTGATGTAGCGATTTCAACCAGTATCGGTGTGGCCCGTTATCCTGAAGATGCAAAAAGTTGTGCGGATTTAGTTGAGAACTCTGATAAAGCACTTTACGCTTCAAAAGCCAGTGGGCGTAGTACTTATCGTTTCTACTCTGATGTTGCTGAACAAGCAGAGCAGAAGCTTAAAGAGATTGATTTAGCTGTTTCTCTAAAAGCCGCGATTAGCGCAGGTGAGATAGAGGTGTGCTTTGAGCCGCAAATTGATTTAGTAAGCCATCAAATTGTCGGCGCAAGTGTCAGTGCGCTTTGGCATAGTGAATTAGTTGAAAATCCTTATCTACCAGGCTGGATGGATAAGCTTGACCAGAGCGGGTGTGGGAGTTCAGTCGGGACATGGTTAATTGATAGCGGCTTATTTTATCTCCAGCAGTGGCAGCAGATGAATGATGAGTTGGTGATTTCAATTCCGGTACTGGAGAATGTCTGGAAAACCGAAAACATGGTTGAATTCATGAACCATCGTTTAGCATCTTTCAATGTCAAAGCATCGCAAGTGCAGTTAGAATTTTCATTACAAGCGATTACCGAAGCCGATTTACAAAATACCCTACACGCATTGAGTGAAGCTGGCTACCAGATTACTTTGACAGAAGTTGGTAAGATCCCACTGGATCTTGCGCAGTTGATGAACCTGAATGTACAAGAGATCAAGCTCGATCGTGTTTGGCTGCAAGATGCTCTAGAAACGACCAGTGGTCAGAAATGGATAAAAGCGGTCATTCAAATGGCGAAAACGTTAGATGTGTGTGTCATTGCCTCCGGTATCGAAAACCAAACACAAGCAGCTCTGTTGCATAATATGGGATGTTTGGTAGGGCAGGGCTTAATCTGGGCTCAGCCATTGGATTCAAGCTCATATTATCAAGCAATTACCGCGCAGTTACCGGTTATGCATTAGAAAAATCTATATTTAAACAACGTGACCTCTATCGTCTGTTTTCAATCCGTAAAACAAAAACGCTCAGATTTAAACCTGGGCGTTTTTATTGTTAAGTGTCTGAATTTTGACATTCTAGGCATAACCAGGCTTGGTCAATTTATTTTTCGCAGATTGTATATTTGTTTTGTACAATGGATAGAAGTGCCTTAATCGCGCTTTCCATCGTTTAGTTCCTACATTGTTCAAATCTTTAACAATAAAGGTTAAGGAGGTTGTTATCAAAATTGGTTGGATACTTATATTTGGTTTGGTCTTCATTTGGTCTGGAATACACCCTAAAGATCAACTTACCTGGTTTTTAGAGGTTTTCCCAGCGCTGGTCGGTCTGATAATTTTAGCTTGGACCTATCGTCGTTTTCAGTTGACCCCATTACTCTATTTTTTGATTTTAGTGCATAGCATCATCCTAATGGTCGGTGGACACTACACCTATGCCGAGGTGCCGCTTTTTGATTGGCTAAGCGAGCTGTTTAATTGGTCGCGCAACAATTACGATAAGTTGGGACATTTGGCGCAAGGATTTGTACCGGCGATGATCGCTCGAGAGCTGATTTTGCGTAAACAAATTATAAAGGGTACGGTTTGGCAGAACTTTTTCATCATTACATTCTGCCTAGCATTAAGTGCTTTCTATGAAATATTGGAGTGGTGGGTTGCGCTCACTTCCGAAGAAGCCGCTGAGGCTTTCTTAGGCACGCAAGGCTATGTCTGGGATACGCAGTCCGATATGCTGTACGCGCTCATGGGTGCCATATTGGCGTTAGGCCTACTGAGAAAATGGCACGATTCTCAATTAGCCCAGCTAACCTCTGGGAAAAAATAACGATGGAATGATTCGTTAAAGTGGGTTTGGCATTATGCAACACATGGTAACTTGGCATCATTTTGTATTACAAAGTAACATGAGCACATAATTAAAACAGTGTGCATTAACGAGGTCCTATGCAAGCAGACGTAAAAGCAGTTACTGAGGTTGAAAATCTCGGTCATCTTGAATCAATTGAATACGCAGGTTTTTGGATAAGAGTGATGGCAGCACTGATCGATAGCGTGATTGTCATGATTATCACACTACCGATTACCACTGCAATTTATGGTGAAGTGCCTACAGATGGTTATACCTATCTGCAAGGCGGATGGGATTTGGTGATTAACTACCTTTTTCCGGCGGTCGCGGTCATTATTTTTTGGATGTATAAATCAGCGACTCCAGGAAAGCTCTTGACTAAACTCACTATTGTCGACGCTAAGACGGGTGGAAAACCTTCGGTAGGACAGTTTATTGCACGTTACTTAGGTTATTTTGTCTCCATTATCCCCTTCTGTGCAGGTCTTATTTGGGTGGCATTTGATAAACGTAAACAAGGTTGGCATGACAAGATGGCAGGCACATTGGTGATCAAAAACAGCGTTGTAAATCTTGATGATCTTGATGTTAAAGCTGAAAAATGAGGTGACTAGCAGGATGATAGAATGGTTTTGCATGTCGAGTCGTAGCCTTAATAGATTCTAAGATTGACTTGGTAGGTTATAAAATTTTTACGTTTATATGACCATGGAATGAACTATTGATTGAGAACGAATTTTAATGATTTTTTGATTTTAATAAGCGTTTACACTTTGCTAACGTGAAATTTCATTCATTCTTGTTCGAAAATTATATAGGATTTTTTATGACCATTTTTAATGCAAAACTTACTATTGTTATGTCTGCAATTGCCTCATTAACATTAGCGGGATGTGGTGGAGGGGCTCCTGCAAGTGGCTCTAGCACGGGTGTTTTTGTTGATAGTGCCGTTGAGGGAATTACCTATCAAACAGCAACGCAAAGCGGAACGACTAATGCTCAGGGTGAATATCAATAGCAGCAGGAGAAGCGGTGACGTTCTCTATTGGTGGTGTTACATTACCTTCCGTGGCCGCTAAAGGCGTCGTTACACCGTTTGATATGGCGGGTACAAAAGATGTAAGTAATCCTAAGGTGCTTAATATTGGGCTGTTGTTACAGTCCTTAGATTCTGATAAGGATCCGTCAAATGGGATTAGCATTTCTGTGGCAACCATCGAGGCTTTAAAAGGCCTGATACTGTCTGGTGATGATTTTGATACGGATGATGTCTCCTTTAAAGGATATTTTAGTGGCATTGCGCTAGACGATGATCAAGATGAATCGAATGACTGGAAAACGAAAGAAGAAGTGGAAGATCATCTATCAAATGCCAATGGTATTGTGGGTACTTGGATGCTGGGCAGTCGTGAGACTATAGGCTTAGTTTTCCTCAAGTTGCTCACTAATGGCCAATATGCGTTATTGAGTGATCAGCAAGGTACCGGCACCGATGTTTTGCAAATAGGTACTTATGCACTGAATCCAGGCGGAACAAAGATTACTCTCAGTAAATTAGTTGGTAATGCTTCAACGTCAATGGTGTCAGAACTTGCATACCCAATTGAAGTGTCAGATAAGTTGAGTGAGTTTGAGATTAATATGAGTGATGGCGGATCTAAATTTAAGCGTCTTGTCTCTTTAACGGATCAAGCTAAGAGTGCTGATAAAATTAATGGTGTTTGGAAGTTCGATGGACTGGCAACCAATAAGGTAGCGGTCTTTAATAAAGACAGTACTTACACCGTCTTCTCTTTGGCAGGCAGTACGAATGGTTCTGTTGTTTATGAACAGGGTCGTTATCAGCTTACACCTGAGACAACACCGTCTACAGGTGGCACCTTTAGCTTTGAAGTAACCGTTGATACGGATGGTAATAATGGCTTTAGTGGCGCAAACCCGACCGCTTATGGCGTGGATAGTACGGGCACGACATTGAGTCTCACAACGACTAACGGTCTTGTTACCTTGACCAAAATTTTGCCTTTTGACCCGGCTAACTTGCCAGGTTTATAAACGCAATCTTTACTCAGTACAAAAAAACCGCCCTACAGGCGGTTTTTTTGTACTGAGTGCTTTTGCTTTTTTCAGCGTGATCCTGTGGATGTTGTCGCTATTTTTAATAGACAACGGCTTACCTCATTAAAAACCCATGAAATACTTTAGGTTATCGTACGCTATTTTCAAGGCGTTTTAACATCTCTAAAATGACCTTAGCGGAATGCGTTGCCGCTTGCTCTAGGTACTTTTCAAAGGTTACTGCATTCTCTTTGCCAGCGATATCCGATAAAGAACGGATTATGACAAAGGGTATGTTAAAACTGTGGCAGGCTTGTGCTACCGCCGCAGCTTCCATCTCACAGGCGATCATCTCAGGGAAGTTTTTGCGAGTATTGGCGACATCTTCAGGCTGATGCATAAATCGGTCGGCCGTGGCGATTAAGCCGTGCATATGCACCACTTCTTGCAATGCTTCAATACTTTCCTGAGCCACTTTGACCAATTTATCATCCGGTAAGAAACATGCTGGCATGCCAGGAACTTGGCCTAAATCATAACCAAAAGGCGTGACATCGACATCATGATGGCAAACTGAACTGCTGATGACAATGTCACCCACATTTAAATCAGTATGAAATCCACCCGCAGAACCTGTATTGATGACATAGTCAGGTTGATATAATTGCAGCAATAAGGTCGTGCTAATTGCAGCATTAACTTTACCAATACCTGAACGCAACAAGGCGACATCTACCTGGCCAATTTTTCCAGAATAAAACTCAAAACCGGCATGTTTGGTCGTGGTTAAATCGGTTAACTGACCTCTTAGTAAGACAACTTCTTCTTCCATTGCACCAATTATGGCTATTTTCATCATTGGTTTCCTATACTTCATTACCAAGAGACTTAAGAGTGGCTTCGCTTAGCGCAATGTCATCATTTTTATTCACGCCAATGCCATGGTCAATAATGTCTTGAGCGATTGCTTTGGCTTCTTCCAAAGAGTGCATCACAAAGGTTCCGCACTGGTATTCATTTAATTCAGGAATATCTTCTACGCGTTTTACTTTTAAAACATCCTGCATGGCCGCTAACCAAGCCTTGCTAACGCTTTCTTCACTGGGTGCACCTAATAGACTCATATAAAAGCCTGTACGACAACCCATCGGTGACAGGTCAATAATTTCAACGCCATCACCATTCAAATGATTACGCATAAAGCCAGCAAATAAATGCTCTAGGGTATGAATGCCTTTTTCGCTCATCATCGTTTCATTGGGTTTGTTAAAACGTAAATCGAAGACGGTGATGGTATCACCAGAAGGCGAGGTCATTGTCTTGGCAACACGCACAGCAGGCGCATTCATAATGGTATGGTCAACGGTAAAGCTATCTAATAAAGGCATATTTTGATTCCTATCTTTTAATGTAAAGGGAGTGTGGATTTAAATGGTTTAGTCCGCCAGTTCTTCTGCACGCAACTCTTTTTTAAGCATCCAACCATTATCAGTTTTAATAAAAAGGTAATTACGTTCGAATTCGATCTGATCACCGGCTGAAAATTCAGGCAGGGTCATTTTTAAAAGCCCTAAGCTTATGCCGTGAGTGAATTTCTCCACCGCCGAAAGTGACTCATCCTGCATCAGTTTTGCCGCATATTCATCTAAAGACTGTTGTGCCGTAGCGAGAATATGCATCTCAGCAATGTAGTGCGTATCATTGTCTTTATATCCATTCTTTTTAGTGACTTTAGTCGCGGTAAAAAGTCCTGCCAGCTGTTGATTAAAGTATTGTTCACTCATGTTATCAATATCGGAGTCTGACGGCTGGGTGATGCCCAAACAACCCGCTAATAAAAGCGTTGTTAACAGAGTGAAAATTGATAAAGTACGACGCATGAAAAGTATCCTGGGGAACAAAGAGAATCTTAAAGGCAAAGCATATCACAAACCACCAGGCCTGGTAAGTTTGGGCGTCGAAACGGAGAAAGTATGAAGGGATAAATATAAAACATAAATTTTAGGCATAAAAAAAGCCAGCGATTAAGCTGACTTCAGTCGTTAATAAGCAATTGTCTTACTAACTAATTGGTGCGGAAGGAGAGACTCGAACTCTCACACCAAAGGCACCAGAACCTAAATCTGGCGTGTCTACCAATTCCACCACTCCCGCGAATAACCTGTTCAAACTAAGTTCAAACAACTTACTAAAATATGGTGGCCTGACCTGGAATCGAACCAGGGACACAGGGATTTTCAATCCCTTGCTCTACCGACTGAGCTATCAGGCCAAAATAGAATGTGCGTATTGTATAGAGGGGCTCTGCACCTGTCAAATGTTATATTGTTATTTTTTAAAATAAGTTCTGGAGACAAAAAAGGGACAAATCAGAGACAAACGACTCTTACTGCTTAACATAATTGACTTAAATGCTCTATTTTTCTTCATTTATCAAGTTAAGTATCTCATTTGGTGTGCAATCGAAAAATTTACACAACTTGTCCAGAGTTTCTAGCTTAATTCCCTGTAGACATCCTAATAAATGATTTTACGCTGTAAAACTTTACTTAGTTTCATTGTTATATTTCCCTTATTATTTGGCAATATTTCTTGAATTAACACATTTTTTAGTTAAAAAGCGTTCTGTAAAAATTCATAAACGTCCTGTTCAGCCGTTTGATCGATACACAGGTAAATATTTAAGAACACATCTACAATCACATATTGCCCTCGTTCCTTATTTCTCAATAACCGCATGCCTTCCAACGAGATTCGAGTTTTGTAAAGAATGGCCGAAGATAAGCAAAAGCATCGAAAATAAAGTCTCTAGACGAAATTTGAG
This sequence comes from Thiomicrorhabdus arctica DSM 13458, assembly GCF_000381085.1. GTDB lineage: Bacteria > Pseudomonadota > Gammaproteobacteria > Thiomicrospirales > Thiomicrospiraceae > Thiomicrorhabdus > Thiomicrorhabdus arctica. Next base: position 147,312 of record NZ_KB905900.1, on the reverse strand, counting down.
TTCGAAGAAAAAACCTTAAAGAGTCTGATTGATTAGTTAAGCAGGGCATTAGCCCCGCAGAAATTAAAATTACCAGGCTTTATAAGCTAAGAATTTACCATTCATTGTTACGACCACTCTATCACCGGCAGGGTTTTCTTCTTTATCGATGTCCATTGTAAAATCGATGGCGCTCATGATGCCGTCACCAAATTTTTCATGTATCAGTTCTTTCATGGTTGGGCCGTAAACACCGACTATTTCATAAAGACGGTAGATTAAAGGATCGGTTGGCACCAGTTTGTCCCAGGATTTATGTGGAAAATCTTGTAGGGCGCTAGCAACGGCTGAATCTAACCCCAAAAAAGCGGATAATTTTTCTGCCGGTTCGACATCTAAATGGTTCATGCCCAGGCATGCGGACGTTGTGTAAACTTCACTTAACCCTGTAGCAGCTGCAATTTCAACCCACCCAACATTTTTTTCCGATTTCGCAAGAATAATCGCTTCAGTCATTTCAATTTTAGACAACATGGTCTCTACCTCTTCTATTAATAATATTTAAAATAAATTACAAACTCTATAACGCAAACAATATGCCAAGCATTATAAGTATTTGATGTTAATGACATTTAGGATATTAACGGGCGTTTTATAGCGCTTAATATCAACAAAACCATACATTATTTTATATTTTGTTATTATTTGTAGATAATTGTAATGCTATTTATTAAAAATTAGTAGTATTTACTGCTTAACTAATTGATAAATAAGAATAATGAGTTGTTGGCATCTCTGTCGCTATAGGAAGTTAACTTTTCGTAATTCGAAAACTTTTAACCTTTTAACAAAACAGTAGGAGTCTCAAACATGACTGAAGTATATATCCCATCTTGCATACGCCCAATTGACAATGACGGGTTGAATCAATTAGGTGAAGCCGGAAAAGCTAATCCAAACGTAATTAAAACACTTAAATCTAAAACGGTATTAGAAGGTCAGTTTAAGAACTTTAACTATATTCGTGACTTGGATCCGATTGTTGTTGATGAACCACCTGGACTTTTAGGAGAGGATACTGCTCCAAACCCTTCTGAAATGGCTCTATTATCCCTAGGATCTTGTTTATCAGTAGGTGTACAGGCTAATGCAACTCAGCGTGGCATACCGTTAAATAAGTTGGAAGTTTATTTGGAAGGAGACATCAACATCACGGCCGTTTGGGGAACAGGCGACATTGATCCTAACAAGCGTTTAGGCGTAACAGATGTTCGTGCAACTTTTGTGATTGAGTCTCCAAGTGCAACGAAAGAAGTATTAGAAGAGTTAGTTGCACATGCGATGAAATGGTCGCCAGTTGCAAACACCTACTTAAATGCCGTCAATATGAGTGGCAAACTTGCAGAATAATACATAAAAATGACCAGGCCTGGTCATTCTAGGCCTGACATCGAGGTAACTTTCATGATTAGTCAAATTGTAAAAAATGATTTGAAGCCACTGACACTGTCTATTGACCACGGAACATATACAACCGAAATTTTAGAAAAGCTAGGTAAAGCGGGCGCGTTTCGCCACCATATTCCTTCACAAAATAACGGTAAATTAGATCTGTTTGGCACGATTTCAGACATGGCTGTCGTTTCTGAAGAATGCATGTCTACTGGGTTTATGATGTGGGCTCAAACTGTTTGTGCTTGGTATATTGAGAACTCTGATAACGAGTGGCTCAAAACGGAAATTTTACCAAAGATCGTTGATGGTGAATTTTTTGGGGCGACATCTCTCTCTAACCCTATGAAGTATTTTTCAGGCATTGAAGATTTAAAGCTCTCTGCAGAAGAGACGGAAGACGGCTATATAATTAATGGTACTTTGCCGTGGGTTTCTAACTTGCTAGAAAGCTCGAGCAAGCACTTTTTTGGCTCTATTTTCAAAGTACACGATAAACACGGCAACCCAGATCGTGATGCCATGGCTCTAATTCCTTGTAATCTCGAAGGCCTAACCATGAAGCAAATGGTTGCCTTTGTCGGCATGGAAGGCACAGGGACTTATTCACTGATTTTTGATAATGCATTTTTACCTAAAAAATATTTATTGTCCGACCCTGTTCTTCCCTTGTTAAAGAAGATAAAAGCGGGCTTTATTTTATTACAAACTGGTATGGCTGCTGGCGTTATTCAAGGCGCTATCAATGATATGCATAAATCAAATCTAACCTTATCTGAAACCAATGCTTTCCTGGATGATTCACCTGAAGAGTTGCAAGAAGAACTTGAGGATACTTTAGAGCTTATTCAAGATTTGTGTGAAGAGCCATTTACCCAAGGAGATGATTATATTAAATCTGTTCTTGAAGCACGGCTATTGGGCGGTGAATTGTCTAAACGTTCAGCTGATTCAGTTATGCAACATGCTGGCGCCAAGGGTTATATCGTGGATTCAGTTGCACAACGTAAACAACGCGAAGCCTATTTCGTCGTCATTGTGACGCCTTCAATCAAACATTTAAGAAAAGAAATCGCTCGACTTGAAGAAGCCGCGTAGGAGAATAAAATGACTCAGCCGTATCAGAAATACATTTGCCGGACTTGCGGTTTAATTTACGACGAAGAGGAAGGTGATCTAGATTCTGGCCTCGCACCAGGCACTAGATTTGCAGATATTCCTGATGATTGGTACTGTCCGTTATGCTTGGTTAGCAAGGATGATTTTGTCTTAATAGACGACACTAAGAAGATTACGTCTAGCGACCAACCTAAGCGGAAAGCAAGCAATAAGGCTGATGTTTTAATTATTGGTTCCGGTTATGCGGGGTGGCAAGCAGCTGAAGCGATTCGCCACTTAGACCCTGGTGCTGTGATTTCTTTGTTAACGGCTGATGATGGAACTGTATATCCAAAACCAGCCCTATCGATGGCTTTAAGTCAGAACAGAACACCTGATGACCTGCCCGAATCGTCCGCAAATAACAAGGCAACAGAACTGGACATTGGCGTTAAAACTCGTACTAAAGTCATGTCAATTAATACACAACGCAAAAAGGTAACCACGACAACCGGAAGCTTTAGTTACAGCAAGCTTGTGCTCGCGACCGGCGCTAAGGCCGTATTACCCAAAATAGCAGGCGATGCTTCGCATGAAATCATCACAATTAACGATTTAGCGGCATACAAGAAGTTTTATAAACTTTTACAGGACAAGCCAAAAGTGACCTTAATTGGCGGGGGCCTCATCGCAACTGAGTTGGCCGAGGATTTGCATTCCTTTGGAATAGAAGTTGACATGATTGTGAGAGGTGCTCATTTAATGAGTCAAATTATGCCTGAAGCAATCTCACGAAAGTTAACCGACAAACTCCTTAGTAGGGGTATTAACCTTATTTTCAATTCTGAAGTGATTGAAATGAATACTAACTCTGACGGTGCATACATCCTGAAAACCGACCAAGGTGAAACATTTGAATCTGGGTTAGTTTTGGCGGCGATAGGCTTATCACCCAATATTGCATTGGCTAATAAAGCAAAATTGACCACTAATTTAGGTATTTGTATTAATGGGTTTTGCCAAACGAGCGATAGCGATGTCTATGCGATTGGTGACTGCGCTGAAACAGATGGCGTTGTCCAGTCCTACTTAGAACCAATAAGACGCCAGGTGAAAGTATTAGCAAGTCATATTATGGGAGACACTTCAAATCAATTCCACGTCATCCCTACCTTAATAAAAACCAAAACACCGAGTTTAGCCATTATGCTTAGCCCACCTTTAAAAGCGACACACGGTCGGTGGGAATTGAGCTTGCAAGTCGGTGACAATCATCGCTTGTATTACAACAATGGTGAAGACGTTACTGGTTTTGCATTAAGTGGCGACTTGGTAAGTTCGGCAAACGCTCTTTACAAAGCAACCTATAAACTGTAAATGTTCGTTAACCTTCTATTTCTAATTTTTTAAGTCTATAACTGAACTGCCTTGGTGTCATATTAAGCATTAATGCAGCTCGTGTCTTATTACCACGCGCCATTTCCAAAGCCTTTTTAAGCGTATCGACATCGATATCCGAAACTTTCCAATAATCTCTTTTTTCAGAAATATTTTGCCCATCTATTGCTGACATTTGTAAGTTGTGCATAGGATTAGAGTTAAAGCCATGATCAAAGCCTGCATGAGGATTTGTCATATTCACAGGGTTTTGTGACATTGGCAAGGATTGGGCTTGTTGTTGTGCCTGAGAGTCATTGTGACGAAGTTCACCAGCATGACCACCACGGGTAATGCCTTTTTCATCATTAATAATGGATTGAATCAGAGATGATTTAATTAATCGATGATCATCTGCCATTAATACAACTCTTTTAATCACATTCTCAAGTTGGCGAATGTTTCCTGGCCAATCGTAGTACTCTAAGAATTCCATTGCACCGACATCAAAGATAGTACTTAATTGATACTCTTGGTTAGCTTGGTTTAGAAAGTGTCTTGCCAGCAAACGAATATCTCCGGCTCTTTGGCGCAAAGGGGGAAGCTCAATAGGAAATACATTTAAGCGATAAAAAAGATCTAATCTAAAACTACCTTGGTTTACAGCTTCATTTAAATCTATGTGTGAAGCAACAATGATTCTGACATCGACAGGAATTGGTTTTACAGCTCCAACACGTGTGATCGCTTTATCTTCTAATACTCTCAGTAGTTTAGCCTGGAGACTGAGGTCTAAATCAGCAATTTCATCTAAGAAAAGTGTGCCATGATTGGCTATTTCAATTTGTCCTAATTTAGCCTTGCCTGCGCCAGTAAAAGAACCCTTTTCATGGCCAAATAATTCAGATTCTAAAAGCTCTTTAGGAATGGCTGCGCAGTTTATAGCGATAAAAGGACCATCTTGTCGACGAGAGGATAAATGAAGCATCCTAGCAAACTTTTCCTTGCCGGTTCCTGATTCGCCTTTTAACAATACAGTAACAGCCGCATTGGCCGCGCGACTAACTTTGTTTAGGGAGGCCATCAATGCGCTACTTTCTCCGATAATGCCGTATTGGCTACCCTGGTTAGTCGTTAAGGCCTTAAGCTGTTCATTCTCTTCTTTTAAGATTTGTGTTTGCTGTGCAAGCATAGCGTGTACCGCTAAAATTTCACTAATAAAAACGGCAATCAGCTTCAATAAACTTAAATCTTTATCCAGTGATCTAGTACTTTTACTTAAACGATTTACTGCCAAAACGCCGACGACTGTGCCATTCCGAATAATGGGCGTTGCAATAAATGAGACTGTTTCCTGAGGGAGTATTTCTCGATTCACCGTCCGGCAAAGGTAGTCAGTTTCTTGGTCAATGTCAGGCACAATAACGGGCGTTCCGGTATGCATGACCTTCCCACAAATCCCTTCTTTAATGGCAAAACGACTTTTAGAAATCTCTTCAGGGGTCAGACTATAGGTGTATACGGCTTTTAAATAACCTGTATTGGGTTCTTGTAGTAAAACTCTTCCACGGTTCAATCCGAGTTGACGAGAAATAATACTTAAAATTTTGTGAATGGCTTTGTCAGGTTGGTAAGCATGCTCAATTTCCTCGGCTGCCTCTTTGATGACCAAATATTCAGTTTGATTTGAAATGTTAATATGCTCATACTTCTTCAAAAAAAGCTCCTAACCCTGAGGTCGTTTTGAACGAGCAAGGGAGTTATACAACAATAAAAATAGTAGTATTATGGTGATACTTTCAGAAAAAGTAAATTCTGATTGTAGTACTTTGTAAAGGATTGGGGGTGAATATTTCGTATTCACTGTATTATGAACTCAAAATCGTAGCTTAACGGGCTTAAAAAGCACGATTAGTGCTTGAGAAAACACTACAGGTAGTCATGTACTGAAATGTAAGGTCGTTAATCTTTTTGTAAAAATGCAAAGGAATACTTGGTGACTGACACCAGAGAGCCTTGCTTATTAGATGAGTTAGTCTCCATAGAAGTAATTAAACCAATAATATAAATATTGGTTTAATCATTTATGTGATTTTGTATAGTTTATCCCGCATGCCAAGAGTAGCGTTTAAGTAATTTGACGGCAATAAAATCAAGCATATAACCAATAGCTCCAATCACAACGACAACCGCCGCCAATTTACCATAATCAAGCGTATCTCGAGCATCGTTAATTGCATAACCCAATCCCGAAGTTACCCCAAGATATTCAGCCGGCACCAAAACAACCCAAGCAACACCGATAGCGAGTCGAATACCCGCAAATACATCTTGCCCAATGGCTGGTAGAATTATGCGTCGCAACATTTGGTAACCATCAGCGCCTAAGTTACGGGCTACTTTGAACCAGTTAGGGTCAATTCTTTGAACGCCATGTGCTGTGCCAAAAAGGATTGGCCAAAGCGTCGCCATGACTAATAAGAAGATAATGGCATTGTCCCAGCTTTCAAACGCTAATACAGAGATTGGCATCCATGCCAAAGGGCTGATCATACGTAAAAACTGAAGTGGCATATTGGCAATTTGACGAACACGTATAAAATACCCGACCAAAATCCCCACAGGGACACCTATGACAATCCCCCAAAAAAGTCCATTGAGAATACGATATAAGCTTGAGTAAATAGTCCCCCAAAGCTCTCCATTAGTGATCAGCGCCCATAAAGCAACAAAGGCAGAGCCAGGTGCAAAACCTGCAAATGCTTCAGTATCGGGATTGTTGGCGATTAACAACCCACCAACCCACCAAAAGAACAGGAGTATGCCCATTCCTATGGTTGCATTAACAAAGCCTTGCACTCCCGTAGGTAAACTATTAAAACCATTAGTTATCCGGCTTAAACTGGATTTAGAGGGCAAAGTAGATTGGCTCATAATACAAACACCTCTTCTCGATGGGTAGGATCCTCAGGATTTACACCAGGTACTTTTTCCCATGCATCAAACTTATCCATCGCATTTTTAACATACTCATAGTTGACAAGGTCATTGACAACAAAATCCGTATCCAAATCTTTCAAGAAGGTTGTGTCGCCAGTTACCAAGGTGTCTTTGAGTTGATCAATAATAAACTTAGTGGCTGATGGATATGGGTAAGGGTTGAAGTCTATGCGTCCAATACCCCATTCTGGGTGATGTATAGCATCAGGTTTAGCATAATTTTCGTCAGAATAATCGGTCATCGCTTTAAGAACAACCTTGGCTTTCATTGGTAAATATCTTTTGCCGTCGCGAGAAAGCATGTGAGCCACTTCTTCTTTATTCTCTTGTGCATAAATTGCGCCGCGAACCACGGCGTTCATGACTTTTTGCGACCAAATTTTCTTCTTATCAACATCGTCGTCGTGCATACAGATAACGCAACATGGATGGTTTTTCCAAATATCACCCGTAAATCTCAACATCTTACCGCCCGCGAGCATTTCACCCGCGGCATTAAAAGGCTCTGCGACAATGAATGCATCAATTTTTCTAGCTGCAAGCGCAGGGGGCATATCTGGTGGCGGCATAATTTGTAAGTTGACTTGATTTGGCTTAAGTGGGTCTTGTTGGTCTTGAATAACAGGTTCTAATCCTGCATTTTTTAATGCCATTTGCAGTACGATATTATGCATAGAATACCAAAATGGCACCGCAATTTGTTTCCCACCCAATTGAGAAAAGTCTTCAACGCCCGAATCCTTTCCAACCACAAGGCCTGATCCATTAGTGTGTGCCCAGCCAGTAATTTTAATTGGGAAGTTATTGTTATAGCGCATCCAGATTGGGATAGGTTTTAAAAAGTGCACTAGATTAAATTTCTTAGATGCAAAACCTTCAATTAAAGGAGACCAACCGCGTATTAGGGTTGGCCTTTCAGCTTTTAAGCCTTCATCTTCAAAATATCCCATAGCATGCGCAACTAATAATGCACTAGCATCTGTAATGGGTAAGTAGCCGATTCTGACAACTTCATCTTCTGGCATTTCCATATTAGCTAAAGCTTGAGAGGGCAGGCTCATTGCTGCAGCTAAACCTCCAGCAACAGCTAAACTGTCTAAAATAAATTCACGACGTCCTGTTACTGGATTAAGCACATAATCTTCTCTTGAGGACTTGTTATCAACATCGCATAATTGGCACATGATTGTATCTCCTTAGTTCTGTAAAATTAAATTTAGGTTGCAAAGTCTTTAAATAAGGCATTTAAGCCATTTCTAGTAATTCTTTTTGCTTGGCTTGATCAATTTTTTCAAACTCACCAAAGAGTTTTTCTTTTAAAATAATGAACTCCTCAGAATTTCGGTCTCTTGGATAAGAAAAATTTACTTTCAAGTCACCGACAATTTCACCAGGGTTTTGGCTCATAATGATTACGTTGTCTGCCATCGCAACCGCTTCGTCAATATCATGCGTCACCATGACCATGGTGATACCTTGGTCATGGCAAATTTGCGCAACTTCGTTTTGTAAGGTGGTTCTAGTGAAGGCATCTAATGCAGAGAATGGTTCGTCTAACAGTAAAACTTCCGGTTCTGTCGCTAGAGAGCGAGCTAGCGCAACGCGTTGCTGCTGTCCGCCTGAGAGTTTTTGAACATTCTCATCTTTAAGTTCAGACAAGCCAACCATATCTAACAAATCTTCTACCTTGTCTTTTTTATCTTTGTAGGTTCCCGCAAAAACCAGCCCCAAAGCTGCGCTTTCTCTTACGGTCATCCATGGGTAAAGGGAAGGGTTTTGAAACATCATGTTCCACTTGGCACTCGGTTTGGTGACCGTATGACCGCCAATGCGAATTGCACCATCAGAAGGAATCATTAAACCTGCAATCATTTGAAGTAGTGTAGATTTTCCACAACCACTTCGGCCAATGAGCGCCGTCAACTGACCTTTTGGAATGGATAGATTTATATCACTCAGAGTGGGCTTAACTTGTTTTTTAAAAGTATGGGATAGATTCGCTATCCAGACATTTGATGCTTTATAACTCATAATTTCTCTCATTCCATAAATTAAGTTAACTAACATATAGCGACAATAATGCCATACAGAAAAAATCAATTAAAATCAGCATGTTACATGAAAGTAGGGTGGTGGCTCTCTATCCAATACTACATTATGTCGTTATTTGTCTACAAATGTTAACTATATGCAGTGTTTTGTTAACTAATCGGTGCATTGATTCATTTAAAATGGTGCAGCACGTAAGAATCCCATAAAAATGCCCGCTCAATGGCGGGCCTGCTGACTTACTAGACTCAGAGAGCTTAGTAAATTTAAAATTTCACATCAACCCAAACCCAAAGCTTATTAGTATCTTTAAGATAAGTATCCGCACTATAGGCGGCATATTTGATTCCAGCAGTATAGGTTTTGGAGAATTTTTTAGCGACAAGTAGGTCATATTCAGTACCATATTGCTCACCTCCAACGTCAGATGAGAAGTCATGATAGATAGCCGCCATTTTCAGGCCAAGCGCTTTGCCAGACAGATTGATATAATTGTCAACCAAACCGTTCTTAGGTGTCCCGCCAACAGGTCCAATAAACATATCCGCCCAACCATTAAATGCATGCACGGTACCTAACGGAGTCTGGAAAGCGCTTACACCATTACCGCCCAACTTCTCCTGCCCTAAAGTAATGCTTCCAGTCTTGTACATAAGCCCAAGCTCTGTTCGCATATATTCACCACCAACACTCTTGCTATCTGCGTAGTCATCCTGTGATGCATACTCAATATGGTATTTGACTTTTAGATCTTCGGACAAGCTTGTTGCGCCATTAAATCTAGCGCCAAGGGTTTGGCTATCAGTAGATGTCGCTACATCATTATCAATAAGATAGGCATAACCAGTGACTTTCCCAAAAGGCAGTCCATTAAACGCAGCTTGAAAAGCATGCGTGCTCATAGCGACATCAGAGCCGATTACATTGTTTGCATTAACAATGTAAGCATAATCTAAAGTCGTTTTTGGGATTGACTCAGTATGAATCGAGACGCCTGAGTAGGTTTGTTCTTTTTGTCTCCAACCAACATTTCCTAAGAAGCGGTTGTCAAAAATAATACGCTGCTCACCCGCTTTAACAGTGGTCTCATCAAACTTATAAGCAATCCACGCTTGATTTAAAGCGGTAAAAGTAGGGTCAAGAACAACTGCTTTGGCTGGGTCACCACCTGCATAACTACCCTTAGGCACATAGTAATCTTCTCTTGAGCTAAGCGCGGCAGTGTCTGACATTTCAATAAAACCTGTAAAGCCTTTAAAGTCTCCAGTCAAATAGCCTAAACGAGTTCTTTCAGTAAAGGCATTAGCGTCCTCTTTACCATTCTGACTAACGCCCTCATATCGCACTCGAGCATCCACAGAGGCTACCCCGCCTGTCAATGCATCTGTAAATTCACCAGCATAGGCAAGTTGTGGAACAGTTATGGAAGAAAGCCCTAATGCAGACACTGCAAGAGCAGCTTGGATATTTTTAGTTAATACATTTTTTTTCATTTCGATGAACTCCTTTTTTGCTAACCAATAACAGGATGCAGGCCAAGCAAATAAAGTCCAATAAAATCAGCGGTATGGAGCGAGTGTGTAACAATAAAACCTCACTGCGCTATATAAATCGCAATAAATGTTACTATTTGTAGTCAAAGTGCTTCATTTTGTAAGTAATAGGCGTGTTAGTCAGAATATCAAGAAGTAAGATTATGCACTGGAACTCATCTTTATGACGCTCGAGTGGATACACTATTTGGAACTTAGATGATAAATTGAAATCCTCAAAAACAGTAAGTAAATAAGCTGCTGAAATACGACCCAAAAACTTAAAGAAAGCGTAATTAAAACCATAATAAAGTGTAGTAAACGTCTAAAAATATAGAGTTTTTTACAAAAAAAAGATTTAAAGGAAAGTTGAATATAATTAAGGGGGTTACCCTCGGTTTTGACATTTACTTAAAAAGTGAGGCTTACAGTAAGGCTCTGACTTTACTTACAGTTCAATAAATAGAACTCTAAGTACTTTAAGGTAAGAAAAAAAGACTATCATTGTTATTGATACTAGAATGATTTAATTGGGCTTTCATGCGCCGAACTTTTAAGGATTACAGCAGATGTCTTTAGCTGCATATCTTTACGAGTAAAGTCAACCACGGATGCCATCTTTATGAATGAAGTCTTTAAAGTTCTTGCAAAAAATTAAAACTCTCGGAGAGTACCTTGTATAAACATTATGATTTTGGATGAAGATAAGAACATAGTCGTTAAGTGTCGGCATATCAAAAAAACATATGGTAGCGGTGAATCAAAAGTGTTTGCTTTGCGGGGTATTGATCTTGATGTTTACCAAGGTGAATTGGTCATGCTAGTGGGTCCTTCAGGTTGCGGTAAAACAACCTTTATTTCTATTATCAGTGCATTGCTTGAAGCGGATAATGAAGGGTTTTGTCGTGTTTTAGGCGAAGACTTAAGTACATTAAATTCCCAGGAAAAAACCTATTTTAGGGGGCATTCTATTGGATTTGTTTTTCAAGCTTTTAATTTATTACCCGCATTAACGGCCGTAGAAAACATCGCTATCCCATTATTAATTCAAGGTGTAAATCGTGCAGTAGCGATGAAACGAGCGCAAACAATACTTGATCTTGTGGGATTAACTTCGCGTTCTCAGGCCATGCCAGGTGAGCTCAGTGGTGGCGAGCAGCAGCGTGTAGCGATTGCTCGCGCGCTGATACACAGCCCAAAATTGATAATATGTGACGAACCAACAAGTAGTCTTGACCACGAATCTGGACAGCTGATCTTGGAACTTCTTCGTAGTTTTGTAAAAAAAGAGGGTAAAACCTTGATTGTTGTGACGCATGATAATCGAATTTTTAATTTTGCGGACCGTATGGCCTATATGGACGATGGAAGAATTGTAAAAATTGAAACTAATGTAAGGACGCCTGATGAAAAGCTTTTATAAGGTAATTTTGATATCTCTTGTCGGCTTAATTATCGGTATTTTTTCTATTTATTTTAGCAATCGATCAGCCCCGCTTCAAACTCAGCCAATCTTAAAGACAGAACCACCCTATGAATCCTATGCGTATGGAGCAGGTGTTATCGAGTTAGAAAGTACCAATATACCCATTGGGACAGCCATTCAAGGGATTGTGACAAAACTGTATATTAAAGTAGGACAGAAAATTAAAGTGGGGGATGCCTTATTTACAATAGATGACAGGGATGTCCGAGCAAAAATTACGGTGGCTGAAGTTAAAGTAAAAGTGGCTGATGCGGCTTTAAAAAAAGTAATGCATCAATTTCAAATTTATAAGGAACTTAAGGAAGCTGCTCCGCAAGTGGTGAGTAAAAAGCAATATCTTTCTCAGCTTGATGAATTAAACCTTGCTACAGCGAATTTAGAGTTGGCAAAAACAGAAGTCATGGCATTTAAAAAAGAGTTAGAAATGCATACTATTTCTTCATTAATTGATGGTCAAGTCTTGCGGTGTAAAATGCAAATAGGAGAGTATATTGATAATGGCCAGGTTGCTTCACCCTTAATTCTATTAGGAAGTAATGCCATGCGCCTACCCGTTGAGATTAATGAAAATGATGTTTGGCGAATAAAACCTAAAGCAAAAGCAGTCGCCTTTGTAAGAGGGCACCCTGAGTTGAAAATCCCGCTTAATTATAACTATACCGAGCCCTATATAAGTTCTAAAACCGCTTTCACAGACCTGAGTACAGAGCGCACCGATATGCGTGTTTTACAAATGATTTATACATTTGAAAAGCCTGATTTCCCCGTCTATGTGGGCCAACAGTTAGATGTGTTTATAGAGGCACATGACAATACCCAAGAGAACTGATCAATGTTGCGTATAGCACTTCAAATGCTTATGGGTGACCGGGCAAAATATATTGGATTACTCTTAGGTATTACTTTTACAGCCTTTTTGGTTACCTTTGCGCTTGCATATTTTGCCGGTTTTATGACACAGGGTTTTGCTCTTATTTCTGAAAATAATTCTGCAGATGTTTGGGTTATGGATCCCGCGGTCAACTCGACTGAAATGACTATCAATATGCCATCTTCCGCCTTGGCAAGGGTTCGAGGCGTTAAAGGGGTAAGCAGTGCCGCGCCTCTATCATTGAATGACCTGACTGCGCGTTTCCCCAACGGACGTTTTCAGACCTTTCAGATGATAGGGGTCGATGATGCCACATTATCCGGTGCACCTTTTCTGTACAAAAGGGGGTCATCAAAAATACTCTATCGACCGGATAGCGTTATTGTTGACTCGGGCGGTACAAGTGGAAAATTGCAAACGCCTATTTATCAAAAAGATAAATGGCCTTTTGATGGTGTACATTTGGATGCCCCGACAAGACCTTTAAAGGTTGATGATGAACTCTTAGTCAATGGCAAACGAATCGTCATTGCAGGCGTGTCACAGACTATTCATCGATTTCCACCTCGGCCATTACTCTATACGACTTACTCAAATGCTAAGCGTTTATTACCTTCTGAGCATAGACGATTAACATTTATCATGGTTTCAGCCCAAACAGGCGTATCCGCCACGGTACTGGCTAAGAGAATTGAACAGCAAACAAGGTTACGCGCAAGAACATCCTCCGATTTTAAAGAAGATACTGTTCGATGGTTTCTTATTAATTCCGAAGATGTTGGAGACATGGCGGCAATGCTTATTTTAGCAATGACGGTAGGATTCGGTGTTACAGGCATAATGCTCTATATGTTTACCTATGAAAGTCTTAAGCAATATGCGGTGCTTAAAGCAATGGGGGCTTCAAATTCGATGTTATTGAAAATGGTTTTTATACAAGCTGGAGCAAGTGCGTTTTTGGGTGCTGGTATGGGGGTTGGTTTATGTGCCATTATTGGTGAGTTTGTTTCCACAATCGACTTCCCATTTAGAATGATGTGGTTTACACCTATATTCGGTATTGTAGGGGTTTTAATTGTCAGCATAACAGCGGCTATGGTGAGTACGAGACCTGTATTAAAGATGGAGCCAGGGGTTGTGTTTTCAGGTCGGTAATTCATTAAAACTTGGAGTATCATTCTCCATTTTAACCAATGTTAAAAGCTGTCGTTAGCAGGTTAAATTTTTCTAAAGAGGTGGCCACTTTTGCTTGAGCACTACAGGAAATAACGTTCCGAAAGAAACTAAAATTGATATAAAAATCACAATTACTTCAGTTGCAGAGGATCTCGTTGTTACTGCTATATTAAAGGGGCGGGTTTTTAAGGTTTTAGCTTAGTGTTAATGTTTCGTTTAGAGACTTAAAATCAAGAATATTACCCTTTGGAATAACCAGGCCTGGTTATTCTATAACGAAGCCATGACTGATGTTTATTTTACATTAAATTACGTATACTAGTTCTAAAGTTAATATGAAAGCTGGGCTCCTCAAGCATAGGTCGTAAATTCAGTCATTCCCGTGCAAAGCTCATTTTCTGGCAACAGGCTAAAGCGTAGTCACTTAGTTTAGTCGTTATATTTACAATCAAGTTTAGAGCTTCGTACAGACGCCGTACTAATGATTGTTGAAACGGTTTACCGCGTTCTCGGTCTGGACTAAAAAAAGGAGAACACTTGTTATGAAGCACCATACCAATCACCATGCCCACATGGCTGCGGATTTTCGGAAGCGGTTCTGGATTGCGCTGGTTCTAACCATTCCTATTCTGATTCTCTCCCCATTGCTCCAAGAATTGGTAGGTTTACGCGATACCATCCGTTTCTCCGGCGACCTATACGTTCTGTTTGGCCTTTCTACAGCAGTATTTTTCTACGGTGGTTGGCCCTTTCTAAAAGGACTCTTCCAAGAACTTGCATCCAAGCAGCCCGGAATGATGACGCTGGTCTCGGTCGCGATCACTACCGCATATATTTATAGCAGTGCCGTGGTGTTCGGTTTGACCGGGAAAGTTTTCTTTTGGGAACTCGCGACGCTAGTCGATGTGATGTTGCTGGGGCACTGGATCGAGATGAAATCGGTGATGGGCGCTTCCAAAGCCCTGGAAGCCTTGGCGAAACTAATGCCTTCCGATGCCCATAAACTCATGCCGGACGGCAGCGTGAAGGATGTGCCGCTAGGCGAACTGGCGGTAGACGATCAGGTTTTGATAAAACCCGGCGAAAAGATTCCTGCAGATGGGGTCATAGTGAATGGCGAAAGCGCAGTGAATGAAGCCATGCTCACAGGAGAATCCACCCCAGTCACCAAAAAAACCAACGACAAGGTCATCGGCGGCGCCATCAATGGCGAAGGGTCACTGACCATAGCCGTCAAAGGAACCGGCAAGGATTCATTTCTGTCCCAAGTTATCGACCTGGTCAAACAGGCCCAGGAAAGCAAATCAAAAACACAAGATCTGGCCAATACGGCTGCGATGTGGCTCACCCTGATTGCCTTAAGTGGCGGTGCAATTACCTTCTTTATCTGGCAGGGTATTATGGGCCGGGATCTCTCTTTTGCCATCGAACGCGCCGTGACCGTCATGGTCATCGCCTGTCCGCATGCTCTGGGTCTGGCGGTGCCGCTGGTCATCGCTGTCTCCACGGCACTGGCCGCGAGCAATGGATTGCTCATTCGTAATCGTCCCGCGTTCGAGCGCGCCCGGAAAGTACAGGCGATTATTTTCGATAAGACCGGTACCCTCACCGAGGGTCGCTTTGGCGTTACCGATACACTGCTGTTCTCACAGGACATTGATGAAAATACGCTGCATCAATATGCCGCCTCGGTAGAAGCCAATTCCGAACACCCCATTGCCAAGGCTATTGCTGCCTCTTCCGACAATAAACTGCCCATTGAAAATTTTAGGGGCATTGCAGGTAAAGGTGCCGAGGCCTGGGTTGAGGGCAAAGAGATTAAGGTGGTCAGTCCGGGCTTTCTTCGTGAACAGGATATTGGCATGGATGACAAACGTGTGGAGGAACTGAAAGCACAAGGTAAAACTGTCGTCTTTGTTCTGTTTGACGGGCAGTTAAAAGGGGCTATTGCTCTGGCTGATATTATCCGGCCTGAGTCGAAACAAGCGATCGCCGCACTCAAAGCAATGGGCATTAAGTGCATTATGCTAACCGGGGACAACAAACAAGTTGCCCAATGGGTGTCGGACCAGGTTGGATTGGACGAATTCTTTGCCGAAGTCTTACCGCAGGACAAAGCGGCCAAGGTCAAGGAAGTCCAGTCCCGAGGCAAATTGGTGGCCATGACTGGCGATGGGGTGAACGATGCTCCCGCGCTAGCACAGGCGGATTTGGGCATCGCTATAGGGGCGGGTTCGGATGTCGCTGTCGAAACGGCTGACGTCATTCTGGTACGCAGCAATCCATTGGATGTCGTGGCGCTTCTCAACCTTTCCAAGGCCACCTATGCCAAAATGATCCAGAATCTCGTCTGGGCGACTGGCTATAACGCATTCGCTATCCCGCTGGCAGCTGGGGCTCTTTACTCTTGGGGCGTGCTGCTTTCCCCTGCTTTGGGCGCGGCGTTGATGGCTGCTAGTACCGTGATTGTTGCGATTAATGCACGTCTGCTGACAATATCCCGGAGTCCCGTTGCAGTCGAGGTGCTCCCAGACCACAAACTGGGAGGTGAATCCGCAAAATAAGATCGCCAAATAGGCTTGCGATCTGAATAAGCAACATGGCCATGAGAAGCAGGACGGGAAAGCAGTAGATACCGAAAGAAGAATCTCAAAAATATCCGACGGCTCTTTACTTGTTCTGCATCCATTCATTTTCGTGAGTTGGGCGGGTTAGCATGGATGAAGCATCAACTGCTGGCTTTAACCAAAGTGCCGACTGAATTACCTATGCCGGACGTCGCGCCAACATTTTGCGCAAATGTCCACCGTTCTGTATTCAACCGAGCGAATTGTCGACCAGCTTGACAACCATCGCTGAGTTAAAAGAGTTGTGCTTTTTGAAACAAGCAAGACATGATGGCGATGTGTCCGTAATCGACTCGCGTATGTCCGCATGGGTAGTAAAGAGAATCATTCTCAGGGACGGTAAATATCTCATGGGACACTCTGAACATCGGCAAGTATTGGCTTTTGTTCTGTTCTGTTCTGTTCTGTTTTGTGTGCTGGTGTCACAAATAAATAAAGCAGAAGAATGAATCGGTCTTGCTGGTGATTCCTGTGTAGGTTGTTTTTATGGTAACTGCGCCTTTTCTTGCCAGATTATCGGTTTGCACTTTTCATTTGAACGGTAAACTTTACTTTTTGCTAAATGGACTCGGTGAAAATTCAGTCATCAAACAGTAAAAAATATAGATGAATAGCTGTCATTGCGTTGTTTGATGGTTATTGATAGGAATGTACTTATGGATGATCATTTGAAAAACCTAACGATCGGCACGTTTGCAAAGCAATCTGGTGTGTCCGTAGAGACAATTCGTTTCTATCAAAGAAAAAAGCTACTGAATGAACCTGCTAAACCTTATGGCGGTATACGAAAATATGACTTAACAGATGTTAAGAGAGTTAAGTTTATTAAATCTGCTCAAGGGTTAGGGTTTAGTCTGGATGAAGTTGCAGGTTTATTAGCTTTGGAAGATGGAACGCACTGTGCTGAAGCGAGGAGTATTGCGCAAAGTAAACTACTCGATGTTCGAGCAAAAATAGCCGAACTTTCTCGTTTGGAATGCCTTTTAGAGGCGCTTACAATAAGCTGTACTCTTTCAGAAGAGACCAGTATCTCTTGCCCCTTAATTGCTGATTTATACAAAGATTAATTATATTCAACGTTTACGTATACCTGATCATGCTGACCTTCCTTAATGAGTTATTTCTAAGTTTAATTGTGGTTCCTCTTGCTCCTGTACCTAGGTACGGAGGTATGCTTTTAAATGAAAGAAATAAATTCATTTAAAAGAGGTGTTACATGTCAATTCAAAATTCGAGATTACCATTGATTGGAGCCGTCGCCACAGCCATTGGTGCAAGTTTGTGCTGTGCAGGACCTTTGGTTTTAATCTTGTTAGGTGTCAGTGGTTCATGGATATCTGGTCTTGCGATTTTTGAACCCTTTAAGCCCTACTTTATTCTTGTCACAATCCTGTTATTCATCTGGGTTGGGTGGGGACTTTATAAACCTCAGCAATCTTGCCAAGCGGATGATGTATGTTTGATTCCAAAAGTTCAAGTCAATCGTCGTCGACTATTTTGGGTTGCTTTATTGATAGCCACCATCCTAATCACGACTACTTGGTGGATTCCTCTGCTTCCAGAATCATGGCTATATTAAACAATCAATCTTCTTTAACTATCTATAAGGAAATCATCATGAAAAAAATAATTTTAATATTGAGTTTATTCATTTCTTTTAATGCATTTGCGGCTGAAAAAACGGTCATACTCGATGTTCCTGGCATGTATTGCGCAACCTGTCCAATTACGGTAAAAAAATCTTTATTGAAAGTGGAGGGCGTTCAATCCGTCAAAACGTCATTAAAAGACAAAACGGCCATAGTGACATTTGATGATCAGGTTGTAGAAGTAGATGATTTGACGTTTGCCACTGAGAATGCAGGGTATGCTTCAACGTTAAAGAAAATAGGAGAGTGATATGAACGATGATTCTACAGATCAAAACAGACCTCTTCATGTGGCCATTATTGGTGCGGGTTCGGCTGCTTTTGCGGCAGCCATTCAAGCGACTAAGTTGGGTGCAAAGGTCTCAATTATTGAAGCGGATAAAAGGGTCGGCGGCACTTGTGTCAATGTGGGGTGTGTGCCTTCAAAAATACTCATTCAAGCAGCAAAAATTGCTCATGAGACAGAGCAAACAGCTTTTCCTTCGATACAGATTAAGTCTTTTGACTTGAACCGTTCTACTCTGGCAAAACAAATACACCAACGAGTTGATGAGCTGCGAGTGGCCAAATATGAAAATCTTCTTGAGGACAACCCCCTGATTGAATTGATTCGTGGGTATGCAAAATTCCACAATTCAAATGAATTGCATGTTGAACTCAATGAGGGGGGTACGTTACGTTTATCGCCGGATAAAATATTGATCGCCACAGGGTCTCGGGCGAATATTCCACCTATTAATGGACTGGATGAAACACCTTATTGGACATCTACGGAAGCATTGTTCACTGAAACCACTCCCAAAAGTTTAATCGTTATAGGTGCTTCTGTGGTTGCTTTAGAAATTGCACAAGCATTCCTACGTTTGGGTTCATTCGTGACTTTAATCGCTCGCACGACTCTTTTATCTAACGAAGATTCTGCAATTGGTGAGTTATTAATGGCTACTTTGCAAACTGAAGGGATGAAAGTGCTAACGCACTCCGAACTTGAGTCCGTTTGTTATATAAATAACCAGTTTAAATGCACCACGACAACGGGTGACGAATTGGAGTCAGAGCAGATTTTAGTGGCGACAGGAAGACAGGCCAATACGCATCAACTCAATTTACAGGCAGCCAATGTTGATACTGATCATCAAGGACGGATTATTGTTGGAAATGACCTCCAGACGAGTCAGGAAAATGTCTATGCCGCAGGCGATTGTACTCAATTACCGCAATTTGTGTATGTTGCAGCGGCAGCAGGTACCCGTGCCGGAAAAAATATGGTGGGAGGTCATGCCGTCTTAGATTTAACAACTTTACCCACGGTCGTCTTTACAGATCCACAGGTGGCCACTGTCGGTTTAACCGTTAAGCAGGCACAAGAACAAGGGATACCTGTTATTTCACGTAAGCTTGATTTAGAGCATGTACCTCGCGCGTTAGCAAACTTTAATACGACAGGGTTTATCCAATTGGTTGCGAATGAGAGTACAGAACAATTGATTGGTGCGCAAATCGTTGCTGATGTTGCTGGCGAAATGATACAAACAGCGGCAATTGCAGTTGCACAGAAAATGACCATTACCGATTTAGCGGATACACTTTTTCCTTATTTAACCCAAGTTGAAGGGTTAAAGCTTTGTGCGCAAACTTTTTCACAGGATGTTTCTCAGCTTTCTTGTTGTGCGGGGTGATTGGTGGGTTAAGGCAATAAATATATTCATTGGATCGTGAAGGATAGAGTAAAACCTTTTCAGGATAAGTTTGGATTGATTTTTAGGGGGTTTGCACCCGTGCTCATATTTTGAGTGTGTAAATTTTAGCATCGTGAAGTCTATGCCTATGGTTTAGCAAGAGCTCAGTATTCAGGGTGGAACCAGATGTTATAAAAATGTCGAAAATGAGTGTTAAGAACAGAAGGTCAAGTTTCCCAACTTGACCATTGCAACCTCCACCTTAATGCATTTTGTGACCTTCCATTCCTTCATGATGTTCATTTTGGGGTGACATTTGATGGTCATCCATCTCATTATCCATCGTGTGTTGATGATCATCCTCCATGAGTTCTTTTTGGCCTGGTGGCATCTTTCTCAAAGGAACACCACGCTCTTTGGCGCGAGCTTTCATTTTGCTATGATTTTTTTGAAGAATTTGCTCTCGATCTTCATTCGTTTGAGCAGACTCCATTTTTTCCCTATACTCTTTTTTTTCATCTTCGGTCATTAGATGCCAGCCAATGACATGGGTACCATCCAGCGACTGAATGGCATGGGTACGTGGGTAAGCATGCTCTGAAGCGGAGGCTATTCCACTCAAAACACTGCCGGTAAAAGCAAGTAAGATTAGTCCTTGTTTTAACATAACTTTATCCTCATGATATGGGTTGAGTAAGCTATCTAAAGTCGTCAATTCAACCCGAAATTGACTGCTGAAAGTCAGCGTTAGATAGACGGTAAAATGGGTCGATAATGTTATTAATTAGAGTTTTAATTTCCTTAATCGTAAGGCGTTGCCAATCACTGAGACGGAGCTAAAACTCATGGCTGCCGCGGCAAGCATAGGCGAAAGCAAGGTGCCAAAAATAGGGTAGAGCACTCCAGCTGCTATGGGAACGCCGGCCGCATTGTATATAAAAGCAAAAAATAAGTTTTGGCGAATATTTCTCATGGTGGCTCGACTCAGCTTCCGAGCTCGAACAATGCCACTTAAATCGCCTTTGACCAAAGTAATTCCGGCGCTTTCCATGGCAACATCTGTACCGGTCCCCATGGCGATGCCAACCTGGGCTTGTGCTAAAGCGGGTGCGTCATTGACCCCATCACCCGCCATGGCGACAATATAACCCTCGGCTTGAAATTTCTGGACCCACTGAGCTTTTTCATCGGGTAAAACCCCTGCCTCAACTTGGTCTATCTTCAAACTAGACGCAACCGCATTTGCCGTCGTAGCATTGTCACCTGTTAACATGACCACACGAATACCCTCTTGATGGAGTGCTTTTATGGCTTCTTGACTTGTCGATTTAATGGGATCTGCTACCACGATGAATCCGGCAAAAGCATTGTCAATTGCAATCAGCATGACAGATTGACCTTGAGACCTATGCTCCATAATCAGTTCATTTAAGGGGGGCAAAGGGATTGCAAGAGTGGCCATTAATTGCTCATTGCCAATAACGATCGTTTTGTGGTCGACCATGCCTAAAACACCCTCGCCAGTTTTAGATTGAAAATCTTCTACGGTTTCAAGGACTAATGTCTGTTTTTCAGCGGCTGCAACAATCGCAGCCGCTAAAGGGTGTTCACTGCCACGCTCTAAACTGGCAACCAACTGCAAAACCTTTTGTTGGTCAAAGCCAGGTTCAACTTGTAACGAGGTCAATTGAGGTTTACCTTCCGTTAAAGTACCTGTTTTATCAACGACCAATAGCGTCACTTTTTCCATCACTTCAAGGGCTTCTGCATTTTTAATTAACACACCTTGGCTCGCCCCTCGTCCAGTGCCGACCATGATGGAAATGGGGGTGGCTAAGCCTAATGCACAAGGGCAAGCAATAATAAGCACAGAAACCGCACTGATTAAGGCGTAAGCCAGGCTGGGTTCTGGCCCGAAGAGCCACCATACTCCAAATGAAATCGCAGAAATAATTACGACAAGCGGTACAAAGTAACCTGAGACCATATCGGCTAACTTTTGAATGGGGGCACGAGAACGTTGCGCTTTAGCCACCATGTCAATAATTTGCGCCAGCAAGGTCTCTTTCCCCACTTTTTCGGCTTGCATTAAAAAACTACCGGAACCATTGATGGTTGCACCAATCACATGATCATTAAGGTTTTTTGAAACGGGCAGTGGTTCTCCTGTGACCAGAGACTCATCAATATAACTCTGTCCTTGGGTGATAAAACCATCGACAGGCACTTTATCGCCGGGGCGAACTCGTAGCACATCTCCTACGTGAACCTCCTCTAAATCAATCTCTGTTTCAGAGCCATCGGCTTGTACTTTCCAGCTGGTATTCGGCGCCAAGTTCAATAACATTTTGATCGCAGAATTGGTTTGAGATCGAGCCTGCAATTCCAGAACTTGTCCTAATAACACTAAGGCCGTGATCACCGCGGCGGCTTCAAAGTAAACGGCCACCAGGCCTGCTGAGGATTGCATGGTAATAGGAAAAAGTTGCGGAGCTAAGAGTGCAACCATGCTATAACTCCAAGCAGCACCGACCCCCATAGCGATCAGAGTAAACATGTTTAAATTCCACGTTTTAATCGACAGCCAAGCACGTACAAAAAATGGGTAAGCCCCCCATAAAACAACGGGCGTCGCCAAAGCAAATTCAATCCATTGAATGTTATGAAAACTCAGTGAGTCCGGTATATATTCAGGCGCTAAGTCCATGATCATGGCTAAGATAAACACTGGCAATGCCAGTGCCGAACTGACCCAAAAACGCAAACTCATATCCTGTAATTCAGGGTCGACTTCTTCGGAAACGGGTTGAATCAGCAAGGGTTCAAGTGCCATACCACAAATAGGGCAGTTTCCTGGTTGATTAGTGATGATTTCAGGGTGCATGGGGCAAGTATATTGCACATCCGATAGCGACAGATGGTCTTCATTTTTGGTCACTATTGAGCGAGAATCGGAGAGGTACTCTTGTGGGTGAGCGATAAATTTATTCTGACAGGTGTCGCTGCAAAAATGAAATGTCTGTCCCTGATACGTTTCACGATGAGGTGAGTCGACTGAAACCGACATTTGACATACTGGATCAAGTGCCTGTTCCGGAACACTTACATTAACGGCATGTTTCATCTCTACTCCATTTAAAATTTAAAGCCAGGCATACCCGACCAGGTGGTCATCTAAAGAGTGATGATCGTTGTTATCTAGACAGATTAAGGCAAGAGTGTCTTTTTAATCTCTTCAAATTCGTCTTTATTAATTTCACCCTTTGCATAGCGTTTTTCAAGAAGCTCCAGAGCACTTTCTGGTGGTTTCGAAGGTGCCATAAATTGCTTAATGATAAAAATAATAGCGATTAACATAATTAACCAAAAAACCCACATTCCAACCATCATTCCATCTCCTAAGTCCCCGTGAAAAGGTTCAAAATTCCAGTTCATTACAAATTCCTCATGTTGATTATTGGCTTAAAAGCCAAGTTTTAGTTTAAGGGCGCCAATATTTATACCCTAACATTTGCAACCGAATCATTTCGGGTGCACCTGAGGGGACGAATTCGACTTCCAATGGAAATTGTTCATCCGTTAATCCCCACGATTTCATACTAATGCGGCAGGCTTTAAAAGTGACGCCTCGGTTCGCCAGTTTGGTTAATAACTGGGATGTTTTGTCATTGTTGGCTAATAAAGCTTTGATACCTTCTTCATAAGCCACCACGGTAATATTCAGCTTATCTTCACCAATTTCATCTAGTACTTTATCGATTTGCAAAAAGACTCTTCTATGGCCGTAATTGTCGTCACTGCGAGTCAACTGAACGACAAATGGAACAGGTTCTGATTGACTTTGTGCCATCACCATAGGTGGTATTAAAAGCCCCCAGAAAATTAACCCTAGGGTAATAAAACTAAACTGCCTATAAGCTTTTATCATTGATGCTTCCGTCTATAAAATGGTGTATGTTTTATTGCACAGTCGTCATTTGATGTGCTTCTCCAGCGGGAAGCTGAATGGTGCCAACGACTTTAAACTGATTTTGGTCAATCACCCAGATAATGGGCTTTGTTTTACTCGACACATAAACCTTATCCGTGCCTGGAATCGTATTCAGATGATAAGGTGCTGGTGATAATTTCATCACTTGTTTGTCACCTGATCTTGTGTCTATAGAAACGAAAATTTCATCTTTTGTACTCGTCACAAACAGTTTTGTTCCATCATTACTGATATCCAAGCCATGTACCTTTTGACCAACATCATACTCGTCAACAATCTCACCCGTATCGACGTCAATGACGGCAATTCCACCAAGGCCAGGATTGGCTGCATAAAGACGTGATTCATCCTTTGAAAAAACAATATGAGTTGGCATTACGCCAGCGTCTAAATTCCGAACCACTTGCAAGGTTTGTAAATTAATTTGACTAATATTGTTGTCCCCAGTGTTACTGACATAAGCAAATTGGCCATTTTTAGTCACGAGTGCATAATTAGGACCTTTACCTGTTGGAATAGTTTTTATCAATTTATTCAGTTTTAAGTCGACGACTGAAACATAACCGCGGCTTGGGTGTGTGGAAATTACATAACGGCCATTAGGGGTAATGGCTTGGTGATGTGTACCGCCTGAAACAGAAATGGTCGACATCACATGGCCGTGTTCTGGATGAACTAGATAGAGCAGACTGTTAGGTTTATCTTTTGGATCATCGGGCTTTAAAGGCGTTTCGTCGAGACTCCCTGCAATCAGGTATTCACCATCTGGCGTCGCAACTAAACCATGTGAATTTGCCACTCCTGGAATAATCGCAATCACTTGACTAGTGGCCGCATCAATCGCAACAACTTGATTGGCTTGGCCTAAAGGTGTATATACAGTAGGGTCTGCACTTGCTGTGTGCGTGAAAAACACACTTAGCAGTGTCATCGTATGTATTAACAAAGTTGTTTTCATCATATTTTCCTAAATTAATTTAAATAACCTTCATTTTGATACAAATAATAATCTCTCAAAGCGCTTGACAGGCATAACACCTGAAGACAATAATTAAACGACAGTGAACTGCCCCATCATGCCTGCATCTTCATGCTCAAGAATATGGCAGTGGTACATATAGGGCGTGTTATTGTTCTTATATGGGCCTGTGGGAAATAGAATTCTGACTGTTTCTTTTGAATGTACGGTTACCGTATCTTTAAAACCATGTTCCCAGGGGTAAGGCGCTTTGCCGTCGCGATCCAATACCCTAAATTGGGTATTATGTATATGGAATGGGTGATGCATTGTTGAGGGGTTTTGTAACTCCCATATCTCAAAGGTATTCGCATGCGTGACCTCATTGATGACATTCATATCCATGGCTTGGCCATTGATCGTGAACCCTCCAGAACCGAACATCATCCGCGGGCCCATTTGCATTTCTAACTTCATCAGTCGTGTTTTAGCCACTTGTACTTTAGACCAATCAGGAAAGGTGACTAGCTGTGTTCTTTTAAAAGCAGACGACTGTTCAGACTGGCTAGAATCGAGATGCAATAGATCAAAGTCTTGATCCAGATGACTGGCATTGTTTCCACCCATCATGCCTCTTGATAGGTTGCCGTAGCCTTTAATGCTTTTTAGAGTAATTGGTTTTCGGTCAGAAAGATCGACTAATATTTCTGCTCTTTCGGCTGGTGCTAAACGAATCTGACGTAGCTTTGTCGGTTTTTCTAGAAGACCTCCATCGGTAGCAATGAGTTGGAAAGGTCGATTGTCTGAAAACTCTAAATGGTAAAAACGGGCATTTGAAGCATTATGTAAACGCAATCTAACCAGTGTTTTTTTCGGTTTAAGCACAGAGTTAGGAACGCCATTAACTAACATGACATCGCCATGCATGCCTTGCATTTTATCCATGCGGCTATTGTTGTAATAAAACTCACCCGTTTCTTCAAACGCTCGGTCCATCAAGATTACCGGGTAATCATCTATGCCATATTGATGAGGAATGCCCAAATCAGCATCTCTATCCTCATCTACAATCTGCATCTGACCGCCCAAACCACGCCAAACTTGTTGTCCTGTTTGGTTGTGGGTGTGCGAATGATAAAACAGAGTCGAAGGTTCATTGAGTACTTTCCATTCTGCAATCCAGGTTGTATTGGGCTCAATTGCTTGGTGCGGCCCACCATCTTCTGTTGCTGGTAATACCATGCCATGCCAGTGAAGAGCGGCAATTTCATCCAACTTGTTCGTCACTTCCATTTTAACGGTTTGACCTTTTTTCATTCTTAACACAGGGGCTAAGAAATTTTGGTTAATGCCAATGGTTTCGGTCGTTGTGTCGGCTAAAATTCGAGTTTGGCCTTGCTGCAAAGTCAGCTTAAAAACTTGTTTTCCGCGAACAGTTTGTCCCTCTTCAATGGCCGGCAAATTAAAGTCATTCCGTTGAGAAATTGAATTTGAAAACCCAGAGGCATCTGATTTTGCGAATGCAAAAGGAGCTTGAGTCGCGGCCATTAAACCGGAGGTTATTCCGAGTCCTTGCCGTAAAAAATCACGTCTTTTCATTTGAATTCCTTTTTAGAACGCTGAGTTAGGAGTGAACAGCGCTCTTTTAGTGTTATATTCATTTATTTAAGACCACCACGTTCTAACCAGGCCTGGTAAGTTTTTTCTGACCAAAAGCTCTGGAAATAAGCAATTGCAGCCAATTGCTCAGGTTGACTTAATTGCTCTTTAAATCCTGGCATGGTTCCCCCAAGTGGAATGCCTCCATTTTGAGTGGTTCTTAAAAGGATTTTCATTGGGTGATGCCACGCATGAGCTGAGCCATTTAAAGGGGGGGCTGGATAACTTCCATCCGTTAAAGGTTGTTTCCAATCTTTGGTGAGTCCTTGTGCTTTATCACCGTGACAAACAGCGCAGTTGTTGGTAAATATTTTTTCTCCAATCAGAATATCTGCATTGGAATACCATCTGTCAGAATGATTATTGTTGGGAGTCTGCTCATCGGAGCAAGCACTCAGGAGTAAAAATAACGGAATAATGAGTAAGGCTTTCATCGTATTCGGCCCATGTGTATGGCGTCAGACTTATTTATTGATAAGCCTGACGGACGTTGTTGAAATAATCGGTTAAGTTAGAACCAGAATCTTAAACCAGCCACTATGCTGGTCACAGACTCTTTTCCACCCTCGGCCTTAACGTAGTCGGCAGTGGCGCCATAGGTCTGATTTAACTTGACACCAATATAAGGTGCAAATTTTCGAGAAAATTCATACCGTAAACGCAGTGCGAGCTCTGTCGAAGATAATCCTGAGCCAAGGCCCATAGATTTGTCATCAGCAGCATATGCGTTTAATTTTAGACTAGGCGTTAATATTAGCTTTTGAGTAAATAAAGCCTCGTATTCTGTATCCAACCTAAAGCCAAAGTTTTTATCGTTTGCGAGCACGACGGCATTGGTTTCAAAGAAGTAAGGGGCAAGACCCTGTAACCCGATCACTCCCCAAGTTTGGTTCTTTTCAGGAGTCGTGTCATACCCTAACCCCATTTGAACATCCCAAAATTTTTCAATGGGATGACTGTAGAGCAGCTGGTTTTCAGATTCTGTTTTTCCATTAACGCTTTCCCCTTCCGATTTGAGGTAGAGTTTGTGCCAATCCTTACCTATCCAAGTCGTCGCATCCCAAGAAACCGGGTTATCAGTTTGATTGCTAATTTCTAACTTATCCATTAAAAAATAGGTTAATAATGGGTCTCTTTCACCGGCTGCGTGTACTTGTGATGTCATGAGTATAGACGAGATAATGGCTGTACGTAATATTACTTTATGTGTTGTTTTCATGTTATTTCTCCTAGAACACTGAATTTGACTATCGAATTTGTACACGACGAAACATACCCATCATGTGATAGAGCATGTGGCAGTGGTATGCCCAGTCACCGCGAGCGTTCATAGTCACTCTGTAACTGATTTTGGCGCCTGGTTGCACAATAACAGTGTGTTTTCTAGGAATGTGATTTTCATCTCCCGTTTCTAATTCACTCCAAACACCATGTAAGTGCATAGGGTGATTCATCATGGTGTCATTAATAAATGTAATGCGAATGCGTTCACCGAAGTTAAACTGCAATGGGGGCGCTTCATCAAAAGTAATGCCATCAATTGACCACATGTAACGCTCCATATTGCCGGTTAAGTGCAATACTAATTCTTTGGTGGGTTGAGGTTCATGTCGAGTCGGATACAGATTTCTTAAGTCGGCATAGGTTAAGACTTTACGACCATTATTGCGCAGACCAACACCGGGATCATCTAGACGGTATTTTGCACCAGTGGCACGCATATCAATTTGTGGCCCTTCTTTTTTAGGAACGGAGATCTGCGGCAGCGTTGGATTCATATCCATTGGAATTTCAATGCTGTCTAAATCCACTTTCATAGAGGACATATCGTGCGAATGTTTTGAATGATCAACCCCACTAACATCCTGTCCCATCGCCATCTTTTCCATGGTTAAAGCATGTGTGTAATTAGGTGTCTTCATGCCGTCCATTTTCATGCCAGCAGATTGATCGTGTCCGCTGTGATTCATGCCGTCCATTTTCATG
>NZ_KB905900.1:0-118623 GCF_000381085.1 Thiomicrorhabdus arctica DSM 13458 | reverse complement strand
CAGCAGATTGATCGTGTCCGCTGTGATTCATGCCATCCATTTTCATGTCAGCAGGTTGATCGTGTCCACTGTGGGTCATGCCATCCATTTGCATACCATTGGACATAGCATGGCTACTTTGATCTGTGCCATCCATCTGCATACCACCAGACATGTCATGACCACTGTGATCCATGCCATCCATTTGCATGCCGTTCATTTCCATTCCCATGTCCGTCATGGTTAAAATAGGTAAAGGATCCATTGCTGGCGTGGCCGCTAATTTTGAAGCATCCGAGGTGATGGAGCCTATGGCATAACCAGACCGATCAATGGCTTGAGCAAAAATTGCATAGGCTTGTTTATCGGTATCAGGTTCAACGATGACATCATAAGTTTCGGCGACACCAATGCGGAATTCATCGACTTCGACGGGTTGTACTAACCCTCCATCAGCGGCCACAACGGTCATTTTTAAGCCAGGAATCCGTACATCAAAGAATGTCATAGCAGAGCTGTTAATAAAACGTAATCTAACTTTTTTCCCAGAGTCCACCACGGTGCGCCAGTGTGCATTCGGCGACAGACCGTTCATTAGATAAGTATAGGTAGAGCCACCGATATCAGACAAGTCACGGTCGGACATTCTCATACCGTTCCACATGGAACGATCTTTCCAAGCTTGAGAAAATCCTTTTTGTTTTAATTCACTCCAAAAATCACCGACGGTTCTTTGGTTGTAATTATAGTAACTGCCCATTTTTTTAAGGTTGGCATAAAGCATTTCAGGAGGGGTATCAGACCAGTCGGAGAGTTGAATGACATAGTCGTGGTCGGATTCAACAGGTTCTTGAACTTTAGGCAGAATAACAATCGCACCGTAGACACCGGTTTGCTCTTGATAGCCTGAATGACTGTGATACCAATAGGTACCATTTTGTTTGATAGTGAATTGATAGACATACGTTTCACCGGGTTTAATGCCGTCATAACTTAAGCCCGGTACACCATCCATGTTGGCCGGTACGATGAGACCGTGCCAGTGAATAGAGCTATCCACATTTAATTCGTTTTTGACTCTTAAGGTAATGGTATCACCTTCTTGCCAAACGAGTGTTGGTGCAGGCAAAGAGCCATTGACTAATGTTGCGACAGTTGGAGTGCCGGTAATATTCACCGTCGTTTCAGAAATAACCAAGTCAAACTCGGTTCCCGCTAACATAGGCTGCTTTGGGTTGAATGGCATGGCATCTTGGGAAATAAACTCACCATTAGCATAGGCTGACGGAATATTAGCAGCGACAGCGGCCGCAACAGAAGTTAATGCTAAGCCGCGTACAAATTGACGACGGTTCATCGTTGGGTGTGTTTGTGTAGTAGAAGAGGTCATCTCTAGCTCCTTAAAAAATAATCAGTAATGGATTAGGTTATAAGGCGAAAGCAGTAAATTAAATGACAGAGCATTCATCTAAAAGATAGAGTCATTGTCAGGATTAATCTGAACGTATTTCGCCAGAATTAAATGGAGGGTGGTGGGGTTTCTGGCTGGCTATTAGAGTATTCAACTGAAATAGATAAGGTTGGTGTCAGGCTATTGACCATTAGAATGGTCGGCTGAATCATTTCTACTTGTGCATAAAATGGTGTGGCGGCATGAATAGAGCCACACATAAAATCTTGACAGCCTGTCTCTTGATCACAAAGGGAACAGTCCATCATACTATGCATTTGAGAGCCAGACTTTGTGGCCTCGGGTGAAAGTATTGTTGGCATCTCATCCATGTTCATGACGTGATGCATGATTTGCATTTTTGATTTTTCCGCTTGGTTTAATTGAGACATATCCATCCCCGCCCACGCACCTGTCGCGAAGCTTTGAAGAATGAACATGACTAAAAACAAGCGTTTTAACATTTGGTTGTTCCTAACGGATATATAGGCAAATCTCATTATGCCGATTTACTTTTTGGGCAAAATGTACAACTTGATTGTAAACCAACTATTTACTTGAATGCAATGGTTTCTTTTAGTTTTCGAAACAGTCAAGGTGACTTGTTGAATATCTTGTGGTGAGAGAAAATGTTGAAAAATAAAAAATACGATGGTGGAGGGAGAGTTACACGTCTAAAATTTAAGTTTAAATGCTGGAATAACAAGAGAAAGTGCTGTTTATTTGTCTCTAAAGTTATGCATAAATGAAATGTTTACCAAACAATTTGAAAAGAAACCTCTGCACGCTACGCAAAGATTTCGATTTCTAAAAGGGTTCTAATGAACCGTGGATTTACTTACCTGAGTAATTCGCCGCGATGTAATGACCCTCTAAACTAAAGAAAACATATAAGTTCTGTTTTGCTGAGTCCTTTATTTTGTCGTTTTTAAAGGCGATCACCCATTCCGCAGCATTAGCAAACGTTTTTTGTTCCACGCTACTGGCTTTTACACCTGACCAAGAAGCATCAATGACACCTGCTGAGACTAATTGAGTTATTTTTTTTGAAGCCCTGTTGATCGCTTCAGCGCTCGTAATTGGAGCATGTGACTGGCTGTGTCCTCCATCGGGGCCATGTGCATGTCCGCCGCTTGCCATTGCAGGGGTGACCATAAACAGTGATAAAAACAGTGCTGTGATTAAATTTTTCATAAAAATTCCTTTGTATTATTTAAGTGTGTCGTGGTGTTGTGGAGCATCATGAGAGTGCGAACCATCATCGTGTGAATGATCGAAGCACCCTGTAAGAATCATAAGCGTTAGGCTTGCTAACAAACTTACAAATATTTTAGGCATCTTAATTTTCCTTTTATTCAATACTGTTATGTTTAGAGTCTCTAATCACTTGAGCGGCTCGCTCTTCATCCATTTTGATATGTTCATGAATGTGATTGTCCGCACTAAAACCAAATTCATCAGGATCAGAGGTATGTGAATAGCCATGCATTTGCATCATGAAGAGAAACAAACCGGCAAATATCAGCCCATAATTGGAGATCAGACTAAACGGTTTGAATGAAGCCGACTTACGCAATAAAACCATGACCAGTAACATGATGCTTAAAGCTAGAACTTGACCTACTTCAATACCGATATTGAAAGAGATGATATTCATGAGTAATTCATCTTGATTCAAAGGTAATTGTTGCAGACGTGTAGAAAGTCCCAGACCATGGATTAGACCCAACCCAATAATCATGACCAACAAGTTGGGCGGTTTGACCCCCAGGTACTTCTTAAAACCATCTAAATTCGCAAAAGCGATATAGCAAATACTTAAAGCGATGATGGCATCAATCAAAAAATAATTAACTTGAATGCCATTAAAGGTCGCATAAATAAGCGTGACACTGTGGCCGAGCGTAAATGCAGTGATGTATTTAATAATGTCTTTAAACTTGGTTAGAAAAAAGATAATACCAAATATGAACAATAGATGATCATAGCCCGAGAGCATATGGGTTGCACCAATCCATAGGTAGCTCAAATTGCCTCCATCCATAATCGTTTGTTTTTCAGCTTCCGACATACCATGTCCAAAAACTTGGCTAACGGCCAGCATCGCAAATGCGGCCAGTAACCATCGTGACTTTTTAATAAAAGATAACATAATTTTCTCAATAACAATTTATTCAAGGTGTAGTAACCCCTTGAAATGATTAGATCTATTTAAATGTGTGAGGTGTTATGAGAAATAAGGAGGTGCGCGAGGATTGGCCGCTGATTGATCTAGAGAATGGTAAAAAAGAGTCTCTGTAAAGGGTTGTTCAAGCCTGACGGATTGCAGACAAGCATCTTGCTGAAAATAATTTGGGATAGTTGCTAAGTCAGGATGCTTATTGTGACCTGAAGGTGCATTACACTGGTTATCCAGTTCAATGGTGCTTGAAGTTTCGGTAAGCTGAGACGACTCTGTTGCGTCGGAATAGTGCCCGGTAAAATCATGCGCGTGACTTTCTACTTCATGGTAATGAATGCCACCATGATCATGATATTCTGCTAAATGAATATGTGCAGAGGCCCACTGCATGCTGATAAAAGCAAGAATGAGGATAAATAGCAGAGGAGAGTGTCGCCGTAATTTGGTCACGTATCATTTCATTCATTTGTATTGAGTGCAAAACTATACCAAAATTAAACGGAATGTACGAGTTTGAAATGAGTCATTTCATTATGTTTATCACTGACATGCCTAAATAATTTCTAGTAATTCATCCTTTTGCCAATTGAAAAACCGATAGTTTTAAAATAAGGCCGTTAATCCAAGCGTTTGTGAAAACGTTTACTGGCCAGCCATAAGGTTATGAGCATAAAACCAATTAAGGCCAGCAGTTCGGGGAGCAGTTCGCTTAAGCTGGCACCGCGTAACATAATGCCTCGAATCAAGCGTTCAAAATGCGTCAGGGGTAAGAGTTCGGCAATCCACTGTGCAACCACGGGCATACCGCTAAACGGAAACATAAATCCAGAAAGTAAAATCGATGGCAGCATAATAAAAATAGCCATTTGTAAGGCTTGAAGTTGGGTTTTTGCCAAGGTTGAGAATAACAACCCCAACGTTAAATTGGCAGCAATAAACACCATTGCGACAATATAGATCTCTGCCAAAGAACCCACAATCGGCACATTAAAAATCCATACTCCCAAAGCCAAAATCAGCGTCACTTGAAAAAACCCGATGACAATATAGGGCAGAATTTTGCCTAACATTAACTCATTTGACGTGATTGGTGTATTGATAAGTAGCTCAAGGTTACCCTTTTCACGCTCGCGCACTAAAGAGATCGATGTAAAGATCACCATGGTCATGGTGAGAATCACACCGATAAGTCCAGGAATGGTATTAACGGCGGAGCGACGTTCTGGGTTGTAATAGTGGCGCACGGAAAACAGTGTACTTGGCGCTTGGGTTTTTTGGGTGTCTTGATGCCGCTGCAGACTGGTTAATTGACGTGCCGATGCTAAGATAATCGGGTCCGTGCCATCGACCAATAATTGCGCGGCGGCGCGGTCATTTTGTTGCAAACGACGTTCAAAGTCGGCCGGAATAACCAAACCTATACTGACCTTTCCGGTACGCAACTGAGCTTCAATCTCGTTTATTGTCTGAACATAGCCCGTAATTTTAACGACTTGAGAAGCCTCCAAATCAGAAATTAAGTTACGCGATGATTGGGTGCTGGCACTGTCCATCACGACGGTGGGAATCCAGCGAATATCCGTGTTAATCGCATAACCGAAGAGCAAAATTTGGATAATGGGAATGCCAAAGATCATCCCAATGGTCATACGATCTCGTTTGAGTTGCCATACTTCTTTGCGAAAAACGGCCCATAAACGACTGAAAGAGATCACTGGAAATGACTCGCGTTTGTCGTGACACTTTTTTCAGCAGGTGGCATTGGTTGTCTGTGTAAGGTTGCCATGACAAACACATCTTCAATTGATGCTGTGATGGGCGTAATCCGTAAGGATTGGTCAATAGGCGCTAACAATCGCTGCAGATAATCTTGAGGATTGGCGATTTTTTTGGAGAGTAATACCCGTAAACGTTCACCGAGTTGCATCATGCTTAACACCTCTGGACTGGTCGCAAGTTGATGCTTTAAAGGCATGATCGAGGTACCTTCTATTTGGAACACCGAGGCATCAATTTGGGCGATGAGGTTGGCTGGACTTTCATCTGCGACCTTTACACCGTGGTCGAGAATTGCCAAACCATGACAACGTTCTGCTTCATCCATATAGTGAGTAGACACTAAAATAGTAACGCCATCGTTGACCAGTTCAAATAACGACTCCCAAAAATTACGCCGGCTTTGTGGATCGACCCCGCTGGTCGGCTCATCTAAAAACAACAGTTTTGGCTTGTGCAATGTGGCAGCCGCCAGAGAAAGACGTTGTTTTTGTCCACCACTCAGCGTGCCAGTCATCTGTTTTTGCAGTGGTTGTAGCGCATAACGCGAGAGTGTTTCAGCAATACGTTGCGCCTGGGTCTTGCCCGGTAAATTATAGGCTTTTGCCATAAAAGAGAGATTTTCGGCTACGGTTAAATCGTCATAAAGCGCAAATTTTTGCGCCATATAGCCAATTTGGTGTTTGAGTTGTTCGGCTTGTCGCGGAATCTCCAAACCCAGTACCTCTACTTGGCCCGAGCTTGGGGTGAGTAAACCACACAACATGCGCATGGTGGTTGACTTACCGGAGCCATTTGGACCCAGAAAACCGTAGATACTCTGCTTGGGAATGCTCAAATTTAGGTGGTCAACCGCTTGTAAAGAGCCAAAGGATCGGCTGAGTTGCCGACATTGAATGACCTGCTCAACATTCATGATTATTTCGAGGTCGCTTCGGAGTGAATGGATTTTAATTTATCCAGGTTAAACGTCACCGTGAGCGGCAGTCCTGCGGGCAGATTTGTTACCTGGGCTTCAACAAAGTCTAGTTTTGCCAAATAGCTTAAACGTGAACGGTCGGTTTCGGTCAATGCGTAATAGGGGGTGAAGTCCGGGGCTGTGTGAATGCTGCGTACCTTGGCCGTAAAATGTTGATTGACGCCATCAATTTGCACCGTGGCTGGCGTACCGGGCTTAATCCAAGCGCGGATTTGTTCGGGAATGTGAATCCGTGCATAGGGTTGTTTACCGCCGAGCATCACTGCGACCGTACTGCCCACTGGCGGTTGTTCACCGATTTCAAATGGCAAACTGTCTAAACGTCCGGCACGCGGCGCGCGAATTTGCAAGTGTTGTAATGTGATCTCATCATGTTTTACTTGTTGCTCAGCCACTTGCAGTGCTTGTTTAGCCTGTTCAATTTGTTCTATTCGGTTACCGGCCTGTAGTTTGTGTAAGTTGGCGTTGGCGGCAGTCAATGCAGCACCTTGGTTTTGTAAAGCATTAAAGGCCTTATCTAATTCCTCTTGGCTAAGATGGTGTTGTTTCTGGAGTGTTTTAATGCGCTGGTATTCCAAGCGCGCGAGAGTTAACCCACTTTGGCTTTGAATGACACTCTGTTTTGCTTGCTCAACGTCCTCTATACGGCTACCCGCGACCAGCTCTTGTAGCTTGGAGGCAAGCAGGTTTCGGTTGGCGATCAAAGCTTGTAAATTCGCGGCGGTACGCCGGGGGTCCAAGCTTAAAATTAATGCTCCAGCTTGGAGTTCATCACCTTCTGCGGCATGGCGTGCAATGATCGGTTCACTCAACTCATTAATGAGTTCAATCCGTTCCCATTCAAGTTCACCAACGACGGGTAAGGTATGGTTATTATGTTGGCTGCAACTGGTGGTTAAGAGAATAAGAAAAGAGCATACAAAAAGTTTTAAACGCATTCCGAGTAAGTCGTGAGTATCCATAGTGAGCCATTCATCTGCCAGTCATGTGATTAGGTTTTTTACATGAGTTGATTATGAGATCATGTCCATGTCTCATTAATGCTACTCCAATCCGAGGATATATAACAGTTTTTATAGGGTATTTTCAAAAAACGTCTTTTTGGATTCATACTAAGTCAATAAATCGAATAATTTTTTGAGCAGACAGACTCATTAAGCCACTTTGTACTGTTGAAGTTACTCTACAAATGCCATCGCTATGCCTCAAAAGTATTGAGGATGTTTCGCAACAGAATAAAAGGGTTATGCAGAAATTAACGCGGTAATAAAATGCTATTTTTTT
The DNA here is from genome assembly GCF_000381085.1 of Thiomicrorhabdus arctica DSM 13458. Taxonomy (GTDB): domain Bacteria; phylum Pseudomonadota; class Gammaproteobacteria; order Thiomicrospirales; family Thiomicrospiraceae; genus Thiomicrorhabdus; species Thiomicrorhabdus arctica. The sequence goes on along the minus strand of NZ_KB905900.1, from coordinate 110,973 downwards.
CATTATGTAAAAAGCATGAATGAGCTTTTAGCAAGAGTGACCCAGTCAGTCTAATTAAGATAATATGATCAGTGCGATAGAAAAATTAAATCCGTTATCCCGAAATGCTTCTCTGATTGTAACCAAGTGAAGCTTGCTCATTGATTGGCAACGATCCCGGTACGCTGATGAGAAGGTGTTTATATGAAGTTAATCTTTTGTTAAAGGTTTTAAAACCTGTTTTTGTGAAGAAAGCTAATAATAGAACAACGTGTTAGGAACATAATATGACCTCATTGGTGTGGTTACAAAGAGAGTTTAGATTAACAGCCTTGCCGGCTTTACAGATGGCCTTGTCTTCCGCATGGTCTTCAATAGAAGCCGCAGAGAGTTCTCTTGAGCAACGCTCTGAAAAGTCACCAGGCCAGGTCATTTTCGCTTATTTTCATGACCCTCGGCAGACGGTGGGTGACGCGAATACACTGTGGTTAGCGCAGGGTTTGCAAACGTTGCAGCAGACGATTCGAGCGAAAGGCGGTGATTTGTGGATTATTGAAGGTGACTTTGAATCCAAGTTTTCTGAGGTGTTGTCGTCTTATCACGTCAATCAAGTGTTTTACACTTTTCAAGTCGGTGCGCCTTTTAAAAGCATGCAGCAGCAAGCCATGACGGTTTGCCAAAATCAGGGGGTGGTCTTACAACCATTTTACTCAGAGTTTCTGGTAGAGCCTGACAAAATTCGCAATCAACAGAATAATCCCTATCTGGTGTTTACGCCTTTTTATAAAACATTACTCGCTAAACAAGTCCTGATTGAACCTTTAGATGAATCGGTAGGCGATTTGTCTGCCACTGCCATGCTGAAACCCTATGACCAGGCCTGGTTGGGATTTCCGACCTCTTTGCAAATCCTGTTGAGGTTGCCGTGGGCACAAAAAATGATGGCCAATGTGCATGCCTCTCACTCTTGGCAGGTCGGAGAAGAGGTCGCGTGGCAAACGTTACAGCACTTTATTGAAAACGATTTGCCAAGTTACGATGAAGATCGGGATTTTCCAAAACTCAGCGCGACCAGTCTTTTATCGCCACACTTACATTTTGGAGAGATCAATCTGCGTGACATCTTCTTTTATCTGCAAGCTTTAATAGCTGATGGCACAGTTAAATATGACCAAGCCATGCCGTGGTTTAGGCAGTTGGCATGGAAAGAATTTGCGGCTCATCTGTTGGTGAATTTTCCGCAAACGGAGACCGAACCGTTTCAAAGCAAATACCAAAGCATGTCTTGGCAAACCGACAAACAATCCTACCAGGCCTGGCAGAAAGGTTTAACGGGGATTCCAATTATCGATGCTGGAATGCGTGAGCTTTGGCAAACTGGTTTCATGCATAATCGGGTACGGATGCTGGTGGCCTCTTTTTTAACTAAGAATTTAAATCAGCACTGGTTATTAGGTAAGAATTGGTTTGACCACACCTTATTCGATGCAGATCCTGCGAATAATGTCATGGGTTGGCAGTGGGTGGCTGGTTGTGGCGTTGATGCATCACCCTATTATCGGTTGTTTAATCCAGTGACTCAGAGTACCAAATTCGATGCCGATGGCGAGTATATTAAAACCTGGCTGCCCGAGCTGAAGGCTTTATCTAAAAAAGCCATTCACTCGCCCTGGGAACATTCCGCGGAGTGTTTGGCCAAAGGCATTGTATTAGGTCAAGATTATCCATTACCGATTGCAGATTTAAAACAGAGTCGTATCGCGCATTTAGAGCGTGTCGAAGCCATGAAGTCCATGGGACGAAAAGCCTGAAGTCGTGCCAATTAACGGTGCTTGAGTCTAACCTAATTTAACAAGCCTTAAGTAGAAGAGCCACTTCAAAACTTAACGCCACAGATAAAGTCCGTTAACGCTCACTAACGATAAGCTGAGGTTTGGGAGCGCAAAGCCAAATCCGCAGGGTAAGGGTGGAAAAACACCTGCGATGCAAGATAGTCTGAACCATAGTGTTTTAGAAACTGTTCTAAGACCTTAATGACGGCAATCAACGGCACAATATCGTTTATAAATTCGGCAACCGTTTCGAAGTAATGTTCTTTTTCGAGCGGTGTCACCTCATTTTTAAAGTAACCATAGATATGGTCCAGCACATTCTTCATATGGCCTTTTGTAGAACGACAGGCTAATAAAGCAAACATTTTTTGCTCATACTTCAATAGACTTTCAGCTAAATTATGCTTGCGGGTCGCGGCTACTAACGCGCCGAGTTCACGGTAAATCGCTTCGTTTTTAGACTGAAAGAGATATTTGTGATCGCGATGAAATGCCTGAAATTCCACCACGTTTGGCTGTGCTTCAGAAAACTCGCGCCAACGTGCCGACGTGAAAGCATGCAGCATAAAAGATTCTCTTAACCAAGCATCGGTCAAACGACCTTCTTCTTCAATGGCTAAATGCGGGGCGGCTTTTTGTAAGTCACCTGTAAAAAGCCCGGATTGCATCGGATCTTTAGAACCGTGCCATTCCCCGTTTGGTTGGTAAACTTTAATACGTTCTAAACCACAGCTTGGAGAGCGCGATTTTACGACAGCACCATCCATTTTATGGCTTAAAATTTTTGGGATAATTTTGTCATTGTAGGCTTGCAAACCTTCAGTGTAGTCCGAATTCGACTTAGGGCCAATCACCCGTACTTCCGTATCGATTCCAACTAAACGAATGGTTTCCCTTGGCGTACCCATGACCGCCGCTTCGGGACAAAAAGGGTAAAAATCTGCATATTTCGCTAGATGATCATTCACAAAGTCATCTTGAGCATGACCGCCATTGTAACGGCACTCTGTGCCTCTTAAACAATCGGATACGGCAATTTTCAATCTTGGATAATTCATATTTGATCCTTTTACAAACCACGGCTACTGTCTTGATTAAATATAACACAAGAGCGATACATCATTAAAAGTGCTCTTTAAATAAGCGGTCACCCTTTTAAGAATATTTAAGAATATTTAAGAATGTTTAATAAGGTGAAACGTCAGTTATAAAGAAGATGATCCCAAGATTGAATCGGCAGTGACCGATGTATTGGATGAATGGCGGTTGGTAGACAAGCAAAGTACGTTAAAATTTTTGTCGTGATGAATCTTGACCAGGTCTGGTCAAGATAGTTTGTTTAGGGTTCAGTGCAGACACTTTACAAGGTGCACCCTATAATAGGCTGTCTTATGTACTCCATAGAGTAGTTGTTAGGCTTCTTCTTGTGCTTCTCGAATACGTTCTAGACGATTTTGCTCTTCTTCCATAGCGGCTTTAATCTCTTGCATGACGCTATCGACATCCGCATCTTGTTCAACTTCATCAAAGGTTCCGCTGAGTTCAATCTCGGGAGAGAGTTCACCTGCTTCAAATAAAGCCCAAATTTCTTTGGCATATTGAGTGTTTAATAAATCGGGAGCATATTGCGCATAGTAGTTGGTCATGTTGTCGACATCTCGGGTCAGCATGCGTTTGGCGTTATTATTCGCTGCCGCATCAACCGCTTGAGGTAAGTCAATAATCACTGGTCCGTAGCTGTCTACGAGTACGTTAAATTCCGATAAATCGCCGTGTATTAGGCCTGCGTAAAGCATGAGCATTATATAATGCATAACCACAGCATGGTCTTCACGGGCTTGCTCAGCATCCATAGAGACATCATTCAAGCGGGGCGCCACATGATCATCTTCATCGGTAATGAGTTCCATCAATAGAACGCCATCAAAGCAACCGTAGGGCTCTGGTACGCGAACGCCTACAGCGGCGAGGCGATAGAGCGCATCGACTTCGGCATTTTGCCAAACGTCTTCTTGCTCTTTGCGGCCAAATTTAGAGCCTTTTTCCATCGCTCTAGCGCGACGGCTATTGCGAACCTTACGGCCTTCTTGGTATTCCACCGCTTTTTTAAAACTACGTTTATTCGCTTCTTTGTAGACTTTGGCACAACGAATTTCGGTACCCGAGCGAACCACAAAAACGTCGGCTTCTTTACCGCTCATGAGAGGGCGCAGAACTTCATCGACCAGGCCGTCTTCGACTAGGGGTAAAATGCGTATTGGTGTCTTCATGGAGTCCTTATCCGATTGAGAGTGTTTTACAGCGCGTTATGATACACCTCTTAAGCTTCTAATATAATAGGTTTTAACTTGTTGGTATTCAAGCCAAGGAAGATTTTGTAATGGATCACCATCATCTCAACTTGACGAGCGGTTATGGACGCTTATAAATCTTGGTTGTGAGAGATTTAAGAGGTCTCTTCTGGGGTAGCTTTTTGAGCGATTAAGTGCCTTAATAGCGTGAACAGTATGATTGCTTTGCGACGCTTATATAGGTGGTGTAAAGTGGTTATTTGATTTTTTTGTCACATTTGGTAACAGACCGTGTTGAATGCTAAAGTGGCAAAACAGCGTCAGTATGAATGCCTTTGTTCATTTTATCTTATGAATTATTAGTGGTTAGGAGCCAAATTATGAAAGCATCAGATCTCTTTGTTAAGGCTTTGGAAGCTGAAGGCGTCGAATATATTTTTGGAATTCCAGGAGAGGAAAATCTGGATTTACTGAACTCACTCAAAGATTCCCACATCAAACTGATTGTGACACGACATGAACAAGCGGCAGGTTTTATGGCAGCGACCTATGGTCGTTTAACCGGTCATGCAGGTGTTTGCCTCTCAACATTGGGGCCTGGTGCAACTAATTTGGTGACCGCGGCCGCTTATGCCAATTTGGGCGCGATGCCGATGGTGATGATCACTGGGCAAAAGCCCATCAAGTCAAGCAAACAAGGCCAGTTTCAGATTATTGATGTGGTTGATATGATGCACCCTATCACCAAATACGCTTGTCAAATTACCAGTGGTCATAATATTCCTGCCCGTATTCGCGAGGCGTTTCGTATCGCAAAAACCGAACGCCCAGGTGCGGTACATTTGGAGTTGCCGGAAGATATTGCGGACGAAGAGACAAATAGTCAGGTGATTGAGCAAAGCGCCCATCGTCGACCTTTAGCTGAAGACAAAGGGGTGGCAACCGCGGTGAAAATGATCGAAGATGCCAAACACCCATTAATTTTAATTGGTGCCGCAGCCAATCGAAAAACCGCCGGGAAAATGATTCGCCAATTGATTGATCAAACCGGGATTCCCTTTTTCACCACACAGATGGGCAAAGGTGTGGTCGATGAACGTCATCATCTGTATTTGGGATGTGCCGCCTTATCGGATCACGATTTTGTCAATGCTGCACTCAAAAGGGCAGACCTGATCGTGAATATCGGCCATGATGTCGTTGAAAAGCCGCCTTTCTTTATGAAACAAGATGGTTTTAAAGTCATTCATGTCAACTTTACCAATGCTTCAGTTGACCCCGTCTATTTTCCGCAGGCTGACGTTGTCGGGGATATCGCCAATAGCGTTTATCAAATAAAAACTAAATTACAAAATCAATCTCATTGGAAATTTGGCTGTTTTATGGAGGTTAAAGTCCATATTGATCGGAATTTAGCAGAAGGGACTCAGGACAATCGTTTTCCGGTTTATCCACAACGTTTGGTGAGTGATATTCGCAAAGTGGTGCCCGAAACAGGTGTGATTGCCTTGGATAATGGTGTCTATAAGATCTGGTTTGCGCGTAATTTTTTGGCTTATCATCACAATACTGTTTTATTAGATAATGCACTGGCGACCATGGGGGCGGGACTGCCGTCAGCGATTGCGGCTAAGTTGGTCACACCAGAAGCAAAAGTCATGGCGATTTGTGGCGATGGTGGGTTTATGATGAATTCGCAAGAGTTAGAAACTGCCGTCCGCCTGAAATTGGATTTGGTGGTACTAATTTTAAATGACAATGCTTTCGGCATGATTCGCTGGAAACAGGCCAATATGGGTTTTGAGGACTTTGGGCTTAAATTAAATAACCCAGATTTTGTGCTCTATGCCCAAAGTTATGGAGCTTATGGGCATCGCGTGTCGAGTGCCGATGACGTGATTCCAACGGTTGAGAAGTGTTATGCGCAAGGTGGCGTGCACGTTATTGAAGTGCCCATTGACTACTCTGATAATGACCGTATCTTAAACCATGAAATTAGAGAGCAAAGTGACGCTTTAAATGAAATACTGAGTAAGGCCGAAGAACGTTCCATACACGCTTAAAATTAAATATTAAATGATAAAAAAGGCAAGTCAGTCATGTTTTGACTTGCCTTTTTTGTGGGTAAGTTGAGTGAACCCATAGCAATCTCTAGTGAAGGAAGTAAATCAATAGGCTAATGTTGAAGACGAAAGACAAGAGTGTGGTGGCTTTCCAAAAGAGTAACGGATTGCGTTCCAATAGCGGTTTGAAAGCCTCTTCATATTGACTCTCTTTCGGAGTGCTTAAGTCATGCAAGAACTCAGAGAGCAGTTGATAGCGTTTACTTGGATCGGGCGCACAGGCTTTTTTAAGCGTACTATCAACCCACTCGGGCAAGTCAGGGCGATAGTGGCGCACTGAAATATACGACATGTGACTGTAGTTTTTTAACTGGAATTTATGAATGCTCTGCTCTTTAAAGGGGTATTTTCCTGTGAGCATCTCATAAGTGATGACCCCAAGCGAGAACAGATCGGCATTTTTGCCAGCGCGTTCGCCCATCATATACTCGGGCGCTGTATAGTTAAGCGTGCCTTCTGGTTGCTGTCGTTCCAATACGCTGGCCAGTTCCGCCAGGCCTGCCGCATGGACAGCACCAAAGTCAATGACCTTAATACGATCAGCACTGTTAATCATGACATTATCGGACTTCAAATCCTGATGAATCACATCTTGGCGGTGCAAGCTACGTAATGCACTGGCAAGCTGTTCAATATAGTCTCGCACCTGTTTCAACGGTGGGTTAGGGTGGTCAATAATCCATTGACTAACGGTCTGTCCCTTGATGTATTCGGTTGTAAAATAGAGAAACTGTTTAGGACGATTCGAGCGATACGTTTTCATCAGGCCTGGGTGCGATAGGCGTTGGCCAATCCACTCCTCTCTGACAAAACCATCCAAATACCAAGGGTCATCGCTGTAGTTTTGTGATGGCGTCTTAAGGACCAACTCCTTGCCTGTTTCGAGATCTTTAGCCAAGTAGATTTGGCTGCGTGCAGATAAATTGAGCTCTTGGGTGATTTCATAACCGTCGATTTTCATCCCGGGTTCGAGCTCCGGTGGGAACGGCAGTTGTGACAATTTGTTATAGACTTCATCCTTCGTCTCATTCGGTAACTGCTTGATGCGAATCACTTGCGCGGTGAGGTTGTCATTGGATTGATTGGCAATGGCTTTTTCAACCAATCTCTGCGCCATTTCAGTTTCCGAACCATTAGAGCTTAAATGTTGGATCATGACATCGTCGGTGATGAAATCATGCACGCCATCCGTTGTGAGTAGAAATAGATCATCTTGCTCGAGAGCTTCGGCTTTAAAATCGATTTGCAAAGAGGTGTCTACCCCTAAAGCTCGGCTCAGATAACTGCGGTCCTTGTTAAGCCAGGTAATATGGTCTTTCGTCAGAAGTTTTAATTCGCCCTGGCGAAAGCGGTACACACGAGAGTCGCCAATGTGTAAAAGATAAGCGGTGGTCGATTTAAAAATAATCGCATCAAATGTCGTGACCCATCCTTTAAGATCGGATGCTTGGCTACTGCCCTGCTTGTAGAGCCAGCTGTTGATCGAGCTAATGATCTGCTGACAAGATTTTTTGGTGCTCCAAGTATCAGGCGTCGAGTAATAGTCTTGAATAAAGCTTTTGACGGCTGTTTCACTGGCCTGCTTAGCTGCTTCACTGCTGCTGACACCATCGGCAATAACAGCAACAGCGCCTTTAAAATCTAGGGCACTGTCTCGCGGAATGCAATAATTCACAGAGTCTTGATTTTCAGGTTTAATGCCAGCCGTTGTGTGAAACCCCGCACGGATGATTAAAGATAAAGCCATTCAGAACCTCTTTGCTAGAGATGAAAAAAGCCAGGTGGCATTCGCAACCTGGCCTTTCTGTTGTAGATCGAGTTAGATTAACTCAACGATTATTTTACATCAATCATTTGTACGGTACCATCCGGCATCACTTCAGTCATTTGACCTTCAGGCTCCTCTAGGAAGAAGATAATCAGTGTTAAGACAAATGCCGCGACAACGCCAATCACTAAGAAAAATACATCATAGTCGACTAAGCTATTGACCGTCAGGAACATGACTGCACCGACGTTACCATATGCCCCTGCCATGCCTGCGATTTGCCCCGTCATGCGACGTTGAATCAAAGGGACCATCGCATAGACAGCGCCTGAACCTGCTTTAGAAAAGATGCCCGCGATGATGGTGATACCGACCACAAACTCAACTGACCATGTGTTATCTACCGTCCCTAAAAACAAGAAGCTGGCAGCAATTCCTGTGAAAACCACCAATAAGGTTTTACGACGTCCGACTTTATCACTGATCCAGCCGCCACCAGGACGTGCCACTAGGTTGATGAAGGGATAGATACCGGCGAGTAAGGCGGCGGTGATTTTAGGCAGTTCGAACCAGGAGACATAGAACATCGCTAGCATAGAAACAACCGCTAATTCGGTACCGAAGGTGACTAAATAAGCCCAGTCTAAAATCGCAACTTGCTTAAATTTATAACGGTGTAGTTCTGGCACCGGCGCTGACAAAATATGCTTGTTGACTTGCCAAATTTTCCAGACTTGTAATGCATAAGTTCCAACTAAAGCAGCATAGATCGCCAGGGTTGTTTCCGTGGTAATCAAGCCCATTTTTTCGGGAGAAAGCTTCCAGGTTAAAACGGCTAAAGCAAGGTATAAAGGGATGTTCATAACAATGTATAAAATCAAATCACCCTTAGAGGTCACTTCCATCGCACCGGTTTTCTTTGGCTTAAAATACGTTGAGCCTTTAGGTGTATCCGAGACACTGAAGAAGTAAATGACACCGTATACCATCGCTGCAATACTGGCGAAGGTAATCGCATAACGCCAACCGTCCACATCACCCATTGAGACCGCAATAAACGGTAAAGTCATCGCGGCACCCGCAGAACCAAAGTTACCCCAACCACCGTAAATCCCTTGTGCAATTCCCGTTTGCTTTGCAGGAAACCATTCAGAGATCATGCGAATGCCGACCACAAAACCCGCTCCAATGAAACCCGATAAGAATCTTAATAATGCCAGTTGTTCATAAGTCTGAGCCCATGCAAATGCGATACTGACGGATCCCCCTAAGATGAGAATAGAGGCGTACATGATTTTAGGTCCGTACTTATCGACCAATATACCCACCACAATTCGAGCAGGGATTGTCATGGCGACGTTTAGAATCAGCAGGACTTTTGCTTGTTGATTGGTTAAGCCGAGCGCTTCTTGAATAAAAGGCATCATGGGTCCTAAACCTAGCCAGACCACAAAAGACATAAAGAAGGCAAACCACGTTAAGTGCAGTATGCGAGAGTTTCCTGAAAAGGAAAGTAAGTTGAATTTACCATCATTGGCCGACATCTTAATACCTCAGTGTATTTATAAGTGAATCCTGTCTCTTAAAGAACCATTCGTGCCACTTCCAATAAATATAGATATATCAATTAATTAGGCGTTTTTGGGCGGGTATTGTGTCCTCAAGTGGGGGGTTGTTCTGTCAAATCGGTGCGTTTATGTATCTTCATTGGTGCGTTAAGAGTGGTCTGATGTCTGTCGAGCATTGGTATTTAGTTCTAAGTTGTTGATAATAAATATAAAAATTATTAAAAATAAAACTGGCATAGAAGTTGTTATTACCTAGCAAAACTTAACCATTTGGATTCATTACTTTAGACTTTTGCTTATTAGAAGCGCTAAATTTGAATGCCAGTCTGAGGAATGCAATGAAGCAAAAACTGATTCTTATCGGTTCAGGCATGGTCGGTGCGCGATTTATCGAACGCCTATTACATGAAGCGCCTGATACTTACGATATCCGTGTCTTTAATAAAGAACCGACCGGTGGTTATAACCGCATTATGCTTTCTCCAGTACTTTCTGGCGAGAAAACCCTACCCGAAATAATGACCCACGATCATGACTGGTTTGAAGAACGCGATGTTCATCTGCAAGCCAGTACTGAGGTTGTTGATGTCGATCAACACGCTAAGACCGTCACCACGGATTTAGGCGCTGTCTATTCTTACGATAAATTGGTAATTGCCACGGGTTCAAAACCTTTTGTCATTCCTGTTTCAGGCGCGGATTTACCAGGTGTGGTGACGTTTAGAGATACGCGTGATGTCAAAATCATGCTCGACGTTTCTGATGCAGATCAACAGCAACCGCATAAAAAACTGTCAGCAGTGGTCATTGGTGGTGGGCTATTAGGCCTTGAAGCGGCCAATGGTTTAATGATTCGCGGCATGGACGTCACGGTGGTACATCGCGGCGACGTCCTAATGAATATGCAAATGGACGCCGTTTCTGGAGAGTTGTTGCAAAAAAGCCTTGAAGATAAAGGCATGAAGTTTGCCATGTCAGCCAATACCGCTGAAATTTTAGGTGACACCTGTGTCACCGGTGTGAAATTAGCAGATGGCCAAGTCCTTGAGGCTGATTTAGTGGTGATGGCGGTCGGAATTCGTCCCAATGTGGGGGTGGGCAACAAGCTTGGTTTACAGCTCAACCACGGCATTATCGTCAATGACCAACTGGAAACGTCTGCTGAGAGCATCTATGCCTTAGGCGAGTGTGTTGAACATCGTGGTTTGCTCTACGGTTTGGTGGCACCTCTCTATGAGCAGGCTCAAGTCTTAGCTGAGACCTTGGCGGGTAAACCGTCCGCTTATCAAGGCAGTTTTATCTCTACCAAGTTAAAAGTGACGGGTATTAGCTTGTTTTCAGCAGGGGAGTTCGAAGATTCAGAGGATGCAGAATCCCTGGTCTATCAAGATTTAAGTCAAAACATCTATCGCAAGATTGTTTTGAAAAACAACAAAATTCAGGGTGCAGTGATGTTTGGTGATGTCACTGGCTCTAATTGGATATTTGATAATTTGGTAACGCAGAATGATATGTCTGCTTATCGAGATACATTAGTATTTGGCGAAGGTTTTCAGCCTTCGTCAGACAAAAAGGCAGAAAAGGAAGCAGTCGCATGAGTAAGCAAAAAATAGTCGTTATCGGTAACGGGATGGTGGGTCATAACTTCATCGAGAAACTAGTCGCCAGCGAAGGCTACGATAACTTTGAGGTGCATACTTTTTGCGAAGAACCTCGCCTAGCTTACGATCGTGTTTACCTCTCTTCTTATTTTTCAGGGAAAACCGCTGAAGACCTCTCTTTAGTGAAACCTGGTTTTTATGAGCAGAATGGCATTACCGTTTATCTAAATGATAAAGCCGTGGATATAGATCGTACGGCTAAAACAGTGACTTCTGAGGCAGGTGTCACGATCGCTTATGACAAGTTGATTATGGCGACCGGTTCTTATCCGTTTGTGCCACCCATTAAAGGCAATGAGCGCGAAGGCTGTTTGGTCTACCGAACCATTGAAGATTTAGAGGCCATGAAAGACACGGCGGCCAAAGGTAAAGTCGGCGTCGTTGTCGGTGGTGGTCTGCTTGGATTAGAAGCCGCGAAAGCGCTCGTCGATTTAGGGCTAGAAACTCATGTTGTCGAATTCGCACCGCGCTTAATGCCAGTGCAGTTAGATGAAGGCGGTGCGGCACTGCTGAAACGCAAAATTGAAAACCTGGGTGTGACCGTGCATAACAGCAAAGCCACCACGGAAATCATCGATGGCGAAAACTGTATGAATAAGATGGTCTTCGCCGATGGTGAATCACTGGAAACCGATATGATTCTGTTTTCAGCCGGGATTCGTCCGCGCGATGATTTGGGCGGAAAAGTCGGTTTAGAGCTTGGCCCACGTGGTGGGATTCAGATTGATAATCACTGTCAAACCAATGACCCAGATGTGTTTGCAATTGGTGAGTGTGCCCTGCATGACGGCATGATTTACGGTCTGGTAGCACCTGGTTATGCCATGGCACAAGTTGTTGTGAATCTGTTAAATGCCAATCCAGGCAGTTTTGAAGGTGCAGATATGAGCACCAAGTTGAAACTGATGGGCATTGATGTGGCCTCTATTGGTGATCCGCATGGCAGTGATGAAAATGCACTCTCTTATGTCTATGAAAATGGCCCAGAAGAGATTTATAAAAAGATTGTCGTCACCGCGGATGGTAAGAAACTATTAGGCGCCGTCTTGGTGGGTGATGCTGAAGATTTCGGTAATCTATTACAGATCATGTTGAACGACATGGATCTACCAGAGCATCCAGATATGTTGATTCTGCCTAATCGTGATGGCAGCGGTGCGGATCTGTTTGGTCCGGATGCTTTGCCGGACACCGCGCAGCTGTGTTCTTGTTATGACGTTTCAAAAGGCGATATTATCAGCGCGGTGGAAGGCGGCTGTTGTACTATGTCTGACATTAAAGCCACTACTGAAGCCGGAACGGGCTGTGGCGGCTGTGTGCAGTTAGTCACCAACGTACTCAATAACGAATTAGAAAAACGCGGTGTGGAAGTCAATACCGATATCTGTGAACACTTTGGCCATACGCGTCAAGAGCTTTACCATATCTGTCAGGTTGAAGAGATTAAAGACTTTGACACCCTCATCGCGTCTCACGGTACAGGCTGTGGTTGTGAAGTCTGTAAACAGGCTGCGGGTAGTATCTTTGCTTCGCTTTGGAACTCATATGCTTTAGAAGCCGATAAGGTGGCTCTGCAGGATACCAACGATAACTACCTTGGTAATATGCAGAAAGACGGAACTTACTCGGTTATTCCACGTGTGCCTGGGGGCGAAATTACGCCTCAAAAACTGATTGTTTTAGGTCAAGTTGCCACAGACTATAAGCTGTACACTAAGATTAATGGTGGTCAGCGTATCGTCCTGTTCGGTGCTCAAATGAATGATCTGCCGGCCATCTGGAAAGAGTTAATTGATGCTGGTTTTGAATCTGGACAGGCTTATGCTAAAGCGTTACGTACCGTTAAGTCTTGTGTCGGTTCGACTTGGTGTCGATATGGTTTAGACGATTCCGTCACCATGGCGATTGAATTAGAAGATCGCTATAAAGGCTTACGTTCACCGCATAAAATCAAAATGGGGGTTTCAGGCTGTACCCGTGAGTGTGCTGAAGCACAAGCAAAGGACATTGGCCTTATCTCAACTGAGAACGGTTGGAACTTATTTGTCTGCGGTAACGGCGGCATGAAGCCTCGCCACGCAGACCTGTTCGCCACAGACCTAACCAAAGAACAAGTTTTTAAGTATGTTGATAGACTGTTAATGTTCTACATTAAAACAGCCGACAGACTACAGCGTACGGCGACTTGGATGGATAATATGGAAGGTGGTTTATCGTATGTTCAGGACGTTGTTATCAATGATTCACTGGGCATGGGCGACGAGCTAGAAGCGCAAATGCAAGCCTTACACCAGACGTATAAGTGTGACTGGAAAACAGCGATTGAGAACCCAGAGTTCATCAAACGTTTCCGCTCATTCGTCAATGTTGAAACGCCTGCAGAGCAGTTATTCGTGCAAGAACGTGGTCAAATCCGTCCTGCGACCGAAGCTGAAAAGTTATCAGGCATCGCCGTTGAAATTAAACAGATTGCTTAAACAGCTGAGTTAACCACGAAGACACGAAGGCACGAAGAAAGATTAAAAGTAGGCTCGCTATAAGCCCCTGATTTTTCATCAAGAAATGACACAATGTCTGTTGGGTTAAACCAATCAAACCTTCGAGCCTTCGTGGTTCAAAAAGTTTTAAAAGGAAAAGAAAATGAGTGATTTTGTACAAGTTTGTTCAATAGATGATTTAGTTAAAAACTCTGGGGTGGCCGCATTGATAAACGGCACCCAAGTCGCTTTGTTCTATATTAACGATGCTGTCTATGCGTTAAATAATTACGACCCAATTGGTAAAGCTAATGTTATGTCTCGTGGCATGATTGGCGACTTAAAAGGTGAGTTAATGGTCGCTGCACCGTTGAAAAAGCAGCACTACAGCTTAAAAACCGGTGTGTGTTTGGATGTAGAAGGGGTTTCTATCCCAAGCTATGAAACCAAAATCGAAAATAACCAAGTGTTTGTAAAGCTCTAAAACCGAGCTTGGTGCAAACCCTATTCGATTCAACTGAAACACTCTAAAAAAAGCTGTGCACTATGTCCATGTATACGTCCATGTCCACGACCCTGTCAGAAAATAAAATTATCCAAACCACCTGCCCTTATTGTGGGGTTGGCTGTGGCATGGATATTTCACCTAAAATGGCTGAAAATCCAGATAACACGCCTGCAACGGGGATTTCATCCTACGAAGTAAAAGTGATTGGCTCGGAAAGACATCCCGCCAATTACGGTCGTTTGTGTGTCAAAGGGTCTTCTGCGGGTGAAACGGTTGATTTTGATGGCCGTATGCTGGAGCCTCAAGTTAACGGTCAAGTGGTCAGCTGGGATTCTGCTCTAGCAACCGTGGCCGATAAATTTCAATCGGTGATAAAAGAACATGGTTCGCAAGCCGTGGCGTTTTATGTGTCGGGGCAGTTTTTAACCGAAGATTATTATGTCGCCAATAAGCTGATTAAAGGCTTTATGGGCACCGCCAATATCGATACTAACTCGCGTTTGTGTATGGCATCGGCCGTGGTCGGTTACAAACGGGCGTTTGGTTCCGATACCGTTCCCTGTTCTTATGAAGATTTAGAGTTAGCCGATCTCATTATCTTGGTCGGCTCTAATGCCGCCTGGGCGCACCCGATTGTTTATCAGCGCATTGCCGCCGAAAAACGTCGTCGTCCAGAGATGAAAATTGTCGTAGTGGATCCTCGTAAAACCGCGACCTGTGATATTGCCGATTTACATTTAGCGTTAAAGCCAGGCACCGATGCCGTGTTATTCAACGGCTTGCTGTCGCAGTTTGCACAGGCGGGTGTGTTGGATGGTGAGTTTATCAAATTCCATACAGAGGGCTTTGAAGCGACGTTGGCTAAGGCCGAAGAAGCCCAAGATTGTCTGCATGCGGTCGCCGAACAGTGTGAGTTAGACGAAGATGATCTGGTAAAGTTTTTCGATTGGTGTATTTCCAGACCCAAAATGGTCACCCTGTATTCGCAAGGCGTTAACCAGTCTTCATCGGGGGTGGATAAATCCAATGCCATTATCAACTGCCATTTAGCCACCGGACGTGTGGGTAAAGAGGGCTGTGGGCCTTTCTCCATTACCGGTCAACCGAATGCGATGGGCGGTCGAGAGGTCGGTGGTCTAGCCAATCAGTTAGCCGCCCATATGGACTTTAATGACCCTGAAAATATCGATAAGGTTTCGCGTTTTTGGCAAGCCGAAAACATGGCTCAAGAAAACGGTCTTAAAGCCATTGAGATGTTCAATGCGGTGGCCGACGGCACCATCAAAGCCATCTGGATTATGAACACCAATCCCGTAGTCTCTATGCCGGATGCCGATGCCGTCAAAAAAGCCCTGTTAGCCTGTGAAATGGTGGTGGTCTCCGACTGTGTTCAAGCGACCGATACCACCCTGGTGGCGGATGTTTTACTGCCTGCACTGACGTGGGGCGAAACCGATGGTTCAGTCACCAACTCCGATAGAACCGTCTCGCGCCAACGCAAATTTATGGACGGCCCGGAAAATGCCAAAGCCGATTGGTGGATTTTGTCGCAAGTCGCTTTGAAGATGGGCTTTACTAAAGCATTTGATTATCAAACGGCAGCGGATATCTTTAGAGAACATGCCGCGCTTTCAGGTTTTGAAAACAATGGATCACGTGACTTTGATATCTCGCTGTTAGATGAGATTACCGAAGGCGAGTATTCAGCGATGCAGCCATTCCAGTGGCCGCTGAATGCTCAAAACCCACACGGCACCAAACGCATGTTTACCGATAGTAAATTCTTCACGGCCAGTGGCAAAGCGCAGTTTATCCCGATTACACCGCGTGCGCCGGTGCATCCAACCACGCAAGCATTCCCGTTAATCTTGAATACCGGCCGAGTACGTGACCAATGGCATACCATGACGCGTACCGCCAAAACGGCAAAGTTGATGGCGCATAAAGATGAAGCCTATGTGAGTATTCATCCAAAAGATGCCCGACGATATGAGCTAGTACACGGTGAACTCGCGAAATTAACCAGTCCACTGGGTCAAGACAAAATCGTCATTGCACGGGTCGATGTCACCGACACAGGTCGTCCTGGCAGTGTCTTTATGCCAATCCATTGGACAGCACAGTATTCGAGCCACGGCCGAGTGGATGTCTTAGTGCAAGCCGTCGGCGATCCGCTTTCTGGTCAGCCAGAGTCAAAACACAGTCCCGTTAAAATCGAAGCCTATCAAGCAAAATGGCATGGCTTTATCTTAAGTCGTGAGCCGATTGAGACTGAAGGCTTAGAATACTGGGTTAAAATAAAAGGCAAACAGTTCTATCGTTACGAGATTGCGGGCGAACAACCGATTGAAAGTTACCAGGCCTGGTCAAAAAATATTTTAGGTTCAAAAGGCGAGTTACTCGATTATGCCGACACCGCAGGTCAACGCTATCGTGCCGCACATATAACAGACGGACAATTACAATCCGTTGTGTTTATCGCGCCGACCACCGAACTGCCGCCTAGAGGCTGGTTAGGCAGTCTGTTCACCAAAGAGGAACTCGATGCCAAAACCCGTTTAAGTCTATTAGCCGGTCAACAATCGGGTGCCAAAGACGAAGGTAAAACCATCTGTTCTTGTTTCGGAATCGGCATCAACACCATCATCGAAGCCATTGATAAAGATAAACTGATTTCGGTAGAAGCCATCGGCCAAGCCCTAAAAGCCGGAACCAATTGTGGTTCTTGTCTGCCTGAATTGACTGAAATCTTAGCGACAGAGCTGGCGACTGAATTGAAATAGCGTTTAAGAGGCGTTGAACCACGAAGACGCGAAGGCATGAAGTTTTAAAGATTCTTGAATTCACATAAACATTGTCATTTTTATGCAGTAAATTCCATAAAATGACCAGGCCTGGTTGGTTTTGAACTACAAATTGAGTCTGAGCTTTTTAATCTCTAATCTCTAATAACCTAATCCTTTTAACCTTCAGATTTTGGCGGCTGAAATTAAATAACATACGAGATAATATGAAACCGACTCTATTAAAGATTTTTGCACCGATTCTGAATTTGTTTGAAGCACCAGACGATGGTTCAGAATACAGCTACAGTCCTTCGCATCGTAAAATATTAATGGTGATGGGCTTCTTGTTTTTAGGGGTAACCAGCGTTGGAATTTTCTTCGCAATCCAACTCAATGCCATGGCCACTTTGTTGCCGATCATTTTGTTTGGCTCGATTGGTCTGCTGTGTTTAATCGTTGCAGGTTTGGGCAGTGATAGAGCGGTGTCTAAACTATGGAGAAATCGCTGAAATCGGCTTTTGTAGTTACGTTTTGATTCGTTGGTTTTAAATATTAAACCTACCAGGCCTGGTGGGTTTTTTTATGGCTGTAATAAATGATAAAGCTGTGTTTTGTATAAAGGTGGTATACGTAGAGTATCTAGTTTAGGATGGCTGATTATAGTTATACATATGGGGGGCACAATGGCAAAGAGGACGT
This sequence comes from Thiomicrorhabdus arctica DSM 13458, assembly GCF_000381085.1. Lineage (GTDB taxonomy): Bacteria > Pseudomonadota > Gammaproteobacteria > Thiomicrospirales > Thiomicrospiraceae > Thiomicrorhabdus > Thiomicrorhabdus arctica. The sequence continues at coordinate 93,281 of NZ_KB905900.1, read as the reverse complement.
CGATTCCTAAAAAGGTTAAAGAGATCCTACGCACTGAAGTCGGTTTTGGTTGCCCTGTTCGAGATTGTGGCAATCCATATTTGGAGTATCATCATTTTGATCCACCAGTTCACATTACTCCTCATAACAATCCAGATGGCATGATTGCTCTCTGTGCACAACACCATAAAAAAGCTGATGGAAGTGCTTATACTAATGAACAATTACATGCCTTCAAAAAGAATAAAGTTCATTCGAAGAGCGTGCAAGGTAATCTTGATTGGTTGAGGCGAGATTTACTTTCGGTAGTTGGAGGAAACTTATTTTACGAAACTCCAATAGCTGTTCAAATCGATGGTCATAACGTGGTTTCGTTCAAGAGAGATTCTGAGGGTTACCAAAGACTTAGTGTTTGTATGCTTTCTTTATTACCCGAAGAAAGAATTATAATCGAAGAAAATTCTTGGGAGAACATTGGTGAACCATTAGACCTACGCACCCCTCCTCAAGGTAAAGAGCTAGAGGCCACTTACAATAATGGGGATTATTTATATTTAAAATTTTCAGAAGTGATTAATGAAATCGATCTTCAAGTAAAATTTAATATTTCTCCTAATGTAAGCACTGAGTTTAAGTTTCCGATTACTGTCGTTGAAATTAATTTCGCAATTGGTGGTACAAATATAAGTTTCTCTTCTGAAGGTATTCAAGCATTTGGTGTTAGCGCAAAGCAAAGTGTCATAAGTCATTGTGGTGTTGGCTTTTGCTTAAATTATGGTATCGAGTGGAAGCAGAATCCAAAATGGAAATTGGAAAAAAGGTACGAGGTTAGGCCTGGAAACATTATCAAAGTTGCATTCGGTAAATAATGTATAACAAGTTGCTGTACCTAGGTAAAAGAGAGACGCTACCCTTTTATTTCAACAACCAATTGAGAAGCCTTTCTGAAATTTGTAATTCACCCTTATTTTCGATAAAGGCTTCCCCTGACTATTTTGCTTGTCCATACTACTGTCAAAACCAGTAAGCACAAAAAAACACCCCGCTCAATCAATCGGCATTCCCTAAACTCATTCACTGAAATCCCAGAACTCGCTCGTGCACGCGTAGCAAATGCCCTTGGGGTACTCAGACACCTGGGATTTTTAAATGTTCATTTCGTTAAGGGAATTGCACGATTGCTTTCAAAGGGGACTTCGGCATGGGGTTTAAACGTTCTGATAAACTTAATATTGAAAGTGACCAGGCCTGGTCGGTTTTAAAGCCCAAGTAAAAATAGACTGTAAAACACCAATTCAACGTAGAAAAACCTCCCCTTTTGTAAGCAATCGTCATTTTCATACCCCAAGGGCACTTCCGTTGGGCGCTAGTGAAGGACGCGTTTAAACATTCCCTGTGTTTGAGCGGAACGCGAGTTTAGGGAATGTCAGCGGACAAGCTTAGTGAAATAGAGGGTGTCAGCAGGGTGTCTTTTGTTTGGTTACTTTATTTGGACAAGCAAATAAAGTGACGGGAAGCCGAATAAGGAAAACGATGAAGAATTACGAAGATAAACAGGCTTCTCAACCACATCAGAAATTAGATTAAAAACCCAGCAAAAAACAAGGAATCAACCTCCTTCTTTACGGACAACTAATTGATGACTGAAACACACGCCGTATCACAATGTTTTATCTCAAACTCCAGTGTCGAATGCATTAAATTAAATTGCGTTTGTAAACAGGTTTTTAAAGCGTTTTTAACGGATTCAAGCTGTTCAATATCTTCAATCACCACATGTGCTTCCAAGGCATTTTTGTGTTCATCAAGTTGCCATAAATGAACATGATGCACATTTTTTACGCCCTCGACCGCTTCCATTACCTGAATCACTTCTTCAATAGCGATACCCTCTGGTGCGCCCTGCATCAGAATATGAATGGTTTTAGGCAACATGGTCGCTGCTTGATAGAGCACATAGGCTGCTATCAATAACGTTAAGGCGGTATCGGTCCAATACCAGTCATATAGAATAATAAGCGTCCCTGCAATAATCACCCCAAGAGAGGCCAAAGCATCCGACACATTATGTAAAAAAGCGGCACGAATGTTCATGCTGTTTTTTGACATTCGATAGGTTAGCATTGCAGTGACCACATCAATAACCAGTGCAATGGTGGCGACGATCACGACCATCCAGCCTTCTATGATTTGTGGTTCAAACATGCGCCACAATGCTTCATAGACTAAGTAGAAGCCTACAATGACCAAGGTAATGAGGTTGATCAACGTTGCAATCACTTCGGCTCGTTTATAGCCAAACGTTTTAAAGTGATCGGCTGGTTTTCTACCAATTTTACGTGCCACCCATGCAATTAATAACGACGCTGCATCACTAAAATTATGCAATGCATCGGCAATCAATGCCAAGCTGCCTGAGACAATGCCGCCAATAACTTGCGCCAAGGTCAACAGCATATTAATCGCAATGGCCCAACCTAATTTCCGGTCGTCCATCGCATCGATATCGTGATGGTGATGATGTTCCATAAATTCCTTCCTAATGTGTCGGTCTGTTAGTCAAGTTAACGAATTTCTTCTAGTTTACCTTTAGGCGTTCGGAGACAGAGTAATAATTTTTAATTAAAGGCTAATTAAACCAATGGAACTAGACTTGTTTGAAAACGACTCTCTTGTCTTAATCATGCCAAAAGCTCTAGTGACCAGGCCTGGTCGATTATATAGGGCGGTCATGTTTGCTCAAAAAGTCGTTTTACATAAAGCTGGCATAGGTAGAATATCTGGTTTACGATGTCACTTTACCGTTCAGTTCTCCCGAGGATAATATGATCGAGCCAGTATCAAGCAGTAACCTTAAAGAGGTGCTTCCTTTAATAAGGTTGTACCAAGAGTTTTATAAGGTTGCTGAAATTTCGGATTCAAAGAATGAGGTCTTCTTTTCTCAGTTTGGTGAATCCAATCAAGCCGGCTGTCAGTTTATCTTTCGTGAATCGGGAAGTGTCGTTGGTTTTGCCACCGTTTACTTTAGCTTTACGTCCACTCTTGCAGCCAAAGTTGCTGTGCTAAGCGATCTCTATACATTACCAAGTCATCGCGGTAAAGGTGTCGGTAAAAAACTGTTAGAGCATTGTCGTGGTTATGCGGCTGAGAAGGGTGCTGCAAGACTCCAGTGGGTTACCGCGCCTGATAACGAACAAGCTCAAACACTTTATGATTCATTGAATACCGCTAAAAGTACGTGGCAATTTTATACCTACAACACCTAATAAAGCCGAAATGGTTCATAGAAGTAGAGGCCTGAAATTTATGTCATCCAATATAGAAATACGCTCCATTCAGCCGAATGAATATTATGATCTTTCAATGATGGTTGGAGAGCTTTTGACTGAAATAATGGAAAGAATTGACCATAAAGCCTTTAACTTTGATCGTTTAGAAACGGAAAAACGCGTTAATGACTTAATTTCGAATGGAAAGTATTGGGTTTTTGTTGCTAGAGATATGCAGTCAAACAAGACGGTGGGTTTTGTTTCATTGTATGAAAGCTATGCTCTATACGCTGAGGGCGCGTATGGAACAATGCCTGAACTGTATGTCAAAGAACGCTGGCGCTCAAAATCAGTTGGTCAGAAGTTGCTCAATAAAGTTACTGACTTTGCCAAAGAAAAAGGCTGGCATAGAATCGAGGTAACGACTCCACCATTACCGGAATTTGAGAGTACATTAGGCTTTTACCAAAATAATGGGTTTGAAATAACGGGTGGCAGAAAGCTTAAGGCGGATATACAAGCCTAACAAAAGGATGCATACCAAAAAGAGGCATGCCACATAGGGTTAGACGTACAGGTGAACTTCAGCCCCGAAAGTGACCAGGCCTGGTCGATTTAGTTTGATATTAATGGGTTCTGAACCCCGTGAACATACCATTAATATTCTTCTGTTCTATCTTCTTATCTCGCTTAATACATCAAGTTCCCTAAAGCATCGTCATGATACTTGATGAATTATATAAGGATTATCTTATATATTTGATGGACTTTTCCCAGAGCGTGCTATAACATGCATGTAAGATGAATCTTATAGGGGAGCTATCTTATGTCAGAACAGGTCTTAGATTACAATCACAAAAAACGGGCTAAAACGCCGCATAATATTTTTAATATGAACATTATTGTCTTTCATTTATTTGCACTCGTTATTTTATTTGAGCTTAACCTTCTTCATTGGTTTTGGCTTATTCCCACAGTTTCTCTCAGTATTATGCTCGCTCAATACCTGTACTGGAAATCGCTTCTTTCTGATGCCGAATCAAGCAATCAGTCTCATTGGTATGTGATTGCTAACTGGTCACTGGCGATACGCCATAATAAAATTGTCTTCATGGCTTATCTGATTTGCGGCACGATCTTTCTGATCGGCTACTCTATCTCAAACGGCATGACTGATGATCCAAACATGAGTAACATCGGTATGATCGTTTTTCTCTATTTGTCAGGCAATCTTATGCTTTTAACGTTAGTGGTAACCTTTGTTTTAAGCAGTGGTGCGATTTGGCATACTAATAAAGGTGAAATCACGAATGCTTTAGCAAAAATAAGAGTAGGTTTAAATCGACAAAACATTACATAACCTTATGTAAGATCTGTTTTTTGTATGAGGTGTAAACCGACCAGGCCTGGTCGGTTTTTTTATGGGCTAAATTCAGTCAGCCTCAGTAAGCGATATTCTTTAGGTTTTGTACAGAATAACAATACGTTAAAGTGTATTTAAGCACTGTGATTTTAATGATAAAATCGCATTTTAAATCGACGAATGTGCATTGATAATCTGGTTTTGAATATCGAATGATCGTTAGACCTTAGGAGTCAGCATGGCTTGGATTATTACTAAATATTTTTTGACGGCCGCTGTCGTGGTGCTGGTATCAGAACTGGCAAAACGCAGCGATAAACTGGGTGGATTTATGGCCGCGCTGCCCCTTGTCACCGTTCTCACACTGATTTGGCTGTATATTGAGAACCAACCCGTAGAAAAAATTGCAAATCATGCGTGGTATACGTTTTGGTATGTTGTACCGACCTTGCCAATGTTCCTGATATTTCCGATGCTGCTTACTCGAATCGGTTTCTGGCCATCTTTGTTGGCCTGCGTGTTTATCACGGTTGTTTGCTTTGGTTTGTTCGCGCTGGTGCTTCGCCATTTTGGTGTGGAGCTGCTTTAGTAAATACTGCGAGGGCGAGTCAGGCTCTTGGATTTATTACACGTTTAGCATGCAAAAAGCCCCAGTGATCAGGCCTGATCACTGGGGCTTTTGTGTTTTTATGATATATGTTTATATTACTTGAGTGTAATAGATCCGGTCCCTTTTTCACCGGTATTATCGGTTAAGTCAATGGTGACTTTATCGCCAGCATTGGCTTTCACTTTAACGGCCAAGTAAGGGTTGGCTGAAACCGCGCCTGACCATTGAGCATCAATGGCTTTTGTGCCATTGACCATAATTTGCACCGTATCGATAAATTTCGCTGGGAAAGGCTTGCCTGTTTTCTTATCCATGCGAACCCCAGATTCCATTGGGTGCTTAATAAGGGCCTTTACTTCGGCAATACCATTGGCTGATTTACCACGCATTCTGATTTTGATAGTCATAATGTTTTCCTTTAAATGTCGTTACACATTTCTTTTGATTTTGTTTGAGTCCTAAGAGTGTTTGTTGACGATCACTAACCGCCACATCCACCAATGGTTACTTTCACTTCTTGTTTTGCTTTAAAAAGTTTGCCGCCGGCTTTCACGATCGCTACGACATCCATTGTTTGTCCCATCTTAATTCGGGTTGAAACATACCCCACAGCATTAGCACTAAAGGTATATTCACAAACCAATGGGAGGGGGTTCTTCATGGCTAAAATGGCAATGGACTCAACACCATTCATTTTAGAGGCATCTACCGTTACGGGCGTTACCGCTCCGTTCTCTGCGATGGCAGGTGCTTTAAGAATGATATCCCCAGAATCGGTGGCATTGGTCGAGCCAAATAGATTGCTGAGTGCATCGTCTGTTGTTTTGGCGGTAAAGGCTTTTTTATTCCAGTCCGCTAGAACCGTGGTCGGGATTAGAAGACCTGCGTTTGCAGCAACAACCGCAGCACCAGTGGCTAAACTGTTTTTTAGAAATAATCTACGTTTCATCATGATTGAACTCCTGCTTACAAATTAAAGGTTTTGGAGCTATTAGACATTTCATATAATAACCTCGTCATCTTCTGTAATGATATTAGAGGGGGCTAATGCTACCTTAATTCCAGATTAGGGATTTGGTCTCAGTAAAGCAAGTTAATTCCTAACCTGAGTTTAACCCTAACAAAACTATTGAGGCGTAATGGATTGGGTTTTATTTATTTTATATCAATGGGTTAGCTATTGTCTATGTTACTCTTATTTTTATTTAAGGTATAAACTATCGTCATTGTTCATTAAGGATTTAAACCGGACTTTAACCGAAAAACGGCACTTTTGGTGTTGTTCAGGCCGGGTAAGTTTCATTGAATCTGCTAACGAGTAGGGCACCGTATATATGTTGCTTAAACTCGTCAAAATATTAACTCGCGTATCGTTTAAGGGATAAACTAAACATTTTAGGTCTTGGCACGCCTTTCTAAACGGAAGCGCGGCCCCTTGAGGGTATTCGATCAGGCTAAAATGCCACTATTTTCGCACGCTCTGACTGATACAAAGGTCTTAGTCAATTTTTAGCACAAGGGTTCTACGTGGATTATTTACCGATATTCGTCAATATTAAAGATCAGCACTGCCTTATCATCGGTGGCGGCGCAGTCGCGGCTCGTAAGGCCGATTTGTTTATTAAGGCGGGTGCGATTGTCACGGTGATTGCGCCTGAACTAAAGACTGAGATGAAATTCCACTTGTCGCATGGCAAGATTGTTTGGCAGATGGACACCTTTTCGGTCGAAGCGATGGCCAACCTAACGCCACCGAAATATGTCATTTCAGCAACGGATGATGAGGCGGTGAATCAAGCGGTTTATCACTATTGTCAGTTACAGAAAATCCCCGTAAATGTCGCCGACCAAACAGCCTATTGTGATTTTATCTTACCCGCCATTGTTGACCGATCACCTATGATTATTGCGGTTTCAACCGGGGGTCGCTCACCGGTGTTAGCCCGGGTAATGAAAGCCCGTTTAGAGGCATTGATTCCTGCAGGTTTTGGGCGTCTAGCAGAGTTAGTGGGTCGATATCGTCAAAAAGTTAAAGATACAATTAGTCATCTGGATGGGCGTAAAGCCTTTTGGGAAAAGTTGTTAGACAGCAGTTTTATTGATAAAGCCGTTCAGGGGCGTATTGAAGCTGCAGAGGTCGTTTTACAGCAACAGCTCGATACCGTGAAGGCTGAAGGTCAAGCCTTGCCAGTGGGAGAAGTCTATTTGATTGGAGCCGGCCCAGGTGATCCAGACTTAATGACCTTTAAAGGTCTACGTCTGTTACAGCAAGCCGATGTGATTCTCTATGACCGTTTAGTGGCGCCAGAAATCGTGGAGATGGCACGCCGTGAAGCCGAGCGCATTTATGTGGGTAAAAAAGATAAATGGCATAAAGTTCAGCAAATCGATATCAGTCAGATGATGGTTGACCTTGCCAAACAGGGTAAAAGAGTCGCGCGTTTAAAAGGGGGCGATCCTTATATCTTTGGTCGTGGTGCGGAAGAGGCGGAGTTATTAGTCAAGAATGGGATTCCATTTGAAGTGGTTCCAGGGATTACCGCGGCGGCAGGCTGCTCTGCTTATGCCGGTTTTCCGTTAACCCATCGCGAATTTTCTCAGTCGGTCTCCTTGATCACCGGGCATCAACAAGCGGGTGCAGAGGGCGTTGATTATGCCCGTCTGGCACAGTCTGGCGATACGATGGTGTTTTATATGGGGATCAAAAATGCCGCGAAAATCCAAGCAGGCCTGCTTGAACACGGTATGGATGCCATGACGCCCGCCGCGATTATCGAAAAAGGCACAACACCAGAGCAAAAAGTCACGATTACAACCTTGGGAAAATTGGCCATCACAATTGAAGATAATTTAGTAAAGCCGCCTGCGCTGTTGATTGTGGGCGAGGTTATTAAGGTACGCGAAAGGTTGCTTAAATGAGTAAAAATGACATTAAAATAGCAGAATCCAAAACAGTAGAGTCAAAACCCTTTCAATTTTATATCCAAACAGTGGGCCGTGGCCAAAAGCGCCGTCGAAGCTTAACGCAAGCAGAAGCCCAGGATGCGATGTCGATGATTTTGGCAGGCCAGGTTTCTGAGATGCAGTTGGGGGCGTTTTTAATGCTGATTCGTGTCCGTGAAGAGACCCCTGAAGAAGCCGCCGGTTTTTTACAGGCGATTCGTGACGTCATGAAGGCACCTAACTGTGAGGTAGATTTAGACTGGGGCACCTATGCTGGCAAACGTCGTCAACTGCCTTGGTTTATATTGGCGTTAACGATTTTGAAAGATAAAGGTTATAAGGTCTTTTTACACGGTGTGGTTGGTAATGAATCAAACCGTTTATACACCAAAGAAGTCGCAGAGTTATTAGGATGGCCAATGGCCGACTCCTTAGCAAAGGCCAAGACGATGATTGAAACCTCCGGTTTCTGTTATTTAGATGTCAAGGATTTTGCACCGCAAATCAAAACCTTGATGAATTATCGTGACGAACTCGGTTTACGTTCCCCTATTCACTCATTAGCGCGTATGTTAAACCCATTTAACGCCCGTTTAAGTGTGCATGGCGTTTTTCATAAAGGTTACGACGATATTCACCAACAGTCGGCCGCGTTATTAGATGATCAAATGACCGCTTCTTTTTGTGGCGATGGCGGGGAGGCTGAAGTGCGCCCAGATCGTAAGACTGAAATTAAGATGGTAGAGAATATCTTTGACGATCACGGCGAGCGGGTTACATCAATTGACCAGGCCTGGTCATTCTTTATGCCTAAGACCTATTTGAACTCTGATCCTACCGATAAGTGTTTGGATACAGATGTCTTGTTAGCCGTTTGGCAGGGAAAAGCCGAACATGCTTATGGTCAAGCCGCCGTGATTCAAACCTTGGCAATGGCTTTAATGGCGTTGGATAATCTCACTTTGGGCGAAGCCTTTGCCACAGCTGAATCGCTTTGGTTACAGCGTTTGGCGAGCTAAATCGGTATGGATCAAGCCACCAACCGAGTGATTCACCCACAACCTGACTTTGCCTGGATTATTTTAGCCGGCGGTCAAGGTCGTCGTATGGGCTTGCAAGATAAAGGTTGGCTGGACTATCAAGGGCAAACGTTGATCACGGCTTTAACGGAGCAGCTCTCGGCCTTGAACCCGGACATCCCCATTATTATCAATGCCAATCAAAATATTGAAGCTTATCAAGGGCTCGGTTATCCGGTGATAACCGATGCTAAACAAGACTTTCAAGGGCCTTTATCCGGCATTTTAAATGTCATGCAAACGTCCACGATTCAACCGAAACAGGCCTGGTTAACCTGGCCTGTCGATGCCCCGTTTAGAGTGGAGAATTACGTCCAAAAAATGACGGAATCCATCCTGCTTGAAAAGACCGATCTAGCCGTAGCTAAGCGCTTGACAACATCGAGTGAAAAGATTGAAATGCATCTTCAATATACGCACCTAGCAATGAAACCGAGCGTACAATCCAGTTTAAAAAGTTACTTGCAGCAGGGTCGACGTTCGATCAAAGGCTGGGTAGCCAGTCTGGATATCGAGTCTGTGCAAGCCATCGCATTCTATGACACGGATTCAGATCAGTGGATTAATTTGAATCGACCTGAGGATTTTTAAAGGATGGAACACCCGCAATGAAAATACTCCTGATTGAGGATGAACTTTTATTAGTTGAAAATTTACAAAAAAGATTGATGGCGCTGGATTATCTGGTCGATGTCGCTTTGGATGGCGAAGAGGGTTGTTATGCATTAAAAGAGTTTGCTTATGATTTGGTTTTGCTCGATCTTGGCTTACCCAAACGACCAGGCCTGGTCATTTTAGAAATGCTTAGACAGGGTGAAATGCCACTCAATACCCAGACACCCGTCTTGATTTTGACGGCACGTAATGCTTGGCAAGAGCGCGTTGAAGGACTGAAGAAAGGCGCCAATGATTATTTAGGCAAACCGTTTCAGTTTGAAGAGCTGGTGGCGCGTATTGAGGTCTTGTTAAGAAGGCCCGATAATGGGGCGGAGATACTGACGGTTGGCGATATTCAACTGAATCTAGACAGCAAACAACTGACGGTAGGCGCAGAGCGCTTCGATTTGACCCTGACCGAGTTCCGTTTAGCGAAAGTTTTACTGTCACAACCCAATAAAGTCTTTTCTAAAGAGACGTTACTGAGCCGTATTTCCGATCAAAATTATGACCGTGAAAGTAATATTATTGAAGTCTATATTCGTAAGTTGCGAAAAATGATGGGCAAGCAAGCCATCGAGACCTTACGCGGTTTAGGCTATAAGTTTGTGGTTAAATAGTTTTATGAATTTTGTTCACGTACCCCAGCAGAAAAACCAGGAAAGTCATAGATGAATTTATTTTTGACCAAAAGCCGTTCTTTAAAAAAACAGCTATCCACCTCATTGGTGGTGAGCATACTCGGCATTTTGAGTCTATTCTGGTGGTTATCCGAATCGACCATTCATCATATTACCGAAGACTATCTGCTGACAGGGCTGGCACATGATGCCCAGACCATTGAACATAATTTACATCTTAAGGATGGCGTGTGGACACTTAAGTTCGAAGATCTTGAACCGATTTATTCAAGACTCAATACTGGCCACTATTTTGTAATCAAAACGGCGACTCAAAGCTTTCACTCACCCTCATTGGGTGATTACCCCTTGTATCTAAAGCCGTTCAAATCAAGCGATACCTTGGGCGTGACCAATGTTTACGAAACACGGGGTCCGGTTGAAGATCTGGTGTTGGTCAGAAGTGTTCAGCTGCGTAAAGACAATCAACCGATTGATATCTATGTTGTAGAAGACCATACGCCCATTCAAACACTGCTGCTGAAGTTTGATCTGTTTTTTGGCTTATTTACGATTTTAACGTTGATCAGCCTCTACTTTCTACATCAGTGGTTGATCAAACGCGCGTTTAACCAACTCGCGCCACTGGAGTCCATCTTGCGTGACTTTAATTTAGGCCATAAAGTGCTTATCAAACCAGAGGATTATCCTGTTGAGGTGCAGGCACTGATTGAAAGCTTAAATTCAGCACTAGAGCAGTCTTCGTTGCAGTTTCAAAAGTCCAGACAGTTTAATGGCAATTTATCGCATAGTTTAAAAACACCTTTAAACTTGATTTTTCAGTTATTGGATGCGCCAGAGCTGAAAAAAAGCCCCTTGTTGTTGCAAAACTTAAAGCATCAAAGTCAGAACATACTCGCCTTAACAGAGCGTGAATTAAAGGCGGATAGAATCGCACAGCATCAAGTGATTACGCCCATTTCATTGAATGAGTTAATGGAGGATTTAATTCCTTCATTCGAGCAACTTTATAGGGATAAATCCATCCGTTTTGAATTAAATATACCGCCGACAAGTTTGCTTAGCATGGAAAAGGAAGACGCCTTTGAGCTGCTTGGAAATCTAGTCGATAATGCCTGTAAATGGTGTAATACCACGGTCGCTATCCATTATGATCATCATCAGTTAGTCATTGAAGATGACGGTCCAGGTGCAACGCCTGGACAGTTAACCTTAGTGGCAGAGCGCGGTTATCGCACCGACGAAACCAAACCGGGTCATGGCATTGGCCTGTCGATTGTTAAAGAGTTAATGGTGGCTTATCAGGCTGAGATCCTTTTTTCACATTCGGAATTGGGCGGGCTCAAAGTACAGATTACATTCAGTTAAAAAGTTGTTTCACAACGGTGCATTCGTGCAGATTTAATGTGCCGTCAATCCTATACCTTGCTTAAGCAAATATAATTCCTGTAAAGGCCTTCTATTCAGGTTCATTTCAGTTTCATTGCGTAATATTCATGGCACTCTCTAACATGGATGTTTCAAATGACGTCGTATACACACACACTTCACAGACTATCTCGGTTTGCAGGACTCTCTTTGAGTATGCTGGCCTTAGGTTTCTCTGCCAATGCCTCTGCCGCCTCAACCGCTTATATTGAACTATTGCAACAGGTTGAACAGCAGCAACCGGAGAAGATTACCGTGGCCGGTATCCAAGCGGTTCAAGCCGCAAACCAATCACTCTCCAAAAGTTGGATTGCCGGGGATATCACCCTGAAACTGCATCACGAAACAGATCGTTTTACCGGCAGCCAAGAGACTCAAGTTTGGGCGGCGGGTGCAGAGTTTCCAGTTTGGTTACCAAGCCATAAAGAGGCTCTGGCAGGACTCTCTTCAAGTTACCAACAACAATTTACCGCTCAATCATCTTATTTAACCTGGTTGGCTTCGGGGAAATTACGTCAATTGGCTTGGGACTACAAAAAGGCCACTATTAAAGTGATTGCGGCGCAAAAAGCTGTAGAACAGAGTCTTGCATTACAGGATAAAGTTCAGAAAAAGGTTAAGTTTGGTGAAAGTGCACGCTTAGATTTATTGTTGTCACAAAAGACCGTTTTAAAACAGCAAGCCTTGCTGGCACAAGCTCAGGGTGCATTGAATGTGATACAGAATCAGTATCATCAATGGACTCAATCCTCGATTTTACCGGATTCTATTGAGGAAGTTCAGTTGCAGGCTGTGGCCTTAGAGAATCATCCTCAATTGTTGTGGTTGCAATCTAATACGGATATCTCACAAGCCAAACTGCAACAAGAGAAAGCCTTTAAGACCGCCTCACCGGTCATCTATGTAGGGGCTCAGCATGATAAGAATCTTGTCATTGATAATACCTCTTTGGTTTTTTCAGTCTCTATTCCTTTAGGGCTAAAGTCGAGCAATCGTGTTCAGATTGCAGAACAGCAACAGGCTGTTTTAGCACAAAAGGTTCAATTGACGACTGCGTTGTTTGAACTTAAACAAGGTGTCATTACGGCTCAGCAAAGGATAGATCTTCAGCAACAGAATTTACATTTTGCGAAACAACAAAATGACTTAGATCAAAAAGCATTGGCCTTAGCAGAACAAGCTTACCAGTTAGGGGCTTCCACCATACAAGATCTGTTATTAATTCAACAACAAGCCATGGAATCACACCTAAATTTAGAGTTAGCACATGCTGATTTAGGCCAGTCAATTGCACAGTACAATCAAATTATGGGTTATTCACTGACAAATAATGTCCCGCAAAAATTTAACCCGATCAGCGCATCAGCAGGAGCACGATAATGCACGCCTTAACATTCAAACCCAACGTGGTAACCTTTTTATTTAGCCCTCTCATCGTCTCATGTATGCTGATTTCTACTCCTTTAATGGCGGAGTCAGAGCCCAGTCTGAGTTTAACAACCGAACAACACTCTTCTTTGGGGTTAGTGACTCAAACGGCCCTACAAGTTACGCAATTTCCGAGTGCTAATTTTCCTGCAGAAGCGATGATTCCCTTAAAAACCATCCGTACCTTGTCCAGTCCTTTGTCAGGCATAATGGCGGCACTCAATGTGGTGCATGGTCCAATTGAAAAGGGTCAAATTTTAGCTGAGATTGACAGTCCTGACTTATTGGTTTTACAATCCGATCTGTTGGCAACGGTGGCTGACTTTAAGGTGGCGAACAGCGAGTTAAAGCGTGCTAAGCAACTTGGTAGAAGTGGTGTTTCCTCGGCTAAAAATTTACAGCAGGCATCAGCCCAGGTGAATAAATTAAGTGCTGTTAGGGCGCAGCAAAAACGGGCGTTACTCATGGCCGGTATGGCTGAAGATTCCCTGAATAAGTTGCTAACAACGCAAACGCTACAGTCTCCGACGCTACAAATCACCTCCCCGATTGATGGTCAGCTATATGACTTACAGGTTCGTCTTGGAGAGCGTGTTAACCAAAATCAACCGTTATTCTCTTTAGGTGAGACGGATCCAATTGTTTTAGTGGTGCGGGTACCGGTCAGTTTTTCTGAACAACTTAAAGAAGGGCAAACGGCCATGATTCCTGCGTTGAATAAGCAGGGAATCATTGAACACATTGATCCGGCCGTTGATAGCTTGACTCAGTCGGTGGATGTTCACGTTAAAGTGGAAAATTCAGCGCATACAATTCGCCCAGGTCAGTTATTTGAACTGCATTTTTTAATGAACGCGAATGGCAAAGATCAACAAGCACTTTATCAAGTACCCTCTAATGCCATCAGTCAGTTTGATGGTAAGACGGTGGTGTTTACCCAGGTAAACAATAGTATTCAACCCTTAGAGATTACTGTCAAGAACATCACCGATCAAACGCTCTACTTTAGTGTGCAACAGGTTTCAACAGAGGGTTTGTCTATTTTCGTCAAAGGTTCGACGGCGATTAGATCCGCATTTGAAGCGGCTGAATCCAACAAAGATAAAGGGTAAGGGGCGATTATGTTATCCAGATTCCTCCAGTTTTTTCTCGTCCAACGTACCCTGGTAGTGTTGATCGTTTTAACCTTAATCGCAGGGGGTTGGCAGGCCTTTCAAAAAATGCCGATTGATGCCTTTCCAGATGTTTCGCCTGTACAGGTGAAAATGATATTTAAAGCACCAGGTATGACTCCGGGTGAGGTCGAACAACGTATTATTGCACCCCTTGAACAAGAGCTGTTAGGGGTTCCCAATCAACGTGTATTACGTTCACTCGCCAAATATGCCATTGCGGACATCACCCTCGATTTTGACGAGGGAACCGATGTTTATTGGGCACGTCAATTAGTGTCTGAGCGACTGAATAGCTTAAATTTACCCGCTGGGGTGACCGGTGGTATGGCGCCCCTAACAACGCCGTTGAGCGAAGTCTTTATGTTTACCATTGAAGGTGATTCACTCAACAATATGCAAAAGCGAGATCTTTTGGATTGGGTCATTCGCCCTGCATTACGCTCGGTTGATGGTGTGGCGGATGTCAATATGTTGGGTGGGCTCTCTAAAGCCTTTGTCATCAAACCTGATTATCAAAAGCTGACAGGATATAAAGTCTCATTTGATCAACTGATTAAAGCGGTTGAAGAAAACAATCAAAATGACGGTGCTGGACGCTTAAACCAAGGGGAAGAGGTCCTGTTGGTTCGAACGGAAGGTAATTTAATGTCGATTGCAGACATTGAGAAGATCGTTGTTGTTTATCAAAATGGTGTGGCTGTCACGGTTAAAGACTTAGCCAAGGTTGAGATCGATTCGATCTATCGTAACGGTGCGGTTACTCAAAGCGGTCAAGGGGAAGCCGTAGAAGGCTTAGTCATGGCGTTAAAAGGCGTCAATGCACGTGATATTATCTCAGGGATTGAAGCCCGATTAAAAGACTTAAAGTCTGCTTTTCCTGGAGATACTTCGGTCAGTGTTTTTTATAACCGTAGCGACTTAATTAATACCGCTATTTATGGCGTCTCAGAAGCCTTGTTAGAAGCCGTGGTCCTGGTGCTGTTAGTGCTATTGGTCTTTTTAGGCAATGTTCGAGCAGCCATTACTGTTGCACTCATCCTGCCGTTAGCGGCTTTAATGACGTTCATCTTAATGCGGTGGTTTGGCTTATCGGCTAACATCATGTCGTTGGGAGGTTTAGCGATTGCGGTGGGAATGTTAGTGGACGCCGCTGTCGTTGTGGTCGAAAACATTGTTGCACATCAAGAGGAGGATGCTCAGAAAACGCAAGGTCAGTTGCCGAAGATGCATATTATCTTCCGTGCTTTAAAAGAAGTCTCTGTCCCTGTCACCTCAGGTATTCTGATTATCATGACGGTCTTCTTGCCATTACTCACTTTAGAAGGTCTGGAAGGTAAGCTGTTTGTACCGGTGGCTTTGACGATTATTTTTGCTTTGGGCAGTTCTTTGCTCTTGTCATTGACGATTATTCCAACGTTAGCATCCTTTATTTTGGGTAAACCCTCCCATAAAGAACCTTGGTTGATCCGTAAATTGGTTAGGTTTTATAAACCAACTTTACTCTGGAGTTTGGCACACGATAAAATCATCGTTTTTGGTGCAATCTTGTCACTACTGTTTGCTGGGTTTGTCTATACCCAAGTGGGTAAAACCTTTATTCCACAAATGGATGAAGGCACGGTTATTTTACAAATTGAAAAGTCCCCTTCGATTAGTCTGGCGGCTTCGAATGCGATGGATTTACGTATTCAAAAGGCTATTATGGCCAAGGTGCCAGAAGTCGTGCGAATTGTGGCGCGTGTCGGTTCGGATGAAATCGGTCTCGACCCTATGAGTTTGAACGATACCGATACCTTCTTAATCTTTAAGCCGAAAGAAGAGTGGCGGATGGAAACCAAAGAGGAGTTGATTGAAGAAATACGTAAAGTCTTAGTGACGCAGTTTCCAGGAATCAACTACGCCTTTACTCAACCGATTCAAATGCGTGTCGATGAAATGCTAACGGGAGCTCGAGGTGATCTAGCCATTAAAATATTTGGTGATGATCCCGCAGAGCTGAATGAGGTGGCTAAGAAAATGGTCACTATGGTTGCAGGCATTGACGGCGCGGAAGATGTCTTTACCGCGGTCAATGAAGGTTTACGTTATTTGCAATTAAAGGTAAATCGTCAGATGGCGGGGCGCCTAGGATTGAGCGTTAATCAAGTTGAGAGGTTGCTGCGTACCCAAATCAATGGCTTAGAAGTCGGAATCATTTATGAAGGGATTCGTCGTATTCCATTAATGGTGCGTGCTCCAGAATCGTATAAGGCCTCCACATTTGAGATGTTGCAACAACCGATTACGGTCGAAACACCCGAAGGCATGCGTTCTATTGTTTTAAATCAATTGGTGGATGCGGTTGAAGTAGACGGTCCTGTTTCCATTAAACGTGAACAGAGCAAACGTTTCTCTGTCGTGGTAGCCAATGTGAAAGATCGAGATTTGGTCGGCTTTGTGAATGAAGCCAAGCAAAAATCAGCGGACTTAAATATTCCAGCAGGTTACTACTTTGAGTGGGGTGGAAAGTTTGAAAATCAGCAGCGTGCGGCTAAAAAATTAGCGATTGTCGTGCCGGTTGCATTTGTACTGATTTTCTTAATTCTGTTCAGTACCTTTAAATCGATTCCACAGGCGGTGATGGTCTTAGTGAATGTCCCATTTGCCTTAATCGGCGGCATAATCGCTCTATGGATAACCGGCGAGTATCTCTCGGTTCCCGCGTCGGTTGGCTTTATCGCTCTACTGGGTATTGCGGTATTGAATGGCGTGGTCATGGTCACCTACTTTAACCAATTGATGGCCAAAGGCTTAGACATCGGCCAAGTGGTTGTAGAAGGGGCCTTAAGACGATTGCGTCCGGTATTAATGACGGCATCGATAGCGGCGTTAGGACTTGTGCCTTTAGTGTTTGCAACGGGGCCTGGTTCTGAGATTCAGAGACCATTAGCGATTGTTGTGATTGGTGGCTTAATAAGTTCAACCCTGCTGACGTTATTAATTCTGCCGATCATTTATAAGCGTTTTGGAAAGAAGAAGACGCCACAGTTACTAGGAGTAGAAGGTCATGTATGACTGTAAGGATTGTATTTTAAGGTTGATTTTTAGTCATGAACTCTATGACGAAATGACCGATGTGCTGTTTAGTTTTCCGGAACGGGAGTTGGAGTTTATGAGCCTCGATATACAGGCTCACATGCAGTCCTTGGAAAGTATCACTGAACAAGTCTCTGGGTTTAAGCGCAGAAAAATGGTGGAGGTCACCATTGAACAGGGGGAGGCTAAGCGTTTACATCGACATATTACTCAGAGCTTACCCCAGGTCAAATTTCAGGCGCAGCTGCTACCGTTACTGACGTTAGACGAAAACTTGTAATTTTATGTCAAAAGAAAATGACCAGGCCTGGTCGTTTTCTATTTCCCACATCATGCGCTTGGTATAAGTTGCTTTTTAGGCTATTGTTGCTGATCGTCTTTCATGCCTTACCCAAACGTACATCTATTTAACCATGCCACGATTAGGCACGATGTATGGGATGCAACTTCACTCGCCTACAAAAAAGCCCCATTTCTTGGGGCTTTTTTGTGGGCAGTTTCATACCAATTGATTGGAACATACAAATTGGCTGTTACTCAAATCTGTTGCCTAAACTGAGGGTATTTTAATCTTGTAAGGCACTTAAAATAGCCGTTTCTACAGCATCGATGGGTAAGGTACCATCTACTTTAATGTATTTTAGTGTTGGATTTTGAGCGGCCATTTTCGTGTAGTAGTTGATCAAAGGTGCCGTTTGTTTATGGTAAACATCCAAACGATCTTTAACCACCGCAGGTTTATCATCATCACGTTGTACTAGCTCTTCACCCGTTGCATCATCCTTGCCTTCTATTTTAGGTGGGTTATAGACAAGATGGTAAGTGCGTCCTGATGCTAAGTGAGCACGACGACCAGACATACGATTGACGATTTCTGCATCAGGCACATCAATTTCAATCACAGCATCCATTTCAATGCCCGCTTCGGTGACGGCATCGGCTTGTGGAACGGTACGCGGGAAACCATCTAATAAAAAACCATTTGCACAATCTTCTTGTGTGATGCGCTCTTTAACCATGCCAATAATAATTTCATCTGTGACGAGTTGACCTGCATCAATCGCTTGTTTGGCTTGTTTACCTAACGCTGTACCGGCTTTAATGGCCGCGCGTAACATGTCACCAGTGGATATTTGAGGGATGTCAAATTTCTTAGTTAAGAATTGAGCTTGTGTACCTTTACCTGCGCCCGGTGCGCCAAGAAGAATAAATTTCATCAGTCTGTCCTAAAATGTATATTTGAAGTGCTGAGTATTATACGTTTTTTGTGAAATGGGAAAAAGGGCTTTGCTTTATGGCATGCGATTAAATACTGTCATGCACTACTTATCGTTTGTTTGAACCGTTTTTAAAAGTTGGTCGATGATTTTTTCAGCTTGTTGGGCATAGCGGCCACCAAAGAGATTAAAGTGATTGAGAATGTGGTACAAATTATAAAGAGGTTTGCGACTTTGATAACCGGCATGCAGTGGATATAAAGCATTATAACCGGTGTAAAAATCTGGTGTGAAGCCCCCAAACAATTCCGTCATCGCAAGGTCTGTCTCTCGGTCGCCATAGTAACAGGCTGGATCATAAAAAATGGGTTCGCCCACCGTATCGAAAGCACTGTTGCCTCCCCATAAGTCGCCATGCAATAAAGACGCTTCTGGCGAGTAGTCTTTAAACCAGAAGGGAAGTTGGTCAATTAACTCCATTCCTAATGGATAGAGAGAAGTGGGTGCATTGCGTAAAGTGGCCAGTTCTAATTGAGGTTTTAGGCGTTGTTGACCATAAAATTCAATCCAATCCATATGCCAATGATTATGTTGTTGGTTTAAGCCGATAAAGTTATTTTCGAACCAACCGAAAGGTTTAATATCACGATTTATCTGATGATGCATTTGCGCCAAGGCTCGTCCACGTTGTACTTCATCACTCGGTTGCTTTGACGGCGCTAAATCAATGAATGCCATTAATAACCAGGCCTGATCATTATAAGTACCGGTTGCAAAGGGCTGTGGGCAGGTGATGCTCTTAGAGTGCCGGATAGCATTCAAGCTGTGTCGTTCCGTTTCAAACAGAGGTAGGTATTGGTGATGATTGAGTTTTAAAAAATAATCTTTGCCGGCTGCGTGGAGTTGATAGGCTTGATGAATATCCCCACCAGAAACAACCTGTGCTGACTGAATCTGAATGGGTGAAAAGGGTTCTTTTAACGACTGATTTATGTTTTCCGAAAAAGCTTGCCAGTCCATATTTATGCCCTATTGCAAGGAGTTAAATTAGGTATTCAGGCCGTAAGCCTACTCAAATAACTCTTCAGTCAGATTTTGAATTTGTTTTTGTGAGACGGCCGGAACCTTTGGTGCGAATTCCTCGCGGAATATTTCAAATATCCCGCCTGAAGCCGTTTCTGGTATCGCCTCTCCCGTGTCAGGATCAATTTTGATATTGACGAGCCCTTCAGGACGCACAAACGGGACATTCGGTTCATTTTTTAACGCCAGTTGCATATACTCCATCCAAATAGGTAAGGCAGCACGTCCTCCCACTTCACGACGCCCCAAGGTGCTCGGTTGATCAAAGCCGACCCAAACCGTCGTCGCAATGTTCGGATTGAAACCGGAGAACCAAGCATCTTTCTGTTCATTGGTAGTACCGGTTTTACCAGCAATATCTTCTCGTTTAAGGGCTTTGGCTTGTCTACCAGAACCGATGCGAATGACATCTTGCATTAGGGTCGTCATAATATAAGCATTGCGAGGTTCAATGACTCTTGGGGCATTCAAAGCATCCCCTGGTATGCATTGATTGTCGGTACAGGCTTTTTTGGGAGTGGCTTTATAGAGTATCTCGCCATCAAAATTTCGTACTTCACTAATAATGTACGGATCAATGAGATAACCTGTATTGGCAAACGTTGCATACGCCGTCACCATGGTTAATGGATTAAATTCAACACTGCCTAACGAAAGTGATAAATCACGGTGTTTATTGAGTTCTTCTAATGGAAAACCAAACCGTTGTATGTAATCAATGGCTGTTTTAATCCCCAACTTTTGTAAAAGCCTTACTGAAACTAGGTTGCGGGAGAATGCCAGACCATTTCTTAAACGGGTCGGTCCATAAAAACGGCCTGAATAATTTTCAGGTCGCCAAATATCTTCTAGATTGCTGTCGTGAAAAACGACAGGTGCATCATTAATGGTTGTGGCAGCGGTCATCCCATTTTCAAGCGCTGTGGAATACAAAAACGGTTTGATATTAGAGCCAACCTGACGTTGCCCATGGATGACACGATTATATTTGCTACGGAAGTAGTCAAAACCACCGACCATGGCTTGAATTGCACCGTCATGAGTGTCGATAGAGACCAGTGCCGACTCCGCTTGAGGGTCTTGGGCTAATTGCCATTTGTCGTCGAGCCACTGTAAATAAATCACATCGCCGACGGCTAAGACATCTTGTGGTTTGGTGGGTACCTTGCCTGTATAGTTAACGCTTTTGTAAGGCGCCGCCCATTCCATGGTTTTAAAGTTTATACGGATAGTTTCGCCCGTTTCCATCAGTACTTCTGTGTCTGCTATTTTGCTGTCGGTTGGAATGAATTTCGTCACGACGCCCACTTTAAGAGCACCATAATTAGAGGTGTCTTTCAGAATACCAATGCGCTCTTCTTCATTGGCAAATTCTTCAGTCGTTAAATGACGAATTGGGCCACGGTAACCATGGCGTCTTTCATATTCTTGCAATCCATTTTGCACCGCTAAATTGGCACGTAGTTGCAGACGACTGTCTAGAGTTGTGACAATGGTCAGCCCATTTTGTAGAGCTTCTTCACCAAAACGTTCCAACGCAAAGCTGCGTGCCATTTCGGCTACATAATTCGCTGAAACATCAATGTTAGCGCCATTACGTTGAGCATGCTCTTTGACAGCCTGTGCCGCGAGCATCTCCTCTTCAGTGATATAGTTTTGTTCATACATACGGCGTAAAACATAATTACGACGCTGTATCGCTCGAGTAGGATTGATAATCGGGTTGTAAGCGGAAGGCGCTTTAGGCAGGCCGGCAATCATGGCATATTCATCTAAAGAGAGGTCACCGATGGCCTTGCCATAATAGGTATTTGCGGCAGCTGCAACACCATAAGAGCGATATCCGAGAAATATTTTATTTAAGTATAAAGTGAGTATTTCTTGCTTAGTTAATTCGGCTTCAATTTTATAAGAAAGAATGATTTCATTAATCTTTCTTAGATAGGTTTGTTCTGACGTTAGAAAAAAGTTACGTGCAACCTGCATGGTAATGGTGGAGCCACCTGACTGCTTGTGTCCGGTGGTAATGAGTTCATAAACGGCACGTCCAATCCCTTTGTAGTCTACACCGCCATGTTCAAAAAAGTTCTCATCTTCGGATGAAATAATGGCTTGAGTCATGCGCTCTGGGATTTCATGGTACTCCAGAGGTAGGCGTCTTTTTGCGCCAATTTCACTAATGAGTTTTTCATCTTTGGTGACGATACGCAAGGGGACTTGGTAAGTGACATCGTTTAATTTCGCGACATCTGGTAGGGTCGGATACACCGTCAGTGCATAAAAAAGAACGGCAATCAAAGGGATCAGAATAAAACCAAGGACAATATTCATCCACATAAACCAGCGAACATAACGCAGTTTACTTTTAGCAGGGGGAGGGGATGTTTGGTTTTCTATTTCACTCATGAAAAACTCAAGGAACTCTTAATAGATTATGAAAACGGACTTAAGCGAGCTTAAGAGCGAGGAATTTAGGTTTATTTTAGCTTTAGTAAAGGTGTGAATCATTATAGCGTTTTATAGGTAAATTATGCTAGTGACTTGATGAAGTGAAGTGTACGTAGTTTTAATAATGGTGAGAGGGTGGTTTGTAAAAGTGTGTTATTTTTTTAGGAGTCTAAAGGCTAAAAACCCAGCAAAGCCGGGTTTTTAGATGCAATGTCTTAATGAGCTAAATTAAGACTTTCTGCTGTAACGACCCGATTTAAGATCGCCCCACATGAGATAGAGATTTCCGCCGACAATCACTGCGATAGCCATTGCGACACCGGCTAGGCCGATTCCAACTTGTAGAGATTGTGGTAGGAGACCCGCCCAAATGCCTAATAAGATGGCAAGCGGAACAACGACCGTTACAACGATGACAAGTAACATTTTTACAAAATTATTCATGATATTGCGCCTCAACTAGAATTTTTTGTTGTTATATAACAGTTCGAACTATACTGCGAAATTTGACTAATTTCAAGATGAAAGCTTGATTTGAGTCAATAAATACCCTAATTAAAGCATGTTATTCAATATTCTGAACCTGTTCGCGGATTTGCTCGATCAATACCTTAAGTTCTACACTGGCCTGAGTGGTGCGTTTATCGATGGATTTTGAGCCTAAGGTATTTGCTTCTCGATTTAATTCCTGCATTAGAAAATCGAGTCTTCGCCCAATAGCGCCTGATGACTTTAAAACATGGCGGACTTCTTTTAAATGAGTCTTTAACCGATCTAGCTCCTCTTCAATATCCATTTTCTGTGCTAATAGGGCGATTTCTTGGTGGAGGCGGGTCTCATCGAGTTGGTCACTGAGAGAAAGAATACGCTGCTTAAGTTTTGCAATTTGATTGTCTAAAATTTCAGGCATTATGGGGTCTAATAGTTTTATTTGAGAGTCTATCGCTTGGCAACGTTGCAAGATTAAGTCGGCAAGCGCGTACCCTTCGCGCAGTCGATTGGCATTGAGTTGTTGTAGGCAGGCTTCTAATCCAGCCAGTATCGCCGTTTCTATTTTTGTCTCTTCAGGTGTCGAGGAAGCTTCGTCTTCAAATATGCCGGGCCACTTTAGGATCTCTATTGGATCGACTTGGCTGGCTTCGGGTAAGGTGCGTTGTATCTCGTAAATCGCTTTTGCTAAAGGTTGTAACACCGATTGATTAACGTGGAGTCCTTGGTTTTTTTGGCTGAGGTTTACCGTCAAAATCAGATCGATCTTACCGCGCATTACATACTTTTTAACGGTTGCACGCAGCGGCATTTCTAGAGATCGATAGGCCTCTGGAAGTTTGGGGTTGATTTCTAGATAACGATGATTTACCGAACGCACTTCCCAGTTAAAAGTTCCTGAGTCCAAGTGGGTTTGATGGCGTGCAAAAGCGGTCATGCTCTTAACGGCTGAAAGTGTCTCGATTTGAGTCATGGATTGTTTCTCATAAAAAGGTGGGGTGGTTACGACACTCAAGGGCGTGAATCTGAGTCTGAATCGTTTATAATATCGACCATTCTACAAGCTCAATAAGGCAAAGGAAAATATATGCATACGGTGGTATTAGCGACGGGAAACCAAGGTAAGTTAAAAGAGATGACGGATATCCTGCAACCGTATGGCTGGGATGTAAAAGCCCAATCAGAACTTTTTACCACCGAAGTCGAAGAGACTGGTCTAACGTTTATCGAAAATGCGATTCTAAAAGCACGTTATGCGTCTCAGCAAACGGGTCTACCAGCGATTGCGGATGATTCCGGTATTGAAGTCAGTGCTTTAAAAGGTCGTCCGGGGATCTATTCAGCGCGTTATTCTCAAGATTTACACGGTGATTTAGCCAATGATGAAACCAATCTGCAAAAGCTACTTGCTGAGTTGGAGGGTTTGCCGCCAGAACAACGTCAAGCCAGTTATTATTGCGCGATGGTTTATCTTCAACATGCAGAAGATCCAACACCGGTGATTGGCTTAGGTCGTTGGTATGGTGAAATACTCACTGAAAAACGCGGTGAAGGTGGGTTTGGTTATGATCCGATTTTCTGGGTTGATGAGATGCAGAAAACGGCGGCAGAACTGCCTAAAACTCAAAAGAATCAGATAAGTCATCGTGGGCAAGCTTTAAATGCCTTAGTCATGCAACTCAGACGGGGTGCTTAAGTTTAAAAGCAGCGTTTTTTAAACTTACCAGGCCTGGTAAGTTTAACGTTATGGCATTAATCACCCACCCGCTTTTTATCTGTACATCGTAAAGCATGGTCTAAATCCAAACTTCTTCGGCATATTTCACAATATGCACCGTTTTCTGCAGCTTGTCTTCAATCGCTTGTTTGAAGATGACTTGCTTGTCTGGTTCACCGTGTATTAAAAATACCTTATCCAACTTTTCAAATTTCGACATCCAGTGGAGCATTTCAGTTTGATCGGCATGCGCTGAAAAGCCATTAATTGTACATATTTGAGCTCTGACCTTAATCTTTTCGCCGTAAATACGGATCTCTTCGGCCCCTTCCACTAATAATCGTCCAAGCGTGCCTTCTGCCTGGAATCCTACAAATAAGACGCGGTTGCGCTCATTCCATAAGCGGTGTTTGAAGTGATGCAGAATCCGCCCGCCATTACACATGCCGCTGCCCGCAATGATAATACACCCACTCTCTTCTTCGTTGATGGCCATCGAATCAGAGCCTGTGACCGAATATTCTAAATAAGAGAAGTCAAAAACCGAACCATCCTTATCAAATAACTCTTGCGCGGCTTGATTGAGATTTTTGTGATATCGGTCGTAAATTTTAGTGGCTTTAATGGCCATGGGTGAATCAACAAATACCTTGCAGGTTGGTAGTACCTTGTCGTAATACATCTGTTTAATCAATACCAAAAGCTCTTGAGTACGCTCAATGGCAAAAGAGGGAATAATGATATTTCCCTGGTTATTGAGCGTGCTAATCACTACCTCTCTAAACTCCTCAATGCTGGCTTCTAGGCTACGGTGATTACGGTCACCATAAGTCGATTCAATATACAGGGCGTCTGCCTGTTTAACCAGGGTCGGAGAAGGCATCACCATATCATTTCGATTGCCTAAATCGCCACTGAATACCACCGTTTTAGCTTGGCCTTCTTCTTTAAAGTCAATCTGCAGGGTGGCCGACCCTAGGATATGTCCGGCGTTGCGAAAGGTGACTTGAACGTCTGGTGCTAGTGCAATTGGTTTGTCATATTCTGCATATTGGATGTTTGAATCGAATACGGCTCTAACATCTTCATTGGTATAGAGCGGTTCTTTCACCTCTCCCTCATCGCCACGACGGCGGGCTTTTTTAAGGGCTGTTGCATAGTCCTGTTCGGCAATTTTAGCGCTGTCCAGTAATACGACTTCGGCCAGTTCCATGGTGGGTCTTAAGGCAATAATTCGACCATCAAATCCATCAATTAAGAGTTTTGGGATACGTCCAACGTGGTCGAGATGGGCGTGAGTGATCAGTAAGATATCGACCTTTTTCGGATCAAATCCAAAGCCTTCATAGGCGTGTTTTTCAGCTTTTCCCTGGAACATTCCACAATCGACGAGTATCTGCGGTCCTTGTTTCAGCTGTAAAAAATGACATGAGCCGGTGACGGTTTCGGCGGCGCCAAAAGATTGAATGAGAGTCATGATCGTTTCCTTGATTAGAGAAAGAATAACACTGACTTCACTATAGCATGAAGCGGTGAAAGTGAGTTGATATAGATTAATATGTGAAAAAATATACCTAAGGAGTGTCTTAAATTAGAGACTTTTCGAGGGCGTAAAAACGTTAAAATACAAAGTTATAAAGTAATTCTTTGAGTCCGTGTTTTTACCTGGCCTGGTCGTTTTCAAAATTGGATGTTTCAGTGATTTTTACCCAACCGATCCCCCTTAGCTTATATGTGCACTATCCTTGGTGTGTGCAGAAATGCCCCTACTGTGATTTTAATTCACATACCTTAAAGGCGGACATTGATGAAGCCGCTTATATCGATGCCTTGATTAAACAACTAGAACAAACCTTGCCGTTGATTTGGGGTCGTCCGATTCATTCCATCTTTTTTGGGGGTGGCACGCCAAGTTTGATTTCGGAGGCGGGTTTAAATCGTTTTATGTCACATGCTCGCTCTTTATTGGGTTTTGGGCCAGAGATTGAAATCACTCTAGAGGCCAATCCAGGCACCGTCGATTTTGAGAAGTTTGCCGGTTTTTATGGTGCGGGTATTAATCGTCTGTCGATGGGCATACAAAGTTTTGAAGATGAGAAACTCAAGGCGCTTGGTCGTATCCATAGCGCCGAGGAAGCGTTTAAAGCGATTGAGGCCGCTAGGAGTGCGGGATTTAAAAACTTTAATCTTGATCTGATGTTTGCTTTACCAAATCAAAGCATAGATCAAGCTATTCGTGACATCGATCAAGCGATTGCTTTTAATCCGCCACATCTGTCTCACTATCAATTGACCTTAGAGCCGAATACGCCGTTTTATAAAAACCCACCTGTACTTCCAGAAGATGATTTAGCCTGGGAGATGCAGTTGGCTTGCCAAGCACATATTGCCAATGCGGGTTATGAACATTATGAAGTCTCAGGTTATGCGCAAAACAATCGTCAATGTCGACACAACCTTAATTATTGGCAGTTTGGAGACTACATTGGTTTGGGCGCTGGCGCACATGGTAAAATCACCTCGCCACCCGACGGTAAAATTTGGCGCACCCAAATGCCTGCCTCACCAGGTGGCTATGTGAAGGAGATGAGCCGATTAAATCCTGGGCGTACCACCTTGGTCTCGAATGAAGATGCTTGTTTCGAATTTATGCTCAATACCTTACGTTTACAAGAGGGGTTTGACTTATCGTTGTTTACGTTGCGAACTGGATTACCCTTGGCTATGATTGAACCGAAATTAAACATGATGCTAGAGCAAGGTTGGGCAACCATTTCTCCCTATGAGAAACTGGACCTCACGACTAAGGGTAAGCATTACTTGAATGATGTGGTCAGTCTGTTTTTATAACATGCATTCGAATACGTATTGATATGATAAAAAACAAACCTTTACGAAATGAGTACAATTGATTTATGACGGCCTTAAAGATAACGAAATTTGATGATTTAACTCAGATGCCAAATCGTATGGGCTGGGTTCAGGCTGCCGAAAGAGCGATTGAAGCCGCTGAAAATGATTCTACGGTGTTCACAAAAGCGGTACTGTTTATCGATTTGGATCGTTTTAAATGGGTTAATGACTCTTTAGGACATAACGCTGGGGATTTGCTATTGCAAAAAGTCGCTCGACTGATAGAGTCGGCTTTAGACTTGCGCGGGGAAATCCCAGACATTGTTGGGCGACTGGGAGGGGATGAATTTGTCGTGCTATTACAAGCACCTGAATCGATTGCGCGTTTAGAACAGGTTGCGAATGCGATTGTTGAGCAGTTGTCTCAACCGATTTTGTTAGAAAATATGAGCAGTATTGATAATATTGAAGTCGAGATAGGTGCTTCGATTGGCATCGGTCGTTACCCTCAGGATGCTAAGGATATTGAAACCCTTTTAAAATTTGCAGATTTGTCCATGTATCGGGCTAAGCATTCTGGGCGTAATCAGGTGGTGTTATATCAACCAGAAATGCTACGTCAAATTGAACGTCGCAGAACTGTTCAGATGGAGTTGCGTCGCGCCTTGAAAGAGGAGCGTTTAGCGTTAGATTATATGCCTGTGTATGACAGTCGTAGCCAAATGATTGTGTCGGTTGAAGCACGGCTTAATGTTGAACAGAGTCCTCTCTTGAATAATATTGATGCCCGCGACTTATTTTCCATTGCCGATGAGTCTCAAGTGGCCATGTATTTAAGTGAATGGATGATTCAAACCGCATTAGGTTTTAATCAGAAATTGCTAGAAGAACATATTGAAATGCCTTTTATCTTGGACGTGCGTCCGAGCCACTTCCACCAAAAAGGTTTTGTCGATTGGTTTTCTGATCAGTTGGAAGAGTACGAAGTTGCACCGGAGCTCATTGTTCTGTCATTGAATGAGGCTTGTTTAAATGCCCAACGGTTTGACGTCGCAAGTCAATTAAGTGCCTTATCAAAACTGGGTGTTGAGATCGCTGTGCAAGGCTTTGGATCGGGTAATTGGTCCTTATTAAGGCTGCATGATTGGAATATTGATCGTTTACACCTAAGTTCACGTTTAGTACAAGAGATTACCAATAGTCGATCATTAGAAGCCATGACCGGTGCGCTTATTCAGTTAGGACAGACCTTAAATAAAAAGGTCATTGCATGTGGTGTTCGTTCAGCAGAACAGTTGGCCTTTTTAAACAGTCATCAGTGTTACCTCATGCAGGGCGCGTTTTTAAGTGAAGTCCTTACTGAGCATGATATGGAAAGATCTTTATTGGAAGCGTCTGTGGGTAATACCTGTGATTTAGCACCTTATTATGACCATTTCTCAGAAACATCGCCTAATGATGTAAGCATGGACGAAGGGCTAGAACATGATGATTAGAGTGATTCAACATGTTAAACAATAAAAATTTTAAGAGTGAATGAAAGTGAGTAAACAGATTTTTTTTAAATGGTTAAAGCGCGGAATACTGATCCTTGCGATTATTCCAATATTGTTGTTTTTGGGATTTGCAGGCGCGGTGAGTCTGATTGATTTTAATCAGTATAAGCCCCAAATTGAACAAGAGATCGAGAAAATGACGGGTCATGATTTTAAAATTGAGGGTGCGGTAGAAGTCTCTATTTTGCCTTTTATGTTCAATATAGGGCAGATGTATTTGAGAAATACCGAGGGGTTTTCAGAAGAAAATCTTTTGTCGGTTCGAGAAGTTCAAGTAGAGCTTTCATTGGCTTCACTGTTTATGGATAAAGAAATTTCGGTCATTAGTTTGGAGTTGATTGAACCAAAATTACACTTAATCAAAACCAAAACAGGTGATAACTGGTCCGATATTCAACTTATTTCACAATGGTTCTCAACATTACCTGGTGCCTCGATCTCTCCCTCATTAGCACATTTAACGCACCCTTTAACTCGAGATGATCATCCCCCGACTGCATCAGAGTGGTTTGATACCTTAAAGCGGGTTGACGTGAATACTCCGCAGCCGAAAGCGTTACAGCCGAGTTTTGATTGGGCATTTGACAGTCTCGTTATACGTCAGGGTGAATTTCAGTTAGAGAACCAGGTTTCAGGAGAGTTGACGAAACTTTCAGCCATCAATATTCTGACCTTTGATGTCATCAAGGGAAAGCCTTTTGACGTGAGCAGTGAGTTTACTTACCAACAGAGTCCTTCTTTAAGAACCTATGATTTTCATCTGAACACCACTTTGGAAATGTCTAATCACTTCCAACAGTGGACTTTAACGAATTGGGATGGCCTGTTTACATTTAATTTACCGGCCAAAGAGAATGTCCCTTCCGTCCGTTTGACCACGTCTGGACAGCGTTTTGTTGTGGATTTGCAAACACAAAATATTCATGTTGTTAACGCCAAATTAGCCGGGTTAGATGCTGAATTGACCACCAGTTTTTCAGGTCTTTTTGGACGACACTCGGCTCTGAGTGGTTCGGTTGATTTGAAGGGTTTAAACTTTAAAGACTGGGCCTATCATCTGGGCTTACCGTTGCCGGTTTTTATTGAGCAAAAAGCACTCACAGAAGGCAATGGTCAGTTTGCATGGCAGTGGGATGGTCAAGCACTTTTATTGAAAGAGATTAAGTTACAAGTTGATCAAACTCAGTTAAAGGGATCTATCTCCTACCGAGTAGGAGATGAGCCGACTTTAACATTCGATTTGAGTCTTGACCAGCTGAACTTAAAGACATATCTTGCTGAATATAACTCCAAATACAGCGCCAAAGATCCGTCGCCTACAAAAAAGACCAGGCCTGGTAAGGTCAGTTTACACCATGCCCAAAAATCACCTGATGTCATGCCTCAAGTCCCCCGGGAAAGTTATTTGCCAGTGGGTTTGCCGATTGAAAAATTGCGAAATTTAACGGCCAGTGGTCAGTTGAGGATTAATCAGTTAAATGGCAGAGGGCTAAGCATGTCGTCCCTGCAAGTCACGCTACAAGCAAAGCAAGGTGTATTGTCATTTGCCCCTCTGGATGCAGAGCTCTATCAAGGTCAGTTACGTTCTAAGCTCATCTTGGATGTCACTCAGGAAACTCCAAGCTATCATTGGAGAGGTCGTTTAAATCAAATGGATTTACAGATGGCTTTTGCTTCTAATGCCGACCAGCCTATATTAGATGGTGTGATGAGCAGTCGCTTCGATTTGCAGACTAAAGGTGTCAGCAATAAGACACTTAAGAAAAATCTTGAGGGTCTCTTTTCATCTGAAATGAAACACGTAAAACTTCAGGGCTTAGATGTAAACCAGCTATTAAATGGGACGTTGGAAATGCAGAATGCCAGTACCTTGCTGGAGGATGTCTATCTGGCTGGAAAATGGCATCAAGGGGTTTATTCTGCAAAACGCCTTCATGCCAATAGTGAACGTTTTTCGGGCAGTGGTTCGGGGACCTATGACCTGAATACGGCTGAAATCGATAGTCAGTTTTTATTGGCGATAGAAAAACCAACACAGGCCTTATCCGTGTTAAAAGGGGTCACGGTACCTTTGAACTATCAAGGGTTTTTACAAACGAAAGGTGAAATTGCTTCTGAGAATGGTGTTGAGAAGCGGGCTGGAAAGGATGGTCTTTATGAAAAAGCCCGTTGGAAAGTCGATATGAGTAAACTTATGGCCTCGCCAGCATATCACCAACAGCAGAAACAACTGATCACGCAGTTAAGCAGCCTATTGCAATAGGTCAGTTTTCACAGGATCTTAAATTCGTTCGAAGATTAAATCCCAAACACCATGGCCTAAACGATGACCGCGTTGCTCAAATTTTGTCAGTGGACGGTAATCTGGGCGAGGCGTATACGCTTGATCTCCTGCCGTATTGCGATAATTGGATGCTTCACTCATCACGTCCATCATCTGCTCGGCATAATGTTCCCAGTCCGTTGCCATGTGAAAATGTCCACCTAATTTAAGGTGGCTAGCAACGGTTTGTGCAAATTCGGCTTGTAGAATGCGGCGTTTATTGTGTCGCTTTTTATGCCAAGGATCTGGAAAGAACAGATAAAGTCCGGCTAAGCTGGCTTTTGGAATGCATCGGGCTAAAATTTCAATGGCATCATCGTTAAAAACACGCACATTGGTTAAACCTTTCTCTCCTATCAGTTTCAACAAAGCGCCAATGCCAGGACGATGTACTTCAATACCGATATAGTTTTTATCGGGGTTGGCTTCAGCCATAGCAGCTAGGCTGGTACCCATACCAAAACCTATTTCAACAATTGTCGGTGCAGCACGGTCAAAGACTTCTTTAATATCGATGAGTTCATCTTGTAACTCTAAGCCGAAGGTCGGCCAAAGTGCATCAATCGCATTCTGTTGGGCTTGAGATAAGCGGCCTTGACGCAGCGCAAAGCTCCTAATTCTAAAGTCTTTAGGTGCTGTATTTTCATTCGCAATGTTCGGGTCAAGAGTGGATTCTGATGAGCCGATTGCAGGTGTGTCTGAAGGTATTTGAGTCATAATGAAATCTGAATGGGTTACGTTAAAAATAATCGGTATAGTATACCGTAATTCACAGTCTATTTACCCGAAGAAACGTCCATATGTCTGATAGCTCTACTTTAAAGGAATCCCATTTTTCCGCCAAATTGCTCGCTTGGTTTGACCAAAGTGGTCGCCATGACCTACCTTGGCAACTGGATATAACACCTTATCGCGTTTGGGTTTCTGAGATTATGTTACAACAAACTCAAGTCAAAACGGTAATACCCTACTTTGAACGCTTTATGCAGAGTTTTCCAAATATGCAGGTCTTGGCAAGTGCTTCTCAGGATGAAGTGTTGGGGCATTGGGCAGGTTTGGGTTATTACGCCAGGGGACGAAACCTACACAAGGCTGCGGTGATGATTCGGGATGAATTTGAGGGAGAATTCCCAACTACTTTTGACGAAATTCTATCCTTGCCTGGTATCGGGCGTTCTACGGCCGGAGCTATCTTATCGATATCGCTTGGACAGCGCCAAGCCATTTTAGATGGCAATGTGAAGCGTGTATTAAGTCGCTATCTAGCGCTAGAAGGCTGGCCGGGTGAGAAGAGTAACGAGAAAATGCTGTGGTCTGTTGCAGAGTTGTTAACTCCTGATGTGCGATTTAATGATTACACTCAAGCGATTATGGATTTGGGGGCGACTCTGTGTACGCGTTCAAAACCGCAATGTGGAAAATGCCCCGTTGCGGAATATTGTGAGGCGCGACAGCAGGATAGAGTGTCAGAGTTTCCTTTTTCTAAGCCTAAAAAAATCAAACCCATTAAAACAGCCTATTTTTTAATTCTAGAGAATCAGCAAGGTCAAGTGCTGTTGCAACAACGGCCGCAGAAGGGCATTTGGGGTGGTTTATGGAGTTTCCCTGAGTATCCCTGTCTGCAAAGTTGTCAGACGGAGGTGAAAAGGGCGCAAACAGGAACCGGGTCTGCTCAGAGTTTGGTAGAATGGGAAGTATTCCGTCATACATTTAGCCATTATCATTTGGATATTCATCCAGTGATGTTTCAAGGTGTTCGCGAAAATAGTATGCAATTGGAAGGTGAGTGGGTTAACAAACAACAGTTGTGTCAAGCTGAGGTGAGTTTCGGAGTGCCTGCTCCAATTAGTAAAATAATGACTCTTATGGAGAAATAAAATGTCTAGAAAAGTAAAGTGCGTCAAGATGGGTGAAGAGTTGGAAGGTTTAGATTTTTTACCTTTTCCAGGAGAGCTCGGTCAGAAAATTTATGACAATGTCTCTAAAGAAGCATGGAAACAGTGGTTAGCCCAACAAACGATTTTGATTAATGAATACCGCCTTTCAAGTTTAGACCCAAAGGCGCGTAGTTTTTTAGCAGAAGAGATGCAGAAATATTTATTTAACGATGAAGACGTTGATATGCCTGAAGAATTTAAAGCGTTATAGATAAATAAATGTGCATAGTTTGTGCAAAGGATGGTTAATGCCTTTGTCATAAATGCCAACAACCCTAAAGGTCTGCTTAATGACTTGGGGGTTCTAGCGTAAAAAAGCCCGCATCGCGGGCTTTTTTGTCAGTTGGTTTTAAGAATGCCTTAAATGCTACTTGTGATACTGACCACTTAATTCGGTTACCGCTGTAATAAAGGCACCTGCATGCTCTGGATTGATCTCTGGGTGAATACCGTGTCCCAGATTAAAGATGTGCCCTGTACCATGCCCATACTGCTCTAGGATAGTAGCTACTTCTTGGCGAATGCGTTCTGGAGAAGCGTATAGGATACAAGGGTCCATATTGCCCTGAAGCGCAACTCTGTCTCCCACACGCGCACGAGCTTCATCTATATTGATTGTCCAGTCGAGTCCGAGCGCATCAGCCCCCGTGTCCGCCATGGCTTCTAACCATTGTCCGCCACCTTTAGTGAATAAGATAACCGGCACTTTGCGACCATCATAGTCACGTATCAGACCATCCACAATTTTATGCATATAACGTAAAGAGAATTCGTTATAGTCGCGTGGGGTTAAGACTCCCCCCCAAGTGTCAAAGATTTGTACAGCTTGTGCACCAGATTGAATCTGCGCATTTAAGTAAGCGATAACTGAGTCGGCTAACACATCCAAAATGTGGTGTAGTGTTGCCGGTTGGTCAAACATCATCGCTTTTATTTTAGCGTAAGTCTTACTTGATCCACCTTCAACCATGTAAGTTGCGAGTGTCCAAGGACTTCCTGAAAAACCGATTAAAGGGACGCTACCGTTTAGCTCTTTACGGATAGTGCTAACAGCATCCATCACGTAACCTAAGTCAGAAGCCATGTCTGGGACAAATAGTTTTTTCGCATCTGCCATGGTGCGAACAGGCTTACCAATGATTGGGCCTTCGCCTGTTTCAAATCTTAAATTTAACCCCATGGCATCTGGAATCGTTAAGATATCAGAGAATAAAATCGCTGCATCTAATGGGAAACGCTCTAACGGTTGAAGGGTTACTTCACAAGCAAGTTCTTTATTTCGACATAAATCCATAAAGGAGCCAGCTACTTGACGGGTTGCACGGTACTCCGGAAGATAACGTCCTGCTTGTCGCATCATCCAAACAGGCGTGCGGTCAACTTCTTGTCTAAGAAGTGCACGTAAGAAACGGTCGTTTTGTAGCTCTGCCATCGGAGGGCCCTTTATCTGAATAAAAGAAAGAGACTATTCTAGCGGAAAGTAGGCCGTGCGAAAACTAAAAATGACCAGGCCTGGTCATTTTTAAGTAAGTCTCAATGGTTATGACGAGAGTTAGAGTGGTTTAAGACGACTATTATGTGGCCGGATTCAATTTATCGATTGAGTAAGGGTGGTCGATAATCATAAACATCACGCCTTGATAGAGGTAAGCCTGGCCACGTACCTCAATGGTTTGACCTTTGAGCTTTTTAATTTGACTGTAATCAAAAAAGTCCCAATATCTTTTTGGAACGCGAATGCCAGTGGTATCCATATTAATGATGTAGTTAGTTGAACTTTTTTCAACCTTTAAAACCTTCCCCTGAATAATACGAAAGCCTTCATCTTGCGAGGTAAGCTCACTGCTTTTGGCAAGTGGGAAATGTGACTCCGGATGCTTGGCAAGGTAATCCCATAACTGAAAACCGCCTTTACGCGCTTTTTTCTCAGCATCAAAGTAACATTTCATATGCTTGATATTGCCATTTTCGATGCGGGTGACGGCAAAACCACTTTCCAGAATTTTTTGTTGAACATTGGTGCCGTCTCTCAGAAAGAGATGAACCAGTTGACGACCAAATTCATCGACTTTAGTCTTATCATATTCCACGCCGACCTCTAGGTCATTATTTGCGAGGAGCTTATTGAAAAAGGTTTGCGATTCTTTCGCCAGTGGCTCGCCTGGGGTGTGGAATTTTTGCTTACGTTCAATTTGTGGTGCATACAGACCGTTTAAACGGACGCGTTTGCCCTGAATGATCAGGTTGCTACCGTTGGTTGCGTAGGTGGCTTTGGTCCATAGGTCGATTTTGTCGGCCGCGCAGGAGTCCTCGGCGGCTAAGGTGGACCAGGAGAGTAAGCTTGCGCTGATTAAGAGAAGCAGTGAGAGCGTTGTTTTAAACATAGTTCCGATTCTAATGGCTTTTGAGAGGATTACAATGTGTTTGTTCCGTTCTGCACAAAGTCGCCATGATTAAAGCAAGTGTTGCGCCAGGCAGAGGTCGAGTTCTAAGGTATTATTTTCGCAGGGTAAGTTTAGTTTATCTAAATGACGGGCATAAAAAAAGCGCTAACGACAAACTGTCGGTAGCGCTTTTGAATAGAATTTTAGGAAATTTCCTAAATAAACTATTAACGACGAGCGTATTTCTGCTTGAACTTCTCAACACGACCTTCAGTATCGACAAGCGTTTGCTTACCAGTATAGAAAGGGTGAGATGCGCTAGAAACTTCCACACGTACTAGTGGGTAATCGTTACCGTCTAGAGTGATAGTTTCGCCTGAAGTTTTTTCAATGGTAGAACGAGTAATGAAAGTTTCGCCAGTTGAAATATCCTGGAAAACTACATCTTTATACTCTGGATGAATGTCTGCTTGCATAATGACGGTCCAATTAATTAGTTAATTCTGTAAAAGAAAAGCATTATATTCACATAAATAGTAAATGCAAGTTCTTTTGTAATTAAGGTGATTCTAAATGCAGGAGTTTACTGAAATAATCTCCTGCCTAGTTTTAGGTTTAAAGACCTAGGTGGGCTTTAAATGGTTGTTTTTTAGCGTTTCATGGACTCAAATAAAACGGCATTTGTTTTAGACACTTTCATTTGATCAATTAACGTTTCGATTGCATCGACTTCATTTAACGTTTGTAAGAAACGGCGTAGAATCCAAATATTTTGGAGCTCATCGGATGTCGTCAGTAATTCCTCTTTACGAGTACCTGACTTAGTGATGTTGATCGCAGGGAAGACTCGTTTTTCTGCAATACTACGAGAAAGGTGAAGTTCCATATTACCGGTCCCTTTGAACTCTTCAAAGATGACTTCATCCATCTTAGAGCCGGTTTCAACCAAGGCCGTAGCAATAATGGTTAAAGAGCCGCCTTCTTCGATGTTACGTGCCGCACCAAAGAAACGCTTCGGACGGTGTAATGCATTGGCATCCACACCACCCGTTAAGATCTTCCCGGAAGAAGGGACAACCGTGTTGTAAGCACGCGCTAAACGAGTAATTGAATCGAGCAGAATGATGACATCCGTCTTATGTTCCACTAAACGCTTAGCTTTCTCAATCACCATCTCGGCAACCTGTACATGGCGGGTCGCTGGCTCATCAAAGGTAGAAGAAATAACTTCACCTTTAACCGTGCGCTGCATTTCGGTCACTTCTTCTGGGCGCTCATCAATCAATAATACAATCAAATAAGCATCAGGGTGATTCTCAGCGATAGACTGTGCCATCTGCTGCAAAATAACCGTTTTACCTGATTTTGGCGGCGCCACAATCAATCCACGCTGACCTTTACCAAACGGTGCCGCAATATCGATGATACGCGGTGCGATATCTTCGGTACTACCATTACCAATTTCCATGGTTAAGCGTTCAGTAGGATGCAGGGGCGTTAAGTTTTCAAAAGCAATTTTCTTACTTGCAATGGCAGGGTCTTCATAGTTGATGGTTTCAACTTTTAACAGTGCAAAATAACGCTCGCCTTCTTTTGGTGGGCGAATCTTGCCTTGAATTGTGTCACCTTTACGTAATCCAAAACGACGAATTTGGCTAGGAGAGACATAGAGGTCATCCGGGCCAGCCAAATAGGAGCCATCGGCAGAGCGTAAAAATCCAAAGCCATCTGGCAGAATTTCTAATGCACCTTCACCAAAGATGTCCTCACCCTTTTTCGAGTGCGCTTTTAAAATAGCAAAAATAATATCTTGTTTACGTAAGCGAGCTAGATGATCCAGCCCCATGGTCGCTGCTAAATCAAGTAGAGAAGCAGCGGATTGTTTTTTTAAGTCTAATAAATGCATAGTTTTTTGGGTATCTGTAGGATTGTATTAAGGATCTTTGGTTTAGGGTCAGTCTCTTTAAAAAGAGAGAGTCTAAATAATTTTGGATTCGTAAGAATTTCGAAAGGATGGACGGTCATTCCCCTAAGCGTTTATTGCTGGCTTAGGGGGAGCAACCTAAAGGTTGCCGTCTAA
This sequence comes from Thiomicrorhabdus arctica DSM 13458, assembly GCF_000381085.1. Taxonomy (GTDB): domain Bacteria; phylum Pseudomonadota; class Gammaproteobacteria; order Thiomicrospirales; family Thiomicrospiraceae; genus Thiomicrorhabdus; species Thiomicrorhabdus arctica. Next base: position 55,547 of record NZ_KB905900.1, on the reverse strand, counting down.
AAATGTATTCAATTGCGATTTAGACAGTGCACCTACATGGGTTGCATCAACTTCACCATTTTTGAATAACATTAATGTTGGAATGCCACGAACACCATATTTAGGCGGCGTTGCTGGGTTTTCATCAATATTGAGTTTGGCAACTTTCACTTTACCTTCGTATTCGGTTGCTGCATCATCTAAAATTTGGGCTATCATTTTACAAGGTCCACACCATTCAGCCCAAAAGTCGACTAGGACTGGAATATCTGATTGTAGAACTTCTGTTTCAAAATTAGCATCGCTTGTTGAAATCATAATTTCTCCTGAAATTTTCTGTGTTTCTAGTTGTTTATACTTCTAAAGAATGCACTCATGCTCAATTTACACGTTCTGTTTCAAAGCGTGAAAAGAGGCCGGTTTAGATTCGTTTAGGGATGTTTCTGATGATGAATAGGCTGGTAATTTTTAGATTTTAAAGCCATTCAATTGAATCAATGAATTTTGATTATTTGCAATTATTACATGAACAAATAGAGTAATGCAAGGTTTTTTATATAAAAAAGGGGGGGTGGTTTGGCCCTAGTGTGTGAAGAAACCGTTAAGATAATCCATTTTTTAAATTTTGTTATCGATTTTATGACCTGCTATCGGGCTCTTGCCGTGCTGAGAAGCGGTAAAAATTACTTGAATTACAGAACCCATTCAACAATGGTCAAGTGAGTGACCTTAAATTGCGATAAAATCTGCATCTCATTAAACTTAACTTAAGTTTACCGACTTTTCATTGTGCTAATAATAGCACTGAATACATTGAACCGTTTTGGAACCCCATGGATATTTCTTATATATTAAATGATTTAAACGACGCGCAACGTGAGGCAATTACCGCCGAGAATACGCACGCCCTGATTTTAGCCGGGGCAGGCAGTGGTAAAACTCGGGTCTTGGTGCATCGTATTGCCTGGTTAACCCAGGTCATGGGATTCTCACCTTATAATGTACTCGCCGTCACCTTTACGAATAAGGCGTCGAGTGAAATGCGCGGCCGTATTGAATCATTGATAGGCCAACAGGCTGGTGGCTTAACCATGGGGACCTTCCATGGCATTGCTTATCGACTATTACGCCAGCATCACCAAGAAGTGGGTTTACCACAAAGTTTCCAGATTTTAGATTCGGATGATCAAAAACGGGTCATTAAACGTCTGTTGAAAGCGATGGAGTTGGATGAGAATCAGTGGCCACACAAGCAAATTCAAGCCTTTATTAATGGCGAGAAAGAAGAAGGCCGACGTCCGCATCATATTGACATAGGGCATAACCCTTTTGTCGGTAAGATGGTGCAAGTTTACCAAGCCTATGAAGAGCAATGTCAGCGCTCAGGCCTGGTGGATTTTGCCGAGTTATTATTAAGAGCTCATGAGTTATGGCTGAAAAACCCGCAAGTATTAGCGCATTATCAAGCGCGTTATAAACATATATTGGTCGACGAGTTTCAAGATACCAATAGCTTGCAATATGCCTGGTTACGTGTGTTAGCTGGAGGTTCAGGTAAATTGTTTGTGGTCGGTGATGATGATCAATCTATCTATGGCTGGCGCGGTGCTAAGGTTGAAAATATCCGTCAGTTTGAAGAGGACTTTGCGAATGTCAAACTGGTGCGTCTCGAGCAAAACTATCGTTCGACGGGCACCATTTTAAAAGCCGCCAATGCCTTGATTGCCCATAATACCACTCGTATGGGTAAACAGTTATGGTCTGATGGTGAAGATGGCGAGTTGATTAAAGTCTATGAAGCCTTTAATGAATACGATGAAGCACGTTATGTTTGTGGACAGGTTGAGGCTTGGTGTGAACAGGGTGGTTCACGCAATGAAGCGGCCGTTTTATATCGCTCCAATGCCCAGTCTCGTGTCATGGAGCAAGCCCTGATGCAGGCACAAATTCCTTATCGCGTTTATGGCGGCTTACGATTTTATGACCGCGCGGAAATCAAAGATATATTGAGTTACCTGCGTCTGTTGATTAACCGTGATGATGATGCTGCTTTTGAACGTGCCTATAACCATCCGCCACGTGGTATTGGTCAAAAAACAGCGGAGAGTATTCGAGAAGTTGCCAAACATAATCAAATTCCATTATGGCAAGCCGCTGAGCAATTGGTTGAGCAGGGTTTAACGGCACGCGCTAAAACATCAATTGCCAATTTTTTGGGGCTCATTGAAAGTTTAACGGAAGCCACTTTAGGTCTCGCTTTAGAAGATCAGATGTTAAAGGTCGTCTCGCGCTCGGGTCTGCAAGCCCATTTTGAAAAAGACAGTTCAGAGCAAGGTAAAGGCCGTCTAGAAAACATTGATGAGTTGATTAATGCGGCAGGTCAGTTTAAACAAATGCAATCACAAACCACCGCAGAAGGCCTACCCACAGAAAGCCAAGTGATAACCGATGGTGTCGATGCCATCGCGCAACAAGATGGTACTTTGTTACACACTCCGCAATATGACAATCCATTGGCTGACTTTTTGGCACAAGCCGCGCTAGAAGCGGGTGAGAAGCAAGCCGATGAGTGGGAGTCAGCGGTGCAATTAATGACGATTCATGCTGCTAAAGGGTTGGAGTTTCCATTGGTGTTTATGATTGGCGTTGAAGAGGGTTTATTCCCTTCGCAACGTTCCCATGATGATCCCGCCAGTTTAGAAGAAGAACGTCGCTTGGCTTATGTAGGTGTAACGCGAGCTGAAAAACAGTTGATGATTACTTTTGCCAATCATCGCCGCTTACACGGCACTGAAATCTACCCACAACCTTCACGGTTTATTAAAGAAATTCCAAGCGATTGTGTGGATCTTGTTCGTCTATCGGGTTCGGTTAGACCGACGGTAGCAGGGGGTTACAACACCGGAATGAATGCCAGTTTGCAAGCGGCATTGGATGCAGAAAATGAAACCGGTTTCAGTGCTGGCGAAGCCGTTTTTCACCAGAAGTTTGGGGATGGGACTGTGGTCGACACGGAAGGCAGTGGTGATCATGCTCGTATCAATGTTAATTTTAAAAATGCCGGTTCTAAATGGTTGGTGACCGCCTATGCTAATTTGCAAAAGAAGTAAGCGCGGATATGAAAACGAAATGCATGACAGCAAGTGCCACTATCGACTCTGCTAATACTACGGTTGAATTGCTAAAGGTGAGCAAGTTATTAACGACAGGCGTGTTGAAACCCGTTGACTTAACGATTCAGGCAGGTCAACTGTGGATATTGTCAGGAATCTCGGGTACCGGCAAGTCACAACTGCTGAAAGCCATCGCTGACCTTATTCCACATACTGGCCAGGCCTGGTTGAATGGTCAAGCGCAAGCGGATGTTTGTGCGGAGCAGTGGCGCCAACAGGTGATGTATTTTGCCGCTGAAACGGCTTGGTGGTTAGACACGATTATGGAACATTTTGTAGAGAATCCGAGTTCTCAGCAGTTAGAGGCCTTGGGTTTAGAGCAAAGTATCTTGCAGAAACATCCAGACAGTTGTTCCAGTGGTGAGAAGCAACGTTTGGCTCTGTTAAGAGGTTTAGCGTTTAATCCCAAAGTCCTATTGTTGGATGAGATTACGGCCAACCTCGACCCTGAAAGCACCCTGAAAGTAGAGATCTTTTTACAGCACTATATTCAAACACCTCTTTCGCAATCAGAGCAAACTTCATCCGCACTGCAAAATAAGGGCGCTGCTCGAGCTATTTTATGGATTTCGCATGACGTCCAGCAACATCAACGTTTGGCCCATCCTGAATTACAGTTGGTCTTAAATAAGTGAACTTACCGAAATTAAGACCAGGCCTGGTCGTTTTAAACAGCTGGCAAACGTTAGGATATTTAGTATGATTTTAATCAGTTATTGGGATCTATTGACCCTCTCTTTTTTGGTGTTTCTGCTCGGTGGAGTGCTTTGGTTAAATGGCTTTAGTCAGGTCAAACAGTTGTGGTGGGCGACCCTTAGAATGGCAGCTCAATTGCTCTTTATGGGTGTTTGGCTGAGTTGGGTTTTCTATGCAGAGAATGTGTTATGGGTAGTCCTAGTTGGCCTCGTGATGCTCAGCGCTGCGGGCTATGAAATCTCAAAACGACAGCAGTACCGCTTGAATAAGTTCCATGGTGTGTGGATAGGATTGCTTGCCTTGTCGTTTACCTCGTTAATGCTGTTGATTGGTGTATTGGTCTTTGTGATTCAGCCAGAGCCTTGGTATCAGCCGCAATATCTTATCCCTTTGCTAGGCATGTTATTGGGGAACAGTATGACATCGATCGGGGTCGGATTAGATACGCTGACACGCAGCGCGGTGCAACTGAAGGCTAAAATTGAAGCACAACTCGCCCTGGGGAAAACAGCTAAACAATCTATGCAGTTCATTAAAGAGCAAAGTTTGCATGCCGCTATGATTCCTGTGATTAATATGTTGGTCGCCGCAGGCATTATTTCTCTACCTGGGATGATGACGGGGCAGATCTTAGCCGGAGCAGATCCGGCCGAGGCGGTAAAGTATCAAATTATGATTATGTTGTTGATTGCCACGTCTACCGGGTTAGGGACTCTCATCGCGATCGAGATTGCCAGTCGCCGATTGTTTGATGATCGTCAACGCTTACAACTTGATGTTCTCAGTAAAGCATAAGTTGTCGTTATAAGCGTTTAATCTCGGTAGTGCTTGATCACTTGACTGTCGTCAAGCCTAATGAATTCCATGCCTGCATACCGCCCCGATACCAATGGGTTTTATGGGCAGGATAACCCATGCTCACCAGCGCTTTGATATTAGTCGGCGATTGGCCACACCAAGGGCCATTGCAGAACAATACCAACTCTTTGGCTTTAGAAAAATCCCAGATATTATCTTCAATCGTTGCCCCAAAACGATCCGTTAAAATGCTTTCAACCACAATCGGTTCGTAGTTTGAGGCTTTACGGTAAAGTTGTGTCCAGGGAATATTGACCGCACTGGGGATGGTGCCTTTAGCCACCCAATCAGGCGTTCTAGAATCAATAATCAATAGACCCTTGTCACCCTTTGCAACACGTTGTAAAAAGCCAATCATCTCAATCTCACCAATGGTATGTACCCCAGGTAATAGCTGTATAGGTTGTACGCAAAAGGGCGGGCACTCTCTTGAAGTCAACGCATAGTCATCAATGATTTTGTTCTGGGTATTTTGATTACGCTGGATAGTGACGGGTTTGCCTTGGTGTTGTACGGTTATGGAGCCAATGTCTTGAGTGATATTGACCTTAAACTTGGGTTCAGCTGTTTGGGCGAAAGCCGTACCGCTCACCATGAAGGCAATAATGCAGATGGGCAGAAACTTATGGTGGTTCATGTTTATTCTCCCTTGATAATTATGGACAAGAATGATTTGAACCTTTATTTTAATCTAAAAGAGATTAAACCCACTAGGTTAATAATAATGTTGTTTTATAAGAGAATTTAATGAATGTTTTGAGCGGTGGATGTTTTTATTTTAATTAAAACCTGGCAGGTCTAAGGCTCTACTATGCTTAGCAGGTTAAGACCTTTGTTTTTATCGTTTATAAAGTGAGTGTTATTTTATGCCGTAAACGAACTTTTAGCCTGTATTGCCTAAGATTAGGCAAGGTAAAGCAATCCAATGATCACGGTGATGCAGGGTTTAAAATAGATGCTGAGTCGGCCTTTAAATTTTTTACTGCTCAAATGCGTGCTTAACATACATTCCCATGCTTAATTTTCGTATACAGCGGTATAGGTTTGTGGTCTACTCTTAGACTTAGTCGGTATTTAAATACGCAATTCTGTTTAACGTTTTACAAAGTTTATTAAACTTTTTAGAATCAAATGGTTGAGGATTTTAGAAGAATGCTAAACGTGGTTGTTTTTTTCGGTAAAATTTGGATTAAACCAGGCCTGGTAACGTTGTGGGCGCTATCATTGGTATGTGTTTCTAATGTATTGCATGCACAAGAAAAACCAATTATTCAACCGGATGCTGTTCAGCAAGAGAAGGTGCTTTGGAGTTGGCATGAGGCCTCCATTGAGTTAAATGATACGAGACTCAATTTACAAAAACTGATTCCCGTTCGAGAGCTTAAATCGGTACCAGTAATACAAGCCCGTTTGCTGTGGTTGCCTTCCGAATACGGTGTCTTATCTGCCGAAAAGAAACTGGCTGAGCAATTGGCACGTTATGGCATCGAGAGTTGGTTTGTCGATCTCTATGAACCGCTGTTTTTATCGCCGACACCCAGTGCGGTCGACGAAATACCGACAGAGTGGCTTTCACAGCTAATTGGGTTAGCTCAGACAAGCGCGATACAAGAACAGGTTACCTCAATAAATATCGACTCCGAGCAAACCAAAATAAACCAACCCAAGGCAAGCATAACCGCCTTATGGGTTGTGGCTGCCAATAAAGCAGGGCAACTCGCTGTGCGTGGCTTGCAAGATTACCAGAAAACGCCCCAAAACCATTTAGGATTGATTTTACTTAATCCTAATCTGTACCTAAATACCCCACAGCCCGGTGAAGAGGCTCAATATTGGCCGCAGGTTGCCGCATTAAATTTACCCGTGAGTATTCTGCAAGCCGAGCTGTCGCCATGGCGTTGGCGGGTAATGACTTTAGCAGATTCCTTAGAAAAGGCAGGCAGTGACGTATTTATTCATCTGCAACTCCAAACCCGCGATCGCTTCTATTTTCGTCCAGATGCGCTGCCGGTTGAGCAGCAACAAGCAAGTCAATTAGCCGATAAAATACGTCGAATGCTCTCTTTGCAGTTACCCTATCTGTCAACTGAACGTCACTCTTTAGCGCTCAAACAAACTGATTCTATGCCGGTTGAAGATACTCGCTCAGTCGAACTTCAGGCGTTTAAAGGCGAACAAAACAGACCGCTTAATCTCATGAGTACCACGGGTCAAAAGGTCAGTCTGGAGAACTATAAAGGCAAAGTAGTGTTACTGAATTTCTGGGCAAGTTGGTGTCCGCCTTGCGTTCATGAGATGCCCTCAATGGCGCGTTTAAAAAGTCATTATGCAAACAAAAACGCACAGCAAGATTTTGAAATACTCGCTGTGAACTTGGGGGAAGATTCCACCGAAGTGGAGGCCTTTCTAAAAGCTCATCCTGTCAACTTTCCAGTATTGTTAGATGAAGCAGCTATTGCCGTTAAAGATTGGAAAGTCTTTGCTTATCCAAGCAGTTATCTCATCGATAAAAAAGGGCAAGTACGCCTGGCGTTGTTTGGTGCAACCGAATGGGATGCCAAACAGCATTTACAGAAAATAGAGACATTGTTAAACGAAAAAAGCGCGGATTAATCCACGCTTTTAAAGATGACCAGGCCTGGCACGTACTGCGGCTTTAAAATGTTATGTGAGCGCAGGGTCAAACCCTAAGAGCCAAGTATTCATTCTAAAAAATCGTGATTTGGCCTTCTGGTGATTAAAATTTCGCGGGACGCGTGTTAAGCGCGAGATAAAAACTTACCGGTCAAAGTACTAACCTTCACAATCTCATTCGGTTCAATAAATTCAGGTACCTGAATCTCATAACCCGTTGATAGCTTGGCAGGTTTGGTTCGGCCTGCACCAGAAGACTTTGATCCAGGGTTGGTTTCAACAATTTCTAATTCAACGTTCGTTGGCATTTCGATGGCTAATATTTGGTCATCCCATAAAATTGCAGTAATACCGCCGAGTCCTTCGGTAAGGTATTTTTTCTCATCTTCTAATTCATCAGTATTTAATAGATATTGGCTGTAGTCTTCATTGTTCATGAAAACATAATCTTCACCATCGATATAGGAGAACATGACCTGTACTTTAGGGCAGTCGATCTCTTTTATCATGTCGTCACTTTTAAACGTTTCATCGACTTTTTGTCCAGTTTTCAGATTGTTAAAACGCATTTTATAAAGGGTTGATGCGCCACGTGAAGAGGGGTTGCGAACATCGTAGGTTTTAAGAATGTGGGGAACGCCATTGATATCAACAACGTCGCCTTTTTTAAGTTCACTGACTTTAGGCATGGAGGGAAATCCTTTTATGATTAATAGCGGCAGAATATCTATAAATAACCTCTGTGAGGCGATAGTCTATGTGGCCAATTTTGTGGGTTATTTTCGAGAGTTTGTGTCAGGAATGCAAGCGATCTTTTCGTGGCAAAGGTGTAACGTTAATAGGGCGTGTCACACCGTGTCGTTCTTTTAGATGTTGGCATCATTAGCCGAGGGTGTTTTCGGCCGTTCGATAGCCAAGCTCAATCATCTCATTGATTTTGTTGAACTCCAGCATGCCACAAGCATCGCGGGGGATTTCAATGATGATGTCGGGTGGATAAGCGGCAAGTTGTTGGCGCGCGATACTGCTTTGCATACTATCAAAAGCTTTGTTGCTGATATCAATCATATCCCAATTTAAGGTGGGTTCAGTCTCAGATGTTTCATCGCTGAATCGAGCGAACAGAGAATCGAATAAAGCGGTAACATGATTTAACCAAGAATCCTCATTGAGGTCTGTTTCTATGGGGACGACTGGCAGTTCAGCTACTTTAGGTTTGCCACCAAGATTGACCGCTATGATTAAATCGTTGGTTTGCCCGAAGGTGGGCGCTATGGGCACAGGGTTGAGTACCCCACCATCTACCAGTGTTAAGCCATCTGTGTAGACGGGAGTGAATACCATCGGCAGGGCTGTCGAGGCACGCATAGCATCGAGTAGTGAACCTTTTTGTAGCCAGATCTCCTTCTCATTTTCAATATCAGTCGCGACGGCGGTAAAGGGAATGTTCAGGTCTTCAATGTTAGGATTGCCTATTAGATTTCTAAAGGCGTTGACGAGTTTGTCGCCTTTAATGAGACCACTGCGGTTCCATGCAATGTCACTGAGTGCAATGATATCGGTATTGCTCAACTCTTTAAACCAGGTTTCACATTCATCAAGTTTGCCGGCGGCATAAATGCCGCCAATCAACGCACCTATGGAGCTGCCAGAGATTGATTTTATCTGGTAGTTGTGTGCTTCCAACCAACGAATAATGCCAATGTGCGCCATACCACGTGCACCGCCACTGCCTAACACTAAAGAGACAGTAGTAACTTTTTGCTTGGTTTGAGAGGGGTGTTTTGTCAAGGTCATTGAACTGTTCCTACCAGGTCTGGTTACTGGAGAGCATCTGCGACAATGGCTTTGGCTTCTTCAAGAATTTGATCCAAATGTGCCTGGCCTTTAAAGCTTTCAGCATAGATTTTATAAATCTCTTCAGTGCCCGAAGGACGGGCCGCAAACCAACCGTTTTCGGTCGTGATTTTGAGACCGCCAATCGACGCGCCATTACCGGGGGCATGTGTCAATTTAGCCGTAATGGGTTCGCCCGCTAAGCTATTCGCTTTGACCATCTCGGACGAAAGCGTGCTTAAAATGGCTTTCTCCGCACGGTTGGCTGGCGCATCAATGCGACTGTAAATAGGATCGCCAAACTGTGCTGTGAGTTCTTGATACAACACGCCAGGATCTTTGCCGGTGACGGCCATCATTTCTGCGGCGAGTAAATTAAGGATAATGCCGTCTTTATCGGTACTCCAGGGGCTACCATCAAAGCGTAAGAAAGACGCGCCTGCAGACTCCTCACCGCCAAATCCAAGTGTCCCGTTTTGCAAACCATCGACAAACCATTTAAAACCCACTGGTACTTCTGACAAATTTAGATGATTGGCTTTCGCAACACGGTCAATCATAGAGCTAGACACGACTGTTTTGCCAACGGCGGCCTTGTTCGGCCAGTCCGGACGATGTGTAAATAGATATTGGATAACCACGGCTAAATAGTGGTTAGGGTTCATCAGGCCAACCGATTTGGTGACGATGCCGTGACGATCGACATCTGGATCATTACCAAACGCCAAGTCATAGTTGTCTTTCAGTTTAATCAGGCCTGCCATGGCGTAAGAGGATGAACAATCCATGCGAATTTTACCATCTTTATCAACATGCATAAACGAAAAGGTCGGGTCAACTCGTGGGTTGATAATCGTTAAATTTAAACCGTAAAGCTCGGCAATAGGTTGCCAATAATCAACCGCTGCGCCGCCCATTGGATCGATCGCCAATGTTAAGCCAGCGTCTTTAATGGCTTGCATATTGACGACCTTATCCAGGTTTTCAACATAAGGCATGATTAAATCCGTAGGGGTGACATAATCCGAAGCCATTGCTTGCGTTAACAATAACCGTTTTACTTTAGTCAAGCCTTCCAAAATAATCTCATTGGCACGATCTTGAATCCATGACGTGGCATCGGTATCCGCGGGGCCACCCGTGGGTAAGTTGTATTTAAAGCCACCGTCCTGTGGGGGGTTGTGCGAAGGAGTAATAATCACACCATCGGCGAAACCAGTTTGGCGCCCTTTATTGTAAGTAAGGATGGCATGCGAAATCACAGGGGTAGGTGTGTAGCGACCATTCGACTGAATAATGACATGAACCTTATTGGCGGCAAAGACTTCAATCGCCGTGGCATGCGCTGCTTCAGACAGTGCATGGGTATCCATGCCGATATACAACGGACCATTGGTGTTCTGTAAATCACGGTACTCAACAATCGCCTGGCAAATCCCTGAAATATGGTTTTCATTAAAGGTGGTTTTACTCGAACAACCACGATGTCCAGAGGTTCCAAAACTGACCGCTTGATCAGGGTTGCTGACATCGGGTTTGTGAGTGTAATAGTCTGTCATTAAAAGAGGAATATTTTCTAACAGGGAGTAAGGGGCTTTTTTGCCCGCGAGTGGAGAATTTGCCATGGATGAGATCGCCCTATAAAATTCAGTGAAAAGTATTTTTTAAGTCTGTTGGAATGATTATATACAGGTAGAGGATTAATACTTAATAAAAACAGCCTAAAATAGACTTAAGTTTGATGGGTCTGATTGGAAGGACGCGTGCTTAGTAAGGGTGCGAAATAGCCTCATTTTACGCGAAAGTTGGTTTATAATTCCGTCCATGAATCTTCGCTCTATGTCACTATTTGATGTGTCGCACTTAAATCTTAAGTGGACAGCACCTTTTATTTTACTGTTTGTTTTAGCTCAAACGGTTGGACTATGGCATGCTGAAACTCACCCTTTCCATGAACACACGGTCAGTTGTGACCTGTTTGACCACTTAGCGCAACCCATTGATGATATTGAGCCTTATTCGGCCCAACTCAACGTGCCGCCACCTCTTCTGTCACCCAATAGTACGCTGGTTTCAGTTTATAATTCCGTCTATCAACCTTACACCTACAGCAGAGCCCCACCTTTAGCCTAATTATTAGTTGTTTTTTACCTTACAAATTATAATAATTAGGATTTAGCATGCGATTAAATAAAGCAGTGCTGACGATTTTTTTCGTCAGTGTGTCACTCTCTGGCTTTTCAAAAGCCAATGCAGAGACAGACACAATAACAACTCTATCTGAAGTGACCATTTCAGCTTCTCCCGTTCATGACCATCAAGCATTTGAAGTGCCTTCACAGATTGACCGTTTAACCGCGAGCGATAAATTAGTTCGTGATAGCGGCTCTTTAGGACAAGTCCTTGAAGCCATTCCAGGCGTGAATAATATGTCTGCGGGAGCGCAATCGGGTAAACCTGTGATTCGCGGCTTAACAGGCAATCGGGTCAAAGTTCTTTCGAATGGTCAAAGTACAGATTATCAAGCTTATGGCACGAGACATTTACCGAATACGGACAGTTACTTGGCCGAGTCGATAGAGGTGATTCGTGGTCCACAAAGCGTGCTCTATGGTTCAGAGGCGCTCGGTGGCGTGGTCAATCTCATTCAAGCTCCCATTCCCTATAATCAATCGGTGCAAGGGGAGATCGCCACCGAATATAAGAGCAACAACCAAGAGACTATGTTGGGCGCGAAGGTGGGTGTTGGCTCCGAACAGTTTGGCTTGACGGCTGGAGTGGTAAAACGCACGGGCAGTGATTTTACGGTACCGAATGTTTCGATAGCCAACCCTGCGTCGCTAGGAGGGGCGCCTAATGACCAACCGTTATTTGTGGGTAAAGTGCCGTTTACTAATTTTGATAATCAATCGGCCAATATTGGAGTCGGTTATCAAACAGATTGGGGGATGGTTGAGTTGCGTCATACGCAATGGCGATCTAAGCAAAACTATTTGGGTGTCGAAGAGGTGAATGGACAATTTGAAGCTTTAGCCTCTGGACAAAAATTGCAAAATGACGAGACTCAGCTAAAAACAGAGTTTGAGTTAGGCAATGACTGGGTTTTAAAACCGACTTGGACACATACGCGTAACGCGCGTGAAGCCTCGCATGATTTGCCTTATGAAACCATGGCTCAGGACAAAGGCACCGAAGGCTATTTAGATTTATTGGTCAATCGCGATGATATTAAACTGGCTTTAGAGCATCCTGAAATTGGCGGTTTTCAGGGAGAAATAGGCCTTGAAACCACTGAAAAAACGCAAGTATTGCGTTCAGGACACTTAACGCCTACGGCTGACGTGTCTAAACGTGCCCTCTATCTGTTTGAAGAGGCGGATTATGGCAAGTGGCTTGTACAGTTTGGCACGCGTTACGATTGGCATACGACACAAGTCCCTTTGGGGGGAAACAATCAGCACTTTGTCGATTTAGGTCTGTTTAACGAGCGTAATAACCAGCGTGAATTTGAAGTTATGACCGGCTCGCTGGGAGCAACCTACCGTTTAGATCCCCAATGGAGTCTAGCGGCCAATGTCGCACGTGGTTTTAGAGCGCCGACGATTTTTGAGTTATATGCAGGCGGTGAACATAGCGGAGTGCAAGCCTATCAAATCGGTAATCCTGATCTGAAAGCGGAAACGGCATTGAATACCGACCTTTCATTAAGGTGGCAAACGTCTAAAACGCAAATGGCGGCCACGGTTTACCAGAACTGGATTGATCACTACATCTACTTGGCCAATACAGGTCGTGAACGAGTTTCAGAATCAGGTAACCTGATCCCTGAAATGAAAACACAACAAACCGATGCAATGATTCGTGGTTTTGAATTCAGTTTAAAGCAGCAAATTGACCAGGCCTGGTCAACTGATTTTGCATTAGAATTAATAGAGGGTGTCGACACTCAAAATCATCAATATTTGCCTTTAATGCCCGCGAATAACCTGCGGGTGAATGTACACTATCAGCCCGTGGATTTTGTAGGTCTGCAAAAGCAAAAAGTGAGTTTAGGTTTAAAACTTGCGGCCAGCAAGGATGCGGTTGGCTCATATGAACCCTTTTCACAATATGATAATATGCCATTCGGTAGAGCCTCTACCCAAGCTTACGCTTTATGGGATTTACGCTACCAATCAGAGTTTAGGCTTGATAAACAAAAACTGCAGTTGAGTGCATCTGTAGAGAACCTATTTGACACGGCGTATGTTGATTTCCTGGATACGTACAAAGGTTACACATTAGGCCAGGGACGAAACTTTAAACTCTCCATCCGATTAGGCTTTTAAGCCAATGCGCCACTCATCAGAATGGATGTGTGGCGCATCATATTTTGTTTATTTAAGCACGGTGGCTTGAAATACTCTACTTTACCTCTATTAATATGTCATTATTTACTAAAGTTAAAATCTTTAAAAGAGAAGTTAAGCAATGAGCAAAGATTATTATGCGATTTTGGGCGTTTCTCGCAGTGCGAGTGATGCTGAAATTAAAAAAGCCTACCGTAAAATGGCGGCTAAAGTTCACCCAGACAAACCGACGGGTGATGAGGCCAAATTTAAAGAACTGAGCGAAGCTTATGAAACCTTAAGTGATGCTGAAAAACGCAATATGTATGATCAGTATGGCGCAGATTATCAGCAACGTGGCACAGGTGGTGGTCATGGTGGTTTTGGCGGCGGTCAGGATTACGGCGACATCTTTGGCGATATGTTTGGCGGTGGAGGCTTCGGCGGTGCGCAAGGCGGTTTTGGACAACAACAAGCCCGACCTCAGAAAGGCGCCGACCAAATCGTTAAAATCATGTTGACGTTAGAAGAAGCGATTGAAGGCACTGAACGTACCATCAATGTACAAACAGGTGATTCACGTAGCCAATCGTATTCGTATGATACCCATCCTATTAAGATCAAAATCCCGGCAGGGGTTCTTAAAGACCAAAAAATTCGTGTCAAAGAGAAAGGGTTTAGTGGCGTAAGTGGTGGGCCTGATGGTGACGTTCTGATTGAAATAAATCTGCAGAAACATCCGCACTATGAAGTGGATGGGAAAGACGTTTATTTAGATTTGCCGCTGACACCGTGGGAGGCTGCTTTAGGGGCTAAGGTTGAAATCCCCACGCTTAAAGGTAAGATTAAAATGGGCATTGCGGCAGGCACACAGTCTGGTGCAAAACTTAGAATCAAAGGCCGAGGTTTGGGGAAAGATCCGGGTAATCAGTATGTGATGATTCAAATCCATGCGCCTGAGCCGGTCACCGATGAGCAAAAAGCACTCTATGAAAAAATGGCTGAAACCATGCCATTTAATCCACGTGATGACTTTTAAGATACGTTCTTAACATAATCGGTTTGTAAAAACGGGGGAGCTAATGCTTCCCTTTTTTTATGTCTAAATGGGTGCTTTGAAATTTGGAACTCAGATATAAAGACTTTGTAAGCTAATAAAAACTGATTTAAAGCCCTGTTTTGCATAGAATGTTCTTAATCAATTAGAAAGTAGGATAACAAAGACATGAAACGTAGAGATTTTATAGGCGTCATTGCAGGTGCAACTGCGGCCACAGCCTTAACCGCTTGTGGTAAAGAAGAAGCATCTGCACAATCGGCTTCCTGTGAAGCGCAAAAAACCTATGACTGGAAGATGGTCACCACATGGCCGAAGAACTTTCCAGGTTTAGGGACGGGTGCCAATAATATCGCTAAGTTGATTGGTGATATGTCTGGTGGTCGAATCAATGTGAAAGTATATGGGGCAGGCGAGTTGGTTGGCGCATTTGAGGTGTTTGATGCGGTTTCTAGCGGCAATGCTCAATTAGGCCATGCCGGTGCTTATTATTGGAAAGGTAAAATTCCAAGCGCGGCCTTTTTTTCATCGGTACCTTTTGGTTTAACAGCTCAAGAGATGAATGCCTGGATGTATTACGGCGGAGGTTTGGCCTTATGGGAAGAGGCTTATAAGCCATTTGGCTTGATTCCAAATCCGGGTGGAAATACGGGCACGCAAATGGGTGGTTGGTTTAATAAAGAGATTAATAGCCTAGAAGACCTCAAAGGGTTGAAAATGCGTATGCCTGGCTTAGGGGGCGAAGTCCTTCGACGTGTCGGGGGTATTCCGGTGACCTTACCAGGTGGAGAGCTGTTTCCAGCGATGCAGTCTGGAGCCTTGGATGCGACCGAATGGGTGGGACCTTATAATGATTTGGCATTCGGTTTTTACAAGTCCGCTAAATATTACTATACGCCTGGTTGGCATGAGCCTGGCACGACAATGGAATGTATGATTAATGAAGCCGCATTTAATGAGTTGCCAGCGGATTTACAAAGCATTGTGCGTAATGCCATTAAGGTCGCGAACGCTGATATGTTAGCAGAATATACAGCACGTAATCAGCAAGCATTGCAGACCTTAATCACCAAACATAATGTCCAATTACGTCACTTCCCCGACGCCGTACTTAAAAAGCTTAAAACCATTTCGGAGCAAGTTGTAGAAGAGGAAGCCAAAAAAGATGCGCTTTCGACTAAAGTGTGGGCATCACAGAAAAGCTTTAAAGAGCAAGTCATGCAGTGGACAGAGATTTCAGAGTTGGCTTATTTAAAAGCACGTGCATTATAAATTTGTCGGCAACGATTATTAAAATGGTGTATTCAACCTTTACGAAACATGCCTGGTTTTGCGAGAAGCTCTTAGAGGCTAGGCCTCGCAGAAATGAATGTATCCAAACTTTTTTGGCGTCCTAAAGTAGGTTTATAATGGAGTAAATAGGCGTTTTGAGCAAAATAAACGTATCTAACCAGATAGATTAACCGTGAGAGAAAATCCCATGAAAATCGTTTCCTATAGTTGCAAACCTTATGATAAAAAAGCACTGATCCAGGTCTTTGATGCATCCTGGGACAGTTTATATCTGGACGTGTTATTAGATCTAGATACTCTGGCATATGCGCACGGGGCAGAAGTGGTCAGCGCTTTTGTGAATGATCGTTTAGATGCAAAGGTGCTCAAAATTTTGGCCGAAGGCGGTACGCGCTTGATTGCATTACGTTGTGCCGGTTTTAATCAAGTCGATTTGCAGGCTGCAAGTGATGTGGGGATTTCAGTTGTTCGTGTGCCGGCCTATTCACCTTATGCCGTGGCGGAACACACGGTAGGTTTGATGTTAGCGTTAAACCGTAAACTTTACCGTGCGTATAATCGCGTGAGAGAAGGAAACTTTTCTCTAAATGGCATGTTAGGTTTTGATATGCATGGCAAGACGGTAGGCATTATTGGCGCGGGAAGAATCGGCCGTTTGGTGGGTAAAATGCTGAAGGCATTTGGCTGTCAGGTCTTGGTTTATGACCCATTTGAATGTCATGCCTGTCAAGAGCTTGAGTTAGAACAGGTTGATCTAGAAAGCATTTGGGCCCAGTCAGATATTATTTCATTACACTGTCCTTTAACGCCCGAGAGCACGCATATTATTGATACTGATTCCATTGCCAAAATGAAAACCGGGGTGATGTTGATTAATACCGGACGTGGCGCTTTAATGGCGACGCAGGCTGTCATAGAAGGCCTTAAATCCCAGAAAATAGGTTATTTGGGTTTAGATGTTTATGAAAAAGAGGGGGCTTTGTTTTTTGAAGATCATTCCACTGAAATCATTCAGGATGATATGTTTGAACGTTTGCTAACGTTCCCAAACGTACTGATCACAGGGCATCAGGCCTATTTTACCCAAGAAGCGCTATCGCATATTGCCAAAACCACGGCAGAAAATATAAAAGCCTTTCAAACGAAACAACCTTTAATCAATGCCGTTAAAGTCGAATGATAGTGACTTTAATGGCAGGTTGTCCTTTCTTGTCTTAATATACCCTACCTCTCCAGATTACAAAGAGGTCTTTTAGCGACAGAGTGCTTTTTCGGCTTGGCTAAAGAGTTTTTTTCTGGCTTGTTGTTTATAACGAGAATCTAAATATTGTTCCGGTTGGTTTTGGAGGAGATAAATCACATCTCCCTTTTTTAAATCTTCAACTGAATAGCTTGGTTGAACAGCATTTTCAACCAGTACAGGACTAATGACGGCCACCTTTAATTTGGAGTTTAGGCTTTTCAGAGCCGAAACCGTTCCCAAAGAATACTCGCTATGAAATTGGCCATTGAGGTGCAGGATTTGAGCGTGTGGATTGTCTAACCAGGCCTGGTAGATTGATTCTGCCATGGTATTGTCCCGCGTAAGCTGTGCTAAGTAACTGTTCTCTTTATGTTCGGCCGTCAATTTTCTCGCATCGGCCAAAAAATCCATATAACGTAGACGATATTCGGGCTGATCAGTCAAGGGTTTGCTTGCAATCAAGAGCCGTTCTCTGGGCAACAGCTTGTTTAAGTAAGCAGAACCTTGACGACCAATGCAACGAACAATGTCTGCCGGTGCATTGGCGGCAATGACGGGGATAAAATTCTGTTTGGCAAATTCAATCAATGGGCGATAAGAGCCCGTATAATTCGACCAAGTGGGCGCTTCGTTGATTAAAAATGCTTCGCCAATTTCACTGTCTAAATAGCGATTTAAAATCGATTGTTGATCGCGATTAAACATCTCCATAGAAAGAATTTGCCGCGGATGCAAAATATGCATCTCTGTCATTAATTGCATCTCTAAAAGGTGAGAAGCATGGTTGCCATGCAGCTCGCCGACAAAGACAATATCCTGGTCTTGAAGTTGGATAGCCAGCTGTTTAACCGTTAAGGGCTGTTGCGTTTGGCTATTAATCAGTCGGTAGTCATAAGCGTTCTGCAGAGGTTCAACGGTTAGGGGTCGGTCAGCGGCTACCAAATTCACTGGTCTATTGGTCAAATGATTGGGGAGGCTGCTGCACCCAGTCAGTATTGAACTGACCAATATCGAACATATTCCAAGCAAAGAAAAAAATGGCATCATAAGTAATGACCAGGCCTGGTCGGTTTAGGCCGTAAACTCGTTACGTCAGGCAAAGCAATCTGCGGATTTACCTCTGACGACTCTGCTTGGAGGCCGATCATGTTTAAATCAAGTCCAATTGTGCAACGCCAGAAGCAATGGCGGCTTGGCTAACCGCTTTAGGGATGACATGAATCAATCTAGGATCATTTGGTTTGGGCAAGATATACTCACGTCCAAACACCAAAGCATCACCGCCATAAGCCGCAATGACTTCCGCTGGCACAGGGCTGTGTGCTAATTTTCGTAAGGCGTGAACGGCGGCGATTTGCATGCGTAACGTAATCTTAGTGGCAAAGACATCTAAAGCACCACGGAAGATATAGGGAAAGCCTAAAACATTATTCACTTGATTCGGATAGTCGCTCCGTCCAGTGGCCATAATAAGATCACTTCGAGTTTTATGAGCCAGTTTTGGATCCATTTCAGGGTCAGGATTGGCCATGGCAAAGACAATAGGGTTAACGGCCATCGTACATAACATCTCCTCGGTGAGAATGTCTTTTCCTGACAGACCCAAAAATACATCAGCGTTTTCCATCGCTTCCGCTAAACAAGTTTTATCGGTATCTATAGCAAACGACTGTTTATAGCGATTTAAGTCATTGCGGTTTTTGGATACAATGCCTTGGCTATCCACTAGCGTGATATGCTTTTTCAAAGCACCAAGCTCTACGAGCAAGTTCAAGCAAGCAATCCCAGCAGCCCCCGCTCCCACACAGACAATACGCACATGTTCTAGCTGTTTGTTTTGAATTTCAAGCGCATTCAATAAACCTGCCGATGAGACAATGGCTGTGCCATGTTGATCATCATGAAACACGGGAATATTGAGTTGCGCTTGTACGGCTTTTTCAACTTCAAAACATTGTGGAGCTGCAATGTCTTCTAAGTTAATGCCACCAAATGTTGGCGCGATATTGACAATGGTGCGAATTAACTCAGCCGTGTCACTGCAATCAATTTCGATATCAAACACATCAATATTGGCAAAGCGCTTAAACAACATGGCTTTGCCCTCCATGACGGGCTTGCTGGCCAAGGCTCCTGTATTACCTAAGCCCAAGACTGCGGTGCCATTTGTAATCACGGCAACCAAATTAGCCTTTCCGGTATATTTATAAACATTCGTAGGCTCTATGACAATTTCACGCACCGGTTCGGCCACGCCAGGGCTGTACGCCAAGCTTAAATCCCGTTGGGACTCACAGGGTTTAATAAGTGCCGTTTCGAGCTTTCCGGGTTTTGGAAGGGCGTGGTAGTTCAAAGCCGCTTGGCGTAAATCACTCATTGTGTTCTCGATCGTTAGCGTGAATGTTAAGCTAAGATTGTAAAACAATTAAAAGCTTTTAGCCGTGAATTTTATGATTTAAAAAAGATGAAAATTGTGAGTGATCAGATCATGAATTTTAGCTTAATATATCTGAAATAAAAGCATGACAAGGGTATGCGTGTACTGCACGTTATTCTACTGTCATCTTCTCATTCGTTCATTAGGATCAATAAAAAAGATCTAACAACGTCATTAAATTTTTAAATAACTCTGAGTAATTTTTTATTAGTGTATTTTAGTGTACTAGGGTAGTATAAATACTGAATTTATAGATAAAGCCAAACTTGACGTGAGTTAAGTACGGAAAGCTGCAGATCTTTGAGGGATGTTCCACTAAGATGGCTGGGTTGCAATGCTTAAGTTTGTAAACTTTTTACTCTTAACATTGGAAGAATATATTATGAAAACGTTAAATAAAAATTTAATAAAAGTTGGAATGGTAGCTCCGTTCGTTCTGGCTACTGGCATGGCGAACGCGGCAGCGGTTGATTTTGGACTGCTTAGTGTCGATGGAAAATCTAAATTTCACCGTGTTATTAGCTATGACGTAGACTTGGTCTCCTCCTATGCTGATCAATACTCGTTTCAATTAAATGATCCGCTAAACATTGATGGTTTCTTGTCAAACTGGTTAGCACCTCGTACTTCTACAGGGTCGGCTCGTAGAGTAGCAAGTGATAATATGACGGTTGATTTCTATGAGGATAACGGTACTCCTAACTGGAATCTACGTAGACATTGGGATGTCGCTTCAGGGGATGAAGTGGTATACAACAACAATTTAGTCGCAGGTAACTATCGTATTGATATTGCCGGTGACGTGAGTGGTTCTACTGGTAGCACTTACGTGCTTGATGGTACTGTTTCAGCCGTTCCTGAGCCAAGTACTGTTGCCTTAATGTTAGGCGGCTTAGGGCTAGTTGGTTTTATGGCAAGACGTCGTAAAACAAATGTAGCTGTAAGTTCAAACTTAATGGCAGCTTAAAATCGTTTCATTTGAAATGGCTTAGAAAGAAGACGTTAATCGGATGGATTATGTCGCCATGACCCATTCGTTAAATGGCTAAGTCTCAATTGATTCAAAAAAAGGACAGAGTAAAATATTTTTTGGCTTACTCTGTTCTAACCCCCTCTTTCGTAAAATGTGTATACATTCTTTTTTTGTTTTCCTAAATTACCCATTGAAACACTCTATTCATTTTAAGGTGAATCTCAGGGGTAAAATTTACATAACCTCTCTTTCGAAAGTTCGGCTCAATACATAGATTTTTCCCAGGATATTCGTCAAACGGCTTTTATCGTTAAAACGTGTGGTGAATGAAATTGTCTTTGAATCCGATCAAAACTAAAAAAGATTATGTGCACCTTTTACAAATCATCCTCTATTTAAGAGGGTCATTAACTTATTGAATGCACTATAAGTTATTTTTGTTTGTACGTTTAAATACTAATCTATAACATAGTGCTTGAACTTTATAAGTATAGGCCAATCTTTACGTGAGTAAAGCAACGGAAAGCTACAGGTCTTTGAGGCACAGGTTCGCAAAGATGGCTGAGCTGCAATGCTTAAGTAAGTAAAATTTTACTCTTAACATTGGAATTATATTATGAAAACTTTAAATAAAGCTTTAAATAAAAATATCATTAAACTTGGGTTAATCGCTCCATTTGTTTTTGCAACTGGAATGGCAAACGCAGCGTCCACTGATTTCGGAATGCTTAGCCTAGGTGGAACTGAAAACTTTCACCGCGTTCAAGAATATAATGTTGGTTTGGCTCCATCTTCTTATGCCGATGACTACATGTTTCAATTAGGGAATACATTAAACCTTGATGGTTTGTTGGCTAACTGGTTAGTGACTGACAATGATGGCATTGATAAAGTCCGCAGTGACAACATGACGGTTGATTTTGCCCAATGGAACTCTGGCACATCAATGTGGGATAACATTCAAAGCTGGGGTGTCGCTTCTGGTACTCAGGTAGATTACAACTCCGATTTAGGTGCGGGTAGTTACCGTGTTGCGGTCGCTGGTGATGTATCTGGTACAGTGGGTAGTACTTATGTAATTGATGGTACTGTTAAAGCTGCAACTGTTTCAGCCGTTCCAGAACCAAGCACTTATGCTTTAATGTTAGGTGGCTTAGGTTTAGTTGGTTTTATGGCACGTCGTCGTAAGACAAACCAATCTGTTGTCAGCTAAAAACGTTTATGCTCAATGAGCTTGGGAAGGCTACTGTAACGGAATCGTTTATTTCTCCATGGCTAACCCGTTAAATTCCTAAGTCGAGTTTGAGTATAAAATAGGGCAGAGTAAGCGGTTTGTATTAACTTACTCTGTTCTACACCTCTCTATTCCTATTTCTATCTATATATCACTTTCTTCTAAACGCTAGGTCTATCTGGGTCTTGTTCCTAAGTGTTACTATTATCTCCACTTGTCTGTTTTACCATTCTAAATTTAGCCTTTTAATCTTATATTCATCCTTATGCATTCAATAGAGACCGCAAACGTCTTTCATACCATCCGTTTTTTAAGGTTTTGCAGATACAGTTTCTTGTACACTCGTTTTGTTAAGACGGAGAACGCTGTCATTGGGCTACTCATGAAGTTTGTTCAAGCCCAAAAATAATTATTTACTTTCGCTGCTAACAGGACGATACAATGAGACTTAAAATCAAATAAAGTGATTCGTTATGGAAGCAGCACAAGATGACTATTTTGTTGGCAGGCAGCCTATTTTAGACGGCAATAATCACATTTATGGCTATGAATTATTGTTCCGTGGCGGTTTGACGACAACAGCTGAATTTGATTCTGCCAGTACCGCGACGGCGGTTGTGATTCGTAATGCGATGATGAATGTTGGGTTGAACGAGTTGGTAGGAAATGCAAAGGCCTTTATTAACTTCCCGGAAGCGTTTTTTTTAGAGGCACAAGAACCGATTTTCCATCACGCCCAAACCGTGATTGAAGTGTTAGAAGACGTTCGACCAACGGAAGCCGTGATTACAAGTATTCAATACTTAAAAGAGCAGGGGTATACCATTGCCTTAGATGATTTTATTTTTAAAAATAGGTTCCTGCCTTTTATACAGATGGCCGATATCATTAAATTTGATGTTGAACATGTCAGTCCAGAAAAATTAAAACCTTTATTTGATAAAGTTAAAAATATCGCTAAAGTCATTATTCTGGCCGAACGCGTGGAAACCAAAGAGATGTTTGAACATTGCAAAGCGGCTGGAGCAGACTTGTTTCAGGGCTATTACTTTGCAAAGCCTGAAATTGTGACGGGAAAACAGCTGGGCGTGGGTAAGGTTAATTTAATGCAGCTGTTGGAAAAAATCGTTGATTCTTCGTTGCATTTGGATGATTTAGAAAAGGTGATCGAAAGAGATGTAGGTCTAAGTCTTAAGATTTTAAAAATGGCTGGCCAATACCGAACGGCTAAAATGCCCAATTTTTCAACATTAAAAGAAGTGCTGAGTTTATTCGGGATGAAACGTGTGCAGGCTTGGGCGACCATGATTTCCCTGACGGCGTTAGACGATGTCATTCCCGAAGTCTTTAATTTAGCGCGTTTAAGAGCGATCTTTATGCGTAATGTCGCACAGCATGAAAACTTAACGAATGTCGACAGCTTCTATTTGGCGGGTCTTTTCTCAATGTTAGACGTCATTGTTGGACAAACCTTGGAGCAGGCTTTAAGCCATATTCCCATCAGTGATGGGATTAAAGAGGGTTTACTGAATGGCACGGGAGAATATGCTCGTTTGCTAACCATTGCTGAAAGTTTCGAGAAAAAGAAAGCGGATGAGTTTCAAGAATATGCTCTGTTTTACTTTAACGCGCTCAAAGAGGTGAATTGTCTGGCTAAGGCTTAAAAGATCAACTCACTTATTTGGCTATAATCATTTGCAGTTCTTCAGTGTGATGAGCCTATTGTGCACACTGTTTTTTTCTGATCGATGCCTAGCTTTTGTTTGAGAGACCGTAGATTATCTTGGAAAAGAACCATTATTAATATCCAAACAGATCCCATTAATATATTCAGGCGACTCAGTTGCCAGCCAATAGATTGACTCAGCGACCTCATCAGCCGTCGCAAATCGACCTGCTATCGTGTTTTTCAAGAAAGCCTGTTGTCGGTGTTGCGGGATATTGTCCAGCATATCTGTTTCGGTTGGACTGGGGGCGACGGCATTGACGATAATGGTGCCCTCAAACGCTTTAGAGAAGGACTTGGTGGCATTAATCAGTCCTGCCTTGCTAATGCCGTACCAAATGTCAGGATGGCCAATCTGTCCCGCGATAGAGGCGTTATTCACCACTCTAGGCGTATATTCTGAAGTCACTTTGAGCTTGTCTGCTAACAATTCAATTAACTTCACAGGTGCCATAATATTTAAGGCAAGGGAGTAGTCTCGTTGTGGATCTGTATAGGAGTCATAGGTCTGTTGTTGTAAGAGGCCTGCATTATTAATCAGCACGTCAATTGAATCGATTGAATCAACCAGGGCTGGTAACTCCTCCAAGTCAGTCAAATCAAAAGCGGTGCACGTCACTAATGGGTGGTTTTGGTAATCAAAATGGGATGGATGACTAAAGTCTCTTGCGATAATCTGTACGTGATCACCGGCTTCAACAAACTTTTGTGTTAATGCTAAACCAATGCCTTTATTGCCGCCTGTAATGACTATATGTCTCATGAGTTGTTACTTTTTTTGTCTAAACTGAATAGCCTAAATAATACGTTGTTTATTCAGGGTTGCAAGGAGTTATGTTGGCTATTTTCGTTAACCGATAATGACATTCTGCAGGCCTAATACTTAGCGTTCAAGTCGATAAATGAGATCAACCGAACTGTTGTTGTCGCCGCTATTGGTTTTTAGAAGCCATTTATTGGTCAATTGATAAAAGAACTGCACAGCATTGTTTTGTTGCCCAGTTAAGTCCTTGGCATAACGGACATAAAGCTTATCAGTTAGGCTACGCCCTACCAAAAGACTACTCACTTTCTGTCCTTGCACATCAAAGTAGACATCCTGAATGCCCAACGTACTGGTTAAAGTGTTGAGCACAGGGGTATTGTTTTGAATGCCGAGTTTGTAAAAGGCACTCAACACTTGAGACTCATAATTGGGCTCCTTTGACATATCACCCGCACGTCCAAAGACCATTAAATTAATAATACGCCCTTGTGATAAAGCGGGAGTGGAGTAGAACACAAACTGTGGTTGGCTCGCATTACCTGTGATATTGAGTCGAGCTGTGGTTTGATCCACGACTCTATAGAGGTTCACATTGAGTGTTGGGTTGCCAATCATACCGTTAAAGATAAAACTGGAACCATCTACTTGAATCCGATTTCGTGCATCCAAATTGATATAACCTTCGCGCAACTTAACCTCGCCAAATGCTTTCATTTCCGGTGAGTTTAGCGTTTTAACCAGTTGCAGTTCACCGCCTAAAAACAGTTGAGAATTCTGTACGTTCACTTTTACATTTTGACCAAAACCAATTTTTATATCGTAACTGAGATTAGAAGTGCTATCTTCTTTGGGAACCACTTGGCCTTGTGCATTTATGATGATCTCATCATCGCTGGTGGATGTGCGTTGGTGCAAAGGCATCTCATCCAGGTTTAACTCACTGTCTTGTAATTGTACTTGACCTAGGATATGAGTGGCCCCTTTGGCCAACGTCACTTCCATGTTTGCAGAGGTTATCAGGTGTGCAAAAGGGGTTTTAAGCAACTCAATCGATTGTGTATCAAAGTGGGCCAATAATTTAGGTTGAGTGTCGAGTTGGGTTAATTTGAGTGTTAAATCTGCTCGACGTTTCTCAGTTTGATTCTCTTGTTGCTTCCAAACCCCTTTTGCTTCAATGGCTTGAGGGGTCAGTTGTGCTTGTAACTGAATCGCTTGATTCTTCAAACCGAGTAAAGGCAAATTTAGATCGAGGTCAATATTGGCTTGCGTATCGTGGTGCAGAGTCTTGAGGTTGCCTGACAGTAGACTCTCAATATTCAACTCTGTTTTATTGAGCTCGACGAGTTCTAAAATTCTCCCTTTGAGTGGCCACTGGGTCAGATTAAGATGTATTTTTCCGTTTAATTTAGCATCCGACCAGGCCTGGTTGTTCTTGTTTTCGGCATGAATTTCAGCGTTTAAACGACCGGTTTCATTGATGTTGGCTAGGCTTTTAAGACTGGCTTTTTTAGAGTCTAACTGTATGTCAGTTTGCCAGTTTCTAATGACAAACGGTACTTTGTAACCCTGCTCAGTGACCATCACATCTAGTTGCGGAATTAAGAGCGTTTGTTGCATTGTGAGCTCATTTTTCCAGGTTAAAGAGCCTTCACCATTTAAGCGGCCTTTGAGCGATAGGGTGTCACTTAACCAAGGTTTTATCCAGTCGAAAATGGGAAATGCATTCATTGACCATTTTGCATAATCATTTTGGGCTTGCAGACAGAGTTTAGCCTCAGCATTGTCAACGGATTGAAGGCAAATTTCTTCAGTCTTAATCTGCCTAGGCGCTTTCCATTCAATTTGACGGGGTTGGGCTAACTGCCAACTTCCTGTTTGAGGTTGCTTAATATCAAACCGTCTTAAGATGATACTTTGTTGCTTTAAATTGGGTTTTGCTTCATAGAGCTGGGCATGGAAACTCAGCTCTGGGTGCTGTACCTTCACGTCACTGCTTATGCCTGTTTTAGACGCTTGACGGATGGCACTGATCTTAGAAAATAGTACACGGTTTTCGGCGATGTTAGAGGTCTGTAAGACCGTGTCAGCGGTTATTGCAAAAGTACTCAACGCCAATTTGTGTAAGGGAACTTTTGCATTCAATGTGACTTTTTTGAGCGTCAGTGCCTCTTGGTTGGGTGAATTCGGCAGTGGATACCGTAGATTTTCAGCATCGATTTTTAGAGTTGACCAGGCCTGCTCAAATCCAGAAAAGTCTTTCAGCAAACGACCGTTAGCATTGACCTTGGCGGTGACTTTACCTGACAAAGGGGCATACAACTGGTGTAGTTGATTGAGTTTTGCATTTAAAGAGAGCTTAAATGTTTCAGCCCATTGGCCGTTGAAATCGATCGAGTTATCCCCCAAAGATAGCTTGGCTGAAGGAATCTCGATTCGGCTGAAATCAGGTTTTATAAAAAGTTTCGCCTGAACCTTGCCTGAATAGGCTGCATACGTTAACTGAGCCGATTGAATATTTATCGCATAGTCGGAGTCGGTTACATTGGATTGGGTCGAAGATGCCCCTTTAGTTTTAGCTACTTTATGACGCTGAGTTTTGACAATGCCTTTAAATGCCATCGCTTCGGGTAAACCCGTGACATCAAGTTGTTTAATGCTGAGTTGGCTTGTCAGGGTGTGATAGTCGCTGAGGGTGAAGTCAAACAAGCTATTTATTTGATAGTTCAGTTTTGGGTCTAGCCATTGCAAATTTAACTGTTCAGTCTGTACGGTTGCTTTGGCCGTAAGCATCTCTAAGCTTGGCAAGTTTTGAAGGTTTGCCTGACCCTGAACTTTCAAACCACCCATCTTCTTAAAGTCTGTTTTAAGTTCAAATTTGGTCATGCCAGACGGGTCGTATTCAGTAGAATATTCAAGCTCTGTTAAAGGCTTATCCTTTAGGTTAATGTTTAGTTTGCCTTGGCTGACAAGGACTTTGTTATTTAGGTTAAAACGTAAGCTATTTTGGCCTTGTAACTGATTAATTTGCCATTGTTCGTTCAACTTTGCTTTCAGCTGCTTAAATTGTGAGTCAAGCTGAATTGTGGATTGATCCATTTTAAGCACATGCTCAGAGTGCATAGTATAGGGTTCAATCATCTCCACATTTAAGTGAACCTGTTGTAAACCACCCGAGGCTTGAGTCACCAATTTTAGTGACTTTATTCCTTCTAAACCCAATAGATTAAGGTCTAAATCGGCTTTAAACTTTGTTGCGCTTAACACTTCAAAGCGACTGTTAGCATGCAGTCGATAAGTTTGATACTCTGTTTTAAGGTTTTCCAGAGTAAGCGTCTTGTCTTGCCAGTGAATGCCTGTATCCAATTGTGCGATCTCAATGGCCGGCTTGTTCTCAAGCTGTAGGCTGGCTTGCGTGATACTGATATGATCGACATCAAATAAAACATGATAGCTTTCTAACTGGCTGAAAAATGCAAATGGTTCGGTAGTGCTTGCATCCGTTTTAGGGCGACTGCCGATGAGCTTAATCGTCGGTTTGGTGATGTCAATTTCTTGAAAATCAATATGACGATTGATTAAGGCTGATAGGCGCCACTGCCACTTCATTTGGTCAATATGTAGATGGATGGTAGGGCTATTGAAACGGATATTTGTGAGCGTTAAGCCATCAACTAATTGGCCTTCCGCCGATTCAATCTGCAACTGACCACCGGTGAATTTTTCTAAATAGGGCAGGGCTGTTTTTGCGCTTTGTGGATGCCATAAAAGTAAGGATACGACGATAAGGAACAGAATTAAAATCAGTGCGCTAATACTCAGCGTAATCACCCAAAACCCTTTAAAAAAGGCCGCTGCATGTTTAAGGTTAGGTCGTTTCATAAATCAAACCCTAAAGAAAAGTGTATACGCCAAGGTTGTGCCTTTTCGGACACCGGCCAGGCAATATCTAACTTTGCCATGCCTACAGGTGTATAACCGCGTAAACCAAATCCAGCACCAACCTTTATGTCGCCAGTCTGTCTATTATCAAAAAGTTGTCCTGCATCGACAAAGAGTCCTAAACCAAAATATTGGGTGAGTCGGTAATCGGTTTCAACCGAACCTGAAAGACTATTCCGCGCACCAATAATCGAGTTTGTATCGCTTTCAATACCAATCGACTCAAATTTATAACCCCGTAGATTTTCTCCCCCCAAAAGTGTTAAGTAACTTGCTGGAATGGATTGGTTTTTATCCGCTAAAGTCAGCATGGTTTTTGCACGGAGATGCAAACGCCAAAACTCCGCGAGGGAGAACACTTTACGTGTGCTTAATTCGAGTTGGGCGAATTGCGAATCTGACACGATATTGTCAATACTGACTCTTAAAGTCGCATTGTGTTGATAACCCGCTGTTGGATAGGTCTCGTTATTTACCCAACGGTTTTTAACACTCGAACCGAAAAGCAGTGTTTGGGTTGTGTTAGAGGGATCTTTGGTATAGCGAAAGTCCTCTGACTCGAATGAAATAAAGGGATGAATTAACCATTCGGGGTTAATTTGGTAGCTGTAGCCCGCAGACAATGCCTTCAAAGATCGATTTAATGTGTCTGACTGCGTGGCATCAAATTTTAATCCCATATTCCAATGTTGAGTTGCTGGGTGTTTTCCTGGTATACGATAGTTAAAACTAAGGTTTTGTGCATTTTCACCGAACAAACTATCAATTTGATAATTATGTCCCTGCTGATTGACTAACCGATTTTCAAAACCAAAGAGGACTCGGGCACCTGTGTCAGTGCCATATCCGCCACCCATTTCAAAACGGTGCTTAAGACTGTCCTCTAATTCAACATGAATTGGAATATGTCTATCCTGTTGGTTGGAATATTGGGGTGCGACTCGGATCAATCCGAAGTAATTGCTGTCTATCAGACCTTTTTGCAGGGTCAGAATGCCTTCTTGACGATAAATGTCGCCAGGGGTGAATTCAACATAGCGGTGTAAAAATGCATCATTAATCTGTTTGCTGCCCTGAAAGGTCACTTTACCAAACCGGTAGGGGGCATGGGTATCGAGGTGAAGATAGATATCAACCGCCTTTAGATGCGGATAGACCTTAAATTCACGTTGCGTAAATTCATAGTCCATATACCCCTCATTCACCGCAATATTTGTCAGAGCACTCACCGTATCGGTGTAGTCTTGGTGTGTAAAGATCGCTTTAGGTTTTAACGTAAGCTGAAACTTTTGAAATTGTCGCCAGGCGGACAGGTTTTTACCATCGCCTATAATCTCTAAATCTATTTTTCGAATGCGTACCGGATCACCTAAGTCAATCTTAAAGGTAACACGGGTTAAATTGGGTTGGCGTGTTAGTTGGCTTGTGATTTTAGGCGAATAATAACCTAAGGCTTTGAGGACATTCAGCAGTTCACTTTCGGCTCTTTGGTATAAAAAATCAGTCTGTGCAGGGAAGGCATCATTTTTTAAGTAACTCAGGGGGAGTTCCTGGACTAATTGTTTCGTCAGATCACTGTCTGCCTCTTTATCAAGTTCAACCGAGACTTCTAGTTTTGCTGGCGGTTGAGTGTTCAGTTGAGAGTCATTTTTGGTCGGTTCTGGATTTGTTGCAGATGTAGGGGCTACTTCGGCAAATGAGCTGAATGATAAGAGTGTAAAAAATAAGACTAAGCCTTGTAACCATTTCATAGATTAACGCTGAGATAATGGGAGTGATTGGCCACAAAGCGTTCTATATTATTAACGTGTGCAAATAACATCAATCATCACTTAATTAGGGGTTAGGAGTGTTCTTAGCAAACATCTTCATTTAGCCGTCCATTTTAGCAAAAGTTAGTGTTTTATAATGAATATTAGGCATGCTTTGAATGAAAAATGCAGAAGTGCGTTTTATTTGCGTGATTCAGGATATGACCAGGGCTGGTGGGTTTAAATTCAAAAACGTTTTCATGGGAATCATTAGAATAAAAGATGAGTCTCTATTTTGCTTTTCTCTGGTCACGCACAGACTCAATCCACTCTTCACCCAACTACTCAGGACAAATGCATCAAACCAACGTAAAATACAGGTACTTACGTCAAAGAGCAGGAAGAGTTATGTCTAATGTGGTTGTGTGTGCCTTGTACAAATTCGTCACACTGGAGGATTTCCCAGAAATAAAGGCGCCTTTGCTTAATTTTATGCTGGATAACCATGTTCGCGGCACATTATTACTTGCGCATGAGGGGATTAATGGCACGGTTGCCGGGTCTCGTGATGCCATTAATGCGTTGTTGGCTTTTCTGCAAAATGATCAACGTCTTGCAGGTGTGAGTTTTAAAGAGTCATTTGTTGATGAGATGCCGTTTTTACGCACTCGAGTGAAGCTGAAAAAAGAGATTGTCACCATGGGCGTGGAGGGCATAGACCCTAAACGAGTAGTCGGCACCTATGTGAAACCCAAAGATTGGAACGCCTTAATCAGCGATCCAGGCGTGACCCTGGTGGATACTCGTAATGAGTATGAAGTGCAGGTGGGGACATTTAAAAATGCCTTGAATCCTAATACCGAAAGTTTTCGCAACTTCCCGCAATACGTGAAAAATAACCTTGATCCGAGCAAACATAAAAAAATCGCTATGTTCTGTACAGGGGGGATTCGTTGTGAAAAATCTACCGCGTATTTAAAAGAGCAAGGTTTTGATGAGGTCTACCATCTAGAAGGGGGTATTTTAAAATACCTAGAGGATGTTCCAGAGCAGGAAACCTTGTGGGAAGGTGAATGTTTTGTGTTTGATGAGCGTGTAACCGTCAATCATTCTCTAGAAAGGGGCAATTATGATCTGTGCAATGGCTGCCGTATGCCGATTACCGAACAAGATAAATTAAGCGATCAATATCAACATGGTGTGAGTTGCCCGCACTGTTTTGATAGCACCACGCCTGAGCAAAAAGCGCGATTTGAAGAGCGTCAAAGACAAATGACGCTGGCTGAAAAACGTGGTGAAAACCATATGGGGGCTGATATGGCCGCAAAGATTGCCGAAAATAAAGATAAAAAGAAGCAGCATCGTGCAGAACAGCGCCAAGCATCCCTTAAAAAACAGCATCGATAAGTCAAACTCTGTTTTTCCTAAGGGGTACTCTAACCGCCATTGGCGGTTATTTCTTACGTTGGCTCCGTCCGCGTAAAGCCGCATCAAAAGCGATGATTGCCCACTGTCGGGCAACTTCGCTATCATCATAGATTTCTTCGGGTGCTTGATAGTAACTCATTTTGACGCTTTTACCGTTCTTGTTATATTCAAAAGGCGCAAGGCCTTTATCGGTAAAGTGAGAGGTGGATTGGCTGTCGGCTTTTAAATATAACTCATCATCCGCGACCAGTCCAAACATTAAGCCGTCATGATAAATGCCATAACCACCAAACATACGTTTGGCAGACACTGAACCAAATTCTGAGAATACGGTTTCTAGGTTGTCTACGAATTCACTCATTATCTGCTCTTCCAAGGGTTGTTTCTAACTATTATTACTTGGAAGTAATATGGTGTAAATAAATGGTTTTACCAGGCCTGGTAGGTTTGAATTTTGATGGGGTTTAAGTTGATTCTGATGACTCTTGAGAAGCCTTTCTTCACTTTGTATTTCTAAATTGATTGCATATAGGCTTCTCGTCACTTTATTTGCTTGTCCAAATAAAGTAACCAAACAAAAGACACCCTGCTGACGCCCTCTATTTCACTAAGCTTGTTGGCTAAGATTTCATAACTCGCTTCACTCAGACAATGAAATCTTTTAACGCCACCTACGCTAACTGAAATGACGATTGCTTACAAAAGGGGTGGTCTCCACGTTAGTTTGTCTATTCTTGATTCGGTTTATGTAGTGCTTTTGGATTTGACCTTGCGCTCACATAATATTTTAAAGCCGCAGGACATAGCAGGCCTGGTCGCTTTAAAAGTCCAAGGAGATAGGATTCTCAACTAGGTTAATGTAGTGTAAAAGGGTAGCGTCACCCTTTTACAGTGTTTTACATTAAATTTAGTGGTGTCAGACCCTAGGTGAAAATTGAACGCTTAAAAAATCAACAAATGCTCTTGTTTTTGCAGCTAAGTGTTGTCGGGCGGGATAGAGCAAATAAATTGGGTAACCGAGTCCAAGGTTATATTCTTCCAGTATCGAAACAAGTCGCCCTTTTTCGAGCGCGTCACCGAGTGAATGTTTGTCTATCCACACAATGCCACGACCCTCTTCAGCGACTTGGACCAATACCGTAGAATCATTGATAGAGAGAGAACCATTTATTGAAACCCTCTCATCTCCTTTAGGTCCCTGAAACGACCAAATATTGAACGAACTTTGACTATTTTGATAATAAAGGCAATCGTGTTGAAGTAAATCAGTAGGGGTTTTAGGTGTCCCATTTTTTTTCAAGTATTCAGGGCTTGCGCACACAACCCAACTCATCTCCCCAAGACGCAATCCGATTAATGAGGAATCAGGAAGATGGCCTACACGAATTGCGACATCAATTTGCTCATCAATTAAATTGACCATTCTATCTTCAAGTAAGAGCTGTACATGTACTTGCGGGTAGAGTTCTTGAAATTGCTTTAGTAAAGGAACCAAATGAACACGTCCAATACCCGCAGAGCAAGAAACCGTTAGATTCCCACGTACATGGCCTTCCAACTCTTCAGACAACATTTCGACATTCTCTAGAGCCTCCTGTGCGCGCCTGGCCTCGCCTAATATTTGTTTGCCAGCGGCCGTTAGTTTGAAACTTCGAGTACTGCGTTGAAGAAGTCGAGCGCCAAGTTTTTCTTCCAATGCACTCAGCTGTTTACTCACGGCAGAACGACTCAAACCAGAATTTTGAGCAGCGGCAGTCAAACTTCCATATTGAACAATTCGCGCAAAAAGAACCAGAGCAGGCAAGATATCCAATCGTTGGTTGTTCATTCTAGAGGCCTATTGTTGAGAGAATGGAAACAATGTAGTGCGTTTGCCCTATCTAGTCAAGGGGGACTTCCTTCGTTAATCTTATAGCCCATAAGGTAAATCAATCAAATCGCTACTTAAGGCGCTAATAGGAGAACGATATGAATCATGTCAATCAAGAGCAGATGAGAGCCGTACAAATTCACAGCTACGGAGGCGCAGAACAACTGCAACTGACAAATACTAAAGTACCGGTGCCTGCTGAAGATGAGGTTTTGGTAAAAATTCATGCGGCTGGAGTCAATCCCATTGACTGGAAAGTTCGCGAAGGATATTTGGCAGAACTCTTACCCCACAGACTGCCTTTAACGTTAGGTTGGGATTTCGCGGGACAAGTTGTCTCTGTTGGAAAAAATGTTAAGCAATGGTCTGTTGGCGATGCCGTCTATTCTCACCCAAACCTTTCAAAAAATGGCACATACGCTGAGTATATTACAGTGTCAGCAGATGAAATTGCTGCCAAGCCTAAAACGCTGAACTGGCAGGAATCTGCAGCGGTACCATTAGTCACCCTGACGGCATGGCAAGCCTTGAACGAGATTGGCAAAATTAAAACAGGCGACCGAGTACTGATTCATGCTGGAGCAGGGGGTGTTGGAAATGCTGCTATTCAACTTGCTAAACAGGCAGGCGCAACCGTTTACACAACCTCATCATCTAAAAATATTGATTTTTTGAAGAGCCTTGGTGCAGATGAAGTGATCGACTACATGCAGGAAGATTTTTCTAAATTGAACGGTTTGGATCTTATATTCGATACGATGGGAGGTGACGTTTTAGAAAAATCCTGGTCGACTTTAAAGAAAGGTGGCAACCTTGTTTCAATTGCGGAGATCCCAAACGACGAGCTTGCGATCAAGCATGACGTCAAGGCCAATTTTTGTTTTGTTCAACCGAATTCAGGTCATCTATCGGAAATCGCCAGCTTGATTGATTCAGGGAGTCTAAAGGTTGAAATAGACAGTGTTTATCAGCTAGATGACGTCGTTAAAGCACACAAAAAAAGCGAGTCTAGCCACACTCGGGGCAAAATAGTTCTCCAGATACGATAAGAGCATTAAATACTCCTTTTTAAGGGGGGCTCGGTCTCAGTACCGCTGTGGGTGCGGGGAATACAGTCTTGGAGAATGGGTGAATCCTTTGAGAGCTATACGTGTAAAAGCGATTCATTTCTCTTTTAGTTATTCTCTTTTTCAGTAAATACCCCGCTCAAACGGAGGCGAAAATGAACACTCTAGATAACAAAATATGCATAGTCACCGGAAGCACATCCGGAATTGGATTAGTGACGGCGAAAGAGCTGGCGAAAATGGGGGCAACCACTATTTTGGTTGCAAGGGATGAGGCACGAGGCAAAGCTGCATTGCAAGAGGTGATTCATTATTCAAAGAATATGAACGTCGACCTGCTGCTATGTGACTTTTCTTCGCAGTCTTCTATAGTGGCGTTTACGGACGAAATTAAACGAAAATACAGTCGTTTAGATATTCTTGTTAATAATGCTGGAATGATGAGTCACAATAGAATTGAGACAGACGCAGGCATTGAACTTACATTTGCTGTGAATCACTTGGGCTACTTTTTAGCGACTCACTTATTGCTGGATATGTTAACAAATACGCCTTCATCAAGAATAATAAACGTTGCATCGGATCTTCATTTCAGCGGCAAAGTAGACGTAAATAATCTTATGCATACACACGATTATAACGGCTTCTCCGCTTACTGTGATTCTAAGCTCGCCAACCTGCTTTTCACCTACAAATTGGCCAAATATTTACAGGGGACAAGCACCACCATCAATGCAGTACACCCCGGTGTGGTTGAGACTAAATTTAGTGTTGAAGATAGGAATTCAAATAGGACTTTCCCGATGGGCCGACTCCCCCCTGAGCAAGGAGCGAAAGCACAGATATTCTTGGGTACTTCGCCAGAAGTTCAAGGTGTATCGGGTAAATACTTCAATCAAATGCAGATGGAGAGGTCATCCACATTGTCTTATGACGAGGAATTAGCGGACATGCTATGGCAAAAAAGTTTGGAACTGACAGGGCTTGCCAGTACTTTCGAGACATGTAATCCGAGATATACGCGTAACGAAGACCCCATTGGGTTTTATTGTTCAGATAAACTCTAAATTCTAACTGACCAGGCCTGGTGGATTGTACTTTGAGATTGCTTGAAAGAGTTATTGATGACTATTGAGAAGCCTTTCTAAATTCGATATTTCTTGAGTTATTTTCTTAAAGGCTTCCCGTGACTATTTTGTGTGCCCAAAATAGTCACCACAAAAGGGCACCCCGCTCAATCAATTGGCAATCTCTAAACTCGTTCACTGAAATTCCAGAACTCGCTCCGCTCAAACACCTGGAATTTTTAATCGTTCGCTTCGTTAAGAGCTTTGCACAATTGCTTTCAAAGGGGACTTCGGCGTGGGGTTTTATTGTTCAGATAAACTCAAAATTCAAACTTATCAGGCCTGGTAGGTTCTAAAATAGGCTTCTCGATAAGTTGAGAAGCCTTACTGATTTCCGTAATTCATAATCTATTTTATTATTTAGCTTCACGTGACTATTTTGCGTGCCCAAAATAGTCACCACAAAAGGGCACCCCGCTCAATCAATTGGCATTCCCTAAACTCATTCACTGAAATCCCAGAACTCGCTGGCGCTCAAACACCTGGGAATTTTCAACGTTCATTTCGTTAAGAGCTTTCCACAATTGCTTTCAAAGGGGGCTTCGGTGTGAAGTTTAAGTTTTCAGATAAACTCTAAATTTAAAATGACCAGGCCTGGTCAAATCCAAAAGCACTACAACGACCTAAATCAGAATAGACAAACTCACGTGGAGACCTCCCCTTTTGTAAGCAATCGTCATTTCAGTTAGTGAAGGACGCGTTTAAACACTCCCTGTGTTTGAGCGAAGCGAGTTTAGGGAATGTCAGCGGACAAGCTTAGTGAAATAGAGGGCGTCAGCAGGGTGTCTTTTGTTTGGTTACTTTATTTGGACAAGCAAATAAAGTGACGGGAAGCCTATAGTTGAAATTAAAGGTCTAACAATATCAAAAAGGCTTCTCAACTAGGTTGAGCAGAATAAAAGGGTAGCGTCTCCTTATTTTCATTCAGGTAATGCCAAGTCGCCGATGGGTTTTGCTGATCGCCCGGCGTTCATTGCGATCATTCCATGGCTGGCCAACCAGTCTGCGCATGAGGCCCTCGATAGGACGGATCATCAGCAAGTTGTATAACATCCTGGCAAGGGTGCGTGGTTGTCTGGGGAAGGCGCGCAACGACATCGAGAAACTGATCTCATCGTACTGGACGTAATGCCAGTAACCGGGAGGAATATACAGGACATCACCGTGATTAAGTTCGACCACCTCAGCCCTGATATTTTTCAATGCAGGATATTTCTCAAAGTTAGGTTTGTCGTAGTCAATATCAAACAGACTGCTGAAGGAGAAGGGAACACGATAGAGGTAGCGCGTCTGTTCGGGCGAGACGAGCGTGACACGTTTTTTACCGCCGAAATGACAGAGGAGAATATCCGCCATATCAATATCGAAGTGCATCTGCACCCTGGCGCCTTTACCCGCCATGAATAACACGGGCAATTTCTTAAACAGTTTCAGGCCAATGTCCGGAAACTCAAAATCCTTGCGTAGCACCGGGGTCGCAGCAAGCAGGTTAAAAAAGAACATTCGCAGGTTCTTCTCACCTGCCTGCAATAAACTGATGTACTCCTTAAAGGGCATGGTCACGGCCGCCGCATGCTGGTGCTTTTTGTCGGTAGAACGCTCGCTATCATACAACGGTACCATAGTATCACCGACTGTGGACTTGAAATAATCTACCGACCACTTCTCCCTCGCCGGCCAGTTCTGCGTCAGGTCCTCGATCACGAGCGGCTTCGCCGACTTCTTATACTGACGCAGGAAATCGTCTTTACTGATCGACGCGACCCGATCCACCGGAAAACATTGTATTGCCATGGTTAATTCTTTGTCCTTACTATGCCGTACTATTTATTTTTAAAAACGCCATGTTTCTTACCCCTGACGCCCGCGTAATAGGTGCGAGCTTGCGAGCGTCCTGATTGACGCGCTTGTTAGCATGGTGGCGACATCAATATACAAGCTAACCTTCATCCTGAGTTGTCCTATCACCTAATGTATTTCTTACCGTCTCTTCATCTTCTTGTCTCGCTTTGATCCTTTCTCGCCTAAAAGCTTCTTCTCGTTCCATTTCGATTTTGGCGCATTCTTTGATAGGATCTTTATCCAAAGCTTCTAAATATTTTTCAAATTCTTCTATTGTCTTAATAGTAGCTTTCACATCAGCCTTGGTTGGATCAGCCCTTCCATGCGCAGCCATATTTCTAATTTTTCGAATTTGATCGACCTTCATTCGCAGTTTATCAGGAACATCTATTCCAAACCTTTCTAACCTTCCAGAATGCAATTCCACTACAAATGGACGACGACGAAAATCTAGGCCAACTTCTTGAGCAAATTCTTCTGTGTTCTTTTCGAAATACGACCAAGCCGAAAGTAATGCCCCCAAAGGGTGTATCTTTGCTAGTTCTTGAAGTTTTTCAAGCTCCTGATCGTTTTCTGGTGCACCAAGCTTAAATGTCACTAAATCAATTTCGTCTGCAAACTGAGAAATTATTTCGTCGTAATCCTGTCCGTAATGCTGCTTTAAAACCGACTTAAAGAATTTTTGTGAAATATTCATGTAAAAGATACTAGTTAGCTCATTGGGTGAGCCAAAGCGATGCTGAAGCGCATTACGCTCATCAATTAGAAGTTCAATCTTATTCAAATAGGGAAGAGAGACATTTTTTTCTTTAAGCGCACTCAAGCAACCCCGAATCGTTATTGTCTCTTTTGCATTTTTGTATATAGACTCACCAGAATCTAAGACCAAATCTTTCAAAATTAACTCAACGGCATTTGCAAGATGCAATATTAAAAGCTTTCTATCAAGCTCTTTTTTTCCATTGTAATGCGAAATCGAATGTCCAAGAAGCTCCATTGCGCTTTGAAATAAGGGGGACTCTATCGCCATTTTAGTTCTCGTGTAATTGTAATGCTAACTATTATTAGACTTCCTAAATTTGAGATAAAACGTATTTAAACCATGTCTAATAATGCTGTTTTATCTAAAAAATTAGGGTAGTGTTTATTATTTAATCTGGATTTGAAACTTATTTATAAGTCCTAAAATCCAACCCTAAATTCATTAAGTTAGGTGATTATACATAGTTAATTTTGCAAAGAGGCTGATTGTTCAATAGCTTTTTTAATGCCTGTAAAGTGACCAGGCATGGTTGTTTTTAAAAGCCCATTATTACTCATTTGATAGATACAGAAATAACGTAGAACCCCCTCCCTTTGTTTGAGCGAAGCGAGTTTAGGGAATGTCAGCGGACAAGCTTAGTGAAATAGAGGGCGTCAGCAGGGTTCATTTTTTTGGTTACTCTTTTGTTGAACGACAAAAAAGTAACGGGAAGCCTATAGTTGAAATCAAAGGGCTATCAATATCAAAAGGCTTCTCAATAGCATTAATTAAAATCATTAGCGTTTAGCCTTATTGATTCAGGTTTTTATCAGTAACTTTCAGGTAATAATTCGTTATAATCCAGATATCAAATTTAAATAGATTTAAACTCCTTGAAAAAACAAATACAAAAAATTCATACTTTCTTGAAAACGAATAAGTTAATTTTATCTGCAGAGATAATTATATTGGTCGCTACAGGGTATTTACTTGTAAAGAAAGCTTTTGGATTTTCAGTGTCTGGTTGGCTTCTTAATAACGCTTTAAAGCAAAATGCCGTGGATGTTATTGTCCTTGTATCTGCCACATTGATTGTGATCGCCTTTTTCTTAAAAGTTGTCTCCATGATTCTTGGAAATTTCTCTCTACGGAGTCATTCTTCTATTGAACCAGATCAGATATCCGACTGTATACAAGTTATGAATGATGAAATACATTCACATATAAACAAGTGCCGTCGAAATCCCAGCCCAAAGCTTACTAAACTAGCAGAACAGCACTCGTTTGATGTAAATAACAGACTTATTGTTGAGGCTTTAGCGGAGCATCTTCGTAATTCTATTGAACCAATTAATATAAAAAGAAAAGATCTATTTATTTCACTATACACTTTCAATAAAGACTTAAACATTCTTCAGTATGAACTACATTATGACCATAAAAGAGATCTCATTAATACTAAAGAAATCCCATTGGATAGTAGTGACTATCAAGATTATGAATGTGTTAAGTGCATGAATTCAAAGGCTAACACTATATACGCACCGCATAAAGCTCTGTATACTAAAAGTCATACGAAGAGATATAAAACGGTTAAACAGTATATGGGGTGTAAACTAGCGATCAATGATGACGTATTTGGATTCCTCAATATTGAATTCCATAACTATGAGGTTTTTGATGATGAAGAATCCATGCAAGATTTTATGGAAGAAAATGTATTTCCTTTTAAGCTTCTCATTGAATATCAGTACCTCAAAAAGGAATTCTTTAATTCTTTTTCACAAATTGATGAAAACTGGAGAGTAAGTTCATGATTACATTGAATGAGAATAAAAAGCTTTTTATTGAAGCACAAGAGTTACGTCAAAAGGCACGTGCTAGGATTCATAAAAGTGCTTTAAATTCATATAGCGGCCTTCCAAAGAGAACTGCATTTAAATGTTTTCGAACTACCCTTAAACCAGTAACAAAGGCACCTAATTGTTGTGGGCTTTAATATATAGCCCTTAGCCAAAAGCATAACAACGATACTGCAATTAAACTGTACCTAAACATTATCGGATAAAGGTTTATTTTTAAACCCTATAATAAAAAAGCCCGCGAAGGAAAATCCTTGCGGGCTTTTTTAAAACCTGAAAAACGACCAGGCCTGGTAGGTTGGAAAACTTAAACTTCTAAGAAATCCAAAATCCCTTCACCCGCAGCGCGACCTTCTGCAATCGCTTCAACCACAAGGCTTGAACCACGAACCATATCACCACCCGAGAAGATTTTCGGGTTGGTGGTTTGGAAAGGGAAAAGCGACTTGTCAGAAGCAATCACACCATCCCAGTCATTGACTTGAATATCAAAGTCTTTGAACCACTCTGGCGGGTTAGGCTGGAAACCAAAGGCAACAATGACCGCATCACATGGGATGATGGTTTCAGACCCTTCAATCATCTCTGCACGACGACGACCCTTTTCATCTGGCTCGCCCATGCGAGTTTGAATGACTTTAATGCCTTCGACTTTACCGCTACCGACGATTTCGACCGGCGCTAAGTTGAACTTAAATTCAACGCCTTCTTCTTTGGCATTTTTAACTTCGGCACGAGAACCGGGCATGTTTTCTTCGTCACGACGATACACACAGTAAACATTATCGGCGCCTTGACGAATCGAGGTACGCGTACAATCCATTGTGGTATCACCACCACCGAGAACAACGACTTTTTTACCCGTCAAATTGATGTAGGGTTCTGGCGTCTGTGGCATGTCTAATTCTTTCTTAACGTTACCGATTAGAAAGTCTAAGGCTTTGTGAACGCCCTCAAACTCTTCACCTGGGAAACGACCAGCCATTGGCTTGTAAGTTCCCATACCTAGGAATACGGCATCGTACTCTTCTAGTAAAGTTTCTAGCAGGATATCTTTACCGACTTCGATGTTACAACGGAATTCGATGCCCATGTCTTCCAGGATTCCACGACGACGTAAGACAATGTCTTTGTCTAATTTAAACTGTGGAATACCAAAGGTTAACAAACCACCAATTTCGGGCTGTTTTTCAAATACAACAGGCTTAACACCCGCACGCGCTAGAACGTCTGCGGCTGCAATCCCGGCTGGACCTGCACCGATAATGGCGACTTTTTTGTCGGTCATGACGACCGTGTCCATTTTCGGTGTCCAACCTTCGGCGAAGGCGGTATCGGTAATGAATTTTTCAATCGCACCGATAGTCACCGAACCAAAGTTGGTGTCTTCTAGAGTACACGCTTGCTCACATAGACGATCTTGTGGGCAGATACGACCACACATCTCGGGTAAGACGTTTGTTTTATGTGAAATCTCAGCCGCTTCGATAATGTTGCCTTCCGCGACCAGTTTTAACCAGTTCGGGATGTAGTTGTGCACGGGACAAGCCCATTCGCAGTATGGGGTACCACAGTGCAAACAACGGTCGGCCTGCGCCATGGCATCTTCTAAGACAAAGGGCTTATAGATTTCATTGAATTCTATTTTTCGTTCTTGCGCCGGTTTCTTTTCAGGAAGCTGACGGTTGAGTTCTAAAAATTGTCTAATGTTTGGCATATTTAAATTCCTTCCAGCTTCGGTTAGTCTGCTGCTTTAGCAAATAGGTCAAATAAAGATTCAATCGAAATCGAACGTGATTTAACTAACCAGAAATTACCAATGTGAGCGCTGAAGTTGTTTAAGACTTCCTCTCCCCATGGACTGTTGGTTTTTTCGGCATATTCTGCAATTAAAGACTTTAGGTAAACACGGTAAGCTTCCGTATTAGCCGTATCGATACGCATCACTTCAACCATCTCTGGGTTGATACGATCCGGTAAGGTGTTGTTTTCATCTAAGATGAACGCCATACCACCCGACATGCCGGCACCAAAGTTGACCCCGACTTCTCCTAAACAGACCACTGTTCCACCAGTCATATATTCACAACCGTGATCGCCTAAGCCTTCAACGACCGCAATGGCGCCTGAGTTACGCACGCCAAAACGTTCACCGCCGGTACCATTGGCAAACAATTTACCGCCCGTAGCACCATAAAGACAAGTATTACCGACGATTGGCGTGAATTTAGGGTCAAACGTGCTCACAGAAGGGGGGCGCACCACAATCTCTCCACCGGCCATACCTTTACCCACATAATCGTTGGCATCGCCTTCTAGGTGAAGGTTTAAACCATCGACGTTAAATACACCAAAGGATTGACCAGCAATACCGGTTAGCTTCATGGTGATTGGATTGGCTTTCATGCCGTTATTTCCATAACGTTCTGCAATTTCACCGGCCACACGCGCACCGATCGAACGGCCTGTATTGACGAGTTTAAACGTGAAGGTACCACCCGATTGCGCTTCAATCGCAGGCAGGGTTGCGGTGACCATCGTTTCGGCAATATCGCCTTTATCCCACGGGTTGTTACGTAGAACCTGTACCGTTTGTGGTTTGTCAGCCGGTACGCCGCCATCGGTCATAAATGCACTTAAATCTATGTTTTTCTGTTTGTCAGTCAACGGGTTGTCAATCATTTTTAATAGATCAACCCGGCCAACCAACTCACCCAGTGAGCGCACGCCTAACTTCGCCATCCACTCACGTGTCTCTTCTGCCATAAAGCGGAAGTAGTTCATGACCATCTCTGGCATACCAATGAAGTGTTCTTTACGCAGACGTGGATCTTGGGTTGCAACGCCCACGGCACATGTATTTAAATGACAAATACGCAGGTATTTGCAACCCAACGCAATCATTGGCACGGTGCCGAAACCAAAGGTTTCAGCACCCAGAATCGCGGCTTTAACGACGTCTAAACCGGTTTTCAAACCACCATCGGCTTGTAAGATTACCTGACCACGTAGGTCATTGGCGCGTAAAACTTGATGCGCTTCTGCCAGCCCCATTTCAAACGGGTTACCGGCATATTTAACCGACGTCATTGGACTGGCACCCGTACCACCGTCATAACCAGAGATGGTGATCAAATCGGCATACGCCTTAGCCACACCGGCAGCGATGGTTCCAACGCCCGGTTCGGCCACTAACTTAACGGACACAAGGGCATTTGGGTTGATCTGTTTTAGATCGTAGATCAGCTGAGCCAAATCTTCGATGGAGTAAATGTCATGATGTGGTGGCGGTGAAATCAAGGTGACACCTTGCACCGAATGACGCAGCTTCGCGATCATCATGTCAACCTTATGACCGGGTAACTGGCCACCTTCACCTGGCTTAGCGCCCTGTGCGACTTTAATCTGTAGCACTTCCGCGTTACGTAGGTAATGGGCAGTCACACCAAAACGTCCAGACGCGATTTGTTTAATCTTCGACATTTTTTCCGTGCCGTAACGAGCAGGGTCTTCTGCGCCTTCACCTGAGTTAGAGCGAGCGCCTAAACGGTTCATGGCCGTCGCTAGAGATTCATGTGCTTCTGGCGACAGAGCGCCTAAAGAGATACCAGCAGAGTCGAAACGTTTATAGATGGATTCAACCGGCTCGACTTCACTC
The DNA here is from genome assembly GCF_000381085.1 of Thiomicrorhabdus arctica DSM 13458. GTDB lineage: Bacteria > Pseudomonadota > Gammaproteobacteria > Thiomicrospirales > Thiomicrospiraceae > Thiomicrorhabdus > Thiomicrorhabdus arctica. The sequence goes on along the minus strand of NZ_KB905900.1, from coordinate 12,028 downwards.
AAGTCAACGGCCTGAATGCCGTCTTTAAAGGTTAATAAATCGCGAATCGTCATTGCAGGGCGATTATTGACTAAATCACGGAATTCATTGTATTTAAATTGGTCATTCTTCTGTACCGCTTCACGGATGCTATTCACCACTTCTGGGTTAAACGCATGGTATTCGCCACCGCTAACGTATTTGAACAGGCCACCCTGTTGCAAAGGCTTGCGAGGATTAAACGCTTCCCACGCCAAACGACGCTGATCCAGTTCAAGGTGTTGGAAATCGGTTCCTTGAATACGTGACGGTGTGCCAGTAAAGCAAAGGTCAACAATGGCAGAGGTTAAACCAACGGCTTCAAATAGCTGTGAACCACGGTATGACGCAATGGTTGAAATACCCATTTTTGAGAGGATCTTATACAACCCTTTGTTAATCGCCTTACGGTAGGTGGCAATATATAAGCCCACCGCTTTGGTTTTATCAAGCTCATTGGTTCGACGCATGTCTTGAATGCTTTCATAGGCTAAATAAGGGTATACGGCCGTTGCGCCATAGCCAATCAAGACGGCAAAGTGATGCGAGTCACGTGCCGTACCTGTCTGCACAATAATATTCGTTTCAGGACGTAGTCCTTCTTTAATAAGGCGGTGATGTACTGCCCCCGTCGCCATTGCAGCAGGAATCGTTGTTTTATCTTTTTCAATGCCTAAATCGCTCAAGATTAAGAGCGTGATGTCATCGTGTGCCGCTTTAACGGCTTGATCACAAACAGCTTCAATGGCGGCTTTTAGCCCCATCTCTTCGTGGTTGTAATGTAATGAGATTACTCTGTTTTGATAATCCGAATCTGGCAAAGAGACAAGCTGTTCCATCATGGTTGGCGTCAATACCGGGGAGTTAACCTCTAAGCGACGTGCATGTTCAGGGCCCTCTACAAACATGTTTTGCTCACGCCCAAAACAGGTGTTTAAGGACATAACAATATTTTCACGTAATGGGTCAATCGGTGGATTGGTGACCTGTGCGAACATTTGACGGAAGTAGTCAAAAACAGAACGAGGCTTATGTGAAAACACCGGTAATGGAGCATCGTCACCCATTGAAACGGTGGCTTCTTGACCATCTTCGGCTAACACGCGGATAACGGCATCACGCTCTTCAAAGGTAACCTGAAAGTACTTTTGATACCTATCTGCTGTGTCACGATCCCAGCCTAAGGTTTCATCATTATGTTCAAGCTTTTCTTCAATGTGCATATACCCATCGTCCATCCATTGGCGATACGGTTTTGCATTTTTCAGTTGGTCATCAATCTCTTCTGGTTTGATTAAGGTTCCATTTTCTAAATCGACGGCAATCACTTGTCCAGGCTTTAAACGACCTTTTTCAACGACGTCTTCTGGCGCGTATTGATAAACACCGATTTCAGAAGCGAACGTAATATGGCGATCTTTGGTGATGACATAACGCGTTGGGCGTAAACCATTTCGATCCACACCGCAGATAGCGTACTTACCCGTGTTGATAACCATCCCTGCAGGACCATCCCATGGCTCCATGTGCATAGAGTTATATTCTAGGAAAGCTCTTTTGTCGGCATCCATATGCGGCATGTTTTGCCAAGCAGGCGGTACAAGTAGACGTAACGCCTGGAAGATGTGCATATCACCCATCATTAAGACTTCCATCATATTATCTAATGAGTTTGAGTCAGAACCGGTTTGGGCCACCAATGGTTTTAGGTCCGCTAAATCAGGCAGTAATGGGGTTGCGAATTTACTTTGACGTGCGACCGCCCAGTTACGGTTGGCTTGAATGGTATTGAGCTCGCCATTATGTGCCAGGAAACGGAACGGCTGAGCTAGACGCCATTGCGGAGAGGTATTGGTTGAAAAACGTTGGTGATACGAGATTGAAGAAGAGGCAAAGGTCTCATCTTGTAGATCAAGATAGTATTCAGTCAGCTCTTTCGGCATGACCAAACCTTTATAAGACAGCAGTTGGCTGTTTAAAGAGGCGATATAAAAAACGTGATCGACAGGCTCGATTTCCATCTCTGTTTTACGACGCGCGGTGAACAGCAGGCGGTTGAAGGCTGCTTCTGTCATCTCGGCAGGGGCGTTAACAAACACTTGTTCGATTAAAGGCTCCATTCCAGCGGCTTGAGCACCTAAGACAGCAGAGTCCACTGGCACAGTACGCCAGCCAGCAATAATCAAACCTTTATTGGTTAACTTCTCTTCCAGCACTTTACGTGCGGTCGCCGCTTTATCGGCATCCTGATTTAAGAAAATCATTCCTGCAGCATAAAACTCAGCCAGCTCAAAGCCTGCTTTATCCGCCTCAGCTTTTAAGAAGTTCTGTGGTTTCTTGATTAACAGTCCACAACCATCCCCAGTACAGCAATCGGCTGCAACACCACCACGGTGGGTCATGTTCATAAGAGATTGGATGGCCGTTTGCACGACCCAGTGACTTGCTTTGTCGTCCATATTGGCGATCAAACCAAAACCACAGTTCTCTTTTTCGAACTCTGGAGAGTAAAGGCCTTTTAATTGTAGACCTGGTTGGGCTTGTAAGGGGTTCATATTCAGCTTCCTGTCTGTCATCTAACTTGTAAATAATGCTTGGCGTTGTATCACATTTAGTTTTACAAGGGGGATTCTTTATTTTTGACGCACGCAAATAATAAAAATAGCGCGGAATTATACTTCATATAGGCATTTGTAATCAAATTTTACCATTTTTCGTGGCTGATGAATGGGTTTAGAGTGAGGTAAACGTGGTTATCAGCGGGTTGTGATCTGAAATGGAAGGGACGGATAATGCGTAAGAGTCCGTTAAGTGAAGTCCTCGGTAAAATACGTGGTCTAAAGGTTGGCGGTTTAACGTTTTGATGGCCTGAGGGTTCGCAAGAGGGGCGAGGGTCAGATCCAATTCTTCTGCAGCCGTATTAAGTATGGTCTTCCGTGCTTCATTCCAGGTATTAAAGTCCCCGCTGACAATTAATGGGCCGGGTGTCTGAGAGAGGTGGGACCAAAGCATCTGAAGTTCTTTTTTAAAAATATAATTGGGGACAAAGTTAATCGCATGGATATTAACCAATGTCAGTATTTGTCCGTTTTGGAGGGGATGTTGGGTGATTAAAGCCGTTTTATGTGTGGCAAGCCCCAACTCTCGACTGCGTGTTAAGCATTGCTGATACGGGGTTATTGCATAGTCGGAAGCCGTCATGACACCATAGTGTTTACGCCGAGTTTGGATGTTGGAGGCCATAACAAAGGGCAGGTTAAAAAAGGTTTGCTGTAAATGGTGTGTTGCCGCTTCTTGTAGTGAAAGTATGTGCAGTGTGGGCAAATTTAAAAGGTGCTCAATAGGACGGTTAATGTAGTGCGAGAAATCAATTTTTTGCAGGTTCCAAGTGATTAGAGTGAAGTGGGTTGGCAGTTTTTGAGAGTTGAGGCTTGGGTGAGCATGTTGTGACAAGGGGGTCGTTTTGGGTCGAAGCATAACGCGTGATTCATCCTGAATGGGTTATAAAATAGGCGCAAATAGTCGCATCAGGTTTTCGAAAACACGACGTACTTTGTTACCGTTTGGCTGATAAGAAGTCGAGTCGGTTAAAAGTCCGTCAAACCAGTCGCTGAGTTCTTTGATGAGCGATGGTGAATAAACGAAGTTTACCATTTCATGGTTAATGAAAAGGGAGCGATAGTCTAAGTTGGCTGAACCGACGACCATGACTTCTTGGTCAATAATCGTAAGTTTTGCGTGCAACATTGAAGGCTGATAACAAAAAATTTGGCCTCCAATTTCTGAAAACTCCTGCATATACGAGCTGCGGCCTAAATCAAAAATAATATGGTCGGATGATTCAGGCGTGATGAGCGTCACCTTAACACCGCGTTTGACCGCAATCACTAATGCTTTCAAAATAGCACTGTCAGGAATGAAATAAGGTGTGGCAAGACGAATATGGGTTTGAGCTTGGTTAATGCTATGGAGCATCGCCTCAAAGAGGGCATTGTCCTGGATATCGGGACCAGAAGGAATCGCTTGGATGACTCCGTCATTATGAATGGGTGATTCGCTTGAATGGGGAGGGAGTGTAAGGCGCTCTTCTGTCATGTAAAACCAGTCGTCATTAAATACTTTCTGGTAATGCAACGTGCTTGGGCCTTCAATGCTAAAAAGCAGATCCACCCAAGCCTTCGAGTCATCACTTTTTTTATGGCTTTTATGACCCATGTAGGCGCTCGCAAGATTAATCCCACCCGTTAATAGTTTGGTTTGGTCGAAGAGATAAATTTTTCGGTGATTTCGAAAGTTTATCTGACTGTTAATCAGGGATTGGAATATTGGGTTAAAAAAAGCGTATTGCCCACCCGCTTGCCGGAGTTTTTTGAGTCTTGAGCGGTTTAAATAGAGCGGGAGTGAGCCAATAGAGTCTATTAATAGCCGTACCTCAACCCCTTGCTGTGCCTTTAAAATGAGGGCATCTAGAATAGACAAACCTGTTTGGTCCGGTGCAAAGGTATAGGTTTGTATATGAATACAGGTCTTCGCATTTTGAATCTCCGTCATTAAACAATCAAAAATGGTGGTGCTGTCATGATACCAGTGCACATGATTTCCATAGGTTGCACCTGAAATTTGATTGGCTCCTAATAAGTTGTCAAGCTGTTTTGCCAGTCGGTTGGAAGGTTCTGCAGTCGAAAATGTTGCCATCTCTAATATGGGTTTGCGACTTTCTTTAAAAAATTTCCGAGAGCCAAAAACGAAGTAAAGCAGGGCGCCAAAAAAGGGGAAGAGTATGAGCATCAATGTCCATGCCATTAGGTTCTGAGGTGAACGCCGTTGGTAGAGCATGTGAATCACAGCAGGAATGACTAAAAATATGTACAGTAGATAAAACCAGAGTAGTGAGTGGTCAAGTGTCAGAGTCATCTCTTTTCCTAAGTATAAGTTCTAAGACAAAGCTTAGCATAGTTGGCTTAAGACAATTAGTCCAGTGGAGAAAGTGACTTGTCATGCATTAAAAAAGCCCATTCGTTTAAAACGTATGGGCTTTTTTGAGAGGGCGTGAAAAGGGGTTATGACTTAGAGCAGAGGCTGACGCCTGTCATCTCTTCAGGTTGGGGTATTTCCATTAAATCCAAGATCGTCGGCATAACATCAGGCAGTGATCCACCTGTACGCAGTTGGCAGTTTCGAGGGCCGAAATAGACCAGTGGAACCGGGCAAGTGGTGTGCGATGTTAATGGCTTACCGGTTTTTGGATCGACGAGCATTTCAATATTGCCATGATCCGCCGTGACAATCACTTGGCCATTGTTTTTTTCAATGGCGGCTAAGATTTTCCCAAGCGCTTCATCAACGGCTTCGCAGGCTTTAATGCAAGCATCCATCTTTCCAGTATGGCCGACCATGTCAGGGTTGGCGATATTGCAGATAAAGGTATCATATTTGTCCGAATCAATGGCCTCAACAAGTTTGTCAGACAACTCTCCGACACTCATTTCGGGCTGTAAATCATAGGTTCGTACCTGTGGAGACGGCACAAGAATACGATCTTCACCAAGGTAAGGCGCTTCAACGCCACCGTTTAAAAAGAAAGTTACGTGTGCGTATTTCTCGGTTTCAGCAATACGTAATTGGCGAAGTTTATAGTTTGCAATGACCTCACCAAAAGTATTTTTGAGAATCGTTGGACGAAATGCGACCGTGGCTCCGAAGTTTTCAAAGTTTTTATTGTACTGAGTTAGGGTGACGAAATTCGATAAAATAGGGGTTTTACAGCGGTGAAAATCTCCAAAATCCTCCATAATAAATGCGCTGGTAAGTTGGCGTGCACGGTCAGAACGGTAGTTCATAAAGATAATTGAATCACCATCCTTAACTTTGATCTTCTTGCCCTTCTTGCTAAGAATGGCGGTTGGTTGTACGAACTCATCCGTCTCATTGCGTGCATAGGCCATTTCAACCGCTTCCTTGGCCGATTTAGCTTGGTAATCCGATTGCCCGCAACAGATCACATTGTAAGCTTCTTCTGTACGCTCCCAGCGAGTGTCACGGTCTAAAGCATAAAAACGCCCTGTGACAGATGCGATGCTGCCGCCTTTAATTTCCTTAAGGTGTGCTTCAATCTCTTGGATGTACCCCATCGCACTGTCAGGCGCTGTGTCACGACCATCGGTAAAGATGTGCAGGTAGGTTTTTGCGCCACGTTCAACCGCAAGCGATAAAGACGCTTTGATATGGTTGATGTGCGAGTGGACTCCACCATCAGATAATAAGCCCATAATATGAACGGCATGGCCACGGTCATTGGCGCCATCAATGGCACTTAAAAAGGCATTGTTATTAGCGAAGCGACCTTCATCAATATCTTTTTGAATGCGCGATAGTTCTTGATAAACAACTCGGCCGGCACCTAAATTCATGTGGCCAACTTCAGAGTTGCCCATTTGTCCTGCAGGTAAGCCGACATCCATTCCAGACGTACCGATTAAAGTGTTTGGACGTGTGGCAATTAAGTTATCCCAATTCGGAGTATGTGCTTGCGCAATGGCATTATGCTCAACTTCTTTGCGGTAGCCCCAACCATCTAAAATAATCAGACCTGTTGGGCGATTTTTGATTTGGATTTTTGGCTTAATATCTTGACTCATGTTTTTGGCTACCATAAATAATTAATAAATTCCGTTTATTGTATCTAGTTTCACTGTTAAAATCATCTGGTTTGATTTAATAGCTTAAGGGAAGATAAATGTTTAGTGAATTTGTACAGGAACAAGCGTTATTGTTTGTCGCTTTAGCCGTGGTCATTGCGATGCTGGCATATAGTTATTTAGGGGATCGTTTGTCTGGTTATAAGTCAGTCAATACGGATGAGGCGATACGCTTATTCAATGATGACGCCTACCTGCTAGATGTCCGTACGGCAGCGGAATTCAAGGATGGTTTTATTGGAGAGGCGAATAATGTGCCAGTGACTGACTTGTCTGCAAACATGAATAAGTTGCCAAAAGACAAAGAAAAACCGTTGTTAGTTTACTGTTTGACGGGCGCGCGTTCTGGACGTGCCGCGAGCACCTTGACTAAGGCCGGTTATACGCAAGTTTTTAACTTGGCAGGTGGTATTAACGCTTGGAAATCTGCGGGTTTACCGATCGCTAAAACGAAAGCGAAACGAAACCGAAAAAAGTAAAATCGGCAACCACAATCCCAGTGACGTTGCCGACAAAGGAGAATACGATGGTCGAAACAATTATTTACTGCACACAAACGTGTCCATACTGCACAATGGCGAAACGTCTTTTAGATTCTAAAGGGGTTAAGTATCAATCAATTGATGTCGGTAATGACTCAGCAATGTGGGCCCAATTGACGGCGAAAAGTGGTCGTAAAACGGTTCCACAGATTTTTATTGGTGATCACCATGTCGGTGGGTTTGACGAGTTATCAGCAGCGGATAAACGCGGTGAAATCGACACGCTTTTAAACGCTTAATTTAAAACTTTAAGGAAGAACAATGTCTGAAGCAGCAGAAAAAATATTTTCAATTCAAAAGATTTATACCAAGGATATTTCTTTTGAGTCTCCAAATACGCCAGGTATATTTACCTCAGAATTTCAACCGCAGTTGGCTGTTGACTTGAATGTTGAAAGCAAAAAGTTGGAAGAGGATGTTTACCATGTCATTGTTCGTGTGACAGCGACGACTAAAGTAGAAGAGCACACCGCATTTTTATGTGAAGTTGAGCAGGCGGGAATTTTTACACTAGCTGGATTTAATGAGGTCGAAATGGGTTATATGCTGGGTGCACAGTGTCCTAATGTATTATTCCCTTACGCTCGTGAAGTGGTATCTGATTTAGTCACGCGTGGCGGTTTTCCACAATTGTTGCTAGAGCCTGTTAATTTCGAAAGCATGTATACCGAGCATGTCGAGCAAGCTAACGCGGCTAAAGAAACAGCAACCGAACAATAGAGTGCTTGAAAGAGCGATTGGATAAGCTTATGCCTGAAGTCACTAAAATATCCCAAGTGCCTAGAAAAATAGCGGTATTGGGTGCGGGTGCTTGGGGAACGGCTTTAGCGATTCATTTAGCGAGAGCGGGGCATCAAGTCAGGCTTTGGTCACACAGTGTGGATCAAGCCGAGCGACTCAATGAACAACACGAAAACAGTCGCTACTTACCAGGCATTACTTTTCCAAAATCTTTATCTGTGAGTGCTTCAATCGATCAAGTTTTGTACTCCGCTGAATCCATTTTAGTGGTTGTGCCAAGCAATGCTTTTAGGGATGTTTTAAAGCAGGTCTCTGGTTACATAGGTTCTAAATCCGTGCATATCGCATGGGCGACCAAAGGTTTTGAACCGGAATCACAAAGTTTGTTACATCAAGTGGCTCTGGATGTTTTAGGCGCTGATGCGGGAGTAAGTGTTCTTTCAGGCCCTACCTTTGCCGATGAAGTGGCTAAGGGGTTGCCCACGGCGATGGTCAGTGCTTCCTCACAGGAGTCAGAGGCTCAATATTGGGCAGATGTTTTTCATTTTGGCGCCTTTCGAATGTATACCCAGTCGGATATGGTTGGGGTAGAGGTCGGCGGCGCCTATAAAAACATTATTGCGATTGCGACGGGGTTGAGTGATGGTTTAGGCCTGGGGGCGAATGCTCGGGCGGCTTTAATTTCACGTGGCATGGTTGAGATGATGCGTTTAGGCCAGGCGTTAGGTGGTCAGCCTGAAACCTTAATGGGCTTAGCGGGCATGGGCGATTTGGTTTTAACGTGTACTGATGATTTATCTCGAAATCGGCGTTTTGGATTACGTTTGGCCAAAAGTAATCAAACTGCGCAAGCGGTGATTGATGAGATTGGTCAGGTGGTTGAAGGTGTTAAGGCGGTGGTTGCCGTTAAACAGATTGCATTACGATTGGCTTTGGATTTGCCAATTATGGAGCAGGTCTATCAAATTGTAACTGAGAAAACGTCACCGAAAGAGGCCGCATTGGTTCTTTTGGCAAGATCAGGCAAGTCGGAAGGACCGTGATTTGATGAATTGATTTCGATGGTTTAACCCCCATAAAAAACGACCAGGCCTGGTCGTTTTTTATGGACAGTCGATCTTCATTGTCTTGGTAGCTGCCGTCTCAAAGCGACATGTTAAAGTCAAGTTGACGCCAAGCTTCATACGCCATGACTGAAACGGCATTAGCCAAATTTAAGCTACGGCCGCCGGGAGTCATCGGAATCGTTAAACGCTGTTCTTCCGGTAAGTTGTTTATAATCTCTGCTGGCAAACCACGAGTTTCCGGGCCGAACAAGAAAGCGTCGCCGTTTTCAAATTTGGGTTCGGTATAATAACGTCTGGTTTTGGTGGTTAGCGCAAAAACACGATTTGGCTGAACGCTGGCCAAACACTCTGTCAGGCTTTGGTGTTCACGCACATTGGCGAGTTCAGCGTAATCGAGTCCGGCACGACGTACTTTTTTCTCACTTAAATCAAAAGAGAGAGGGTGTATCAAGTGTAAATGCGCGCCCATATTGGCGCTAAGACGAATTAAAGCCCCTGTATTTTGCGGGATTTCGGGTTCATAAAGAATAATGTGCAACATTTGCGCGCCTTCAGTAAAAATAACCCTAAGGTTAAGTCTGTGATTGATTTATCAATAAATATGTGTGGAATTCATTTTAATTCGCCGGTGGCCATGGCCTCGGGGAATGCAGGGTATGGCATAGAATACCAGTCTGTTTCAGGCTTTTCCAATAGAGATGTCGGTGCGGTGTTTTTAAAGGGCACAACATTAGAGCCAAAATTAGGCAATAAGCCAGACAGAGTCATGGAAACGGCCTCAGGGTTATTGAATTCAATCGGCTTGCAAAATCCCGGCGCACTTTCGGTCATTAATGACTATTTGCCTAAGTTAGAGATGAGTCAGTCGCAGTTTATTATCAATGTCTCGGGTTCAAGCATTGAAGAGTATGCTGAGATCGTCCGCTTGTTCGACCAGACCGCTTTACCAGCGATGGAGATTAATATCTCTTGCCCTAACGTCAAAAAAGGTGGTGCGGCTTTTGGTAATGATCCGGATATGGCGGCCAGAGTGGTAGAAGCCTGTCGTGCTAATACCTCAAAGCCTTTGATTGTTAAATTGTCGCCCAACCAAACGGATATTGCTGAAGGCGCTCGCCGAGTGATTGAAGCTGGAGCGGATGCACTATCTGCCATTAATACTATGATGGGGATGCAAATTGATATCCACAGCCGCACGCCAACCTTAGGCAATAACCAAGGAGGCCTGTCAGGGCCTGCGATTAAACCGATTGCCTTGTTGAAAGTGCATCAAGTTTATCAAGTCGCTAAGTTGCATAATATTCCTATTATTGGTTTGGGTGGTATTGCGAGTGCGGAAGATGCTATAGAGTTTTTCTTAGCCGGTGCGTCCATGGTGGCCATTGGAACAGCGATTGCCAAAGACCCTTTGTTAGTTAAAAAGGTAAATGCCGGTATAACGCAGTATTTAAAAGCGAACGGTTTGACCTCAGTTTCGCAATTAACCGGTCAATTAATCCTAAATACCGACACCGTATTGTGCGGCAGTCTTTAACCTAGTAACCAGATATTCCATACAGAATTCAATAAAAAGATTAGATAATTAAATATGAAAACAGTCGCAGAACAACTCGCCATTATTAAACGTGGCGCTGAAGAACTTTTAGTCGAAAAAGAGTTAATTGAAAAGCTTGAGACAGGCAAACCATTACGTGTAAAAGCGGGGTTTGATCCTACGGCAGCAGATTTGCACCTAGGCCATACGGTTTTGATCAATAAACTGAAGCAGTTTCAAGACCTAGGCCATGATGTCCTATTCTTGATTGGTGACTTCACCGCAATGATAGGTGATCCAACCGGTAAAAGTGTGACTCGACCCGCGTTAACGGCTGAAGAGATTGCAATCAATGCGGAGACCTATAAAGAGCAAGTCTTTAAAATTCTAGATCCAGCTAAAACCACGGTTATGTTTAACTCAGAGTGGATGTCTAAAATGTCTGCAGCAGAGATGATTCAGCTGGCAGGTAAGATGACCGTTGCTCGTATGTTAGAACGTAATGATTTTGGTGATCGCTATGCAGCCAACACACCCATTGCCATTCATGAGTTTTTATACCCTCTAGTGCAGGGCTACGATTCCGTGGCGATGGATGCTGACATTGAGTTGGGTGGCACGGATCAGAAGTTCAATCTATTGATGGGACGTACGTTACAAGGCCATTATGGTAAACCTCAGCAATGTACTCTGACGATGCCCATTCTAGAAGGTTTAGATGGTATTCAGAAGATGTCTAAGTCTTTAAAGAACTATATAGGGATTAAGGACGAGCCAAACGATATGTTTGGTAAAGTGATGTCCGTTTCTGATGACTTGATGTGGCGTTATTATGAATTATTGAGTTTCGAAAGCTTGGAAGCGATTCAAGGTTTAAAAGAGACGGTAGCGAGCGGTGAAAATCCACGTAATGTTAAGGTGAAGTTAGCGTTAGAGTTGATTACCCGTTTCCATTCAGAAGAATCAGCAAGCCGTGCACTGCAAGATTTTGAGACTCGATTCAGTAAGAATGCCATTCCCGAAGATATTGATGAAATCGTTATTGAAGGTGAAATGCCTTTAGCAAATATTCTCAAAGAAGCAGGACTGGTCGTTTCAGTGTCTGATGCACATCGTATGACAAAGCAAGGTGCCGTTAAGATTAATGGTGAGAAAGTTGAAGATAGCCGACAGCTAATGCCGGCTGATACGACAGCTGTTTATCAGGTAGGTAAACGTAAGTTTGCTAGAATTACTATTAAGTAGCCTTTTTGGCTCTAGACAGTACACTGTTTAAAGTAACCAGGCCTGGTTACTTTAAACCAAGCCAAAACACCGCATTCATTGCGGTGTTTTGGGTTTCAGTATTTAAATATTTGATTTCGGTCGCTGAATTAAGATTTATAAAGTGATTGATCGCTGTTTTAAACTGCGTAAAAATCCCCAAAA
>NZ_KB905899.1 GCF_000381085.1 Thiomicrorhabdus arctica DSM 13458 | reverse complement strand
TGGCGATGAAATTACAATCAGCGTCAACACAACAGAGGATACCTTTGTGGAGGGTAGTGAAGACTACAATGTGAGCATTGTGGGTACTGTTGGTGGAGGTTTTGAGAATTTAGAAACGAGTGGTTTAGTTACAACTAAAATAATAGATCATCAAGGCTCTGAGGACGATGGATCTAAAGATAACGGATCTAAGGATAATGGATCTAAAGATAACGGATCTAAGGATACTGGATCTAAGGATAATGGATCTAAGGATAACGGATCTAAAGATGATGGATCTAAGGATAACGGATCTAAGGATAACGGATCTAAGGATAACGGATCTAAGGATACTGGATCTAAGGATACTGGATCTAAGGATACTGGATCTAAGGATACTGGATCTAAAGACGACGGTTCGGGAGGATCTAAGGATATTGGAGAAGTAGATAACTTCATGTACGGTAGCTCTACCGATGACCTGTTTGCTATTGCAGCTGGACCCGCGGTAACATCGATTGCTGATTTTGATGCAGAACATGATGCTTTAGATTTAAGTGAGGTCATCTCTGATGATGCCGTATCAGAAGAAAATTTAAGTGATTATTTGAATTTCGGCAAAATTGACAGTGATGGAGATGGCGAAGAGAATGATACTAAATTAACAATAGATTCTGATGGAGATAGTTCAACTGAAGATGATAAGTCGACTGTTTACATTCAAGATAATTCCCTGGATAAAAACATGGTTAATATTGACGATATGAACGTTGATTTTCAAAATGACTAGCATTTAGTTTAGGATTTACTTAAAGGGGGGAAGAAATTAAATTCCCTCTTTGGGTATCGTGTAACAGAGATGGAGAAAAGATAAAATGTCAGATGACATTTTAGCCGTATTACAACGACAATCCGACTTAAGTAAAATTAAACTGATCGGTAAAGGCGGAGCTAGCTCTGTTTATAAGGCTATACAGCAATCAACGGCAGGTGAAAAATCACAAATAGTACGTGTGATTAGTGATATTCGTAATCATCACTCAATTAAGCGCGAAAAAGATTTACTGAACTATTTGAATCAGTTTTCTGATTTTTTTCATTTTAATGAAATACGAAAAGTAGGGCTTTATTATCTACAGTTTTTTGACTATAAGAGTAAGTTCAATTTAAAACAGCAGATTAAAAAAAAAGGGCCCTTGTCTTCAACGAGCACTAAAACACTGTTAGTCAACATGATTTCAACACTGGATAAGGTTCATAAGGTGGGATTTGTCCATGGAGATATTAAGCCCACTAATATTGTGGTGAGTGCCAAACAGTATTTCTTAATTGATTGGACTCAATCCATTCCTTTTTTGAGTTCTTTTGATGCGGAGATAATGGTCGGAGATAAACGCTATTCACCGCCTGAACGTTTGAATGGTCTGCTTGATGAAAAGAGTGACATTTATTCGTTAGGATGTACGCTTTATTATGCCTTGACCGGGAAGCATATATACCGATTAGATAAAGTTGAAGATACTAATCTGCAATTATGGGCGCAAGTACATCACTCCATTCATAAACTGAATACAGTGCCTGTTTTGTGGAGAAATCTAATTGTTTGGATGACTCAAAAGGAGCCTCTTAAACGGCCAAGTCTGCTCGAACTACAGAAATGGTTGGAAGGAGGACCCATTCCTAAATGGGTGCTTAGAAGTTTGGTTGAATCCGAGCAAGCTATGCCAGCAGACCCTATTGCTATCTTAGCAAGCGAGAATTATTTATACCCGATCTTTAGACAAGCATTAATGTATGAAGACGAGGGGAATTTAAGCATGGCTTTCAAACTTTATGAACGTTGCGCTTTGAGAGGCTATTCGCGTGCTGAAAATAATCTCGGTTTAATGTATGAGCGTGGTAAATCTGTGAAACCTTCCTATACTATGGCGATCAGTATGTACCAGCGCGCTGTTAAAAAAGGCAATCCGTTTGCTGCGAATAATTTAGCGCGGCTTTCTGAAAAAGGAATAGGCATGCCTATTAATTTAGGGCAAGCGTATAAGTTGCATAAGTTTGCTGCATTACGTGGTAATTTAAAATCTCAAAACTCGCTGGGATTAATGTATCAAAAGGGCTCTGGAATGAATGTTAACTTGTCTCAGGCGCGCTTTTGGTTTGATATTGCCGCAACCCACAGAAATAAATAAGCAAAATTAAAAAAGACCCATTGGATTCAAGTCGTAAGCGCAATAACTGGGACTTGAAGGGAACTGCAAATAAACGATACTGATGAGATGAATATTGATTATCAGAATGAATAAGCTATCATGTGAAGACCAAAAGGCACCTTTTTAGGTGCCTTTTTTAGAAGTTCTATGGAGAGACTGAATGTCTGATAGTGTATTAACCTTATTGGAACAGCAGCCTGATTTAAGCCAGATCAAATTGATTTCGACGGGCAAATCCGTCAGCGTTTTTAAAGTACTGCAAAAAACACCTGACGTTGAGCATATTCAAGTTGTTAGAGTACTGCATAATATTAAAAACCATTATGCAATAAAGCGCGAGAAGGATTTATTAAACTATTTAAACCAGTTTTCTGAGTTTTCTCGTTTCAATGAGATACGTAAAGTCGGTTTTTATTACTTGCAGTTTTTTGATTTTGCGGGAAAGCGAAATTTGCAACAATTGATTGCAAAGAAGGGGGCTTTGTCGCCTAAAATGACTAAAAATCTGTTGGCAAATATGATCTCGAGCTTAGAGAAAGCCCATAAAACTGGATTTATTCATGGCAATATCAAACCCTCCAATATTATTCAAGGCAAGAAACGGTTTATCTTAGTGGATTGGAGTCAATCGATTCCTTCGCTCAGTTCATTTGATACCGAGAGTATATTGGGTGATAAGCGCTACTGTCCTCCTGAACGTTTAAATGGTGAATTAGATGAAAAAGGCGACATTTATGCACTGGGTTGCACGATTTATTATGCATTAATCGGTAAGCATATTTATCGTTTGGATAATATTGAGAAAACCTCTGAACAGTTATGGGCGCAAGTTCATCACTCGATTCGTAAAATTAATAGGTTGCCTATTTTCTGGCGATATTTAATTCTATGGATGACCCAAAAGAACCCGCATAAACGGCCTACTTTGGAAGAACTTAAGTCCTGGTTAGTAGACTTCACAGTCCCTAAGTGGGTACGTAAGGATTCGCTTAAGGTCAAAAGTGATTATCCAGAAGACGCATTGTCGATATTGGCTGATGAGCATTATTTATACCCCATCTTCAAGCAGGCACTTATGTATGAAGCCTCAGGAGATCTAGAAACGGCATTCAATCTGTATGAAAATTGCGCATTTCGAGGGTATTCAAGAGCTGAGAATAATATTGGATTGATGTATGAGCATGGTGACCCAATTAATCAATCCTATGCAATGGCCGCCAATATGTATCATCATGCTTTTGAAAAGGGTAATCCGTATGCGGCCTATAACTTAGCGAGGTTGTTTGAAGGCGGTTTAGGTATGCCGATCAACCTTGAGCAGGCATATAAATTGTATAAGTTTGCGGCATTGCGCGGCCATTTAAAGGCCCAAAATGCATTGGGTCAATTGTATCAACAGGGAAAAGGCACGCCAAAGAATCTTTTTCAAGCGAGTTTCTGGTTCGGAATGGCAGCCCATTATGGTCATGAACAGGCCCGACAGAACTTAGAAGAATTATTACAACGGTAGCAGTACTTTAAGATGCTTCTCAACAGAGAATCGGTCTTCAAAAAAGCTAATAAATTGCGCTAGCCCTTCTTTGATGGGCTGTTTTTAAGCGCTGTGTATAGTGTTTCAACCAAAGATGAAATACGGGCATCTCATCTTTACTTAGATCCATAACTTCCGCTAGATTGTAGGCCTTTAATGGCAAGTCAGCGCTGGCACACGCGATTTTTAACAAATATAAAACTTCATCTTCATTAAAGTTGGCATTCTGAAAAAAATAGGTTGTTTTCGCGAGAAGAGTCGCTTTTAGAATACCCTCCCAGTGCTGCTCGGCAACACGGTGTTCACTTAACAGGTTCAGATCTGGCTTATTTTCCTGCCACATGATTAATAATTCATGCAATGGCTTAAAGGTGAGAAAGTGCTCAGCAATATCCCGCGCATTGGGGGGCAACTTGAGTAATAATGCGTTTTCATAATTGTTTTCAATTAATTGCATATGCGCCAGTTAACCAGAAAGTTTTATCGAGTATAGGTCTAAATAAAGTGAATCTGCAAATCTACTTCTCATGCAGGTTTACCTGTTAGAATAATGCTTTATTTGATAAGAGTAAAGCGCTCTGAACGCGCCTGTTATCAATATTCCTTCCTCTTTTAAGCACCGCAGGTGAATTATGTCTCAACCTTTGACACAGCATTTTTTAGCGCAATACTTAGAGTCTGTTGCAGACTTCCCAAAACCGGGTATTTTGTTTAGTGATATATCTCCTTTATTAAAAAGCCACTTTAAAGAGAGTATCGACGCCATAAGTGAGCTTTTTTCAGAAGAAGAGTGGTCGAATATCGACTGTTTGGTAGGGATTGAATCTCGTGGTTTTATTTTTGCCTCAGCATTGGCATATAAGCATAATAAAGGCTTTATTAAGGTAAGAAAACCCGGTAAGTTGCCGAATGTTCATGCCTCGGTAGAATATGGACTAGAGTACGGAACAGATACGTTGGAAATGCAAAAAGGTGATGGCAGTCGTGTCGTGCTGTTGGATGATTTGATTGCCACTGGTGGGTCAATGGGTGCAGGTGCAGAACTTTGTGAAAAGGTAGGTTATCAAGTTGTCGGTATGGCCTGTTTAATTGATCTGGCTGCTTTGAATAGCTTTAGCTACAATACCATGCAGGTTCGCTCCGTCATTCAGTTTAATGATTAATGAATGAAGTCAAAACA
This sequence comes from Thiomicrorhabdus arctica DSM 13458, assembly GCF_000381085.1. GTDB lineage: Bacteria > Pseudomonadota > Gammaproteobacteria > Thiomicrospirales > Thiomicrospiraceae > Thiomicrorhabdus > Thiomicrorhabdus arctica. Next base: position 1,820,581 of record NZ_KB905899.1, on the reverse strand, counting down.
AAATGGCCAGACCGGGTCATTTTTTAAGTCAGTTTAAAGAGTTTATCTCTTGTGCTGTCAACGCTCTGAACGCGCCTAATTCTAGCTTAGAATCCAGAATAATCTCTCCCATACTTTCCCTATGTAAACTCACTACCCGATTGCCCACGGCGGCAAACATACGCTTGACTTGATGGTAGCGGCCTTCATAGATCGTTAAGCGGGCGGTAGTTTCATCCAATAACTCAATAAGTGCTGGACTGGTGGTCATCTCTTCATAACTAAAATAGATGCCTTCAGTAAAACGTTGTGGCGTCTCAGGCGAAAGTGCATAGGCCGTTTCAACGAGATAGGTTTTCGGAATTTTCTGTTTGGGTTCCGTCAACTTTCGTGACCATTTACCATCGTCGGTAATAATCAGTAAGCCGGTGGTGGCACGGTCGAGCCTTCCAGCAATGTGTAAACCCTGTTGTTCTATACCCTCTAATAATTCAAGTGCCACAGGATGTTGCTTATCGGTGGTGGCGCTCAGATACCCCGCCGGTTTATTGAGCATAAAATAACGAGCAGGTTGTGACGGAGTGAGTGGCTTTCCAGAAATTTCAATCAATGAAACGTTCGTGACAGGGTGACAGCGGTCATTAACAGTGATGCCATCGACACTGATTTGGCGCTGTGAGATAAGCTGTAAAACAGATTTACGACTGTAAGCCGCTTGTTTACTGAGAAAGCAATCTAAACGCAAAGGACCTCCGGAGTGGGTACAGAATTCGAATGGATGAAAGTCTATGGAAAAATAAGCCTGGAAGATGCTGTTGCGATGCAAATATGGATTTGATCCTACGCTCACATGGTTTTATATAGCCGCAGGACATGCCAGGCCTGGTAAATACCAGATTAAAAAATGACCAGGCCTGGTCACTTTGTAAGGATTTTGAATCAGTCTGCCAAATAGACCTTTGCACGTGCGACTGCAGCTCTGACTTGGCTAGGCGCGGTACCACCTAAGTGATCTCGAGCCGCCACTGAACCCTCCAGTGTCAGGACATCAAATACATCATCAGTAATCTGGTCACAGAACCCTTGTAACGTCTCTAAAGACATTTCAGAAAGGTCTTGCCCGCTTTGAATGCCGTGTGCCACCGCTAAACCGACCACTTCATGTGAATCACGGAAAGCCAAGCCTTTGCCTACTAAGTAATCGGCTAAATCGGTTGCCGTTGAAAAGCCACGTTTAGCGGCTTCATAGGTGACTTCACGTTTTACAATTAAAGCCGGTACCATGTCGGCAAACGCACGCAAGCTTCCACGGACAGTATCCACTGTATCGAATAATGGCTCTTTGTCTTCTTGATTGTCTTTGTTATAAGCCAATGGTTGAGACTTCATCAGCGTTAATAAGCTCATCAAATGACCATAAACACGCCCGGTTTTGCCGCGAACTAACTCAGGCACATCGGGGTTTTTCTTTTGCGGCATAATCGATGAGCCGGTACAAAAACGATCTGGCAGATCTATGAACTGGAATTGTGCCGAAGACCACAAAACCAACTCTTCTGAAAAGCGCGATAAGTGCATCATCAACGTAGCGGCAAAAGCGGTGAATTCAATGGCGAAATCACGATCTGAAACACCATCTAAAGAGTTTTCGGTAATGCGTTCAAAACCTAGTAACTCAGCCGTATAAGCACGATCAATTGGATAAGTCGTTCCTGCAAGTGCGGCAGAACCCAATGGTGAAGTATTGACCCGTTTACGACAATCTTGTAGGCGTTCTACATCGCGTTTAATCATTTCAAACCAGGCCAACATGTGGTGACCAAACGTCACCGGTTGTGCCGTTTGTAAATGTGTAAAGCCCGGCATAATGCTGTCCGCTTCACGCTCTGCTAATACCACAAGACCTTGCTGCAGGCGTTTCATCTCTGGCAAAATGGCATCAATTTCGTCACGAATAAATAGGCGAATGTCCGTTGCCACTTGGTCGTTACGCGAGCGACCGGTATGCAGTTTTTTACCGGTAATGCCAATCAAACTAGTTAAACGGGCTTCGATATTCATATGAATATCTTCTTGCTGAATCGACCAGTTAAACTCACCGGCTTCAATCTCATCCTGAACCTGCTGTAGGCCTGTTAAGACATCCTTTAACTCTATTTCACTGAGAATGCCGACTTTGCTAATCATTTTGGCATGGGCAATCGAACCTTGAATATCTTGTTTGTACATTCTTTGGTCAAATTGAATTGACGCCGTAAACGCTTCTACAAACGCATCCGTTGATTCGCTAAAACGGGCGCTAGAAAGTTTCTGTTGATTGTGTTCATTGCTCATACGGTTCTAAACCTTTTGCTTAATCTGATTAATCTTAATAAAGATGAAATGCTGGTTAATTTTTTTGTGCCTGTTTCGCCTGAAGATAAAGAAGTTCAGGCGTAATTGGAATTTGTTTGTCGAGTCCCATATTCTGGTATGCGATATTTAAATGTTGATGGATAAGGCCTGCATAGAGTGTTATTTCTGGAATTCCGACAATTCGCGGGGCCACCTCTTTACCTTCGCCATCAAAAAAGAGAACCGTCGGCGTTAGATCGGCGTTGAGTGCGTAAGCCCAATTAGACTTTTTAATCAATTGGCCATCCCAGCCAGGAATCGGTTGGTTTTCGTCCACTCCAACATGGCGCATTAATACGACTTTTCCTTCGTACAATCCATTCAGTGCCATCGGTGTAAAAATTTCCTCATTAAGCTGTTGGCAGAACTCACACCATTCAGCGCCAAACATAACCAAAATGGGCAATTGCTGTTGTTTAGACTGCATCGCCAGCTCTTGTAGATTTTGGAGCTCCTTAAAGTGGGCGTGTTTGGCCGCTTGAGCAGAGGTGTCACACCCCGTCAATAAACATAAGCTGATAACAACACTTATCATGAAGGCTTTCACCACAAGTAATCTCCTACCTTTGTCGTGTGGTTAACCTTGGATTAAAGAGAAAGAGTCACTCGGTTAACGAAAGAGAGCGGCATATTAAATGGATAAGGGGTTATTTTAACTAAAACTCTAACAGGATTTTCAGTAAAATGGACTGATAATGAAAAATCAGAATAACCGACTGACCGATGTCGGGTTAAATAAATGGGAGATCGAATGAAAAAGACCTTGAGAATCGCAACACGTAAAAGCCCTTTAGCGATGTGGCAAGCTGAGTTTGTTAAAGCTGAGCTAGAGAAGATTTTTCCTGCGCTCGAGATTGAGTTACTACCGATGTCAACCAAAGGTGATAAGATTTTAGATGTGCCTTTAGCAAAAATAGGTGGTAAAGGTTTATTTATTAAAGAATTAGAGGATTGCATGTTGGCTGGTGAGGCTGATATTGCCATCCACTCTATGAAAGATGTGCCAATGGAGCTACCAGAAGGCTTTGCTTTAGGTGCCATTTTAGAACGTCATGCACCGACCGATGCCTTTGTATCAAATAACTATGCAACGTTTGACTCCTTACCAAAAGGCGCAATTTTAGGCACCTCGAGCTTACGTCGAAAAGCACAACTGCTGGCGGCTCGTCCTGATTTAGATGTCCGTGATTTACGCGGTAATGTGGGGACTCGTTTAGGTAAAATGGACGCTGGTGAATATGATGCCATTGTTCTTGCAACGTCTGGTTTACAACGTTTAGAGTTAGATGAGCGAATTCGTCACGAAATTTCACCAGAGCTTTGTTTGCCAGCCGTGACTCAGGGGACTTTAGGCATCGAGTATTTCGAAAATGATCAGGAAACCTTAGAGATCATCAAAGTCTTAAACCATCGTGATTCGGAGATTCGCTCTATTGCCGAACGTGCTATGAATCACCGCCTAGAAGGCGGTTGCCAAGTGCCTATTGGAGTCTTTGCAGAACTTGATGGTGATAAAATATTTATACGCGGTTTGGTCGCTGAGTTAGATGGTTCTGTTGTTTTAACCGCGAGTATCGAAGGCGATAAAAAAGATGCCAAAGCATTAGGAACTACTTTAGGTGAGAAGCTACTCGCCCAGGGTGCGAAAGCTATTTTGGATGAAGTTTATGCCTCTGACTTGCATAAAGGGTAATCGGGCGCGTTTGAGGAGGTTACGTTAATGCGAAACTTGCCACGTTTTACCTTGCTGAATACACGGCCAGAACATCAGGCAGAAGGTCTGTCTGAGTCGGTTAAGCAAGCGGGTGGCCAAGTCTTGTATTGTCCAACATTAGAGATTCAATGGGATTCTCAAAAAGTCTTAAGGACATCTTTAAGCAAAGACTTAGAGCAGTATGATAAGGTCATTTTGACCAGCGTGAATGCTGTGCAAGGGGTTTTAAGAAGCCATCTTAAATTGAGATCTGCTGTTGAGTTTTCGAAGACTCAATTTTTTGCCATTGGTAAAGCAACTCAACAAGCTGCACTGGATGTTCAACTGCCGGTTGCGTGTTTAGGAAAAGGGCCTTATGACAGTGAAACGCTATTAAAGCACCCTGCTATGCAGGCTATGAAAGGTCAGTCGATACTTATTGTCAAAGGGCAGGCAGGCCGTAATTTATTAAAGGATCAGCTGACAGCAAGAGGCGGTTTGGTGGATTATTGGGATGTTTACAAAAGGGTTTCAGCTCCATTTTGTCCCCAAGCCTGGCGTTCTTTTATCAACGCTTCTCAGCCCATTCTGTTGATCACCAGTGTGGCGAGTTTTGAAAGCTTAATGGCGAATTTACTTCAATTTGAGACAGGTTATCAATTATGCTCGGATGGACAAAAACAATCCAACCAGGCCTGGTCATTTCTTAGCAACACGATTGTTTTTAGTCAAAGAATTAAACAAGTTATGTTCCAACAGGGTTGGCCGACAGATATCCTAGTGGTGACTGAACAGAGTGATTTAGGTATTATTCAAACCATCGAACAGAGTTTATAATCTCTAACAGAACGCTCCAAATTCTCAGAACGACACGTAGCATACTTAAGCGGACAATTTCTTAAACTAGGGTAAGTCTTAAATAGGTTAAACAATATGACAAAGCAGGATAAAACCTCCAATACAGGGCGTTCCCAACAAGCGATTGACACCTCAGCCGCATTGGAAGGTGAAGTGTTAAACAAACACGCTGAGCAGAGTATCGAAGAAAAAAGTGCCAAAGGGCGCGTTTATTCTAACTCCAAAGCGACCGACGCTCAGTCTGGTGCTCGTGCAAGCCAAACCCCAAAGAAACCTTCTTGGTTTACACGCTATCGTAGCTACTTGTTGTGGGTATCACTGTTTATTGTGGTCATTCTGGTTCTGTTTGTAACGCGCCCGAATAGCGCGTGGCTGGTACAGCATATCAATACTTTGCAGTCCGATGTTTCTCAACTTTATAAAGATAACCAGGCATTGGAATCTAGGCTGGCCGCACAAGAATCCAAAGAGACCAACTCCCAAAAAACCGTAGAGAGTGCCGTAACGGAAGCGCTTACTCGCACAGAATTAGTTAGTCAGTCTGATTTGGATGGTCTCAAAAATTCAATGCAGCAACAGTTGCTCCAGCTTCAGGAACAGTTTTCATCGTTGAGCAAAACGGCTAGCCTTCCATCTGAAGATCTTCAAAAAAGCACTGAACCATCTTTTAATTCAGAGATTGAAGCTCAAAAACATTCAGGCACCACTGAAGCTTCTGTCAAACCGTTAGTCGAAAAATTTCAAACCCAAATAGATGAGCTCGCTTCTAGAATTAGTGAGTTATCTGATTTTAATGCGCATCAACAGGCATTAACCACTCAACAGGCTTTAAGTACATTTCAAATTCAGCAGTGGATTGTTGAAATCAATACACAATGGGTTATGCAAGGTCGTGTTGACCAGACCACCCAACAGTTATTGGCTTTAGAACAAGCCGTTGGGTTAAGTGACTTTCCCAAAGTGACGACTTTAGCACGTTTGATTGGTCAGGATTTGACGAGTTTGGCACTCCTTCAAAAGAGCGCACAAAGAGATACACTGATCAACACCCAGGCTTTAAAAGAGGCGGTGAAGACCTTATCCCTCAACGGTAATAAGGCTTCAAAAGTGAATAATAAACCTATCATAGAGAGACCTGGTGCAGCCAGTCATGAAAAAATCTATCTCGGCGAAGAGATTAGTTCTCAATCAGCATTTGATCAACTCATGACACGATTTGGACAGATGATTTCACTGAAAAAGCGTGAGACTCCGGCTGAACAAACTCAAGTAGAATCGTTGATTATGCACGATGTATTCATACAAAGAGCGTTGTTAATGGTTGATCGTATAGATTGGGCATTAGAGACTGAGTCGGTTAACCGCTTGTCTATTGCAACGGCTGATTTACAGAAATTTATAATGGATCATTTTGAGGGACAATCGCCGACATTTTTACGTCTATTGGAGCCTTTCAAGACATTGAGGTTCGACTTTCGCCAGCCATTGGCCATTATGACGGTTCAAAGCGAATTGTAGTCAAGTGATTACAAAATGAAAATCATACTTTAACCTTACCTATCAGTTTTAGGGTATTAAGAAAAGCTTAGTACCCCCAATGTTTCAGTAAAGGGATAAAAAAGCACATGCGATTAATCTTAATTTGGGCGATTGTTTTTTTAGTAGGCACTGGTTTAGCAACCTTGCTACTGTATGACAATGGTCAGGTTTCTATGGTTTGGAACGACTGGGTTATCGAAACGAGTCTGAGTTTTTTAGTGGCTGCTGTGGCGGTGGCTTTTATATCAGGCTATTTTCTGATTCGTCTGTTTTTAAACCTTTGGCATCTACCTGTTTTCTGGCGTCACAGCCGACGCTTGCATCGATACAGTAAAGCCGAAAATTCTATGGCAAAAGGGATGATTGCCTTAGAGTATGGAGACTGGCAAACGGCTGAAAAACAGTTGATCAAAAGTGCTAAACAGAGTGAAGCCGGTCTGGTTCATTATTTGAGTGCTGCCAAGATGGCTCATAATCAAAAGGCATATGACCGGCGCGATCAGTATCTCCAGCAGGCACGTGACGAGTACGTTTCTGATTATGTCACCATTGGTTTAGTCGAAGCCCGTTTACTTTGGGAAGAACAGCCCGAAGTGGCATTGAGTATTCTAGAAACATTACACGAACAACACCCAAAACACATTACCATTTTGGCAGAATATAGCTTGGCATTGCGCCAATTAGGACTCTGGAAAAGATTGGAGGATTTGCTACCCGTCATCAAAAAAACACGCGCAATAGACAAAGCCGAGCTGTTGGCACTTGAACACAGTTTATTAGCAGGCAAGCTGGCCACCGCCATGGATGAAACGACACTCGATGCTTTATGGGCACAATTGAACTCTAGGCAAAAGCTCATTCCGCAAGTTTTGGTGGAATATGTGGAGCAAAGAATTGGTAGAGGTCAGGAAGTCGGTTTGGCCTTATTAATAGAAAAGGCTCTTAAAAAAGAGTGGAATGATCGTTTAGTCTATCAGTATGGGCGCCTTACGCTAGGGCCTGCATTTGAACGCTTGAAAAAAGCGGAGATGTGGTTGAAAGACCAAGAAAACAATCCCGTTCTATTATTATCATTGGGACGCTTAGCCTGTCGTAGTCAATTATGGGGCCGTGGACAAAATCACCTACAAGAGAGTCTAAAAATTCGTCCAGAGGTGGAAACGTATCATGCGCTTGCGCAATGCTATGAAGCCGAAGGTAAAGATAATCAAGCAGCCTTGACCTATAAGGAAGCGATTGTTCGCCTAGAGGGAAGTTCGCTACTCGATTAACGCCCTTAGTATGTTTTAGACCAGTTGAATAAGTAAAAATGGAGCAGATTGTGCTGATCTCGTGAGCGTTATTAGCCAGTAATAGCCCATTCACCATCAAATTAAAGTTTTGTTATGGTCTTGATCGATTCAGTGTGAGAGGTCATGAGGTATGTAAATGTTATTGGGCGATGAATCAGGCTTAGATTCGATCTGCAAGCACGATTCCAATACCGATTTTATTGGTATGGTAATCAAGATCAATTAAACTTTCACCGTAGCCGCTGAACCACTGTATATAGCCTTTTAAACGTTTTGTTAAGGGGTAAGTATAGTCAAGTTGTACGGAGCCATATTTATTCAATATATAACGATTCCGCACCTTTAATCCAAAAGAGTGTTCTCGTACTTTATAGGCGGCTTCAATCTCATAATCGCCCAAGTATTTGGCGTAGTCAAAACGGTTATCAATTTTGTCTGATTCTTCAAAACGCTGCCAAGTTTTAAAACTTAAGTAGCTGTTTTTATGTTGAAGAAATCCTTGCACGTAAAGACGGTTCCAGCCACGAGAAAGAGACCCAGATTGGCCATTGGATTGGTGACTAAGCCCTATGGCGACTTTGTGCAGGTTGTATTCTAAGAAATCTAGATCAGCATGAAATTCTGCCCATACTTCAGGCTCATGATTCGTCTCTCTAAAAGGAATAGAGTCTTTGTCATCAAAAAACTGCCAAAAAGAACGGTTGGTATAGGCGGCATAGAGATCAATATTTCTGCCCAGAACAGGTAGGTCTTTCGCCAGTGGAAATTTAAAGCTTAATTGGAATTGCAATTCTTGGTCTTTAAAATCGAGGGGGTGACCGACATTGTCTTCAAAAGGCGCTTTATTAACGCTATTGGTATAGTGCCCAATAATCGCATAGTTGAGCAGGTGCGGTGTCAGTACAAAGGGATTATCTTCAGTGAGTTGTTCATTAAGTCGACGTTTTTCCAAAGGAAGAGAAGCTGTTTTTTGACGGATGCAGGCTTGTTTTATGTCAGCAACCGTCATCTCATCCGTTGCTTGTTGCATCACTGTATTTAAACACCCTTCATAAGGTGTCAGTTCAAGCGCATTCGCTGAGACACTTGCAAGGCTTGATATACTGAGAAAGATGAGAGCAGCGCGCTTGAAATAATTCATTTTTGATCTCTTATGGTTTTTAGTTTTAACAAATAAGATGGATAGGGTCTATCTCTGCCGCCAAAAAATCTAACTTGGCTTTTTGCATCATCGGCCAAGGTCCGCACATATAGACGGTCGTATGTTCTAAGTTAGGATGTTGTTGTAAAACTTGTTCATGTACTAGGCCTGTTAAACCATTCCACAGCTCTGCTTCACCCGATATTACGGGGATGTATTGCATATTTGCATGGGTTTGCATTAAGGCCAACATAGTGTCGTGCTGGTACAGATCCGCTACCGAACGGGCTCCCCAGTAAAAGTGTACAGGAACGCCTGTACCTTGCTTAAGTAAAGAGTCTAATAAGGCTTTCATGGGCGCAAAGCCTGTGCCACCTGCCACAAATATAATAGGCTGATGTGCAGGTTGCAGTTGCATCTGGTCTTTTGGTCCCTGCATGACCAGGTGATCCCCCGTTTGCACTGCAAATAGAGCTTGCATCCATTCACTATCGTCCAGATTACGAATATGACATTCGATTAAACCATCCTCACGTGGTGCTGATGCAATCGAGAAAGGCTTAAGGTCCTCACTGTTAAATCCAAGCATAATATACTGTCCGGAAGCATACGTAATCGGATGCTCAGCTTGCATTAAAATCTGAATAATTTGTGGAGCGAGTTTTTCGACATGAACCACTTTCAGTGGGTGAATAACAGCTGTCATTTTAAATCCTATAAACCTTAACGGAATTTTTCAAACCGAAGGTTGTTGGTGATAAGGTTCTGCTTGAGTCGCTTATCTCAAGGCGTATTCTCAGAGTTTAAACTCTGTCCAAATAGGCGCGTGATCAGAAGGCTTTTCCATAGCGCGTTCTTCATAACCCACTTTACTGTCTACCGCTTTGGCATTTAACGAATGGGTCGCTAGCACTGTGTCAATTCTCAGGCCTCGACGCGGTTCACGGTCAAACCCTTTAGAGCGATAGTCAAACCAACTAAAGATATTGTCTTCTTCTGGATGAATGCTGCGAAACGTATCTTTCAATCCCCAGTTTAATAAACGTGCCCACCACTCTCGCTCTTCCGGTAAAAAGCTGGTCTTGCCGTCGCGTAACCAGCGTTTACGATTGTCTTCACCAATACCAATATCCAAATCAGTCGGCGAGATATTAAAATCACCTATCACAACGAGCGCTTGCTCACGATCACACTCGGTTTCTAAGTACGACATTAGGTCTTCATAAAAACGAGCTTTTGCGGGAAATTTAGTTTCATGTGTACGGCACTCTCCTTGAGGGAAGTAGCCATTTACCACTCGAACAGTTTCGCCATTTTCTAATTTAAAATCACCAATGATCATACGCTTTTGTGCTGTTTCATCGTCGGTTTTCCAGCCCTTTTGGGAATCGATGAGCTCAATTCCTTTGCGATATAAAAGTGCCACGCCATAGTGGGTTTTTTGACCGATAAAAATCGCGTTATAGCCCATCTCTTCAATGGCCTCGGTTGGAAAATCATGGTCTTGTACTTTGGTCTCTTGTAACCCAATAATGTCTGGTTTAATTCTATCGGTGAGTGATTGCAATTGATGTAGGCGCAGACGAACGCTATTGGTATTGAAAGAGACGATTTTCATGAGGTTTCCCAATGGCTTCAAATAATGGATAAAGGAGGTATTAATGCGCGCAATTATAGCGCAACTGACTTCAAAAATCAGTCAAAAGCATAGAAGTTGGCCGTAATGGTCTGCATACAATAGATTCAAAAAAAGCATTGGAGATACATTTTAATCAAAAATGGGCATCGCTAGGGTGGTGTGAAATTTTGTCAAGTATATAGAGGGCGTTAGGAGTGAACGACTTGATGGTTATTCAAATGAAAAAATATTTGTCGACCTTTTGCCTATGTTTGAACGCATTTGATATTATATGGGCATTATTTTCTTATGAAGAGAGTCTGTCATTATGAGTCATGTTTATCGTTTAGTCATTTCTTGCCCTGATCAAGTGGGAATTGTAGCCAAAGTTGCCGCATACATCGCTGAACAGGGCGGTTGTATCGTGGAAGCGAACCACCACACCGATCCAACAGATAATTGGTTTTTTATGCGTCACGAGATTTTAGCCAGTTCTCTTTCGGGTGATTTTGAAGCTTTTGAACAAGGCTTTCAGCCTATCGCCGATGCGTTTAACATGACTTGGTATATTTCAGATTCTGAAAAACCTAAAAAGATTGCGTTGTTTGCCTCTAAAGAGTCGCACTGTTTGGCGGATTTACTGCACCGTTGGCACGAGAATGAATTGCCGGGTGAAATTGCTTGTGTGATTGCCAATCATGACGATTTACGGTCGATGGTTGAGTGGTATAAAGTCCCGTTTCATCATGTGCCTGTTACACCAGAGACTAAGTCACAAGCGTTTGCAGAAACCGAAATTTTAGCTAAACAATATGGTGCAGACATGATTGTTTTAGCACGCTATATGCAAATTTTGCCACCGCAGATGTGTACCGATTACGCCGGGCAAGTTATTAATATCCATCACAGTTTCTTACCTTCATTTGTGGGTGCAAAACCTTACCACCAAGCGAGTGCACGTGGTGTTAAGTTGATTGGAGCCACCTGTCATTATGTGACGGAAGAGTTAGATGAAGGACCCATTATCGAGCAGGATGTGATTCGTGTGAATCACTCTAAGTCCATTGAGGATCTGAAGCGGTTAGGACGAGATGTTGAAAAAATGGTTTTGGCGCGTGGTTTGCGTTACCACCTTGAAGATCGTGTTTTAATCCATGGCAAGAAAACAGTGGTTTTTGATTCATAGAACGTTTTTTCGTTTATTAAAATACAAAAAGCCCGAGTGGACTTACGTTACTTGGGCTTTTTTGTCTGTGGTTGAGTCCATCTACGTTCGGCGCAAATCGGCTTGAAATATGCGTTGGCCGACCGTTTTGCGAGAGTCAGAAAGGACCTCGGTAAGCATTTCTTGCATGATTGTTTCCACTTCTTTGCGCCCTGACAAGTGATTATGGTGCGCAACATCTTGCCAACTCTGTTTTTTCAATACTTTATCGCCCCAAACAGCCTGCTGAAAATGGCTGGCGTGATCCAACGTTTGCGGATTCCGGATACTCCACTCCCACAGCAAACCACTGATTGACTCATATTGACGTTGTTTTGACTCATAAGCGATCGCCGACGCTTCAAGTTGCGGTTTCTGAGTTTTAAAACGAAACGTCTTTAAAACCGCTAAGATTTGCTGGGTGGGTACGAAATATAAGGGCTCGATGACGGTATGAGGAAATTGCGCTTGAAATACGCGTTGTATCGTGGCTAACGCTTGTTGTGCCATGGCGCTTAATGCCAAAGTGACCACAATATTATGGCTGCCGCTGGCTTTGTCGCGCTTTACACCAACATGAAGGGGGGTATACCCTTGATTAAACCAAAAAGGCAGAAGTTCATTGCTGGCGCCAAAACTACTGCTGAGATAATCGATACGAGCATGACGGGCGAGGTTTTGTACCGTTTTTAGAAGCTTTTTGCCAATGCCTTGCTGTTGATATTCCGGGTGCACTGCGATGCGCATAATACGCCAGGTAGAGAGTAGGCTGAAGTCTCCCGAGGCATAGTTTTTACAGAGCAGTTGTGGCACCAAATGACCATGAACACGGTTTGAAGTCGGCATAATTTTACCTTCTTCAATGCAGAGTACAACGCCGAGTAATCGGTGATTTTGTTTGGCGGTTATAATTTTCAGATTCGGGGCGCTTAAGAGTTGTTGGAAATCATTTGGACTGGTTTGGTAGTGTGCCTGAACCAGTAGTTCAAAGATTGTGTGCAATAATTTCGAATCGTTTACTAAGTCATGAATACTCTCTTCCTGGAGGGCAATATTTTCCTTGTTAAAGTGTTTTAAATCATTGACTAGATTGGACTCAAGTGGATTTGGTGTTAGAAATAAAGCCTGGTTGATTGCCGTTTCAAGTGGATCATTTTCTGCCCAACGAATCGGTTGCTTTAAGTGCAGGTTTTTCCAGTCTGGCGTGAACGTATTCAGTGTCTTTTTAAAACGTAATTCAAAGCCCCTGCCAGAACCTTCATAGCCATGCAAAGTCGTGGCGAAGACCAAACGGTGATGGCGATGCAGCAGCTGAGTCAATAAAGGGGTTGGCAGGTGTGCGGCTTCATCGACCATTAAAACATCGGCTTGTGTGGGGTTTATCATTAATTGATCGGGAGCAATGAACCTAAAGGTTTTGAGTTGATTTTGAAAACGAAAACTGACCAGGCCTGGTTGCTTTGTTTCAATGTTAATATCCAGTGTTTCAGCCGCTTTGATAACCGCCTTTATGGCGTGTTCAAATGCCATCTTTGCCTGATCAAGGCGGCTGGCAGTAAGGACGATCTCTTGTTTTCCATCCAGTAAACAGTGCACCGCTGCTAAACCTAAAGCGCTACTTTTACCGCGCCCTCTGTCAGCACTCACGACCAACGGTCGTTTTCTATGACCAAACGCAACACGGTGAATGGCTTGTATCACCTGTTGCTGATCCAGAGTCGGAAGGCGTTCTTTGAGTGAGGTTGAGATGGCAGCCTGGTCAATTAATCTTTGTGTAAAAGATTCAATTTTTAAGGAAGAGTTGGACTTTGTGTCACTCTCGCTGAGCCAGAGTACCTGTTGATGAGGTGCCTGCCATTGCTGAATAAGATGGTCAATAAAATAAGGGTGTGCTTGTTCAATGCCAAGCGGTGAGTTAAGAAATCTTGCATTGTCTGGGTTTGGCTGGGCACGCCACTCTTTGATCTCAGGTGTGAGTACGACAAATAGTCCACCGCCTTTAACCATCCCTGCAGCAATGCCGAGCGTATTGGCACTTAATCCTTCTGAGGCATCTAGAATCACACCCTCTAATTCTTGTCCTAGAGAGTGAATGAGCTGTTTGCTTTCAAGTGTTTCAAGAGTGGTATTAAGGTCTTGAGGAGAAAGTCGATCTTTTTTAGACCCTATCGAAAGCACGGTTTCAAGCGGTGTCCACAGATTTTCTAATTGGGCCGATTGCCAATCTCTTTGACCACTTAAAATCACTAAAACGCGATGGTGGTGTTGGGTGAGGGTTTGGCGTAAAAAAGTTAGATTATTGGAGGTCACTAGGGATTAAGCCACTCTGTCAGGGGTTTAGGTTTGCCAAGGTAATAACCTTGACCATAAGTAATGCCAATTTCAGTTAAGACTTTAACATCTTCCATGGTTTCAATGTACTCTGCAACCGTTTCTTGATTACGCAAAGCACTTATTTCTTGAATATACCGTATCACGGCTTTATCGGTGGGATCAGTATGCATATCTTTCACAAAGCTGCCATCAATTTTAACCACATCAAACGGTAGATTTTTTAGGTATTCAAAAGAGGACATGCCCGTACCAAAATCATCTAAAGCAAAACCAATATGTTGGTTTTTACAATATTGAATAAAGTCAGATGCTTTTGTTAAGTTACCGACGGCGGAGGTTTCTGTCAGTTCTAAACTGAGTTTTTCCCACGGAAAATCGAAAAAATCAATGGCCTGTTTTACCTTAACTTGAAATGCATGGTTGTTTAATGAGCCACCTGCCAAATTGACATGTGCTGCATGCAGGTTTTGAATGTGTTCAGGGTGTTGGGTAACGGTTTCTAAAAATGTCCACAGGACAAACATGTCAATTTCCGCCATCATTTGATAGCGTTCAGCGGTGGGCAAAAAGAAATCAGGGGGAATAAAGTTTCCTTTGTTGTCCCATAGCCGTAGCAAAATTTCATAACCGATTTTAGTCGACTCTGTTTGTAATGGAACAATGGCTTGCGCAAAAAGCTCAAAGCGTGAAGGACCGTCACCAAGCGCTTCTTTGATAAAACCAGCCACTTCAATATCACGGTCAAATTTTTGTGTACTGGAATCACCTGGCTGGTAGATATGCAGTTGATTGCGGCCAGCAGATTTTGCCGCATAAAAGGCAGAGTCAGCGGCTTTAGAGAGACCTTCTAAGGTGTATTCAAAAGGCTTAAAGGCCACTAAACCCATTGAAGCAGAGACCGATAAGGACTCTCCCTCCCAGATAAAACGGAAGTCTTTTAAGGTCGCCAACGTTTTTTGGGCTTGTTGGGTACCCTCCTCAAGTGAGCAGTTGGGAATGAGTATCATGAAATCATCTCCTCCTGTTCTTGCTAAAATACTGTTCTTTGGTAAGTCGGCCGCACAGCTCGTGGCAATCATCTTCAGTAGTTCATCACCCGCCACATGACCGACAGAGTCATTAATCAGCTTAAATTGGTCTAAGTCTATTTGTAGTAGGATATGACGGGTCACAACGGGTTGGTCTTCAGCGTGCAAGAAGTGGTCTAGTTTTGTTTGAAAGCCCTGTTGGTTGTAAAGCCCCGTGAGTTGGTCACGCTCTGCTTGGTAACGCAACTGTTCTGTCGTGGTCGAAATTTGGGACATCATTTGATTGAAACCATCAAATAACGATTTCACTTCATTTTGAGAGGTTGTGGAGAGTATGGGAAAAATATTTTTGCCCGGTTGGCTGTTTTTCATCGCGGATGCAAGGGTTTCAAAAGGTCTAGAGTAGAGTCGACTCAGCCTAAGAGTCAGAAAGAATCCAATTAGAAGTTCCAAAGGGAAGGCAATAATTAAGTAGATTAAATGTTCATTTAATTGAGTAGTGAGATCATGCATGTCAATAATGTAGACAACTTCCCCAAAAGTATATTCATCAACGGCTAAGGGCCGTTTGACATATAAATTGACCCCCGAAAAGCGTGGCTCTTCGGTTGCTTTCGCTATTAATTGATCATACTTATAAGTGGGTTTAGATTTGTATTCAAACACAGCTTGATGCTGGTCGTTATAAAGCAGCACCCGATCGACTGAGTTAAATTGCGATAAGCGGAATGAGAGGTCTGAGAAAACATCGGTCTCATTACTGACAAGGGCTTTGAGCATATCATGACTTAAAGAGTTGTTCAGGGTTTGTGAGAGATCAATAGCAAGTGCTTCGCGTTGCTTTTGATCTAACCAGTAGGTTAGGGAAAGCGTCGCCAGAGTTAGGCCTAACAGCATGAACGAGGTCAGTGCAAAAAGTTGTGAACGGATGCTAAGGCTGTGCCACATGAAGGAGGTCCTTTAATTACTTACCCTGTCATACATCGGATAACTCGATTTAATGCGTAGCAGATTTAGGCGCTTCTTTTTCAATGGCTAAACTGAAGTCATTGCCCCACTCTTTCCAAGAGGCGTCATAGTTAGCAACGTTGTAACCAAGTTCCCTCAGAGTGAAATAATTCATAGTAGAGATGCGGCCGATGGCACAGTAAAGCACCACTTTTTTAGTGATGGGAATGTCGGCGTAAAGCCTTTGTAACTCTTTAAGAGGCTTAAGGCTCGTGATTTGAGCTTCTTGCTTTAAGTTGTGCTCGGCCGGGATATTGGTGGCGCTGGGAATATGACCAAAGCGTTTGGCCGAAGATTCTAAACCACGGTAGGCTTTATTAGGTCGAGCATCGATAATCAGTTGATTGGGATTTTTTGAGGCCAAAAGGGTTGTCAGTTTAGTCGCCAAATGTTCGTGATTAATCACCGGAATATATTGGCTAGGAACCGGAGAGGGTTGGTCAAATGCAAGCGGCAAATTAAGACTCAACCAATCCGCATACCCTTTATTCAAAATCTTAACGTTTTTTAGGCCGTAGACTTCAAGCGTCCAAAACAGTCGAGCGGCATTCATCATTTGGCCATCGTCATAGATGATCACCGGAGATTCGGTATTTAGGCCTAATTTACGCAAAATATGCTGCAATGGGGTGGGTTGAACGATATGGCCATCAATACTTTTATTATGGTAAGTCCAAACCTCTGGAAAGTTTAAGGCGCCTTGAATATGACTTTGCTGATACTCCTGCTCAGAACGGCTATCTAAAATGACCAGGCCTGGTGAGTTTAGAGTTTGTTGAAGTTGCTCCGCTGAAATTCTCAAAGGCTCGGCGGCAAAGAGGGTCATGCTGACAAAAAAGAGCAAAAAACCTAAGATCGAAAGTCCTCGTGCTGACGTGAACTGTCTTTTTAGAAAGACTTCACCGTTTAAATCATTTGTCGTTTGGGCCATAAGGGCAATTCCTTTTTCATTAAATTCTCTCTTCAAGACCTTACTTTAGTACAAATTCTTTTAGAGAAGCCAGAATGAGTACATTAAATGATTGTTTTACAATTAAACAACACCATGAGAGCATGCAAAGACTCACTCAATTGAATAAGCACCTATAATAAGGGTTATTCAGCGTCTGAAGAGCAGAATAAGGCTCAGACGAAACTAGGGCAAATAATCGCAAATGATGGCAAACCATGGCACTTGAGAAACTCACTTTAGCACAAGTTACTTGGATAAATGGAATCGTTCCGCATTCGGAGCAGTTTGATGATTTCTATTTCAATACCGAGGGTGGGTTGCAGGAGATAGAACACACCTTTATTCAGCCAAATCGTTTGACGGAACGTTTCTTGGAGTGTCTTTCAGGACAGACCTTTCGAATGGCCGAAACAGGTTTTGGTTCCGGCCTTAATTTTTTGGCCGTGGCATCGCTTTGGTTGGCAAAAAGCCTGGAGGATTGTCAGCTACATTTTATCTCTTTTGAAAAGTTCCCGATGTCGTTGGCAGATTTGCAAAAAGCACACCAGGCCTATCCACCACTTTTAGAGCTCAGCCAAATTCTACAAAATCAATATCCGCTGTTAATGCCAGGCTGGCATGATATCTGGCTATTTGCAGGTCGCATTCGTTTAACGCTATGGTTCGGAGATGTACTCAAAGGCTTGTCTGAATGCGATGCTTCACCGGGTTCCAGAGTTGATGTCTGGTTGCTCGATGGCTTTACCCCCGATAAAAATCCTGATATGTGGCGTCTGGGGCTCTATAAAGAAATGTCGCGTTTAAGTCATGCTCAAACCACCTTCTCGACGTTTACCTCGGCAGGCGATGTGCGCCGCGGGCTGCAAGCGGCCGGCTTTGCTGTCCATAAAACCAGTGGTTATGGTAAAAAACGCGAGATATGTTTCGGGCATTTAGCACAGCAACGTCCTTATCATTTAAAAGCGCCCTGGTTCAGTCGACCAGAACCAATCAAAACCGGCACAGCGATTGTCGTCGGTGCAGGATTGGCGGGGGCGAGTGTCGCTTATCAATTGGCTGAAGCGGGTTGGAAAGTCACGGTGTTGGAAGAGAGCGACAGTGTGGCCAGTGCGGCCTCGGGGAATCTTGCTGGTACAGTGCATCCTCTGATTACGGCCGATTGGAATCTTCGTAGCCAATGGTATTTGCAAGGCTTTGAAGCCACTTTGCGAAGATTACTGCCGTGGTTAGCCTCTGAAGAAATCCAGGGTGATTTACAGGGAATGGTACAACTCTTAGTGACTGAAACCAGTTTAGAGCGCGTAAAGGATTCACTGGTTCGGGTCGGTTTACCGGAAGCCTTGGCGGTGTGGTTAACAACTGCTGAAGCCAGTGAAAAAATCGGCGGGCAAGTCACTGTGCCTGGACTGTTTTTTCCACAAGGCGGTTGGCTGAATCCTCCTTCGGTCGTTAAACGCTGCTTACAGCATAAAATGATTACCGTGCTTACCTCAGAAACCGTTAAATGCATTGAAAAAGTTTCAAGTTTAGACACTGACCAGGCCTGGTCAGTTGTTACACAATCAAAAAATCAATCACAAAGCTGGGATGCCGATATCGTCGTGGTGGCTACGGGCAGTTTAAACAGGGAATTAAATGCACAGTTGGGTTTGCCGATTCGTCCGGTAAAAGGTCAAGTTACACATCTTGAAGCGGATCAGCAGGACTATCCTTTGAAATATCCTCTGACCCATTCAGGTTACTCATCACCCTGCGGTAACGGCAGAGCGGTTACTGGCGCTACGTTTGAAGCCCCCAGTTTGTCAGCGGAACTTTCAATTGAAGGCCATGTGACCAATTTAGAAAACGCTAGCAAAGCATTGCCTAACTGGGTGAATGCCTCTGCAGAATCTCTACAAGGACGAATTGCTTTTAGGCCGACCACGCCGGATCATCTGCCTATTTTTGGTGCGGTAGCCGACAAAGAGTGGCTACAAGAAGCCTATTTGTCACAATCCCATACGCATGCTGTTTACCGCTATAAAGCCCAGCATTATCAAAAAGGGTTGTATGTCTCCAATGGCCACGGCCCAAGAGGCTTGATGTCAGTATTTTTAGCGGCCGAAAGTATTTTGGCTGACCTACAGGGGAGCGCGTTGGTTCAGCCTTTGTCGCTTTATCATGCCAGCCACCCGGCACGCTTTACCATTCGACAATGGCGTAGTGGTAAATTGTCTGAGAATTCATAGGTTAAGCCCGAAATTAAGGGGCATGCTTAATTAAATTCACGAGCTTAAGATAGGGTATCATGTTAAAAAAATTTACAGAGGATAAGTAGTGCAACATACAGTTTCTACACAACCAAAAGCGCACAATGAAAAAGTGTGTCATGCACCATTTTTAACGGTCTTGGTTTTGATTGCACTGTGGTCGTTTATGGTCTGGAGCTCATCGGTTCAGGCGAACATCCGTGTGACAGTGAATTCCACGGAGTCACCGGAGTTGTTTGCGCACTTAAAAGTGCTTTCAGAGGGGGGGAGTCGTGCACAAAAGTTGGCGTTTATTCAGATAAGTGTACTGCGCAGACTTTTCTTGGAACCCGCGCATAATGTGTCGAAAAAAACGATTCTCGAAAGCCAATTGCGCACCGCAATTAGAGATAAATTGCTCATGCTACCTCTTTTACAGCCCCATGATATTCAGAGCAGTGTGCAGTCAAACAAGCTGAATGTGGTGGTAGAGTGGTTACCAGAGCGACTCACTCTTCAAGTCTCTGCTAGGTTACAGATGTTAGATAAGGAGCTCACCAAATATCTAAGGATCAGCTCAAAAAGTAACCATTTTGAACAACTTAAACGACTCATGCCTGCACTGTACAATATTGAAGAGCGTCGCATTTTGCTCCAACTATTAAAGCTGAATGGTGTTGAACCTCCTCCGTTAAAAAACAGTCGTCTAGTTGTTTTTTTGGATCAGCATATCAGTCGATTGGCAACTGGATTGACATTCAATATGAAAGCGTTAGTGCGTGAAGGTCGGGAATTTGAATCGGATTTGATCACTTCTTTGGAACAGTATTCTTTGATATTTACAGCAAAGCCCGCGGATTTTATCTTGGATTATCAGTTGGATAGCGAGGGTCAAAATGACGTCAGTGGTGCGTGGTTATTTGACGCAAGAATCGCTTTATTAGCGAAATTTAACATTAAAATTGTCTCTGCTAAATTAACGCTGTCTGAAATGGCAGACAATGAGTCTCAGGCACAGCGTCAGGCGTTGGCTAAAATGGCTGACTCCCTTAGTGAAAACTTACGTGCGTTTTTATTAGAAAAGCACTAATATGCGTTTAGTGAAACACTATAACTCTGATTCAACACGATAGGAAAAATTTAAAATGAATTTATTTGGCAAGATCAGCATTATTCTTTGGCTGTTTACGTTATTGGCATTTGCCATTATGTTCGATTGGTTTGGTAGCCGTGACATCGCGGTTTCAGCCTTAGAGTATACACAGTCAGCCGTTGATAAATTGATGGAAACCGGCGATCAGATGCAGGATGTGATTGATGTGGTCAGTGAAGATAATGAGACCTTAACGGAAGCTAAAGAGGTTGTGCGTGAGAAGGTGGAGTAAATCACTATAAGCTGGACAACACCATATCGCTACTTGTTTCGTTAGGCCATCAATGGCATTGACGGTCTACTTTTCGTACTAAGCAAAGTGATTCAACACCCCTTTTCTCTCAGGCTCAGCGCTTGATTTCTCTTTCAATTGATTCGGTTGAGCTATTCGGGCGTTTTCAAGCGTCTTAAACAGATAGCTCTTGGCCTCTTTTACGGCTTGTTGTAAAGTCTGGCCTTTTGCCAGTTCTGTCGCAATCGCAGATGAGTACGTACATCCTGTACCGTGTGTATTGGATGTTTCTAATCGTATGCTTGAATAGCGTTGGATTGTGGGGTGATCCGGCGTTTTTTCATTCGGAACCACCAAGTAATCAATCGCTTCCGTTTCAACGCTATGCCCACCTTTAATCACCATACTTTGCACTCCTAAAGCAAATAAACACTGCGCTATTGCTGGTACTTCAACCGCTTTACCCATAAAAGCATGGTGTGGTTGAGAAGGGATCGCCGCCTGAATCAGGGTATTAATCTCAGGAATATTAGGTGTCACAACGGTGGCTAAAGGCAGCAGTTGAGTTATAAACAGCGGTAAAGCTTGCGTTTCCAATAATGCACGACCACTGCTACTGATCAGTACAGGGTCTAATACCACCGGTATTTTGGAGTGTTGTAGCAAACATTCAATCACCACTTTTAAAATGGCTAAGTTGGCTAACATGCCAATTTTAATGGCTTGAATATGATAGTCAGCAAGCAGGGTTTCTAATTGAAGGCGTACTATCTCAGGGGCGAGTGGATAAACAGCTGCAACACCTAAGCTATTTTGTGCCGTAATGGCAGTAGGCACCGTCAGCGCATAACCTCCCAAGGCATGAATGGTCTTTAAATCGGCTTGCAGTCCAGCGCCCGCCGAACTATCGGATCCGGCAATGCTGAGTATGGTTGGTAAGGCTTGAACAGGTGATTTTTTCATGATGTCATGATACTGCTTATCTTTTGATTATTCAGAAAAAAGCGCATAAACTGATAAATAGGGTGACCTATTTTTACCGAATAGTTGCCAATATAAAGCTTTCTAAAATAGCATGATAAGAGCAAAGAGATGATGAAAAAGCAACCTAAAATAGGCTTGATTATTATTGGCGATGAAATCATCTCTGGTAAGCGCCAAGATAAGCATCTGGTTCAGGCCAATGCTTTATTGCATCCGCGCGGTTTGCAATTAAATTGGGTGAGGCTTTTGGGAGATGAACCTGAGTTCCTAACCCAAACCCTGCGAGAGAGTTTTGCACAGGAAGGAGTGGTGTTTTGTTTTGGAGGAATTGGCGCCACTCCTGACGATCGAACTCGGCAGAGTGCTGCTTTAGCGCTAGGCTTACCGATTGAACGACACTCCCAGGCTGTCGCTGAAATTGAAGCACAGTTTGGAGAAGATGCTTATCCGCAAAGGATTCACATGGCGGAATATCCAAAAGGCGCAGTTATCATCCCTAATTTTTATAACCGTGTGCCTGGATTCTCTATTCAAAATCACCATTTTATGCCCGGCTTTCCTATGATGGCTAAGCCGATGATGGAGTGGGTATTAGATCATTACTATGTCGATTACCAGCAACCCCCTACGATTGAAAAAGCCATTCGCCTCATGAATGGCCAGGAGTCAGAGTGGGTCGATTTTATGCAACAATTTGAATTGACCTTTCCAAACTTACGCTTGTTTAGTTTACCAAGCATTAGTGAAGAGGATAAACGTACGATTGAGCTAGGGGTAGAAGGCAATGAGTCAGACGTTTTAAAAGGTTACGAGGCTTTGGTTGCCGAAGCCCAAAGGCGGAAAAGTGAATGGTTGCCAGTTTTATAAAAGGAGCATAGGGGTATTCATTTCTATTTTTGTGGCTAAAAGTCATTATGTTAAGGATTTTAAACTTCAGGCTTGATAGCGACATAAAGAAGGAAGCTTTGTCCATTTACAAAATAACTTATTGAATTTTATAGACAATAAAGGGTATATTACGCGATCCTTTATGGGTTCTGGTGTGCTTTATGTAAAGTCTTGCTCATGTAAAAATCTCTAGCTTCAGTTAGTTATCCTCAAATTTGACAAAAGTGCTTATGAACGAACGAATTGAAAAAATCATTAATAACAGTCAAGCGGTTATTTTTTATTGGCAAGCTAAAGAGGGCTGGCCGGTCGAGTTTGTCTCAAAAAATATCGATAGGTTTGGCTATTGTTATACTGATTTCACTAGCGGACGAGTGCGATATGTCGACATTATTCATCCTGACGACGTTGAACGGGTTATGGATGAGGTCGTGAACTATACCCAAAGAGGCATGAGTGATTTTCGTCAAGTGTATCGGATCTTTGATGGACAAGGTGCGGTGCGTTGGATTGATGATCGAACGACGATTGAGCGGAACAAGAATGGTGCGGCAGAATATTATCTAGGTACGATTATTGATATAACCGAGTTAAAAGCCGCTGAACATTACAATACGTTGTTGGGCAGTGTCGTGAGTCAAAGCAGTGCTGAAATTTATGTTTTTGACCGTATTAGTCTCAAGTTTACCTACTTAAATGCAATCGCTTTGGAGAGCTGTGGCATTACGATGCAAACCGCACTCACGCTTACGCCTTTAGATGTCAAGCCAGAGATGAGTCTGGCAGAATTTGAACAGTTGATTGCACCTTTAAGCCGGAAGAGTTCACCCGTGAATCGAGTCTGTTTTGAAACACTCCAGAAGCGGGCCGATGGTTCTTTCTATCCTGCTGATATCAGTGTTAAGTTATTAGAGATAGATGGTCAGTTACAGTACGTTTCTGTGGTACGAGATATTTCTGATATAAAAGCACTGCAATATGAACGAGAACAGCAGCATGCCTATGTTCAAAGAATGTTAGATGGCCTGTCTAATGAGGTTATGGTCATTCGTCCCGATTACTCTCTAGAGTGGATGAATCAAGCTACCCGTTTACAAATGCAGAGTGAATGGATCGCCGATTCAGAGAATCCAAAATGTTACGAGGTGTCGCACCACCGTTCCACGCCTTGTGACGGTGTTGACCATCCCTGCCCGTTAAAAGAGGTCTTAAAGACGAAACAGGAAGTGACTGTTATTCACAATCATAGTGATAGTCATGATGGGGTCGATCACTATGTGAATTTAGTCGTAAAGCCCATGTTTGATGAGCAAGGAGAGATCTCTTCGGTGGTGGAGTCGGCACATAACATCACTTCACTTATTCAATTGCAAGATCAATTACGAGAGCAAGCTGAAAAAATGAGCTATCAAGCCAGCCACGATAGTGTTACTGGCCTGCCGAATCGCCGACTTTTTTATGATCGTTTAGATGAGTCCATTAAACGTAATGAACGCTTATCGGCACAAATGGCGGTCGTTTTTATTGATATTGATAAATTTAAAAGCATTAATGACACCTTGGGTCATCAGGCCGGTGATGAGGTCTTAATCGCCGTATCAGATCGTTTGGGAGTGTGTTTGCGAGCATCTGATACGATTGCTCGATTAGGGGGGGATGAGTTTACTCTGATCATAGAAGGGATAGCAGATAAGAAGGGATTGACCACCGTTTTGGATAAAATCATGCTGGCTTTTGATGAGCCTGTTGAAACCGATGCGGGTACCGTAGGGGTTTCGTTGAGTATCGGAGTCTCAGTTTATCCCCAGGATGCAAGGGATCGTAAAACGCTGGTAAGATATGCCGATATGGCTTTGTATGATGTTAAAATAAACGGTCGAAAAGGCTTTAAGTTTTTTGATGAAATGACTCATTAAGGTTAGTCTACGCCCTTCTTGTTTGAATCATACTGATCTTCACGTTTTTAAAAAATTAGGTTGTAACCATGTCTCATTGGGATGTAATTGTGCTCGGTGCCGGTGCCTCGGGGTTAATGTGCTCTGCAACAGCAGCTTATCAAGGTAAGTCCGTTTTAGTCATAGACCATGCCCCTAAAGCGGCTGCAAAAATCCGGATTTCTGGTGGAGGTAAATGCAATTTCACTAATCTGGATGTGAGCCCTGCCAATTTTATCTGCCAAAATGTCCATTTTGTTAAAAGCGCACTGTCGCGTTATCCCTCCTCGGCGTTTATCGAACTGGTTGAACGTCATGGTTTGGCTTACGAAACCCGCGAATTAGGTAAGCTGTTCTGTGCAGAGCGCGCCTCCGATTTGATTCAAATCTTACGTACCGAATGTGATTGGGCGGGGGTTGAGTTTCGACTGAATACCGAGATTGAATCAGTTGCCTTTGAAAATGGGGGGTATCGTTTGAAAACCTCGCAAGGTTTTGTGACCGCCACTAAATTAGTCGTCGCGACCGGGGCGTTATCTTTTCCAAAACTCAAGGCGAGTGGAATCGGTTATAGAATTGCTAAGCAGTTTGGTTTGAATGTTCTTAACACTTCACCCGGCCTGGTACCTTTGAGCTTTGAGGGTAAGTGGCAGGCACGTTTCTCAGAATTAAGTGGCTTGTCGATGGATGTGAAGGTTACCGCCAATGGTCATGCTTTTCAAGAAGCGATACTGTTTACCCATAAGGGATTAAGTGGGCCAGGAATTTTACAGGCCTCTAACTATTGGCAATTAGGAGAGGCCATAGAAGTGAATCTGTTGCCAACCGAATCGGTTCTGGATGTTTTGAAAAAACTCAAACAATCCGGGCAGAGTTTGCCTAAGTGGTTGAACCAGTTTTGGCCAAAGCGTTTTACCCAGGTTTGGTTAGAGGCATTCCCTATGGAGACCACCTTATCGAATGTGACCGATGAAACCATTGAAAATTATGCATATCAGCTGACGCATTGGAAGCTTTATCCGTCTAATACGGCTGGTTACTCTAAAGCTGAAGTCACTTTAGGGGGGGTTGATACTGATGAAGTCTCTTCGAAAACCTTTGAAACCAGCAAGCAACCAGGCCTGTATTTTATTGGTGAAGTGTTAGATGTAACGGGTCATTTGGGAGGATTTAACTTTCAGTGGGCATGGGCATCTGGTGTCGCTTGCGGACTATCCGTATAATAGAGGATATAAAGTAAACGCGACGAATGTACAAGCGTGAGAAACAGATCAGCCTTTCCCCTTGGGAAAAGGCTGTATACAGAAGTAAAGAGACATTGAATGAATTTATTAAACCTAAAGCCTGAAAATCGAGACTCATTTTCTAGCGTTGTAAAAACGCTGGTACAAAAGCATCAAACTCAGCCAAGTGAAATGTTTTTACATGCTATAGAGAGTGAAGCCGATCCAGAGATGAACTACTGGATGACCATGGTCTTGGTGCAAGAGTATTTTGTGTCCGCTCAACAAGAAGTGGCGAAAGATGCAGCGGGTGAGCCAGTTAAAGCTTTGCAAGCGGCATGTCTGCTTGAAAATGCTGGTGTGGTCGCTGCTTTGTTAGAATTAGGCGGATTTAAGGGTGCAGTAACAGGCAAAGAATTTCAGTTGGCAGCGCGTATTGCTTCACAACATGAAAGCCAGGCAATATTGGGACTGTTAATGAAATATGCCCAAGAGAAAGATGAGCTAGAGCCCTTTATGCGCAGCTTGCAAGGGTCAACGTTGCAATAATTCTCTTAGAAATGGCTACTTTGATAGTTAAAATCTATCGTTATGGTTAAAAGAATCAATTTTACTAATGATTAGTCGTTCTATACACTAACTTGCACGTCAGAGATGACACTTATACTTAGATAGTCAATTAGGAGATCCACTATGGCATCAAGCAATAATCTACCAAATCACGAAGGTCAAGCTGTTCCAAATGTTACATTCCGTACTCGTCAGAATGATGAGTGGGTTAACGTGACCAGTGAAGATCTTTTTAAGGGTAAAACCGTCGTGGTTTTCTCTTTACCAGGTGCTTTTACACCAACATGTTCTTCAGCGCATTTACCACGCTATAATGAATTAGCCCCTGTTTTTGCTGAAAACGGCGTTGATGAAATCGTGTGTATGTCCGTTAACGATACATTTGTAATGAACGAATGGGCTAAAGATCAAGAGTCTGATAATGTGCGCTTAATTCCAGACGGTAATGGTGAGTTTTCAGAGGGTATGGGCCTGCTCGTCAATAAAGAAGATCTTGGATTTGGCATGCGTTCATGGCGCTATTCAATGTTGGTTAAAGATGGCATAATTGAAAAAATGTTTATCGAGCCAGAAGTTCCAGGTGACCCATTTGAAGTATCTGATGCAGATACTATGTTGAATTACATCAACCCACAAGCAAAGCCAGCTAAAGTAGCGACAATCTTCACTAAAGTAGGTTGCCCTTTCTGCGCAAAAGCCAAGGCAATGTTAGAAGATAATGGCATCAGCTATGAAGAGATTAATATTTCAAACAGCGGCATCTCTTCACGTACTTTACGTGCGGTTGCTAATGCTGATACAGTCCCTCAAGTATTCATTGAAGGTGAGCTTATTGGTGGTTCTGAAAGTTTAGAAGCATTTTTAGCAAAATAATCTAGTCTGAAGTCACCAGGCCTGGTGGCTTTTCGCTAGAATCTTTTGAAAAGAGTAGTCACAACTACTCTATTCCAAAAAGGGGCCATATTAGCCCCTTTTTTGGTTTTGCTTGATCGCTCAATAGAGGAGAAAAATAAGATGAAATACGATTACGATGTCATTGCGATTGGTGCTGGAAGTGGTGGTTTATCAGTAGTAGAGCGTGCAGCAGAGTACGGTAAGAAGTGTGCAGTCGTCGAAGCTAAAAAGTTGGGTGGCACCTGTGTCAATATTGGCTGTGTGCCGAAGAAAGTCATGTGGTTTGGTGCTCATATCGCCGAAGCCATTCGCGACGCTTCTAGCTTTGGTTTTGACGTCGAGCAGAAAGGCTTTGATTGGGCTAAGCTTGTTAAGAATCGTGAGCAATATATCAGTAATATCACGACCTGGTATGAGGGGTATATGCGAGACAAAGGCGTTGATGTTTTGGAGGGATGGGGCAGTTTTGTAGACCAGCATACGGTTTCCGTCGATGGCAAAACCTACACGGCAGAAACCATCGTGATTGCACCAGGCGGTATACCGCTTATTCCTCTAGAAACAGAAAATGCCGAATTAGGACTTTCTTCTGACGGCTTCTTTGAGCTGACTGAACAACCTAAAAAAGTTGCGGTGATTGGCAGTGGTTATATTGCTGTCGAACTGGCAGGGGTGTTTCAAGCTTTGGGGACGGATACCACCTTAATCAGTCGTAAAGATTTAGTGTTGCGTGGTTTCGATGACATGATCCGTGAAAACCTAACCAATGCAATGTTAGAAAGTGGCTGCAAAAAAGAGTATCACTTTTCGGTTAAAAAACTTGAACGTCAAGCCGATGGCACTTTGACCCTCTACAGTACTGATGGACAAAGCATTTCAGGTTTTGATCAAGTCGTGTGGGCGGTAGGTCGCCAAACTTTGGTAGAGCCGTTAGCTTTAGATAAGGTTGGATTGACTGCAAATAGTAACGGTTTTATTGAAGTCGATGATTGTCATAAAACAGCGGTCGATAATATCTATGCGATAGGCGATGTGACAGGTCAACCCCAACTTACCCCTGTGGCGATTCGCGCGGGACGTTTCTTGGCGGAACGCTTATATAACAATAAACCAGATCTTAAATTAGATTTAAGTGCAGTGCCAACTGTGATTTTTTCACACCCTCCTGTCGGTACTATAGGGTTAGCTGAGCATGATGCGCGTAAGCAGTATGGTAGTGATAATGTAAAGGTTTACACCTCAGTGTTTACCCCAATGCGTTATGCTTTCACAGAGCACCAAATCAAAACTGCGTTAAAGCTCGTCGTAATGGGTGAAGATGAGAAAGTTGTTGGTATTCATATCGTCGGTGATGGGGCGGATGAGATGTTGCAAGGATTCGCCGTTGCCGTGCAGATGGGAGCCACTAAAGCCGATTTAGATGCAACGATTGCCATTCACCCTTCTAGTTCAGAAGAGTTAGTCACTATGCGTTAAGTCTTTAGAGTGTGATCATTCAGAACCAAAAAAGCCGTTCAATTTGAGCGGCTTTTTGGTTTTAATAACTTGAAGGTTCGATCTTTAGGGGCTGTAAATGCGTAAGTTACTCTCCTTAGTTTGGATAACAACGAATCGTTAAGGTTCAATGTGAGGCTCGATGAGTTTAAAGAACTTGGTGTAATTCAAGGAATTTGATACAAGACTGCCGCCAATATAATATTCATCATCAACTTCATGACAAGAGCGGACATGTACCTTTAGCTTTACAGGCACCATTACGTCGGCTTCCAAACGTTCAAAGGTAATCATGACTTCTTCATCGGAAGGGACTTTAACCGCTGATAAAAACCCGATGCCGGTTGAAGAGAGATTTACCACTGTCGTGTAGATCGCTTTGTCGTGTTGAATGAGCAGTGAAGGTATATGTGAAGGCAGTCTATTTTCTCTACGACGATTCGAAAAGGCACTGTTTTCGATAAGGGGAGTGATTTTATCCATTTTTCTCTGTTACCTAATTTCTTTATATGGCTTAAATCAAAGGGGCATAAGAAGAGAGTCAATATAAATTGTCTGCTACATCACTTTGAAGCAACTCCCTGTCAGCTTTAAAAAATAGTGAATATTTTACCAACCCCTGTTCATATTAACCTTGCACAAAGTAGAGTTCAACACTTTTAAGTGGGTGTGAGTTCATCGAATATTTGTAAGTAGTCTTTAGTCGGAAAGTCGAGCCGAACACCAATGTGGCTTTTGTCAGTCAAATTAAGACAATGTCTCACTTCCGCTTTGAATTGAAAGGCTTTGATTTCTTTTCCTGAGTAGCTAGTCGGGATGTCAAAATGAACTTCAACACGATCATGCTCTTTAGCCGAAAAATTCGAGATAAAACCGATGCCATGCTTTGAAAAGTCGGTCATCGTTGCATATATGCTTTGACTGTTAATAATGAACAGTACCGGACGGTTTGAAGGGATGCGGATATTCTTGCGCTTTTCAGAACCAGTCACTTGAATCATTTTTATCCTTTAAATAAAACCATGTCTATACAATACTATGACTATTATAGCGTTATGCAACGAAGTTATTTTATCAACGATTTTTGGTAGGTATAAACAAAAGCTATAGGGTTTGGGTAAGATGGTCAATAGAGGAATTCATGCCGGTTGTAATTGAATAAAATTACCCGATTATTAGACAGTTTAAGGAGATTTAAAAGATGACAATACGAAAATATAAAGAATTTTCCCCACAATTAGGTGATTCGGCATGGGTGGATGCAAGTGCTGTGGTCATTGGTAGATGCGTGTTAGGAGCGGATGCAAGTGTTTGGCCAAATGCCACTCTTAGAGGGGACGTTAACGATATTCACATCGGGGCTCGTTCTAATATTCAAGATGGTGCAGTCGTGCACACCACACATCAAAGTGATGTGTCAGCGGGTTCTAAATGTATCGTGGGTGAAGATGTGACGGTGGGGCATAATGCTGTCTTACATGGTTGTGTTCTTGAGGATGAGTGTCTCATTGGTATGGGGGCGGTGGTTTTGGATAATGCCGTCGTACAGAAGCATGTTTTAGTCGCGGCAAACAGTTTAGTACCACCGGGTAAGGTGTTGGAAAGTGGTTATTTGTATATGGGCTCGCCAGTGAAGCAAGCTCGTCCTCTCTCTGAAAAAGAGATCGCCTTCTTTAAGTATTCAGCCGCGCACTATGTGAAGCTGAAAAATGAATATCAGGCGGAAGAGCTTTAATGCATGGCTTTACGTTTTAATTTGTTTTATCTACTCTTAATTTTATTACCAGGCCTGGTAATAAAATTAAGAGTGCGTTGTCATCAAGGCCCGCACGTCGGCAGCCACCGAAGCGGTCTCAGGGCGCACTCCGCGCCATAAATAAAACGCTTCGGCCGCTTGGCCTACGAGCATGCCTAAGCCATCCATTGTCTGACAATTTGGCTGCGCTTGTTTTGCCCAATCCATAAAAACAGTCGGTTTGTCACCGTACATCATGTCGTAAACCAGCGAGTTTTCAGCAATCAACTTGTCTGAAATAGGTGGAAGTTTGCCCTCTAAGCTGGCGGATGTGCCATTAATGATAATGTCATAGGCTATTTCAGGAATATCGTCCCAGCCACTGCCTGTGATAGGGGTGGATGTTGTAAAGCGTTCACCTAAAGCGATCGCGCGTTGGGCGGTGCGGTTCGCAATATGTACCAGGCCTGGTTGTTTTTCCAGCAACGGGTCCAAAATGCCTTGCACGGCTCCACCTGCGCCTAAAATAAGCACTTTCTGGTCTTTAAAAGGGCGTAAGCCATTCAGTTCGATGTCATTTACCAACCCAATACCATCGGTATTATCGCCGCTAGTTTTACCATCATCGTTAAAAACAAAGGTGTTCACTGCGTGTGCAGTTTGTGCTCTTTGCGAGAGTTGGTCGGCAGACTCAAACGCATCTAATTTAAAAGGCACTGTAATATTAATACCTTTGTATCCGCGGTTTTTTAAGTCGGCAATCGCCCATGCAAAAGTAGTGTCATCTGTATCAACACGAATGGCTTCATAAGCCATATCTTGGCAGGTCTGCTCGGCAAATAGTCGATGAATCAAGGGAGACTTTGAATGGGCGATAGGATCGCCAATCACAGCATATAAATCTGTCATGAAAAAATTAACCCTCTTTTAGCCAAATGGCGGCTAATTTTGCATAGTATGTCAAGATACCGTCCGCGCCTGCACGTTTACAGCTGAGAAGGGTTTCTAGTACAACAGCTCTTTCATCTATCCACCCGTTTTGCGATGCGGCTTTGAGCATGGCATATTCTCCACTGACGTGATAAACGTAAGTCGGAGCTTTGTATTTGTTTTTAATGTCACGCACGATGTCTAGGTAAGGGATGCCGGGTTTGACCATGACCATGTCAGCGCCTTCGTTTAGGTCTAAAGCCACTTCGTGTAAGGCTTCATTACGATTCGCCGGATCCATCTGGTAGGTATTTTTATTACTTTTCCCTAAGTTTCCGGATGAACCAACGGCATCTCGAAATGGGCCATAAAAGGCAGAGGCGTATTTGGCTGAATAAGCCATGATGCGTGTATTAACGTAACCATTAGCTTCAAGCAATTCACGGATTTCAATGATGCGACCATCCATCATGTCGGATGGTCCAACAACATCTGCTCCAGCTTCAGCATGTGATAGGGCTTGTTTCATGAGAGCATCAATGGTGTCATCATTTAAAACATAGCCGTTATCATCAATAATGCCGTCTTGTCCGTGGGTGGTAAACGGGTCAAGTGCAACATCCGTCATGACTCCTAACTCAGGACAAGCCTCTTTCACGGCACGTATTGCCCGCTGCGCAAGACCATGCGGGTTAAAAGCCTCTTCTGCTTGTAGTGATTTGACGTTATCAGGTGTGACTGGAAAAAGTGCTATCATCGGAATGCCCAGTGCACTGATCTCTTTGGCTTCCGCCACTATAAGATCGATACTCAATCGTTCAACACCGGGCATAGAGCTAACGGCTTGACGGATATTGTGGCCTTCAGTCACGAACATAGGTAAGATCAAATCATTCGTGGTGAGGGTGTTTTCACGCATTAATCTGCGAGAAAAATCATCTTTACGCATGCGACGCATTCGAGTAATTGGATATTGACGATCAAGCATTGAAGGATACCTTTTTAAGTGAATTGCTCTGAGCTGTAGAAAGCTTACAAGATAGAGTAGGGTTGTGTCGAATGATATCTGTCAGACGAATAAAAATAAAGCAGTGGATGATCTGTATCAGGTGTGATTATCTCTGTTTCGAACTGAATGGCGCACTGTTATTAAGGGATTGTAAATACAAATATATAGGGGTGGAAAGTTCAGCTTTTCGCTAAAGCCGACATTGAGGAAGTCAGGTGTATCAGAGAGTCAGCTAGGTACATTGGAGACTGCATCAATCGAACAGATTGAACGGCAGTCAGTATATCAGGTCTCTAAGTGAGTAAATGAGTCTCGATGATTGAACAACATTGTGCAATAGACGAGAATCATGATGTTTAAGTACCGTTTACTTCAGATAAGTTTTTAACGGAAGTGATTCTTTCTGGAATCGTAAAAACAGTTTAGTGGCATAAGGCGTAAATGAATTACAAAAAAAAATAATACTCATCATCGAGGTTGTTGAAACTCCAAAATGAGGATCAATATGTATCAGAATCGGCATACCTACTATATAGAGTGGTTATGTGCGCGATATGACTAAATATAGAATATATACAGTCCTGCCATAAAAAAAATTATATAAGAGAATGCTAATTTTTGGTGTATTTTGACTTGCAGTCGTTGGCTATTAAATTTATCATTAACAATTAGTAATAACTGCATGGCCTGAATAACGGTCGAAAAGGGTTCAGGCTATTGAACCAATTTAAAACTCTTGAATTTGGGGTTTTGCTGGAAGCAGCAAGATCATCAAGGAGCAAAAATGACAGATAACATCGTAGACAAGGTTGCAGTACAGACTGAAGACAGTCGCAACCAAGGTCGACGCGCCTTTTTAAAAGGTAGCGCGGCCGTAGCTGGTGGAGTGATGTTCACTTCAGCAGCTAACGCAGCAGGAGGCGCTGGCTTCGATCCTAAGAAAGCAGTAGCACCTTATGCTGGTAAAGCAGAAATAACTGACGTATTACAAGACGGCGCAGCGCGTAAGTCTCTAGGTTTTGGTGTTCGTAAGTACCCTTACGGAATGCCTTCTCCTTTTGAGAAAGAAGTTCAGCGTCGTACGCTTGAATGGTTAACTCCAGATTCAATGGCATCTATCACGATGTCTCCAATCCATCAGTTGAATGGTATTATCACTCCTAATGGTCTTCATTTTGAGCGTTACCATGGTGGTGTTCCAACAATCAATCCTGATGATCACCGTTTAGTTATTCACGGTTTAGTTGAACGTCCTTTGATTTTCACTATGGATGATCTTAAGCGTTTCCCTTCGATTTCTCGCATTCACTTCATTGAATGTCCTGCTAACGGTGCACTTGAATGGAAAGGGGTTCAGTTGAACTCTGTTCAGTGGACTCACGGTATGATGTCTTGTGTTGAATACACAGGTGTACGTCTATCTGACCTATTGAAAGAAGCGGGTATTAAACCTGAAGGTAAGTGGATTATTCCTGAAGGTGCTGATGCATCTGGAATGTCACGTTCAGTACCCGTTGAACTAGCGATGGACGATTGTTTCGTTGCATACGCTCAGAACGGTGAAGCGCTTCGTCGTGAGCAAGGGTATCCAATTCGTTTGGTTGTTCCTGGTTGTGAAGCT
Organism: Thiomicrorhabdus arctica DSM 13458; assembly: GCF_000381085.1. GTDB lineage: Bacteria > Pseudomonadota > Gammaproteobacteria > Thiomicrospirales > Thiomicrospiraceae > Thiomicrorhabdus > Thiomicrorhabdus arctica. Next base: position 1,786,646 of record NZ_KB905899.1, on the reverse strand, counting down.
AACATGTGGGTTAAATACCTGCGTCGTATTATGGTCCATGATGTGCCAATTCAGCACCGTGAAGAGACATCTAAGTACACAGAGCTTATGCCTGATGGAACAGCACAACGTTTCTCATGGTATATGGAAGCAAACTCAGTCATTACTTACCCATCACCTGACTTCAAAATGCAAGGTCCTGGTAAATACTACATCCGTGGTTTAGCTTGGTCTGGTCGTGGTAAAGTCGCTAACGTTGATATTTCAATTGACGGTGGTAAGAATTGGAAAGAAGCTCACTTCACGTCAGTTGTATTGGATAAAGCTTGGACTCGTTTCGAAATGGAATGGGAATGGGATGGTTCAGAAGCTTTCTTGATGAGTCGTGTTACAGATGAAACGGGTTATGTTCAGCCTCCAATGCCGCAAATGCGTAACTTGGAAGGTACTAACAACGTTTACCACCGCACAGCGATGGTAACGTGGAGAGTACACGGTTGGGATCAAGGTAAAAACGGAGGCATGATTGAAAATGTTCAATACTAAACAAACATTAGTTGCAGCTTCTGTTGCAATACTATTCTCTGGTTCAGCACTTGCTATGTCTGGAAATTCAGACAGCAAAGCTGGTGATAAAATTGATGGTAAATATGCAGCAAACTATGCAGAAATTATCAAAAAAGCAGATGGTAAGTACCTAGATAAAGCAGTTATCGAAGCAATCTTGGGTTCTGATGAAACTCATGGTCGTAATGGATTGGTTGGCAAGTTAGATCCTGCAAACCCATACTCTTTCGAAGTAGATGATAGCATTGATGGTGGTAACCATGGTAACGCGCAGTGTAAGATTCCTGCTGCGTTCACCGAGGTTCACGAGAGTGCTGCAAAGCACTATCATGATGATTCTTCATTCGTGGCAAATGGTTTTGGTACACCTATCGCTGAAGCCGCTTTATCTAAGTGGAATATCACTGTGGATGGTGATGGTAAAGGTTTACCATCAGCTGACGTAGGGATGACCATTGAAGAAGGTGGTAAGGTATACGTTCAGTTCTGTGGTATGTGTCACGGTGATTTTGGTGAAGGCGCTAAGGGTTATCTAGCTCTAGCCGTTGATCAAAACCTTGTAACGTCTAGCTTCACAGATCCAGCACCTATGAAGGCTGTTGGTAACTACTGGCCTTATGCTACAACAATCTTTGATTATATCCGTCGTACTATGCCTTTCTGGACGCCAAACGCATCGTTTATCGGTGATGCTGGTTACCTAGGGATGACTGGTTATATTCTTCAGTCGAACTACATCAAGATTGATGATGAAGGCAATGAGTTAGATGATGAAACTTTCTTCAACTCTGAAATGCTGATGAAGATGAACAAGTATATGCCTAACCAAGGTAACTTCTTCTGCGATCACCGTCCAGTTATTCATAATGAACGTTGTATGACGAACTGTCCAGATGCGCAAGTTGGTGGTAACGGTAAAGGTGATGCTACTGACTATAGAGAAGCACGTAAATTACCTGATGGAACACCTCAGTACAACGTTCCTCAGCGTATGCACGAAGATCCGCCTGGTGTTGGTCACTCTGGAATGTAGTTTATAGTGTTTGAACGATGGCTTAGCTGTTGTTCAACATACAAACTATCAGGTCTTAAAGCCCTATTATGATTTTCATAATGGGGTTTTTTTATGTTTGAAATTTAGCATATCTCCTTTTAAATCCTAGGGTTAATGCCCTTAATAAGGCAATAAATAATTGAATTCCAATATTTAAATGCGGTAGAATATCGTTATTCCCGCCAGGATATAACGCTTGGCAAAACTCAATAATGGTTGCCTTATGCGAAATGAATTAATTGACCCCTTTATGCGAAAAATAAACTACCTTCGAGTTTCTGTAACGGATAAATGTAATTATCGGTGTGATTACTGTATGCCTGAGCAAGGCGTGCATCCTGAAGGTCGACATACTGAATACCTTTCTTATGATGAGCTTGCGCGCATTATTAAAGCATTTGTTGATCTAGGGATTGCTAAGGTACGTTTGACGGGGGGTGAGCCATTAGTGCGCAAAAATCTATCCTCCCTTGTGGAGAAAATAAGTGCTTATGAAGGTCTTGAAGACATTGCACTTTCAACCAATGCACATCACTTAGCGCGTGAAGCTGAAGCTTTACATAAGGCGGGGGTGAGCCGTATTAATGTTTCTATTGATTCATTAAAGCCAAAACGTTTTAACCATATCACCCGTGGAGGGGATTTAGAGAAAGTATTAGCGGGTGTTGATAAAGCATTAGAGATAGGCATGAAGCCAGTCAAATTCAATATGGTTGTTATGAAAGGCACTAACGACGACGAAATTGAAGCCATGGTTGATTTCGGATTGGCCAAAGGCGTTGAAGTACGTTTTATCGAAACCATGCCGATTGGCCCTGCAGGGGTGAGTATGATGAATCAACACTATCCTGCCGATAAGATTCTAGCGCGCATCAAAAAGCATGTTGGCAAGAATTTGATCCCTTCCTCAGGCAAAAGCCATGATGGGCCCGCTCGAAACTTCGTTATTGGGAATTCAGAGACGCGTATTGGGGTTATCTCTGCCGTTTCTGATCACTTCTGTGAAACCTGTAATAGGGTACGTTTGACGGCTAAAGGTGTTTTAGCACTCTGTTTAGGCCAGGAAGATTCAGTGGATTTACGAACTCCATTACGTGAAGGGATAACAGATGAAGGGCTGCAACAGTTGATTGTAGATGCGCTTCTTAAAAAACCAGAAAAACACTTCTTTAATGAGAATGTTCATAATATAGAGTTCAGACAGATGGTTGAATTAGGGGGCTAAAAGCCTATTGATTTAATTAACTGATGTTTTATTTAGTTCAAAAAGATTTGGTGAAGGGACAATTAGATGGTTAATATCTTATATTTTGCAAGTTTTAGAGAAATGCTGGGGCAAGCAGATGAGCAGATGCCTGCACAACATTCTACTGTTGGCGCGTTGATTTCTGAGTTAGCGCAGCGTGGTGATCTTTGGAAGCAGGCTTTACTTGAAAATACTAATTTACAGATCGCAGTGAATCACGATGTTGCTTCACGTGAAACGGCAATCAAAGCAGGTGATGAGGTGGCCTTTTTTCCTCCGGTTACAGGTGGGTAAAGACGGTGAAAAATGCAGAAGAGATGTATCCATATATTAAAATTCAGCAAGCTGATTTTGATCTTACCGTTGAAAATGCAAAGCTTCGTACTGGCCATAAAGATATTGGCGCGGTGGTTTCATTTGTGGGTACTGTGCGTGATATCAACGAGGGCGATGAAGTTGCAATTTTAGAGTTGGAGCATTATCCTGGAATGACTGAAAAAGCGCTTGAAAAAATTCGCTTAGAAGCGCATGATCGTTGGTCACTGGAAGCGAGTTTAATTATTCATAGAATTGGTAAAATGTATCCAGCCGATCAAATCGTGCTGGTGGCTGTTGCAAGCCGTCACCGTGAAAATGCTTTTCATGCCGCGCATTTTATTATGGATTATCTAAAAACGAATGCCCCTTTCTGGAAAAAGGAAACATTACCCGATGGTGACGTTCGTTGGGTTGATTCGCGCGTAAGTGATAAAGAAGCAGAAGCCCGTTGGGCCGTATAGTGAAAGGTCCGATTTATAGTATCTACCCGCATTTGCGGGTATTTTTTTAAGAGAGCATATGAAAACATTTGATGAAGCTTTACATTACCTACTCAGCCAAGTTAAGCCAACGAATAAGACAGAGGTTATAGCCATTCATCAAGCGTATGGACGTATTTTAGCCGAACCCATTATCTCTGATGTCAATGTCCCTCCTCATAACAATAGCATGATGGATGGCTATGCCTTACACAGCTATGATCTGGAGCATAGTGGTGCTTTGACTTTAAGTCAGCGCATTCCCGCCGGTTGTATGCCCACTCCCCTAAAAGCAGGTACCGTTGCTCGAATCTTTACCGGTGCTGTCATACCTGAAGGGGCTAATCTGGTGGTGATGCAAGAAGAGACTGAGTCAGTCGGTGATCATCAGATTAATATAAAACCAGCCGGTCACCTCAAAGGACAGAATATCCGTTTAGTAGGTGAAGATATTGCTATAAGTGATGAAATTCTAAAGGTAGGTCATAAGTTACGGGGTCAGGATTTGGGTTTGATAGCCTCAATTGGTATTGCAGAAGTTGAGGTTTACCTGCCGTTGAAAATTGCCACCTTCACAACGGGTGATGAGCTGATAGAGCCTGGACAAAAAGCTGAGATGGGCAAAATATATAATGCAAACCGCTATGTATTAGCAGGAATGATTCCTAGCTTGGGATTTGAATTGATTGACTTGGGTCGCGTACAAGATACGCTTGAAGCGACTGTCAAAGCGATGAAAGAAGCCGCAAGCGTTGCAGATGTTGTGATTACTACCGGTGGTGTTTCTGTCGGTGAAGAAGATCATATTAAGCCGGCGATAGAACAGTTAGGTTCTCTTGATATGTGGAAAGTCAAAATGAAACCCGGTAAGCCACTCGCATTTGGCGACATTCACGACACGCCATTTATAGGTTTGCCAGGCAACCCAGTCTCGGCTTTTGCGACCTTTAACTTATTTGCACGCCCTTTTCTGCTGAAGATGCAGGGCGCTACCGCAATCAAAGCGAAGCCTTTATGGTTAGAAGCCGATTTCGAATGGACAAAAATCGGTTTTAGACGCGAGTTCGCTCGGGCAAAATTGATTAATAAAAATCAAAAAACCTATGTTGATATCTATCATAACCAAGGTTCTGGTGTTTTAACTTCCGCAGTATGGGCTGAAGGTTTTGTCGTGATTCCAGAAGACACCAAAATCAGCCACGGCGACAAGGTCGCATTTTATCCATTTCACCCAATCAATGAGTAACTTATGACAACTGAGAATCCTTTAACACACCTAGACTCAAAGGGCCAAGCTCGTATGGTTGATGTCAGTGCCAAAGAGCATACTGTACGCGAAGCGCGTGCAATGGCCGTGATTCGTATGTTGCCTGAAACATTACAGCTGATTGTCGAAGGTAAACATAAGAAAGGTGATGTCATGGCTACGGCCCGTATTGCGGGTATCATGGCTGCTAAACGCACGCCTGATATTATCCCTATGTGCCACCCACTAATGTTGACCTCCGTCAAGGTTGAGCTAATGCCTAATCTGGAAAACAGTTCGGTTGACATTACGGCACGATGCAAATTAGTCGGACAAACCGGCGTTGAAATGGAAGCATTAATGGCCGCATCAGCCGCCGCTTTAACCCTTTATGATATGTGTAAAGCGGTTGATAAAGGCATGATTATCGACCAAGTACAGTTGCTTGAGAAAAAAGGCGGTAAATCAGGGTATTGGATACGTAAAGGCGATGAGGTATAAAAATACCTTGTTTATGACTATGCTTCTAAGATGACTGAAACGCTCAAAAATCAAACTGACCAGGCCTGGTCAGTTTACCTTTTACGCTGTGCCGACAATACATTGTATTGTGGTATCACAACCAACCTCCAAAGACGCCTCAGACAGCACAACGGTGAATTAGTAGGAGGTGCAAAATATACCAAAATACGCCAACCTTGCGAGTTAGTCTATTCAGAGCCCGCAGACAATAGGAGTCACGCAACTCAAAAAGAGTACGCGATTAAGTTACTGACCAAAATGGCTAAAGAGTGTTTGATTCAAAGTAGCTCTACTCAAACGCAGTGCAGAGGGTCATTCGGGAACGTTTAATAACGTTTAATAACGTTTAATAACGTTTAATAACGTTTAATAACGTCTAAGCGGATAACATCCATCTAAATAACTCTGTAAATAGTCATCAACAATACCTATTATGACTCAAGCACAACTGTTAAAAATATTGAATTTTTCATAAATGGTTGGACCAATATTTATGGGTAGAGTACATAAAAGCTTGAAATATGTTGTTTTTGGAATATGATGAAATTTAGTTTTAAACTACTTGGAGAGAAGTGATGCCTCAAAGAATCCTACCAAAATTAAAAAGTCTGTCTATTTTAGCATTGGGGCTGGTGAGTTTAAACAGTGGCCTGGTACAAGCAGAAGAACCCATGACGGTTAATGTCTCCAGAATTACCATGGATGTAGCGAATAAAATTGCGTTGAACGCGGTGGCCGCTTGTCGTGAGAAAGGTATTCCAATCAGTGTGACGGTGGTGGATCGTAATGGAATTACTCAAGCACAATTAAGAGATACAATCGCTCCGCCCGTTTCATTAGGCATTAGTCAGAATAAAGCCTATACCGCAGCTATGTTTAACGTCAAAGGCTCTCAGCTTGAAGGCCGAGCTAATAGCCCATTGCAATCTATTGGGGCAGGTTTAGCCTTTATGGCGGGTTCTACACCTATTCAAGCAGGCGGTAAAACGTATGGTGCGGTTGGTGTGAGTGGTGCACCCGATGGTAAGGATGATGAAAAATGTGCAATTGCAGGTGTTGCATCGGTGTTAGAAGATTTAGAAATGCAGTAACTTCTATTGATTAATCAACATGTTTAATCGTTTTGAAATGGCGCCGAAAGGCGCTATTTTTTTAAATAAGTTTTGAGGAGGGTCATTTTTCAAGCATAAAAAAATCCCCTAATACTGAGCCTGATATTCAGGGGTATTAAGGGATTGTTTAGGATTGGAATGAGTATTTCATTCCAAATCATTAGCTACGACGTGGAGAAGGTGTGCGACGTGGCTTACCTTTATCCTTGTCAGCGCCAGCTGGTTTGTTACGAGAAAGACGCTTGCGAGGTTCAGCACTGCCGCCTGCAGATCCGCCAGTCGCTTCACTCAGTTTCAACTGTTGACCACATACCCAAGCTTTACCTAAATCTTCCTTAGCTGCTTTTGGCATATCTGAAGGAAGGTCAACAGTACTGAATGTGTCCTCAATGTTTAACTGGCGAATGAATTCGCTGTCTAAACCGGCTTCGTTAGCAATACAGCCGACAATATTCCCAGGACGTACACCGTGCTGATTACCTACTTCGATACGGAAGCGAGTCATGCCTTCATCAGGCGTTGCAGAGCGATCACGGCGTGGTTTACGCTCAGAACGCTCTCCACGACCACCACGTTCAGGGCGATCACCACGGCCACCACGCTCATTTCTGTCACCACGACCACCAGCATCACCGGCATTACGCTCTGAACGTTCTTCACGTTGTGGTTTGTCAGACATGAAGAAAGGAATATCACCTTGTAATAGACGCGCTAAACCAGCTGCAATCTCAACGGCAGGCATATTTTGTTCAGTCTCAAGCTGCTCAATCATCTGCTGATAGAACGCAGTATCGTCTTGCTTAGTCGCTTCAACAATACGTGCCTTGAAACGATCAACACGACTGTCGTTGATGTCTTGTGTCGAAGGCAAGTGCATTTCAGGAATCTTGCTCTTAGTCGTTCTTTCGATAGAGCTTAATAAACGCTTCTCACGTGGTGTAACGAAAAGAATAGCAGTACCAGAGCGACCGGCACGACCTGTACGACCAATACGGTGAACATAAGATTCGTTATCTTGTGGAATGTCGTAGTTAAATACGTGACTGATACGCGGTACATCTAAACCACGAGCAACGACGTCAGTCGCGACTAAGATATCAATCTTGCCTTTTTTGATATTATCGACAATGCGCTCACGTTGGTTCTGCGCAATATCACCATTTAGGGCTGCCGCTGCATAACCACGTGCCTCTAGTCTTTCGGCTAAATCAACAGTGGCTGTTTTAGTGCGCACGAAGATGATAGAACCATCTAGCTTCTCTTCCGCTTCTAGGATACGCGTTAACGCATCTAGCTTGTGACCACCGCTAACCATAAGGTATTTCTGGTCAATTGTGATGGCGGTTGCCGTTGTCGCTTTGATAATCACTTCTGTTGGATTATTCAAATAACGGGTCGCAATACGGTGAACTTCTTTCGGCATAGTGGCTGAGAAAAGAGCGATTTGACGTGTCTTAGGCGTTTGCTCAAGAATCCACTCAACATCGTCGATGAATCCCATACGAAGCATCTCATCGGCTTCATCTAAAACCATAGTCTTTAAGCCGCCAAGCTTTAAAGTACCTTTACGAATGTGATCCATAACACGACCAGGTGTTCCAACAACGACGTGAACGCCGCGTGTTAAAGCACGAATTTGCGTACCGTAATCGGCACCGCCATAAATAGGCAATACATGGAAACCTTTCATGTGCTTAGCAAAACCTTGGAATGCTTCAGCCACCTGAATCGCCAGTTCGCGCGTCGGTGCTAATACCAATACTTGAGGGTCTTTTTGTTTGAAGTCTGCATTAGATAAGGCAGGTAATGCAAACGCGGCTGTTTTACCAGTACCCGTTTGTGCCATACCTAGGATATCATTACCTTCTAAAAGGGCAGGAATCGCTTGGGCTTGGATTGGAGACGGAGTTTCATAGCCGATATCAGTTATGGCTTTTAATACGTCGTCAGAAAGTTTGAGATCTTTGAAGGTTACTTCAACAGTCATCAGGTAGGTCCTTTTTCTCATTGTGAGAAATAAAAATGCCCGTGAATAAATAAGCGTCTTTTCGACTGAATAGAAAACCAAAGCAAACACGCACAACAAAAAGAGTGGCGTTCTCTCAATTTTAAATAAAGTTTAACGAAAGAATAGAGTCGTTATTCTGGGGCAAATTGCGTCTAATAGAGCACCTTTGCATCAGAATAATCAGATGGCGTTATCATTTAAGATAAGCGTTGGGCAAATGGCTCTGCGAAGCATGATTTGTTACGTCTTTGACATAAGCTTATTTTATATATAAATAAGTGCAAATCATTGCGAGAGCCGGATTATAGTAAAACTTTAATGATTTTGCAAGCTTACATCTTTTTTTAATGAATTTTACCGAAAAAACAGATTGACCAGGCCTGGTGAGCGAGTCTCATCGATGTTGATTTTAATTAGAGAGTGTAAAGAGTTGGAAGATGTTATCTGTCCTGAAATATTTGAGTCGAAATCTAAAATGAATCCAAGGTATATTAGATTTGTTAGAGCTTAGGCCGTTGGGCTAAGAATTTTGTTTCAAACTCTGCGGCGGGAATGGGTTTGCTATAGAGGTAGCCTTGGATCAGTACCTCAGGTGCTGCTTCTCGTAGGAATGCTGCTTGGCTCTCAAGCTCAACGCCTTCGGCGACCACGGTAAGATTTTTATTGTGGGCTAATTTTAGAATAGAATCCACTATCGCCACATCATTTTCATTATCCGGAATATGACGAATAAAACTCTGGTCAATTTTGAGCTCGTGAATGGGTAGCTTTTGCAGGTAACTCAGTGAAGAGTATCCAGTTCCAAAATCATCAATTGAAATGTGGAATCCTAAGCTCACTAGATGCTGAATTTTTTGCAGTGCCAAGTTTGTATTGCGAATCAAAACCCCCTCGGTCAACTCTAAGGTGATGTGTTTTGGATTTACTTGAGTAAACTTAATCAGACCAATGACTAACTCAACAAAACTCTGCTCGTGGAATTGAATCGGACTAATATTGATTGATATCCGAAACGGGCCGTAAGTTTCATTCCAATACTTCGCCTGAATAAAGGCTTTGTGCATGACCCATAAGCCGATTTTAATAATTTGTCGACCCTCTTCGGCCACGGGGATAAATTGGGCGGGTGGCACAAGCCCAAGTACTGGGTGGAACCAGCGGAGCAATGTTTCGGCAGACACGGTATTACCTTGTGCATCTACCTGGGGTTGAAAGTACAGCTCAAATTCGTTGTCGAGTTCAGAATGGTTTAAGGCCTGGAGCATTTCTAAACGTTGTTGTGCTATTTTGCAGAGGCGTTCCTCAAACTGATAAACCTGATTGCCACCAAGATTTTTGGCTTCGTGCATCGCCATATTGGTATAGCGAATTAATTCATCACTATGGGCATTTACTTCGGGTTGATTGTAAAGATGCAGGCCGATGCTGGCAGTGCAGTGTAACGAACGGTTTTTTATGGTGTAACGATCATCAATCGCTTCTTGCGCTTTATAGGCGAGATTAAGGAGCTTGGTGTGAGCTTCTTCTTGGTTCTGACTTATCTCTTTGACCAGTATCGCAAATTCGTCACCTTCAAGGCGTGCAACAAGGTTTTCAGGTCCCGCGAGTTTCGTCAGTTTTTGAGAAACTAAAATCAATAATTGATCACCAATCTCAAGGCCGAGTGTATCGTTAAGCATTCTGAAACTGTCTAAATCCAATAAAATTAACCCCGAATAACTTTGCGAGATAGGATAATGATCTAAAGTGGTTTCAATCTGATTGTGTAACAGAGTGCGATTCGCCAGACCGGTTAAGTTGTCATAATAAGCTAAACGCTTAATTTCGTTATTGGCTTGACGAATATCGGTAATGTCTTGTAATACCGCAATAAAGTGTTCGATATTTCGATTGTAATCCGTCAACATGGATAGACTGAGCACCGCATGATATTCAACATTACTGGAAGGGGTTAGTTGGACTTCACCATTCCAACAGCCGTTTTCTAACAAGGCTTTCATGACAGAGCCAAATGGTACTCTAAACACAACTTGGTTTTGCAACCATTCTATATAAGTGATTTTTTTAAGCGAGTCAGGATTTAAACCCGTGTATGCAGAAAAGGCATAGTTAGGCTGGGTAATGTAACCGTGTGCATCGGTAATGAACTGTCCAGCATGACTGGCTTCCATTAAACGAATTTGTGCTTCTGCTTGAATTTGTAAAGACTGATCCTGAATTTGAATTAATAGATTGCGTCCATCATCTTCGGACGATTGAATCACAACCGCTGAAATTAGTACGGGTACTAACGTACATTTATCTTTAGATAACGCGGGAATTCGTAACCATAATAGAGGGCTCGTTGCATCACTCTCTGACTCAAACTGTTGTAGACACCAGCTCTTTAAATCAAAACGTAAGCGATTTTGTTTTTGTGCATAAGCTTGAATTTGCGAAAAGGGGCAAGCTGAGAACCAGTTTTCTTCAAGAAAAGACTTTCCTGTTTCATTAATGAGTAGGGGGGTTAATTGCGCGGTCAGCAAAAATAGACCATCGTGGAACTGGTCTACAATTTGTTGCTTTTGTACCTGATGGGCCTGTTTTAATTGGTCAATCAGGTCAGTGGCTTCTGTCTTGGGGAGTGCTTCTCGCATAAGAAATTGATAATGCTTAGTTTATTGAAAATATTTATTCATCATACACAAAAAAATCATTGATAAAAGAGCGCAAAATCTTAAATAAGAACGGTTATCAAATAATAGCTTAGAGTGTACTTCTTTTATCTAAGTAATGTTACCAGTTTTAATAGGTAATTTTGATTTTATGATCGATTAAGGTGTTTAAAAAGTGTGTCGAGGTTGTTTTATAGACGAAAGAAAACGATTTTGACCGATAGCTGAGATATTTGGCAGGAATTTTTAAGGATCTAGAGTTAGAAAAACGTTTTCAAAGACTTCAGTTTCAACTGGGCGGCTATAGAAATAGCCCTGAATCAGGATGTTACCGGGCTGTTTGCGCAGAAAATCAACTTGTTCTTGAGTCTCAACGCCCTCAGCCACGATGGTTAGGTTTTTAGTTTGTGCTAGGCGGATAATGGATTCAACGATTGCAACATCTTCTTTACTGTCCGGCACCCGAAAAATGAAGCTTTTATCAATTTTGAGTTCATGGATGGGCAGCCTTTGTAAGTAACTTAAAGAGGAATAACCTGTTCCAAAATCATCAATGGATATTTTAAAACCCAGTCGATCGAGCTTTTCTATCTTATCGAGCGCGCTCTCAGTATCCGAAATGAGCACACCTTCTGTCAGCTCAAGGGTAATATTGCTCGGGTTAGCACCTGTGTGGTTGAGTAATTCACGAATGTGTTTTACAAACTCGGTTTCATGGAACTGAACAGGACTAATATTAATAGAGAGGTTAAAGTTAGGGTGGATCGCAGCCCATTTTTTAACTTGCATAAAAGCATGATAAAGCACCCAAGCACCTACTTTAAGAATTTGTCTGCTCTCTTCAGCAATGGGTATGAATTTATTGGGAGGCACTAGCCCAAGAGTAGGGTGTTGCCAACGGATAAGTGTTTCGGCGCCGTGGAGAACATCGTCTTTGCCGATTTGTGCTTGATAATAAAGTTGTAATTGAGTATCTAGCTCAGGCGAGTTTAAGTCAATTTCGAGTTGGCGACGATGGGTAATATCTTCGGATAAGGTTGGTTCGTAAATATAAATTTTTTCATTAGCTTTAAGGTTTTTAGCTTCAGACATCGCTAAATCCGCACTGTTTAGCAAGCTGTCTGCATTATCGTCTTCAGAAAAAGGATAGACGATTATCCCTATGCGCACTGAACTATACAGAGTTAACTCACCTACTAAGTAGTGTTGATTGAGTTTATTCGTTATTTTACGAGCCAATTTTAGGGCGCTGCGAGTGGCTTCTTCTGTCTCGGTGGCTTTGTCTTGGGTAATCACAGCAAATTCGTCGCCACCAACACGTGCCAGAGCATCGCCTTTACGAAGTATTTTTTTGAGCAGTGAGGCTGTTTGAGCGAGTAGTTGATCCCCTGTCTTTCGGCCAAATGCATTATTGATGCTTTTAAAACGCTCTAAATTTATATACAAAATGGCTGAAAAGTTTTTAGAGCGCAGATGACTTTTAAGAAAATTAGAAATCAATTCTTTAGCAAGCTTACGATTTGCCAATCCCGTCAGAGTGTCATAAAGAGCCATCTGTTGAAGCTGGGCTTGCGCTTCTTTGATGTCAGTAATGTTTTGTAACGTGACAATATAGTGTTCGATATTGAAGTCATCATCAGCAATCATTGATATGGTTAATATTGCATGAAAGGTTAAGTCGGGACTTGGGTGTAATTCTACCTCTCCGCTCCAATATTTAGTTTCGAGCAGAGTTCTTAATAAACCCGTCGTGTCACTTTTAAGGGTTACTTGCAGCTCAAGCCAATGCATGAGAGTCATTTCTTTCAGATGTCTAGCACTCAGACCGCTCATGGAGATGAAACTGTCGTTGGGATGAATGATGTATCCCTTTTCATTCGCAATAAACTGACCGTTAAAATTATTGAAAGCAGCTTGCATTAAACGTTTTTGTTCATCAGCGCGCGCACGTAGACTTCGATCATAAATGCTTAAAAGGAGGCTTTTAATTTTGCCTTTTCGACTGAAAATGAGTTTGCCTTGCAAGCACCGAGGGTGAGACTTTAAGCTGTTTGGATCTCTATACCAGATATTCAGCTCTAGAGGTTCTTCAGAAAGGGTTTCTATGATGGATTTGAGCCAGCTTTCAAGCTTAAAAGGAATCGTGCACTTTTTGTTTTTGAAAAGCGTTAATCTGCCCAAAAATTCTTGTTCGCGGGTATTACAGGCTAATAAGTAGATTGCTTGGTCATTAATAAATTGAATTTTTAGATCTGGTTTGAGGACAATGATGCCATTTTCGATAGCATTAATAATTTCCCGCTTACTCTCACGTTCATCGCGTAAGTGTCGGGTACTCTTTACAAGTTGAGTGATCTCTGGGGTTGAGCTCATGGAAGTAATAAATGCCTAATCTAAAAATGAATTAATGGATTATCAGCGAAATTTGACGCATCTTGTGCTCCCTTTAATTTAGGAGTGTATCTATTGGCAGAGTTACCCATCCCTGCCCATCGCTGCATAACGATTTTTAAACGATATTAGGCTATTGTAAGATAGGACGCAAGGGTAATTTTTTGCATCATCTTCTAAAAAATCTTAGTAAATAAGACTGGGTAACCAAGTAACGAGTCCTGGCCAAATAGCAATCATTATTAACACGCTTAATTGGATGATAATAAAAGGTATCACACCTTTGTATACATCCGATGTTTTGAGTTCCGGTGGCGCTACGCCTTTAAGATAAAATAGCGCAAAACCAAACGGAGGGGTTAAAAAAGCCGTTTGTAGATTTATAGCAATCATTATGCCTAACCAGACTGGATCGACACCCATCATCAATAAAATAGGTGCAACCACTGGAACGACAACATAGGTGATCTCTATAAAATCTAGAAAAAATCCTAAAACAAACATCAATGCCATCACAATTAACATCGCTGTAAAAACACCACCAGGCAAGTCAGTAAGCAGTTCGGTAATCAAATCATCGCCGCCCAAGCCTCTAAAGACCAAGGAGAAAAATGCCGCACCGATAAAAATTAAGAAGATCATGCTAGTGACTTGCAGCGTATTACGCATTACCACGTTCAGTCTACCCATGGAAAGCTGGCGATTGAGACTGGCAAGGATTAAAGCACCCAAAGCCCCAAGAGAGGCGGCTTCGGTTGGGGTGGCAAAGCCCCCCAAAATTGAACCTAATACCACTAAAATCAAAGCCAGTGGTGGAATCATACTTTTAATGACGCGTAGAAGCAGCCCGGGTGCCACGGGCTGCCCAACATTGTTCGGAATGAGATCCGGACGAGTCATTGCTTTATAAAAAACATATAACATATATAAAACAACCAATAACATACCCGGGAGTAAGGCTCCGATAAACAGGTCTCCAACCGAAAGCGCTTCAGGCGAGAATATGCCTTGATTCAACTGTGCTTGCTGATAAGAGGAGGATAAAACGTCTCCTAGTAGGATCAGCACAATGGAAGGCGGTATGATCTGACCTAAGGTACCCGATGCACAAATCGTGCCGCTGGCAATTTTAGGGCAGTAGCCCTGCTTGAGCATGGTTGGTAAGGCGAGTAATCCCATCGTGACCACTGTTGCGCCAACAATTCCGGTGCTAGCGGCCAATAACATACCGACCAAAATAACGGCGATCCCTAAGCCACCCTTAATGCCACGCATAACCTCGTCCATCGTTTGTAGCAGGTTTTCAGCGATTCTAGACTGTTCTAACATAATACCCATAAAGACAAACAGGGGTACGGCGATGAGGGTTTGATTACTCATAATGCCAAAGATACGGTTTGGAATGCTCTGTAAAAAGGCCATGTCGAAAGCACCAAATAAATTGGCAACTAAGGCAAACAACAAAGAAGCGCCGGCTAAGGTAAAGGCGACAGGAAAACCCGCTAATAAGAAGATAAAAATAACGGCAAATAAGACAAGTGCTAACCATTCCATTAGAGTTTTCCTCCCAGATCTTCAGCGTTATCTTGTGACAATGCATAGCTTGGTGAAAACAGTTGTAATGCTGATTGACATGCAACCGAAATAGCTTGAGAAATGACTAAAACAGCCATAATAATGATCAGGCTCTTTAAAAGGTAGAGATAAGCGATCCCACCTGTTTCAGCCGAACTTTCTTCAATTTGCCAACTGATCGCCACGTAGTCCCAACCAGCCCAAATAATAAAAGCCATGGCCGGTAGGGTGAACAGTAGTGTGCCGAGTAAATTGACCCAAGCTTTTCTTTGCTCCGAATAGGCCGCATAAAAAACATCTACCCGTACATGTTTATCAAGTTGATAGGTATAAGCAATGCCCAACATAAATAAGAAGGCATGGTTATACATGACGCTTTGTTGAAGAGCGATCGAGCCAGTGTCAAAACCGTAACGCAGGATGACAACCAATGCTGCGATGAACACCAAAGAGAGGTTTCCCCACGCAATGACTTGGCCTAAACGATTTTGGAGTGCGTTTTGATGGTGGACAAAGGAGGCTAAAAAAGCGGCGAAAGAGTTGGTATGTGACATATTGATGTTTTTTTAAGTGCTTAAGGATAATGTAAGCATTTTAACGATTTTGGCAGGAGAAAGGCATGTTTATCAAAACTGGATTTCAAGAAATGGTTTTAAACAACCAGGCTTGATACAAATCCATAATAATGTGAGCGCACATTTACAATAGAGCATGGTATTGGCAGGGTGTTCTAATTCAAAAATGATCTCAAAAAACAACCATTTATGACCGTGGCGATCAGACATCTCCCTCGGTCATAATACAGCTATTGCCTGATGATGGTCTCAGTAAGCGACTTTGTAAAAAGGTATGGTAAAAGACCATTAAGTATGTCATCAATCAATATTTGATGGTGCCGGTCGTGAGGCGAATATCTTTTTCCATCACAATGTGATATTGATTTGTCATAAGAGCGATTCTAAACATAATTACCTTTGATTCAACGACGCTTAGTCTCACTAAAAGCAAAACATTTAAATATCCCAAGCACAGGGTGTGGTGACCTATTTAGAGTAAGACCCTTTACTAAAATAGTCCGCGAATCATCTCATGAATCATGCGGTTTTTAATATAAATGACGGCTATGTCGTCTCCAATACGCACCCGCATTAAATGAGCCGGTAAGTGCTCGAGCCTGTCTTCTACCTTCCTAGGCACCCGACCATAAGAGAGATGCTTTGGTAAAATATGGTGACGTTTAAGGTGTGCTTGACCTTGATGCGAGCTCTGATAATGTCTGTTCTTTCGGGGGTGGACATATTGAATATATTGGCTCTGTCGGTGGTAAGTGGTTATTGGATGATGAGGGTCGCGATTTTGAGCATAGTGAGGTTGATACGAGTTGGTCTCTATAAAAGTCACGTGTTCAGGTGTATTTGAATGTTGATGGGTGTGCTTACTGTTCTGGTGACGGTTGTGCTGTTTTGTAAATCCCTTTCTATCGTCCGTCATTGTTCTATATGACATATGTCGAGACTCTTCGGCATAAACCGGTAAGGTGCTGCCTAATAAACCGAATAAAACGCTGGTTGAGATTACTTTTAACATGCTGAATTCCTTTTGAATCACTTTACTCAGGGTCTAGGTTACGCTGATGAATCGTTAATAGATTGAATAAACCTATGAAGGATTCTGTCCTGAGTCTGAAGCCATCGTCAGACTTTTAATTTTCAGCGGAGTGATCACCCTCTCTTAGTAATCATCAGTCAGTGGCATTGAATTGAGTCGTCAACTATAATTTTGGGTAGAATGGCACCATTATTTTTAAAAGCTTCTCCTCTAAAGAGTGTTGTGTTGTCTATCCTTATGCCCAATTTAAAAATTGCCAAAGTGGCCGTTCCAGGCCCATTTTTATTTCCGTTAGACTATCTGCTTGAACCTGCCCAAGATTTGCTCTCGGAGGGCGAGTTCACTCAAGTGGCAGTCGTCGGTGGACGAGTTTGGGTGCCGTTTCGAAATAAAAAAATTGTCGGTCTGGTAATGGCGATCACTGAGAGTGCCGATTTTGATTTGGCTAAAATCAAACCGATTAGTGAAGCCATTGATTCAGTCGCGCTGTTTTCTGCTAAAGATCTCAGCCTGTTCCAGTGGGCGAGCCAGTATTATCACGAGCCGATTGGCGAGGTTATTTCGGCGGCGCTGCCAAAACGACTACGCCAAGGTGAGCCGAGCCATATTCAAGGTGTGGCACATTGGCAATTGACGGAAATGGGTAAAACGATTCAACAATCAGATCTTGCCGGTAACGCCAAGCGTCAGAAGTCTGTATTGGCAAGTTTCCAGAATGCACAACAGCCTTTGTTGAGTTCAACCCATTTGTCACAAGACTCTGACAATTGGCGGCCGGCACTGAATAAGTTTATCGAGTCAGGCTGGGTGGAAGAGTCCAAAGGGCCTTGCTTATTGGAATCTGATTATCCGCCATCTCCCAATCACCGTCTGAATGAAGAGCAGCAAGATGCCGTTAATAACGTGACGAAATGGTTAGAAACAGAGAATCCATTTGCGAGTTTTCTGGTACAGGGGGTGACGGGAAGCGGTAAAACCGAAGTTTATTTAGGTATGATTGAGGCGGTGTTGAAGCTGGGTAAGCAGGCCTTGGTATTGGTGCCTGAAATTGGCTTGACGCCGCAAATGGTGGCGCGTTTTGAAGCTCAACTGCAAACTCGGGTGGCCACATTGCACTCTGGTTTAAATGATGCGGAACGTCACTGTGCTTGGCATTTGGTACGAACTGGGCAAGTTAAGGTCCTTCTGGGAACGCGTTCGGCCCTGTTCACGCCATTTAAAGAGTTAGGTATCTGCATTATTGATGAAGAGCATGATCTCTCCTATAAGCAACAAGAAGGTTTCCGTTATTCCGCTAGAGACTTGCTGGTGCGCAGAGCTTTCCAAGAAAAAGTGCCCGTGGTCATGGGATCGGCTACACCCTCCTTAGAGAGTTTGCATAATGTCAAAAGCAAACGCTATTACCATCTCAAGTTAAAACAACGCGCTGGTAATGCCACATTACCGAGTTTAAAACTACTCGATATTCGCGGTGAAAAAATTCAAGAAGGGGTTTCTCGAAAGTTACAAACGGCTATGGACTCGCATTTGAAGCAAGGAGGCCAAGTCCTGCTATTTTTGAATCGACGCGGTTTTGCCCCTGTCTTAATGTGCCACGAGTGTGGTTGGCAAGCCAGTTGTCCAAGTTGCGATGCTAATATGACTTTACATACTGGCAAAATTCATGATTATCTACAGTGCCATCATTGCGGTGAGCAAGAGCTCGCACCTATATCGTGCCCGAGTTGTGATGGCGAAGAATTTGTGAAATTGGGTCAAGGTACGGAACGACTAGAAGAAGCTATTACGGATTGGTTTCCAGAAAATAGCATCTTGCGTATCGACCGCGATACCACCCGATTAAAAGGCAAAATGGCGGAGTTAACCGGCATTGCACAGCGCGGTGAAGCCGATATTTTGATTGGTACGCAAATGCTGGCCAAAGGCCATCATTTTCCAAATGTTACCTTGGTCGGTATTCTCGATGTTGACCAAGGTCTGTTTAGTGCGGATTACCGCGCACCGGAGCGTATGGCACAATTGATTCTACAGGTCGCTGGGCGTGCTGGCCGTGCGGAAAAACAGGGCGAAGTCCTCATTCAAACGCACCACCCCGACCACCCCTTGCTGATTACTCTGATTCGCGAAGGTTATGATGCCTTTGCTCAGCAAGCTTTAGAGGAACGGGTTCATGCCAAATTACCCCCAACACGCTATCAAATATTGATTCGGGCAGAAGCCTCGAATCCGAATGATGTCATGGCATTCTTACAATCGCTTAAAGCCGGCCTTGAACTTAATCAACAACAGTTCATACAAGAGTCAGGAAATGTTTCAGAAGTTGAGTTTTGGGGGCCAGTCGCCGCCCCGATGTTACGTCGTCAAGGACGTTATCGCTTTCAGTTACTGCTACAATCAGCTGAGCGTGGTCAAGTACATCGTGTGTTACGTGAATTAGAACCGCATATCTATCAGAGTCCTCTGGCACGCAAAGTGCGTTGGAGCATTGATGTTGATCCCCAGGAGATGATGTAACCAGACCTGGTTATTTTGGGGGTGATTGCTCCAGGGTTAACGGTAATGAAATTTTGAAGCAGTTTTGGTTGTTATCTCGACAATAACTCAGGTGGCCGTGATGTTTTTCAGCAATGGAATTAACGATGGCTAATCCTAACCCCGCTCCTGAATGGCCGCTCTGATTTTTATTGAAAGCGAACGCAGAGGGTTTAAATAGATCAAATTCAAAAGGTTCATCGTTGTGTTTCAATAACATACCCTGATCACAAACCTTGAATTCGATAAAGTCTTCTTTCTGCTTGAGTCCTAATGTAATGATACCTTGACCATGTTTAATCGCATTGTCTACCAGATTACGAATTGCACGTTCTAGTTGATTCACATCAAATTCATAAATAATGTTTTGCTGCATCTCAATGTGCCAGTTTTGTCCTGGGTAAGTGGTTTCGTATTGTTTAAATATATCAAAGCAGAACTCGCTTAATGAGAGCTCTTGTTGATGAAGTTTAAAGCTGTTCATATCTAATTTGGCAAATTCAAAGAGTTGATCTAAGTAGTGTTTGAGTTTTAAACCATTTTGATAGGCAATGTGCAGGTATTCATTAGGCTGCGTTTGTAAAAGTTGCTCCATATAACCAATCATATTAGTGAGAGGGGTGCGTAAATCGTGCGATAAGCTGGAAATCATAAAACGTCGTTGTTGATCGGTTTGTGAAAGCTGTCTCATCTGCTGTTGAATCTGTACTGACATTTCTATAAACGTGGTTTCGAGTAAATCGATCTCATCCTTAATCTGTTTAGGGGGGGGGATGGGCCGCTCTGGTTGCTCTTTAAATTGAGTAATTGTTTGTGATAAATTACTGATGCGTTTGGCTAAGTGGTAAAACAGCACGCCACCTAATAAAAGCCCTATGACTAAACTTGATAAAAATGACCATGCGCTGAGCTCTAGCAGAATACTCTCTTGTAACTGTCGGTTGGCTTCTTGTTCAATGCTGTCTTGAATAATGACATAAAGAAAGCCTTCGGGATGTGCTTTATTGGGTAGGTAGGCGACCGAAAAAGGTTTTTGTCCAGAGAAACTTCTAGGGTCATCTCCCATGGGGAATTCAGAGTTATCAACAGAGTCCGTATTGAGTTGTTTAAGCAAAGGAAAAGTATCAATTTTGTGTCGCTTAATCTTCTTAGCATCTGCAGAATACTGGAGAATGTTGCCATTTAAGTCTGTTAGGTATATTTCTAAATGTGGGTTTAACTGCATGTAACGGTTAAGAGTAGAGGCAATTGCTGCTTGACTCATTTGCTCTTGGTTGACGAACTGATGATCTTGGATAATCGAATCGGCCACGTGAATATGGATGCGAGTTTGTACTTCTTGTAAATAATGATTGGACAGGGATAAGCTGATAAATAAATAGCTGATTCCCATAATGAAAAAAACCAAAATAAACCATAGGCTATAGCGTTTAAATAAATGAGAGGGCATGGTTTGTCGCATTATATTTTTTCTTTGAGTTGTTCTGAATTAAGTTTGTAGCCCACGCCCCAAACGGTTTCCAATATTTTAGGGTGAGCGGGATCCGTTTCCAGTTTTTTACGCAATCTATTAAGATGGGAGTTTACAGTATGTTCATAACCATCATGATCGATGCCCCAAACCTTTTCCAGTAAATCCATTCTGCTAAAGACTTGGTTTGGATAGGTTGCAAACAGCTTTAAAAGCTCAAACTCTTTAGAAGTCAGGGTAAGGTTTATCGTATGGAGATGCGCCTGATGTTTTATGGAATTGATTGTTAGGCCTTCGACCTGAATCAATTCATTTTTTTTTGTGGGATGTTTTTGGATCTGTGAACGTCTGAGCAACGCCTTGATGCGAGCTTTCAATTCGGCGAGCCCAAAAGGTTTACCTAAATAATCATCTGCGCCTAACTCGAGTCCTAACACCCGATCAATTTCATCTGAGCGTGCGGTCAACATGAGAATCGGTGTGGTCGTGTTCGTTTGACGAAACATTCGACAGAAATCTAAACCGTCGCCATCCGGTAAGGACAAATCTAGAATTAAAATAGACACAGAATTCAACTGGCAATAACGTTGTGCTTTATCCAGATAACCAACATGATGGCTTGAACCTTGTAAGGAGTCAATTTGAATAGCGACCAATCGTGCAATGTCCGGGTCATCTTCAATGATTAAAGCATGAAATTTTTCTGGCATAGATTGGCTACTCGAGAGGGAAACAACACTTTCTATTTTAAACGATAAAAAGTGTCGTATTGAAGACTATCGGATACGTTTTGGCATAATGGCTGGTTTGTGAAAAACCCAGTCTTGGTTTTTAACAGGCGTGTGGCAAGCAACACATGAAGCGGATGCAGAAAGTGTATCGTTACCAAAAGGAATTTGTTCTGTTCCTACCCAACGAGCCCAGCCCCAACCTCCAGTATCCGCCCATTTTTGATGATCTTTAAACATGAATTCAGCATGAATAAATTTGTCAGGAACCGTTGCAGCTGCCCAATGGTCATCTTGACGATCTTTCCAAACCATTTTCCCTAGAATGGCACCATCTGGCCAAGGATTGGTTTTGCCATCTTTTATGGCTTGAATCGCTTCAGGATTGCCAACAATCGCTCTAAGGGTTTTATTATCTTCGCGATGTGCAACTGAAACGACTGCCCAATCTTGATAGTTGACAGGAAAAGCAATTCCATTTGCCGTATCCGCAGGGATCGATGATGGTTGGTCAGACGCAGGTTGTGCGGCGGCCACGTTAAATGACGTCAGAATTAATGCGAGTAAGCTGCCGAATATTAAATGAGTTTTCATGGTATTTCCTTATTGGTTTATTTCAAGGACATTGTGAATAATAGAATGTTTAAAGTCCTCACAAAAGGTTCACATATGCTGTACTTTTTTCTAAATATCCATATAAATACATCATCGTTAAGCTGCAAAAGCACTCATTACAGGTCCGATAAATTTTACGAATCCGTTTACTAAAAACTCATGTAACCACTTAAATGAATTCAAGCTCAGCGTCGCTTCGTTATTTCACTACTTTTCAGAGAAAGGGTCAGGTATGATGATTTTAAGATTTTTGTCATCACTATTTCAGTCATTTGAAGCACGTTTCTTCAAATGTAAAAGGAGAATCATATGGAATTTTTAGGATTTGTTGGAACCGTCTCACTGTTGATTTTGATCTATCTATTTTTAGCCGTCAAAATAGTGTCTCAAGCTGAGTTATGGGTGATTGAACGCTTAGGAAAATATCACCGAACTTTAGGGGCGGGGATTAATTTTATTATTCCTTTTATTGATCAAAAACGCTCACAGTTTGATACCCAAGAGCAGATTATTGATGTGCCCCGTCAAGCGGTTATTACAAAAGATAACGTCAGTATTCAAATCGATGCCGTCGTGTTTATCCGGATTAACGATGCTAAGCAAGCAACCTATGAAATAAAAGATTTGAAAGTCGCCATAGCACAGTTAGCGCAAACTACCCTACGTGCCGAAATTGGGCGAATGGAGTTAGATGAGACCTTGAGTTCACGCGCTGATTTGAATGCAGTATTACTCACTGCCCTAGACCTCGCCAGCAGCACTTGGGGGGCGAAAGTGACCCGTGTAGAAGTGGCGGATATTTCTGTTCCCCAAGCGGTGCAAACGGCGATGGAATTACAAATGGAAGCCGAACGTCGTCGTCGTGCAACTGAAACCGAAGCCGAAGGGGATAAGAATGCGCTGATTTTGAAAGCGGAAGGTGAGCGTCAACAAGCCTTCAAGCAAGCGGAAGCGGTTGAGCGTATGGCGGATGCTGTGAAGTATGAAAAAGAGCAACTGGCAATGGGTGAGCAAAAAGCCATGGAATTGATTAACGATGCCATGATGAACAATAAAGATGCCGCCAGTTTCTTATTAGCAAAAGACCGTATTGCCGCATTCGCAGGACTTGCGGCCAGCGATTCGGCGAACAAGGTGATTGTGCCGATTGAAACATCAGAAATGGTGGGTTCTTTAACTGCGTTTGCAGCGCTGTTGGGCCAAAATAATTCAGGCTCTTAGGTCTTTAATGGAAGTGAACCAAAACGAAGGGATGTTATAAAATGGAAAATATACTGCCGATTATTCCAGCTTGGATCATGTTAACTTTGGGGGCTCTCTTACTTGCAGCAGAACTATTAAGTGCGACCTTTGTGATGCTGTTTTTTGGCATCGCATTTCTGCTAGTAGGTGTCGTCGGTTTTTTTGTGAACTGGCCATCAGGGGAAGTGCAATTGTTACTTGCCATGGTGTTAGGAGGTATTTTGACCTTTGCCTTACGGGGCTTTTTTATGCAGAGCATGGAGCAGAAGAATCTACCCTTAGAAACCATGCAAGCTGGTGACACCGGTATTATTGTCGAAAATGACGGTCACTTAAGAATTGATTATAAAGGCACGACCTGGGGCTTCAAAAAGAAGGGGGACTTTGAAATTAAGGCAGGTGATGAGGTTCTGGTTGAAGAATTGAAAAATAATGTCGCTTTTATTCAAAAACTACCTTAAATCGAGTTCGGAAAAAACACCCCCTAATAAGGGGGGGCATCACGGCCTTACTTCGGTGGATACTGGCTCAAAATAGCATCGACAACAGCTTGAGTGTTTTTTTCAGCCTCTTGTGGCGAGGCGTAGTTGTCTACTGATTTGACGCTTTCACCGCGCCAAATTAATTCTCCGACGGTATTAAGGATATCAATTCGCCATTTAGCTTCTTCATAAACTTCGGTGGTGTAGTCCATCGGAAAACGAGTACCTAAACCTATGGATCGCGTATGCCATCCAAATCCAATTGTACTGGATGGAGCGACAGTCTGGATTTGCGTAACCGAATAATGATAAGTCACATAAGCCTCTGGCGCCTGGCGAACAAAGATCGCTCCTCTATTAAGCAGATTCTCCTGAATGGCTTTTTCAAAACGTTGCGTTATAAATGGATGGGCCTTTTTCAGGCTGGCTGTGGTGGGCGCTGTCTGCATCTCAACGGGTAGCCATTGATAGGTCGCGTAATTTTTTAAAACCGATTTCGCTTGATAATCTTGTGACACGGGAATACTGCTACACCCGGACAAACTGGCCACTACTAACCCTAATAAGACTAAAGAAAGACTGGGAACTGAACGCTGTGGCTTAAAAAGCGATAAAGTGAACATGACGAACCTCCTAATTTACTTCGTAATAGAATTATTCTACGCCTTTTACCAGAAAAAGGCTTTAGGTAAGAAAGGCCATTCTGTCAAACCGCATAAAATCTAAAAACCTGGAATACCAATTGGCCCTGGAAGATCTGGAATCAATGAACAGCCTGCAAAAATAAGCGCTATAAATGTGAGTAGGGTTAAAGTGATAAGTTGTTTCATGTGATGCCTTTAATGATGGTATTGAGTGATTGACTAGGGGAACCCATGGATTCCGTTAGCCATGAGGTATTCTAGTGGCTAACGGTTTTGGAAAAAA
This sequence comes from Thiomicrorhabdus arctica DSM 13458, assembly GCF_000381085.1. GTDB lineage: Bacteria > Pseudomonadota > Gammaproteobacteria > Thiomicrospirales > Thiomicrospiraceae > Thiomicrorhabdus > Thiomicrorhabdus arctica. Next base: position 1,761,890 of record NZ_KB905899.1, on the reverse strand, counting down.
TGTTCATGACCGCAACGCCTGTGATGATCAACGTCATGCCTATCAGCGCAGGCAAGTCCGGTATTTGTTTATAGATGACAGCGGCTACAATAGCGACTAACACGATGCCCATGCCGGCCCAAATGGCATATGCTATGCCAATAGGCACGGTTTTTAAAACGAGAGCCAAAAAATAAAAGGCCACAATATAGCCGACGACAACAATAAGGCTCGGCACTAATTTAGTGAACTCTTCTGAGGATTTCAGTGCACTGGTCGCGATGACCTCTGCAATGGTTGCGATGGCTAGGTACCAGTAACCCATTATGTTCTCACTTCAATGTTGACGATAATGGGCTATTTTAATACACCAGGCCTGGTAACTTAGGATGAATTGTAGAAGGATTCAATTGAGGACCAAATTAATCGCTAAATAATACCTAATAAGTCGTGGAAGAGGGTTGCGGCCACTTCAAATGCAATTAGCCAGATAACTATCCATTCAAGTATGGCTGAATGCTTGTGTTTTTGCTCTTCCGCCATCATGTCAAATAATTCATGGATGGTTTCCATTTTTTTGCTGAGTACTTGTATGCGCTGTTTGATCTCAAGGTATTCAGAGATTCGCTCATAAAGATAGCTTAATTCAGGGTATTCCCAGAAAAAATCGGGAATGTCTAGCAAGTCATAATTAAGCATAATATTACTTTGGGCTATAAACAGTTTCCCTCGCAGTTTAGCGAGTTCAGTGCGCGACAGTTTTGAGCTACCTGTATCCGCAATGTTTTTAGGAATGTAGGCTGTGTCATTGATGGTTTGCTGTATGTGATATTCGAATTTAGCCAGTTTGATTGATTGGGCCAGGCCATGAGAAATCGCCAAGCGCGTCATGATTTCACCGTTACGCAAGGAGATGTGGTCATTCTTGATGCCAAAGTCATCTGCCGTTGTGGTAAACGTAAATTCATCTTCAATGACATGGGTTAATGGCTCCAACGCATAAGGCATGAGTTTTTGAAGAAAAGATAGACGATCAATCGCTTCAATCCCCCAAAATACCACGACGCCATATTCAAAAATAAATACTTCGCCTTGTTGCCATTCGATATTAAAAACTTGACGATAGGCCGTACCATCCAGGTTGCCCAAAAGGTATTTTTGCAGTGCATCAAAATCGAAATTGTCGCAATAGCACAAAGCGTATAGCTCGTTTTTAGAAGTCATTTTGTCCAGTTCTCAGCCGTTGGAATAATTTTTGAAATTGTACGTAAAAAATAAGGTAAAGAATAGCAAAATCACCAGGTCTGGTGATTATAAAATTAGGGAGGATGTTGTGTATTAGGTTTAGCGGATTGAATTGAGCGAATGGCATCCATCTATCTTATATCTTGAATGGAATACAGTCGATCATTGACACGCTAAATCAAAGCTTGTTGATATCTGTTGTTAAGACGGTCTTAAAGAGCTGTAAGTTATCTAAGACCGCCTTCACTCCGATAAGAGGAACTTTATCGCGGCAATAAATTTCCGTTGGTTTTAAAGCCTGATATGGCGGCTTTGAGTCGTTCACTCTCTTGATTCATGGATTCTGCCGCTGAAGTCGTTTCTTCTACTAAAGCCGCATTTTGTTGAGTGGTTTCATCTATTTGAGTAATGGCTTGATTGACTTGCTCAACACCAATTTGCTGTTCTTGAGAAGCCGCTGAGATTTCGCTGACAATACTGCTAACCTGCAAGATGGATTCATTTATTTCTTTTAATGAATTGCTGGTCTGTTCAATTTTTTGCGAACCATTTTTAATGCTGTGAGCAGATCGTTCAATCAACCCTTTAATGTCTTTGGCAGCATCAGCTGATTTACCCGCCAGATTACGTACTTCAGCTGCGACAACCGCAAAACCACGTCCATGTTCTCCAGCACGAGCGGCTTCAACGGCCGCATTTAATGCCAGTAAATTGGTCTGAAAGGCGATACTGTCAATCAGTCCGATTATCTCTGATATTTTAGCGCTTGAATCACTGATTTCATGAATAGCAGCAATGCTTTCTAACATAACCGTTTGGCCCTCTTGGGCTTGGTTGCGGGCATTCATTGAAAGTTGGTCTGCGCTAAGTGCATTATCGGTGTTCTGTTTGATGGTCGAAGTGAGTTCTTCCATCGCCGCTGCTGTTTCTTCTAGAGAAGCCGCTTGAGTTTGAGTGCGTTGATTTAAATCCATACTCCCACTGGCCACTTCCTGGCTGGCTTGGCTCACTAAATCGGCCGATTGCATTACGCCATTCATCACTTGATTTAACTGAGACCCACCTTCATTAAAGGCTATTTTCAGACGGTTGAGTTCCCCTTTGTATTCACCCTGTACTTGGGCCGTTAAATCGCCTGTACTTTGAGCAACAATTGTCGCAATGATTTCGCTCATTGCCGTTTCAAGTTGTTCTACTGATTGGTTCACATTGATCTTAAGACCGTCCATGTCGCCTTTTAGTTCGGTGACGATGCGTCCATCAAACTCACCTTGGCTTAATTTAGTAATGACAGCACCTAATTCGGTGATGGCCGTGTCCATACTTTGCATGGCATTGTCTACCGTCGTGCGGAATTCACCAGGAATTTTCTTGTCCATGCGCACGCTAAAATCACCACTGCTGATGGCGTTCATAACAGTACCCAATGCTTGCATAGTGAAGTCCACACTATTTGCCGAGGCATTCACCCCATCTTTAAGGGTGCCTAAGTCTCCCTTGAGATCGGATACGATGCGGCTGTCGAATTTACCATTGGCGATGTCTGTCATGGTGGCGTTTACATCGGTAAATGCTTGAGAGGTTTTTTGCAGTAAACTATTGAAGGCATCCGTAGCCTGGCCAATTTCATCCTGTGAATTGATTTTACAATGGCTTGAGAAGTCAAAATTTAGACCTACTTGTTTCATGGTATCGGTTAATTGTGTAATAGGACGGCTCAATAAACGTGCATAAAATAGTGCAAACACGGTAATAATGAGCGCCATGATGATACCAATCAGTAGCGCCATTTTCTGAATCTGATAGATAGGAGCAAAGGCTTCTGCTACATCAATCTCAGCTAATATGGCCCAGTTTAGACCGGGGATATTAATAGGTGAATAGGCTGATATGACCGGGTTGGCATTATAATCGGTAATGATTTCTACATCGGTTTTACCCGCCAAAGCTTGTCTAGCACCTTCGGTCTCCACCTTGCCTGTTTCAGGTTTTTGAAATGAAGCTAAAACGCTGTGGTTTTTTGGATCTAAATAGGAGTCAGAACGCATCAAATAATCCGATCCGATTAGGTAGGACTCTCCGGTTTCCCCCATGCCAGAGCGAGTTTGCATAATGGCATTAATAGGATCCAGTGGTATTTGCAGAGCGATCACGCCAAGCAGCTGATTGCCATTCATGATACGTTTGGCAATAAAAGCGGCTGGATCACCGTTGGATGGTGCATAAGGGGTAAAGTCAACCAGTGCTGGAGCTTCTTGCTGAGTTACTGTGCGGAACAACTCTCCTAGATTCGAATCTTTGTAAGCACCGTTCAATAGGTTGGTTTGATAATCGGCTTCCTTGGCAACGGTATAAAAAATATTACCATCAGGATCGATTAAAAACAGGTCGTAATAACCATACTCTGCCATGTAGTATTCAAAAAAATTCTGATCACCGACCACTTTCCGATTGATGGCACCTTCGATACCTGATCCGTTTTGATAAAGGTCAGAGGCCAAGGCTGACAAGACATTTATGTCGCCCATGCGTTCTGAAAAATAACCTTCAATTTGACCTTTTTTAATATCGCGAATGGCAGAAAACTCAGCTTCAGCAAGGTGTTTTACAGCCTTATTGGAAATACTTTCAGTGGCAAAGGTCGATACAATGAGAGGGATTAATCCCGCTAATAAGAACCCTATTATGATTTTCGTGCTGATCTTTTTCAAAGGTCGTTCCTGTGTGTAATCGTAGGCGAAGTATAATATTAGCAGGCTGTTGAAAAATAGTCCTGCTAGTATTTTTTATCACACCCCTGTCTAAATTTACATAAAATTACTGCTATAGATGTATCGGTAGAGGGTTTAGAATTCAAATGTTGAAACTACGATAAATTTTGCAAGGTACTTTAATGATTCCTAAAGAGAAAGTATCCTAGATAAAGTCTTGGGTATGGTCTTAATAGGGTGGGATATCCGCAATGAACTTAATAGATAAAAATAGAGAATACAACATGCCTTTTTTAACGATGATGACAATTTTATTGGTTTATCAGTTAGTGGGAGAGTTGATTGTACTCAGCCTTGATTTACCTGTGCCTGGACCTGTTGTAGGTATGTTATTACTCTTATTAAGTTTGATGATTAAAAACCCTTTTGCGGTTCAGTTAGAAGTTTCCACAGGATTTTTATTGTCTCATCTGTCTTTGCTCTTCATTCCTGCTGGCGTGGGTGTTATGGTGCATTTGGTTCGCTTGCAGCAAGAGTGGCTCGCCATCAGTATTGCCCTGATTGTCAGTACAGTTTTAGGGTTGCTGGTCACGGCTTGGAGCATGATGGCTATCTGTAAACTCCTTAACTGGAAAAAGGCCCAATCATGACTCATCAATCGGCTATTTGGGTCTATCTGTCGGCCAGTCCGTTATTCGGCTTAGCTTTAACGCTGATTTGTTATTTACTGGCTGTAAAAATTTATCATAAAGGTCATGGTAATCCGTTGCTCAATCCCGTTGCGCTCTCAGTTTTGATGATTGTCATGGTCTTGAGTCTGTTTGATATCTCATATCAATCCTATTTTTCAGGCGCACAGTTCATTCACTTCTTGCTGGGACCCGCGACGGTCGCTTTAGCCATCCCCTTGTATTTTCAGTTAGGTAAGTTGAAAAAAGTATGGATTCCATTGTCGTTTGCTTTAGTGTTAGGCATCAGCTTTTCCGGTTTCAGTGCCTACTATATTGCGCAGTTTTTAGGCGCGAGCGAGCAGACCATGTTATCGCTGATTCCCAAGTCAGTGACCGCACCTGTCGCGATGGGCATATCAGAAAAGAATGGTGGCTTACCGACGTTAACTGCGGTATTTGTGGTGATTACAGGTGTGATTGGAGCGGTGGTCGGTGGCTGGGTATTTAAAGTTTTTAGAATCGAAGATGACAGTGTTAAAGGCGTAGCAATGGGGGTGACTGCACATGGTTTGGGCACGGCAAGGTCGTTTCAGATCAGTCCGCAAATGGGGGCCTTTGCTGGACTGGCCATGGCCTTATCGGCCTCCGTCTCGGCATTGATCTTACCGTTGGTTTTGTCACTTATTCAGAAGACTTAATCATCAGGTGAGTCTGATTTACAACCCATTTGCTTTTGGTAGCCACCTTTACCGACACTCAATTGAACTTTATCCACTACAGCATGAGCGTTACGTTTTGAATGACATTAAAAATTTGTACTATCCTTTTTGGCAAAGGGAGTTGACTCATAATGTGGGACGCCACTATTGGCTTTTTTTCTGGCATAAAGCCAAGCACCTGCTGTTAACAATAAGTAAATTCCTCCAATAAAGAGCAGCTGTTGAGGCTGGTTTTGGAACTCATAATAAAAAATCAGTAGGGTTCCTGCCAAAAGTCCAATAATAGAGAAAAGAGTAATCATCAAAGATGAGTGGGTTAGATGCCGGATTCTAAAGTTGGCGTAAGCCATCAATAACGAGACGAGTAGAAAAGTCACACTGCCAAATTCAAGGATGACCTGCAGGCTACCCGATAACACCAGTAAGAAGGCCATAAGAGACATGCTGATAATCGCCAAGATAGGGATGTGATTAATGCGTTTAGCAAGTGCTTTCGGGAAGTAGCCATCTTTGGCAATGACGGCCATTTGCCTCGATGCACCAAAGAGTGTCCCACTTATGGCACTGCTGGTAGCCAGTAGGGCACCTGCAATAACAAGATCTGTCCCCCAATGGCCTAATATTCGATCGGCACCAGAGGCTAAGGCATACTCTTTGTTTTGGATGATTTCATCAAAAGGAATGGAGAGTATCGCACCAATTGAGATGACCACATAGATCAAAATTGCCAAAAATATTGCAGAGTAGATGGCTCTCGGGATGTTTTTGTCGGGATCTTTCATTTCATTGACAGCATTGATGACCAGCTGAAAGCCTTCATAAGCCACAAAGGTAAGAGAGGCCACAATCAATATAGATAACACGCTGACATTCCCTTCATTCTGTATCAACACTGGCAGGGTTGTCTGGGTATGATTAATCAAGATAAATGAAATGACCACCAGTATGACCAGTTTGGTATAAACCATAATGTCTTCGATTTTTCCCATGCCTTTGACACTCCAAAGATTAATCAGAGTGAAGACCATAATCACCGCGCCAGCGACCAACTTGCGGATCCATTCATTATCTGCAAACGAAAAGCTGCTGATGGCGTAAGATGCAAAGGTATAGGCATAGAGCGAGAGTGTGCTGATATAACCAAATATAACAAACCAACCGATGAGCGAAGCTGAAAAAGGTGAGTTAAAAAAAGTCTTTTTAAAGAATGAATAGGTTGCGCCTTCATCCTTGTAGTACACCCCCAGTTTGATATATGAATAGGCCGCCATGGTGGCAATCACACCGCCAATAATGATTGCTAAAGGGGTAAAAGCACCAATCATGGAGACTGAAATTCCCAGAATGGTAAAGATGCCGCCGCCCACCATGCCTCCAAGGGCAATCGCAATTAATTCAGGAACACCCAACGCCTTATTACGTTTTCTGTGAATAGTGTTGTTTTGGTTATTTTGAAATATCATCTGCTGCTCTTGGGTTGAATAGTCTTTTGAGGGGATGACGATTTGCCAATTTTGTTGAAGAGTGTTAAAAGTACGATTGATTTTACAACGAAGTACGTAATTTGCATAGTAAGTTAGGCGAACTTCGGTGGAGTTAGATCTAACCTCATGACGGTTGTTTATCTAAGAGTAACTTTAGATAAAAATTTCATAAGTTATTGTCAAACTTCATTTTTTTTCAGTAATATAAAATAACAGTCATGAAAGACTAGATAAGTCAGTAATGATTCAAGGAGCAAGTTGTGTGGAGTGATACATTTGAACAAGATGGATTTAAGGCATTCAGTAAACACGCCAAAATAGTGGGCATTGTTTTAATGTTATTAGGCGCAGTAGGCATCATTTTCCCTCAGGTGATGTCTGTGGTGGTGGTAATGCTAGTTGCATGGCTTATGTTGTTAGCGGGTTTGGTGTCTGGCTTTTTTACCTGGAAACTCAATCCCCGCAGTTGGCTAGGATGGTTAAAAAGTGCTGTTTTATTTTTTATGGGGGCGTTTTTAATTTTTTATCCGTTGCCAGGGGTGGCTACGTTAGGCCTTATTTTTGCCATTTACTTTTTTGTGGATGGATTCAGTGGACTTTCATTAGCTTTCAACCTTCGGCCCCATAGAGGTTGGCAGGTTTGGTTAGCCAATGGCGTTCTATCGCTGGCTTTGGGGATTATTTTTCTTTGGCAATGGCCATTCAATGCAGGTTGGCTAGTAGGATTGTTTATTGGCATAAGTTTACTCTTTGATGGCCTCTCGTTCTTTTTAATGGGTCGAGTGTTAAACAAGGTAGAGCGTTAAAATCATGAATGATTGAGCATCAATCAGACATAAATTGACCAGGCCTGGTCAATTTAGAAAACTCATGTTGGAAAAGGAGAAAGCGCATGCGTATTGTATCTTTAGTCAATGGCTCACTGCTTTCAGAAGCGGCGAGTTTATATGCGATTACGTATGCAAAATCTGTGCAGTTACCACTTACGCTCTTGTTCATTGACAATGGCCTTGAATCGATAGAACATTTTCGTTTATCAGAACTCTCTTTAAAAGAGCTTGCAAAAGCTCAAGACGTTGACATTGAAGTCATCATCTTGGCGGGAGATATCCTCGACACCTTGCATCATTTTGCGCAACTGTATGCGATAGACACTTTATTCTGCGCGACACGCAAACAGTCCTCAAGCCATTCATTTAGCGATAAAATTGTAGCGGCGAGACTCGAAATGGACATTGCCGTGGTCAAGGTCAAAAATGTCTCGCATGTACGCTCCTATCATCGGGTATTGTTTGCCGCAGGCAGTTCAATCAATGTTCATGCTTACATGCTCTGGCTAGGGTTGCTTAAAGACAATGAAGCGTTGGGTAAACTGTATCTGCAAAACAATCGGTCAGCCTTTAAGACCACCACAACATCGGGGTTGAAATATGAAGCCGAACCGTTTGTACAAATGGCCAAGATGTTGCACAAATCGGTCGAGGTCGTCAATACCTTACAGCCGGTCAATCCCGAAGCGATGAATAATTATCTGATTGCCAATAATTTAGACTTGGTGATCTATGATGCCCATGCGTATTCAAAGCGGATATTAAATCAAGTCAGTGATGAATCCTCCATCAACAGCATTTTATATTATTCCTGGAAAGTTTGAATAGGCCACTTAAGATGTTATTTCAACAGCCCATTGAGCAGGTATTAAAATCACTGCACAGTAGTGAATCTGGACTATCACAGCAAGAAGTCGTGCATCGTTTAGAGGCCTTTGGTCTTAATCAGCTGAAACAAAAAGCCAAAAAAGATTATCGAATTGAGTATTTGAAAGAGTACATCTCCTTTTTCCCTATCTTGTTAGAAGTCGCCGCGGTATTAGCCCTCATTGCAGATTATTTCCAGCCGGGAGAAGGGAACGATATTTTAGCCTACGCCGTTTTTGGTGCCGTTGTCTTGAATGCCAGTTTTACTTTTTGGCAGAAGTTTAAAGCCGATAAAGCAATGGAAGCGCTGCTGAAATTGGTGAAGTCGGAAGCTAAAGTGATTCGCCAAGGTATCTTATGTACAGTGGATGCCACGCAGATTGTGCCAGGGGATATTTTACAACTAGAGGAGGGTGATAAGATTGCTGCGGATGCAATTTTGCTCAGTGCAAATGATCTTTACCTGAATTTATCAGTATTAAATGGTGAATCAAGCCCCGCTTCTCGTCAGTTATTGGCAGGCGATGCGAAAAGAGAGTTGGATGCCAAAAATATGGTTTTTGCCGGCTCGGTCATCACTAACGGCAATGGGTTAGCGGTTGTCACCACTACAGGTGATACGACTGAATTTGGTAAGATTGCAAGTATGACCTCTGAAGTCATTACTCTAGAAACACCTATTGAAAAAGAGATAAAGCACATGACAACTGTGTTGACCTTGTTAGCGTTAGCCGCGGGTCTGGTATTTTTTTTCTTAGGGTGGTTTTCAGACAGAGGTTTGCTCGTATCCGCTATATTTGCCTTATCTCTGATTGTCGCCAATGTCCCCGAAGGACTTTTGCCGACCATTACCTTATCCTTATCTTTGGCATCACAACGCATGGCAAAACGACAGGCGCTCATTAAAAACTTAAATTCAGTACAGACATTGGGTTCAGCAACGGTCATTTGTACTGATAAAACCGGTACTCTCACGCAAAATGAGATCACCGCCCACTTTATTTATTTAGCCGATGGCAGTCAAGTAGAGCTTACGGGTAATGGCTATTTTGAACCAGGTGAATGTCAATTTAAAACCCCATCAAGCAAGCAAGGTATTGAGAACTTACAGCAGTTACTGACCGTCGCAGCAGTGAATACCCATGCAACGGTGAATCATGCAGAACACCTTGTTATGGGTGATCCAACTGAAGCGGCTTTAGTGGTGGCCGCGCAAAAGTGTAAAAGTGAACCTTTAGTCGAGTGGCAAAAGGTCAAAGAGTATGCGTTTTCTAGTGAGCGCAAAATGATGTCGAGTTTGGTCACGCAAGGTGAGAAAACGCAGTTATTTGTGAAAGGTGCAGTGGAATCCGTTTTACCTTTATGTACTTTAATACAAGTAGCGTCAAAGCAGACATTAACACGAGAGCATAAATCACAAATAGAACAACAAAACCTCCAGCTGGCTAAACAGGCTTACCGCGTGTTGGCCATTGCTATGAAATCCGGCGATGGAGAAGACAATCTCGTCTTTTTAGGATTGGTGGGCATGATCGATCCGCCGAGAAAGGATGTCAAACAAGCGATTTCAGAATGCTATTCAGCGCACATAAAAGTCATGATGATTACGGGGGATAACCCGATAACAGCCAAAGCCATTGCAGAAAAAATCGGATTAAAAGTAGATGAAGTGCTTACCGGGCATGAACTCGATGGTTTTTCCAATACCGATTTGCAGGCTAAGTTAAGCAGCAAGCATCTCCTCTTTGCTAGAATGGCTTCGGCACAAAAGCTGCGTATCGCGCAATTATTGCAGGCCAATGGAGAAGTGGTCGCCATGACGGGGGATGGTGTCAATGATGCTCCTGCATTAAAACAGGCCAACATTGGTATTGCGATGGGCTCAGGGACGGATGTTGCCAAAGAAGCCGCCGACATGATTTTACTGGACGATAACTTTAAGTCAATTGTGGCTGCCGTTGAAGAGGGACGGACAGTCTATTTTAATATCAAGAAGCTTACTACCTATATTCTGAGTTCTAATGTCCCTGAAATAGTGCCTTATGTTTTGCAGTTCTTTTTAAAAATTCCAATGCCACTATCGGTCATACAGATTCTTTTAATTGATTTGGGGACGGATCAACTTCCAGGTTTGGGGTTAGGGGCGGAAAAGCCCGAAAAACATATTATGCGACGTCCTCCTGTTGGTCAAAATGAAAAAATTCTCGATTGGGAAGTCTTTAAGCGTGGCTATTTTATGATAGGTTTAATTGAAGGCATAGCCGCTATGTTCGCTTTTTTAGGCTTCTTATTTCTCAATGGTTGGCAATATGGAGATTTGAGCATTAATGACGAATTTCATCGCCAAGCCATGACGATGACTCTATTGGGCGCAATCACTTGTCAGATGGTAAACGTTTTTACTTTGCGTTCATGGGAGGACTCTTTATGGCGGTTAACCCGAACCAATAAAATGATCTGGTTTGGTGTGATGATGGAGGTTGTTTTGATTTTAGCCATTTTATATATCCCTGCGGTACAGAGCATATTTAATACAGCCACTGTGCCCTTTGAAAATCTTTGGCTGTTAATACCTTTCCCTATTGTCTTGATTCTGTACCATGAGTGGTACAAAACACATCAGAAAGCAAAAGCGCATTGGCAATAAGGGGTTAACCTGACCTGGTTTTTTGCTTCAAATATGTTTAATATGCAAAAGAGGTCTTTAAAACGTCATCCTTTATACACGCTTTAAAGACGTTGAATCTTTTACAATAAAACTGAAATATCCACTGTCCTCCAGGAGAATCACCATGTTTATGCAATTTAAACGTTTTTCAATTTTGTTCAGTTTGGTTTTTTTAACCCTCATTTCATCCCTTACCTACGCATCAACACCTGAAATTTTGACGGTTCAACACAAGAATGACATTAAAGTCGTTTATGATATTAATCAAAATGATATGGAAGCCGGGATTGGTAAGGGGCTTTATTATGTTCGCGGGTTAATTGAAGCGTACAAAAACCAAAAAATTCCTTTAAAGCAAGTCCATATCAGTATTGTGCTTCATGGCGCGGCTGGATATTGGCTAGTAAATGATGAAACTTATCAAGCCGTTACCGGCAATCCTTTTGATGAGAATCCCAATAAAAAGGTCATTTCAGAGCTCTTAGGATATGGCGTAAGTGTTGAGATGTGTCATGTCACCATGAAAGCTCATCACTGGACTGCAAGCAATCTATTGCCCGGCGTTAAGATGGTCTTTGATGCTTATACGAGAATGATCGATCTGCAAATGCAGGGTTATAGTTATATTAAATTTTAAAATAGTTTTAAAGGTAGTGCCCTAACTGCTCCAAAGACTTGGCGGTGAGGAGTTGCATAAAATGGACAGAATGGATTGGGTTCGGAATAAACAACCAGGCCTGGTCGAATATAAATAAGTGCAACGAGGGAGCCTCATAGGGCATTTGAATGCATAAATAGAAGGTTCAAAATACCTTATACAAGATGAAAATCAACTCCTTTAAAGACTCTAAAAGGCGTTTTTCTCTGCTGCCATCTGTTGTTTCAACTGTTTAGCCGCCACCGCATAACCCCCATTGACACTGTCGACAAAGTGAATATGGTCCTGGCCTGTTTCCGTGATGAGACAGGTGATAATCGCAGAATGGGTTTGATGACAACCATAGAACAGCAATCCCTGATAATGGGCCTTGTCTAACCATGCTAACAACGCATCCAGCTGTGTTTGTTCAGCTGATAAAACGGTACGATAAGCATCATCCACTTTCTCAAAGTCACTGTTTTTAATAAGGTCCTTTTTGTAGTTCCCCCAGTTATAACCTTTATAGATTTTTGAGATCTTCATCCAATAAATACCAACGATGTTTTGTAAGCGAATGCGTAACAGTTCGAGCCGATTATGCCAAATCCCTTGTTGAAACGTTTTGCTCGCAGTTTCTATTTTTAACGAATCTCGATTGAAGCTCAAGGTCAGGGCTTCTTGGCTCAAAGGTGCACTGTCTTGTAACGAGCCAAGGTCATGGACAATTTGTTGGCTTAGTCGTTGGTATAACGCTAATGTCTTTTCAGTGTTCATCAACCGAGACTTTACAATCAAACTAAAGGTGACTTCTTTTGGACTCGGAATTTCATTCCATCGACACTCAAATCCAGAAAAATCCACCTTAACAGGTGTATCAATCGCTAATTCATACTGGTCATTGCATTTTATTTTGTCATCGGCTTCTTCCAGCCCGCCGCCCATAAAGAAAAATTGTTTTAAGTTTTCTGTTCGTTTAAATCGGCTGATAAACACGGGCTTGTCTAATTCATGGCAGGGAATGATGCCGACTCTTAATACGAGTTGTGCTGAATCAAGCGCCAGTTGTTGACACCCTCGTAAGGCTTGTTTAACCGGTTCGAGCAGTTCCGGAGGGACGCAAAAACTAGCTCCATCGCCACCAAATACGTAAGGAATGGCTCTAGGTTTAGTCGCGTTAACCACTGCGGCTATCGAACTTCCCCCAATGGAGTTGATGTCACGGTATTGGCCGGCATCAATTGCTTTAGTGGAATTTTGGATATCAGTAATCACGACAAACCAATTTTTTGGCAGAGGTAGATAAGCCGTCTGATGTAAGGCATTGGCAAACAGGTTTTGGTAGGGAATAGACTCTTCAAAATAGCTGTTTTGGGATGGCATACAGTCGATCACTCGTTAAATTTGAGTTCAAAATCAGTGATTTGCTCAGGATTAAGATAAGTGTTGTATTGTTTGTATATACCCTTCTCAAAGAAGAAGCGTAACAGGGTTTTATCAATTTCACCTTTATTCGCCATATCGCACAAAATGTCCACGACTTGGTTAATGGCCATCGGTGCTTTATAAGGACGTTCTTTAGATGAGAGCGCTTCATATAGGTCTGCCAACACCATGATTTGATCCTCAAGTGTTAACTCGTGAGCGGTTAAACCACGCGGATAACCTTGACCATTAAGTTTTTCATGATGGTTGGAAGCGATGTCGACAATTTGACCGTATTTTTCTGGAAAAGGTAGCGTTTGAAGCATCTCTAACGATAAGCGTGCATGGTTCATAATAATTTGGCGTTCGGTCTCGTTCAGTGTGCCGCGTTGAATACATAAATTAAGCACTTCATCACTTTCCAAGAGTGGTCTATTTTTACCCTTAAAAGGGTATTGGCGTTGGGCTATTTGGTGAATCCGCTCAGCAGATCCGGGCGCCAAAGATTCTCGACCACTGTTCATTTTGTGTAAAAACGCACCATCCTCCTCTAATAATTGCATCGCTGAATGATGTTTTTCTAACAAGTTGTCTAGAGTTAAGCCACGCGGTAGATATTGGCTCAACCCCTCAATTAAAATCGCTTGTTTGGCTAACTCAATTCTTAATGCCACTAGATGGATTCGGTCAATGTTCTTTTCTAACTTAGTCGCTTTATGCAAAATAAATTCAGGTGTGGATATTTTACCGATGTCATGTACCAAAGCAGCAATTTTGATACTGTGCAGGGTTTCATGGCTGTAATGGATGTCGGCATAAACCGTGTCATCTTGGTGAATGGCATGGGAAATCAATTCGGCCAGTTTTGCGACATGCCGAATATGAATGCCTGTAAAACTACATTTTTCGTCAAATGCGATGTTAATGGCGGTCGCAAAAGACTCAAATAAATCTTCCATCTGATGGACGAGTAAGGCATTGGAGAGTGAGAGGGTGGCTTGAGAAGCCAATGCCATCGTATTGGTTTGATCTTGCTCAGAAAAAGCGATGCTTTCTTGGTGTTCATTATGTTTGTTGATCAGTTGCAAGACCCCTAATAATTCATTATCTTTGGTGAGCAATGGGATCACTAACATCGATTTAGACTGATAACCCGTGCGCTTATCAAACGCTCGTGTGCCGCTAAAATCAAAATGCGTCTCACTGTATACATCGGTAATTTTCAGAGGACGTTTTTCTAACGCGCAAGTGGCCGCTACCATGCTGATATTAGGCACTTCGTCTTGATACAGTGACACGTTTGGCCAAGTAATCTCTTGTTGCGTACCGCCCATATGAATATTTAACGTATTGTTTCTGACAACCGTAAACTCAAGCTGCTGTTGAGTTTTGTTATAGCGGTAAAGTGTGCCGGCATCCGCTTGGGTAAACTTCATGGCTTCATCAATAATCATGTCTAACAAATGCTCTAGATTGTGTTCGCTTGAGAGAATTTGGGAAATGTTTAGTAACGCGGTTAATTGCTTTTGCTGACCTGCACAATAAATACTTGAGGGAATGCGAGTCACCACGGGTTTCTCTGAAAAGAGATCGATACTCTGACCGCTTTCTAAAAACCCTGAAATTTGATGCAAGCTTTCAGAGTTAAAGTTTTGGGCAATCTCTTGGGTGATTTCTGCTTCAAAATTAGGTTTTAAATGATAAAGATAGGTATGTATAGGCCTATGAATACCGCTCAGTTGCTCTTTTAAAAGTTTAGGTGTCAGGTGTTTGCTGAGTTTAGCCAACGCCTCCAATCGAGAAGGAAAAGAGCACTCAATGAAGAGACTCGTCACATCTGGATTTTGATGGATCACCTCATTAAGATGGTGAGTAAGGTAGGTGTCCGATGAGATGATACAGGCACTGTTGGCATGGCGAATGAGGTAACTACAGCAATCAACGGTATGATTTGAAGGAAATGGAGTAAATTGGAAAACACCTAACTCAAAGGGCGTGTCGAACGTTATAGGTATGAACTCTATGCTGTTTTTTTTAAAATTAGGGTGGATTATCTGGTGGAATGGTGGCCAGATTACACCATTGAATAGATGGTTTTCAAGGGCTTCAAGTGTACGTGGCAATCCATAAATCTTCAGGGGCGTTTGGCGTTTTTCATAGTATGTTTCTATGATAAAAGGCAGATCTCTGATATGGTCAAAATGCGAATGAGTAAGCAGGATATGCTCGATATAAACGACTTTTTCACCGAGTGAGGCCATCGCATCACCGGCATCAAGCAGAATATTTTCGCCCAGTTTAAAACAGGTGCAATGGTGTGCTTGTGCAGCACTGCCATGAGCGCCTAGAATTTCTATTCCTAGCATTTTGTTTCCTAACCAGTGCGTATACAAAGGCTCTTCTTAAGTCGATATTCGATCCGGCCATGTCATAGGACTTACCTATTCGAGAGGCGCAACCAAAATAATAAATAAGGTTTGCTATATTATACGTCTATTCGTGTTCTTTAATAGGTGATACCTAAAACGGTCTCAAACGATAGGGTTAATCAGGTTATCCATAATGATCATAATATCATTGCCTGCCTAAGAACCATTGACTATTATTGGCATCATTTGGGTGATAGGTTCTTAACATTGTTCTGAAATCCATTTGAGGCATGCCTATTAAGGATGCCATGATGGCAATAACTGACATAACTACAACTGTGATTAGATTTGTTGTCATTAGCCTTGCAACCTTCATGATAATTCTCCAAAGGTTCACGTCCTTATCAAATAAAACATGCTCACTTTTGTGGACTGTTTCTGTATACTCGAAAAAGGTTTTAAAAGTTAAGTCGAGGTGAATATGTCAACCGTAAAACATTTATTTGTAGTTGTTTCAGTTATATCGCTACTTTTTGTCTATCTGATTTCTTTGGTTTGGCCTGAAGCGTCATGGGCTTATATTTTTATAGTGCCACTTATCGCGCTCGGAATATACGACGTCACCCAAAAGCACCATACTCTCTTGCGTCTATACCCGGTGGTTGGGCATTTAAGATATGTGTTTGAATCCATTCGACCAGAGATTCAACAATATTTTGTGGAAGACAACCTTAATGGCACACCTGTAAACAGAGAGTTCCGTTCTTTGATTTATGAGCGCGCTAAAGGCGCGCGCGACACACGTCCTTTTGGTACTCAATTTGATGTTTACCGTGAAGGTTATGAGTGGGTTAACCATTCAATTGCACCTAAAAAAGTGATGAAAGAACCCTGTCGTATTACCTTTGGTGGGAAAGACTGCTCGCAACCTTATGATTCAGCCATCTTTAATATCTCAGCGATGAGTTTTGGCGCTTTAAGTAAGCATGCGATAATCGCGCTAAACAGAGGAGCACAGATCGGCGGATTTTCTCATAATACCGGGGAGGGTGGCTTATCACCTTACCATTTGCAAGAAAACGGCGACTTGGTTTGGCAAATTGGCACGGGGTATTTTTCGTGTCGAACCTCTGAGGGCGATTTTAATCCCGAGTTGTTTACAAAAAATGCATGTCACCCTAATGTAAAGATGATTGAAATCAAACTTTCTCAAGGTGCAAAACCAGGGCATGGTGGAATATTACCTGCTGCAAAAGTAACAGAAGAAATTGCTCAAATCCGCAATGTTAACATGGGTGAAGATGTTGTCTCTCCTCCTGCGCATACTGCATTTTCAACACCGATTGAGTTACTCCAATTTGTGCAACAACTGCGCACTTTATCAGGGGGTAAACCCGTTGGTTTTAAGTTAAGTGTTGGCAAGACTGAAGAGTTTTTTGCCATCTGCAAAGCGATGGTTGAAACTGGTATCAAACCTGATTTTATAACGGTGGATGGCGGAGAAGGTGGGACAGGTGCAGCCCCGATTGAATTTACCAATTCAATCGGCACTCCTTTAAGAGAAGCCGTCAATATCGTTTATTCTGCTTTGGTGGGTTTTGGCTTGAAAGAAGAGATTCGTTTAATCGCTTCGGGTAAGGCATTTTCAGCATTTCATATTTTTAGGTTGTTAGCGTTAGGCGCAGATACGATCAATTCGGCTCGAGGTATGATGTTCGCGTTAGGCTGTATTCAATCAAGAAGTTGTAATACTAATAAATGTCCTACGGGTATTGCGACGCAAGATCCAAGTCGTTATAAAGCTTTGAATATCGATATAAAGGGAAAACGCGTTGCCAGTTACCAAGAAAAGGTGGTGACAAACCTTAGGGAAATTACAGCCGCGGTAGGGCTTTCAAGTCCAAAAGAGATTCAGGCTAAGGATCTTAATCGAAGAGTTAGTGGGACAGAGATAAAAACCTATGAAGACATTTTTCCAAGCTTAGAGAAAGGCTGCTTACTGCACGAAGCGTCAGTGCCAGAAAGTTGGAAGAGAGTCTGGTCGCGCGCTCACGCCAGTGACTGGTAAACGAATGACATTCGAAAAATGAATAAAATAACCAGGCCTGGTTGTTTTATTCATCAGAGCTGTTTAGTTTGCTTAGCAAACTGCTCAAGCGAAATCTCAATATGTCCTGATTTATTACGGTTCGGACCTTTCATCACCTCTTGAGCGGCCCATGCGTGGCCATGCACCACTTCATAGGTAGCAGGGATTTTACCGTCTTTTCTTAAAGCGTCATAAGCCTCTAGCATAGCGTAAAACTTAGTTTTACCCATCAATCCTTGACTGCGGTTCTGATTGGCATTGGTGGCACCAATGGCTTTGAGGTCTTTCAATACACCCATCGGCTTGTCATAGGTGAGGGTGAACAGCTCCATATCCATCACAGGTTGGCCAAAACCTGCTCGAATCAGAGCATCACCAATATCGTGCATGTCAATAAAATGGTTCACATGCTCGTAATTGGCATCGGTGGCGCGCCAGGCTTGGCGCAGCTCTTTGAGTGTGTCTGGGCCAAAGGTGGTGAACATCAATAGTCCTTCAGGACGTAGTACTCGTCTTAATTCGGCAAATACTGCATCCAAATCATCACACCATTGCAACATTAAGTTGCTGACAATCAGATCGACACTGTGGTCAGCAAATGGTAGCTGATAGACATCGGCGTTGATGCGGGTCGCCGCCGTTTTATTAGCAACGCCTTTGGTTAAAGAACAGGCACTCAAAAACCGATTAATAAAAGAACCAAGAACCGGAAAACGAGGCGTTTGCAGGCGGGGTTGAGATTGCAATAACATGCTTTCTGATAAGTCGACCGCAAAACATTGAGCGACAGGATAGCGGGCAATGATTTTTTCAGTTAAGAGTCCTGTACCTGAACCAATATCTAAAACGGTTTGGACTTCAATGGTGGTGAGATCGAGGCGTTCATCGACTCGCTCGGCCACCGTTTTTTGTAGAATTGCGGCGGCTTCATAGCTTGGAGCAGCATGACTAAAATGGGCTTTAATGTGCTGGCGGTTAACACGGTTTAAGTGTAATGAAGACGTTTCATGCATGCAAAGATCGCTTTGTTTGTTAAGTCGCTAGGGAGTAAGCGATTATGTACTTTGCAAAAGGGGTGATTGATCTTGAAGAAAGACGATGATCTGTTCAGCCGTCTCACTTGGGTGCGATATGAAAGGCATATGCGCTGCCCCAGACAAGATTTCTACTTTAGCAATGGGCTGTATTGTACTGAATTCTGTCATAAAGTCCTGTATAAAATGCACCGGGATCAAAGGATCATTTTCACCAAGTAGCCAGAGAACCGGGCATTTAATATCTTGGGCACAGGGGCGACAATCGATGGATTTAAGCAGTTCTAAACCCTGTAAAAGGCCTTTTATCGAGGGAAGGCGACTGTCTTTTATTTTGCTCATAAACTCTTTGATGAGCTTGCGAGCGCCATCCGAACCTTGAATCTGTAATTTCCAGAAATGTTTTAAGGTCGCCGCGGTGTCTGTGCCGATGGCTTGGATAAAATCAGCAATTAAAGTCGGCGATACAGCCCACTTCCAATCATCGGCTTGGATAAAACGCGGTGTGCTGGCTAAACAAATTAGACTTTGGATGCGTTCGGGAGACTGCTTAGCAATTTTTTGTGCAAGCAGTCCGCCCAACGACCAGCCCAGTAGATGGGTTTTTTCAGGGAGCTCGGCGGTAATCGCGGCAATCCAATCCGCTTCGATATGTTTGGAATCGGGTAGGGCATCGCTATTACCAAAGCCAGGTAATTCGATTAAAGTGACCGTGAAAAATGGTGCCAATTCGGTTTCTGCCCAATTTTTCCAGTCGCTGTTTTGTGCCGCCCAGCCATGTAACAGTGTCAGGTTTGGACCTTGACCGAAGGTGTCTGTGTTTAGCATCGTTGTATCATCTTTCTTCTTTAGCTTAAGATTCTCTTAAGTTGTTCTGTATTGCTGTACATTAGCCTGTTAATTCTAACTGAGTTTGCTCTAAAGCTTTAAGCAAATCTTGAATCTGCGCTTTATTATGGCTCGCTGAGAGGGTGACTCTTAAACGGGCTTGTCCGGCCGGAACCGTGGGCGGGCGAATAGCGCTTACCCAAAAGCCTTTTTGTTTGAGTTTTTCACTCCACATCAAGGCTGTTTCACTGCTGCCCAACAGTATGGGTTGTATGGACGTGGGCGAATTCCATAAGGTGAGGCCAATAGCTTTGGCGCCCGTTCTGAATTGTTTAATGTGCTGTTTAAGCGTTTCACGTGAAGCGCCACCCTCCTCAGCGAAGCGTACCAGTTTTAAGGCTTCTCTAATCGCGAGTGCATTGAGTTGTGGCATGGCGGTCGTATAGATGTAAGGTCGTGCAAATTGAATAAGGCTTTCGATCAATATTGCACTGCCCGCGACAAATGCACCTGAGCAACCAAAGGCTTTGCCTAAGGTGCCGACTAGAATGGTATTTTGATCGGGTTCTAAACCGAAGTATTCAAAGCAGCCTTTGCCGTGTTCACCCAAACAACCAAAACCATGGGCATCATCCACTAATAACCAGGCCTGGTAAGTTTGTGCGAGCCTTTGAATATCTTGCAGTGGCGCTAAATCTCCATCCATACTGAAAACGCCATCGGTGACAATCATGACTTGACCACCTTGAGAGGAGGCTTGTTGCAAACGACGTTCTAAGGCGACCATATCTAAATGTGGATAGCGTTTCAAGGTGGCTTCAGATTGTAATGCACCATCTATCAAGGACGCATGATTTAACTTGTCCGCCAAGATTGTATCACCCGGTTGCATTAATACTTGTTGCACCGCGAGGTTAGCCATATAACCGGTAGAAAATAACAGGGCACGCTCGCAGCCTAACCAGTCGGCAAGTTCGTCTTCGGCAATATGGTGTTGCAGGTGATGCCCCGTCACCAAATGCGCGGCACCAGAACCATAACTGATCTCATCCGTTTGCAAGGCCTGACTTAAGGACTGTTTAATTTTTGGGTGATTGGCTAGACCCAAATAATCATTGGAGGAAAAATTAATGACCTGTAAGCCATTGATTTGCATGCGGACGGTTTGTGCAGAGGTGACCAAAGGTCGACTACGATAGAGGTGCTGTTGACGACGTTCGTTTAACAGTGGTTGGAAGCGGTCTTTTATGGACATGGAATTAAGTTACTCAGGTTAGTTGATTTACAGGACGTAAGTTGATTAACCCGAGTAAGATCTCTCTAAGCTGAGAGTTCGGTGATTTGCTCAGCCATCTTTTTTGCGGCGGCTTCGGCTTTGACATTGTGCTGCATGGTAATGCCTAATTTGGCAAACAGTTGAATGTCATGATCGGACTCTGGGTTTTCGGTGGTCAGTAACTTATCGCCGTAGAAAATCGAGTTAGCACCGGCTAAGAAACACAAAGACTGTGCTTCGTCAGTCAAGGTCATACGACCTGCTGATAGACGGACATACGTTTGTGGCATAACAATACGTGCCGCGGCAATCACCCGGATAAATTCGAAAGAGTCGGTTTTACCTTTCATATGCGCTAAAGGTGTACCTTCAATCGGCACCAGTAAGTTAATTGGGACAGAATTTGGATGAACATGCATGTTTGCGAAGGTGCGCAATAACTCGGCACGATCTTTTTGCTGCTCACCCATGCCGATAATGCCACCAGAACAGACTTTAATACCGGATTTTTGTACTTTATCAATGGTGTCTAAACGATCTTGAAAGCTACGGGTGGTAATGACTTGTGGGTAGAACGCTTCTGAAGTATCAAGGTTATGGTTGTAATAATCCAAGCCGACTTCTTTTAGTTGATTAGTCTGCTCGTCCGATAACATGCCTAACGTCAGGCAGGTTTCTAGACCGAGATCCTTAACGACACGCACCATCTCTAATACACGTGGGAAATCTTTTTTACCCGGGTTACGCCAAGCGGCACCCATACACAAACGAGTTGCGCCACGTTCTTTAGCCACCAACGCTTGCTCGATGACTTCTTGTACTTCCATCATCTTCTCTTTTTCTAGCCCGGTATGGTTACGCGCACTTTGTGAACAATAAGAACAATCTTCAGCACAACCACCCGATTTGATATTGACCAGTGTACTGGTTTGCACGGTATTCGGATTGAAATGCTGTCTATGCGCCAATTGTGCCTGAAACATAAGGTCGTTGAAAGGTTGGTCCAAAATGGCGCGAATCTCTGCAAGCGTCCAATCGTGTCTTACCTGGCCTACGTTTTCCATGTTCATATGCTGTTTATCCATTGTTCGGTGTACTATCGGTGATGATCTCAGTAAATGAATACTGACTGAATAAGGCGTATTATAACTGATATCTAAAGGATATCGATTAGATTCCCTTATGAGATGACTTGAGACACCTCCCCACAGTAAGGAGTCAGTATGCATAACTTAGAAAAATGGCTAATACCCCCACGTTGTGTCCTCACCGGAGAGGTTGGAGGTGAAACCGATTTGGCTGAAACGCTTATTCAAGCCCTTAAACAACCGATGCAAGTCTGCCCTGTCTGCTGCGAACCGAGTTTACAGTCCGATTTATGCGGCGCGTGTTTAACGAACCCGCCGGCTTTTTCTCGTACTCAAGTCGGTTTTTATTTTGCAGAGCCATTGGATAGGCTTATTTATGATTTTAAATACCATGGTAAAGCCAGTTATGCGCGGTTGTTTGCAGACCTGATGGTCGATCGATTAGAGTTAGACCAGGTTGAGGCATTAGTCGCGATTCCCACTCATCCATTAAGACGGCGAATCCGTGGGTATAATCAGGCGGAATTGTTAGCCGAAGCCCTGAGTAAACTACTGCAACGGCCAGTCATCAAGCAGGCGGTCATTCGCATAACAAATACGCCATCTCAAACACATTTGACCGCTCGTCAACGTAAAAACAACCTCAAAAATGCATTTCAAGTCAATCCAGAACGCTTAGAAGGTATGTCGCATATCGCATTAGTGGACGATGTGATTACCACGGGTGCCACCATGCAACAAGTGGCCAAATTAATTCATCAAAAGACAGCTATAAAAACCTGCCAGGCCTGGTCAGTCGCTAAAACGGAGTGAAAGGGTAAGTGCTTTCACATCATCATAGCCATACTGTTAAGCCTGATAAACACAACCAAAAGAAAATCTTGATTGCCGCACTGATTACAGCCAGTTATATGTTTGTGGAGATTGTGGGTCAACTCGATCGCACTGGTGGCCGATGGGGTGCACATGATGACCGATGCTTTGGCCTTAGGAATGGCCTGGTGGGGATTTTACTTGAGCCAAAAACCTGTGACTGAGCGGATGTCGTTTGGCTGTCACCGTTTTCAAATACTGACCGCGTTTGTCAATGGGTTTACACGGTTATTAATTGTCGATACTCAAGGCGGCCATTATTGGCGTTGGAGCTTATCGTCTCACGAAAGAATCAGGGCATATTTTATTGGAAGGTGTGCCTGCAGGATACGAAATTAAATACATTGCAGAAAATTTAGAAAAGCACTTCTATTTTCTGAGCGCAATTAACGAAGACCAAGTGATGATAACTTTGCACGCAAAAATTGATTTAGATCACGTGAATAATGTCACCTTGTCCGAGATTAAACAGTATTTATTAGACGTTCACAAAATACAGCATGTAACCTTGCGCTTGGAAAGTCAAATCGGAACGAATTCAATAAAAGAGATGTTGATTAAGGCGCAGTTGATGCTAAAAGAGGGGGCGGTTGTGGTGCTGATAGCGGGCAATTTTTGTTAGAGGGGCATTCTTATGAAAGCCCATTTAATGACGGGTTGTGGAAGCGAGTTATCTGATAACAGATCATTAGCAGATAACTCATCCGTATTACACTTTGAACTTTAAGACAATAGCCGACAATTGCGAAGCTTCTTGCTTTAATGTTTTTGCCGTTTCAGAGGTCACTTCGACGATAGTCGCATTTTCTTGGGTATCCTTATCAAGGCTATTTACGGCCAAATTGATCTGACTCACCCCTATCGCTTGTTCTTGGGCAGAACTATTCACATCTTGAATGGTTTGACTGACCAGATGAACGCCTTGGTTGATTTTCTGGAGTTCTTTGACCGATGATTGCATGAGCGTTTCACCATTAGTCACTTCTTGGTTGGTTTTATCAACCAAATCCTTAATTTCTTTAGCCGCGCCTGCAGATCGTCCTGCCAGGTTTCTAACCTCACTCGCTACCACGGCAAACCCTCGGCCATGTTCTCCTGCTCTTGCGGCTTCAACGGCGGCATTCAAGGCCAGTAGGTTTGTCTGAAAGGCAATGGAATCGATGAGTTCTACGATGCTGGCAATGTTATTGGACATCTGTTTAATTTTTTGCATCGCATGTTCAGTTTCATTTAAAACTTGTTCGCCTCGTTCTGCTTGTTTTTTTACTTCACTCGTCTTAATGTTGGCTTCATTAGTTAAGCTAGTAGCATGTTCCACAGTAGAGGTGATTTCTTCTAGAGCAGAAGCAGTCTCTTCTAGCGAGGCGGCTTGTTGCTGAACTCTTTCAGATAACGATTCGCTAGATGCACTTAAGTTTGATGCATTTTTATCGACCGTTTGCGAAACCTCCTGAATTTGTCTGATGACAGAAGACATTTGCTCTGAATTCACATTAATGGCATTTTTAAGAACATCATAAGAACCGTCATACTGGCCATTGATTCTAAAGGTTAAATCACCTTTTGCTTGAGTGGCCATAACGCTGTTAATCTCATCAAAGGTCGCAAGAATTTCAGAAATGGACAAGTTGACATCATCGATTAGTAACTTAATATCGCCTTTTGCAGTAGGGAGGTGAATTTGTTGAGTGAAGTCACCTTTCGCTAATCCAGCAATGCTTTTGGTGATTTCACTAAAGGACTGTTCAAGTGTCTCCATCGCCAAATCAACTTTACTTCTAAAGGACTCAGGCACTTCTTCACTTAAGCGGATCGCAAAATTACCGTCAGCGATCGCATTCATGACCTTATTTAATTCGGTCATCATCATGGAAACAGAGCCGGTGGCCGTATTGGTGCCAGACTGCAGTAGTAGTAAACTTCCCTTGGCATTCTCATCGGTTGATTGAGAAAAATCTCCTTGGCTAACCGCACCCAATACGCGGTTAATATCTTGGATGGACTCATCTAAACAGCTGAGTAGCTGATTATATGTTTTCGCAAGAACGGCAAGCTCATCAGAACCATTGATTGTGGCTCGTACGGAGAAGTCGCCATCGGTTTCGACGGCTTTCATGGCATCCGATAATGCCGCAACAGAATTTTGGATACTTCTGATGATTGAAATCATCATAATGAATACCAATATCAAACTGATCGCGATAATCGTTATGGTTATTAACACTGCATTATTAGCAGATTGATAAAGTGTGTCAGTGAGATTAACGCCTTGCGTTAATAGGTGTTTTTCTCCCTGATCGAGTAAATTCAGCGCATTATCCATTTGAGCTTGCCATTGGTCTGAGTCTACGGCTATTGCCGAACCATTCAGGTTGTCTAAAGCAAGTTGTTCGAATTTTTTGACCTCTTGAAAAGCATCATCGTTGAGCATTTGGTTAATGTATTTAACGTTTACTGGTGTCGTATTCATCATGAAGTTATTGAGATAGACATTTTTAGAAAACAGGGCTTTGTTAAATTTAAAGGCCAGTGTTTTGTTGAAAGAACCGCGCGTAAATACATTGTTTAGAACCGCTTTTTCGACACCGTTGAGAGTTTTAGCAGAAATGTAATAATATAAGCTGCTAAAGGTCGACGAGAGGGCGGGGCTAGAGGCGCCTTGACCATAAATGACTAACAAATCCAAAATAGTGATATTGAGTTCTGAAAAGAGTTTGCCCCCTTTTTTAGTCGATAGGTTATCAATTTTAGGTCGAATATCTTGCACTGCTGAATAGGCATTAACGATTTTATCTGTTTGAGCCTCAATCTTTGATGCTAACGTAGGCTCCATTTCACTGGACAGTCCACCCAATGAATCTAAGTATTTTTGCATTGTTATGTCAGTGACTTGTCGTTGAGCCTGTAATTCATTTACATTGGACTTACCTTTAGAACCCACATAACCAGCCGTATAGGTCCTTTCTAACTGCAAGTCATTGATTACATTAGTGAGTTCGATGCTGTTCGCAAAGAGGATCTGACTTTGGTGCACTTCTGACAATAGTTCAGATTGGTTTAAATAATCTTTGCCGGCAAAAAACAGACAAGTGATTAGAGGCACTATAGCAAGTAACAATAGTTTAGATTTAATGGTCAGCTTGTTTAACATTGATGTACACCTGTATTTATGGGAGCCGTTCTGAGTTGATTTTGCGTATCGACTGCTGTCAGGCATGTTTGAAACCTAAGCATGAATAATACCAAAGAATGAATATAGTGGCAGAGTGAAAGCTATTTTTCGCTATTCATATTATTAAGTCTAACTAAAGTTTTAATGATGACCGTTTCATTGTTGGCATTTAATAAAGCACCAATATTTCCAGTTATGGGATGGTTTTGTAGTATAGAACCCTAGTCTGCTAGCTGTTTCTGCTCCATAATTCCTTCTATTTTTCAGGTGATCTGTAGACTTATCACATAGCTTGGGGGTGGTGATATCAGCGTGCTTTAATGGCTTTAAGCCACTTCCATAAATTAAATAGACTCGACAAAGAGGCTGCCACATACGTCATCGCACAAGCGAATAGGATGGTCTTGGCTGTTTTATGGTCTTTTTTACTAAGATAACCGCCCTCTTCGAGTAAAGGCAGAGCTCGTTTAAAGCTTGCATCAAACTCAACCGGCAACGTGCTTAGGTGGATAATGACGGGTACACCCATGGCGATAAAGCCTGCACCAAACGTCATGATTCCGACCATTGGCGAATGGGTTAAGGGAATCAGAATTGGTGTGAGCATTAACGCAAAACCAGCGAACTTTTGCATCATTGCTGCACGCTCAATCAACGCGGTGCGTTGCTTTAGCTCGGGATAATCTTCTTTGTCCTGTAGAGCATGTCCAATTTCATGGGCGACAGTGGTAATGGCTGTTAGGGAGTTTGAATGGGCATTGGCGGTTGAAATGCGTACCACCTTTTCAATGGGGTCGTAATGGTCGCCTTGATCCGTCTCTTCTATACGTACACCTTTTAATCCCAGTTTATTAACCAAGTGTTCGGCAAACTGTAAACCGCTCCCTGCTATATCAGGGTGTGGTGTGCGGTACTTATTAAGGATATGTTTAGTCCACAGGCTGGGAAGCGATGTGAGAATAAACAACAAAATAAAACCAACGATTAAAAAGCCCATGCGATAAAGTCCATATTACTGCGTGGTAAGCGGTGAGAAAAAATAAGCTTACCAATAAGTCAAAAAAGAAAAGCCTATTCTACGGTATTTGACTTTTATTAACGGCGTTCAATACAGTCTAATGTTTTGAGATACGTTGCATAACTCAACGGGTTCCCCAACAAGGCTTTACCCGCAAATTGAACAGATTGTGGCTCAAGACAGCTGATGATGGCAGTTGGGCTTGGTATCGCATTATCAGCCATCAGCCATTCACCCTGTTGGCCTGGTAGAAGAGGCGCATACTGATATTGCCAGCCTGATTTTGTATAGAATCGTTGGATGATGGTCTTTTCAAGTTGGCTCATATCCGTTTGATAAGTCGTTTGCTGTGTCAGTTTTTGCCAATGGGTGATGCCTTGATAAATAAACGCATAATCCTGTAGGTTCGCTTCTCCCATATCCAACCCATCGACTGATAAGGCGCGAGGAGGGTGCTCTTGCATTATCTGATGCATCAACACTTTAGCCAGTTGGTTGGACTGCCTGAGATAAATGGGATCCTTTAAAACGGCATACGCTCTACTTAACGCTGATAAAATCAAACCGTTCCATCCCAGTATGCTTTTACTGTCTATCGGGATTTGTGACGGGTTGGTTTGTAGCTTCGCTCGGATGGTCGGCCATAAAAGGCTATTTTTGGCTGTGAGTGGAGTGGGGTGCCAACCTAACCGATCATAAGGTGCGGGTTTAGAAAGCGACCAGGCCTGGTCAATTGCAGAGAACTCCTGTTTGGTGAGTGCTTGTTGAAGTCGGGATTTACGCCATAAATAATCGCCGCCTTCTACACTGTGGGCATCAATGGCTGATTGACTGCTTTGATAAAGTTGAGTGACTGGGTTGTATAGATGTTTTTGCAGATAGCTGAGTGTGGTTAAGGCTGTCTGGAGATAATCTGGGCGATTAAAACGTTGTCCGGCTTGTAGATAAAGATCAGCCAATAAGGCATTGGTGTAGGCCATTTTCTCAAAATGTGGAGTCTGCCACTCTGGGTCTACGGTATAACGGTAAAATCCACCATTAATATGATCAAAAAGATGTTGGGACTGCATTTGATCTAGAGTGAACAATAACCACTCTTCAATGGAGTGAGGTAAGCGTTCTATACTTAATGCAGTTTGCAGAAGGGGTGCTTGTGGAAATTTACTCGCATTTGTTTTCAGGCCACCGCTTAAATCATCTTTTGCACGTTCTAATTGCTGTAATAGTTGCTGTAATAGTTGCTGTAAAAACATAGAGCGCGAGACATTAAATGGATGAGGATGACTTGCTGGCTCTACGAATTGTTTGGCCAAGGTACGGATTTTACCCGGTTGTTTATTCCAAATTTCAACAACGCGTTGTAACGTGGCGTTGAATACAGCGTTGGGAAGGTAGATAAATGACGCAAAAGGATAGCCTTCTGGAGTGAGTATGACGTGCTGTGGCCAACCTGCTTGGCCAGTGGTCTTTTCAGCAAATTCAATCAGGGTTTTATCGAGCTCAGGATTGAGTTCTCTATCAATTTTTACGGAGATGAAATGCCGATTGAGATAGGCCGCAGTTTTCACATTATGGTAATTTTCCCGTTGCATCACATGGCACCAGTGACAGGAAAAATAGCCACTGGAGATGAATATGGGTTTGTTCTCGTTTTGAGCCTTTTTCAACACAGCAGCACTCCAAAGATACCATTCAACGGGGTCTTGTCCATGCATGGCTAGATAAGGACTTGGGTTTTGATAGAGTTGATTGGTCTGAGCTGGGGGTAAAGTCGATGCTTCACCAGAAAGCGGGTGTCCTAAGATACAACCGATGGCGAACAATAATACCATTCTATTTAAAGGATTGAAGCGGTTCGGAGCGTGTAAAAGTAGGGGTTGTGGTGTTCTACAGTGTTTGTTGACACGCCGTTTCAAAGCGACCAGGCCTGGTCGCTTTGAAAATAGATATTTTTTAAGAGGATTGTTGAGCCTGTTGCTATTTGTTCTCGTTAAGGAGAGGTGAATCACTTTTTGTATCGCTAGAACGTTCGTCCGCTGTATCTGGTTTTGAATCCGTTTTTTCAGTGAGTGGATCTTTAGAGTCAGTAGATGCTTCATCTCGCTTTTTCGCCTCTTGTGATTTCAGATACTCTTTTTCCAGAATACTCATCTCAGAGTCGACCTTATCAAACTCCGCATCCCAATCTAAATCATCATCCACTTGATCTGCATAGCGATCATCGAACTCATATTCAGGCTGAGTCTCACTCATTGTACTGCTTTGACCATCAGGGTCAGTATCATTTGGATGAGTTTCGTTGTTTTTCTGTCGACGTTTAAACACGTATCCACCGACCAATAAACCAATCTCAAATAATAGCCACATTGGCACGGCCAGCATCGTCTGCGAAATGATATCCGGCGGCGTTAGTAACATTCCAATGACAAATGCGCCAACCACTATGTAGGGCCGTGAATGGCTAAGTTTCTCAGCGGATGTCATGCCCGTCAGAATTAACAAAACCGTGACAATAGGGACTTCAAACGCCATGCCGAAAGCAAAGAACATCTTGATGACAAAATCTAGGTAGAGTGAAATATCCGTGGCAATGGTGACACCTTCCGGTGCACTTTGTGATAAAAATCCGAAGACCAGTGGAAATACAACATAGTAAGCAAACACACCACCCGCATAAAATAAGAAGGAGCTAAAGAATAGAATGGGTGCAACTAATTGTTTTTCATGTGAGTACAGTGCAGGTGCAATGAATCGCCAAACTTGATAAAGCAAGTAGGGCATGGCCATATAGATCGCTAAAATAAAGGCTAACTTAAACGGGGTTAAGAAAGGAGAGGCAACAGCCGTTGCAATCATGCTGCTGCCTTCCGGCAGGTAGCGTGTCAACGGTTCCGCAATATAGGTGTAGATGTCATTCGCAAATGGAAATAAACACAGGAACAATACTATGATAGCAAGAATTGCACGTGTCAAGCTGGTCTTTAGGTCAAGCAGATGCTGTACTAAAGTCATCTCTTGATCTTTAGGCGGGAGCGCTGTATTGCTCATGCTGGGCTACTCATATGTCAAAGCTTAGCTTTTTTTGGTTTCAGAGGAGGATGTGTCCGCTACTGAATCTTCTGTAGAAACGGTCTTGGGTTCTACGGGAGTCTCTCCTGATGCAGACTCAGGCTCAGTCGCGGAAACATCTTCTATTGTATTTGCAACAACGGGTGTTGGTACATTTGGCTGAGTAGGTGCACGATTGAATTGTCCACCAGTATCCGTTTCGACAGGCGGTTGTTCTCCACCAAAAGTAGGGCGTTGAAACGCTTCATCCTTAAGGTCTTCACTGAAGTCCAGACTGGTCTTGAGCTCTTTATTAAGGTTGGAGATCTGTTGTTGCTGCTCTTCAATATTCATTGAATCTTTAAAGTCTTTGATGGTTTCTTGCATCTGACCATCTTCTTTTACCGAGTTGATGAAACGACGCATACGCCCCATGAAACCACCGATTTTGCGGGCAAGTTCAGGCATACGCTCCGGTCCAATGACGAGAAGCGCGATGATTAAAATCACCATGATTTCAAGGAAACCTATATCGAACATACAACAGACCTACATAGACGTTAAGCGAGCGAACGCATTGCTAGATTAAAACAAAAATAACGGCAGATGTTCAAGAGCAAGTGCCGACCTCTTTATGCCTTGTCTTTCTTCTCTTCAGCGACCTTTTCATCTGCGGCAACATCAAAAACATTATCACCGTCTTTTTGTTCTAACGTTTTCTCAGCAGAATCGTCGTCTTTCTTCTCTTCATCTTTCACGGCGTTTTTAAAGCCTTTAATTGCGCTACCTAAATCGCCTCCTACATTTTTCAAACGCTTCGCGCCGAAAAGAACTAATACGATTGCAAGAATGATTAGTAACTGCCAAATACTGATGCCCATAGGGTTTACTCCATTTTCTATAACTGTTTTTAAGATCTTAATGGCGCTTTCGGGCGTCACATTCAGATCAAGAATTTTTAAGACTGCTAATCATATCAAATTAGCCGATTAGGGTGCACTAAAAATACTTTTTAATGCCTCCAAAATCATTATGACTTTTGACGGTTGATACAGATTTGATCAGAATTAGAAAGGTATTTTAGAGTGTTTTAATTCATTTACTCTTAAGATTAACACAATTAATCCGATGTTAATTTCCAAGTAGGTGAATGTGGATGTGAAACACTTCTTGTCCACCTGACTCCCCGGTATTAATTTGGGTTTTAAAACCATCTAATCCGTGCGTTTGAGCTAATTGTGGTAACAACAACATCATGTGTCCCATGCAATCTTTATCTTCAGGCATTAATTCAAATAAGCTAGGAATCGGCTTTTTTGGAATAATCAATAAGTGTACTCGTGCTTTGGGGTGGATGTCATTGATGACGATGCATTTTTCATCTTCATACACAATATCAGTAGGGATTTCTTTGTCAATGATCTTACTGAATATACTTTTTTCTTCTGTCATGGGTGAATTCCTTATGGCTGAATAAACGCCTATTAATCAGGTAGCTCATAGGCTACCAGTGGATGTTATTGGTCACGACTGGCTTTTTCATCGTGGCCAGATAATCCGAAGCGCCGTTGCAATTCGTTGGTAATGTCTTCACTAGACAAATTTTGCGATGCTAATAATACCATGGTATGAAACCAGAGGTCGGCTATCTCGTAAACCAGATGTTCTTTGTTTTCTAGATTATTGACATGTTCGAGATCTTTTGCAGCCATAATGGTTTCATTAGCTTCTTCGCCAATTTTTTTAAGTATTTTTTCTGTCCCTTTTGAGTACAGACTGGCGACATAAGAGCTGTCAGCTGATTCCAGCTTGCGTGCTTCTAACACGGCATCAAGTTGTTTTAGAACGTTACTCATAATCGTACCTCAATTCCTTCAGCTTGCATGGCAAGTTTAGCTTCTTCCACAGTGTGCTGTCCAAAGTGGAATATGCTTGCAGCTAACACGGCTTCTGCATGGCCTTCAGTAATGCCTTTGGCGAGGTGTTCTAGTTCGCCGACACCTCCTGAGGCAATGACTGGAATTCGAATGCTGTCGGCAATCGCACGTGTCAACTCTAGATCAAAACCTATTTTGGTGCCATCGCGATCCATGCTGGTTAAGAGGATCTCTCCCGCGCCTAAACATTCCATGCGTTTAGCCCAAGCAATAGCATCAATACCGGTCTCTTTACGTCCACCGTGGGTGAATATTTCCCATTTATTATCTTCGCCTATCGCGCTGACTTTTTTAGCATCAATCGCGACGACAATGCACTGTGATCCAAATGCATCGGAGGCTTGTTTAACAAATGCTGGGTTAAAAATCGCAGCGGAGTTAATCGCGACTTTATCTGCGCCAGCATTAAGCATGGTACGAATATCTTCGACACAACGAATGCCTCCACCGACGGTGAGTGGTATGAAAACTTGGCTTGCAACCTCTTCAACCAGGTGAACCATTGTGTCACGGCCATCTGCTGTGGCTGTAATGTCTAAGAAGGTGATCTCATCAGCCCCTTGTTCATCATAACGTTTGGCGACTTCAACCGGATTGCCTGCATCGCGAATGTCGACAAATTGCACGCCTTTTACTACGCGACCGTTATCAACGTCTAAACAAGGGATAATGCGTTTTGCTAAACTCATAGTGTTTCCTAAATTGGGTCTAATGAGGTCGGTTTGACCAGGCCTGGTTACTTTCTTAACGGTGACAACTT
Organism: Thiomicrorhabdus arctica DSM 13458; assembly: GCF_000381085.1. Taxonomy (GTDB): domain Bacteria; phylum Pseudomonadota; class Gammaproteobacteria; order Thiomicrospirales; family Thiomicrospiraceae; genus Thiomicrorhabdus; species Thiomicrorhabdus arctica. Next base: position 1,729,162 of record NZ_KB905899.1, on the reverse strand, counting down.
GTCTGAAAGTGTTTGCCCCGCTTTAAAGTCCAAAGAGCCTTCATATATGGCACGACCGGTAATCGCGCCAGTGACACCATCTGCTTCAATACTTGCTAAGCGGGTAATATCATCCAAATTGGTGATGCCACCAGAAGCAATAATTGGAATGCTCAGTGCTTTGGCCAAAGCTTGAGTGGCTTCGATATTAACCCCTTGCATCATACCGTCACGCCCAATGTCAGTATAGATAATGGCTTCAACGCCGTCATTTTCAAACTGTCGACCAAGTTCTGTGACTTCATGGTCAGTCACATCAGCCCAACCGTTAATGGCAACCATGCCATCGACAGCATCTAGACCAACCATAATGTGACCAGGGAAGGCTTTACAAGCTTCGGCGACAAATGCAGGGTTGTGGACTGCCTGTGTCCCAATAATGCAATAACTCACACCCGCATTTAAATAAGCTTCGATAGTGGCTAAATCACGAATTCCGCCACCGATTTGGATCGGTAGATCAGGATAAGCTGCACGTACTTGATACACGGCTTCGCCATTCACTGGCTTGCCTTCAAAAGCACCATTAAGATCGACCATGTGTAAACGGCGAGCACCTTGAGTCACCCATCTTTCGGCCATGGCAACAATGTCACCAGAGAAGACGGTCGCACCTTCCATAACACCTTGTCTTAGGCGAACGCATTCACCATCCTTTAAATCGATTGCAGGAATCAATAACATGTTTGTAGCCTTTTAAAGTTTGTGGATAACGACTCTAGTGTAAAGTCGTTAAATCGAATTTTTATCTGACTTACTAGTAAGTCACTGTCTATTTATTGGCCATCCCACGCTAAAAAGTTGTTGAATAGCTGTAGGCCATGTTCAGCACTTTTTTCAGGATGAGCTTGAATTGCAAACACGTTTTTATGGCTGAGCACCGCTGGAAAGGTTATGCCGTGTGTAGTCGTGCCAGTAATCATAGCTTGATTTTCTGGTTGGACATAATAACTGTGTACAAAATAGAAGCGACTATCTTGCGGGATATTTTGCCACAGAGCATGGTCTTGCTCTTGGTGGATTTGATTCCAGCCCATGTGCGGGATTTTAAGCGGAGAGTTCTCTTCAAGCTCAAAGTGTTTTACATGACCAGGGATGACATTCAGACAGTTTATGCCTTGATTTTCATCGCTGTGAGACATGAGGACCTGCAATCCCATGCAGATGCCTAAAAAAGGTTTTTCTTGAGCGGCTTTTTGAATAGGGTGAATCATGCCAGTGTCGTGCAGCGCTTGCATACACGCTTTGGCAGCCCCTTGGCCCGGAAATATAATGGCATCAGCACAAGCAACCTCTTCTGGGTTGTTAGTGACGAGAATATGGACATTGTCAGGGGCGACATGTTCCGCGGCTTTAGCCACTGAGCGTAAGTTGCCCATGCCGTAGTCAATAACGGCCACTAGCTTTTGATCCATCTAGAGACTTCCTTTGGTAGAAGGCATTTTGCCTGCCATGCGTTCATCCGCAGAAAGTGCCATGCGCAATGCTCGACCAAAGGCTTTGAAAATGGTCTCCGCCTGGTGGTGTGAGTTGTGACCGCGCAAACAGTCGATATGTAATGTAACGTTAGCGTGGTTAACAAAGCCTTGGAAAAATTCAAACACCAACTCAGTTTCAAAGTTGCCAATTTTTTCACGTGTGAAGTCGGCATTAAAGACCAGGCCTGGTCGACCTGATAAATCAATGACAACTCGAGAGAGTGCTTCATCCAGTGGTACGTAGGCATGACCGTAACGGGTAATGCCTTTTTTATCACCCACCGCTTGATTAATGGCTTGACCGAGCGTGATACCCACATCTTCTACGGTATGGTGATCGTCTATATGTGTATCGCCATTTGCCTTAATGTCAATGTCAATCATACCGTGACGGGCAATTTGGTCTAACATGTGCTCGAAGAAAGGAACACCAGTATCTAATTTGGCATCGCCTTGACCATCGAGGTTTACTGAGACTGTAATTTGAGTTTCAAGCGTATCACGCTCGATGGTTGCTTTGCGCATAGTGTCCATCCTGTATTCAATTGTTGGCAATATAATAACTGAAAAGGTGTTTTTTTTATATGAGATTAATTAAAAATGCATGAGTTGAACAAGCAGTGTGATCGGCTAAGTCACTAATATGCTGTAGAAAACTTTAAATCAGGTCTTAATAAGAATACCCATAAGCAAACTATTATATGTCCTTATAGATTTATTTAAGTAGGCAATAAGAGAGCTCTCTGGGATAATTAAAAAGTTATTTATAGGTGTTGAGTCTATTTTAGGCACTTTCAAGCTTATTTGAATTAAAGAAAAAATTGATCGAAAATAAGTTTTTTGTGGCGTTAACTATTCCTTCGTGGGGTCGTCAATGTATAATCACGCATTGAGGGGTCTGCATCTAATTGGTTGAGTTAAATGGGTGAAGACAGAATGTTAAGACTAAAAGGGGAATCCAACTGATGGATACTACAGCAAAGCCACAGTACGACAATGGTGTGGTTAAGTATTTAACAGTAGGTGCGACAGTTTTTTTGGTGTTAGGTACTTTAATGGGTACTTATGCAGCAGCGGAACTAGCATGGCCTGCGTTAAATTTTGATATTGCGGAAATTACTTTTGCGAGATTGCGTGTTATTCATACGAATACCGTTATTTTTGCATTTGGTGGAATGACGCTAATGGCAACAGCTTTCTACACGGTTCAAAGAACGAATGGTGTGAAACTCTGGAGTAATGGTTTGGCTTGGACAACGGCTATTCTGTTCACAATCGGTCTTCTAGCCACGGTTATCTCTCTCGCTTTAGGGATGACAACAGGTAAAGAATACCATGAACAAGAATGGCCTTTGGCAATTGCTATTTCAATCGTTTGGACAATTTACACGTTCAACTTTATTATGACAATTGCATCTCGTAACAAAGAGACTCATCCAAACGTTTACGTTTCTAACTGGTTCTTTATGGGGATGATGATTGCAATCACATACCTGTATGTTGTTAACGGATTGTCAATTCCGGTCTCAATGTTCCGTTCATACTCTATGTTTGCAGGTGTTCAAGATGCCATGATTCAGTGGTGGTGGGGACATAATGCGGTAGGATTCTTCTTAACGGCTGGTTTCCTTGCCATTATGTACTACTTTGTACCTAAGCAAGCACAGCGTCCTATTTACTCTTATCGTTTATCGGTTATCCACTTCTGGGCCTTGATGTTTGGTTATGTCTGGCTAGGTGCTCACCACCTTCAGTACACAGCACTGCCAGATTGGACGGGATCTTTAGGTGCGGTAATCTCTTTAGCGATGATCATTCCTTCATGGGGTGGTGCTCTAAACGGTATGCTGACACTTTCTGGAGCTTGGGATAGATTACGTACGGATTACATCTTACGTTTCTTAATTATCTCTTTAGCATTCTATGCAATGGCTACTTTCGAAGGGCCTGTTATGGCAGCGAAAACAGTTAATGCATTGTCTCACTATACAGACTGGACGATTGGTCACGTTCACTCTGGCGCATTAGGTTGGGTAGCGATGATTTCTATCGGTGCAATCTATCATATGGTCATGAAGATGTGGAAAACTGAAATGTATTCAATGCAGTTGATTAACTTCCACTTCTGGTTAGCGACAATTGGTACGGTTTTCTATATCGTAGCGATGTGGGTATCCGGGATTATGCAGGGACTTATGTGGAGAGCATATGATGAGTATGGAACGTTAGCTTATACCTTTGCTGAGTCAGTCTCTGCAATGCATCCCTATTATGCGATGCGCGCTTTCGGTGGATTACTCTTCTTCAGTGGTGCGGTTATCATGTTATATAACGTAGTGATGACTATTCGTATGGCGAATGCAAGATCTGCCCATACAGTTCCAGCGCACGCTTAAGCTGAATGCCTAAGGTTAGGTGGTGACGTTTACCACCTAAAAAGAAAATTATGAGTTGAGGAGCACAAACTCATGTCAGATGATCAAAAACCAAAAAATATCCAGGACATGTTTGAGCGTAATATATTCGCTTTATTCATGGCAACTGCTTTGGCAGTTTCAATTGCTGGAATAGTAGAAATCATACCTCTGTTTCATCTTAAGTCTGCAGTTGACTATACTGAGAAAACAGATCAGTACGGTAATGTTAAAAATGAAACGTTTCCAGAGTTAGTTTGGGAACGTACCTTCACTAAGGATGCTAACGGTAAGTTAGTTTCTGATAAAGCATTGTATAAAGAAGATCGTAACGGCAAGTGGGTCGTTGCGGACTGGAAAGCGGGTGATGGGGTTCGTCCTTACACACCATTAGAGCTTGCTGGTCGCGATTTATACCTTCGTGAAGGGTGTTATATTTGTCACTCACAAATGATTCGTCCTTTCCGTGATGAGCGCGAACGGTATGGTCACTTTTCATTGGCAACTGAATCAATGTATGACCATCCAATGCAGTGGGGTTCAAAAAGAACTGGACCTGATCTTGCACGTCTAGGCGGAAAATACTCCGATGAATGGCATGTTATGCATATGTTACGTCCACAAAACGTAGTACCAGAATCGGTTATGCCTGCTTACCCTTGGTTAGCGGAAAAACCTATTTCAGAAGACTTCTTCGGTACCGAACGTAATATGCAGACTCGTTTATCGGCAATGCGTACATTGGGTGTTCCATATACCGATGCCGAAATCGAGAATGCGAATAAAGCAATCGCTGGCTATAGCCAAATGGATGCCATGATTGCCTACTTACAAGTATTAGGGACGATGGTTAAGCTGGATGACAGTAAAACCTATCGCCATTAATTGTGAGCGTACTTGAAGAGTATTTAAGCACTGACTGGGCGTCAATGACGTCTCAGGACTGGGCTGGACTGATCATAACTGTATTGGTGTTCTTTGGCATGTTAATTACCTTTGCTTTGGCTTTAAGACCAAGCAAACGTAAGGAAATGGAAGAGCAAAAATACAAAATTTTGGATGACGATTAGTCGTCATTTCGAGGAGAAATAAATATGGCACATCAAAATCCATGGCCAGATGAAGGTAATACTGGTCATATCTGGGATGAAGATTTGCGTGAATTAGATAACCCACCGCCATTATGGTGGATGTTATCTTTCTACGCGGGTTTCATTATGATTATCTTTTATACCTTGTACTATCCGACGATTCCATTAACGAATGCGACTGGAGAGTTTACAAAAGGTATGACTGGTTGGACACAGGTAAATGAATATCACGACGATTTTAAGGTTCTTAAAGATTGGCGAGATTCCAAGTTTGCTGACAAAGAAGAAAAGTTAGCCGCGATGTCTGTGACTGAAATTCTTCAAGACGAAGAACTTAAATCATATGCGGTAGCCACTTCTAAAATGTTATTTGGTGATTACTGTGCGGCGTGTCATGGAGCTGGTGGAGCGGGTAATCCCAGCTTCCCAGTATTGGCCGATGATGATTGGTTATGGGGCGGTAGTGTGGCCCAAATCGAAGCCTCTATTAAGAATGGTCGTATCGGCAACATGCCTGCTAAAGGCATGATGGGTAATTTAAGCGATACTGAAATCGATAATGTCGCTGATTATGTTATTGCTTTATCCCAAGGAGAAGGCAACGATGTTGCTTATTCAGCAGGTAAAGCGGCTTACACTAAAGGAATGTGTCTTGCATGTCACGGTCCTGCTGGTAAGCCTTTAGCACCTGTAGGCGCTGCAAACTTGACAGATCAAATATGGCGTTTCAGTGGTAATCGTGAAGAAATTCGTGGTGTTATTGCTAACGGTGTAAATGTTAAGAAAAATGGCGAGTATGTTGCTGGCACGCATCAAGCTGTTATGCCTTCATTCAAAGAGCGTTTACCAAATGCAGATGTGAATGTGAAACGCTTAGCGGTTTATGTTCATGCATTAGGTGGTGGTCAGTAGTTCGTGCTTCGGCATTGAGCGATTGAACTGAAAGGAGAACACTTGTTCTCCTTTCTCATTTTTGGGAAAAGACAGCTTGATCTAAATCAAGTTGCTAGGAGTTTGATATGAATGAATTAAACAGTAACTTTGTTCTTTGGATTTCACTTGCTGCATTAGTGCTTAGTATTGTGGCATTCATCGGCTTTGCTTGGAAGACGGCAAGAGCGATGGAAGGCTTAGAAAAAGACGAAAACAAAGATGAAAACAAAGACGAAAACAAAGTCGATTAGCTTTTCCTCCATGTATAAACAAAAATAGGTCTACTTCGTTGGGCCTATTTTTGTTTATAGTCATTGATATACTGGTAAAGTAATTTTATAAAATAACGCTTTTCACCAAAGTAGGGATAACAGAATTAGCTTATGTCAGACAATAAAAAAGATTTGTATCGCGATAACGGTCAAACAGGTTCTTTATTGGACCAAATGGATACCAGTAATAAGAATTTAGAAAATATTGGGATCGAGATCTTACCTGTTCATGCTGGCGGTACGGTGCATGCTAAGCGTATTGGGGGGACTTTCCGAACAATTAAGTGGGTTTTAGCCTCTTTTTGGTTAGCCCTTTTTTTGGGGCCTTATTTACGCTGGGATGGTCACCAAGCACTGTTGTTTGATTTAGGAAATCGCCAATTTCATATTTTTGGTCTGACAATATTGCCGCAAGATATTTGGATTCTTGCCATGATTTTACTGTTCTTTGCCTTATTATTGGCGGCTTCGACGGCCATTGCTGGGCGTTTATGGTGTGGTTATGCGTGCTTTCAAACTGTTTGGATGGATGTTTTTACCTGGATAGAGGAAAAAATTGAGGGTCAACCTAATAAACGTATTCAACTTGAAGCCACTCCGATGAATTTTGAAAAATTCAAAATGAAGTTTAAGAAACACCTGATTTGGGGGTTCATCGGTTTTATGACTTCTTTCAGTTTTGTGGCGTACTTTACTGATGCGCTGGATCTTTGGGTGAGAATGTTTCGTTTTGAATGGGGTGCGACCGAAACAGGCATTATCATTGGGCTCGGCTTTGCCAGTTATTTTTTTGCTGGAATATTACGTGAGCAAACCTGCATCGGTTTTTGCCCTTATGCGCGTATTCAGGGTGCTATGATTGATACCCAAACAGTGGTGCCGACTTATGACATAGATCGTGGAGAACCTCGTGGACGTATTAAACGGATTAAACCCGATGAAGAAATACCTGATTTAGGGGATTGTATCGACTGTAACCTTTGTGTAGCAGTTTGTCCTACAGGGGTTGATATACGGTTGGGTCAACAGTTTGGCTGCATTACTTGTGGACTCTGTATTGATGCCTGTGATTCGGTCATGGAAAAAATTAAAAAACCGAAAGGCTTGATTCGTTACGCTTCTCTTTCTGAGTTTGCAGGCCAAAAATTACCTGCCATTTGGAAGCGCCCACGGGTCATTGTGTATGTCGCTATTATGCTTTTCGCAGCGACGACAATGCTCTGGGGACTTACCACCATGTCTTCAATCGACGTTAAAGCACTACATGATCGTTCGCCACTTTATGTTTTGATGAGTAATGGGGATATCCAAAATAAATGGACGATTAAAGTCGTTAACAAAAGTGCAGAAGTAATGCATGCAGAGATTAGCGTGGAAGGCCCTGCGGGGTTGAGTTATGTTGCTGAAAAGGTGATTACCGTTCAGCCAGGGAATGTAGGTGCGACAACTCTACTGGTTAAGATTCCTAAAAAGCAACTTACATCAACTAAAACACCTTTATTGATCAAAGTGGTTGATTTAAATAATCCACTCAATGCTGAAAACTATAAAAGTGTATTTTTAAGTCCAAAGATACGCAAGTAATCGATTGTTTTAAAAAGATTTTAATAGAAATATTTGTCTAAACACTATATTATCGTGACGACTAAAAAGCCCTTTTAAGGGCTTTTTTATCGAATTGAATAGGAGAAAAAAATGTCAAAAATTAAAAAGGATGAACGCAATTGGAGTGTTGCTTGGAAGAATCCTTTTGTCATCGGTTGGTTTGCTATTTTGATTATTGTGGTCAGTGTAAACTTCTTTATGGTGAGTATGGCCATTGTGACCAATCCTGGTTTGGTGATTGATGATTTTTACGAAAAAGGTAAAAATATGGATAAAGTCTTGGCCGAACGCAAACGCATGGAGCAGCTGGGTTGGCAATTAAAGATCGATTTGCCGATTTTGTCCGAAGGCAAGGTCGATACCGTTAAATTGACAGTGGTTGATAAAGAGGACCGTCCATTAAATGTGGATACTGCAATACTTTATTATTACCGCCCGTCGGATCGCAAATTAGACGGTAAGAAAACCTTGATATCGACAGGAAACACTGGCGAATATCAGGCAAATATAGTGTTAAATACCAAAGGTAAGTGGGATATTATTATGGAAGTGACTCAAGGTGATTTGAGCTTCAATATGGGTCGTTCCATTATGGTTCAAGATTCTCAATAATGCTTTCTCATGGTTGTTTTCATTGCGGTCAGGCGATTCCTGAAGGTGATCTCATTTTAAAACCAATCAATGGTACAGAACGAGAATTTTGTTGCCACGGATGTGCCTCGGTTTGTGAGGTAATTTATGAAGCGGGTATGGAAAGTTTTTATCAGCGTACCCCTGAAGGAGAGTTGCTTTCGCCACCTCCGCCTCCGAATAAAGACATTGAGTTTTTTGATTATGATGAAGTTCAGTCGCAATATGTCACTGAGCTAACGGATCGCCGTCAAATAACCTTGATGTCAGACGCAATTCACTGCGCAGCTTGCGTTTGGTTAATTGAGCATTCACTTGCTAAAGTGGATGGTCTTTTACTTGCTTCAGTCAACTTCACCAATAAACAGATTAAAATTCGATGGGACAATAGCAAAATTAAGCTGTCCGATATTATCAAAAAACTCAATAGCCTTGGTTATGATGCGACACCTTATGATGCGACTTCAAGTGAAGCGGCTTATCGTAAAGCCAATCGAGATTTACTCTATCGATTAGGTTTTGCTGGTTTTGCAATGATGAACGTCATGTGGTTTTCAGTTGCACTCTACACCGGCGCGAGCGAAGATCAGGGGTATCGTAATTATTTCCATTGGATAGAACTTATTATCGCTACCATCACGCTTGCTTATTCAGGCCAGCCCTTTTTAAAAGGTGCTGTCACCTCGCTGAGAGCGCGTACGGTGGGGATGGATGTATCCATCTCTCTAGGTATTTTAACAACTTATTTTTATTCATTATGGATTACTGTCAATCCGAACTCCACGGGCGGCGTGTACTTTGATACCTTGATAGACTTTATGTTTCTATTATTGATTGGTCGCTATTTACAGGCTATCTCAAAAAACAAAGCCGTGGATGCTTCACGCCGTTTGATGGATTTACAGCCTAAGGTTGCACGACAAGTCATCGATGGTGACACTAAAATTATGCCAGTACGTGCACTCTTACCAGGTAACGAAATACGTGTTAAACCTGGAGAGCAGTTTCCTGTCGATGGTATCGTTATTTCAGGCTTGAGCATGGTCAATGAATCCATGTTAAGTGGCGAATCCCGAGAAATAAGCAAGCAGGTCGGTGACCGGGTCGCTGCAGGGACATTAAATGTTGATGGTATCTTAACGGTTTCGGTAGAGAATATTTTACAAAACACACAGTTGGGTCGAATCGTGCACATGGTGGAAGAGGCTCAAGGTTCCAAAGCCCCTATACAGTGCACAGCAGATAAAATAATGCCCTGGTTTGTGAGTACAACGTTAATGTTGGCAGCGGTAAGTTTTTTATATTGGTTCTTCAACGCCGATCTTGAATTTGCGGTTATGACGGCAACTGCAGTCCTTATTATTACTTGTCCTTGTGCATTTGGTTTAGCAACACCAATGGCGATTGCGGTTGCATCGGGTATCTCTGCTAGACATGGCATTTTGGTTAAAAATGGCACTGTATTAGAGACTTTGCAGTCGATTGAACACTTTGTGTTCGACAAGACGGGTACTTTGACGAAAGGGCAAATGCAATTAGTCGATTATAAGCTGTTATCTGGCATTGATGAAAAACAGTTTCTGCTCGAAATCGGTTCGATTGAGCATCTCTCTGAACACTCCTTGGGGCGTGCTGTGTCCGAATCCATTAAAGACCGCTTGTCTCTTAATAATAAAGATTGGTTAGATATTCATCAATTTAAGGCACTCCCTGGGAAGGGTGTGCAAGGTGAGCACCAAAGTAGCACTTTTAATATTGGCACCGCTCGATGGCTAAACTCCTTAGCGTTGGTGTTACCGCAAACATTGGTAAATTTAGCAGATGAACGTGCCTCGTTAGCGCAAACAGCCGTTTGGATTGCTCGAGATAATAACGTTGTTGGTGTATTGTTTCTTGAGGATGAGATACGCCCTGAGGCGGTTGAGCTCATCCAACGCCTGAAAGCCAAGGGCAAAAAGGTTACGTTGCTCAGCGGTGATCTGAATGTCGTTGCTCAGCGTGTAGCCGAACAACTCGGCGGTATGAATGTCATCGCTGAAGTCTTGCCTGAAGATAAAAACCGTGTTATTCGAGATTTACAAGAAAGTGGTCAGCAGGTAGCTATGATTGGTGATGGTGTCAATGATGCTCCTGCGTTAGTCAGAGCGAATGTTGGTATTGCTTTGGGTTCAGGTACAGATGTTTCCATGGACAGTGCTGATATTGTTCTGATGAATAATGAACTACTGGCAGTCGATACTGCGGTAGAGCTTTCTGCACGGACACTTAAAACCATCAAACAAAACATTACCAGTTCGATTATTTATAATATAGTTATGGTGCCTTTAGCGATGAGTGGGGTTTTAACCCCCTTAATTGCCGCGATTACCATGCCATTGAGTAGCTTAGTGGTGATAGGCAATGCGGCAAGAATCCGACGCTTTTTTAGCCCCAAAGCCATTAGCAAACGCAGACAAGGAATAAAATAATGGATGTTATTTATGGATTGATTCCAATGATGCTCTTTTTTGGGTTCTTAGTGGTTGTCGTCTTTATTTGGATGGCTAAAACTGGACATTTTGATGATCTGGATGGCGCTGCCAACCGCATTTTTATGGATGATGATGAATACCCAGAGGAACTTAAACCTACCGAAAGTACACCTGCCACCCCCTCTGACAAAAAAACTGAGACCTTAGGAAGCGACCCAGTAAAAAAGACGTAACAAACGTGATTGCCCTATTCATTATTAGAAGTTAATGGCGTTGGTTAATTACTGAGAAGATGACTTGGTTTCGGACAAATAAAAAAACCACCAGGCCTGGTGGTTTTTCAAAACATAAATAGTAGATTAGGGTAAACGAGACTTTGTAGTGTATTGCAGCGCTTCCGGTCCTTCCTGGTCTATAATCATTTCTAAACCTAATTTATCAAAGAACCAATGTGGTAAGTGATCACTTTGTATCTCTTTATGGTCAGGCTCGCCAAATCGTTTGCTAATGGCTCGATCAGTTAAGTGGTTTCTTGGGACCAAGGTCAAACTGGTGATACTTTTAGAGAGTAACTTCTCAATTTCTGAGTTATAAAGTTCAACTTCACGCGTTCCTGACGTGTTGGTGGTAATTGTCTTACCCATTGCATAGGCCGCATTCAATTCTTGTTGCGTAATCTCTAATTTGACCGCTAATGCCGCTTTAATGGATCCGATGTACATAACTGGGAAGTAGGCCTCTAAAGATTTGTTACTTTCATCTTTATCAGAAAATATTTTAATCTCGACATCTTTCCCGTACAGCGCCATAGCATCCGCAAGACTTGACTCATGAATTGTTAACCCTAAGGCATGCAACTTTCCAGATTCATCGAACTGAGCATTCCAAGGTAGGTGCGAACGATCAATCGCTTGACGATCTGGTTGAAAGAGCAAAATTACAAGGAGTCCAAGGATAGAACCGCCCAGCACCAGCCAGAACATAGGTAATGATTTTTTTTTATCGATTTGTTTGGAAGTCATAGCTTTGAATCAATCCATTTTTTTGGTATTAGAATGCTGAACTTCGTCACTGCCGATCCCCAGTGCTTCATTGGAATTGACATCGCGCGGAACCCATTTTTCAATAGCTGGATCCATAATCCCTCTGCCGGCATCATAGATCGAAATGCCCGTTTGGGTAAAGGTGATTAAGACGGCTATGAATATGACAACCGCTGCGAAATATAAAGTAATGATTTTACCCAGGTTGGTTTGACTGTTATCCGTCGAAAAATCATTCATGGAAAAACCACCCGGAAAAATTTGGTTAATAACCCAATAGAGGGCCACCATGGCTAGAGCGATTGCATAACTGAAAAGTAAGATGCGGCCACGTCTCCAGGCAAGCGTCCAATGTGCAGACACAAACCAAGAAGATTGGACACTCGCACTGTTTTTACGATGATAAAGGTAAAATATAACGAGGCTAGAAATGAAAGGGATCAGTAATAAAGCAAGAGTATCTCCAATTTCGAGCACAATCATTGAGATAAAAAGATGAGTGAAAATGATGTTAATATTAAAGATATGGTGTGGAGTTTTCGCCGCACGAATCTCCTGATCGGTGACTTTATACTGCATAGTCTCTCTCAATTTAGTTTTAAGTGTAAGAAGGCGATTAATGATGGCCTTAAAAACACGGATATTATGTTACGTAATGTCGAAGCATATTATAGGTTAATGATATGCAACAATATTAGCAGAACTTCGCTTTAAGGTGCTGAGAATTGGAAAAAATTAATTTTATTAGTGACAGTTAAGCCAGTCGATGAACCCATCGGCGGGCATTGGTTTTCCGAATTTAAAGCCTTGGAAAATATCGCAATGTTTATCTTGGAAAAAATCAACTTGATCATCCAGTTCAATCCCCTCTGCAACGACCTCCAAGTGTAAACTTTTGGCCATAGCCAATATAGTACGAGCAATGGCTTGGCCCTCTTGGTTATCTAAATTAAGGACAAATGAACGGTCAATTTTAATGGTATCAATCGGGAACCGATGTAAATAAGCTAAAGATGAGTAACCCGTTCCAAAATCATCAATGGAAAGAGAAATTCCCAGTGATTTAAGACCGTTGAGGATGTTTATATTAGTTTCAGCATCACTCATGGCTAAGCTTTCAGTGATTTCCAAATCAATAAATCGAGCCGGTAGATTCGATTGACTAATAACCGATTGAACATCTTCCATTAGGTTTGACTGGGTGAACTGACGACCTGAAAGGTTGATACCGATACGCATTTGTGAAAAACCCATCTGATGCCAAATTTCAGCTTGTTGAATCGCGACTTGTAAAACATGGCGTCCAATCTCGAGAATGAGTCCCGTACTCTCAGCCATTGGTATGAATACGACAGGTGAAATAATACCTAATTTAGGGTGCCGCCAACGAACAAGCGCCTCAGCACCGGTAGGTTGTAAGGTTTTAGCATCGACTTGCGGCTGGTAATAGACTTCGATTTGATTGCGTTTCACGGCTCGGCGTAAATCATTCTCTAATGAAAGTAGGTCTTGTGCTTGTGCATTCATATCTTCGTGATAGAACACAAACTGATTTCCCCCTCGAGATTTGGCGGTCGCTCGAGCAATGTTGGCACGTGTCAATAAGGCCTCAGCTGAGTTGGCATCATCAGGGAAAACGGATACACCCACACTATAGCTGATAAATTGTTCACCATTAATGAGCATAAAAGGGGCATTCAAGTCATTCCTGATCCGGTTGACTAATAATTTCAGTTCGTTTAAGTCTTGGAGTTGTCTTATCAAGATGGCGAATTCATCACTGCCTAAACGGGCGACGCAATCATTCTCACGGGTAATGCGATTGAGTCTTTGAGCTAATGAGAGTAATAAAAGGTCACCTTGTTCTTGGCCTAAGTTGGCATTAACCTCTTTAAAACGATCTATATCAAAAATGAGTACAGCACTTAAGGTTTTTGTTTTTTTGTGTGCGACAAAATCATTGAGCGATTTGCTGAAAGCATTGCGGTTAGGGAGTCCAGTCAAGCCATCATGCTTTCCCTGGTAATGTACTAAAGTTTCGGCCTTGTGTAACCGACTAATATCCTGCGCTGAACCCGCTATTTTGTAAACCTGTCCACTTTCTTGGTACGTTACCTCTCCTAAAAATTCAATATGATTCAAATTGCCATCTGGTTTTAGGACACGGACGCTAACGGCCAGATGAGATTGCCCCTGATGGGCTTCAGAAATGGCCTGTTGGATAATAGGCTTATCTTTAGGCAGTACGTTACTGAAAAGTTGTTCTAAAGAAATCCCCCCCTGTTTTGGAATGCCAAACTGTGAAAATACCGACTGCGAGCCAGAAACTTCATTGCGGCTAGCATCCCACTCCCAATAGCCTAGTTTTGCAATTTTTTGTGCAAACATAAGTTGAGATTGATTAACTCGCAAACGTTCTTGATCATCTGCAGTGCGCAATGCAAATTTAATCCGCTGGGTGAGTAGCTCCCAGTTAACGGGTTTGGTAATAAAATCAGTCGCACCCGCCTCAAACGCTTGATCAATGGCGAGCACATCCTGCTTTGGTGTCAGCGTTAAAATAGGGGTCGTTCGTCCGCTTTCAAAGTTGCGAATTGTTTTTGTCGCTAAGAAACCGTTCATGACAGGCATTTGACTGTCGATTAAAACCAAGTTGGGTCTACTCTCAATGAAACGCGTAAAACCATCGTTGCCATTAGTAGCCTCTATAACTTGATAGCCTAGATCATGCAATGTATTAGAGGCACTTTGACGCGTAGATTCATGGTCCACAATAATGAGAATGAGGTAGCTATTTGTTGGACGATTGGACATAGTTTAATCTAGGGCTACTTAATTAGGTTATCGGTGAGTTTGGTTCTAGTTTATAGGCTAACCACTTAAAATAAAATAGGATTTTAGTTATTGTTGGAAAATATCGATGTTAGGTTTCTAACCAGAAGGTCACCGGGCCATCATTCGTCAATGTTACTTGCATATCGGCTCCAAATTTTCCTGTTTCAATTAGGGGCGATGCGCTAGTCATTTCATCCACAAACTCATCGAATAACATCGTTGCTATTTTGGGTTCGGCACTGCCCGAGAAACTAGGACGTAATCCTTTTTGAGTGTCTGCAGCTAACGTAAATTGTGGGATGAGCAAGAAACGACCTTCAACTTGTTGGATATTCAGATTCATTTTGTCATCTTTATCCGCGAATAATCGATAATGTAATAGTTTATTCACCATTTTATGAATATTTTGGGAATGATCATTAGGTTGAAAGGCCGTTAAAACGAGCATACCTAATCCAATTTGACCAACCGTATTTTGATCGATTACGACCTTGGCTTGCGTAACGCGCTGAATCAGACAGATCATAATGTATTTAACTCTGTGGCAAATTGATCTGTCGCTTTGACTAGAGCGGTTGCATTTTCGGATTCCATAGCAGAATGCCCTGCATGACTGCAGATAATGAGCTTTGATTGTGGGAGTTCATCATGTAAGTCAAATGCTTGATTGATGGGGCAAACCATATCATAACGGCCGTGAATAATAATGGCTGGAATATGGCTAATGGCTTGGCTGTTATTGAGAATTTGATTCTCCTCAATAAAAGCCTGGTGATAAAAATAATGACACTCTATTCTTGCCATTGCTAAAGCATGGAATGGTTGACTGAAATGATGCACGGTTTTTGGGTCAGTCACTAAATTTGAAGTTCTGCCTTCCCAGGCGGACCAGGCTTCAGCAGCACGCATTCTTTCAATTTCATTCTCACTTGTCAGCAGCTGATGGTAAGCCTCTATCATATTTGAACGATTTTCAGTCACTACAGGTGCAGTAAAGTCCCTCCAATACTCTGGATAAAAGCGATTTGCCCCTGATTGATAGAACCAGTTTATATCCTGCTCACGGCAGAGAAAAATTCCGCGAAGAATCAATCCAAATACTCTTTCGGGATAAGCCTGCGCATAAAGCAAAGCAAGGGTCGAGCCCCACGAGCCTCCAAACAGTAACCACTTATCGATTTGTAAATAGCGACGTATCTTGTCCAAGTCTTCAATGAGGTGGGCTGTGGTGTTGTTCGTCAGGCACGCATGGGGTCTCGATTGTCCACAGCCGCGTTGATCAAACAAGATAATACGGTAGGTTTGAGGATCAAAAAATTGTCGGTGAATAGGACTATAACTTGCACCGGGTCCGCCATGTATAAAGACCACAGGGATGCCATTGGGGTTGCCACACTCTTCGATATGGAGGCAGTGCGTATTATCTACTTGCAAGCTGTGTTGAACGAATGGTTCAATCTGAGGATAGAGGATGGATTGTAAAGGCATGGTCTACTTCCAAGGTTGTTTGTCAATTAGTGTACCTGAAAATGGATTTTAGAAACAAACGGCTACGCAAAAAAAAACCGGCACTATTAAAATAGTACCGGCTTATGATAAGAAACCAGCGCCTGATCAGGGCGCTAGAGAGCTCTTATTTTATTTTTTTGAACGAGAAGCTTGCTTACGTCCAGCTTCTGTTAACACCTTTTTACGGATACGAACGCTTTCAGGGGTTACTTCAACTAATTCATCATCATCGATGAATTCAAGTGCTTGCTCAAGTGAGAAACGAATTGGTGGAACCAATGTTAACGCTTCATCTGTACCTGAAGCACGCATGTTTGTTAGCTGCTTACCTTTAATCGGGTTAACCGTTAAGTCGTTTGCACGGCTGTGAAGACCGATAACCATACCTTCATAAACGTCTTCCGCATGACCGATATATAGGCGACCACGATCTTGCAGGTTGAATAGACCAAATGCAGCTGCTTTACCTTGTGCAATCGAGATTAATACTCCGTTAGTACGGTCACCTAAAGTACCTTTAAACTTAGGGCCGTAATGAGAGAAGCTAGAGAACAATAAACCATTACCTTGCGTCGCGGTCATGAATTCTGTACGGAAACCAATCAATCCACGTGAAGGGATGATAAAGTCAATACGGACACGACCATGACCATCAGGAATCATGTCTTTCATTTCGGCTTTACGCATTCCTAGTTTTTCCATAACAGTCCCTTGAGACTCTTCTGGAACATCAACGGTTAGGCTTTCATAAGGTTCCTGGGTTTCGCCATCAATTTCACGGAAAATAACTTCCGGACGAGAGATACCCATCTCAAAACCTTCACGACGCATGGTTTCAATCAAGACAGAAAGATGAAGTTCACCACGACCTGACACACGGAACTTGTTCGCATCTTCAGTCTCTTCAACACGTAATGCAACGTTGGTAATTAATTCTTTGTCCAAACGCTCACGAATCTGACGAGATGTTAACAGCTTACCTTCTTGACCAACGAAAGGTGAGTTGTTTACCTGGAACGTCATGCTCACAGTAGGTTCATCAATCGTTAAAGCTGGTAATGGCTCTGGGTGAGCAGGATCACAAATTGTTTCAGAAATCATAAGAGGGTCAAAACCACAAAAGGCAATGATGTCACCGGCGTGTGCTTCATCAATGCTGATGCGCTCAAGGCCGTGATAACCGAAGATTTCAGCAAACTTACCGTTACGAATATTTCCTTTATTATCAACGATACGTACTGACATACCCGTTTGAACAGAACCACGTTTAATACGTCCCGTTCCGATAACACCTTTATAGGTATCATAATCAAGAGAGATAACCTGTACCTGGAAAGGACCACCAAGGTCAACGTCAGGTGGAGATACCTTATCAACGATCGTCTGGAAGATAGGCTCCATATCGCCTTCACGAACCGTTTCTTCAAAACCAGAGAAACCGTTTAGACCCGATGCATAGATAACGTTGAAGTCCATCTGCTCATCCGTCGCACCTAAGCGATCGAAAAGATCGAAAGTCTGGTCAAGTACCCAGTCAGGTCGTGCGCCAGGACGGTCGATTTTATTGATAACAACAATCGGCTTTAAACCTTGTGCAAGTGCTTTTTCAGTGACGAAACGCGTTTGTGGCATAGGCCCTTCAACCGCGTCAACCAATAGCAATACAGAGTCAACCATAGAAAGAATACGTTCTACTTCACCACCAAAGTCAGCGTGACCCGGAGTATCTACGATGTTGATACGGTAGTCATTCCACTTAACCGCAGTGTTTTTAGAAAGGATCGTTATTCCGCGCTCTTTCTCAAGATCGTTAGAATCCATTAATCGCTCACCAGTATCCTTACGTATATCCAACGTTCCTGATTGCTTTAATAGTTGGTCTACCAGGGTTGTTTTTCCGTGGTCAACGTGGGCAATAATAGCGATATTGCGAATATGTTGAGTTGTCATTAATGGCTCTCTATTTTACGAATGGTTTCTTACACTTAGCGAATCCCTATAAAATCTTCTGGAATTAGTCGTGCGCTAAGGAATTGAAAAAGAAGGTATTATAATGAAATACTCAAGAATTGATAGTGTAATCAGTGCTTTTATTGTGGATAACCCAAATACGCATGCACTAAAGTAAAATGAAACAGTCTAAGTAGGTGTATTGACTGAGTTAATTACCATTATGTTGTCGGTTTTCAGCCAATAAATAGAGCGTTTATGGGTTAATCTTGGTTGTGGTGGGTTCGTTCCAGGGTTTTATTGTGAGCATTATAGGTCTGTAGTACGCCATAGGCCATCGTGCCGAGGAGCAATCCTATCAAGGTGAAGATAGCCCCGACTTTTCCTTCGCCCAACATCGCAGGAACGGTTCCTGGACAGGAAGCCGTCATTGCCCAACCAACTCCAAACAAGAATGCCCCCGTTATCAAACCCTCTTGATATTTTTTCTTCACAAAATCCACTTCAACCCCTGTGGAGATCGCACGTACTTTGTATTTCTTTAAAAGTGAGATTCCGATAATGGCGACAACAATTGAAGTGCCAATCACTTTTACCAGTTGCAAGTCGATCAATAAAAACATTTTAGCGTGGTAATCATAAGTGGTCGCACCGGCATGACTCATCAAAAAACCAAATAACGCACCTAATAATATGCCTGAGATATTCGTTCGATAGCTGTAATAATAATGTTGAATCGTGAACTTCATCTTTTGCAGGCGCGATAGATTGGGACTGTTTTCTTCAGTTTTGTGATTAAGATCGATCTCGGGCGTTGGCATTTTAAGCGTCCTTTTAATGGTTTATGGTGATTGAACATCAGAATGCTGAATTCTTTGTATGCCAGTCCTATATGTCAAATAACAGATGGGTTGTAATGAAGGCACTCATAAAGAATATGGCCGCTGCGAATAAACTGGTTGGGTTTAGCATCGCGCCTCCAACGAGTGCGTGACCGGTTGTGCAAGCACCAGCAAGTCGCGCTCCAAAACCAAGTAGTATGCCCCCAAATATGAGCCAAATCGCTTTAGCGACTATGCTTTGTGGCAAAATTGCGTCATACATCCCCATATCAAAACTTAAATGCCAAAGCTCGGTGGAGCTTAGAGAGCTTAAAAAACCGCCCAGAGGTATGCCGATAAGAAACCAAAGCTTTACACTGTATTTATTTTTGTACTCACCTTCATGATAGTAGCTGAGTTTGCGGCTCATTATTCCACAGACATTACCGTAACCTGTGGAGCAACCAGCGGGTTTACCAATTAGCCAAAAGTGTAATACTACAAAAAGGCCAATTGCGAGACCTGCTAACCACCCTGACCAGACGAATATTTCCATAAGTATTTCCTTATAAATCAATGTTTTATACATTCATCGTGTGCTTTTAATTGATTAGAGTCAACGAAGAAGATTTATGGGGCGAATAAGTATATTTTATTACGTAGGTTGTGCTAGAGGTGTTGAGGCATTATAGTTAAATGGCCGCTGGGGATTTTTGCTTTTAATAATTCATGTTTAACAAAGACTTAGTCTTCATTTAGGATCTGTCTTTTGGTCACGTCAGAGTGCTCAAAGCTGACCATTAAAGACCTGAGAGAAAAATAATCGAGAAAAGATTCAAAGGGTTTCAAGGGCGGTGCAAGAGAATGTGATTAAGGGGGTAAGAAGGAGAAGGTGCTATAGGATCGATAAAAGCAAAAAATCCTAAGTGACCTTAGGCTTTTTTGCTTAGTAAACTCATGGTGGTTTATTGTGAGAAATCTTCTGGATCGTAACCCAGGTTGGGCGCTAACCACATCTCGGTTTTTTCAATACTCCAACCACGACGCTCGGCATAGTCCTCAACTTGATCTCGACCAATAGAGCCTACGCCAAAATAACGCGATTCTGGATGTGCAAAATAGGTCCCTGAAACCGCCGCCGTCGGAAACATGGCAAAGCTTTCCGTAATCTGTAAGCCAATGGCTTCATCTGGTTTGAGCAGTTCCCATAAAGTACCTTTCTCGGTGTGGTCTGGGCAGGCGGGATAACCCGCCGCCGGGCGAATGCCTTGGTAGCGTTCTTTGATTAAATCTTCATTGCCCAGTGCTTCATCTGCGGCATACCCCCACTCTCCTGTGCGGACAATTTCATGTAAGGTTTCTGCAAACGCTTCTGCAAAACGATCCGCTAAGGCTTTAAGCATAATGGAGTCATAATCATTAAGGTCCGCTTCAAAGCGTTCAATATGTTCATCAATCCCAATGCCTGCGGTGACGGCAAAGAAACCGATGTAATCCTTTATGCCAGTCGCCACTCCTTCGAGTTCTTTAGGGGCAATAAAATCTGATAGACAGTTATTAGCACCCCCGCGTTTTTTCTCAGCCTGTTGACGAAGATGATGAAAGCGGTGAATGACTTCAGTGCGTGATTCGTCAGCATAAACTTCAATATCGTCACCCACGCGGTTGGCTGGGTAGAAACCGTAGACCGCTTTCGCCGTTAGCCATTTTTCAGCGATGATTTGTTTCACCATCGCCTGCGCATCAGCAAATACTTTCTTGGCCTCTTCACCAACCACTTTGTCATCCAAAATGCGTGGGTAAAGACCATGTAGTTCCCATGACTGGAAGAAGGGGGACCAATCAAACTTTTCAAGTAGGGTTTCTAGTGGAAAGTCCTCCAGAACTCTACGGCCTATAAAACTCGGCTTAACCGGAACATAATTTGACCACGCCTGGTTTTCAATAGAAGGATTTTCACGGGCTTTGGTGATCGAGATACGTTTAACCTGCTTGGCACGGGCTTTACGTTCTTCACGAACCGTTTCATATTCAG
The DNA here is from genome assembly GCF_000381085.1 of Thiomicrorhabdus arctica DSM 13458. GTDB lineage: Bacteria > Pseudomonadota > Gammaproteobacteria > Thiomicrospirales > Thiomicrospiraceae > Thiomicrorhabdus > Thiomicrorhabdus arctica. The sequence continues at coordinate 1,708,036 of NZ_KB905899.1, read as the reverse complement.
CGCGAATTTTAGCGGCATAGTCGGCTTTCAATTCATTTGAAATCAAGCTTTGCGTTACACCCACCGCGCGCGAGGCGTCTTTGACATAAACAACGGGGCAGTCGTATTGCGGTTCAATTTTGACGGCTGTGTGAGCTTTGGAAGTGGTTGCCCCGCCAATGAGTAGAGGTAAATTCATACCTCGTTCTTTCATCAGTTTGGCAACATTGACCATCTCTTCAAGTGAAGGCGTGATTAAGCCTGATAGACCAATGACATTGGCATTTTCGGCGATGGCGGTATCCAATATTTTTTCGGCCGGTACCATAACGCCTAAATCGATGACATCAAAGTTATTACACTGCAGAACGACACCAACGATGTTTTTACCGATGTCATGGACATCGCCTTTAACAGTTGCCATGACGATTTTTCCGCGCGCCTGGCCAGTGCTTTTTGCAGCCGCCAGGAAAGGGTCAAGGTAGGCCACCGCACGTTTCATGACGCGCGCGGATTTAACCACTTGTGGTAAGAACATTTTTCCGGCACCGAACAGATCGCCGACTACATTCATGCCATCCATAAGTGGACCTTCAATCACATTAATCGGTGCGCCGAGTTCTAAGCGCGCTTCTTCAGTATCTTCTACGATAAAGTCCGTTACGCCACGCACTAAAGCATGTTCAATACGTTTTGCGACAGGTGCTTCACGCCAAGATAGGTCAGCCTCTTTACTGGCCGTGGTGCCATCACCCAAAAAGGTGGCGGCGATATCCAGTAAACGTTCGCCCGCTTCTGGATCGGTATTGTGAATAACGTCTTCAACAGCTTGGCGTAGTTTTTCTGGTAGGTCATCATAAATGGCCATCTGTCCGGCATTTACAATCCCCATATCCATACCTTCTTTGATGGCGTGATAGAGGAAAACTGAGTGGATTGCTTCACGCACAGGGTTATTGCCACGGAAAGAGAAGGAAACGTTTGAGACGCCGCCCGAAATTTTGGCATGCGGTAAGTTGGCTTTAATCCAGGTCACGGCATGAATGAAATCTAAGCCGTAATTATTATGCTCTTCAATCCCCGTCGCCACGGCAAAGATATTGGGATCGAAAATAATGTCTTGCGGTAAAAAGCCTACTTTTTGGGTTAATACATCATAAGAGCGCTGACAGATTTCAATCTTTCGCGCTAAGGTATCTGCCTGGCCATCTTCATCAAAGGCCATTATGATCGCTGCTGCACCATATTTTTTGACCAGTTTCGCATGGTAAATAAAGGCTTCTTCGCCCTCTTTTAACGAGATCGAATTAACGATACCTTTACCTTGAATACATTTCAAACCGGCTTCAATGACTTCCCATTTAGAGGAGTCAATCATAATAGGCACGCGAGAGGCTTCCGGTTCAGAGGCCAGTAAATTCAAGAAACGACTCATACACGCCTTGGCATCCAACATGCCTTCATCCATATTGACGTCGATGATTTGTGCGCCTTCTTGAACTTGTTTAATGGCAATATCAATAGCTTCTTCATAGTTATCTTCTATGATTAAACGCTTGAATTTAGCTGAGCCAGTGACGTTGTTGCGTTCACCGACATTGACGAACAGAGAGGTTTCATCTATGTTTAAAGGTTCTAAACCTGATAAACGACAGGCAGGTTTAATCTCCGGCAGTGGACGGCGCGGATGCTTTAAAGCGGCTTCGGCCATTGCCTGGACATGTGCAGGCGTCGTGCCGCAGCAGCCACCGATGATATTGATCCAACCGCGCCTTGCCCAGATAGAGATCTCTTCCGCCATCTCTTCAGGCGTTTCATCATATTCACCAAATTCGTTCGGCAGACCTGCATTGGGGTGAATCGAGACATAGGTTTCGCAAACGCGACTCAGCTCCTCTACATAAGGACGCAATTCTTGCGGCCCTAAGGCACAGTTCAAACCGACCGAAAGCGGTTCAGCATGGGCGACGGCATTATAGAAACCTTCCGTCGTTTGGCCAGAAAGAGTACGACCTGAGGCATCTGTTATCGTGCCAGACAGCATAATGGGCACTTCATAACCGACTTCATCTTCGACTTCCTTTACAGCAAATATGGCCGCTTTGGCATTCAAAGTATCGAAAACGGTTTCAATCAGAATGGTGTCTACACCGCCTTCAAGGAGTGCATGAGTCGCTTGTTTAAAGGCTATGACAAGTTCATCAAATGAGGTGTTGCGATAACCTGGGTCATTGACGTCAGGTGAGATAGACGCAGTCCGGTTAGTCGGCCCTAAAACCCCGGTCACAAAACGCGGTTTACCATCTTCAGCTTCTGCAATATCGCAGGCTTGACGAGCCACCAAGGCGGCTTGCAAATTAATGTCAGCGACGTAATCTTGCATGTCATAATCGGCTTGCGCAATGGTGGTGGCATTGAATGAATTGGTCTCAAGAATGTCCACGCCGTTGCGTAGAAACGCCAAATGAATGTCACGGATAATTTCTGGTTGTGTGATAACCAGGATATCGTTGTTGCCTTTGATGTCCATGTGATAGTCGGCAAAACGCTCGCCACGGAACTCTTCTTCCGAAAGCTGTTTATCTTGCACCATCGTTCCCATGGCGCCATCAAGCACCAAAACACGCTCTTTTAGTAAGGATTTTAAGGTGGTCAGGCGTTGTGCACGTAATGTCATTGGTATTTCATCGTTTTGATTTATGAGCTTGCTATTTTAACCGAATGTGCCTAAAAAATGTTAAAGAAAACGATTGTTACCTGGGGTAAAAAGTAGCGTAAAGCGGTTGAAAAATATGAAAGAAGGTCGTTGTTTTGTTTTGAATGTTGAAAGGAAAGTGAGGTTTAAATACACTGTTAATTTTTTTGCTTGGTGACCAAGGATCTTGATGAGTGATTGTCGGTTTAAAATTCCGTAGAAACACGGTTACGTCCAGACTCTTTTGCACGGTATAGCGCTTTGTCAGCTTTTGAAACGGCTTCTTCTAAGTTTTTCCCAGAATAGGTCAAACCTAAACTAATGGTAAACGAAACGCCAGTCGTATTTAAAGAATCGTTCTCAATGGTAGCTCTAAGGTTCTCACAAAGGGCTTCTATTTCGGCAGCATCTTCTACTTGGCCTAAAATGCAAAACTCCTCGCCGCCGAATCGAGCGACGAGATGATTCGAAAAAGTTTGTTCGATTTTGTGGGCCGTATAGGTAATGGCCTCATCGCCTTTTTGGTGACCGTGGTTATCATTGACTCGCTTAAAGTGATCAATATCCGCCATTACGGTGAAAAAGTATTGTTGAGAAGATTGAAGTTGCTCAAAACGTTCTCCACCGGCTTTGAAAAAATGACCTCGGTTAAAAATTCCAGTGAGAGCATCGGTTTGAGAGATTCGTTCGATTTCGAGAAAGGATTCTGCTTGTTGAATGTTTTGTTGAACCCGTATGTAAAATTCTTCAGCTGTAAAACTCGTATTATAAAAATCATTCACGCCATATTTCATGAGTTTGATGGTGGCTGCAATGTTTTCGCTTGGCGCACAAGACATCATGGGCAGTTGGTTTTGGGAATACTGCGAACGGATATGGTTGACGAGTGTATAGAGTTCAAGGTTTGAAAAGTCATCAGAAACATCCAACAGGAGCAGGTCAGGAGAGTACGTTTTAAGATCTTCTTGCAGTTCATCACAGCTTTCATAGAGTGAAACTTGAAAATGATGAATGCGTAACATACCGAGTAGTTTAGAGCTGGATTTAGAACTTGTACTCAATAACCAAACCTGTTTTTGACTGTTGCGGTAAATGGTGTGAGCAGTTTGTACGGCATAACGAATTGAGGAGAGGCCATCTTTGAGAACGTAGTCGGCCACTTTTCGTTTGAACATTGCTTGGCGTATCTCATCATTATAGCTTGCCGTGACCACGATGGTGGTGATGTGTTTACGTAATAACAGATCAATTGCTTCACCCTGTGGGGCATCCGGGAGGTTCAAATCACTCAAACAAACGGCAATATTGATATTTGTATTAAGCAGAGCTGTTGCTTCGGCCAATGAGTGGCAAATATAAATAGTCAAATCGGTGAGAAGTGCTAACTCTCTCTGTAGAAGGAGCGCCATTGATTTTTGGTCTTCGATAATGAGAAAGGCATCTTTAGCCATAGGGTTTATAAGCCGTATTGATTGTTGATTGTTAACTGCATAAATAGTATACATAAAATGATGCACGAGCGTAATAGCTAATATATCAAAGAGTAGGGTGATAAAGCTTAAGTAGGACTCTATATTTTAAAGGGTTTGATTCACATGTTTAACGCTTATAGCACCTAATTTTAGGTGACGTGCGAGTCATGCTTTTCACCTTGATAATTGCTATAATACCGATTTTATCGGTGTTGAGAGCTGCTCTCTCAATGTTATCACTTAACCGCTTAGTCTGGATGTGAACATGCTCTGCCAAGTTTTTCCTGAACAATATCAATCTCAGCTGGCTGAAAAGACCCAGCGTTTGCAGGATTTGATCCCATCGTTACATCACCTCACGGTGTTTGCCTCTGAACCTCGGCATTACAGGGCTCGTGCAGAATTCCGCATATGGCATGAAGGAGATGAGACTGATTACATTATGTTTGACCAGGAAACCAAGCAGAAGGTGAATATAAAGCAGTGCCCCATGGCGATTGAGTCAATTGCAGACTTAATGCCAAAATTGATGGCAGAGATTACGGCCAATGAGGTGTTACGTCTACGACTGTTCCAAGTGGATTTCTTAGCGACACTCAGTGGTGACATGTTGGTGACATTGATCTACCGATGCGGAATTGAAGGTAACCAGGCCTGGCTGGATTCTGCGAACCGATTGAAAACAACCTTACCCATTACGCATATCATTGGCCGTGCTAGAAAGCAAAAAATTCTCTTAGAACAGGATTTTATCATCGAGAAATTGCACGTCGATGGTAAGATCTTTACTTATCAGCAAATCGAAAACTCTTTTACTCAGCCGAATGCTGGGGTTGCACAAAAAATGTTGCACTGGGCTCGAAAGGTCTCTAAAGGTGCAGCGGGTGATTTAATTGAACTGTATTGCGGTAATGGCAACTTTTCGATTGCGTTATCGGAGTTTTATAATCGCGTATTGGCAACTGAGATTTCAAAAACCTCAGTAAAATCCGCATTGTTTAATATCGCCGCTAATCAGGTAGAAAACGTAACTGTGGTCAAGATGGCTGCCGAAGAAATTTCACAAGCGTTGCAGGGACAAGAATTTACTCGGCTAAAAGAGGTCGATTTAGCCTCCTATCATTTTGAGACGATTTTTGTGGATCCGCCACGTTCGGGGCTAGATAACTTAACCCGTAAAATGGTGGCAGAGTTTGAGCGTATTATTTACATCTCCTGTAATCCAGAAACCTTGGCGATAGACTTAATCGAAATTGAGAAAACCCACGATATTGTCGAGTCTGCTTTATTTGATCAGTTTCCGTATACGCACCACATTGAAAGCGGTGTCTTTTTAAAAAGGAAAGCGGTATGATTTTAGCTTGGGTGGGTGCGCTTTTTATAGGCATAACGTTAGGTTTACTGGGCTCTGGTGGCTCCATTCTGACGGTACCTGTATTAACCTATGTGGTGGGTCAAGAGACAAAGCTTGCGATTGCTAGCTCCTTGATGATTGTCGGTATTATCAGTGTCTTTGCAGCACTGCCTTATGCCTTTCAAAAGCTTGTTAAATGGCGTACCGTTGTGGTTTTTGGCCTTCCAGGGATGATGGGGGCGGTCGCGGGTGCTTGGGCTGCACACTTTGTCAGTGGTGCCATTCAAATGTTAATTTTTGCAATGCTGTTGTTAGTGGCTTCTTATCTGATGTTTAAGCCCGTTAAATTAAACCCTTCAGAGAGAGACGGTCCTGAACGTGCGATGATTAAAATTGCCATTGATGGCTTTCTTGTTGGGTCGGTAACAGGTTTAGTCGGAGTAGGAGGTGGGTTTTTAATTATTCCAGCACTGGCTTTGCTAGGCAGTTTATCAATGCGATTGGCGGTCGGTACGAGCTTGGTTATTATCGCCATGAATTCATTTTCTGGTTTTATTGGGTATATAAAAGTACTAGAGGCATTAAATTTAAGCATCGATTGGCAAGTGATTGGCATTTTTTCTACGATTGGCGTATTTGGTAGCTGGTTAGGGCATAAACTGAGTAGCAGGGTCAATCAACATCAGTTGAAACAGGGTTTTGCCGTTTTCTTGGTTTTAATGGGTGTCTTTATTCTTTATGAAAACGTATCTCATCTGCTTTAAATAAAATCCATTATCTTGTCAATGAAATGTTCGGTCGAGATAAGTAACATGTTCATAATATCTTTCTCTCTGAGAAAGGGTTTAAAGATAACGATCTCAACCTTGTAGACAGTCGATCAAGTCGGCTGCCTCTTTGAAGTTATGGACACTCTTTTTTATCTGAGACGAAACACATTCAGTATTAACTTAAAAAGGGGTTCAAAATCATTTTCTAACGGCGTAATTAGGTCAAATTAAGGTGGTTTTCAGCGAATTAATTTACCGTTCGGAATAAGGTAGTCGTTTCAATCTAAACCCAATTAAATAGGACGTAGGCATGAAAAAGAAAAAAATAATCATCGTTGGCAATGGCTTTGCATCCTTGTTTTTTATCCAATATTTTTTGTTGCTGCCAGTGCTGCCTGTTTTTGTTAGCTGGCTTTACAAATTATTTTCTAAGCACGAGATTACTTTGATTGGTAATGGACAATTTATCTATTTCCCTTCAATACCGGATTTTATTACAGGACATAGAAACCGGGAAAAAATAACGGTTGATATAGAACCTTATTTAAAGAGAAGAAACATTAAATTTGTTGATGATATGGTGACAGACATCCAGGATGGAGGTCGAACTGTCATTACCACCAAAGGACGATATTCAAATGATGCTCTTTTTCTGGGTATTGGCCCAGCGTTCTTAAAAAATGACATTCCTGGGACAGTAGAATATACCTACTCACCATGCAGTGGAATTGACGACATGGAACGTTTTCTAGAGAAGTTAAATACCTTAAAGCAGGGAACGATCTATTTGGGTTTTAAGCTCAATAAAGAGGATGGGTTTGTTGCAGGTCGGGGAGGACAAATTTATGAAACGGCTTGTTTACTGGATTATGAATTAAAGAAAAGAGGCGTTAGAGAACATTTTAATATCCATCTGTTTTCACCAAACATCGAGGTAAATGAAAAAGGCGCAATCACCGATCTTTTATTAGAACGTAATATCATTCTGGACTATGGTTATGAACCTAAAGAGTTTATTGAGGGTGGAATGCTAGACGCAAATGGTACTTTTAGGCAGGCGGATATTGTTCTATTTTCTCCTGGAATTGTAGCACCTGAATTAGCGGTCAAATCCTGTTTGCCTGTTTCGGTAGGTGGTCATATAGATGTTGATCAATATGGCCAAGTTAAAGGGTTAGAGAATGTGTTCTCTGCGGGCGATTGTGCCAATCATGAACATCCAACTCCATGGTTACCACACCAGGCTCATATGGCTCAATTGAGATCTCAAGCGGCGGCTAAAAATATGCGGGAAGTCCTTAACAAGGATGAAGCAACCCATACTTATCGTAAAGAACTTTCATGTATTTTGAATATGGGAAATGATGGGTTGTGGTTGCATGCAGCTGAAGATAATAAGCCACCTTTATGGAACTTATTCCCTAAAAGATCGAAAAAACTGGTTACTTTAAAAAGTGCTTTTGAAAAACTTTATCTTTTGTATCTAAAGTATCTGTAACGGTTGGATAAAGTCTAGTTCAGTATCAAATAGTCATGATAGGTCTCAAATGAGTGATGATATAGTTTACACACGATGCCGTTAATGGAATCATTCTTATTTAGAACGACTTGTATTATGAAATAAATAGAATCCGGATCGTAGTGTGCACCTTTATAGTAGGCTAGTAGGCCAAACTAACATCGGTTGGTCTAAAAAAACAAAGCATCATACTCAACAAGATTTATAGGTAAAAGGAATATAAATTGATGAAAGTCATTTCGGTCAATGTGGGTCAAGTTCAAATACAATCTTGGCGTGACGGTACGCCAAGTGCTATGCATAAGTCAGCAGTACAAGGGCAGATTGTCGTCCATAAAATAGGGCTTGCTGGAGATGAACAGGGCGATCTTAAAAATCATGGGGGTGAAGATAAAGCCGTTTTCATCATGCCAGAAAGTAATTATGCATTCTTTGAAATTGATCAACCCTTTGGTTTTCTGGGCGAAAATTTAACCTTGTCCGGTCTGGATGAAACGGAGGTTTGTTTAGGAGATCGTTTGCAAATTGGCACGGTTCTGTTAGAAGTGACTCAGCCTCGCTCTCCTTGTTGGAAGCTGGGCCAACAGGCCAGTGAAGGTTCCGATTGGAGATCAGGTGAATTTTTAAAAACCTATTCTGAAAGCGGCCGAGTGGGTTTTTATTGTCGAGTCTTAGTGACTGGGGTTTTACAACAGGGTCAAGCGGTCACATGGTTGACGCGAGATAGCCATGAAGAACATGCCGAAAAAATGCCTTATAAAATATCTATTCAAAAGTTGTTCTTAGCCAAACAATTTCATCAAACCGATCACGATTGGTCCATTTTGCACGCGGTGGTGAAGCACCCAGCACTTTCAATCTCTTGGCAGAAAGCCATTACAAAATTGCTTGAACAGCATTCTGAACAAGCTGATTCAAAGGTTTAAACAGTTCCCAGTTGAGTTGGGATGGTGACCAGAAAAACGGTACCTTTACCGAGTTCACTTTGAACGATAATGGTGCCTTTTAACTTTCGGGTGACTAGATTATAAACCAGGTGTAAGCCTAGTCCACTACCTCCTTGACCTCGTTTCGTCGTAAAGAAGGGTTCAAATGCCTTGTCGAGCACTTCCTTAGCCATACCTTTACCATTGTCAATAAACTGAATTTCTAAACGATTATCAGAACGTTCAGTGACTTTGATCTCAATGGTTGGATTGGGCGTATTGTCATCAAAAGCGTGAATGGAAGCATTCATGATTAAATTGGTAACGACTTGACTCACGGAACCAGCATTGCTGTTAAGCGTTAATTGTTCATTACAGGAGAGAATGCTTTGGATGTTCTGTTTTTTTAAAACATGATTTAAGCTAATCAGGCTTGAATGTAGAGTGTCATAGATATTAAAAGTGAATGTTTGATCACACGTTTGATCAACGGCAAGTTGCTTAAAACTCGCGATTAAATCGTTGGCTCTGTAAAGGTTTTCTTCAACGATGACGGTGGCTTCATGCGCTTGATGTAAAAATCCAGTTAACGCACTTTGTGTGAGAGCTTGGTTGTCAAACAAATTTTGCAAGTGCTCGACCTTTTCTCTTAATAAAGAACTACTGGTCAAGCCAACCCCTAACGGGGTATTTACCTCATGCGCTATTCCGGCTACAAGACCACCTAAAGAGGCCATTTTTTCATTTTCAACGAGCATATCTTGCGTACTTTTTAAGTTTTCCAGCGTTTGTTCAATCTCGTTGGTGCGTTCCTTAACCAAAAATTCTAAATTCTGGTTCGTTTGTTCTAGCTCTGCATGGCTGACAGAGAGCTGTTTTTCGGTACGAATGATTTTGAAAATAACCTTGTACGCCAAAAAGGAACCAAGTAAAACCGTTAAAATCGACCAGGTTAATATGAGATGCACACTTTCTGCATATTGTTGTTCAATCTCATTCAGAATGTTTTGCGAACTTTTTCTTTGTAACGTGACAAGTTCGGATAATTTTTGTAAAGAGCGGTTTTGTGCTTCGATACCTTTTTCATTGAGTAAATCGATCGCTTTTTTACGTTCAGAGTTGTGAATAAGCGAGATGACTTGAAACTGTATTGGAATGGATACTTTTGCAATCGCGCCTTGTTGGTCAAGAATTGTCTTTTCTTGTGGAGTTAAATTGAGTTTTTCAAATCGGTTGCGTGCGGTGGCAAAAACTGCGCCATGCTTATTGAAGTCCATATAGAGTTCATCGAGCAAAAAATCGTCATCGATATTCGCCATGATGAGCATGCCTAATAAACGTTCTCGTGCTGCGCTATGCATGGTATGCATAATGTCGACTTTGGTATTGTTGTATTTAACAATTTCTTCGATTTTAATTTTGACCGAATCAAACTGCGATAGAGTGTATGTCATCAAACCAGTGAATACGCCAATGGTCATCACAAAACTTAAAATGAGTATTGAAGCGGTAGAATTTTTCATATAGAGTCTAAAATAATATCTTTATCACTTAGTTTATCGGCCACTTATTTGGTTTGTGGCGGAGTTTATGCCGGGAATTCTTAGTCTGGATAAAGAGTACGAACCATCTTTATTTCATCGAGATACTCTAAGAGCAAATCAACCAATCTAGGTTCAAATTGCTTACCTTTCTGTTCTGAAATCAGATCAACAATTCTTTCAATTGGCCAAGGCTCTTTGTAACAACGTTTACTGCCAAGAGCATCAAAAACATCTGCAAGTCCCGTAATACGAGACATTACATGTGTCTCATCGCCAATTTTTCCCGCAGGATAGCCCCCTCCATCCCAGTGTTCATGATGCTCCAAAGAAATGAGGGCGGCTGTCTTTAATGATGCAGATTTTGATTTTGAGAGTATGTTGTAGCCGACTTCGGCATGACTTTGCATTATTTGCCGTTCATCTTCGTCATGTCGCCCTGGTTTGTTTAAGACATGATCTGGAATGCTGACTTTACCCACATCATGCAAGGGCGAGGCTAATTTAATTAATGCACAGTCAAATTTATTAAGGCCATAGGCTTTCGCTAAAATATAACTGATTTGTCCCACCCGTTTAACATGACTACCGGTTTCTTTGGAGCGAACTTCAACGGCTTCACCCAATATGTGTACAAGTTCGCTTTGGCTTTGCTCAACCTCATCTTTAAGTGTCAAGGCGGTATGGGCTTTGACAAAATTATCAATGAAAATATCCAACAAATGCAGGTTTAATTCGCTTAACGGTTGTGATTTACGGACATAAAGCAGGTTTTCTTCGCCAAGGTCATTGCTAATATAAGCCACAAATTCGATGCCTTTTTGTATCGAACTTTTTTGTTGATAGGACTGTTGAAATAGGGTGTGAACTTCAGGTGGAAGAGTGCAAATTTCATCCTCTTTGAGCTCGGAGAAAAGATCCCCTGCTTTAGCCAATACTTTGAACTGCTGTCCATTGTGATCTTGTTGAGTGGGGGTGGTCAACACAGTACAGTACATCGCATCTTCTTCCAGGTCTAATACCGTGGCGATTTGCGAGAGGATCAGCGAGGTTAAGGAGCGTAGGTTGGTTTCAGAGCTGATGTTCCCAATCGCTTTGAGCACTTTTTGCAATCCCACCCGATGATTGTCGATGGTCATAATGTCTCGATAAGAACGCAATGAGGCATAAAGAGTAGTTTTGAGCTTGCTAGAGGTTAATTCAGTTTTTGATTTGTAATCGTTGATATCATAATCTTTGATAACCGACTCTTCAGGCGCTTGTCCCGGTTGGCCTGTGCGAAGAATGATACGGGTGATGTGATTGTCCATCTCTTCACGAATGTATTTGACTAAGTCAAGTCCAGCCGTATCCGTCTCCATGACCACATCTATAAAGGCGACGGCAATGGGGGCGTTTTTAGGTTGTCTTTGCAATACTTCTTTCGCTTCTGCAGCGCTGTAGGCATGGAGTAATTCAACGTTTTTATTTTCAAAAGTAACGGACTCTAAGACCAGCTTGGTGATTTTATGGACGTCCGGTTCATCGTCAACAATGAGCACTTTCCAGGGTTGCATTTTATGCAGTTTGTCACTGAGTATTTCTTTGGCAGTATCCGCAGCAAAGACATATAAATCATCCATTCCGTCACCACTCCTTCTCATAAATAGTTGTTAGATAATATCATACCATTTTGCTAGGGATATCAATTGAATTGTGATATTTCTAATACGTCAGATGTATCCGTTTTATAAAGGAGCATGGTGGGTTAAACAAGGACCCAAGTTTTGCACCAATCAAGAGTCTTAATCGTGAAGGTGAATGCAACAGAAAAAACTTAAAGTGCACAGCTAAAAACAGTGGGTTGTCCGTTTTTGAGACCGTCTTGAACAATGATGAACTCTATCCTTGTCGCGGTTTTTTGTAAAAATTGAATGCCTTCGGGTTTACCCATGCTTGATGGGAGGTCGCATAGATAACGTAAGGCCGTTTTAGAAGCAGATTCACTCGGTAAGGCATCTTCACCATTCCAGAGAATGACTTGATAGCTTAAGTCTTGGTCGCCCACCGCACCTGTCAACACTAGAAAACCAGGTTCCATTTCACTTATGCCTCTAATCCCTCTGCCAGCTAGGGGCAGATAGAGGGTTTTAACCGATTTGATTTTAAACTTCTTTTTATGCAACTTTAAACGTAAAACGGTAGCGATATTGCCACGCAACACCGGTCCTCTAAAACCGACTAACAGGCGACCTTTAACATCGATTGCCAATCCTTCAATATCGACCCCGTTTTCTTTACTGGGAATCCCCACAAATAAACCTAACGTTGCATGATTTTGTAACTCTTCTGCTAATGAAAGGCTTTCAACCTTAACGGCTTTATAGTGCCTATCCAGTTCAATGCGAAACAGCTGTTGTCTGGCAGGTTCTCTACTGACGGTTTGTAGTCGTTTCAAATTCTGTTTAGCAGATTTGTTTTTTTTGAGTTTAGCGCGTTTCACACTGTGAGAGCCGATGGCGTAGAGATAGGGCGCTTGCCAAGCCAAGCCTTCAATATCCAATTCGGTATTCAAGGCGGCCATCGAGCTGTCTAGGGAGATGAGTTGACCGGGTTGCCAGATAAGTTGGCCCGAATTTGTTTTGAGGCGCGTAAACAGTTGTATTTGATGACCTTCATCCGTTGCCAGCGCCATAAAGTCGCTGCTAACAATGAGGCCACTGATATTCAAAGAATCCATTCCTAAGTCGGTAGAAAATGACCAGGCCTGGTCATTTTCCGGCGTCGCTAGCGTGTTTGCATTTGCAGTGTTTACTGCGAATGTCAGTGCCAACAAAAGGCCATAGCCAAATAAGGTTTTAATGCAAATGCGTTTTGTAAGGTGTGATATTAGGTGCATGATGTCAGACTCGGGTGATAACGTGTTTAATCAAACCGTTATTGTAGCGGATTGTGTAAAATAGTCGCTAACAAACTAAACAACGGCCAAATGACTGTGACCATGAGTGAATCAATAACAGAACCTACCGCGGAAGCGATAACCAAAGCAATCTCCGATGTTGAGTCTGATATTAAGCCTGTATCCGCTTCCATTAAGCGTTCGAAAAAAGAACGTACCAAGGATTGGATCAAACCCCCAAAATCCATTATGAAATTGGTCGGTAAAGCCATGGCTCAGTATCAAATGTTGCGCGAGGGCGACCGGGTTTTATTGGGTTTGTCTGGTGGTAAAGATTCGATGTCTTTGCTCATTATTTTGAAACACATCCAGCGCCATGCGCCGATTCATTTTGAGATTGCCGCCTGTACGATTGATCCTGAGATTCCAGGATTTGATCCTTCACCCTTAAAATCCTGGTGTGCATCATTGGATGTCCCCTACTTTTATGAATCGGAAGACATTGTCAAACTGGCGGAAGAGCGTATGAAAGGCAACTCTTTTTGCAGTTTCTGTGCCCGTCAAAAACGCGGTATTTTATATTCGACTTGTCGTCGTGAAGGGTATAACGTGTTGGCCTTAGCGCAACATTTAGATGATTTGGCCGAAAGCTTTATTATGAGTGCTTTTAACGCCGGTCAATTACGTACTATGAAAGCCCACTATCTGAATGACGATAAAGACATTCGCATTATCCGTCCGTTGGTGCGGGTTCGTGAATGTCAAACCCGTGAATTTGCCACAGAAGCTGGTTTGCCGGTGATTGAAGATAATTGCCCGGCTTGTTATGCCAAACCGCAAGCCCGTGAAGAGACCAAACAGATGTTGTTAGCGCAAGAAAAAACCAATTCACATCTCTATGCTAATCTATGGCGTGCGATGCAACCCTTAATTGCAGATGACAATCATGCAGGGCATGCGAGCCTGTTACAGTCTGAATTGTCAGAGCCGAATGAGGTCGATTTATGAGTCATTTAAAGCATCAACTGCCTGAGAAAAAGCCTGCTAAAAAACGCACAGTAAATGACCAGGCCTGGTTAGGGGCCTTACTAAAAGGCTTGGTCATTGCCTTTTCCTGGTTCTCTTTAGCCTGGAATCAAAGACTCGGTCGTGGCATCGGTTGGTTATTAATTTGGTTGCCGAACAGTCAGAAAAGTATCGCTCGGAAAAACCTCCAGGTGGTTTATCCCGACTTAAGGCCGGATGAACAGAAAGTTTTGCTGCACAATACCTTATTCGAGTTAGGTAAAACCATTACCGAACTCGGGCCAATGTGGTGTTGGCCTAATCAACAGATTTTACCTTTGATTAAAGAGATAAAAGGCCAGGCCTTATTGGATGAGGCGATTACGAATCAGAAAGGGGTGATTTTTCTCGGCCCTCACATTGGTAATTGGGAGCTGAATGCCATCTATTTAGCGAGCCGCTATCCTTCTACCTTTCTCTATCGCCCCCCTAATGTCTCTTCGGTTGAATCCTTTATGAAGAAAGCGCGTTCGCGATTTGGAGGTAAGCTAGTGCCGACGGACTTACGGGGTGTACGTACCCTAATTAAAGCCCTAAAGAACAATGAAGTAACCGGGATTTTGCCCGATCAAGATCCTGGCGAATCGGGTGGTGTTTATGCACCGTTTTTTGGACGACCGGCCCGCAGTATGACTTTTGTGAGTAAATTGGTTCAGAAAACCGATTGTGCTGTGTTGTTTATGATGATGGAGCGTCTGCCCAATGCCGAAGGTTATCGGCTGCACTTTTTGCCGACCGATGCCGATATTGGAAGTACAGATGAGTTGGTTGCGACGACGGCTTTAAATGCAGGGATTGAAGCTTGTATTGCCTTGGCACCAGAACAGTATCTTTGGTCTTATAAACGTTTTCGCCATCCACCAGCAGGTGTGGTGGATATTTATAAATCTTAATCGACCTGGCCAACCTTCAACGCTCATCCTCGGATTACATCCGAGCCCGTTTTTTATGTGGCCGTGTGCGGCTCATAACTTTTAACGGGTGAATGTCAGTGTTACATGCCGCACTGATATCATTTTAATGGATCTGCCCCCTTAATTTTCATTTTGTTATAGTACGGAGGCGTTGTGACTCCTGATTTATCCATTTTACGCCATGCTTTTTCAATGAGACACGAATCCTAATCACTTGTTATTTGTGAAGGACTTGGTCTTGTCATGAGTATGCTTCCTCTGGCATTCATTAGACGTTATAATATTTATTACGTATATAGTCAGTATTTGTGACTTTAAAACTGTACGGGCCGTGTAATGACTATTCAATGGGACCTTGTCCTCACTTGTGTAGACAAATGTGCGCTCGTTTCCGATTGCAATTTCTATTGAGGAAAAAACATGCGCCTGAAACATTTTTTCATTTTTGTCCTGTTATTAACCGTATCGGCTTGCACCAAGTCATCTGAGGTGGCGGCCTCTGGCAGCGATGTGAGTGCAACACCGATTAACAAGGTTGCTACACCTTATGGCGACTCTAAACTTGCGATGAAGCTGTTTAAAGTAAAAGATGCACCTATTTATTATGTGATTGGTTTTTCGGGTGTGCCAGACACAGAGAATGAAGGACATACTTCAAATGCAGGCTTCGTGGTAACCGATGCGGGCGTTGTCGTGTTTGATGCTCTGGGTACGCCGGCACTGGGTTATCGTTTATTACAACGTATTCGCGAGGTGACCGACCAGCCTATTGAGCGAGTGATTCTCAGTCATTATCACGCAGACCATATTTATGGACTACAGGCCTTTGAAGAACATGCCGGTAATCCACCGGTGTGGGCGCAAGTGCTCGCGCTGGGGTATGTCGGTGGGTCAACGGCCAGTCAAGGCGAAGATGCCGCACGCCGTCTTGCACAGCGACGTAAAGCGCTATCACCATGGGTAGACGAAAATACCCACATTGTTTCACCGACTAACACCTTCAAAGATGACATGACCTTTGAGCTTGGCGGAGTCACTTTTATGGTGAAACATCTTGGGCCAGCACACGCACCAGCTGACAGTATTATGTTAGTAAAAAATTATGGTGTGCTGTTCAGTGGTGACGTCATCTACAAGGGCCGCGTGCCTTTCATGGACAGCCCAGAGACAGATACCAAACGCTGGCTTCGAGGGCTTGACTATCTGGCCGAGTTAGATCCACAGCCGCGTTTTGTTATTCCTGGTCATGGCACCCCTTCGGAAAGCGTAAAGGATGCGGTCACAACAACCCGTGACTACATCAACTTCGTACGTGATGCGATGGGTGAAGCAGCAGAAAATCTTGTGCCTTTTGATGAAGCCTACAATGCGACCGACTGGTCTGCTTACAGAAACATGCCAGCATTTAATGGAAGTAATCGTGGCAATGCTTACCGCATTTTTCTTGAGATGGAAGCCGAACCGTTCAAGTAGATATAACCGCATTTAAACAACGGACTTTTGGTCTGTTTTCAGATAAGTGAAGCTCAATGTGAGTCTCTCGGACGCATATTGATATTATTGTTTAAAGGTTTTTTGCCTTTTTAAACGCCAATCCAAATCTTAGAAGGAGAGTTGTAGAATGTTTTTTGATGGATCGTTACATGGGGTTAAAGCGAACAAACGAAAAGTATATGCAATGTTTGAAATTCTCTACACGATAGTTGATTTTTTGGCGGCGATGGCCTTTACCATAGGATCAATTATGTTTCTCTATGAGTCGTATGCACATGCTGCAAAATGGTATTTTATTATCGGATCATTGCTGTTTGCCTTTAAGCCGACAATACGAGTTGTGCGTGAAATAAGGTTGGCGTCTACCGGCCATGAAGACGACTTGGTGAATGACAAGTCTTCAAAATAATTAGATACCTTTGCGGGGTTAGATTGCGGATGCATAAGAGGTTGGGTGACAAAGTCGATTAAATTGCATACGAAATACCGACTGGCGCAGTTTAATAAATGTGTTGATAAAGTATAAAATAAAAGCACAAAACGGCATTATTAGAAGCGATTGACATAAGTGGTATTACTAGTTAATATTGTCTAATTATAGTCCGGCTAACAAGAGTTACGGGATTGATCTTGCCGGAAACTCAACTCTGCAAAATTTCGATTATAAACAAACTAAGATAACAGCGAATTCAAATATGAAAAAACAGGTGTTGATAAGTTTAATTGTAGGGATGACGTTTTTGACAGGTCCTGTCGGAGCAAAAGAAGTAAGTCTCAACACGGGAGAAACATACCACCAGGGAGACCTCTCCGTCACTTGCGGTCAACCGTTAACTGTTGATATGCCTTTGGCTCTCAATGAGTGCCAATACTGGGATAGTTTTGATAAAAATTGCCTGTTTGAAAAAACGACTTATACGTACAAAAAACTCGAATGCGTTGAAGAATGTCAGCACTGGGAAAAGTTCAACAGTACCTGTCATTATCAAACAAAGTGTTCTTTCTACCCAGCCCAGAAGTCATTTGTGCGAACCACATGCGATAAGTTTGACGGCTTCAGTAATACCTGTGTGAAAACAAGAAATATAAAAATAGGGCGTTGATGCAAGAAAACAGGGGCAAGTTTTCGTATGACTCACTCCCAATAAATATATAAAAAATAAAATAACCGAACCGAACCAGCGCATTAACTCAGACACGAAGAACGCTTGCGGCCTAACAGTTTAAGCATGGTGGTCCTCGGGTTAGGTATCTACGTAGGGGAAGAAGTGACCCGGGCTCCACTGCTGTCCACTCACGATGTGAGGTTAAAAATGGGAGGAAATTCATGAATAAGTCAATCAATCGGAAGTCAACAGCGGCCTTCGCCATCAGAGGGCTACAGGTATGGATATCAATGGGAGCCCGATGCGCAGCATGGTGTTTGATGTTGATGTTTGCGAGTCTTCCCAACCTCGCTTTTGCCCAACCACCATGCTCTGGAATTCACGTGAAGATTCTGAAAATAAGCAACAGCACTGGAGCCATAGCGTGCGCGTTGTTCCAATCGCCGAAGGGCTTCCCTAAAGATTTTTTGCGCTTTGCAACGAATATTACAATCATCAAAATTCAGGAGTCCCAGGCGACTTGTCACTTTTCAGACATTCCGCCGGGTAACTATGCGATGGCCGTCATTCATGATGAGAATATGAATGGCAGTCTGGACACCAACTGGTTGGGTGACCCAAAGGAAGGCTTTGGTTTCTCAAACAACGCCGAAGCATTACTGAGCGCTCCGTCATTCTCTGCCGCTAGTTTCCAATACGATGGGCAGAATATAGATATGAAGATGAGTCTAAGTTACTGAACACCCCATGCATGAATATTGGGTATTTCTACTTTCTTACTTTAATTAAGCACAACGATTCAGTCGTTTAAGGGGTCTGTTTATAGTCTATCTTTAGTTGGGCTTTTAAAACCTATCAGGCCTGGTGAAATTACGACTGAAGCATAATATACAAGCCTAATGGCTCAATCAAATATTGGCATTTATTTTCCAAGCAAGTCTAGAACGGCAGCATAGAGTTGTATGCATAAGCCTGACAAAAGAAAAAAACCGCCAAGCACTTTAATGCGCGTATCTTGCGATTTAAACACACTAAATTTTGGCATGAGAATCGTATCTTCTATAAAAAAGGCGGATAACAAAGCATAGACAGTAATGGGTAAATAATATGAAAATAAATTATTGACCTCTTCGTGGCCCAAAAATTTAATGCCGATTAAGGCGCCTAAAAACAATCCTATGGGCATAAAACCCACAATGCTTATCGTTGTTGCAGCGCCCCAGCCCGATACAATTTCTTTTATTTTTTCGTTCGAGATGACCACGTAAGAAAGTATAACGACCCCAAATATATCAAATGTTAAACCGATGATATTAAATAGTTTGGAGACCTCAAAGTTACCGAATTGAGACAGTTTGATACCAATATAAGTACCCAAAAAGAACAGTAAGAAATCCTGTAAAGTTTGTATATACCTCGTTTTTTTTTGCATTGTTATGATTCTATTTATGGTAGTTAATGTTGAGCGGATGGCAGTCGTTTTATGATATGAATGTCATTTATTTTAAATGAATAAAAGCAATAATGCGCATATTCTTAGTATAAAAGTAGATTGACCAGGCCTGGTAGGTTTTTATTGATGGTTTCAATTTGATTTTGTTATAAGTTGAGAAGACTTTTTGATATTTATAACTCTTTATTTTCTCTTTCGGCTTCCCGTCACTTTATTTGCTTGTCCAAATAAAGTAACCAAACAAAAGACACCCTGCTGACGCCCTCTATTTCACTAAGCTTGTCCGCTGACATTCCCAGAACTCGCTCCGTTCAGACATTGGGAATGTTTAAACGCGTCCTTCACTAAGTGAATTGCACGATTGCTTACAAAAGGGGAGGTCTCCACGTGAATTCAATATGTTTGATTTTGGCGTTGTCTGGGCTTTGATATATAACCAGGCCTGGTTATATATTTTCTTTTCATCAATGCTTGAGAAGCCTTTTGATATTTATAGGCCTTTATTTTTATCTACGGCTTCCCGTCACTTTATTTGCTTGTCCAAATAAAGTAACCAAACAAAAGACACCCTGCTGACGCCCTCTATTTCACTAAGCTTGTTCGCTGACATTCCCTAAACTCGCTTCGCTCAGACACAGGGAATGTTTAAACGCGTCCTTCGCTAAGTGAAATGACGATTGCTTACAAAAGGGGAGGTCTCCACGTGAGCTCGTCTGTTCTTTATTGGGTTTATGTAGTGCTTTTGGATTTGACCAGGCCTGGTTACTTTCAATATCAAGCTTATCTGAACAATAAAATCTCACGCCAAATTCCCCTTTGAAAGCAATCGAGCAATGCCCTTAACGAAATGAACGTTGAAAAATCCCAGGTGTTTGAGCGCCAGCGAGTTCTGGGATTTCAGTGAATGAGTTTAGGGAATGCCAATTGATTGAGCGGGGTGCCCTTTTGTGGTTACTGGTTTTGACAGTAGTAGGGGCAAGCAAAATAGTCACGGGAAGCCTTTATGGAAAATAAGGGTGAATGACCAATTTCAGAAAGGCTTCTCAACAGGTTATTAGAGCTAAAAGGGCAACGTCCCGCTTTACTCTTTATCTATATTTCCTTTTATGTTTACATGCGTACCTAGTAATTTTGGTAAAAAAAGCAGAAAAATCAAGTAAACCGAAAGACTTGGTACCGCTATCAGTATAAAAGACGGAATCTGTAGTGTTCGCATAACATTGCCAGATTCAACAGTTTTTGATGCTTCTATCAAACTATGAAGTTCACCTCCAGTCATAGTTACGGCAAGGTTCCAGGCTACTAATGCGCAAGTTATAGTCATAAGAAGAGCCATTAGAGTGCAGGATATCGCTTTATATCCTTCAGGGTGTCTATAAGCTAGACGTGTTACCCCCGATATAGTCCCAAATATAATCATAGCGACCACTGCATAAAGGATCTGTTCCATTCTTATCCCTTCTTGTTTAAATTAATACCGTTCATTGTATCTGTATAAGTAAATAATACGTCTTTTAGGAGAGGTTTAACTTACCAGCCCTGGTAGTTTTGTAATGCGATTTAAACCGCAGGTTTACTTCTAATCGTCAATATCGCTACCCCACCAATCACCAAAACCATCCCTAAAGCATGCCAAACCGTAAAGACTTCTTCGAGAATGGTAATCGCCAAGCCCATGGTGACAACCGGGCCTAAGATGCCGACTATACCGGTTTGCGCGGGGCCTATTTTGGCGATGGCTTCGCTGATCATAAAACTGGGAATGACCGTGCTGAAAATGGCGAGTAAGCCTAACCACAGCCATGCCATTGGGGTCACACTCAGATTTGAAAAATCACTGAAGAGTCCAAAGTGCAACAGTACAAAAATACTCGAGATGCTCATGGCGAGACTGGTGAACCATAAGCTACCAATCTGGTTAATCATCTGTTTACCAAGCAGCACATAGAAAGAGAAGCTTAAGGCGGCTAAAAAGACCAGTAAGGTGCCAAGGGGGACTTGTTCTCCACTGAGTGAAACTTCCTTAGCAAACACAATTAAGAGCCCTCCATAGGTGATGACCAGCGCGAGTAACACTTTCCGAGTGATAGGTGTCTTGAAAAACAGTGCGCCTAAAATGGACACCATAATCGGATAGGTAAACAGCGTCAGTCGTTCAAGCTGAGCAGAGATCATCTCTAGGCCTTTCAGGTCTAAATAAGACGCGAGGTAGTAACCGATAAACCCTAAAAAAGTGATCTTGAGAAGTTTTGAGTTGAGTCCTTCGGGTTTGGTTTGTACACGACTTAACCAAAATAGAATCACTAGGTAAATCGGCAGAGCAATCGCCATACGTATCATTAATACACTGTCAGAATTTAAACCTTCTGCATAAGCGAGTTTGATAAAGATGGATTTGAGCGAGAACAGTGCTGTGCCGAAGATGGCTAAGATAAAGCCGATGGTGATGGGGGATAAATTGGGAAATTTAATCACGCGATTTTACGGCCAATATACCAGGCATACCGATGTTTTGAGGTATTTTCAGATGTCTGTTCTGGGTCATTTTCACGGTGATTTTCATTTGTTAACCAACCTTCTCCATAGACTTCGGTGGTGAGTTTTGACCAGGCCTGGTTGAACTCTCCAGAGTGGATGTAAAAATCTGGATTCTGTGGTGCATTGTCTTGCACAGGTCCTAAAAAGGTCTGATAGAAGAGTAAACCGCCGGGTTTAAGCGCGTCTTCAATGGCTGAGAACAAGCTTCTGTCCAAATAATGACTGACCACGATGACATCAAATTGCTGAAAGGGCAGAATCATCTGCTCTAAATCCGTAATCAAGGGGGTGATGGGCTGGTGGTTAAGACTCGCCCAATTATTGAGGATGGTTAAGGCCGTGTCCGAGATATCCCAAGCATGTGTTTTTAATCCACAGAGTGCCAGAAAACGGGCATTGCCCCCCAAACCGCACGCCAGTTCAAGGGCTTGCCCACGAAACGGCAGTAAACGACTGTGCTGTTTAAGCACATAACTTGGGTTAGCAGGTGTTTTTAGGGAGGCTTGCTGGTATTTTGCATCCCATTTTTCGGCGGAATTTAGCGTTTTCGTGTGACTCATATGCGGCTCATTTTGGCGATCTGTTATTCGCTCTATTTACGCCAGAAAGCCGTCGTAAATAGAACTAATAAAGTGAATATCTCAAGTCGACCCAATAACATCGCAAAGGTCAAAATCCACTTGACCGGATCGCTCATGGTTTGGTAATTGAAGGCAACCTCGCCCAAACCTGGACCTAAGTTGTTCATCATGGCGGCGATTGCTGAAAATGCAGTGGTTTGATCAACGCCTAGTGCCATGATCATCAGCATTAAAATGGCAAAGGTAAAGACATACACCGAGAAAAACCCCCAGACAGCCGTCATGACTTTCTCAGGAATACTTTTACCATTGAGCTTAACGGGCAGAATGGCATTAGGGTGTAATAAGCTTTTGATTTCTCGCATGCCTTGTTTAAACAATAGAACAAAACGAATCATTTTCATACCACCGGCTGTGGAGCCTGCGCTGCCACCGATAAAACTCATAAAAATGAGCATGATGGGTAAGAAGGCGGGCCATAATGCAAAGTCAGAATTGGTAAAACCGGTCGTGGTGGCGATGGAGACGGTTTGGAAAAGTCCGTAACGAAATGCATCTCCTAGGGTTGGATAGATTTGATGGAGATAAAGGTAACTGGTGGCCACTAACACCCCAATGATGAGTAAGCTGATATAGGCCTTAAACTCGGGATCACGAAAGTAGGATAAGCCTTTTAGGTGTCTAAAAGCGGTGAAGTGCAGCGCGAAATTAATCCCAGAAGCAATCATAAAAAATATGGCAACACCTTCAATGGCAGGGCTATTAAAATAAGCAATGCTGGCATCATGGGTGGAAAATCCACCAATCGCCACGGTTGAAAAGCTGTGGGTAAATGCGTCAAACCAATTCATACCTGCAAACCAGTAACCAAGGGCACATGATATGGTGAGTCCGACATAAATGTACCAGAGAGCCTTAGCCGTTTGTGAAATGCGTGGGGCAATTTTGGTATCTTTCACCGGGCCAGGTGTTTCCGCACGGTAGAGCTGCATGCCCCCAATGCCCAGCATCGGTAAGATGGCAACCGCCAAAACGATAATCCCCATGCCGCCCATCCATTGCAGTTGTTGGCGGTACCAGAGAATGGCGTGTGGCATATCATCAAGGCCGGTTAGAATCGTGGCGCCAGTAGTTGTCAGGCCAGAGAAGGACTCAAAAATAGCATCGGTTAAGCTCAATGGAACTTCTTTTTCGATGTAAAAAGGCAGTGCGCCCACAAATCCCAGTACGGTCCAGAACATGACAACGATTAAAAATCCATCGCGGATCTTGAGTTCTCGCTTATGGTTACGCACAGGATACCAAAGCAGTAATCCCAGTACCAATACCCCAATTAAAACGTTCGAAAAAGAGACAAATGCGCCGTCTTGATAAAAGAGTGCAATCAGGACAGGTGGCACGAGGCTCGCACTAAAGACCATCAGGAATAAGCCAAGTATTTTTAAGATAATTTTAGAATGCATTGTGGGAGATTAACCTTTCATCATCGTTTGAAACCGAGCATCTGTTGCGCCTTTTCCATGCTTAAGCGGATCACTTTAAATCTTAAAACCAATTTTGTTTTACTTCGGGCGAGAAGAGCTTGGATATTTCGGCAGAACTTTTAGGATCGGTCAAAAATAGAATGACATGATCTTCAGCTTGGATTTCTAAACTACGATGGGCGATGATCACCTCTTGACCTCGGATAATACAGCCGATGGTAATATCGCTTGGCCAAGGGATGTCGCCAATTTTTTGACCGATAATCGCGGAGCTATTTTCACTGCCATGGGCAATGACTTCCATGGCTTCTGCAGCACCACGTCTTAAAGTCGCTGCTTTAACAGTGTCACCTTGGCGCATATAATGCAATAAGTTACTGGTGGTGATGCTGTCTGCGGAAATGGCAACGTCAATGCTGTTGAGCTGAATCAGTTCAACATAGGATTGGTTGTTTACCAGTGCAATCACTCGTCTAACACCGAGTTTTTTAGCGAGCATGCCGGAGATGATATTGGCTTCATCATTATTCGTCACTGCGACAAACAGGTCTATTTCATCAATATTCTCTTCTAAAAGAAGGTCTTTATCCGAGACATCCCCGTGGATAATGATGGTGCGGTCAAGTGTTTCGGCAACTTGACGCGCCTGTTCCATATTGCGATCAATGAGTTTTACTTGGTGATCGGCTTCCAGCGCTTGCGCTAAACTAAAGCCTATATTTCCGCCTCCACCAATCATGATATTACGTGAAGGTCGCTCTTTTTTATGGCGTAGCTCAGAAACAATCGCCGAGATATGTTTAGGTTCCGCCAAAAAGAAAACCTCATCGCCTGCTTGTATGACAGTATCACCGGTTGGCATGACCACTTCATCACGTCGATAGATGGCAACAATACGCGTTTTAATATTCGCTGGAAGGTGTTCATTAAGGGTACGAATTTTATTGTTTACCAGCAAACCATCGGCGTAGGCACGCATCGCAACCATACGCACCTTGCCTTCAGAAAAGTCGATTACCTGTAGTGATCCAGGGTAATCGATAAGCTGTAATATATAGTCTGTGACCAGGCTTTCTGGACTAATTAAGACATCTATGGGAATGGCATTGTCGTTATGTTTATCAAACAATTCGGGATGGTCTAAATAAGAACGGCTTCGTACCCGGGCAATTTTAGTACCGGTCTTATGCATGATGTGGGCAAGTTGACACGCGACGATATTGGTTTCATCGTTTTGAGTCGCAGCAATGAGCATGTCGGCATCTTCCAATCCGGCTTGCGCGAGTATATCCGGGTGCGATGCATGACCACAAATAGTCCGAATATCGAGGCGGTCTTGCAGGCGTTGCAAAT
The DNA here is from genome assembly GCF_000381085.1 of Thiomicrorhabdus arctica DSM 13458. GTDB lineage: Bacteria > Pseudomonadota > Gammaproteobacteria > Thiomicrospirales > Thiomicrospiraceae > Thiomicrorhabdus > Thiomicrorhabdus arctica. The sequence continues at coordinate 1,682,914 of NZ_KB905899.1, read as the reverse complement.
GCAGTCTGTCGAGGTCAACCACGGTGACATCATGATTTTCATTAGCCAGTAATTCAGCAAGAGAGGAGCCTACCTGACCTGCGCCTAAGATTACGATATTCATAGTTGTGTGTCTTTGTGTTTAAAGCGACCTCAATGCATGCAAAGGTCTCTTAAAGTGGGTTTAAATTCTGTAGAAAAACCATTCTACAGACATTTTAGTCGCTTTATGTGGGGTTTTTGGGGTTGATTCCAAGCGCTTTCAATTTACGGTAGAGGTTGGTTCTATCAATGCCTGAACGTTTTGCTGTTTCAGAGACATTCCCCCCCGTTTCTCGTAGCAACTGACTTAAATAGGCCCCTTCTAGTCTATCTTTTGCCTCTTTTAACAGCAGTGACGTATCCACTGTAGAGTCTTGTTCCACGGAATTATCAATTTTCTGTAAGGCATTTTTTATTTCAGAATCGGTGACTTCGCCACGGCCCAGTATAAGAATGCGTTGAATTAAATTTTTCAACTCTTTCAGGTTGCCAGGCCAGCCGTATTGGCGCAAAACGTTCTGTGCCGGGACGGTAAAGTGACGGTATTCAAGCGTTTCTTGTGTGACAAAGTGATTTACAAAGTAGTCTACTAATTCTGGAATATCTTCCGTGTGTTGGCGCAAAGCCGGTAACAGAATGGGCATCACTTTTAAGCGTTGGTAAAGGTCATCTCTGAAATTGCTTTGCTGGACAGCTTGTTCCAAATCCGTTTTAGATAAGGCAATCAAGCGGATATCCATTGCAATGGCATCACTGCCAGGTGTGGCTTGGTAGACCTGTTTCTGAATTAAGGTGGCTAGAATATGTTGTGAGTTGGCGGAGAGTTGCTCAAGGTTAGCAATCACTAAAGAGCCGTTATGGGCCTCTCTCAGGAGCTTTTTTAAAGGATCTAATACAACTTCATCTGTCAACCGATTGAAGTCAATCGCAGATATCTCCACTAAGGCATAGTCTTTACGGCTACTCGTTTTATGTAAAGCGCGCGCAATATGATGTTTACCTGAACCGGGCTCTCCACTGATTAAAATGGGCATGGTGAATTTCGACAGACGGTCAATGGTCTCTCTGAGCTGAATGATGCTTTTACTTTTGCCAATGGGTAAAAGTTGTTCTGGCTGTTTCTGTTTAAGCTGTCGATTTTCTTGATTTAATCGATTGTGTTCAAGCGCGCGTTCTGCGGTGACAATCAGCTTAGCGAGTGAAAGTGGCTTTTCCAGAAAATCGTAGGCACCTAGTTTTGTGGCTTCTATCGCGGTTTCAATCGTGCCATGTCCAGACATCATAATCACTTTCGCATGATCTAAAACATGTTCTTTTTGCATATCGGCCAACAATGAAATGCCATCGATATCCGGCATCCATACATCTAGGAAGATGACGTCAGGCAGGGTTTTGCGCCAGGCGTTTTGGGCTTGTATACCATTTGCGGCTGTTTCAACTTGATAACCTTCCTCAATAAAGATTTCTTCCATTAAGTTTCGGATGTCTTTTTCGTCATCGACAATTAATAGCTTACCTGCTTTCATTTAGGTCCTTCATTTTCACTCGATAATACGGGTAAAGTAATTATAAAACAGGTGCCTTCATCCGGTGAGGAATTCAGCGTAATTTTACCCCGGTGCTCTTCCACAATTTTACGCACAATGGCCAGGCCTAAACCAGTGCCTTTTGGTTTATCAGAGGCATAAGGCTCAAAAATCCAGTTCTGCGATTCTTCTGGTATCCCCGGTCCATTATCACAGATGCTGAGGGTGATGTTTTCAGTATCTTGATAGAGCGTGGTAATTTTAATGCGAGGCAGTATTGTGTCGACAGTCGCCTCAAGGGCATTCTTTATAAGGTTATGCAGAAGTTGGCGCAAACGGGCGCTATCAGCCAATACCAAGGGACACTCTTTTGTAAGGTCTATTTGTACTCTCCAGCTGGCTGAAGGCGCGCGATACATCTCTGCAATATCAGTGATGAGACGGTTAATGTCGGTTTGTTGGAGTAGCACATCAGGCGTATTGGCATAATCTGAGAAGGCTTGAACCAGAGTTTGCATGGTCGACACTTGTTCAATGATAGTGTTGGTCATTCGCGCAAGTAAGGCTTGATCTTCATTGTTAAGTTTAGCGTGGAGTTTGTAATTAAGACGCTCTGCCGAAAGTTGAATGGGTGTCAACGGGTTTTTGATTTCATGTGCTAAACGACGCGCTACATCACTCCAAGCGGCATTTAACTGTGCCTGAACCATTTCGGTCACATCATCAATAACGATGACATAACCACCAATTTTCTTGTCGACACTCGGCAAAGTTGACCCATGGATCATCAGGATTTTTTGGCCTTGTTTACAAGTAAATTCTTGTTGTAAATTCCAAGGGGTCGCGCCTTGTTTAAACATGGGAGTAATGTGTGCAAACAGCTCAAACAAATGGGTATTTTGTTCATGCTTAACCCACTCATCAATGCGTTGTCCTATATGGCTGTCTAAATCGGTATTGAGGATTTTTTGCGCGGCATCGTTTGTGGTGCGGATTCGCAAATTCATGTCGAGAGTCAGTACCCCGCTGGTGAGGTTTTTTATGACGGCTTGCAGATAGAGTTTTTGAACTTCTGTCTGTTGATGACCGAGTTTAATGTCGGTTCTGGCTTTAGATATGCGCTGAATCATATCATTAAAAGATTGGGTTAAATCACCAAATTCATCATTCTCTTTGATGGTCATTTTGACACTATAATCACCTTTAGAAACGGCTTTTGTGCCACGTGCTAGGGTACGAATAGGTCGGGTGAAGTTTTGCACGGCCTGAATGGTGAACAACACGGCCGTAACCAGAGTCAATAATAATACCATCGATAAAATGAGTATAAAACTGGCCGTTAAAGGCCCTTTTAAATAAGAGAGTTCTTTGTATTGACCAGCGGCTATGGCTACGGATTCTGCAAGCTGAGTCATATTGCTGGGAATGGGAAATAGAACTTGTAGGGCATAGTTTCCAGCCAAATCGAGATCGGAGAATGGAATAATGACTCGGATAAATTGTTCTACGGATCCAGGCTCTTGATGACTTTCGATTGCGGCATAGGTTTTTTTCTGACGGATTTGTTGGAACAGGTTGTCTCCTGGAGGGAGGGGTAAAGTATCACTTATTTCGGCGCTACTGAAGGCAATAAGTTGTTGATTAGAATGATATAAAGCGACTTCTTGAGCGTTTAATAATGTTCGCAGTTTACTGACTTCGATGATCGGTGACGTGGCGAGTGATGGGCTTTTATCCTTTGCGGCGGCCAGGGTTAAATTGAGCATGTCGCGAGTTTTATTATCAAGTGCTGTACGCACCAAAGCCGACGCATTTTCCAATGCGGTTTCGGTTTTGACATCAAACCATTGATTAATACCTTGTTGAATAAAGGTTAGAGAGAAGTAAAAAATAATCGCGCTCGGTATGCCCAACATTAAGGTGGCAATGGTCGTTAAACGGATGGTGATTTTGCTACCAGGCACATTTCTTTTACGTTGTAATCTTAGACCCCATAGGGTTTTAAAGAGTACGAATAGAAGCACGCCAACGCCCCCGAAAGTTGCAAATAATAGGGTTGAATAGGTCTCGGCAAAACTCGATGCATTTTGCAAAATTTGACTCATAATCACGAGCAAAATAAGTAATGCACCCGAAATGAGAGTAATCCAACCATACTGTTTTAAAAAACGCCAAAAATGAGAGTTCATTTGTCGCCTCGCGATTCAAAGTACATTAAAGGATCGAACTCTATTGTTTTATCATTACATTGATTGGAGAACGACACTATAACCAGCTCCCAGGTGTTTGTATGCTGACGTCATACCAACCACTGCTTAATCGCCAGTGGCTTTTAAACAGTGATTCCATGAGTAAGGGAGCGGGTAGTTGCCAGTGATCTAAAGAAATTCTCATTTTTAGGGTGTAGTGCTGTTTAGGGTGTAATTCCGAAAGATTGATCACTGGAAAACTTTGTAAAGTACCTAAGGTCAGCAAGGCCGATTTTAAACTAGCAAAGCTTTGTGTCTTAAGGTTGCGCGAGTTATAAAGGTAATAACGCGGATTCACACCTTCGACATAAAGGCGGGTCTGGTATTCAATCGCCACTCGAGTACGTTCGTAATCGAAACCCAATCGTTGGTTTTTTTCACTGAGTCTGATTTCCGTTTTAAAGGTCAGCGGAATTTCATGGTTTATGGCGGTGATAATGGCGTCAGGCAGATTGAAGCGGCTTTCCGAATCCAACAATAGCTTTTGATTTTGCTGATAATCACTGACACGGAGAATCATGATTTCATCACTGGCCTGCGCAGCGGTTACGAAGCTTGTTATGCTAACCATTCCCATAAAGCTCTGAAAAACAGCACGAATAACAGTCTGTTTTAAGGTGCTTTTTAAATGAGCAGGCCTGGTCGCATCTTGGCATCGAGTCCTTAAGCTAAGTGCCAAAGGTTTTCTGGTGTGGGTTGATGCTGATGCAAGAGAGTTCATGGGGGTGAGATTTTTTCAAGCAAACAGTAGAAAAATCCATCCATGCCAGACGTGCCTGGCAGTATTTGGCGTCCTGGACGATCGGAGTCTTCACCCCAGGCCGCTTTAATTGGAATCTCCTTTGCTGTGGATTCTTCTGCAAGGAAGTGCTGCATTTGTAACGTATTCTCTTGCGGTAAAATAGAGCAGGTGGCATATAGCAGCTTTCCACCCGGTTTTAACAAAGGCCATAATGCTTTTAAAATCTCGGCTTGGAGTGAGACCACTTCTTCAATATCCTCTTCGGTGCGGTGCCATTTGATATCAGGGTGGCGGCGAATAATGCCGGTGGCCGAACAAGGCGCATCTAATAGTATTTTGTCATACAAGTTGCCATCCCACCAAGTCTCTGGCAAGGAGGCATCGCCTGCTTGGTATTCTGCCTCCAAATCCAAACGATAGAGGTTTTCAGATAAACGCTCTAAGCGTTCAGGCTCTTTCTCTAAAGCAAAAACCTTGGCTTCATTGTTGGATAACTCTAACAAATGAGTCGTTTTACCACCCGGAGCCGCACATGCATCCAGAATGCGTTCACCCGGCTGAGGCGATAATATATTTGCTGCTTGTTGTGCCGCAGGATCCTGCACGCTAAAACCACCTTCCTCATAGGTTGGTAGGCTGGTGATATCGACGCCTTGCAGCAACACTATGCCCTGTGGGGCCGTTGGATGAAGTTCGGCTGCAATGTCTGCTTCAGTCAATTTGAGAAGGAGTGCTTCTCGAGTTTGTTGAATTGTATTCACGCGTAAAGTCAGTGCTGCAATCTCATTGTTAGCCATGAGAACGTTTTCCCACTCTTTGGGGTAGGCTTTACGGAGTTCTCTCACCATCCATTGGGGGTGAGCATAACGAAAGGCTGGTTTTAAGTCGACTTCAGCACAAATCGCTTCTTTATCACGTAAAAATGTCCGTAAAACCCCATTCATGAGTGCTTTGGCCCATGGCTTTTTAAGCTTAGGCACCAGTGCAACCGTTTCTGAAACCGCGGCATGTTCCGGGGTTTCCATATACAAAATCTGATACAAACCTAATAAAATAAGTTGGTTCACATCTTCGTCTTTGGCTTTGAGTTTTTTCTTCAGTAGATGGCTGCGGATGGCTTCTAATCGATACTGCCAACGTAAAGTGCCTAATACTAAATTTTGAGTGAAGTTGCGTTCTCGTCGATCAGAGAACTGCGCTAATCCTTCAGGCAAGGCCTGGCTTAAAGAACGTCCCCCATCAATGACGGCTAAACAGATTTTGAGTGCAATAAAGCGGCTGTTAAGCGCGGGACTATTGTTTTGAGGGTGACTCATTTAAAACATGCCCCCAGTACTGGGCGCGACTGCGCAAAGTCATAGGCAGACATCATTTTTTTACCTGTAGGCTGAATCTGCTGCAATAAGATGGGTAAGGTACCGGTCATCACCACTACGCCAACCTTATTAATTGAAAGCACCAGGCCAGGTGTGTTTTGAGCAAGCACACTCGCATCTGCATACTGCGTGAGTTCTGCTAGTTCATCATGTAAGAGTTGCTTTGCTTGGCCGATTCTCAAAGGGTGTTCTTGAAAGTGGGTAAAGGCAACAGGCCAAGGGTTAAAGGCTTGTATTTTGCGCACAATTGATTCAGCCGACTGAAACCAGTCGATTTCCGCTTCTGCTTTGCTGAGTTTCTGCGCATAGGTGACCAGATTTTCATCCTGTTTTTCCGGTTGCAATGCCTGGCTTTGCAAAGCACATAAGGTCTCCATTAAAGCTTGTGAACCTAAAACACTTAAGCGGTCGTGTAACGCTTGAGCACTGTCTTTAGAGGTGATTTCAGTGATGACTTTATGAAGCATATCCCCGGTATCCAATCCCATGTTCATTTGCATAATGGTGACACCACTTAAAGCATCACCTGCTTCAATCGCACGTTGAATCGGTGCTGCCCCACGCCACCTAGGCAGTAAAGAGGCATGTATATTTAAGCAACCAAAGGTTGGCATTTCCAAAACCGCTTTTGGCAGAATCAAACCATAAGCGACCACCACCATGACATCCGCCTTTAAGCTGGCAAGTTGTTCGCAGGTCTCTGCGGTTTTGAAATTTTCAGGTTGGAACACCGGTAGACCATGCTCTAACGCCACGACTTTAACGGGGCTGGCCGTCAACTTACGCCCACGTCCAGCAGGGCGATCGGGTTGGGTGTAAACGCCGACAATTTCATGTTTTGAATCGAGCAGTGCCTGTAAAGGCGCAACCGAAAATTCAGGGGTGCCTGCAAAGAGTATTCTGAGCGGTCGTGATGCTGGAGATGCGGCGTTTTCGGTCATTGGCATTATTAATTTAGGACTCTTGTTGGAGAAGTGATTTACGGAATTTTTGAATAGCACGGGCACGTTTCAGACCCGAAAGATGGTCAATAAACATTTTGCCATTCAGGTGATCAATTTCATGTTGAATACAAACGGCCAATAGCTCACTGGCTTCGAATTCAATCATTTTGCCTTCACGATTCATGCCTCGAACCAAAATATCACTAGGCCGTGTGACACTGGCGTAAATACCCGGCATTGAGAGGCAGCCTTCTTCCCACTCTATCGTGCCAGCGCTTTTAATGATTTCTGGATTGAGTAACGCAATTGGTTGATCATTACTTTCCGAGATGTCTACGACAATTAAACGTTGTTGTACGGCAATTTGGGGTGCCGCTAAACCGATGCCGGGTGCATCATACATCGTATAGAACATATCATCGATGAGTTTGTCTAAGTCATCCGTCATTTCTGGGATGGGTGCGCAGATTTCTCTTAAGCCTGCTTCAGGGTAGAGAACGATATCAAGTTTTTCCATAGTGTTGTTTTATGCTTCAGTTATACTTGGTTTAATTAATTCTCATATTATAGCGAACTATGTCAAATTTTTCTGATTTACCCAGCTTTGACCTTCCTAGTTTACTAGCCTTGCACTTGAGCCATGTTTCTTTAAAACAGCTGCAAGATATTCTGGTCTATTTTGGCTCGATTTCGACTGCGGTGAGTGCCGGTGAAGCTGAGTGGAGAAACAGTGAGATTCTCTCTAAAAAGCAGTTGGAAAGTTTCATGTTAACAGAACGAGCAGGTCTGGTCGATTTGGCTCTGGAATGGGCCGAGCGGCCTTTGCAAAGTTACCTGCCTATTGGTTCTGCTGGTTATCCAGAGTTGCTTGCCTCAATTGATGATGCCCCGATTTTATTATCAGTCAGAGGAAATGTAGCCTTACTAAAAGACCCACAGCTGGCGATTGTCGGCAGTCGTCATGCTTCTAAGCAAGGGGTGAATATTGCTAAGGACTTTGCTCAGCATCTTTCCAATCAAGGGCTGACGATTACCAGTGGATTGGCTTTAGGTATTGATGCTGCGGCACATCAAGGTGGTCTACAAGGCTTAGGTAAAACCGTTGCGGTGATTGGTACTGGCTTGGATCGTATCTATCCTGCTGCCAATCAAGCTCTAGCACGACAAATTGCTGAAGAGGGGGTGATGATTTCAGAGTTTCCCTTGGGAACACCTCCTTTAGCATTCAATTTCCCACGCCGTAATCGCATTATCAGTGGTTTGAGTGTGGGCACGCTGGTGGTTGAAGCGGCTTTAAAAAGTGGATCTTTGATTACGGCGAAAACGGCCATTGAACAAGGTCGGGAGGTCTTTGCCGTGCCGGGATCGATCAATAACCCTTTAGCGAAAGGCTGTCATCAGCTGATTAAGCAGGGGGCAAAGTTGGTAGAGTCTGGACAAGATGTTTTTGAGGAACTGTCAGCTTTGATTCAGTTCTCCTTGGAGCCCCAGCAGACCGTTTCTAACAGTAAGCAGTTACCGTTTGAATTGCAGAGCAAGGGTAATAAACTGGATTCATCGAAACAACCTATTTTAGAGCATATTGGTTATGAACCGATTGGTTTGGATGAGTTGGCTGTTTTAAGTAAAAGCCCTGTTTCAGCGATTCAAGGGCAATTGATAATGTTAGAATTATCAGGCGATATTGAGGCGATGTCCGCAGGGCGTTGGCGAAGGATTTCGTAAATAATTTGAGTAAACAAACCTGGTTTGTCACTTTGCCAAAGTTTCATAGAGTGTTACTTTAGGTTGATTCTACCAGTCACTTTTGAACCGTTATTTGAATACTCCAATTCATCAAAACTTAACTTGTTAGCAATTAAAATACCTCGTCCATGGTTATCCATAGCACGCTCTACTGAAAATTCTAAATAGGGCAAATAATCAAATCCACTTCCTGTGTCCGTAATGGTAAATTCTAATTGTTGGGGTGTTTGACTAAACAGGACCGTTACTAGTTTTTTATGATTTTCTGGTAGGGTAAGTCTTTTTAAAATCTCGTTTTGAAGTATATTTTGTTGAATCAATTTTGTTTTTTCTTGATACGAAATTTTTAGATTACCATGTTCAATGGCATTGACCATTAATTCAAATAAACCCACTCTGCTTTCCCTTGGGTTTGGGGTCATGTAAGCCAATACTGAAGAGAGACTCTTAGCATCCTGAATGGTTCTGATGTGAAATTGGGCTTGGTCAATCATCGTCCGAGTGTTTTCAATGTCAGCCACACGACTAGTCAGTTCTTGGTGGTTGGTAAAGCCCTTTAATGCGGCATTTAAAACAGAAAACAGTAGGTCCTTGGTGAAGGGTTTTAGGAGAAAGAAATAAGCACCGTTGGCTAGACTCAATTCAATTTCCTGAGAGTGTCGACTGTCGGTTTGGAAAATAGCTGGAACGAGGGCATATTGACTGTCCGCTTTTAAAATCTGTAAAAGATTCAAATTTTGTTCTGTTTGCTGGTGATCGTCAAATAAGTAGGCACTGTAAAAAGAGGCTGGCTTCTCAAAGATAAGTCGTTTAGCTTCCTCGGGAGTTTTTACAAAAGTCAGTTGAAAGCCTTCTTTCTTAAGTGTCGTGCGCAGAAAAATCTCAGAGTGTTGGTCTGAACCAATTAATAAGAGTTGTATTGAGTGAGGTTGAATGACGTCTTGCGCAGTGCTGATCACCATGAGTATTTTCGTCTGTAATTAAAAGGTCACGTAAAAGTCTCAATTATAACAACTTAAATTTTTTTTGGTAAGCATAAGTAGGTAAGCTAACACCGAGAATGTTGGGTAAAAAGCCGATAAGCATAAAATAAGCTGAAAATTTGAATTAGTGTTTGCAAAAGTGTGAAAAATTTTGCACCCTTAAAAAAGAAGTAATTTCATTACACATATAATTGAGTAAAAAAAGATATGACAAATTTGGTGATCGTGGAGTCCCCGGCAAAAGCTAAGACCATTGAAAAATTTTTGGGTAAAGATTTTACCGTACTGTCCAGTTATGGTCATATTCGAGATATGCAGAAAAAAGGCATGGGAATTGATTTAGCCAATCGCTTTGAACCAACCTATGAAATTTCTCCAGATAAAAAGAAAACGGTGGCAGAGCTTAGAAAAATCGCCAAAACCGCCGAGGCCGTATGGTTGGCGACGGATGAGGATCGCGAGGGTGAAGCAATCGCCTGGCACCTTGCCGAAGCGCTTAATTTAGATGTTAAAACCACAAAACGTATCGTTTTTCACGAAATCACAAAACCCGCTATACAAAAAGCCGTTGCAGAACCGCGCACGGTGGATATGAATGTAGTGAATGCCCAGCAAGCCCGCCGCGTATTGGATCGTATTGTAGGCTTTGAACTTTCGCCTGTTTTATGGAAAAAAATCCGTACAGGACTTTCTGCTGGACGTGTTCAATCCGTTGCGGTACGTCTGATTGTAGAACGTGAAAGAGAGGTTGATGCCTATGAATCAAATTTTGTGTATCGTGTGCAAGGGGCATTAGATTTATTAGATGGTTCACAAAAAACCGTTGGTAAATTGGATGTTAAACGTACTGCCACTTTTGACACAGAAGAAGAAGCTACGGCCTTTTTGGAAGCCGTGGCTAAAAGTAATTTATCAGTCATTTCGCTTGAAGAGAAGCCTGCTAAACGTAGTCCTAAAGCGCCGTTTACGACCTCAACTTTGCAACAAGAAGCCTCTTCAAAGTTAGGCTTTTCAGTGAAGCAGACCATGATGGTTGCTCAGCGCTTATATGAGTCTGGAAAAATCACTTACATGAGAACGGATTCTGTTAATTTATCAGAAACTGCAATTGAACAGGCCAGGTTAGCGATTGTTGAGAACTACGGTTCAGAATTCAGTGTGCCACGACGTTATAAAACCAAAAATGCCGATGCTCAAGAGGCGCATGAAGCGATTCGTCCAACTGAATTTACCACGGATATTGTCCCAGGTGAACGCAATGAACAACGTCTCTATCAGTTGATTTGGCGTCGCGCGATCGCCTCACAAATGGCCGATGCAAAACTGCAACGCACCACGGTTGATATCGGGATTGATGGACTGCCAAGCGATAAGTTGACGGCGAAAGGTGAAGTGGTGATCTTTGAAGGCTTTTTAAAGGTTTATGACTTCGGTTCGGATGATGAATCTGGATTGTTACCCCCTATGACGGTTGGTCAGGTCGTGAAGGTAGCTGAACTAGGTGCGCGTCAAAGTTTTAGTCGTCCACCGCCACGGTATAACGAAGCCAGTTTGGTGCGTACCCTGGAAGAGATGGGAATTGGACGGCCTTCAACCTATGCGCCGACCATTGATACGGTACAACAGCGCGGTTATGTGGTTAAAGAGGATCGTGAAGGCAAAGAGCGTACTTATCGTCAAGTGACATTAACAGAGGGTAAAGTGACAGCCCACAGCCTGGTTGAAATGGCGGGTACTGAAAAGAATAAGTTGTTCCCAACTGAGATTGCGGGCATTGTCACCAGCTTTTTAACCAAGCATTTTGGCGAAGTTTTGGACTATCAATTTACCGCAAAGGTTGAAGGGAGGTTCGATACCATTGCTAAGGGAGAGCTTGAATGGCAGGATATGTTGGAAGAGTTTTATACTAAATTCCATCCGCGTGTTGAAGCAGCCGAGTTAGTCTCACGTGAAGAAGCCGGACAGCAACGATTATTAGGTAATCATCCTCAAAGTGGTAAGCCGATGTTTGTCAAAATCGGTCGTTTTGGACCTTATGTGCAGGTGGGCGATGGCGAGAATGATGAAAAACCGACGTTTGCCAGCTTAATGCCCGGGCAAAAGATGGATCTACTCAAAGTTGAAGATGCCTTGGAGTTGTTTAAATTGCCGCGAGAGGTGGGCGAAATGCCTGAGTCGTTTAGGGCTAAAGCCGTTGATGGCTCAGAGTTTGGCGTAGAAAAAGGTCAAATGATTATCGCCAAGCAAGGACCGTTTGGACCGTATTTGGAGTATGGCGAAAAAATGTACTGCCCTATGAAGGGGTTTGAACCTTTAAAGATCAGTTTAGAGGATTCAATTGCTTTGATTGAATCTAAAATTCAGGCTGATGCAGATAAGATCATCAAAACGTTTACAGGGACCGATGTCAAAATTCTCAAAGGTCGTTGGGGGCCTTATATTACAGATATGGTGACTAAGAAAAATGCCAAAATCGCAAAAGATGAAGAGCCGCTTGAACTCTCTCTAGAAGAGTGCCAAAAGCGTTTGGAAGAAGCGCCTGAACCTAAAAAACGTGGTCGAGCGGGGGCAAAAAAAGCAGCGCCTAAAAAAGTCGCCGCGAAAAAAACCGTCGCGAAAAAGGCTCCGGTTAAGAAAAAGCCTGCGGTTAAGAAGGCCCCCGTAAAAAAACCAGCGGCTAAAAAAGCCGTGGTTAAGAAAACCGTTGTTAAAAAAGCCGCTGACAAAAGTTAGGCCTTTTTCTGTCAATTTATGAAGCCATCAGCTCTAAACTAGGTCTGGTGGTTTTTTTATAGGCATTTTTTAACATTGACTCATGATGTTTGTTGAGGTAAATAAACGACGATTCAAGCGGTCATTAGGCTTTTTTTAAACTTACCTGGTTGGTAATCCTAAAATTCATCCTTAAAATCTTCTATTTTTAGTAAAATAACCCGTTAGATTTTTAATACGTGACTTCTTAAGGCCTTAATAGAGGTTTATAAAGGGCGTATTCCCAACTTTTCAAGGCAAGAGACACTCATGAAGCAGCAAATTGCGCAAATTTTGACCGATGTGGTTCAACAACTAAAAGATCAGGGAATTATTCCTGAAGACTTAACACCGCGCATCAATATTGAGAATACTCGAGATAAAGCGCACGGTGATTTTGCAACCAATTTGGCGATGATGTTGACCAAAGCCGCAGGCATGCCGCCGCGTGCTTTGGCTGAAAAAATCGTTGAACTGGTCGCAGATAAACCCGCGGTTGTTAAGGTTGAAATTGCTGGCCCAGGCTTCATTAACTTTTTTGTTAATGATTCTGCTAAATTTGCGATTGTTGAAAAAGTAATAACTGAAAAAGCTGACTTTGGCTGCTGTAATGTTGGTCAAGGCAAGTCGGTTTTGGTTGAGTTTGTGTCAGCCAACCCAACAGGACCCTTACATGTCGGGCATGGTCGTGGTGCTGCTTATGGTGCCAGTGTTGCGAACCTATTAAGCGTCGCTGGTTTTAAGGTCTCGAAAGAGTACTATGTGAATGACGCGGGCCGCCAAATGGACATATTGGCGACTTCTGTCTGGCTACGTTATTTGTCGATTTGTGGTGAAGAATTCACCTTCCCAAGCAATGGGTACAAAGGGGATTACATTTTTGAAATCAGCGAAAGCCTTAAAGCTGAGTTTGGTACAACGCTGAAAAAAACCGCTTTAGAAGTCTTTGCGGGTGTCAGGGCGGATGAAGGACAAGTTGACGGAGACAAAGAAAAGCATATTGACGATTTGATTGTTAAAGCGAAAAACCTGTTGGGTGCAACGCATTATGAGACTGTTTTTCAAGCTGCCGTTGACTCAATTCTATCAGATATTAAACAAGATCTATCTGGTTTTGGCGTCACATTTGACCAATGGTTCTCTGAACGTGCCTTGATGGAAACGGGTGTGATTGATGCGGCGCTTGAAAAGTTACAAGCCGCCGATAAAATTTATGAAAAAGAGGGTGCGCTCTGGTTCCGTTCAACGGATTATGGTGATGAAAAAGATCGTGTTGTCGTCCGTGACAATGGTCTTAAAACCTACTTTGCTTCGGATATCGCTTATCACTTCAATAAGCTAGAGCGTGGTTTCGATCTGTTGATTGATATCTGGGGTTCGGATCACCATGGTTATGTCCCGCGTGTTAAAGCCGCAATGACCGCGATGGGCACTAACCCTGAAACCTTGGAAGTGTTGTTAGTCCAGTTTGCGATTCTCTATCGTGGGGGCGAAAAATTGGCCATGTCCACGCGTAGCGGCCAATTTGTAACCTTACGTGAGCTACGTGACGAAGTCGGTGTCGATGCGGCACGATTCTTCTATGTACAACGTAAATCTGAACAACATATGGACTTTGATTTGGATCTGGCGGTGTCTAAATCGAATGAAAACCCCGTGTATTATATTCAGTATGCTCATGCTCGAATTTGTCGTGTGCTAGAACAGGCCATCGAAAAAGGTTATAGCCTGGATGTGCAAGCTGGATTGGTGAATTTGGAAGTGTTAGAAAGTGAACAAGAGACCCATATTGCAACCGAGCTCGCAAAGTACCCTGAAATTGTGGCACGTGCCGCACTCTCTTATGAGCCGCATCAAATTGCCTATTACCTAAAGGATTTGGCGCATGCTTTGCACTCTTATTACAACGCCAGTCAGTTTATTGTCGAAGAGGATAATATCCGTCACGCACGTTTAACGTTGATAACAGCCGTGCGCCAAGTGATTCGTAATGGTTTGGCCGTGATTGGCGTCTCTGCACCTGAGAGTATGTAATGGCTCGAGATTATCGTCACGGTCACAGTCATAAAAAAGGGTTTACGCGTAAGTCACAGCAAACCAGTCATCAGTCAGAGAAACGTTCTGTTTCATTGATTTGGGGGGCAGGTTTTTTAGTTTCGGCTGTGTTGCTGATTGGTTTTTTTGTCACCCAGCATTTTGTTTCCAAAGGTGCTAAATCAGCTGTACCAGCTGAAAAAACCATTTTTCAGTCTGCGGTTGCTTTGCAAGAAGCGACGACTGCATCCATTGCTGAGATATCTCAGAAGCTGCAACCTCCAAAGTCTGATCTCCCTAAAAAATCGAGTGAGACAACTCTCCAGGCTTCGATTGTTGAGGATGACTTATCTGCGGTGGAGGATAAGAGTCACTCAGCGCATCAATATTCTTTTTATCAAGGGTTGAGTCAGACGGAAGTTATTGTTGATGTCGAACCGATCTCTGTTAAGTTAGATACCCCTTATTACATTCAGGCTGGGTCGTTTGGTTCAGAAGCCGTTGCGTTTAAAGAGCAGAAGCGTTTAGAAAAATTAGGGCAGGTTTTACAGGTGTCCGCTTTGCACAAGCCTAATAGAACCTATTATCGTTTGAGAATCGGGCCTTTTGATGATCGTTTAATTTTAAATAAACGCCGCAACGAGTTGCGCCGAATCGGTTTAGGCACATTGCTCATTAAGGCTCCAAGGCCAGAACAAGAACCCTGAATGTTGTTTGTGACTTAGGCTTGGGATTGGCAGGGTTTCAAAAGGAGCCTGTCATCGTAATTGGATCGCTTATTTTTTAGCATCAACTGCTTTTTCAGAGAGTACTTGCTCTTCATCGACGACCTGATTACGCCCCTTTTCCTTGGCAAGATAGAGTGCATCATCAGCACGCTCTAGAAAGCTTTTAGCATCATCTTTATCACCGTGAAATCGTGCAATACCAAATGAAGAAGTAATTGTTTTAAGGGGTTTATCCGAGTTCCTTTGTTTTAGATGCGCCGCTTGAATATCTTTACGGATGCCTTTCGCACGTTCAGTGGCTTGTTCCATAGAGCTTTCAGCGATAAGAATCGCAAACTCCTCTCCTCCGAATCGACAAATCGTTTCATTATCGCCTTTGGTTTTTTTCATCATGCTGGCAAAATAACGCAAGACACTGTCACCTACTAAGTGGCCATACGTATCATTGAAGTCTTTAAAATTATCAATATCAGCCATGACTAAATATAAGCTATTTGGAATGTCTTTAGCGTCAAACATTAACTCTTCAATTGCATTATTAAAGGCTTTACGGTTACCTACGTCCGTTAGTTCGTCTCTCATTGCTTCAGCTCGGGCTTCCACCAGCTGTTGGCGTAGTTCGCGGACGGCATCGGAGCTGTTAGATATCTCTTCTTGCAAAGCCATACTGCTTTCTTTCATTGATGAGGTCGATGTTAAAACGCTATGGGTGATTTTTTTGACGTCTTCGGCATTTAGGTTTGGATCAGAGAGTTGGTGAGTGCAATCATTAAGTTCTTGGGTGTGCTTTGAAAGCTTATTGCTCCATAGGTCCATTTTTTTGATCATGACATCCATTAAACGCCTGAATGCACGATCAAATTCAGAGTTTTCGTTTTCGTTTTCGTCTTCGGCTAGGTATTCATCATAAAGTCGTTTTCCAAGACGATCTGTATAACCAAAGGGATCGCTGAGGATGGTATCCATCTCTTGGCGAAACTTGGGGTTGTCACCTTTGTAATATTGATACCAAACCAAATAGTTTAAGGGGGTAGGGTTGATGTTTTGTTCTTCAAAAGCTTCAATTAACGAATCAAATATGCGTTTCGCTTTTTCAGGCAGATCTTTCGTGTCAATCATTGTGCTTAACCCTTTTATTCTATTTGGTTATCAAACGACTTAATTATTGAAATTTTAACATGAAAATAACACAACCAAGATAATAAGCATCGTTGATTTTCCTTTTGTGTGAGGGTTTATTTAAGGTTTGATGGATGTTGTAGTTGTGGCTTAACGAACTAGAAAAAGGTATAGTTTTATATTCATTCATATCGTTATCAGGAAGGCATAATGCTAAATGCAAGACAGCTAGAAGAGATGGCTAAAAAGATCGCTGAAGTCATACCACAAGGATTAGCTCAAGTACCTTCAGGTGTTCAAGATCAAATTAAATCCACTCTTTCTCGCACGTTCGAGAAAATGGAGTTAGTGAGTCGCCACGAATTTGATATTCAAGCAGGTGTTCTGGCTAAGACTCGTGCTAAGTTAGAAGCCCTAGAAAAGGTGGTTGCAGAACTTGAAGCCTCTATTAAATAAGCAGTATATGTGTTAGCTTGGATTTCATGCAAACGATGAACCTATCCTCCGTCACAAGTCGTGCCTTAAATGGTATTGAGTCCCCTGTCGTAACCGTTGAAGTGCATGTCAGTAATGGATTGCCTTCGCTGTCTATTGTTGGCTTGCCCGAGGCATCAGTAAAAGAGAGTAAAGATCGTGTCCGCAGTGCATTGCTTAGTTCTGGATTTCAGATTCCTCCTAAACGTATCACCGTTAATTTAGCGCCTGCAGACCTGCCTAAATCTGGAGGTCGTTATGATCTACCGATTGCCATAGGCATCTTGATTGCCACGGGGCAATTGGATGGCCCTAATATTGAACGTTTGGAATTTATTGGTGAGCTTGCTTTAAATGGTGAATTGCGGTCTATAAAAGGGGCTTTACCTAGTTTGTTGGCTGCACATTCGTCCTCCCGAATATGTGTTTTACCTGAAGGTAATCAGGCGGAAGCTCTGCTCTCCCAGTCGGCCAGTGACTTATCTGCAAACTTCATATTGGTACGTGATTTAAAAGAGGCCTGTCGAGTGGTCTTGGGGGAGCAATTAATACCGCCGAAAACTCAACTTAAAATACATCATCCCAATCTGGATTATCCACAGGACTTATCCGACATCAGTGGTCAGCTACAAGCAAAACGAGTTTTGGAAATCGCCGCCAGCGGTCATCATTCACTCATTATGGTCGGTCCGCCGGGTTCTGGAAAAAGCATGTTAGCTTCGCGTTTAGTCACTTTATTGCCTGCATTGACGCAGCAAGAAGCAATTGAAAGTGCTACGATTCATTCGATTACAGGTCAAGAGATTGGCGGTGAACATTTCTATAAAAGACCTTTTGTGAATCCTCACCATACGGCTTCAGCCGCAGCACTGGTTGGTGGTGGTTCTATTCCTAAGCCTGGTGCAATTTCTTTAGCGCACAATGGTTTACTGTTTTTAGATGAACTGCCTGAGTTTACTCGTAATGTGTTGGAAGCTTTACGTGAACCGTTAGAGAGTAAGCGAGTTGAAATCTCTCGTGTTAACCAGCAAGTGAGTTTTCCTGCTAACTGTTTGTTAGTCGCAGCCATGAATCCTTCTCCATCTGGGTTTTTCCCCGACGACCCTTTAGGTCGCTGTCAAGATACACCTGATCAAATACATCGGTATCAAAAGAAAATATCGGGGCCTTTAATTGATCGTATCGATCTGCACTTAGAAGTTCCTGCTGTTGATCTATCGGATTTACAAGGTGACGGTGCTGTCGGAGAATCAAGTGCGCAAGTTCGTGACCGTGTCATGGAGGTCAGAACCTTGCAGTTAAAGCGTCAAGGATGCTTGAATTGTGATTTAACTCCAAAGGAGTTGAAAGAACACGTTATTCTGGATGCGTTAAGTCTTGTTATCCTGGATAAAGCCGTCAATCAACTGGGTATATCCGCACGTGGCTATCACCGAATTTTAAGAATTGCCCGTACACTAGCAGATATGGAAAGGCTGGCCGATGTCGGTAGTCAACACATCGCAGAAGCGCTGGGTTATCGATCCTTAGATAGGATTCATTAGCCATGGATTCAATACTTGTTACCGCCCTGATGGTTGGCTTTTTAGGTGGGGTCCACTGTTTAGGTATGTGTGGAGGCGTTGTCGGCGCCTTGACCTTTAGTTTAGAGCCTAAGGCTCAAGCCAGTTGGTGGCGAATGCTACCGTTCCAGTTGGCTTACAATATTGGCCGTATCAGCAGTTATGTAATTATCGGTACCTTGTTTGGCTTCTTGGGGTCAGCTCTGGGTTCTCTTGCGACCTTTTTACCTGCACAGCAAGTGTTACAAGTTATTGCAGGCCTATTTATGATAGCGTTAGGATTGTATCTAGGAGGTTGGTGGTTTGGTCTGGTGGCTATTGAAAAGGTAGGCCGTTCTGTTTGGCAGCGTTTATCTCCCTATGCGGCAAAGTTTACGCCTGTTAAATATATTCACCAGGCCTGGTTGTATGGTCTTGTTTGGGGTTGGCTACCTTGTGGGTTAGTTTACAGTATGTTGATTATGGCATTAAGTGCAGGCAGTGCTTTACAGGGAGGGCTGGTGATGTTGGCGTTTGGTCTAGGAACCTTACCAAACTTGTTATTAATGGGTGTGTTTGCTTTCTACTTTACAAAAATATCACGTAACCTATGGGTGCGCCGTTTTGCAGGTGTTAGTGTTATGGTGATGGGTTTTTGGCAGTTATATCTTGCCGTCGTCGTCACTGTCTAACAATTGCTTGACTGACGAAACGGATACACATTCCCTATCTGCCACCAAACGAATGTGTTTTGCTAGACTTATGTACGTTACTCCGATGATTTCTGGGACCTAATGAAAGCTGTATATACAAAAAAGGCACCTGAATGAGGTGCCTTTTAGGATGAGTGATGATCAGTTTCTATTGGTTTGAATAATCGACATCAACACTTACATAGCTAACGTTGATATTTAAAACCTCAATCAAGTTACCCATACCATTTAAAATGCGATATTCAGCAATGGAGTGTTCACTTTCGCTTTCAACAAGCTTTCTTAGGGCGCTGATATACTCATCTTCGGTGTTTAAAAGATCCAGTAACGAGCGACGTCCTAAGCTGAACTGCTTTCGATAACCTACTAAGGTCTCATGTGTGAGTTTGATTTGTTGTTTAACATACTCAAGTTGCACACCTATCATTTTCCTAGCATCCCAAGCATAACGTAAATTCTCAATGGTCTGGCGACGAGTGTTATTCCGAATCTCAGCCGATTGCTGTACGGCACTTGCAGTACGGTCACGGTTGGCAGTGTCTTTACCACCATTGTATAAGTTATACCGCATTCTTAGCATCGCTTGAAAATTTTGATTTTTACCACGAATCCCACTGATATTGTCATCAAAGGTTTGTGCAATCTCTAAATCTACGCGTGGGTAATAGAAACGTGCAGCCGCATCATGTTGTGCACGCGCTTCAGCAATGTCAGCATTCGCTGAACGTAGAGTAGGGTGCTGCAACAACGCGATGTTAGTGGCTTCTTCAAGTGTTGCGGGGAAGTTATAGTCAAGAGTGGGTTTGATTAATTCATTATCTGGTAAACGTCCTAAAACGCGATGAAAACTCGTCAGTGCATCGCTATAGTTGTTTTTAGCGGCCGCAAGGTTTGAATTTGCAAGTGCTAAACGTGCTTTAGCTTGATCGACTTCAACCTGATTACCAATTCCAGCATCACTTCTTTGGGTAATTTGGTCAAGAATACGTTCATGAGTCAGCTTGTTCTCCATAGAGAGCTGCTGTAATTCTTGTTCTTTTTGTAAAATAATATAAGCAGAGACCATATCCAAAGCAATTTTGTTAGCTTTAGATTGGCTGGTATACGCTGCGGCATCTAAACGTGCTTGTTGACGAGCAATCTCATTTTCGGTACCAAAGCCCTCAAATAGGTTTTCAGTCAGACGAATATTTGTTTCAGTGCGCGTTAAACTGCTATTTAAGGCTGAGTTCTCGCGCTCAATTTCTTCAAGACCAATACCTGCTCCCAAATCAATGACGGGGTACCAGCTACCTTCGGCTCCTTTAAGATCAGCATTGACCCCTTGATGAACCTTAATTTGTTCTCTAAATTCAGGGCTGTGCATTATCGCATCTTCAACCGTCGGTGCAAGTTCCATTGCTTGGCTAGTTGTCACGAATGTAGTATTCAATATAAAAGCACTACTTAATGCTAACAACAGTTTGGAATGACAAAATTGTACTTTCATGAGGTTCTCTCTGTTTTTAACAAAGCAGTAGATACGTTAAGCTAAGTTAAGTTAATAAATTTTATGAATAGTTTTTGATTTTTAGAACCAGTGAAAGACGGTCAGAAACTTGAAATTTCTCAAACATATTGTGCATATGTGCTTTTACTGTACGTTCCGTTATATTGAGTTGCTCAGCGATCTCTTTGTTACTCTTGGATTTTAGGACTAATAAAGCAACTTGTTGCTCTCTATCGGTCACTATTTCCATCCAATGGTCATCCAATGTTTGAGCATGGGTGACGGATTGAATCATATTTTGCAAAATTTCAGGGCCTAACCAAATGCTGCCTGCAGAAATCGTAACCAGTGCTTGCTCAATTCTTCCCACGCTTGCAAAAGTATTAAGGTAGCCTTTTATTCCAAACTGAAATAGAGCTAACCCCTCAGTGGTTGAGGGTTCATTACAAAATAGCAGCACATCAAATTTTTGTTGAACAATTTTTTTAACTTGCTCAATATTCGATAAGTCAGATAGTTGGATTAACACGATACATTCATTCGCTGTAAATCGTTGATCTAAACTGTCTAAATCGTATAGAATTTTAGTGTCAGTCCCGCAAGCCTTTAACCAGTTTTTTAATGCATTTGGATCTTGTACAAAAATCAATGGACGTTTCATTAAACGCGAAGCCCTCTTTATCACTAGGCTTAGAGGAGACAACACGTTCGACTAAGCCATATTCTATTACAATTAAGTGGTTGATTACAGTTGTTACTGGTTATTTTTACTTATGACTCTCGCAGCGCTAGGTCTTTGGCTTTAATAATGGGTTTAAGTAAATAGTCTAGTACGGTATGTTTTCCAACGATAATGTCGACACTGGCCGTCATACCGGGTAGCAAGTAGAGAGGTTTAGCATCGGTCCCTAAATGATTTTGATCCGTCTTGATTCTAGCGATATAAAAGCTGTTGCCGTCACTGTCTGTAATGGTATCGGCTGAGATGCGAATAACTGTAGCATTCAGTCCTCCATAGATGGCAAAGTCATAAGCTGTGAATTTAACTTTGGCTTTTAATCCATCATAAATGAAACCTATATCCGCAGGTGCTATTTTAGCCTCTAAAACCAAGGCATCGTCATCGGGTACAATTTCAACAATATCGCTGCCGGGCTGAACCACTCCGCCGATGGTGTTGACGAGGATCTGTTTAATCGTCCCATTGACGGGTGACTGAATATCGGTTCTTTTGACTCGGTCAGCGAGTGCCAGCTTAGATTTTTCTATTTGACTAATTTCCGCTAAAGCCTGATTTAGCTCTTCATGAGCATCATTCATAAAAAGCTCTTTGGCTTCAATGCGTTTAGAACGTGATTCCATAATAATGGATTTAATTTTTGGAATAGAGTTCTGAACCGTTTTTAGTTTGGAATACGCATCATTTTCTTCGCGTTGTAATTTAAGTAAGTCTACTTTAGAGGCAATGCCTTGTTTCACTAGAGGTTTCATCAAAGATATTTCTTGATTCAGCAGGCTACGTGAACGAGCCAGTTGAGTATTTTGACTTCGTGCTTCTTCAAGTTCAAGTTTCTTTTGTTCTATCTGTTGAGCCAAAATGTCATCGTTGGTTTGATGTTGTCTGTAGCGTCCTTCATACAAACGATACTCTCGATCATAAAGAATTTGAATTCTTGGATCGGTTGATGCCTTAACGGCTTTAAAAGGTTTACTAAAGGCTTCGGCCGTTAAACGTTGTGCTCGAGCCATTAATTGGGCTTCTTTGACTTCACTCTCATCAAAAGAACTAGAGAATTGAGTATTGTCCAATTTAAGCAGTGTTTGCCCTTTTTTAACTTTATCGCCGGCACTTATAAGCATTTCCTCAATGATGCCACCCTCAAGGTTTTGAATAACCTGAATTTCTGTGGAAGGAACGACTTTGCCTTCGCCACGCACAATTTTGTCCAATTCAGCATAGTTGGCCCACCCAATAAGCCATAGGATAACCACTAAAATAACCCAAACAATCCATTGAGATTTTGCAGTCGGTTTCTCTAAGGCGGCTTGGCTTAAGCTTGACATGAACTCTATATCAGACTCTATAATCTGTTGTTGGCGCGTTTTTTTAGGTTGAGTCTCTGGCATGATGATCGCTTAGTTCTTCTTATTAATTTTGCCGGTTTTAAGAGCTTCTAATACGGTCTGTTTTTGGCCATCAGCAATGATTTTGCCATTATCCATAACCATTAATCGATCCGTTAATTGTAGTAAGCTCATCTTGTGCGTTACTAATAGAGAGGTACTGTTCAAGGTACCTTTTTTGAGCCTATCGATCATCACTTGCTCTGTTTTGGCATCCATTGCATTGGTCGGTTCATCGAAGAGATAGATGGCCGATTCAAGCAGAAGTGCTCTGGCGACTCCAATGCTTTGACGTTGACCACCTGAAAGAGAGGTCCCGCCTTCATTTACCTTGAGGCTGTAACCTGAAGGGTGTTGTTTGATAAAATCATCCACGCCGGCTAAGCGGGCGGCTCTTAAAATGGCACTGTCCTCAATATACGGAGCTTTATACGAGATATTATCCCGGACATCGCCGCTAAACAGGGTGACATCTTGTGGAACGTAATTGATATTTCGGCGTAGTTCAGCAGGGTCGAGTTGAGTGATATCAATCCCATCAATTAAGATAGAACCTGTGCTGGGTTTGTAGAACCCGAGAATGAGTTTTTGGATGGTGGTTTTACCTGAACCGATACGGCCGATAATGCCAACCTTTTCACCTGCTTCTATTGTGAAAGTCACGTTGGTTAAAGCAGATTTAGTTTCGCCCGGATAAGTGAAGCTAACATTATTAAATTCAATACGCCCTTCAAAATTGGGGTGCTGAATGAACCGTTTAGAAGAGGGGCGTTCAACTTCTTTCTTCATAAGCTCATTTAAGGAGTTCAGGGCAGTTTTTGTTTGTTGGTAGCTGGATGTGAGGTTCGCGAACTGTCCCATTGGCCCTATGGCGCGTTGACTTAACATGACAGTCGCAATCAAGCCCCCCATCGTCATGTCGCCTTCTTTAATCAAATAAACGCCCGCTAATACGATGACAATGGTGCTCATTTGTTGCATAAACCCCGTCGCACGACCAATCGAACTTTGCAACATTTTAGATCGAATACTGGCTTTAGCGATTTCCCCGACGGCTTGCTCCCATTTCCACTGGGCGCGGGCTTCTACACCAAGGGCTTTGATTGTCTCAATGGCACTGAGCGTTTCAATAAGGATGGCATTTTTTTGGCTACTGGCCTGATAGCTGGCTTCTATGCTACGTTGAATAGGGCCTTTTAGGAGTATGCTATAAAGCAAAATGATGAAAATAATTGCAATGGGTATTAAGACAATGCTACCTGCAATATAGAAAATAACAAATAAGAAAATAAAGACAAATGGGAGGTCAACTAAGGAAGCGATTGTTCCAGAGGTAAAAAAGTGACGAATACTATCGAATTCTTTTAATGTGTTCGCAAAGGCTCCAATGGATTCGCCGCGATTTTCCATCGTAAGACCTAAGGTCTGTTGAAATAATTTCGCCGACATGAGTACATCGCTTTTTTTACCAGCCACTTCAAGGAAATAGGAGCGTAAATATTTAAGAATAATGTCAAACATATAGACTACACTGACCCCAATTGCTAACACCCAAAGTGATTCAATGGCGTTATTGGGCACAATTCGATCGTAGACATTCATGACAAAGAGTGGATTTGCCAGGATAAAAAGGTTGATAACAATAGAGGCAATTAAAACATCTCGATAAATTGCTTTTGAAGTCCATAAAGTACTCCAGAACCAATGACCATTTTCAAAGCCAATTAAATCTTCAGACTTTTTATCATAGTGCGTTTTTGAAGTGAGATAGACGGCAAAACCTAAATAATCTTCGTTAAGCTTTTCAAGCGGTATTTTTATAGAACCCTCTTCAGCTTCCGGCAAAATGATTCTGGCGGTTTCTGAATCAAGGTCAATCGCTTCTAAAATACAGGCTTGGTGGTTCTTCAGTGTGAGTATGCAGGGTAATACGAGGTTGGATATCTCTTCAATGCGCCGCTCTTTAAAGTTGGCGACCAAATTCGCACGTTCCGCAGCGCGTGAGAGCATTTCAGGGGTTATATTATCTTTATCGATAGGTAAGCCAGCAATTAAGGCGGCTTTCGAAAATGGCTGACGGTTGAGTTTGGTATAGAGTACTAAACAGTCGAGTATTGGGCTGTAAAGCTCTTTAGAAGTAGCTTGTTCAATTTTAGCTTCATCTGTCGTCTCAAGCGTCTTGCTATCTACTCGATTTTCACTTACCTCAGATGTGGGTGTTACGGTCGAAATTTTGACGGCAAAGGAATCATTTGTAGAGGACTTTTTAGATGAGATAGGATCCGTCATGTTTTTAAAAAACCACTCTAATTTAAAAAGACTTTGTCTGGAACTTTACCGATTAAAGACCATCGCATTCTGAATACCGCTTACTTAATATTTTAACCTCTTAATGATTATTTTTGTTGAATAATGGTAAACAAAAGATTTTATTTATGTAAGAGCCTGCATTGTTAGTGCTCTAACGGACTCGGTGCGCCGTATAAAAACCCTTGGAAATAATCCACTCCCAATTCGGTAAAAGCCTTTTGTTGAGCTTCGTTTTCGATGGCCATGGCAATCACTTGAATATCCAAGCTTTTGGTCAGTTCACATAAACTAGAGACATAGCTACGAGTTTGCTCATCATTTTCAATCGCTTTACTAAAGGCGGCATCAAGTTTGACATAGTCTGGTCTAAGCTCTTGAAGATAGCGCATATTTGTCAAACGACTACCAAAATGATCAATACCAAATTTCACTTTACGTTTCTTAAGTTCCTGAATCAGTGGCCATGATAAAGTTTTTTCCTCAGCCACTAATCTTTCCGTCATTTCAAATGCCATATTTTTTAGATGCTTGCTTGAGTCATGTAACGTTTGCATAAGCCATGTTTTCAACGCTTCATTTTCTAAGACCGATTTAGAAAGGTTGATCGCAATGGCGGATGTGGATTCTTGAGTATTAAGATGGTGAATTGCAAGATTGATAACAAGTTTATCAAGATCGGCTGTTTTGTTTAACTGCTCAACGGCAGGCATGAAATAACCGGCTGAGCGGATTGTGCCATCAAACTCTTTGAGGCGCACAAAAACTTCTTGATCATGTACGCTACGATCTAGGTTATAAGCACTTTGTTGGAAAAGTAAGAAGCGTTCTTCTGAAAAGGCATCGTTAAGTGTTTGTTCCCATGGCTTGTTGTGTATGTTGGATGCTTCGCCGCTGTCGTAAAAGAAGGATTTATTTTCACCTAGCTGGCTGGCTTGATCAATGGCAAAATCAAGGTTAGCCAGTATTGCCCCTCTATTTTGATCTGGTAGATAGTGCATGTATGCAAGGGATAAATTGGTTGGCACCGATTCAGTCGTCAGTGTTTTTAGAATGGAGGGCGTGTTTTGGCGAATGGCTTCAATTAAAGGCTGCACTTGGGTGATGCTACTGCCCGGTAATACGGCGACTAATTCGGTACCATTGAGACGGGCGAACAGGTTGTTGGGATGCCATAGATGTAATTTCATGCTTTCAGCAACAGATTTAATGAGCTTATCACCCATTAAATAACCGTATTGGTCGTTTAGGTCTTTGAGTTTGTTTACTCTAATGATGCAAATAATGCCTGCTGTTGCCTCTTCATTAGGGGCTAGTAGACCGTCGATAATCATTTCAAAATGACGACGATTGCTGAGCCCCGTCACGCTATCTTGATAAGCCATTTTTTGCAGCTTTTCAGCAATATTTGCATCCCTTTCAAAAACGGTTTTTAGTTTCATCACCATGGCATTCATTGCGGTAACGACTTGACGAAATTCAATGGTAGAAGGTAGGCTGTCTTGATATAAGTACTCTTTTTTGACAATGGCTTGTGCTTGCTCTTCCATCTGTTTTAAAGGTTTTAGCATGTACTTGAGTGTGTAGATAATAATGACAATGGCTGCCGCGGCTGAGAGTAGAAACCAAATTAATAAATTAATCATCGACTGCCAAAGTTCTGTGTAGGCATAACCTGTATGGCTGACCACTGTGAGAGTGCCTATGGGTATCCACCCCGATTGTACAAGTGCTTCTGCGGGCGGTGCCGTGAGTGATATTTTTTTGATAAACCAGTCAGGTACGGCTTCTAATGTTTGAGTGTTATCTTTTTTGTAGAGGGGCTTGTTATCCATGTCGGTCAAATAAATAGAGGCATAATAACCGCGATCGAAAACCGCATTAATCATCGTCTCCATACTAGACAGGTCAGTAGGATCTTCAATGGAACTCAGTGATAGGCCAAGAGATGTGGCTGTATCTTGTGCATGTGTACTTAATTGTTCCTGCAAGAATTTTTTAGTGTTACTTAAATTCAAGCTAAACGTGCCAATCAATACGATGATTAACAACGAAGCTATAAAAAGAATCATCTGTTTATTTAAGCTCATGCTTTAGGTCCTTTTGAAAGCGGAAGGTTCGTCCATTGACCGTGTAACGGTTGATTGACATTAACGTATGTGAAACTAACAATATATCGATTTGTATCCTGCAAGGTCATAAAGGTTTTAACCTTTTTAAGAGTTTATTCCAGGCGGTGAGTTTTTTTGTGCCACCCGAAACCGGTTTTCCTTTACCACGCTCTTTGGCAAGCCAGAGACCATCACCGTTAAAACTGTAGATCGGCACCAGATCTTTACGTTGAGTGGCCGGAAAAATTTTCTTGTTAATATTGTCTAACACCAATGGGATGGATCTAGGTTTTTCGAAATAAGTGAGTACCATGTGCGCCTGATTCAGACGGATGGCTTTAACGTAGGTTAAATACAGTTTCTTTTGCGAGACCCCTAATGCTTTTAGAGTAAAGTATTTGGCGATCGTATAATCTTCACAATCGCCACCATCGGTTGCCAACAATTCTATGGGAGTCGCCCAGTAATCTTTTTGATTCCAGTGGTCGATATCAGTGACATAGCGGACTTCATTAAAGAAATCATTAACATTTTTAAGCTGAATAGCTTCTGGTTGGTGGATGTTTTCATCCACGAGCGTTTGCCATGCCTTTAAACGCTTTCCTGCCAACATGCCATAAGTTTCTGTTGCCTGTTGTATCTCTTTTGCTGAGACAATACGTGGGGTCTCAGCTGCGGTCACCCAGGCTAAACCAAAAAGTGTCATCAGAAATATGCTAACTGTATTTAAGCCATACCGTGAAATCATGCGAACAGTTTATCGGGGGTTAATTGTAAAGGCAATACTCAAAGTGAGGCTAATGTAAATAGTCCATGATTTAAAGGCTGTTTTAGTCTAAATGGCATAAAAAAACCCACTTAACGTGGGTTTTATTGTTCCATCCCCCTCTCTGGAGGTTTGAACGCTTTTGACTCAATAGAGAATTTTCGTCAATTTCTGTGGGTTATTTATCTTAATTTCATCTCTTTAGGTAAAGTTAAAGAGACTGATTTTGGTAATTCTGTCTGTGGAGTGATTTTAAATTGGATACGTCTATTTTCTTGACGCCCTAATACCGTTGTATTATCTGCAACCGGTTCCATTTCACCTTTTCCTGAAATATAGATTCGATCAGGATTGATGTCGAATTCAGTGACAATGAAGTTTTTGGCGCTGTTCGCACGGCGCCAGGAGAGCCGTTTGTTCATTTCTGCGTCACCTTGTGCGTCAGTGTGACCTGTGATCAAGATCACTTCACCTGTTTTTAAGTCACCTAGAGGGGCCGCATCCTTGAGCAGGATGCCTGTCTGATCTGAACGAATTTCGTGTTGAGCACTGTTGAAGACAATATTGGAAATGACAATCGATTTTGGCACACAGCCTTGCTCATTAACCGTTGCCCCTTCAGGGGTGTTAGGGCAGGCATCCTTACTGTCTAATATATAATCACCATCGGCATCACCTTCGCAGCCAAATACATTGACTGGAGTGCCGGCTAAGCTGTCTGGACATTGGTCAAGACGATCAAACACACCATCTTGATCGGTGTCCAGTTCACAACCAAACTTATCTACGGAAACGCCGATCAAGGTATTAGGACAGTGATCAAGTTTATCTTGAACGTTATCTTGGTCTAAGTCCTTATAAAGTGTATCCACAATGTTTGCATCGAGGCTGATCAGGCTTTCTGCTGCATAGTTGGCTGTACTTTGTGTCTTCGCTTCTTCTTTTGCTGTGACGGGTAAGGAGGCCATTGAACCCATCACTAAGATACTTGTGATTAAGGTTTTTTGAAATTTTTTCATAAGAAGTCTCTGTCGTTCGTTATGTGATTAGGTCGCTAAGTGAAGATCTAAGTGTGTTATTCGTTATTGAGCCTCGACCAGAAGTCACGGCTTAGGCAAAAGCATATATTCTTAAGCCCTCATTTCTTGAGAGTTATTTTATACTATGATACTGCTTTTGACGTAAATAATAGTAGAAAAATAAGAGGGCATGCATTCTCGCTGAAAGATGTTGTCTGTTTTGGCCGTATGGCTGATATCACTTTGAATGGCTATCCGAACAGCTATTTATCTACAACTAGGTAACGCTAGCTTTAATGCCTTAAGCAGTTCTGCATCCTCTAAAACGACAGGATTTCCCAGCATACTGCCACTACGGCAGTTCTCCAGAATGACATCCAGGTTATCTTCCGTTAAGCCATATTGCGCCAAGCCCTGCGGGGTATATTTTTGCGAGAAATGATTTAAAATTTTGACCAGGCCTGGTAAGGCTTGCTGTTCATTTAAGCTTGGATCGAATAGTTGGGCTATCAAAACATATTTTACTAGGGTCTGTTGTGAGGTGGTTGTTTTCTCGGCTTGCAGTGCTTCAATGTTGGACTGGGTAATCGGGGCCAATAACTTAGCGCAGACAAGGCCATGTGGCGCTTCAAAAAATGCGCCGATTGGCCCGGCTAAACCGTGAACTGCGCCGAGTCCAGCATTGGCAAGCGTTGTACCTGATAATGATGCAGCTAACATTAGATTGCTATAGCCCTGTTGTTGCAAGGTCTTATCAGGACTGTCGATCAACTCAAAAGCATCTTTAAAAAGCTTCATGCCTTGCCAGGCCAAGGCATCGGTGATGGGGTTGGATTTTAAGGTCGTGTAGGATTCCAATAATTGAGTAAAAGCATCCATGCCGGTTGCATAGAGTACCTCTTTAGAACAGCTGACTAATAGTTCAGGGTCTAACCAGGCCTGCTTGGCGAGTAATGCATCATCGCGAAACGATTTTTTATACTGACCTATATTGGATAACACGGCATTTTTAGTGGTTTCACTGCCGGTACCGGCTGTCGTCGGTATGGCGATAAAAGGGCAGGTTTTCACGTGAAACGGTTTGCCTAACCCAACCCCCTCTAAATAATCCATGACAGAGGTTTGGCTTGGGATCAATCCAGCGACCGCTTTTGCGGCATCAAGCACGCTGCCACCCCCTAGACCAATCACCACTTGGGTTTCGATTGGACACT
Source organism: Thiomicrorhabdus arctica DSM 13458 (assembly GCF_000381085.1). GTDB lineage: Bacteria > Pseudomonadota > Gammaproteobacteria > Thiomicrospirales > Thiomicrospiraceae > Thiomicrorhabdus > Thiomicrorhabdus arctica. The sequence continues at coordinate 1,652,937 of NZ_KB905899.1, read as the reverse complement.
GTTTAACAATTTGGTCGACTAATGACGGTGAGGGCTCACCCGAGACCACAAAATGCTGTACCTGGATCGTGTGGCTTTGCAGTTGGGTCAATAAGAGCTCACCGAAATGACCTGGTGCACAGAGGGTTTTTCCAGTGATCAGAACCACCTTGCCTGAATAACGTGTGGATAACTCCTCTAGCAACTGTTGGCGTATCCCCCAACCAAAATAAAGATGGGGCATAGGCGCAAATTGAAAGGGTGATATGACGGCTGATAAGGTTGAGGACATTGACGACTCCGTAGGCTGAAGGGTGGATGCGGTGGTATTCATGCTGATTTAACGGCTTTAAAACAGTGCAAGGCCCAGTGGCGGTGCAAAGGGCTTTAAAGAACAGTTTAGTCTTTTTTAAGGAAAGACTTCAAGTTGGCAAGATGTGCATTACCTGTATCCATTTGTTCCTCTTTACTGATAACAACCCCCGGTTTGCCTTCCCACTTTAAACACTCTGCTGGTAACTCTTCAAGGAAACGGCTCGGATCACAAGTCATATCTTCTCCATATTTACGGCGTTTGGTGGCGTAAGTCATCGTCATGGTACGTTGCGCACGCGTGATACCGACATAAGCCAGGCGACGCTCCTCTTCAAGGCCTGGAGATTCCATATTCTGTTTATGAGGTAGCATCTCCTCTTCCATGCCAATCAAAAACACATGCGGAAACTCCAATCCTTTAGAGGCATGCAGTGTCATTAAACTGACCATGTCATGATCTTTTTCAGATTCGTTACGTTCCATCATGTCCATTAACATCATGTGCGTGACAATGGTTTCTAAACGTTTATCTTCACCATCTTCTTCTTTGGCTTTATTGATAATACGTTCAATCCATGTGGTGAGTTCGCGGATGTTATTGATGCGTTTTTCGGCGGCTTTAGGGGTACTGGAATTTTCATGAATCCAGTTGTCATATTCGATATTTTCAATCAATTGACGTACAAATGAGGTAACTTCTTCGCCTTCGGCTGTGTCCGCTTTTTGTGCCCAACCGAGCAACTGTTGACCAAAGTGTTGCACACGTTTAAGGGCTTTCTCAGATAAAATGGTGGTTAATCCAAACTCTTGGCTGGCGTCAAATAGGCTGATATCTCGCCCGGTTGCATAGGTGGCCAGTTTTTCCAGAGTAGAAGCTCCGATTTCACGACGTGGGGTATTCACGATCCGTAGGAAAGCGGCATCATCGTCTGGATTGACAATCAAACGCAGATAACTCATGACATCTTTGATTTCGGCGTGGTCAAAAAAGGACTTTCCACCGGAAATCACATACTGAATATTCTGTTCACGTAACGCGCGTTCAATTAATCGTGATTGGTGGTTCCCGCGATAGAGAATCGCATAATCACTGTTTTTACAGCGCGTCTTAAATTTGTGAACAATAATTTCCGAAACCACACGTTCGGCCTCTTGGTTCTCATTGGCGCAAGCGATTACCCGCAGTGGGTCACCCATGCCCATCTCACTCCACAGTTTCTTTTCAAAAAGATGTGGGTTATTCGAGATGAGTTGGTTGGCCGACTGCAAAATACGGTTACTTGAACGATAATTCTGCTCCAGTTTAATTAATTTTAACGCGGGGAAATCAGTCTGCAATAACGCCAAGTTTTCCGGCTGAGCGCCACGCCAAGCGTAGATGGATTGGTCATCGTCACCTACCACAGTAAAGCGTGCTTGAATCCCCACCAGATATTTCACCAAAGCATATTGTGAAGCATTGGTGTCTTGATACTCATCGACTAACAAATAACGCACTTTGTTTTGCCAACGTTCGAGCGCTTCTGGGTTCTCAGAGAACAACTTAACGGGTAGACCAATCAAATCATCAAAATCCACCGAGTTATAAGCGCGTAACTGTTTCTGGTATGCTGCGTATAAAATTGCACGTGCTTGGCCGGCCGCATCTTCGGCCTGCTCTAAAGCTTGTTGAGGGGAGACTCTGTCATTCTTCCAGCTGGAAATATCCCACTGCACGCCATCTAAGACTTCGGGATCCACGGTTTGTTTTAGCATTAACTCTTTGAGAATTTGCCCACTGTCCGTCGCATCCATAATTGAAAAAGTTGATTTATAGCCCAACGCTTTATATTCTTGACGAATGATATTCAGTCCTAAGTTATGAAAGGTCGAGACATTCAGTCCCTTGGTGTTTTCATCTTTCAATAACTTAGTGACACGCTCTTTCATCTCTTTTGCCGATTTGTTGGTAAAGGTCAGTGCGTAAATATTGTGCGCTTTGACATCACACTTACGGATTAAATAGGCAATTTTCTCTGTGATTACACGCGTTTTACCTGAGCCTGCACCGGCTAAAACCAGGGCGGGGGTCTCTATGTGTAATACGGCTTGGCGCTGTCTTTCGTTTAAGCTATGCATAGGTTTTGTGGGTTCTACCAGTGTTCAAATTGGGGGGTGAATTAAATAAGGCACAAGACGAGAAACGGTCAGATATTTAAAATTAATACTTTCACTATTTTACGCAACCATGAAGACTGCCAATTTTACTTCGGCCAGTCCTAGATAACCAGTGAAGTTCCTAATTTAAATATTAATCCGATCTTATTTTCAGTGAAATGTAGGTTACCCAAGCGGCACGGGCGTTTTTTAAATCGATTAGCTAGATAAACTACCAGGTCTGGTTGTTTTATTTAACCGTTAGAATGGCCTTGGCATGGCTCAACTATCTATTGTGGTGGAGTGATTCGATCGTGATCCGCTTCAATCGCTAGCCTAACAAGTTCAGAAACCGTTTTTACATTCAGCTTCGACATAAGATTTGCACGATGAACTTCAATTGTTTTTACGCTGATATAAAGCATTTCAGCAATGGAATTATTGGACTTACCCTGTAAAACACCGTCTAAAACTTGTTTTTCACGTTTGGATAATTGGCTGAATAAGGTCGTGAGTGTCTTATGTTTTTTTTGCTCTTTTTGTGCGGCACTATGTTGTTGGATGGCGACTTGAATGCGTTCAAGTAAATGTTGATCGTTATAGGGCTTTTCAATAAAATCGAAAGCACCCTCTTTCATTGCTCTTAAGGCCATGGGCACATCGGCATGTCCGGTAACGATAATCACAGGGAAATGTTGGTCTACTTTCTTAATTAATCGGTGTAAATCCATCCCATTTATATCAGGCATACGAACATCTAATATGACGCAACCCGGCAGACCCGCTGAGAAGGTATCTAAAAAAGCCTGTCCACTTTTAAAAAGCTGCGTGGTGATGTTCACTGAATCCAGTAACCACTGTAACGATTCTCGAACCTGCTGATCGTCATCAACAACGTAGACACAAATTTCCATAATTATCTTATTTCTCGCGCGTGCATTTCATTAAAATCATTCTGGGCTAAGGGTAACTTAAACATAAACTGACATCCTAAGTCATTGTTTTGTACTTTTAGATGACTGCTATGCGCTTCAACAATACTGCGACAGATAGCCAGGCCCAATCCCATGCCTTGAGGTTTGGAGGAGTGAAAAGCATTGAAAATAGCTTCCATCTCTTCATCTTGGATTCCGGAACCGATATCTCGAACAGTAATTTGAACTTTTGATTCAAGAACGTCTAAAGAGATATTCACGTGGCCTTTTGTCGCCGAAGCTTCAATGGCATTACGCACTAAATTTAATATGACCTGTTCAATTTGAACGGGATCCCCCGTGACATTTATCGAAGTTTGTATCGTACGAAGGTTTAAGAGAGTTTGGTTTTGGCGGGCTTCAGAGCTAAGCAAGTCTAATACTTGATTGATTGAGGTGACCAAATCAAATTTTTCCGTTCGAGGTACGCCTGTTTGTACGAACTCTCTTAAATGGCGAATGATGTCTGTCGCTCGATTTAAACTTTCTAAGGAGCGAGTTAATCCGACTTCAATCTGCGCGGGTTTATCCTCTTTTAAACGGCGTAAACAGCCGCTTATGTAATTTACAGCAGCTGTTAAGGGTTGATTGATTTCATGAGCAAGTCCAGAAGCCATCCCCCCAACGGTAAATAGGCGCGTGACTTTGCCGAGCTGAGAACGGTAGATTTCGCTCTCTTGTTCAATGGCTTGTCGTTCTATCGCGGAACCAATCCATTGTGTCATGAGCTGCAACAGTTCTTGATCCACATCGGTAAATTTGGATTCACTGATTAAGTCACCAATAAACACCAACATTCTATGCGGTTGATTATCGACCTTGATCATTAAGCTGTGCAGTCGTTTATTGCACTGGTTATTTTCATAGGTTTGAATCTGCTCATAAACGGGGTTGAGCAAGTTCGTCTGTATGCAGCGAACCGCTTCTTTTTCATAACTTGGATCGCCGTCAAACGATTGAAGGATCCATGTGGATGGAGTATCTAGCTGTCTATGAGGGTTATCCACTTTATAGAGAAACGTTGAATTCATTTGGAAGTGAATACGTGCTAGTGAGAGTAATTGCTCGAGTTTGTCACTGTGACTGTAGTTTGAAGCCATTGAGATTTCGTAGAAACCTTGTAAGACTGAACGACTTCGACGTAAAGTGAATTCAACACTCTCTCTTGCCTTAATATCCTCTTCTAATGCTTGATTAACTTGTGAAAGTTCTTGGGTACGTTTTTTAACTTTTTCTTCAAGGTTATCACGGTGTTTGGCGAGTTCTTTTTGTGACAGATGAAGTTTTTTATTGATATGACTGAAGCGTAGAATCGATAAAGCTAATGTGATGAATAAAACAGCGATGAGCACAATGACTAAACCGTATTCGTCAATTAAACGATTAAAGCTTATTTTTATAGAAGGTTCGTAAGGCGGCAGCTTTAAGGCTCTTAACAAACCGCTAACCGTCGCTAAATCGGTTGGATGTGTCCAACCATAATGAGGTTCATAGTGTTCCTGCTGTATCGACATGGATGTGGATGAAAGTATCGCTTTGGGCATGTTTTTCAACGCGATAGAAACTTGTCTTGCGAGCGCAATATCGGTTTCATTTAAACGAATAAACTGCCATTCTGCGTAGAGTGAACTGCTGTGTAGTAGAGGGTAATTTTTTGTGTTCTTTTTATGAAAGACTTTGATTTTATGGGCTGGCAATGTACCTTCCTCAATCATTCTTTCTAATAGTCCAGACCTGATGATTCCAATATCTGCATCTTCATTAAGAATGGAGTTAACAATATTCTCTTGCGATCCATTGGTAAACCTGAGCTCTAAAAAGTCGTTTTCAATCGACACACCAGACAGGAGTAGTTCTCTTTTAATTATTTGAAAGCCGCCAAATTCAAACGGTGTACGAGCGATAATACTCTGATCTTTTATATTGGAAAAGTCATTCAGATCTATTCTTTGTTCAAGTGAGATCATAACCGCTCCGAAAGTGTCTCGTGTTTGACCTTGAGATTGAGTTTGTAGCGTGGCAATAGATCGTGCTCCGCTCGATTGTAAGGCAACTAAATGAGCGGGTGAGGTAATAAGAAATTGAAGTTGATTCTTATTAATCGCATTGGTAAGACATTCGTAGCCCATTGGTTTTATATTGAACTGATGTTCGGGTATTTGTTTGGAGAGATAATTAACGGTGGATGTCCAAAAACGGATATCAGAATCGGCCACTCGCTCATTCAAAACGCCCACAGATATGCTGTCCGCTTGAACAGGTGTTGAAGCGATGATTAAACTGCACATAAACATAAAGGCAAGTGCATACATTTTAGCGGAACATTTAATGTGGAGATTTAAGGTTAACGTCATTCAGCGCCCGCTATTAAAAGTAAAATTTTGTGGTGTTTTATCTTATGTCGCTTAGTTTATTACAAATAATAAACTTCTTACGAGCTCTTAGTTTATTACGAATTCTTAGAATAAGCCCTTAGGGTTTACCCTATTTATTTTAGTAATGCCCCTAATATTCTTTTTTAACAAAAGAAAATATAGTCATTCTCGAGATTGAAATAATCATTTTTATTTTAGAGGAGCATCATCAAATGTCATTAAATCGTCGTGAATTTCTTCATGTTATGTCAATGGCTGCCGCTGCGGGCATGTTACCAGGTACGAGTCATGCAAGTTCAGAGCAGAGAAACAAACTCCAGAGTAGTCCTTTATCGATGGACTTGTATAAGGTTCCAATGAAGGGCAAGGTACGTCTGCTACACATCACCGATACTCATGCTCAACTAAAACCAATCTATTTTCGCGAGCCCAATGTGAATTTAGGTATTGGACCTGCTTACGGCAAATTGCCCCACCTCGTCGGACACAAAGCATTAAAGAAAATGGGCATTAAACAGAATACCCCTTTAGCGCACGCCTTTACCTACCTAAACTTTCAAGACGCCGCAGAACAGTATGGCAAGGTTGGAGGGTTTGCACACATCAAAACTCTATTAGATACCCTTAGAGAACAAGCTGGTGGTCAGCAGAATACCTTAACCATGGATGGCGGTGATTTGTGGCATGGTTCGGCGACCGCACTCTGGACAAGAGGTCAGGACATGGTTGAAGCCTCTAATTTGATTGGTGTGGATGTTATGACAGGTCATTGGGAATTCTCCTATAAAGAGCGTGAGGTTTTGGCCAATGTACAAAAATTTAAGGGCGAATTTCTTGCACAAAATATTCGCATCAAAGAAGACGCCTTATTTGGCGGTGAATATAGTGATATGGCTGCTGTTTATGGTGGTGCTGGTCTATACGATGAAGACCGTGCTTTGCCGTTTAAACCTTATACCGTAAAGATCATTAATGGTGAACGCATTGCGGTTGTCGGTCAGGCATTCCCTCGTACGGCCAATGCCAATCCACAATCAAACTTTCCAGATTGGTCATTCGGACTGCGTGAACAATCCTTACAAGAAACAGTTGATAAGATTCGCGAAGAAGAGAAGGTAGCTGCCATTGTCATGATTTCGCATAACGGCATGGACGTGGACATCAAAATGTCGAGTAGAGTCAGTGGAATAGACGCCGTTTTTGGCGGTCATACTCATGACGGTGTCCCGCAAACAGTACCGGTTAAAACGCCAGAAGGTGGTATTTGTCATGTGACCAATGCAGGGTCGAATGGTAAATTTGTGGGCTGTATGGATTTAGACATTCAAAATGGTAAATTGCGTGGCATAAACTACCAGTTACTACCTGTTTTTGCCAATGTTCTCTCGGCAGATAAAGAGGTTGAGAGCTTCATAAACAACATGCGTCAAACGGTTTATGATAAAAACATTGTCGAATCTCGCAATCCTGAGTATGCGTTTAATCAGGATCGTTTAGGCAAAACCTATGAAAGCATTTTAGGTGAAGAGTTAGCCCTTGCGGAAGATACCCTGTATCGACGGGGTAATTTTATGGGTACTTGGGATCAAATTATTGTTAATTCCTTGCGTGAAGAACACAGCAGCCAAATTGCATTTTCTGCTGGTGTGAGGTGGGGAACCTCTGTTTTGGCGGGTGAAATGATCACTATGGAGCGAGTGATGGACGAAACCTCCATGACCTATGGAGAGACTTATAAATCTGACCTGACAGGAGGGCAAATAAAAGATATTTTAGAAGGCGTTTGTGAAAATATTTTTCAAAAAGACCCTTATCTTCAATCGGGCGGCGACATGGTGCGCGTAGGGGGTATGGATTACACCTGTGAACCGAATGCTTCTTTTGGGCGGAGAATTTCTAATCTGCGTTTAGATGATGGGACCTTGTTGTCTGCAGGCAAAAAATATTCTGTAGCGGGCTGGGGTCAAGTAGAGGAAGTGGGTAATGGCCGTCCTGTTTGGGATGTGGTAGCAGATCATTTGCGTGAAAAGAAATCTGACATGAAATTGAAAAAGATTAACACGCCAATATTGAAAGGCGTTTCAGATAATCCTGGAATTGAATCTTATTAACGTTAAGTTACGTTAAGCAGTTGTTTTAAATGCCCTCTTGTTTGAGGGGCGTAAACGACGCTCTATAACAATAAACTTGACTCATATGAACCATAAGTTAATAAGGTAATGTTTATGTTCTCTTTTTTTAAAAATGTCTGGTTTCGAGACGGTAATGAAAGCACTCTTTATGTGAATGAAGTGGCCGTTCGAATTCGAGCTGGGATTCTATTAATGATCCCTTTGTTTGTCGGTTTAACACTTTATGATGTACTTTATACCTCAAACTGGGTTGTCACCGGTAACACCATTGTTGACCAGTATGAAACGGACAGCGAAGGACGTACTCTCTATGCCGTTGAAGCGGTCAAGCGAACATATGAGTATTCGACTCAAACAATAGTACTGTTGTACGGATTATTTGAAATGTTGGCTGGTATGTTTGTGTTCAGCGCACGATTTTCTCCCATCATTTTGATCAGCACTTATTTAGCCAAAAATACTCAACCTATTTGGCGACCATTGCTACCAAAACGGTTTGCATGGACGTTGGGTGCATTCATGATCCTCGCCTGTATTTTATATTTCAATCCCGACACATTTGCCACATGGGTTAATACTTTATTAGGGAGTGTGTTACTCCCTGTCACTGAAAACTATATGCCCGGTTGGATACCGGGTTTAGTATGGGTTTGCATTCTTTTTATGTGGTTAGAGGCTGTTTTAGGTATTTGCGTAGGTTGTAAACTTCATACTCTTATGGTGAAAGTGGGCCTGGTTAAAGAAGAGTGTTTTGCTTGCAATAATATCGACTGGAATCCTATCGCTGAAAAAAAAATAATTAAGCATTGAGCCTTGAATACGTTGACGTTAGGTTTGATACATGGAGAGAGTATTATGGATAGAGTTACTAAAAGTGATAAAAAAGATTCTCAGGTGATAACACCTAAAGAGATTCCGGTCATTGAAACATCTAAATTACCAGCTATGAATACGCTATTTGCTTACCAACCAAGAACATGTATTAATAGATATTCGCAGAATAGAGTCAATAGACCATATAGTTTTTTGTTTGAATCAAAGCACATGGTACAAAATATAAATCAATTAAAAGAAGAGGTGATTTTGTTCGGGATTATGCGTTAACTTGACTTGCTAGAACCGATTACAAGTGGCGATGGTCATTAGTTAATAACTTATGAACACTATCTCGTTTCATAATCTAATCTGCTAGCGCCGTTACCTACTTTTAAGAGTGGGTATCAAACCCAGTTAGATTGAAGTGGTTTTGGAGTTTGCATAACGGTTAAGTTTAGCAAAGGAGAAGTAAAACCTGTTTTTGTTGATTTATTGAAGGCGGATTTGTTTTTTGTTTTCGCGTTCAATAAATTTTTACTTCTTAGAGATACCTCTTAAGCATACCTCTTGTACAATACCACTATTCAAACCGACCCTAGGAAGCGATTAAAGTGGCTACAATTGACGAACTAAAAAAAGATCTGCTCATCGAAGCGGTGTTAATGAATAAGCCTTTAAAGCTTGCGACCACTTGGGGTATCTTTAGTCCGCGTGAGATTGATTCAGGAACCGATCTGTTTTTAAAATACCTCGAGATAAAAGAAGATGAGATCGCTTTAGATATCGGTTGTGGTTATGGTCCACTCGGTTTGGCGATTGCAGCGAATGCCCCCAAAGGCCAAGTACATATGGTGGATAAAGATTTTGTCGCGGTAGATTACGCCAATAAAAATGCCCAAAACAACAACCTAAGCAATGCAAAAGCTTACCTGTCTAATGGCTTAAGCGCTGTACCAAAAGAGATGATGTTTACGACGGTTGTCTCCAATATCCCGGCGAAGGTGGGTAAAGAGATGTTAAGCATCCTCTTGCACGATGTGCATGCCCATCTTGAACCAGGTGGACAGTTTGTTGTTGTCACTATTAATGGACTACGTCAATACATGAAACGTAATTTTATGGAAGTCTTTGGCAACTACGACAAGGTCAAACAGGGTAAGGATTACACGATTTCACGTTGTGTAAAGCAGTAAAGCTAACAGGCTTGCTTGTTAGGAAATTGGTTGTTCGGTCAAGGATATATACTCTTTATGGATTAAAAAATAAAGGAACTGTATGTTTGAGTACAGCTTTCTGGTTCTATTGCTTACGACCACCAGAAAAAACCAAAAATACGAAGGTTAATCATGTTGGTTTCGTAACCGTTGCTTAGGCTAAAAGGTTAGTCAGTCAATTTCTTGGTAAAGTGAGTGATTACCTCGATTGGCAAGAAGCATCTAAAATGACATTAGTTGCAGCAGTGATATCAAACTTCGCCATCACTAAAGGATTGATGGACAAATTCCCACTCAGTCTATACGTGCATCAAACTTGAATTTTTCTCCACACAGTAAGACGATTGCGACTTTAAGTTTCCACACTTCCGGCTTAATTTACAATCGGCAGCCGAGAAGCGTGAAAACTCAAGCTAATATAAGTTGAGGGCTTAAAACTCGTAACCAATAGATACGTTAGCCGTGCAAGCCTTGATATCTTTAAATGAAAAGCCACGTTCGTCTTTAGGACCATTGATTGTTGTGTAAGTTGCTTTAACGCCAATGTAGGTTTGCTTGCCTATATTGTATTTGGCGCCTGCATTTATAGCGTATGCAAACTCATTGTCTTTAGTGTTCTCGATGTCTGCTAGACCTATACCAATCCCCAAAAATGGCGTGAAGTCTGTTGAATTTTTAAAGTCATAGTATGCATTTACCATGTACAGATTTACGCTTTTATCAAGATTAAGGCCCACTGCAGCAAGGTCGTTTCCGGAAACTCTACTTGGGCCTGTTATGGTTGTCGTACTGTCCGTGCTACCGTCCGTGAAAGAGCCGTTAACGGTTGCGCTTTTCAAGTCAAAGTTCATTCTCGAGATGGATGCACCAATTCTAACGTTGGGAATTACATCTTTAGCACCAAGCTCAAAGCCAAAAGTGGTGCTTGAGTCATAATCAAGATTTAAGTTGGTATTGGTGAAGGTTATGCCACCATTTGAGCCACTGTGTGGTTTTGTATCAGTGTCTTCAAGGTTTGTAACGCCGACTTGGCCTTCAATATAAGGTGTTGCAGCTTGGACTGTTGCAGAGATTAAAAGGGCGGTTAGAACCGCGGTGGATGTGAGTGCGATTTTAAAGTTCATTATAGTTTATCCTTGTTTTATTAGTACTTGTGGGTTTTTATAAGTATCTTAACTAGGGTTTTATAATATTATGTCAGAAGTAAAGCTTATTTGCTACGTGTTTTTGTGTATGCTCGGGTTTGATTTGGCTTTTTAGAAATGAGTTTCTCAGGCAATAACAATCCACGCCTTATTTAAGCAAGTTTGGTATGAGGTATGTTTCAATAACAACAATGTACCTGTTATAAATAAATATAAAATTATGTGTGTGGGTATAATTAAAATATCAACGAAACGCGCCCCTATCGTCGTGCTATGTAATTTAAAGGTTGATCTTTTCTGATAGGCTTTGCATTGAAAGTAAAGCTTAACCTGACCTGGTGCAACCATGGATCAATAGCGTATTGGTGCGCGTTTGTTAAATAATAGCTTAATGTGGCTGTGTCATTGAGTAAACGTAACGTTATGGAAGTCTTTGGTCACTACGACAAGTTCAAACAGGGTAAGGGTTACACAATTTCACGTTGTTTGAAGCAATAAATCATTCTTGAATGAGCCTAGAAATGACCAGGCCTGGTCAAATTGTTTTTAGTCGTTTTCAAAACAGGCTACAATGCTTGGCATAAAGAAATATAAACAGATAAAAATTAAATTTAAAGATTGGAGATTATCGTGAATAAATTGTTTAAGCCCTCTTTTTTGGCTCTGCTCACCGTGTTTTTTGCTCTATTTACGGTCACACAGGTGGCTGAAGCAAAACGCTTTGGCGGCGGTAGCAGTTTTGGTTACTCTAAATCCGTCGCACCCAAGTCTTTTAACTCCGCCCCGAAAGCAGCTCCAAAAGCAACGCCAGCAGGGACGACTAAACCAGGTACATCGCCTGCTCGTGCTGGTGTAATGGGTGTGATGGGCGGTTTGTTAGCCGGTGGGTTACTCGCTTCGTTATTTATGGGTGATGGATTTGAAGGTATTCAACTAATGGATATCTTATTGATGGCATTAATCGCTTTCGGATTGTTTAAATTATTCACATTTTATATGCGTCAAAAGCAGGGACAGTCATCATCCGCTTATGAGTCAAATTATCAGCAAACTGAAACCACACCATCATCAACATACCAACGAGAAGCCGCTCCAGAAACATCAGCCTACAATCCAAATGCCAACGGTTCTATTTTTGGATCCGATCTGGAAGGCGGTATGGGACAAGGCGTGAGTGATGATGCCGTGCATTTAACTGAAACACCTGCCTGGTTTAATGCGGAAGAATTTGTTGAAGGCGCTAAGGGCCATTTTGCAAGCTTACAGAAAGCCTGGGATGATGCGGACTTGGCAGAAGTTGAATCTTACTGTTCTCCTGAGTTATTTGCGTTATTACAACAAGAAATGATGGGCATGCAAGCGGGTGATAATCATACGGTCATCGATACCTTGAATGCTGAGTTAGCCGATATGGCGATTGATGGTGAGTATTTCATCGTCAGTATTCGTTTTACCGGTTTTATCCAAGAAAATGAGGCTGAAGGTGCACATGCTTTTAATGAAATTTGGCACATTCGACGTTTGGCAAATGACGAAGGTAGTTGGCAAGTCGCGGGTATTCAACAAAATGCAGAGTCACTTTAGTCCATCTTAAGGCTTTAAATCGTGGGAGATAGCATGCAATCAAAAGGAACTAAATCACGCCTTAAATCGGCTTATAAAATGGGGGTTTTAGCGGTTTCAGGGCTTTTTTTTGCAAGCGCCTTAGCCGGTATAAGTGGTTGCAGTAAAGAGCCCGTCAAATTGACGACAGCTAAAATTGTCAGTGGCCTTGATAAAGGCTCAGGTAATTTTGACCGAGTATTACAGATCTGTTTTACCAAACCGCCAACTTCAACTTATTATCATAAGGTCGTGATTGTCACTAAAGAGAATGTCAAAATTACCGGTGAAGGGGTTTTGCGTCCGATGGCATCTGATCCAGATAATAAATGTCATTTACGAAACATCTATCTTTATATCCATAAAGATTCACCGATGGAAGCCCGCCAGTTAATTAAAGACTTCGTGGTACCCGGTAATATTAGCGAAGTTTTGGTACAGATTTATAACGATAAACCAGAAGGCAAAGAGTTACCTATTGCTGAGAAGGTTTTTAAAAATCTTTAACCAGTTTAAAATTGCTTCATAAAACCTACCAGGCCTGGTTATATTCAAAAATATGCCAGGCCTTTTTTACATCTCTATAGAAGACGATTGACTATGCCAAATGCTTTAATGCAACCCGCTGATTTAAAAGTACTTAATTACGCCTATGGACAACCCGATTGTCAGGGGATCTATAAAGTGATCCCACAGGATTTTAGGGTCGAAGAGCAGATCGCTTATGAGCTGAGTGGCGAAGGTGAACATCTGTGGTGCTGGGTGGAAAAGACTGGAGAGAATACCGATTGGGTTTTACAACAACTTGCCAAATGGGCGGGGGTGTCGCCGAGTAAAATTGGTGTAGCAGGTCAGAAAGATCGTCATGCCGTGACACGCCAATGGTTCAGTATTCAACTAGCAGGCCTGGTTAATCCAAATATAGATGACTTTAAAGTTAAAAATGTCACCATACTCAAGACGCTTCGGCATCAACGTAAGTTACAAACGGGCGGTTTATCAGGCAACCGCTTCACGGTCATCATTCGTAATGTGCAACCGTTTGAGGGTAACGATACGGATGTGATTCAATCCCTGCAAGCCCGACTGAACCAGATTAAAGAACAGGGCGTGCCTAACTATTACGGCGAACAGCGTTTTGGTATTCATGGGCGTAATATCAAACAAGGTGAAAAGTTATTAGCAGGCGAATTGCCGAAAGTGAAACGCAACCAAAAGAGTCTATTTTTATCAGCGATCCGTTCGTGGATGTTTAATGTTTTGTTGAGTGAACGTATTAAACAACAGAATTGGAATCAGCTCTTGCCGGGTGACGTTTTGCAATTGGAAGGCTCTAATAAATGGTTTGTTGAAGATGATTCAACGGGTTTAGCCGAACGGGTCAACACGCTAGATGTCCATCCAACGGGTGCGTTGTTTGGTCAGGGCGTTTTACCAACAGAAAAGAGTGCGTTGAAGATCGAGCAAAGCATTGCTGAACATTTCAAAAGTTGGATAACGGGTTTAGATGAATATGGTGTCAAGCAAGACCGCAGAGCTTTACGGCTATTGCCTTTAGAATTAGAGTGGCAATGGATAGCTTCTTCTGCAGATTGTGCAGATGCCTTGTCCATGGCTTTTGATAAGTTACCGCTTAAATCGGATTGGCATACCGCTCCAGTATTGCAACTCTCTTTCAGCCTGCGTTCAGGTAGCTATGCCACGATGGTGATGCGAGAACTGTTACAAGGTCAGGACTATCAAGGGATGCTTAAAGCGATTCAAAATGCGCCTGAAACAGCGTAAGGGTAGCGAAGTCAGACTTGGGTTAGATGGTCTGGATCACAAAAAAAACCGCCATTTGGCGGTTTTTTGTTGAATACAATCTTCAATATAATAATCAGAAATCAGAAATCAGAAATCAGAAATCAGAAATCAGAAATCAGAAATCAGAAATCAGAAATCAGAAATCAGAAATCAGACCATTTATCTCCATTGTCTTTTGTCGTTTGTGGGGTTACCGGCAAGGGAGGCGTTTTTGAATCCGGTTTTTGTGTACGCAAAGCACTCTCATGAACAACTCCAGAGGTCTCTTCATTCAGTTTGAATTGAGCGATGTTTTGACTCATCTTCTCTGACATATTGCCTAGTTCTTCAGCCGTTGCAGCCGTTTCTTCAACAAGTGCGGCGTTCTGTTGAACTGCGCTGTCAATTTCAGTAATAGCTTGATTCACTTGGCTGACACCGATGCTCTGTTCGTTACTAGATGAGGCAATCTCTTCGATAATTTGATTTACTTTGCCAATGGAGTCAACAATCTCGTTTAAGGCATCACCCGATCCTTTGACGTGCAGCGTGCCTTCTGTAACTTTTTTAACGGTATCTTCAATCAGTATACGAATGTCTTTCGCGGCATCGGATGATTTTCCAGCAAGGTTACGGACTTCACCTGCCACCACGGCAAAACCACGACCATGTTCTCCAGCACGCGCGGCCTCAACGGCGGCATTCAGAGCTAATAGGTTGGTTTGGAAAGCAATACTGTCGATTAAGCCAATAATGTCATTGATTTTTTGACTGGACGTATTAATCTGATCCATAGATTCAATAGCGTTGTGCATCACCTTTACCCCTGATTGGGCTTGGGTTGCGGTTGTATGTGTCACTTTCGCAGCTTGTTGAGCATTGTCCGCATTCTGTTTCACGGCGGCTGTCATCTCTTCCATGCTAGAAGCGGTTTCTTCAAGAGAGGAGGCTTGTTGCTGGGTGCGATCATTTAAGGCAATACTGCCGTCATAAATTTGTCTAGAACCTTCATGTACTGAATGGGTTGCTTGTTTAGTCTCAATCATCATGCGATTAAGATTATCGACAGCGGTATTAAGACTGTCTTTCATTGCGCCAAAACGACCTTGATACTCACCTTTTATGCGTTGAGTCAAATCCCCTTCAGCCAGTGCAATGGCAACAGCAACCGCCGCATTGATAGGCTTTTCAACGGCCATAATCAAATTGTTAATTGATTCACTCAGTTGTTTGGTGACACCTTCAACTCGGCTTAAATCAATTCGTTTATCAAGCAAGCCTTGTTGTGCGGCTTCAACGGCGGAATTTACCTCGACGACTAATTGAACTTCGGCTGTTTTGTCTCGCCACTCGGCAACTGTCGACGTGCGTTGGCCTGCACGATTAAAAACGGGAATTGAGTAAATTTCTAAATGCGTGTCACCGACTTGGATTTGTGCTGCGTAAGGTTCTTTTAATTGATTGAGCATTGTGCGCTGATGACTGGGTTGCTTGTGAAAGACATCAATGTTTTGACCGATCAAGTTGTCAGCATCAAATTTTGGCAGTACGGTTTTCAAGGTGGATTCTTTCTCCTGAAGGAATTTCACCATAGCCGAGTTCATATAGTTGATAACGAGATTGCTGTCGGCAATCATGACATTACTTGATATTTGATCCATGGCGGATTGCAACTGTCTCGATTGATCAAGTTGGTATGCGGATTCTTCACTATGTTCACGCGCGGCTAAATAGACAGAACGGATCGAAGTTTGTAATTGCCCTGTGCTGGTGTTTGGATCAAACCACTCGTTTGAAAGATGATCGCCTGAGGCTATTTTGTTTAATTGGCTTTGACTCTTTTTATTTTCTTTAGATAATAAATATCCATAGATAAAGGGTGGAATGAGACCAAATACGCCAACTATGAGCTGCTCGATTAAAGCATGCTTAGCGATGATTGAGTAGATGATATATGGTGTTAGGTACAATATTGCAATCAACATAACCAGCTGAAACTGGGGCGGTAAACGAGAGTAAATCCATAAATTACGCCAATTAACCCCCGAGTAAACTCGAGCATCCTTAATTTTGGTTGTACCCGCATTGATGTCTTTATAAGCTTGTGCTGTGACGGTTTTCTCCTGCTCAGTTACGGGGGTGCGGATGGACATGTAACCGGATATTTTACCGTTGGTATAAACGGGTGAGGCATTGGCTCTGACCCAATAATAACCACCATCAGCACGCCTATTTTTAACAATTTGACTCCAGGTATAGCCCTTTTTGAGGGATTGCCATAAATCTTTAAACACAGCCTGTGGGACATCTGGGTGACGGATTAAATTATGAGGTTGACCAATAATTTCGTGACGTGAAAATCCACTGGCCGCCTCAAAGGCATCGTTGCACTCGATAATCGTTCCGGCTAAATCGGTTTTGGATACCATGTAAGGCCTTCTGGGATAATGTACTCTTTATTGGTAATGGGTTGATTGTTACGCATATAGTCTTGATCCTTATAGGTGTGCATTGAGTGCTTTGAATTAATACAATAATATTATTAATTACTTATATAGTGTTTATACTTAGTATTTTGAATGAAAAGCATATATCATACCAATCAATGAATTGCAATCACTCTTGATTTCATAGGTCGTTGGCGGTTAGATGGGTATAACCGTAATAACGGCCACTCTCTTAATGATGGGTGCTTGACGTGCTGGGATCGTTTTAGAATAATACTTTTCGTAATCGCGCGACTACAATCAACAGGTCAGACTTAAACAGTGAATGGATTTTTTCATTCAAAAAATTGGAACTTATTTTTGAGTGGTTTTTTGGATTGTGATTTAAAGGTTCTTCGGGTAAGGTTAATGAACGATGTCTGCTCACCAGCAGCTCAATGACAGTGCTGGTGGTAAAATTAGGATACAACGGCTACTAAAGATCGTTTTAATTTTTAAATGGGTTGCATTATTGTCTAATTCAAATCATCAGTCTCGAAATTCCCAACGTGGATTTTCACTAGAAAGCTTATCCATTTTATTTTGGTTGTTTACGTTTGCGATGGCTCTTGTGGGATATATGACGACAGAGTATCTGATAAAACATCAACATCAAAAAGTGGAAGTTGCTGCGACTATCTCATCGAAAGGGCTCGCGAATGTCATTGATGAGCGAATAGGACAGCATTATGTCATCATTCAAGCCATCTCAATGCATCACCTAAACCATATCTTTAACTTGTCGGTAGGAGAAGGCTATCCACTCGATTTTAATGATGTATCCGATGAAATTAACAATTTATTACCTGATGTACAGCAGTTTGCCATCCTCAACTCAAAGGGGCAAGTGGTGGTGGCTAGCGATGATCTATCTATTGGAAAGGAGTGTCAGGCCACTATTGATAATACGTTAGCAAGAAATAGTTTTACGCCTACTTTAATCGAATTACCCGACCTTTCAATGGGCACAAAACACTACGAAATCATCCATAAACTGCAACGTAACGGAGAGATTGCGGGATTACTTTTGAGCTTTAAACTCAGTCCTATTAAAAGGCTTCTTGAGAACTTCAATACTTCTAATTTCGAATTCGTTATCGTTGATACTCGGAATCAGCTTGATGTCATGGCTTCCACCAAATCGGCAGACAGTCACTTTTATGGTCAAAGTATTACCCAAGAGTTAATGCATCAAGGGTTAGCCCACGTGCCAATTAGTGGTACTCACTGGTCTTTGTTGGGTTTGGAAAAACCCGGTGTTTTCAAGCACTATGCCTATCGAGTGCGTTTTATGGCTGTCATCCTGTTTTTAACCGCAGCTGGAGTGGTTTTATGGCTGGTCATCTATCTGCGAAGAGTTGAAATAGCGCGTAGAAAATTGAAGGATGACTCGATTCAAGACTCTTTATTTAATGCCGGGCCAACGATACTTTTTCAGAAGCAGCCCAATGAGTGTATGTCTATTCAGTATGTATCACCTAATATTAAAGCTCTGTTAGGGTGTTCTCAGCAAGAGGTATTAAACAAACCTTACAGCACATTAATTTTAACCAAAGACCGGCCAAAGGTTCAAACCTCATTGCTAGAAGCCTTTGAAAAATTACTTCCAGAAGTGAATTTGGAGTATCGTCTTGAATTGCAAGATGTCTCTGATGGCTTCTGTTGGGTCAATGATGTGACACATATAACTTACGACCAAAATGGTCTTTGTATTTCACTACAGAGTTATGTGAGTTCGGTGCATGCCCAAAAAATGGCAGAGAAATATGCGAATAATCTCATTGAAAATGCTGCAGATGCAATTGCTGTTACCAATGATGAAGGTATTGTTGTGCGCGTGAATAAAGAGTTTGAATCTCTATTTGGATACCGCCGTGAAGAGATGATTGGGCATCCTATTCAAATCTGTATGAATCAAAATAGTCATGAAATTTTTAATAAATTTAGGCATGAATCTCTTGAAAATAGGGCATCACATTTCAGCTCAGTGGGGGTAAAAAACCCCTTGTTTGCCATGACTAAATCAAGCAATGAGTTACCGGTTGAAATCAGCTTAAGCAGTATCAATGGTCTTAAAGGTTTACAGATTGTTCATATTATTCGAGATGTTTCAGTCCAAATTGAAGCACAGAAACAGATGCAAATTGCGAAAGAGAATGCCGAAGCATTAGCCAGAGCACGTAGCCGATTTGTCGCAACGATGAGTCACGAGATAAGAACCCCATTGAATGGTGTTTTAGGCATGTCTAACCTGCTTTTGGACACGCCTTTGAATAATAAACAGCAGGATTATTTACAGGCGATTGAATACAGTGGGCAGTCTCTATTGCGGATTGTGAACAGTATTCTAGATTTTGCCAAGTTGGATGAAGGTGCTGTACAGCTGGAATTTCAACCTTTTAATCTGAATGAATTGGTTTTTGAGAGTATGGACAAGCTTGAGAGTCAGACGAACGAGTCTGGAGTAACACTCCAATTTGAAAACCGTCTGCCAGGGGATAATCAATTTATAGGCGATGCTGGTCAAATTCAGCAAATTATCCTAAACCTCCTGGGCAATGCCATTAAATTTTCATCAGAAGGCCGAGTAGATATCTCATTGATGTTAGCAGATGAGATTCATGATGCTTCAGATATGTGTAATATCATTATTGAGGTAAAAGATACTGGAATCGGTATTGCTCATGAAAATATCAATCAATTATTTGATTCATTTACCCAAGAAGATGAATCGACCACACGTAAGTATGGTGGCACGGGTCTCGGTTTGGCGATTACCAAGCAGTTGGTTGTGATGATGGGAGGAGAGGTCGGGGTGACTTCCGTTCTCAATAAAGGCAGTCAATTCTGGGTCAAACTGCCTCTCCAAATAGTGGATGATAAGAGTGAATTAAAGCCTATAAACCTCAAAAAGACGGTGGTTCAAACAGAGAGGGCCAACAGGCGAACATCTGACGATTCAGCGAAGAGTAATCCGTATCTTAAAAAACGAATTAAACCACGTTTTGATGTCTCTTTGTTGTCCAAAAATTCTGCAGAGTCCAATGGTCACTCTTCTCTGAACTGGTCAAGTCCTCTTAAAGGTAAGTCCGTGTTATTGATTGAAGATGATCTTATCAATCAGCAAGTGATCTCAGAATTTATACTTCGATTAGGGGCTCGTGTCGATATTGCCGAAAATGGTATAGAAGGTCTCTCTTTCTGGCGAACGCATTCGCAGAAGTATTCTTTAATTTTAATGGATTGTGAGATGCCGATCATGGATGGTTATGAAGCCAGTGTATTAATTCGTAAAGAAGAGTTGCTAGGGGGTGTGGCGCAGCCCATTCCGATTGTTGCATTAACCGCGAATGCTATGCCCGCAGATCGAGAGCACTGTTTTTCAGTGGGAATGAATGACTTTATTTCAAAACCGATTGATATTGAATACTTTGATCAAACCTTGTTGAAATGGATGGGATAGACCATTTATTTGTGTATAACCAGGCCTGGTTGGATCTAAATCGACTGAGTTTGATTGTAAAGATCGTGTCAATAGACAGCTTCATGGCGCAGGCAGGCTGAACTAAGACAGGCTAAACTTAATATGCGTCATTTGGTGCTTGTTGGCTGAAGGGACAACACAATTTATCCCCTTCGGTCAGGCAAAAAGAGTTATTTTTTATAAAGTTCGTTTGGATCAATCAGTGGGTTACTGGTGATTTCAACGTCGGAACCTTGTACGTTCGTGTAGAAACAACTTCTACGTCCTGAATGACACGCTGGCCCCGTCTGATCGACACTGAGAAGAATGGTGTCACCATCGCAGTCAAAGGCAAGCGCCTTTAATCGTTGAATCTGTCCAGACTCCTCCCCTTTACGCCAATAATTTTGACGTGAACGGGACCAATAGCAGACTCGGCCTGTATCAAGTGTCTCTTGTAACGATTGCATATTCATCCACGCCATCATCAACACCTCTTTGGTATCGAACTGTTGGGCGATGGCGGGAATCAAACCATTTTGATCAAACCTGACTTGAGACTTTAAGGTTTGCCAATCAAAGTGGTCACCTGATTTGGCTTTTTCAAGTTGTTTAAAACTCAGCGGTGAACCGGTTGCTTGGCACATGATAAGGTCTCGTTTTTCTATTGCCCTTTTGCCGCTGCAAAAGCCGCCGCAAAAGGGTTGTTAGTGATTAGGTTGCTGTTTACTTTGGCTTTTTTCTGAGCGACTTGTGAGAGTTTACCTTTTTCTAACATGGCATTAAACAACTCTACTGTAGCGCGAGCATCGGCAAGGGCATCGTGCGCATCACCCGGGAAAGGTTTTGCTAATGCTTTTTCATAGGCCATGGTCAATTTTGGTGTTTTGTAGAACCAGTACATTTTTTCACTATGCCAACGCAATGCACCCATAAGGTCTTTACTTAATTCGGCAGCATCTAGCCAGTCATTATAGTCGAGTTCAAATTTAAGCATCTTCTTCTCGGCCGCTTTTTCAAGGTACATATAATCACTTTCGGTGCTGTATGCGAGCACGATATCTGCATTTTGCAAAACATCGTGAATTTGATCCCAAGCTTCAACCAGAGAAGGCGCACCTTGCACCATTTCGGTCGTGATATTGTGTTTTTCATTTTCAGGGATTTCATAGCCCGGATCAATTAACTGATTAAACAACTCTTTGCCATGGATGTCACAGGCAGAGATTTGAATGATATCGGCTTCTGGGTGGGTTGAAACATTGGTTGCTTCAATATCGATACAGACAACGTTTTTGCCCTTAAGCTCAACCTCATGTTGTTTAAGCTTATATAAAGCATCATTACGGCGCTCTTTAAGGAGGTCGATCACGTCTGATTGACAGAAATCCTTCATTAAGAGTTCAAGTTTTTTACGCAATTTAGGTAGAGACTTCGTTAAGGCGGTTTGCACGACTTCATCGGCTGAACATTTTTGAATAAACTCGGCAATTTCGTGGGCTTCTTCACCAATCATGAGTTGTTTTAAACACGCATCAACTAATTTTGGAACATTGAAATCAAACGCTTCTAAAGGGGGAATGACGATGGCCGCATTCAATAAGGATTTTTCACCTTTAGCGGGTGAGGCCATGATTTCAACACCTTTAATATTCAGGCCATCCGAAGCGGCAACGGCCACAAGATACTCTTTTAAAGGTTGATTACGTTTGTCGATCAGAATTAGCTGTGCATTACTCATAGGATTATTTGACTTGTCATATTAAATAAATAAGAGCCTTATTCTAACAGGAGTCTACATTTATGGCGCTTTCTTTATGCTAAAAAAGTCCAATTTATATCCTACTGAATATGGACTTTTTGTGAGGTTAATACGCTTTAGATGGGTGGTTTAAACGCCACGAATTAAATAGTCTTGAAAAAATTAAGTCGACAACGATTGCACATGGTCAATTTTAACCCATTGAATAAGTTTGATATTGCCTTCAAAGTCTTCTACTAGCGCGGTACAGGATTCAACCCAATCACCACAATTATAGTAAGTGACGCCGTTTTCCAAAGTACGAATTTCGGCATGATGGATATGTCCGCAGATAACGCCGTCCATAGTTTTTTCATGTGCAGATTTAGCCACCGCCTCTTCAAAGGCTGAGATGAAATTGACCGCCCGTTTAACCTTACCCTTTAAGTAGGCAGATAGAGACCAGTAACCAAACCCAAAACGGTGACGAAGTTGGTTAAACCAGCGATTAAAATGCAAAACAGTCTCATAAAGCCAATCGCCAAAAAAAGCAATCCACCGATGGCACTGGACAACACCATCAAATTGATCGCCATGAATACACCATAAGCGTTTGCCATCTGCCGTGTGATGGACATATTCATCGACCAACTTAATGTTACCGAACTCGATGCCGGAATATCGACGTAACATATCATCATGGTTGCCGGTGATATAGACGATTTGCGTGTCTCGTTTTGCCATAGTTAAAAGTCTGCGAATCGCATTGGTGTGCGACTGCGGCCAAAATACTTTTTTGCGCATGCGCCAGCCGTCAATGATATCCCCGACTAAAATCAAATGTTCACAATCATGTTGCTTTAGAAAATCGCTTAAAAACTCTGCTTTACATCCTTTAGAGCCTAAATGTGTATCGGATATCCATATGGTTCGGTAGTGCTTTTTAGTCGTTTTATTCTGTTCGTTTTGAGGCATTTGAGGCATTTGAGGTGTGTTCAATGTCTCTTGTATCATCATCCAAGCGGGATGTTCTGTATTCATATTGTTGTTACCTTTCTGCAATGAATAAATCAAGCTTTGATAACCCTTAAAGCTGGTGTTTTTGTAAGAATTCGGGTGCAAATTTGTTAAGCAGCTTACTGAAGCTTTTGAGGATGATGCGCGTTAACCAGGGGAGGTGGTTGGTATAGAGTGCAGTGTATTCGACCACGGGTTTGCCACCTCTTTGTCTTTTGAAATCACCTGCTCCAGAACTTAGGTTTAGTGATTGTTGGCGATGATGCGTTTCTTTGAGAAGGATTGCAATCAACAGGCGATAGAGTCCTAATTTTTGCGGTAAATCGGTGTCGTAACCTAGGATGGGAGCCGTAATCAGTCCATGTTGCGTAAACAGTCCAATGCTGGCGATGATTCTACCTTCAGCATTTCTAAAACTGAAAAACTCTACCAGTTTATGATTATGTAAGAATTCAAAATATTCCGCACTAAATTGGGGATTAAGTGTCGAGTGTTTTTCGATAAACAGTTGGTTAAAGCACGTTTCGATGGCTTCAAAATCAGGACTGTTATGTTCGATCGGTTGGATTAAAGTGAATTCTGTTTTGCGTAATAGCCGTTGGTCATTTTGGACATTATTCTTTTTCCACCAGGCCTGGCCACCTTGTAAAAATAGGTATACCTGACGAGCAGGCAGAAGTTGCCAGCCATTCGCGGTGAGGATTTGCATCAGTTCAGCATTGGTTTCTTGGTTTAAAGAACGAATGGATAAACTGTGCGTAGGGTTTTTGGATGCCAACTGCTGGGTAAACTGACGCACGCTTTCTGCTTGCCAATTTGGCACAATGTTGGTGGAAAATAACCAGTTATTGATTGAAAGCGTCTGGTTTATTTGTCCTAAACGCAAAAGACCAGAGGCCAAGGTAATCAATGCACGTAACCCCAAACGTAAGGCTTGATTATCTATCAAACCGAGCTCATCACGAGCGTAGCGGATATATGCCGTATAAGGCGAACATACATAGCTATTATTGTATTCATGAAGATTACGAGTCAACGGAATAACATGCTCCTCAATACAGATACTATCCAACTCGGTCTGTACGTTTCTAATCGCTTTGGGCGGTTGATGGCATTGCATGGCTTCTAAGCCAATGACAAAGGCTTGAGCTGGAAACCATTTTATTTCGGAAGAGGGTAGGGGCATGTTTTGAGCTTCTTATTGGGGTATCGAAGGTAAAGTTGAGGGCTAATTTTGAACAACGTTTGCGTCATTTAAATGTCCGGCTCATCAATCAGGTAGTAGGCAAAAACACCCCCGTAGATTGCAGAGCGATCCTGACGGGTCCAGAGCTCATTTTGTAAAGAATCTGTATACCAGTTTTGCAGAAGGTTTGCGGGCAGTTTTTCTTCTAATGGCGAGGTGGTTCCAGCAGTTCTAAAAACCACTCGGGCATTCGTCATTGCGGTACGATTTACCTCTTGCCAGAGCTCGGTTAACTGCTGCGCATCCATCCAGTCTTGTGCATCTAAAAAGAGATAGGCATTGAGGCTTTGAGCCGGCATGGCCTTTAAGCGCTCGGTCATGGATTGGTGGAAGACATGCACTTTGTCTTGTTCTAATTGCAAGGTGTTGAACTGATTTGTTTTTAAGTAGCGAGGTACGGCTTCTCTGTGGACAATGTCATACGAGCGGTTAAAGGCTTGCCAAGCAAAGTAATTATCTTTAAGCGGGAAGTCACAAGCTAATCGGCGAGCGCGTTCTTTGAGTAAGTCATGCATGCCTTGACGGTCTTGTTTAGATTCGTGATGCATCTCTTCAAACTGTGCAGGCGGAATACCCAAGCTATACATGACGATGGGGCGATGACACAAAAACTTGACCAGACGCGTTTCAAATACAGGTGCGACATGACGGTCGAATAGCGTTTGTTGATCTTTAAGGTTCTGTGCCTGCATGACTTTGGAAATATCATAACCTTGGCGTTTACTCAGCCAGTGAATCAAGCCGATAAACTGGCCAAGCAAACCATGACGATAAAAGCCATCGGTAAATTGAGTGATGCGTTTTTTGCCGAAATAAGAAGATTTAGCTTCCCAATAGGCTAAGGTTTTTTCATCAAGGTTTGGCTTAATGTCAGCATGGTAACGATCTAAGTTTTTCTTTAAATCAGCCTTGCCGAAAAAATCAAAAAAGGCGATTTGATCAGGCAGATGTTTAATCGCTGTTAGTTTGAGTTTAATCAAGGCGATGTGGGCTTCATTTAAATCGACAACGGTGATCGATTCAGGATGCTCTGTAAGATAATTAAGGGCGTTACACCCCCCTGAAGAGATTGTGAATATGCGCGATTGGCTATTCAATTTAAGGGCCTGAATATCCACTTCCGGATCTTCCCAGATTTGCGGATACACTAAACGGTCAAACCACGTTGTAAACAACCTGTCTAATAACCCTTTTCGGCTAAAAATAGAGGTGTTGTTCACGGCCGAATCTAAAAGCATTTTGGTTTTAGTTTGCGGGTTAGAGGGTTGTTCCATCGTTGGCATGCTGGCAGGCATTTTATTCCCTTTTGATTGTTCTAGCTAAGTAGCTTGTTTTGAATCATCATAAAAGGTTTAGTTGAACAAAATGTGAAGCTTGTATAACAGCTTTGTGACGGTTAGCTTTATTGAGTTTAATCAGTCACCACGAAGACTCTGTGTCATTTAAGAAAGTGTGGAAAATAACTAAGAAGAGCGCTGCATTGTTAAAATATTCTGCACTGCACTCAACTGAACAAGTTGAGTCAGGGTCGTTAGTGACTAAAGGTTGAAGTCGTTAAACGATCAAGTTAATGACCGATGTGAGAGTATCTTTCAGTAAAACCGGGGTGTTTTGCAAGGCTTCCATTTCTGACATAGGGTGGTTCATAATGCTGAATAGAGCCTTGAACTCAGGTAAATCATCTGGCGAACATGTGAGGCTACCGCAGATGCCGATGGTCGGCATGCCATACTTTAACCCTAATTCGGCGATACGCATCGGGAGTTTTCCAAATCGAGTCTGTTCATCCATTCGACCTTCACCCGTCAATATGTAATCGAACTCTTTTTCTGCAATAAGCGTTTCAAGCTTTAATCGCTCATTTAAAATATCAAACCCTGGCGTCACCTGTGCATTGAGTAACCCAATAAACCCAGCAGCCATACCGCCCGCCGCACCCGCACCTGGAATATCTTTAACTTGCTTGCCGGTTTTGTTTTCTATTAGAGTGGCCCAATTGGCTAAGCCCTTTTCTAAGGTATCGAAATTACGTTCTGTGACCCCTTTTTGCGGTCCAAAAATTCGGGTCGCACCATGTTCTCCAAGCAAGGGGTTGGTGACATCACAGGCAAGTTGCCACTCTATTTGTAATAGATGGGCAGGAATATCACCTATCTCTTTAATCTGTGCAAGTACTTGACCGCCTAACCCAACCGATTTGCCTTTGCTGTTTAACAAAGGAATGCCTAAAGCTTGTAACGCGGCCGCTCCCCCATCATTGGTTGCCGAGCCCCCTAATCCCAAAATAATTTTTTTAGCGCCTAACTCTAACGCGGCTTGAATTATTTGACCCGTGCCATAGGTATGCGTTTGCAGAGGGTTGCGTTCTTCTTGACGAATTTGCGGTAGACCAGAGGCTTGCGCCATCTCTATAATGGCGGTTTTGGAGTCGGCTTGCCAAGCAAAGGTCGCTTTGGTTTTACGTCCTAAGGCATTTGACGTCCAGAGAGTTTGTTGCTCTGCTAGACCCGCAAAGACAAAACTATCCACAAAACCTTCGCCGCCATCGGACATTGGTCTCGAAACGACCAATGCATCCGGTTGAATGGAATGAATCACTTGGGTGGCTATTTCACAAAATTGGATGGCACTTAAAGAACCTTTAAAGCTGTCTGGCGCGAGCAGTACTCGAAATGATTTAGGCATAATATTCCTCAGTGTCACAAGACATCACAAAAGATAATGGCAATGAAAGTGGAACAATGATACGCGACGTTGCGGATATTGAAGGGTGTTTTTAGTTTTGAGTCTACGGTTAGAAGATGCGGTTGACGAAAACAGTTGTGATTAGATTAGCAAATTAGTCTAGTAAAGAACAGCAAGAAAGACCTGATTTGTCTGAAATTCAAAATGACCAGGCCTGGTCATTTTAAAATGGGACATAAATGAATACTCCGCCAAGGGTTTTAGTCTTTCCATTTAATAGAGCAACCCATCGATGGGATTTGCTCTAATGGACCTTGACCCGTGAGAGCGATTTGTTTCATCGCTTCTAATAAATCGCGTTTAACATCGCCTGGCGCGGTCTCTTTACGAGAAGCGTCCAATCGGCCACGATACTGCAGTTTTAAATCGGCATTGTAACCAAAAAAGTCTGGAGTGCAGACCGCGCCGTAGGCTTTGGCGATGGCTTGTGATTCGTCTAAGACATAAGGGAATGGAAAGTCCCATAAATCCGCAATCTTCTTCATGTTTTCAAAAGAGTCTTCCGTATATTCATTAGGATCATTCGACATAATGGCGATACTGTTGATTCCAAAGTCATCTCGCAATATGCGGGTATCGTCTACTAAACGTTGCTGTATCGATTTGACGTATGGACAGTGGTTACAGATGAACATCACCAACAAGCCATTGTCGCCTTTGGCTTTGTCTAACGTCCAATTCTGACCATCAACGCCGGGTAGATTGAAATCAAAAGCAGGTAACTCAAAATTACAGACGGGGGTGGTTAAGCTGACCATATGGCAATCCTTGAATTAGAAAAAATAAAATTAGTTTACTAAAGTCCAGTTACAAAGATATGGTTTTAGGTCATAAACACAAAATCAAGACAAAAAAATGCCCTGTTAGAGTAACAGGGCATAAATTTAGCATCGAAAATTATTAGGCGAGCGCTATTCGAGTTCTACTTTCTCGGCGGTACCGACATCTGAGGCTGCAGTCACTGATATGAGAGGGTTTGTACCTGCTGCTACGTTAAAGAGGGTTTCAGTAGGAATGGAGTTGTTATTGCTGTCTTCAAAAGTGGATGATGCAATGTCAAATTTCATTCCTAAGACAGTAATGAACCCATCATCATTGGTTTCTGTTATGTTTCCTTGAACTTTAATCTTACCAGGATTGACAATCTTTACTTGTGAGGCAAAAACTGAACCGTTGTTTTCAAAGCCTTCAATTTGTACAAAATCACCATCGGTCAGATGAGTAATGTTTAAAGACTCTTTACCTGTTAGCTCATTTTTCATTTCCGTCTCTGTTCCTAAACCAATCGTAATGGCTGGTTGAGCTAGAATTGGAGAAACTTTAAAAGTCTTGGCATTAATATCTATCGCTGACACTGTCGCGTAAACCTTGACATCTCCTCCACGTAGTTTGAGTTTTTGGGCTTTGAGTACACCATTAACAATCGAACCTTCTGCTTCTACCTGTAGATCGTTCGCCAAAGTAATTCCAGAAGGTGATAAGTTTGCTGCACTCGCATCTACGGTAATGCCATTAATGGTGAAGTTCGTGTTATCCACATAATTTGTAATAAAGCCCTCCATTTCAAACTCTTCTGAATCATTTAGTTTAAGCTCTTCGGATTCAAATTTTTTGGCAGTAATAATGGTATGCGCACCATTTAATGTACCTTGGACCTGCACAGGAATTCCGTTAGACAGCCCATTGGGTAAATCGTCGATATTTGTTGCCCCTGATATGCTAATAATTAGGCCGTTAATGGTGTAGTTGATATTATCAGTGGTTAACAAATTTCCCTTGATTTCTACAATACTCGAATCGGCTAGAAAAGGCTCTTTGAGTTCTACACGTGAGGCAAGAAGGGTACCGCTTGCATTGAAGAAGCCACTGATTTCAATATTGTCATTATTAGCGATAGTGTCAAAATTGAAAGTTGTGCCGTCAAATGAAGTCGAGCTACGGTCAATCTTTACTGTGGTTCCTAATACCGTAAAAGTGGCGCTGGTCGTGGTGGGCAAAATAGGAGTAGGCGTTAAACCAGAAACAGGGCCCTGCAATTCATCATCAAAGATAATGCTCGTTGCAGTACCCGTGATGCCGTCAGGATTAATCGTACCGTTGACGCGGACCACCATGCCAATTGCCAGATTGCTTTGTGTGCCGGGAGTGCCTTCAATATCAAATGCTGAACTGACGGTTTCAAACTCAACCCCATTCACAAAGACGCTACCAAATCCTGTAATCGTTCCAGATGAAATATAGCCTGAACCACCGATGCCAGCAGTATTACCACTGCCGCTGCCGCCGCATGCGGTTAAACCCAGAGCCATAGCTGCAGTGAGGGCTGTTGTTTTAATAGATTTAATCATGATGGTCTTCCTTATCTTTGTCTTCATAGTAATAAACCCCAACACTGACATACTGACTGTCTTCGTTGTTATGCGTTTCGTGCTCTAAGAGCCAGGTATCTAAATGCTCAAGAAGAGCTTGAGAGTGTTGTGCCGCAATCTTTTGAAATTCCAGATTTTTAGCTTTGTCTAACTTAAGAGTGGACACTTTTCGTTGAAAGCGTTTGTTATTGTCGCTGGCCGTCAGATTGTGGCTAATGGTTTCAAGAAGTTCTGCGGTATCCGTACCCAAGATACGTGCAACTTCGGTTGAGCCAGTGCCAGGTAAATAAGCGGGTTTGATTAGGTAAACCATGTCGTTGTTTATTTCGACACAATTTGCATTTATTAATAAATCAAGCATCGCTTTGGCAGGAATGTCACCACTGTACGTTTTGATCAGATGACTAAACGAAGGTGCGATATTATCTAATCGTAAAGGAACGGGGTTGCCAGAACGGTCCAAAAACTCTTTGTGGTGCATCCAGCCACTAATAACTCGCGTTGCACGGTTATATTTTTGATCGTTCTGATGGTGGTCTACTTGCTCAATTTCTTTGAGGCGTTTCACTTCCTTTCTTGAGAGTCCGGTCTGGGCGGAGACGCTCGAAATGGTCGTTTTAGACTGCTTTCCATGCCAGTTTTCGATTGAGTAAGCTTCATCAACATAGGTCTTACGTACGAGTTCTTCAAAATTACCACAAGACACTCCGTTTCGAAGCATTGTCCGAATGAGGGGGCGTAGTATTTGAAGTGCACTTTTGTTGAGTGCTGTTATTAATGTCTCTTTCATAGTTTGGGATTATATTCCCAAAAAAATGAATGTCAACTTTTTATACTATTTAAATTTGAACTTATGCAGCGTAGGCGAACAGAAGGTTATAGCCATTAAGTGGACTGGCTCAGCAGACTCTTTATCTTAAGTATAAAAAAACCGCCGAAAGGCGGTTTCTAAATGATCGAGCGAATAAAATGCTCAGTGCGTGCCTGTCAGCAACGCTTAGACGTGTGCTGCAAACATCGTGAGTAACATCGGGGCTGAAAGCACTACGTTTGTACGTGAAGCCATCGCGGCAACGAACTTAGCTTTGGTAATTTCTTCAGCTGTCGCTGGAACCATTCCAAGAATTTTACGCTGGTTAGGCCAAATAAGTACCCAAACGTTAAAGAGCATGATCGTACCCAACCATGCCCCTAGGCCGATGACTTGTGAACCTGGCGCAAATAAGAACGCATCCATAATGCCTTGGAAACCAGCACCATTTGCTTGAGCAAGCAGTGATACACCTACCAACCATGTGGTTGCAGCCGCCATGCGGAACCAAAGTAAAGCACGCGGTGCAACATACTTACCGATTGCCGCTGGACCAGGACCGTCAGAATCCGCTAAGGCGGCACCCATTGCAGGAACTTGCACAAAGTTGAAGTAGTAAAGTAGACCGATCCAAATAATACCTGCTAAAACGTGTAGCCATACAGTGATTAGGAATGAAAAGCTGCCGTAACCTGAGGTTGCGACGTACATACTTGGTATGTCGAGTGCAAAAATAGCTAAAATCGCGGCAATAAAACCTAGGGCGATCGTGCCTATAATGCTGTTAAGTGGATTCATGATCATCTCCAGATGAGTAATTATAAGTAAAGAGTTCTTGATTTAAATCAAGTTATTGATCGTATATTAACAGAACTGAATAGACGGGATATTTGTTTTGCTAGATTTACTGACGTTCTAATGGGTCTTCTGTATAAAATCATGCCGTTTGGCCATCAGGAGTCGTGGTTAATCACCGTTCGATAGAAGGTGTTTTGTTAGGGTGGGTATTATCGTTGAAAAAAAAGCCCGAATAAATTCGGGCTTTTTTAGGTCATTCAACGTTTAACGGAATGAATGGCTTGAGTCATTAAGCAGGTTATTTTGCAGCGCTGTAAAGCTCTGAAACCTTGTTCCAGTTAACCACGTCCCACCAAGCTTGCATGTAAGCTGGGCGTAGGTTCTGGTAACGAAGGTAGTATGCGTGCTCCCAAACATCCAAACCTAACACAGGTGTGCCTTGCACCTTTGCACAATCCATTAGAGGGTTGTCTTGATTAGGCGTAGAAGAGATTTCTAGCTTACCGTCAGCAGAAACGGTTAACCAAGCCCAACCAGAACCGAACTGGGTTGCACCGGCGGTATTGAATTTTGTTTTCATCTCTTCAAAGCTACCAAACGTAGCATTGATTTCATCGGCCAGAGCGCCTTTAGGTGCGCCCATGCTATCACCCGTCATGACGTCCCAGAAGAATGAATGGTTCCAATGTCCACCGCCATTGTTGCGCACTGCTGGTGGCAAAGTTCCTGCAACCGCGCAAAGCTCATCAAGCGTCTTGTCTTCTAATTCTGTCCCTGCAATGGCCGCATTAACATTAGTGACATAAGCTTGGTGGTGTTTTGAATGATGAATTTCCATAGTACGAGCGTCGATAGAAACCTCTAAAGCGTCGTAGTCATAAGGTAGTGCTGGAAGTGTAAAAGCCATGGCGGTTTCCTTTTAAATATAAGTAGAGTGTAATGTCAGGTCTTCTATTGTATCTACAACCAGCTGATTGTAAATACCTGAGTAAACTGTTTGGTTATTAACGTTTTAACCAGGCCTGGTCGTTTTTTATTTAAAAAATATTGTCTAAACGTTCAGGGGGTGGTGTCATATTCCCCATTTTTTCGAATTCTGCAGGAGGCATTTGCATATAAAACCCTTTCGTGACCATCGCTTCATAGACGGTTGCCGCATCCCCGCGCGCCATCTTTCTATCAGGCGTTAGTTCAAAGTCCATGACATGAGCCGGTTCACCGAACATGACTAAAAGTTCGTCTGGCAGGTCTTCTAAACGATTTTTTTTCGGCATAAAAAGAAAAAGTTCTTGTTTCTTTGGGCTTTTGTAAGCGGATACCATTATCATGTTCATACCGTTTTTTCCTTGTTCTGAAGCAGAGTTGTACTAAATGGTTTCTATTGTACCAAAATCAAACCACCCAGAATACGCACATTAAATGAACATGTTGCAAATGCTTTGAAAATATTTTGATGCTGAAAAACTTGACCCATCATCAGTATTTCCTTATTCTTTTCAGATTCGAATAAAATAACTGGATTTTAGTGTGATATTAGGAAACAAAGTAAGCGTCTTTGGAGGAACTGGATTTGTTGGTAAGGAGGTGGTCAATGAGCTGTCCAAGGCAGGTTATGAGGTCACTCTTTTAGTTCGTAGACCTGAAAGATATCGTGAATTTGCCCTGTATCCTAATACGGTTGTTAGGGCTGTAACCTCTTTTGATGATGCCGAACAGCTAAAGTTGGCACTTGCAGATGCTGATATTATGGTGAATTTGACCACAGATCGTTCAGCAGGCAATGAGATGATTGAGTCATCAGATTTGATGCACATTAACCAAAAGCTAAAATTGGCCGCTGAGTCAGCGGGGGTAAAGCGTGTGTTAAGTTTATCTCAAATGGGGGCTTCTTTAGATCAGCCGGGAAGTGATTGGTTTGGTTTACTCGCGGAAGTGGATAACTTAATGCACAGTGTTGCCAGCGCAAATGTGACCATTTTTAAACCCAGCCTGTTGATTGGTGAGGGTGATGACACGACGTCGCGGTTTGTAAAGCAGTTGCAACGTATGTCATTATTGATGGTGGCAAACGCGAACACCGTTTTACAACCCGTTTGGGTTAAAGATTTTGCTTTAGCTTTTGTTGGCTCAATTCGTAAGTCTGCGACATTTGGTCAGAAAATTGAAGTGGTCGGTGAAGAGCGTCTTACCCTTAAACAGTTGGGTGAATTAGTCGCTGAAATCATGCAAAAAGAAGCCATCGTTTTTCCTATGTGTCGTCTAAATGCGTCGATTATGGTGAAGCTAGGCGCACTTTCTCCCATGGCATCGGTCTCTGCATCTCAGTTATTAATGCTGAAAAAAGATATGGTTTCGGACAGCGATTTTTCATCCATATTCGGCTTTATGCCAAGTGGATTGGAATGGGTTATTTCAACCTATGCCGCACCGCATCATATTCGTGAACGTTACAACTTTTACCGTAAAGAAGCGAGCCGTAATCCTCGCGAAATGGTGTGAACTCTTGCAATGATGCAAGTGGGCGTGATGCTTAAGTCACCTGAAAAAAGCCGTCTTTATTGACGGCTTTTTTATTGGTTAATAGTCAGATGGTAAATTTAAAGAGGGTCGTGTCGTGGATTTAGACGTCTATTTAGTTGGGGGTGCCGTCAGAGATGGTTTGCTCGATTTAGCGGTTTATGATCGCGACTGGGTTGTCGTGGGTGCGACGCCTGAAATGATGTTAGCGAAAGGCTTTGAGCAGGTGGGTAAAGACTTTCCTGTTTTTCTGCATCCAAAGACTAAGGAAGAGTATGCCTTAGCCAGAACCGAACGCAAGGTTGGGGTCGGGTATCACGGATTCGAGGTATTTGCTGCACCAAACGTAACGCTTGAAGAAGATCTTATTCGCCGAGATTTAACCATTAATGCCATGGCTAGATCGCCTTCTGGTGACATAATAGATCCCTATGGCGGTCAGCAGGATTTGCATAACAAGCTCCTACGCCATGTATCAGAGGCATTTTCTGAGGATCCTTTGCGGGTTTTGCGAGTGGCGCGTTTCGCAGCGAAGTTAGCGCCTTTTGATTTCAAACTAGCACCAGAGACACAAAGCTTAATGACGCAGATGGTGCAGGCAGGAGAGTTATCTGACTTAACGCCTGAGCGGGTTTGGCAAGAAGTGGTTAAGGCTTTGAATACCGAGACGCCAAGCGTGTTTTTTTCCGTGTTGGACAGCGTCGGTGCAATTGAAGTTTTGTTCCCGGAGTTATTCGCTTTACATCATGTGACTCAGCCGCAGAAATATCATCCAGAAGGGGATGTCTGGAATCATACGATGATGGTATTAGATGCTGCGGCAGGGTTGTCAAATGATCCGATGGTACGTTTTGCTGCTTTGGTACATGATTTAGGCAAAGCGATGACCCCTGAAGCGTTGTGGCCTAAACATCATGGTCATGAGGTTGCGGGCGTCCCGATTGTGGTGGAATTATGTGAACGTTATCGTGTTCCCAAAAAATGGCAACAACTGGCTTCAAGAGTCACGCAGTGGCATGGTTTGATTCATCAGGGTTTAAAAAGCATAGAATCGGATCGTTTTCGGCCTTATTTGAAACCAGTGACTTATTTAAAAGTGCTTAAAGGCTGTGGCGCTTTAAAAGATTCTGTGGGTTTTGAAAATGTTTTACTCGCCTGTAAAGCTGATTCTCAAGGTCGAATCGGATTTGAATCGATTGCCTATCCGCATATAAAATTTTGGAGGCAGATGTTAAATGCTGTGAATCAGGTTGATAATCAAAAGGTGATTCAACAAGGTTTTCAAGGTTCCGAAATCGCAGAAGCAATCGATCGAGAAAGAGTGAGATTGATTGCTGAGTTTATCCAGTTGTATTAATCCTTCTTGGATTAAAGAAATGGGTGTTTAAAGGTCTTTTTGTCAAATACGCCAAACGGATCATGCTGATTTAAATAAGTTTTTTAAAACGCTACAATGAATGCTTTAGCGGTAGAATAAAGCGAGTAAATGGGTTGTCAGGGGGCGCCTTAACTGCGGTACCACCTTAAATGATTGATGTTATGACGATTCGAATAAATTCACAAAGGGTTCATCTTGATAGTTTCTACTTTTAAAACGCGTTTTAGAAGCGTGCTCATTCCCATTATTATTATTGTTGCTGCGATAGTCATTTTTGTGTTTTTAAAAAGCAGCAAGGTAGAGCAGCCCCCCGTACAGATCAAGGAAAAGGTTTGGATGGTTGAGACGATACCTGCGCGCTTTGAAAGCTTATCCCCAGTACAAAATCTGTATGGCAAGGTTGAATCGTTCTCAATGGTGGATGCAGCCGCGCCTATTTCGGGTGTGATTGAAAATGTTTGGGTAAAAGAAGGACAGTCGGTTAAGCAAGGTGATGCACTGGTGAGCATGAATCTTTCAGATTTAGACATTCCTTTACAGCAGGCAAAGGCCGATGTGGCCGATGCTTCTGCACAGGTTCGTTTACAAAAATTGGCGTATGAAGCCAATCAACAACGTTTGTTGTTTGAGAAAAAAGTATTAAAGTTAAAGAGGGTTAAGCAAGAGCGGACTCAACAATTGATTACTAAAGACTTGGCGTCACGGACGGATTTAGACACGGTAAAAGAAGCGTTGGTTAAGCAGGAATATGTGGTGGTGGGTGCTCAATTGGCGGTAGAAGAAAATCAACTGAAAGCGACACAGAATGAATCGCGTTTGGCAAAAGCCAAGGCGGTTTTGAGACAGGCGACTCTAAACATGCAACGTGGTCAATTAGTTGCCCCCTATGATGCGCGAATCGCAAAAGTATCGGTCAGTGAAGGTTCTCGTGTGAATGCCGGTATGAGTATGGTCAGTTTTTATGGTGTATCGTCACTGGTGTTGCGTACCAAATTACCCGTTATGGTGCAGTCTGAGGTACAGCAAGCATTAGATTCAAATATTACTTTACAAGCCTTTTACACTCAACATAATGGCGCTTCAGGTCAACGCTCAATCCCTCTGAGTTTAACGAGACTGGCGGGAGAGTCGACGACCAGTGGAATCGATGCTTTCTTTCGTTTACCGCCCGCGCTGAGCAATGCTCGTCCAGGCGATTTAATGGAAGTTAGCTTGCAAGGTGTGCCGATTGATAATGTGGTTGCTATTCCTTACAGTGCGCTTTATGGTCAAAACCAAGTCTATATTATTCGAGAGGGACGTCTAGTATCAGAGCACGTTAAAGTGGTGGGGGATGTCTTGCGTCATGATGAACTCTGGGCATTAATTTTGCCTAAGTTTGCGGCCAATACCAAAATTAATATTACCCATTTACCGAATGCCGTTTCTGGTTTGAAAGTCTCTGAAGGTGTTCAATGAGCATCTCTGAATCTAACGGCTCTGTGTCAGGGGAGCATGATCCATTAAAGCAGGATAAAAATCACGATTTTCAAGTTGAAGATCATGATTATGAAGTCAAGGAGCGCAGTTTTAAATCGCATGGCATGATTGGCCTGTTCGCTCGTCATAAAGTAGCACCTAACTTATTGATGATCATTATGCTGTTGGCAGGAATTGTCGCCATAATGAAGTTGAATGTGCAGTTCTTTCCAAATTTTGACCTGGATTATGCTTCTGTTCGTGTGGTGTGGCCGGGCGCGAACGGTGAGGATGTTGAACGCAGCATTACAGAACCCATTGAACGAGTCTTGCGTAATTTAGATAATTTGGATGAAATGACCTCCACGTCCTCATTGGGTATTGCCGTGATCACCTTGAAGTTTAAGGAGGGTGTGAATATGATTGAGGCGGTCGATCAAATCAATCAACGCATCAATGAGTTGCGTAATCTGCCGCAGGATGCTGAGAAGCCGGTTATTGAACGGATTGTTCGTTATGAATCGATTGCCCGAGTCCTATTGGTGAGTGAGCAGGGAGACTTAGCGGAGTTGCGGCCAATGGCCCGGCAGTTTGAGCGAGAGTTACTTAATCGTGGGATCGACAAAATAAGTTTTACTGGGTTGCCCTCAGAAGAGATGGCGATCGAGCTTTCTCAGAAAAAACTCGAACAGTTTAACCTCTCACTCGAAGCGGTCGGTAATCAGGTAGCCAGCATGAGTCGCGATTATCCGGCGGGTTCTGTGGGGGATAACGACAGTGTACGAGACTTGCGTGCCTTAGAGCAAAAGCGCACTGTGCATGAATTTAATCAAATGCCTTTAGTGGTCTCGGATTCTGAAAATGTAGCATTGGGTGATGTGGGATTGGTTGAACGCCGTGCCATTAAAGATTCGCCTTATTTAACAGTTGATGGTCATCCTGCTATTGAAATGCAATTACAGCGTGCCGAGAGTGGCGATACTTTAGTCTCTTCGAAAATATTAATGGATTGGTTAGCAGAAGCAAAACCGGCTTTACCACAGGGCGTGCGACTTCAAGTTTATGATCAAACTTGGTCATTGGTGAATCAGCGTATTATGCTCTTGGTCAATAATGGAATTGGCGGCTTAGTCCTGGTTGTTTTAATTCTGTATATGTTTATGAATGGGCGAGTGGCTTTCTGGGTAGCGGTCGGTATTCCGATCTCGTTTGCCGCGACTTTGATGATTCTTTATCTTGCGGGCGGCAGCATTAATATGGTCAGCATGTTTGGCCTGATTATGGCATTGGGCATAATTGTTGATGATGCTATTGTGGTGGGTGAAGATGCACTTTCACATCATGAACGCGGAGAGCCAGCGTTGCAGGCGGCAGAGGGTGGTGCCCATCGTATGCTCGGACCTGTCACCGCTTCTTCCTTGACAACCGTAGCGGCTTTTTTACCTCTTATGATGATTGGGGGGGAGATGGGAAATATCCTATTTGCCATTCCGTTAGTGATCATTGCTGTGATTTTCGCTTCATTAATAGAGAGTTTTACGATTTTACCCGGTCATTTGCGCCATGCTTTAAATGGTGTAAAACCCTCTCAGCCAGGTTCGATTCGATATCGTTTGAATCAAGGGATTGATCATGTGCGCCATCATCAGTTTCGTCATGTGATTCGCTGGGTATTGAAAAATAGATTGATTACGTTATCAGCGACCTTGGCGATGATGATTTTTGTCATGGGTTTACTTGCTGGGGGACGGTTAGGTTTTGTCTTTTTCCCTTCGCCAGAGTCGACCAAGTTGCAAGCGGATGCCCGTTTTGTGGCCGGAACACCTTCTGAGGTCTCTTCCCGTTATGTTGAAAAACTCTATCAAGCTTTACGGGAAACTGAACAACAGCTTGAACCTGGTATAGTCAAAATTGCGACCGTGAATTACAATAAAACCAGTAGTCAAACGGGCCCTAATTTCAGCGGCATAAATGTAGAGTTGGTTGAGCCGGATCAACGTCACACTCGTAATACAGAATTTGTGAAAGTCTGGCAACAAAAAGCTGGCATCGTCCCTGGTTTAGATGTGCTCACCATTGAATCACCTAGAAGCGGTCCACCTGGCAGTGATATTGATGTTCGTTTGTCCGGCGCTGCACCTTTGCTCTTGAAGCAAGCCTCTTTAGACTTGCAAGAGGTTTTATCGCAAGTGGTTGGGGTCAGCGGTATACGTGATGACCTACCCTATGGCCGTGATCAGATGATCTATCAGTTGACAGCACAAGGTAAAGCTCTTGGTCTGACATATGTTTCACTTGGTCGTCAGTTGTCAGATGCTTTTTCTGGACGTTTAGTGCAAATCTTTACAGATTCAGAAGATGAAGTTGAAGTGCGTGTGCAGTATCCTCGAGTGGAACAGAACACTTTAGCCACCCTTAATAGCATGCAAGTCGTCACCCCTTCTGGTGAACGTGTTGCTTTAAACACGGTGGCGTCATGGTCAACTAAACGGGGTTTTGATGTGATGCGCCATGTCGATGGGCAGTTGGCTGTGAATGTCATTGGGGAAGTCGACAGAACCGTTAATAATAGCAACCTTATTTTAGCGCAATTGGTCAAAAGTACGCTCCCTGAACTTGAGAAGAAATACGGTTTGATTTATTCCGTTGAGGGACAGAGTGCACGCCAAGCAGATACCCTGGCGGATATGAAGATAGGTTTATTGATTGGGTTGTCAATAATCTATATTGTCCTGGCATGGGTGTTTGGCTCTTATGGATGGCCACTGGTGGTGATGATGGCGATTCCTTTCGGCTTGATTGGCGCCATCATGGGCCACTGGTGGATGGGGCTGGATATGACAATTTTGTCTCTTTTTGGCTTCTTTGGCTTGTCAGGTATCGTGGTCAATGATTCCATTATCTTAGTGAGTTTTTATAAGCGTCTCAGAGAATCTGGTTTAGGTGTGAATGCGGCTTTAGAAGAAGCGTCTGTGCAGCGTATCCGTGCGGTACTGTTAACATCCTTAACCACGGTGGCGGGTTTGACGCCCTTGTTGTTTGAAACCTCTTTGCAAGCACAATTCTTGATTCCAATGGCGACCGCAATTGCCTTCGGGTTGATATTCTCGACCTTTTTGATTTTACTCGTGATCCCGGCCATGCTGTCTTTGTATGAACATGCTGGGGAAGCCATTCATAAAAAAATCAAGAATGCACCAGAGGATCCTGCGGCCATTTCTTGAGAAGACCTTTATATCAATAGGTCAGGTGATGTGGGTTTTATAGCCACTCTATACTGTAATTAATTATTTTTATGACTTATGACGGCCTAAAGAGGTAACTAAAGCCGTGTTTAGGGGTTTTTTCATTCGTAATAGAACGCCAATAAGCTGTTATAAGTCGTGCTGTTGGGCAAATAAACATAAGAAAACAATAAGAAAACTTGATGATTTACTCATTATAAGAGAGAATATTGCACCAAATTATCTTGTCATTCCTCCTTTAAGTTCTTACGAAGATTGAGAGCTTAAAGTTAGTAGAGGAGTGTGCAAACACCGAATTTTTTTAAAAATTGAGGAAGTTGTATGGCAACTCGTAGAGAATTAGCAAACGCAATCCGTGCATTAAGCATGGATGCAGTTCAGAAAGCAAATTCGGGACACCCTGGTGCGCCGATGGGTATGGCAGATATCGCTGAAGTATTGTGGAACAGCCACATGAAGTACAACCCAACGAATTCAAAATGGGCTGATCGCGATCGTTTCGTATTGTCTAACGGGCACGGATCAATGTTGATCTACTCTTTATTGCACCTTACTGGTTTCGACCTAGGTATGGAAGATATTAAGCAATTCCGTCAGCTTCACGCTAAGACAGCAGGTCATCCAGAATATGGTTACGCTGAAGGGATTGAAACCACAACAGGTCCTCTAGGTCAGGGTTTGACTAACGCGGTAGGTATGGCGATTGCAGAACGTACTTTAGCGGCTCAGTTCAATAAGCCGGGTCACGACATCGTTGATCATCATACTTATGTCTTTATGGGTGATGGTTGTTTGATGGAAGGTCTTTCTCATGAGTCGTCAGCCATGGCTGGAACCTTAGGTCTTGGTAAGCTAATCGCATTTTGGGATGATAATGATATCTCTATCGACGGTCACATTGGTGATTGGATGGAAAAAGGCGTTCCAGGT
This sequence comes from Thiomicrorhabdus arctica DSM 13458, assembly GCF_000381085.1. Taxonomy (GTDB): domain Bacteria; phylum Pseudomonadota; class Gammaproteobacteria; order Thiomicrospirales; family Thiomicrospiraceae; genus Thiomicrorhabdus; species Thiomicrorhabdus arctica. The sequence continues at coordinate 1,612,260 of NZ_KB905899.1, read as the reverse complement.
CGTTTCGTTTCTTACGATTGGCATGTTATTCCGAACGTTGATGGCCACGATGCTAATGCAATCAATGCGGCAATCGAAGAAGCTAAGAAAGTCACTGATAAGCCGACATTAATTTGTACTAAAACAATCATCGGTTTTGGTTCTCCAAACCTTTGTGGAAGTCACGACTGCCACGGTGCGGCTTTAGGGCATGATGAGATTGCTGAAGCTCGTAAAGAGCTTGGTTGGACGGCTGAACCTTTCGTTATTCCAGAAGATATCTATGCTGGTTGGGATCATAAAGAGAAGGGCGCAACGGATGAAGCGGCTTGGGATGAGAAGTTTGCGGCCTATAAAGCGGCTTACCCTGCTGAAGCAGCCGAGTTCCTTCGTCGTATAGCCGGTGATTTACCAGCGAACTTCGAAATGGAAATGGATAATTTCATCGCTAAGACTCAAGTTGATATGCCTAATATCGCTTCTCGTAAAGCGTCTCAAAATACAATTGAAGCAATGGGTCCTTTGCTACCTGAGATGTTTGGTGGTTCTGCCGATTTAACGGGTTCTAACCTGACTAACTGGTCTGGAACGGTTAAAGTTAACCATGAAAATGCTAACGGTAACTACCTTTCTTGGGGTGTTCGTGAGTTTGGTATGGCGCATATGATGAACGGTATGGTGCTTCACGGCGGCTTCAAAGTTTACGGTGCAACATTCTTTATGTTTATGGAATTCATGCGTAACGCTTTACGTATGTCAGCATTGATGAAAATCGGTACGATCTATGTCTACACTCATGACTCTATCGGTCTAGGTGAAGATGGTCCTACGCATCAACCTGTTGAGCAACTGGCAACTATGCGTGTTATCCCTAATTTCCAAACTTGGCGTGGTTGTGATGCAATCGAGTCTGCTGTTTCTTGGAAAATTGCGATGATGCGTGGCGATGCTCCGACGGCATTAATCTTCTCTCGTCAAAACCTAACGCCTCAGCCTCGTACTGCAGAGCAGGTTGCGAACATCGAGAAGGGTGGATATGTCCTTAAAGATTGCGCTGGTACACCAGACATTATCTTTATCTCTACCGGTTCTGAAGTTGGATTGGCAGTTGAAGCGGCTGACGCAATGGATGCAAACGTACGTGTTGTGTCGATGCCTTGTACTAATGCCTACGATTCTCAAGATCAAGCCTATAAGGATTCTGTATTGATTCCTGGTGTGAAGCGTGTTGCGATTGAAGCAGGTGTTGCTGATGGCTGGTATAAGTATATTGGTCTTGACGGTGGTACGGTTTGCATGACTACTTTCGGTGAATCAGCGCCTGCTGGCGACTTATTCAAAGAGTTCGGTTTCACCGTAGAGAACGTTGTAGCAACAGCTAATAAAGTACTCGGTAAGTAATTAAAGGGTCGTCTTAAAGGCGGCTTAATTATTTGCATTCAGTATTAACAAATTTTTTATTAAACTAGGCCTAGATTAACCAGGCCTGGTCATTATTTGGAGTAAAACTCAATGACTATTAAAGTTGGTATTAACGGTTTCGGTCGTATCGGTCGTATGGCTTTCCGTGCCGCGGCTAAAGATTTCAAAAACATCGAAGTAGTAGCGATCAATGATCTACTTGATCCTGAATACCTAGCATACATGCTTAAATTCGATTCGGTACACGGTCGTTTTGACGGAACGGTTGATGTTGTTGACGGTAACCTTGTGGTTAACGGTAAAACAATCCGTATTACTGCAGAGCGTAACCCTGCTGACCTAGCATGGTCTGATGTTGGTGCTGATCTAGTAATTGAATGTACTGGTTTCTTCCTAACAGAAGAGTCATGTCAGGCTCACCTTGATGCGGGTGCTAAGAAAGTAGTTCAGTCTGCGCCTTCTAAGGATCACACTCCAATGTTCGTCTATGGTGTTAACCATAACGAATATAAAGGTGAAGCAATTGTTTCTGCAGCGTCTTGTACAACGAACGGTCTTGCGCCAGTTGCTAAAGTACTTAATGACAGCTTCGGGATTAAACGTGGTCTTATGACGACAGTTCATGCTGCAACCGCTACTCAAAAAACGGTAGATGGTCCATCTATGAAAGATTGGCGTGGTGGACGTGGTATTCTAGAAAATATCATTCCATCATCAACCGGTGCGGCTAAAGCGGTCGGTGTTGTTCTTCCTGAGTTAAACGGTAAGTTGACGGGTATGGCTTTCCGCGTACCTACTTCTGATGTTTCTGTTGTAGATTTAGTGGTTGAACTTGAGAAAGAAGCCACTTATGAAGAGATCTGTGCAGCGATGAAAGCGGCTTCTGAAGGGTCTATGGCTGGCGTTCTTGGTTATACTGAAGAAGCAAACGTTTCTACAGATTTCCGTGGTGATTCTCGTCCATCTATCTTTGATGCAAAAGCAGGTATCGCTTTAGATACTACTTTCGTTAAAGTGGTCGCTTGGTATGACAACGAGTACGGCTATACATGTAACATGATGAGAGTTGTAGAGCACGTAGGCAAGTAATGGTTTTGTGCGCTCATTAGCGCCGACACTGCTTCGTTGGTTATCGGTCATGTGCACTTGCATATTCCCTCTGCCCGCCTTGAATTGCCAGCACGACTGAACGCACAAATTCCATTCTTGAATGTGTAATCTCTGATTATGTTTTCTGTTCCATTTTTGAGCGATTGAAAATGGAATGGAAAATTTAATATTAAACTTTTGTTGCTCTGCAACACTCTAAACTGAGGAATACCGAATGTCTGTAATTAAGATGACTGATTTAGATCTAGCTGGAAAGCGCGTATTAATTCGTCAAGATTTAAATGTGCCAGTTAAAGACGGTAAAGTAACTTCAGATGCACGTATCCGTGCATCATTAGCAACTATTAAGATGGCTGCAGACGCTGGTGCTAAGGTCATGCTAATGTCTCACCTTGGCCGTCCAACGGAAGGTGAGTATGCCGAAGAGTTCTCTCTAGCACCTGTGGCTGCAAATCTTTCTGAAAAACTCGGTAAAGAAGTGCGTTTGATTAAAGACTACCTAAGTGGTAGTTTTGAAGTCGCTGATGGTGAAGTGGTTCTTTTAGAAAACGTACGTTTTAACGTTGGTGAGAAGAAAGATGACGAAAAGCTTTCTAAACAGTATGCGGCCTTATGTGACGTGTATGTTATGGATGCGTTTGGTACGGCACACCGTGCTCAAGCCTCTACTCATGGTGCGGGTGCATTTGCTCCAACAGCATGTGCGGGTCCTTTATTAGCGGCTGAGTTAGATGCTTTAGGTAAAGCGTTAAACAATCCTGCACGCCCAATGGTGGCAATTGTTGGTGGTTCTAAGGTATCTACTAAGCTAACCGTACTTGAGTCACTTTCTGAGAAAGTGGATCAGTTGGTGGTTGGTGGGGGTATTGCAAATACTTTTATCGAGGCTGCTGGTTATAACGTTGGTAAGTCTCTGTCTGAATCAGACCTTCTTGAGACGTGTAAGAAGTTAAACGGAATTATGGAAGCACGTGGTGCGGCTATTCCTTTAGCGTCTGACGTAGTTTGTGGGAAAGAGTTCTCTGAAACAGCTGTTGCAACAACAAAAAATGTTTCAGAAACTCAAGACGATGATATGATTTTTGATATCGGTCCTGATTCTGCTGCTGAATTAGCCGAAATCATCAAAAACGCTGGAACAGTTGTTTGGAATGGTCCAGTCGGTGTTTTCGAGTTTGACCAGTTTGGTGAAGGTACTAAAGCAATTGCTATGGCGATTGCAGAATCAAAAGCATTTTCTATTGCCGGTGGTGGAGACACTTTAGCCGCAATTGATAAGTACGATATCGCTGACAAGGTTTCTTATATTTCTACGGGTGGTGGTGCTTTCCTTGAGTTTCTAGAAGGTAAAGAGTTACCAGCTGTGACGATGCTAGAAAAAGCAGCTGCAAAAAAGTAATCTGGCCTTTATTGGCTAATTGACCAGGCCTGGTAACTATCAGGTCTGGTTTTCATCTATTTGTCATATTGATAATAGAGTTATTGTAATAAGATGAGGTTTCCATTTGAGGGTGACTCGGTAAGTAAACATAACAGACATAGCAGCCACCGATTGGCTGTCAGTGTGGAAGGCGTTTATTTTGCGAGACATCTTTTTTGAATTGGTAAAACACTCAAATTTAAAAGGTATAAATTTAATGTCATCAAATATCAGAAGAACAAAAATTGTTGCGACTTTAGGGCCAGCAACAGATCGTCCAGGCGAACTAGAAAAAATGATTAAAGCGGGTCTAGATGTTGTGCGTATCAATATGTCGCACGGTAATCCTGCTGAGCATAAAACACGTGTTGATGCTGTTCGAGCTATCGCCGCCAAGTATGATCATGAGGTGGGTGTTTTAGTCGATTTACAAGGCCCTAAAATCCGTATCGCACGTTTTTCTGAAGATAAAATTTTTCTAGAAGATGGCGATAAGTTTTCTTTAGATAATAATGTTGATATCAATCTTGGTAACCAACACGAAGTTGGCTTGACTTATAAAAGCCTGCCTTACGATGTTAAACCAGGTAACCGTCTATTGTTAGATGATGGCCGTTTAGTGTTTGAAGTTGATAACGTGGTAGGTGAGCGTGTTAACTGTACGGTTATTGTGGGTGGAACGCTTTCTAATAACAAGGGTATTAACCTTCAGGGTGGTGGTCTTTCAGCTTCCGCTTTAACGGATAAAGATAAGGAAGATATCCTAACAGCAGCCGAGATGAAAGCAGATTTTCTTGCTTTGTCATTCCCTCGTTCAGCAGAAGATGTTGAGTATTGTCGTACCCTGGCGCAAAAAGCAGGTCTGTTCTGTAGCATTGTTTCCAAAGTTGAGCGTGCTGAAGCGGTAGCTGATGATGCCACTTTAGATGGCATTATTTTGGCGTCTGACGTCGTTATGATTGCCCGTGGTGATCTGGGTGTTGAAGTCGGTGATGCACAGTTGCCCGCTTTACAAAAGAAAATGATCAAGCGTTCACGTCAGCTAAACCGTGTTACGATCACGGCAACGCAGATGATGGAAACCATGATTGATAATGCAATTCCTACGCGTGCCGAAGTATTTGATGTTGCCAATGCGGTAATGGATGGTACGGATGCAGTGATGCTGTCTGGTGAGACGGCTACCGGTAAGTCTCCTAGTTTGGTTATTGAGACAATGGGTCGTATCTGTCATGAAGCAGAAAAGTCACGTTCTTCGCGTGAATCTACTCATCGAATTGACGAGTCATTTACAGCGGTTGATGAAACCATTGCAATGTCTGCTATGTACGCAGCAAACCATTTTGATGTTAAGTGTATCGCAGCCTTGACGGAATCAGGGAATACGGCATTATTGATGTCACGTATCAGTTCTGGCATTCCGATTATTGCATTAACACCACATCTTGAGACGCGTCGTAAAGTGACAATGTACCGTGGTGTTTATCCTTCAACGGTGAGTTATGAGGGATGTGATGATGCGGAAGTTAAAGCGCTTATTATGGAAAGAATTAAGTCTTTTGGTATCGCTAAAGAGGGTGATTTAGTGATCCTTACTCGTGGTGAATTACGCGGTAACCTAGGTGGTACTAACAGCATGGAAATTGTTAAGGTTTCTTAAGCCTAATTTGAGCCATGAACACCTTGGTGTTTATGGCGAACCAATATTATTTGGATAGCACCTAAAAGCTTGATAGAATAGTTAAAATTTTTTGAAACAAATAAAGGAGTCTCCAAAATGGCGATGATTACACTTCGTGAATTAATGGACTACGCAGCAGAACATAACTTTGGTATGCCAGCGTTTAACGTAAACAACATGGAACAAGTTCGCGCAATCATGCGTGCTGCTGACGCTGTAGATTCTCCAGTAATCCTTCAGGGTTCTGCGGGTGCACGTAAGTATGCTGGTGAGCCAATGCTTCGTCATATGATCGCAGCAGCCGTTGAGATGTATCCTAATGTGCCGGTTGTAATGCACCAGGATCATGGTTCTGATGTTGGCGTTTGTTTACGTGCAATCCAGTCTGGTTTTACCTCAGTTATGATGGATGGTTCCTTAGAAGCCGATATGAAGACCCCTGCATCTTATGAGTATAATGCTGGAATCACGGCTGAAGTCGTTAAGATTGCACACGCTGGTGGTGTTTCAGTTGAAGGTGAACTTGGATGTTTAGGTTCTCTAGAAACCGGTATGATGGGTGAAGAAGATGGCCATGGTTCTGATGCCAAGTTAGATATGGACAGCCTGTTGACTGACCCAGAAGAAGCGGCACAGTTCGTTAAAGATACAAACGTTGATTGTTTAGCAGTCGCAGTTGGAACTTCTCACGGTGCTTATAAGTTTACTTCTAAGCCTGGGGCTGATGTCCTTAAGATTGATCAGATCCGTAAGATCCATGAGCGTATTCCTGATACTCATATCGTCATGCACGGTTCTTCTTCTGTTCCAGAAGAGTGGTTACAAATCATCAATAACTACGGTGGTGATATGGGCCAAACTTACGGCGTTCCGGTTGAAGCAATCGTTGAAGGTATTAAGTACGGTGTGCGTAAAGTAAATATCGATACAGATCTTCGTATGGCATCTACTGGTGCGATCCGTAAGCACTTAGCTGAAAATACATCTAACTTCGATCCTCGTAAATTCTACAATGCTGCAGAAAACGCGATGATGGAAATCTGTAAAGCTCGTTTCGAAGCTTTCGGTTGTGCTGGTCACGGTTCTAAGATCAAATCTGTTGGTCTAGAAGAGATGCAAGCTCGTTATGCATCAGGTTCATTGAATCAAACGGTTCGTTAATTAACTGTTTATTCAGATCAAAAAAAGGCCCGCTTTATGCGGGCTTTTTTGTGCCCTAAAAAAGGGAACTGATTGGAAATTTGAATAGATGTTATAGGGAGTATAACTTCTTGTTATGTATTGGATTTTAACAAACTGTTACAATGCTTTAAATACCTCTAAAACTTAGGAAAACCATGGCTTCTACTGAAATATACAACTTTGAAGTTTCTCAAAATAATTTTAATTCTATTGTTTTAATCAACTCTTACAAGCTACCTGTTTTTGCCTTATTTATGAGTCCAAGTATTGGTGACTGTATAAAGTTAGAGCGTAGATTATCCGACTTTACGGAAGAGTTTGCAGGGCAATTTATTTTGGCGCGTATTGATGTTGATATGGAGAGTGACTTAAAAGAGCAATACGACATTGTCAATGTACCTACTATTAAGGTGTTTAAAGATGGAAATATGGTTCATCAAGAAATCGGTCTGTTGGATGCAGATGAATTAGCGGATTTGATGAAGGCTCATGGACTGTTCCGTCGATCCGATGAAATGCGTGATGAAGCACGTGCCCAACACCTACAGGGAAATACACCACAAGCGATTAAAATCCTCACAGAGGCGATGAATAGCGATCCTAGTAATGCTCGTATCGCCATGGATATGGTACAAATTATGCTCGATATTAATCTGCTTGATCAAGCTGTCGATTTATATAATAAGTTGCCCGATAGAGAGAAAGAGTCTGAGATCGGTAAAGCATTGCTTGGGCAAATTACCTTTAAAGGATTGGCTGCAAAGACACCAGGCCTGGTAGAGTTGCTGGAACAAGTAAATCAACAGCCAGATAACTTCGATGCGCGTTTTGGATTAGCAATCTGTTATGTGGCTGAACATGGCTACGAAGAAGCCATGAATCAGATATTTGAGATTTTAAATGTTGAGCCGACTTATAAAGAAGGAGCAGCCCAAGAGTTGGCTGTGACGATTATCAATATGTTAGAAGCGAATGACTCGAAACTAGCCCAAGATTCTCGCCGTATTCTGAGCAATATGTTGTCACAGTAATTGAGTTTATTTAGGCACAAAAAAGGGCGGTTAACCGCCCTTTTTTGTGAGATGACGATAATTAAAAGTAATCGCTGCTTTCAACATCATCTAAATCTGTACTGCTAAAACGACAGACATTAACGCTGATATAGTCGTCGTAAGCGCTACCAGATGACACCCAGTTTTTAACTTTATTCTCTACGGCTTGCGGTAATACTTTTTCATTTAGAACCAAACAGAAACCATATTTGAATTTTGGACTCTCTTTAGTTTCAAGGAGAACGTTACCATCCTCTGTAAATAATTTTACCTGAGCTTGTTGACCAGGCATCGTCACGAAAGCATTCGCACCATGCTCTTTAATAAAGTCTAATAATTGTCTATTAAAGTGCATTTTACTGATTGGATTGTTCTGATAGTATTCCTCAATTAAATCCGCTGCACGTTCAATCAATGATGCCTTTAAAGCATCAGTTGAATCAAACGTTTCATCGCCCATTTCAAAAATGACATAAGCCTGCTGGATTTTACCTAATGTTAAGGATTTATCTTCGTGTATGACTAAAGCAGCACCTTCTACTATGGCTTGATAGTTTTCATCCGAAAAGTCTGTTAAGGCCTGTATAAATTGTTCTGCATTCATTTTATGAATTCCTAATAGTCTTGTAATTCAGCGTATTTTAGCAGAATTACAAATAAAAAAACCTTAGTCAGAGTCTGACTAAGGTTTATGTGGAGTCAGTTAGATTGACTGAGAGTGTTAAGTTGTTAGGTTTGCAAACAACTGTGGTAATTTCTCAGGCAGTTTTAATACATCATCAACGATAGCATAACGATTCTGTCCAAAGATATTTTGCACATATTTATCTGCGTATTGGTCAATCGTTAAACAATACGAGTAGATACCATTCGATTGTAACTCTTCAACGGCTTTTTTAGCATCTTGTTTGAGATACTGGCCATCCTGTTCATCGATATCTGCGGGTTCTCCATCTGTAATCACCAGCAGCAATTTTTGCTTGCTGTTCTGTTGATTAAGATAATGGCCAGCGTGACGTATTGCGCCACCCATACGGGTCGAAAGTCCACCTTTCATACCGGCAAGTCTGGCATGCACTTCGTCATCAAAAGGCTCATCAAATTGTTTAAAACGTATATATTGTAAATCGTGTCGTCCATCCGATGAGAAACCGTGTACTGCAAACTGATCACCGATGCCATTAATGGCATGAGAAACTAGAATGGCAGACTCTTGAGTAACTTCCAATATTGTTTTGTCTGCACCTGAGACCTTTTCATTGGTTGACTCAGATAAATCCAAAAGGATAACCACCGAAACTTCACGCGATCGAATCACGTTTTTCATGGTGATACGAGGGTCTGGCTCTTGTCCCATGCGGATAGCTGTAATGGCTTCAACACAGGCGTTTAAATCCAATTCATCACCATCTTCTAAGCGACGAATACGCTGTAAACCAACCGCTTGTAATTTATCAACAATTTGTTTGATACGGTGTGCAATGCCTTTATTTGCATCTAAGATACGGTTATAAAGGGTAGGGTCGCCTTTTTTGGCACGACGTTCATATAAAGTGACCCAGCTTGGACGATGCAGTTGAACACGGTAATCCCACTCATGGTAGTGATAGGGATCAGAAATGGGTTCAATCCCTTCCATCTCATTCCAAGAAATACCATTATCTTCGTAAGGCATCAGTTCAGAGCCCAGCACCCAGATTTCATCATGGTTAACATCAATCAACTCAGAATCAATCTCGTTAATCATTTCCATCACAGAAACATGTTTACGTACGGTTTCCTTGTTGCCACCGGAACCCGCATCCATTTCTGCCCACTCTTCAGATGCCCACACAAAGCGATTATCATCTCGATAGCCAAAACGTTGTTTGCTCAAGTCGGTTAATGAGACCCATTTATTGGTTGCAAGGTTCATTGCATTGAACATTAAGATACCGACATCCCAAGACCATTTTTCATTGTCAAGGTTGTCTTCTATCTCAGCATAGAACTTATCAGCAACAAGTGATAACTGCACATCTTGTAAATCATGCTCTCTGTCCATCAATTTAAGCGCAAGTTGCTCTATTCGATAAGCATCTGATTTAGGGTCAAGTTGTATCTGTTCTTGGTTTGCATGGATTACTTTCATCCACAAGCTTCTTAGCCCTGGGAAGTTCTTAATCGCATTGTATTCAACACGCGCATCTTCAATAATTTCGATAAAGAACATCTGTTGCGGAGAGAGTTGCTCCATTGAAATTGCCGCTTTGCTGTAGCAAAGGTGAGAGGCTAAGTGAGCGGCCATTGCACGATAAAGTTCAGCCCCTGTGACATCGCCTAAATCATTTAGTGCGTCTGGCAGGTGCAGAGCCATATTTTGAAAGTAGGGCTTAAAGTCTTCAAAGTCAGCAGCTGCCGGACGAATAAAGAAGTCACGTGCCCAAAAAGCGCGCAGGAAGAAGTTTACCGGACGGTGAAAATCGATAAACAAGGAGCCTTTACGCTGCTGTTGAAAGACAGCTTTTGAGTCTTCAGACTCTAAACCAAAGTATTTGATTTGTGCCGGAAAGTTACGCGCGTGAGCTTGTGCGCCCCATTGTGCCCAACGTCTTAAACCAGACACGGTTAGTTTAGACATCATGTCGTCAATGTTGCCTAACATTGGTCGCATTGCACGGGGTGTTTTAGAGCCAATTTGGTAGATAAGCGCAAGATACTGTCTAGTCAAATCGATATCGCGAGTTTTTTCAGCAATAATCGGCAACGAGTTTAAAACCAGCGCAATGACTTCACCCGACATAACGGAAGATAACTTCATGACGGTTTCTTGGATATCATCCAGAATTTCATCTTCAATTTTTGCGACGACTTGAGGTACCGCTTCAAGATAACTGACAACCACTTCCTGACCTTTACCAAGGTAGGAAAGCGTATTGGCATTAGCCAGCCACTCTTCACGAGAGTGTTCATTCATGTAGTGTGAAGCTTCTTGAATCAATGAATCTAGCATTTCCTCAAGTTGAGGAACGCTTTCAATCAGTGATGCTTTGACTTCTTCTAGATCAAAACTCATAACATTATCCTATACATTTTAAATTCAACGGCGAGCCCAGGATGCAATTCCAATTAATGGTTGCACCAGGCCTGGTGGATTTATTCAAAAAATGTATCTACGGTCGTTAACAAGGTATCTAAAATATCATCATCATCTGTAAGCGGTGTGACAAGCGCCATGTTACAAGCTTTCTTAGGATCAACACCTTTGTTGATTAGTTGTGCTGCATAAACCAATAGGCGGGTAGACATACCTTCGTCTAGACCGTGACCTTTAAGGTTACGTGAACGCTGTGCAATCTGAACAAGTTTCTCTGCTGTTGCCAGGTCAATTCCAGCTTCTTTGGCGACGATTTCAGCTTCAATGTCCGCTGCTGGATAATCAAATCTAAACCCACCAAAACGCTGTTTGGTTGATTGCTTAAGATCTTTCATCATCGACTGATAGCCAGGGTTATAAGAGATAACCAACTGGAAGTCAGGGTGCGCTTCTAATAATTCACCTTTTTTGTCCAAAGGTAAAATGCGACGGTGATCCGTTAAAGGGTGAATAACAACCGTTGTATCTTGGCGTGCTTCAACGACCTCATCCAAATAGCAGATAGCACCAATTCGTGCTGCCACCGTCAAAGGTCCATCTTGCCAGCGCGTACCGTTGGCGTCTATTAAGAAGCGACCTACTAAGTCAGATGCTGTCATATCTTCGTTACAAGCAACGGTAATAAGAGGGGTATTTAGCTTGTGTGCCATGTATTCAACAAAACGTGATTTACCACATCCCGTTGGCCCTTTAAGCATAATTGGCATTCTTGAAGCGTAGCCCGATTCAAATAGCTCTACTTCATCCGCGACTGGGCGATAGAATGGCTCATCTTTGATAATGTATTGTGATGGATCTATTGCATTGACTTCAGACATGATTGGTTCTCCGTGACAAGTTATATTCAAACCGTGTTTTAAATTTTTTTGGTTTCATCACTTTATAAAAAATGAGTAAACCAAAAAAATAAAATGCCAGCCGGATTTCGGGACCAGCTGGCAAGTGTCATCTGTACACGAGGTATAGAAATGTACAAATAAACCAGGTTAAGAAATAGGCTAACGGTGTGTTAAGCCACTTCTCAGAATGTGTGTCGGCTAGAAGATCGCTTCTAACCTAATCTATTTAAAAGTAACTTCTCGGGTCACTTACCAGACCTGGTAAGTGACCCGAGACGTTAACTTTAAAGCTGATTTAAGCTTACATGTCACCACGCTTAATAAGCATGTTGGCACCTTGAGACTGCGAAAAGTTATCATAACCAATCAAACGAACGTGGTTGTTTGGGTTGGCTTTGATACAATTCTGAACTTCAGCTAGTACTGCGTCTGCAGAAGTCTCACCGAACAACGGTAATTTCCACATATACCAGAAATAATCTGTTGCACGCTCAGGCTCTGAGTGCTCAATAGCAGGGTTCCAGCCTTTGTCAATGATGTACTGAACCTGAGCTTTAACTTGCTCACTAGTCATAGCCGGAAGGTAAGAAAAAGTTTCTGCCTTACGTGACTTAGGATCAGAGATACGTGATGGGTAATCTTGTACTTCACTCATTATTTATTCTCCAATTTATCAATTACTTATGCTTAACGTCAAGCTTATCAACAGTATCGAATTCGAACTTGATTTCTTTCCAAGTTTCCATTGCGATCTTAAGTTCTGGGCTATGCTTAGCAGCGTTAGTAAGGATTTCTTTACCAGTTTTCTCGATTTCTTGACCTTCGTTACGTGCTTGTACACACGCTTCAAGAGCAACACGGTTCGCCGCTGCACCAGCAGCATTACCCCATGGGTGACCTAGAGTACCACCACCGAACTGAAGAACAGAGTCATCACCGAAGATAGAAACTAGCGCAGGCATGTGCCATACGTGAATACCACCAGATGCAACTGGAATAACACCCGGCATAGCACCGAAGTCTTGGTCGAACATGATTCCACGTGCACGATCTTCAGCGATGAATGAATCACGCATGATGTCGATCCAACCTAAAGTTGCTTCACGGTCACCTTCTAACTTACCAACAACCGTACCTGAGTGTAAGTGATCACCACCAGATAAACGAAGTGCTTTCGTTAGTACACGGAAGTGGATACCGTGATGTGGGTTACGGTCAATTACACCGTGCATTGCGCGGTGAATGTGTAACAGTAGACCATTCTTACGACAGTAGTTCGCAAGACCCGTGTTAGCAGTGAAACCACCCGTTAGGTAATCGTGCATGATGATTGGAGAGCCAATCTCTTTAGCGAATGCAGCACGCTCATACATTTCTTCTGGCGTACCAGCCGTCACGTTTAGGTAGTGACCTTTACGCTCACCCGTTTCAGCTTCAGCTTTTGAGATTGCATCTTGACAGAAAAGGAAACGGTCTCTCCAGCGCATAAATGGCTGTGAAGTAACGTTTTCATCATCTTTAGAGAAATCTAAACCACCACGTAGAACTTCATATACAGCACGACCGTAGTTTTTAGCAGAAAGACCAAGCTTAGGCTTGATAGTACAACCCAACATTGGACGACCATACTTGTCCATTTTGTCACGTTCTACTTGAATACCGTGTGGAGGTCCACCACACGTCATAACATATGCTAGTGGGAAACGAACGTCTTCTAGACGACATGCACGTAGTGCTTTAAAGCCGAAAACGTTACCAACTAACGAAGTCATTACAGAAACAACTGAACCTTCTTCGAAAAGATCGATTGGGTATGCAATGAACGCGTAGAAACTCGCATCATCACCAGGAACATCTTCGATTCTGTACGCACGGCCTTTGTAGTAATCAAGGTCGGTTAATAAGTCAGTCCAAACAGTAGTCCATGTACCTGTTGAAGATTCTGCAGCAACCGCAGCAGCCAATTCTTCACGAGGAACACCGTCTTGTGGGATTAGTTTAAAACATGCTAGGAAGTCTGAGTCTTTAGGCTCGTAGTCCGGCATCCAATATGTTTCGCGGTATGCTTTAACACCAGCGTTATAGGTCTTAGCCATTGGTTTTACCTCTTTAGGTTTAAAAAACTTAAACTCTGAAATCAAGTTCATGGAATCGTTTAAATCCATCTTGTTCTCAGTTGCTACGTATCTTAAAATCAAATTCTAAGACCTGCAATCCATCGTTTGTTATGTAAATCATAAACAAATAGTTATACAATAAACTCCTTGTATCCTATGTACTTACGTTTTTAAGGGTTATTATTTTATGCATAGATTAAACGTCACAGCACAACAAATTCGTATCTTTGAGGCCGTTGCGCGAAATGAAAGTTACACTAAAGCCGCTCAAGAATTAAGCCTTACACAACCTGCCGTTTCGATACAAATGAAACGTCTTGAGGAGAATAATGATGTGAAGTTAATTCAGGTAGTAGGCAAAAAATTGTTTCTGACCCCTGCGGGTGAACGTATGTTTAAAAGCAGTCAGAACATTCTTAATGAACTGACGGAATTGAATATTTATATTAAGTCTGAACAGAGCCGAATTGAAGGTGAATTACGTATAGCTGTGGTGACCCCTGCTAAGTATTTTATCTCCTATATCTTGAAGTCTTTTCTCAATCGTTATCCAGACGTTAAGCCCGTTATTACGGTAATTAACCGCCGAAGGATTTTAGATGAAATCAAACAGAATCAATATGATTTAATCATAATGGGAAGGGTTCCAGAAGATTTGAAAATGGATTCATATCCATTCTTCAAAAGTGAATTAGTGGTCGTTGCTCCCCCCCAACATGCATTAGCAAAGAGACGAAATATACCAGTTGATGTGCTTGCTAATGAACGTTTCTTAATGCGAGAAGTGGGTTCCGGCGTTAGAATTTCTTGTGAAGAGCGGTTTTCTCAAGATGGTGTCAAAATTGAACCATATATGGAAATGGGCAGTACTGAAGCGATAAAACAAGCCGTGATGGCAGGATTAGGAATTTCAATTTTACCCAAGCAAGCAATTCGTTTAGAGACTCGCTATGGCCACATGGATGTTCTCGATGTTGATGGGTTTCCTTTGACACGTGATTGGTATGTTGCGAATAAATCAAATAAAGTGCTTCCACCCGCTGCAGAGGCTTTTTTAGAATTCCTGAAAAGCGTCGATGTGAATAAGTTATTAGTCATGTCTGATACCCGCTAGCGTTTATAATAAAAATTATTTTTTATCTTTTAATCTTACTTAGGAAGAATATGCCTGAGAAAATATCCGTTCTAGCTAGAAGTGCCACCTTGCGCCAGTTGCAAGTGTTTGAAAGCATTGCCAGACACCATAGTTTTTCTCGTGCAGCTGAGGAGTTACATCTCACGCAACCAACCGTTTCTATGCAGGTCAAGAAACTGGTCGATATTTTGGAAGCGCCATTATTTGAGCGTATTGGAAGAAAAGTATATTTAACGGCTGTGGGTCAAGCTCTGTATGCTTCAGTGGATGGCATATTAGGACAATTGTCCATTGCTGAACAAAAAATAAACCATTTGAAAGGCTTTTCTGGTGGCAGTGTCAAAATGTCGGTAATTTCGACAGCACAATATTTCGTGCCGAAAGTTATTCATGAGTTTATGCAATCTTATCCAGATGTTTCGGTTATTTTACGAGTGGGTAATAAAGAGAGTTTGTTAGAAAGAATTGCGCAAAATAAAGACGATTTTTATTTATTGGGGCAGCCGCCAGAGGGGTTGAATATTGAGTCTACATTATTGGCAGACAACCCTTTAGCCTTTGTGGCCAACAGCTCGCATCCCCTTGTGGGGAAGAAGTTACATATAGAAGATTTAGCAAGTCAAACCTTTTTAATGCGCGAAGTTGGTTCAGGAATTCGCTCCCAAATTGAAAAAGTTTTTGAGGAATTAAAATTCCAACCCCGTTTGCAGATGGTATTAGGAGGAAATGAAGTCATTCGCTTAGGATTGTTACAGGGCTTAGGTGTGACCGTGACGGCAGTTTCAACGCTTATAAAAGAGATCGATGCAGGTGAAATTAGCATCTTGGATGTAGAAGGATTTCCAATAAATAGACATTGGTATTTAGCCTATCCAAAGGGCAAGGTATTATCGATAGCAGCAGAGGAATTAATTAAACTATTAAGGCTAGAAGGTAAAAGCTTTAGTCAGCAGGTCTTTAACAAGTTTTAAATGAATCTTGTAATATTGATTTAAATTAATAGATATTGGATTTTGTATAGACTAAAGGCTATACATGACATAAAAAAACTTGATTTGTATAACGTTTATTTATGAATATAATAAGTATTCAAATTTCGGGGGTTGAATTTTTAAAGTTCA
The DNA here is from genome assembly GCF_000381085.1 of Thiomicrorhabdus arctica DSM 13458. Lineage (GTDB taxonomy): Bacteria > Pseudomonadota > Gammaproteobacteria > Thiomicrospirales > Thiomicrospiraceae > Thiomicrorhabdus > Thiomicrorhabdus arctica. The sequence goes on along the minus strand of NZ_KB905899.1, from coordinate 1,596,066 downwards.
GCCAAAAAGTAAGGATGCCATTCAATATAAGAAATAGTGCGTCCCTTAAATTAGAGGTATAGAAAATGGATCAGTCGAATCGTTATGCTGACTTATCGCTAAAAGAAGAAGATTTGATTAAAGGTCAAAATCACATTCTAGTAGCTTACACAATGACTCCTGCTGCTGGGTATGGTTACCTAGAAGTAGCTGCACACGTTTGTGCGGAATCTTCAACTGGTACTAACGTTAAAGTTTGTACTACAGATGAGTTTACTGAAGGCCTTGATGCAATGGTCTATGAGATCGATGAAGCAAATAAGACCATGAAAGTGGCTTATCCTTTTGGTCTTTTCGATCGCAACAACATCGATGGTAAATCAATGGTTGTCTCTTTCCTAACGCTTTCAGTTGGTAACAACCAAGCTATGGGTGATGTACACCAGCTTCAGATGGTAGATTTCTGGATTCCAGAAACTAAGTTACACCTATATGACGGTCCTGCTCAAGACATCTCTTACCTATGGAAGCTTTTAGGTCGTCCAAGAGTTGACGGTGGTTATATCGCGGGTACGATCATCAAGCCTAAGCTTGGTCTACGTCCTGAGCCGTTTGCAAAAGCTGCATACCAGTTCTGGCTAGGTGGTGATTTCATCAAGAATGATGAGCCACAAGGTAACCAAACTTATGCTCCAATGAAAACAGTTATTCCACTAACTGTAGATGCTATGAAGCGTGCACAAGACGAAACGGGTGAGACTAAACTTTTCTCTGCTAACATCACAGCTGATGATTACCATGAAATGACTTACCGTGCTGACTATGTTCTAGAGACTTTTGGTGAATTAGCTCCTCAGGTTGCATTATTAGTTGATGGTTATGTTGGTGGTCCAGGTATGATTACGACAGCACGTCGTAACTATCCTTCGCAGTACTTGCATTATCACCGTGCAGGTCATGGTGCAATCACTTCGCCTTTGGCGAACCGTGGTTACACTGCGTTTGTTCTTGCTAAGCTTTCTCGTCTTATGGGAGCGTCAGGTATCCACGTGGGTACAATGGGCTTCGGTAAGATGGAAGGTGGGAACGATGATAGACACATCGCTTACATGATCGAACGTGATGAGTGTCAAGGTCCTGTTTTCTATCAGAAGTGGGAAGGTATGAAGCCTGTTACTCCTATTATTTCCGGTGGTATGAACGCGTTACGTCTACCTGGTTTCTTCGAAAACCTAGGTCACGGTAACCTAATCAACACTTCTGGTGGTGGTGCTTACGGACATATCGATTCTCCTGCGGCCGGTGCTAAGTCTTTGGCTCAAGCATTTGATTGCTGGAAGTCTGGTGCTGATCCTATCGAGTATGCTAAAGACCATAACGAATTCGCTCGCGCATTCGAATCTTTCCCAGGGGATGCTGATAAGCTTTATCCTAACTGGAGAGAAAAGTTGGGTGTTCATAAGTAAGAAGTTCGTTAATGAATTCTTATTAGAACAACCAAAAGGAACCTCTGCTTTCGAGCAGGGGTTTTTTTTAATCCGAATGCAATAAACCTACCAAAATACTAGGTTATTTAGTCATTGATTTTTGAATTAAGATAGCTAAAACATCTTTTGAAAATGAATTGTTAAATTACTTACTTCCAACCATAAATGTTACGGGGACTGATATGGATATTTCACAGTACAAGATAGAAAACGAACCATTTTATGACGCACAATCAAATGAAGTAGCGCTTTATGAAGCTGCATACAATGCGCGTTTACCAGTGATGGTAAAAGGGCCTACCGGTTGTGGTAAATCACGTTTCATAGAGCATATGGCATGGAAGTTGGGTAAGCCAATTATTACCGTTTCATGTAATGAAGACATTACCGCTTCTGATTTAGTCGGTCGCTATCTTTTAGATGCTAACGGAACGCGTTGGGTTGATGGTCCTTTAACATTAGCAGCTCGTTACGGCGCTATCTGTTATTTGGATGAAATTGTTGAAGCGCGTCAAGATACCATGGTTGTTATCCATGCCTTAACAGATCACCGTCGTGAACTGTCTTTGGATAAGAAGGGTGAATTAATTAAAGCACATCCTGACTTTCAGTTGGTTATCTCATATAACCCTGGTTATCAGACCATGCTGAAAGATCTGAAGCAATCAACCAAGCAGCGTTTTTGCGCACTTGATTTCGACTATGCAGAAGCATCGGTAGAAGCAGGTATTCTTCAGAAAGAAGGTAATGTTGATCGTGATACAGCCAATAAGCTGGTCAAGATTGGTGAGACTGCACGTAATCTAAAAGGCCATGGTTTAGATGAAGGTATCTCTACCCGTTTGATGGTTTATGCTGCAACCTTGATTAATCAGGGCATTGCTCCTGTTGAAGCTTGTAAAATGGCGATGGTTCGTCCGATTACAGACGATGCTGATATTCGTGAAACATTAGATACCGCAATCGAATTGATTTTCGGCTAAAGCACCATTTGACTTTTACTGAGTCTAATACGCCCCCTAGTTAATCATCGTTAGATAAATGGGTATCGACCTTTTATCTAACTGGCTAGGAATCAAACTCAGGCGTTTCAAACGAAGTTTCTATTTTACAAAGCTTTTCGCTTTGCTTTTATCTACAAAAATGAGTTGAACATCATGGATGCAGAAATACTTTCCCAATACCAAGCACGTTTTACCGCGGGTTTTCCTGAAGCAAAAGAAGCGTTTCCACACTGCCTAGAAGACGCCGTTAAAGTCTTGAGCCCAGAAGGTATCAATGCCTATATTGACGGTGCTAACTTCTTATTTAAAATTGGTATTGGCGTAGAACCTGGTTTGGCCTTTTTAGTTGAAATGCCTGATATTGCGAAATATGTGGGTGAAGAAGCCAGTCTGAAAATTGCCGATTTTATCTATACCATTGTTAGAAGCCCGAGTAAAAAAGCGGTACTGCCTTTTTTAGAAGCGCTGCCTGCGGTCAGTCGTATTCTGAGCGATGCAGAAGATTTTCAGACTTACTTAGACATTATGGATGATTACCGAAAAAGATCTGAGGAAGTGGTCCAGGGACACTATGCTGCATACGAAAGCCCAGGTCTTATTTCATTGTGCGAGTCCATGCCGCAATTGATTAGTTTGCTCGATCTTGAAGGTCTTCGTAACTTCATTGATTTTGGTGTGCGCAATTATCAAAACTTACCCGATCCCCAAGTTGAATATTTTTCATTGGAAGCACCTGATGCCCGTGCCATCATTCAACGTGAAAGAGCGGGTACCAGTTTTAAAGGTAGCGAGCGCCAACTGTCAATGATGAAAGAGGCTTTTTGGAACTGTGAATTGCCATTCCAATCTTTCACGACGGGCTTTAAGCAACTGCGTAAACCGGTGCCTTATGTAGATCAAGCCTCATTAGCCATTCCTGACGTATTTCAAGATGAAAATGGCGTGCCTGGGATTAAAATCTATCAAGCCACTATTGCCCATATGATGGCGCATTTACGCTGGTCTGGAGAGTTGATGGCCGATAACTATGCTCCGCATATGCAGTTGTTCGTTTCTACCTTTGAGGATTGTCGTGTTGAGTATTTAGCGATTAAAGAATTCCCTGGCTTAAAGAAACTCTTTTTAGATCTACATCCCGTACCTGGGAAAGGCGCATGTGATCCTAAAATACAAGCCTGCTTACGGTACCGGGCCACACGGTTATCAAGAGCGATTATGGATGATAGTTTTGATGCTGATAATGAGTTGATTGCCACCTTTAAAAAACGCTTCCATGACCTTATGGAAGAAAAGGGTGAGTTGAGTACAACTGAAGATATGGCGCAGTTGGGCAGTGACTTTTATGTTAAATCACGTAAAAAGACAGATAGTTTACCCAATATGTTTTTTGATGATACTGAGATCTCCTACCGTGATGACAACCGTGTTATGTGGATGCATCATGAAGAGAGTGATGAAGCGGAAGATTATAAGCATAATGAGTATGAAGCAGAAGACAAGTTAGTTGAAACTGATGGTGGCTTACCACCACGTCGCTATGATGAGTGGGATTATCTTTCCGATTCATACCGTCCAGAGTGGGCAACGGTTTACGAACGCCTGCATCCTTCTGGGGACGCAGGAAAAATTGATCGTTTAATGGCTAAGCATGATGTCTTGGCTAAGCGTTTGAAAAAAATGATTGAAATGATGAAGCCTCAAAACAAGAAACGCATTCGCTTCCAAGAAGAGGGTGAGGAACTTGATTTGGATGTTGCGTTGCGTTCAATTGTTGATTATAAAAGTGGCCAGGTACCCGATCCTCGTATCAATTATAGTTATACGACGGACAATCGAGATATTGCAGTTATGTTGTTGGTTGACACGTCTCAATCACTTAATGAACGTAATCCTGATACAGGACAAACATTGCTTGAACTGTCTGAAGAGGCGTTAGCGATTACCGCGTGGACGGTTGAGCAGTTGGGTGATAAATTTGCGATTGCTGGATTCTGTTCTGATACCCGTCAAGAAGTGCGTTATGAACATATTAAAGGCTACTCAGAGCGTTATGGCGATGAAGTTAAAGCACGTATAGCGGCGATGGAAGCTTCTTTCTCAACGAGAATGGGGCCTGCAATGCGTCATGCCGCACACTATCTTGAAGCACAGAAAGCTGAGAAAAAAATCATGTTGATTCTAACGGATGGTGAACCAGCGGATATCGATACTAAAGATCCTCGGGTGTTGATTGAAGATACTAAGATGGCTGTTCGTGAATTACGTGAGCAAGGCATTCATGCCTACTGTATTACACTAGATCCAAAAGCAGATGAGTATGTAGCGGATATCTTCGGCAATAGTTACACTATTATTGATCATGTTGAGAAATTACCAGAGCAGTTGCCGCAAGTATTCATGAATATAACGAAATAATAATAAGAATTTTGGTATCTTAATATGACAAAAACGAGTAAAAATTTAATTACGGTTAAAATGAACTTCGGCTACAAAGGTGAAGAATTTGTTTTTCAATCCGTCGAAGAACTGCCATTACATCTAGATAGTTTGCTGGAGTTCGCGGAGTCCATTCCACGAAGAATAGCGCGTGCAAATGATGTAGATACCTACTCCTATATGTTTGATGCGTTAGAATGTACGCCGGTTGAGGTTATTAAGGCTGAAGGGTATGTTTCCCGGTTTATGCATGGGGAGAGTGTTCCATTAGAACAATTTATTGCAGACTGTAATAACGTCACCATTGAGATGTTAATACGAAATATTGCAGAAACGTATCTACCTGAGCAAGCAGAGAGTAATGCGATGTACCAGGCATTAATGGCAGCCTATGCCATTGGCTACTCTGCAGGTGGTTCGCATTAAATTTATTATATAATCCATGCTTTTTTGAAATGCCCTTCATCTTTTAGATTAGGGCATTTTTTATGTCTGGAGGAAGCTGAAATGTGTATTTTTATACTCGGTTTTATAACGTGACTACTGTATCATTTAATGACTTTTATCGGTCAAATACGATTGACAGAAGTTGTGGGTGGCTTAATAATGCCATTGACAGACGGTTGACCGGCATCGTTTTTTTATGGTCAGAGATGATCTTTATGTTTTTCCCGGGCATCTTGTGTACTTTAATGATTAAGACATTAAACGTACTTAAAGCTCGAGCTAAGTGATAGCAATAGAATCAAAATTGATAGGTGTGATATAAGATGAGTCATCAGTGTGAATGTGATAACGATATTCAGCAATTATTTAAAAACAACGAGGAGTGGGTTGCACAGATCAATGAAAAGAGCCCAGGTTTTTTTGAAAGCTTAGTGCACCAACAAATGCCTGAGTATTTGTGGATAGGCTGTTCGGATAGTCGAGTGCCTGCCAATGAGTTGGTTAAGATGGCTCCAGGTACAATTTTTGTGCATCGTAATATTGCCAATTTGGTTAACTCGAGTGACATGAATGTCCTGTCCGTTATTCAGTACGCCGTTGAAGTCCTGAAAGTAAAACATATTATCGTAAATGGTCATTATGGATGTGGTGGGGTGATGGCTTCCTTGAATGATGATAATCCGGATTTGATTGATCATTGGATTCGACCTATTCGAAAATATTACCAACGCGCAAAAACGGATTTAATCAGTTTATCTAAAGAAGAGCAGGTCGACAAATTATGTGAGATCAACGTTGTTGAACAGGTTCGTAATATTTGTCATGTACCCGCGGTGCGCAAGGCTTGGGAAAAAGGTCAGAAACTAGCGATTCATGGCTTTATCTATGACATTAAAGATGGGCGTTTGCACAATATGAATGTGACGGTAGATAATGGTGAAGACGCTGAGAGATTAACACTGCGTCAAGATTTAAGTAAACCGTGTTGATTGAACTTCCTCTTTGATACCTAAAAGAAGAGGGTAAAGCGAATTTTCTGTGGTCGTTTATTGCTTACACTTTTTTACTCATTTGTAAGACGTCAAGCATCAACAAATGTTGTGGGGAGTCTTCTACTAAGGCCACGTCGAGGTGGCGTTGATTGATCTGGTTTAACTGACTGAAGTAAACATTCTTTAGCCAAGTTTTACGAAAGCCTGTGAAGTTAAATTCTTTAGTCGCAAAATTATAAAAACGGTCCGCCATACCTGTTGGATTGGAAAGCAGGACGTCGGCCGCTTCCATCGCTTCTACTTCATGGGAGTGTCCGCCAAAGTCACTTCCGCCGGCAATGGCAGATACGAAGTCCGGCATTTCGCCTTCGCTGCGCTTGACCCAATCATCTAAATCAAACACGACACTTGGCTCAAAGTGGCGGCCTTGGTAATCAAAGCTAATTGTTGCAGTAATCGTATTCGCCATATTTGAATCCTTATTTAATCTAACGGTATGGATTTTTTACGTCCAAAAGAGAATGATAGCATTTCAATATTTTCAAACGTCATAAATGAGTGATAAAATATTAAAAATTATTATAAATAGGAGTAGAAAATGGCGGTCTTAATCGAAGGGTATTCCATAGTTATTAATAAAGCAGAAGCCTCAAAAAAAGCAGATGCATTATCACTTTTAAGCTCTGTTGACACTGTGTTACACCCGATGGCAGTGTGCTCTGATAATGATTTATTGCGTATTGGATTTATCGATTTAAAACAAGCTAAGGAATTTGTCGCTATTTTAGAAGGGGGAGGTTTGGTATACAAATCAGCTGATGGGTCTGAGGGGAGGGCCACAGATATGGTGATGGTGACCCAGTTTGGAGAGCTTGATGTGGCTTGCTCTTGGTTGAGTATTCAGTTTAGCAAACTCAAGGATAATACTTTGATTTGTCTGGCGACTTTCAATGATTCTAAAAGTGTGAAAGAGGTGGCTTTTCCCAAGGGTTGGGCATTGGAGCTTTCCCTCTTAAAACGTTTTTATGATGAGCGCATTCAGTACATGGGCGAACATTATGTGTGGGTTAGGTCAGATGCAAAACATGATGTTTATAGGCATAAAGAGACGGGTAAAGAAGTTCATCTGCTTAAGCTCGTGATGACTGAGTAAGCTGTTTAATGGTCTTTATAAATGACCATGTCCGGTCAAAAATAGTTTTTAACGCGTCCAGTTCTCGATAACAATCGCTTGACCATTTTTGGCAAAATCGACCTCAAAAATAGTCACATCGGTAAAGTCTGTCAAGCCTAGAGCATGGTTTTCAACTGGGTCGACACTTGAGTTGGGTTGGTTGACAATGATGCTGTGTAGGCTTAATCCAGCTTGTTCAATGGCCGCAATACTCAATAAGGCCTGGTTAAGGCAACCCAGCCGATTGGCGACCACTAAAATGACAGGAAAGCGCAAGGCAACGGCTAAATCTTTATTTAGCCCGTCTAGTGCCAAAGGTGAGTAAAACCCACCGGCTCCCTCAATCAAAGCAAATTCATTTTCAGGTACATCACAGGCTTTAATTAAGTCGTCTAGCCTGATGTCTAGGTTTGCTTGTTTAATGGCTGTGTGCGGAGATATTGCAGGTTCAAATCGATAAGGGCAGATGATTTGCAAAGAGTCTGATGTGTTGGTTGTTCGTTGTAAAAATAGAGCATCTTCAGATAATAATGAACCATCTGTTTGGGCCAAACATCCTGAGGCTATCGGTTTCCTAGGTGCGATGGTTAAACCTTGTTGTCTAAGGCTTAAGGCGATGCAACCGCTTACATAGGTTTTACCAACATCGGTGTCGGTACCCGTCATAAAAAACCCACCAGGCCTGGTGGGTTTGATTAAAGCGTGATTTGCTGAAGGCATTACAGATTTTCTGTTAAGCGTGCTTGAGCTTCTTGATATTTGTCGAAAGTTTGTGCTACGACATCATCTGGAAGTTCAGGGCCGGTACTTGGGTTTTTGTCCCAATCAAGGCTTTCAAGATAATCCCGAATATATTGCTTATCAAAACTGGGTGGGTTTTTACCGACTTTATAACTTGATGCCGGCCAAAATCGCGAGCTGTCCGGTGTTAAAGCTTCATCAATTAAATAAATGACACCCTCTTCATCTTCACCAAACTCAAATTTAGTGTCGGCAATGATGATGCCACGCTCTAATGCAAATTCAGCGGCCGTCGTATAAAGTTTTAAACTCAGGTCTCGAACTTTTTGGGATTTTTCGAGCCCCATAATCTCAACCAGTTGCTCGAAGCTGATGTTTTCATCATGGTCACCTTGAGCCGCTTTGGTTGAAGGTGTGAACAAGGGCTCAGGTAGTTTTTCAGCGAGTAACATGCCTTTTTTAAGGGGAATGCCACAAACACTTTGGTTTTTCTTATACTCTTTCCAACCCGATCCTACGAGATAGCCACGAACAATCGCTTCAACGGGCAAAGGTTTAAGTTTACGAACAATCATGCCTCGTCCATCGAGTTGTTGTAGCTCATCAGGCGTTAAATAGTCCACTAAAGCCATCTCGGGTGCCAAATGGTTTGGCACGATGTCTTGCATCTTATTCATCCAAAACTGTGGCATTGCGGTCAAAATTCGGCCTTTACCGGGAATCGGGGTTGGCAATATCGCATCGAAGGCAGAGATACGATCTGTGGTTACGATCAATAAATGATGCTCATCAATGTCATAGATATCTCGTACCTTGCCCTTAGCAATCAAAGGTAGGCTCGTCAGGTTTGATTCATAAAGAGGTTGCATGCGGCGTCCTACTATTTCTGGTTGTTGTGTTCAGGTTTACGTCTGTTTTGATTCTCAGGATACGGGTATTTCATCGTTCCGTAACGTAAAACCAAGGTAGATAGCGTAATAAGGGTAATTGTAACGGCTACGGCAATCATCTGCCATTCCGTTAAGTCCTTCATCTCAAGAATTAGGTAACGTGCCAAGGCGACAATAGCAATGTACATCGGTAAACGCACCGGTAATTTACCCGAGTCGATGTAGATGGCGACCATGGCTAAGACTTCAAGGTATAAAAACAACAATAGCAAATCACCTAGGTGAACGACGCGGCTTTCATACATTGTAATAACGGCGTCATAGCCTGCGAACATAGTCGCTATAGTAATAATGAACAAACCAATAAACTCTAGGAAGTGAATGCCTTTTTTTAACGTGCGTTCAGCAAGACCAGTGAATCTCATTGGTTTATCTGGACGGATAACTTCGTTTTTATCAAATTGTTCTTTAACTTTCATTCTGCAGCCCTTTTGCATGTGCTAAATCTATAGATTATTCCCAGTATATATCGAGGGATTTTTTATCACTATAGCTAGAGTCGTTAAATAGCCATTTTTTTGCCCATTCTAATAGATACTGGTAAAATGCACGAATTATTTTTTTAATCGTTTATAGATATAAGGTGTTTAATGATGGCTAAGCAACAAAATTGGATCGCTCCTTCAATCTTATCTGCAGATTTCGCGCAGTTAGGAACCGATGTTAAAGATGTTATTGCTGCGGGCGCTGATGTCGTGCACTTTGATGTTATGGACAATCACTATGTGCCTAACCTAACCATCGGACCATTGGTATGTGAGTCCCTTAAGAACTTCATGGTTAAAGAAGGTATTAATGCACCGGTCGATGTTCATTTAATGGTTAAGCCTGTTAGCCGTATCATTGGTGATTTTGCTTCTGCAGGTGCAGACATTATAACGTTTCATCCTGAAGCGTCTGAGCACATCGACGGGGATTTAGGTCTGATCAAAAACGCAGGTCTTAAAGCCGGACTAGTCTTTAATCCAGCAACGTCTTTAGACTATCTTGAGCATGTAATGGACAAGATTGACATGATCTTAATTATGTCTGTTAATCCTGGTTTTGGCGGGCAATCATTTATTCCTCAAGCGTTAGAAAAACTAAAAATGGCGCGTAAGTTAATTGATGCGTCTGGTCGTGATATTCGTTTAGAAATTGATGGTGGCGTTAAGGTTGAAAATATCGCTGCTGTAGCGGCGGCAGGTTGTGATACCTTTGTATCCGGTTCTGGTATTTTCGGCAAAGCAAATGCGTCTGATGCAAATCGTTATAATACGATTATTCAGCAAATGCGTGATGAGTTGGCAAAAGCTTAAACTCTCAAAGACGGTATCATCATCATAAAACGCCGGCCTCTTAGTGACGCTGGCGTTTGTTATTTATGGTGTCGTAGATTTAAGTGTGTACTCACCGCATAAAATAATAAACATTAGCTACTTTTAAAAAGAGAATATAAGAATGGAAAAGTTAAAACCTGGATTTGTCCTATTTGATTTAGATGGTACTTTGATCGACAGTGTGCCGGATTTAGCATACTGTGTTGATGAAATGATGAAGCAACTTGATATGCCTGTACGTGGAGAAGCGGCCGTACGTGATTGGGTCGGGAATGGTGTTCAGCGTTTAACAGAACGCGCTTTGATCAATGCAGTAGAAGGCATGCCAGATCAAGCTTTAATGGATAAGGCTTACCCTATCTTTTTAGAGCTTTATACGCATAATAATGCAGTACGCTCTTGTGTCTATGATGGGGTTGTTGAAGGGATTGAATGGATGCTTAAGCAAGGTTACCGCATTGCTTGTGTGACCAATAAAGCCGAAGCGTTTACCATTCCATTATTGAAAGATAAAGGGCTACACGATTATTTTGAGTTCATCGTCTCTGGTGACACTTGTGCCGAAAAGAAACCCCATCCAATGCCTTTGTTACATGCGGCGAAACTGATGGGTGTTGAACCTGAAAATGCATTAATGGTAGGTGATTCTCGTTCTGATGTTAAAGCGGCCCGTGCGGCTGGATTCCATATCTTTTGTATGACTTACGGTTATAACCACGGTGAAGATATCCGCGATTACAATCCAGATGTCATTATGGATTCATTTGCTGAGTTCCCCAACTACATTGAGTCTAAATAAAGTTTAAGATGTATGAGCACTGTCTATTATAGGCAGGGCTTTGTTATTTGAACTTACCAGGCATGGTGACTTGATAAGCTTAAAATATAAATTTGAGAAGTTTGCATTAACAATTAGGAATTCGATATGGCTTTTTTAAAAGCATTGTTACTAGAAATTTTTCGACCATTACTCTGTTCAATTGCCGGTATTCGTCGAACAATTTTGTTTAAAAAACTAGAGAAACAATCAAACACTAAGGTAGATCTAGAATGAGCAACGCACACTTTGCAAACTTAGCAAAGCAGGGCTATAACCGTGTGCCGGTTATGCGTACCGTACTGTCTGATTATGATACCCCGTTGAGTGTCTACCATAAGTTAGCCAAGGGTCCATACTCTTATCTATTCGAATCCGTTCAAGGCGGTGAGAAATGGGGACGTTACTCGATTATTGGCTTGCCTTGTCACACACGGTTGCTGATTAATGGTCATCATATTAAAGAGGTTCTTGACGGCGAAGTGGTGCAGCATCAAGTTGCGGAGGATCCTTTAGCGTGGATTGAAGCGTATCAAAAACAGTTTAAGGTTTACGAACCTTCAGGCATGCCTGTTTTTAGCGGTGGGCTAGTAGGTTACTTCGGTTACGATACAATCCGTTTTGTCGAAGAGCGTCTAAAAAATACCGTTCCAGAAAAAGACGATATCGGTGTGCCGGATATTGAACTGTTAGTTTCTGAAGAATTAGTGGTGTTTGATAACTTGAGTGGCCAAGTACATGTGATTGTACACGCCGACTTAACTAAACATGATGGTGAAACCCTAGCCTTACAAAGGATAGACGAGCTTAGCGCGAAGTTAAGTCAACCGATGCCGATACCTATTGATGTGCCGAGTGCTAAGCAGATTACCGAGGCGGATTTTCAGTCAAGTTTTGGTGAAGAAGCCTTTAAACAGGCCGTTGCAAAAATTCAAGAATACATCCTGGCGGGTGATGCTATGCAGGTGGTTATTTCACAGCAAATGTCGGTCAAGTTCGATGACGAACCAATAGACTTATACCGCGCATTGCGTTATCTGAACCCATCACCCTATATGTTCTTTATGGATATGGGGAATGTGCAGATTGTTGGCTCTTCACCTGAAATTCTAGTGCGTTTAGAGGATCAACAAGTCACTGTGCGTCCTATTGCCGGAACCCGCCGACGTGGTGCAACCCATGAGAGCGATCTGACTTTAGAGCAAGAGTTGTTAAATGACCCTAAAGAGCTTTCAGAGCATTTGATGTTGATTGATTTAGGACGTAACGATGTTGGGCGCATTGCACAAATTGGTTCGGTTGACTTGACGGAAAAGATGGTTGTTGAACGTTATTCACATGTCATGCATATCGTTTCTAATGTGAATGCAAAAATCAAACCTGGTTTAAGTGCGATGGATGTCCTGCGCGCTACCTTTCCAGCAGGAACCGTCTCAGGGGCACCGAAAATTCGTGCGATGGAAATTATTGATGAACTTGAGCCCGTTAAGCGTGGTATTTACGCTGGCGCGGTGGGCTATTTAGGTTGGCACGGCAATATGGATACGGCCATTGCGATTCGCACCGCAGTCATTAAAGACAATACCCTCTTTGTACAAGCAGGTGCGGGCATTGTCGCTGATTCGGTCCCCCAGCTTGAATGGGATGAGACCATGAATAAAGGCCGCGCCATTTTCAAAGCCGCAGAGTTTGTGACCAATGGTCTGCAGACGATCAATCCACAAGCAAACCATAAGTAAATATGATTCAGCAGACCCAACTGACTTAAAAAAGCTCTCTGGGAAAGACTTAGGAAAAAATATGCTATTAATGATTGATAATTATGACTCTTTTACCTACAACATCGTTCAGTATTTTGGTGAATTAGGTCAGCATGTCGAAGTGTTTCGTAATGACCAAATTACGATAGAAGGCATTGAAGCGTTAAATCCCAAATATCTGGTCATTTCTCCAGGACCATGTACGCCAGCAGAAGCGGGTATATCGGTTGCCGCTATTCAATACTTTGCAGGTAAGATCCCGATTATGGGCGTTTGCTTAGGGCATCAAAGTATTGGTCAGGCATTCGGGGGTCATGTCATTCGTGCCAAAGAGGTCATGCATGGCAAAACCTCTCCGGTTTACCATCAAGATACAGGCATGTTTGCTAACTTGCCAAACCCGGTCACGACCACACGTTATCATTCACTTGTCATTGAACAATCAACCTTGCCTGAGTGTTTAGAGATTACTGCTTGGACGCAGGATGCAAATGGTGAGTTGGATGAGATTATGGGCGTGCGCCATAAAACCTTACCGATTGAAGGCGTGCAATTTCATCCTGAGTCTATTTTGACCGATCAAGGTCATCAGATGCTAAGGAATTTTCTCGAACAGAACGCCTAACAGCAGTTGTTCCTAACTTCTAAATCTACTTGAGCAGGTTATTCCATGGAGCTGAAAGCGGCACTTGAACAACTCATAGAGAGACAAGCATTAAATGCGGATCAAATGGAATCGGTCATGCATAAGTTAATGTCGGGTAAAGCCACACCTGCTCAGATTGGTGCGATCCTAACCGCTTTGAGAATGAAAGGTGAAACCTTAGAAGAGATTACGGCTGCTGTTCAGGTTATGCGCAGCTTAGCCACCCCTGTTCGGTTAGAAGATAAATCAACGTTAGTCGACACTTGCGGTACAGGGGGCGATGGTGCTAATACCTTCAATATCTCTACCGCTTGTGCTTTTGTTGTTGCGGCGGCAGGTGGTACGGTGGCCAAACATGGCAATCGTTCAATTTCCAGTAAGTCAGGTAGTGCTGATGTTTTGGAAGCGGCGGGTGTGGATTTAACGCTTAGTCCCGAGCAGGTCGCCGAATGCATTAATGACACGGGTGTTGGTTTTATGTTTGCCCAGGCACATCACAGCGCGATGCGTCATGTGATTGGTGCGCGTAAAGAGTTGGGGGTTCGCACTCTTTTTAATATGCTCGGACCTTTGACTAATCCGGCGGGTGCACCTTCTCAAGTCGTTGGCGTTTATGACAAGTCGCTGACCTCTTTGTTTGCCAAAGTCTTGCAACGCCTAGGTTCAAAGCATGTCATGGTGGTCCATGCTGAAGATGGGTTGGATGAAATCAGTGTCGCCAGTAGAACGTTTGTCGCAGAATTAAAAAACGGTGAAGTCATTGAGTGGGTTATTGATCCCTCTGAGTATGGTATGGATCATGTCGACCTATCAGATTTAGCGGTGGAGTCTGCGCTGGATAGTTTGAATATTATTCGGGCGGTTTTTGCCAATAATATCAGCGCCGCTAAAGATATTGTTTGTTTGAATGCGGGCGCATCTCTTTACGTGGCAGGCCTTGTAGAATCTTATTCGGCGGGTGTTGTTATGGCATGTAAAATCATCGCCGATGGGCTGGCTCAGCAAAAACTAAATGAATTTATCGCCAAAACACAGTCTTTTAAAGCCCTTTAACGCTTGATTGAATATTAACCAGGCCTGGTCAGAATAGATTTAACAATGACAAAAACCCTGAAACGCCATTTCTACTTCACTTTAGGAGGTCTATTTTTTCTAATAGGTCTGATAGGCGTTGTCTTGCCAATATTACCGACCACTCCATTTATGATTTTATCAGCGGCCTGTTTTGCTAGAAGTTCTCCGCGATTTCATCAGGCATTATTAAATAATCGCTGGATAGGAGAAGATTTACGTCGCTGGGAAAATAATCAAACCATGCAGCGTGCCACTAAAAAAAGAGCTACTTGGGTCATTGGGATTACTTTTAGTCTTTCCATAGGTTTACTCTGGGGGAGTTTGGGCTTGCAGCTAATGTTGCTCGGAATCGCTTTACTATTACTCTTCTTTTTGTGGCGAGTGGCGGAAGACGTTGCAAGTGATGTGAAAACACCATCAGACAATCCCCTTTAATACAGAATTTAATAAAACAACAATGCATGCGAGTTATGCAGAATCAGTCACCTAATCAAGGAATGCAATATGGCTACGCCAACCATCTTAAAGAAAATTATCTTACGTAAGCTTGAAGAAATTCAGGATGGCTGTGACAAAATTCCACTGCGTGAAATGAAAAGACGTGCCCTATTAGCGCCAGAAACTAAAAGTTTTGTGGGTGCCATGCAAGCGAAGTTAGATGCGGGGCAATCTGCAGTGATTGCCGAAATTAAAAAGGCTTCACCTAGCAAAGGGGTTTTACGTGAATCATTTGATCCCGTTGAAATCGCCAAGAGTTACGCGGCTAACGGTGCGGCTTGTTTATCCGTTTTAACAGATAAAGATTTCTTTCAGGGTTCAAATGAATATCTACAGCAAGTTCGTGAAGCGGTTGATCTGCCGATTATCCGCAAAGACTTTATTGTTGATGATTATCAAGTCTACGAAGCACGTGCGATTGGTGCAGATTGTATTCTGTTAATTGCCGCAGCCATTGGCGACGCGCAAATGTCGGAACTGACTCAGGTTGCGTTAACCTTGGATATGGATGTCTTAATCGAAGTGCATAACAAGGAAGAGTTGGAACGAGCTTTGCATCTGCCACTGCCAATGATTGGCATTAATAACCGCGATTTGCACAGCTTTGAAGTCTCATTAGACACCACCATTGAAATGTTAGAGATGATTCCAGAAGATCGTATTGTCATCACTGAAAGTGGCATTCTAACCAAGGGTGATGTTGCCAGAATGCGGGCCTGTCATGTGGATGCATTCTTAGTGGGTGAAGCTTTTATGCGCGCCGAAAATCCAGGCGAGAAGTTGGCAGAGTTGTTTAATTAAGAAAACGCCTCTTTATGAGGCGCTTTTTTGTCTGTTTGATGATGCACAATTAAAACAAGGTAAATTATGAAAGAAGTAATGGAATCAATTTTCTCTAGAATCAGTAGTCCATTATTTGGCTATTTTTTCTTTGCTTTTATTGCGTTCAATTGGGAGGAAATATTTTATTTATTTGCTAGTAAATTAAGCGCAGAGATGCGGATTGAATATTTTAATGAGCATACTGGATTTGATTCCTTATTTTTCTTTCCCTTGATGCTGGCATTTTTATACTCATTTTTATACCCATGGATACATTATGTTTTTTTAGGGATTAGTAAAATACCAACTGATTTGAAAAATTCTTTACAAGCTGATTCAGAGTCGAAGTTAATTTTGGAAAAACAAAAGTTTGAATCAGCTAATGCAAAGTTATTAGCGACACTTGAAGAAGGTCTTATTGATCGAGCAAAGCGTGAAGTAGAAATTAATAAGATTGAAGATGAAGATATTAAGGAAAAGTTAAAAGCTGAAGTCGAGGGGGTAAGGGTTCGATCTGCAACCCCTGTTGAAATAGCAGAGAAGAGAGCCATAAGTGTTCTAAGCGATGAAGAAGATCAGTTGATTAAAGATTTAACTAAGGCAGAAGGTCGTTGCTCGATGAAAGCTATTATCGAAGGTTCAAAATTTGGTGCAGTCAAAATCCGACATCTAATAGAGCAGTTGGCAGCAGAGGGATATGTAAGACACAACTCTTCAGGTGAATTATTATTCACAGAAAAAGGTAATGCATATGCAGTAGAGCGCGGATATGCTGTATAAATTTTCAGGTAAAGAAGCATAAAAACGAAAATTCGAAAAAATAGGCACTATCCTTTAATTGACTAAGCGATATGTGAAGCCTTTGACACTCAATAATCCTCCTCTATTTTCTTATTCGGCTTCCCCGTTACTTTTTGCCGCTGCGCAAAAAATAACCAAAAAAGTAGCCCTGCTGACGAAAGCGATTTCCCTAAACTCGATCGCTGACGTTTGAGAACTCGCTAACGCTCAAACAGCTCAAACGTTTAAACGCGCTCTTCATTAAGTGAAAGTGCGCTTTCTTACAGAAGGGACTTTGGGCACTTTGCCTTGAACTTATCTTAGCTTTAAAAGAGATCAAGCTTCATTTTAGCCAGGCCTGGTGGTTATCTCTTTTAAACGTCTCTTCTTGATCCGCTTTGTTATATTTCAAAAATCTATAATTGAAAACATCCTGAAAGAATACAAAAGCATCCACAAGCCTCCGAAGTCCCCTTTGAAAGGAATCGTTATTGAACTTAGCGTAGGAAGCGGATCAAAGTTTGTGTGTTTGAGCGAAGCGAGTTCTCAAACTTCCGCTTACAAGCTTAGTGAAATAGAGACCGTCACCGGGGGGGTCATTTTTTGGTTACTTTTTTGGACAAGCAAAAAAGTTACGTGAAGCCATTAGATAACTTCCAAGGAGAATGACAGAGCTTCAAAGGCTTCTCAATCTATATCAAGATATCATAGAAATAACTCGACCAGGCCTGGTCATTTATTTTTGATAAACATATTTTTATTTATGGTTTTAATTAGCGGAATGTAGCTTTGGATTGTATGCAAAACTATACAGTTAAATCATTATGTTACGGCGTTTTTTAGAGACGAAAAAAAGACGATAAAAAACGCTTGCAAAACTTCCAAAAAGGAGAATAATACGTTTCTCCTTTTTCAGACAGAACCCTGTGGCTAACTTGCTGTAGGAGATAGAAAGAAAAATGGTTAAAACCTCACGTTATTGAACGTGGCTGGGGTTCTTCAAGCTAACCTTGTCTTGTCGAATTTTTGTTAATCATTCATCCGTCTACATTTTTTCGGGTGTTTTAGTAAGGTGCTCATTTCATGCCTAATTCAGAAAACACACTGGTCACCAGTAATGATCATTTCGAAGTGATCGAAAAAACGACCATCATTGATTCCTCTTGGCCGACCCACGAACAAGCCGTAGAAGATCAAAATGCGGATCACTTTATCTGTCGAGATGGCAAAGTCTTTGCCGGTACGCATTTAATTATTGATTTGTGGGGTGCTTCTCATCTAGATAATCTGCCGCTTATGGAGGCTACATTACGGGAAGCCGTAGAAAAAGCTAAAGCTACTTTATTGCACATCCATTTGCATCATTTTACGCCAAATGGTGGGATTTCTGGGGTGGCTGTTCTAGCAGAATCCCATATCAGTGTGCATTCATGGCCTGAGCGTAACTATGCCGCATTTGATGTCTTTATGTGTGGCGACGCTGAACCTGAGAACGCGATTGACGTTTTAAAAGCGGCCTTTACGCCAACTTCAGTCAAAGTAGACACGATTTTACGTGGTGAGATGCTTGAAGCGGACGTGAGACTCGAAGCATGAGTCAGAATTGCCTAGAAACGCTGTACCCGTCCTGGGGGCAGCAGTTTGTTATGGATGAGGTGTTGTTTGAGGTCAATACTGGGCATCAACACCT
Organism: Thiomicrorhabdus arctica DSM 13458; assembly: GCF_000381085.1. GTDB lineage: Bacteria > Pseudomonadota > Gammaproteobacteria > Thiomicrospirales > Thiomicrospiraceae > Thiomicrorhabdus > Thiomicrorhabdus arctica. The sequence continues at coordinate 1,577,450 of NZ_KB905899.1, read as the reverse complement.
AGTCATTTTTAAAAATGACCAATGGGGCAATGTAATGGCCTTGGATGGCGTTATTCAAACGACCGAAAAAGATGAGTTTATCTATCACGAGATGATGACTCATGTCCCAATGTTTGCACATGGTCATGCTAAAAAGGTATTGATTATTGGTGGTGGTGACGGCGGGATTTTGCGTGAAGTGTTAAAGCATCAAAATGTTGAGTCCGTGACACAGGTTGAAATCGATCAGCAAGTGATTGATATGTGCGTCAAGTATTTGCCAAATCATTCAGCGGGAGCTTACGATAACCCTAAGACACATATTGTCATTGCGGATGGCGTCGATTTCGTTAACAACTGTACTGAACAGTTTGATGTGATTATTTCTGATGCAACCGACCCTATGGGGCCTGGAGAAGTTTTGTTTACGTCGCGTTTCTATCAAGGTATCAAAAGTTGTTTAAAAGAGGATGGTGTTTTTGTTGCTCAGAATGGCGTTTGTTTTTTGCAAACCGATGAAGTGGTCACGACCTTTAAGCGTTTATTGCCTCTTTTTAAGGAAGCGAGTTTTTATTCGGGGGCTGTGCCAACTTATGTTGGTGGTATGATGACGTTTGCTTGGGCTACTGATAACTTAGCATTAAAGAATGTGGATATAACCACACTTGACTCGCGTTTTGCGCAGGCAAATATAAAGACGCGTTTTTATACACCTATGTTGCATAAGGCTAGTTTTGCACTACCGCAATATATTTTGGATGTCTTAAACTAATGAATAAACATATGATTGCAGAGTCTTTTGCAGAACAGTCTCACCCCGATGCTCTACAAGAGTTTGACCGCGAAAGTTTAGAGAACTTGGTGGCTAAACATGAAACGCCCTTTATGGTGCTCGATTTAAGTGAAGTCGAATATCAGTACAAATCTTTGCAGGCTGCTTTGCCTGGGGTAAAGCTTTTTTATGCTTTAAAAGCCTTGTCTCACCCTGAGTTGATTAAGCGTCTTAAGTCTTTAGGCAGCTCTTTTGATTTAGCGACCATTGGTGAAGTAGAGTTAGTTGAGTCACTGGGGATTAAAGGGGATCAATGCATCCATTCGCATCCAATTAAAAAAGATAAAGAGATTAAACGTGCTTTAGAATTTGGCTGTAATCGCTTTGTGGTTGACAACATTGAGGAGCTGCGTAAGTTCATTCCTTATGCGGGTCAGGTTGAGTTGATTATGCGTGTCAGTTTCCGTAATCAACAAGCCGTCGTTGATTTGTCGCGTAAATTTGGTTGTGCATTAGAAGAACTACCGGTAATGGTTGATCTTGCCCAAAAGAATGGGATTGAAGTGGTTGGACTCTCCTTTCATGTTGGCTCGCAATCATTATCGCCGATGACGCAGGTCAATGCAGTTCGTGCCAGTGTCGCCGCGATGAAGGTAATGCATCATGTAAGGTGGAAGTTTTTGGATATTGGCGGCAGTTTCCCGGTCTCTTATCAAGAAGCCGTGTTACCGATTATAGATTTCTGTGCTCCCGTTATGGAGGCGTTAGGTGAGCTGCCAGAGGGTATTGAAGTCTATGCGGAGCCAGGGCGTTTTATCGCAGCACCGTCTATGATTGAGGTGATTTCAGTGGTTGGTAAAGCTAAGCGTGGTGCCAAAATGTGGTATTACATGGATGATGGCGTTTATGGCGGCTTCAGTGGTCAGATGTTTGACCATGCCGTGTACCCTTTGGCGCCATTAAAACCCTTTGATGCGACGGGTGAGTTTTTCTCAAGTGTCTTAGCCGGGCCGACGTGTGACAGTATTGATGTCATTTCTGAAGATATTGAACTGCCAGAGATGGAGGTTGGTGATATCCTAATAGGCAAACAAATGGGCGCGTATACAATTGCATCTGCGACTGAATTTAACTACTATCCAAAACCAAAAGTCATTGTGGTAGAAGATATTTTTGATCCTGAAACCGAAGCGCTTTAATCCTTTTAACCCTTTATATCAAAGGATAAAATATGACGATATCAGTGAAATGGCAAGGTAAAAAAGCGTTTGAAGCAACCTCGTCGACTGGACATAAAGTTCTAATGGATGCCTCACAAACTGTTGGTGGAGAGGATAAAGGGCCCCGTCCAATGGAAATGTTGCTAATGGGTTTGGGTGGTTGTTCTGGAATTGATGTTGTTATGATGCTGGAAAAGGGTAAGCAAGACATTAAGGATTGCCAGATCGAAATAACCTCTGAACGTGCTGACAGCGTGCCTTCGGTTTATACTAAGATTCATCTGCATTTTAAGGTGACTGGAACGGACTTAAATGAGAAAAGGGTCAGCCGCGCTGTAGAGTTGTCTGCTGAAAAATATTGCTCAGTTTCAAAAATGTTGGAAAAAACGGCAGAGATGTCACATGATTACGAGATCATTGAAGCTTAAGTTATTTTGAGAGGGCAAAAAAGGAGGAAGAGTGGCGTTTAATCTGTTTATGGTGAAAGTGCTGCTAGTGAAATCTTTGGTGTCCGCCGAGACGCTGGCGAAGCAATCTAGAAAACCTTCTGGCTGGTTGGGGAAAAATATCCTCCAGCCTATGTTCGTTAAGGGGAATGCTGATTTAAATCAGTTTATTCTCGAACAGATGGCAGTTCAGGCTAATGATCAGATCTTAGAGGTCGGTTTTGGGCCTGGTGAACTGTTATTTCAGTTGTGCCAACAAAATCCTTCTGCCCTGTTTACTGGGGCAGATTTTTCACCCCTCATGTTACAACAAGCTACCTTACGTACTCAACGGTTTATTAAATCCGGACAGCTATCTTTGATCGAAGCGTCTAGTGACAATATGCCATTTGATCGTTTTTCATTTAATCAGGTGGCTTGTGCTAATACGCTTTATTTTTGGCAACCGCCAGAACCGCATTTTAAAGACGTTTTAAGAGTTTTAAAGTCCGGTGGAAAATTTGTTATGGGTTTTAGAACCGGAGAGCAGATTGATAGAATGCAGTTGCATCCAACTATTTTTGCACGTTATACAACGGCAGAGGTAGAGTCTTTGCTCGAGTTGGCTGGTTTTGAAAACATTACGATTCAATCTAGAATTGGTTTTCCGGTAGATTCGTTTTGTGCTGTGGCTTATAAGCCGTCGTATAAATCCATGGCAGAGTCCGCCAAAATAAATCATTTGTCAGTTAAATCTTAAATGACCAGGCCTGGTCATTTTGTTTTTCAAGGCACGCGGGTATTTTATCCATAATAGGTTGGATGTTTGCTGGCTGCATGATTGGGTTTTAGTTAATTATTCCTGATCAGCTTCTGTTGTGTTTGCGTATTTCAAGCTTACACCATATTTGTTGTCTTCTTTCTGACTGTCGATTAACGTAAAAATTAGAATGACCAATGAGCCGATCACCGGAATGATGATTAACAAAATCCACCAGCTACTACGTCCGATATCATGCAGTCGTCTGGCGAGTATTGCAATCGTTGGTAATAATAAGCCATAGGTATAAACGGTACTGATAAAGCCGCTCATGTTCTCTTTGTCGTATTGCCCTAAATTAATGTCGAGCATGACGGCGACAAAATAAAAGACGATGTAAAACAGAATGTACATCCAATACTGTTGGCGGGTGGCCCGGCCCGTGAAGGTCACATAGTTTTTGAGAGCATCTAAAAAATAATTCATGGTTCAATCTCTTGTTGTCCTAAATGATATTAAGTTGCATTTAGTGTGCTTTGAATGGCTTTGATCATGCCGTTTATCAACGAGGTAAGTTGTGTCTGCGGAATATTAAAAGCGGGCATGGTATAGATAAGTTTTCCGAACGGTCTTAACCAAATACCATTTTTTATGCCTAGAGCTTGTATCGTTGGACCTAAATCGTCTCGTTCCAATTCAACCACGCCAATCGCACCTAATACGCGTGTATCCGCTACACCTTCAATGTCTTTAAGCGGCAATAGTGTGGCTTGCAAGTGTCGTTCAATTCGCTGAATGTTTTGCTGCCAAGGAGAGTCTAGCAGTAGATCAATGCTTGCGATTGCGGTGGCACAGGCTAAAGGGTTGGCCATAAAGGTTGGACCGTGCATTAGTAATCCTGGGTTGCCATTACTTATCGTGTCACTAATGGTTTGGGAGCAAAGTGTCGCCGCTAATGTCATGTAACCACCCGTCAAAGCTTTGCCTACGCACATGATATCGGGAGCGATATCCGCCCATTCACAGGCAAAGAGCTTGCCAGTTCGGCCAAACCCCGTGGCAATTTCATCGATAATCAAGAGTACATCATATTGAGTACATAACATTCTGACTCGGTTAAGGTAGTCGGGACGATAAAAACGCATTCCACCAGCACCTTGGGCAATCGGTTCAATCACGACAGTTGCTATAGAGGTGTGGTGTGCTTCTAGTAAAGCCTCAAAAGCCTGAATATCCGAGTTGTCCGATTCTATGCTAAACCCCATCTCTGGCGCAGGGGCGAAAATGTGGTGAGCAAGATTGTCGTTGAATATATGGTGCATACCATTATCAGGATCGCTCGTTGCCATCGTGGCAAAGGTGTCGCCGTGATAACCATTTCTGACGGTCAATAGTCTGTTTTTTTCGGGCTTGTTTTTACTTATCCAGAATTGCAGAGCCATTTTGATAGCGACTTCCATTGCAACCGAGCCTGAATCTGAGAAGAATACTTTGACCAGGCCTGGCGGGGTTAAATGGATCAACCTTTTAGCCAGCTCAATTGCGGGTTGGTGTGTTAATCCTCCAAACATAATATGGGGCATAATTTCAATCTGATTATGCATGGCTTGTTGAATAAAGGGGTGGTTGTAGCCATGAATGGCCGCCCACCAGGAAGACATACCATCAATCACCTCACAACCATCTGCCAATGTAAGTATTGAGCCCTGCGTTTTCGTCACACCAATCACTGGGTTTGGATTGGGTATTTTGGCGTATGGATGCCAGACGTGCTGTTGGTCAAATGCGAGAAGGTTGTCCCAATGGTTTGGTTTGATCGAATTCATAGTATTAAACAGTCTCTTATATAACGGTTGCATAGGGCTATAATAGTTTGAGTTGACGTTATTTTACCAGGCATGGTAATTTTATATGGATGATTGAGAGTGCCCAGAAATGAAATTTTCCGTGGCCGCTTATATATAATGGTTTCTAATAGAGTTTGAATGGCAAATCAAAATGATGCCGCGGTTGAATGCAAGGTGTTTTGTTTTATCCAATTGATCCGTTAAAAATAGAGGTATGACAATATTCTGTATGTTTATGATCTTGAATACAGTAAAAGCGTAGCCAGAGCCTCTTAAGTTGATTGAGTCAACATAGGGTTCTAAGCCTAAACCATCATGATAAACGAGCTTCTAAACCATTTCTTTGCGAAACGTTCTAGTGTGATGTTAGTTGAAATACCGGCACTCTTTTAAAGTTACTCTTGGTTAGAAGTAAACAAAAGCAAAAGAGTATAAAGAATTGCTTGTATTCGGGGAAAAGGTTGCTAGAATACGCGAATAGTTTTTGGCAAGGTTTTCTTAAAATCTGGCAATTGTAATGTTTATACTGTTTAAGTTAGCTTCGGCAATAAGAAATTACTGATTTTACTAAAATTATGTAAATTGTTGTTGACAGTGTGTAAAACTTCTATAGAATACGCACACACAATTTGGAGGGTTTCCCGAGTGGCCAAAGGGGGCAGACTGTAAATCTGCTGGCTCAGCCTTCGGAGGTTCGAATCCTCCACCCTCCACCATATTGCGGGTATCGTATATTGGCTATTACCTCGGCCTTCCAAGCCGATGAGAGGAGTTCGATTCTCCTTACCCGCTCCATATTTCAAAGGCTCTCTTTGTTAATTTGTTAATTCAAATTGATGGGGTGGGCCTTTTTAATTTGCTCTTATAGCTCAGTCGGTAGAGCGCATCCATGGTAAGGATGAGGTCATCGGTTCGATTCCGATTAAGAGCTCCAAATTTTAGAAATTAATTTGCATCGAACTGTATCAACAGTCGCTGCTACTATAGGAGATTACATCATGGCAAAAGCTAAGTTTTCACGCGATAAGCTTCACGTAAACGTTGGTACTATCGGTCACGTCGATCACGGTAAGACAACTCTTACAGCAGCACTAACAATTGTACAAGGTAGAAAGTTCGGTGGAGATGTTAAAGATTTCGCATCTATCGATAATGCACCAGAAGAAAGAGAGCGTGGTATCACAATCTCAACTTCACACGTTGAGTATGAGTCAGAGACTCGTCACTACGCACACGTAGATTGCCCGGGTCACGCCGATTATGTTAAGAACATGATCACTGGTGCTGCACAAATGGATGGCGCAATCCTAGTATGTTCAGCTGCTGATGGGCCAATGCCTCAGACGCGTGAGCACATCCTCCTTTCACGTCAGGTTGGTGTTCCATACATCGTTGTTTTCCTAAACAAAGCTGACATGGTTGATGATGAAGAGCTACTAGAATTAGTAGAGATGGAAGTTCGTGAGCTTCTTGATATGTACGAATTCCCTGGTGATGATACGCCAGTAATTATCGGTTCAGCAACGTTAGCCATTGCTGACGATCAGTCTGAAATCGGTGCACCTGCAGTAGAGCGTCTAGTTGCTGCGTTGGATTCATATATTCCAGATCCTATTCGTGAAACGGATAAGCCATTCCTAATGCCTGTAGAAGATATCTTCTCAATCCAAGGTCGTGGAACAGTCGCAACAGGACGTATCGAAACAGGTGTTGTTAAAGTTGGTGAAGTCATCCAGATCATTGGTATTCGTGACACAACTGAAACTACGGTTACCGGTGTTGAAATGTTCCGTAAGCTTCTTGACCAAGGTCAGGCAGGTGATAACGTTGGTATTCTTTTACGTGGTACTAAGCGTGAAGATATCGAACGTGGTCAGGTATTGGCACATAAAGGTACAATCACTCCGCACTCTAAGTTCGAAGCTGAAATTTATGTACTTTCAAAAGATGAAGGTGGACGCCACACTCCATTTTTCCAAGGTTACCGTCCACAGTTCTACTTCCGTACAACTGATGTGACTGGTGCATGTACCTTACCAGAAGGCACAGAAATGGTTATGCCTGGTGATAACGTACAAATGACAGTAGAGTTAATTAACCCAATCGCAATGAATGACGGTCTTCGTTTTGCCATTCGTGAAGGTGGACGTACTGTTGGTGCAGGTGTTGTAGCAAGAATTCTTGACTAAATAACGCTTGTAACACTGAGGAAGGGGATGTATAATCCCTTTTTTTTGGTGACACATTCCAGGGGTATAGCTCCAATTGGTAGAGCACCGGATTCCAAATCCGGGTGTTGGGAGTTCGAGTCTCTCTACCCCTGCCATATTCAAAACGACCTGTGTTTAACAAAGCACGGGTCGTTTTTACATTTAGCTGATAGGTTTATGAATAAAGAAATGCAAAAACAAAGCGAGTCGAACACACTTGATACTGCGAAGTTAATATTGGCGATTGCCATTTTAATTGGTTCGTTAGTAGGGTATTACGTATTTCAAGAAGTTCACGCGGTTCTCCGTGTTTTAGGTGTAGTAGTCGGTATAGGGCTTGCGCTATTTGTTCTTTATCTAACGAATGTCGGCCGAAGCTGGTACAGCTATCTTAGTCACGCCAAACGAGAAGTTAAACAAGTCGTATGGCCAACACGCCCAGAAACTGTGCAGATGACGTTAATCGTGTTTGTAGTAGTTATTCTTATGGGTATATTTTTGTGGTTGGTTGATATGTTCTTTATGTGGGCAGTAAAGCTATTAACAGGTCAAGGTGGTTAAGATGGCAAAGAGATGGTATGTCGTTCATGCGTATTCAGGTTATGAAAATAAAGTAAAAGCCAGTTTAGTTGATTATGTTGAACGCGCTGAGTTAGGTGAGTTTTTTGGTGAGATGTTGGTTCCTTCAGAGGAAGTCGTTGAAATTCGTGATGGTAAGAAACGCACGAGTGAGCGTAAATTTTTCCCTGGTTATGTTTTAGTACAGATGGAAATGAATGAAGATACCTGGCACTTAGTTAAAAGTGTGCCACAGGTAATGGGCTTCATTGGTGGGACAAAAGATCGTCCCGCGCCTATTTCTCAAAAAGAAGTGGATCGTATTCTTGAGCGTGTTGAAACAAGTGTTGATAAGCCACGTCCTAAGGTTATGTATGAGCCTGGTGAAATGGTTCGTGTAACCGAAGGTCCTTTCACGGATTTTGAAGCGGTGTTAGAGCGAGTCGATTACGACAGAAATAAATTGCAAGTGTCAGTATTAATATTTGGTCGTTCAACTCCGGTTGATCTTGAGTTTACTCAAGTAGAAAAAATTTAAACTGATTTAACAACAGGGGAGCCGAAAGGCGTTTGACCCAAATTAGGAGAGTATCATGGCTAAGAAAATTACAGCCTATATTAAATTGCAAGTGCCTGCAGGTGCTGCAAACCCAAGTCCACCAGTTGGTCCTGCTCTAGGTCAGCACGGTGTTAACATTATGGAATTCTGTAAAGCATTTAATGCTCAGACTCAAAGTCTTGAAGCTAAGATGCCTATTCCTGTCGTTATTTCTGTTTACAGTGATCGTAGTTTCACGTTTATCACTAAAACGCCTCCTGCTTCAATTCTTTTGAAGAAAGCAGCTGGAATTAAAAGTGGTAGTGCAATTCCGAATATGAATAAGGTTGGTACCGTTACTCGTGCGCAGTTGGAAGAAATTGCAACGACTAAAATGGCTGATCTTAATGCGAACGATTTAGACGCGGCTGTCAACATTATTGCGGGTTCTGCTCGTAGTATGGGCCTAGTGGTAGAGGGATAATAGAATGGCAAAGCTAACTAAAAAACAAAAAATCAGTTCAGAACGCGTTAATCGCGATATAGCTTATAACGTTATTGAAGGGTTTGATCTTGTTAAAGAATTAGCAACTTCGAAATTCGTTGAGTCTGTAGACGTTTCTATCCGTTTAGGGATTGATCCTCGTAAGTCTGACCAGGTAGTACGTGGTGCGACTGTTATGCCTAATGGTACTGGTAAAGACGTTCGCGTTGCAGTATTTACGGGTGAAGCGAACCAAGCAGCCGCTAAAGCAGCGGGTGCTGAGTTCGTTGGTATGGAAGAGCTTGCAGCTGAAATCAAGAAAGGCATGATGGACTTTGATGTCGTTATCGCTTCTCCTGATGCAATGCGTGTTGTTGGTATGTTGGGTCAGGTTCTTGGTCCTCGTGGTCTTATGCCTAACCCTAAGACGGGTACCGTTACACCTGACGTCGTTGGCGCGATCAATAATGCCAAGGCTGGTCAGGTTCGTTTCCGTGCGGATAAAGCAGGTAACGTTCATGCAGCAATCGGAACAGTTGGTTTCGATTCGGCAAAATTACAAGAAAATCTAAATGCTTTATTAGACGAGCTTAAGAAAGCTAAGCCTGCGTCTGCAAAAGGTGTTTATGTTAAGAAAGTGACTATCTCTTCTACAATGGGTCCAGGCCTATTGGTTGATCAGTCAACACTATAATTTTGGTTACGCACGTTAAGTGCGTAGGCATTATTTGCGAATTGGGACTCCTTATGAACATTAATTTGATCTCGAGTGAGTGCCCATCGCAGACCGTAGGTGAGTGCAGAGCATGCACTCTTAATAGTCATTAAGCCTACGTAGATGGAAGAGTCTACTCGTTCTTAGAATGAATAGGCTGCTTGGAGGGTAAAATGGCACTCAATATCGAAGGTAAAAAGCTTGTCGTTGAAGAAGTTTCTGCTGTTGTTGCAGATGCGGGTTCAATGATTGCCGCTGAATATCGTGGTTTGACTGTAGAGCAAATGACCCAGTTACGTGCTAGCGCTCGTGCTGCAGGTGTAAAAGTTCGTGTTGTTAAAAACACACTTGCACGCCGTGCAGTTGCTGGTACTAAGTTTGAAGACATGGGTGAGACATTCGTTGGTCCACTTGTGTTCGCTTTCTCTGGTGAAGAGTTAGGGAATGCGGCACGTGTATTCAAAGATTTCTCTAAAGATAATGCAGCACTTGTTGTCAAGTCATTATCTATTGGAGATGGGGTTATGGATGCTAGCCAATTGGCTATTATCGCAGCACTACCTACTTACGATGAAGCACTAAGTAAGCTTCTATATGTTATGAAAGAACCAGTTGCGAAAATTGCACGTGGTTTGGTTGCTATTAAAGAGCAAAAAGAAGCTGAAGCAGCTTAAGTTTTACTTAAGCACAAATTAAATAATATTAAAATTTTGGAGATTTCAAATGTCTATAACTAAAGAAGATATTCTAGAAGCAGTAGCTAACATGTCAGTAATGGATGTTGTTGCACTTGTTGAAGCAATGGAAGAGAAGTTCGGTGTATCAGCAGCTGCAGTAGCAGTAGCTGGTCCTGCTGGCGATGCATCAGCTGCAGAAGAGCAGACTGAATTTGATGTAATTCTGACTGGCGCTGGCGCAAACAAAGTAGCTGCAATCAAAGCAGTTCGTGCAGCAACTGGACTTGGGCTTAAAGAAGCTAAAGCTGCAGTAGAAAGTGCTCCTTTCACATTGAAAGAAGGCGCGTCTAAAGCAGAAGCAGATGCTTTAGCAGCTGAGCTTAAAGAAGCTGGTATTGAAGTAGAAGTTAAGTAATTTAACGCTACTTGCTGCGAAAGCAGCACTGAATTGGCTGGCGCCTTGGCGCCGGCCTTTTCTCGTTTTTAACAGTGTGTAAAAGTGTGTTAGTAACGTGTGGATAACTTGTTCATAGCTACTACAGTTTTATGCATTATTTTGTAACGATTGTTACATGCATCCGGACAATCATATCGTCGAGGTAAACGATGACATATTCATTAGTCGAAAAGAAACGAGTTCGTAAAGATTTTGCGAAACTTCCATCCATTCTAGAAGTTCCTTATTTGCTTTCTCTGCAGAAAGGGTCTTTCCATGATTTCTTACAGATAGATAAGAAGCCAGCCGAAAGAGCAAAAGTTGGTCTTCATTCTGCATTCAAATCTGTTTTCCCTATTCATGGGGTCGCAGGTACGGCAGATTTAGAATACGTTAGTTACCATATGGGTCAGCCTGAGTTTGACGTTAAAGAGTGTAAGCAACGTGGTGTGACTTATGCCTCTCCATTGCGCGTAAAAATGCGTTTGGTTCTTTTTGATAAGACTGCACCTGCTGGAAAGCGTCCTGTTAAGGATGTTAAAGAGCAGGAAGTTTATCTAGGCGATATTCCTTTAATGACCGATAACGGAACGTTTGTTATCAACGGAACCGAGCGTGTAATTGTGACTCAGTTACATCGTTCGCCTGGTGTTATCTTTGATAACGATAAAGGTAAGTCACACTCGTCTGGTAAGTTGTTGTTTAACGCTCGTGTTATTCCTTACCGTGGTTCTTGGTTAGATTTTGAGTTCGACCATAATGATTGTATGTTTGCGCGTATCGATCGTCGCCGTAAATTGCCCGTTTCAGTTTTCTTGCGTGCAATGGGTTTATCAAACGAAGATATTCTTTCAGAATTCTTTGTGGCCAATACAATTAAGATTACGCCTAAGGGTTATGAGCTTGTTCTTGATGCTGATCAGCTTAAGGGTGAGACCGCTGGTTTTGATATTGTGCATGATGGCAAAAAGATCATTACAGCTGGTAACAAAATCAATGCACGTCACGTTAAAGCGCTTAAAGAGTCTGGCGTTAAGAGTGCCATTGTTCCTGAAGAGTATTTGGTTGGTAAGGTACTTGCGTCTGGTGTGACGGATACCACCACTGGCGAGCTAGTTTGTCGTACTAATGAAGTTTTGACTGTTGAAACATTAGATAAGATTGCTCAGATTAAGGGTTGTGTTATCAGAGTTCTTTATATTGATGAATTAGATAATGGTCCTTATATCTCTGATACATTGAATCTTGATTCAACAACTTCTCAGCTTGAAGCTCAGGTTGAAATCTACCGTATGATGCGTCCTGGCGAGCCGCCAACTAAAGATTCATCAGAAGCGTTATTTAAAAGCTTATTTTTTGATGATGCGCGTTATGACTTATCTTCAGTAGGTCGTATGAAGCTAAACCGTCGTATGGGTCGTAAGAAAAATGACGGTGCAACCGTTCTTGAGAAGGAAGATATCCTTGACGTATTACGCGAGTTAATCAGTATACGTAATGGACTGACAATGGTCGATGATATCGATGCATTAGGTAACCGTCGTATTCGTGCGGTTGGTGAAATGGCTGAAAATGCATTTCGTGTCGGTCTAGTACGTGTTGAACGTGCAGTTAAAGAACGTTTGAATCAGGCTGAAACAGACGGTTTGTTGCCACAGGACTTGATTAACGCAAAGCCTGTATCGGCTGCGGTTAAAGAGTTCTTTGGTTCGAGTCAATTATCACAGTTTATGGATCAAGTTAACCCACTTTCGGAAGTGACGCATAAACGTCGTGTCTCGGCTCTTGGGCCTGGTGGTCTTACTCGTGAGCGTGCTGGATTTGAGGTGCGTGATGTTCATCCTACTCACTATGGTCGTGTTTGCCCTATTGAAACGCCAGAGGGACCTAACATTGGTCTGATCAATACCTTGGCTATTTATGCAAAAACCAATGAGTATGGTTTCCTGGAGACACCTTATCGTAAAGTGGTTAATGGACAGTTGACGGATGATGTGGAGTATATTTCTGCCATTGATGAAATGAAATACGTCATTGCTCAGGCCAGTGCAAATGTTGATGCGGAAGGGCGTTTTACTGACAATCTTATTTCGGCCCGTCATAAAAATGAATTTACGTTGGCTTCCCCTAAGGATGTCAATTTGATGGACGTTTCACCTAATCAGATTGTTTCTGTTGCGGCTAGTTTGATTCCATTCCTAGAGCATGATGATGCTAACCGTGCCCTAATGGGTGCCAACATGCAGCGTCAGGCCGTGCCGACATTACGTGCAGATAAGCCGTTGGTTGGGACTGGTATTGAAAAAATTGTCGCTATCGATTCTGGTGTAACCGTTATTGCCGAACGTGGTGGTGAAGTTTTGTCTTCAGATGCAGCGCGTATTGTTGTTCGAGTCAGTGCTGGTGAGATTAAAGATGGTGAGTCTGGTGTTGATATCTATAACTTAGTTAAATATCAGCGCTCTAACCAAAACACCTGTATCAACCAGAAGCCGATTGTTAAAGCCGGTGATCTAGTAGTACGTGGTGACGTAATGGCTGATGGTCCTTCAACCGATTTAGGTGAGTTGGCATTAGGTCAAAACATGCGTATCGCCTTTATGCCATGGAATGGTTATAACTTTGAGGATTCAATCCTAGTTTCTGAGCGTGTTGTTCAAGAAGATCGTTATACCACTATCCATATTGAAGAGTTGACCTGTTTAGCACGTGATACAAAGCTTGGTCCTGAAGAGATTACTGCGGATATTCCTAACGTTGGTGAGTCTGCATTAGGCCGTCTTGATGAGTGCGGTATTGTCTACGTTGGTGCTGAAGTTAAGCAAGGTGATATCCTGGTTGGTAAAGTAACGCCGAAGGGTGAGACTCAGCTAACACCTGAAGAGAAGCTTCTGCGAGCAATCTTTGGTGAAAAAGCGTCTGATGTGAAAGACACTTCTTTACGTGTAACTAAAGGTATCGAAGGTACCGTTATTGATGTTCAAGTCTTCACTCGTGAAGGGATTGATAAGGATGCTCGTGCATTAGAGATTCAAGAGCAGGAGCTGACAAAAGTCCGTAAGGATATTGATGAACAGTATACTATTCTAGAAAATGATACTTTGGAGCGTATTAAAACGATGCTTCTTGGTAAGAAGTTAGTTGACGGAACAGCTATCAATGATGAGTTTTTAGCGGGTGTAGAGCGTGCTAGATGGTTCGGTTTGAATGTTGATGATGCAGAAACGTCTCGTCAGTTAGAGTTGTTAGAAGCCCAACTTAAAGCCCAGCGTACTGAATACAATGAAGCTTATGAAGAAAAACGTAAGAAGTTAACGCAAGGCGACGATTTAGCGCCGGGTGTGTCTAAGATGGTTAAAGTATATGTTGCTATTAAGCGTCGTATCCAGCCAGGTGATAAAATGGCTGGTCGTCATGGTAACAAAGGTGTTATCTCGCGTATTTGTCCAGTTGAAGACATGCCATATGATGAAACGGGTCGCCCTGTTGACATCTGTCTTAACCCTTTAGGTGTTCCATCACGTATGAATGTTGGTCAGATCCTAGAAGTTCATTTAGGACTTGCTGCTGAAGGTCTGGGGACTAAGATTAACAATATGCTTCAAGAGCAAGCTGAAATTGTCGAGTTGAGAAAGTTCTTAGATAAAATCTATAACGAAACTCAAGGTCAATCTGTTGATTTTAACCAGTTTAGTGACGCTGAGATTGTAGAATTAGCTCACAATCTTAAAAAAGGTGTTCCAGTTGCTTCTCCAGTATTTGATGGTGCTTCTGAAGCGCAGATTAAATCTATGTTAAGACTTGCTGACTTGCCCGAGTCAGGCCAGATGAAGTTATTCGATGGTCAGACAGGTGAAGAGTTCGATCGTCCAGTCACCGTTGGTTATATGTATTATCTGAAATTGAATCACTTGGTTGATGACAAAATGCATGCACGTTCTACTGGGCCTTATAGCTTAGTCACACAGCAGCCATTGGGTGGTAAAGCTCAGTTTGGTGGGCAGCGTTTCGGTGAAATGGAAGTGTGGGCATTAGAGGCATATGGTGCGGCGTTTACACTGCAAGAAATGTTGACAGTTAAGTCAGATGATTTAAACGGTCGTACAAGAATGTATAAAAACATTGTTGATGGTAATGAGTACATGGAGCCTGGTATGCCTGAGTCGTTCAGTGTATTGCGTAAAGAGATTCGTGCATTAGGTATTGATATTGAGTTGGAGCAAGATTAATGAAAGATTTACTTGGATTTCTAAAAAAACAAAATGTTAGTAGTGATTTTGACGCTATTAAGGTGTCTCTTGCTTCTCCTGAAAAAATTCGTTCATGGTCTTTTGGTGAAGTTAAAAAGCCAGAGACAATTAACTATCGTACCTTTAAACCAGAACGTGATGGTTTGTTCTGTGCCAAGATTTTCGGACCAATCCGTGATTTTGAGTGTTTGTGCGGTAAGTATAAGCGCCTAAAGCATCGTGGTGTCATTTGTGAAAAATGTGGTGTTGAAGTTACTCAGTCTAAGGTTCGTCGTGAGCGTATGGGTCACATCGACTTAGCGACCTCTGTTGCACACATTTGGTTCCTAAAGTCACTGCCTTCTCGTATTGGTTTGATGTTAGATAAAACGTTGAAATCAATCGAGTCTGTATTGTATTTTGAAGCCTTCATGGTCGTTGACCCAGGATTAACGCCTTTAGAGCCTTGGCAGTTATTGACTGAAGAAGAGTATCTGGATGCTTTGGATGAGCATGGTGATGAATTTGAAGCCCTAATGGGCGCTGATGCCATCAAAAGAATGTTGCAATCAATTGATTTAGCCGGCGAAGCTGAAAGATTACGTGAAGAGGTTGAAAGTACAAACTCTGAAACTAAGCAGAAGAAGATTTCAAAACGCTTGAAGTTGATTGAGTCATTCCTAGGGTCTGGAAATAAGCCCGAATGGATGATTTTAGATGTTCTACCAGTATTACCGCCAGAACTTCGTCCATTAGTGCCACTTGATGGCGGTCGTTTTGCGACATCTGATTTGAACGATTTATACCGTCGTGTGATTAACCGTAATAACCGTTTGAAGCGATTATTAGATCTAATGGCTCCTGATATCATTGTTCGTAACGAAAAACGTATGTTGCAGGAATCTGTTGATTCCTTGTTGGATAACGGTCGTCGTGGTCGTGCAGTGACAGGGACTAACAAGCGTCAGCTTAAGTCTTTAGCCGATATGATCAAAGGAAAGCAAGGTCGTTTCCGTCAAAACTTACTTGGTAAGCGTGTTGATTATTCTGGTCGTTCAGTAATCGTAGTTGGACCGACATTGATGTTACATCAGTGTGGTTTGCCTAAGAAGATGGCTCTTGAATTATTCAAGCCATTTATCTTTAGTAAGTTACAAAAGCGCGGCTCTGCTCCAACGATCAAAGCGGCTAAGAAGATGGTAGAGCAAGGACTTCCAGAAGTTTGGGATGTATTAGATGAAGTCATTCGTGAGCATCCGATTCTTCTTAACCGTGCTCCGACACTACATAGATTAGGTATCCAAGCATTTGAACCAGTTCTGATCGAAGGTAAGGCAATTAATTTGCACCCTCTAGTTTGTTCTGCTTTCAACGCCGATTTCGATGGAGATCAGATGGCGGTACACGTACCTCTATCATTGGAAGCTCAGATTGAAGCGCGTACTTTGATGATGTCTACAAATAACCTATTGTCACCCGCTAATGGTGAGCCGATCATTGTTCCTTCACAGGATGTTGTATTGGGTCTTTATTATGTGACACGAGAGCAAATCAATGCAATCGGTGAAGGTATGGCGTTCTCTAACTGGCAAGAAGTTCAACGTGCCTTAGATGCAAATGTTGTCCATATTCATACAAGAATAAAGCTTAAGTTTATAGAAACATTAATAGATGATGAAGGTACCGAGAGCGTTTCGACACGTATTGTTGATACGACTGTTGGGCGTGCAATCATGTCAAGAATATTACCTAAAGGGTTAAGTTTTGATTTATTGAACCTTAATTTGACAAAGAAAAATATCAGTACTGTATTGAATACTTGTTACCGAGTATTAGGTCCTAAAGAGACTGTTATTTTTGCGGATCAGTTGATGTATGCTGGTTTCAAATGGTCAACAATGGGTGGTCTATCTTTCTGTTCTGATGATATGTTAATTCCGGATGAGAAAGCAGGTATTATCGATCGGGCGGAAGCACAGGTTGAAGAAATTCAGAATCAGTTTTCACAAGGTTTGGTTACTGAAGGTGAGCGTTATAACAAAGTTGTTGATATTTGGTCTCATACCAATGAATTGGTGACCAAAGCAATGATGCAAGAACTTCAGTTTGAAACCGTTATCGATGCAGAAGGCAATGAAATTCAACAAACTTCATTTAACTCCGTATATATGATGGCTGATTCTGGTGCTCGTGGTTCCGTTGCTCAGATGCGTCAGTTAGGTGGAATGCGTGGTTTGATGGCCAAGCCTGATGGATCAATCATTGAAACGCCGATCACAGCGAACTTCCGTGAAGGCTTGAACGTACTTCAGTACTTTATTTCGACTCACGGTGCTCGTAAAGGTTTAGCTGATACGGCATTGAAGACGGCTAACTCTGGTTACCTGACTCGTCGTTTAGTAGATGTTGCCCAGGATGTTGTGGTTACAGAACGTGATTGTGGAACCGAAGCTGGTGTCTTAATGAAGGCTCATGTTGAAGGTGGTGATGTTGTTGAAACCTTGAATGTCAGAGTTTTAGGTCGTTATACAAATGAAGATGTCATGACGCGTGATGGTAAGCTATTGATTACTAACGGCACGTTGATTGATGAGAAAATTGCCGGTGTTATAGATTCGAATGGTATCGATCATATTCTTGTTCGTTCGCCAATGACATGTGAAACTAAGTTTGGTATTTGTCAGCAGTGTTACGGTCGAGATTTAGCTCGTGGTCATTTAGTTAATATGGGTGAAGCTGTCGGTGTTATGGCAGCTCAGTCTATCGGTGAGCCTGGTACTCAGTTAACCATGCGTACTTTCCATATCGGTGGTACGGCCTCTGGTTCAGCTGCACAAAGTCAGATTGAAGTTAAGCATGCAGGTACAGTTAAGTATGACGCGATTAAGACCATTACTAATCCAGACGGTCAAATCGTAGTCACATCTCGTTCTGGTGTGGTTTCTATTCTAGATGAAACGGGTCGTGAACAAGAGCGTTATAAAATCTTATATGGTAGTTTGTTAACGGTTAAAGATAATGGTTCGATTACGGCTGGTGAGATACTTTCTCAGTGGGATCCGCATACTCACCCAGTTATTACAGAAGTTTCTGGTCAAGCAATCTTTGGTAACTTCGATGGTGCCGTTGAGGAAACTATTGATGAGTTAACAGGTTTAACCACTCACGTGGTTAAAGATGCTAAAGAGCGTGCTACTGCAGCAAAAGAAGCTCGTCCGTTTATTGCATTGGTCAACGCAGCAGGTGAAGCTATTAACTTCCCAGGCACGCAGACTCCTGCAATATATTACTTGCCAGAAAACGGTGTTGTTGTTATTCAAGAGAATGCAGAGATCGGTGCGGGTCAAGTACTCGCACGTATTCCTCAAGCATCTTCGAAAAACAAGGATATTACGGGTGGTCTACCTCGTGTTGCTGACTTGTTTGAAGCGCGTCAGCCTAAAGAGCCTTCTATCATGGCAGAAGTTTCTGGTGTGGTAGGTTTCGGTAAAGAAACGAAAGGTAAGCAGCGTCTTGTTATCACTCAAGATAGTGGCGAACAGTATGAAGACTTGATTCCTAAGTGGCGTAAAGTCAGCGTATTTGAAGGTGAGCGTGTAGAAAAAGGGGATATCGTTGTAGATGGTAACCCTAACCCTCATGACATCTTGCGTTTATTGGGAATGAAAAAGCTTGCTGAGTATATTGTGGACGAAGTTCAAGATGTATATCGCTTGCAAGGTGTTAAAATCAACGATAAACACATTGAGACAATTGTTCGTCAAATGCTTCGTAAAGTTGAAATTAAAACTGTTGGCGATACGGGTCTTATTAAAGGTGAGCAAACAGAGTACTCTAAAGTGCTTCGTCTAAATGAGCAAGCACGTGAAGCTGGTGAAGTTGAAGCCACTTACGATCGTGTCTTATTAGGTATCACTAAAGCATCATTGGCGACTGAGTCTTTTATCTCAGCCGCTTCATTCCAAGAAACAACGCGTGTATTAACAGAAGCTGCTGTCAGTGGTAAACGTGATAGATTAGTTGGTTTGAAGGAAAATGTTATTGTCGGTCGCTTGATTCCAGCTGGTACAGGTTTTGCCTATCACATAGCTAGAAGAAAGGCTGCCGAGAAAGCAGCAGAAGAATTACAAGTTTTTATGAAAACGGAAGAAGTTTCTGAAACCGTTGATGAAGTTGTAGAACTCACTGCAGAAGTAGTAGAAAAAGAAACCCCAGAGGTCGAGGCCTAATCTAAATAATTTCAAGTAGTTAATGCTTGACTTATGTTGTTTAGGCCTTTAGAATCCTCTATCCTTATTTGCGGACTAATAATTGGTCCGCAATTCGTATTAAAGTTAGAGTTAATCTCAAATTTGGAGAGAAAGAATGGCGACTATTAACCAGTTGGTGCGTAAGCCGCGTAAAGATAAACGTAAGATTTCAAACGTAGCAGCGTTAGAGGCTTGTCCTCAGCGTCGTGGTGTTTGTACGCGTGTTTATACAACGACCCCTAAGAAGCCTAACTCTGCTCTGCGTAAAGTTGCGCGTGTACGATTAACAAATGGTTATGAAGTAGCTTCCTATATTGGTGGTGAAGGTCATAACTTGCAAGAGCACTCGGTTATTCTTATCCGTGGTGGTCGTGTTAAAGATTTACCTGGTGTACGTTACCATACAGTTCGTGGAGCATTAGATTGCGCCGGCGTTTCTGAGCGTAGACAAGGTCGTTCAAAGTACGGTGCAAAACGTCCTAAAGGTTAGTAACTAACTTTTAACATACGATTTGCAGTTTTGTGTAATATTTATACCGGAAGAGTTAAGAATGGCAAGAAGAAGAGAAATACCAAAAAGACAGGTTTTACCTGATCCGAAGTTCGGCGATTTGACGCTAACTAAATTTGTAAACATGATTATGGTCAGTGGTAAAAAAGCCATTGCTGAAAAAATTGTTTATGACGCATTAGATGTTGTTGTTGAGCGTAAGAATGGCGGCGATCATGCTGCATTTTTGAAAGAAGCACTTGAAAACGTTGGTCCAATGGTCGAAGTTAAATCTCGACGTGTTGGTGGTGCAACGTATCAGGTTCCTGTAGAAGTTCGCCCAGAGCGTAAAGTAGCTTTAGCTATGCGTTGGACGGTTGATGCTGCTCGTAAACGTAGCGAGAAAGGTATGATGCTGCGTTTAGCTGGTGAGCTTAGCGATGCCCTCGAGGGTCGAGGTTCTGCGGTTAAGAAAAAAGAAGATACTCACAGAATGGCCGAGGCAAACAAAGCCTTCTCACATTTCCGTTGGTAATCTGATTAGGGCCCTATTTAGGGCCTTTATTTTTTGTACAATTTAAAAAAGGTTATTAAAGTGGCACGTACAACCCCTTTAAATCAATACCGAAATATCGGTATTATGGCGCACATCGATGCGGGTAAGACAACAACAACTGAACGTATCCTGTATTACACGGGTGTATCTCACAAAATTGGTGAAGTGCATGACGGTGGTGCGACGATGGATTGGATGGAGCAGGAGCAGGAGCGTGGTATTACTATCACATCTGCTGCAACTACTTGTCACTGGAGCGGGATGGCTAAGCAGTATCCACAGCACCGCATCAATATTATTGATACTCCAGGTCACGTTGATTTTACAATCGAAGTAGAGCGTTCACTGCGCGTACTTGATGGTGCAGTAACATGTTTCTGTTCAGTAAGTGGTGTTGAGCCTCAGTCTGAAACGGTATGGCGTCAAGCGGATAAGTATGGCGTGCCACGTATGGGCTTTGTAAACAAAATGGATCGTGCTGGTGCTAACTTCTTGAACGTTAACCAAATGGTTATTGATCGTTTAGGGGCTAATCCTGTTCCAATGCAACTACCTATCGGTGCTGAAGAGACTTTCCGCGGTGTGGTTGATTTGGTGAAAATGAAAGCAATTTATTGGGAAGAAGAGAATATGGGTATGGAGTTTCGTTATGAAGAAATTCCGGCTGATATGATCGATGAAGCCAATAAGTGGCGTGAGCAAATGGTTGAGTCAGCTGCAGAAGCTACTGAAGAGCTTATGGATAAGTACCTTGAAGAAGGTGAGTTAACAGAAGAAGAGATTAAGATGGGTATCCGTCTTCGTTGTATCGCTGTTGAGATCGTTCCAATGTTCTGTGGTTCTGCTTTCAAGAATAAAGGTGTTCAAACCCTGCTTGATGCGGTGATTGATTATATGCCAGCTCCAGTTGATGTTCCACCTATTGCCGGAGAATTGGAAGATGGAACACCTGCTGTCCGTCATTCAACGGATGATGAGCCGTTTGCCTCTCTTGCGTTTAAAATTATGACGGATCCATATGTAGGTACATTGACTTTCTTCCGTGTTTATTCTGGTTCTTTACCTGCAGGTAGTCCAGTTTACAACTCAACTAAAGAGAAACGTGAACGTGTCGGTCGTTTGTTACAAATGCACTCTAACTCTCGTGAAGAGATTAAGGAAGTTCGTGCGGGTGACATTGCTTGTGCGGTAGGTCTGAAATCTACTACAACGGGTGATACTCTATGTGATCCAGACAATCGCATTGTACTTGAGCGTATGGAATTTCCTGATCCAGTTATCTCAATCGCAATTGAGCCGAAAACTAAGCCTGATCAAGAGAAGATGGGAATCGCTCTTCAGAAACTTGCTGCCGAAGATCCGTCTTTCCGTGTACATTCTGATGAAGAAACCGGTCAGACTATTATCTCTGGTATGGGTGAGCTTCACCTTGATATTATCGTAGATCGAATGAAGCGTGAATTTGGTGTTGAAGCGAATGTTGGTGCACCACAAGTTTCTTATCGTGAAACGATTACGAAAGAAGTTGAAGTAGATGGAAAGTTTGTCCGTCAGTCAGGTGGTCGTGGTCAGTATGGTCATGTTGTCTTCAAAATGAAGCCTCGTGAGCCTGGTGAAGGATTTGAATTTATCAACAGTACTGTTGGTGGTTCGGTCCCGCGTGAGTATATTGGTGCTGTAGAGAAAGGTGCTAAAGCTCAACTTGAAAACGGCGTGCTTGCAGGATTCCCTATGGTGGATGTAAGTGTCGAGTTAATTGATGGTTCATATCATGATGTCGATTCCAATGAAATGGCGTTCTCTGTTGCTGCTGGAATGGGTATTAAGAATGGTGTTGCGGAAGCGGACGCTGTTATTCTTGAGCCTATCATGGATGTAGAGGTTACTACTCCTGAAGATTACATGGGTGATATCATTGGTGATTTGAATAGACGTCGTGGTTTGGTAACAAGCATGACTGATATTCCTGCAGGTAAGGCTATTAAGGCCGAAGTTCCATTGTCTGAGATGTTTGGTTATTCAAACTCTATGCGCTCATTGACTCAAGGTCGTGCTAACTATAGTATGACTTTTATGAAGTATAATCATGCGCCTAGAAACATCCAAGATGAAATCATGACAAGTGCCAAAAAAGGCTCTTAATCAATTTAATTATTTAGGCCTCGTTCTATAGCGAGGTCCTTGTTTAATATAGGTATTTTAAAATGGCAAAAGCTAAGTTTTCACGCGATAAGCTTCACGTAAACGTTGGTACTATCGGTCACGTCGATCACGGTAAGACAACTCTTACAGCAGCACTAACAATCGTACAAGGTAGAAAGTTCGGTGGAGATGTTAAAGATTTCGCATCTATCGATAATGCACCAGAAGAAAGAGAGCGTGGTATCACAATCTCAACTTCACACGTTGAGTATGAGTCAGAGACTCGTCACTACGCACACGTAGATTGCCCGGGTCACGCCGATTATGTTAAGAACATGATCACTGGTGCTGCACAAATGGATGGCGCAATCCTAGTATGTTCAGCTGCTGATGGGCCAATGCCTCAGACGCGTGAGCACATCCTTCTTTCACGTCAGGTTGGTGTTCCATACATCGTTGTTTTCCTAAACAAAGCTGACATGGTTGATGATGAAGAGTTACTAGAATTAGTAGAGATGGAAGTTCGTGAGCTTCTTGATATGTACGAATTCCCTGGTGATGATACGCCAGTAATTATCGGTTCAGCAACGTTAGCCATTGCTGACGATCAGTCTGAAATCGGTGCACCTGCAGTAGAGCGTCTAGTTGCTGCATTGGATTCATATATTCCAGATCCTATTCGTGAAACGGATAAGCCATTCCTAATGCCTGTAGAAGATATCTTCTCAATCCAAGGTCGTGGAACAGTCGCAACAGGACGTATCGAAACAGGTGTTGTTAAAGTTGGTGAAGTCATCCAGATCATTGGTATTCGTGACACAACTGAAACTACGGTTACCGGTGTTGAAATGTTCCGTAAGCTTCTTGACCAAGGTCAGGCAGGTGATAACGTTGGTATTCTTTTACGTGGTACTAAGCGTGAAGATATCGAACGTGGTCAGGTATTGGCACATAAAGGTACAATCACTCCGCACTCTAAGTTCGAAGCTGAAATTTATGTACTTTCAAAAGATGAAGGTGGACGCCACACTCCATTTTTCCAAGGTTACCGTCCACAGTTCTACTTCCGTACAACTGATGTGACTGGTGCATGTACCTTACCAGAAGGCACAGAAATGGTTATGCCTGGTGATAACGTACAAATGACAGTAGAGTTAATTAACCCAATCGCAATGAATGACGGTCTTCGTTTTGCCATTCGTGAAGGTGGACGTACTGTTGGTGCAGGTGTTGTAGCAAGAATTCTTGATTAAAACTACACTTGTTTCATAAGAAAGAGGGCTATATGCCCTCTTTTTTTGTATCTATAATAAGGGGTTGTTTTAATTGGATTATGTTGCTATAATCCGCTCCCTTAGTTTGCATGCATTGATTTTGCGTGCTTTTCTATTATGTAAATAAATGAGACCGAGATTATGGCTACCCAGAATATTCGTATTCGCTTAAAAGCATTTGACCATCGTTTAATCGATCAGTCTGCTCGTGAAATTACTGAAACAGCAAAAAGAACCGGTGCACAAGTGCGTGGACCTATTCCTATGCCAACTCGTAAAGAACGTTTCACGATCCTAGTCTCACCTCACGTCAATAAGGACGCTCGTGACCAGTATGAAATTCGTACTCACAAGCGTCTGCTAGATATTGTTGATCCAACAGAAAAAACTGTTGATGCATTAATGAAGCTAGATTTGGCTGCTGGTGTAGATGTTCAATTAGAATTACGTTAATCGTGGTTTAGCCGATCATCAATCGTTATGATGGGCAATAAATAATAAATAAGGAAATGGTATGAGTATTGGTATCATTGGTAAGAAAATCGGCATGACTCGTGTGTTTGATGAGAATGGTGTATCTACTCCGGTAACGGTTGTAGAGGTTCAAGCGAACCGCATCACTCAAATCAAAACACTTGAAAATGACGGTTATTCTGCAATTCAAGTTACAACTGGTTCTGTGCACGCTGGACGTGTTAACAAGCCAGCAGCTGGACAGTTTGCGAAAGCAGGTGTTGAAGCTGGAAGAGGTTTGTGGGAGTTTCGTGTTGATTCAGCTGCTGAGGCTGAAGGTTTAGAAGTAGGTTCAGAGCTTACTGTTGAGCGTTTCAACGAAATTCCTGTGGTAGATGTTACTGGAACAACCAAAGGTAAAGGTTTTCAAGGTGGTATTAAGCGTCATAATTTTACGATGCAAGATGCAACTCACGGTAACTCTATTTCTCACCGTTCTAACGGTTCAATCGGGCAAAACCAAACTCCAGGTCGCGTTTTCAAAGGTAAGAAAATGTCTGGACATATGGGTGATGTTCGTCAAACAACACAGAATCTTGATTTAGTGAGAGTTGATGCAGAAAATAACCTGTTATTGATTAAGGGTGCAATCCCTGGCGCTAAAAATAGTACTGTTATTGTTCGTAAAGCTGTTAAGTAAGGTGGGCATTATGGAATTAAAATTAATCGAATTATCAACGGGTAAAGAAAACGGAACAGTTTCCGTTTCTGATGCTTTGTTTGGTACAGAATTCAATGAAGCGCTTGTTCACCAAGTTGTAACTGCATATATGAGCGGTGGCCGTCAAGGTACTAAAGCTCAGAAGAACCGTGCAGCTGTTAGTGGTGGTGGTGCTAAACCTTGGAATCAAAAAGGAACTGGTCGAGCTCGTGCGGGTACTAGTCGTGGCCCTATATGGGTTGGCGGTGGGCGTGCGTTCCCAGGTCATAACCGTGATTTCTCTCAGAAAGTTAACAAAAAGATGTATCGCGGTGCGATGAAATCTATTGTTGCTGAGTTAAATCGTTCTGGACGTCTGATTGTGGTCGATGACTTTACAGTTGATGCTCCAAAGACAAAAGAATTTAAAGCTAAGTTGGCACAATTAAATGTGACAGATGCTTTAGTTATTACAGAAGGTTTTGATGAGTATTTGTACTTGTCAGTTCGTAATCTTTATAGCGCTGATGTTTGTGATGTTGCTTCAATTGATCCAGTTAGTTTAATTGGTTTCAAAAATGTTGTAATGACTCAAGGTGCTGTTAAACAACTAGAGGAGCAATTAGCATGAATCAAGAAAGAATTCTAAAGGTTTTGCTAGCTCCGCATATCTCTGAGAAAGCTGCAATACTTGCAGACACTCGCGAGCAATATGTGTTTAAAGTTGAGCCTACAGCAACTAAAACTGAAGTTAAGCAGGCAGTTGAGTCTTTATTTGATGTAAAGGTTCAGTCTGTTAACATGATCAACATTAAAGGTAAGCGTAAAATCTTTAAAGGTCGTCAAGGTCAACGTAATGGTATCCGTAAGGCGATCGTGCGTTTGGCAGCTGGCCAAGAAATCGATTTTTCGACTGCTGAGTAAGGAGTTACAACATGGCAATTATTAAAAAGTCTAAACCGACTTCTCCAGGTCGTCGTTTTATGGTTCATATTATTGAACCGACATTGCATAAAGGTAAGCCTCACGCAGCGTTACTAGAGAAGAAATCAAAGTCTGGTGGTCGTAATAACAACGGTCGTATCACCGTTCGTCATCACGGTGGTGGACATAAACAGCATTACCGTATGGTTGATTTCAAGCGTACCAAAGTAGGTGTTCCTGCTACGGTTGAGCATCTTGAATATGATCCAAACCGTTCAGCGCATATTGCATTACTTAAGCATGCTGATGGTGAGTGGTCTTATATCATTGCTCCTAGACATCTAGCCGCTGGTGACCTTGTTGAAACAGGTGATCACGTTTCTATTAAGCCTGGCAACTGTTTACCGCTTAGAAATATCCCTGTCGGTACTGTTGTCCATAACGTAGAGATGCGTCCTGGAAAAGGTGCTCAAATTGCACGTAGTGCAGGTGTGTCTGCTTCTCTTGCTGGTAAAGATGGAGCTTACGTTTTACTTAAGCTTCGTTCAGGTGAAATGCGTAAAATTCTTGCTGAGTGTAAGGCGACTATCGGTGAAGTTGGTAACGCCGAACACAGTCTTCGTAAGCTAGGTAAGGCTGGTGCTTCGCGCTGGCGTGGTGTTCGTCCTACCGTTCGTGGTGTGGCAATGAACCCTGTTGATCACCCGCACGGTGGTGGTGAAGGTCGTACTTCTGGTGGTCGTAACCCATGTACTCCATGGGGTGTTCCTACTAAAGGTAAGAAGACTCGTAGCAATAAGCGTACTGATGGAATGATCGTACGTCGTCGTAACAAAAAATAAGGAAGGACACTGATGCCACGTTCAGTTAAAAAAGGACCTTTTGTTGATCATCACTTGTATAAGAAAGTGATCGAGGCGCAAGAATCTGGTAATAAACGTCCCATTAAAACTTGGTCAAGAAGATCTATGATTCTTCCTGACATGATTGGTCTTACAATCGCAGTTCACAATGGTAAAGAGCACATTCCAGTTTTCGTATCTGAAAACATGGTTGGTCATAAACTTGGCGAGTTTTCATTAACTCGTACTTACCGTGGTCATACCGCGGATAAGAAATCTAAGCGATAGTAGGAGATTAATATGCAAGTTAGTGCAACACATAAGTTTGCCCGTATTTCTCCTCAGAAAGCGCGCTTAGTAGTTGATCAGATCCGTGGTAAAGATATTGAAACTGCTGTTAACATTCTGTCGTTCAGCGACAAAAAAGCAGCGGATCTAATTAAAGCGGTTTTAAATTCAGCCATCGCCAACGCCGAGAATAATGAAGGCGCTGATATTGATGAATTGGTAGTTACAGCAGCATTTGTTGATGCAGGTCCGATCATGAAGCGTATGCGCGCTCGTGCTAAGGGTCGCGGTAACCGTATTTTAAAACGTATCAGTCACATTACTGTTACAGTTGGCGAAAAGTAAGGAGAATCAGAATGGGTCAAAAAGTACATCCTATTGGTATTCGTCTTGGTATTAGTAAAGATTGGAATGCACGTTGGTATGCGGATAGTAAGAACTTTTCTGATTTTCTTGTCAGTGATGTTGAAATCCGTAAAGAGTTACATAGCAAGCTTGGTCATGCTTCTATTAGTAAGATTCACATTGAGCGTGTAGCAAATGGAGTTCGTGTAACGATCCATACTGCCCGTCCAGGTGTTGTTATTGGTAAGAAAGGTGAAGATATTGAAAAGCTAAAGCAGTCTTTGTCAAAAATGACAGGCATGCAAGTTAGTCTTAATATTGAAGAAATTAAAACACCAGAATTGGACGCTAAGCTTGTTGCAGAAGGTATTGCTCAGCAACTTGAGAAGCGTATCCAGTTCCGACGTGCTATGAAGCGTGCAGTAGGTAATGCAATGCGTCTAGGTGCTGAAGGGATTAAGGTTGCCGTTTCAGGTCGTTTAAATGGAACTGATATTGCACGTGGTGAGTGGTATAGAGAAGGTCGAGTACCTCTTCATACTTTCCGTGCGGACATCGATTATTCAGCTTTCGAAGCAAATACTACTTACGGTAAAATTGGCGTAAAAGTATGGATCTTCAAAGGTGAGAAACTTGGTAAATTGTCGTTAACTGATAATGCACCATCTAAGGGCAAGAAAGGCCGTAACTAAAAGGATAACTAACTATGTTAATGCCTAAACGTACTAAATTCAGAAAAGTACACAAAGGACGTAACCGTGGTTTGGCGCAAGTCGGAAACAAAGTTAGCTTCGGTGATTTCGGTCTTAAAGCCTTAGAGCGCGGAAGAATGACTTCACGACAGATCGAAGCTGGTCGTCGTGTTATGACTCGTCACGTAAAACGTGGTGCAAAAATTTGGATTCGAGTATTCCCGGATAAGCCGATTACTAACAAACCTCTTGAGGTTCGTATGGGTAAGGGTAAGGGAAGTGTTGAATATTGGGTAGCTCAGATTCAGCCTGGTCGTGTTTTATACGAGATTCAGGGTGTTGATGAGAAGCTTGCTAAAGAAGCGTTTGCGCTTGCTGCAGCTAAGCTACCTTTTAAAACACAAGTTGTAACGAAAACGGTGATGTAAATGACTGCTAAAGAATTAAATGAAAAGCCAGTTGATGAGCTAAGAACAGAATTGCTTAATTTGTTAAAAGAGCAATTCAATTTAAGAATGCAAAATGCTACTGGTCAGTTATCTAACTCTTCTCAATTGAAAAAAGTTCGTCGTTCAATTGCTAGAGTTAAAACCATCATTCGTCAAAAAGTGAGTGTATAAAGATGACTGGTCAAGAAAAGAAAGCCCGTACAATGCAAGGTGTTGTTGCTAGCAATGGTATGCAAGATTCTATCGTTGTTAATACTTCGCGCTATGTAAAGCATGCTAAGTACAAAAAATTTATTAGAAAATCTACTAAAGTTATGGCACATGATGCTGAAAACATTTGTGGTGTTGGCGATACAGTCACCATTCAGGAATGTAGACCTTTGTCAAAAAACAAGTCTTGGACATTAGTAAGTATTGATAGTAAAGCTAAGATTTAACTTTTATAGCATTCCGGGGATTGTTCTGTTATAATTCCCGAAATGAATAAAGCCACTCTAAAGAGTCAGCCTGATTTATTTTCAGGGACTACTCTTTTAAGTGGTTTTTGTGCTGTAAGTAATTTTTATTTTTTATGGATGGAGTACCACCATGATTCAGATGCAAACAGTGCTTGATGTTGCTGATAACAGCGGAGCACGACGCGTCCAATGCATTAAAGTGTTAGGCGGATCAAAACGTCGTTACGCTAGTGTTGGTGACGTTATTAAAGTGAGTGTTAAAGAAGCAGCACCTCGCGGAAAAGTGAAGAAAGGTGATGTCTATAATGCTGTAGTGGTTCGTACTGCTAAAGGTGTTAGACGTCCTGACGGTTCTTTGATTAAGTTTGATGGCAATGCTGCCGTTATGCTTAATGCAAAATTAGAGCCAGTTGGAACACGTATCTTCGGACCTGTAACTCGCGAGCTGCGTAATGAAAAATTTATGAAAATTGTTTCATTAGCTCCTGAAGTACTATAAGGAAGAAGGTATGAATCGTTTAAAGAAAGGTGATGAAGTTATCGTAATTACTGGTAAGGACAAGGGGAAAAGAGGTTCTATTTCTTCTGTTCAGACTAACGGTAAGGTTCTAGTTGATGGTATTAACTTAGTTAAGAAACACACTAAGGGTAACCCTCAGACGGGTGCTCAGGGTGGGATTCTTTCAAAAGAAATGCCTATCGATGCCTCAAATGTGGCTTTGGTAAATCCTGAAACTAATAAAGCTGGCAAAGTCGGTATTAAAGTTGAAGGGGATTCTAAAATCCGCTTTTTTAAATCTACTGGTAAAGCGATCGACGCTTAATATAGGGTAGAAAATGGCAAGTTTACAGAAAGTATATCAAGATCAGGTTGTTGCTAAGTTAGTAGAGCAATTTGGTTACAAGTCTCCAATGCAGGCGCCTAAATTGATTAAGATTACAATCAATATGGGTGTTGGTGAAGCAATTGGTGATAAGAAGGTCCTAGATCACGCAGTCTCTGATATGGAAGCAATTTCAGGTCAGAAAGCAGTTAAAACATTGGCACGTAAGTCTGTCGCTAGTTTTAAAGTTCGTGATGGTTATCCGTTAGGTTGCAAAGTGACTTTACGTGGTGCCAAGATGTATGAGTTCCTAGATCGTTTAATCAATATCTCATTGCCTCGTGTAAGAGATTTTCGTGGTGTTAACCCGAAAGCATTTGATGGTCGTGGAAACTACAACCTAGGTATTAAAGAGCAAATTATTTTCCCTGAAATCGAATTTGATAAGATTGACAAGATCCGCGGTATGGATATTAACTTTGTCACGACTGCAAATACGAATGATGAGGCGAAAGCTCTTTTAGAAGCCTTTAATTTTCCATTCACGAAATAGGGGTTCACTGATGGCTAAGCAATCAATGATTGAACGTGAAAAGAAGCGTGCAAAGATAGTAGCAAAGTTTGCTACTAAACGTGATGCGTTAAAAACAGCATCAGTAGACATGGCACTTAGTTTTGAAGAGCGTATGGAAGCAATGGAAAAGCTAGCAGCTCTTCCTCGTAATGCTTCTCCAGTTCGTCAACGTAATCGTTGTCGTATGACTGGACGCCCTCACGGTGTTTATAAAAAGTTTGGTTTATCACGTAACATGCTAAGAGAATTAGCAATGCAAGGTGATGTGCCTGGTTTAAGAAAAGCTAGTTGGTAAGGATAATTATCTATGAGTATGTCTGATCCAGTTGCTGATATGTTGACACGAATTCGTAACGGCCAAATGGCCGGTCACGCGAAAGTAAATATGCCTTCTTCAAAACTTAAAGTAGCATTAGCTAAAGTTTTGACTGCAGAAGGTTATATTTCAACATTCAGTATTAAAGAAGATGAAGGGAAAGGGAAAGCTGAGTTATCAGTAGACCTAAAGTATTTTGATGGGAACCCTGTCATTGATATGATTAAGCGTGTTAGCCGTCCAGGTTTACGTGTTTATAAAAACAAAGACGAGTTACCTAATGTAATTGGTGGTCTTGGTATCGCTGTAATTTCAACGTCTAAGGGTATTATGACTGACCGTGACGCTCGCCAAGCGGGTGTTGGTGGCGAAGTTATTTGCTACGTAGCATAAGGAATCTATTATGTCTAGAATTGCAAAAGCTGCTGTTGTAGTCCCTTCAAGTGTACAGGTTACATTTGACGGTACTGAAGTAACGGTAAAAGGCGCTAAGGCTTCATTGACTAAAAAGTTCAATGCGGCAGTTGCGTTTAAGTCTGAAGACGGTCAAGTATTTTGTACACCAGTTGATGGTGCTGCAAACGGTTGGGCGCAAGCTGGAACAGCTCGCTCAATCATTAACAGTATGGTTGTTGGTGTTACAGATGGTTTTGAGAAGAAATTACAGTTGGTTGGTGTTGGTTATCGTGCAAAAGCTGAGGGTAATGTTTTAGACTTGACTCTTGGTTTTTCACACCCGGTAAAGCATGCTATACCGGCCGGCATCACTATTGAGACTCCGTCACAAACAGAAATCGTTGTAAAAGGCGCGGACAAGCAAGTTGTTGGACAAGTTGCTGCTGAGATTCGTGCATACCGTCCACCTGAGCCTTACAAAGGCAAAGGTGTTAAGTATGCTGATGAGCGTATTTTACGTAAAGAAGCTAAGAAGAAATAAAGCTGGAAGTTGATATGAATAAGAAAACAGCCCGTCTTCGTAGAGCTAAGAAAACTCGTGCCAAAATATTTGAGCTACAAGTGCCAAGATTGTGCGTACATCGTACATCTCAGCACATATATGCTCAGCTGATTTCAGCTAATGGTACCGAAGTTATTGCTGCATGCTCTACCGTTCAAGCGGACGTTAAGAAAGAAATCAGCAACACTGGTAACAAAGATGCTGCTAAAGCTGTTGGTAAATCAATCGCTGAAAAAGCAAAAGCAGCTGGTGTAACAGCTGTTGCTTTTGATCGTTCAGGGTTTAAATACCACGGCCGTATCCAAGAATTAGCAGACTCAGCCCGTGCAAACGGTCTTGAATTTTAAAGGAAGGATAAAATATGTCTTCACGTGAATTACAAGACGATGGAATGATTGAAAAGTTAGTAGACATTCGTCGTGTTGCCAAGGTTGTAAAAGGTGGACGTGTATTTAGTTTTTCAGCACTAGCAGTCGTTGGTGATGGTGAAGGTCAGGTAGGATTTGGTAGCGGAAAAGCTAGCGAAGTTCCTATTGCGATCAAGAAAGCCATGGAAAAAGCTCGTCGTAACATGAAAGATATCCATCTTAATGATGGAACTATCCAATACCCAATTAACTTCAAACAAGGGGCTGTTAACATTGTTATGCTCCCTGCGTCAGAAGGTACTGGTGTTATTGCTGGTGGTGCTATGCGTGCAGTGTTAGAAGCTGCAGGTGTTAAAAACGTACTTTCAAAATGTATCGGCACAACACGCCCTGTAAACGTTGTACGTTCAACTGTGAATGCTTTAGTTAGTATTTCCAGTCCTGAGCATATTGCAGCTAAACGCGGTAAAACAGTCGGTCAAATTTTAGGTGAGTAATATGTCAGATAAAAAATATGTCACAGTGACGTTGGTAAAAAGCACCATTGGTCGTTTACCAAATCACAGAGCATGTGTGTCTGGGCTTGGTCTAAGAAGGATGCACCAAACAGTTAGCGTTATTGATACTCCAGAAAATCGTGGAATGATCAATAAGGTTCACTATTTGCTAAAAGTAGAGGAAGCATAGTATGCAACTTAATACTCTAAAACCAGCAGAAGGTTCTAAATCTGAAAGAAAGCGCGTCGCACGCGGTCAGGGTTCTGGCTGGGGTAAGATGGGTGGACGTGGTCATAAAGGTCAGAAATCTCGTTCTGGTGGTATGCCTAGAATCGGCTTTGAAGGTGGGCAGATGCCTCTTCAAAGAAGACTTCCTAAGGTTGGCTTCAGATCAAGAAAAGCTGCATATGCAACTGAGATTCGTCTTGATTTATTAGCAAAAATTGAAGCGGATGTCATTGACATTGCAGCTTTAAAAGCAGCTGATATTATCGGTGATAAAATCAAAGTTGTTAAAGTTGTTTGTTCTGGTGAAATTACCAAAGCAATCAAGTTGTCTGGTATTAAAGCAACTGCGGGTGCCAAAGCGGCAATCGAAGCTGCCGGTGGTGCTGTAGAAGCTTAATATGAATAGTTCTAACGCAACTTCAGGTATGAGTGATTTAAAGAACAAGATTTTATTTGTTCTTGGGGCGATCGTCGTCTTTAGACTAGGTACACATATACCTGTACCGTCTATTGACCCAATTGCATTAGCTGCGATGTTTGAACAGCAAAAGGGTACGATCCTAGACATGTTTAACATGTTTTCGGGTGGTGCTCTTGAGCGTTTATCTATCTTTGCATTAGGTATTATGCCTTATATATCTGCCTCTATTATTATGCAGTTATTAACCGTGGTATCGCCTTCTTTAGAACAATTAAAGAAGGATGGAGAGCAGGGTCGCCGCAAAATCACTCAATACACGCGTTATGGTACCGTTGTTTTGGCAACGTTCCAGGCGTTGGGTGTCGCAATTGCTTTAGAATCTCAAAATATTAATGGTATGTCTGTTGTAGTGGACCCTGGTCTACTCTTTAGATTGACTGCAGTTGTGACGCTT
Organism: Thiomicrorhabdus arctica DSM 13458; assembly: GCF_000381085.1. Lineage (GTDB taxonomy): Bacteria > Pseudomonadota > Gammaproteobacteria > Thiomicrospirales > Thiomicrospiraceae > Thiomicrorhabdus > Thiomicrorhabdus arctica. The sequence continues at coordinate 1,544,096 of NZ_KB905899.1, read as the reverse complement.
GTTGGTGGAACAATCTTCTTAATGTGGCTTGGTGAGCAAATCACCGAGCGAGGCATAGGTAACGGTATTTCACTGATTATCTTTGCGGGGATTGTTGCTGGATTACCATCTGCTTTGGGTGGTACGTTCGAGCAAGTGAATACAGGTGCTCTTCACGCAATAACAGTGTTTGTTTTACTTGCACTTATCTTTGCTGTGATTGCTTTCGTTGTCTTTGTAGAACGCGGGCAACGTCGTATTCCAGTCCATTATGCGCAGAAATCGCGTAGTAATAGACATTACGGCGGTCAAGAGTCTCACTTACCATTAAAGTTAAACATGGCTGGGGTTATTCCTCCTATCTTTGCCTCTAGTATCATCTTGTTTCCAGCTACTCTTGGTGGTTGGTTCGGTGCTGCTGAAGGTATGGGTTGGTTAAAGGATATTGCAACGACAATGTCCCCAGGACAGCCTCTTTATGTTTTGCTTTACGCAATTGCGATTATTTTCTTTTGTTTCTTTTATACAGCGATTGTTTTCAATCCGAAGGAAACGGCAGACAACTTAAGAAAGTCAGGTGCCTATTTACCAGGAATTAGACCGGGTGCTCAAACTGCACGTCATATTGACGGTATTATGGGTCGTTTAACCTTAGCGGGTGCGATTTATATTACAGCGGTTTGTTTGTTACCTGAGTTCTTAATTCTTTACTGGAATGTCCCGTTCTATTTTGGCGGAACATCACTACTGATCATTGTTATTGTTGTTATGGATTTTATGACTTCAGTGCAAGCCCAAATGCAGTCGACACAGTATGCAGGCATGATGAAAAAATCAAAACGCAAGAGTCGATAACCAATTTGGTTGTCACTCTAGTATTTAGTCTGAAAAACAAGTATAATACTCTGTTTTTCAGTAGATGGATTTAAAGGGAGCGCACTATGGCACGTATTGCCGGTGTAAACATTCCAGTTAACAAGCATATTGTTATCGGTTTGACTTCGATCTACGGGATTGGTTCAACTACAGCAAAAGCAATTTGTGCTTCTGTTGGATTGGACTCATCTACGAAAGTTCGAGAACTAAGTGAAGTTCAGTTAGAAGCACTTCGTTCAGAAGTGACAAAATTTAAAATTGAAGGTGATCTTCGTCGTGAAGTATCTATGAACATTAAGCGATTAATGGACATGGGTTGTTACCGCGGAATTCGTCATCGTCGTAGTCTACCTATGCGTGGACAACGTACAAAAACTAATGCACGTACTCGTAAAGGTCCTGTAAGACCTATTAAGAGATAACGCATAATTGCGAGAGAAGATTATGGCTAAAGCAAAAGCAAATTCGCGTGTTAAGAAGAAAGTAAAACAGGTTGTGACAGATGCAGTAGCACATGTCCATGCTAGTTTTAACAACACAATTGTGACTATCACAGACCGTCAGGGTAATGCACTGTGCTGGGCTACTTCAGGTGGGAGCGGTTTCCGTGGTTCACGTAAAAGTACGCCTTTTGCTGCGCAGGTCGCTGCAGAACGTTGTGGCCAAATGGCCCACGATTTTGGTGTTAAGAACTTAGATGTTATGGTTAAAGGTCCTGGACCTGGCCGTGACTCTGCTGTTCGTGGCTTAAATGGTGCAGGATTCAAAATTACATCAATTGCTGATGTAACTCCAATTCCGCATAATGGTTGCCGTCCACCTAAGAAACGTCGCGTTTAATATTTGAGGTAATCATGGCTAGATATATTGGTCCAAAGTGTAAACTTGCCCGTCGTGAAGGTACTGACTTATTTTTGAAAAGCGGTGTTCGTAGCATCGAATCAAAATGTAAAATTGATCAGTTACCTGGACAACATGGTACAGGACGAAAGAAAGTAACCGAATACGGCTTACAGCTTCGTGAAAAACAAAAAGTTCGTCGTATGTACGGCGTATTAGAAAAAAAGTTCCGTCTTTATTACAAAGAAGCAGATCGTCGTAGAGGTTCAACAGGTGTTAACTTGTTGCAAATTCTTGAAAGCCGTCTAGATAATGTTGTATATCGTATGGGCTTTGCATCGACTCGTGCTGAAGCACGCCAGTTGGTATCACATAAATCAATTTTAGTAAACGGTCAATCAGTTAATATCCCTTCTTATGAAGTGGGTGCTGGTGATGTTGTTGCTATTAGAGAGAAATCACGTAATCAAACGCGTATTGCTTCTGCATTAGATTTAAATGCTCAAGCTGGTACGGTTAGTTGGGTTGAAGTGAATAAGACTGCATTTGAAGGAACATTTAAAAATCTTCCTGATCGTACAGATCTTTCTTCTGATATTTCAGAAAACCTAATCGTTGAGCTTTACTCTAAGTAAAACCTGATACGGAGATACCCTCGAATGCAAGAGATGTTAGAACAGTTGTTGACGCCTCGTTTGGTTGATATTAAAAGAAAAAGCGAATTTCATAGTCGTGTTACGTTAGAGCCACTTGAACGTGGTTTTGGACACACACTAGGAAATGCACTTCGTCGTATTTTATTATCTTCTATGCCTGGTGGGGCTATAGTACAAGCAAGAATTGAAGGTGTTTTACACGAATATTCTTCTATTGAAGGTGTAAGAGAAGATGTGCTTGAAATTCTTTTAAACCTGAAAGAAGTGGCTGTAAAACTTAATGCAACAGACCATGCAGAATTAACGTTAAGCAAGAAGGGTCCTGCGATCGTTCGAGCTTCAGATATCGTCTTAAACCACGATGTTGAGATTGCTAACCCAGAACATGTCATTGCACATGTTGCTGAAGGTGCAGAGTTGAATATGACTTTAACTGTACGTTCAGGAATGGGTTATCAACCTGCGGTAAGAACTGAAGAGGATTCTGGAATCGGTGTTTTACGTTTAGACGCTAGTTTCAGCCCGATTCATACAGTAAGTTATGAAGTTCAGAATGCACGTGTTGAGCAACGTTCAGACCTAGATAAGTTGATTATCGATATTGTCACTGACGGTACTTTAGATCCTGAAGATGCCATTAAGCAGGCAGCAACGGTTCTACATTATCAACTGAATGCTTTTGTTGATCTTAAGCATAAGGAAGTTGTAGCGCCAGAGGAAGAAGATAATGAGTTTGATCCTATCTTCTTACAACCTGTTGATGATTTAGAATTGACTGTTCGTTCAGCTAACTGTCTGAAAGCAGAACAAATCTATTATATTGGTGATTTAGTACAGAGAGCAGAGCCTCACTTACTTAAAACACCTAACTTAGGTAAAAAATCTCTGCAAGAGATCAAAGATGTTCTTGCGCAAAGAGGTTTGAGCTTAGGGACTAAATTAGAGAACTGGCCGCCAGCAAGTTTGGTTAGTAAAGAGTCAGCATAAAATAAGGAAGCTATCATGCGTCATGGTAAAACAGGTCGTAAGTTAAATCGCAATAGTTCACACCGTAAGGCAATGTTTAAAAACATGTCTGCTTCGCTTATCGATCACGAAGTTATACGTACAACGGTTGCTAAAGCGAAAGAACTTCGTGGAATTGCTGAACCTATGATTACACTTGCTAAAGTAGACAGCGTACATAATCGTCGTCTTGCTATGGCACGTTTAGGTGATAAAGCAATGGTTGGAAAATTATTTTCTGAGCTTGGTCCTCGTTACCAAACTCGTCCAGGTGGATATATCCGCATTTTAAAATGTGGTTTCCGTCCTGGTGATAATGCACCAATGGCTATTGTTGAATTAGTTGATCGTCCGATCGCTGAATCAACAGAAGCTGCTGATTAATCAGCATTTAAAAACCGGTTTTTACCGGTTTTTTTATGCCTAAAATTCATCTAATGATCATCGATACACATTGCCATTTAGATTCACTTCTTGAATCTTCTGTAGATTTTTTGGACTCTCTGTCTATTTTTCAAAACGATCATTTAACTCCCCATTTTATCGCCATGTCAGTCAGTCCAGACAACTGGTCTGCTACACTCAAATTATCACTGTTGTATCCTAATATTCATGCTAGCTTAGGCATCCATCCCTGGTACGTTACGGCACAGAGTCGTGCTAGTCTTCAGTCACTTGAAGATCTATTGAATGTTGAGTGTGTTGTTGCTTTAGGTGAAATCGGCTTGGATTTTTCAGCCACCTACCAACATAGTAAGCTATTTCAAATGGACGTGCTTGAAGCCCAATTATCTTTAGCAGAAAAGTTTAGTAAACCAATTTCGATACATGTTGTTAAGGCACACAATGAACTTTATCAGAGCCTGCGTCAACGTAGTATGACGGGTATCATTCATGGTTTGGGCAGTAGTCTAGAAGTGGCTCAAAATTATGTCGATTGCGGTTTTAAAATTGGTGTGAATGGCGTGCTATTACGTGGGAATGCTCATCGATATCATGCTTTAGTTCGGTATTTTGGAACTGAGCACCTCGTTTTAGAAACGGATTACCCTAATGTAAAGTTACCAGGCCAGGCCAAATCTAATTTGCATGATAGCATTCGAGTAGCTGAACAGGTGGCGACACTACTCGGTCTTTCTTTTGACGATGTTTTAAAGACGCTTAATGACAATGCTGAACAGATCTTTCAACTTAGTTCTTCATAATAATGAGAGCTCAAAATCGAGCTTACTCAATTTCACACGGAATAAATATGACTAATGACCCATTATACGAACGTAGTTTACTCGTCTTTGCCGAAATAGGGTTGCAACAATTGCAGGCCGCTCATGTATTGGTGGCCGGTGTCGGTGGTGTAGGGGGATTTGTCGCCGAAGCATTGGCCCGGGCAGGAGTTGGTTGTATCACATTGATTGACCATGATAGCGTTTCCCTATCTAATAAAAATAGGCAGATCATTGCCCTAGATTCTACGATGGGACTCAATAAGGCGGAAGTCATGGCAAAACGAATCGCCGATATTAATCCGGACTGTAAAGTCATTATCTCTCGAGATTTTATACGGCCAGATGATATGGAACGAGTACTTTCAAAGCCCTATGACTTTGTAGTCGATGCAATAGACAGCTTGAATTGCAAGGCCGCCTTAGTGATTATGGCTGTACAAAAAAAAATCCCAGTGGCTTCAAGTATGGGGGCAGGAAGAAGGATTGATCCGTCTAAGATTCAATTAGCGGATATTTCTAAAACCTACGGCTGTGCCTTGGCGAGAAATATGCGCCAGAGGTTGAAGAAGCAACGCATCCATAAAGGTGTCATTACGGTTTTTTCAAGTGAACTTCCACAAGCGCCGGGTCCAATGGAGGAGATAGAGGGATCACGTGGTCGTGTTGTCAATGGGACGGCAAGTTATATGCCGGGAATTTTTGGATTAATGTTGGCAGGGAGAGTGATTCAGATCCTAGCGGCACCTAAGCCAGAGATAGTTCACTCACGACAAGAAAACGCTTAATTTAACAACGGATATAGGCCCTGTTTGTTGACCTGTTGTTGTGCATTTTTAATAAGATCCTTTTTTTGGAACTCATTTATGATGTTTTTTATGATTGGTTCACTTTGTGAAAGCCGCATCCCAGCCTGCAATTTTGAATCATAGAGTATTTTTAGAAGTAAATAATCCAATCCCGTCAATAACTCTATTCTACTCGCATCATTTGCAATACTTGGATTGACCCAATCAGAGTCATTTGGCAATCCCATTATTTGAGTGGTTTCTTCTACAATACAGGTAACGAGCAGTCCTCGGCTATAAACGTGGTCTACTGGAATGATAACTACAGCTTGTTCGATTTGATGTTGAGCATTCAGTGTAAAGCTTCCCATACAATGACTTTCACGTTCTATATTTCTAACTTTAGACTTGGACACCTGCTGGATGACTCGGCCGTAGTCTGTATCTTTGGTTAGATGAATATGTAGGTTCGGTTTCTGTTGTCTGTGAGAGCTCAGTTTTTCGTTCGAAATAAGTTGAATGGGATGCTGTGTGATTTGTTGTAAATGCTGTAAGTGTCGATTGAACAGTCTTTCAATGACAGGATTCTGTGGGAGGTTATGATACACAAATTTGTAGAATATCGGTTTCTGCCACTTAATAATCCGTTGCTGAGTTTTTCGGTACTCGTTTTTTAAGGCGATTTCATTGAATGCCTTTTGTATGTAGCTGGGAGACTGCCACTCAATAGCATTCATTTGCTCGTTAGCGCTGCTGGCTGGTATCCAAAAGAGTATCACCAGTAGAAAGGTTAGCTTGTAACCTAAGAAGTCCTTGAGGGCGATGTTAACCACGTATCACCCCACGAGGGTATTTTATGGAGTGATCAGGCCTGGTCATCCTATACAGCGGCTGGCAATAACAGTTTTTTAAGATAAAATCCGGTAAATGATTCCGCGGCCTGTGCAATTTTTTCAGGCGTACCCGTGGCAACAATTAATCCACCACCAGAACCACCCTCAGGGCCTAAATCAATGACCCAGTCGGCGGTTTTAATCACATCTAAATTGTGCTCGATAATTACAATGGTATTGCCTTGATCGCGCAAATGACGAATCACTTTTAAGAGTAATTCAATATCATGGAAGTGTAATCCTGTCGTTGGTTCATCGAGGATATAAAGTGTATTTCCGGTGTCGCGTTTAGAGAGTTCTTTCGCCAGTTTAACTCTTTGGGCTTCACCACCAGAGAGTGTGGTTGCACTCTGTCCAAGTTTGATATATCCCAAGCCAACTTCCATAAGCATTTGCAGCTTACGTGCAATCACCGGAATGACTTCAAAAAAGGCGCGGGCGTCTTCGATAGTCATGTCGAGTATTTGATGGATGTTCTTGCCTTTGTATTGAACCTGTAGCGTCTCACGATTATAGCGAGCGCCCTTACAGACATCGCAAGGTACGTAAACGTCTGGTAAAAAATGCATTTCAACTCTGATTACGCCATCACCTTGACAAGCTTCGCAGCGTCCACCCTTGACATTAAAGCTGAATCGCCCGGGTGTATAGCCGCGTGCACGGGATTCGGGAGTTGCTGAAAGCAGTTCTCGAATGGGTGTGAATAACCCGGTATAAGTCGCCGGATTGGAGCGCGGCGTACGACCAATGGCACTTTGGTCGATGTTAACCGATTTATCAAAATTCTCCATGCCTCGCACAGCGGTATAAGGTGCTGGAGTCTGCATCGCTTTGTTGAGCATATTGGCGGCAAGTTTTGAAAGTGTACCGTTGATCAGTGTAGATTTACCCGAACCAGAAACGCCGGTGATGCAGGTTAATAGACCTGCGGGAATAGATAGTTCAACATCCTGAAGGTTATTACCGCTTGCACCTTCAATCGTGAGCCACTTGTCTTCCTGTGGCGCTAAACGTGTTTCTGGAATGGCTATTTTACGTACTCCACTCAAATACTGACCAGTTAAAGAGTTCGGATCGTTGGCGACAAATTCTGGTGTGCCTTGTGACATAATTCGGCCACCATGTATCCCGGCACCCGGTCCTATGTCTAAAACATAATCTGCTGCGCGGATGGCATCTTCATCGTGTTCAACGACGATAACGGTATTGCCGATATCGCGCAAATGGAATAAAGTTGAAAGCAGGCGGTCATTGTCACGTTGATGAAGGCCTATCGAAGGTTCATCTAAAACATACATGACACCCACTAAGCCTGCACCAATTTGGCTGGCCAAACGAATACGCTGTGCTTCACCACCGGAAAGAGTATTTGCACCTCGATTGAGCGCAAGGTAGTTCAATCCTACATTGACTAAAAAGGTAAGGCGCTGAAAGACCTCTTTGACAATTTTACTAGCAACTTGGCCCTTAGCACCTTCTAGTGTGAGTTCACTGAATATTTGGTGCAACTCACCCACCGGACGCTCGGTGATGGAGGGTAAGTTTTGATCGTTGACAAAGACGTTACGCGCAATTTCGTTTAAGCGTGTGCCGTGGCAACTTTCACAGGGTTGCGAAACACGATATTTTTCAAGTTCATCACGTACGGTTTTGCTTTCAGTTTCAGTAAAGCGACGTTCCATATTTGGAAGCACCCCTTCGAAACGACGAGTATCACTGTATCGGCCATGGGGTAAAGGAATTTTTTTCCCACCCGAGCCAAAGAGGATGATCTGTTGATGTGTTTCATCCAGTTCTTCCCAAGGGGTTTCAATGTCGAAGGCATAGAAGTCCGCAACGGCTTTAAGTATGTCGTAATAGTATTTATGGCGACGATCCCAGCCACGAATGGCACCGCCTGCTAAACTGAGTTCAGGGTGGGTAATGACGCGTTCTGCTTGAAACGTATCTTTAACCCCTAAACCATCACACGTTGAACAAGCACCATGTGGATTATTGAAAGAGAAAATACGTGGCTCTAATTCAGGCACGCTGTAACCACAGTGCGGGCAGGAGAATTTCTCTGAAAACAGCAGAGCAAAATCATCCTCGTCGTCCATGGGTAACACTTGAGCGATCCCATCTGCTAGCTTAAGCGCTGTCTCAAAAGATTCCGCCAGTCGCTGTTTCATGTCATCTCTGACTTTAAAGCGATCAACAATGACATCAATGTTATGTTTTTTATTTTTGTCCAGCTGAATTTTGCCGTCTAAATCGATAATTTCACCATCAATCCGTGCGCGAATAAAGCCTTGTGCTTGGAGTCCTTCCAATAGATGAACGTGTTCACCTTTTTTGCTACGCACAATCGGTGCAATCAATAAACACTTGGTACCTTCAGGCAAGTTCAATGTATGGTCAACCATCTGACTGACGGTTTGTGCTTCTAAATCACAACCGTGAGTAGGGCAGCGCGGTGTACCAACACGGGCGTACAGCAGACGTAAATAGTCATAAATTTCTGTAACGGTACCGACGGTTGAACGTGGATTATGCGAGGTAGACTTTTGTTCTATGGAGATCGCTGGCGAGAGACCTTCTATATGATCTACATCAGGTTTTTCCATAATCGATAAAAATTGACGTGCGTAGGCTGAAAGGGATTCAACATAACGACGTTGACCTTCCGCATAGATGGTATCAAAGGCAAGAGAAGATTTCCCTGAGCCCGATAAGCCAGTAATAACGATCAGTTTATCACGCGGTAATGTGACATCGATATTTTTTAAATTGTGGGTACGCGCCCCTTCAATAATGATTTCTTCGAGCATGCCTGTCCGTCAATTTTGAGTTAATTGAGTATTATAACAAGATTACCTTAATTTACATAAAGTGACTTAAGTCTGGTGAACGAACGGTAATTAAATGACCAGGCCTGGTCAAATGAAGATACCTTATAAAGAGTACTTCAATAAAGGTAAAAGCTACCATGAAACCCGTAACGGGTTCCAGGCCCTTACGGCGATAGCTGCAAAACGCCTGAAATGTCTACTCGAAGCGTACTTTCTCCCGAAGACACTGCTGGAGGAGCCATTCCTTCCGTCGTTAACATTCGATTAGGGGCGTAACTATGCATTATTGGCGGGTTGTAGGGTGTGTTAATACGCGTTTCCAGAATACGGTAGTCTGGTGCATGAAAGCCTTGGGCAATCATGGCAGATTGTTTTTGAAAGGTTTGGATCGCTTTCATCGTCAACTTCTGAGTGATGTCTGTTTTGAGCTGGGTAGAGACTCCGAATTGCATGGACTGGTAAGTGAGATAAGGCTGTAGATCTGTGAGCACTTTAATCAGTTCTGGTTTATTCTCAAGTGTAATTGTGAGGTTCTGCGATCCAGTCCAATGGGTGATGATCTGTTGTTTATTATAGGCGGGACGAATATGATATTGCGACGTTTGATGATTAACATCAGGATATTGATTGAGGACAATAAGGGCATCTTGCATCTTTACATTAATCTCATCAGCCACTATTTGTGCGGAGTTCCCTTGAGCGACATGGTTAAAGATAATGGTGAGCTGATCGTTAGGAATATTTTGGCTTTCAGAGATAGAAAAGTGAACCTGATTACTCTGAATTTCATTGTTGTGGTTTGTGGCTGCTTGAGCGATTGCCGAAGGACTAAGTAAGCTCGTTATACTAAGGGTTAATACCAGTAATAGCCGTTTGCTATTACGGCGCATCGTGTGCAGTAATCGATTAAACATCTGTCTCTCCATTAATTAAGGAGCCTTAACGTTTGTATAGGCGGTATAAGGCAGTAAAATAAAAATAAGCGTGATTCAAAACGCCATAGAATCAGACTTCGATTATAACTCGGTGCATTTCCAGCGGTGTTATAATTTGTCGCAGGTATTCTCAAGTCAATTTATCTGCAAATATCATCTACAACCAAGGAAGCCCAAGCATGCCAATTCCCCAACCCAATGCCATGAGTCCGGTAGAGCGCCGCGCCGCATTCTCCATCGCTGGAATTTTCTCAACTCGAATGTTGGGATTGTTTATGATTTTTCCGGTATTTGCTCTGTTTGCAGAAGGCGAATTTGTAAATGTAACCGGTATGCAAATCGGAATTGCCATGGGAATTTATGGCTTAACTCAGGCCTTTTTACAAATTCCATATGGCATGTTGTCAGATAAGTATGGTCGTAAACCCCTTATTATTACCGGGATGCTGGTGTTTATGGTCGGGTCGATCGTCTGCGCATTAGCCGACTCGATTGAGGTGATGATTCTGGGTCGAGCGATTCAAGGTATGGGTGCAGTGGCCGCAGTATTGATGGCCTCTGTTGGTGATTTAGTCACTGAACAATTTAGACTACGTGCCATGTCAATTGTCGGTATGACAATAGGGCTTTCTTTTACTCTTTCCTTGGTTGCGGGACCTGTCTTAGCGAACTGGTTTGGGGTGCGCGGAATTTTCTGGGCCATTGCAGGGCTGGCCATTTTTGGTATGATTTTAGTCTGGTGGGTGATGCCGGATATTAAGCATCAAGAATTTCAGCGAGAAGCACAAGCGGATCCAAAACAGTTCAGAGCGATCTTAAAAAACACCCAGTTATTACGTTTGAATTTGGGTGTCTTTATTTTACACGCCTTGTTGACGGCCATGTTTGTCGCTTTACCATTAAGCCTAAGAGATAATGCCGGGCTAGACATCCTAAGTCACTGGCACATTTATCTGCCCGTTATGTTGTTGTCATTTGCTTTAATGGTGCCACTTATTATTCAAGCCGAAAGTAAAGGTCGTATGAAACAGATATTTGTCGGTGCTGTGGGAGTGCTTATGCTGTCGCAAATTGGATTCGCCACCATTGATCCTAATTTTTGGTCATTGTTTGCATTATTGTTAGTATTCTTTACCGCGTTTAATTTACTAGAAGCTTCATTACCCTCACTCGTGGTTAAGTTGTCACCTGCGGATAAAAAAGGCACCGCAAGTGGAGTCTACTCTACTAGTCAGTTCTTAGGTGCCGCCGTGGGTGGTTTATTCGGGGGCTATTTTTACCAATATGATGGCTATGTCGGGGTTTTCGTTTTTACCGCCGTCATTAGCGGCATCTGGTTGATCGCTGCTATGAGCATGGATAATCCTCTGCCTCTGAGTATTGCTTCAGTACCTCTGGGGGATATCCATATTGAGGATGTCGCTGATATTGAGCAAAAGTTGCTCGCTTATGAAGGTGTCTATGAGGCCGTTGTGTTGTTGGATGAAAAGCGTGCATTTTTTAAAATTGATCGTAGCGTGATTAACGAAGCAGGGCTAATTGATTACATTGAGCAGAGTCAGTCAAGCGAACCTGTCAATCTAGTGCATATACCAATATAAACGGATCAATACGCAATCTATTTATGCCCTGTTCAGGAGCCTATCTATATGAAGACGTACATAAAATCGACCAGGCCTGGTCAGTTAGATCAAGAGGTTGAGCCTGCTACAGGCCATCTTTATTATGTAATTGGCGCTTCCGGGGTAGGTAAAGACAGTCTGTTAAATTATGTACGTCCTTTCTTAAGTTCTGCTCCTGTCGTGTTTGCTCATCGTTACATTACACGTCCTGTCGAGTTAAACGGTGAAAACCATGTCAGACTAAGTGAAGCCGAGTTTTTAAGCCGTCTGCAATACGGTTGTTTTCTATTTGATTGGCAGAGTCACGGTCTGCATTATGGTATCGGTCAGGAAGTGCAAGACTGGTTAGATAGAGGCTTGAATGTCGTCATGAATGGTTCCAGAGGCTATTTGCCCGAGGCGACATTGCGGTTGCCTCAACTTCGACCGGTCTTAATTACTGTTGCATTAGATAAATTAAAAACTCGGCTAGAACAACGTGGCCGAGAAAGCGCCGAGCAAATTCAAGAGCGTTTGTTACGCGCTTCTGAATTTTCTCAGCTAAGTCATCCGAATTTAACGACCGTCAGCAATGATGGAGACTTAACGATAGCGGGACAACAATTGGTGACTGTTTTTCAACAGTAATCTTCTTGCTAGTTAACTTTTTGGACTTCAATCTCAAAGCCACTATCCTGAATAGCCGCTTCCTTAGCAAAGTGAAAGTCAGCCGCAAAGTCTGCGTAGATAGTAAAAAGCGGATCGCCTTTTTTGACCGTTTGCCCGAGTTTTTTATGAATATCCACTCCCGCGGCCTGATCGATTGGTGCGCCAGCTAAGCGCGCAATGTGCGCGATGACAAAATTATTGATACTGCTTACGGATCCATGAATAGGTGCAACCACGTCATAACTAAGCTTCGCTAATCTCAAAGGGTTGGGGTTTCTACCCTGAGCATCAATGATGGCATTAAACTTTTCTAAAGCTTGGCCAGAGTCCAATATGTCCCGTGCAATGTTATAGCCTTGACCGGCCCGCACTTTGATATCAAATTCAATAATGTGCCCGGCCAATTGAAGTGCTTTCTCGCGTAAATGCTGAGAGGCGAGCGGGTCATTTTCTAAGACTCGCATGACATCTCGAGCCTCTAACATTGGGCCAACCCCTGAACCAATCGGCTGCTTGCCATCCGTGATGAGCACCTCCAACGTCAGTCCCAGGTTGTCGCCTACATACTCAAATAATTTACGGAGTTTCATTGCCTTGGCATAACTGTGTACCTTTGCCGTAGGGCCAACTGGGATGTCGATAATAAGATGGGTGACGCCAGCCGCCACTTTTTTAGAGAGAATTGATGCGACCATTTGTCCGGGAGAGTCCATCGACAGTGGACGCTCTACTGCGATTAAAATATCATCCACAGGTGCCAGTTTTGCTGTGCCACCCCAAGCCAAGCAGCCGCCGTGTTGTTGAACAATTTTTTGCAGCGTTTTTATTTCTAATTCTACGTTTGCTAACACCTCCATCGTATCAGCAGAGCCAGCCGGCGAGGTGATTGCTCGACTAGAGGTTTTGGGTATTAACATGCCATAAGCGGCAATGATGGGCATGATTAACATACTCGTACGGTTACCAGGAATGCCACCGATGCAGTGTTTGTCCGCAATCATCGGTTCTTGCCAATCTATGCGCTCACCCGTATCCACCATGGCACGCGTCAAATACAGTACTTCATCTCGGTCCATCTCCGATTCGGCACAGCCAACTAAGTAGGCGGTGATTTCAATTTTGGAATAGCGATTGGCATTAATATCCTGAATTATTTCTAAGTACTCAGTATATTCCAGGCGATCCCCAGAAATTTTTCGGTGAACATAAGAGAGTGATTTAGGTTGCTCGGCATGCCTGACTTTAACCGGAGTGCCTTCGGGTAGGTTAAGTTGTTGGAAAACCTGTTCACTTAATCCAAGCTCATCAATGTTGGTGATTTTTTTATCATCTACCACGTTTAAAACGGCGACCACGGGATGTAAATTACCATTGACATAAATCTCAATTTTATTGAGCGCCTGAAACCCTTGAGTTTGATAGATTTCACAATCCCGGTGCAGGTAAGCAACGTTCTCTTTATAGGTATCAATCGCGATTCTGCGTAATTTAAGAGTGTCCATGGCGCTTCTCAATGCTTAATGTATTACATTCGATTTTAACCGTAATATTGCTGTCTAGAACGAGTTTATTACTCCACGGGATAAGCCTCAAAGTCAGTTTATGTTAATTTTGAGATTAAATCTGTAGGTAAAGGGGCAACTAGGGTGCACTTTGAAAGCGGGTTAGGTTAAACTATCTAGATTGAAAAAAGAGTTGTATTGCGACTGTTATTGGGCTGTATTAGGCTAATTAAACAGAGGATTTGCAGAGCTTTATAAGCCTCTAAGGCTTTGTAATAGTGGAAATTAAAAGGAAGTTATTGTATGCGCGGTGTGAACAAAGTAATTATTGTTGGAACTTTGGGTGCTGATCCAGAAGTGAAATATGCAGCCAATGGCAATGCCATTGCAAATCTAAGTGTGGCCACGAGTGACGAGTGGAATGACAAGAGCACCGGTCAGAAGCAACAAAAAACAGAATGGCACCGAGTCTCTATGTTTGGCAAGATTGCAGAGATTGCAGGGCAGTACCTTAAAAAAGGTTCTCAGGTTTACTTAGAAGGTAAATTGCAGACGCGTAAGTGGCAAGATAAGAATGGCCAGGATCGTTACACGACAGAAGTCGTTATCAGTGGTTTTGACGGTCAGATGCAGATGCTTGGTGGCGGTGGTCAGCGACAGGGTGGGGATACTTCATTTGACCAAAGTCAAGGTGGATTCAGTCAAGCACCACAAGGTAATCCAATGGGTCAGCAAGGCGCTGCGCCAATGGGTGGTCAGCAAGGACGTCCACAGCAACAGCCACAGGGTCAAAATCCGAATGCTGGGCAAGCTTACCAAGGTGGTCAGCAACCACAAAGAGCACCAGCTTATGCACCGAATGATTTTGACGATGACGATGTACCATTCTAAATGACATAAATCTTTTATTGTTAAGAGTCCTAAAACCCGCTAATAGAGCGGGTTTTTTATGCCTTAGATAAGTTGAATTATCTAAGGCAGGCACTAACAACTCACACTAAAAGCATCTTAATTCCAACAAGTGCTAGAAAAATTGCAAAGGCTGTTTTTAGCTGTGTAACATTAAGGCGATATGCTAGCTTAACCCCTATAGGTGCGAAAATCATTGTCATTGGTACTAAAGCTATAAAACCAAGCCAGTTAACATAGCCTGTTGACCCTGTAGGCAAGTTCGGTACATCCCAGCCAATAAGAATATATCCGATTGTTGCAGGAATACTGATGACTAAACCAAATACAGATGCAGTACTGACTGCTTTATGTATTGGGTAAGAAAACAGTGTTAATAAGGGAACCATTAATGTTCCTCCGCCAATCCCTAAGATTGAAGAAAATGACCCTAGAAAAGTCGCAAAAATAGGTTGTCCAGGAGGGCTCGGAAGCTGTTTAGCTATAACTAAACTCATTCTCGTGCTTATTATCATATGAAGAGAGATCACTAAAAGCAAAATTCCAAACATAACCTTCAAGGTTATGCCATCAATAAAGTTGGCGGAAAAGGCTCCTATAAACACCCCTACTATTACAAATGGCAACCAAACCCTTACTAAGCCCCAATCAATACCGCCTTTTTTATGATGGGCTCTAACGGACATAACCGATGTGACGACAATGGTGGATAGTGAAGTTCCTATGGCCAATGGCATTGCAATAGATATATCAATATTCAGATAAATAAAAATATGATAGAGCATTGGGACAATCACAATGCCCCCGCCTACACCTAATAGCCCAGCTAATAGCCCAGCAATCATGCCGCTAATTAATAAAATTGGTAGTAAAATTAGTAGTTCATTCATTATTTTTATCCTTAAAATCCAGAGGCCTTGCCATCACTTCGAGGGTCATAAGCCCCTTCTATTGTTGATGTGGTGTGGCGTACTAATGCACCTGCATGACCTACGGCAGAATCTAAAGGGGATAACCATTCAAAATCATGCCCTTTTTCGCGAAGAAGAGAGTGGTAGTTATCAGGAAAACGGGATTCCAACTTTAAACTCTCGGAAGAATTACCCCAGGTTCGACCTAGGAGCCACCGGGGTTTATTTATAGCCGTTTGTAAATCTTCGTCATAGTAAGCATAGCGGGAAAAAACAGCAGCTTGTGTCTGAGGCTGTCCATCCCCCCCCATTGTTCCATAGGCCATAACACGACCATCCTTAAATAAAGCGATTGCAGGATTTAGCGTATGGAAGGGTTTTTTATGAGGTGCTAATGCACGAATATTAGTAGGATCTAGCGAAAAACTACAGCCTCTATTTTGCCAAACAATACCTGTTTTAGGGAGCATTAATCCACTTCCAAATTCATGGTAAATACTCTGTATAGCACTCACTACTCGCCCTTTAGAATCAATAACGCCAAACCAAGTGGTATCACCTGGAGAGGTCTGCTCTCCCCAAGGTATCGCTTTATCCAAATCGATTTGTTTACTTAATTGGTCCAAATACTCTGGTTCTAACCAGGCTTGAAGTTCTTCAGGTGTTGCAGAGGTATCCATGCGGTTTCGGTGTGAAAATGCAATCTTGGTAGCTTCTACCAGTAAGTGCACATAGTCAGCAGAGTCTATATCGGGTAATTTCTCCGTCCACCGATCGAATAACCCTAAAATCATCAACGAAGCCACGCCTTGAGTAGGTGCTGAAGCATTAAATAATTTTGCATGCGAGGTTTCCAACTCAAGATAGGGTTGCCATGTTGCATGATGACTTTTAAGGTCTTCATGAGTTAAAAAACCTTGGCGGTGAGCAAAGTCATGCGCAATGTCTTCTGATAACTGTCCTCTGTAAAAATCATCGAACCCTTTATAGCCTATATTTTTTAACGTATTTCCCAATGCTGTTTGAGTTAATGATTCTCCAGTCTTGGGTACATTTCCTTTAGGGTAGTAAACGTCGGCAAAAAAGGGATCCAATTGAAGTTCACTGGCTTTGTCTTTTAATGTTTCGGCTAACGAAGGGGTAACTGTAATGCCATTATTAGCTGCGGAAACAGCCTCAGACATCAGCTCAGAAGCATTCATGCTTCCTAGCCATTCGTCCTGACTTTTTTGAAATGCTAAAGACCAAGCTGAAACTGCACCTGCAACAGTATTTGCTGCGAGCTTTCCTCTAAATGGGATTTCATGCACCTCAGAATAGAGTTCAGACTTTACTTTAGAGCCTGAATACCCTGAGGCTTCAATAAAACTGACCCCTTCTTCTGGGTCATAAATAAGCCAGAAAGCATCGCCACCAATTCCTGTCATATGAGGATAGTGAATGGAAAGTGATGCTGCTGTGGCGATAGCTGCTTCAATCGCATTACCACCCGACTTTAAAATATCTAATCCTGCATCCGCGGCAGAGTGGTGCGGAGCCACCACCATGCCATTTTCTGCAATTTGTGTTTCCGGAAAATGTTTCATATTAACTCCAACCAATGGCTTTAGGTAGCCATAGTGCTATTTCAGGGAAAAGCATAACCAAACCAATAACGCTGACTTGCATTCCAATAAATGGAAGAACCCCCTTATAAATTTCTATCGTCTTTATTTCAGGAGGAGCAACCCCTTTGAGGAAAAACAATGACCAACCAAAGGGCGGTGTTAAAAATGAAGTCTGTAAATTAAGCGCTACTAATATGGCAAGCCAGACCATATCAACACCTAAGGCATGAAATATAGGTAATACCAAAGGTAATACAATATAAGAAATCTCTATCCATTCTAAGAAAAACCCTAGAACAAGCAGAAGCAACATCATAAAGAATATTGCACCCCATTCACCGCCAGGAATGATTGAAAAGAGATCCTCTATTAAATAATCCCCATCAAGCCCTCTAAAACTCAATCCAAATATCTGGGCGGCGATGAGAACAAACATAATCATGCCTGTTATTTTTAACGTTTCACGCAAGGTGCCTTTCAGTACGTCCAAACTCAATCTTTTACTTAAAAAGACAAGTAACAAGGCTCCTAGAGCTCCCATAGATGCAGCTTCGGTTGGAGCTGCGACGCCTCCAAGAATTGAACCTAAAACTGCAAAAATCAAAATAAATGGAGGCGCAACAGACTTGAAGAATTGAATCCATAAATCCTTACGTGAATAGCTTTGTCTTTCTTCCAAATCAATAGGAGGAACCTTTTCTGGTGACTTCCAAGCGAGATAAAGAATATATAAAACATACAGTGTCGCGAGCAGTAGGCCTGGAATCAAAGCGGCCGCAAAAAGTGGACCGATGGCTTCACCAGTAATATCGGCAAGCAGTATAAGCACTAAGCTAGGCGGTAAAATCTGCCCCAGCGTCCCAGAAGCGCAAATTGTGCCGCAAGCAACAGAGTGGCTGTAATTGCGGCGTAACAGCGTCGGCAGGGCAATCATGCTTAAAGTAACAACCGTTGCGCCAACAATTCCAGTAGATGCGCCCATCAGCACACCAACAACAATAATGGAAATGGCCATGCCTCCAGGTATTCTTCCAGCTAAGTGCCCCATTACATCGAGCATTTTTTCAGCAAGCCGGGATTTTTCTAGCATTACGCCCATGAAAACAAATAGGGGAACTGCAAGAAGGGTGTAGTTCGTAATGACTCCAAAAATACGAGCGGGGATAAGGTGGAATAAATCAAATCCCATTCCCATTAATCCAAAACCTACGCCTGCTGCGACAATTGAAAACGCAACGGGAACGCCTGCTAGGATGAGGGCAAAAAGTGTAATGACCATTAAAATGGCCAGTGATTGAGGTTCCATAGGTTAGGACTCTTGTTCAGTGTGTGTTAAAGCTTTCAAAAGATGAGCAAAGCCTTGAAGGCCAATTAGTATGAAGCCGGCAGGTAGCAATGCCTTGACTAGGTATCGGTAAGGTAAGCCGCCAGGATCAGGTGAAACCTCATTCATACCATATGATTGCAAAGCATAATCTGTAGTTAGGTAGATCATAAAAATCGCAAATGGCAAAATAATTAATGCCGGAATTAATATATCCATCCAACGTTTAACTCTAAGAGAGTATGTGTGATAAAAAAGGTCTACACGAACGTGCTCACCTTGTTGCAAGGTGTATATAGACCCAAGAATAGCGATAGCTGCAAGTAGGTGCCATTCAAGCTCTTGTAAACCCACAGAGCTCACATGGAAGAAGTTTCTGGCAAGTACATTACCAGCAACCAAGAGAACTAATGCTAAAATTAACCAAGCGCTTAAGCGGCCGATGCTTTCAATGAATGCATCCAGCTTTTGAGATATAGTGACTAATGACATTTTTTGATTAAAGCTTAGTCATTACAATAGCTTCACTACGTGCTTGCCATGCATCATGTTTGGCTTTAAATGCGAAATAACTTTCATGAACTTTTTTGACTAAAGGGTCTTTCCCTGTATAAGTTTCAAAAGTTTTAAAGGTTGTTTCTTTTAGTTTAGCAATGACGGAGTCGGGCAGGGTACGTACTTCAACACCTTGGTTTTTAATTAAATCATCCAAAGCTTCAGAATTATTTCCTTCTGACCACATAAGTCCCATTAGATTACACTCAGCGGCAACCGTTTGAACAATAGCCTGTAGGTCTTTAGGTAAAGTCGCCCAAGCGTCTTTATTAATTAAACATTCGGTAGTATTGCTTGGCTCTGACCACCCTGTGGTGTAGTAGTATTTAGCCGCTTTTTGTAGTCCTATGCGACGATCTTGATAAGGTCCAACAAATTCGGCTGCATCAATAACGCCACGCTCTAAAGCAGGGAAAATTTCGCCACCAGGAAGTAGTTTGACACTGACGCCTAGCTGTTCATAAACTTTCCCTGCTAAGCCTGGTATTCTCATACGCAGTCCTTTTAGGTCTTCAACAGAGTTGATCTCCTTATTGAACCAACCTGTCATTTGGACACCTGTATTACCAGCGGCTAATCCCATGACATTGAAGGGCTTGTAGACCTCATCCCAAAGTTCTTGTCCACCACCTTCTTGTAGCCAGGCATTGGTCCCCTGGAAATTCATTCCAAAAGGAACGGCTGTAAAATATTGTGCTGCAAATGTTTTACCAGCCCAATAGTATGAGTTCGCCCAGTTCATTTCAATGGTTCCCTTGGAAACCGCATCAAACCCTTCCATTGCTGGAATTAACTCACCAGCAGCATAGTGTTTAATGCGCAAGCGTCCGGCAGATAGCTCTTCTATACGCTTACAAAAATAACTTGCGCTTCCAGGGCCTTTTGAATAAAAAGGTGCTCCTGCAGGATAAGCATTCGTCATTTTCCAACGAAATGTTTTGGGTGAACTTGCGTTAGCAACAGAAGGAATGACTGCAGTAGTTACGGCTCCTGCAGCAGCTAATCCAGCAAGTCCAGTTTTTAGAAAATTTCTTCTTTTAATATCCATCTTATAACTCCTAAATAAATTGGTTTAATTTTGATTAGAATTGAATCTGAGTGCCTAACTTAAATGTGCTGACAGAAGGGGAACCCGCGGTATCTGTATTGGTAACGACTGCTGAAAGAAGCGCATTATGACTAGAGATGACATAATTCATGCCTAGCTCAGTTTTATCCATGGTTCCAGAACCAACTGCGTCATAATCAAACTGCTGTACACGCGCATAAGGCTGAAATTGCCCAATTCCGACTTTTGTTGGGAATAGGTAAGAAGCCAATACCAAATAAGAGTTTCCTGCTTTAAGGGAAACGTCAGTCACGCCATTAAGGTCATAAGAGTAATAAGCACCTTCCAGCGTACCGACACCACCCGTTGCAAGTTTCTTCTCTAGTAAGAAGTCAGCATTCCAGGCTGTAAAATCTCCTTGGTTCGCAATATCGGTTCCTGCACCATTCTTTTGGTAAGCTCCACCAATACCGAAGGAAAGGATATCTTTTGTTCCATGATAGGTGCTGCGATTAAAGTAACCAGACTCGGCATCCCATAGATTCAATGCAAGGCGACCGGAATAAAGCAAGCTACCAGAATCATTCGGACCTCCCGCATCAGACCGACCTTGAGTAGCACCAAAGTAGTACTTAACTTTTTTATCATTGGCTAGACCCCAAAAGATGACACCGTCATCTCTGCCGGCATTAATGGATGGATACTTTCGTACGGAAGGGAAATCAAAGGACGCTTGGTAGAATGGCCCGTCTAAGTTAGCCCTGTCGGTGGGAATCAAAACTCGACCAGCCCAGATATTCAAAGCATCACTGATATGGAACTTTGCTGCAGCGTCTAACATCTTTATATTATCATTAGCATCTTTTTCAGTATTAAAGGTGAACTGAATCCCTTTCATAGCTTGAGCTGTTAGATAAAAGCGCATATTGTTAACGGCCATATCTGGTGCGATTGTAGCGCCACTAGCATCCTTAGCATCCGTGGATGTAATACTTGTTCTAAGGCCTGCGCCAATTTTTATCCATCGATCGTCATCGATATTAAGTGTCACGCCAGCATTTGCAATTGGCGTTGCTGAAAGCAGTGCTCCACCAGTCAGAGCGCAGGCAAGTAATCCAAGCGCTCGGTTTTGATTTTTAGACTTCATTCTTTATCTCCTAATTAATATACATATCATTTGTAAACTATCAGATACCCAATTAGCAGGAGGTGTGCCAAAGATTTATATTAGCAGTAACTACTTGATAATATTGTGTTTAATGAGTTTTAAGGCCTAAGTTTTAAATTAAAATTTTCTAATATGCACCATAAAATAATGTCTTTATCAAGAACCTTTGTTTACAATAAGCATGGTTTAGGGCTCGTTTGTATATGGATTACGTCCACTTGTTCTTAATTGCTTTCGATTAACACTACAATTTAGCTATCTTGTATACAATTGACACAAATAACCTGTTTTATTCA
This sequence comes from Thiomicrorhabdus arctica DSM 13458, assembly GCF_000381085.1. GTDB lineage: Bacteria > Pseudomonadota > Gammaproteobacteria > Thiomicrospirales > Thiomicrospiraceae > Thiomicrorhabdus > Thiomicrorhabdus arctica. The sequence continues at coordinate 1,522,480 of NZ_KB905899.1, read as the reverse complement.
CGCACCAAATTGGAGCAACTCTAAAAGGCAAGGGGGGTTAAAAATGAATACCGATACACATATCATTAATTTATTGATAAAAAATGGACGTGCTTCATTTGCGGATATAGCACGAGAGATTGGAGTCTCTCGTGCTTATGTTAGGCAGCGTGTACACAAACTAGTTGATGAAGGTATGATTGAGCAATTTACAGCCGTTATAAACCCTGACAAACTTGGTAAGTCTTTGTCAGCTTTTCTTGATGTAAAAGTTGCCCCGCAAGGAATTGAGGCCATTGCGCATGAATTAGCGGAGTGTCCTGAAGTAGTAAGTCTATATATTATGAGTGATATGAAAAGTCTTCATATTCATACGTTAACGAATGATACGGAAGCGTTAGATCGTTTTTCACGTGAACATTTATTTTCACGTGAACATATTATCGATGTGGATTGTAAAACTTTACTTACTCGTGTAAAAAATCGTCGCGGCGGACCTAGACTTTAGTATTAGGGGTTGACACCCATAGAATTGACAAAAAATACACAATTTATGTTTATCATATAAATTTTCAGTCTTTAAAGTTGGATAGCATAAATGGTTAACTTTCTTGATATGAACAATAATTGGGTCATGTAGATCTACTATATATTCTTAGAGTTTAAAGCCCTTTTAACCTGGTTGTTGCAGCCTTTTATTGCAATATAACTAAAGTGATAAGGGGCATAGACCTCAATATCAATTTTTTGTATTGAATGGAATCCAGTCGACTCTAGCCATTTCTTAGATTGCTCTGGTGTCGGTCTAATCTCTAAAGAAGGGCCCCTTGGCGTTTCAATATCACTTCTCCAGTGCATTATGGATAAAACTCCGTTGGGTTTTAACAGTTGATAAGCTTGTTTTAAAAGTCCACCTGGGTTTTCAAGATGGAGCAGGTTATAGATCATAACGTGTGTGGCAGATTCGTCTGTTAATCCAGTACCATGTTGAATAAAATCTTGTTGCTGTAGTTTAATATTGAAAATGTGCTGTTGGTGTGCCAATTCGGTTACTGAGTTTATTGCTGAAGGTTCGATATCGAATGCATATAAGGTTTTCTGAGTATGTAAGCTGGCAGGCATGGTAAAGGTTCCGTAACCACAGCCAAATTCAATGGTGTTGCCAGGAGGGGTGTTGGTAAAAAGTTTTTCAATGATGCGAGGCGCATCAAAGAAATTGTTCCAATACTCCATATCAGGCATACCACTTTGTCTAATCTTCAATTATATGCTCCTGTTACTTTGCATTAAACCACCTGGTTTATCTCAAAAGGTAATCCTGCCGCTTTCCACTCGGGAAAACCCTCTTCTAATCTAAGTGCTTTAAGCCCTCTTTGACGTAAAGCCTCTACCATTTGGTATGAGTATGCGCAATAGGGGCCTCTGCAGTAGGCAACAACCGTTTTGTCATGTGGTATATCGTTTATTTTTTGTTCGATTGATTCAGGCGAAATGTTGACCGCGCCCTTGATGTGACCCTGCTCAAACTCTTTAAGGGGTCTAACATCCAGTAGCAAAATCGCACAAGTATTCATTTTAGAGAGCAATTCTTTACTGGAAATAGCCTCTTTATCGATATAGCTCGGTAGGATATTTTGTTTTAGGCGGGTTACTTCCGCTAAATGATTTTCAGCCGTTCTTCTCAAGCAACTAATCAGTTGAATGACGTCATCACCGGCAATTTTGTAGAGTCGGCTTTTACCCTGTTTTCTCATTAAAACCAGGCCATTTTGCTTTAGGATTTGTAAGTGTCTTGATGTGTTTGCAGTGCTTAGACTGGTTAGCTGGCTGAGCTCATCCACGCTACGTTCAGCCTGTGCCAGGTAGTCGAGTAACTCGATTCTTTGTGGCGAAGCTAAACTTTGCGTGATGAGTGCAAGCTGTTCAAAAAGTTGCTTTTTGATTTCAGACATTATCTTTCCTTACTCAATTAAGTAATTGAATGATATGTCATGGGCTTGCCAATTTCAATTTATCCAGTGATATTTGCGTTAATGATTTCATCCATTTTGTCTGGAAAGGGCGGTAATTCCTCTAGAATTTTTTCAATAAAAGCCTCTTTTGTTAACTTCAGAGAGGCGTTGTTGGCCTTTTCGTAACCGATGGTAGAGCTGGGTTTTGCAGAAAGTCCTACACCACACACGCTTCCCGCTTTAGCCCCGGGTAGTATTTCAATGTGATCAGGCAGTGTCAGAATTTTGCTATGAATTGAATCATATAAATGCCCTGCCATTTTTCTTTCATGGCCTCTTAAGTCTGGTCGACCTACACTTCCGACAAACAGAGTGTGTTGAGAAATTAAAAACCAAGGTAAAGGTCCGCGTGAAAAATCGGTCACTAATAGACAAATAGAATCCATGGTATGTCCTGGAGTGTGAAAGACTTCAACGCCCACATTACCCGCGGTAAATTTGTGACCGTCTTTGAGAGGGGTGAATGGAAAGTTTGGGGTGGATGATTCATGAAGCATATAGCTTGCACCGGTGCGTTTTGCAAGTTCCATGGCACCAGAAAAGTGATCGGCGTGAATATGCGTATCGATGACATAGTCTATATTGACCCCTTTTTGAGCCGCTTGTTCTATAAACCACTCTACGTCTTCTTTATGCACATCAATGGCGATACTTTTTCCTTGTCCAGCACATCCCATGAAGTAAGCAATAGAGGATGGATCTGATGGGACTTCTCTCTGAATTAAAAACATATGTTTCTCCAGTGTAATGGTATTGGTCTAGCGAGTAATGATTGCGTTAATGTAAATATAAAACAATCAATTGTTTGATTGAATGTTAAAATAATCCCTGCTACAATGCAACAAGTATTTTTGAAGAGAGAAGGGATATGTCTGAAGATAAAAAAAATATAGAACCAGTAACGCATGCGTTCAATACACTTGAAACCGATATCAAACATGGAATATCAGCTAATAAACACCAATTTAGTTTACATTTGATTCAAATTTTCCTCGTGGGCCTGACGATTGGAATGACAAGAGTTGTGGTACCTGGCCTGGCAGAAACTGAGTTTGGATTGGCTGATCAAGCATTTTTTTTACTGGCATCCTTTGTAGTAGTCTTCGGAGTTGTCAAAGCCGTTATGAATCTGTTTGCAGGCAAACTGAGTGAGAATTATGGCAGAAAGACGGTATTGCTCTGGGGTTGGTTAGTCGCTTTGCCAGTGCCTTTTATATTGCTCTATGCGCAAAGTTGGAATTGGATTATTTTTGCGACAATTCTTTTAGGCTTTAACCAAGGTCTGTGTTGGTCAATGGCGTTAAACAGTAAGTTGGATTTGGCTAAGTCAACGCAAAAAGGGTTTGTGAATGGTGTAAATGAATTTTCAGGTTATGCAGCAGTAGGTGTAGCAGGGCTAGTGACAGCTTATTTAGTCGATTTATTGGGGGCAAAAGAGGGCTTATTCATCTTCAGTTTAGTTGTCATTCTCTCCGGATTATTATTGGCTAAATTTACTATTATAGAGACGTTACCGTGGGCAGAGTTACACCATCAAAAGGCTCTTGCAGCAGGTCAAACCAGTGAACATCAGAGTCTTGCTCAATTATTTAAAACCGCAAGTATAGACGATAGAAATTTGGTTGCTCTTAATCAGGCAGGCCTGGTTGAGAAGTTCACTGATGCGATTATTTGGGTGTTTTTACCGATCTATTTCTTACAACAGGGTCTAACGCTGATTGAGGCGGGTGCCATTATTGCGATTTACGGTGTGGTCTGGGGTGCAAGTCAGTTAGTGACCGGACCTCTATCGGATAAGATTGGTCGTAAAGGTTTAATCGTCTGGGGAATGTGGTTTTGTGGTTTGGGGGTGCTAGCGATTCCATTGAGCAATGAGGTTTATTTATGGAGTTTAGAGGCGGCTTTTATTGGTCTAGGTATGGCAATGCTTTACCCAAACTTGGGGGCGGCAGTGGGCGATTTTGCTCCTGCCAAACACCGAGCAAGTTTAATCGGGATTTATCGTTTTTGGCGAGATTCGGGCTATGCGTTTGGCGCTTTGTTAATGGGACTTATGGCGCAGTGGTCTCAGGACTTAGTTTCCCCTTTCTGGTTTGTCGGTGCGGCGATGTTATTGTCGGGCTTGTGGGTGCAGATGATTCTGCCCAAAAAATCATAAATAATTTAAAGGAGAGGTAAATGGATGTTTTGGTGCAGTATTTATTGTTAGTGCTTGTGTTGTCGATGGTTTTTGGAGCGGTGGCACAAATCAGTCAATTTTGTCCAGTAGGCGGACTGAGAGAGGTGATGTCAAATCAGGGGGCACATCGATTATGGACCTATTTAGTGGCGATTGCCGTCGCTATGATGGGTGTGACCTTGATTGAGTTTTTTCAATGGGTCGATTTGACGGGGACGAAGCCCAACTATAGAGCTGAGGAGTTTGCTTATGGGCGTTATATTCTTGGAGGATTTATTTTTGGATTCGGCATGGTTTTATCTATGGGATGTGGAATGAGAAATCTAGTGAGAGTCGGTCAGGGTAGTCTCAAGGCCATATTATTGGTATTGGTGATGGCATTAACGGCCTATGTCATGACCAAGACCTCGGTGTATGCTGATCTCTTTATGCCGATAGTAATGCCTTTTTCAGTCAACTTTAGTGCCGCGACGAGTCAAGATTTAGGGTCACTATTTTTGAATTCTAATCGTTCAAGTGATATAGAAAGCACTCGATTAGCTATTGCGCTCATCATCTCCTTACCAATTTTATATTTTGCTCTGAAAAATCCACAATTCCGTAAACCGAGATATCTATTAAGTGCTTTAATCATCGGTTTAGCCATTACGGCAGGTTTTTATCTCACGGGCGCGGAAACGGGCCAGACCTTGATTGCAGAAGCAGAGTTTATGGAGGTGCCGCCATTAGGGCTTGGCACACAATCTTATAGCTTTGCCGCTCCAATGGCTGATACCGTCTATGCGGTTTTCAATCCTAGTAGCTTGTCGGTAATCACTTTTGGTGTCGTTGCGGTGATTGGTCTCCCATTAGGAGCATTTCTATCCAGTGTGATACGCAAAGAGTTCAAGACGGAACTTGGCTTTTTTTCGCGCAAAGATGTTTTGCTAAGTATATTAGGTGCAGTACTGGTCGGAGTCGGCAGTGTATTAGCAATGGGTTGTTCAGTGGGCCATGGTCTGACAGGGGTTTCGACCTTGGCATTAGGCTCATTTTTAGCTCTATTTAGCATTGCTTTAGGTGCATTTGTGGGGATAAAACTAGAGGCTCGATTTTAATAGGTTTTGCATGGTTTTCTGAAGTTGATTTACTGAAAGGGCGTCTAAAACGCCTTTTTTTATTGCCTGAATTAGTCGTGCCATGTTTTAGTAGGCCAGATCAGTTTGATAACTTAATTTTCACGGAGTATGATTGGTGTTTGGAGTTTTATAAAATAAAGGGATAAAGAACGATGTATTATCAAGTAGAAAGTAAAAAGTCATTTGAGCAAGCTGTTGCCGATTTAGACGTTGCGGTAAAAAGCCATAGTTTTGGTGTGTTGCATATTCATGATTTGGGTGCAACTTTGCGCAGCAAAGGTATTGAATTTAAAGAAGAATGTAAAGTATTTGAAGTGTGTAATCCTGTTAAAGCGGCAGAGGTTTTAGCCATTGATATGCGTTTGAATATGGCTTTACCTTGCCGTATTTCGGTTTTTACGGAAAATGATCAAACCTATATTGGCATGATCGAGCCCGCAAAAGTATTGGCTCTTTTATCAAGTGATGACTCATTAACTAAGATCGCGAACGACGTTGAACAAGAAACAATCCAAATGATTGATGAAGCGAAATAAAGTCTTAGCTCACTGTGCCTAATTCAATGGTAGGTCAGTCAATCAAAAAACATGCAAGAAAAGAGGTGATAAACCTAGCTATCAGCTCTTTAACTCTGTTGCGATATTGCTCTCACCCATGATTGTCGCGCTGAACTTTAGTGGGTCAGAGAGTGATGATTAGCAGTAATAACATTGTGTAGACAGCTTTATACATAACAGGCTGAGAGTGACACTTAACATGTTTCAGGCCTGCTTGTTATGCCACTCTGTTAGTCTTTAATCATCAATAATCGATTCACCCAAAATTTCTCTCCTAATTTTTATCAAATAGCCTTAATGTTTAAGACATTTGGTCGATACCTTATTTAGAGGTATTCACAAAATGAAAAATGATAAAACTTTAGCACCCGCAGTGAAGTATTTCTTCAAGCATCTAGAAAGGCGTTCCGAACAGATAAAGTCGGGAATTTCTGAAGTCTCATCATTACATAAAGATATTCCGTTTGAAGAGGTTGAAGGCTTCTTTAGACAGATCATGACTCAGAATATATTTATTCATACCGTGGGTTTGAATGGCAAGCATGAATCGACAATTTTGGCGAAAGCCATTTTTAGTATGGACAAAGTTGTGCGAGTTTATTACAGCACAAGTTTTGATGAGGATAATATTGGTTTTATTAGAGTACGTCCTGATTCAGAAGAACAGTTAATTATTGTCGAACGAGTGCATGGTTTAAGAGTAAAGTCTGAGCGTATTTACGTTAGTCGTGATCAATGTCATGTGGTGCGTTTTATGGTTCGTTGGTTAATGCGTCGTATTGATTGGGATAAAACTAAGTTGAATAATTTAGAGTTGTATAAGCGCGTTGTTGCTCAGGAGCAGGAAGAGCTAAAGCGTCAGATTGAGGAACAAATTGCTCAGAAAGAGGCTGAAGAGCTACAACGTGCTTTAGAAAAATTCAATCAGAAAAAATCAAGAGGTGTCTATTCACGTTAAAATGGTTTAGGCAATTTAGCCGCAGTAATTGGCAAGACCATTATTAGGTTTTTAGCCATGCTGCGTCTGAGTATCAATTGTTATCGGCTTAGTTTGAGCGATTGACTGCGAGGTCGGCCAAGGCGTTAAGAGCGCTTTTAAAATCACTGTCAGCTAAAGGCGATAAAGCTTTTTTAGCAAGTTTAACTTCATTTAACGCAATCTTCTTGGTGTAATCAATCGCGCCCGAGTTTTTAATAATCTCAGTTACTTCTGCGAGTAGTGCTATTCCTTCACTTTCAATGGCGCGACGAATAATAGATTTTTCGTTATCTGTCCCTTTCTCAAGGCTATAGATTAATGGCAGCGTTGGCTTGCCTTCTGCTAGATCATCACCGATATTTTTACCCAGTTCAATCTCATTTGCAGTGTAATCCAATACATCATCAATAAGCTGGAAAGCCGCACCTAAGTGACGACCGTAGGCGATAAAAGCCGATTCTAGTTCGGGTTTGTTGGCTAAAATTGGCCCCATCTGAGTCGCGGCTTCAAATAGCTTGGCTGTTTTACGATGAATGACTTCCATATAACGTTCTTGACTGGTATCGGCATCATGGCAGTTAAGCAGTTGTAGAACTTCCCCTTCAGCAATCACGTTAGTCGCTTCAGACATCACTTGCATGATTCGAATCTGACCAGGTTCAATCATCATTTCAAATGAACGGGAGTATAAGAAATCTCCCACAAGAACGCTGGCGGCATTGCCCCATACTTCATTGGCTGTTTTATTGCCTCGACGGGTATCGGATTCATCTACGACATCATCATGGAGCAAGGTTGAGGTATGGATGAATTCAATGACGGCCGCCATTAAGTGGTGGTCTGTGCCCTGGTAGCCACATGCACGTGCCGACAATAAGACTAATAAAGGGCGCAATCGTTTGCCCCCGCTATTAATAATATAGTGGCCAATTTGGTTAATCAAAACAACATCAGATGATAAGCGGTCAATGATAAGTTGATTGACGGCTTCAATGTCATTCTGAATGAGCGTGTTGATGTCGGTAAGAGTCATGGGTTTCAAGGCTGTTTATTTATATCAAAAGTGTGAAAGCCGCTATTTTAGTATGAATAGCAGAAGGACGCCAGTGTTTGCATGGCAACAGTATAAAATTGCATCTATTGATTCTATTCAACTCTGTTGTGATAGCTGATATGGGTTGTTTGAATAGGGTATAATTATCAATCTGTTAGGCTTAAATATTTTGTCAATGTGAACTTTCTATCGACTCTATATTAAACAGAGTAGGGTTTTTTCTAAAAAAGAGTTAATTTGTTTTGACCTAGTATTAAAAAGTCTATATAATCCCGGCTTTGTCGTAATCTGCGACTGTATAACAGAATTTATTAAAATCCGGGAGAAGTTTCATGTATGCAGTAATTAAAACCGGTGGTAAGCAATATCGAGTTCGTGAAGGTCAAACTCTACGCATTGAATCTTTAAATGCAGAAGCTGGTGATACAGTTGAATTTGACGAAGTATTGATGATTGGTGAAGGTGCGGATATTAAAATCGGCTCGCCTTTTGTTGAAGGTGCAAAAATTGCAGCTACTGTTGAATCAAACGGTCGTGGTAAGAAAGTAACCATCATCAAGTTCCGTCGTCGTAAGAACCGATCTAAAACTAAGCAAGGCCACCGCCAGAATTATACTGAAGTAAAAATCGGTAAGATTTCAGCTTAAATAATAATTGAATCGAAACAGGGGTTGCTTCTTAGTAGGGGGCAACGCTGTTAATTAAAGGACTATACCATGGCTCATAAGAAAGCAGCAGGTAGTACTAAAAACGGTCGCGACTCCAATGCCAAACGCCTTGGCGTTAAAGCATTCGGTGGTGAGCAAGTTTCTGCAGGAAGCATTATCGTTCGTCAGCGTGGGACTAAGTTTCACCCAGGTGTAAACGTTGGTCGCGGTAAGGATGATACCTTATTCGCTAAAGCAGACGGCGCGGTTGCGTTTGTTTATAAAGGTAAGCCATTACGTACATACGTAACGATTGTTTCTGAATAATTTCAGTTTCAACTTATCTAAAAACGCCCCGCATTGACGGGGCGTTTTTGTTTGTAGATAAAAAACAGACTAACGTTCATTATTAATGGGTATAGTCACTTGCTTGGCAAGGTTTTGATAAAATAAGTCGCTCAGCGTTTATTAAAAAGCGGTGAGGCGTTAATTGACTGAAAAAAGGGAATAACATGCAATTCGTAGATGAGTCGTCCATTCATGTAGAAGCAGGTCGTGGTGGAAACGGTGTGGCGAGCTTTCGTCGCGAAAAGTTCATTCCATTTGGTGGGCCTAACGGCGGAGATGGCGGAGATGGCGGCAGTGTCATTCTGCTGGCTGATCGTAATCTGAATACCTTGGTTGATTTTCGTTTTACCAAAAATTATAAAGCTCAGAACGGTCAAGCTGGTATGGGGCAACAAAAAACCGGTTGTGCCGGCGAGCCGTTGATTATTAAGGTGCCAGTGGGTACCAAGGTAAGAGATATTGATGCGGACGAAGTGATGGGCGATTTAACCGAACATGGTCAGGAATTGTTAGTCGCACAGGGTGGGCGTCATGGTCTAGGCAATATTCACTTTAAGAGTAGTCGTAACCGCACACCTCGTCAATGTACGACAGGAGAAGACGGTGATGAGCGTAACTTAATGTTGGAGCTTATCGTTCTCGCGGATGTCGGATTGTTAGGCATGCCTAATGCAGGTAAGTCGAGTTTGATTACAGCGGTCTCTGCGGCACGCCCAAAAGTTGCGAACTATCCTTTTACTACTTTATATCCTAACCTAGGGGTGGTCAGTGTCTCTCCTGAAACCAGTTTTGTCATGGCGGATATTCCTGGCATTATTGAAGGTGCTGCGGAAGGTGCTGGTTTAGGTTTGCAATTCTTAAAGCATCTTTCACGTACCGGTTTGTTATTACATGTGGTCGATATTGCACCGATGGATGAGACGGACCCTGCTGAAGAGATCCGTATTATTCAGAAAGAACTTGAAAAATACAGCGAAATTTTAGCCGGCAAAGAGCGTTGGTTGGTTTTGAATAAAACGGATCTGTTGTTGCCTGAAGAGACCAAGGAAGTCTGTGACCGCATTGTCGCCGAAGTGAATTGGCAAGGCCCTGTTTACCAAATCTCAGCCGTTATGCGTGACGGAACCACTAAATTGGTGAATGAAATCGCGTATGCCTTAGAGCAAAATCGTATGGAAATGACTGAAGAGGTTGAGCCTGTTCGTGCATCAGTGGACGCCGATTTCGACTTTTAAAGATTTTATTGAAATTATGAATTTAAATTTTAAGTTCTATATTTAACGCGTTTGGTTACAAAATGAATCGTGAAGAGTTAAAAAATACAAAACGTTGGGTCATCAAAATCGGCAGTGCCTTATTGACGGATGATGGTCAAGGCTTAAATAAAACGGCGCTGGCGCACTGGGTTGCCCAAATGGTCTTCCTTAAAAAGCAGGGTGTTGAGGTTGTTTTAGTCTCTTCAGGTTCGATTGCTGAAGGCATGAAACGCTTAGGTTGGACCTCTCGTCCTTCTGCTTTAAATGAACTACAGGCCGCCGCGTCGGTAGGTCAGATGGGTTTGATTCAAGCCTACGAATCCTTATTTGCTGAATTTGATATTCAGTCTGCTCAAATTTTAATGACGCATGATGATTTGTCTAATCGAAAGCGTTACTTAAATGTCAAAAATACTATTGAAACCCTTTTAGAATATGGCGTTGTACCGATCATTAATGAAAATGACGCGGTAGTGACAGATGAGATTTGTTTTGGTGACAATGATACCTTGGGGGCATTGACTGCGAATTTAATCTCCGCTGATGTGATGGTTATTTTGACAGACCAGGATGGTTTGTATAATGATAACCCTCGAGAAAACCCTAATGCCCAGCTTATTACAGAAGCACAAGTGAGTCGCAAAGATATTGAAGCGATGGCAAGTCCAGAGGGAGGGTCTCTAGGAAAAGGGGGGATGTATACCAAGGTCATGGCGGCTAAACGTGCAGCCCGTTCTGGAACGGCTACTTTGATTGCGTCTGGGCGGGAGCCCGATATCTTGTCTAAGTTGTTTCAAGGGGAACCATTTGGAACCTTATTGATTCCGGATTTAGAACCTTTAACAGCTCGTCAACAATGGCTAGCGGGCCACTTGCAAGTCAAGGGTACGTTGGTTCTGGACAGTGGTGCAGTAGAGATGGTTCGTTCCTCTGGTAAAAGTTTATTGCCAATCGGAGTCAAGTCTCAGTGTGGTTTGTTTCAGCGGGGCGAGATGGTCATTTGCTATGACGAATCCGGCCAGGAAGTGGGGCGTGGATTGATCAACTACGCGGCGAATGAATCTGCAAAATTACTGGGTAAACCAAGTAGTCAAATTGAATCTATTTTAGGGTATATAGACGCTGAATCACTTATTCATCGTGATAATCTGGTTTTGACCGATTAAGTGAGCTCTTTACGTTGATCGTAAATACTTTGCTTTATGCTCGGTGTACAACCCTATATTCCTAATAACCAGGCCTGATCATTCCCTATTTTTTTCTTACACTCTTGAATTCATTTCAACAACTCCCCATATTTAGTTGACAGACAGCCCTAGATGACTAAAATAATTAGCACTCTCAAGGATAGAGTGCTAAATTCATTTGTCTAATTGATTTAGTCTTAAAAAATACTGTTTCGGCTGTCATCGAAACAACCTTGAACCCCCATATTATTTAAACTTTAGGAGATACCTATGAACATCAAGCCATTACATGACCGTGTTGTTATTCGCCGCGTTGAAGAAGAAAAAGAATCTGCTGGTGGGATTCTTTTACCAGGTTCAGCTCAAGAGAAGCAGAATTTAGGTGAAGTACTTGCTGTTGGTCCAGGCAAGGCATCGGATGCAGGTACTATTATTCCTATGACGGTAAAAACCGGTGATAAGGTAATGTTTGCCCAGTATCAAGGTCAAGAGACTAAAGATGATAAAGGTGAAACTTTAACTATTTTGCGTGAAGATGACATCATCGCAATTATCGATTAAATAACAAAAGTACTCTGCACCCATTACTGATCTGGGCTGGTAGAGTGGTTATTAATAGAATTTTCAAGAATTTAAGGAAGCGAAAAAATGGCAAAAGACGTCAGATTTGGAATAGATGCACGTGAGAAAATGGTTGAAGGTATTAACGTTCTTGCAGATGCTGTAAAAGTTACACTTGGGCCTAAAGGGCGTAATGTTGTTTTAGAAAAATCATTTGGTGCGCCAACCGTCACAAAAGATGGTGTTTCGGTTGCACGCGAAATCGATTTAGAAGATAAGTTCATGAATATGGGCGCTCAGATGGTTAAAGAAGTGGCTTCTCAAACCAATGATGTAGCTGGAGATGGTACAACGACTGCGACTGTTCTTGCACAGTCTATTGTACGTGAAGGTATGAAAGCCGTTGCTGCGGGTATGAATCCAATGGATTTAAACCGTGGTATTCACAAGGCCGTAGAAGCAGTGGTGGCTGAAATTAAAGCCATGGCTCAGCCTTGTACAACTTCAGCAGCAATCGCTCAGGTAGGGACTATCTCTGCTAACTCTGACATAGCCATCGGTAAGATGATTGCAGATGCTATGGAGCGTGTAAGTACTGAAGGTGTTATCACAGTTGAAGAAGGTTCTTCACTGCAAGATGAGTTGGTTGTTGTAGAAGGGATGGAGTTTGATCGTGGTTATCTTTCTCCATACTTTGTGACAAACCAAGACAAAATGGTTGCTGAATTAGATGCACCTTATGTTTTGTTATATGACAAAAAAATCTCTAACATTCGTGAATTACTACCTACTTTGGAGACGGTTTCTAAAGCAGGTCGTCCATTATTGATTATTGCCGAAGACGTTGATGGTGAAGCACTAGCGACATTGGTTATCAATAATATGCGTGGCATCGTTAAGGTTGCAGCCGTTAAGGCGCCTGGTTTTGGTGAGCGTCGTAAAGCGATGTTGCAAGATATGGCGATTCTGACGGGTGGTACGGTTATTTCTGAAGAAGTGGGCCTTTCTCTTGATGCGATCACTTTAGATTTATTAGGTGAAGTTAAGACCGTTGTTGTTGGAAAAGATAATACTAAGCTGATTGATGGTGCTGGTGATAAAGCAGACATTGATGGTCGTTGTGCGCAAATTCGTTCGCAAGCAGAGACTACAACTTCTGAATATGACAAAGAGAAACTTCAAGAGCGTTTAGCGAAGCTTTCTGGTGGTGTGGCTGTCCTTAAGTTGGGTGCTGCGACTGAGATGGAAATGAAAGAGAAGAAGGATCGTGTTGACGATGCACTTCACGCGACTCGTGCAGCGGTTCAAGAAGGGATTGTTGCTGGTGGTGGTGTTGCTTTAGTTCGCGCTAAAGCGAATGTAAACGTTAAGGGTGATAACTCTGATCAAGATGTTGGTATTCAAATTGCACTACGTGCAATGGAAGAGCCAATGCGTCAGATTGCCGCTAACTGTGGTTTAGAAGGCTCTGTTATCGTCAATAAAGTTATGGAAGGTAAGGGGCATTTCGGCTTTGATGCTGCGAAAGAAATCTATTGCGATATGATTGAAGCAGGGATTATCGATCCCGCTAAAGTTACTCGTACAGCCCTTCAAAATGCAGCATCTGTTGCCGGTCTTGTCTTGACGACAGGTGCAGCGATTGCCGATCTTCCATCTAGAGATGGCGCGTCTGCAGATGCCCAGATGGGTGGCGGCGGAATGGGCGGCATGATGTAATTTTTGATTGAGAGGCTCATTTTCACGCGATCTTCTGCGTTGAGAATTTGCTTCCGATGCTCATGTGCCAGTAGCACACTGCGCTTCGGTTCAAATTCTCGCCTTGAAGCTAACGCAATACTGAACCTCTCAACCCAAAAATTTGCTTAGCGCTTATTTTTTGAAAGCCCGCTTAATGCGGGCTTTTTTGTGAATGGTGCTTTTGATTTATATCGTTTTATAATGTTGTCTTTAGAGTCCATACAAAGTGACCCGGCCGGGTCACTTTGTATGGTCTTTGATATTTAATCTTATTTGGAGTGATTTATGGTCAATTTTCCCATTTTGTACTCTTATCGGCGTTGCCCTTATGCCATGCGTGCACGGATGGCGATTATGGCTTCAGGTGTGCAAGTAGAGCAGCGTGAGATTGTTTTTTGGGACAAACCAGTTGAGATGTTAGCTGCTTCACCGAAAGGCACTGTACCGGTCTTGATTTTGCCGGATGGCCAGGTAATTGATGAGAGCTGTGACATTATGCTTTGGGCTTTGTCGCAAAGTGATAAGTTGAACTGGCTACCGTCGGAGAAGGAGAAAGCCTTTGCTGAAATGACCTCTTTGATTGATCTTTGCGATAATGAGTTCAAGACACATTTAGATCATTACAAATACGCGGAACGTTTTCCTGATGAGTTACCGGAAACTTATCGATTAAGAGGAGAGGACTTTTTACAAACACTCGAAGAGTTGCTGGCACACAGCTTTTCAGTGAGTAAGCTGTTGGCACTAAATGCTAAGAATATCAGTATGACAGATATAGCCCTGTTTCCTTTCGTCAGGCAGTTTGCACATGTCGATAAACATTGGTTTGAGCAGTCCATTTATCGTTATTTAAAGAGATGGTTAGAGCAGCATCTTGATGCAGAATATTTCACATCGATTATGAAAAACCGACCGGTTTGGCGGATTTCGCATGCACCGTTATGGGTGTCGGAATCTAGCCTGACAACACGAGATCAATTCTTGGCGAAAGCATTAGCTGAGGAATGGTCGCTCTGAATAAGCCTAAGCAGGAAGAGCACTGGCTTTGGGTTCTCCAAAATAATACCCTTGTGAGTAATCAATGCCAAGATCCGTCACAATATCGAAGATCACCTCTTCACTGACAAATTCAGCAATGGTTTTAATACCATTCTTTTTTGCAAAGGCGACAATAATTTCCACGACATTATAAACATGAGGATCTAGGTGAATATTCTTAATCATGCTGCCATCAATCTTTAAAAAATCGGGTTTAAGTTTAAGTAAAAACTCAAAGTTAGAGTACCCAGTACCAAAGTCATCCACGGCAATTTTACAGCCCTTCTCTTTGAGCCTACGTATGAAATGTTCAACCTCTTCAAAATTCTGAATACCTTCAGATTCAACAATTTCAAGGACTACGCGTTCTCCAATATTGTATTTATCTAACATTAGAATGAGGTATTCAACCACCTCATCATTGACGATGTCGTCAGCGGTGAGGTTAATAGATATCTGTTCGCTGCGATTTGCAAAATACCGAAAACTATTTTCAATCATGGTCTCGGTTATTTTGCTGTAGAGTCGAGCCTTTTTGGAAATTTCTAAAAAGAAGAAAGGCGAAATTATTTTATCTTTTTTGCCTTCTGTCGCCATTCTAACAAGCGCTTCATATTTCTCGACCTTTCGTGAAACATTATTGACGATGGGTTGATAGTAACTGAGAATACGTCCTTGCGCTAAGGCCTTTTTGACATGGCCAGTCCATAATAAGTTGTTTTTATACTCATCACTGGTTTTTAGTCTTTTGGAATATTTCAGGAAGTTTTTATTAAGTTTTTTTGCGGTATTATGGGCAATGTCTGCCTCGGTAAATAAATCCTTAATATTGGTAGAGATTCCAAGGGTCAAGTCAATTTCAGGGGTATAGTCATCAATAGTGAAAGGGTTGCTGTCTAGGAGAGTAGGCAGATTTTTAACTTTTTCGATAAAATCTTCTTCCGTTATTAATGCACCATTGGCGAGGACGGCAAATTCATCGCCTTGTAAGCGATAAACCTCATAGCCTTTTTCTTCAAAGTAATCAAAGATGCAATTACCGAGTTCGACAATGACTTTGTCACCCAGTTCATAACCATAAAAGTCATTAATCTCTTTAAATGAACGAATATCAATAATGGCTAAGTAGGCTTTCTCTAAGGGGGTAAAGTCATCCATCAATTTGAAACGGTTACCCAAACTGGTCAGGGTGTCGGTACTGAAAGCTTTACGCAGTTTTTTCTGACTCATTACCAGTTCTGTAACATCATCTCTTAAGGCTAAATATTCTATGATATTGCCATTTTCATCCATGATGGGGGCCACTGTGATGTTGGCATAGAAAGAGGAGCCATCCTTGCGTTTATTTTTGAATAAACCATGCCAGATATTGCCATGTGTAATGGTTCGCCATAGCTCCCTAAAGGTTGATTTCGGTGTGCTAGGGTGTCTAAGCATGTTATGTGGTTGGCCAATCAACTCTGTTTCAGAGTAGCCGGTTGCATCACATAGGGCTTGGTTAACGTAAGTGATGATACCCGTGGGGGTAGCTTTGGAAACAATGCTACCGGCATCGACCGCTTTCAAATACTCGGTATTGATTTTGTTAGACTTTTGTAAATTTTGAAGTAGGTGATTGATGTGTTTGATAAAACGATCCAGAGCTTTAGAGATGGTGCCAATTTCATCTTCGCGATGGTTTTTGAAAGAGTCCGCCTGTTTTAATTTGTCTAAATCATCAATAACCGTGTTTAAGTTAGCAATATGTGTAGAGAGTTTGGATATGGGCTGAACAATTGATTTATGTAATATCCATACAAGAAGCAGGATAATTAATAAATCGATAATCAACATGATTATGATTTGAAAGAGTAATGCCTGTTGGGCATGGTCAATAATATTATCGACATTTGCTAAAGAGTCCGCGACTAAAAACCAACCAATGCGTTTATTGCTAAAGTCAACTAGTGGGATACCTGTGAGGTATAGTCCCGCTTTAGTGATTGGCTTTTTATTTTCTAGTACACCAAAATCTTTATCGGTTAAAGACTGAATTATTTTCTGGTTAGTGTTTAGATTGCCATTTAATAGAACGTACTGGCTTCCCACCATGATAGGGCTATTGAAGTAATTGATCGTTTTGTCATAGGGACTCAATACAAGAGACTTTAATTGGTGCTCATGTTTGAGTTCACCGATGATGCTGTCAAAGCTTTGGATGAATTCTACCGAACCAATGATTTTTCCTTGGTATTTAATGGGGGATAGACCACGCAACAAAATCCCCGCGCGGCCTAGTTCAATGGTCGCGAATGGTTTCTGGGTTTTTTGCAGCTGATGAAGGGAATAACGGAAGGGGCTAAGATCATCTCCATTATTGTCTGGACGCCAGCTGCGTAAAAAACTATGAAGATCAAGGGTATGAAGATGGATTTTTATATTATGAAAATCCGTATAGGCGGTGTATTGCTCAAGAAGTTTATTCAATAGGATTTGTGCAGTAGGACGGTCTTTTTCAAAAAGAGCTTGTTGTATTTCACTGTTGTTGGCGATGGCAATGACGTTGGTAAGTGCTATTTGGTATTGTGTTTGCAATGCTTTTTTGGCGTAGTGTTGATAGGTGTCTTGAACTTCTAAATGCTTTTCCTGGGTGAGTTTCTGAATCGAGTGTACTGCATTCAGCGTGACGGTTACCAATCCAAGAATAAAGACAAAAATAATTGGGATATGAAGCTTATAACTCAGTTTAGTCTTAAATCTATGAAAGAGTGACACGATGCCTTTTACCCTAGAGATAGTAATGAATTAAATATCCTATCACCTTAAATAAAGTATGGATAGTAAGTTTATTCTATCGGTGTATTAATAGAGCTAAAGCCGCTCTATTCAGCATTTAGATTATGTTTCAGGTGTCCATTAATTCATCATTATGGAACAGCATCAAAAAATGTTCTTATGCCAAATCAAAAAGTTTTATTGAACCTGATTTGATGAAAATAATGAACCTAAAGAGTATAATCTAAAGATCTGGAGGGGAGTGTTGCCCATTAATTTTTCAAAGTATTTGTCAAAATTATGTGATTGATTTATTTTCCTGCTCATCTCGATTTCTGGTGAGGTTGATCGCCAACAAGCCTTGGCTGAGTGCAAAAAACAAAGAATTTGATTTGGGTGCTTAATCAATCAAACCAGTGCTTTATCGAAAATTTTCAAGTGGATTTTAACTAAAATAGAGAATCCATTAAGTGATTGCAAGCGTCGATAGGCCTTGTGACAGTATTGCTTTAAATCCAGTAATTATGATGACCCTTTTGAGGAATTATAGACACATGACAAACCAGAAAGTTCAAGTTGGGATCGTTGGCGGTACGGGTTACACCGGTGTCGAATTATTAAGATCCCTTGCTAACCACCCTTTTGCGGAAGTGACGATGATTACTTCTCGTAGTGAACAGGGTGTGGCTGTTGCAGATATGTATCCAAATTTGCGTGGCATCTATCGTTTGCAATTCTCCGTCCCTGATATTGAAAAGTTAAAAAACTGTGATCTTGTCTTTTTTGCAACGCCGCACGGAGTGGCAACAAGCATGGCATTTGAATTGATCGAGGCGGGCGTTAAAGTGATTGATTTGGCCGCTGACTTTCGAATAGAAGATTTGGCAGTATGGCAGAAGTGGTACGGGATTGAACCTGCAAGTGAGGCCCTAATGGCTGAAGCGGTCTATGGTTTGCCAGAGTACTATCGTGAAAAAATAAAACACGCTAAAGTGATCGCTAATCCAGGGTGTTATCCAACCAGTATTCTATTAGGTATTTTACCTTTATTAAAGGCGGATCTGGTTAAGGTTGATTCAATCATCGCAGATGGTAAGTCTGGTGTGAGTGGAGCCGGAAAAGGTGCAAGTGTGGCGATGTTGGGTGCCGAAATGAGTGAAAGTTTTAAGGCCTATGGTGTCAATGGTCATCGACATTTGCCTGAGATGCAAGAAAAAATGTCACTGTTAACAGGTCAGGAAGTTGGCTTAACCTTCGTACCGCATTTACTCCCAATGGTCCGAGGAATGGAATCAACGATCTATGCGACGCTCAAAATAGATAAAACCCAAGCAGAGTTACAAGCTCTGTATGAAGCCGCTTATGAAAATGAGCCTTTTGTCGATGTCATGCCAGCCGGTAGCTTACCTGAAACCCGAATGGTTAAAGGATCCAATATGTGTCGTATGGCAATTTATTGTCCCCCTGGCGGCAATATAGTGGTGATCACTTCAGTTATCGATAATCTTGTGAAAGGGGCGGCTGGACAAGCCATTCAAAATATGAACATTATGTTTAATCTGCCAGAAACCGCAGGCTTGAACCAAGTTGCACTACTGCCTTAAGAGTAATGAATATTTTCTTTACGCGAACTTGTTGCCTGAATGTATTCAGACAGGAGATATTGGCCGTTTTTTGTTATAATATTTATTTGGTCAACTAATACTCTGGTTAATAAGCCTGTAAAGGCTTGGACAGGGTAGAAAATAAAAAGGAATACGAGATGTCAGAAATTCCAACACCACTAGATTTTACAGAAGCTGCTGCGGTAAAAGTGCGCGGCTTGATTGAAGATGAACAAAATCCAGAGTTAAAATTGCGAGTGTATATCTCCGGTGGGGGTTGCTCTGGCTTTTCATACGGTTTTACATTTGATGAAACATTGAATGATGATGATACCGTTGTGACTAAAGATACGGTGACGCTGCTAGTAGATTCCATGAGTTTTCAGTACTTGGTCGGTTCTAAGATAGATTATCTTGAAGACCTGCAGGGCGCACGCTTTGTCATTGAAAACCCAAATGCGACGACCACTTGTGGTTGCGGTTCTTCTTTCAGTGTCTAATCGCTAAATACTCATTCCACTCATGGTTCAGATCTTCATATGATGCAATATATTCCAGGCTTAGCAGGCGTTCCGGCAACGGAATCAAAGATTTCTTTTATCGATGGGCAGAAAGGAATCTTGACGTATCGTGGTTACGATATTCAAGAGTTGGCTGAGCATTCTTCTTTTGAAGAAACCACTTTGCTACTGCTATTTGGAGAGTTACCAACGGCTGAAGAGCTGGCTAACTTTGATACAGAGCTCAGGAATAATCGTCGTGTCAAATATAATATACGCGAGATTATGAAGAATTTACCACCCACGACCCACCCTATGCATATGTTGCAAGTCGTGGTGGCCAGTTTGGCGAGTTTTTATCCTAGTACTGAGTATATGAAAGGGGCTACGGAGAACCAAGACTATATCAACTCGGTGACCGTGAAAATTATTGCGCATATGGGAACTCTCGTCGCCATGTGGGAGCATATGCGCAATGGGTATGACCCGATTCCACCTCGCAAAGATTTGAACTACGCTGAAAACTTTTTGTATATGGTGACAGGGGAAGAGCCCGATAAGGATTGGGCACGCCTGTTAGATGCCATTTTTATCTTGCATGCAGAACACACCATCAATGCCTCTACCTTCACGACCATGGTGACAGGTTCTACTCTGGCAAATCCGTGTTCAGTCATCTCTTCGGCAATCGCTTCTTTATCAGGACCACTACACGGTGGAGCTAATCAAAAAGTGATTGAGATGCTTGAAGAAATCGGTGCACCAGAAAATGCTCGTGCCTATATAGAAGATCGTTTGGCTAAAAATAGAGTGATCTGGGGTATGGGGCATCGTGAATATAAAACAAAAGACCCTCGCGCTTCTATTTTACAGAAGCTTTCTTCTAGCCTATTGGAAGGTAAGTCTGATAAGTTAAGCATGGCTTTTCAAACCGCATTAGAGGTTGAAAAGGTTTGTGAGGAGTTATTAGGCCATAAAGGGGTTTACCCAAATGTCGATTTTTATTCCGGGATTTTATACAAAGAGATGGGGTTCGATGTAGGAATTTTTACACCTATCTTTGCAGTAGCACGTTCGGCAGGTTGGATGGCCCACTGGCGCGAGCAGTTGCAAAACAATAAGATTTTTAGACCGACTCAAATCTATTCAGGTTCAGGTGATCTTTGTTATTTGCCTGTTGAATTGAGGGGCGCTCGGAAAGACCCTAAAAAAACTAAATAAGCGTTAAGCACCGTTTTAAACCTTAAAAAGCCCTACTGGATACTATCCAATAGGGCTTTTTTTATAGCTTTAATTACACTCTAATGGGATTACATCTGGCTTGGTATTTAGGAGGTTGCGTTGCTTGTCCTATGCAATTAAGCGCAGACAAAAATAATACGCCCTAGGGTAACCAGAGTCCGCCGAGAACAGCATCTCGTTTTGCCCCTGTAACAGCAGACAAGGGGATGGTATTTAAAGCCATTCGTTGTTGAGCTAACCAAGCACACATCATGGCTTCGATGGCATTAGGGTCGATTTGCTTGGCTGCAGAGCTTTGTACATGGTAGTGAGGCAGCTGGTTTTGTAATCGTGAAATTAAGTGTTGATTCTGCGCTCCACCACCGACAATCCAAACAGGTATTTTTAAAGTGGATTCAATTGGAAGATGTTCCATTGTTACTTTTTTAATTTCCATCGCAATGCTGTGGGCTGTCAGCTCACATAAGGTGCTTAATAGAGTTTGTTTAACAATGGTTGTACCTAAGTTTTGTTCATGCTGGTGTACTGTTTCTTCAAGCCAACTTTCATTGAAGGTTTCTCTACCAGTACTTTTAGGGTGAGTCTTCAAAAAATAGGGGTGAGAAAGCAAGAGGGTTAATAGTTCACTGTCGACTTTACCTTGTTTTGCCAACTCGCCATTTTCATCAAAAGCCTTGTCAAAGAACTGCTGACAAATGTCATCCATCAGCGCATTACCCGGTCCGGTATCATAACCAAGAGGTGGCTGATTAGGAGTGCGGTTGCCAGGTAAAAAGCTTATGTTAGCAATGCCGCCAATGTTAACCACAAAACAGGCCTGGTCATCTGTAAACAAAACCTGATGAAAGGCCGGTGCAAAAGGTGCACCTTGACCTCCTAAAGCCATATCATCCACTCTAAAATCCGCAACAGTCTGTATGCCGGTAGTTTTGGCTACAAACGCCGGATGACCTATTTGTACACTCATGGGAATGTGAGGCGCATGGTAAATAGTTTGTCCATGACTACCAATTGCATGGATATCGCTTGCTTGCAAACGATTCTTTGTCATGAGCATCTGTGCCGCTTGTGAAAATTGTAAGGCAATGTCAAAGGAGAGTTGGCTGAACTGCTCGAGAGAGAGGTGGGGTGAATCATTCAGCGCTAGCAGTGATTTTTTTAGTGCTTTTGGTAGAGAGGGGCTGATAAAATCGATTAATTGAATTTTATCGGACTTGAACTCCACTAAGGCGGCATCTACACCATCGGCACTGGTCCCAGACATGAGGCCGATATATAGGCTTGATGCAGGCATTTATTCAAAGTTCCGTGCTAAATAGGTGCTGCTGTCTAAGCGGTCAAGTTGTGAAAGCAATAAATGTGACCGCTTTTTAAATGCGACACGGTATTTTTTATCAATGGGCCCTGCTGCGGGGAACTTCACCTTTAGAGGGTCAACATGTTTGCCGTGAATGCGGAACTCATAATGTAAATGTGGGCCTGTCGCCAGGCCTGACATACCCATGTATCCGATCGTTTGTCCTTGTGAAACATAACTGCCTTTTTTGAATTTTCCATACTTGGAAAGGTGGCCATAAAGGGTCATGTATTTTCCAGCATGCTGAACCTTAATGTGTCGTCCGTAACCGGGCCCCCAACCTTCATAAATGATTTTGCCACTGCCTGTGACGTGGATGGGTGTGCCAATCGGCCCACCATAATCGACGCCCCGGTGTGAGCGCCATTTTTTAAGAATAGGGTGAAAACGCCTTGGCGTAAATTTGGAGGTAATGCGGACATAATCAACTGGGCTACGTAAAAAAGCCTTTTTAAGGTTTTTACCTTTTTCGTCGTAGTAACCTATGACGTTTTTATTATCCCGCATGATAAACGCATTATGTGCATTGTTGCCGTTCTCTGTGATAATTTGGGCGGCTAAAATGTCACCATCTCCAATATATTTATTACCAAGATACTTCGCTTCATAGATAACTTTAAAGACATCGCCATCACGTAACTCTCGGGCAAAATCAATGTCCCATGCAAATAAATCGGCTAGGTTCATAATGCTGCGCGCGCTTAAACCCGCATTTTGCGCGGCAATATAAAAAGAACCATTGATTGTGCCGTAGGCCGTTTCAGTCCGAATCTCGACTTGGGCTTTATTTTCTTGAATCTGGTAACCTGTTGACGTTTTAACCAGTTCATAAGTTGTGAGTTGTGATTTTGGATAAAGAATCTTTTGTAAATTTTGATCTTTATCGACCCAAATTTCTAATTCATCACCCACATTAAGATTGGTCAGTAGATTACTGTTTTGTAAACGACCAATTTCATAGGTTGTCGCCGGTGAAATATTCAAACTGCCCAGGGCCGTACTTAATGACTCGTTTTTACGGATCATTATTTTATGCTCTTGCCATTGTGGCGTTTTTTCAATCTCAGAAACGGAGCCAGAGAAAGAGTGTGCCGGAAGCTTTGGAAGAGGCAAGATAGTCCGCTCAGAAAGGACATCAGCCTTGCAGTTGAATATTGCCAGTAGAAGTGTCGCTGTAACAGTAAGCTGAAGAAGTTTTTGGTTTGGCCAGTGTCTCATGAGTCTATGTCAGTTTTTTGTTTAGTTTTACGGGGGTTAGAACGTTTTGGTGGTCCATAATTATTTTCATTATACTCAAAAATAGATTCAAAAAGGCGAATGATACACTTTGAATGAAAGCCATAAGTATACATAAGTATAGGGGTAGTTTTGTCATTGAGAATAGATAATAATCGGTTAGAAAGTCTGCTAAGTCTCTATGCTTTGGGTTTAATTTTAATGAATATTCGGCAGCCGTCGTCAGTAGTAATGACATGAACTAATGTGTGCTTGTTGACGCGTGTCCAGCTTGAGATATCTTTTTCAGCCCCGGGATCCGTACACTCAATTGATATTAATTCACCTGGCAGACTTTGGCGAACCTGTTGTTGCAGTTTAATCACAGGCATAGGGCATTTTAGGCCTCTAGCATCGACGATGTGATGAGCGATAAGTTGTGAGTCATTTTGATTCATTATGCGGTCTTCTTTCTTCTATTTGAGCTAAGTAACTCTCTTAAAATCACAATAAAATACGGTATAATTGTCGGTATTTTGTAACAGATTTTACATCCATTACTCTCGGGTCTCAAATTTAGAAGTGTTTTTATTCTAAACGTAGCAGGCTTTGGTTTAATTGGGCTAATGATAAGGCTAAGAGGTTCGGACCGTGTCGGCAAAAGCAGCAACAGATATTCGTACATTTCAGGGGTTGATTCAAACCCTACAAGCATTTTGGGCAGAGCAAGGTTGTGTGGTGATGCAACCCTATGATAATGAAATGGGTGCAGGTACATTTCATCCTTCAACTTTCCTAAAATCCATTGGTCCAGAGCCTTGGAGAGCAGCCTATGTGCAGCCTTGTCGTCGCCCAACTGATGGTCGTTATGGAGAAAACCCTAACCGTTTACAGCACTACTACCAGTTTCAAGTGATGCTTAAGCCGTCGCCAGACAATATCCAAGAGTTATACCTCGAGTCTTTGAAAGCGATGGGTGTCAATCCGCTTGAGCATGATATTCGTTTTGTTGAAGATAACTGGGAGTCTCCAACCCTAGGCGCTTGGGGGCTAGGTTGGGAAGTATGGATGAACGGCATGGAAGTGACGCAGTTCACCTATTTTCAACAAGTCGGCGGGTTAGAGTGTCGACCGGTTACCGGCGAAATTACCTATGGTCTGGAACGTATCGCCATGTACCTCCAAGGGGTTGAAAGTGTGTATGACTTAACCTGGGTCAATGGCCCGGAAGGTAAAGTGACCTATGGCGATGTTTTTCATCAAAACGAAGTTGAAATGTCGACTTATAATTTTGAAAAAGCCGACACGGCCATTTTATTCAGAACCTTTGATGAGTGTGAGCAAATTTTTGGCAAGTTAGTCGAAGATAAATTGCCATTGCCTGCTTATGAACAAGTCTTGAAAGCCTCGCATGCTTTCAATATGTTGGATGCGCGCCACGCCATCAGCGTGACAGAACGAGCGCGTTACATTGGTCGTGTTAGAACCATGGCGAAGAAAATTGCCACAGCCTATTATGAGGGCCGTGAAGCGCTTGGTTTCCCTTTGGTCAAAAAACTGGTTAATGAACACTCTAAAAAGGGGGCGAAATAATGACAACGAATACAGAAGCATTTTTGGTTGAAATTGGAACCGAAGAGTTACCGCCGAAAGCCCTCAAAAAATTAAGTGAAGCATTTGCATCCGGTATTGAAGCAGGCCTGGTTGACGCTGAATTAACCTATGGTGAAGTCAAAGTGTATGCCGCACCACGTCGTTTAGCGGTCTTTATTGAAGATTTGCAAACGGTACAACAGGATAAAATTGTAGAACGTAAAGGACCTGCCAAAAAAGCTGGGTTTGATGCCGATGGTCATGCGACTAAAGCATTGCAAGGCTTTGCGCGTGGCTGTGGTGCAACGGTAGAAGAGTTAATTGAGATCGAAACCGATAAAGGTACTTGGATGGCCTATAACCTTGCACTAAAAGGTCAGACTGCTGAAGCTTTATTGCCTGAAATCGTCAACCAATCCTTAGCGAAGTTACCGATTCCAAAACGGATGCGTTGGGGAAGTTCGGAGATAGAATTTGTCCGACCTGTGCATTGGGTCTTGATGTTATTGGGCCGAAATGTGGTGCCAGCAACCATTTTAGGCCATCAATCCTCAAACACGACCAAAGGACATCGATTCCATGCTCCGGTTGAATTAGTGATTGAACATCCGTCCGAGTATGCTCAAACCTTAATGTCAAAAGGGTATGTTATGGCTGATTTCGCAGAGCGGACTGAAAGGGTACGTCAACAAGTTATCGCTGTGGCAGAGCAAGCGGGTGGCCGAGCGGTGATTGATCCCGAATTGCTTGAAGAAGTTAGTGCGTTAAATGAATGGCCAAATGCCATTGCCGGTGATTTTGATGAAACTTTTTTAACTGTACCTTCTGAAGCGTTGATTTCAGCGATGGCTGGCCACCAAAAGTATTTTCATATGTTGGACAGTGACAATCAGTTAATGGCGAAGTTTATTACCGTCAGCAATATTGAAAGCATCAACCCGGCATCCGTTAAATCTGGTAACGAGCGTGTTATCCGTCCACGTCTTGCCGATGCGAAGTTTTTCTGGGATCAAGATCGTAAAAATCCATTAGATGATTTCTTACCAAGATTGAAAACAGTTGTGTTCCAAAAGCAGCTAGGCACTTTGTTTGACAAGGTAGAGCGTTTGGAAGCCTTAACGGTCAAAATCGGAAAGCCTTTAGGGGTTAAACCTGAAATTTGCGAGCGTGCTGCGCGTTTATCAAAGTGCGATTTAATGAGTAATATGGTCGATGAGTTTCCTGACCTTCAGGGAGTGATGGGACGTTATTATGCCACAGAGCAAGGCGAGGACGCTGCTGTCGCAGAGGCGATTGATGCACAATATCAACCGCGTTTTGCAGGAGATGATTTACCAAGATCTGCCGTGGCGCAAGCATTAGCGATTGCAGATAAACTGGATACCATCACTGGAATCTTCGGTATTGGTCAAGTCCCGACGGGTGATAAAGATCCGTTTGCTTTGCGTCGTGCGGCTTTAGGCTTGTTACGTATTATGATTGAAAAGCAGCTCGACTTAGATTTACGTCTACTGATTAAGCTAAGCCTAGGTTTGCATGAATCGGTTACCATTACCGAGTCTTTAGTCGATGAAATTTATGATTTTATTATGGGTCGTTTACGCGCCTATTATGCGGACAAAGGCATCAGTGCGGAGCAGTTTGAAGCGGTTCGAGTTTGTCGTCCTGCACATCCCATTGATTTCTCGAAACGGATTGAAGCGGTTAAGCAGTTCAGTCAAATGGATTCAGCTGCAAGCTTAAGTGCAGCCAATAAACGTATCAGTAATATTTTGAAAAAGGTTGAGGGCAGCTTGCCGGATGCGGTAAATGTTGATTTGTTTGAAGTCGACGCTGAAAAAGTGTTATGGACTGCATTAGATGCTTTGCGTGAGACCGTCAGTGTGCAGATCGCTGGACGTGATTACACGGCTGCGATTGCTGAGCTAGCCACGATTCGAGAAGCAGTAGATAGCTTCTTTGATGATGTGATGGTTATGTCTGATAATCTTGACGTTCGTCAGAATCGTTTGGCCTTATTGAACCAAATTTATCAGTTGTTTTTACAGGTTGCAGATGTGTCTAGGTTATAACTGTCTGTTGAAGAGTGGATAGTTTTAGACGACAAATTCCCGCCGTTGCGGGAATTTGTGTATATGTGAGATAGAAAGCATGCAAAATATTATTGTATTGGATCGTGATGGAGTGATTAATGAAGACTCCGATGCTTACATTAAATCGGCCGATGAGTGGTTGCCGGTAGCCGGCAGTATTGAAGCGATTCAACGTTTGAAGGCCGCCGGTTGGCTAGTGGCGATTGCCACCAACCAGTCAGGCATTCAGCGTGGCTATTATTCACGGCAAATCCTCAGTGAAATGCATCAAAAGTTACAAAATCTAGTCGGCGGTTCGGGTGTAGACTGGATCAGCTACTCTCCTTATCTTACAAAGGATAACTCGCCCTCACGTAAACCCGGTACGGGTATGTTGACCGCAATTGAGCAACGGTTTGATCTGTCGCTTATGGGGTGTATTTTGGTCGGTGATACACTGGCAGACGTAAAGGTAGCACTCGCGAAACAGATGCGGCCTATTTTAGTCAAGAGTGGCAAAGGTCAACGTACTTTGGCAAGCCAGGATGCTATTTTGGATAATGTCGCAGTCTATGAAAACTTACAAGCCGTTGTGGAGGCGCTTTTAAAATGAAATTTATTTGGTTCTTACGTTCGGTTCTTTTCGCTTTGGGGCAGGGTATCACATTAATTTTATTTTCGGTCTTGGGTCAGTTAACCAGACCCTTTTCCTTTAAAGCTCGCTATCAATTCATGCATTATTGGGCCCGTTTTTGTCTGCTTTGGTTACGCTGGACATGTGGCGTGTCTTATGTGGTACATGGAAAGGAATACATTAACCCTGAACGAGCTGGCTTAATCCTTGCTAGACATGAATCAGCTTGGGAGACCCTGGCTTTTCAGGAGATATTCCCTATACAAGCCTATGTGCTAAAAAGAGAATTACTCAAGATTCCTTTTTTTGGTTGGGGTATGGCGTTATTAAACCCAATTGCAATTGATCGTGGAGCGGGCCGAAAAGCCTTGAACCAACTGGTGACGGAAGGGACAGAACGATTGGTCCGAGGTGATTGGGTGGTGCTTTTTCCAGAAGGCACGCGTATGCCACCTGGAAAGTTAGGCAAAATTAACATTGGTGGTGCTATGTTAGCCATCAAAGCCAAAGCGCCTGTTTATGTCGTGACGCATAATGCCGGAGAGTTTTGGCCGAAAAACAGTTTTATAAAACGTCCTGGTGTCGTACAGGTTTATATTAATCCGCCTTTAGACGTGGCAGAAATGTCGGCATCAGAAGTCAATCAGAAGATAGAAAATTGGTTAGTTACTCACTTAGAGCATAAAAACGGGTGAGGAGACTAATTAACTAGGAAACAAATGAGTAAACTTGCCACCATCCTGGGATTGATTATAGGTTCCGTCATTCTAATATTGAGCATGATCGACTATCAGCAGGGTCAATTTATCAGTGCATTTTTGAACTGGCAAGGATTGGCATTAGTGTTGGGGGGGACGTTTGCCGCTATTTTTATCAATTACCCACTTAACCAGGTCGGCTGTATTTTCAGAGGTTTCTCAAAAGTATTCACTTCGGAACCCGCCACCCATAGTGATATCATTGAAACCTTGGTTCGTCTTAGTCATCTTTCTAAACAAAAAGGTTTACTTGGGATTGAAAACGAAATTGATTCAATTGAAGATAATTTTTTTAGATTTTCACTCACTGAGATGCTCTCTTATCAGGATAGAGATGTCCTCAAGCAAAGTTTAGAGAATCGCGTTATTAACATGCGCTTACGTCACCTAAGTTGCCAAGAGGTCTATAGTAATATGGCTTCTTACGCACCTGCATTTGGCATGATGGGGACGGTGATGGGCTTGATTATCATGATGACAACACAGGTGGCTGGGGCGAGTTCGCCTTACGATAATGGTGCTTCTCAAGATATGTTAGGCAGTCTTTTAAACGGTATGGGTCTGGCTTTGGTGACGACTTTTTATGGTGTGCTGTTTTCCACCTTTTTATTTATGCCGATTGCCGGTAAGTTGAAAGTGTTGTCTGAGGCTGAAGTACTACGTAATGAAATTATTATTCATGGAGTGCTTGCTCTTAAAAAATCAGAATCCACCCTATTGATGAAAGAGCAATTAATGGCCTATGTGAATAAGAAAACCAAACTCAAACTAGAGTCTCTTCGATAATTTAAGGAGCTCTTAATATGTCGTTCCTACTGCTCTCTGTGTTAAATAAGTCAACTGGAAAAGGGGACTTTTCAAAGTCACCAGGCCTGGTCAATTCTGAAGCACTTCAAATCAAACACATTAAAGCCTCCCGTATTTGGTTGTTAACCTATATAGGCCTATTTACCTCACTGTTGGCATTTTTTATCCTAATCATCACCCAAGTTGAGCTGGAAAGTTCGACACCCAAACGCAATTATCAAAAATTAGTTAACCAGCTTTATCAAGAGACAATCTACCAAACTCAACAACAGGGTTTGGGTTGGTTAACGGTGGAAAATACATTGAGCAATGGTGTGCGTCTGACCATAAATCCACAAACGATCCCGAATCAGTCTCTGTTTACATCCGCCCGAGCGCAGGTCAATCCGCTTTATCTACCCTATATTAGGAAGTTATCTGGATTACTGCAAAGCCTATCACTAGACACCTTTACCCAAAGACATCAGAAGCTAGTGAAAGGCATTGAAGGTGTAGGGATGAATGTGTCGTTATTGATTCGGGTTGAAGGTCATACTGACTCTCAGCCTTTGGCACCAACAGCCCTCTTTAAAAATAATGTTGAGCTCAGCACCTATAGAGCCTATGCCATGATGAAACTGTTGAGGTTATATACCGGTATTGCCGAATCACAATTTGCGATGTCCGGTTATGGGAGTTTTCATCATCTGAGTGAAGATACTACAGCCGCTGAGAATCGACGGGTCGAAATCTATCTACTGCCGCAAGTTAAGGCAAAACCTTCTAAGAAAACGGCATCCATTACCACCGCCAAACATCATTCAGAAACTATGTCAGGCGAAAGCCTGTTATGAATGTCGCCGCTGAGAGAGCAAAAAGTGCCTGGCTATTGGCTTTTGGGGACGTTATGACCTTACTGATTACCTTTTTTATTATGATGATAGTTATTAATAAAAGTGAGGTTTCAAAAATTCAGGTTTGGGTCGATAATCAGGTGACAGAGTCGTATGTCTTCTTGCAGAATGAAATTAAACATAAACATTTGACGGTCGTGAAGGCGACCCGTAATGCCAACGGTATATTGCTTACCATTAATCATGCGAATGCCTTTCAGAGTGGTGGTTTTGTGCCCTCTGAGCAACTTTCCTCAGAGCTTCGAGTGATTGGTCAATTATTACCGAAGATTCCGATACTGGAGATTGAGCAGGATGCAGAGAGTATAGAGGTTATTCAACAAGCAAAAGCTGAAGGGTATGAGTGGTTAGCAGAAGTCACGGTTGAAGGTCATACGGATAATGATTCAATTGATCCAAGATCTTCACTGCGCAACAATTGGTTTTTAAGTACTTTGCGAGCGCAAGCGGTGATGCAGGAGCTCTTTAGTGCCAGTGCATTGCCTGCCAGTCTATTTTCAGTTTCGGGTTATGGTGAGTTTCAGCCAATGGCTTCCAATGAAGGTTCAGCAGGCAAAGATCTAAATAGACGGGTTGAGGTTTTGATTAGCGCCCGTTTTCAAGAGCACTTGGGTGAGTAAATTGCATGTTTGTTGATGGTGTTAGAGTGGATCAGCTTGACAGTTGTTTACGGTCAGTGACTTTGAAAAGCCCCACTTCACATTGTAACGTTTGCGACAGTTCCAACAACTTAACGGATTGAACACTGGTCTGCTCGACCAGTAGGGTGTTCTGTTGAATGCCTTGATCAAGTTCAGAAATGTTTTGGTTCATCTGCTGAATACCTTGGGATTGTTCTATAGTACTGTGCGAGATACTGCCAACAATCTCATTGACGGTTTGAACACTCAAGTGAATTTTTTCAAACGTTTCATTGGTACGGTTCAATTGATCGGAACCGTGGTTGACTTGAGTCACCACGACATCAATCAAATCTCTAATCTGCTTGGCCGAGTCGGCTGATTTTTGGGCAAGGTTGCGTACTTCAGCAGCCACCACGGCAAAACCACGTCCCTGTTCACCGGCTCGAGCCGCTTCTACCGCAGCGTTTAAAGCCAGCAAGTTGGTTTGGAAAGCGATGCTGTCAATCATGCTGACGATTTCACTGATTCGCAAACTGGAGTTTTGAATATCCTGCATGGAGCTGACGGTTTTTTCCATGACCTGAGCGCCTTCTTGCGCAATGGCTTGAGTTTCTTCGCTTAACTGATTTGCATCCTTCGCATTTTGTGCCGTTTCTTGAATTGCAGCCGTCATCTCTTCCATCGCTGAAGCCGTCTGTTCAATGGACGCGGCTTGTTGTTGCGTGCGTTGTGACAATGAGGCATTCCCAGCAGAGATTTCTTCTATTCCATTCGTCACCTGCATTGCAGTATTAATCACGGTTTGCATGGTTTGATTGAGTTGGCTAGAAGTGCCGTTTAGTTGGTTTTTCAGTAGGTTCATTTCCCCTAGAAAATCACCGCTGATTTGATGCTGTAAATTTTGGTTAGAGAGATGTTCAATGGCGATGTTAATCGCGCCTAAGCCTGTCTCTAAGGATTCAAGCGCACCATTGATATAGCGCTTTAGATCATTAAAGCGACCAGAGGCCGAGACAGTGACCCTGCGGTCGAAACTGCAGTTAGTAACATCTTCCATGACCACGTTAATGTCATCAATAATGTCATCCATACTCTGCATGGCATTGTCGACGGTCGATTTAAGATCTCCTCGCACACGTTGGTCCATTCGCGCTGAGAAATCTCCAGCAGCCAGTGCTTGCATAGTGGCGTCCAGAGAGGCCATGGTAATGGAAACACTCTCAATTGAAGAGTTCACATTATCTCTAAAATCCGCTAAATCACCGTGGACATCAATCTCTATTTTTTGGTTAAACTCGCCATTGGCGACTAAGCTTAGCTTGGCATTCGTTTCATCAAAGACGCTTTTTAAATTACCTGTCAGCTTGTTAAAACTATTGATTACACTGCCCACTTCATCAGAGTGTAAGGCATTTAAGGTTTTGGAAAAATCATTACTATGGGTGATCTCTTCAATTCCATTTTGCATGGATTGTAGTGGTCGGGCGATTTTACCAATGAGGGTAAAATACATCAGGGTTATAAACAGTAGAACGGCAATCACCACGGCGACAATAAATATCTCAATAAGTTGGTTGGTTGCTACGATTAGAGAGTGAAATTGCTGTGCTTGGCTCGTCTCTACCAACGCTTGCATGGTTTGCCATTCATCGAGCAGTGTTTGTGTGTTTGATTCAACCAGCATAAAGGCGGAAACGAAGAATACCCCCGCAAAAACCATCATGATTAATAGCAAGTAGCTTAAGGTCGTAATTTTGGTTTTGCTCCAAACCGTTTTCAGTGAAACCATTTCCTGTTTACCTCGCGATAACATTAATTTATTAGCCGCATCATACGATAATAAAGGGGGTGTCGCTATCATTCTTATGCTTTTAGTCGCTCAAGTTTTCCATGTGTCCATAAACGAATTTGATATGTCTTGATAACAGTAACTTGTGCGTAGAACCAAAACTAGGGAAGTGAATATGAGACGCACCGCTAAATTAGCGAGGAAGTTGCCAATCAATGGGTGCTTTTGAGTGTGTCATAAGATAGGCATTGGTTTGCGAAAAAGGCCGACTGCCAAAAAAACCACGATATGCGGAAAGCGGTGAGGGGTGCGGGCTTTCAATGACTAAATGCCGATTACGGTCTATGATTTTGCCTTTTTTCTGGGCATACGCGCCCCACAAAATAAACACACAATGCTTGCGCTGAGTATTAACCGCTTGAATGATGGCATCGGTAAACCTTTCCCACCCCTTGTTTTGATGAGCGTTGGCTTGACCCGCTTCAACGGTTAATACCGCATTGAGGAGTAAGACACCTTGTTGCGCCCAAGGTTGTAAAAACCCGGTATGGCGATTGTCGACCTGAATATCGGTGAGTAACTCTTTATTGATATTCAGTAAAGATTTGGGCAGAGGGTTGACCTCTGGCAGTACTGAAAAACATAAGCCGTGCGCATGCCCCATAGTTGGATAAGGGTCTTGGCCTAAAATCACCACTTTAATATCTTTGAGGGCGGTGCTCTGTAAAGCATTAAACCAACAATTTTCTGGCGGTAAAATTATTTTGCCTTGTTGCTGTTGCACGGTTAGAAATTGTTGCAAGCTTTGCATATAGGGCTGTTGCAGTTCGTTTTCTAAAACCGACTGCCATTCATTGGGTAAATTCATAGAGTACCCACGCTTTAAGGAGATAAACGAGCCGTATGCCAGGAGTCTTCTGTCTCTAGGCTATAGCTAAAACGGTCATGTAGCCGATTCGGTCGGCCTTGCCAAAATTCAAATTTATGCGCCGTTAAACGATAACCTCCCCAATGGGTGGGATGCGGCACTTTACTATTGGCAAAGCGTTCAGCATTCTCGGCAAAAGCCATTTCCAGTGCAAGACGACTGGTCACTTCATGACTCTGTGATGAAGTATAGGCGGCTAATTGGCTATCCTTAGGTCGAGTGTGGAAGTAAGTTTCAGACTCCGTTAAAGACGTTTTGCTTAAGACACCTTCGATACGAATTTGTCGATCCAGTTCAGGCCAAAAGAACAACAACGCGGCTTTAGGATTGTCGATAATTTGTTGACCTTTATCGCTTTCATAATGCGTGTAGAAAACGAAGCCATTGTGATTGAACTCTTTGAGTAGAACAATACGGCTGTGAGGTTGCCCGTTGGCGTCTACTGTGGCCACTGACATAGCCGTTGGATCTTTAACCGTCGCTTGCATGGCTTCATCCATCCATTGGGTGAATTGGCTAAAAGGAGACGCTTGTAATTGCTCTCTGCTTAGGCCTGAATACTGATACTCACGGCGCTCTTGATGGTAATCTCGATTTGGCATAATAATATGATATGATTCCAGGAAATCTTTGGACGGAGCAACCGTTTGAGTCTTAAACTTGGGTAAGATTCAGATCCTACAGCCTTGGTCCCGTTAAAAGGTTTGCCTTAGTTTAGAAACTTTTGCACGAGATCATAAACGGACGAGGTACCCCTTGAGGGTATTAAAATGGCTAAAATATCACTGCTTTGCGTTTAAAAACTTGTCAATAGCTCGCTATTAACTACGTTTTCTGCCTTAATCACTGAAATTTTATCTAATTTTTCTCTCGCCCCTGATTCGTCCAAAGGTCTCAGTTAATAAAATTCGTTTAATAGTCTCATTTTATCACTAGGAGTCTTCACTGTGAGTGAAAACTACAATGCCTCAGAAATTGAAGTCTTAACCGGGTTAGATCCAGTGCGCAAACGCCCTGGGATGTATACCGATACGACTCGCCCTAACCATCTTGCTCAAGAAGTCATCGATAACAGTGTCGATGAAGCCATTGCTGGGTTTGCTGACGATATTACCGTCACGCATTATGCGGATGGCTCGATGAGTGTGTTGGATAATGGTCGAGGCATGCCGATTGATATTCATCCAGAAGAGGGTGTTTCAGGGGTAGAGGTCATTATGACTCGCCTACATGCGGGTGGAAAGTTTTCTAATAAGGCCTATCAGTTTTCCGGTGGTCTTCACGGGGTCGGTATCTCCGTCGTGAATGCCTTATCTAACAAGGTTGAGATTGTCATTCGACGAGATGGTCAAATCCACGCCATCAGTTTTGCTAAAGGTGAAGTCTTATCGCCTTTGGAAGTGACGGGTAAAGTCGGTAAGAAAAATACCGGAACTTTTTTGCGCTTCTGGCCGGATGCCAAATTTTTCGACTCTCCAAAATATGCCTTAACACGCCTTAAGCATCTGTTAAGGGCTAAGGCCGTTTTGAGTCCCGGCTTGAGAATGACCTTTATCGATGAAGTCTCTAATGAAACCACGGAGTGGTTTTATGAAGATGGTTTAAAAGACTATTTAAACGATGCCTTAGATGGTCTAGAACGCGTGCCGGTTGAAGGGTTTATTGGCGAAAGTTATGCCGAAAATGAGGGGGTCGCTTGGGCGATAACTTGGTTACTAGAGCCAAGTGAAACCTTAATGGAAAGTTACGTTAACCTGATTCCAACGCCACAAGGTGGTACGCATGTAAATGGTTTACGTGCCGGTGCGACCGATGCGATCCGTGAGTTTTGTGAATTCCGTAATCTGATTCCGCGTGGCATCAAAATCACCCCTGAAGACGCTTGGCAGAATGTGGCTTTTGTACTGTCAGCAAAAGTACGTGAGCCACAATTTGCCGGGCAAATTAAAGAACGCCTCTCTTCACGAGAGTGTGTGCCATTTATTTCCGGTGTGGTTAAAGACGCTTTAAGTTTATGGCTCAACCAGCATACTGAAGTCGCTGAAAAAATCGCTGATTTAGTGATTCAAAATGCCTCTACTCGCAGTAAGAAAGCCAAGAAAGTTGTCCGTAAAAAGATTACTTCTGGACCGGCTTTACCGGGTAAGTTGGCTGACTGTACTGACACAGATTTGACTCGAACTGAACTGTTTTTGGTTGAGGGAGATTCTGCGGGTGGGTCAGCCAAGCAAGCACGCGATAAGAACTTTCAAGCGATTATGCCGTTGCGCGGCAAAATCTTAAATACGTGGGAAGTCGAATCGGGTCAAGTCTTGGCATCGCAGGAAATCCACGATATCAGTGTCGCCATCGGCGTCGATCCGGGGTCGGATGATATCTCCGGATTACGTTACGGTAAAATTTGTATTCTGGCTGATGCGGATTCCGATGGACTGCATATCGCCACTCTGATTTGTGCGCTCTTTGTCCGCCACTTCACCCGTCTCGTTGAACAAGGTCATGTGTTTGTCGCCATGCCACCGCTGTACCGTGTTGATGTCGGTAAAAAAGTCTTTTACGCTTTAGATGAATCAGAACGCCAAGGCATTTTAGATCGTATCGAAGCGGAAAAAATGCCTGGTAAAATATCAGTCACTCGATTTAAAGGTTTGGGTGAGATGAACCCTCCGCAGTTACGCGAAACCACCATGTTGCCCGCGAGCCGACGTTTGTTGCAATTGCAGTTAAATGACCATGGTGTTGTCAATGAAATGATGGACAAGTTATTGGCCAAAAAACGATCAGGTGATCGCAAGAGTTGGTTGGAAGATAAAGGCGATTTGGCCGAAGTTTAAGGTTGGTTCAGCACGCTATTCGAATCCATAAAAGCCCCTTTTTAGGGGTTTTTTATTACTGAATTTTTAAAATGAGCGAATACGCTAAGGGTTTTACACGATGCATAAATGTCAACAATGGGTCTCATTGAGTTTAAGCCTTTTCACCGTCTCTCTAGCACTGCTTAGCACGTGCGTGCTGGCCGCGAAAACAACTCAAACAGAAGGTGATTTTCATTTAAGCCTTTATCAAGATCAACAGGATCAGTTAGAGAGTCTTGAGTTATTCACTAAAATCCCAGACAAGGAGGTTTACTTAGGTTTGACCTGTTCAACTATGTCACCATTTCCCCTGATTGAAGTGTTATTGTTTAACCAAGAAGTGTTGATGGAGACTCCGGGTTTGATGGATGTCTCCTATCGGATTAATGGTCAGACCGATGCCTCACCGGCTACTTTGCAAGGCGTTTTAAACCCAATGAACAACGCCGCTGAACACTCTAATAAAGTACGTCTTGAGTTGGCCAGTGGTCAGGTAAAAACTATGGGCAGGATGCATGCTGTCTATCAATCACTGTTGGATCAGCTAAAAGCAGGACGTTCAATTGACATCACTTTGCAGCACAGAAGAGTGGGTGAAAAACAGTACCGATTTTCGTTACAGGGCTTAAACGCCTTATTAACGCCGAATGAATCTATCTGCCAGTAAAGGCGATTAAAATTGACCAGGCCTGGTAGAAAGGCTGGTAAACTTTATGAAAGACCATAAAAAAGCCGCAAAGACATTTAGTATAAAATACTCTCTTTGCGGCTTTTTTGTTGAAGCGGTGACTGACAAAAAGTCAGCGCGTCACGCCTTTATAAGGAGAAGTCATCAAAATCAGATTGCTCTACTTTAGAGTCAATCTGACCGACCAGGTAAGAGCTGATTTCTGACTCTTGCGGTGCGACCTGAACGTTATCGCTGACAAGCCAATTGTTCATCCATGGTAAAGGGTTGCTGCGTAATTCAAATATCGGCTCCAGACGAACCGCTTTTAAGCGGACATTCGTAATGTATTCAACATAGTCCTTTAAGATGTTGGCATTCAAACCAATCATTGAACCATTTTTAAACAGATACTCTGCCCACTCTTTTTCCTGCTGTGCCGCTTCCCGGAAAATAGTGTAAACATTCTCTTCTTCCTCTCGAGCAATGACGGCCATTTCAGGGTCATCTTTGCCTTCAACCAGAATATTAATAATGTTCTGCGTACCCGATAAATGCAGTGCTTCATCACGAGCGATCAGTTTGATCACCTTGGCATTGCCTTCCATCAAAGAGCGTTCGGCAAATGAAAAGCTACAAGCAAATGAGACATAGAAACGAACCGCTTCCAACACATTGACCGAGACCATCGTTAAGTACAGTGCCGTTTTGATCTTCTTACGGAAAGCATCGTCTTTACTCAGGTCAATCTCATTGGCGTACATATGATTGGTTAAGGCGATTAACTTATCATAATAGAGCGTCACGCTCTCAGCACGTTTGGTGATCTCTTCATTGTTGACGATATCATCAAAAATCAGCGAAGGATCGGCGACGATATTACGAATAATATGCGTGTATGAACGGCTGTGAATCGTCTCTGAAAACGACCAGGTTTCAATCCAGGTTTCCAACTCAGGAATAGAGACCAATGGCAGTAAAGCGACATTAGGCGAACGACCTTGCACCGAATCTAGCAAGGTTTGATATTTTAGGTTACTGATGAAAATATGCTGTTCATTCTCTGGCAGGTTGGCATATTCGCTGCGATCGCTTGATAAGTCCACCTCTTCAGGACGCCAGAAGAAACTCAGTTGTTTCTCAATCAATTTTTCAAAAATAGGATATTTTTGTTGGTCATAACGCGCAACATTGACGTTCTGGCCAAAAAACATAGGCTCTTTCATCGCGTCGTTAGGTGAACGACAAAAAGTAGAATAGGTGTGTTGATCTTTGCAGCTCATAAATCGATTTTTCCTGGAAAAAGGGATGTTTAGTCGCACTATTTTAGACTAGATAAGACTCTATGAACACCTTTACTGTATAAGGGATTGATTGAAGGAGAATATTCACCTTTAAATGCGGATAACTCTAGATCTTAAAAGAGATAATACGTTAGATAAATAGCGAAATAATTGTCTATTGCGGTCATCTTTTTGGATAATGAGCCATAGACCATCAATCAAGGTGTGGGAGAGACGTGACTTATAAAGATCAGTTAATGTGGTTACAAGGTAAAAAGATCGCAATCTGTGAAGCCGACAGTGCACGTTTTGCTGTGTTGAGTAACTTTCTAAAACATTATGGATTAGAGGTCATTGCCTTAAACAGCCAAGAGACGATGTTGGCCGATTTAGAGTCTCGCCGCTATTCAACGCATCGAACCTACATTGCGGTTTTTATCTCTGCCGAGTTAGCTAAAGCCATGGAACCGCTGTGGATGGAGATAACGCATATGAATCCAAAGATTCTGCAAACACCATTGATTTTAATGGGCTCGAATTCTGAAAAGAGATCGGTGCAGAGTTTGATTGATTTAGGCTATTTTAAATACACCTCACCAGAACCCATGACCGCCACCTTTGTCCTGCGGTTATTGCGCCGTTTAAACCGCTGGAAAGCCATGCGTGGTGATATTACGCCTGCAGCGACCTTGGAGAAGTAAAGTAGAGCAATGCCTGCTTAAGCTTTTGGGCTTGTTTCAGACTTCTTTTCTTTAGACATTCTCAATTGACCAGGCCTGGTCGCTTTGAATATTCAGTTTACCTGACCCGTTTTTATCCAAAAAAAAAGGCTACAGACCCAAATCTGTAACCATTTTTAAGTGCCTGCGCTGAGTAATGTTAATCTACATAAGCGGTTTATCCACTTATTTACAGGGCTGGCTCTGTGATTGCATTCATTTGCAGAGTAACCGCTGTCTGAGCAAACAATCTGCCATTGACGGTTGTACCTGTGTTCACAGCGATCAAGGTTTTGCCCAGAACTACGCCTTCAAAATGTGAGTTAGTTCCAAGCGTCACTGAACCCCCAACCTGCCAGACAATATTTTTGGCTAAGGCGCCACCCTCTAAAGTCACTCGCGTGGCATTTGCTTCGGTCAGTTGACCTGCAACCTGGAAAATCCACACATCATTCGGACCACCAGAAAGAGTGACGTCGGTCGAAATATTCACATCCGTAGACCACTTATGGAGGCCAGGAGCAATCGTCAAGCCGCCAATTTCTCCAGCACCCATTTCAGTGGAATCCGGTGACGTTCGACTTGCGGCGTCACTATAGGCAAATCCCATATCACCCACAGCGGAGGACAGTAAGCTGGGTGAATTGACTGAGCAGGGTAACGGACCTGCCGCATCAACAGTGAATATAGTACCTGTCACTTCACCGCAGGTGAGAAGCAGAGCTGCACCTGTGATGGGGCTCGTGCCAACATCTCCAACAATCGATGAGCGATAAACATTAGTAATGCCCGATTTACTTAGAACTGCAAACGTAGCAGCACTGCCCAGGTATACAGGCGCCTGGTAGGACTCAGCATATGCAGTTCCCATCAGGGCAAAGGGGAAAAACAAAGCCAGCAAAAGCTTTGTTGAATAATTTTTAGACATGGTCATAAATGTTGTCCTCATAGGGGGATCTTAGGATTTGTGAAGTTATAGTAAACATCAGTGTTTGCAACGTATCTTACTATAAATAATTCTTCAATTTAATCATCAATAATTGAGATGCCTTTTTAATATTTATAGACTTTTTAATTAATCACTCTGGTTTACCGTTATTTGCTGCAAATACTCTGTTAAAACGTCTTTAATAGGGAAAGAGAACGCTACCTTTTTATTTTGAACCCCCGGGTAATACTCAACACGACGGGCAATAAGATAAAGGTCTTAGCGCGAATGGTCTAATGGAAAAGGGGACGCCTTAGAATCAACTTGCAAGTGCAACACTTTCAAGTTGATTTCTAAGGCGCTTGAATTCAAGAATCAAGTGCTACCCTTTTATTTTTAGTTCAGGCAGACACATGACTGTCAACCGCCATATGGGGCACACAAGCTAAATTTTCAGTGGTTCCAATGTGCGCTTATGAATAAAATTGTATGTTAGTATGACTACTTAACTTAGAAACAAAAAATGGATGGATATGACGATGAGAAAACAAATTCTGATAAAAATTATACCGCTTGTATTACTATTTTCTATTCCGTTAACCGCCATGGCTGGTCAAGATAAAAAGAACACGGCGTTTGATAAAGTCAAAGGTGACCTTTCCGTTATGGTGTTAGGGTCGGGTGGACCTGTCGCCACACTAGCCGGCCGTGCGAGTGCAAGTTATCTTGTCTTTGTTGATGGTGTACCAAGAATTTTGATGGATGCAGGTGGGGGTGCTTATAAAAGTCTTGCAATGGCTGGGGTGAATATAAAAGACCTGGATATCGTTTTGTTATCTCATCTACATCTCGATCACACTGGGGATCTACCTTCCATCATTAAATCTATGTATTTTAATAACAGTAGTTACAATTTTAAGCAAAATCCTTCTGCCTTTCCTCCAGGACGTACAGCCCCGTTTAGAGTGTTTGGTCCAGGGGCCAACGGTGTGCCGTTTCCCCCTGCATTTAAGGCTGAAGAGGGCGTGGCACAATATCCGGCTACCTCAGGATATGTGCATGAGCATTTCGATCTAAATACGGGTGTAGAACGTTACTTAAATGTATTTTCGCGTGCCATTAGTGGCGGTATATTTAACTACGAAGCACATGATATCTCGCCAAACTGGCAGGTCTATAACCCGACAAACATCACCCCGTCGGGCGTGGACGGTCTAGTGATTAAAGCGGTGGGTGTCAATCATGGCCCTGTACCTGCGTTAGCCTTTCGTATAGAGTATAAGGGTTTAACGATTGTGTATTCTGGCGATACCAGTTCAAAGAAAACGGACATGAAGGGGAACCCCCTTAAAAGTGGCGGCAATATGATGGGCATTGCAGAAGGTGCCGACTTGTTGATTTATGATACCTCGTTGGCGACGGATACTCTGCCCAACCCATCATTAAAGGTTTTTTATAATTTGCATACCACACCTTCTCGCATTGGCGAAGTGGCGCATAAAGCTCATGTGAAAACACTCTTGCTTTCACATATTACACCACTGACAGAAGGTAAAATCCCCCAAGTGGAGACGCTTATCCGAGCACAAGGTTTTACAGGCAACATCCTCACTGCAAATGATTTACAGGTGATTAACTTTGAGCAACATGAACAATAACGTAGGATTTTATTAGAATTAAAATCGGTCATCTCATTGTGGGATGGCCGATTTTTTTGTTTTCGGCAGGAGTATATTAGTATCATTGCTAGTGCGCATCTGGAGTCGTTTCAAATGAGGGATACTGGGAGTCTAAAAGGAGCATTTGGGCAACCTCAACCCTATGCTATAGAGCCTAAGTGTCCAGTTAAAAACCTCTGTTTTAGATAGGTTTTTACGTGTTTTTTCACAGGCGTTAGAGAGGCCAAAACCGTTAGCAGTATAAAGCAAATAAACGGAGAAAGTCATGCCAAAAATGGTCGATGAACTGACTGAAACTGAAGAAAAAATAGAAGCTGAATTAAGAAAAAAATTCACTGAAGAGCAGATGTGTGCCTATTTTTTAACAAAAACCATTCGAAGCCAATATCAATTTGATGATGAATTTGTGGCTCACTGGTATGAGGAACTATTCGATAAAAAACCAGAGCATATAGAGACAGTAAGGCGTGAGCTCGTTCAGTCCTATACCCATATGCTTATGGTCGAAAACAAATATAAATTCCATCTCGATTATTGGTTGAGGCAGTATCAAGAGAAACTCATTACGCAAATGGAATCATTTTTT
This sequence comes from Thiomicrorhabdus arctica DSM 13458, assembly GCF_000381085.1. Classification (GTDB taxonomy): domain Bacteria; phylum Pseudomonadota; class Gammaproteobacteria; order Thiomicrospirales; family Thiomicrospiraceae; genus Thiomicrorhabdus; species Thiomicrorhabdus arctica. Next base: position 1,480,339 of record NZ_KB905899.1, on the reverse strand, counting down.
GGCGGAGAGCCTGGTAAATAGAGATGCTTCTCTTCATTAAATCGGTTTTTCTAAGCTTGTCCTCTGATATTCCCTAAACGTGTCCTACGTTAGGTGAAAAGATAGTGACTTACAAAAGATAAACTTTCTACGTTATTAGCCTGTTTTATCCCCCTGAAAATAATGGGCTTTTAAAACGGATCAGGCCTGGTCGAATGATCTTAATCTAACGTTTCTCTGTATAAATAAATCCACACCCCTGAACTCTCCCTTTCAAAAACAGTCAAAAATACCTTTCACGCTAAGAATACCTCAAAACTCCGGGTGCCTGAGTGTAGGCCCGTTATGGGATTTAAGAGAGGAATTAAAATAAATGAGTGAGTAAAGCAGATCTACAGATAATAAGAATCGTCATGTGAATAAGCTCTACTAATCTGTGTTTATTAATCGAAAACTGTATGTTAGTATTACTGCTTAATGAATACGAACAAATGTAAGGGAACATTACGATGATGAGAAAACGAATTTTATTAAAGATAGTACCGCTTGCATTACTATTTTCTTTTCCGTTAACCGCTATGGCTGGTCAGGATAAAAAGAGCACGGCGTTTGATAACGTCAAAGGCGATCTTTCCGTTATGGTGTTAGGGTCGGGTGGACCTGTCGCCACACCAGCCGGTCGTGCGAGTGCAAGTTATCTTGTTTTTGTTGATGGTGTGCCAAGAATTTTAATGGATGCGGGTGGGGGTGCTTACAAAAGTCTCGCAATGGCCGGAGTGGATATAAAAGACCTGGATATCGTTTTGTTATCTCATCTGCATCTCGATCACACTGGGGATTTACCTTCCATCATTAAATCCATGTATTTTAATAATAGCACTTATAACCTTAAGCAAAAGCCTTCTGCTTTTCCTCCAGGACGCACAGCTCCGTTTAGAGTGTTTGGTCCTGGGGCTAATAGAGTGCCGTTCCCTCTCGATATTGGGGCTAATGAGGGCGTGGCACAATATCCAGCTACCTCAGCATATGTATATAAGCATTTTGATCTAAATACGGGTGTAGAGCGTTACTTAAATGTATTTTCACGTGCCATTAATGGCGGTACCTTTAACTACGAAGCGCATAATATATCGCCAAACTGGCAGGTCTATAATCCGACAAACATCACCCCGTCGGGCGTGGACGGTCTAGTGATTAAAGCGGTGGGTGTCAATCATGGCCCAGTACCTGCGTTAGCCTTTCGTATAGAGTACAAAGGCCTAACGATTGTATATTCTGGCGATACGAGTTCAAAGAAAACGAATATGAAAGGGAATCCCCTTCTAAATGGCGGCAATATGATGGGCATTTCAGAAGGTGCCGATCTGTTGATTTATGATACCTCGTTGGCAACGGATACTCTGCCAAATCCATCATTAAAGGTTTTTTATAATTTGCATACCACACCTTCTCGCATTGGCGAAGTGGCACATAAAGCCAATGTGAAAACACTCTTGCTTTCACATATTACGCCGCTGACGGAAGGCAAAATCCCTCAAGTGGAGACGCTTATCCGAGCACAAGGTTTTACAGGCAAAATTTTAGAGGCTAATGATTTACAAGTGATTAACTTTGAGCAATATGATCATTAAGTATGGTCTGATTGGCATTAAAGACCCGCACTGAATAAGAACCCTTTGATTTCAGTTCTTTAATACAGTGCTGGTCTATTAAGTCAGCACTTGAGTAAATAGATAGAATTCATAACGTGTGTTAACCAAGCACTAAATAAGAGAGTGGACATAATTTCATATTTTATGCTTGGTCGTTTTACGTTTGACATCCATTGTTTTTAATCGCACCAGGTTATGGTCGGAATCACGAGATTCACTTCAATAATCCTAATAACGATAAATAAGTCTTTAACCAATATTTTCTACGTTTTAGTATGCAGTTTTTTGGGTATTTTCTAGCCATGCTTATGCTAAGTGATCTTTATAAAAGGACACCTTAAAATGCTGTCAATTATATTTATTTCGATACTACTCGTATTCATAACGACCCTGATTCATGGTTTTATTCTTAGCCCAATCGTAGAAAACTTGCAAAACTCCAGGTTGCATAAAGCCATCACTTTGCCTGTAGGGGTACAGTTTATCGTCTTTATCCATGTGATGGAGGCTGCGTTGTATGGTGTTGGGTTTTATTTTGGGGCCTCTGAGGGGCTAGGCTCTTTTAAGCAGACTGACTATATGAGTATGATGGATTATCAGTATTTTTCATTGGTCAATTACAATACCTTGGGTTTGGGCGACATCTATCCCACAGGTCACTTGCGATTCCTGGCGGGGGTTGAAGCTTTAAATGGCTTTCTTCTTATTAGCTGTTCTGCAATGTACATGCACAAACTGATGACCAGCAAGCCATAAGGTTTTCAAAGACAGATACGAGTTATTTCAAGTCTATTTAAGCTGCGCTAAAGAGAGAAATGTTGTTTACTGGTTAGTAATAGTTCGTATATAATTAATCGTCGTAACGGTCGTGATTGATTAAATCAAGTCGGTTAGGTGCATTGATGAGCCGGTAGATGATGGAATCGTCCGTTATAGATCTGTACTCGACTATAAAATAGATAACTAAATTGGAGAAAGCCCCCATGACAAAGTATGTGAATTTTGCCGCCATGATTCTGACTGCAACCATCACGATGTTTGCACTGATGTATTTAAATTCATTCAGTATAGATCACATTTTTTTTAGTGAAACACGCGCTTATATGGCACTCGTGATGGGTTCTGTTATGGCTGTTATTATGCTACTGTTTATGCTTGATATGTACACGGACACACGGACGAATACCACGATTGTTCTGGGTAGTATTGTTGTCTTTGTGGCTGCGCTCTGGCTGGTGCGTAGTCAAGCGACTGTTGAAGATGTTTCTTGGATGAAAGCGATGATCCCACATCACTCTATTGCTATTCTAACGAGTGAGCGTGCCAATATTTCAGATCCTCGAGTTCGTGAGCTAGCAGACAGTATCATTAAGGCTCAGCGCAAGGAAATTGCCGAAATGAAAGCGTTGATCATTGATCTTGAAAATAAACATTAAGCCATTTTTATGCGTGGATTGATTGCTGTATCGACTCTTCCAGAGGAGGCACGTTTTTTCTACTGGCTTTATAAAGGTAGTAAGTAAGATGTTTAATCATCATTATATTCAGTTAAGGCTCGAGCACAAAGAAGCAACATGTGATGACGTCGATAAATGAATAAAGTGGTTGTCTTTGGAAAACCCGGAGGTGGGAAATCCACGCTGAGTAAAAAGCTTTCCGATAAAACTGGAATGAAACTGTATGCATTAGATTTAATTGAGTACCAGAAAAATGGTGAGCGTGTTTTACCTGAAGAGTATTCAGAAAAGCATGCTGATTTGATTAAGACTGACAATTGGATCATTGAAGGGCTTGGTACATTAGACTCTTTTTGGTTACGTATAGATGCCGCAGACACGCTTATTTACGTTGATTTACCCTATTATGTTCACTACTGGTGGGTGACTAAGAGGTTATTAAAAAGCTATTTTGTAAAACCATTAGGATGGCCTGAAGGCAGTTCGGTTTTGAAAGGTACTTTAACAGGCTGGAAATACTTACGGTTATCACCTAAGTTTTGGACTGCTGAGTTGTTTGAAGAGATTCAGTTTCGTGCTAAAGGTAAAGCTATTTATAGAATCACAACGGTTAAAGAAATGAATCATTTTACCAAGTAAATTTGCTCTGTCAGTGTTTAAAATATAACAAGCCGTTACAGCGGATAAAACGTGGTACGCTGAACTGAGTATTAGGTGTAGGTTGCCCGCCACAGTGCAACTATTTACAGAAATGGAGAAGTATAATGTCTGAAACAATGCTTGATGCTGGAGTTTGGCCTTCTGGCCCACTTATGGTCTTAGTCATGGCTGCGGTTATTATTGTGCCGTTCTGGTTTATTTTTTCGAAAGCTGGTTACTCTAAGTGGCTGAGTCTTCTGATGGTGATCCCCCTGTTAAACTTAATTCTTCTGTATTTTCTTGCGTTTTCTAAGTGGCCGAACTCTGGAAATACCCATACGTAATAGCCCCGTTAGGGCAAACGTTGAATGCAAAATAACATCCGTATTCTCGCCTAACCATGAGGGGTCAGACTGAAATTAAATGACCCTGCTATCAACTCATCCTTAAGCTCATTTTAAAAACCGACCAGGCCTGGTCATCTTCATTTTTTACGAAAAAATAGATTGGTAACTTTACTAGTTTGTCTCTATACTCACTACAGCTTTTTTATGGCTTGGGTTGGGAAGAGCGATCAACGATGTGCTTAGATTAAGCCATTCAAAAATTCACAATGACGATATTCATCCTTAATATCCTGTTAAAACGACTGGAATAGACAGGTTTTGACTTAATTTGCACAGATATTTGGATGTTTAATATTTAAATAAATAGGAGAAATATTATGAAGACAGTAGATGCAATACGTTCCCGTCGTGCCGTCAAACATTTTGATGCAAACCATCGTATGACGGAAGATGAAATCAATGAGTTTCTCTCCTTGGCGGTGCTTTCTCCAACGGCGTTCAATATTCAAAATTGGCGCTATGTCATGGTGACTGACCCGGCACTAAGAACCCAAATTAGAGAGGTGGCTTGGGGTCAAGCACAGGTGACCGATGCCTCGTTATTCTTTATTTTATGTGCAGACCTTAAATCATGGGAAAAACAGCCTGATCGTTACTGGAAAAATGCCTCTAAAGACGTTCAGGATTTTATGCTCCCAGCGATCGATGATTACTATCGAGGCAAAGACCAGGTACAAAGAGATGAGGCTATGAGATCTTGTGGCATAACCGCGCAAACCTTAATGCTTACGGCAAAATCAATGGGATATGATTCCTGCCCAATGGACGGTTTCGATTTTGAAAAGGTCGCTGAGCTTATTAACCTTCCGGACGATCATGTGATTGCTATGTTTGTTGCCATAGGGAAGAGCACAAAAGAGGCCTGGCCACGAGGCGGTCAATTGGCGCTAGATGAAGTGGTTATCAAGAATAGATTTTCATAGAACATAGAGTCAATCATTGGGGGGCAGAGTAAAATTAAATAACCCTACAATCCATTCATGTGCAAGTGCATTTTAAAGCCGACCAGGCCTGGTCGGCTTTATTTTTGGACAGGTGTTTGGCTGTGTGATAATCGTTATAAGTCATTTTTAACGGAGTGCTTAGGAATAAAAATATGAAATGCTCAGTTTTTATTGCAACAAGTGCCGATGGGTATATTGCAACACCTGATGGTGGGGTCGACTGGCTTCATACCGCAGGTAATTTGGAAACCGATATGGATTCTGAAGACATGGGTTTTCAGTTTTTTATGGATTCGGTAGATTGCATGATTATGGGGCGTAAGTGCATGGACATGATTTCGAGCATGAACTTAACCCCTGATCAATGGCCTTACGGTGATGTGCATATTGTTGTGTTAAGTAAGACCGTGAAAGAGCCGCCCGAGAATCTAAGAGAAAAGGTTGAAATGTACTCTGGCGATATTCAAGAGCTAATGATAACGTTAGAGAGAAGTGGCTTTACACATGCCTACGTTGATGGTGGCGCAACCATTACCTCTTTTATGAATCTTAACCTTATTAATGAAATGACCATTACGACAGCTCCAGTGCTTTTAGGTGCCGGGATTCCCCTCTTTGGCAAAATCAATAAAAGTGTAAAGCTTGAAAAGGCTAGGGCCTCAGCATTTCCAAATAATTTTATCCAAGTTAAGTACCGTGTAAATTCCTTATAACAAGCCACTCAACCATTAGGATAGAAAGGTAAAAGAGATGATTCGGAGTGAGATAAAAAACTTTCAAGACATTCCAAATATTGGCAAAGCCATGGAAAAGGATTTTATTCTGATAGGCTTGAAAGAACCCATGGAGTTAGCCAACAAAGATCCATATCAAATGTATCAAGAGCTTTGTTATGTGACACAGCAGAAGCAGGATCCCTGTGTGTTAGATGTCTTTATTTCAGCTGTAAACTACATGCAGGGCGGTCCACCTAAAAAATGGTGGGAATTTACTCAAGAACGTAAGGTGATGTTGGCGGGTAAAAAATAACTGGGGTCAGACTCGATTTATTTGAATGGTCATCAATGCTTGAGAGGCCTTTTTAATATTAATTGTTCCTTTGCATTTGGCCAGACCTGGTTAATTCACGTTTTAAAATTCATGCCTTCGTGGTTAACTTAAGCGAGAAACTAAGCTTAACTTAATCATGAAAGCTGAAACTTAGGCGTCGCCCATCACGATACGCTCTAAAATTTCCCAACGTTCAAAAGCGCCTTCAAGTTCGCCTTCTTTGTCTTCTAATTGTTTCAGCGTGGCCTGTACGGTTTCATTATCATTTTGATAAAACTCGCTGCTGCCGACTTTTTCAGCCAAGGCTTCTAATTCAGTTTCCAAGCCCTCAATTAAAGCCGGTAAGGCATCATATTCACGCTGATCTTTAAAGCTTAGCTTGATGGCTTTTTTAGCGACTGGCGTGGCCACAATTTCTTTGGGTTTTTCAGTTTTAGGGGCTTTTTCTGCTTTGATTTCAGAGGTCGTCATCTTTGGATGAGCCGACTCTAAACGTGCCGCCGAACGCGTATTGGCATATTTAGCCGGACGCTGACGTAACCAGTCGTCATAACCACCGATATATTCATTCACATCGCCCGGTGCATCAAACACGATTGAGCTAGTACAGACATTGTTTAAGAAAGCACGATCGTGGCTGACGATTAAGACCGTACCTTTATAGTTCATCAATAACTCTTCCAACAGCTCTAGTGTTTCAACATCTAAATCGTTGGTCGGCTCATCGAGGATCAGTAGGTTAGACGGTTTAGCGAATACGCGTGCTAGTAGCAGACGATTACGCTCTCCCCCCGACAAAGACTTCACTTTTTGACGAGCACGTTCTGGTGAGAAGAGGAAGTCCGCCAAATAGCCCATAATATGTTTACGTTGACCATTGATTTCAACGTAATCACTCTCTTCAATCACACTTTCGACCACTGGCTTATTTTCATCCAATTGCGCACGGTGTTGATCGAAGTAGGCGATATCGAGGTTGGTTCCCATAGTGATGGTTCCGGAAGACGGCGCTTGTTTACCAAGCAGTAATCCGATTAGAGTCGATTTACCACAACCGTTCTCTCCGATAATCCCCACCTTGTCGCCACGCATAATGACGCCACTGAAGTCTTCAATAATGGTTCTGCCAGGCCAGCCAAAGGTCACATTCTTTAACTCAACAACCTGTTTGCCAGATAGGTCTGCACGGTTAAGTTGTAAGTTCGCTTTACCTTGCTGATTACGACGTGACTGATGCTCTGAACGCAGTTTTTCCAACTCGCGAACACGACCTTCGTTACGGGTACGGCGTGCTTTGATGCCTTGACGAATCCAGACCTCTTCTTGGGCTAATTTTTTATCAAACAGTGCATTTTGTCTGGCTTCATTTTCTAAGACAGCCTCTTTACGTTCTAGGTAGGTGTGATAATCACACTGCCAATTGGCGAGCTTACCGCGATCGAGTTCGATAATACGGGTTGCTAGGGCTTGCAAGAATGCTCTATCATGCGTGATAAAAACGAGTGAACAGTTCACGCCTTTGAGAAAGCCTTCTAGCCATTGAATGGAGGGAATATCCAAGTGGTTCGTCGGCTCATCGAGTAACAGAATATCAGGCGCTTGAACCAACGCCTGGGCAAGAAGCACTCGGCGTTTCATCCCCCCTGATAATCTCGAAAACTCTGCATCGGCCTGTAACTCTAATTTAGAGATAATGGTGTCGACTTTTTGCTGTAGCTCCCAACCGTTTTGCTTTTCGATGCCTTCTTGGACCTTGGAAAACCGTTCCATCAGTTCATCGGTGTAATTCTGCTCCATCTGAACACTGATTTCATGAAACTCCTCAATCAACTGACCGGCATTGCCTAACCCTTCCGAAATAACGTGAAACACAGAGCCGTGCATATCATGCGGTACTTCTTGTTGCAGTTTGGCGATGGTCACGCCATCTTGCACAATGCGGGTTCCGCCATCAGCCTGAATCTCACCTTCAATGACTTTCAACAGGGTCGACTTACCTTCGCCGTTACGGCCGACTAGACAGACACGTTCATTGGCTTCGATCTGTAAAGAAGCTTTGTTGAATAAGGGAGCCGAGCCGAAGCTGAGGGACATTTCACGTAAAAATAGTAGCGCCATAATAGAGAGTCTTTTTATTGTAAATTCATCATCCATTTTGAATGAGGAGTTTTAAGTTGGAGGTATAGAAACCGTATCTCTTTGGTAGAGGTTTAAATATCTGGTTACTATACCTGAATGCTGAGGATTATATTCTCACTGGAGTGAATTGGGTAGCTATCGACCCGGATTTTGTGGTGCTGCTTGCCCGATAAGCTTGATAAAGCTTGTTGTTGCCAATATTTAACGATTAAATCTGTTTGCTGTTTAATATGTTTGTCTTTATGGTTCCACAAATTAAATAACACCAGGCCTGGTGACTTTAAGTTGTTCAATAGATTCTTTTGAAATTCCAGCTCAGTAAAGTCATTCGGTAATCCTTCTTCATCAAAGACATCGACAATAATCACATCATACTTCGTTAGGCCCTCTGCAATAAAGTCCCAAGCATCTTCTTGCATGGCTTCAATCTCAGGTACTTTTGGCAAATGAAAATAGTCATAAGCGATATCGATCACCGCTTGGCGCAGTTCAACAATATGAATTTGCATCTCTGGCTGTAGAGCATTGAGATGGCTGGCAATGGATCCGCCACCCATACCCAGCATCAAGACCCGTTTGAGCGGATGTTTTTCATGAAAGTCTAAAATTTGTGCTTCGATGACTTGCTGGTATTCAAACGACAAGGTCATCGGCGCATGAAAAAAGAGCCGACTCTGTTCCACTGGCGAGCCAAAAAATAGACTGCGCATTTGGGGGGTATCAACCACTTCAATCAAACCAAACTCATCACGTTGACAATGTATCAATGAACCGCCATATTTCTGCTTGGTTTTTAGATCGATATTTAACTCTGAGTCGTTCGCTTTATTCGTCATTAATCCGCCATCAATGCGGTCCACCATAGACGAAGTCTTAAGCCCATACTAGTGGTTAAACCGACTTCAACAAACGCAATTTCGCCGTTTGGTGCGATGACAAAATCAGCGGGCACGGCTTTAGCGCCAAGCACTTTTAGCCACTTGCCTTCTAAATCGTTGACGATAATATCGGGGTTCATCTCATTGTTTTTGGCAAAGGTCAGTAGTTGGTCATCATCTGCCGACTGGGAGGCGATATTAATCACCGCATACTCTTTTGCCACCGATTCAATACCCCCTTTACTGATGTCACATATAGGACACCAAGTTGCCCAGATGTGGATTAACACGGGTTTACCTTGTTGGTTTAATGCTTGCAGGTCAATGGTTTTTCCGGTGATGCTCTGTACGTGCATAATCGGCGCTTGCCCTTGTACCACATCGCCTTGCATATAAGGGCGTAGCAATAAAAATACGCCTACAAAAAGCAAACCAGTCAAGGTATTTTTAACCCAATTCTTTTTCCAAAACGGTGGGGCTGCGTCAGGTTGTTTTTCAGGCGTGTCGGAGTGTTTTAAGGACATATTTTAGATTCTGTTTTGTTGGGTTGTTTGTATAATAAGCGATATATTATAACGGTTTATCCATACGGATTCAGTACAACCAGTTTAGTGCAGATCATAACTGTGATGGCGCGAGTCATAATGATCGTTTGGAGTCAATATGCAAGCAAGTTTCAACAACTGCTTGCCTTGACGAGACCTTAAATAGTCTTGATGCCTTTATAGGGACATTATTTAGATCGAGCTAGAGGATGAAGAGATTGTAAGCATCCAACGGGAAATGAAGTTGAGTATTTCAACGCCAATAAATGCTGGAGTTATTTGCAATGAATGGATCGAATGGGGTTTTGAGCTTAAAATGTTTTGCGATAAACGTGTTGAGCAAAAATCATATGATGGGTCTTAACCGTTTAAGTTCATCATCGGTAAATAGCCTAGAAATGGTCATAAATCGCAAACCTAAGGGGATTTCCAAAGAAAAACTAGAGCCTCTACCTTCTGAAACATCGATTGTAAGATGGGTGTTTTTCCAAAATTCAAATTGGTCTGCTGCCATATAAAATTCACAACCATGTATCTTTCCAAGCATAACATCTCGTGATCCCGTCATAAAGTCACCGACGACAAAACACATGGGTGCTGAACCATCGCAACAGCCACCACTTTGATGAAACATTAACTCTCCGTTGTTTGCTCTTAGTCTATCAATGACGTCTCTAGCTTTATCGGTCACATCAACACGATCACTCAATTTTTCAGTGTTCATATTTCTTTCTCTTAAACATAAATATTAATTGCCGAAGCTTTAGCTACGGCAACTTATTTTTTAAAAACAGCTTTAAAAATCAATCGTTAGTTTAGAAAAAACCTAATGCGTTTTTATCATAAGAGATCAGAATGTTTTTAGTTTTACGATAATGATTCAACATCATTTTGTGCGTTTCACGCCCGATACCAGACTTTTTATGCCCACCGAAAGAGGCGTGAGCAGGATAGGTATGATAGCAGTTAGCCCAAACACGACCAGCATCTATTCCCCGGGTCATTTTATGCATCTGATGAACATCTCTTGTCCAAACCCCGGCACCTAATCCATACATGGTGTCATTTGCAATTTTGAGTGCTTCATCTTCATCTTTAAAAGTTGTTACACAAAGAACGGGTCCAAAAATCTCCTCTTGGAAGACTCTCATGTTGTTGTTACCTTTTAATAGTGTCGGCTGGATGTAATAACCATTTGGAAAGGTTTTATTTTTGAAAGCGCCACCGCCACATAATATCTCAGCACCTTCGGCTTTACCGATTTCAATATAATTTAAGATTTTTTCATATTGGTCACTTGAGGCTTGAGCCCCCATCATAGTGCTAGAATCTAGCGTATCACCCATCTTGATAGCGCTAATTCTTTCAAGACAACGTGCCATGAATTTTTCATAAATACTTTCTTGAATTAATGCTCGAGAGGGACAAGTACAGACTTCCCCTTGGTTAAAGGCAAATAAAACCAAACCTTCAATCGCTTTGTCAAAAAAGGCATCATCTTCTTCCATAATGCTTTCAAAGAAAACATTGGGAGACTTGCCGCCTAACTCTAACGTGACAGGCACAATATTTTCAGAGGCATACTGCATGATTAAACGTCCAGTAGTCGTTTCACCTGTAAAGGCTACTTTACGAATATCAGGGTGTGTTGCTAAGGGTTTACCCGCTTCAAGCCCAAAACCGTTCACAATATTTAAAACGCCTTGAGGGAGTAGATCTTGAATAATTTCCATCATCACTAGGATTGAAGATGGGGTTTGCTCTGCAGGTTTTAGCACTACGCAGTTACCCGCGGCTAGAGCAGGCGCAATTTTCCAACAGGCCATTAAGATTGGAAAATTCCAAGGAATTATTTGTGCAACAACCCCTAATGGTTCGTGCACTTCCATGGAGACCGTATTTGCATCAAGATCAGAAATTTCTCCTGAGTCCGCTCTAATGACGCCTGCAAAATATCTGAAGTGATCAATGGACAAAGGAATATCCGCAGCCATCGTTTCACGAATGGCCTTACCGTTATCCCACGTTTCTGCATGTGCTATCGCTTCGAGATTCTGTTCCATCGCATCGGCTATTTTAAGCAGTATATTGCTTCTGTCAGTGGCGGAAGTTTTCCCCCAAGCTGTAGACGCTTTTGTGGCAGCCGCAACCGCAAGATCAATGTCTTTATTAGATGATCTAGGAATTCTGTTGATAAATTCACCTGAAACAGGAGAAGTGTTTTCAAAGTATTTTCCATCGACTGGTGGGACCCATTTTCCACCAATGAAATTCTCATACTGTTCTTTAAAACCATGTGTTTGACCTGACATCGTCGTCTCCATCTAATGATTGTTTATATAGGCTTTCGATTGTCATAACGTTCGACAAAAAGCAAAGAAGCTCATTCATATCTTTTTTTCTTAATAATCAGCTTGCTTGTAATATAATCTTTAGTGGTCTTGAGCGATTGTCTGAACGTCCAGGAAAATTCAAGCTCAGTCCAAACTTACAACATCTAGGAAAAATTTATTACCGAATGAATTCTCTTAAAGATATCCGTAAGCCTAAAACTCTAGTGGAAAACAAAATTAGTTTTGCCGCTGATGAGTCAGAAGTTAGTATTTATGATACTTATGAAAAGGCCAGTAGAGTACACTTAAAAGCAGATGAGTTACTGCTTTGCGGGATGGTGTCTGGGAAAAAAATCATGCACTCTGAAGGTGTAAAAAGTAGAATCGATGAACAAGTTTTTCTGCCGCATGAAAGTTTTATTATGGCCCCTGGTGAAAGTGTTGAAATAGACTTTCCTGATGCAACAATGAGCCACCCTACAATTTGTCTGACGGTTGAGATAGCAAAAGAAAAAGTGCTGAAGATTCATGAACGCATGTATGAAAACTTTCCTGCTCTTAGCGGAGATTCTATCTGGCAGCCAGGAACTTCATTCCCGGTTTTGCATACACATCACTCACATGAAACCCAAGAACTTTTAAATCAATTAACTCATTTATTTACTGAAAATCATCCTGACAGAAAATTGTTAATCGATTTACATATTTCTGAGCTAATTGTTCGAATGTTACGGCATACAACTAGAGCGTTTTTATTACGTTATTGCAATAGAGATCCCGAAGCTAACAGCCTAGTGGCAGCACTTTATTGGATAAATAAAAACTTAATAAAGCCGCTTGATATTGATGCATTGTCAAAACACGCTTGTATGAGTAGAAGTAGTCTTTATGAATTATTTAGAAAACAACTCGGCTGTTCACCAGTGGAGTGGCAGCAGCAAACGCGTCTGACATTAGCCGCAGAAAGAATTAAAAATGGAGAGTTAATCACTGTGGTAAGTTATGACCTAGGGTTTAATACGCCTAGCCACTTTTGTCACCGTTTTAAAAATCTTTATGGGTGTACAGCATCGGAATATAAATCAAAGTTTTAGGCATCCCTTTTAACAGACCTAGATTACGGTACTGATACGGTCTGAGTTTTCTTCACAAAGGTATTTGAGGAACTAAATTGTCTTTGTGACAAGTATGTAGCCTTTAGGGGGACACTTTAAAGGATTTAAAACAGAACGAAATCGAGAATGACCAGGCCTGGTCGTTTTGTACATCAAGATTCGTTCGGCATAATCTCTGAATAAAATTCAAAGCTTGCAAAGTCTTTAGGGTCAATTTTATCCAACTTTGGGCTGACATACGTGGCGCATAATGGGTAAGCAATGCCATACTCTTTGGCGGTCTGTAACGCGCGTAGGTTATCATCAATCAATAACGTGCGCTGTGGGTCGTAAGCGATGACGTCCTGAATTTTTGACCAGATGGTGATGTCCTCTTTCGGCATGCCAAAATCATGTGCTGAAATCAGTTCATCAAAATAGTCACCTATTTCGGTCATCTCTAGCTTAATCACCAAGCTATCGCGGTGTGCGTTAGTGACCATCACCACCGTTTTATTGTTGGCCTTAAGTGCGGCTAAAAACTCCATTACCTCTGGATGTACTTGAATTTGATGCTTTAACTCACGCTTCAACTGGGCGACGGGTAAATCCAATGCTTCGGTCCAGTAATCCAAACAATACCAATTTAAAGTCCCGGTTTGCGAATGAATCTTTTCATGAATCAGGGCTTTTGTGGATTCAAGCGACACTTTGTTTTTGGATGCATAGGCCTGGGGAATCACTTCCATCCAAAAATGCCAGTCGAAATGTAAATCCAACAAGGTACCGTCCATGTCGAGTAGGACAGTGTCTATTTGTGACCAGTTAAGATTTGCATTCATTGGTAATCAGGAACCCTTAGCGTTATTATGAAAAGAATATTTTTAGTTTAACGGTTATTCAGCATGTCTAAAAAAGCACCTACTATTTTATCGGAAAAAATCGCTTCGCAGTCACGGATTTTTACGGTGCAGTCTCAAGATATCACTTTTTCGAATGGTACCACCGTGACGTATGAACGTTTGCTGGGCAGTGTCGACGGTGCGGTATTGATAATTCCAATGCTTGAAGATGGTACTTTACTGTTAATTAGAGAGTATGGCGCCGGGGTCGGGCGTTATGAACTGGGCTTTCCGAAAGGCAAGATTGACCCGGGGGAGACTTGGCGAGAGGCCTCTATTCGTGAGAGTCAGGAAGAGATTGGATTTTTACCTCAAGAGGTCAAATTACTGGATTCGGTGAGTTTGGCAGCAGGTTATATGACGCATCATACTCACATTGTGTTGGCGACAGGGTTGACGCCACAAAATGCCGAAGGTGATGAACCAGAGCCCCTCGAGGTAGTGCCGTGGCATTTGGATGATTGGCAGGGATTGTTGGCGGACCCCGACTTTAGCGAAGGTCGTGCTTACGCCGCGCTGATGTTGGTCTTAAAAGAGATGGGGAAAATATGAACTCGCGTGCAGTTACATCTGAAGAGTTGGTTAAGTGGTTGCCCGAAGTTTGCCATATCGCATATCTTGCCGGTCAACATATATCAACTTTATATCACCAGTCTAAGAGGTTAGATGTCGAGGATAAAACGGATGGTTCGCCCGTGACCGAGGCCGACAAACAAGCCGATAAAATGATCACTATGGCTTTACAGGCTCTGGTGTCGACGATTCCATTGATTACCGAAGAGAGTGTTGCGGACGTGCCGTTTGAAAGTCGTCAGGCCTGGTCGACTTATTGGTTAGTCGACCCCTTGGATGGCACTAAAGAGTTCATTGGTCGCACCGGAGAGTACAGTGTGAATATTGCACTGATCGTAGATCATCAGCCAGTGTTAGGTGTGGTATATGGTCCTGAAATAGGGAGCTTATACTTCTCGATTAAAGGCCAGAAGGCGTTTAAATTAAGCGGTCTGACAGCAGGTTTATCTCATCATCAATGGCTGTCTATATTAGAAAAAGCACCGTCGATCCAAGTCAATTCTTTGCAAGACAAACACTCTGTAAAACAACAAGATCGGGTTTCGAAGGGGTTGGATGGTCACGTTGGTGAAAAAATTAAAGTCGCAATAAGTCGGCGGCATGGCGGCGTATTACAACGCTTCACAGCGCAATTGGGAGAAGTCTCTTTAATTAAAATGGGTTCTGCCTTAAAAACCTGTTTGGTCGCTGAAGGTAAGGTTGATATCTACCCACGGTTTGGCCCGACCTCGTTGTGGGATACCGCGGCATCTCACTGCATTCTTGAATCCGCAGGGGGTGCACTGCTGAATGCAGCAGGACACCCTTTGCAGTATGTACAAACTAAATCGCTTCTCAATCCCTTCTTTATTGCGGTTTGCGATAAAAACTATCCGTGGCCGCATTTTCCAGAAGTGTTTTAGACTTGAGAAGCTCTCTGTTCATTTAATATTTCAGTGCTCTTAATGGGTGCGTCGATTGCTAAAAGCTCTGTTTGAGTAACTTTATCTACATCAGGGGTAATCTTAAAGTGCCCTACAAATTCAACCTGTTCTTCCGCTTGTTCACTCATACTGCCAGCGGTTGCCGAGAGCTCTTCCACAAGCGCCGAGTTTTGCTGTGTCGTTTGGTCTAAATTAGAGACGGCTGTGTTGATTTGATCCAGCCCTTTTGACTGTTCCAGAGCCGTTGATGCGACTTCTGATACGAGATCTTCAACACTTCTTATTTTGTTTACCATCTGTTCGAAGACGGTATTTGTCTGCTCAACGAGGGATGTCCCCGCTTCAATTTGTTGAGTGGCAGAGGTGATTAATGTTGAGATGTCTTTAGCCGCCGCCGCAGACTTTTGCGCCAGACTACGCACTTCGCTGGCTACGACGGCAAAGCCTCGTCCATGTTCACCGGCTCGTGCAGCTTCAACAGCAGCGTTGAGTGCCAGTAGATTCGTTTGGAAAGCAATGCTGTCAATAACACTCGTAATGTCCCCAATTTTATGACTTAACTCGGTGATGTTATTCATCGCTTCAATCGTGCGACGCATGACAATAATGCCTTCGTCTGCTTCTTGGGCGGCGGTATGCGCGAGTGTATTGGCTTGAGCGGTATGTTGGGTTGATTGTTGCACGGTTGAGGTCAGCTCTTCCATGCTGGCGGCGGTCTCTTCCAAAGAGGCGGCTTGCTGTTGTGTGCGTTGCGATAGGTTATCACTGGCAACGGCGACATCATTCGACATGGTACCGATTTCAGTTGCTCCGCGTTTAATGTGTCCGAAAGTGGCTTCAATGTTGTTTAAGGCGCTGTTTACAGCGGTCTTCATGACAAGCAGATCTCCTTCGTAGTCATTTTCAATACGTAAGGTTAAATCCCCCTTGCTCATACCAGAAAGGATTCTGTTAAGTGTTTGGGTCGTTTGGCAAAAGCTTTCTAATAACGCATTCATTGAATACGAAATATTGCGTTCAAAACCATTTAGGTTGTCGGTGGGGATCTTTCCGCTGAGTGTGCCTTTAGAAGCATCATTAACAATACGTTCAATATTGGCCTCGATAGCTAATTGTTCCGTCATATTAATCCATTCAATCACCGTACCCAAACGCTCACCATTCGCTCCGAAAATAGGGTCTGTTACCGTATCTAAAACAATTGAACCAATGTTCATTCGCGTTTTATAGGTTTTGCTTGCATGGTCCAACAGTTGAATCTGTTGTTCAGGTTCTTGGAACAAGACATCAATGTTTTTTCTAAGGAGGTTGTCACCTTCAAAATCTGGCAACCCTGCTTTCAATTCGCTTTCGGCAGAATGAAACATTTTTCCTAAAGAGGCATTTACGAAGATGATACTGTGAAAACGGTCAATGACCATAATATTAGAGGAGGTGGCGTTTAAAGCACTTTCGATGCGTTGTGAACTGTTTAATGCCGATTTAACATCATCAATATCCGTGCCGAGTTTTATTTGTAATGAGTCAAGACATCCTAGAATTTGTGGCAATAAACTTGACCCTTTAGAATCAATTAGTGTCTTAAAGTTTCCAGTCGTTATCTCTGTAATATGCGTATGTAAACGCTTAAGCTGTTTGGCATTGCTTCGCGAGGCAAGCATAAGCAGTAGAACAAGAAGAATACCTACGGTTTCTAAGATACCCTTAGGAATGAGCGTGGTTATATTACTAAATGTGACCGGAATGAGGGCTGAGATCAACATTAAAATAGCCAAGACGGAGATAATCGGTGCTAGGTTAAAATGTAGCAATGGATTTAACGTGTCTTTTAGGCTGGCGATATGGCCATTAACGAGTTTGGCTTTACCATTTGCAATCGCCTTATAGGCCTGTTCAGCCGCCACTTTTTGTGCGCTGCTTGCAGCATTTCGAACCGACATATAGCCTGTAATAACACCCTTTTCGAAGATGGGTGTGGCCTTGGCAATGACCCAGTAATGATCGCCATTTTTACGTCTATTTTTGACAATTTGGCTCCAAGGTTTGCCTGCTTGTAGCGTTGTCCAAAAATCTTTAAATACGGCTTCAGGTACATCGGGATGTCTAAGTATATTATGCGGTTGACCCACTAAGTCTTTCCATTCAAAGCCGCTGGCCTCAATGAATGCTTCATTTGCTGAGGTAATCTTGCCATGGATATCGGTGCGAGAGACAATCGTGATATCTGGTTTTAAAATGTACTCTTTTTGTGTAACGGTGCCGTTATTTCGCATAAAAAAATCCTATATTGTAAATTGTCTCGCAAGAGCCAAGTTGTTTTTAGAAACAGAGCACTTACTGTCTACCCTCGATATAAGTCGAGAGTCTGATACATGCTTGTTATTTATGGCTTGTGTCACTATGTGGGCTGGTAAGTAAGAGTGAGTCTCTTATTCACATCCATTGCTACAGAAGAAAGGACAAAATAAAGCAGAAGTTTGATTAAAGTATCTTACTTTGCAGGCTGGCAGTCTTTTTTAGTAAAAAGATCCATGACTTTCCGTCCTTGCTTCACAACAAGTTTGGCCAAATCCCTTAAATAACCTTACGATGATTAGGTTAATTTAAAAGTGGTTGAATTATACGATAAATAGGGGAACGCTCAAGTTAAAAGTTAACTTTTTTTTGGGGGGGTGTTGTGTGAGAAGGTTCTGGGTTAAAAATAAGGGGACAATGACGGGATGATTTTCTGGCAGCGTGCTTTAGTTTTTGTACTTGTGCTGTCCGAGTTCTAATAGGCGCGTTTTATAGTCAACAAAGTCCGCAAGCGCTAAGCTATCACTCTCGTTGAGGGGCGAAAAGCTTAATTTAAGGTAGATTGCATTCTCAGAATTGTGCCGATGGATAACGGTGGCATTGATGTGTAGTGTAATGAACTCCTTAAGTGCAGGCACTTCAAACACGAGCTCAAGGTGAGTACCTTCTCGGGCGCCTCGTTTGGTTAAAACCCCCGCTTCAATAAGGGATAGATCCACTAATTGACCTTCGGCCTGACCATTTTGACCAATTAAAGTAATTTTTCGGTCCGTTTTAACCATCTGATTATTCATTTTGTTTATCATTAAGGTGCTCAAGAGATAAGTTCAGTGGGTTTTGTTAAATGCGTGTGAACAACTGTTCAATGCCTCCATTATGCCCGAAAGCATCGATGAAAGTTGACCTAAGCTTTAATGATTAAATTTTTATGTAATGTAAGGCTAGGGAAGAGTCAACCGGTTAAATTTCTATGTTTAACCCTTTGACTATGTACCGCTTTTGAGGGGCTTGATTTAATATTGCTGAATTCTAAGGTCTTGAGTGTTTCTAAGTTTCCTGTGCGTCTGCAAAGCCCTTTAATCTATAAGTTGTACTCAAAAATTTATGAAGAACAGCTTAAGGCCATCTCTTTATGATGCGCTGCGGGGGGCAAAAGGTAATGAGCATACTCAGGTGTCTTGAATATTTCTGGCACGTCATAAGGTGTTATCAGCCAGTTAAACCAGTTATCCAATGGCTCATAATCACCCTGTTCAGCGGCTTCAATAATTTCTTGCGCAATATAGTTACGTAAGATGAGTTTAGGGGTATTCTTTTGAATGAGCTGTTGACGTTGTGGCTCATTTTTCTCCACATCAATACGTTCTTGATATCGAGCCATCCAGAGTCTCCAGGCTTTTGAGTCGGGTAAAAACTCCTCGAACTGAGCATGCTCTGGGGTTGCAAACAGAGCCAACATTTGGAAAAAATAGTGAAAATCTAAACTAGATTGATCCATTAAAATCAAACTGTCGGCAATGAAGTGTTTATCGTCAGGTTGTGGGTGACTTAAACCGAATTTTGCACACATCTTTGTCAGATAGGTTTGGTTGTAGGTTTCGATATAACCATTGATGGCGGCTTCAATCTGTTCGGAGCTTAAAAGCATTGAAAAAGCTTGGCCTAATACCTGACAGTTCCATAAGCCAATATTAGGCTGTTGGCTATAAGCATAACGCCCCTCTGTATCAGAATGGTTGCAAATGTAATGAATCTTGCAATCGTCTAAAAAAGCATAGGGGCCAAAATCGAGCGTTTCCCCCGCAACGGACATATTGTCGGTGTTCATCACCCCATGGCAGAAGCCACTGGCTTGCCAGCAAGCCATTAAGTAAGCAGTACGTTCGTTGATGCTATTGAGCAGTGCTGCGTAACGAATTTCTTCAGGTAAATTTTGATGCTCAGGGTAGACCGTTTTAATAACATAATGAGCAAGTTGTTTAAAATCTGCTTGATTGCCGAGTTGTGCCAACCATTCAAAGTGACCAAAACGAACGTGGGTTTTAGCGACGCGGATATAGGTTGCGCGATCCTCAATCTGCTCTCGCCTGACCGGCTCTGGACTATGGCATATTGAGAGGCAACGCGCGCTTGGCACGCCTAAGGCATGTAAAGCTTCACCGATTAAATACTCGCGAATTGAAGAGCGCAGTACGGCTCGACCATCTCCACGTCGAGAGTAGGGTGTAACGCCTGAGCCTTTTAAATGCAAATCCCAAGGTTGTTGTTGAGCATCTTTTACTTGCCCTAATAGCAGGCCACGGCCATCTCCTAAATCTGGATTATAGTAACCAAATTGATGTCCCGTATATTTTTGTGCAATAGGCTTAAAGCCTTCAGGAAAAGATTCACCTTTGGTCATCTTTAAAAGGGTCTCCGCATCAAAATCGAGTGATAACTCAGCCAGTAGCTTCTGGTTCGTGTGAATTAACAGAGCATCGACTAAAGGTTCAGGCATGGCCGCCCGATAAAAGGTTTTTGGAAGTTCGCAGTAGCTGTTTTCGAAAAGAGTCATGGTTATATCATTCAATAGAAAGTTAAATTTAGAGGAATTGTCTGTTTAGTTTAACGGTAATGGCTGATAAATACCTGAGTAATTTACTAGGATATTATCGTTAATCTAAAGGGCGTATTTCTAAGAGGGAGATTCTCTTCATTGTGTGGTAAATTATAGCGATAGTTAAATAGGGTCTACACGTTGGCTGATTAATCAGTCTGTTTTTGATCATGATAATGTGCTGCTTGCAGCAATGGAGAGAAATATGTCTATCGTTATAAACGTTGAAAATATAAAGTGCGGTGGTTGCGCGAATAGCATTAAACAAAAGATGAATGCTTTACCGGGCGTAGTCGAGACCATGGTTGACGTTGATGCAGGTTCTGTTGCCATCAAGTTCGATACAGAGGTCGATCAACAGCAAGTACTCACGACTGTTAAAGATAAACTGTTAGCAATGGGTTATCCGACCGTTGGCTCGGTAGAAGGACTTAAAGCGGCAGGCGCTAAAGCGAAATCATTTGTTTCGTGTGCGGTCGGCAAAATGACTGATTCAGAGTAAAGCAGCTAGTACATACGGTTTTAAATACGATTTGAAAGGAGAGAAGGGTGTCACAACAAACCATTAACTATGAAGGTATTGAGCAAAAAAGTGTCGCTGAATTCAGTGAAAAAGCCTATTTAGATTATGCAATGTATGTCATCCTAGATCGAGCCTTACCGCACATTGGTGATGGCTTAAAGCCCGTTCAAAGACGTATTATTTATGCAATGTCTGAACTGGGTTTGAAAGCGTCTTCAAAGCATAAAAAATCAGCGCGTACCGTAGGGGATGTATTGGGTAAATTCCATCCACATGGCGACAGTGCTTGTTATGAAGCCATGGTCTTAATGGCACAAAATTTCTCTTTCCGCTATACCTTGGTCGATGGTCAGGGGAACTGGGGCTCGATGGACGATCCAAAGTCGTTTGCTGCGATGCGTTATACCGAAGCTCGCCTGTCGAAATTCAGTCAGTTATTACTTGAAGAGACTTCTTTAGGGACGGTTGACTGGACGCCTAACTTTGATGGGACATTGGATGAACCTAGCGTTTTGCCCGCACGTGTACCGCATATTTTGTTAAATGGAACTTCAGGGATTGCTGTAGGGATGGCTACCGATGTGCCTCCACACAATCTACGTGAAGTGATTGCGGGCTGTGTGGCGCTTTTAGAGAACCCCAATACCTCTATTGAAGAGTTAATGGAGTTCATTCCAGCACCAGATTATCCTAATGAAGCGCAAATTATTACCTCCAAAGAAGAGCTGATAAAGCTCTACACAACCGGGCATGGTTCAATTCGTCAACGTGCACATTACGAGGTCGAGGATGGTGTAAATGTGGTAATTGATGCCTTGCCTTATCAGGTTTCTGGCAGCAAATTAATGGAGCAAGTCGCGGCACAAATGCGCGCCAAAAAGTTGCCGATGGTCGTGGATTTACGCGATGAATCCGATCATGAGAATCCGGTACGTTTTGTGGTCGAATTACGCTCTAAACGCGTGGATGTAGAGATCGCAATGTTACATCTGTTTGCGACGACGGACTTAGAGAAAAGTTACCGAGCAAACTTTAATGTGATCGGTCTTAATGGTCGTCCTCAGGTAAAAAACCTGCATATGATGCTCACGGAGTGGCTGGTCTATCGTACTGAAACGGTGCGTCGCCGTTTACAGTTCCGCTTGGACAAAGTGCTTGCTCGTTTGCATATTTTAGACGGGATGTTGATTGCTTTTCTAAATATCGATGAAGTGATTGCGATTATCCGTGAAGAAGACAAACCTAAACCAGCCCTAATTAAACGTTTTGGTTTAACGGATATTCAAGCCGAATCGGTTCTGGAACTAAAATTAAGACACCTCGCGCGTTTAGAAGAGATGCGAATCCGTACCGAGCAAGCGGAGTTAGAAAATGAACGCAAGAAACTTGAGCTAATTCTAGGCAGTGCGGCACGTCTGAAGACGTTGGTTAAAACTGAATTACAAAAAGACGCTGATGAATATGGTGATGATCGTCGTTCACCATTAATAGAGGGAAGACCTGCACAAGCAATGAGTGAACAGGACCTATTGCCCTCAGAAGCGGTTACTGTAGTGCTCTCTGAAAATGGATGGGTCAGAGCCGCTAAAGGGCATGACATTGATGGAGTCGCTTTAGGTTATAAATCGGGAGATGCTTTCTGTGCGCAGGCTTCTGGTCAGAGCCGCCAGATGACAATCTTTATGGACAATACTGGACGCGCCTATGCGTTACCGGCGCATAGTCTGCCATCAGCACGTTCGCATGGAGAGCCTTTAACCGGTCGTCTGAATCTACCGAAGGGCGCGAGCTTTACCCAAGTACTCATGGGGCAACCTTCCGATAAATTAATTTTGGCGTCCAGTGCTGGTTATGGTTTTGTGACGCAATTAGAGAATCTCTACTCAAAAAATAAAGCCGGTAAAACCACCATTAGTGTGCCAACGGGCAGTCAAGTGTTAACGCCTGCAACAGTACAACTTGGTCAATTTATTATGGTCGTCACCAGTGAACCGACTATGCTCGTGTTTCCTGTCGACGAATTGCCTGTGTTGGCAAAAGGTAAGGGCAATAAACTGATTCAGATGCCAAAAGGTGAAACCGTCTGTGCCATATTTGCCTTTACGCCTGGCCAAAAAGTGACACTGGTTGCCGGCTCTTATGAAAAAACATTTGGCCCTACGGCCATAGAAGAAGCCTTTTCCAGTCGTGCTAAGAAAGGCCTTGTATTGCCACGTACCTTGAAAAAAGTAACCCAGATTCGTCTCGCAAATTAACTCTAATTAAACAGACAGCCCATTCTTGCCTGTCTGTTTCACCTCTTCTTTTAAACTCTGGTATAAGAGTTGCTTTAGTTGCAACTAGATTAGTTCTGCCAATAATATATTGATTAGAGCGCACAGATTTTTTATGGGGTTGAATCGTGATCGCTTTAGGTGAAACGTGCAGGCTTCTTTAAACTAAAATAAGTGAAAAACTATGTTTGGAAAGCCAATAGGTATTCTGCTGATCACCATCAGTTTCTTTGGAGGATTCATATTAATGGGGGGGAACCTCCTCTCTTTATGGCACCCTTCAGAGCTTGTCGTTATCTTAGGGATTGCTTTAGGAACATTCTTCGCTTCAACGCCCGTGTACGTTTGGACACGTAGTATGCGGTTTTTGGGACGTTACTTTGCTGGCGAGAGTGTGACTAAAAAACTCTACGCAGATAGTTTAGGATTGCTAGAAGAGTTAGCGCGTCTCTCGCGTTCTTCTGGAGTGTTGGCGTTAGAGAAACATGTCGTGGACCCTGATAATAGTCCCATTTTCATGCATTATTCATCAGTTTTGAAGCATAAAGACCTCAAGAAATTCATTGTCGACAATTTTAGTTACCTATTATTGAATCCACCTCAAAGCCAAAATTTTCAACATCATCTTGAAGATCAGATTGAAGATATTTGTAACTCAATGATGGAAGTCCCTATGTCAATCGGCAAGGTGGCCGATTGGTTGCCAGGTTTTGGTATTGTCGCGGCCGTGTTAGGGGTTATCTTGACCATGGAGATGCTGGGGGGTGATATGGATGTGGCTAAAATCGGCACGGCAATTGGTGCCGCTTTGGTCGGTACCTTGACGGGGGTGTTTTTTGCCTTCGCTGTTCTTGCACCGTTTGTACATGCGATAGAAGTCATGATTCGTCAAGATCGTTCATTACTTGAAATGACGGCTGCATTTCTATCGGCCTACTCTAATGGTGTTTCACCTAGCTTAGCCGTAGAAATTGGTCGCCAACGTGTTCCTCCTCAATTTGAAATTCCTCGGGAAGAGGGGTAAGCGTGTTAAGAGTGCTTTATAAAACATCCGCAGTT
The DNA here is from genome assembly GCF_000381085.1 of Thiomicrorhabdus arctica DSM 13458. Classification (GTDB taxonomy): domain Bacteria; phylum Pseudomonadota; class Gammaproteobacteria; order Thiomicrospirales; family Thiomicrospiraceae; genus Thiomicrorhabdus; species Thiomicrorhabdus arctica. The sequence continues at coordinate 1,456,078 of NZ_KB905899.1, read as the reverse complement.
TCAGCTGGCTTATTGGCAGAGGTCTTTTAATGTCACGTCGACGTGGAGGGCATGCAGGGGGCGGAGCGCATGGCGGCTCATGGAAGATAGCCTTAGCCGATTTGATGACGGTGTTAATGGTTTTTTTCCTTGTTATGTGGTTAATGGCCGTTGTCGAACCAGAAGATCGTCAGGCATTTGTGGATGGCATTGGCGGGATACAGCCGAAATCCTCGGAAATACAACCTGACGAAAAAGTGACGCCTCAAGAAGAATTGATTGAACTCGATTTAAAGCCACCGGTATCTAAAGCGGAGATTGAAGAGGCTATGAAGGATGTGAATCCGAAAGACATCAATATAGAAGAGACAGATGAATTTACTCGTATTACCCTTAAATCAGATAGCTTTTTTGAAAGTGGTCGTGCGACCATCAGTGACAAAACACGTGAACAGATCGAGCTGTTAGGTGAGACGATAGCAGGGCGAGATCAAGATATGGTGATTGCGGGTTATACCGATGATAGGCCCATTAATAACTTTCAATTCCCTTCCAACTGGGAGTTATCAGCGGCGAGAGCGGCTACTGTTGCTCGAACTTTTATTTATATGGGTGTGGATAAAAACTTAGTGCGGATTCAAGGCAATGCGGATAATGTAGAAGTGGCATCCAATAAAACCGCTTACGGCCGCTCCCTGAATCGACGTGTGATTATCACCATCAATAAAAAGCCTCCAAAGAGCCCTTAAATAAGAGCCTTTTTTATAGCTTGCCGCACTGTTTGCATGCAGGATCTTTTTTCAAGTTCAGGGTCCGTATCATCATCGTGTAGGCATCCATAATCATCAGTTTTCCCGTCAAGGTCGGTAAATCAAGCAGCGCTTTTACCGCCTCAATCGCTTGCATGCTTCCGACCATCCCCACCACCGGCGACAAAATACCACTTTGACTACAGGTTAATTCCTGACCGTTATTTTCGGGATACAAACATTGATAACATGGACTGTTTTCTTGCCTAAAATCATAAGTGCTCAATTGACCTTCCCAGCGAATTGCCGCGCCAGAAACTAAGGGCTTTTTGGCTTTGAAACAAGCCTGGTTGAGTGCAAACCGAGCATCGAAGTTATCCGTGCAATCCAAGACCACATCCGCAGTTTGGATCAATTCTAAAACATCAGATGCTTTTAATTTACGAGACAGCGTATCAATCTTGATATGGTGGTTTAAAGCCTTTAAATTGGACTGTGCAGAAGCAACTTTAGCTTGACCAATATTCGCTTCACGGTGAACGATTTGGCGCTGAAGGTTAGAGTCATCCACATCATCAAAGTCCACCAAGGTTAAATGCCCAACTCCTGCCGCGGCCAGATAGAGTGAAACAGGAGAGCCGAGTCCACCTAGGCCAAAAATTACGGCATGCGATTGTGCCAATTTAAGCTGGCCTGTGTAATCGATTTCCGGCAGTAATATCTGCCGGCTATAACGAGAAAGTTCAGCATCATTTAATTCGGTTTTAGTCGTATCAGTCATGGGCTTTTATCTTCTAAAGGGTTTTATATTATGCAGAGTTTACCGTTTTTGTCCAAGGGTGATACGAGGGTTGCCACCCAAGTCTTTAACGCCTCTGATATTGCTGTAGTGATGTGACTTGAATAGTGCTGCCACCGATTTGGCTTGATGATAACCGTGCTCGATCAATAGCCAGCCATTCGGGTTTAAAAACGACCAGGCCTGGTCCGTTATTTTTCGGATATCGTCTAATCCATCCTGGCCTGAGGTTAACGCAGTAATCGGTTCAAATCGAACATCGCCTTGAAATAAGTGAGGATCGGCATCTTCAATGTAAGGCGGATTGGAGACGATGCAATCAAACGATTGTGTTGCTTGAATGGCTGAAAACCAATCACTCTGTAAAAATTTAATGTCTAGTTGCAGGTTTAAGGCATTCTCTGAAGCGACTTGTAACGCTTTCTGGCTAAAATCTACTGCGGTGACCATACAAAGTGGGCATTCACTTTTTAACGCGAGGGCAATCGCACCACTGCCTGTGCCTAAATCTAAGATTGACCAGGCCTGGTCGGTTTTAATTTCAGGTTTAGAGTCAGGGGTGCTTGGAGAGTCTTGAGTCTGCTGGTGGAGCTCTAAGGCCGCTTCCACAAGTGTTTCACTGTCAGGGCGGGGAATCAAGGTATCGACCGTTACTCTCAGGTTGAGTCCCCAGAATTCACGTTCACCGAGAATGTGGGCAATCGGCTTGCCTTGCAGTCTTTGCTGCAGCACTTCGTCAAACGCGAGTTGTTGCTGACAATCAAGTAATTTGTCCGACCAAGTGAATAGGTAAGTTCTCGAGACGTGTAAACTATGAGCCAGTAGTAGTTCGGCATCCAGTCGATAGGAATCGACCAGGCCTGCTTGAATCAGTTGTTGATTTGCAGCCCTAAGACAGTTTTCGATCGTAGAAGAGTCATTCACAATATAAAATGAATTAGTCGCTAGAGCTTAAGGATGCCAGCATCTCTGCTTGGTGCTCGGCGAGTAGAGGACTGATGATCTGATCCAATCCACCGTTCATGACTTCATCTAGTTTATAGAGTGTCAGGTTAATACGGTGGTCTGTCACACGTCCTTGAGGATAGTTGTAGGTGCGGATTCGGGCAGAACGATCTCCAGTGCCGACGAGGCTTTTGCGCTCTTCTGAAATGGCATCATCATGAACTTGCTGTCTTGCATCCATGATTCGGGCCGCGAGCAATGACATCGCACGAGCACGGTTTTTATGTTGCGAACGTTCATCCTGACATTCGACAACGGTGCCAGTCGGGATGTGAGTAATACGAATGGCTGAATCGGTTTTGTTGACATGCTGTCCACCCGCACCCGAGGCGCGGAAGGTATCCACTTTAAGGTCTGCAGGATTCAGTTCAATTTGCTCAATATCAGCCGCCTCTGCCATGATGACCACGGTTGCTGCGGAGGTATGAACACGGCCTTGGGTTTCTGTTGCAGGCACTCGTTGGACACGATGTGCGCCAGATTCAAACTTAAGTTTTGAGTAAGCGCCATCGCCGATGATGCGGGCGATAATCTCTTTGTAACCACCGTGTTCACCAATATTGGTGTTGATGATTTCCACCTGCCAACCTTCTTTTTCAGCAAAACGACTGTACATTTTAAATAGGTCGCCGGAAAAAATTGCCGCTTCATCGCCGCCAGTTCCTGCTCGAATTTCTAAGAAAATATTCGAATCATCATTGGGGTCCGTTGGCAATAACATGGTCTGTAAAGACAGCTCAAGTTCGCTGACTTGAACTTTTAAATCAGGGAGTTCTTCTTGAGCCATCTCTTTTAGTTCAGCATCGCCAGAGTTGATCATATCCATCGCTTCATCTAGGTCATCTTGTGCACTCATGAAGCTGTTAAAGGTTTCTACAATAGGTTCTAATTTTGAGTACTCTTTGCTTAGGGCAATAAATTTATTCTGGTCATTCATGGTTTCAGGCGAACAGATTAAAGCATTGACTTCATCAAGGCGTTCAACCAAGGTTTCTAATTTACTACGTATAGAAGCTTTCACAGGGGGTCTCAATTATTTATGTTTAGAACGTTTAAATGTCTAAACGTTCGGATGATGTGCTTTTTGATCGCAAATTAAAAGGGTTTCAGCGCACTCGATAAGTGTCTTATTGCCTTCAATACCGGCATGGTTTAATTGTGATGTTGGAGTATGAATTAATTTATTGGTTAACTGGTTTGCCAGACGTTTAATGATCTCTTCTGGCTCGCAACCTTGTTCTAACTGGTGAAGTGCATGGTTTAACGACTCTTCTTTCTGGCGCATCGCTTGTTGGCGATAGACTTGAATAATCGGTTTAACCTGTTGGATTGCGTGCAACTTGACCATGAAATTATGCGCCTGCAGCTTAATAATTTCTTCCGCTTCAATCGCAGCCGCTTGTCTAGATTGTTTATTGACCTCAATAATCTCTTTTAAATCATCAACGGTGTACAGGTATACATTGTCGAGCTCATTAATGCTGGCTTCAATGTCTCGCGGTACTGCAATATCAATCATAAAAATCGGGCGATTCTTACGTTTTTTAAGAGCGGATATGACCTGAGCTTGTTTTAGAATGGCATGCGGGCTTCCTGTCGAGCCGATTATAATATCGGCTTCATGCAGGTGATTATCAATCTCATCTAACTCAATGGCATAACCACCCAGGCTTTCCGCTAATGTATGCGCTTTTTCCAATGTTCGGTTGGCGATAATGATGTTGCCAATATTGGCTTCTTTTAAGTGTCTTGAAACCAATTCTATGGTTTCTCCAGCGCCCAGTAACAACGCAGTCTTTGTTGATAAGTCACCGAAAAATTGTTTGGACAAAGAAACGGCCGAAAAAGCCACTGAAACAGGGCTTGAACCGATGGAGGTGTCGGTTCGAACTTGTTTAACGGTTCTAAAAATATGCTGAAACAAGTTTTCTAAAGTTTGATGAATACTGTCGGCTTTATGCGCCGAATTATAGGCATCTTTAATCTGGCCAAATATTTGTGGTTCGCCTAGCACGAGGGAGTTTAGACCACTGGAAACACGCATAATATGCTTAACAGCTTCCAAGTCGTGATGAATATAAAGATAAGGGGTTAACACCTCGGCCTCTAGTTCAAAAAATTGATGTAACCAGTTTTGTATCTCGCGCTCGGCTGTTGTGTTTTTCATTATGCCGTAGATTTCAGTGCGGTTGCAGGTCGATAAGATAATGCACTCTGAAATCAGATCTTGAGCTTTAAGTTCAGATAACGCCTGCTGTAAGGACTCCGGCGCAAATGAAACTGTTTCACGAATGTCGACGGGCGCCGTTTCGTGATTAACACCCAGTGTAATAAGTTTCATATATATAGAGGCTTTACCATTGTTCAGAAAGTAACAGAAATCAATTCTGCTAAACTAAAAGCGATAATTTTGCTCAATTATGAGACGAATTGCAAGTTTTCTATGCAATGACCTTAGGTTAGGTATGGACTATTGAACGAGAGATTAAGGCACAAATCAATTTGAAATGAAGGGGTTGCATTACACTCCAAATATTCTAGAGTAAGCGCTAAAGAAGTAATAATATTACACAATCACTTTATCTTTATCATAAATTACCTACAATGAGTGAGTTGAGTTGGGAATTTTTTACTGTAAACAAGCTCTATGCTATGCTTTGTGCCAAGATCTCAACCGTTTAAGTCGTGGTTTATAGAGTTTAAACCGGCCAGTCACTCATTATCAAGAGAGTCAAATTTTGACATTAAAATATTCAAGTAATCGCACTCGTATTTTTCAGGGTATGCAATTTGCGCTAATCAGCAGTCTTGTGTTGCTGTCAGGTTGTAGTGCGGGCTTTCTGACATCAAGTGACTCTAATGTGTCGGGTGTCGCGCTACCTGCATCGGTGACTGTAGAAGCGCCTGACGATGTTTTGTCGAAGACACCTGAACGCTCTGCTCATGTTGATGCTAATACCATGTTTCAGATATTAGCGGCAGAAATGATGGTGCAAAAAGGTCAGCCTGCACAAGCTTTCGATCTGATTTATGAAGTGGCGCTGCATACGCGAGATGCGGAGTTGGCAGAAAGAGCGTTTGAGCTGTCAATAACAACCTATGATGCGAAAAAAATTGAAGCGGCTACCATATTATGGCGTGAAATCTCTCCACAAGCGCCCATTGCATGGCGTGCTTCATTTTTGATATCGCTGAGTCAAGGCTCGGTAGATTTAGCATTAAAGCAGTGGCATCGCTATCACAGCCTTTCAGAAGAAGGTTTGGATAAGGATCTGTTGTTAACGGCACAGCGGGTATCGACCTCTGTTCGATCTGATCAAAGTGTTGTCTTTATGCAGTCTCTTACGAAAGACTTTCCTGACTCATGGGCCGCTTATTTTTCATTGGGTTATGTCGCCCAGGTTCACGGTCAACTTGATGTCGCCTTGACGGCGCTTGAAAAAGCTAAGACTCTGCAAACTACAGCGTCTGAACCGCAGATAAATAGACAATTAGTGAAGCTGTATTTACAGTTAGACTCACCCCAAAAAGGGATTGATGCACTTAAGCCTTATTTGAAAAAATATCCAGAAGATTGGGCCGTTCAAGAAGGTGTCGCCCGATTAGAAGTGCAAGCCAAACATTATGACGCCGCTGAAGCCCGTTACGAAAAAATTCTAAAATCTGTACCCGATGCTTATACCTCTAGATTGTCGTTGGCTCTTTTGCAGATTGAACGTAAATCTTATGCCCAAGCCGAAGTGAATTTAGATCAAGTCATGCTTATAAAAGGCTATACGAATGTAGCGAATTATTATTTGGGTTTATTACATCAGGAACAAAATAATCATGAAAAAGCGTTGCATCATTTTGCCAGTGTGATGTCAGGTAATTATTATTTGGATGCCCAGCTACACCGCGCTGAGATTTATTTTTCAATGAATGACATGGCGAAAGCCATTAAAGTATTAGATCTGATTGACGTTGACAGCCCCGAGGATAAAATTAAAGTATATCGAGCAAAGGGGGTTTTCTATAGCTATGAAAATGAATATACAAAAGCCATTGAGCAATATAATAAAGTGTTAGCAATCGATTCGGATCATATCGAAGTGTTGATGGCTCAAGCATTATTATTCTATAAGCTAGAGCAGTTTAGTGCGTATGAACGTAATCTAAAACACGTTATAGAGTTAGCCCCGAATGAGGTCGATGCGCTCAATGCCTTGGGCTATTTTTATGTGGAACAAAACAGTCATTACGAGGCTGCAGAAAGTTTACTGAAAAAAGCCTATCGTTTGGCGCCCAAAAATTATTATGTATTAGACAGTTTGGGGTGGTTCTATTTCCAAAAGAAAAATTATGCTTTAGCGGAAGAATATTTACAGAAAGCTTTGGCTATTCAGGTAGATGATGAAGTTTTAATTCATTTGATTTCGACCTATTGGAAGCAAGGCAATGATGAAAAAGCGCGCGCATTATGGCTGCGTCACCATAATAAATTTTTGCAAAATAAGCGCTTACAGGGTTTAATCCATGAACTCGAAAAGTTGTAAAAAAATAGTTTGGTTACGAAGTTAAAACTTTTTTGATAAAGTTTTAACTTTTCCCTTGAACTTAGAATGAATACATGGATAATACGCACCTGTCATTAACGACAACGATATTTTAGGGCTGTAGCCAAGCGGTAAGGCATCTGGTTTTGATCCAGTGTACCGCAGGTTCGAATCCTGCCAGCCCTGCCAATATCCTATCCTAATTCCCCAAATCATTTTTACCCCGAACAGGAGCGCCTGTAATGGCCAATAAAAATGTCATGATTTTTGCGGGAAACGCAAATGTCAATCTCGCAGAAAAAATCTCACAATATCTAGATATACCCTTAGGAAATGCCGATGTCGGTCGTTTTAGTGACGGCGAAATCATGGTTGAGATTAAAGAGTCTGTGCGTGGTCAAGATGTCTATGTTTTACAACCAACTTGTACGCCAGAGCCCGCTGTCAACCTAATGGAAATGTTAGTGATGATTGATGCGCTTAAACGTGCATCAGCAGCCCGTATTACGGCCGTTATTCCTTACTATGGTTTTGCTCGTCAAGATCGTCGTCCACACTCAGCACGTGTGCCTATTACAGCCCGTTTAACAGCGGACATGATTAGTGCCGCTGGCGCACACCAAGTTGTAACCGTTGATTTGCATTCAGACCAAATTCAAGGTTTCTTTGATATTCCAGTAGATAATTTATATGCTTCACCTCTATTGGTTGAAGATATGCAAAAGAACTGTGATTTAAAGAATGTCATGATTGTTTCTCCAGACATGGGTGGGGTGGTTCGAGCTCGTGCGGTGGCCAAGGCTGTAAACGCCGAGATGGCGATTATCGATAAACGTCGTCCGAAAGCCAATGTTTCAGAAGTGATGAATATTATTGGTGATATAGAAGGCCGTGACTGCATTATCGTGGATGACATGGTTGATACAGCGGGCACTTTATGTAAAGCGGCGAGTGCCTTAATGGAGCGCGGTGCTAAAAGTGTTTCGGCTTATGTCGTGCATGCCGTGTTATCGGGTCCTGCGCTGGATAACATTGAAAGTTCAGTCTTAAAAGAGTTGGTTGTGACGGATTCAATTCCGCATACCGCTGCTGTGATGGCAAGCAAAAAAATTCGTACAGTTACGATTGCTGAAATATTAGGTGAAACGATTCGTCGTATTAACCAAGATGAATCAGTAACCTCTTTAATGAAACACTAGGCTTTGAAAGAAGTTTTGAGTTGAAAAACGCCCTTGTTGGGCGTTTTTTATGTCCCGTATCTTTGCCTAGAAGTTGTTGATTGTTTTAATGAATATCATAAAAAACAGTGGCATAAAATATTTATTTCAGTATAATCCCCGCTTCCCTTACGGTTGGTCGCAAACGGTAAGAAATTAAAATTTAGATAGTTTCATTAAAAATGAGTTTGATGGTTTTGCCCATCAACACAGAAAACTATCGTTATTGGAGAAAGAAACATGAGCCATATTTGGACAGCAGAAATCCGTACTGATGAAGGGAAAGGTGCGAGCCGCCGCCTTCGTCATGCGAATAAAGTACCCGCAGTAATTTACGGTGCAGGAAAAGATGCAGTATCTGTCTCTTTGACAGCGAACGCTGTAAAGCGCGCATTAGAAAATCCAGCAATGTTTAACACCGTATTAACCCTTGAAGTTGAAGGTGGTGAAACTGAAACTTGTGTTATTAAAGATATGCAACGTCACCCAGCAACGGGTGCCGCATTTCACATTGATTTCCAACGTGCGGCAGACAATATCCTTGTTAAGAAAGTACCTCTTACTTTTGTCGGCAATTCACGCGCTCCTGGTGTTAAAGCAGGTGGCTTGATGTCATTCCTACAGTCATCTGTAGAAGTGAGTTGCGTTGCTAAAAACTTACCTACAACGATTAACGTTGATGTTTCTACGATGGAAGAAGGCACTAGCATGCGTCTATCTGAAATCGTATTGCCTGAAGGCGTTAGTCTTACAGCACTTTCGCATGGTAGCTCTGATTATGATCAATCGATTGTAAACATTGGTAAAGCTAAGCGTAGTAAGTAATAATTCGTTATTTATAACTTATTATTTTAAGTAATCGAGAGCCGGCTTATGTCATCTGTTCAACTTATTGTTGGTCTGGGAAATCCAGGCGAAAAATATGAACAGACACGACATAACGCCGGTTTTTGGTTTGTGGACGAAGTAGCGCGCCAATATGGGGTTGTATTTCGTCCAGAGACCAAATTTCAAGGTCATGTCGCTCGGGTGCAGTCCAATGGAATGGATTTCTGGTTATTAAAACCAGCCACTTTTATGAATCGCAGTGGGCAGTCTATTCAGGCGATCGCTCAGTTTTATAAAATCTCGGTAGAATCCATTTTAGTGGCTCATGATGAGTTGGATTTAGAGCCTGGTGTTGCCAAATTAAAAATAGGTGGTGGGCACGGCGGGCATAATGGCCTGCGTGATACCATTGCGGCCATGGGTAATGCCTTTATCCGCTTACGATTGGGGGTAGGTCATCCCGGGCATCGAGATCAGGTGGTGGATTATGTCCTCAAAGCGCCTTCAAAACCCGATTTTCAATTGATTGAAGATGCCAGTTACCAAGCCAGCAAGGTCATTCCAGAATTAGTATTGGGTGATCTTCAAAAAGCCATGCACATCCTGCATACCAAATAATAAACAAGCTTAATCTAAGCCTTTAGCCTTATTTTCATTAGGAGAGAACTCAATGGCAATTAAATGTGGAATCGTTGGATTACCAAATGTTGGAAAATCAACGCTATTTAATGCATTAACCAATGCAGGAATTGAATCTGCTAACTACCCGTTCTGTACTATTGAACCGAATGTCGGTGTTGTGGCAGTTCCTGATGACCGTGAAGCGGCTTTGGCAGCAATCGTCATACCAGAACGAGTCATGTCTGCAACGGTAGATTTTATGGATATCGCGGGTTTGGTAGAGGGTGCTTCTAAAGGTGAGGGCCTAGGTAATAAATTCCTAGCGAATATACGTGAAACGGATGCGATCGTTCAAGTGGTTCGTTGTTTTGAAAATGATGATATTGTGCATGTTGCCGGTAAAGTAGATCCTATAAACGATATTGAAATCATCAATATGGAACTTGCATTAGCCGATATGGAATCCATCGACAAAGCGATTGCTAAAGTTAAGCGTATTGCTAACAGTGGTGACAAAGCTGCGGCAGCACGTTACGCTCTACTGGAAAAGGTATCAGAAAAGATTCAAGACGGCACATTGATCCGTCTCATGGGATTGACGGAAGAGGAGTTGTTGGAGCTTCAAGACTTACATCTGTTGACCGTTAAGCCGATGATGTATATTGCTAACGTTAATGAAGATGGCTTTGAAAATAATCCTCTGTTAGATGCCGTCACTGAATTAGCCACTAAACAAAACGCGATTGTCGTTGCGGTTTGTGCGGCACTTGAAGAAGAAATTGCTGAATTGGATGATGAAGACAAAGCGGATTTCTTAGAAGGGATGGGGCAAGATGAACCGGGTTTAAATCGTGTCATTCGCGCGGCCTACGAGTTACTCGGGTTGCAAACCTATTTTACGGCCGGTGTTAAAGAAGTACGCTCTTGGACGGTTAAGAAGGGCGCTACAGCACCTCAGGCCGCTGGCGTGATTCACTCTGACTTTGAAAAAGGTTTTATCCGTGCAGAGGTTACGGCCTATGAAGACTTTATTCAATTTAAAGGCGATGCCGGTTCCAAGACGGCCGGTAAGCAGCGTTTAGAAGGCAAAGAATATATTGTTAAAGACGGGGATGTCATGCATTTTCGTTTCAACGTCTAAATTTCGTTCTTCTAGAGTTCTTGGCTTGCTCCAATACGGCGTTTAAAAAATGATCACTTACATTTGTAAGCTCACATTTATTACCTTGTCTTGAAGCAATCCAAGAACCCAATAAGAATCAAATTACACTCTTTTTATGTAAATTGATTTCTTAGTTTAATATTTAAAGTTACCAGGCTTGGTCAATTGTAAAAAAAATCAAATAGTGATGCTATTTGGTTGACATATTTCTATCAGGTTCTATAATACGCGCACATTTGGCTACATAGCTCAGCTGGTTAGAGCACATCACTCATAATGATGGGGTCCCAGGTTCAAATCCCGGTGTAGCCACCATATTTTAAAAGCCCGCATTTACGTCTGTAAATGTGGGCTTTTTCGTTTCAACCATTATTGCCTTCATTCATCTATTTTATTCGATATCCTCTTTGCTTAAGTCTTAATAATCAGAGTTAGTGCTGTGCTGATAATATTGTTTCGTTTAGAATGTATAAGTGTCTTTAAATGAGCTCTCTTTACTCAGCTGTATCGTGTTGTAATGTTCTCATTCTTTTTGACTATTTCTGATGATTGATTGGTCCCGTAATGTCGTTTACAAAAAATGTATCAGTTCTTGTGGTTTTATTCATGCTCACCAGTTGCGGAGGTGGTGGTTCTTCTTCGTCTGTGAATAATGCGGCACCGGTCGCTGCCGATGATCGGTTTACATTGGATTCCTACGCCGCTTTTGAAGGGGACTTAGGTGCTAACGACACAATTAGTGTTGATGGAGGAAATGTCTGGGCATTGGCCACTGATCCTGCTCAAGGGCGTGTTGTCGTCAACAGTAATGGCCGTTTTACCTATTATCCGGCCCAAGGATTTGTGGGGAGTGTAACTTTTACTTATTCTTTGACCGATATCAATGGAGACATTAATGATGCGATAGTGACCTTATTGATTAGTCCAATAGAGGCTTTTAGTGATCCATTAATCAGTGATCAATGGTATTTAAAGAACACGGGTCAAGCAACCATTACAGGATCTGGCACTGCTGGTGCAGATATTGGAGTGTTTGCAGTGGGGAGTGTGCCTGCTAATAATAATGTGTTGGACTATGCCCAAGGGTATACCGGTAATGGAATTCAAATTGCCATTGTTGATACGGGGCTTGAGATACTACATGCTGATTTAAATTTGAATGTAATGTTGAATGGCTCTTATAATTTTTCTTACCCAAATAACACTAAAGGGTTGTTTGACCCAACAGCGACTAATACAAATGGGGATCATGGCACGGGTGTCGCCGGTTTAGCAGCCGCTCGTGGTGGAAATGGTATCGGTATTTGGGGGGTTGCTCCGAGTGCTGAATTGAAGGGGTTTAATTTTTTGGCCACGCAAGAATTTAATGAAGAGTTGGCCTCTCTTGGTTATAAACCATCCGCGGATACGTTTACAGGGCTAACCTCTACTGAGGTTGATATCTTCAATAAAAGCTATGGTCGTAACGCTATCCTTACACCAACCGGCAGTGCATTAGCCTACTACGACTCTTTAATTGGCGCCATGGAATGGGGAACTAATAATCTGCGTTCTGGGAAAGGGGCTATTTATGTTAAAGCTGGGGGTAATGAGTTTGGTGGAGGCAACGTTTTTACCACTACAGAATGTCAGCAAGCGATCGATAATAATTTAACTTGCTACAATGTAAATATGGAAACGGAACATGCCTCGCCTTTCGAAATAGTGATAGGGGCATTTAATGCGAATGATGTTCGAGCCAGTTATTCTAATACAGGATCCGCTTTATGGTTATCTGCACCAGGCGGAGATTCACCTTCTATATTGACGACGGATCAAAGTGGCTGTAGTAGTGGTTATAACAAAACGACAGTTGGCTACGATGTTAATTGTGATTACTTTGCAGGTTTCAACGGCACCTCAGCTGCCACGCCAATGGTCAGCGGGGCGGTTGCGCTATTATTAGAAGCAAACCCAGCTTTAAACTGGCGTGATATTAAACATATTTTAGCAACGACGGCTCGTCAAATTGATACAACACTTTCTAGTAAGACGTTACTGGTCGGCACGACTAATGTGACATTGGAGTCGGGTTGGGTGACGAATGTGGCAGGTTATAAGTATAGTAATGCTTATGGATTTGGCGCGTTAAATATTGATGCTGCCATCACCATGGCATTGCAGTGGAAAACGGGCTCCACCACTTTACCTGCATTGCAAACGGTTACCAAAGGGCCCTTTATATTGTCTACTAGTAACAACATTCCTGATAACAGTGCTGTGGGCTTAACTGAAACAACCAGTGTCGTTCAAACAAATGTTGCTGAAAGTGTAACTCTAACTCTGACTGTTGAAGGGCTGGATAATAATACAAATGGTTCAGCGGGCCATAATATCGATATCAGCGACTATCAAATCATTTTGAAGTCACCAGCAGGTACTGAAAGCATTTTGTTAACACCTTTTAATGCCTACCAACCACATTATGATATGACAGGCTTAAGCTTAATCAGTCACGCGTTCTATGGTGAATCTATGAATGGAGACTGGAAGCTTATCATCCGGGATTTAGATAATACTGTGGATGGCGTTGGACTTGGTAAACTGGCCAAATGGTCACTCAAATTTTATGGACATTAAATATGCTTACTAATCAAAATAAAACTCTACTACGTGCCTTTATACTGTTTTTTGGTCTATTGATAAGTTACCAGGCCTGGTCGTTTGGTGAGCCCTGTTTTGAAGTCGCTACCAAGGCAGGCGCGCAGACCTACCAACCTGAGCCAAAGCGTATTGCTAGCTTGTTATCACTTGCTCAGTTACCGAAAGAGTTTGAACTCACCTTACTGGAACGTAACGGTGCTTGGCATATTTATCAAACCACGAAGTCTTGGTTTTCGCCGGGAACGTGTGCACCTTTACAGAGAGAATATGAGGGTAAGGTTTATGACTTTATGCCTGTGTTATTGAATAAACAATCTGGTTCGAGTGCGGTGGTTATAGGCAGTTTGATTATTAAAACTTACCAAGAAGAAGACTTGTATACGATGGAATCGACTTATGGCTTTAAGATGCTGACGCAACTTCCAAACCCACGTATGGCGATATTTGATGTGAAGCCGACAACTTCATATGATGTGCTGTTAGAAACGTTGGAAAATGATAAGGACATTGAGTATGCAGTGCCTTTATTCAGTGAACCACGTTACCGAACTCGTTAGTAACCACTCTTTAGCTTTGGTTAAGATAGGGTTTAAGTCTGTTTGATGATAGCAAAGAGTGTTCCACGTGAATCATGTTTTAGCGGGCCGCATGAACGTTCTGTGAACAAAAAAGCCAGGTATTCAGTTGGATACCTGGTTTTTTTTGTTTCAACGGTAAGTCTTGATAGGAATAAACATAGCTTTTATTGGAATTCTATTGTTATAGATTCAATAGTTTACTTTGCTTTCGTTGATCATTTTATAGATATCGACGCGTTTTGGGTTGCCTAAAGCCTTTAGAGCCTGATTGAGCGAACGTTCTAAATTACCTGGATAAAACTCTTCTAGGGTTAAGCCGATAATAGGGTCGGCAATCTGTTCGCCCTTGCTGTTAAAAAACAGTGTCGTTGGTGCGACTTTAACGCCAAGGCTTGGGCCATAAGTTTTCATCTCAACATCATTGCCAGCAAAATCTTTCATCATCCAATGAGCTTTATCCAATAACAGTTGCTTAAACGCACCATACTTTTCTAAATCGGTAGTCACAAACAATGGCTCGAGAATGTTTTCTTCCAATTTCTTGCAGTAGTTACACCAAGTCGCCGTCGCAAAAATAACAATTGGCACTTTATTATTTTCAGCGACAACGGCGGTTTTTTGTAAGTCTACAGCGAGCGGCAAATACTCGCTGGCGTGGGCTTGTAAAGTTGTGAACGCAAGTATAGTGGAGATTAGGAGAGTGTTGAGTTGTCTGTTCATAATGATCCTTGGTTGCTACTCCTAGAGGGTCTAGTTTCACCGATTTATGACGTGTGTCTTTAAAGGCAACACGCACTTGGTTTGATATTAATAACGACGATAGGGCTGATGGTTTCCGCGGCAACGGCTACCACTCTCTTTCACAAAAACCTTAACGCCGATTAACTTCTCGTAAGAGCCATGTAAATTCTTGGTGTAATTTGAACCGCATGGCCAGTGGCCATCGCGCAACAGAGCAATCCGCTTACTTGAATTATAGCCTGGATTGTCTAAAGAGAGATATACCCCATTGCCATTTACGTCATAACTTAAGTAAGCGGTTTCGGTTGAAGTGTAGTGTTTCTTGGTATCTTCTAGAATCAATTCAATTTGTTTAGTTTCACCACGAGCGACTTGGTATGTGGCTTCCATCAGACGTTTACTGCGCTTGCCATGACGATATTCGCCACCTAAGAGATTAACCATAATGACATTGCCATCTTGTGGATGATTGTAGAGTTTTTCAAGCCGTCTACTTTCAACCATTTCTTGTTGAATGCGTAACTTACGTGCTTCGGCATCGGCTTTCATTTGTACCAGGCGTTGCTCTTCACGGTACTGTTGCTGTTTCAGTAGTAAAGCTTGACGTTCCTCTACTGTGAGGGCATTCCACTGAGTTTCATCCATGCCAAGTGGGTAAGGGCTGGCACAGGCACTGAGTAGTAACAGCAGCGAGGTCATTAAGAGCAGTTTTTTCATTTAAAGTCCTTTTTAAGGAAAAGCCTATTGTCGGTTAGATGTTCGTTAGAAATGTTTAAACGTATATCCAATCCTAATCATAAGTTTAGCTGACCTATTCAATCATGCTCAAAGAGTGTCCCATAGTTTATGCATGGCTTCTAGCGCTCTACGTAAACATTCAATCTTTAGTCATGAATAGTTCATTATCACGGCAGTGGATTTACAGGCTTGAAATCAAAATTGGCATGGATAAAAGGTTCAAAAAAGGGCGGTGAACACGCTTCTTGAATAGTTTACTGTTCTAGAGGGCTTACTTTTTAATAATAAAGTAAGCCCCGAAAACGACCAGTACGACTTGTAACCAACTTTCATTAATCCACTCTTGATTGACCAGGCCTGGTAACAATGCAAATAGGATAATCAGTACGCCAATAGTGCGATTACGCTGAGCGGTCGTTTGCGCTTCAATCTGTTTCTCTAACCGAGCGATCTGATCTGATTGTTGATGTATGTCGATGTGCGCTAGTTTGTTTAAACTGGCATGCAGTAACCCAGGCAATTCGGGAGCTTGTTCAATCCAGAAAGGCAGATTCGCTTTAATGTTTTTGACCAGACCTTTTGGACCCACTCGCTCTTGCATCCAATCTTCTAAGAAAGGTTTAGCGGTATCCCAAAGATCGAGTTCATCATCTAACTGTCGCCCCAAACCTTCAATGTTCAACAGGGTTTTTTGCAGCAATACCAACTGTGGTTGAACTTCCATGCCAAAACGACGAGCGGTTTGGAAAAGGCGCATTAACACTAAACCGAAAGAGATGTCTTTGAGCGGGCGATCCCAGATAGGTTCGCAGACAGAACGAATCGCCGATTCAAACTCGTTAACACGCGTGCCTTTTGGTACCCATTCAGATTCAATGTGCAGTTCAGAGACACGCAGATAATCACGATTAAAGAACGCTAAAAAGTTCTCTGCCAAGTAACGTTGGTCATCCGGCGCCAGCGTACCCATAATGCCGAAGTCGATGGCGGCATAACGGCCATCTGGCAGAACAAAGATATTGCCGGGATGCATATCGGCATGAAAAAAGTTGTGCTTAAAGACTTGGGTAAAGAAGATGACGACACCTTTTGCCGATAGATCTGTTAAATCGATTCCGGCTTCGATCAATTTTTCAGTCTCACTGATGCGAATCCCGTAGATACGTTCCATAGTCATTACGCTTTGACTGGTGTGTGACCAATAGATTTCAGGGACATAAAGCAGATCAGAGTCTTCAAAGTTACGTCTAAGCTGAGTGGCATTGGCGGCTTCGCGCATCATGTCGAGTTCATCAAGAATGGTTTTTTCAAACTCAGCAACCACTTCGACCGGGTGGAGGCGTTTAGCGATTTGCACAGCCGCTTCAAACAATTTGGCGAGACCAAACATAATGGCGACATCTTGTTCGATGATGGGTTTGATGTCTGGCCTGACGACCTTAACAATGACTTTTGTACCGGTGTGAAGGGTTGCGGCATGAACTTGCGCAATAGACGCGGATGCCATCGGAATCGGATCGAATTCGGCAAACGCCTCTTCGACTGTTTGTTTCAGCCCTTCTTCAATCAACTGTTTCGAATGTACTTCATCAAATGGCGGACAGTCGTCCTGCAATTTAACCAACTCTATCGAAATGTCGTGGGGCAAGAGATCTTTACGTGTAGAGAGTGCTTGACCCAATTTAATGAAAATAGGGCCAAGTTCTTCCAGTGCCAGACGGATTTGTTCACCCCGGCCAGCAACGGATTTTTTACGCCAGTTCCACGGAAAAATAAGATTCAGCCATATTAACCAGCTATATTTGGTCTCGGTTAAAACCATCTTATCGATTTGATAATAGGTTAAAACGCGATTGATCTTAATCATGCGGAAAAATTGTTTAATTGGCTTCATGCTGAATAATCTTTTAGTATCTAGTTAAATGTCTGGTTAAGAGGACGGCTAAATGGTTTTTAAGTGTGGTGTCATGTTTTTGTGAGCAAGGCCTCAATGCGTAAAGCCAACTGGTCAATTTCATCCTGGGTTTGTTGCACTTGCTGTACAAAGCGTTTCACTTGGCTTTGAGTTGGTAAGGCATTAATCTCAAACTGTAGATACTCTTTAACTGTTTCGCCAAGGTTGTTTTTGGTGGTTTGTTTTTGTTCAAAAAAACTGCGAATGCCATGGCCGATTTTAAAAGCAACTAAATCGCCCGTATAATGCGACAGGTGCTCTTCCCAATCAATATCTAGGCCGCAAAGCCCGTCGATAAATTGCATAGCAAGGTCGGTATCACCTTCCATCAAACTCGTGGGTAACGTTCGGTTTAACGGCAAGCTCATGAAATCAAACAAAGTACATTCTAAAGCGGCATCAGGCTCGCCAGTCAACTGATTTTGCACGCTGACCATATAGCTGGTAAACAAAAAATACACAGGCGAGGTGACCGGCGTCAAAGTGACCTTAATCACCTTATCTTCCAATCCTTTAAAAGCTTGCCCTTGCTCTTCATCTAAACGAATAGCCGTATTTAAAACCGATTCAATGGTTTTCGATAAAGAAATATTCACCAGGCCTGGTTGTTTGCTCATAGTTAAACTCTTGTCGTAAGGTTTGATAACGTAATAGATTGATAAGGTTAATAGATTCAGAAAGCTCTTAAAGCCGGGAAGTCGAGGCTGAAAAAGGGAGTGTACAAATGTACTCGACCGTTTCTAACGAAGAGGTTCCGGGTTTTAAGGGCTTGTCTGGACTATTAGTACTTCCAGCCTCTGTGTAAGGCCACTATCCCCTCGGACATGTTTAGATATTCCACCTTATCAAATCCGGCATCTAACATCATCTGCTTAAGGGTTTCTTGATCTGGATGCATACGAATCGACTCGGCTAAATACTGGTAACTGTCTTCATCATTGGCAATTAATTTGCCCATTTTAGGCAGTATATTAAAGGAATAAAAATCATAGAACTTCGCTAACAGCGGCTGTGTGACTTTAGAAAACTCTAAAATCATTAGCTGGCCGCCAGGCTTTAAGACGCGGTAAAGTTCTTCAAGTGCTTTGTCTTTATTGGTGACGTTACGCAGACCGAAAGCGATGGTGCACACATCAAAGGTATTGTCTGGGAATGCTAAGGCTTCGGCATTGGTAATGGTGTATTCAACATTACCCGCGATGCCTGCATTAATTAAACGATCACGGCCAACACGCACCATGCTTTCGTTAATATCCGCTAACACCACACGCCCCGTTTTACCGACGCGTTTGGCAAATTCTTTGGTTAAATCACCGGTACCTCCCGCTAAATCCAATACTACATTACCAGGGCGTATGCCGCTGAGTTCAATAGTGTGGCGTTTCCATAGACGGTGTACTCCCATCGACATAACATCGTTCATTATGTCGTAATTACTTGAGACTGAGTCAAATACGCCTTTGACCTTTTTGACTTTTTCTTCTAACGGAACTTCCGCAAAACCGAAATCGATGGTTGGTTTGTTTTGACTCATAATCTGAACTCTTTAGTTACGTTTTGATTCGTATTCAGCAATGCTTAACGATTCTCTTGTTTGAGTTTATCTAACTCAGGATGTTGATGGCCAGCACGCATTAAGCGGCGTAGATAATCGACCCAGTAGTCTTGTTGGTTTTTACCGAGGTCATACAACCGTTTCCAAGTATAAATACCGCTGTCATGACCATCGCTAAAGTGTAGTTTTACGGCATAGTTTCCGACTGGCGTGATGTCTTCAATTGACACATCTTGCTTACCAACCTGCAGAACTTCTTGGCCTGGCGCATGACCTGTGACATCAGCGGATTGTGAATAAACACGCAGATATTCACAGCTTAACTCAAAGGTCTCACCACTGTCGAAATGAATCTCGAGTTTGCGCGAAACTTGGTGTAATTTTAGTTCGGTTAGGTTTGGAGTCGTTGTCATACTGTTCAGCTACTCTTTTTTAGTGTTTCAGCGATTTATCTATTAGAAGACGTCTGTTACAGAATGTACTGTGATAAATCTTGATTCACAGCCAATTCGCCTAGGCGTTCTTCAACAAACTCAGCGGTAATCTCTACCTGTGTGCCAGACATGTTGGGTGCATCAAATGATATCTCTTCTAGTAAACGTTCCAATACCGTGTGTAAACGACGCGCACCAATGTTCTCGGTGCCTTCATTGACGTCAAAGGCAATTTGCGCCAAACGTTGAATGCCCGCGTCGGTAAACCTTAAATCAACCCCTTCTGTTTTTAACAGAGCGATGGCTTGACGTGTTAAAGAAGCGGTTGGTTCAGTGAGAATGCGGACAAAGTCTTCTACTCGTAAAGACTTCAGTTCAACTCGAATCGGTAAGCGACCTTGTAGTTCTGGAATAAGGTCAGAAGGTTTGGCAACATGGAACGCACCAGATGCAATAAATAAAATATGATCCGTTTTAATCGTGCCATATTTTGTCGAAACAGTACAACCTTCTATCAATGGCAGTAAGTCGCGTTGCACACCTTCACGGGAGACCCCTCCGCTATTTTCATTGCCTTTGGCCACTTTATCGATTTCATCAATAAAGACAATGCCGTTTTGCTCGACATTTTCAATCGCCAGGGCTTTAATGTCTTCATCTTTTACGAGGCGCGAGGCTTCTTCTTCAATCAAGGCTTTTAGGGCATTTTTAATCGATAATTTACGCTTCTCTTTTTTAGTTTGCCCTAAACCTTCAAACATACCTTGAAGTTGTTGTGTCATCTCTTCCATGCCAGGTGCGCCCATGATTTCAACATGCGCAGGCGCGGCACTTAAGTCTAATTCAATCTCTTTATCATCCAAGTCACCTTCACGCAAACGCTTACGAAATTTCTGACGAGTTTCAGCCATAGTGCCATGACTCTCCTCCTCTCGACCTCGTGCAGGCGGTAATAAAATGTCCAATATGCGTTCTTCAGCCGTGTCTTCGGCTTTGCGTTGCACACTTTTCATCGCGTGTTCACGGGTAATTTTCATGGCGTTTTCGACTAAGTCACGAATAATCGAGTCGACGTCGCGACCGACATAACCAACTTCAGTAAATTTTGTCGCTTCAATCTTTAAGAAGGGGGCATTGGTTAATTTTGCCAGCCGACGAGCAATTTCAGTTTTACCGACCCCTGTGGGTCCAATCATTAAAATGTTTTTGGGCGTGACTTCTTGGCGTAAGGCTTCGGGCAGTTGGTTACGGCGCCAGCGATTACGCAGAGCAATGGCAACGGCACGCTTGGCTTCTGCCTGGCCAACAATATGGGCATCTAGACTGTGAACAATTTCATTAGGGGTCATCATTTACATTATCCTTCAAACGCTTACGTAGACTAATTTATACCAAACTTATGCAAAGTGATAAATTCTGTGAAGACACATTATAAAGTAAAAGGCGATATTTTGCGTGTTGATGGTTTGCGTATTGCGGTTTTGCATGCTAAATTCATAGTAACCCATAATAATCTGTGGGTTGCGATACAAAGAACCCAAACCAAACATGAATGAGAAGAAGAAAACCGCATCGTGATGACACTTAATTTTACAAAAATGCACGGCCTTGGAAACGATTTTATGGTGATTGATGCCATTGGACAAAAGATCGAGTTTTCAGCCGATAAGATCCGCCAATGGTCGGATAGACACTTTGGCATTGGCTTTGATCAGCTGTTGGTCGTGGAACAAGCGATGCAGATGGGTGTGGATTTTCGCTATCGAATTTTTAATGCGGATGGCTCAGAGGTTCAGCAATGTGGTAATGGTGCACGCTGTTTTGCGCGTTTTGTGCATGACAAAGGCTTGACGGATAAAACAGAGATTCAAGTCGAAACGGCCTCTGGAGTAATTGTGCTTTATATTGAAGACGATGGTCTTGTACGTGTGAATATGGGCGCACCCAATTTTAATCCGGCCAGTTTGCCTTTTAGTCAAACAGAGCAGCAGGATCATTATTCAGTGGATGTGGGGGGGCAAAAAATCTCTTTAGGCGCGGTGTCAATGGGTAATCCGCATGCACTTGTTTTGGTCAATGATATTCAGTCCGCTCCCGTAGAAGCTTTGGGTGAGGCGTTAGAGTCACATGCGCTTTTTCCAGAGCGTGTAAATGTCGGGTTTGCACAGATCATCGATCCGACCCATATTAAACTGCGCGTCTATGAACGCGGGGCTGCGGAAACTTTAGCGTGCGGGACAGGTGCTTGTGCGGCAGTGGCCGTTTTGAAAAAATGGGGATTGCTCGCGGATCAGGTTAATGTGAGCTTGCCCGGTGGCGATTTAGTCATTCGTTGGAGTGGTGACATGGATTCACCCCTTTGGATGAGTGGCCCGACGGTTACGGTTTTTGAAGGGAGTTTAGAGGTATGAGTAATACCGCATTACACGCTGAAGATATTGCCAACTATTTAGATAAAAATCGAACTTTTTTTCATGTTTTTCCGAATTTATTGGACGAGTTAAGTCTACCGCACCCTAAAAGTGGTAAAGCCGTTTCGTTACTGGAACGCCAAGTTTATCAATTGCGGGAACAACGCGATGGCTTACAGATAGAAGTCGATGGGTTAATGGATGTGGCGGGCGAAAATAGTCTGTTGTTCCAGAAGGTACAAGACTTTACCAAAGCACTGATGGCGACCCAAACCGATCAGCAAGCAGTGGATTGTATCTATGAATATATGGGGGGGCTGTTTGACGTAGATTACATTTCCTTGGTCACATGGGACGTGCCCAAAGTCAGTTTGAGAGGGGTCAGTCAATTAGGCGTCAGTCAAACTTGGTCTGAAACCTTGAAAAGCCGTATGCGCGCCAATCAACCGGCATGTGGTTTATTAGAAAAAGAGTGGCAAAATGGTTTGTTTCATACGCAAGATCCAATGACTTCGGTTTGTGTTTTACCCTTGGGCACGGATAACGTTTGGGGTGTCTTGGCATTAGGCAGCCAAACCGAGCGTTTTCATCCAAGTTTAGGCACCTATTTTTTAAAAATGATGGCTGAGTTAGTGACGGCTAAAATGAATCACCTTTTTTAAAGTTGATGTAGATGCAATTAAACGACTATCTAAGGCAGTTGCAATCACAGAATAAATCGGTGCATACGGTCTCCAATTATCAGCGTGATATTGAAGCCTTTTTGGGGTTTTATCTGTCGGGGGAGTTGTTGTCTGAAACCGATGTGAGTGAAAACTCTTTCTTAACGGCGGTTGAGTATCAAAATTCACTGGTTAAAAACTTTTCTGAGTGGCAAAGCATTGATTCGGAGACCATTCGCGCTTTTTTAGCTTTTCGGGTTCAAAACGGTATCAGTGCCAGAACCCTTGCCAGACAGTTGTCGGCAATTCGCTCTTTTTATGATTATCTATTATTTGAAAACCAAGTCATTAAAAATCCCGCTAAGGGCTTAAAAGCACCGAAGCAACCCCAACCTTTGCCGAAAAGTTTGGATGTCGATTTGACGCAGAGGCTGTTAGAGCAACCCTTAGAGACTTGGCAAGATGTTCGAGATCAGGCTATTTTCGAGCTGCTGTACTCTGCTGGCTTAAGAGTTTCAGAATGCGCTGAATTGGACCTGTCACCAGGCCTGGATGAAATGCAGTCAGGTTGGGTCCGTGTTTTGGGAAAAGGTATGAAAGAGCGCCTTGCACCCGTTGGTTCAAAAGCGTTACAAGCGATTCAAATGTGGTTACAGATTAGAGATCAGCATGCTGCAGCCATTGAACAAGCCGTTTTTGTCAATCAGCGTGGTGGGCGGTTAAGTGTGCGTTCTATCCAAAATCAGCTTGATAAACGCACTTTGCAAGCCGGTCTGCCGACTAAAATGTCACCTCACCGATTAAGACATGCCTGTGCCACACATGTATTGGAGTCCAGTGGCGACCTGCGTGCTGTACAGGAGATTTTAGGCCACGCGAATCTTTCTACGACTCAAATATATACCAAGCTGGATTTGCAACATCTCGCACAAGTCTATGATCAAGCCCATCCTCGAGCCAAAAAGAAAAACTCTTAATTTAAATTCTTTAAGGAAAACGACGCAAGAAAAAACGAATCCTATCGAATCGCCAGGCGTTTTCATTTAAAATAGCCAGCATTAAGCCAAATCAAGTCAATCGGACAATAAAGGATTCAAGCATGTCATTTCATGGAACCACAATCTTATGTGCAAAACGCAATGGCGAAATGGTCATCGGTGGCGATGGTCAGGTGACATTGGGACATATTGTTATGAAGGGCAATGCCCGCAAAGTACGTCGTTTATACAATCAGCAGGTTATTGCCGGTTTTGCAGGGGCGACCGCCGATGCATTTACGCTGTTCGAACGTTTTGAAGCACGCTTACAAACCCATAATGGTCAATTGATGCGTGCGGCGGTGGAGATGGCCAAAGATTGGCGTACGGATCGCGCTTTGAGAAAGCTTGAGGCGATGATGCTGGTGGCAGATCAAGATAATATGTTATTGATTTCTGGAACGGGCGATGTGATTGAGCCGCAAGATGACTTTATTGCGATTGGTTCCGGTGGAAGTTACGCTCATGCCGCAGCTCAAGCTTTAATGGCTAATACAGATCTTCCAGCACGTGAGGTGGTTGAAAAAGCGTTGCATATCGCTGGTGATTTATGTATCTACACCAATCACAACCTCACCATAGAAACCATTCCCCGTACCGAAAAGTAATGTTAAACAAGATTAATGAGGAGAGTATGTATGTCGGATAATCACGAAGATATTTCTAAAACAACTGAGCATAAAGTCCAAGGAGTGGGTGAGAGGGTTTTTGAATCAGCTTTATGGAATAGTCGCTTTGTGGTGTTGATTGCTGTTGTTGCCAGTTTATTAACGGCATTTGCTGTTTTTTACACCACAGCGATTGATGTCTATTACACCATCTCACACCTATCAAATTATCACTCGTTAGATGATGCCGGGCGTGCTCTCTTGAAGTCGCAAACCGTGGCGCACGTGGTAGGGGCGGTTGATGGTTTTTTACTCGGTGCGATTATGTTGATTTTCTCACTGGGTTTGTATGAGTTATTCATCTCTAAGATTGATATTGCAGAAGGTGATAAAGGGGCCAGCAAAATTTTAATGATCAACTCTTTAGATGATTTAAAAGACAAACTCGCAAAAGTCATTATCATGATTTTGATTGTTATGTTTTTTGAGCAGGCAATTTTCTTAAAGCCAACTGAACCGTTGGAGCTGTTGTATTATGCCTTAGCCATTATGATGGTTTCTTTAGCACTGTACTTGTCACATATGTCTTCGTCAAAACATTAAGAATCGTGTTTAATCCTGGCGATTGTTTGGTTGATAAGGCCGAATAGGATGGTCAATTGACTGAAGAAGAAAAAGCCCTCTATTTGCGAATAGCGGGCTTTTTGCTTTTAAAGGAGGTTAGAAGTCTATTGGTGGGGGTGCTCGAACTGACCAGGCCTGGTTGATTTAAGAAATAGACCCTTCTATGGATTAATCTATGCATTTACCCAGACGCGCGCCTTAATTTTAAGCCGTGAGTGTTTTCAGGGTGAAGACGCCGTTATCGTCAAGGTTATGAACTACTACTTAATTAACGGTTGAATTTCTTGCATCAGCAGGTCTAAGGTGCCGCTTTGTCGACTGAAGCTCTGATAAGCAAGTTCACCCAGTGCTTGACGACTGTCTGATGAATGTGTGAGTTTGATCAGTACACGGCCTAAAGCGGTTGTATCATTCACGATTGTTAATGCCTCGTCGTCCATAAAAGAGTCATACAATGCCTGCAAATTGGCAAAGTGGGGCCCGGATAAAACCGGTTTTTTGAGCGCAGCCGGTTCTAGAATATTATGTCCACCAAAAGGCACTAAGCTGCCTCCAATAAAGGCTACGTCACCCGCTGAAAACCACAACATTAATTCGCCGACACTGTCTGCTAGGTAGACTTGAGTGTTTGCTGTAATGTCTTGACTTAGGCTTCGTCTGGCAAAGTTCAATCCAGAGGCTTTAATTTGTGCGGCGACTTCATCAAAGCGCTCCGGATGGCGTGGTGCCAGAATTAATAAGGCATCTGGTCTGTTTGCCAATAGCTGTTGATGAGCTTGCAATAGCCGTTGTTCTTCTGAATCCTGAAGATTTTGTGGATGTGCGTGGGTACTGGCTGCAACCCAAATAAACCGATGATCAAGTTGGTTTTCAGATTTCCAACGTTCAGAGTCTTTAACCAGGCCTGGTGGAATGTTTAAATCAAATTTTAGACTGCCTAACACTTTGATTTTTTGTGAGTTTACGCCGAGTGATTCAAAGTGCTGTGCATCAATCGGAAATTGCGCGGCAATCAGTTGAGTTTGGTTTAAAGCATTGCTCAGCATCTTGCCACCCCACTTCTTATAAGCAAGGAATGACTGCTCTTTTAACCGTGCATTAATCAGCATAATTGGGATCTTGCGCTCTGAACAGGCCTGGTAGAGGTTGGGCCATATTTCAGTTTCAACCATAATAACGAGTTGGGGTTGGAGTTGATCCAAAAAGCGATTGACGGCAAAAGCGTAATCATACGGAATCATTTGATGTTGAATCTGAACCGGTGAAAACTGTAACGCTTGTAAGGCGCCTTGGGTTGAGCCACTGGTCAGCGTGAGTGGTCGGTTCGGGTGGTCTTGCTTGAGTCGAGATAAAAGAGGGAAGATCGAGCGGGTTTCCCCTACTGAAACAGCATGAATCCAAATACCACCGGTTTGCATTTTTTGGCGATTAAAGCCAAAACGAGATCGAAAGCAGTCAACAATGTCAGGCAGCTCTGGATGTTTGGCTTGCTCTAAGAGATGTTTTCGGCAGCGTTTCCACCCTGAATAGGCAATCAGCGGTAGCGCTAAAGTGGTGAGGAAACGATAGGTAAATAGGTTCATTCAGTCTGCTTAAGAGTCATATATGCTTGGTTCAGCTTAACCATTCAAATCGTAAATTTGAATAACACCGACCGCTTGGCCATCTTCTTCGACTAATAGTGCGGTGATTTTGTGACTATTCATCAGCTCTTCCGCTTCATTTAAGCGGGCTTCGCTGGAAATCATTTTCGGATGCACTTTCATAATATCACCTGCGGTTAGGTTCATAAAGTTGCCACTGTCCGTTTCCATATGTCGACGTAAATCACCGTCTGTGATAATGCCTTTGCCATTATCGACAATACACAATCCCAAGCGACCATCATTCATTGTGTGAATGACCTCTTTCATAGGAGCGGAAGCCGTAATTAACGGTAAATTTTTGCTTTTCATTTCATGTTTTACGCGCGTAAGAAGTTTTCTACCTAAGCTACCACCGGGATGGAAACGAGCAAATTCATGCGGCTGGAAATTTCGAGCGTCCATTAGAGCGACGGCTAAAGCATCACCCATCACCAAAGTAGCCGTAGTGGAAGAGGTTGGTGCTAGTTGATGCGGACAGGCTTCTCTCGGGACGGCAATATTCAGATGGAAGTCAGCATTTTTAGACAGGGTTGATTCTGGCTTACCAGTCATTGAGATAACGATATTACCATTGTCTTTTAAAAACGGCAGTAAGCGAATCACTTCTTCTGTTTCACCCGAGTTAGAAAGCGCTAAGAACACATCATTTGGAGAGACCATGCCGAGGTCGCCATGAAATGCCTCGCCGGGATGCATAAAGAAGCAGGGTGTTCCCGTGCTAGCGAAGGTCGCCATGATTTTTTTACCGATTAACCCTGATTTTCCCATGCCACAGATGACAACACGGCCTTGAGTATTCATGATGGCTTCAACGCTGCCATTAAAATCGTTATCAAGTTGGCTTTTAAGGTTTAAGATCGCTTCTGCTTCTATGTCAAAAACTTGTTTGGCGATGGTGAGGTAATCTTGTGGCATAACACTCTCTTTTGGGTTTGCTTAGATATTGCCTAGTCAGTGCAATACATTTGGGTGTAAAAATGAGCTTAAAAATAGTAACCGATATGTATATTGTGGAAGTCGGTACCTGGATTAGGCATTTCAATACCTGCGTTGGAAATATGCAGGTAACGATAACTGATTTCGAAATTTTGGTTTTTAATCCCGAGTCCAAAGATACTCCCGAACTGAAATTGAGTTGATTTATACTCGTTTTCAATGGTTATATCACTTAATAGATGTGGCCCGCCCCCCATTTCAATAAAAGGTGTATAAGTATAATTTTTAGGCTGATAGTGAAACACAGGGGTGATGCCAATAATGTAACCAGACTCATTTTTAGGGTTATCTAAGGTGGATGACCAACGATGTAGGCTTCCTTCCAAGCGTCCCACAATTTCCCACGAGGGTGTTTCAAAAACGGCTTCTTTCCAATCTGCACCAATGCCTAAACGCAATTGGTCAGTGGTTCGATCCGATCCCATGTCCAAGCTGAAAGTCAGTTTGTTGGTATCCACGCCAGGTGAAAGTGAACAAGGTGCTTTACCTTCGTAACAGGCCAACCCCAAAGAGCCTATGGCGCCGAGGATGGCGAATGACATTAGATCATTGTTCTCTTGTTTGGCCTGTGTTTGAGTTGAAAATAGTAGGCTTAAAGTAAATAAGGCCATTAATAAGCTAGAAAAAAAGGTTTTGGAACTATGCATGTAAGTGAATCCTGATAAACTATTACCATTATTTTAATCGATATTAAAACCCTTTGGTAATGAATCCTATGCACGATTTTTCACACGCGAATATTTTGGTCGTTGGCGACGTAATGTTAGACCAATATTGGACGGGCCGAGCCGGTCGAATTTCACCCGAAGCACCCGTACCTGTGGTTAAGGTCGCGACGGAAGAGGTTCGTGCTGGTGGCGCGGCTAACGTGGCGCTGAATATTGCTGCATTAGGCGCAAATGCGCATCTTTTAGGCATTGTTGGTAAAGATATCTCAGGCCAGATAGATGCACACGGTCAACAGTTAAGCCAGTTGATGACCCAAGCAGGTGTGAGTTACGACTGGGCTTTATCAGACAGCGGCACCATTTGTAAATTAAGAGTTTTAAGTCACCATCAGCAATTGATTCGTATGGATTTCGAAAATCCGGTGCCTGAAACCCCCGCTTTAGAGTTGGTGGAGAGACTTAAAGAACAGATCGCAAACTACAATGTATTGGTCATTTCTGATTACGCTAAAGGCGCCTTACAGTTTGTCGAACAGATGATAACGGCTGCTATTGCCGTCAATGTGCCGGTTTTGGTGGATCCTAAGGGGTTGGATTTTAGCCGTTATCAAGGTGCCACTTTGATTAAACCGAATCAAAGTGAGTTTGAGTCGGTTGTTGGAGAAGCATTAGAGACTGCGGATCTGGTATCGAAAGCCGAAGTATTAATCAAAAAGTTGCAATTAGAGGCTTTACTGGTGACGCGCAGCGAACATGGTATGGCCTTGGTGACGTCTAATGAAATGCCTTATCTACTACAGTCTCAAGCTCAAGAAGTATTTGATGTTACGGGGGCTGGCGATACCGTAATGGCCGCATTGGCAACGGGATTTGCAAGCGGCATGAGTTTGCAAAATGCAGTACATCTGGCGAACCAAGCCGCGAGCATTGTGGTGCGCAAAGTAGGCACATCAACAGTTTCTAAAGTAGAGCTAGATGAAGTGATTAAGGCTTCCATGCGCCATAAAGGGTATGTAGCCATGAATGAAGATGAACTGCTTGAGTTAGTTCAGCTCGCACAGAAAAATGGTGAGAGAGTCGTGATTACCAACGGCTGTTTTGACCTATTGCACAGTGGCCATGTCCGTTACTTAAATGAAGCTGCTAAATTAGGCGAACGTTTGATTGTTGCAGTCAATTCGGATGAGTCCGTGCAAATACTCAAAGGGCCTACCCGTCCAATCGTTGGCTTGGAAGGGCGGATGGAATTGTTGTCTGCATTAAGTTGCGTTGATTGGGTGGTTCCTTTTAATGAAGAGACACCTGAGCGGTTGGTCTGTAAAATCAAACCTGACGTTTTAGTGAAAGGTGGAGATTATCAGCCTTCTGAGATAGCGGGTTCAAAATGTGTCTGGGACAGTGGCGGACAAGTTGAAGTGCTCTCTTTTTGGAAGGGCTACTCGACAACTGGCCTAGTGAATAAAATTCAGGAATCAGAAGCCATTGAATCTAATTTAACTCCACAAGAGTGTGTCGAATGAAAATAGAATTTGCGCACGCAATTAATGAGCACCAAAAAGCGATCGAGTCAGTTTTAAATCAATCGGATAAAGTTATTGAAGTCGTCGAGCAGATTTTAGAAGCTGTTTCAGGGGGTGGTAAGGTTATTTGGTTGGGCAATGGTGGGAGTGCCGCCGATGCACAACATATGGCGGCTGAATTGATGGTGCGTTACGTCAAAAATAGAAAACCTATCGCTTCGCTAGCTTTAACGACGGATTCCTCTATCTTAACGGCACACAGTAATGACTATCATTTTGACACGGTCTTCTCACGTCAAATTGAAGGGTTGGCTAAGTCTAAAGATGTGGTGATTGCCATGTCTACATCGGGTAGCAGTCCCAATGTCGTTAAGGCGATTGAGGTCGCCAAACAACTTGGTTGTTATACGGTTGGCATGACAGGAAAACAACCGAGTCAATTGAGTGAGTTGGCGGATATTTGTTTTCAGATAGCCTCTCAAGAGACCGCACGTATACAAGAAGCGCATGGGTTTATCAGTCATTTGATCTGCGAGGGGTTAGATTCCGTTTATGAACCCGATGAATAAATTAAAGGCCGACTACCGGCGCACCATTAATCCGCAAGTTTACAGGGAGCCGTAAATGTTATTTCTGGCAGGTGATATTGGAGGCACAAAAGCACTTCTTCAATTAAGTTGCAGACAGCCAGAACACACTACGGATCTCTCTTTTTCCACGAATAGATCGCACACAGACTCTATATCGTGTAAACCTCTCCAACTCTTCAAGCAAAGCTATCTTTGTGCCCATTTCGATTCACTCGAATCTATTATCAACCTGTTTCTTTCTCAGGCGCTTTCCGCCGATAATTTGTCATTCTTTTCGGGCATTGATATCGAAATAGATAGGGTTAGTATTCCGTCAGCATGTTTTGGGTTGCCTGGCCCCGTGAATGGACGCATTGTACAACTGACCAACTTGCCTTGGGTCGTCGATGCGCAAAAAATAGAGGAGATCTGCTCTATTCAATCGGTTCATTTCATTAATGATTTTTATGCAGCCGCCCGCGGCGTCGAATGCCTTAACGAAGACGAGGTCATTGCGCTCTATCGTCCTCCTGAACAATCGGATGAAATTGGAAATCGATTAGTGATTGGTGCCGGGACAGGATTAGGTGTCGCACCGATATTCTATGATGGAGAAAAATATATTCCAGTGAGTTCAGAAGGTGGGCACTTTGACTTCGCGCCTAGTTCGGAAACTCAGCAGCTGTTACTTACCTGGTTATGGCAAAGGTGGCAGCATGTTTCATATGAAAGAATTTTGTCAGGTCCGGGTCTGGAAGCACTTTATCACTTCTTTACAGTATTTGATTGTCCCGTCTCCTATGCATCCAAAAGCCATAGTCAAGCATTGAAGTTTAAAAAAAAATCTTTAATAGCTACGCAAAATAACTCACATATATCGCTTATTACTGATACGATTGAATCTCCCTATATTGATTTAGTGGATAAAGGCATCAGTGCTGCGCAAATAAGTGTCGCTGCAGAACAAGGAGATCCAATTGCCATTAAGACCTTAACGGAATTTGTGACAATTTATGGTGCTTTTGTGGGTGCCGTTGCCCTTATTTGGCATGCGCCACAAGGGATTTATTTGGCGGGTGGAATCGCGGCGAAAATTCTTCCTTGGATGCAAAAACCCTGTTTTAAACAGGCTTTTTTAGAGAAGGGTAGGCTGTCAACCGTGGTTGCAACTATGCCGGTCTTTTTGGTCATAGATGAAAGCCTGGGATTAAAGGGGGCGATGTTACAAAACCAGTTGTGGGAAGCGGTTTTATTATCTGAAAATAAGCAAAGCGTTCATTTTTGTAAAAAAAGTTAAGAATCAAAGCAAAGTTAAGCTGTGATAAGTGGCAATAAATAATAAAAGGTAAGGTTTGCTTGTGGATTGTCGCAAATCGCGACTAATAATCAATTGCCAGTATTGATAAACCGGGATCAGAGAGGATGATTGAGTGAAGCACTATTGTGAGACAAAATCGACTACAGATTTAACGCGCAAAACTCTGGCGTTAGTGCTTGCGGGGGGAGAAGGACGTCGTTTACAAGACTTAACTCGCTGGCGAGCTAAACCTGCCGTGCCCTTCGGAGGCAAATATCGCATTATCGATTTTGTATTATCCAATTGCGTGAACTCAGGTCTTCGAAAGATTGGGGTATTGACCCAATACAAGTCGCACTCTTTGATTCGTCATATCCAACGTGCATGGAGCTTTATGCGCTACGAAGTGGGTGAATTTGTGGAGTTAATGCCCGCCCAACAACGTGTGGATAAAGATTGGTATTTAGGCACTGCAGATGCGCTCTATCAAAACTTAGATATCATGCGTCGCCACACCCCTGAGTATGTCATGGTGTTAGGGGGGGATCATATCTACTCGATGGATTACAGTAAAATGCTGTTAGAGCATGTTAATTCCGGTGCCGATGTGACGATTGGTTGTATTGAAGTGCCCCGCATGGAAGCGAGAGGCTTCGGAGTTATGTCGGTAGATAAAACCTTAAAAATCACCAAGTTTACTGAGAAACCTGCTGATCCGGACGCCATGCCAGGCAAACCTGATAAAGCCCTGGCATCCATGGGAATTTATGTTTTTTCGGCTGACTTTTTATTTCAAAAGTTGATTGAAGACAGAGACAACCTAAATTCAACTCGAGATTTTGGTAAAGACATTATTCCTTCGGTTATTGAAGGATGTAAAGTTCAAGCTTTTCTGTTTGTCGATGAAATGGAAAAACCTATCTACTGGAGAGATGTTGGGACACTTGAGTCTTACTGGAAGGCAAATCTAGATCTATGCTCTATTGAACCCGAATTAAATCTCTATAATCGCGATTGGCCAATTTGGACTTATCAGGCACAAATGGCGCCTGCCAAATTTACATTTGATGACGAGGGACGACGTGGCGAGGCGATTGATTCACTGGTTGCGGGAGGATGTATTATTTCAGGGGCACGCATTAAACGTTCGATTATTGGCAGCGGCTCACGTGTGCATAGCTACTCCTTAATTAAGGATTCAGTCCTACTGCCACGCGTGGAGGTCGGTCAAAATTGTCGTATCCAAAATGCCATTATTGACAAGGGTACGGTGATTCCGCCCGAGACCATTATTGGAGAAGACCCAATAGAAGATGCAAAACGTTTTTATGTTGAAGTAGAGAGTGGGATTGTTTTAGTCACGCCTGAAATGCTTGGTCAAAAACTCCATGCATTACGATAATTTATTGATGTTACTTATCTTTAACTAAATTTATCACTATCAAAACAGAGCCGAACCATGAAACCTAAAAAGTTAAAAGTCGTGTTATGTTGGCATATGCACCAACCGCATTATCGAGATGGACTGGATGGTCTTTACCGTTTGCCATGGGTGTATTTACATGCCATTAAAGATTATGCAGACATGGCATGGCATTTGGAGAATTGCCCAGAGGCAAGAGTCGTGGTGAATTTCGCACCGGTATTGTTGGAACAGCTGGATGACTACACGCAGCAGATGCAGGCTTGGTTAAAAACCGGTGCATCGATGCAAGACCCTTTGTTAAACCTGGTGGCGGGTGTCACACCGATTCCAACTGAAGCTGAACGGCGTGAAGAAATTATCATCGCTTGCCAACGTGCCTATGCGCCGACCATGATCAATATCTTTCCACACTTTCGTGAATTGGTGGAGATGGTACAGTCTGCCAGTGCGCCTGTTGGTCTCGATAACGTCTGCATCAGCTATTTGAATGCGCAATATTTTACGGATTTATTGATTTGGTATCATTTAGCTTGGATAGGGGTGAGTTTACGTCATACAGATCCTAGAGTGAATCAGTTGATGGCTAAAAAAAATAACTTTAATATTGACGATCAACATTGCTTAATGGAAATCATGACCGATGCGGTGGCGAGCATTATTCCGCGTTATCGTGCTTTAATGGAGTCTGATCAAATTGAACTCTCGATGACACCATATGGACATCCAATTGTTCCATTGTTAATTGATTTCGCGAGTATGCGGGATGCTTTACCTACTGCACCAGTACCCGTTTATGAAGAATATCCTGGAGGTTATGAACGCGCTAAATGGCATATGCAACACGGTTTGAAAGTTTTTGAACACTATTTTGGTAATCGTCCTAAAGGCGTCTGGTTGTCAGAAGGTGCTGTCAGTAGTGCGGCTGTGGGCTTGTTGGACGAATATGACATTCAATGGACCGCTTCGGGTGAAGGTGTTTGGCGTCATTCTTGTGAAGCATCGCATATTGATCAGCATGATTTAAATAGTAAAAAAGCCTTATATCAACCGTTACAACATGCCTCACAAAATTGCGCCATCTTCTTTCGGGATGATGGTTTATCCGATATGATCGGTTTCCAGTACAAAGATTGGAACGCTGATGATGCCGCAAATGATTTTGCACAACATATGCAAAATATCGCGAATTTTCTAGGGGATGATGTCAAAGAGCATGTCGTTACGGTGATATTGGATGGCGAAAATGCTTGGGAATATTACCATGATAATGCCAATCATTTTTTGAGCAGTATGTACTGCAAGTTAACGGAACATCCACAGATACAAATGACGACTTTTCAGGATGCTTTACAACAAGGGGTTAAACTTCGACACCTGCCTGTTTTGAAATCTGGTAGTTGGGTTTATGGTTCGTTTTCTACCTGGATTGGTGAGCCCGATAAAAACAAAGCCTGGGATCTCTTGGTAGAAGCTAAGCAGGTCTATGATTTGGTCTTGGCTTCAGACGAGTTGTCAGAAATTGAGATTCAGCAAGCGACCGAGCAACTGGCCATTTGCGAAGGGTCGGATTGGTTCTGGTGGTTTGGAGAATACAACCCATCAGACAGTGTGAAAGATTTTGATCAGTTATATCGCCGTCATTTAACGCGCCTCTACCAAATATTGAGACGAACTGCACCTGAAAACCTAGATACCCCAATCTCTGAAGGCGGTGGGGATATGGAAAATTCGGGAACGATGCGCCGTAATTAAATGACTGCTTGGCATGATTAGCCATGTTTAATTTTAAATAATTAAAATTGAGGTGATTGAGTGAATAAAAGACAAGCTGGAGTGTTGTTGCATCCCTCCTCTTTGCCTAATGCTGACGGTAAACCAGGGCAACTAAATGAGCAGGCCTGGTTGTTTTTGGATTGGATGGCCCGTGCTGGGTTGACCATTTGGCAGATGTTGCCATTGACCCAACCGCATGAAGATCTTTCACCTTATCAAGCCGTTTCTGCTTTTGCTTTGAATCCCGCTCTGTTGCCGGATAATTGGCTAATTCAATTTGAGCAGTTCGGTGAGAGGTCCTTTGCCGATTATTTAACTCATCCTCCTCATTGGTTAGAAGATTATGTTTTGTTTATGGTGATAAGAGATCATCAAAATAAAACTTCATGGAGAGATTGGCCGCACGAGTTGAAAATGCACGAAAAAGAGGCCTTACAGCGTTTTGCAGTACGCCACCAACATGAGTTGCTCGTTTTTAAGCGACAGCAGTTTGTTTTATTCAAGATCTGGCAGCAGTTTAAAATGGATGCGAATCAAAAAGGCATTCAACTCTTTGGCGATATGCCTATTTTTGTGGCCTTCGACAGTGCTGACGTTTGGGCGAATCCGGATCAGTTTAAATTAGATGAAGAACACAATCCCACTGTGGTCACGGGTGTACCACCTGATTATTTCTCAGAAATCGGGCAGCGTTGGGGTAATCCGCACTATAACTGGGACGTGATGCAACTAGATGGATTCAATTGGTGGCATAAACGGATTGCACAGGCATTGACCGAGTTTGATTTGCTGCGTATCGACCATTTTAGAGGGTTAGAGGCCGCATGGGAGATCAAGGTCACTGAAGAGACCGCTATCAATGGCCAATGGGTGAAAGCGCCCGGTCTTGCGTTATTAAATTCGTTAAAGTCAGAATTTCCAAACTTACCGATTATCGCAGAAGATTTGGGCAGTATTACCTCAGAAGTCGTTGCTTTAAAAGAGCGCTATGGTCTACCTGGCATGTCGGTACTGCAGTTTGGCTTTAATGGTTTGCCTGATAACCCACATTCACTGTATGAGCAGGTTGAGAACTCCGTGACTTATACCGGTACCCATGATAACGACACCACTTTGGGGTGGTTTCAAAGCTTGGATGAGGGCACCAAAAATTGGATATTGGAACAGCTACAATTCATGGCTGCTGAACAGATCCAACAAGCCCATTTACCAGGAGGGATGCCTTGGTTGCTAATCGCTGCGGCATTCAATACCGTCGCACAGCGTGTCATAGTGCCTATGCAGGATTTTTTAATGCTGGATAGTGGTTCTCGAATGAATGTTCCAGGCACAGCAGAAGGCAATTGGCGTTGGCAGTTTGACTGGTCATCAGAGTCAGCTGTATTAGCAGATAATCTACGGGTCTTATTGCAACAGACAGATCGTCTTTAAATAATGGTGCTGCCAAGCATGAAATTAACAATCGCTCTCAGATAAGGTTTGATTAAAATATGCAAATACGTTGGCAAGCCCTAGATAAGGGGTTACAGACTGATCTCAAGGCCTTACAACAAGGGCGTCACCATGATGTGTTTGGTATCTTAGGGTGTCATGCACTGCCAGCTTTGCAGCTCTTATCAGAAAACAAGACTTTAAAGACGCAAACATCTAAAGCAGCTAAAACTCCTAGAACGGTGGAATGGGCGGTAAGGGCTTGGTTGCCGACTGCAGAATCCGCTAATATCGATGGTCTATTTGAATTACAACGGGTAGAGGATACGGATTTATTTATCGCATTTCTGACAGATAAAGAAAAACACCAAATCGCCCAACACTATATGGTCAATTGGAAAGAGTCCGATGGTTTTGAACATTCGATGGTCTCTCCGTACACCTTTCAGCCACAATTAGGTGAGTTGGATTTACACTTATTGGCACAAGGCAAGCATTGGCAACTATACAATGTCTTGGGAGCCCATCCTAAAAAAATAGATGGCATTTCAGGGGTGCAGTTTGCCGTTTGGGCGCCGTCGGCAGAGCGCGTTTCAGTGGTCGGTGATTTTAATGGTTGGCATGGACTGCGTCACCCAATGCGTGTCAATGGCGGCTCGGGGGTTTGGGAGTTGTTTATCCCGGGTTTGCAAGCCGGGGATGTCTATAAATTTGAAATTCGTAACCGTCAAACAGGTGATAGTTTTACTAAAGTCGATCCTTACGCTATGGCGATGGAATATCGTCCGGCGACTGGCTGTATCGTTTATGAATCAAAGTACCAATGGAATGACCAGGCCTGGTTAGAATCGCTGAGTACATATGATTGGCAGAAATCACCAATTAATATTTATGAAGTGCATTTAGGTTCCTGGCAAAGAGCTGAGGATGGTGGTTTTTTAAACTATCGCGAAATCGCTCACCGCATGGTGGCCTATGTTCAATGGATGGGTTATACCCACATTGAATTATTACCCATTTCCGAGCACCCCTTAGATGAATCATGGGGCTATCAAACCACCGGATATTTTGCACCTACTAGCCGTTTTGGTTCCCCGGATGATTTGCGATATTTTGTTGATTACTGTCACCAACACCATATTGGCGTGTTTTTGGACTGGGTACCTGCGCATTTTCCCAAAGATGAGTTTGCCTTAGGGCGTTTTGATGGTACAGCGCTTTATGAACATGAAGATCCACGTAAAGGTGAACACACTGAATGGGGCACTTATATCTTTAATTTAGGACGTAATGAAGTCCGCAATTTTTTAATCAGTAACGCACTGTATTGGCTTAAAGAGCTGCATATTGATGGTTTGCGCGTTGACGCGGTTGCCTCAATGTTGTATCTAGATTATGCCCGTGAAGCGGGTCAGTGGGTACCCAATGAGCATGGTGGCCGCGAAAATTTAGAGGCCATTGCCTTTGTGCAAGCACTTAATGAACAAGTGCATGCACAGTGTCCGGGGGCGGTGGTGATGGCTGAAGAGTCAACCTCTTGGCCGATGGTTTCGCGACCAACTTGGATGGGGGGGTTAGGTTTTTCCATGAAATGGAATATGGGCTGGATGAACGACACGCTGGATTATTTTAAAAATAAACCCATCTTTCGTCCATATCACCATAATCAACTGACATTTAGTCAAATGTATGCCTATTCTGAAAATTTTGTGCTTCCCTTGTCACATGACGAAGTGGTGCATCTGAAAGGTTCTCTGATCGCTAAAATGCCAGGAGATGATTGGCAAAAGGCGGCCAATTTACGCCTATTGCTGGCCTATCAAATATTACACCCCGGTAAGAAGTTATTGTTTATGGGATGTGAATTTGCACAATGGAGCGAGTGGAGTGAAGCCCGTGCTTTAGATTGGCATTTATGTGATGAACCGCTGAATCGTGGGGTACAGCTTCTAACCCAAGCCTTGAATCATCTGTATAAAAATCATTCAGCTTTATATGGATGTGAATTTG
Organism: Thiomicrorhabdus arctica DSM 13458; assembly: GCF_000381085.1. Taxonomy (GTDB): domain Bacteria; phylum Pseudomonadota; class Gammaproteobacteria; order Thiomicrospirales; family Thiomicrospiraceae; genus Thiomicrorhabdus; species Thiomicrorhabdus arctica. Next base: position 1,417,862 of record NZ_KB905899.1, on the reverse strand, counting down.
AGCGTCACGGTTTTGAATGGATTGATTGCCACGATTATGAACAATCCATCTTAAGCTTTGTCCGCCAAACAGATAACGAAAAAGTGGTTTGTATCTTTAACTTTACTCCGGTGCCGCGCCAAAATTACCGTATTGGTCTGCCCGAGTCGGGTCGTTATATAGAGTTGATAAATTCCGATGCACAAGTCTTTGGGGGTGGTAATATGGGGAATGGCGGCCTCATTCACACTGATAACCAGTCTTGGATGAATCAAGCCTACTCTGCTGAATTGACCCTGCCACCGTTGGCAGCCATTGTCTTGAAGTTAACAGCCGAATAAAACTTGCTCTTTGCAAAACAGATGTTGTTTTTGGAGAGGCTCTCCAAACTGAAATTTATGAGTAGAATCATTAGGAACCCTGTATGAAAATACTTTTTGCGACATCTGAAGCCCACCCACTTATTAAAACGGGTGGTTTGGCAGATGTTTCTGGCAGCTTACCGAATGCGTTGGCCGTTTTAAAGCACAAAATACGTCTGGTTTTGCCCGCTTATCGCGCAATTATGGATAAACTGCCGCCCGGAGTGATGCTTAAAAAAATGGCTGAAATTTCGGTTCAAGGTTGTGGTCGTGAGTTCACTGCCAAGGTTCTGCAGTTGAAAGCTGGCGCAGTCCCAGGAATTGATGTGCCAGTTTGGTTAGTCAGTATTCCAGATCTATTTGATCGAGCGGGTAATCCCTACTTGGCTGCTGATGGCTCTGACTGGTGGGACAATGGCGAACGCTTTGCGATGTTTTCAAAAGTCGTTACTGAATTGGCTATGAACCGTCTAGGACTAAAATGGCAGCCCGATGTCGTACATACGAATGATTGGCAAACTGGTTTGGTGCCTGCCTTATTGAGTCTGGAGGCTCAGCGACCTAAGACGGTGTTCACTGTGCATAATATGGCTTATCCTGGGAATTTTCCGAGATCACTTTTTGAACAGTTAAAGCTGCCTTGGGCACTTTGGGAGAGTGAGGGCGTTGAGTTTTGGGGACATTTTTCGATGCTTAAAGCTGGCCTAATTAAAGCGGATCAAGTGACGACGGTCAGCCCTACATACGCCAAAGAAATTTGTTACCCAGAGTTCGCTTATGGATTTGAAGGTGTGTTACAGAAACGCCAGGCAGAAGGTCGTTTAGTCGGTATTATCAACGGCATAGATAAGACGGTTTGGAATCCTGAGAGGGATGCGCTAATTGCCGTGCATTATTCGGCTCAAAAGGGACGGCTTGCTGGAAAACGTGCCAATAAAAAATCCTTGTTAAGTGACCTGTGTAGATTGCGCGGTGAAACCGAGAAAAGATCTAATGATCGAATGTTGGACTGCCTGGATAAACCTTTAATTGGTTTAGTTGGACGATTAGTTGAGCAAAAAGGGATCGACTTAGTGTTAGAGATTTTACCGGAACTCATTGAACAGACGCATGCTAATTTCGTCATTGTAGGGGCGGGAGATAAGGTCTATGAGGTGCAGGTGAAAGCGTTAGCTCAGAAGTATCCTAACCGGATTTGGGCTTTTATGGGGTATTCAGAATCATTAGCGCATAGAGTTGAAGCGGGGGCGGATATGTTTCTAATGCCCTCCCGTTTTGAACCTTGCGGTTTAAATCAAATGTATAGTTTGGTCTATGGCACGCCGCCGATTGTTTTCCATACAGGTGGGCTGGCAGACACCGTCGTCAATGCCACGGAAGAACATATTAAGCAGGGTGTTGCAACCGGTTTTGTATTCTATGATCCGAGTCGACAAGCCTTAAAATCAACCGTTTTACATGCCTTACACTTGTTCACTAAAAAAGGTATCTGGCAAACGATCCAAAAAACCGGAATGGTACAAAATTTCGGCTGGGAAGCGAGTGCAAAACAATATGTAGAATTGTATTTGGAGAAGAGATAATGCCAACGGAAATTGAAGCCAAACGAACCGAAATCATCGCGAGTATGTTGCAACATATTGGGATGGAAAAAAAGGATATTGAGACGGATTTTTTAAAATATTTGTGTCATACATTAGGCCGGGATATTGGGTCGGAGGATTATTATTTATTTAAAGCACTCTCCCATGCCACACGTGACCGTCTTATGTCGCGTTGGAAAAAAACCTGGGAAGCTTACAATGCTACTCATCACAAAAAAGCCTACTATCTGTCGATGGAGTTTTTAATTGGTCGGTCGCTGACCAACAACTTATTGAACCTGGGCATCGAAAATGAAACTCAACAGGCTATGTATGATTTAGGTCTGAGTCTAGAGGAGATCGAAGAAGCTGAACGAGATGCCGGACTGGGTAATGGCGGTTTAGGTCGATTAGCCGCCTGTTTTATGGACAGCTGTGCGACCTTGCAGCTGCCGGTGATGGGTTATGGTTTGCGTTACGAGTATGGTATGTTTCGTCAACTGATTCAAAATGGCTTCCAGATTGAAGAACCAGACCATTGGTTAGGGGCGGAGCCTTATCCGTGGGAGGTGCAACGTGCGGAATATACTCAAGTGGTTAAGTTTGGTGGCTACTCTCGTCAATACATTGATCCTCATACAGGGAAAATAATTGCACATTGGGAGCATGCCGAGGTGGTTGAAGCCGTGCCATTTGATGTCCCCATTCCAGGGTTTAAAAACGACACCGTGAATACCTTGCGTTTATGGTCAGCAACCGCTCAAGAAGGGTTTAATCTATCAGAGTTTAATGCGGGTTCTTACCATGAAGCCGTTGCCGAAAAGGCTGCTGCAGAAAATATTACCATGGTGTTATATCCCAATGATACCAGTGAAAATGGTAAAGAATTACGTTTGAAGCAGCAGTATTTTCTGGTCTCTGCAAGCCTGCAAGACGTCGTCACGCAATGGAGAAATAGGCATGAAGATTTTTCCGACTTTGCGGCAAAAAATGCATTTCAGCTCAACGATACCCACCCAAGTTTAGCGGTCGCAGAATTAATGCGATTATTAATTGATAAAGAGTTGATGGGCTGGGATGAAGCTTGGAAAATTACCTCTAAAACGATGGCCTATACCAATCATACCTTATTGCCAGAAGCGCTTGAGAAATGGCCAATCGATTTGTTTGAAAAGCTCTTACCTCGTCCACTAGAGATTATTTATGAAATCAACCATCGCTTTTTGGTGCAAGTGGCGATGAAGTGGCCAGCAGATAATGATCGTCAAAATCGCATGTCAATTATTGATAAGCACAACAATATCTGCATGGCTTACCTGGCCATTGTGGGAAGTCACTCTGTCAATGGAGTGGCCGCACTGCATTCACAATTACTAAAAGAGGGTCTATTCAATGATTTCTATCAGCTTTGGCCAGAAAAATTTAATAATAAAACCAATGGGGTAACTCAGCGTCGCTGGCTGGCGGGTTGCAACCCCAAGTTAAGAGCGCTCCTGAAAGATAAAATCGGCGAAGGTTGGATTACCGAACTCACTCAGTTATCTAAGATTGAACCTTTAGCGCAAGACCTGGACTTCCAAAAGGCTTGGTATGGCGTCAAGCAAGCAAATAAGCAAAACCTCGCCGATCTCATTAAAAAAGAGACCGATGTCTCCTTGAGTATTGACTCAATGTTTGACGTTCAGGTCAAACGAATTCACGAATATAAGCGCCAATTGCTCAATGTGTTGCATGTGATTCATCTTTATTCACGCATTAAACGCGGTGACACCACTGATTGGACCAATCGAAGTGTTATTTTCGGGGGTAAAGCGGCACCGGGTTATGTGATGGCTAAAAATATTATCAAACTGATTAATAATGTTGCACAGATCGTTAATGCCGATCCCGATGTGGGTGAAAAATTAAAGGTGGTGTTCTTTCCAAACTACCGAGTCTCGGCGATGGAGGTGATCTGCCCGGGGACCGATCTCTCTGAACAGATTTCGACGGCTGGTAAAGAAGCCTCCGGAACCGGTAATATGAAGTTTATGATGAATGGTGCTCTAACAATAGGAACTTTGGATGGTGCCAATGTTGAAATTCGGGAAGCCGTCGGTGATGAAAACTTCTTCTTATTTGGGTTACAGACCCCTGATGTAGAAACTTTACGACATCACTATAATCCACAAGGTTACATTGATGAAAGTTTAGAGTTACAAGCTGTCATGGGATTATTGGAATCTGGGCATTTCAACCAATTCGAACCAGGCATCTTTAACGACATCATTAACTCCATGAAAAGCTCAAACGATCCATGGATGACTTTGGCAGACTTTCACAGTTATATAACGGTACAACAACAGGTTTCAACCGCTTATAAAAACCGAGAAGATTGGACGAGGATGAGTATTATCAACTCGGCTCGCAGTGGTGTCTTCTCAACCGATCGTACTATGCAAGAATATAACGACGATATTTGGAAACTGACTCCCATAACTTTGCTGAGTTAGTCACCTATTTCGTTAATAGTGTGATGGCTAGACTGGTCCTAGTCATCACCATCCACATCATCACCATGCTCGATCCAGTAACTTGTGTCTTCACCTAAAGACCTCAGTCAGAACGAATTAATTTAGTCATCTAATTCCTTTTGAATACATAACACGCGCACCTTTCTGCCATTCTAAATATCGTTTTTAAAATATCTGTCTCTTGTTAGAATCATAGCGCATCAAATGAATGAGTGAAAAGAGGCGAGTATTACGTAGTTAGGCTTTAATGAGCTTATAAAATACAGTTTGTGATGATATAATCCTCAGCTTATTTAATTTTCAGGCGAGTTAGGTTTTATGTGCGGAATTGTTGGTGGCGTTGCTGAGCGAAATATTGTTCCAATTCTGTTGGAAGGCCTAAGAAGATTAGAGTACCGCGGTTATGATTCATCTGGTATTGCGCTTTTAGATTCAGACGGTCAAATTCAACGATTACGTTCAATCGGCAAGATTAAAAGTCTTGATGAGAAAATTCAAAACCATTCTGGAACTTTTTCAGGGCATATCGGGATTGCACATACCCGCTGGGCGACCCATGGTATACCTTCAGAGAATAACGCTCATCCGCACATCTGTAATAATCGTGTTGCAGTCGTGCACAATGGCATTATTGAAAATTATGCCGAGCTTAAGATTCAGCAGCTGGCTCAAGGGTATCGTTTTACGTCTGAAACCGATACCGAAGTGGTTGCACACGCCATTCATAAAGCCCTTTCTGAACTGCAGGACGCTGAAGCCGAGAGGCCTATCACCGACAATGCATACATTTCAAATGAGCGACGCTCGTCTTCAAGAGATGACCAAAATAGACTTGTAAGAGCAGTACAACTAGCCGTAAAACAGTTCAAAGGTGCTTACGCCTTAGGTGTGGTTGCTATTGATGACCCTGAGACGTTGGTTGTTGCAAGAAAAGGCAGCCCGTTGGTCATCGGTATTGGCATTGGAGAGCACTTTATTGCCTCCGATGTCTCTGCGTTATTACCTGTAACTCAGAATTTTATCTTTTTAGAAGAGGGTGATGTTGCTAAGATTCAACGTAATCACCTGGAAATTTATAACCATGCAGGCGAATGCATCGAAAGAGAGATTAAGCAGTCTAATCTGTCAGCAAATGCTGTAGAGTTAGGTGAACATCGCCACTTTATGCACAAAGAAATCTTTGAACAGCCGCAAGCGGTTATAGATACTTTAGAAGGGCGTATCACGCAAGAGCATGTACTTATATCAGCATTTGGTTTTCAGGCGGAAGACGTTTTCAAGACCATTCAGCAGGTACAGATTATCGCTTGCGGTACCAGCTATCATTCTGGTCTGGTCGCCAAGTACTGGTTTGAGGATATTATAGGTATGTCCTGCCAAGTAGAGGTTGCCAGTGAATATCGCTACCGCAATCCAGTCATTATTGACAATACCCTCTTTGTCACCATTAGCCAGTCTGGTGAAACGGCTGATACATTGGCCGCATTGCAGCAGATTAAAGGTCTTAAGCAACATCAGAATATCCCAACCCTAACGATCTGCAATGTAGCTGAATCTAGCTTGACCCGAGAAAGCGATTTAACGTTTTTAACGCATGCTGGACCAGAAATAGGGGTGGCTTCAACCAAAGCGTTCACGACTCAGCTAGTTGCGTTAGCGTTACTGCTTACCTGCCTAGGTAAAGCCAAAGGTTTGCTAAGTGAAAAACGCGAAATCACTATTGTAAAAGGTCTGCAAAAATTGCCAGGTCTAGTCAAAAATGCGTTAGCGCATGAAGATCAAATCATGGAGATCGCTAAAACCTTCGCCGATAAAGACAATGCCTTGTTCTTAGGTCGAGGCACTATGTACCCTATTGCGATGGAAGGGGCGTTAAAACTCAAAGAGATTAGTTACATCCACGCAGAGGCTTATCCTGCCGGAGAGTTAAAACACGGCCCTTTGGCATTAATTGATGAGCATATTCCAGTCGTCGCAATTGCCCCACATGATGATTTATTGGAAAAACTCAAATCAAACCTTCAAGAAGTTAATGCCCGCGGCGGGCAAATGATCGTGTTTGAAGACGAAAAGTCAAATATCAGCTCCGAGCCCGGTTTTAAAGTAGTGAAAACCACTACTAATGTGGGCCGCATCACAGCACCGATCACGTTCAATATCCCATTGCAGTTATTGAGTTATCACGTGGCACTTATTAAAGGTACTGATGTAGATCAACCTAGAAATTTGGCTAAGTCGGTGACGGTTGAATAAGTGATGAGAATAAAAACAATTGAAGGTAATGAGTTTTCGTCTACGGAAGCCAACAGTATTTTGGATTCGGCCTTGTTAGCTGGATTTATCTTTGAATATAGTTGCAAAAATGGTCTATGTGGCGTGTGTAAGACGACATTAATTGAGGGTAAGGTTTTAGAGTTAAAGTCTCAGTTTGCGCTAACAGATGAAGAAAAGAAAAATCATAAAATATTGACATGTTGTTGTGAGCCAGTTTCTGATGTTGTGATAGATGCAGAAGACTTGACACGATTAAAAAATATTGATGTTAAGACTTTACCAGTAAGGATTAGTGAAATTAATTTTCCTGCTAAAAATATCATTGAGGTGGTTCTCCGTTTCCCTCCTGCTGCTAGTATTAAGTTTCTTGAGGGACAGTATTTGGATGTACTGTGGAATAATATCAGGCGTAGTTATTCTATTGCGAGTACCTCTTTGGACAAAAAGGTTAAATTATTAATTAAGAAAGTTGACCAAGGTCAAATGAGTGATTATTGGTTTGATCAAGCTCAAGTGAATGATTTATTAAGAATTGAAGGTCCAAAGGGCACCTTTTTTATTCGAGATGCAGTCAAGCCCCTTGTTTTTCTTGCGACCGGAACAGGCATCGCTCCGATTATGTCGATATTAACTAAAATAGATCAAGACTCTGAGTTTACACAGCAACATGCTATCCATTTATTCTGGGGCAATCGTTATAAAGAAGACTTTGTTTGGCAACCGATGTTCAAGAATATAGAAGTAAGTGTAGAAAAAGTCATTTCCAAATCAGATAAAGACTGGGGGGGGGAGACAGGTTATGTTCAGATGATTGCGTTAGAGAAGTTAGGCGCTAAATTAGTGGTCAGTGATGTGTATGCTTGTGGTTCTAATGCCATGATTCAATCTTCAAAACAGGTATTTTCTGACATAGGTTTACCAGAAAAACAGTTTTATTCAGATGCATTTGTTCAAAGTTTTTAAAAAAGGAAGTAGATAATGAAAGCAGTGATTCTAGCAGGTGGTCTTGGAACTCGTTTAAGTGAAGAGACCAGTCTGCGTCCTAAGCCGATGGTTGAAGTTGGTGGCAAGCCGATACTATGGCATATTATGAAAATGTATTCTTCTCATGGCATCAATGATTTCGTGATTTGTTGCGGATATAAAGGTTATGTGATTAAAGAATACTTTGCCAATTATTTTTTGCACCAATCCGACGTGACTTTTTGTATGAAAGAGAATCGTATGGAAGTTCATGAAGAGCGTGCAGAGCCTTGGACAGTTACTTTGGTGGATACAGGTGATGATTCAATGACAGGTGGTCGCTTGGCAAGAGTCGCTGATCATGTGAAAGATGAAGAGGCATTCTGTTTTACCTATGGTGATGGAGTGTCGGATGTTAATATCACTGAATTAGTCGCGTTCCATAAATCTCATGGTAAGCAAGCGACCCTAACAGCAACTTATCCTCCCGGACGTTTTGGCGCCTTAGATATTCAAAATAATCAAATTATGCAATTTAAAGAAAAGCCAAAGGGTGATGGCGCGATGATTAATGGAGGGTTTTTTGTACTTTCCCCTGAAGTATTGGAGCGCATTACCGGTGATAACTGTACTTGGGAGCAGAAGCCTTTAATGAGTTTAGCTGAAGACGGCCAATTGATGGCATTTCAGCATGAGGGGTTTTGGCAACCAATGGATACATTGAGAGATAAGGTTTATCTTGAAGAATTATGGCTGTCTGGTAAGGCTCCATGGAATACATGGAAGTAATGCAATGATTGATCAAGTTTTCTGGCAAGGTAAAAGGGTATTTTTAACAGGTCACACTGGCTTTAAAGGTAGTTGGCTCTCTTTGTGGTTAGGTTCATTAGGAGCGGTCGTAAAAGGCTACGCGTTAATACCTCCAACCTTTCCAAGCCTTTTTGACGAAGCAAATGTTGCACAAAAAATAGACTCAGAAATCGGTAATATTGGCGATTTAAATCAATTAAGCGCTAGTATGATTGCATTTAATCCAGATATTCTTATTCATATGGCTGCACAACCTTTAGTAAGGTTATCTTATAAGCAACCGATAGAAACCTATGAAACCAATGTCATGGGTACGGTTAAAGTGCTTGAAGCCGCTAGGAATTGTCCAAACTTAAAATCAATTGTGAGTGTCACGACCGATAAATGCTATGAAAATAAAGAGTGGGTATGGGGTTATCGAGAAGATGAGTCAATGGGCGGGTATGACCCTTATAGCAGTTCAAAAGGTTGTGCCGAATTAGTGACTTCAGCTTACCGACGTTCGTTTATGCAAGAAAAAGGTATAGGGTTAGCTTCAGCTCGTGCTGGTAACGTGATCGGCGGTGGGGATTGGGCTGATGACCGTTTAATTCCAGATATATTAAAAGCTTTTGAACATCATCAGGCGGTTGTCATTCGCAATCCTATGTCAACAAGGCCTTGGCAGCATGTGTTAGAGCCATTGTCAGGTTACCTCGTTTTAGCGCAGAATTTATACCAACATCCAGACCAATATGCCGAAGGTTGGAATTTTGGGCCACGTGATGAAGATGCAAAGCAGGTTGATTGGATTTTAGATTGCATGGTTAAAAAATGGCCTGGTACGAGCTGGGAACTTGACAAGGATGCTCATCCACATGAAGCGGGTTATTTAAAACTGGATATATCGAAAGCTAAGTCAAGACTCAATTGGCAGCCTACTTGGCCTTTGGATAAGACGCTTGAAAAAATTGTTCAATGGCATCAGGCTTGGCTAAACAAAGAGAATATGCAATCCGTTTGCCTGCAAGAAATTAACGAATATATGAGAGATATTAATAATGCAAACCACTGAAACCATTAGAAAAGAAATTTCTGAACTTGTTAAAAAATATGCCGAATTGCAATATGTCGAAAAGCCTTTTGAGCCGGGAGTTTCAGTGGTGCCACCTTCGGGAAAGGTGATTGGAGAAACTGAACTCCAGTATATGGTTGAAGCCTCATTAGATGGTTGGTTAACAACGGGCCGGTTCAATGATATGTTTGAGAAAGAGTTAGCGGAATTCATTGGTGTTAAGCACCTTATTACCGTCAACTCTGGTTCCTCTGCGAATTTGGTTGCATTCAGCGCTTTGACATCACCCAAGCTTGGTCCAAAAGCGATTAAAAAAGGTGATGAAGTTATTGGTGTTGCAGCAGGTTTTCCAACAACGGTAAACCCTGTTGTACAATTTGGCGCGATTCCAGTTTTTGTTGATGTTGATCTAAAAACACATAATGTTGATACCGATCTTATTGAGGCGGCCATTACACCAAAAACTAAAGCGATTATGCTAGCCCACACACTGGGCAACCCATTTAATGTGGCAAAAGTAAAAGAAATTTGCGATAGGCATCACTTATGGCTAATAGAGGATTGTTGCGACGCGTTAGGAGCAAAATATGATGGGAAAATGGTTGGAACTTGGGGTGATATAGCCACTCTCAGTTTCTATCCTGCTCATCATATGACAATGGGTGAAGGTGGTGCCGTATTTACGAATGATCCACAGCTTGCAGTAATTGCAGAATCATTTCGTGATTGGGGGCGTGATTGCTATTGTAAACCTGGTTGTGACAATACTTGCGGCACACGTTTTAATATGAAATTAGGATCCTTGCCTCAAGGTTATGATCATAAATATACTTACTCTCATTTAGGCTATAATCTCAAAATTACCGATATGCAAGCCGCATGTGGGCTCGCGCAGTTAAAACGTCTGCCTGAGTTTATTGAAAAGCGTAATGCTAATTTTGATTACTTATCAAAACGATTATCGAGCCTAACGGACTTTATTGAATTAACTGAACCAACAGAAAATTCAACGCCTTCATGGTTTGGTTTTCCAATTACGATCAAAGAAACTTCAGGTGTTAGTCGTGTGGATTTAACTAAATATCTTGACCAGAATAAAGTTGGCACTAGGCTTCTTTTTGCAGGGAATTTAACACGTCAGCCATATTTTGAAGATGTTGAATACCGTGTTGTTGGTGAATTAACCAATACAGACATCACCATGAACCAAACGATGTGGTTGGGCATTTACCCAGGCCTGGGTAAAGAACACCTGGATTATGTTGCCGAAAAGCTAGAAGAATTTTTTGGTGTTGGATTTTAAAGATATTTAAATATGTCTAGAGTTAAAAAATACTTTTTTCAAAAGCTTGAAAAGTCGGTGGGTAAATGAGCAGTAAAATACGTGTTGGTATCATAGGGACTGGGAATATTGGAACTGATTTGCTTATGAAAGTTCAGCGTTCAAAGTTTTTAGAATGTACTATTTTTTCTGGCCGAAACTTAGCATCTTCTGGGATGAGTAAGGCCGCCGCAATGGGTGTTCGATTAAGCGATGAAGGGATTGATATCATCGTAAGGGAGCCAGATCTTTGTGATATTGTTTTTGATGCAACATCTGCAAAAAGTCATTTAGCGCATGCTTCGATTCTGGAGCAGCTTGGAAAGTTTGTGATTGATATGACGCCAGCGAAAATTGGAGTTTTATGTGTTCCAGAAGTGAACTTGGAAGAGGCTATTGGTTCAAGAAATGTCAACATGATTACTTGTGGTGGTCAGGCGTCAATTCCCATTGCATATGCAATAAGTAAAGTTCATTCTGAGATAGACTATATTGAAACAGTGTCAACTATTTCCTCTAGAAGCGCAGGCCCAGGAACCAGAATTAATATTGATGAGTACATTGAAGCAACGGAGAAGGGATTGAAATTGTTTTGTGGGGTTAGTCATGCTAAGGCCATGATTAATTTGAATCCTGCTAATCCTGCGATAGATATGCAAACAACAGTATTGGTCGAACTTAAAAATCCAGATATTGAAAATATTCTTGTAGAAATAGAAAAAATGGTGAGCAAGATACAGCGATATGTGCCAGGGTATAAGTTAATAGTAAAGCCGACATTTGATAATGGGAAATTATTGACAACTGTTCGGGTCCAGGGATTAGGAGATTATTTACCTAAATTTGCAGGAAATTTAGATATTATAAATTGCGCTGCAATTGAAGTTGCAGAGCATTTTGCTCATAAAAAGCTAGCTAAGGTTTAAACTATGGATAATCTAGAAGTTTCATTGTATGACGTTACATTAAGGGATGGATCGCACGCCATTCGTCATCAATTGAATGTAGATCAAATTGCTACTTATGCAAAATTAGCTGATAGTGCAGGGGTAGGTGTTGTAGAAGTGGGACATGGCATTGGGCTTGGTGCCTCTTCTCTCCAGATTGGAAAAAGCTTGTTATCTGATGAACAGATGTTGACTACGGCAAGAGAAAATTTGAAGCACTCATTGTTAGGGATTCATGTTGTGCCTGGATATGCAACTATATCAAGGGATATTTCTAAGGCAATTGATTGTGGAGTCGATGTAATAAGAATCGCTACACAGTGTACTGAAGCAGATACTTCAGAGCAGCATATATCTTATGTAAGAGGAACTGGGCGTCGTGTATTTGGAGGTCTTATGATGTCTCATATGATTTCTCCCGAGATGCTGGTTCAAGAGGCTTTAAAAATGGAGTCATATGGTGCTGAAGGAATTACAATTTTAGATTCAGCAGGGACTTTTTTGCCAGCAGATGTAGAGAAACGTATAGGTCTTTTGGTTGATTCATTAAAGGTTCCTGTAGGGTTTCATGGGCATAATAACTTAGGAATGGCAATTGCCAATTCTTTATCTGCAGTAAAGGCAGGGGCGACTATAATTGACGGCTCAATTTCAGGCTTTGGTGGAGGTGCGGGTAATGCAAGTATAGAGTTATTAGCCGCAGTGTTTTCTATGGAAGGTTATAAAACTGGGGTTGACTTATATAAGTTGTTGGATGCTGCTGATATTGCAGAGAAACTGTTTAGTGTATTACCTAAAATTACTAGCTCGAGTATTGTCAGTGGAATGAGTGGTGTAGTTTCTGTATTCTCAAAGCCTGTAGCAAGAGTGGCAGAAATATACAATGTAGATCCTCGGGATATTTATTTTGAACTGGGCAGGCTGGGAGCTATAGCTGGTCAAGAAGATTTGATAGTTGAAGTAGCTCAAGCTTTGGCCATTAAGGACTTTAGATGAAAAAAATGATTCAAGATGATATCCAAAGATCTATTCAGGGTCTATCTTCAACCTTTGGTTCGCTAAAGGGGAAGGTGATACTTATTACAGGAGGTACTGGATTTGTCGGCGCTTGGGTTGCAAGATCTTTAGTTTGGCTAAATGATGAATTAAATTTTGACTGTAGTATTATTATTCTTACTAGAAATCCTAAAAAACTAGAGGAGCTTGATCCTGATTTATATGGAAGGTCGGACATATCTTTTATAAAATCAGATATACGTAGTTTGCATGATTTACCGCAAGACATTAATTATATTATACATTCGGCAGCGAACCCAGATAATCGAGTCCATATGTCAGATCCTGTAAATACTATGGATGTTATCGCTATAGGCACTAAGGCAATTATGGATGCTGCATCAAGGCTTTCTGATATTAAAGGGATTGTATATTTAAGCTCTGGACAAGTTTATGGTGACGCGCCAGGAAATGGTGCTGCAATTAGTGAGAATAGCCAAGGTTACTTATTAAAAAAGGGTATAAATTCTATTTATCCAGAGGCGAAACGTTACTCTGAAGCGCTATGTTTAGCATATAGGAGTTTATACAAACTACCTGTAACAATTGTAAGGCCTTTTTCTTTTATAGGGCCTTATCAAGAGTTAAATAAGCCATGGGCAATCAATTCTTTTATGCAAGAAGCATTAAATGGGCAGCCAATCAGGATTTTAGGGAATGGAAAGCCTAAAAGGAGTTACTTGTATGCGACTGATATGGCTGCCTGGTTGCTAGCAATTTTGGCTAATGGTAAAGATGGTGAAGTTTATAACTTAGGCTCGTCTGAAGAGGTTTCTTTGTTAGAAGTTGCAAATGAAATAAACTCAATTATATCAATACCTGTAGATATCATTGTAAAAAATAATAACACGCTAGAGTCTAATTTTATTCCAAGTTTGGATTATATACATACACAACTTGGTGTGAAAGAGAATTTCACCTTTAAAGAGGCGTTGCTTCACACAATCAAATGGAATGTTAATAAACAAGGGTCTAATGATGAGTAAAATAAGAGTAGCTGATTATGTTGCTAACTTTTTGTCTTCAACCCTGGGTGTTAAAGATGTATTTCTAGTGACTGGTGGCGGCGCAATGTTTTTAAATGATGGTGTTGCAAAACATGAAAAGTTAAATCCTATCTGCAATCATCATGAACAAGCGTCTGCGATGGCTGCTGTAGCATATGCAAAATACAACAATTCATATTCAGTCGCAATGACAACAAGTGGGTGCGGAGCAACAAATGCTGTAACTGGATTGTTAGATGCGTGGCAAGATAATACACCAGTGTTTTTTATTTCTGGACAAGTCAAAAGAAAAGAAACAGTACACAATTCGCCTCTTAGTTTACGGCAAGTGGGAGTCCAGGAAGCAAATATAATTCCTATTGTAAGCTCAATATCAAAATATTCTGTCATGGTCAACGAGCCTAGTCAGATAGCTTACCATCTAGAAAAGGCTGCATTTTTGGCAATCTCAGGAAGGCCTGGTCCTGTATGGGTTGATATTCCTCAGGATGTTCAAGGTGCAATGATTGAAGAGTGTGATTTAATACATTTTTCCCCTCTAGAGGAAGGATTGGCCTATACAGATAATTTACTTGATAAAGATTTAATTACTATTATTAAAGATTTAGATAACGCTCAAAGACCAATTGTATTGGCCGGAAATGGGATTAGGTTAGGCAATGCAGTTTCTGAATTTATTGAATTTATAAACAAGTATCGATTACCTGTAGTTACGACGTATTTGGGTATTGATTTGATAGCAAGTGAGGATGATTTATGTGTTGGGCGCGTGGGTATAAAGGGTGATCGAGCAGGTAATTTTGCCCTTCAAAATTCAGATTTGGTCCTTGTTTTAGGTTCACGTTTATCTGTTGCCGTTAGTGGGTTTGAGTATGACTTGTTTGCAAGGAATGCAAAGATAATTGTTGTTGATATTGATGCCATTGAACACAAAAAAAATACGGTAAAAATAGACGTTTTTATCAATGCGGATATTAAAAGCTTTCTTAACGTATTGAATTCACAAAAAATGAATTTTTCAGATAGAAAAAAATGGATTGAGCGTTGTAATATTTGGCGCAATAAATGGCCTGTGGCTCTTAACGCTTATGAAGATAGAGATGGTGCAATTAATATGTATACCTTCATAAAGTATTTGGGAAGGTATTTATTGCCCGATTCAACTATTGTAGCTGATGCAGGTTCTGCATATTATGTAACCGCTCAGGCACTAAGAATTTCAGGAAGTCAAAGATATATCACCTCTGGTGCTCAAGCAGATATGGGGTTTACTATTCCTGCTGCCATTGGGGCTTCAATAGCCAAGAAGGGTGAGGTCGTCGCTATAACAGGAGATGGTTCATTTCAGATGAATATACAGGAGTTGCAAACTATTGTTCATTACCAGTTGCCAATAAAAATATTTGTCTGGAATAATGATGGCTATTTATCGATAAGGACTACACAAAAGAAATTTTTTGAAGGGAGATTGATGGGAACAGAAGCTTCAACAGGTATTTCTTTTCCTGATTTGCATAAAATAGCAGAGGCATATGGTCTTCAATATTTTATAGCCAAAACATTCGTAGCTTTAGAAGGTACTTTAAAAGAAACGATGGATTTTGTCGGACCTGTAATTTGTGAAATTATCTGTCCCCCATTTCAGGAAATCATTCCTGCAGTTTCAGCTATGAAAAAAGATGATGGAACGATGGTTTCTAAACCATTTGAAGATATGTACCCATTTTTGTCAAGAGAAGAATTTTTAGATGAAATGATTATTCCTCCAGTAAAGGGAAATTAATGAAGATTGCAATATTGGGTGCAACAAGTCAAATTGCAAAAGATTTGATCATTTCATTTTCAGAGTACACAGATTATGAATGTGTTTTATTTTCTCGTGATGTTGCAAGAGTAGATAAACAGTTTTTAGATTTAAATATTAAAATTTCATATTTAAACTTAACTTATGAATCTTTTTCTGAACATGATGCCTATGATGTAATTATAAACTTTGTGGGAGTTGGTGACCCAGCCGCCGCTAAGAAAATGGGTGCAGACATATTCGCTATTACCGAGCATTATGACAATTTAGCACTAAATTACTTGAAAGTTCATCCAGGTTGCAAATATATTTTCATTAGTAGTGGTGCTGTTTATGGAGGAAGTTTTGAAACCCCTGTTAACGAAAATACCCAAGCAACTGTAACTATAAATAACTTGAAAGAGACTGATTGGTACGCCATTGCAAAGCTATATGCAGAAGCAAAACATAGAGCACTAAGTGATTATTCAATTATTGATGTTCGGGTATTTAACTATTTCAGCCATACGCAAGATATGAATACGCGATTTTTAATTACCGATATTGTACGTGCAATTCAGATGAAAGAGGTTTTTAAAACTTCGCCTGAGAATATTGTTAGGGATTTTATTACACCTGATGGTTTTTTTGATTTGGTTCAAGCGATTATCAAAGCTAAACCAACAAATATAGCACTTGATTGCTATACGAAGTCTCCTGTTGAAAAGTTGGTATTATTATCTGAGTTAGAAAGTAGATTTGGCTTACCGGTTGAAATTTCTGACTTTACAGATGTAGTGAATGCAACGGGTTCAAAATTGAAATATTTTTCGCTCAATAAAATTGCTGAAATGATTGGTTATGCGCCGCAAAAAACTTCATTAGAAGGTATTGTTGAGCAGTTGATGCTAATCGATAAGTTATAAGCCATTGTTAAGTCTAACGAAGTTTGAAAGCCTTATAGAAACAGCACCTCTGGTTGCCATTGATTTAATTATCAAAAGCTCAAGTGGTGTGTTGTTAGGTAAGCGAAATAATCAGCCTGCTAAGGACTTTTGGTTTGTACCTGGCGGGCGAGTTTTAAAAAATGAATGCCTCTCCCACGCCATTAAAAGAATTTCTTTAAAAGAAGTTAATCTTGAAAAGAGTTTGAGTAACTTTAAATTTATAGGCATTTTTGAACATTTTTATGACAATAGTTTTGTTTCTGAGTCCATAACAACTCATTATGTCGTGTTAGCATTTGAGTTAGAGTGTGGTGATAGCTCTCTCGAGACTTTGCCAAGCTCAGAGCACAATGAATATCGTTATTTTAGTTTAAGGGATTTGGAAAGTGATCCCTTAGTTCACACATATACAAAAAAATATTTTAACAGTAAGGGCGTTGTATGAAAAAAGCTTTAATAACTGGAATAACGGGCCAGGATGGCTCTTATTTAGCAGAATTTTTATTGGAAAAAGGATATGAAGTCCACGGCATTAAACGCCGCGCATCTTCTTTCAATACGCAGCGTATTGATCATATTTTTCAAGATCCTCATGTTGAGAATAAAAACCTAATTTTGCATTATGGAGACTTAACCGACTCTTCAAATTTAACGCGAATTTTACAAGAAGTGCAGCCTGATGAAGTCTATAACTTAGGAGCTCAGTCTCACGTTGCAGTATCGTTTGAATCCCCAGAATATACCGCAGATGTAGACGGTATGGGAACCTTGCGTTTATTAGAAGCGATTCGTCTGTTAGGGTTAGAGAAGAAAACTAAATTCTATCAGGCCTCTACTTCTGAATTATATGGTGAAGTGCAAGAGACTCCACAAAAAGAGACTACGCCATTCTATCCTCGCTCACCTTATGCCGTCGCTAAAATGTACGCTTATTGGATTACCGTAAATTACCGTGAATCTTATGGTATGTACGCTTGTAATGGCATTTTATTCAATCATGAATCTCCTCGTCGTGGTGAGACTTTTGTAACTCGTAAAATCACTCGTGGTTTAGCCAATATGGCCCAAGGGTTAGATAAGTGTTTGTTTATGGGAAATATTGATGCATTACGTGACTGGGGTCATGCTAAAGATTACGTGCGAATGCAGTGGATGATGTTGCAACAAGATGTCGCTGAAGATTTCGTTATTGCAACTGGTGTTCAATACTCTGTTCGCCAGTTTATTAGCTGGTCTGCAGAAGAGTTAGGCATTACACTTGAGTTTACGGGTAATGGTATTGATGAAAAAGGTATTGTGATTGCGATTGACGGCGATAAAGCACCTGCTTTAAAAGTCGGAGATGTTCTTGTTCAGATCGATCCAAGATACTTCCGTCCTGCGGAAGTCGAGACGCTGTTAGGTGATCCAAGTAAAGCTAAAGCAAAACTAGGCTGGATACCCGAAATCACTGTACAAGAAATGTGTACTGAAATGGTTGCCGCTGATCTAAAAGTCGCACAGCGTCATGCATTACTCAAAGAACATGGCCATGACATTCCCGTTGCAGTGGAGTAAATAATTGATGAAGATATTAATTACGGGCTCAAATGGGATGGTTGGGCAAAACATTCTAGAGCACCCTGACGCCAGCTCTTATGAGTTATTAACTCCCAATCGTAAAGAGTTAAATTTACTGGATGCATTACAGGTTGAAGCGTATCTGTCTCAAAATCAACCAGACATGGTAATTCATGCGGCGGGGGTTGTTGGTGGTATTCAGGCCAATATTGCAGAGCCTGTTAGATTTCTAGTCGATAATATGCAAATGGGGTTAAATATTTTAACAGCCTCAAAAAATGCAGACATTGAACGATTCATGAATCTGAGTAGCTCATGCATGTACCCAAGGGATGCAAAAAACCCACTAGCAGAAGAGTTGATTTTAAAAGGTGAGTTGGAGCCGACCAATGAAGGTTATGCCCTTGCAAAAGTAGCTAGTACCCGTCTATGTGAATATATTCATAGGGAAAATAATG
Organism: Thiomicrorhabdus arctica DSM 13458; assembly: GCF_000381085.1. Lineage (GTDB taxonomy): Bacteria > Pseudomonadota > Gammaproteobacteria > Thiomicrospirales > Thiomicrospiraceae > Thiomicrorhabdus > Thiomicrorhabdus arctica. The sequence continues at coordinate 1,399,245 of NZ_KB905899.1, read as the reverse complement.
CCTTCCTATATAAAACAGTGATACCTTGCAATCTTTATGGCAGGCATGACAAGTTTGATCCAAAACATTCTCATATGATTCCTGCAGTCATTCAAAAGATATCTGATGCAAAGAATCGCGGTCAAAAAGAAATTGATATTTGGGGTGATGGATTAGCAAGACGAGAGTTCATGTATGCGGGTGACTTAGCGGATTTCATCTATTTCGCCATCCAAAACTTTGAAGTAATGCCCCAAAACATCAATGTAGGGTTGGGGCATGATCATACGATTAATGAATACTATACTGAAATCGCTAAGGTCATTGGCTTTGACGGAGAGTTTGTGCACGATTTATCCAAACCTGTCGGTATGAAGCAAAAGTTAATTGACGATACTAAATTAAAAGCATTTGGTTGGCAGTATAAAACTTCCTTACAAGAAGGCTTGAAGGCCACCTTTCAATTTTTAAAGGAACAAGAAAATGTCTAGTTATTCGCTTGCTAGTAGCACATGGGATGAAAAAGAACTAAATGCCATTCAGACCGTGATTGACTCAGATATGTTTACGATGGGTAAGCATGTTGCACAGTATGAACAGGATTTTGCATCATTTTTTGGTTCAAAATACGCATTGATGGTGAGCTCAGGTTCAACCGCTAATTTATTAATGATAGCGTCTTTATTTTTTACCAAAAATAAAGAGTTGAAGTTGAAGCGTGGTGATGAAATTATTGTACCCGCAGTTTCGTGGTCAACTACTTATTTTCCACTACAACAGTATGGCCTAAAAGTTAAGTTCGTTGATATAGATCGCGAAACTTTAAACATCGATTTGAAAAAATTAGAAGCCGCTATTACCGAAAAAACAAAAGCAATACTACTCGTTAATTTACTTGGAAATCCTAACGATTTTAATGCCATTAATAAGATGATTAAAGGTAAAGGAATCACCCTTTTAGAGGATAATTGCGAGTCGATGGGCGCCACTTACCAAGACAAACAGGCTGGCACGTTTGGTTTAATGGGAACATATAGCTCGTTCTTTAGTCATCATATTGCGACGATGGAAGGCGGTTGTGTTGTTACCGATGATGAAGAGCTTTACCATATACTCTTAACCATTCGTGCTCACGGTTGGACACGTAATCTACCAAAAGTAAATCATGTAACAGGAACCAAAAGTGATGATATGTTCGAAGAGGCATTCAAGTTTGTTTTGCCTGGATATAATGTACGTCCCTTGGAAATGAGTGGCGCTATTGGTATTGAACAGTTGAAAAAGTTACCTAGTTTTATTCAGAATAGACAAGATAATGCCAGGTTATTCGTAAATCTTTTTAAAAACCACCCATATATCCAAATACAAAAAGAAACAGAAAAAAGTAGCTGGTTTGGTTTTTCCATGATTCTTAAAGAAAATGCACCATACACACGTAAAGAATTAGTTGCTAAATTACAGGATAATGGTGTTGAATGCCGACCTATTGTCACGGGGAACTTCTTGAAAAATAAAGAAGTATTAGAGTTCTTTGATTATGAAGTGGCTGGTTCTTTAACAAATGCTGAATATATTGATGAATATGGTTTGTTTGTAGGAAATCAACAAGTTGATATCAAAGATAAAATAACATCACTTCATGAATTACTGAGCTAATTAAATGAGAATACTTTTTGTTGACCTTGAATTTGACTACGGAATTGAATCAAGAGGAAAAAACATAATCGGTCATGATGGTTTTAAGTACAGTTTTGAGAAACTTGGCCATGAAGTTATCCCGTTTTATTATGATCAGTATCTACCAGATACGAAACCCCTGCAGTCAGCACTGCTTAAATTTGCGGATAAGATTAAGCCTGACTTGATTTTTTTCTGCTTATTTAAAGATCAATTTGAACATGCAACTCTTTTAGAACTTAAGTCTAAATATGTAACATTAAATTGGTTTGGTGATGATCAGTGGCGTTTCGATACTTTTACTAAGCATTATGCTAATGATTTCACATGGTGTGTCACAACAGATTTATATTCAGTTGATAAGTACGTGGATATTGGCCAGAATCAAGTAGTAATGAGTCAATGGGCAGCGATTGATTCGCACAATAATAAACCTCAAGAAATTCAATATAAACACGATGTAAGTTTTGTAGGCGGCTTTCACCCATATAGAGCTTGGTTCATAAATCAGCTTGTTAAAAATGGAATTTCGGTAGAGGTTTTTGGTCATGGGTGGCCAAATGGTTCATTATCACCAGAAAGCATGAACCAACTTTTTAGAGAATCAAAAATTAATTTGAATATTTCAAATAGTAATAGTTTTGATATCAGATATTTAACCTCTTCTATTAAGGCATTAATTCTTGCCATAAGATCTAAAAAATCAAATAGTCAGATTAAAGCAAGAAACTTCGAGATTCCTTTTTTTGGAGGCTTTCAGATTTCTGATTATGTCCCATCATTAGAAGCATATTTTGATATAGGAAATGAAGTTGCTTGCTATTCAACCCCTGAAGAAGCAGCCTTGCAAATTAATTATTATTTAAAAAATGAAGAATTGAGGGAAAAAGTTAGATTGTCAGGACAGCAAAGAGCTACTAATACGCATGGATACATACATAGATTTGAAAAAATTTTAGAGCAAATCAAATGAAAAAAGCATGTATTGTTACGGGTGATTCTTTTTATACTGACAATCGTCTGTTTAATTTAGACGACCCTATTGCTAATAGAGATAATTGCTTATTCCCTTTTTACCTATTACAAAAGCAATTGTTAGAAAATGGGTATGAATTATCAACTTCTGACCTTAATCTACCCAGCAATTCAGAATTAGTTTTATATAATGAAATGCCCCGGGTGTTACCAGCCCCGTCTGAAAAGCAAAAGTCTTTTTTAATGCTGTTTGAAAGTGAGCTAATTCGGCCAGATAATTGGATTGTAGAAAATCATAAAGCTTTTAATACGGTTTTTACTTGGCATGACGACTTGGTGGGGACCAATAACTATTCCAAAATAAATTTTTCTTTTGACATTATTAAAGGGGTCTCTAAAGACTTATCAAAAAAGAAAAAGCTTTGCACCTTAATTGCAGGTAATAAGAAGGTAAGTCACCCTTTAGAGCTCTATTCTAAGAGAATTGAAGTGATTCGTTGGTTTGAAAAACATCATCCGGAAAACTTTGATCTATATGGTGTTGGATGGGATCGTCACAGATTTTCTGGTCCTAAAATAATAAGAGCTTTAAATCGAGTCACATTTCTTACTAAGTTGTTTGCACCTAAATACCCTTCTTATAAAGGGAGGGTTGATGTTAAGAAAACCACTTTGGAAAAGTATAAGTTTGCAATTTGTTATGAAAATGCACGAGACATACCAGGCTATATCACTGAAAAAATATTTGATTGCCTTTTTGCAGGTTGTATCCCCGTTTACTGGGGTGCCAGCAATATTTCTGATTACATTCCAGACAACTGTTATGTCGATATGAGAAACTTTAATTCATATGAAGAGTTATATCTGTATTTAATAGAGATGAACGATGAAGATTACTCCTTTAGATTGAATGAAATAGAGCTGTTTTTGAATTCAGGAAAAATACAAGATTTTTCAGCTGAGACATTTGCGCAGACTGTCGTAAATAAAACTGTAATAAAATGAAAAGAGTGGTCACTTTCATCAAGTCAGATTTATTTATTTTGACTATAGGTAAAATCATTCAGATGTTGTTACTCTTTTTAGCCGTGAGACTCTTTACGAACTACTTATCTGATGTAGAAATAGGGAATCTAATATTAATTCTGGCCGTAACGATGTTTTTTGGTCTGGCATTGGTTAATCCTGTAGGCAGTTATCTTAATAGAGAATTAAATCAATGGTATCTCAATGGCTTGGTATTAAGTAAATTCGTTATATTTAGTGGATATATATTAACCGTTTCTGTAATTGCTTTTGGCGCCCCATATTTGTTGGCCTTGTTTGGAGTTGGTACCTCAATCAATACACTCTCTTTCTCAATTGTAGTCAGCCTCTTTGTATTTTTTAATACATGGAATCAAACCATTATCCCTTCGTTGAATTTGTTATTCCACCGAAAAGCATTCGTAGTCTTTACGATCTTAACCGTCTCCTTATATTTATTGCTTGCGAGTGTGTTTGTATTGCTTATAGAACCAACTGCATATTGGTGGTTAATGGGGCAAGTGAGTGGGTTGGCGCTTGGCTTTATAAGTGCATTTATTTATATGTTTTTTGGACCTCTGAAAAATCAAAATAATTTAGAGATTGGTTTTGAATTGAAAGAGTTAGGAAAAGTTATAAGATTTGCGATGCCATTATCAATTGCCACTCTTTTTTTATGGATACTGGGAAATGCCTATAAATTAATCATAGAGGGACAAATTGATGCTGAAGCACTGGCATATATTGGTCTTGCATTAATTTTGTCAACGAGCTTGGCGGGTTCGATTGAATCACTCCTGATGCAAGTTTTTCATTCTTCTTTTTATAAGGGATTAGCCAGTTCAAACTCAATTGAAGACAGAACGATTGTTTTTCAAAGGTTTGTGGATGGGACTTTACCCATAATGGCAGGCTCCCTATTTGTGCTAATTTGTTCCGCAGGCTTTATCTTAACTCTTCTTGTTGACTCCCGGTTTTCTGTTGTTTATCAATTTCTGATGTTTGGCTTATTGATTGAGTTTTTTAGAGTCACCGCCAATATTGTTAGTCATGTGGCACACAGTGAATATAAAACAGCTCAGAACATTAAGCCTTATTTCTATGGTGCACTTGTCGCTACGATTGGGATTTTTATTGCCGTGCAATCTTCACAGTGGGAGTATGGGGTCATTGCTTCATTATTAATAGCTTGGTTTTCGACATTGGCTATAATGGTACGTTCCGCGAAACGTTTAATACCTTTTGTGTTACCAATTAAGGCTATGTTACGTGTCATTGTCTATTTATCCCCTGTTGGGCTACTATCTGTATTATTTTCGAGTCACTCTGATAGTTTAATATTCTCAAGTAGTTTTATAGTGCTTGTAGGGGTATATTCGTCAGTTATCTTATATAGACAGTATGCCAGAGGCATTGAATGAGCAAACAACCGTTAGTGTGTATATGTATACCTTGTTACAACAATGAAAGCACGATATCAGAGACTTTAGACAGTATCGTTGCTCAAGACTACTCTAGTCTTAAAATTAAAGTGTTTGACAATGCATCTTCTGATGGCAGTCGAGATATTATTCGTGGATTCGTGAATAAATATAATAATATTGAGTTATTCACTAGAAAAGAAACCGTTAGTGGAGAAGAGAACTTTAATACCTGCATAGAGAATGCTGAAGGTGATTATTCAGCAATTTTTCACTCGGACGATCTTTACACCGCAACAATGGTTTCTGAGCAAGTAGCGTTTTTACAAAGCCACCCCTCTTGTGGTGCCGTTGCTACTCATGCAAGTGTAATTGATGAAAAAAATAATGAGTTGAGTGAACGCTTTGTGCCATATGAAATAAGAAATATGACTTCTATTGAGTTGACTAGAAAGCAGTTGATTGAACTCTCATTTAAATATGGAAACTTTGTAACGTGCCCAAGTGTATTATTTAAGAGTGATTTGCTTAAAGCGCATATTCAAAGCTTTAGAGGCGAGCAATTCAAGAGTTCTGCTGATTTGAATGTGTGGTTTAGAGTGACAGAAAAGCAATGTTTTGGGTTCATTAATAAGCCTTTAATAAAGTATAGGGAATCAAACGTAAGCTTTTCATTTAACCTTTCTAGGGTAAGAGTCGAGGATCATGATCTGTTTCTAGTTTTAAATGATTACCTCAGCACTATTGATCAACAACTATATTATTGTCGTTACCTAAAATCTAAAAAAGATTTTTTACTTATGAAGGATCGAGCTAATACAAATCTCAATAGACTCATTTTGGGGCAAAGTACTTTCCAGAATATAAGTCTAATAATGAATTTTAAACATATTTTAACGTCAAGATTTCATATGAAATTTTTTGTAATGGCAATGGGTGTAATGTTGTTAACTAAACTGCCTTTAAATGTTTATTTGGTTACTTTAATCAAAAAAGTAAGGTTTCGGAATGACTAAAAATAAGTTGAAAGTACTACATGTTGTTGGAGACCCTGCCGGAGGAATCAGAAAACATATACATGACATTTTCGGTGGGCTTCAAGGAGAGTTTGATCTTTATTATGTGACTTCACAGTTTGGCGATAAAATTTTTTATAATGAATTACCAGCTTTAATGAAGTTACTTTCAGGTTATTTACCTTTAAATATAGTCAAGCGTCCTGCTGTTACAGATGTATTTAATATCTTCAAAATCATGAAATTTATCATAAAAAATAAAATCGATATTATTCATGGTCATGGAGCTAAAGGTGGCATGTATGCAAGAATTGCCGGGAAGTTACTGGGATGCAAAGTTGTTTATACTCCGCATGGGGGAATTGTGCATGATATGTTTAGCCCACTTGAAAGTTTTATATATAGAGGTGTTGAAAAAATACTTTGTAAGTTCACAGATTTAATTATCTTTGAATCTAAATATACACAAAAAGCTTTTGATAAAAGAATATGTTGTAAAAAAGTTAAACAAGTTACTAACTACAATGGTATCACTCCCCCAAACCTCAAGGCCAAAGAGTTTCACTTTGACAATACATTGAAATTTGGAGTTTTTGGAATGCTGCGCGAGGAAAAAGGCCCCCACTTGGCTTACCAAGTAATTAAAGAACTGCTTGATGAGCAGTTTAATGTCGAACTTCATTTTTTTGGCGAAGGTGAAATGAAGGATACGTTGATCGAAAATATACATCAAGACAATTTAAGTGGATCAATCATTATTCATGGTGAAGTTGATAATGTGAACGAGAAGATGCTAGGTATGAATTTTATAGTAATTCCATCTTTATTTGAGTCATTTGGTTATGTTGCTGTAGAGGCAATGTTTTTGGGCAAGCCAGTGATTAGTTCAAATGTCGGTGGTCTAGTCGATGTGTTAGGAGTCGATAGAGGTTTTATTTTTGAAGCGGGTGAAATAGTTTCAATGAAAACTACAATTTTAGCAGCAATTAATTCGAGCGAATCTGATATTCAACAAAGAATAAATAAAGCTCATGCTCATGTGACGCATTGTTTTACACTTCAAAGAATGTGTGAATTTCTTGGTGCTGAGTATCACACCTTGACTCATAAAGAAATTAAAAGGTAGCTCTTAATATGTTGTCGATTCTTTATTCTCTAGGGTATTTTGCATTTGTAATTATTGCCTTAAAGATTTTTATTTTCCAAAAGATAACGTATTCGTGGGTTGAAAAATTATTAATTTTTTCTGTTTCACTTATTCCATTGGGTAAGTTAATCTATTTTCCAATACCAGGTTTAACAGGTTTAAAGTTTTCATTTATTTATGGAGCGATAGTTAGTTTTATTTGGCTAATGGTAAGGGGAGTTCATTCAAATGTATTATTTATTTTTATGATATTAATTATCCCATTGGCTTCGTTGTTGTATATTGAGAATATTAATTGGGTATTCTTATACAAACTTAATGCAGAGCAGAATGAAAGTAGTGCTTTGAGATTTTTGACCATTTTAATTCTAGTTCTGTATTCCACTGTCATTTATAGTGCTATTTATAAAAACCCAAGAATGCTCTCAACCGTTGCAGAATATTTTATTTTAGGGACCATCTATGCTTCTATTATAGGGGCAGGAATTTCATTAATGGTTCTTACTGGAAACCTAGATTCGGCTGGATTGGAGCCGATTTCAGCAGGTGTCCATATTATCCATATGGCAGGGGTAAATTTTTATAGATTTAACCCAGGGGCAAATGTAAACGAGTTTTCTATGATATTGGCTTATGCCATTTTTCTCACGCCTTTCACAAAGTTCTCAAAAAGAAAGAAGTACATATTAATAATAGCGTTTTTAATCCTCGAATTTGCTACATTGACTAGAGCATCTTGGCTTGCACTAATTCTTTCAACATTCTTGGCTACGTTTTTCATGCCCATTTTTAAAAAGAATGTTAAATGGACTTTAAGTATTGTCGTCTTATTCTTATTAATATTTTTTGTAATTTATAATAGTTCGCAAGAAGTAAAATATTTAATTGATTCTAGAACAAGTTTCAATATGGGCGCATCTGGACAGGAAAGACTTGAAAAGTTTGAGTATGTATTTAACGCTGTATCCAGTGATGTATTAAGGCTTATGTTTGGTTTTGGGTGGGCAACCAATATGTATGTTCATAATGTACCCCTTCAACTTCTTTATGAAGTAGGTTTGATAGGATTGCTAACATTTGTTATAGGCATAGTTCTCTATACTGGCGGTATTTTTAGAATGGAACGCTCATTACAGAAAGGACTTTTAATTGCAATTTTAGCTTTTATTATTATAGTCTCTTTTATGCATCACAACTTGTACCATGTTCAAACGTGGTTTATGTTAGGTTTTATTGCTGTTGTTGCAGCATTACATAGGAGGCAAACAGAGTGAAAGTTTTAGGTTTTACGGAAGAGAATCTAAAATATTTATTAAAAATAATTTTACTTTGTTATCTTTTTTTTTCAATTTTGTCCGGAAAAGAAATACAAGCTTTTGAGGTTAATGGATTAAGAGCATCTCAATGGGTAATGCTGATAGTTTCACCCGTTGCAATAATTTTATTTTTCAAATACAAATTGTTCAAACTCTTTGAAGTTAAGATTCTTCTAGTCATTTTTTTTATTGGATTTATTCAACTCATTCGGGGTTATATATACCTTTTCCCTGAAAACTTTATTTTAGGCCACTCAGGAATATTTATCTATCCGGTATTTTTTTTGTTTGGTTATTTGTTTTTTGAAAGTAAAGATGTAGTCTTGATTTTCGGTGTTATATTTCTAGGTTGTTTGTTAGGTATTTCATATTATGTCGGTTCATTTTATATTGAAAATGGTCAGTTGCCATTTTTGATTCGAGCCTCCTCTGATATTTTACCCGCTATGGCGGGAGGTCTGATGGTGTCCATTCTTTGCTATGCTTGGGTGTTTAACAAACGTTATTTAGTTTTATTATTACCTTTTATTTTATTTTCTTACTTGATATTGGTGAAAGGTGTACTGCTGGCTGCGATTTTGGCTTTACTGTTAATTTTATGTAAAGCTTATTTAAAATCAATGGCTTTTGTTGTTGTCGTGTTTGTTACAGGAGTTTTATATCTTATTTATGAAGACCTTCCTCATATCATTACACTTGCCAACAATGGGGATATATTTTGGTTTAACATAAGCTACAGATTTTTAGTGTGGAAGGATTATGTACAGCTGATGTTTACAAGTATTGAAAGTGGATTATATGGTAACGGAGTGACTCCTTTTTTTTCAAATACTGTTTTTTCTTCTTTCTCATCACCATGGTTTGTTTCAGACTGTAACGGAATTATAGATAGTAATCCCCATAACTCATATCTTTTGATTTTATATTACTCTGGTGTTATTGGTCTCGTTCCATTTTTATTACTCCTAGGAAGAGTATTTGCACTAAGAAAGATTGTCTATGATAAAAATGTCTTATTACTTTTACCTTTAGCATTAGTATTGTGTTTAATGGGCTTGACGACACCTGTACTTGAATTGCATTTTCTAGCTCCAATTTGTTGGGTCTTGTTAGGAGTTATTTTCAAAGTAAGGGCGGTACCCATAGAGACAAGATCGTCGGTGAAGTGCATTTAAATTTTTATCCTTATTCAACAATGGAGTGAATATGATCAATGTTATTTTATGTGGGGGTTCAGGAACACGTTTGTGGCCATTAAGTCGAACGATGTTACCCAAACAATTTGTGCGTTTATTTGATAACCGCTCATTGTTCCAAGATACAATATTACGAAATCAATCTGTATGCTCACATCTGTTTGTAGTTTCGAATAATGAACAATATTTTTTAGCCGTAGATCAGCTTGCACAAATCTCTTCAGAATCACCTCAGTTCTTATTGGAACCCGTTGGGCGTAATACTGCACCAGCCATCGCGTTGACCTGTATGGCTTTAGATGCAGATGATTTAGTACTGGTGACGCCATCTGATCATTTGGTTAAAGATCAGTTATCTTATGAACTAGCTGTAAAACAGGCAAAGTCTTTAGCAGAAGAAGGACATTTAGTCACCTTTGGTATTAAGCCAACTTATCCAGAAGTAGGGTTTGGTTACATTGAAGCGAATAAAAATCAAGGCAATGATGTTTTATCTTTTAAGGAAAAGCCTTCTGAAGAGGTTGCTCAATCTTATATTGACCAAGGTAACTACTACTGGAATTCTGGCATGTTCTGCTTTAAAGCCGGCGTGTTTTTAGAAGAGCTAAAACAGTACGCCCCTGATATGTTCCAGGCCTGCCAAAATGCCATGCCAACAGACTGTAGTGACCATGAGATTCGTATTGCTTTAGACGCGATGAATGCGATACCTGATGACAGTATTGATTATGTAGTGATGGAGAAATCAGACAAAGTGAAGGTTGTACCTTGTGAGATGGGTTGGTCTGACTTAGGCAGTTTTGATGCTTTGTATGACGAAGTAAAACAACCAGGCCTGGTCAATGCCATTTTGCCACGTTTAGCCAATTCACCTGAACCTATTTGTGTGGATTCGACTAATAATTTAATTGTGAGCCGTGAACGTACTATCGCGCTGATTGATATTAACGATTTGTTGATCGTCGATACCTCAGATGCAATTTTGATTTCGCAAAAGGGTAGCTCGCAAAAAGTGAAGAAGGTTGTCGCTGAGATTAAGGGAACGGTTCCTGAACTTGCAGAAATTCATCGCTTAGCACACCGACCTTGGGGGACTTATGAAGTGTTACAAGATTCTGAACAATACAAAGTAAAACGTATTGTGGTGAAGCCTGGTAGCAAGCTGTCTTTACAAAAGCATTTTCACCGTAATGAGCATTGGATCGTGGTTTCAGGAACCGCAAAAGTTACCGTTGATGAAGATGTTTTCTTAGTTAGGCCAAATGAATCAACCTATATTCAAATGGGGCAAGTTCATCGCTTGGAAAACCAAGGCAAGATTGATTTAATTATGATTGAAGTTCAAGTAGGTGAGTACACTGGTGAAGATGATATTGTTCGAATCAATGATATCTATGGGCGTTAAACATATTTAATCTGGAATTTAAAATGAAAGTATTAGTTGTTGGTGGTGCAGGTTATATTGGTTCCCACATGGTGAAGATGTTGACTAGAAGTGGTCATCATGATGTAGTTGTATTGGATAACTTGTCTACGGGTTTTCGGGACGCCGTTAAATACGGGCATCTTGTTATTGGTGATTTAGCAGATATTCATTTATTGGAAAATCTGTTTAATGAGCATAAATTTGATGGTGTTATACACTTTGCCGCGAATAGCTTGGTGGGCGAATCAATGATGTTACCAGCTAAATACTACCGTAATAATGTGGCCAATACTCTTAATCTACTTGATGTTATGGTCCGTCACAATGTGAAGAACTTTGTTTTTTCTTCAACGGCGGCGATTTTTGGCGAGCCGGAATATACACCTATAGATGAAGCCCACCCTAAAGAACCGATTAACCCCTATGGTTCAAGTAAATTAATGATAGAGTGTATACTAAAAGATTATGCTGCGGCCTATGGTTTAAATTCGGTCTCTTTACGCTATTTTAATGCTTGTGGTGCCGATCCCGAGGGAGAGTTAGGGGAAAACCATGATCCAGAGACCCATTTGATTCCTTTAATATTACAAGCTGCTTCAGGCAGAAGAGACTCTATAACTGTGTTTGGACGTGATTACGATACGGAAGACGGTACTTGTATTCGTGATTATATTCATATTAATGATCTGTGCTCAGCACACGTTTTAGGTTTGGAAAAAATCCTGAAAGAGAGTTCGGGTAAGGCGTTGATGTATAACTTGGGAAATGGGTGTGGTTTTTCTGTTCAACAAGTAATCGATGTGGTTAAAAATGTAGTTGCTGAAGAAGGGCGCAGTCTAACGGTTGAAGAGGGTAAGCGAAGACCTGGCGATCCAGCGGCGTTGGTAGCGGATGCAACGAAAGCCAAGCAGGAGCTGAATTGGCAGCCTCAATATGAAGATGTAAAAACCATTGTTGGCCATGCTTGGGCATGGGAGAAGAAACTAGCCAAGATTTAATGCTGATTTTATAATGATTTTATAATGATTTTAAATTAAAAAATGCCTGTTTTTAGCAGGCATTTTTGTTTATAAACCCTTTAAATACAGTCAGTATGATGATTTTAATATCTAGCCAGACAGACCATGCATTAATGTAGTGTAGGTCGTATTCAATTCTTTTTTCTAAAGATGTGTCGCCTCTCCAGCCGTGAATTTGTGCCCAGCCCGTAATGCCAGCTTTCACCATATGTTTTTGCATATAACGTGGAATTTCTTTTCTGAATTGTTTTACAAAAATATCTCTTTCAGGGCGTGGCCCGACAATAGACATATCCCCTTTTAGTACATTTAGAAATTGTGGGAGCTCATCAAGGCTAGTAGCTCTAATAAACTGTCCAAACTTAGTATTTGTTTTGCTTTTTGCGCTACCCCATTGAATACCCGATTTTTCAGTGTCGATAGGCATTGATCTAAACTTGAACATTTCAAAGTTTTTTCCGTTCCAGCCAACGCGTGTTTGTCTATAAAAAATAGGTCCTGGAGATGTAATTTTTATACCTAAAATAACAATAAACATAATGGGACTTATTAATATTAGTATTAACAAGGATAGCGCAATATCTTCTATTCTTTTAAGGAATCTAGCGGAATTACTGTTTAGAGGTGTGTCAAAAACGCTAACGATGGGGATGCCTTTTAATTCTGTCCACTTTGCATGCATAAGGTCAAAGGTAAAAACATCAGGAACAAATTTTACAATGGCCGTGGTATCAGTCAACTCGTCGAGTATTTGTTTGATTTTTGATTCCGCTCTAAGTGGTAGGCAGATGTAAATTTCATTATATTTGTTTAGGTTTACATTGTCAGCAATGTTATGTGTGCATCCCATAACAGGAATGTTGTTAATATCTGAATTGTGTAATTCAGGATTGTCATCATAAAAAGCGGAAACCTCATAGCCTAACCAAGAGTTGTCATTAATGATGCTGGCAATGCGTTTACCTATGTTGCCCGCTCCAATAATAGCAATGGTACGACCATTTTTTCCTGAAGAGCGTAATTTACCTAAAAGTATCCTGATTAGAATTCGGTAACTAATTAAGCCAAGTAGTGTGACTACGGCCCAAATACTTACTGCTAAACGAGAAAAATTATTAGCATCTTTCGTTAAGAAGGCGATGATGATTAAACTCGCCCAAGTCAATAACCAAGCATTTAAGATAAGTTTTGCGCTGGAGAAAAGAGGGCGGGCACGCCAGTTTTGATATATGCCAACAGTTTGGGCTGAAAAAACGAAGAACAAGCTACCAAGAATACCCATCACCAGATAACGGTCATGCCATGGCGCAGGTGATAAATGGACAATGGCAGAAAGCAGAGCTAAGGGAAGCACTGCATCGGTAAAACGATGTAGCCAAACAAAACCGGATTGATCGGGTTTAATTCCAGATAACATAAGTAACTCACTTTTTTTAATGAGAGGATTATACCTAAAAGAAAAGTGTTAGGTCAGCTGTACCATTCAAACTTCACACTCTACTGTGAAAATAACCCAGTTAATCTATTTAATTAGTACTTTTATTGTGCGCACTCTATATTCTAATAGCACTTTTCTATTACTTTGAATACGTAAGATTACTTTTTATATTATGCCGTACTTTAAATTTTTGTACGTCTAAAAATGTGACTGGTGTTGGATTAAATAGTTTAAATGTGTCTGCATTTGCGAACCCTATAAACGCCAATACGGCGAAAATTTACCTTAGAATATTCATGATTTGGTTATTATAAAAATTTATATTTTACTCTCAAGTGACACTTAGCCATGCAAAATTCCGTGAGTGTCGTTGGAAAAAGATGAGTTCTAGGGGCATTATCGCGATTGACGCGCTATCTCTCCTTGTGTAGTGTAACCCATCTATCAAACCAAAAAAATGACGTGTGGTGAGGGAATTTAGACAGCAGAAATATTAATTATAGATGCTGCGTTGCGTATTTAAAAATACAATGCTAAGTATATTTACTTTTTACCTGGTCTAGGCATTCTGATATGATTAACTTGTCCATGTTTTTTATGTGGTTATGTTCTTTCAAATGGGAGTATTGTTATGTTGTTGAAAACAGGGTTATTAATCGCACTATTGAGTTTTAGTGCAAGTGTTTTATCCAGTCCGGTTAATGTAAATACGGGATCAGCAGAAGAGATATCTTCGGCCTTAAAGGGTATTGGTCCTACCAAAGCCGTGGCTATTTCTAAATTGTGCCAAGCAACGCCATGTACAAAGCCAGAAGACCTTCTGCAGGTAAAAGGCATTGGTGAGAAAACCTTAGAAAAAATCAAGATGGATTTAGTGTTTAAAACCGCAAAATAATTTTTACTGCGAAAGCATTTCAACCAGGCCTGGTCATTCTGATTGGGCTTTTTTTTACCATGAGTTTGGGTGATATTCTGTGATGTTATGTTTTTATTCTGAGATTCATCAATTGGTATATTTCATTAGACTGCAAGTGAAATATTTCTTTGTGTTTGCTCTTAATACATTCAAACCTATACTTAAATGAGAATGATTGATGACTTCCTATTCGACACGTAATCTACCAGGCCTGGTTATTTGGTTAGTTCTTTTATGTTCTAGTTTCGTCGTCTATGCGATTGACTTAACATCAGATGGGAATGTGCAGGGATCAATACTTAATTCGTCTCGGACTGAAAATGCGATATTGCCAGTTGCTCCTAATTTACTGCTATTAAAGCAATATGAGCCAGGGCAAAATATTAATGGCTGGCTTATGAGTGAGAAATTAGACGGCGTGCGGGCTTATTGGAATGGCAAGCAGTTATTGAGTCGTAGTGGCAAACCATTTGCAGTGCCCGCCTGGTTTATTGAGGATTTCCCACCCTTCGAATTGGATGGTGAGTTGTGGTTAGGGCGTCACCAATTTGAACAAACTGTCTCAATTGTAAATACTCAAACTGCGCATGAAGGGTGGCGGGATATTACCTATCAAATTTTTGAAGTGCCCAATCAAGCCGGAGGGCTTTTAGCTCGACTTAAGGTGCTTAAATTATATTTAATTCCATTTCCGGCTCCTTTTGTGCGGATTATTGATCAAGTGATGGTGAATAGTGATGCACAATTACAAGCCGAATTACAACGAATACTGGCACTTAACGGTGAAGGTTTAGTCGTTAGAAATCCGGTAAGTTCGTATGAGACTGGACGCTCAAGTGACGCTTTAAAAGTGAAGTTACAACAGGATGCAGAATGTAAGATAAAGAGATATACGGCTGGTAAAGGAAAATATCTCGGAAAAGTCGGTGCGTTAGCCTGCGAAATAATGGAGGGCCAGTTCATGCACTTAACAGATTCCAAAGACAGGCTGCTCAAAATTGGAAGTGGTCTAAGCGATCTACAACGTTCTCAGCCACCGAAAATAGGTTCAGTGATTACGTTTCAATATAATGGTTTAACTCAAAAAGGCCTTCCCAGATTTCCAGTATTCTTGAGAGTCAGAACTGACGACTAGCATGGTGGCGTCTGTTCTTCCGTTATCATTTACACAATTTCATAATGCTTATGCAAATTGACAGGCATCGCTTTTATTTAAAATCACCAGGGCTGCTTGATTCATTACCTTGGGGTGAATAGCCTTTATGACTATCAGGTGTGTCCTGACACCCACTAAGAATGTGGGTGTGAAGAGAAAGTTATCTATATCCTTAGCATTGCATAAATGCATCAATGCGATCTAATGCATTGACTAAATTTTCCATGCTCGTGGCGAAAGAGATACGTAGATGTTTATCGGCTCCAAATGCTGAACCAGGTACCACGGCCACTAATTTCTCTTCTAAAAGAGCGGTTGTTAAATCCGTATCAGTGGCCATGTTTTTCATGGTTAATGCTTGTGAAACATCCATAAATGCGTAAAAAGCACCATGCGCTTCTATGCACTTAAACCCGGGAATTTGATTGATTCTTTCTACCACAAAAGTGTGGCGCTTTTTGAATTCGACCAACATGGTTTGAATGCACTCTTGCGAGCCATTTAAAGCTGCGACGGCTGCGGCCTGTGAGATTGAACAAGGGTTAGAGGTACTTTGTGACTGTACCTTGCGCATCCCAGTAATAATCTCTGCCGGACCGGCTGCATAACCTATACGCCAACCTGTCATTGAGTAGGCTTTGGATACGCCATTCATTACCACCGTACGCTCTGTTAATTCAGGGCACACTTCCAATATATTAGTAAAAGGCATATCGCTAATCATAATATGTTCATACATATCATCTGACGCAATGATAATGTTTGGGTACTTAACTAAAACGTCCGCTAGGCTTTTAAGCTCATCAGCGGTATAAACAGCCCCCGTTGGATTGGATGGGCTATTCACGACCATTATTTTGGTCTTAGGCGTGATCGCCTCTTCAAGTTGAGTGGCGGTGATTTTAAAACCTTGCTCTATACCGGCTTCAATAATAACAGGTTCACCACCGGCTAATAATGCCATATCCGGATATGAGACCCAGTAAGGCGCTGGAATAATGACCTCATCGCCATCATTTAAAATCGCTTGGCAAAGATTAAAAAAACTCTGTTTGCCTCCTGAAGAGACTAGGATTTGGTTCATCGCATACTCTAAACCATTATCACGTTTAAATTTCGCTTGAATGGCTTCTTTCAACTCAGGCGTGCCATCGACGGCAGTATAACGGGTTTGGCCATTTTGGATCGCTGTTATGCCAGCGGCTTTGATATGCTGTGGCGTATCAAAATCTGGTTCTCCAGCGCCAAGGCTTATAATATCTTTACCGGCGCGTTTTAATTCTGCTGCTTTGGCGGTAATTACCAGTGTAAGGGAAGGTTTAACTCGATTAACACGATCAGATAAACTAGCCATTGATTGAATTTCTCCGCGAATGAATGAACTTGTATAATACGTCTTTTGTTTGGCATCAAAGCCAGGAAAAAGTTTTAGTAGAATCAAGTGAGCTTTGCATTAGTATTTAACTATTAATACTCCCTATTCTACTGGATTTTACCTGGGTTTTTAAAGGAATTATTGTGTCTAAATCGTTTGAATTAGTTTCTTCGTACTCTCCTAATGGAGATCAGCCAGCAGCGATTGCCCAATTGGTTGAAGGATTGAAGGATGGAGAAGCCTATCAGACCCTTCTTGGGGTGACCGGGTCGGGTAAAACGTTTACCATTGCAAATGTCATTCAACAGGTGCAGCGGCCAACGATTATTATTGCCCACAATAAAACCTTAGCGGCACAACTGTATGGTGAAATGAGGAGTTTTTTCCCTAATAATGCAGTCGAATATTTTGTCTCCTATTATGACTATTATCAGCCAGAGGCTTATGTTCCGGCTTCTGACACCTATATTTCAAAAGATTCCTCCGTTAATGAACAGATAGAACAACTACGTTTATCCGCGACAAAAGCGCTGCTAGAACGCGAGGATGTTATTTTGATTGCCACCGTGTCCGCTATTTACGGTTTAGGCGACCCTGAAATGTATCTGAAGATGATTCTACAAATTCGTTTGGGAGATAGGATTGTACAGCGTGATATTCTAGCCAGATTGATTTCCATGCAATATAAACGTAACGACATAGAGCTGTGGCGCGGTAGTTTTCGGGTACGTGGTGATGTTATTGATATTTTTCCGGCAGAAGCGGATGAATATGCCGTTCGTATTGAACTATTTGATGATGAAGTCGAGAGCATCGCTTGGTTTGATCCCCTCACAGGGGAGGTTTTGTCGCGTCCGACCCGTGCAACCGTCTATCCTAAATCGCATTATGTGACGCCAAAAGAGCGCGTTTTAGAGATGGTCGAGCACGTCAAAGTTGAGCTGGTGGAACGTTTGGCTGAATTGCGTTCAATGACTAAATTGGTTGAGGCACAACGGTTAGAGGAGCGTACTCGACTCGATATAGAGATGATGGTGGAGTTAGGTTACTGCCAAGGAATTGAAAACTACTCGCGTTATTTATCTAAACGAGAAGCAGGGCAAGCACCGCCGACCTTAATGGACTATTTTCCAAAAAATGCTCTGCTGGTGATTGATGAAAGTCACGTTACTATCCCGCAAATTGGAGGGATGTATAAGGGCGATCGCTCTCGTAAAGAAAATTTGGTCAATTACGGCTTTAGGTTGCCCTCAGCAATGGACAATAGACCAATGATGTTTGAAGAGTTCGAACGTGCCATGCCGCAGGCTATTTTTGTGTCAGCGACACCCGGCAAGTATGAAGCCGAGCACTGCTCAACGATGGTGGAGCAAGTGGTGCGTCCGACAGGATTATTAGATCCTATTATTGAAGTGCGCTCCGCCTTAACTCAGGTGGATGATTTATTGGGCGAAATTCGCTGGCGAGCAGAAGCAGGTCAGCGTATTTTAGTCACGACTTTAACCAAACGGATGTCTGAGAATCTCACTGAATATTTTGAAGATCATGGTGTAAGGGTACGATACCTGCATTCTGATATTGATACGGTAGAGCGCATAGAAATTATTCGAGACTTGCGACTTGGCGAGTTTGATGTGCTGATTGGCATTAACTTGTTGCGAGAAGGTTTGGATATTCCAGAGGTGGCTTTAGTCGCTATTTTGGATGCCGATAAGGAGGGGTTTTTACGTTCTGAACGCGCTTTAATCCAAACGATAGGTCGTGCCGCCCGAAATGTGGAAGGAAAGGCGATTCTGTATGCCGATAAAATCACTAAGTCGATGAAAACCGCGATTGATGAGACCGAACGTCGCCGTGAAAAGCAGATTGAATATAATTTGGAAAGAGGAATTACTCCGCAAGGTTTGAATAAGAAAGTCAGTGATATTTTAGAAGGTTCTCCTTATGCTTCTAAACCGACCAGGCCTGGTAAGTTACCAAAAGTAGCCGAAAGTAGTGGTGAATATGTCAAGCATCAAAAACCGCTTTCTCATGCAGAGCTATTGAGTCAGTTGAAAAAGTTAGAAAAGGAGATGTATAAAGCGGCAAAAGAGTTGGATTTTGAAAAAGCCGCTCAATTGAGAGATGATGTTAAGTCATTAAAAGCAAACATGGTAGGCATTGGAGATTTGCGCTAGATGAAAGCAGGCATTTAGAGACCGTTTCTGTTCTTAATACGAACTCGGATTAAGGATGCAATCGAGTTCATTGATAGACAGAATGAAACGTTAATAAACGTCTTGTTAAGATTTTAGATTAAATTGCGGAGCCTCAGGAGAGCCTCCATTCTCCATACTCTGTGGCAGTGGGAGTTTGCTGTTTAATTTTATATTAAGCCTCAGGTCATTCATCGAGTCCGCTCCCCGTAAGGCATCTTCATAACAGATAAAGCCCTTCTCATAAAGTTCAAATAAAGCCGTGTCAAAGGTTTGCATTCCAGCGACTCGAGAAGCTTGCATGAGTTGTTTAATCTCTGATACTTTTCCCTTAAAAATGAGCTCGGACATACGTGGTGTATTGATTAACACCTCAATAGCCGCCACCAGCCCACCCCCAATTTTAGGAATGAGACGTTGCGAGACAATTGCGCGCAAATTAAGGGATAAATCCATCAGAATATGGTCACGTTGGTCAGCAGGAAAGAAGTTGATAATTCGATCTAAGGTTTGGTTGGTATTGTTCGCATGCAATGTCGATAGACATAAGTGACCTGTTTCAGCAAAAGCGATGGCATGTTCCATCGTTTCTTGAGCACGAATTTCCCCAATAAGAATAACGTCAGGGGCTTGTCGAAGAGTATTTTTCAATGCACTGGCATAAGAATCCGTATCAACTCCCACTTCCCGTTGTGTGACAATCGATTTTTTATGGGCATGAACAAACTCAATTGGGTCTTCAATGGTAATGATGTGACCTTCTTGTTCTTTGTTTCGTAAGTCGACTAAGCTGGCAAGTGTGGTCGACTTGCCCGATCCCGTGCCGCCAACGATCAGAATTAAGCCATTTTGTTCCATAATAGACTCTCTTAAAATTTCGGGTAAGTTAAGAGAGTTAAAATCAGGTATTTCTGTATGCACGGAACGAATGACCATGCCGGCGGTGCCACGCTGGACAAATACATTGACACGATAACGCGCGATACCCTCTATATGGTATGCAAAGTTACTTTCCTGGGTATTCTGAAAAGTGGCCAGTTGGTCGTGATTCATCATTTCAACACAAAGTTTGGTGACAACTTCTGGAGTCAATTTATCTTCCGTAATGTTGATCAGTCGACGATCCTTTTTCATGGTCGCAGGACGTTCAGCGGTAATGAAAAGGTCGGAACCACCTTGTTGTGAAAAATAAATTAAAAGTTTATGCAATTCAGAAATGTTATCGGTTGTCATTCTATGGCTCCATTCAATGTGCGCAAATTAACTAAAGTTGGCTTTATTTGCGGCTTTGGTACGCGCATCTTCTAAACTTATCAAGCCTTTATTAACCAGTTCCTTAAGATTTTGATCGAGTGTTTGCATACCGGCTTGTGTAGATGTTTGAATCACTGAGTACATTTGGGGGATTTTAGCTTCACGGATAAGGTTTCGAATGGCTGTATTGGCTAGCATGATTTCATGGACAGCAATTCGCCCACCGGTGGTTTTTTTCAAAAGCGCTTGAGATATAACTGCCTGTAACGATTCCGAAAGCATCGAACGCACCATCTCTTTTTCTTCCGCTGGAAAAACATCAATAATACGGTCAATGGTTTTGGCCGCCGAGCTCGTGTGCAAGGTGCCAAATACGAGATGTCCAGTTTCTGCCGCTGTTAATGCTAAACGAATGGTTTCTAAATCACGTAACTCACCGACTAAAATAACATCAGGATCTTCGCGTAATGCCGAACGTAATGCGTTACTAAAGCTTTTGGTATCACGATGGACTTCACGCTGGTTAATTAAACAACGAATGGGCTCGTGTACAAATTCGATAGGATCTTCTACTGTGAGAATGTGGCCTGGAATGCCTTTGTTGACGTAATCAACCATGGCGGCTAGGGTCGTTGATTTACCAGACCCAGTCGGCCCTGTGACTAAGACTAAGCCTCTTGGGAAACTGGAAATGGCTTTAAATATTTCAGGTGCATCAAGTTCTTCTAAGGTCAGAACTTTACTTGGAATGGTTCGGAACACGGCTGAAATGCCGCGATTTTGCTGGAAAATATTTGCTCTGAATCGTGCAATGTTAGGCAGTTCAAATGAAAAGTCTGCTTCCATCTCAGATTCAAAACCACGACGTTGTTCATCATTCATGATGTCATAAATCATCGTCTGTAACTGCTCTGGACCTAAACTTGGTGCATCAATTCTCTGAACGTCTCCGTCTTTCCGAATGATTGGCGGTTGTCCGGTAGAGAGGTGTAAATCAGATGCGCCTTGCTGAACACTGAATTCTAATAATTGAGTAATTTCCATAGACCTGTCCTTTGTAAATGCTAACAACAACTTTATGCATTATAGGCAATCGAATGAATAAAAAGCATTTTATGATTGAGATTGTTTACGTATGAGCAATAAACTCTCTGTATAATGCAGTATAAAATTAATGCTTCACTTATTATCTAAAGGTAAAAAACTGATATGGATTCAAGATTAAAAGCGCAACCTGTAGACAATATAAATAATGATGAGATTGACTTATTTGAATTATGGGATGGTTTAGTGGCTGAAAAACTGACCATTTTAGTTAGTTTTGTCATCACCGTTTTGCTTGCTGCAATATATGCCTTTAATGTAACGCCAGTTTATCAGTCAGAGTCTTATTTACTGCCACCTGCTGCGGAAAAGGTTTTGCCAATGAATGAGTTGGCAATTGTGTTGGGCTCGACGGCGACGGCGACGGCGACTGTAGCTGGTGTTACTGCTACGACTGGTGATGCTGTGAATACTCCACATACTGTATTCACTCAATTCCTAACAAATTTAGGGTCTCGACAGACACTAAAACTTATTTTCAATAAATACGCTTTAGTAAATACTTATTATTCAGGCATTGATCAACAGCTTGGAACAGAGAAAATAAAAATTGAAAAAAAAGCTTTTAATCAATTTATCGAAGATTTTTCTATCAAAATGCCTACAGGGAAGTCTGTATCTAAAGCGATTTCAGTCAGTTTAGCTTTACCGTTAACCGAGCAAGAGGTCGCGGATATCTTAAATGATTTGGTGAAAATAGCGGAACTGAAAACCATTCAGCAATTCTATCAACAGATACTATCAAAAAAGCAAAGTCGTATCGGTTTGTTGAATGACCGTATCTCTAGCGTTAGGCAAATCGCTTCCGATAAACGTTTGGACAGAATGGCTCAGTTAGATGAAGCGATTATAATTACTCAAAAATTGGGGTTAAATAAACCGGTTTCTGCAGGTCCTACGCTTAATATTAACAATGTAAATACAGAGACTGTCCATAATTCCGCGCTTTATTTGCTCGGTTCTGATTTGTTGGTTGCCGAGAGAACGGTTCTAGAATTGAGAAAAAATGATGATGCTTTTATTCCTGAGCTGCGTAATTTACAAGAACTGTTGCAAAAATTACAAAGTTTAAAAATTATAAAAACTGATTTTGGTGTCGTAACCATTGACCAAGCTGCGGTTTATGGTGATAAAATCAAACCTAAAAAATCAATAATTTTAGCTGTCGCTGGCGTCTTGGGACTCATGTTGGGTGTTTTTATTGCTTTGATTCGTCGAGCAATTAAAAAGCATTATCAAGCTAGTTTACCTGTAGCCTAGTTTCTTGAGGATTTAAAATGACCAGGCCAGGTCTCTGAGAGAGTTGAAAATCAATAAACCATAAAAAAACGGCTTAGAAGCCGTTTTTTTATGGTTGAAATAGGGTCAATTAACGAGCCCCCTTAAAAACCGATTTTATGCACCGTTGCTTCAATACCTTTCGCTTTGTAGGCCTTCCAGCGTTCGCGCCCCATTTGGATTAAATAGTCGGATTGATCGAGGATTTCTATAGTTCTTTGATACTGCTCGAACACGCTTGGGAATTCAGGGTGCAGATTAATCAGCACATCGCGCGATGGTTTTAGAATCCGTTCGCCATACAATTGAATAGGCGCAGGAATTTGTTTAGTCACACCATGCGGGATAAAGCTTTGCGGTTGTGCATTCCACAGCATTAAATCATAGCGTAAGGCATCTTGTTCTGATTCAAAACGCACATCACAGCGGCGTTTTTCGGCCCAAATCTTTTTAAGCAATTTGTTCAAAAAAACTTCCCGAGACTGTGGATCAGTACTGTTCAATACATAGAAAAGCACATCCTTTGATGCACTTGGTAATGAGGTGGACTGTTCAGTTTGTGGTACTGTCATGCGTTTTTATGCCTTTGCTTCAGTCAACAAGTATTCAACTAGGGCTGGAACAGGGCGACCCGTTGCACCTTTTTTGTCGCCACTGATCCAAGCGGTTCCCGCAATGTCTAAATGTGCCCAATCAACTTCTTTCACAAAACGCGCTAAAAACTGTGCGGCAGTAATGGATCCACCCGCACGCCCCCCGATATTAGCCATATCGGCAAAATTAGATTTCAATTGCTCATCCCACTCTTCGCCAAGTGGTAGCTGCCAAAAACGGTCATAGGTTGTTTCACCTGCTGTTCTTAAAGCATCCACAAGGGGTTGGTTGTTGCCCATAATAGCAGAAACATGATGACCTAAAGCGATAATACAAGCACCCGTTAAGGTCGCCATGTCAATGATTTTAGAAGGCTTATACGTTTGTTGCGTGTAAGTTAAAGCATCACACAGAATCAGACGGCCTTCAGCATCGGTATTGAGAACTTCAATGGTTTGACCTGAAAGGGACGTGACGACATCACCTGGCTTGATGGCATTACCAGAAGGCATGTTTTCAGTGGCAGGAATGACACCGACGACATTGATATTTGGTTTAATCTCACCTAACGCTTTAAAAACGCCTAGGACCGTTGCTGCACCACCCATGTCGTATTTCATTTCATCCATTCCCGCCCCAGGCTTCAATGAGATTCCACCTGTATCAAAGGTCACGCCTTTACCGACCAGAGCGATAGGCGCTTGTGAGGATTCTCCTCCCTTATAGGATAGACAGATCATTTTTGGAGGGGTATCTCCACCCTGCGCGACGGACATGAAAGAACCCATGCCCATTTCAATCATCTCTTTGCGATCAAGAATCTTAATATCAAAATCAAATTCTTGACCTAATTGAATGGCGGTCTCTGCTAAATAGGTTGGAGTACAAAAGTTACTCGGCATATTCGCTAATTCTTGTGTTAAGGCCATACCTAGTGCTGTCGCTTGACCTTGATGTGCTGCGGCCGTGTAATCATCAGCAGGGAAAACCATGCTTTCTACTTTAGGCTCTTTTAACGAATGGCTGCCACGGCTTTCATGACTGTAATCATAGAAGCTACGTTGAAATATTTGCGCATTTTGGGTCACTGCCCACTTAATGCTTTCAGCAGCGGGCTTGGCAAAAATAGCGGCATTGACAATATGAATTGCACCACAATGATCTAATGCATCAGCCGCGGCTTGGATTGAGGTGAGGTAACCTTTGGTGGTCAGCTTGTCTTTTGCACCGAAACCCACTAACAATACTCTCTGAAATTCAATACCCGCTGGTTTAATGAGGAGCAGCGTTGTCCCCACGTTTCCGCTGAAATCGCCTGATTTCGACAGGCTTTTGCTTAATGCATTCAAAGTCGATTGCTGTGGCAGAATGTTCTCTAACGAGATGATCTCGCCTTCATCATTAATAGGGAGAATTAAAGTATCAAGGTGGGTGAACGAGGTATTGAATGCAAATTGAATATGTTTCATAGTTTAAGCCCTTAAAATCGAGGATTCAGATTGGTGAACAGGTTTGTTTAAAACAGTCATTCTACGTTTTTTGTTTGTATAATGGCTTTATTAAAAATGATGTTCACTATTTTAACGTGTGTGGAGCGCTTTTTTGCGAATTCTCGACAAATACCTTTATATAGAATTACTAAAGACTTTTTTCGCAGTATTAACTGTGTTGCTTCTTATTACCTTTGGTTCAGAGGCGACCAAGTTATTAGCGATGGCTGTGGAAGGGAAAGTCCCTTCTTCAATTGTTCTGCAAGTCTTGTTGCTCAAAATTCCCCCAGCACTAGAAG
Source organism: Thiomicrorhabdus arctica DSM 13458 (assembly GCF_000381085.1). GTDB lineage: Bacteria > Pseudomonadota > Gammaproteobacteria > Thiomicrospirales > Thiomicrospiraceae > Thiomicrorhabdus > Thiomicrorhabdus arctica. Next base: position 1,373,948 of record NZ_KB905899.1, on the reverse strand, counting down.
TCATTTTGCCCTTAGTCGCTCTATTAAGCGTCATGCTATCGGTAGGTAGACTCTATCAAGATCAAGAAATGGTTGTTCTGAGCAGTTGTGGAATTTCTCCACAGTATTTTCAAAAGAGAGTGTTATTTTTTTTGATTCCACTGGTATTGGTGACCGCTTGGATTTCTTTAGTGGTTACTCCCTGGAGTTATAAAACGGAACGCCTCATTATTGGTGAGGCACAAACGCTTTCTCCAATTTCTGGACTTGTGCCAGGTCGTTTTAACACTTTACCGAACGAAGCAGGCGTGTTTTATACTAAATCGATTTCAGATTCGGGTGAACTCTCTAATATTTGGATTCAACGTCAATCTAAAGCAAAAGATGCAGAGCAGGATTTGATTTTAGTCGCGCCCATAGGCCGATTTGAATGGATCGATGGCAAACTGATGTTGGTCTTGGAAGACGGTTACAGCTATATAGGAATGCATGACCATGCAACAACCACGCCTGGAGATGTGGAAGTTAAATCCTTTAAACGTTTTGAGGTATTGATTCCAGAACTCAGTTCCAAACCGACCAGGCCTGCTAAATTTGAAGTGGGCACGGATGTGTTATGGGCCTCAGAAGCTCTTGAGTCCCAGGCGTTACTGCAATGGCGTTTAGTCACGCCTTTTGGTGTATTGGTACTGGGTTTGATCGGTCTGAAAATGAGCCGCACAGGCCCAAGAGAAGGGCGGTTTGCTAAGGTGTTTTTTGCACTGGTTCTTTACATTATCTACAACCAACTTTTAATGGTGGGCAGGGACGGTTTGACGACTGGGAACTGGCCGATGTCAATAGGTTTATGGCCTGTTCCAATCTTGTTCTTGATATTGGCACTGGTCGATTTTAGACAACTTAACCTCAAATTATTGCCAACTTTAAAGTCCAATAACAGACCTACTAAGGTCTCCGAGCCTCAAAAGAGAAAACATTCAGGAAATGAGGATTAACGATGAATCGAATAGAACGTTATTTAGCTCGTATTGTCGTTAGCTACACCTTGTTAGTGATGTTGGTATTATTAGTCATTTTTGGTTTTTTTGAGTTTATGAACCAAGTTTCTAAGCTAACTGATAGTTACACACTGGCCTTAGGTTCTTTCTATACACTCTTAAAACTCCCCGTTTACAGCTATGAAATTTTCCCTATTGTTCTCGTAATTGGAACCTTAATGGGGTTAGGCAGTTTAGCAAATCAGTCTGAATTAACAGTGTTACGAGTGACGGGTTGGTCTATTAAAAGAATTCTCTGGGCCGTATTGAAAACGGCTTTATTAATGTGGCTAGTCATTGCTATGGTAGGTGAGTGGGTTGCACCAGCGAGTGAGGCCTACGCTAAAAAAATGCGTGCAGAGGCCTTACATCAGAGTTTTTCTGTAGGTTCAAAAGATGGACTTTGGGTTAAAGATGCTAACCGCTATATTCATGTCGGACGGGTCATGTCGAGTACTGAGCTGAAAGACATCACCATCTATGAACTAGAAGAAGGGCATTTAAGTGAATTATCACAAATTAAAAAGGCCAGTTTTAAAGGAGGACAGTGGCTGTTCAAAGATGCCTTTCAACAGCAACTCCGTTTTGTGACACCGCAGATTGAATTAGATAAGTTGCTCCCTCCTCAGCTAGAATTGATAGTCAGTCGGCCCGAGTTAGTGGTCTCTAGTTTTCCATTAACGCCAGAAGAGTTACAAAACTTAGACATTGAAACACGCTATTTAAGTGCTTGGGATCTTTATCAATATATTCAGTTTTTAGAAGCGAATGATTTAGAAACAGGCAGCCATGAGTTGGAATTTTGGCGCAAAATGTCCATGCCTATTATGGTCATTGCCATGATTGCGATTGTCTTCCCACTGATTTTTGGTTCAATTAGGCAGGTCAGCATGGGACAGCGCGTCTTTTTAGGCGTGTTGTTGGGAATGGGGTTCTATTTATTCAATCAACTAGTAGGGAACCTAACGGTCGTCTATCACTTGCCTGTGATGTTAGGGGCTTTCATGCCAGCGATTATTTTATTGTTGATCGCTAGTGTCTGGTTACAAAAAGCCCGCTAGGGTTCACCACGCACAAGGATAAATGTAGGTGGATATCTATTCCGCGACCAGTTGCTGTATTTTATAAACGCCTTGCTTGCCACCTAGTTTTTGGGCAAGGTAAGGCAGGGTTAACTGCATCTCCTTCCATAATGTCCAAGGTGGATTGATCCAAATCATACCGCTTGAAGTCATGCCCCGTTCAACGGTGTCGGCTTGCAGTCCGAGTTCAAACACTTGAATGTTACGGATGCCACTATTTTTAATGGCTCTTAACATACGCTCTATTTGGTCTCGTTTAACGACGGGGTACCAGATGGCATAAGAGCCTGTGGCAAACCGTTTATGCGATGCGATTAAGACCTCAACGACACGTTCATAATCCTGCTTGATTTCATAGGGCGGATCAATCAAAACTAAACCGCGTCGCTCTTTAGGCGGCAATGCGCCAATAGCTGTTTGAAAACCATCTTTAGGAAAAATTTTAATACGTCGATCTGATTTAAAATTTTGGATAAGGGTTTGTTGTTCCCTCGGGTGGAGTTCACATAGGCTCAAACGGTCATGCTCTCGTAACAGGTGAGCACTAATCCACGGTGAACCGGGATAGAGTTGCAAATCTGTTTTAGAGCCTTCAAGTGCATTACACGCTTCAATCACTTCTTTGTATCGAGTGATTGCCTCCGGTAAATCTGTTTCATTCCAAAGTTTCGCAATACCATTTTTATATTCGCAATTTTTCTGCGCCTCTTCGTCCGCGAGCGTGTACATTCCCGGGCCTGAATGGGTGTCGAGATAAAAAATAGGATTAGGCTTTTGCGTAAAATAGTCTAAAGCATGCACTAAGGTCGTGTGTTTTAAAACATCTGCGAAATTACCCGCATGGTAAGAGTGTAAATAACTGAGCATAGTGGAACTCTTTTAATGAAATATTTTTATCGGCTCTGGTGACGTATCTATTTGATGAGGCGCTTTGAGTAAATAGCTTTGAAGGTCAATGACGTAGGGGAGATTATAGGATATTGTATGGAATTAACAAACCTTCAACGGCTTTAAAGGCGTCATTATTCGTTTGGAAAAGGGCTAATCTGGGGATGATTAGCCGATAATCACTGTCTCAAGACTATTGTAATATAGGATTTAAGCCAAAATAATGGCTTCAAGTTCTTTAACTTTTTGCCAAACCAAGTCAGAATCACCACGTGATTCAATATTAAGTCTTAATAGAGGTTCGGTATTGGAAGAACGAATATTCATTCGCCATTGAGTAAACTCCAGACTCAAGCCATCGGTTTCATCAATGGCTGGATTTTCAGGAGCAAAATGTGCACGAACATTAGCAAGTATGGTTGGGCTGTTTTTAACCGTGTAGTTGATTTCACCGCTACAAGGATAAGCCTTAGCTCTTTCTGAGATGAGTTCTGATAAGGTTTTACCTGTTTTACTGATCAATTCGGCAATTAATAACCAGGGAATCATACCGCTATCACAGTAATAAAAGTCTCTAAAATAGTGGTGTGCAGACATTTCACCACCATAAACAGCATCTTCTTTACGCATACGCTCTTTAATAAAGGCATGGCCCGTTTTAGATTGCACAGGGATACCGCCGGCCTGAGATACTTGCTCAATTGTGTTCCAAGTCAGACGTGGATCATGTACGATTTTCTCTCCTGGGTGAGAAGCTAACAGAGTCTCGGCCAAGAGTCCCACCAGATAGTAACCTTCGATGAATTGTCCCTTTTCATCAAATAAAAAACAACGGTCAAAATCACCATCCCAAGCAATGCCCATATCGGCTTGCTGCTGAATCACTGTTTCCGTGGTGATGATACGGTTTTCAATAATCATCGGATTGGGCACACCGTTAGGGAAGTTGCCGTCTGCTTCATGATTGACAGTCGTGACTTGAAAGGGCAGTTCTTTAGCCAACTCTGTAAACGTAGGACCTGCAGCGCCATTGCCAGCATTGACCACCAGTTTTAAAGGTTTTAATTGGTCTAAATCGACGTAGGTTAACAGGTGCTGAATATAGGCCTGTTTACTCGGTTTTTGATAGACAGTGCCTTTATTTTTTTCAGAAACAACACTGTCAAAACGATTCTCAATAATGCGTTGTTCAATTTCTCTTAAACCAGAGTCGCCACTAATAGGAACCGAACCCCGCGCCACCAACTTCATGCCGTTATAACCTTTTGGGTTATGACTGGCGGTAATCATAATCCCGCCATCCGCAGCATAAAAAGGCGTTGCAAAATAGACTTCTTCAGTACCGCAGAGGCCAATATCAATAATGTCGACACCGGAATCAACCAATCCTTGCATGAGTCCTTTGGCAATTTCAGGGCTTTCTAAACGAATGTCATAGCCGATCACGACTTGTTTAGGATTAAGTTCAGCCGCGAAAGCGCGGCCTGTTTGGTAGGCAATATCTGCATTGAGTTCTTCAGGTACGCGGCCACGAATATCGTAGGCTTTAAAACAGCTTATTTTTTGTGCGTTTAATGTCATTTTAGATTTCTTTAAGTTCAGTTTGAATTGATTAATAGTAGGTTTATGTGAAAAATTGAGGTTATCGTCCAATGCCATAATAGGTGAATTGATTCTCTGCCAACCACAGCTTATCGTATAAGTTACGGCCATCGAGAATGATAGGGGTCCGCATATTGGTCTTAAGAGTTTCAAAATTTGGAGAATAAAACGATTGCCATTCTGTCATCACGCAAAGCGCATCAGTCTGTTCTGTCGCTTCATACATATCAGCACAGATTTCAATTCGTTTTTGTTGCTCTAGCGGTAATGTTTCACGCATCCACATGGTAAAATTCGTCTCAAGCATGGGGTCAAATATCTTTAAACGACAACCTTGATTAAGCAGTGCTTTAATCAAAGCTAGACTCGGCGCGCCCTCAATTGAATTAGAGTTGGGTTTATAACTAATGCCCCAGATAGCGACCGTTTTGTCATCCAATTGGCAGTTATAATGTTGCCAAATTTTACGGAATAAAACTTCTTTTTGTTGCTCGTTGATCAAGCTGACCGCTTTCAATAGGCCTTCATCTGAACCTGAATCATGAATAATTTTTTGGATGCGCGATAAATCAATTTCAAAGTCAGCGCCACCAAACCCTGTACCGGCGTATAAGTAAGCTTGACCGATACGCTGATCGGAACCAAGTCCCTGACGAACCTCTTCAATATCGGCACCAAGATGCTCAGCAGCCTGTGCTAATTCATTCATTAACGAAATACGTGTGGCCAACATGGCATTCGTTGCATATTTCGTCAATTCAGCTGATTCTGGTGACATTTCGATAATCACATTGTGGTTGCGATTGAATGGTGCGAACAATCGCTTAAAGCTTTTGATGGCCTCAGGTGCATGACTACCAATAATGATTCTGTCCGGTCGCATAAAGCCAATAATGGCACGTCCCTCTGATGCAAAGTCAGGGTTCACAATACAAGGCTTTTGAGAGAGCTCAGTAATCGTTTTAAACGTACCCATCGTAAAGTTAGAGCGGATGATTAAGCAGGTACTGGGATTTGTTCCAGCGGCTAAAGATCTAGCAATTAATTTCGCTTCTGAGCAATTGCCTGGTTCAAGCGAGATGATTTGGTAATCAGCATCGATATCATAACCAGTAGAGAGTTCTAAACGTCCAGCATCCAATTGTGTATCTAATAATTTGAGCAGGCCTGGTTCAGAACGTTCTTTATCTCTATTACCAATGAGAGTGACTTGATTTCCTGTCTCAGCCAGGCAACCCGCGCACACTAGTGCACTGATATTTGAACCAAAAACGTTAATTTTCATTATTTTGTTTCCAGATAGTGTTAAGAATACCCGCTGTTGAGGTGTCTAATTTCTCGGTGGTGTGCGTTTCAATATGTGCCAAAATATCCATGGCCAATTTTTTGCCTAACTCCACGCCCCACTGATCAAATGGGTTAATCTTCCAAACCACCGATTGGACAAATACTTTATGTTCATAAAGTGCGACCAGCAGCCCTAGATGGAAGGCATCTAATTGATTCAACAATAACGTATTGGATACTTGATCACCAGGATAGTTTTTATTAAGGTCTTTGCTGGATTTACCAACCATCAGCGCTCGACTTTGCGCGAGGCAGTTAGCAATGTTTAGGTTTTGATGGAATTTTGCGCGTTCAGAGTTTGATTGACCTTGTGTGAATAAGATAAAGTCTGACATGATCCGTTCCGTGCCTTGGTGAAGCAACTGGTAAAAGGCGTGTTGCGCATTTGGTCCAACTTCTCCCCAAAGTACTGGACAAGTTCTATAGGTGGTAGCAGTACCATCTCGACGTGTACTTTTACCGTTACTCTCCATTTCTAATTGCTCAAGATAGCTGGCAAAGTATTTTAATCTAGAGTCATAGGGTAGTATGGCTTGTGCCTTTAAATCTAGAAAATTTGTGTTCCAGATGCCAACTAAGCCTAGCAGTACTGGAATGTTTTCAGCAAAAGGCATGGTTTTAAAATGAATATCCATGGCATGCGCACCCGCTAACAAATCTTTATAACCCCGCATGCCTAGCTTAAAGGCGATGCTCAAACCGATAGAAGACCATAAAGAATAACGGCCGCCAACCCAATCCCAGAATTCAAGTTGAAGTTGTGGCAATATGCCCCACTCTGTCATTTTGGTGGGGTTGGTTGAAATGCCGATAAAGTGGCGCAGAGTCGATTCGTTTGAAGGGGAGGCCTCTTCAATCCACTCCTTTGCCGTTTCTGCTAAAGACAAGGTATCAATCGTGGTAAAGGACTTGGAGGCAATAATAAAGAGTGTGGTGGAGGGATTAAGCTTCTTCAGTAAACGTTGTAATTGGCGTGCATCTAAGGTCGACACAAAATGAATTTCTGGCGCAATGGATAGCTTGTCAGATTCAAGCGCATAGGTGACCATTAAAGGGCCTAAATCACTCCCGCCTACCCCAATGTTCACGACATCGGTAATCGCATTCCCTGAAAATCCACGCAGTTGATGTGAGTGCATTAAATCAACAATATGCTCCATCTTACGCCATTGTTGCGCGACTTCTGTCAAAGGGTTATTAATATCCCTTAAGGCCGTGTGCCATGCAGCCCGGTCTTCTGTTTGGTTAATTTTCTCACCAGAAAATAGTTTTTCAATCCATGGCTGTAGGTCAGATTCTGTGGCTAGATTAAGCAACTCGTGCAGAACTTCTGAGTTTATTTTTTGTTTAGAAAAATCATAAAGAAGATGTTCAGTTTGAACATGGAACTGCTCAAAACGGTTAACGTCACCTGTAAACAAACTCTTTAAGTGAATTTGTTTGATGGATTCTGCTAAGGGTTTTAATTTAGAGAATGCTTGCGTTTCGATCATTTCGTCAAATCCTTTAACCAGCGAGTAAAGTCAGTCCCGATTTCTGAGTGCTTCATGGCAAATTGAACCGTCGCTTTTAAATAACCCATTTTATCACCACAATCAAAACTTTTACCTTCTAGACAATACGCTTGAATATCCTGTTCTTGCATTAGTTGCGCAATTGCGTCCGTTAATTGTATTTCATTCCCCGCGCCTCTAGGGGTTGTTTCTAAAATCTTCATGATGCGATTGCTTAAAACATACCTGCCTGTCACTGATAAGTTAGAGGGTGCTTTATCCAAAGACGGCTTTTCAATAATACCGACCATTTTACGAGACTCTCCTGGGTTCAGGGCTTTCCCCATACAGTCAGCAATGCCGTATTTATCGACTTCAGATTCAGGGACGGGTTCAACCATAATCTGACTTTGATTCGAACGGTGAAATGCATTGACCATATTGGTTAAATCGGTGGATTCACTATTAAGGATAACGTCCGGAAGCATGACGGCAAAATCCTCATCTCCGATCACTGAAGCGGCGCATAAAACAGCATGCCCTAAACCACGAGGTTCAGGCTGGCGCACAGAAATAATATTAACGGTATCAGGAATGATATTTCTAAGAGTTTCTAATAGAGCGGTTTTCTTTTTATTAATTAACGTCGTCTCAAGCTCAAAATGGTGGTCGAAATGGTTTTCAATTGCTTGCTTGGAAGAGTGGGTGACTAAAATAATATCCGTAAATCCTGCATTCACAGCTTCTTGAACAACGTATTGGATTAAAGGTTTATCAACCAAAGTAATCATCTCTTTTGGGATAGCTTTAGTGGCGGGTAAAAAACGGGTACCTAAACCCGCTACTGGAATGACAATTTTTTTGATAGGCATAATAGCTCTCTATGTTTATAGAAATTTGATAAGGAATTTTACTAAATATTATAATAAGTAATATTCTAATATAAGAGATCCTTAAACTGGGAGAAATTACGAATATATATGTGATGAGTTTATGAATTGTTCATAAAAAACGATATAAACGACGTTAAGCTTTTGATATTGGTTAAGCTTTGTAAAAAGTCATGTTTTTTTATAAAAAACACTTGCACGCTAAAATTATTTCCCTATAATACGCCACATCAAACGAGTTGTTTGATATCTATCACTCCCGATTAGTTCAGCTGGTAGAACACCGGACTGTTAATCCGTATGTCTCAGGTTCGAATCCTGAATCGGGAGCCACATTCTAAAGCCAGGTTTTTCAATGACTTATGTTATTTGAAGCCTGGCTTTTTTATTGCCTAAAATAACCCATAATAACGGGTCGACATTATCTTTGAGGCGCTTTACGGCAGATTCTTTCTCATTCTTTTCTAATGTCTAAGATTTTTAGTAACCTCTCGCAGCATCATATGATATGAAAAGTATTTTAGTGTTTACGCAAAGTTCACTTTAAACAATTTTTTGAGTGTTTATTCATACTAGCATGACTTGCCAAAGCGACTTCTTATGTGTTGTTGAATTATAGTAGGCTAAGCCACTGTATAATGACATAAAAGAATAAGTAGCAAGCTATAAAAAGTCTGATTTTATTATGTTGGACTCTTTATCCTTAGGACATTACATGAATTTACACAAATTAATTGCAAGTGAAAAGGTCAAAGCTTGTTTGTACAATCTGTATGTTCAGCGACTCTTCATTAGAGTCTCTTTTTTGTGTATATCATTCATATTTTCGAATAATGCTCTAGCAGAGCAAGTTCTCCCAAAATGGGAGTTTGGGTTGGGACCCGCGCTACTTTCTTATCCCGACTACCCTGGATCAAAAGAACAGAATCAGTTACTTATCCCACTTCCTTATATTGTCTATCGCGGCAAGCATTTTTCCATTAATCAGCAAGCGCTTACCAAGCCTTTTTTGAAAACCCCTACGATTGAGTTAGATTTAAGTTTATCAGGCAGTATCCCTGTTGCGAGTAGAGATAATAAAAAGCGTGCTGGCATGAGTGATCTGGATGGCTCTATCGGTTTGGGGCCTGTTTTAACCTATCGTTTGTACCAATATCAATTAAATGAACTAAAATTCGAATTGCCCATTAGGGCGATTATTGCTTCTGATTTCAAACGCATTCATCAAGAGGGATGGGTAGCTAATCCAGGTGTCTTCTACTATTACAGAAAGGCTCTGAGTCATAAGCAACGTATTAAAATCACGGTTGGCGCTGCGGCTAACTTCGCTGATTCAGAAAATCATAACTATTATTATGGCGTTGATTCTCGTGATGCAACACCAGACCGACCGGCCTATAAAACGACTGATGGTTTTTCTGGTGTTAGCTATCATCTTTCAGTGAATTATCATTTTGACCAATTCTGGCTAGGCGGTTTTTGGCGTGGATTTGACATGAGTCAAGCGGTTTTTAAAAAGAGCCCTCTAGTTGAAACGCATTTCAGTAATATGTTTGGCTTAACCCTGACCTGGAATTTTATGACATCTGTAGAAACGGTAAAAGGTCTGGAATAATGATTTATAGAATTCTAAGCAGTATAGGTTTGATCGTGGGATTTTTTCTATTGCTTGTTTTTAGTGTTGGCACACTACAGTTCTTGATGCAATTGTTCGCATTAGTGCTTTTAAGCGGTATGTTATTAGTTTTTTTGATGAGCTTGCGTTCGAGTCAAACGCCTTTGATAACCCGTTATGCGCTCCTAATGGGGGCAGAAAATTCAATGGCTGAAAGGCGTTACACCCGTCAAGTTACTTGGCTCTGGGTTGTTTTCTTTTTTATACTATGTGTTCTAAAAGTGGATGGCTTGATGGACGTTAATCACACTACAGGATGGGTTGAAGGGGTGTTTTATAGCGGTTCAGTAGTTTTGTTTGTAGGAGAGTTTTATGTACGACAACTGTTTTTGCCCGCGCATAAAGGAAGCTCTTTACGACAATTTTTCTATCAATTGAGTCAAGTTTCAGTCAAAGACGTCTGGCAGTTTGATACTCAGAAATAAGCTAAGGCAGTCAATTGATAAATGGCAATGGTTGTACCAAAGTTAACAGGCATGTCGGTGTTGATGGATTTCTTTTAATCAAAAACGCGCCCTAATCCTAATAAGGAACATAGTGATTGTCGTTCCTTATTAACTTGCTTCATTTCATCAAAAAAAACAATTCACCTCTTTTATTCATGCGGTTTTTTGTGTTTAAAAGTCATCTTATTGACTGCTTAAGTAATGCTCTAAAATAACGCTTAGACCATAAAAACGCATATAAATCTGCACAGAAGATTATGTTCGTCGTTAAAGGTTTTGTGGATATGGCATAAGCAGCCCTCTTTGCCAGGTAATTCTAATGGCTTGAAAGCGGACCTTTGAGAAAGCAATTTTTTGGATTTAGTCAATGGCTTCTTTAGAGAAAACTTGACGGGAATTAAATAGAAACTTCATTGAGATATAGACTTATTTTGTACTAAACTTAGCTTATATTATAATTTTCAGAATTTTACGGAAAAGTCGATTTATGCATATTATAGCTTCCACCTTGGTTTCTGCACTGGGATCGGGTAAAAAACCTCATATCGATGCTTGGACAGAGGGAAAAAGCGGTCTTTCACAAGAGACTAACTTTCATCAACAGATGCCAGAGATCATAACTTTTCTAGGCGAGGTTAAGGGGGTTGAGAGTGTAACGTTGCCTAAGGCGTTGGAGGCGTTTCTCTGTCGTAATAATCAGTTAGCGTGGAAAACGTTGCAAACAGAGGGGTTTAATAACAAAGTAGAAGCGCTCATTGAGAAGTTTGGGCCGAATCGAATTGGCTTAGTTGTGGGAACGAGCACTTCTGGTATTGCAACAACGGAAGATGTTTTTAGACATAAGTTGGATGCTGATAGTTATTGTTATCAAAAAACGCAGCAAATGGATTCACTGGCGCAATTTTGTTGCCAGGCTCTAAATATAGAAGGTCCGAGTTTTGTTATCTCAACCGCCTGTTCTTCGAGTGCAAAAGTATTCGCGGTGGCCCAACGTTGGTTGAATGCGGGAATTGTAGATGCGGTCGTTGTTGGAGGGGTAGATTCTTTGTGTTTGACGACTGTACACGGGTTTAATGCCCTAGGCTTAGTGAGTTCAACTGTTTGTAAACCCTTAGATGAATCGCGGGATGGCATTAATATAGGAGAAGCGGGCGGTTTTATGTTGTTAAGTCACGCCAAGTTTTCTGATGAAACAAATCCATCCCCGGTCGAAATTGCCGGAGTTGGTGAGAGTAGTGATGCATATCATATATCAACGCCACACCCGGAAGGAGAAGGTGCACAGTTGGCGATGCTGGCGGCGACGGAGCAAGCCAATATTGGTATAGATGAACTTGATTATATTAATTTGCATGGTACGGCCACACCGAGTAATGATCTGTCTGAAGTCTCGGGGGTGAGCCATTTGATGTCAGAAAAGTCATCTACTTGGATAAGTTCTACCAAAGGGTTTACTGGACATACTTTAGGCGCAGCAGGCATTACTGAAATTATTTTTTGCCAATGGATGTTAGAGGAACAGGTGGTGCCAGCTAATTTGAACTTAACGAATCTAGATTCGATGTTAGTACAAAAGTTGGCTCGGTCTAATATCTCGGTGCCGTTAGAGACGATCCACTTGTCGGAGACGAATCGGCGGCTCCAGTATGTTATGAGTAACTCTTTTGGCTTTGGGGGCAATAATGCTTCTGTAATTTTAAAAAGGGAGTCGGCTGAATGAAGGCTCAAATACTCAGCATCGGTTTAACTGCACCAGGCCTGGTGAATTTTGAAACGTTTAAAAAAATGATGCTAACAAACCAGTTACCGGATATGTCTAAGACCATTGAGAAATACAGTCCGACTTTTTTACCGGCTAATGAACGCCGTCGCACCACTGCAACTATTCAACTGGCTTTGAAAACAGCTGAAGAAGCGCTGGTCTCTTTTCAGCAGGCTTATCCTGAAACAGAAGCAAAACTACCCGTATTATTCGTTTGTAAAGATGGAGACACGCTTATTTCAGCCCGAATGTGTCAGGCCGTGAGTGAAGAAGAGCCTATGATTTCACCAACTCAGTTCCATAACTCGGTGCACAACGCACCGGCGGGGTACTGGATGATCGGTCAAGAAAATCAGGCGGCTGCCAGTGCTATTTCGGTAGGGGAATATGCGATTGCAAATGGTTTACTCGAGGCTATTCTACAATCTCAAAATTATGGCAAACCTGTTCTCATGGTTATTTACGATTTACCTTTGGATGAATTAATGCCAGTTGATACGGTGCAAAAATCCCAAGCCCCATTTGCCTTTTCGATGATATTAGATGCCAGTGAAGTGATCGAAAGTGATTATCCATTGTTGTCACTTTCGCTCACACAAGATGCGCCGTTTAAGCCTTTGAAAAGTAATCCTTATACGGGGGTGCCAGCAGCAGAAGCGTACCCTCTTTTACAATCCATTGCGTTATATCAGTCGGGTCATGAGAAGAGTGACATGCACTTCCCATTAAATTGGAATAATTTTATCAAGGTTTCTTTAGGGTGATGACGGTTATCTTAACTAAATCCGATATTGAAGCACTCATTCCCCATGCGGGAGGCATGTGTTTATTAGAGCAAGTAGTGTCTTACACAGATGCCGAAGTTATTTGCAGAACACAGTCGCATTTAGAGGTAAATAACCCTTTAAAAACGGATGGTAAACTTTCTAAGATGCACTTGATTGAGTATGGTGCGCAAGCAATTGCAGTGCATGGTGGATTAATGGAACTGTCTTCGACGTTAGGTGTACCAAAGTTAGGTTATATTGCATCAGTCAAAGGAGTTGAATGGGGGGTATTTGATCCACTGACTGAGTTTTTAGAGGTGACTGCGACGATTATTATGGTAGATGAAACATGCAAACGGTATGCGTTTTATATTACGGATGCTAAGTTGAGAAAGATTTGTTCAGGCAGAGTGATGGTCATACATCCTGATTCGGATTAAAAGGAAAAAACATGGTAGAAAAAAGGAAGATAAAAGCATTAGTCACCGGCGGAAGTGGCGACTTAGGCTCCGCAATCGCCACTCAGCTTGCAACCGATGGTTATGAAGTGTGGATTCATGCAAACTCGCAGTTATCAAAGGCCGAATTACTCGCTAAGAGTATTCAGAAGCAGGGTGGGATTGCCTATGCAATCTGTTTTGATCTGACTGATACTGTCGCGGTTGAACAGGCTATTGAAACAATTCTGGAGACGGGGCCAGTTCAAGTCATCATTAATAATGCCGGCATCCACGACGATGCGGTCATGGCCGGGATGACACATGAGCAGTGGCAAAAAGTGATTGCGGTCACTTTGGATGGGTTTTTTAACGTCACTCAGCCTTTATTGTTGCCTATGATTAGAACCCGTTGGGGACGAGTGATTAACATCGCATCGGTCGCCGGTATTATGGGCAATCGTGGACAGGCAAATTACGCTGCGGCAAAAGCCGGTTTGATTGGCGCGAGTAAATCGCTGGCACTAGAGTTAGCATCTCGTAAAATTACGGTAAATGTCGTGGCACCAGGTGTCATTGAAGGTGAGATGGCGAATTGTAGCTTTCCCCCTGAACGGCTTAAGCAGGTGGTGCCGATGCAAAGAGCAGGCAAACCTCAAGAAATCGCCGATTTAGTAAGCTTTTTAGCTTCAAGCAAGTCGAGTTATATCACTGGGCAAGTAATGTCTATTAATGGCGGCATGGTATAGATTGTTAATGTCGTATAATAAGTGTAAATCCAAGCTTTGATGGGCTTTGAAAATTCTAAATCTGTAAGGAAAAAATAATGCAAAAAAAATGGATATCTTTTTTAATGCTCGCCGTGGTTTCTTTTTTATTAACAGCTTGTGGCGTAAAACCCATACATGAAGTTGAGTCTAAGGTTGTTCCAAACAGTATCGAAAATTCAGACCAAGTTAAACAAGCGATTAAGCGTGCCGGTATGGGTTTAGGCTGGATAATTAAAGAGGTTGATGCAAGTACTTTAGAGGGAACATTATTTTTAAGAAGGCATGTGGCTAGAATTACAATTCCATATTCAAGTAGCCAATATAGTTTATTGTATAAATCGAGCGAACAGCTGGATTATGACGAAGAAGAAAAGACTATTCATAGTAATTATAATGGTTGGATAATGAATCTGGATCGTGCAATCCAAGTACAACTAATACACTAGTACGTTGAAAGTTAGTAAAGTTGCCTCAATAGACTGGGATGGTGTCTTGATGCTGTCCCTTTCAATGTTATGGGCGTTAGGTACGCTGGGTCTTATAATTGTCTGGTATGTTATGAAGGTATATCAAGTTGCTAAAACAGCTCAACCAACCTTCCAACATGAGATTTGGATTCTGTTTGGAAAACAACTTAATAAAAATCAGCCAGACACCGAATTTAAACAACGTTTAAACACGGTCATAGACTGGCTCCCTATCGAAAAACCTAAGTGTCTTATTCTGCAGGGCGGTATCATCTGCAAAAATACCCTCAGCGAAGCGCAAGCTGGACAAGCCTATTTATTCAATTCATCTAAGTTCATCAGCGCTTATCGCGATACAACCTCCTTGATTCTTGAAGACAGGTCTAAGAATACGTTACAGAACCTAAAGTACACCCGAGAATACCTGCAACAAACAAAGTTACCTCTAAACGTGACATTGATTTCTAATCGTTATCATTTACTACGTTGTTCGGTCATGGCTAAAAACATGGGGTTTTCAACGCGTTGTTTACCCGCTGAAAAAGAGTGGCATCTAAATTTGACGCAAGTTTATAAAATTTTATTAGAGGCCTTTTTTTTAAATTGGTACTGTACTGGACGATTTGTAAGTCAGCTTTTAAATAATGAAAAAATACTCCATAAAATTAGATAAATGGGATTGGTTGAATGAGTGTAAAGGATGTTTAATGAAAAATTTTGCAGTAGTAATTCCCGCCTACAATGAAACTCTGACAATTACACAGGTTGTGAGTGAGGCTTTAAAACAGACTTCGTTGGTGATTGTCGTGAATGATGCGTCAGAAGATGATACGGCTGAATTGGTGAGAAAAACGAATGCTATTTTAATGGATTTACCTGTTAATGGTGGTAAAGCTAAAGCGTTGCAAGCAGGGTTTGAAAGAGCGTTAAAGCTTGGAGTTGAAGCTATCGTGACCTTGGATGGCGATGCGCAGCATAGTCCTTTAGACATTCCCAAATTACTGGCTCATTATGAAAAAAATTCAAAAGATTTATGTATTGCATCCAGATTAAAGGATCGTCAAAATGCCCCCCGTTCAAGGCGTATTGCCAATAGTATTGCCGATTTTTGGGTAGGTTGGGCTGCAGGTCGACCTATTGCTGATAGCCAATCAGGTTTTCGTCTGTATCCAGCAAGTCTATTAAACAAGTTACATTTTCCATATGAGAATAAATCAGGGTTCGTTTTTGAAAGTGAAGTGCTTGTGGATGCCGCGCATTTAAACTACGGTTTTGCTTTTATTCCGATTGATACTGTTTATGCAGATAATCGACGCGCTAGCCACTTCAGAGCCGGATTTGATATTACTCAAATAACTTTTATGGTCGCCAAAAAATTATTCAAAAAAGGCATGAACCTACCAGGCCTGGTCAGATCGCTCACAAAAAATCCAAAAATTATTCAAGACTAGAGAAGTGAATGAATTTAAATCAAAACTATGACGTATTTATTATAGGCGGCGGGCCAGCAGGTTCTATTGCTGGTGCCAAACTTGTGCAATCTGGTTTTAAAGTAAAACTGGTTGAGAAAATGGTCTTTCCGCGTTTCGTGATCGGTGAATCATTACTCCCGAGATGCAACTTTCTATTGGATGAAGCGAATATGTTAGCGTGCATCCAACAGGCAAATTTTCAATACAAACCAGGCGTTGTCTTCCAAACAGATAGCGATTTAGAGGTTATTAATTTTGAGAATAACTTAGGGGAATCCTTTAATAGTTCATTTCAAGTAAAGCGCGAAACTTTTGACCATGAGCTTCTGTTGGATGCCCAAAGAAAAGGGGTCGTTGTGGAGTTTGAATCTGAAGTAATCGATTTTGATGCCCAAGATTGCATTATTACCGTAAGAACTAAGTCCGGAGAGGTACAACGATATCAACCCAAAAAAGTGATCGATGCGTCTGGTTATGGTCGTGTTTTACCGAGGTTATTAGGGTTGGAGAAACCTTCTGAACAAGCGATGCGTAAAGCCATCTTCTGTCGAGTAACTGGAGACGTACGCTCATTGGTAGACGGGAAAGATGGCTATATTTTTGTGGGTATTCATGATGATAATCAGGCCTGGTTGTGGAATATTCCTTTTAACGATGGCGTAACTTCGGTCGGTATTGTCTGTGATGAACAATACTTTAAAAGTTTTAATCTGACGGAATCTGAGTTTTTTGATTATATCATTCAAACAAACCTACCCGCGTCAAAGCGCTATGCACAGGCGACTAAAATTCAAGCTGTAGGTTGTATCAATGGGTACTCGGCAGCCGTTACCAAGCTATTTGATAAGAACTTTGTGTTAGTGGGTAATGCCTCAGAATTTTTGGATCCGGTCTTCAGTTCTGGGGTAACGTTAGCGCTAGAGTCGGGAGCGAAAGCGGCAGAGCTTACCATTAAGGAGCTAAATGGTCACTCTGTAGATTGGCAAATAGATTATGCCGATTACATGATGGTGGGCATTAATGTTTTTCGAGAATATGTTAACGCTTGGTATGATGGTCGTTTGCAATCGATTCTATTCTGTGACGACAAAGCAGAAAAAGTGTCACAATCAGTGGTCTCGGTTCTCAGTGGTTATGTTTGGAATCAAGAGAATGTTTTTGTGACGAATCCTAAGAAAATGGTAGATACCATCTATCGGTTTTCCATCATTGAATAACGTTGTATTGGTTCAGTTTCACTGTCGGTTTGGATTTTTCGCAAGCAGAAACGCTAAGCTGTAGACCCATAATACGCCGATTAAAACCGTTATACCAATCGCATTAAGCAGTGCGAGTTGGCTCATGCTCAATATGCTAAATGAGCCTAAAGTGGTTAAAAATGCGACTCGAATTGAGCGGCTCCATTCATGAGAGTTTTTGGTCTGTTGCGCACCTTCAAAAAATAACAGACTGTAATCAATACCGATGGCTGCGACAAGCATTAGGCTCATTAAGTGAAAAATACTTAACGATATATTGAGCAGTGCAAGCGTGGCTAAGGTTAACCCAATCGCCATGATGATAGGACTTAAAACAATGATCACTTGTCTAACACTACGGTATTTTAACCAAAGGCTAATTCCTAACATCAATAGGATAAAGCCTAATATTTGAAACAGTCCAAAGCGAATTTCTGTGATTTGCTTGGCAACCAATTTGCGCTGATTGAAATAGATAAGCCCTAAGTCGGCATGTTGTTGGACAAAATCCTCAATGACTTGATCCGAAACCACACCTGAAAGCGGAATGACCCCGACCATTTGATCTGAAAGTGATAGAACCAATTGGCTCGCTAATCGTGCTGAGGTTTCATTAGTCTCAATGAACTTAACATAAGTCATTAAAGGCAGTTTTCGACTGAGTTCCAAGCTGTTTATAAAAGGTTGAAAGTGTGTCGTTGTAAAGCGTGTAGCCTCTACAGCATGGCTCAGTGAAGTTAAAACCATTTTAGCATCAGGTAAGTTTTTCTGGCGTTTGGCTTGTAAACGTTGGCTAGGTAAACTCTGTGCAAGCAATTGAAATTGCTGAATCGCACCTGTCGTTTTCAGATGTTCTAATTCAGCCAGCAAAGCTTCTTCATGTTGTAAAAGAACTTCAATATTTTTAGCCGGTAAAAGCAGCTGTTTACCCACCTCTTGATACTGAAATAACGACCGTAGTTGTCTATCGGTTTGAATCAAACCCTTCGAGACTGGACTCAAGCTGGCGATATCATCCTGCCACTGAATAGGTTTTAAAAACAGAATCGCTGCAATAATGACCAGGCCTGGTAGAAGGTAACCTACAAAATAAAGACTTGGAGTTTGATTGATCATGCTTTTAGCGGGTGGTTCGCTAGATGTTATGTCATCTATTTTATAGTGAGACGCGAGGAAAGGTTTGAGAGCTCGAGTAATGAATAACGCGGTGAGCAACCCGCTCGAAGCAAAGATGGCCATCTGTTGCAAACCTTCAATATTTATCCACCACAGCATTAAAAATCCAAATGCACTGGTCAGCGCGCCAAGGCGAATAGTCGGCCATATTTGCTGGACGACTGAAAGTTTTCTAGATTGGTAGGCTGAAATGGTATGGATTGGGTAATCTATTGCCACCCCTAATAGAATTGCTCCGAGTGCCAAGGTGATTAATTGCATACTGCCAAAAAGGCTAATTGTGCTGAGTATGCCAACTGAAAAGGCCCCAAGAAGCGGTAAGCTACTGAATAAAATGAGTTTTGGAGAGCGAAATGCAATAAAAAGCGCTAAAAATACCATGCCCAGTGCGATGCTGGTAATCCAGTTCACCCCTTTTCTAATCTGCTGTTCTGCTTGCAACGCTACCCAGTCGGCGCCAGACAGTTGGAAATTATTCTTACCTAATGAACGTTCTAATTGTTTATAAAGATTGGCCAGCACCTTAGGCTGTTTTTCGGTTTCAATCAAGAGTAATGCTTTTGTGGATTGGGGGCTGACCCAAACACCGTTCTCTTTGACTAATTGCTGAATAGGTTTGAGTTTGTTTTGATAAAGAGCCCATTGAAATGTAGGGTCGTCTAGCAACCAATGTTTGTCTAGCACAAAGCCTAATTGATACTCTTGCCATCTTTGCTGAATGTGTGCACTCAATTGTGCAGATTCAAACGAAGTCATTAGATAACGGTAAGCATACAGCTTAGGCGTTGGTGATTGTTGTAACGGGCTTTGGTAAGGCTCAGCCCCATTTAATACTTGCTTGACACCCTTCAGTGTTAATAATTGGGATTGTACTGTGTGACTGATGTCATAAAGTGTTTGTTTAGGTTGATTCGTTTTAACAGCAAGCATTAACCAGCTCGTTTTTTGAGTAGGTGTCAGACGGTTTTTTAAGTATTGGGCCTCAATACTTTGCTGGTTTGGAAAAAACTGGGTGATGTCATTTTGAAAGGGTGATTTATTGAAAAAAGCGACGAGGCTTGCCCAGGCAATAATACCGATAAAAATCCAGATTAAAGAAGAAAAAATGATTTGACGATTTGTCATTTTCATTTGACTTCAATTGTCTTGACCGCAATGGGTTGCAATGTAATTTTACGCCAATCCCCTGACGTTTTAGTGAGTAGAATCGATTGTATCTCAGTCTGTGAACCTATGATTTGAATTGCTTGTATATGCTTTTTAAGCTGGTTGGTTGGCGTTAAACTAAGCTGCCAAACCTGGTTTTCTGATGCCTTAAATGCTAACTCAAAGTTTTTTTGCAAGAGCGCTAAGTTACCATTGAGTAGATTTAAAAAAGTTTGCGAAAATAGAGCAACTTCAGGAAAGCCTTCTACGGGAAGTTCTAGCGTTCGGTCTGGAAAATTGAACTTAATCAGTGTAGGGGTAAACGTGATGGTGCCTGCTATTGGCTTTTCATAACGTTGCTCTAGCAAATTGGGCGATTGATAATACATCTCGCCAGATTGAGTTTGTGAAATCTCTAATAAGGGATCAAATTGTTCTTCAATGAAGCTTTTATGCTCAGTCTGTACTTGGTTTAAGGCCTTAAACAATTCAGAGAGTTTAATTTCTTGAGAAAATGCTGTCAACGGTAAGCATAAGTTTGTCAAAAAAATAATTTTAAATGCTACTTGCTTAAGTCTCATGAGAAGACGTTATCCAATAAGTATAAAAATTAAACCAGTTATATGGGGAGTTTTTGCATTGTAGAGCCAAGTGATCCGCGAATTTTTGGGCAAGTATTTGTGGTGTATCTGTTTTGCTCAGCTCAATTTGAAAATACTCAACACGATAGCGATTGCCCCCGAGATACTGGGAAAAGAAAAAATTGATTGGATAGGGAAAACGCAAAATCATCTCAAAAATACCTTCAGGTAGAGGGATTTGGTCACCTAGGAAATTCACCAGGAGCGTTTTGCTCCCGCCAATAGGCCTATCCGCAAGCAAGGCAATAGAGGTTCCTTTCTTTAAGTTTTCGTAAATTTCAAAAGTGGTTTCTAATCCCTTATATGGAATAACACCTTCATAGAATTCGGGGTTAAGTTCTTTCAAAAGACTCACTATGGTCGGATTGTGATCGAGTTTGATAACAGGTTTTATTTCATAATGTTTGTTCATAGCCTGAGTTTTTAAAGCCTCCACACTGCCATAATGACCACTTAAAAAGAACTGGCCGGGATGCTCATTAAAAGAGTCAATGACTTCCTGACGGTGCGCAAATGAAAGATCAAAGTAACTATGTTGGTTCGTGAGGAAATAGACTCGATCCAACAATACAGCTGAGAACCAGTAGAAGTGTTTATAAACATGCCAAATTTTGGGTGGGTACGAGAGTACTTTTGAAAGATAATGGTATGAGGCGTGTCTTTTTTCAGTTGCAATCAGAAGGAAGAATAGCACAATGGGATGAAGGAGCAATCTAACAGACCAACGCGGTAGTTTTAATGCAATTTTAATGATTAATTTTAACCAAAAGGCATTCGACATCTCGGTTTCTTGTTGCCAGTTTTCAGCCATGTGTTTAGCCTTTATTCACTACTGTTAGTTTTAACTTTCCCGTCGCAACTCGGCTCTGGTTCTTGGTATTGATTAACTGAAATAGGGTGCTATGGTGACTTTCGAGTCTACTCGAATCCACTGAAAGTTCAAGCAATTCTTCAGGCAAGACTGGCTGTAGAAACTTGACCTGATTGAGTTCAACTATCTCCCATTCTGAGAAATGTTTTTTTACGATTTTTTCTACGAATTCCAGTAAGACTACACCGGGTACAATCGGTCGACCTGGGAAGTGTCCTGGTAAACAAGGATGTTGAGCAGGTATTTTAAAAGAATCAATTGATTGCATGTATTCCATAAGCTTTGAAGGCTTGTCTCAACTAGGGCGTTTACAAAGTAATTTATTATACAATATTTTGCCGACTTCACTTCTGGGAAGTGCTTTCACGTAGGTAATCGGGCGTGGCAGAAATGCGGGATCAAGTAACTTTCTAAGCTCGCGCAAAATATCTGATGGAGTCAGCGATGTAGTTACGAATAGTCTGAGACGTTCTGTGGATGGATCTTGAATGAAAACCCCCTCTGTAATCCCCGAAATTGACAGCAAATGGGTGTTCAATTCTGTTAAAGAAGCTCTTTTTCCGGCCACTTTAATTAAGTCACTATCGCGTTTACCAAGTTTAAAATGGTGTTCATCTAAGAGTTCTATTTGATCACTTAATACCTGGGAGTCCTCTAAACAAGAGGTTTTTACCGCATAGCGTTCATTGGTAAGGCGCTCAAAAGTAACCGATGTGTAGGTTTGCCAAACTTCCGTAACCGTCGTCTGTCGTGATGCAATCGAGGCGGTTTCGGTACTGCCATAAACTTCAAATAATGATGCTTTAAATTCACTTTCAAGTTGTTCAGCCAGCGTCTTGGATAAGGGGGCGGTCGCTGATAAAAGGCGGTTCAAGTGGGCTGGCCACTTAAGCTTAAATGCAAGTAGCTTTGTGAGATGTAAAGGTGTCGATACCAAGAAAGCGGGTTCAATTGAATTATTTGAAAGTGCCGAAATGACATCTTCGGCAAAAATGGGTCGTTCATACCACAGGCTTGCTTTGGAGAAAAAAGGCCAAAATAGGGTCGTTTCTAAACCAAACATATGCTGATTTGGTACCGTTGCGACGATATAACAAGGCAACATGAGCTGGAACCTGTCAATGGCTAATGATGCTGAATAAATCATGTGCTGCCAGGTTTTAATAATTTTTTTGGGTTTACCTGTAGAGCCTGATGTATACAGCCAGATTTCACTTTTTTTAATGGCTTCAAACGTTACGGTCATCCTTTGCTGATCAAAAGGCAAAGGGTTCTTTTTAACAGCATGAAAGATTTCGTCAATGAGTTTAGAAGTAATTTGAGGCTGGCTGTGTAACCCCTTAGGCAGATCATCCCCTAAAACAGACAATTCTGGCATGTCATTCTTTAATTTTTCTAAGGTTGCTTCGGCTAAATTAGGCGGTAAAATGACCTGCCCTTTTTGCATTGCTGTAGCAAGTAAACCAACCAAAAAATAATCTCTTTGTTCAAATAATAACAGTGCAGAGTATTTCATATTCGAATGGATGCTTAAAGCTGTTTGACTAAGTTGCTCTGCAGCCAGAAAGACTTCCCAGCGGGTTAAGCTTTGATCGGGAGCCTCGCGGTAAATGAAAGGAGTTGACTGCCAAAGTCGTTGGAGTTCTGTCGGACTTTGGCTGTTCAGTAAAAATGAAAGCATCTCTTAAAGCTTAGTTTTGTTTATTTGCTTGAACAAAGGCCGTTAAGGATGCAATGGAACCAAATATTTCATTGATATTGACATCACTTGACTTAATTTTAACGCCATATTTCTTACTCAACTCTAAAGATATTTCTAGAGCATCAATTGAATCTAGTCCTAACCCATTTGTAAATAGAGCATCTTCAGGGTCGATTTCATCCGCTTGGATATCTTCAAGGTTAACAGCTTCAATAATCAGCTGGGCCATTTCTAGTTGTTCTGGGGTTAGCATAGAGTTGGATCCTTTATATCGCCATTGAGCATGTGTTTTAAAGTGCGGTATTATACTAATTAATAATCATAGAGAGTGATAAATGATTAAAGTTATTTCTGGGCTATCAGGGCTTCTTCAAGACAGTTTGTGTGCATAAGGATAAAACAAACCGTCGTTGTAAAAGAGGAACACTAGATTCAATGATGATTACAGTGTATGCATTTTTCTTAAGATATTGATAAGGCTCAGGTTTTACTTTTATTCATGTATCTCATAATAGAAAGGCTATGGACGTACACAATAACTTAAAAATTGAAAAAAGACCGGGCGTATAGCGACCGTTTAACGAAAATACAATTGAGTGGTTTTTTTATATTGATTCAGAACACTATTAGATAGGTTTGGTGTTTATAGGTATTATGTATTGGGAGCAAGGGGCTCGTATATTTAGAGTAGTATGATAAGGTTTGGAGCTGATTTTCAAGGGATAAATTGGTACGACTGAGTGGATTCGAACCACCGACCCCTACCATGTCAAGGTAGTGCTCTAACCAACTGAGCTACAGTCGTACAATATAAAGATTTTTAAGCTATTGCTTAGATGGTACCAGTGGGCGGACTCGAACCGCCACGCTCTCACGAGCAACGGATTTTGAATCCGTCATGTCTACCAATTCCATCACACTGGCACTATAAAGATAGTGGCGCGAATTATAGGAGGTTGAAAGAACTCTGTCAACCACTTCCGTAGATTTTAACGGTCTTCGTCATACAGTTGGTATGGCTGGTATGGTATTTGCATAGGCTATTTACTTATCGGCAAATAAAAAATGTCACATTGACCTTTCTATCAGCTTGATTGATACTTTGTGATTAGAATAACTTATAGCTTTGTGAGCGACCGTGAAAAAGATGAGTCTTATATGGAAAGAGTAATGCACCCTGTGTCTGTTCAAACACATTACTTAAAAGCACTGCTTTGGGCCTTTGTTTTGATTGTGCCTTTCGCATTCATAGAACTACACCTCGTGCAAAATACTTTTCATATGAGTTATTGGATCGTGCCGCTGCTTGTGATGTTCTTGCTGGCTGGTCTGTGGGGTCGAATCACTCAGACTAATGCAACACAAAAACGTGAAAGCGTTCTCTTTAAAGCGGTTGTAGATTTCTCATCAGAGTTTACCTATCTACAAACGGTTGAGGGTGAGTATGAATACGTTTCACCTGCCGTGCAAAGGATTACGGGGTACTCGCCAGAAGATTTTTATCAAACCCCCAACTTTATGGATGCGATTATTTGTGCTGAAGATCGTGCTCGATGGGCGTCGCATATTCATAAAGTGAATGAGGATGGTAGCCCAGAGAAAATTGAATTTTGCATTAGAACCAAATTAGACGAAATTCGTTGGTTGGAGCATATGTGTGGTCCTATTTACAGCTCTGCAGGTGAAGTTGTCGGTGTAAGGTCTATTAATGTTGATATTACTGAACGGAAGTTAGCTTCTGAAAAAATTGAGCGTTTAGGATTTTATGACCCATTAACTGATTTGCCTAATCGCCGTTTTATTCATGATTACATGACGAATTTAATCGAAACAGATAAGCTCTCAGGAAATAAAAGGTCCTTTTCTGTCTTTTTTATTGATTTGAATCGCTTTAAATATGTAAATGATGCCTATGGTCATTCAGTGGGAGATGCTTTACTTAAAGAAGTGGCTAGGCGTTTTAAAAACAGCTGTCTAGTGAGTCAAAAGGGCGTTGTTTCCCGCTTTGGCGGTGATGAGTTTGTTTTGGTCAATAAACTTTCAGTGGACACGGAATTGATTCAAGAGTGTGTCACAAAAATGAATCAGTTGTTAGAAGCGCCATTTCGAATAAATAGTCATAGTTTGAGTATTGGGGCGACAGCAGGAGTGGCTGTTTATCCGCAAGATGGTGGAACACCAGAAGAATTGATTCAGCATGCTGATGCGGCAATGTATAAGGCTAAAAGTCAGGGTTTAAATATGGCTTTCTTTTCTCAGGAGATGGCGGAACATGCGACGGAAATGGTTGATTTACAAAATCGGCTGCGCGGAGCTTTGTCTCGGGGGTTAATTCAGCCTTATTATCAACCTTTAGTCGATCTAAAAACCGGTAAAACGATTGGCGTGGAAGTCTTAGCGCGCTGGATTACTGATGATGGTTCTTTGGCGCCATCACCTTCAGTTTTTATTCCTATTTCGGAAGAAACGGGCTTGATTTGGGCTTTGAGTGAGTCGATGATTTCTCAAGCAGGAAAACACATTGTGCAGTGGCAGGACAGTGGTATCGATATTAAGTATTCTGTGAATGTTTCAGCCCGCCAGTTTTCAGATGAAAATTTTTGTGACCATGCGATTGCACAATTTGAAACGATGGGTATTTGCCCTAAATCCGTGCAGATTGAGTTAACCGAAAGTATTCTATTGGACAATGTTGAACGGAGTTTAGAGAAAATTCAACAGTTAAAGTCTCAAGGTTTTACGATTGCGCTAGATGATTTTGGTACAGGATTTGCATCACTACACTACCTGACGCTTTTTCCTTTAGATACACTAAAGGTGGATCGTGCATTTGTCATAAATATTATCGAAGATAAACGTCAATTTTCGATCGCGAAAGCCATTATTAATTTAGCGCATGATTTGGATCTAATTGTTGTGGCAGAAGGCATTGAGACAGAAGAACAACGTAAAGTGTTATTTGATTTAGGTTGTGATATTGGTCAGGGTTATCTCTTTAGTCGCCCAATTCCCCCTGGTCAATTAACAAAATTGTTGGCAACCTAGTCTTTAATCACTATAAAAGCTATTTGACTGGACGCTGATCTATTCGATCCCTGCTTGATTTGCATTCAAGTTGTTAATAACAGCTTGAAAATAAAGGCACAATCAGCGAAAATAGCCGCCCTTTATCGAAATGGACAAGGATTGGCTTTGTACAATCTGACAAAGCCTGTGAAACGACAAGATTTCTTTTTTGACCTCCCTGAAAACCTTATTGCTCAGCAGCCTACTGCCGAGAGACGTGGTAGTCGCTTATTAGTGATGCAGCCTGATAGCAGCATCATCGATGCACAATTCCCTGATTTACTCTCTTATGTTCAACCGCATGATTTATTAGTGTTCAACAATACTAAAGTGATTCCTGCACGCTTGTTTGGTGAGAAAAGCACAGGAGGTAAAATTGAATTGTTGATTGAGCGGGTTGTGGATGATAAGACGCTATTAAGTCACCTAAAATCAAGCCGTTCTCCCAAAGCGGGCGCGTTATTGCGCATCGAGGATGCTTTTGATGTCGAAGTAGTAGGGCGACAAGGTGCTCTGTTTGTACTGAAGGTGCGCTGTGATAAAAGTGCTTTAGAGTTGATTGAACGCTATGGTCATATGCCTTTACCACCTTATATTGAACGTCCTGAAGATCTACCAGAAGATAAAGAACGTTATCAAACGGTCTATTCACAAAAGCCAGGAGCAGTTGCTGCACCAACCGCGGGCTTACATTTTGATCAAGAGTTGTTAGATGGAATTCAGGCAAAGGGTGCTGAGATTGGTTTTGTGACCTTGCATGTTGGTGCAGGTACTTTTAAACCTGTGCAGGTTGATGATATTCGTGAGCATGTGATGCACTCTGAATACTTGGAAGTCGATGAGCAGTTGGTCGAGAAAGTGCGCCACACTCGCCAGAAGGGGGGGCGAGTGATTGCCATTGGCACGACTTCTGTGCGTTGTTTGGAAAGTGCTGCTAAATTTAGTTCAACCGGACAAATCGCACCTTATCAAGGTGAAACGGATATTTTCATTACTCCGGGTTATGTTTTTAAGGAAGTGGATGTCCTCTTCACCAACTTTCACCTCCCTGAGTCCACTTTAATTATGTTGGTTTCGGCTTTAGCCGGTTATGAACGTACCATGGCAGCTTATCAACATGCGGTTAATCAGTCTTATCGTTTTTTCAGCTATGGCGATGCAATGTTAGTATTTCCTGCGTCCTCTAAATATAATTAGATCAAAATCAGATGTGAGTGCTTTCACTCAATAGCGCCACACCCCAATTAAATAAAAAGTAGAAAAACATGGAATTTGAATTAGATAATACTGATGGACGGGCTCGAAGAGGGCGTTTAAAGTTTGGTCGAGGTGTCGTAGAAACCCCCGCATTTATGCCGGTGGGTACTTACGGTTCTGTGAAGGGCATGACGCCCGAAGAGGTTGAAGCGACTGGCGCACAAATCATTCTAGGTAATACATTCCATTTATCGCTGCGACCCGGCACCGATATTATTGACCTGCATGGTGATTTGCATGATTTTATGCATTGGAAAGGCCCTATATTGACAGATTCTGGCGGGTTTCAGGTTTTTAGTTTAGGCAAAATGCGCAAAATTAAAGAAGAGGGAGTGACCTTTAATAGCCCAGTTAATGGTGCAAAAATCTTTATGGGGCCGGAAGAATCTATGGAAGTTCAGCGGAAACTGGGTGCAGATATCGTCATGATCTTCGATGAGTGCACGCCCTATCCAGCGACGCATGATGAAGCAAAGTTTTCTATGGAACTTTCCATGCGCTGGGCAGAACGCTCTAAAGTAGCTCATGGAGATAGCCCCGCAGCCCTGTTTGGCATTGTGCAGGGGGGAATGTATGAAGACCTGCGTAAAGAATCGATTGAAGGTTTAAAAGCGATTGGTTTTGATGGTTATGCCATCGGTGGGCTGTCAGTAGGCGAGCCAAAAGATGAGATGATGGGCACTTTAGATTTTACCGAGCCGCACATGCCAAAAGATAAGCCACGTTATTTAATGGGGGTCGGTAAGCCAGAAGATTTAGTCGAAGCAGTGCGTCGTGGTATCGATATGTTTGACTGTGTGATGCCAACTCGTAATGCACGTAATGGCTTTTTATTCTCGCGCCAGGGTGTCGTTAAACTGCGGAATGCCAAGCATAAGATAAGCTTGGAGGCGATTGATAAAGAGTGTCGTTGTTATACTTGTCAAAACTATACCTTGTCTTATCTGCATCACTTAGACAAGTGTCGCGAGATTCAAGGTGCACGCCTGAATACCATTCACAATCTGCATTACTATCAGGATCTCATGCAGGGGATGCGAGATGCCATCGCTAATCACGCATTAGAGGCCTTCGTCGAAGACTTTTATGCAGGAATTGGTCGTCCGGTACCTGAATTAAACGATTTAATTTAAGGCTTAAAAAAGTGACCAGGCCTGGTCATTTAGTTGAGATTTTTTATTTTAGCTGTGACACAATACAGCGGTCAATTTATTTATAAATTCTAGGAGTACGTAATGAGCTTTTTTATCAGTGATGCAATGGCAGAAGGAACTGCGTCAGTAGGCGGCGGTTGGGAAGGGATTATCCCATTAGTTTTATTATTTGTCGTATTCTACTTCTTGTTGATTCGTCCACAACAGAAAAAAGTTAAAGAGCACAAATCTCTGGTTGAAGCGCTTAAAAAAGGTGACGAAGTTGTCACTTACGGTGGATTAGCTGGAAAGATTCGTGAAATGGGTGATAACTTCTGCGATATCGAAATTGCCGATGAAGTGATTGTTAAGATAGAACGTCAAAACATTTCACGCTTACTGCCTAAAGGCACGTTGAAAGGCGAATAAAATCGTTAATACATACAAAAGGGGCTTAAGGCCCCTTTTGTTGTTTCTAAGGGCGAATTTTTAAGCTCTAACGGCCCTTGGAAAACGCTCAAAAGACCTTATAACAAATTCTTGTAAAGCAAGTTTTTTAACCTTCTAGCCCTGTTGTTTAAGATTGGAATCGAACCTATGTTTGAATCAAAACAAAATATCATCACCAATGTCTATCCGGCATGGAAATACCTGTTGTTGGTCGTCATTACCGTCATTGGATTGACCTATGCAATGCCAAACCTATTTGGAGACGATCCAGCCGTACAAGTCTCACCCGCTAAATCTGTAGAGTTCACTGCAGAGACACAAAGCAAAGTCGCCAATACATTGCAAGCCGCAGGCCTGCCAGTGAAATCTTCTGTGTTTGAAGCGGGTCATTTTCTGATTCGATTCGAAAATACTGAAGATCAACTTAAAGCAAAGTCGGTACTCAAGGATTTGTTAGGCCGACAGGCCGTGGTGGCACTCAACTTAGCTCCCGCAACACCTCATTTCCTGAGAAATTTAGGTGCCTCACCTATGTATCTGGGTTTGGATCTGCGTGGAGGGGTTCACTTCTTAATGGACGTGGATATGGAAACAGCCGTATCTAAAGCTTATGCTCGTTATGTTGATGAAATTAAAGGCACCTTAAGAGAAGAGAAAGTACGATATCTGACTGTAGACGTCGAGGGTGAGGCAAAAAATAAAGCGTTGGCTGTTAAATTTAAAGATTTACCAACAATGCAAGCTGGCCTGGCCGTATTGAACGCGAGCTATTCTGATCGTTTTAAGTTTAAAACAGTTGAGGAAACCGCTAGCCCACAGGTATTGTTGAGCTTGTCACCAAAAACCATTGCTGAGACGCAAAAGTACGCTTTACAGCAGAATATCAATACCTTACGTAATCGTGTGAATGAGCTAGGCGTTGCTGAGCCAGTGATTCAACAACAAGGCGATCGCCGTATTGTGGTGGAGTTGCCTGGCGTACAGGATACAGCGCGTGCTAAAGAGATTTTAGGGGCAACTGCAACGCTTGAATTCCGATTGGTGGAAGAGAAGGGTGATCCCTACCGTGCAGAAAAAACGGGTTATGCACCGAACGGTTCAATCATTTATCACTTTAGAGACGGTAAACCGATTCTCTTAAAGCGCCACACAATTGTGAGTGGAGAAAATGTGGTCAATGCCTCTTCAGGGATTGATTCACAACAGGGCTCTTCTATGGTCAATGTGACGTTAGATGGTGCCGGTGGTCGTAAAATGCTGGCGACGACTAAAGAAAATGTTGGCAACCGCATGGCGGTGGTTTTCATTGAGAATCGTGTTGAAACCATTGAAGAAAATGGTGTTAAAGTTAAAAACCGCATTACCAATAAAGATGTGATTAATGCGGCAGTCATTCGTGGACAGTTCGCTGACCGCTTCCAAATTACGGGCTTAGATTCACCCCAAGAAGCACAAGATTTAGCTTTATTGCTGCGTGCTGGAGCTTTAGCCGCGCCAATGGAAATCGTTGAAGAACGTACTGTTGGACCCAGTTTAGGTCAAGACAATATCAATCAAGGGTTTATGTCGGTGATTGTTGGTTTCGTTTTGGTTCTCATTTTGATGGCTTGGCGCTATAAAATGTTTGGCATGGTGGCGAACGTCGCTTTAACACTGAATTTGATCATTATTATTGCGGTTTTATCAATGTTACAAGCAACGCTTACATTGCCCGGTATTGCGGGGATTGTCTTGACAGTAGGTATGGCAGTAGATGCCAACGTACTCATTTTTGAACGTATTCGAGAAGAGATGCGGACCAGTCCAATTCAGTCTGCGATTCATGCTGGTTATGAAAAAGCCTTTGTGACAATTGCCGATGCCAATATTACAACGTTGTTAGCGGCTATTGTCTTATTTAGTTTTGGAACAGGCCCTATTAAAGGCTTTGCGATTACCTTGTCTATCGGGATTATTACCTCGATGTTTACTGCCATCTTAGGAACACGTGCCGTCATCAACCTGATGTATGGTAACAAACGTATTCAAAAGCTCTCAATTTAGGACGATGACATGAGTAACGAAATGCATACAACCAATATCAATTTCATGGGTCAGCGTCATATCGCGCTGGCATTATCTATCGTGCTAATTATCGCTTCCTTTGCTGGGTTATGGCTTAAAGGCTTAAATTTTGGTATTGATTTTACTGGCGGAACATTGATTGAGTTATCGTATCCTCAGCCTGTTGATCTCCCTAAATTAAGAACGGATTTGTCAGAAGCTGGCTTTGGCTCGGCGATTGCACAACATTTTGGTTCAGCTGAAGATGTGCTTATTCGTATTGCACCACGTGAGGGGTTAAATTCAGCACAGTTAAGTAATCAAGTAATGGATTCGCTTAAAGCAGTGAGTGAGGATGACATTACTTTACGCCGTGTTGAGTTTGTCGGACCTCAAGTGGGTGATGAGCTTACAGAAGATGGCGCTCTAGCCGTTTTATATGCACTTTTTGGCGTGTTAATCTACGTCGCGTTACGTTTTGAGTGGCGTTTTTCGGTGGGTTCCGTCACGGCATTGATTCACGATGTGATCTTGACTGTTGGTGTGTTCGCTTGGACGGGCATGCAGTTTGATCTAACCGTATTGGCAGCCATTTTGGCCGTTATCGGGTACTCATTAAACGATACGATTGTTGTATTTGACCGAGTTCGCGAAAACTTTAGAGTCATGCGCGATGGTTCGCCTGTACAGGTGACCAATATTGCGGTCAACCAAATGCTGTCGCGTACGATAATGACCTCTTTAACGACCTTATTGGTGTTACTGGCCCTGTTTTTTCTAGGGGGCGAAGTGATTCACGGTTTTGCAGCGGCGTTGATAGTCGGTGTAGTGGTTGGAACCTATTCATCAACCTATGTTGCTAGTGCGGTAGCTTTAATGTTGGGTGTTTCTAAAGAGGACCTAATGTCAGCACCCAAAGAAGAGAAGGATTCGGAAGCGGCTGAGCTAGAGTTGCAACGTCTATTTCATGAGCATGAAGCCAGGTTGGAAGCTAAGGCAGCCACTAAAGGTAAACGTTTAGATGATGAGGATGCGGAAGGCATCCCAAGATAATTAACCAGGCCTGGTCATTCTATGCGTTGACCGCCTTTTGAAGCCAGATAGAGGATTATCTGGCTTTTTTAGTTTTAAAAGATTACCGATAAGGACTATTTAGTGATATTTAGCCAACTCATCGACTACTGAAAATAAGAAGAAAATAATGTCCTTAATGTTAGAAACCAGCAAACGTAGAACCTTTGCAATTATCTCGCATCCAGATGCCGGTAAGACGACCGTCACTGAGAAGCTATTGTTATATGGTGGTGCGATTCAGATGGCCGGTGCGGTTAAAAGTCGTAAGACGGATCGTGGCGCGACATCCGATTGGATGAAAATGGAACAAGAGCGTGGTATCTCGATTGCCTCCTCTGTCATGCAGTTTCCCTATAAAGATGTCATGATCAACCTGTTGGATACTCCGGGACATGAGGATTTCTCTGAAGACACTTATCGCACTCTAACGGCGGTGGATTCGGCCTTAATGGTCATCGATGTTGCGAAAGGGGTTGAAGACAGAACCGTTAAATTAATGGAAGTTTGTCGTTTGCGTACCACGCCGATTTTGACCTTTATCAATAAATTGGATAGAGAAGGCCGTGAACCGATTGATCTATTAGATGAAGTAGAAGACGTTTTAAAAATTAATTGTGCACCTATGACATGGCCAATAGGGATGGGCAAACGTTTTAAAGGAATTTACCATCTCTACGATGATACTATCCGTCTGTTTGGAGCATCTGATGGGTTGCGTGCAGGTCAAGGTGAGCTTATTGAAGGTCTCGATAATCCACTCCTAAGCGAGTTGCTTGGAGATCAAGCTGACGAATTGCGTGAAGAGGTTGAATTGGTGCGTGGTGCCAGTCATGAGTTTGATTTGGACGCTTTTTTGGCGGGTACGTTAACCCCCGTTTTCTTCGGTTCAGCGGTCAATAACTTTGGCTTGCAAGAGTTGCTAGATGGCTTTGCGAACTATGCTCCACCCCCAATGGGTCGTCAATCTGAAACACGTTTTGTAAAGGCCGATGAAACTAAGGTCACTGGTTTTATCTTTAAAATTCAAGCAAATATGGATCCAGCACATCGAGACCGTGTGGCATTTATGCGTATTGTTTCCGGCCGATATGAGAAGGGTATGAAATTCAAACATGTACGGATTGGCAAAGACGTTAAGATTGCCAAGGCGATTACGTTTCTTGCAAATAAACGTGAACATGCAGAAGAGGCCTACCCTGGCGATATCATTGGTTTGCATAATCATGGTACGATTAAGATTGGGGATACGTTTACTCAGGGCGAAGACCTTAAATTTACAGGTATTCCAAATTTTGCACCCGAACTTTTCCGTCGAGCTCGTTTGAAAGATCCAATGAAGATGAAGGCCTTACAAAAAGGGTTGACTCAGTTATCAGAAGAAGGGGCTACCCAGTTATTCCGTCCGGTCAATAACAATGATTTGATTCTAGGTGCGGTGGGTATTCTTCAGTTTGAAGTGGTTGCACAGCGTCTAATGGATGAGTATAACGTCACCTGTTTATTTGAACCGGTTAACGTTAATACGGCTCGTTGGGTGGTGGGTGATAAGACTGAAATTGATAAATTTACCGCGAAGGTACGTGAGAACGTGGCTTATGATGCGGCTAATTTGTTAGTGTATATAGCTCCGACTCGGGTGAACCTCTCTTTGATCGAAGAGCGTTGGCCGAATCTGCAGTTTGTCGCCACTAGAGAACATTAGTCTTAAGGTTATCTCGTTCTCTTTTAGATACAAAAAAGCCACTCAATGAGTGGCTTTTTTGTATCTGGACTGTCGGGTAGATTTAACCCCGGCCTGGTCAACGATAAACTTTATACCCTAAGGGGTTAGCTTTCGCTGATTAAGAAGGTCACTCGGCGGTTTTCACGTTTGCCTTCAGTGGTTGCATTGCTAGCAATTGGGCGATCTTCACCGTAACCATAGGTCTGGATACGGTTACTAGAAATGCCATTGTTCATTAAGTGAAAAGAAACATTTTTAGCTCGTCTTTCAGACAGTTGTTGGTTGTAGCTTTGTGTGCCATCCGAATCGGTATGTCCCTCAATATGTACGCGCGTATTTGGGTGTTTTCTTAGGGTGTTTATAATAGGCTGTAAGCGCGTTAATTCATAGGGTTCTAGGTCTGCTGAACCAGAACGGAAGTTGACGTTTTTGACGCTGACTTGAACATACTCTTTCCCACCGATTTTGACGGCCTCTACATCCGTATTAGGATCCTTAGCTGTTTCAGTATTGACTTCGTTAAACACTTGGCGTGCTGTGTAACCCGCTAGCGCACCTATGGCAACTTTTCCTGCATTGTTATCCATGCCTAATGAATTTGCGGCAATCATTCCACCAATAGCACCCAGGGCTGTGACGACATTTTTATCAGTTTCTCTTGTTTCTGAGGTTGATGAACAACCAGCCGCAAGTGAAAGTGTGGTTGCAATAGCAACTGACCCTAATAATTTTTTGTTGATGATATTCATATGACTCTCCAGGTTTAAAGGATGACAGTATTTAAGTTTTAATGACCACACAATATAGTCTTTGGTAATGGCTGTAAAGCGCCAGTTTAGCAGGTCGTTGCAATAACGATTAATCATTTATGACTAAATAATAGTGACTGTTGTCGTTTAATACAAGCAGAATATTGTTATATCCACATTACTGAAAGTGTTTTCAATCATCTTAGAAGGGACTGACTTAATAGGTGTTCCACTCTAAGAAGTCTACTCAGAGCTAATTAGGGGTGTTTGATGGTGTTAAACAAGTTACAACAAAACGACCGTCGCTAATCCTAAGAAGACAAAGAATCCCAAAGAGTCCGTAACGGTAGTGAGCATGAGGCCAGAAGCGAGTGCAGGGTCAATTTTCATACGCTGAAGTAACAATGGAATCATGGCGCCCGCAAACGCCGCTGCAAATAGGTTAATCATCATTGCCGTTGCAAAAATGGCACTAAGTGCCCAGTCTTGAAACCAAAGCTGAACACCTATGGCGGTCAGCACAGCCCAAATTAGACCGTTTAATAAGCCAACAGTGGTTTCTTTGATTAGCAGAGAACGGCTGTTTCTTTTGGCTAATTTTCCCGTAGCTAAAGCACGAATGACAATTGTGGAGGTTTGTGTTCCAGCAATGCCTCCCATACTGGCGATGATTGGCATAAGTACGGCAAGTGCGACAAGCTTTTCAATGGATGCATCAAATAAGCCGATAACAAGGGATGCAAACACCGCGGTGAGTAAGTTGATTCCAAGCCAAAAAGTTCGACGTCGGGCGGAACGACTTGCAGGTGCAAATATATCATCATCTTCATCTAGACCAGCACGGGCCATTTGGTCATGTTCAGCTTCTTCACGAATGAGATCGACTACATCATCAATGGTAATGCGGCCTAATATTTTGTCATTCTCATCGACAACGGCAGCTGAGATCAAATCGTTTTTTTCAAATGAGTGGGCTACATATTTAGCCGGTAGGTGTGCTCGCATGACTGGTGTTTTGGTGTCAAGTACATCTTGAACGAGCATATCTTCATCATGCACTAATAAACTGGTCAGTTTTAGGGTGCCAACATAATGATCATTACGGTCTCGAACAAAAAGTTCAGCTGTGGAAGAAGGAAGTTCCCCCAGCTTTCTAAGATACCGCAGTACCACGTCTAGTGTAATGTCTGCACGAATGGAGACGAAGTCTGTACTCATTAAGCCACCAGCCGTGTCTTCGGGGTAGGCTAAAGCTGTTTCAACAGCCGCTCTATCATTTTGATCCAGAGAGGCAAGTAAAGCCTTTTGACCTGGAGCATCCAAAGATTGCATGATGTCGGCAATATCATCCGTTTCAAGATCTTCTGCAATAGAGGCAATTTCATGGGATTGCAAAGTTTGAAGTAAGCGGGCCCTTACTTCATCATTGGTATGGGAGAGTATTTCACCTTGCTGTTCAGAATTAAGGCTTTGCCAAATGATTCCACGTTCTTTTGGAGGTGTAGATTCCAGGAGTTCGGCGATTTCTTCGGCAACAAGTAAGGAAAGCAGTGCTAAAATTTGTTTGGTGTGTCGCCCTTCAACGGCTTCAAGTAGCTGACCTGTCAGCGTGCCTTTATCAATTTCAGTCTCAGTTTTTGCCATGGTTATGCCTTTACTCAGCGTCGAATTACTTTGAGACCTTTGCACAATATTATACATGGGCGATGTGCCGCTTGAAGGTATAAAAATGGTTAAAATATCACTGCTATGCGCTTAGACAATGTGTCAGTCGACAACCGTTTAATTCACTTTCAGCGTTAAACAGTGAAATTCGAGCTCATTTTTCTATTACCCCTAACCCGTGCAAAGATGTCAATAAGTTAGTTTGATCTTAAATTGCTATTCGGGGTTGTGGGTATTGTATCAGGAGAAAAGCATTAGATGATAAATGAGTAGGTCGTTTTGCTTCTAACGAGAGAATATTTTTTAGTGTGAGCAGTAGATCCATTTCTCAAATCCAGATACTAAAACGCCTTATTCATTGTAAACGAGGTTTGGTACTATCGTTTAAAACGGATAAGGCGATTAATGACTGAACGAGGTGCTATGCTTCCTCTTCAACAACCATGTTTTTAACACCACCAGATTTTTTATGGTGGTCATTCACTTTTTCTTTATGTTTGATAATTTGACGATCTAGCTTATCAATCAGTCCATCTATAGATGAATACATATCTACTGTTTCATTCTGAGCGAATAAATCTGCTCCCGAGACATGTACTGTTGCTTCGGCTTTTTGAACTTGTTTTTCAACTGTTAAGATAACGTGAACATTGGTGACGTGGTCAAAGTGACGTTTAAGTTTAGTCATTTTCTCGGATACATAAGCACGAAGTGGCTCAGTTACATCGATATGGTGACCGGTAATATTAATTTGCATAGTGATCGCTCCTTTAGTGGTTTTATTGTGCGATGTGAATGATTTTTGCGAGGAATATTAAGGCTTATCCGCTCAATAATTCACGAGTTAAAAACCGTTCGAATTTTCAGTATACCACCCTAATAAAAAAATGGCAGTCTTGATTTTTGATGAAAAATGCTAGTGAATAATCACTCGACATTGATTGATGTATTGAAAATAATTTCTAGAATTTAGATGGAGAAATTAAAACAAAGAATGCACTTTAAACCACTAAGAAACAGAGTAAATGACTATTGATATGGTTTTGTAGAGTTTAGATTACTTAAAATCATGACCAAGATACACTCGTTTTACCTCAGGATTTGCCAAAATTTCGTCAGGCGTGCCAGCTGCTAGAATTGTGCCTGCATGCAATATGTAGGCATGGTCGCAAACGCCAAGAATTTCACGGACATTATGGTCGGTGATTAAGACTCCAATACCTTTGTCTTTGAGGTGAAGAATGATGCTTTGAATGTCTTTAACCGAGATGGGATCAACCCCTGCAAAAGGTTCATCCAGTAAAATGAAACGCGGTTCCATTGCGAGTGCTCGAGCAATTTCAACACGGCGACGTTCTCCACCTGAGAGCGCCTGGCCTGGTTGCTCTAAAATATGCCCAATTTGAAGATCATCGATTAAGTTCTCAAAAATGATATTTCGTTGATCTTTTGAAAGTTCTGGGCGCATCTCCAGGATGGCCATAATATTTTCAGTCACATTGAGTTTGCGAAATACCGAGGCTTCTTGCGGCAAATAACCGATGCCTAGTTTTGCACGTTTGTGAATGGGCAGTCGACTAATCTCTTGATCATCTAAAAAAAGTAGGCCTTTATCGTTGTCAACTAGACCGGTCATCATATAAAAAGTCGTTGTTTTTCCGGCCCCGTTGGGGCCCAATAAACCCACTACCTGACCACTGTAAACATCAATATCAACAGAGGCAACTACTTGTCTTTTCTTATAGCTTTTTGCCAACCCACGTGCATAAAAGTGTGACATTAATGTTCCTTATTGTTCAGGCGGAAGAGTAGTGGGTTTGTTTTCCGAAGCTGGATTGGGGACTGTATTAGTCGCAGGGTTAAAGGTGACGGAAATGCGTCCTTTTTCCTGTTCGGTACTCTGCGCTTTTAGGGTCTGATTGGTCATGTCGTAAAATAGTTTAGGCCCCTTAATAAGGTGCTGTCCAGGTTGTTCTACTTGAGCACTGCCCACTAATAAAACAGTTTTATTAAGCGCATCATATTCAATCATATTCGCTTTACCTTTTAACCAGGACTGGTCCGTTTGGCTAAAGCGTTTGAAACGCGCTGGTTGTCCTGTCGCTTTGACGGTTTTTAACAGGTTATTTGGATGCTTTACGATGATTTCATCACCCTTTAAAGTCAGGCTGCCTTGGGTCACGATGACATTACCTTTGTAGATACTAATGCCACTTTTTTCTTGTGCATCTAGACTGTTGGCAGAAATATGAACAGGTTGTTCTTCATCTGGAGTTTGTGTCAGTGCAAAACTCTCAGGGCTTTTGGCTAATAAAAAGGACGAAAAGCTGGCTAATAAGATGATTTTAAATCGAATTCTGGATTGAGGCATTTGCACGTGACCTTAGTAAGAGAATTATTAGCTCTATTGAGATTTTAGCTTTTTAAGCGGTTGGTTAGGGTAATAAATTCCCTGAACATCATTGAGTAATTGGTATTGCCCTGTTTCAAGGTTGGCTTTAAATCCGGTTGCTGTGGTAGAACTATTAGTCTGAGTGAGTAGGACCTTAGCATCGGTTTCTAACTCGCCATTACTGGCATTATAAGTGATGTGTTCGGTATTCAGTATGCTATTTTTGGTTTTGTGATCTTGTTGTCTCTTAGAGGGAGCACTCTCTGAACGGATCTGTTTAATGATGACATTGCCAGATAATGTAATTAATTCATCATTAAGGCTTTGGCCTCGTTCGCTTTTGATGATGACGACATTGTTC
Organism: Thiomicrorhabdus arctica DSM 13458; assembly: GCF_000381085.1. Lineage (GTDB taxonomy): Bacteria > Pseudomonadota > Gammaproteobacteria > Thiomicrospirales > Thiomicrospiraceae > Thiomicrorhabdus > Thiomicrorhabdus arctica. The sequence goes on along the minus strand of NZ_KB905899.1, from coordinate 1,335,147 downwards.
GCCTCAGAGTGAGTAATTATGGGTTGGGTAAAGTCACTTTTTTTTAAGGTTTCATAATAACGAAAGTGTTTAGTCTGCAAGGTCGTTTGCTGATTGGGCTCGTTACGATTAATTTTCCAAGTGGTACTGTTGGTTGATTGCCAGCTGTAATTATCCGCATTAACTTGAGGATTTTGAGCGTCTTGTGGTTGAGCGCCTTGTCGAGAGGTAATCCACAGCGCTAGGATAGCCAGGATGAAACTGAAAAGGATGATTCGTACACTGGATAACCGCATAGTGATTCCTGATGTGTTCGAGAGTGTTGCTTAATCGGGTGGTTGTTAAGTTAGGTCTCTTAAAAAGAAGTCCATGTGGTGTTGCCACAGATTCTGGGAACGTAAAATAATTTCACAGATCTCTCGAACACAGCCTTGGCCACCTTTATAAGTCGAGATGTAATCCACGCGGGATTTAACTTCATCATCTCCATCAGCAGGTGTCACAGCGAGTCCAATGCGCATTAAAATAGGCAGGTCTAGAATGTCATCACCAATGTATGCGATTTCGTCGAAAGATAATTCCAATGTTTCAACCAGCTTCAAGAAAGTGGGTAGTTTATCAGGAACTCCTTGGTAGACGTGTTTTACCTTAAGATCTTGCATGCGGTTCGTGACTAATTGAGATTTTCGGCCGGTAATAATTCCAATATCAATGCCACTTTTTTGCAGTAATACCATACCGTGGCCATCACGAGTATTAAACGTTTTACTTTCAATACCGTCATCACTGTAAATCAACATGTTATTAGTCATGACGCCATCAACATCCAAAATCAGCAGTTTAATTTTTTGAGCTTTATTCGCGATGTTTTCAGGGATGTTCATGTTCGTTCCTTCTAAGCAGTATTTTAGTTACACCACATGAGTTGAGCGCAGAAATAAGACGATTAAATATGCCACAAAACCAATGGTAAGTAAAAGTCCTTTTGATTTGTTGATGACTGCTATGCCATTTCTAGGTAAGGCAAACAGTAGCATTAATACAGTAAAACCAAGCATTACAGGCATGTCAATTATGAGCATGTCACTGTCTAAAATAGAGGGCGAGAGCAAAGCTGGAACGGCTAAAACGGCTAAAATGTTAAACATGTTTGAGCCGATAATGTTACCAATCATAAGATCGGCTTCATTTTTACGCGCCGCAGAGATAGCCGCGGCCAATTCTGGTAGGCTCGTACCAATGGCAATAATGGTTAGTCCAATCACCGCTTCAGAAATTTCAAAGGCGGTTGCAATTTCAACGGCACCCCAAACCATCATCTTGGCACTGACCATTAAAATCAGTAATCCACCCACCACAAAGACGATACTTTTTTTCATGCTCAGTTCAGGCAATGTGTCGACTGCTTGAATGGTTTCACTTGATAGCGGGTCGGATGGATTAAGATCTATATTGGCTTTAATCATCCAAATTACGGCGAGGATTAATGCGACTACTAATACGATCCCGTCTGCGAAACCAAGGTTACCGTCTAAGACCAATACGTAAGCTCCCAAAGAGATAGCTAAAAGCATAGGTAGTTCACGCTTAAGGATGGACGATTTTATAACGATTGGACTAATAATCGCGGCCACTCCTAAAACCATCGCGATATTGGCTATATTTGAACCTACCGCATTACCGATGGCTAGACCAGGACTGTTATCCAAAGCGGCTAAAGTCGCCACGATAATCTCTGGCATTGAGGTTCCAAAACCCAGGACAACGACTCCTATTATAAGCGGAGAGATCGCTAGGTGGTTTGATACGCTGGCGGCTCCATCAACAAAAATATCAGAACTCCAGACAAGAAGAACTAAGCCAATTAATAAAACAATGCTAGGTAGGAGTAATGTCGTTGTCATAATCGCCGTTTATTAAAATGTGTAAAAATGGGCTCTGATTATAACGGAAACTGACAGGTAAAATAAATAATATTAATGAGGGTCTTAAGTTTTGAAGTGGCATTAAAACGGTTCTGTTTTCAATTGATTAAGGGTCATTGTCGTTTAAATTCGGTTAAAATGGCTTTTTAGCTGTTAATTATGCAGACTAAAGATAAAATACCGCTATTGTTGAAATGTTGGATAGGTTTAGAATTTTTGGAGAATTTACAAATAGGGCTTTATGATTGGCAGCGAACTGATTTAGTCGGTCAGTTTTACCCTGAGGATTTACCATCTGATTGGCTGTTGGATTATTACAGTAACGCTTTTAGAGTTGTGCTTGTGCCTCAGTCTGAATGGATTGCCTGGGAGAGTAGCGATTTAGATGCAATCATTGAAGCCGTCGAAGCGCCATTCTATTTCTATTTTGTGGTCGAGGAATATTTTACAGCTGAGGATTTGTCACAATTGCTTCAGGTCGTTGAAACACTTGGAGCCCAAGCTTGTGGTGTGGTGGTGTGGTCTGAAAAACCGTTTGAACACCCAAAAATTGTTGGTTTGCCGGTGACGTTGATTTCGACTCAATATAAATTGCCTGGCTGGGCTTGGCAAAATCAAGGTTTTTGGATGTCTGGAGAACCTCTGGCTTATTTACCAAATTTGACTGGGGATGCAAAAGAGCAGGTCATTATATTGAAGGCGTTTATGCAAAGCTTGTTGGAAAGTGATTGTGTTAAAAAGGAGTTGGCTGCACCGTGTATTGTGGGTGGTGATGTCATTGATATGGTGCAGGTGATGAACCTTAAAGTACTCAGCGAGTTTTTAGGGTATTAGGGAAGCTGCTTCAGTTAAAAGTTTCTATATAATATGCTGAATAATCAATTTTTATAGCCGAATGCAGATTGAATGTTGTGTTTAAAAGAAATGAAATGAATTTGGATGACAACTGGGTAACTCAAATGCAAACAACCGAAACCTTAATTGAAATTAAAAACCTGTGCTTTTCACGTGGCAATCGCAAGATATTTGACGATATTACTCTTTCTATCCCTAAGGGTAAGATAACGGCGATTATGGGTCCAAGTGGCAGTGGTAAAACGACCTTGTTAAAGTTAATTGCTGGACAATTAACGCCTGACTCAGGTGAAGTCTGGGTAGAAGGTCAAAATATTCACGCTTTATCGCGTAAAAAAGTCTATGAGTTAAGGCGCAAAATGGGCATGTTATTTCAAAGCGGCGCTTTATTGACCGATTTGAATGTCTTTGACAACGTTGCATTCCCATTAAGAGAGCATACTAAACTTCCGGAAGAGTTGATTTATGCCTTGGTCTTGATGAAATTGCAAGCGGTCGGATTAAGAGGTGCAAGATCATTAATGCCGGCTGAGTTATCCGGTGGTATGTCTCGACGAGTGGCATTAGCGAGAGGGATTGCATTGGATCCTGAAATGATTTTTTATGATGAACCTTTTGTTGGCCAAGATCCCATTACAAAAGGTGTACTGGTTGAACTGATTCATAAACTGAATGCCACTCTAGGTCTTACTAGTGTCATTGTTTCGCATGATGTAAAGGAAGTGCTGTCGATTGCAGATTATGTCTGTATTATCTCAGAAGGTAAAATTATTGCTCAAGGAACTAAAGAAGAGTTGTTAAAAGAATCGAGCGGTTATGTAAACCAGTTCATAAATGGTTTGCCAGATGGTCCAGTACCGTTTCACTTTCCCAATCGACCTTATCTCGACGATATCGCGTTATACGGTCAGGTTAGGGGGGGGGGATAATGTCACGATTTATGGATTTTGTTCAATCGGTAGGTGCGGATGTCATCGCTGGCCTGGCGACTTTTGGTCGTGGGTCAATGTTTATTGTATCTGTATTATCTGCCACACCTAGTGCGATATTGCGCTTAGATCTGTTACTTAAGCAGGTTTATGTTTCTGGCGTGCTCTCATTACCGATTATTTTAACGGCTGGATTGTTTGTCGGTATGGTACTTAGCTTGCAAGGTTACAATGTTTTGGTTGACTATAACTCTGAAGAAGCGGTGGGTACCATGACGGCTTTATCACTATTAAGAGAGTTGGGGCCCGTAGTGGCCGCTCTGTTGTTTGCCGGACGAGCGGGTTCAGCACTCACAGCCGAGATTGGTTTAATGCGTTCTACCGAACAAATATCAGCCTTGGAGATGATGGCGATTGATCCCTTAAAATTTATTTATGCACCCCGCTTTTTGGCCGCGATTATCTCTTTACCTTTGTTGACGTTATTGTTCACTGGTTTGGGTATTCTTGGAGGCTATTTGGTTTCGGTCGGTTGGTTAGGCGTAGATGAGGGTGCCTTTTGGTCACAGATGCATGCCCATGTCGATTGGCATGATGATGTCATGAATGGCATTATTAAGTCGATCGCATTTGCAGTTTTAGTTGCCACGGTTGCCCTTTTTCAAGGCTTTAATGCGATGCCAACTTCTGAAGGGGTAAGTAATGCAACTACGAAAACCGTCGTACACTCTTCTTTGGGTGTACTCGGGTTGGACTTTATCCTAACGTCTTTGATGTTCAACTGATTAAGTAGCTTTTACAAAAAACGAATAAAATGTTCTATAGCGGAACAGTTAACTGAAATAAGGTTTTAGAAAAATGAACAAACAAACCAAAATTGAATTATGGGTCGGAACCTTTGTTTTGATGAGCCTTGTTGCTTTGGCTGGAATTGCCTTACAAGTGAGTAACTTTTCAGGTTGGAAAGAGCAGCCCACTTATCAAGTAAGCGCATTGTTTGATAATATTGGCGGTTTAAAAGTGCGTGCGCCTGTGAAGCTGAGTGGCGTAGTCATTGGCCGAATTACTGCGATTGGAGTGGATCCTGTTTCATTTAAAGCGAAGGTTGAGATGCAAATTGATAAAGCCTTTAATGCACTGCCATCCGATTCATCAGCCTCTATTTTAACCTCGGGCTTATTGGGGGATCAATACGTCGGTCTGGGGCCAGGAGGAGCTGAAGAAGTTCTAGTAGATGGCTCGCAAGTTGAGCTGACACAATCTGCGTTGGTATTGGAAGATCTAATTGGTCAGTTTTTAGTGAAATTCAGTGATTCAAAATAGGAGTAAATTGGTTATGAAAAAAACATTACAGCTTTTTATAATAACGCTACTTTCTTGTCTATGGGCGGTGGAAAGTTATGCCGTATCAGTGCCACAAGATGATCCTGCAAAAATGGTCAGTGTCTTGTCTAAAGAACTTATTAAAGCCATGAATGAACAGCGAGTTGAGTTAGAATCAAGCCCTGAAAAAGTGAAGGCTTTTGCTTCTATTTATGTGCTGCCTTATGTCGATACCTACAAAATGGCACGCTACGTTATGGGTAGGCATTGGCGAACAGCGACGGAATCCCAACAAAGCGAATTTATGGCCGCTTTTTCGAATACTTTAATTCGTTCTTACTCACAGAGTTTACTAAAATTGAAGATTGAGTCAGTGAATGTCATGAATGCACAGACAGAGAAACCAGGGCGTGTTACTGTGCCTTCTGTCGTACTTCAGTCAGATGGGAATCAAACAGATGTCATTTATCGTGCTTACCTAAATGCAGAGAGCAAAAAGTGGATGCTTTATGATGTTTCTATTGAGGGAATTAGCATGTTATTAAATTACCGTAAAGCCTATGATTCTGATTTTTCTAAAATTGGCATTGATGCCGTGATTGCCGATATGAAGGCTAAAAATAGTGCATTTAATGGTTAAATCTAACAACATAAAAGTATTAATAAGCAAAGGTCAGTGATGTCAGAATTAATGTGGTCTGAAGCCAGTGGCTTAATGGCTTTGCCGGTCGAGGTGACTTTGCAAACGTTACCACAACTGCTAAAAAGCAAGGCTGTTTTAAACTACCCTGTTTTAGAGGTTGATTTTTCGGAGGTCAAGCTGGTAGATAGTGCCGCATTAGCCTTATTGTTAGTTTGGGCGGGTAATACGGCAACCGCTCTCAAAGTAAAAAACATACCCTCTGAATTGCATACCTTAACAACTTTATATGATTTAGAGACCGTTTTGGGGCTTCCAGAGTGAATGTAAGTATCTCTAAGACGATTCAAATATTTATTTAAAAAGGTCTGATATGTTACAAATCCCGGCTGTTGAATTTCATCAAGTCAAAAAACAATATGGCGAATTAGAAGCATTAAAAGAAATTTCTTTTTCGGTAGAAGAAGGCAGTTTCTTTGGTTTGCTTGGACCTAATGGCGCAGGTAAATCCACTCTTATTAATGCTATGTCAGGACTGATCGTTCCAAGTTCAGGCCGTATTAAAATTAAGGGTTTTGATGTGATTGACGATTACCGTCACACTCGCCGTATATTGGGTTTAGTCCCTCAAGAGCTGATTTCAGATCCATTTTTCTCTATTCGTGAACTTTTACAATTGCAGTCTGGATATTTTGGATTAAAAGGTGCAAAACAGTCTGCTTGGATTGGCGAATTATTGGAGCGTTTAGCTCTATCTGATAAATCCGATGCCAATACCAGTCAGCTTTCCGGCGGCATGAAACGTCGCGTATTAATTGCGATGGCCTTAGTTCATAAGCCACAAGTTTTGGTTTTGGATGAACCGACCGCTGGGGTGGATGTGGATTTACGCAGAACGCTTTGGGAATTTACCAAAGAGTTACACCAGCAAGGTCATACGGTTATTTTGACGACGCACTATTTAGAAGAGGCTGAAGCCCTGTGTGAAAAAATAGCGATTATGCAAGATGGCGAGGTGAAAGCCTTAGATTCGACGCATGCTTTATTGTCTAAACATACCTATCGTTATTTACGGGTAACACTCTCTCAGGCAGCGTATCAGCTAATACCGGCTTTAGAGCAACGTTTAGTTGAAAGAGAGCACAATGGTTTAGTGTTTAAATTGGAAAAAACGGCTTCCATGACTGAGTTGCTAGCGTGGCTGCACGAAAATCAACTGCAAGTGACTGATATAAGTAGTCGAGATGCTTCTTTGGAAGAAGTGTTTTTAGATTTAACCTCTGGAGAGACAACCTGATGATAAATTATGCTGGGTGTTGGGCGCTCTTTATTAAAGAAATAAGACGTTTTTATTCGGTCGTGGTACAGACTGTATTTGCGCCAGTGGTGGCGACATTATTGTATTTGTTGGTTTTTGGACAAGTGTTAGATACGCAGATAGATGTCTATTCTGGTTTAGATTATAGTCAGTTTATAATACCAGGTCTGGTAATGATGGCAATTTTGCAAAACGCCTTTGCGAATACGTCTTCAAGTTTGATTCAATCGAAAATGCACGGTAATTTAACCTTTGTCTTACTGAGTCCAATTTCACCTCTTGAGTTGTATGTTGCATTTGTTGGGGCGGCGATAGTGCGTGGTGTTGCCGTTGGTTTAGCAATATTAGTGGTTGGCATTATTTGGTTTGACTTGAGTTGGCAGTCACCATTATGGATTATGTTGTTTGCTATTTTAAGTGCCGCGATGATGGGGGGGCTGGGTATGTTAGCGGGCATTATTTCGGATAAGTATGACCATTTAGCCGCGTTCCAGAATTTTGTCATTATGCCATTAACGTTTTTAAGTGGCGTATTTTATTCAATTCACGCTTTGCCGGGTGTCTGGCAAGAAATTTCACAATTTAATCCGTTCTTCTATATGGTTGATGGATTTCGTTATGGGTTCTTTGGGCAGTCTGACGTATCGGTTTATTTAAGTTTGTCAGTCACGTTATTGTTCTTGCTGATTGTGTCTGCGATAAATCTGATTTTATTACACAAAGGCGTTAAAATACGCGAATAATTTTTTACCAGGAGTAGGCTCACATGTCTCCAGATACCGTTAAGAAAATGATAGAAGCCGCCATCCCTGATAGTCAGGTTGAAACAAGTGGTGAAGATTGCACGTCTACCATCGTCGTGATTAGTCCAGTTTTTGCAGGATTGTCACCAATCAAGTGTCATCGCATGGTCAATGATATTTTTAAAGCGCAGTTTGCCAGTGGCGAATTGCATGCACTGTCTATTAAGACCAAAGTCGCATAGTAAAAATCAGGAGTGGTTTAGTTTAACTCCTCGATTTTTACATAATACAAGAATAGATAAAGCAAAATTTATGGATAAATTAGTAGTAAGTTGTCAGGGAGAACTCTCCGGTAATATTGAAATTTCAGGGGCTAAAAATGCAGCTCTACCGATTCTGATGGGCTGTTTACTCGCCGAAACACCGACAAAATTATCTAATGTTCCGCATTTGATGGATGTGACAACCTCTATTCAGTTGCTGGCCTCGATGGGCGTTGATGTTTTGTTTGATGAACACCTGAATATTGAGTTGGATGCCAGTCATTTGACTTCTAAAGAAGCGCCTTATGAGCTGGTCAATACGATGCGTGCTTCAATCTTGGTGTTAGGACCATTATTAGGCCGCTTTGGTGAAGCGAAAGTTTCTTTGCCTGGCGGTTGTGCGATTGGTTCACGCCCTGTGGATATCCATATTCATGGAATGCAGAAGATGGGGGCTGATATTCAGGTTGAGCAAGGTTATATCATTGCGAAATCTAATGGTCGTCTCAAAGGCGCAGACATTTCGATGACTCCCGTGACCGTTACGGGAACTGAAAACCTATTGATGGCTGCCGTGTTAGCTGAAGGTACCACTTATTTGAGAAATGCAGCACGAGAGCCAGAAGTGACAGATTTGGCTGAGTTCTTAAATAAGATGGGTGCTAAAATCAGTGGACTAGGCACGAGTACTTTGGTAATTGAGGGGGTTGAACGCCTGTCGGGCGTTGAGTATTCGGTCATTCCCGATCGTATTGAAGCCGGGACTTATTTAGCCGCAGCGGCAATTACCAAAAGTAAGTTAACCGTCACTAAAGTTAACCCCAAACACTTAAGTATCGTATTAGACAAATTTACAGAAGCCGGTGCTGATATCACTTGTACAGCAAACACCATTACTTTGGATATGCGCAATCGCTCATTAAAACCTGTGAATATCGTTACTGACCCATATCCACTTTTCCCAACGGATATGCAGGCACAGTTTTTAGTGATGAATGCTTTAGCAGATGGTGAGTCAACAATTCAGGAAACGATTTTTGAAAACCGCTTTATGCATGTTTCAGAATTGGCTAGAATGGGAGCGGATATCTCTATTGAAGGCAATACCGCAACCATTCGCGGTGTTAAGAAACTGCATGGTGCGCCCGTAATGGCCACAGATCTACGTGCTTCAGCAAGCTTAATCCTTGCCGGCCTAGTTGCAGAAGGTGAAACAATCGTTAATCGGGTTTATCATATTGATCGTGGATATGAACTGATTGAAGAAAAATTTCATAAAATAGGTGCACATATCTATCGTTTATCTGATTAACGATTGTGTCTATTTGTCGAGCATGATTTAAATCACGCTTAATTTTTGAACGTATTAACTATTTGATGAACTTATGAATGAACAGCTAACTATCGCGCTCTCTAAAGGGCGTATTTACAAAGATACTCTTCCGTTGCTTGAAGCGGCGGGCATTGAACCTTTAGAAGATCCGAGCAAATGCCGTAAACTTATTTTGCCAACAAATAACCCAAATGTACGGCTATTGATTGTGCGTGCAACCGATGCGCCGACTTATGTTGCCCATGGCGCGGCCGATATCGGTGTTGCTGGTAAAGATGTGCTCATGGAGGCGCCAACTGACAACCTCTATGAGTTGTTGGATTTGCAAATTGCCAAATGCCAGTTAATGGTGGCTGGCCCTGAATTTGAAAAAGCACATGGTCATCGTCTTAAGATTGCGACTAAATACCTAAAGTCTGCCCAAGCGTATTACGCTCAAAAGGGTGAGCAGGTTGATTTAATCAAACTTTATGGTTCTATGGAAATTGCTCCGCTGATTGATTTAGCCGATAGAATCGTCGATTTAGTCGATACTGGAAATACTTTGCGTGCCAACGGCTTAGTGCCGATGGAGCATATTGCGGACATCAGCTCACGCCTGATTGTTAATCAGCATGCGTATAAAACCAAGTTTCATCAAATTGATGAGATTGTTCAAAAGTTTAAATCAGTCATCGAGAGTCAAAATGCTTAATATTCGTCGTTTATCTGCTAGTGCAGAAGGATTTAGAGAAGAGTTAGACACTCTTCTTGCATGGGAAACTGTTTCTAATGAGTCAATTAATGATGTCGTTAAAGAAGTGGTTAACAGTGTTCGTCTAAATGGCGATACCGCGTTACTTGAATACACCGCTAAGTTCGATCGCTTATCTTTGAACTCTGCCGCCGAATTAGAAATTTCTAAAGAGCGCTTATTCGCGGCTTTAGAAAGAATTCCTGCAGACCAGCGTCAAGCGCTAGAAACTTCTGCAAAACGTGTGCGTGACTATCACGAAAGACAAGTTCAAGCTTCATGGAGTTATGAAGAGGCTGACGGTACTATGTTGGGTCAACAGGTCACCCCTTTAGACAGTGTTGGACTGTATGTGCCAGGTGGCAAGGCGGCTTACCCTTCCTCGGTGATTATGAATGCAATTCCTGCAAAAGTAGCCGGTGTTGAAACACTTATCATGGTTGTGCCTACACCGGATGGCGAAGTCAGCGATATGGTGTTGGCGGCAGCGGCTATTTGTGATGTGGATGCCGTCTTTACCTTGGGGGGTGCACAAGCGGTTGCAGCTTTGGCTTATGGGACTGAAACAGTTCCTGCGGTTGATAAAATTGTAGGGCCTGGAAATATTTACGTTGCCACTGCGAAGCGTATGGTTTTCGGAACCGTCGGCATCGATATGATTGCCGGTCCTTCTGAGATCTTAGTGTATTGTGACGGTAAAACGAATCCTGATTGGATTGCTGTAGATTTATTCTCTCAAGCTGAACACGATGAAGACGCACAGTCTATTTTGGTAACGCCTGACGCCGAGTTTGCTGATAAGGTGTTAGAGAGCATGAATCGTCTCCTGCCGACGATGCCGCGCCAAACCATTATCCGTAAAGCTTTGGAAGACCGTGGTGCGATTATCGTGGTGAATGATGAAGAGCAAGCGCTTGAAATGATTAATCTCATTGCACCTGAGCACTTAGAGTTATCCATTGAAAATCCTAAGGCATTACTGCCAAAGATTCGACATGCTGGCGCAATTTTTATGGGGCGCTTTACAGCGGAAGCTATTGGTGATTACTGTGCCGGACCTAATCACGTTTTACCGACGTCAAGAACAGCACGTTTCTCATCCCCTTTAGGAGTTTATGACTTCCAAAAGCGTTCAAGCTTGATTATGTGTTCCGCAGAAGGTGCAAATACCCTTGGACGCATTGCTGGCGTTTTAGCGGATGGTGAGGGGCTTCAAGCACACGCTGCTTCCGCTCGTTACCGTATCAAAGATTAATCTCATTTGATCTTTACGTTCGTAAAGAAACCACTCGGTCTGACCAGGCCTGGTGGTTTTTTTGTGCCTATTTAAAAGGTTTTTGACAGCAGTGGAGAGGGTAGGATGTTACGTTCAGAATTAGTGGAATATTTAGCCGATTTTTTAGCAATTGAGCAGTACAAGGATTATGCTCCGAACGGTTTACAGGTAGAAGGTAAGGCTGAAATTAAGCATATCGTCACCGGTGTGACAGCTTGTCAGGCCTTGCTGGATAAGGCGGTAGAGTTGCAGGCCGATGCCATTTTGGTTCATCACGGGTATTTCTGGAAGAGTGAATCACCAGAAATTACAGGGTTTAAACAGAAGCGCATTAAAACCCTGCTAGTTAATGATATGAACTTATTGGCCTATCATTTACCATTAGATGGCCATTTCGAATTGGGTAATAATGCAATGCTTGGAAAATTATGGGCATTAGAAGATATCACTCCTATACCTGGTCTTGTGAGATTAGGCAGGCTTGCAAAAGCAGTGCCAATTAAAAACTTTGTAGAGCAAGTGTCCAATAGCTTAAATAGACAAGTCCTGCATTTACCCGGAGGGCCTGATGTCGTTCAAACCATCGCTTGGTGCAGTGGCGGAGCTCAAAATTACATAAATCAAGCCATCGACTGGCGTGCAGATGTCTATATTAGTGGTGAAGTTTCAGAACAAACTACTCACATAGCGCGTGAAGCGGGCATTCATTATTTAGCGGCTGGGCATCATGCAACTGAACGTCTAGGTATTAAAATGCTAGGTGAGCACTTGGCCGAGAAATTTAATATTGAGTGTCACTTTGTGGATGTTAAAAATCCTGTGTGAGTTGATATACGGTCGTTTGGAGGTATTATATTTGCTTATAAAACGACATAGATAAAACTTATTAAAAGGGCTTATGGGTAAATACTGATTTTAATTTCCAGTAACCTTCGGTAGAATAAGGGGAATTTGCTTGGGTAAACTAGGAAGAGACAGGTATGTCGACAGAAGAACAAAATAATGTGAGCGTTAATTTACAACGCCGTAAAATTCTTACGGGCGCGACAGGTGTCGTCGGAGCTGCAGGAGCAACTTTTTTGGCCGTCCCGTTTGTCAGCTCTTGGCAGCCAAGTGAAAAAGCTAAGGCCGCTGGTGCACCAGTGAATGCTGATATTAGTCAACTTCAGCTAGGGCAGATGTTAACGGTTGCGTGGCGCGGCAAGCCTGTATGGGTTGTGCGTAGAACCTCAGATATGCTTGGCGGTTTAGCGCCTTTAGATGGACAGTTGCGAGATCCGGCTTCATTAGAGTCGATACAACCTAAGTATTGTCAAAACCCTACTCGAGCCATTAAAGATGAATATTTGGTCGTTGTTGGGATTTGTACTCATTTAGGTTGTGCTCCTCTCTATAGACCAGCAATCGGTTCTCCTGATGTTGGTGCCGATTGGCAAGGAGGGTTCTTTTGCCCATGTCACGGTTCACGTTTTGATTTGGCTGGTCGAGTCTTTCAGTCAGTACCTGCTCCGACCAACCTAGTCATTCCACCACATCATTTTCTTACGGATTATTTGATCCGTATTGGTGAAGGTCCTGCAGAAGGAGGCGTTGCATAATGTCCGAACAAAATAAGCAGCAATCAACTTTATTAGCCTGGTTTGATAAACGTTATCCGTTAATCAGTACCTGGAACAAGCATGTCGGTGAGTACTATGCACCTAAAAACTTTAACTTTTGGTATTTCTTTGGCGCCTTAGCATTATTGGTTTTTGTCAATCAGATCGTTTCTGGTATTTGGCTAACCATGAGCTATAAACCGAGTGCGGCAGAAGCGTTTAACTCAATTGAATACATTATGCGTGATGTGCAGTGGGGTTGGCTTATTCGTTATATGCACTCTACGGGGGCTTCCGCTTTCTTTCTAGTGGTTTATCTGCATATGATGAGAGGATTGCTTTACGGCTCTTATAAGGAGCCTAGGGAGCTGGTGTGGTTACTAGGCATGATGCTTTTCTTAGTCTTAATGGCAGAAGCCTTTATGGGTTATCTACTGCCATGGGGTCAAATGTCTTACTGGGGTGCTCAGGTTATTATCTCTTTATTTGGAGCCATTCCTGTCATTGGACCTGACTTAGCCTTATGGGTTCGAGGTGATTTTGTTATCTCTGATGTCACCTTGAATCGTTTCTTTGCATTACACGTGATTGCCTTACCTTTGGTACTGGTTATTTTGATCTTTATGCACATTGTGGCACTGCACCAGGTAGGTTCGAATAACCCTGATGGAGTTGAGATTAAAAAATATAAAAATAATAAAGGTCTGCCAATCGATGGGATTGCTTTCCATCCTTACTATTCTGTAAAAGACACGATGGGCGCCGTATTCTTTATGACGCTATTTGCCTTGGTGATATTTTATGCACCAGAAGGGGGGGGGTACTTTATTGAAGCGCCCAACTTTGAACCAGCGAATCCATTGAAAACACCTGATCATATTGCACCCGTTTGGTATTTCACGCCGTTTTATGCAATCTTACGTGCGATACCAGATAAATTTTTAGGTGTAGTTGCCATGGGCGGTGCGATTGCCGTGTTATTCGCTATGCCATGGTTAGATCGATGTAAAGTTAAATCAATTCGTTATCGTGGGATCTCTTTTAAAATCCTCTTAACAATCTTGGTGGTGAGTTTTGTCGTTTTAGGTTGGTTGGGAACTCAGCCTGCAACCCCTGAATTAACAAAGTTAGCGCAAATATTTACCGCGTTGTACTTCATGTTTTTCTTGGTATTACCCTTTACTTCGAAAAATGAACATACTAAGCCTGTTCCAGAGAGGGTTACTTAAATGAAACAATTTTTATTAATATTAAGTTTCTGTATGCTCTCTTTATCAGCTAGTGTTCAGGCTTCCGGAGGGTACGGTATTACCCTGGAGCCAGCACAGAATAATTTACGTGATCAAGACTCTCTGAAACGTGGCGCAATCTTGTTTTCTAATTATTGTATGGCCTGTCACTCACTAAAATACATGCGTTATAATCGTATTGCACGTAATTTAGGTTGGGACGAAGATGCCATTGTTGCCGAAATGGCTTACGGTCAAAGCACAGTATATGAAGACGTTACAACCCGTATATTGCCAGGTGTGGCAATGGATGTGTTTGGAACTGAACCACCTGATTTATCTCTGATGTCTCGATTAAAAGGCACGGATTATATTTATAGCTTTTTACGTGGCTATGAGCAAAATGAGAAAGGTGAATGGGAAAATCATGTTTTAAAAGGCACAGCTATGCCGAACGTACTTGAGGGGATTCAACGTCACTCAAGTGAAGAAGAGTATGCTGAAGCTGCGCGTGATATTACAAACTTTCTGGACTATGTAGGTGAACCCTCGAAGATTGATCGCTTAGACTTAGGCTGGAAGGTTGTCGCTTTTTTACTTGTTTTGTTGTTGCTGGCTTATCTTTTGAAAAGAGAGTATTGGAAAGACATCGAGCATTAACGATAATGTCAATCAGTCAGTTAAAGCCCGCTTCAATGCGGGCTTTTTTATTTATGGTTTTCTTGGTGATATAAACGTATAAAAAGCAGTCTATACTAAACATGGCAAAATGGTCGTCAAGCCAATTTGATACAAAGGGATATGCTAAATGGAAACAATGACATTGGGTTGGGTTGCAATGATTTTACATTGGATGTCTATTATTTTTATCATGGTGACAGGCTTTACCGTTGCGCTGTTGCTGGTCACATTTATTGTCGATCGGATGCAAACTGAACACGCAATTCGTCACAATTACCCGGTGATCGCTCGATTTCGTTATCTATTCGAATATTTAGGCAAATTCATGCGTCAATACATGTATGCAGCGGACCAAGATGAACGCCCTTTTAACCGAGCACAACGTACCTGGGTATACCGTGCTTCAAAAAACATTTCGACTACCCAAGGATTTGGCTCAACGCGAAATATCAGTCATCCTGGCAAAATATTGTTTACTAATTGTGCATTTCCGATGTTAGAAAAGGACTCAGTCTCTTCCCCTCCTATGTTGATTGGGCCAAATACTCAAACCCCCTTTCGAGCACAATCCTTGTTTAATATTTCGGGCATGAGTTTTGGCGCCTTGTCTAAACCTGCTGTGTTAGCTTTGAGCCAAGGTGCAAAGCAGGCGGGTTGCTGGATGAATACTGGTGAAGGAGGGCTGTCTGAGTTTCATTTGCAGGGCGGTGCGGACTTGGTCGCACAGATTGGTACGGCTAAATATGGGTATCGTGATAAAAGTGGTAACTTGAGCAATGAAAAATTAAGGGAGGCCGCCGCCCACGAACAAGTTCGAATGTTTGAGATTAAAATGAGTCAAGGTGCAAAACCGGGAAAAGGTGGAATATTACCAGGTGCGAAAGTCACGCAACAAATTGCCGATATAAGAGGGATTCCTGTCGGAGAAGATTCGATCAGTCCCAATCGCCATCCTGAAATTTTTGATAATGAGAGCCTGTTAGACATGATTCATCAGGTAAGGGATGTAACCGGTAAACCTGTGGGTTTCAAATTTGTCATGGGATCTCCAGCCTGGTTTGAGACCTTTTGTCAGTCGGTTCAGCAACGCGGTTTAGATTCTGCACCTGATTTTATTACGATTGATGGCGCGGAAGGAGGGACGGGTTCAGCGCCTATTGCATTGATGGATGATGTCGGTCTGCCCTTAGCCGAATCCTTACCTTATGTCATAGATTTATTGACTAAGTATCAGTTACGAGAGAAAGTCCGGGTGATAGCCTCTGGAAAGCTAACGAGTCCGACGATGGTCGCTTGGGCTTTAGCCATGGGAGCAGACTTTATTAATTCTGCCCGAGGTTTCATGTTTTCATTAGGCTGTATTCAGGCAATGCAGTGCCATCAAGACAGTTGTCCGACCGGGATAACGACACATAACAAACGTTTACAAAGCGGTTTGGTCCCAGAGAAAAAATCCAAACGCGTTGCAAGTTATCATCACAATCTTATTCATGAAGTGTCTTTAATAGCACACTCTTGCGGAGTGGCCGAACCGCGTCAATTCACACGAGAGCATGTCAGAGTGGTGCAAGGCACAGGAAAGTCATTACCATTGGCCCAAATTTTTCCTGAAGAAACGCCAATGGCTTTTCAAGGCATCGATATTCAGGCGACATCTTCAGTCAAACAATCATAAAGAGGCCTTTGCACGAGGTCATAAACGGATAAAAAAGGCTAAAATCTCCCTGCTTTTCGTTGAGAAACTTGTCAATAGCTCGCTATTAACAAGTTTCCCGCCTTAATCAGTAAAATTTTATCTCATTTTTCTCGCGTCCCTGACTTGTGCAAAGGTCTCATAAAGAGCGATAGTATTCATGGCAAAAATAAAGTCCGCCTACGTCTGTACTGATTGTGGTGCAGAACACTCCCAGTGGCAAGGCCAATGCATGGCCTGCAGCGCATGGAACACCCTCAAGGAATTTAAACTCAGCCCAGCGAAAAGTGCGAGTGGTTCAGCTGCCCCTAAAGGCTTTTCAGGGGCGATGGAGTGTCAGGTCAAGTCCATTGTCGATGTCGATTTAGCATCCGTTCCTAGAATATCATCCACCATGACCGAGTTAGATCGTGTGTTGGGGGGAGGCATCGTACCAGGTTCTGTGGTGTTAATTGGCGGAGATCCTGGGGTTGGTAAATCTTCCATTTTATTACAAGTTATGTGTCATTTAAGCATGGTGCATAATGTCTTGTATGTGACGGGTGAAGAGTCTTTACAACAAGTGGCTCTGCGCGCAAAACGCATGGAGTTACCAGATCAAAAACTACGTCTATTAACCGAGACGGATGTCGAGCTAATTACCGCAGCAGCACAGAATGAATCACCGAAAGTTATGGTGGTCGATTCTATTCAAACCATGCAACTCGCTGAGGTCAGTGGTGCGGCGGGTGGGGTTTCCCAGGTGCGTGAGACAGCGGCTTATTTAACCCGTTATGCTAAGCAGAATAATATTGCAATCTTTTTAGTCGGGCATGTGACTAAGTCAGGTGAAGTTGCAGGACCAAGAGTCTTGGAGCATATTGTTGATACCGTTGTATTTTTAGAAGGCCAGTCAGACAGCCGTTTTAGAACACTACGAGCCATCAAAAATAGATTTGGTGCGGTCAATGAATTAGGTGTGTTCGCCATGACTGAAAAAGGGATGAAACAGATCAAAAATCCTTCGGCTATCTTTCTCTCCCGGGGAGATGAGATTTCATCAGGTTCAGTCGTCATGGTCATCTGGGAAGGTTCAAGACCGTTATTAGTTGAGATACAAGCCTTGGTCGACGATGCATTGTATGGCGCTCCTAAGCGGGTCATGGTTGGTTTAGATCAAAATCGAATTGCTATGCTATTGGCGGTAATGCATCGTCATGGTGGCATTCAAGCCAGTGATCAAGATGTCTATGTCAATGTGGTCGGCGGGGTCAAGGTCACAGAAACCAGTGCCGATTTAGCCGTACTCTCTGCGATTCTATCAAGCATGCGAAATCAGCCACTCTCCCAAGAGTTAATTGTCTTTGGTGAGGTTGGTTTGGCAGGTGAGATTCGTCCGGTTCCTAGTGGTCAAGAGAGACTGTTTGAAGCCGCCAAACATGGCTTTAAAAGAGCCATCGTTCCCATCGGTAATGTGCCAAAAGGGGGGGTTCCTGGGATGGAAGTCATCGGCGTAAAGAGTTTGCAAGAAGCCTTGAACGTTCTCTGATTAATCACCAAGGGTCTTTATAATGGTCAGGTCTGGTTGTTTATCGTTCCATCCGGTATGGCAATTCAATTTACTTATCCCCCTCCTCATTAATTTCAATTATCGGTATGACCTAAGTCCTGATAGAATGTCGCAAATTTAAAAAAACAGGAAATAATATGTCATTCAATAAACTAACAAATGCAGTTTTAATCGCTTTAGCATCACAAGCCGCCAATGCATCAGGTTTTGCATTAATTGAACAAAGTGCTAGTGGTCAGGGGCTCTCTTATGCGGGTGCGGCGGCTAATGCAGAAGACGCCAGTGTCCTGTGGTTTAACCCAGCTGGAATGACTAAAATTAAAGGTAGTCAGGCTATCTTAGGTGCGCATATTATTTCACCCGTGGCCGATTTTTCTAACAATCACTCCTATTTTGGTGCTCCAGGTAATGATATTTCTGGTTCTGGTGATAATGGGGCAACCCTTGGTTTAGTGCCTAATATTTATTGGAAAGGTAAGTTGGGTGACTATGATGCTGGTTTAGGAATTAATACTCCATTTGGTCAACATATTTCTTATGATGAAAATTGGGTTGGGCGCTATCATGCGACTGAAACAAATCTGAAAACCTTAAATATTAATCCAGCAATTGCTCGTAAAATAAACAATCAGTTTTCGTTTGGTGTTGGTTTGAACGCCCAGTATGTAGATGTGGTTTTGCAACAAAAAATTAACCAATCGGCTATTGGTGATACTGATGGTACTGCAGAAGTGACTGGCGATAGTTGGGCGTATGGCTACAATTTGGGGCTGATGTACACCCCGGTAGAAGCGCTCAATATTGGCTTGTCCTATCGATCTGCAATGACACATAACGTTAAAGGTAATGTGGACTACACCGGGATTAACTCAAGCTACAATTTAGGTGGTTATACCTTAAATCAGGTGCTGTTCGACGCGAATGCATCTGCTAGCGTTAACCTACCCGCAACGGCAAGTCTGGCTGTTGATTATAAAGTGAATGATAAAATTCAGCTGTTAGCGAGCAGTACGTGGACAGGTTGGAAGGCCTATGATGAATTGATTGTTAAGTTTGATAACAATGGACCAAATTCAGAATCTAATCAAAACTTTGGCGATAGTATGCGTTATGCAGTCGGTATGGTTTACCAATTAGACGATACATGGAAGTTGCGTACGGGTGTAGCGTTAGATGAAACCCCTGTGCCTGATAAATACAGCCGTTCTCCAAGAACGCCTGATGCAGATCGCAAGTGGGTTTCAGTCGGTGCTGGTTACAAAGTCAGTTCTAAAATGTCGATTGATTTTGCATACACTCGTATCATGGCTGATAGAGCAGATGTTGACTACACACTTCAATCTGATTTAGGGAATAGTGTTTTAGTCGGTTCATACGATTTATCGGTTGATATTTTAAGCGCGCAGCTCGTCTGGACGTATTAATCTTAATGGAATTTCTTCTTTAAAGTGACCAGGCCTGGTCACTTTAAAATCGAGACGTTGTAAAGCCTGTTTATTCATTGAATAAGCGGGCTTTTTTATGTGTTTATGTCGTTTTATAGCATACAGCGTTTGCGTATCCAATAATCGACACTGACATATTTACCCCCACCTATAAAGAATAAAACCAGTAGCATAATGAAGTAGGTGGCCGCCCATTCTATGCCGTTGTTACTGACAATAAAATTACCGTGTTCAGTAAGCCATTCGTAGTTACCATGGGTTTGTAAAATTTCTTTGGCACGGTCTAAACGTTCAAGTGCGGCCGTTGAATGTTCATTTGCCCAGGGTGACATTAAATCATGCACGGCTTGCCAACCGTTTTGCCAATGTACGCCTGTCGCAGCAATAACCATGGTAAACATTAAGGGGATGGTGGCCCAACGAGTGCCTAATCCGAACAGTAATAAGATGGCTCCTCCAACTTCTGCAGAAGTTGCTAAAAAAGCCATGAGTTCAGGGAATGGTAATCCGAGTCCCCATTCCTTGTTGCCAAACCATTCGATAATGTCTGGAAAAGTGTTGACCTTATTCATACCTGCTACCCAGAAAACAGGCACTAAATACAGGCGTAAAGCGAGTGGAGCTAAAAAAGAGAGGTAATGATTTAAATCCATCATTTTTTGCATATTTATAAATAGTCTTATCATGTATGAACACCTTTAAAAATCATAAGGATGGAATCTTGATATGGTTTTATTATCAGGTTTAGTCATTCAAAGAACTAATCAAATATATTAACGCCATACGCGAAAAATTTAATGAAATTAAACGCAATAAATCGGGTCAGAAGGTATTCCAGGAACTCATTAAAGCGAGCTTGTGAATATGTGAGGAGGGGGAGGAAATTTAAAGTTCGTCGAGTGCATAAGAGATTGAGAAAAAAGGAGAGATCATCTTGGACTCTCCTTTTTCTGTTGTTTTAGGGCATGAGAAAAGCTTTCC
The DNA here is from genome assembly GCF_000381085.1 of Thiomicrorhabdus arctica DSM 13458. Taxonomy (GTDB): domain Bacteria; phylum Pseudomonadota; class Gammaproteobacteria; order Thiomicrospirales; family Thiomicrospiraceae; genus Thiomicrorhabdus; species Thiomicrorhabdus arctica. The sequence goes on along the minus strand of NZ_KB905899.1, from coordinate 1,314,654 downwards.
ACTCTTTAAATAAAGCTGGCGTAGTGGCTGCGACCGCTGAGCGTTTCTCAACTCGGGCAACCACTACTTTTTCTTGTTCTAGGGTACAGCTTAAACCACCTGCTTCCTCTAAAATCAACCAACCCGCAGCATAGTCCCAAATATTTTGTGCTCCGTGCAGGTAAACTTGACCACGACCTGCGGCAATCCAACACCAGTCAAGCGCGACTGAACCAAAACTGCGTTGCGAAGAGTAAGGTGCTTGGGTCGCGAGACTTATCGCTAAGGCGGGCTGAAGGCGTTTAAAGTCGACAATGCTACTGCATTGGCTTAAAGCCGTTTTAGCTGTTTGTGCCTGTAGCAGGGTGTCGTTTAATTCAGCACCAAGTTTCTTTCTGGCAGCAAACATCTCAGCTCGTGAAGGGTCGTAAACTAATCCGACGATAATTTCACCCTGTATCATTAACGCCAAAGAGACTGAATAAACAGGGATGCCAATGGCGAAATTACTGGTGCCATCAACAGGATCAAGTATCCAGCAACCGTCTGCGCTGTTCATCGCGAGTTCTTGTTCTTCTAAAGTCGACTCTTCACCTAAAAAGGCATACTCGGGCCAGTTTTTGTTTAAGAAAGCCTGGGTCTGAATTTGCATCTGAGTATCCGCTTCGGTCAGCAGTGATCCATCCGTTTTTATTTTTGCGGAGACTCGCTCAAATCGAGATAATACTTCATTTTTAGCCAGAGTAATAATGCCGTTTTTGAGTTTAGCCCATTGCTGTTCGTCGGTAAATATATGCTTATTCATAAAGTCATCTCTTTAAATTATTCGTCGCTTGGAGGGGTTAAGCGAATGGTTTCGATAGCATTGCTTGAGGTTTCAACCACTTCTAATACATAGTCATCTACCTTGATGCAGGTCCCTGGAAACGGTAATGTTTCCAACACTTCTTGGATAAGACCATTGAGGGTCTTAGGTCCATCGGTCGGTAAGGTAAGTTGATAATCTCTATTAAGGTCACGAATGAACTCTGAAGCATTAATCGTCATTGTGCCATCAGCATGCAATGCTACGGTATTTTCATATTTACTTTTGGAATCGGTAGAAAGTTTGCCAACAATCTCTTCAAGCAAATCCTCCATGGTCAATAGGCCTTGCAAATCGCCATATTCATCAACAATCAGTGCCATTCGACGTTTGTGATCATTGAATTTTCGTAATTGTACGTTTAAAGAGGTGGTTTCTGGAATAAAGTAAGCGGGTCGAGTTATTTTTATTATGTCTTTCAGGGAGGTATCATTGCGCATTAAAATAGGCAAAGCGCGGCGTAGGTTGACTATGCCGATTAAGTCCTCTTCTATGGAACCACGGTACAGCGGGATACGGGTATAAGGAGATTTCTGGATGGCTTTTAAAACCCCTTCAAAGGGTTGGTTTAAGTCAACACCGTACATATCTTGCTTCGGAATCATAACGTCTTCGACGGTCACGCTTTCCAAGTTTAATACGCTGGACAGCATGTCACGATATTGAGCCGGCAATTGATTGGTGGCTTCATCGATTAAGGTTTGCAACTCTTCATGGCTTAAAGAGTGTTGGTCATCGTTCTGTTTGATATCAATACGAAACATCTTGAGCAGACCATTGGCGAAGAAGTTTACAAACCACACGACTGGAGAGAGTATTTTCAATAGAGGGGTTAAAATGTAAGCCGCAGGGTACGCGATTCTTTCGGGATAAAGTGCCGCTAAGGTTTTAGGTGCAACCTCCGCGAACACTAAAATGATTAACGTTAACAGTCCTGCGGCTAACGCAATCCCCGCTTCACCAATAAGTTTCATAGCGATGATGGTGGCAATGGATGAGGCGAAAATATTGACAAAATTATTGCCAAGTAAGATAACGCCGAGAAGTCTATCTGGGGACTCAAGAAGTTTTTGGGCTTTAATAGCACCTTTGTGTCCAGCATTCGCTTGGTGCTTTAATCGATAGCGATTTAAGGCCATCATGCTGGTTTCAGAGCTTGAAAACAGGGCAGATAAAATAATGAGAAGAGCAAGTATGCCAAAAAGGATCGAAATATCTAACGAATTCAATGTGGTGTAATCGGTTGTGAATGAATGCGAATTATACCGTTTTATCGGTACCGAAAAAAGCCCTGACTCAACAAGTTAACGTGACCTCTGTTACGGCGAATAATTCGTGTGCTGTTTTCATAAACAACCTTCTTATGAATGACCTTTAGAATCCTAGAAATCGCAATACAATTTTGGTTCCGACATAACTTAGAATCAATAGAAAATAAGCCCAAATAGTATATCGTGCGGCTTTTTGACCTCGCCAGCCATATTTAAAATGGCCAAATAGAAAAGTGGCATAGACAAGCCAAGATAAAATTGAGAAGAACGTTTTGTGAATGAGGTGTTGTGCAAAAATATCTTCAATAAAGAAGAATCCACTCAACAAAGCAAAACTCAAGAAAACAAAACCAATCAAAACCAACTGAATGAGGGTGTTTTCCATCACTTGCAACGGTGGTAAAGCTTGCATCAATCGTGAGAGCTGTTTGGTACGAAAGCGCCGTTCTTGTATCGCATACAAAATGGCTTGTGCTGTCGCAAGCCCCATAATGCTGTAGGCAGAAATTGAGATGAGAACATGGCTACCCAATTCAAAAGACAGTGGGGTTTCGCCGTGAATGGTTAAAGGGATCAATGTGGTCAATGCGGCAAGCGGATAAATAAAGATTCCGAGCGTTTCGGTGCTTTTATTGATATTGGTAATCAGCAAAATAGCACTGCCAAGTACGGCAATGAGTGAGAGCACAATACCAATATTAAGATTGATGCCGTGATCTACCCACAACATTGAGCTAAGGGCATAGGCATGAAGAACCGTTGCAACCACCGCGAGTTGAATTACTTTGATACGTACATCAACGGATGCTCGGCTTTGAATCTTGCGCCAAATCAAGCTACTTGCATACAAGTATAAGAGACTGGCAAATAACGCACTAAATCCACTGATTAACATAAAACCGAACCTTTGATGATTAGAAGTCTCACTAAGAAGAGTGGCTTCATGGACAAGGGTCACTATGAAGACATCAATCTGTGAGATATTTCAGCTATAATAGCGGAATTATTTTTTGAATTGAAGACCGTACGCGTTTAAAAGCACAAACTTATGTTTGTGATGTGTAAGTAATGTACTGTTTTGTTAGGAGTTTTGTATGTTTGACAATCTATCAGATCGTTTATCGAAAACCTTTAAATCCATTCGTGGTCAAGGTCGTCTGACGGAAGCTAATGTGAAAGACGCACTGAGAGATGTGCGTCGTGCGCTGCTTGAGGCAGATGTGGCCTTACCCGTCGTTAAACAGTTTATTGAGAAGGTGCAACAACGTGCGATTGGTCAAGAGGTCTCAACCAGTTTGAACCCGGGTCAGGCTTTTATCAAAATTGTACGAGAGCAGTTAGCAGAAGTCATGGGGGTGGAGGCCGAACCTCTTAACTTCAATGTTGAACCGCCTGCGGTGATTATGGTTGCCGGCTTACAAGGGGCAGGTAAAACGACCTCTGTTGCTAAGTTGGCCAAGTTACTTAAAGAGCGTGACAAGAAAAAAGTCATGTTGGTCTCAGCGGATGTCTATCGTCCAGCAGCGATTAAACAGTTGGAGACATTAGCGGAACAGGTTGATGTTCTCTTCTTTCCCTCGTCTGCAGATCAAGATCCGGTACAGATTGCGAAAAATGCCCATGCTGAAGCGAAGAAACAATTTGTCGATGTCCTGATTTTGGATACGGCAGGTCGCTTACACATAGATGCTGAAATGATGGAAGAAATTCAGCACCTTCACCAGAGTATTAAACCTTGCGAAACCTTATTTGTCGTTGATTCGATGACAGGACAGGATGCTGCAAATACGGCAAAAGCTTTCAATGATGCCTTGCCGTTAACCGGGGTGATCTTAACCAAGACAGACGGAGATGCGCGTGGTGGCGCAGCGCTTTCTATCCGTGAAATCACCGGTAAGCCAATCAAGTTTATTGGTTCTGGAGAAAAGGTCGATGCTTTAGAAACATTCCATCCAGATCGTATGGCAGGTCGTATTCTCGGTATGGGAGATGTCCTGAGTTTAATTGAAGACGCAGAGTCGAAGATTGATCAGAAAAAAGCTGAAAAATTCGCTCAAAAAATTCAGAAATCAGGTGCCTTTGACTTAGAAGATTTTCTGGAGCAACTCCAGCAAATTCAAAATATGGGTGGCGTGGGTGGCTTAATGGGCAAGTTGCCTGGAATGAGCCAGATGAAAGACCAAATCAGTGGGGATGTGGCAGAGAAAGAATTTAAGCGTTTAGAGGCTATGATTCATTCCATGACGCGTCAAGAGCGTCGCTTTCCAGCGGTCATTAAAGGCTCTCGTAAACGTCGTATTGCAATGGGTTCAGGTACAACCGTTCCAGACGTGAACCGTTTGTTAAAACAATTTACGCAAATGCAGAAGATGATGAAAAAAGTGTCAAAGGGTGGTATGAAAAATATGATGCGTGGTTTAGCGGGTAAGTTGCCACCTGGAATGGGTGGTATGGGTGGAATGCCTCCTGGAATGAGATAGAGAACCAATTAAACTCCTTTTTTAAGTCTGCCCAGGCCTGAGCAGACAGTTTAGAGATTGGAGTTGCTGTAATCGAAACAAGTTTGATGGAGATGTTTAATCTTCATTACATTTCAAAGCCTTAAGCGAACGGGTATCGCTTAAGGCTTTTTTGTCGGCAAAAATGAGTTATTTGAATAATAAAATGAGTTAGCTTTCATAAAAACCCACAAAGTCTTTAAAAACAAAGAGGTTATTGAATTTAGAGGTGTGTGGTATCCGTTGCAAATAATTAAGATAACACGTTGAAGTTGAAGTTGAATATCTGTATAATCCCGCAGTTCGCCAAATGGTTGGTGAAAACAGAAGAATTAGTTGAGGGGATTACCTCTCATCGCCTGATTAAAAGGAAATATATTATGGTAGTTATTCGTTTAGCACGTGGTGGATCTAAAAAGCGTCCTTTCTATAAAATGGTCGTTGCAGATCAACGTTACAAAGCAACCGGTCGTTTTATTGAACAAGTTGGATTTTATAACCCAGTAGCAACGGGTGCTGAAGAAAAAACTCGTCTTGATCAGGCGCGTCTAGAGTTTTGGATTGGTCAAGGTGCTCAAATGAGCCCACGTGTTGCTAGTATTGTTAAGCAAGCGGCTGTCGCTTAATTCTTTCTTCCCGTTAAAAAGGTCTAGATATGTCTGATGAAAAATTGGTCGTCGGCCAGATTAACGGTATTTTTGGAGTCAGTGGTTGGGTGAAGATTTTCTCCCATACTGACCCTAGAAAAAATATTTTAGACTACTCGCCTTGGTGGATTAAATGCAAAGACGAGTGGCGTCAAGTCAAAATACTTGACAGTAAAGTGCAGTCAGGTGGTAAAACACTGGTTGCTCTGATCGAAAATGTGACTGATCGTGACGTAGCCCGTGAATACATGGGTTGCGAAATCGCCATAAACCGTTCTCAACTGCAGCAAGCAAATGATGGTTGGTTTTGGATTGATTTGATTGGCTGCCAAGTCACAACGCAAGATAATATTGCATTGGGCGAGGTGACTGAGATTGTCCAGACAGGCGCACACGATGTGTTGCGTATAAAAGGGGATCAAGAAATTTTGATTCCATTTGTTATGGATCGTTTTATTCAGTCAGTGGATATAGACAATCGGCAAATTATTGTCGATTGGGAATTGGAAGAAGAAGACAGTGAGATTTGATGTCATTACCTTGTTTCCGGAAATGTTTGCAGCATTAACGGAATCAGGTGTGAGTCGGCGTGCAATTCAATCTGAACTTTATGCTTTAAAAACCTGGAATCCACGCCAGTTTACTTTGGATAAGCACAAAACAGTTGATGATCGTCCTTACGGGGGCGGGCCAGGAATGGTCATGATGTATCAACCGTTAAAAGAGACGCTTTCTGCGATTGAAGGTGAGTTACAGGCAAAACCGCATGTGGTGTATTTATCACCGCAAGGTCAGCCTCTCACTCAGCAGAAAGTAGCTGATTTGACTCAGTACGACAATATTACCTTGCTCTGTGGCCGCTATGAAGGGGTTGATGAGCGTTTGATTACTTCATCTGTGGATGAAGAGATCAGCATTGGTGATTTTGTTGTCAGTGGCGGGGAACTGCCAGCCATGATGTTAATGGATGCGGTTATCCGTTTAATTCCTGGCGCATTAGGGCATAGTCAATCCGCTGAGCAAGACTCATTTTCAGACGGTCTGTTGGATTGTCCGCACTACACCCGACCTGAGGTTGTGGACGGTATGTGTGTCCCTTCGGTTTTGATGGAGGGTAACCATGCCAAAATTGATGCTTGGCGACAAGCTCAGAAATTAGTACGAACCCAGCAGCGTCGTCCAGATATTTTGTCTGACATAAACAGTTAAAAACTCGGATTTAACCTCTGGCTAGCAAGTGTTTACTTGGTTAGCGAATGTTGAATAAACTTTTAGAAGGGATAACCCTTCTGGTTCACAATAGAATTGATTGAACCGATATATGGAGAAGCTTAAAATGAGCGATATCATTAAGCGTATTGAAGCAGAACAGATGACTAAAGTATTACCAGTATTTGGTCCTGGTGATACAGTGGTTGTACAGGTTAAGGTTGTAGAAGGTAAAAACGAACGTCTTCAGGCATTTGAAGGCGTCGTGATTGCGATTAAGAACCGTGGCATTAACTCTAACTTCATCGTGCGTAAGATTTCACACGGTGTGGGTGTTGAGCGTACTTTCCAGACTTATAGTCCTGTCGTTGACAGTGTTGAAGTTAAGCGTCGTGGTGCAATTCGTCGTGCGAAACTTTACTATCTGCGTGAGCTTTCTGGTCGTGCTGCACGTATCAGAGAAAAAGTATAATCGTCTAACGATTAGCTTATTCTAAAAAACGCCCTTAATTGGGCGTTTTTTATTTCTGTTATCTTAAATTTAATACCTAAAATTCTATGGTCAGATTCACTTTTTCCCTTAATTTGTTATTTTTCTATTTCACCTAAGCGATTCACGTCTCACCAGTCTTATGCTATTTGCTATACTTTGGGTATGCCAAATAATTCACAATCGTTTCATCATATTCATGATTTTCTGGTCTTTCTGTCCGTTTCAGAAGGCTTAAGTCATAACACCATTTCCGCTTATAAAACCGATTTACAACTCTACCAGACCTGGTTATCCGATAATAAATTGCACCGTTTTGATCTGGTCGAACGTTCTCATATTGAAAATCTAATGTATGATCTACAAGAGAGCGGTCGGATGGCCAAGAGCAATGCTCGTCTCCTTTCAACCTTAAAACGCTTCTATCAATGGGCTGTAGTGAACTCATTGTTTGCTTCCGACCCTACGGCTTTGCTAAAGTCGCCTAAAGTCCCTCAGTCGATTCCAACGGTCATCACCGAGCAACAGGTGGAGTCTTTACTGGAGGCGCCTGATACCACTACGGTCTTAGGGATTCGAGACAGGGCTATTTTGGAACTGATGTATGCCAGTGGCTTGCGGGTTTCTGAAGTGGTGGATTTGCCTTTTGAGCAACTAAACCTATCAGCAGGTCTGGTACAGGTGACCGGTAAAGGGAGTAAAGAACGTATTGTGCCCATTGGTGAAGTGGCCATTGAATGGCTAGAGCGTTATATCAAAGAATCACGTCCAGTTTTGGTTAAGCAACGCTGGATTCCCAGTCTCTTTATTTCACGTATTGGACGAACTATGACGCGGCAAACACTATGGCATCGCGTTAAAAATCTAGCGTATGACGCGGGTATTCGTAGTAAATTATCTCCGCATACCTTACGGCATGCATTTGCGACACATTTAATTAATCATGGTGCCGATTTAAGAACAGTACAATTATTATTAGGCCATAGTGATTTATCCACGACACAGATCTATACACACGTTGCCAAAGAACGTTTGCATAAACTCCATCAACAACATCATCCTCGTGGCTAAAAAGATCTGTTCTGCATTTTAGACTCGTCTCTAAGGTGCGATTAACGACTGAAAAGAGATATTTTGACCGACAGTTTATTTCAAGCCTTTAAGTTTTAGGTTGAATTTGTTTAGCGGTTATAATCGGTTCAGTTTAACAAAGTACTATGTTTTTTAATCATGCTCTATTTCACAATGAATATTCAAAAGGTCTTTTCAATATGTTTTCCATGAGAAAGTTTTTACTCTCTGTTACTTTAGTCAGCTCGGTGGTGATAAATACAGCAACAGCAGACACAGCAGCCATCAAAGCTCAATTAAAGACAATGCTGCCAAATGCGCCGGAAGCGATTATTACAGCGACACCCATTAAGGATCTTTATCAAGTTCAGGTGGGTATGACAGTGGTTTATATGTCTACTGATGGAAAGTATCTACTCAATGGCAATTTGATTGCGCTGGAAACCAGAGACAATCTAACGGACTTAGCGAAGTCTCATGCCAGGCAGAGTGCTATGCAGAAAATATCCGAATCGTCTATGATTATCTATCCTGCGAAAGGAAAGCAAACCCATTTTATAACCGTTTTTTCGGACATTGATTGCCCATATTGCGCTAAATTGCACAAAGAAATTCCAGCTTTAAATGAAGCAGGTATCACGGTTCGTTATCTCAGTTATCCTCGCTCTGGCATGGGTTCTCCTTCATATCACAAAGCGGTCTCTGTTTGGTGTGCCAAAGACAGTGTTAAAGCGATGGATAATGCGATGCTCGGTAAACCCGTTGCGAATAAAGTATGCGTTAATCCTGTGCGAGACCATATGATGGAAGCAAAATATTTTGAAGTGAATGGCACGCCGAATATTATTTTGGACAGTGGCGAGTTGCTACCGGGTTATGTGCCTGCGAAAGAGCTCATTAAGATCCTTGATGAGTGATGCTTGTCTGTTTTAGAGTGTTATGTAAATCATTGATGGTCTCTAATTGATGCCCAATAAAAAAAGCCCTCTAAAGTGAGGGCTTTTTTGTGGATCTTAATACGGTGCGCCGGTTGAAGGGTAGACCTTTAAATTTCACCCCATTTTTTTCGTTTATTAGGCGTTCTGAAAAAACGGCCTAGAAGAAGTCCAAGTAATAAAACACCACCACCCGTTAAGAACCACTGGCGTTTGAGTGAGTCGCCAGACTGTTCAATTTGCTCTGTCATAATGGCATTTTGACTTTCTAACTGACTTAAACGTTGCTTCATATCCTGGTTTTGTTTATCAAGTAAAACTGAATTACTGGAAATGGTTTTTAAATGAGTTAATGCTTGTGTCAGTTCAAATTTCTCTTGTTTGATCGTTGAGAGTGCGCTATCAGTGATTGTGAAGCGAGTTTGTAATGTACTCAACTCCTGTTGTAATTCATTCAACTTCTTTTCAACAGAACTCGTTTTGGCGATTTGCTGTTCAAGGCGAACCTTGGCAACGGGTTGATTAAGTAGGGTACTTGAAGCCATCCATCCTGTGTAGGTACTATTGTCAATTTTATATTGAATTTGAGACCAGCCATCTTTATTGACTTCAAGAATGCTGACCGGTGTGCCCGTTTCCAACATACGATGAATTTTATGCTTATAACTCGGACCACTTCGAACAGGGACTTTAATTGAGTCGGTGACATAATGCGTATAGCCCGAAGCCGCAACAGCATTGCTTGCTGAGAGCATGCCGAAGGTCGATAATACCAGTATGCTTGCAACAAGAATGCCTTTAGATACGTTTGGAATTATTGCATTAAAGCTGTTGGATTTTTTCATATTGAGCCTCTAGGTTTTTAAGTGCTGTTTCATAACTGGCTAATTTCTCGCGTTCAATGGCAACGACAGATTCAGGTGCTTTTGCAACAAATCCTTGATTACTTAACTTGCCGCCTAAACGTTTTATTTCGCCTTGGAGTTTGCCAATCTCTTTATCTAAACGTGATATTTCAGCCTCTTTATCAATTAACCCCGCCATGGGGATCAAAACTTTCATTTCGCCTACGAGTGCAACGGCAGATTCAGGCGCATTGACTTCATCTAACAGCACTTCAATTGATGCCAGTTTCGCTAGGGATAAAAGGTAGAGTTCATTGTTTTTCAACCAGGCTTGGTCATTATCATTTAAGCCAGCCAGTAAAACAGGCAATGCTTTGCTGGGTGCAATGTCCATCTCTGAACGAATCTTACGCACGCCAATAACGAACTTTTTGACCCATTCCAATTCTGCTTCGGCATCCAAATCAATTTTAGAGGCATCTGCCTCAGGATAAGGTTCAAGCATAATCGTGTCATTGTGCTTTCCTGCCAGGGGTGAAACGGCTTGCCATGCTTCTTCGGTAATGAAAGGCGTAATTGGGTGGAGCATTCTTAAAATCGTTTCTAAAACGCTCACTAATGTTTTACGTGTCCCGCGTTTAGCGGCATCAGAACTGTCCGTATTCAAAATCGGTTTAGCCAACTCTAAATACCAGTCACAATACTCGTTCCAGATAAATTCATAGAGTGCGGTTGCGGCTAAATCAAAGCGGTACGCATCGAACTGTTTAGCCACTTCAGTTTCAACATTCTGTAAACGAGAGACAATCCATTTGTCCGCTAGTGAAAACTCGATATCAGCTTTTTTATCCACCCCTGTGTCAAAACCTTCGGTATTCATTAAGACATAACGCGTTGCATTCCAAAGCTTGTTGCAGAAATTACGATACCCTTCGGCGCGTTGCAAGTCGAAACGGATGTCGCGACCTGTCGAAGCTAAAGAAGCGAAGGTAAAACGAATCGCATCTGTTCCGAAAGCAGGGATGCCATCAGCAAACTGTTTACGAGTTGATTTTTCAATTTTGGCCGCTTTTTCTGGCTGCATCATACCGTAGGTACGTTTTTTAACCAGGTCTTCTAGCTCGATACCGTCAATAAGATCAATCGGATCTAATACGTTGCCTTTCGATTTAGACATTTTCTGGCCTTCACCATCACGAACTAATCCATGTACATAAATCTGTTTAAAGGGCACTTCACCTGTGAATTTAAGCCCCATCATAATCATTCTAGCCACCCAGAAGAAAATGATATCAAAACCGGTAACCAATACAGATGTTGGATGAAATTTTGCCAATTCAGGTGTTTTTTCGGGCCAACCTAAAGTTGAGAATGTCCAAAGGGCAGAACTGAACCAGGTATCTAAGACATCATCATCTTGACGGAGGTTGTAGTCAGCGGCAAATCCATTCTTTTCACGTACCTCTTGTTCATTACGACCGACATAGACTTTACCGTTATCATCGAACCAGGCTGGAATTCTGTGTCCCCACCATATTTGACGAGAAATGCACCAGTCCTGAATATTATTCATCCACTCAAAATAGGTGTTTTCCCAGTTTTTAGGCACAAACTCAATGTCGCCATTCTTAACCGCATCAATGGCAGGTTTCGCTAAGGCTTCAACAGCAACATACCACTGATCGGTTAAAAACGGTTCGATGACAGCGTGAGAGCGATCCCCGCGAGGCACCATTAAAGTATGGGGTTTGATATCGACCATTAGACCTAGGGCTTCTAGATCAGCAACAATTAATTTACGCGCTTCATAACGATCTAAACCTTGGTATTTTTCAGGCGCTTCTTCATTAATGCAGGCATCATGGGTGAGAATGTTGAGCATCGGTAGGTCGTGACGTTTGCCCATTTCGTAATCGTTAAAATCATGAGCAGGCGTGATTTTGACACAACCAGTACCGAATTCTGGATCAACGTAATCATCTGCAATAATTGGGATTTGACGACCGACTAAAGGTAGAGTAATGGTTTTACCGATCAAATGTTGATAACGTTCATCATCAGGATGAACGGCAACCGCTTGATCTCCTAACATGGTTTCAGGGCGTGTTGTTGCTACCACTAATGCACCAGAGCCATCGGTTAATGGATAACTCATGTGCCACATATTACCTTGCTCTTCCTCAGAGATAACCTCTAAATCAGAAACCGCCGTATGCAGGACAGGATCCCAGTTCACTAAGCGTTTACCACGGTAGATTAGGTCTTCTTCATATAGGCTAACAAAGACTTCTTTAACCGCATCAGACAGGCCATCATCCATAGTAAAGCGCTCACGTGTCCAGTCTGGTGAAGCCCCCATTCGACGTAGTTGTTGCGTTATCGTGCCACCAGAATCTTCTTTCCATTCCCAAATTTTCTCAATGAATTTTTCACGTCCAAGGTCATGACGGCTCAAGCCTTTAGCGGCAAGCTGACGTTCAACAACCATCTGGGTCGCAATTCCGGCATGGTCGGTTCCAGGTTGCCACAGCGTATCATCACCTTTCATTCGGTGATAACGAATGAGAGTGTCCATAATGGTGTCTTGGAAAGCGTGCCCCATATGTAGGCTTCCAGTCACGTTTGGAGGCGGAATCATAATTGAATAGGGGGTGGAATCGTCATTCTTGGGCTTGAAATAACCTTTATTCTCCCAAGTTTGGTACCATTTTGTTTCAATTGTATTTGGATCGAAATGCTTTTCCATAGGGTTCGTAATCAACTCGTAAATTTTAAATAATAATCCGCCGATTATAACAATCACAGCTGAAGAAGTCTTTAACTGTCATGGATAAAAACAATGAAATGTAAAGCAAAGTCTATTCATTTTATGTGACAGAGTCGGAGAGGGTGTTTGTAGAGTTGTAGAGGCTTAAAAGATAGGAGAACAAAACGGCAGGTAAACTGCCGAATGCTTTTAGAAGTATAGAGCGTTATGTTCAATATTTAAGTTTTATTAACTAAATCTAGGTGCCAAGAAGCTGTAACACAGAGGACTTAGATTGAGTGCCTTGTGACATCATTGCGATGGAGCTTTGATTTAGAATATTCAATCTGGATTGTTCTGCAATGGTGCGTGCAAAATCGGTGTCGCTTAGCTGGCTTCGAGTTGCCATCGTGTTCAAACTTTGGTTTTGTTGGTTATCGACGGCACTGGTGAGTCCGTTTTGTTGAGCACCAAACTGACTGCGCGCACTGCTAAGCTGTTCAATCGCCAAGCTAACCCCATCCATTGCCAATGAGGCACTTGCTGGATTGCTAATGTCTAACCCCGTAATGCTCAAAGCGTCGGTACTCAGGTTGGGTAACGTTAAGCGGCTGGTCGTGTCTCCGAGTGCAATATCGATACCGGTTGTATTACCATTTAATAGTTTATTACCATTAAAGCTGGTTGAATCCGAAACTTGATTAATACTCTGAAGGTTTTGTTGGAATTCTTGATTCAGCATGCTGCGTTGCGAAGGGTTTAAAGTGCCATTCATAGATTGAATTGACAGCTCATTCATCCGCTGTAAGGATTGTGTGATTGAGTTGCTTGCGCTATCCGCTGTTTGCAGTAATGATATGCCATCATTTGCATTACGCGTCGCCATGTCTTGTGTATCCACTCGTGTCGTCAACGCCGTAATAATTGCTTGAGCGGCAGGGTTGTCAGATGAGTGGTTTATTTTTGAACCGCTCGCCATGCTTTCATTGATAGACTGAAGGTTGCTGGAATGGGATGGATTGTTAGTAGTACTATAAGCGCTGATGTCCATGTTAAAATCCCCATGTAATTTGTGTATACATTGATTTTACGCGTCTTTAAACGTTAAGGAAAGAAAAATGTCTTGTTGTTCAGGAGGTTACTGTAAATTTAAGTTCGAAGAAGGCCCGCCTTTGGTGGATAATTCTGTCACCAATTTAAATGCGGTTTATCAGTTTTTGCCCTACGGTACGATATTGGAAGAGGGGGAGTTAGTACGAATTTGGATGGAGTCTGGACAGTCTAAAACCGTCACGCTGGCAGAAAAAATTCCTCTCGTGTTTACGGCAATAGGGCCAGAAGCAAAGTTAGGACAAGCGGTTTTGCCTTGGCAATTAATTGCTTTAGACAGTGGTATTGACTATGAAGATCTAATGGATTGGGAGCATCACCCGCTCTATAATCCAGAAGAAACATCTGTGTTATTAAAGTTTCATCACCCAATAGTGGTAAAGCCTTCTTTAAAAATGTGGTTTCTAAAGTTGCTGTATACATTACGTACTTTGTAAGTGACTAGAGCGGATTGTTCTAAACCGTTAGTTTTCGTCAACTCCAGTCATTAAATACATAAAAACGTCATTAAATGGGTGAGGCCTTTTTATGTTCCATGTCACGTTCATTCAACGAACTCTCTCTATTGCATGACAAACCGTTCTAAATAAACATCTTCTAATAAGTCAGGAAAGAGTTGGTGACGTTCTAGAGTTTTACGGGCTACTTGTAATATTTCTTCTCGTAAACGATCTGGACCATTAGGGGTATGTAGTTGTGAGTAAAATTGATTGCGTAATAAGCGATCGATATTATTTTTTAGAATCGGACGCAAATGTTCCATTTCTGTTTCGACGATTTGTGGGTAGTAAGACATAAATTCTAAATCAATTGCCAAAAACTTCGCTTTACCTTCGCCGCGAAAATTAACCACTATTTTTTCCATCGAAAAATATTTGGGGACCCTCTCTGACGGTGCATCAAATTGTTTGTATTTAGTGGAGTATCCGGTTTTATCTGGAGCACTGCTCGCAAAACTGGTCGCTGAAAATGTCGTTATTATCTGACTTAAGATCAAAAGCATTGTTTTGGTTGCTAGCGCACGTGGGTTGGAACTGTTCATGAAAGAGACTTCTTTTTAAAGAGGTGGAATTAGTTGAGTCATTGTATATAAAACTGTATGGCGATATTGGCTTTTCTAGAAGTAAAAGCGCGCGGGCATAAAAAAGCCCCGCAGTGCGGGGCAAGACCGAGGAGTCTTAGTTGGTTTTATTTTGTGAATTCAGGGTAGGCTTCCATTCCACATTCAGATTGATCAACACCTTCGTACTCTTCCTCTTCAGTGACACGGATTCCCATAATGACTTTGATGATAGACCATACGATTAAACTGGTGCCAAATACCCAAGCAAAGATGACTGCAATACCGGTTAACTGAGCCACAATAGTTGCATCTGGGTTTGTGAAAGTAACTGCGATAAGACCGAAGATACCGACCACACCATGAACAGAGATAGCACCTACTGGATCATCAATTTTCATTTTAGAATCAATAAATAGGATGGCTAGAACAACTAGGATACCACCCACAAGACCGATTAAGGTTGCTTCTAAAGCTGAAGGGGTTAAAGGTTCTGCAGTAATCGCAACTAAACCAGCTAACGCACCGTTAAGCATCATTGTTAAATCCGCTTTACCGAATTTGAACTTAGACATGAGTAACGCACCGATAACACCACCAGCAGCCGCCATTAACGTGTTTACAAAGATCATTGCTACAGCGTTTGCTTCTTCAACGTTAGAGATTTTAAGCTCAGAGCCACCGTTGAAACCAAACCAACCTAACCATAGGATGAAAGTACCTAGAGTTGCAAGCGGAAGGTTAGCACCAGGGATCGCACGAGACTCACCATTTGGTCCATATTTACCTTTACGAGCGCCCAGTAGTAAAACACCGGCTAGAGCAGCAGAAGCACCCGCCATGTGAACCACACCAGAACCAGCGAAATCAAGGAAGCCTAGGCCGTCTAAGAAACCACCACCCCATTTCCAGAAGCCTTGCATTGGGTAGATAACTGATGTGAAGACGATTGCAAAAGCGAAGAAAGACATAAGCTTCATGCGTTCAGCAACCGCACCAGAAACAACAGACATTGCCGTTGCTACGAATACGACTTGAAAGAAGAAGTCAGACATGCCTGAATAGTAAGGTGCATCATCACCGCCAGCAGTCACTGCTGTCGCTAGGTGGTCACCACCACTGCCAATTAGGAAGCTGATACCTGGGAAGAAGCTGTTTACCGCTTCAGCAGGATACATAATGTTATAACCGACTAGCATATACATAATACAAGCGATGGCAAAAAGACCAACGTTCTTAGCTAAGATTTCAGTTGTGTTTTTTGAACGCACTAAACCTGCTTCCAGCATGGCAAAACCAGCTGCCATCCACATCACTAATGCACCAGACATTAGGAAGTAGAAGGTATCAAGTGCGTAACTTAATTGTAGTACTTGTTCCATAATTAAATCCTTTCCTTAAAGAGCGATATCGCCAGTTTCTTCAGTACGAATACGCACCGCTTGTTCTAATGGCATAACGAATATTTTTCCGTCTCCAATTTTACCTGTTCGAGCCGCCGCCCCAATTGTTTCAATGACGCTGTCAAGCTGCTCATCTGATACAGCGACTTCCAGTCGTAATTTAGGTAGGAACTCAATCGCGTACTCTGCACCACGATATATTTCTGTGTGACCCTTTTGGCGGCCAAAACCTTTCGACTCTGTAACGGTCATACCGTGCACATCAACATCATGCAGTGCTTCGCGAACGTCATCAAGTTTAAAAGGTTTGATAATTGCAACAACCAGTTTCATACTAACCTCTCTTTAAATTATTTATGTTATTTGCGACTTAACAATAGCGTATTTGATGCCAGGTATGTTTGTTTTCTTAAATATCAATTAGTTACCTGTATTTTAGGGTGTATTTTATAGTTTTTAAGACGTTTTAGAATTTGTTTGTATTGATATGGTGCCAGCTTTGTTTCAAGCTGGTGCATTTGAAGTGTTTTTAAAGAGGGTTGGGCATGGTTAAGTATGTTGATTAAACAATTAATAAGGTTGCCGAAGATTGTTTTAGCGCTGTTCATTCAGTTAATAGTATTGCTTGTTCTTACTTTGGGTGTCACTTTGGCGCCCAAAGTGGTCACGCCACCATACTCTTATTCACTTTTGGTCTTGATTCAAGCATTGTTGGCAGCCATGATTAGTTGTCGTTTAGGTTTACCTTGTTGGTGGCGTTGGATTCAATTTTTTATTCCAATTGGGTTGTATGTGGGGCTTCTAGTTGAATTTAATCCACTGTGGGCTCTGGGAATATTTGCACTGGTTTGGTTAGTGTTTTCCAATGCTTTAACGGAGAGGGTGCCGCTTTACCTGACAAATTCTACAACTCGTAAGGCATTGAAAAAATTTATTAAGCCTCAGGTGAATCAAACCTTTTTAGATTTGGGTTGTGGCTTGGGAGGCAATGTCGTATTCATGGCTGGGCAGTTGAATATTAGTGAGTCTCACGGCGTAGAAACGGCACCGATCCCCTATTTGTTTTCAAAGATTTATACCCGCCTTCGCGGGGGACGTACCTATGCTATGGATATGTGGAAAACAGACTTAAGTTACTATGATATTGTGTATGCCTTTTTATCGCCAGAGCCAATGCCTAAACTTTGGCAAAAGATTAAAGAGGAGATGCAACCAGGTTCTGTTTTTATCTCCAATAGTTTTGCAATTCCGGAAATAACGCCCACTGAGATTTGGGAGTTGTCGGATCGTCGGCAAACCACCCTGTATATCTATCGCTTGTGATATTTGATTCATAATGACCCTACGCTCACACGGCTTGTATAAAGCCGCAGGACATGCCAGACCTGTTTGTTTTCTTACATTGAGCGATTCAATGCAGTGGTTATCCGCTAACAATGAGTAAAACCAATGAAGGTTTTGTCATTAGTCTTAAAGAGATAAAATCATCTCGCAATCCATTCTGAAAATGCTACATTAGAAAGAATAAATTAACGGTTTTACGAGGTAAAGGGATGTCTTCAAAGATGCAGTATTCATTAGAACAAGTTCAGCAGTGGAGTCCTTTTGTTGAGCAAAAAATTCAGCGTTTTCCAGAATTGCTAGAGCAGGCTCATTGGCAAGAGCTGTGGGCGGAAGGCGAACTGTATCAAAGAGTCTATCAACAAATTATGAATGCTGTTGACGAAGAAGAGTTGAAGACTTTGTTAAGACAAATCCGCAACTGGCAGATGGGACGTATTGCCATTAGAGACTTGTCAGGCTTGGCAAGTTTGCAAGAAGTTATGTTAACCATGTCGGATTTAGCCGATGCTTTGGTGACATCGGCCTTAGATTGGCATTATGAGCGTTTATGTCTGCGTTACGGTACTCCTTACGGTAGAGAATCTGGGTTGCAGCAAAAAATGCTAGTGATTGGTATGGGGAAATTAGGAGGGCAAGAACTTAATTTTTCATCCGATATTGATCTTATTTTTGCTTATCCAGAAGGGGGAGAAACCCGCCTTGATGAATATTCAAATGCCAAGCGCACCATTACCAATGATCTCTTTTTCACACGTTTAGGTCAGGCACTGAATAAGTCATTAACAGAAACAACTGGAGATGGTTTTGTCTATCGTGTCGATATGCGTCTACGACCTTTTGGTGATGCAGGGCCTTTAGCCGTCACGTTTGCCAGTTTAGAACATTATTACGAACTCCATGGTCGTGCTTGGGAGCGTTATGCTTTGGTTAAGGCCCGAGTGATGGCGGGCGATGCTACTGATGCGAAGTATATGTTTGATATTTTGCGGCCATTTATCTATCGTCGTTATGTGGATTTCAGTGCGATGGATTCCTTGCGAGAATTAAAACAGATGATTGCGGCGCAGGTCAAAAAGAAGGGTATGAAGCATAATATCAAACTCGGGCCAGGCGGGATTAGAGAGATTGAGTTTATTGCCCAAGCTTTTCAGTTGGTGCACGGTGGACGCGATAAAACCTTGCAAAGTCGTTCTCTATTAACAACGTTACAAGTCTTAGAAGATAACAATTTTTTGGAAGAAGAGAGTCATCAAGATTTACGATCGGCTTATGTGTTTTTAAGGCGTGCAGAGAATCGCTTGCAAGAGTGGCGCGATCAGCAGACGCATTCACTGCCGAGCGAACCGCATCAACAGCTTATGCTTGCAAACTCAATGGGTTTTTCTGAGTATTCTGAGTTTATGGTCGTGTTAAGTAAGCATCTAGAGTTTGTCCAGGGGCAATTTAATGAGGTGTTTGCAGAGGATGAAGTTTGCGAATCTCAAGATCGATTATCAGAACTTTGGTTGTCTGATTTAGAAGACGTTGGTGATTTAAGTGATCAAAATTTGCCCGTTGATAAAGCGGCGCATTTTTTAAAGGTGTTAAGGGATTTTAAGGACAGTCGAACCATTAAAATTTTAAGCCGTGAAGGCGCGTTACGATTGAATGCAACCATGCCGCTCTTGATGCAGGAAGTCTTAAAACCGGAATACAGTGAACAGTCTTTAACACGGGTGCTATCGGTGATTGAAGCCATTGCAAAGCGTAGTGTCTACTTGGTGATGTTAAAAGAAAACCCCGAATCTTTAGCGCATTTAGTTAAGTTGTGTGATGTCAGTGCTTGGCTAACAGAGATGTTAGTTAAGTATCCCGCTTTATTGGATCAACTATTAGATGAACGTACCTTATATGCTCCTTTGGAAGCGTCAGCGCTTCAGCACGAAGCGCTAGCTTTATTGGATAGCACGGGTCAAGATGAAGAGCTTTTCATGAATCAAATTCGTGAATGGCGCCATGCGCAAGTCTTTAAAGTTGCAGCAGCTGACATTACAGGACACCTCCCTGTGACAAAAGTCAGTGACTACCTGACTTGGATAGCGGAAGCGGTATTAAATGCAACCGTTGAATTTGCTTGGCAAATGATGCAGGAACGCAGTGGCTTACCGGGTGGTATGACTGAAGCCAATAAGCGTAACCCGTTTATGGTGCTGGGATACGGTAAAGTTGGTGGAATTGAACTTGGATATGGTTCGGATTTGGATATCGTTTTTGTCTATGAAGGACTTAACTCTAGCGATCAGGCGGTATCTTTAAAGGGTAAAAGTTTAGATAATGCCATTTACTTTGTCAGAATGGGGCAGAAAATTATCTCATTGATGACGACCTTAATGCCTTCTGGTGTTTTGTATGAAGTAGATACACGTCTGCGACCGAATGGTGTTTCAGGCATGATGGTGGTGGATTTTGAAGGGTACAAAAATTATTTAGAAAATAAAGCCTGGACATGGGAGTCTCAAGCATTTGTACGAGTACGTGCCGTGGTCGGGGATGCTGAGTCGGTTGCGGCTTTTGAAGTGTTTAAAACCCAGTTCTTATGTAAAGAGCGCTCGATTGAGAGTTTGCGAACAGAGGTGGTGGATATGCGCTTGAGGATGCAAAATGAATTGGATAAAAGCAATGATGAGCTGTTTGATTTAAAGCAGGGCAGAGGGGGGATTGTGGATATCGAGTTTATGGTGCAGTTTTTGGTGTTGGCTTATGCACATCAATATCCTAACCTGTCTGTATTTAGTGATAACTTAAGGATTCTCGAAGCGATTGCCGAAGCTAAATTATTGAGTCTACAGGAGGTGGATGGCTTGCTTGAAGCTTATAAAGTTTACCGCTCTAAATACCATCGAGTGGCTTTGCAAAAAGAAAAGTATTTAGTGGCCAGTACCTGTTATCAAGTGCAACGAGAAGTCGTGCAGTCAGTTTGGAATAAGTTGATGTTAGGTTGATGTTAATTTTAACGGCCTGCTTTACCAGGCCTGGTTATTTTAACCAGACATAAAAAAGCCCGCATAAAGCGGGCTTTTTTATGTCTTACTGTTCTGAATTAAGCAGAGTAGTAAAGCTCGAATTCAATTGGGTGCGTTGTTGCACGTAACTGAGTAACGTGTTCCATTTTCAGCTCGATATAAGAGTCAAGCATCACATCCGTGAATACACCGCTCGCCGTCAAGAAGTCACGATCTGCATTTAATGCATCTAGAGCTTCTTCTAATGATGCACAAACAGTGTCATAAGTGGCTTCTTCTTCTGGAGTAAGGTCATATAGATCCTTCTCTGAAGGCGCGCCTGGATCGATCTTGTTAATGATTCCGTCAAGTCCCGCCATCATCGAAGCAGCGAATGCTAAGTATGGGTTCGCCGTTGGATCTGGGAAACGTAACTCAACACGACGTGAACGCTCAGAAGGAGCATATGGAATACGAATAGACGCAGAACGGTTAGAACCAGAATAGGCTAGTAAAATGGGTGCTTCAAAGCCTGGGACTAAACGCTTGTAAGAGTTTGTACCCGGGTTAGTGAATGCATTTAATGCACGAGCATGCTTCATTAAACCACCAATGTACCAAATCGCTTCCTGAGAAAGACCAGCATAGACGTCGCCTGCAAAGATGTTCTTACCATCTTTAGATAAAGACATATTGATGTGCATACCGTTACCGTTATCACCAACGATTGGTTTAGGCATAAAGGTCGCTGTTTTTCCTAGAGCGTGCACTGTGTTGTGTACCGCATATTTTAGGATTTGAACTTCATCGGCTTTAGCCGTTAAGGTGTTACCCGCAATTGCTAGCTCACACTGGCCAGCTGTCGCGACTTCGTGGTGGTGTGCTTCAATTTTTAGGCCCATTGCTTCAGACATTGCGCAGATGTCTGCACGTACTTCATGTAACTGATCTACTGGAGGTACTGGAAAATAGCCACCTTTAATGCCAGGGCGGTGACCAACGTTGCCGTTAGCAAATACTTTTTCTGAGTTCCAAGAGGCTTCGTCTGCATCAATCTTTACAAAAGAACCAGACATATCTAAGCCCCAGCGCACATCATCAAAAATGAAAAACTCTGGTTCCGGACCAAAGAACGCAGAATCGGCAACGCCTGTAGATTTTAAATAAGCCTCGGCTTTTTTAGCGATGCCACGAGGATCTTTTTCATAAGATTCCATATTTGATGGGTCAACAACCATACAGCGGATAATGATGGTAGGATCATTGGTAAACGGATCTAAAACAAAACCATCTGTCTGAGGCATTAAGATCATGTCTGAGTTGTGGATGCCTTTCCAACCCGCGATTGAAGAACCGTCAAACGTTTCACCGTCAGTAAAGAAATCTTCATCAATTGCTGATGCAGGGATGGTCACGTGTTGCTCTTTACCGTGTGTATCTGTAAAACGTAGATCAGCCCACGTTACATCATTGTCTTTAATTAAGTCGAAAATCTCTTGAGACATTTTGCTATCCTTTTAGGGCTATACATTAAAAATTAGAACTTTAGGAATGTTAGCTTGAAACGTGCCAAAATTCCAATTATTTCTACTAAAAGTTTAACTAATTGAATTTAAAGCATTTGGCATAAATTCAAGAGTAATTAAATGGGGCCTAGTAGGGTGGTAAAGTTAAAAATAATGGTGCGTTGCATCTTTTTAGTGGTGCAAGAAAGTGTATATAGGCGGTGTAGTGTCAGTCTTAATGTTATTTTTCATAGAAATGTTACCGTTTTATGACAAGTCGCATTTAGGTTTTATGTATTTTGCAATTTAGCTGTCATATTAGTGGATTATAATCTTCGAACATTTAGACTCATTATAAAATTGAATAGATCTTGTCAACTCATGAAACAGGTTAAAAAGCATATGACTACAGCAGGGGACAAAAAACCTCATTCGACTTTAGAGGCTGCTCTCACAGGGCCGGCGTTTGAAAAGCGAATCAAACGCAGAAATATCAAGGACAAACTCGTTAAGTGGGGTATCTCCATTGGCGGTATAGGCGTTATTTTTTCAGTCCTATTAATTATGTTCTTTTTGCTATACGTCGTTATTCCCTTATTTGTTCCAGCCAGTGTTGAGCAACATCAACGTTATGATCTACCGGGCGGTCATGCTGAAAAGACGCTCTATTATGGTGTGGATGAATACAAATCTTCTGCAATGAGAATGACTGAGTCAGGTAAACTAATCGGCTTTGATCTAGCGGATGGTCGTATTCAGCTGACAGAAGATTTGCCACTACAAGGTCAGAGTATCACAAGCTTTACGGTGGTCAATGAATTGCAGAATCTGGTTGCATTCGGCCTTTCAGAAGGCGGGATACTGTTTGCTAAATACGGTTATCAAATTAGTTACCCGAATGATCAGCGCGTAGTCTCACCTGAAGTCACTTATCCATATGGTAAAGATATTCTTCAAGTCAGTGATTCAGCTATTCAGTCGTTAGCGATTAAGTCATTGGATGAAGAGGTCCGAGTGGCTTATCAGACAAAAGGATCTAAGCGAGTTGCAATTAAATCCTTCTCTAAAACAGAGTCTATGTTCAATGACTCAGTCAGCCTAGAAGAAGATTCATCGGTTGATTTTGAATCGACTATGATTCCAAAGTGGTTAATGCTCGATGGTAGTGGACGTAACCTTTATGTGATCTCTAAAAATGGTACGGCAGATTACTACGATCTATCTGACTTGGAAGCGCCGAGTTTATTACAGCATGTAGCTCTAGTCGAGAATAGTGAGCACCCAACGGTGATTCGCTTTTTATTAGGTGACTACTCTTTGATGATCGGTACGGATAAAGGGAATGTTCACCAATGGTTCCCAGTCCGTGATAATGATAATATTTTCTCTTTACAGCACATTCGTTCATTTAAAGTCAGTGACTCACCGATTCAGTCAATTGCGATTGAAAAAGGGCGCAAAGGTTTTGCGGTCACGGATGCTGCTGGAGAATTTAAACTGTATAACTCTACCGCTGAACGCCATCTAGCGACTAAGCAGGTTTCTCAAGGCGCTGCAGGCCTGGTCGTGATGGCCCCTCGTTCTAATGGAGCTTTAGTGGAAACACAAGATGGTGAGTTGGTTCAGTATGATATTGACAATGATCATCCTGATGTCTCTTTCTCAAGCTTATGGAGTAAAGTTTGGTACGAAGGTTATTCAGAACCGACTTATACTTGGCAGTCCTCTTCGGCAAGTTCCGACTTTGAACCGAAGTTTTCCCTAATGCCTTTGACTTTCGGAACCATTAAAGCCGCTTTTTATGCCATGCTATTTGCCGTCCCGATTGCGATCTTAGCGGCAATATTTACAGCCTTTTTTATGGACAGGCAAACTCGGCAATGGGTGAAACCTACAGTTGAAATGATCGAAGCTCTACCAACGGTTATTTTAGGGTTTTTGGCAGGCCTGTGGCTTGCGCCGCATATGGAAGAGAATCTACCTGGTTTCTTTGCCCTTTTGATTGTGATTCCCGTCGGTGTCATTTTGTTTGGTTTCGGCTGGACCCGACTGCCTAAATCAATTCGTAATAGTGTTCCTCTAGGGAAGCGTGCCATTTTAATGATTCCTGTTGTCATTTTACTTGGCTGGTTTGCTATGCAAATGAGTTCTCCAATGGAAAACGCTTGGTTTAATGGCGATATGCGTCATTGGTTAACCTTCAGTGCTGGCATTGATTTCGATCAACGTAATGCCATGGTTATCGGGTTTGCAATGGGTTTTGCCCTCATTCCGACCATTTTCTCGGTCACTGAAGATGCGATCTATAATGTGCCTACTTATCTCGTCAATGGTTCACTTGCTTTGGGTGCCAGTGGTTGGCAAACCTTGATTGGTGTGGTGATTCCAACCGCGAGTCCAGGGATCTTTTCAGCAGTTATGCTGGGCTTTGGTCGAGGCGTTGGTGAAACGATGATTGTCTTAATGGCGTCTGGTAATACCCCTCTGATGACAATGAATTTATTTGAAGGGATGCGAACTTTGGCGGCTAACCTTGCTATTGAAATGCCAGAAGCGGCAGTCGCCAGTTCACATTATCGAGTTTTATTCTTAGCCGGCCTAGTGCTGTTTATTTTTACCTTTGTGTTTAATACGTTAGCAGAAGTCGTTAGACAGCGTATGCGACGTAAATACGGTTCATTGTAGGAGAGTCATGATGAAAGAATGGTTAAACAAAGGCGAGCATTGGATCTGGCTAAGTGCCTCGACGGTTAGTATCAGTGTGGTATTGGTTTTGAGCCTATTGGCAATGATTTCTTATAAAGGCTTGGCGCATTTTTGGCCACATCCAGTATATGAGTTTAATATTGGTAGCCCGAATGGTGACACAACTCGGATATTAGGCGAGTTACAAGAAACTAAAAACAAAGTCGTAGTGGAAGCATCCGGTTTAAAAACACTGATTCCACAATACCTTATTAAAATGGGAAACCGAGATGTTTTCGGAATTGACTTTAAATGGGTCAGTTCTGAAAATGTTCAAGGAAAAATGGACACCTTAGCGAAGGATCCGGTCGTTATTGAGCGATATGAGTACGGGAATGTTTATGGGCATTTTTCATCTTTTACGTTGAATGGCAAGACGACCAATGATCCAACTCAGATTCGTTCAGAATTACAAGTCCAAGTTGCGAAAGGCAAGGCACTTCATTCTGCGATAACCTCAATTGAAAAATTCGATATGGGCGCTGTCAATAAGCATATTGAAGATCTACGTTTTGAAGAGAAGAAGCTCCGCATTAAAGGGGCCTTTACGCCGGAGGATGAGAGTCGTTTAAAAGCAGAACGTGCTGAGTTTCAAAAAACGTTTATAGCTTACCAAGCAGAAGTGAAAGTTTTATATGACCAAAAGGAGACATTGGGTGAGGTGGCTGTCGCTATTAGTAACGGGCAAGTATTAAGAGTGCCCGTTGAAAAGGTGGTTCAATTTTGGCAACCTAACAATATGAACTACGTTGAAAAACTTGGGTTTTTCTTCAGTTCTATTGGGCATTTTATCAGTGAAGATCCTCGAGAAGCAAACACAGAAGGCGGTATTTTTCCTGCTATGATTGGTACGATCGTCATGGTCTTATTAATGACGGTGTTCGTGACCCCAATGGGGGTTGTTGCGGCCATCTATATGCGTGAGTATGCTAAAGATGGATTGATACTACGTTTAGTTCGCATCTCTATTAATAACTTAGCCGGTGTGCCTTCTATAGTATTCGGTATATTTGGCCTTGGTTTCTTCGTATACATTATAGGGGGCTCAATTGATGAGTTATTCTACGGTTATGCGCTGCCAAGTCCCACTTTTGGTACACCTGGCTTGCTTTGGGCCTCTTTAACCATGGCTTTATTAACCTTGCCGGTCGTCATCGTCTCGACTGAGGAAGGTTTGTCTCGCATCCCCATGTCCTTACGCGAAGGCGGGTTAGCATTAGGCGCCACCAAGTCTGAAACGATCTGGAAGATTGTTTTACCCATGGCAACTCCTGCCATTATGACGGGTTTGATTTTAGCCATTGCCCGTGCGGCAGGCGAGGTTGCACCGTTGATGCTGGTGGGTGTGGTCAAGTTAGCACCTGAATTACCAATTGATTCGGTGGCACCTTTTATTCATTTAGACAATAAATTTATGCATTTAGGCTTCCATATTTATGATGTCGGTTTTCAGAGTCCGAATGTTGAAGCGGCACAACCCTTGGTTTATGCTACCTCACTGTTATTAGTGATTATTATTGTGTCATTGAACTTAGGAGCAATTACCATTCGTAACCGTCTGCGCGAAAAGTATAAAGCGCTCGAAAATTAATGAAAGCTTGTCTTATAGCGGTTTTTTGGGAACATTAATAAAATTTTTACTATTCTGTTAGGCCTCTGGTAAACGGAATAGATTTGAACAAAAAGAGATGAGTCAAATCATGAGTGAAGCAAAGATGAATATCGCATTAGACAGATCGAATAAAGCCTTATCATTGGAAAATGAAAAAATTGCCATAGAAGTTAAAAATTGGAATCTTTATTATGGTGATAAGCAAGCGTTAAGTAATGTGAATATGCTGGTGCCAGAAAACAGAGTGACTGCTTTTATTGGTCCTTCTGGTTGTGGAAAATCGACATTGTTGCGTTGTTTTAACCGCATGAATGATTTAATTGATATCGTTAGCGTAGAGGGTAAAATGGCTCTGCACGGTGATGATATGTATGAAAAGCAGATGGATGTGTCAGCATTGCGCCGACGAGTAGGCATGGTTTTTCAGAAGCCAAATCCATTTCCAAAGTCAATCTATGAAAATGTTTGTTACGGCCTACGGCTACAGGGTATTAAAGACAAGGCGTTACTGGATGAGACGGTAGAGTGGGCTTTAAAGAGTGCTGGACTATGGGAAGAGGCGAAGGATCGTCTGGATGATAATGCGCTTGCTATGTCGGGTGGACAGCAACAAAGATTATGTATTGCTCGGGCAATTGCCATCAAACCAGATGTTTTATTGTTGGATGAACCGACTTCAGCCCTGGATCCTATTTCAACCTTAGCGATTGAAGAACTGATATTTGAACTGAAGAAGGATTTCACTATACTGATCGTTACCCACAATATGCAACAAGCGGCGCGTGTTTCTGACTACACCGCTTTTATGTATATGGGGGAGTTGATCGAATATTCCTCTACCGACAATTTATTTACCAATCCAAAAGTCAAGCGCACAGAGGATTACATTACCGGTCGTTATGGCTAATTGAACCGATTGTTTCAACAACTAGAATCGGTCATTGTATAAATTTGAGGAGAGAATTATGGAGAGAGGACAATTTAATGAACATATTTCAGGACAGCTTAATCGCAACTTAGAAGCATTATTCAATCAAGTACTCGAAATGGGTGGTTTGGTAGAGAGGCAGCTTGATTATTTGTTAGAAGCGACAACCTGTGATGATAGATCGATTGCTAAGAAAGTTAAGCAACTGGATAAAATCGTCAATAGAGAAGAGATGGAAATTGATCGTCTTTGTGCAATGGTCTTAGCAAGACAGCAGCCAAGAGCATCTGATTTACGCTTGATTATTATCTCAATTCGCATGGCTGTCGATTTAGAGCGTATCGGTGATGAGGCCGTAATTGCTTCAAAGCTTTCCTCAAGAATGGCTAAACAACGTGTTCAATGCTCGAGTTTACCAGGGTTTAAAGGGTTAGTTGAGATTGCGTCATGCGGCGTAGAGAACCTAAAAAAATCTCTAAATGCATTTTCGTGTCTGGATTTATCCGAAATCATTGATATAGTGGATGATCAAGAAAGAATGGAACTTGTACAGAAGCATGCATTGGCTGAAATTCAAGAAGCTTTTGAAAAAACTGGACACTCTCCTGAGCATTTAATGGAGATGATTTATGCTGTCAGAGCCTGTTCACGTATAACGGATCATGTCGTTAACCTAACGGAAAGTGTTGTTTATTTGGTTGAAGGTCGAGATATCCGAAATATGGATACCGTCAAATTAAGTGAATTTTTAGATGGTGTTAAAGAGTAAGGCCAAAATGTCTAGAATTTCAATGAGGAATACTAAGTGAGTCAACAGATAATTCTGATTATAGAAGATGAAGCGGCTATTCGTGACATGCTAAAGTTTACTTTAAGTGCTTCGGGATACTTGGTGCGCGAAGCCCCTGATGCAGAAATAGGCTGGAAGATTGCCTTGGAGGATAAGCCTGATCTGATCTTACTGGATTGGATGCTCCCAGGTATGTCAGGGGTCGCTTTCGCCCAAAAAGTACGCCAAAATAGCCAGACACAGTCTTTGCCAATTATTATGCTGACTGCGCGTGGTGAAGAAGAAGATCAGGTTAAAGGCTTCGATTCTGGTGCCGATGATTACGTGGTGAAGCCTTTTTCACCTCGTGCATTAGTCGCTCGTGTACAAGCCTTATTACGCCGTCAATTGTCGGATAAACCTCTAACGGACAGGATCGAATCTGGCAAGATGCAATTGGATTTGACCAGCCATCGTTTTTTTATTGATCAACAAGAAGTCTCTTTAGGGCCTTCTGAGTTTAGATTGATTCACTTTTTTATGACTCACCCTAATCGTGTATTCTCACGCAGTCAGTTATTGGATGAAGTCTGGGGCACCAATGTCGTGGTTGAAGATCGAACCGTAGATGTGCATATTCGACGTTTACGCAAGCTGTTGGAACCCTTGGAAGTTGCAGACTATATTCAAACCATTCGTGGTTCAGGTTACCGTTTTTCAGTGACGGACGCTTAAACGTTGCTCTCCAGTGGCGTTAAGCGAGAACTCACCTGGATCATCACCAGTGCATGGATTGTGGTGTTTATCGCCTGGTTAACCAATGCTTGGATTGTCTGTTTTGTTTTATATCTGCTTTCCTATATGGGACGACAGTTGTGGAGTATGCGGAAGTTTGAAAGATGGATGAGTGGCGGCAGTTATGCAACTTTTCCACCCGCTTCTGGTTTTTGGAGTGAGTTAAGTTATCTGGTTTCGAAAAAACAACGTGCGCTTGAAAAACACGCGGATTTGCATCTGTATAAATCAGAGCAATTTAAAGCCGCTTCAATGCAGATCCCGGATGCGATCGTTTCACTAGACCAGAATAACTATATTGAATGGTTTAATACACCATCCGAATCAATGTTGGGTATACGTAGACAGGATATAGGTCGTAAGGTCGAAGGTATTATTCGTCAGCCTGAATTTATTGAGTATTTGAACATAACCGACTTTCAAGAAGCTCTTATTTTGAACACATTACAGGGCAAGCAACGTACTTTTGATCTCAAAATAATTCCCTACTTTGAAAGTCATAAGTTGTTGGTGGTACGAGACATTACTGAACTTTATCAGCTGGCTCAAATTAGACGTGATTTTATTGCTAATGCCTCACATGAATTAAGAACGCCTTTAACGGTTCTGAAAGGGTATCTTGAGCTGATGCAGGATATGCCGGGTGAACAACAGATCCTTTGGAAAACCCCTTTAGAGCACATGGAAAACCAATCCAATCGGATGCAGTCGATTATCGAAGACCTCTTAACCCTTTCCTCAATGGAAGCGGATTCGATCACGTCAGCCGCCACGAGTGTCGATGTTCCTGAAATTTTACAAAATATCAGTGTTGAGGCTCGGCAGCTTGGAAGTGATGCACATCATATTGTATTTGAGATAAGTCCTGACCTAAGGTTACAGGGTTATACCGAGCCGCTGAAGAGTGTTTTCATGAATCTGGTGGCGAATGCGGTTCGTTACTCTCCTGAAGGGGGCAATATCACGATTCGCTGGTACCTGGATAAAGAGGGGGCGCACTATGAAGTGAAGGACCAGGGGTTGGGAATCGCCGCTGAACATATTCCTCGCTTGACTGAACGTTTTTATCGCGTTGACAAAGATCGTTCACGAGTGACAGGTGGTACAGGGCTCGGTTTGTCAATTGTTAAGCATGTTCTAGAACAGCACGGTACAACCTTGAAGGTTGAAAGCGTGATCGGCAAAGGCAGTGTTTTTAAATGCGATTTCCCCTTGGATATTGTTGTTCAATAAAAAGTTTCACTCTTTTATAAATGTTCCCCATAAACACTCAAACTTACGAAACTTAAGAAAGTTAAGTCTGTCCACTGTGGTTCTATGTATGTAGTTTAAGAAGACCATTCTAATAATGGTCTGTTTGGATTGTCGACTTCGCTTAAATTGTCACCTTTCTTTCGCTGAATGATCGAGATTAAGAAAATCTGAATTTTAAGTCTTATTTCTCACTCTACCAGGCCTGGCCATTCTCTTAGCGTGACGTTTTGGTGTCCGCTTTTAGCCACTCATCTGCATAACAGCTAGACATACAAAAGAGAGCCGAGGCTCCCTTTTTAGTCTACTGGTGAGGTAGCTAAGCTTTAAGGAATCATCATGCCGCGAATCGCAAAGTAAATGAGTGCCGCCATTCCTGCGGAAGCCGGAACGGTAACGACCCAGGCGGTCACAATTTTTAAGAATGCCGAGCGTTTAACCAGTTCCGTTTGGTAAACTTTATTTAAACTCTTGCGTTCTTTTTTACTTAACTCAACTTCAGCTTCTTTCTGTTTCAGTTGCGAAAGCATGTATTTCTTTTCAGCAATGGAGGCATTCGCGAAACGTCGAATGTAAGCATTGACTTCCTCCTCATCCTCACCTTGGTGATGGTCTTTTATCTCTTGAATGGCTTTAGCATAACTACGCTTTAAGTATTCACGTAAAAAACCTACTCCGAAAATGCCCCCCACTGCAATGTGGGTTGAGCTGACAGGGAGGCCAAGCTGTGACGCAATAATCACTGTAATCGAGGCTGCCATAGCAACTGAATAAGCGCGCATTTGGTCAAGTTCAGTGATTTCAGAGCCAACGGTGCGAATCAATTTAGGGCCAAATAGTAGTAAACCTAAGCTGATACCAATCGCACCAATCACCATAATCCATAAAGGAATCTCAGCCTTAGCATGGATGCCTTGAGAGTTAATGGCATCGTTAATCGCCGCCAGCGGTCCAACCGCATTGGCGACATCGTTCGCGCCATGTGCAAAACTTAATAAAGCCGCTGCAAAAATTAACGGGATAGTAAACAATGTGTTGACACTGCGTTTGCTGTTTTGCAAGTAGTTTGCTTGACGCGTTATCAGTGGTCGAACAGTTAGGTAAACTGCAACAGCAATCCCAAAACCGATTAATAGGGCAATTTCAAAATCAACCTTCCAGATCTTTTTCAGACCTTTCATCACCAAGTAGGTTGAGAAAGCCCAAGCCATTATCGCAATCAACAACGGTAAGGTTCTCTTGGCAGCGTTTACCATATCATCTTTATAGGTAATGCTACGTTTGATCCACATTAGGAACCCAGCGGCAATCAAACCTCCTAACAAGGGAGAGATAATCCAGCTAGCGGCAATGGCCCCTACCTGGTTCCAGTTCGCAATGTCCCAACCGGCGGCGGCGATGCCGCCACCTAAAACACCACCCACAATCGAGTGTGTGGTTGATACTGGTGCACCTAATGCCGTCGCAATGTTTAACCATAAAGCGGCAGCCAATAGAGCTGCCATCATTAACCAGATAAAGGTCTGTGGATCATTGATCAATCCAGGGTCTATAATGCCTTTTTTAATGGTGCTGATAACATCTCCACCAGCGATTAAGGCACCTGCAGATTCAAAGATCGCCGCTAATATAATAGCACCGGTTAAGGTTAATGCTTTAGAGCCAACCGCAGGTCCAACATTATTTGCAACATCGTTAGCACCGATATTAAGTGCCATATAGCCACCAATCATGGCTGCAACGATCAGTTCTACGCTCATGACCCCTGTACCATTTTGCATGCCTGAGGTGAAGAGAATGATTCCAATAATGAAGAATAGAGCAATCCCGAAACGGAGCATCTCTTTACGGCCACTTAAGGTCGCTTTTTCAAGGTCATTGATATTTCGAAGTTCCATAAAATTTAGACTCGATTATTTGATTAAATTTGATCCGTGAATTGTATATAAAAATAAAGCCCTTCAAAAGGAATATTATACTTTTTTGACAATTACCAACTGCCTGTTGCTTTTAAATAAGAAAGGGTGTATTTATTATCGGAATTGTTATGGAATTGGATGTCACATACTTGTCATATTTCTGTCAACGTAGTTTTATGAAGCTACTCTAGAATAGCCCTCGAATTAAATGAAATTGTGTTTACAAATCTTCTGGAGCAACAAGATGAAAAAATCTCAAATCGTTATGGCATTAGGCCTTTCTGTAGCAACTTTAGCGGCACCGTTAGTTTCTTATGCAAGTGAAACAGCATTAGCACCTTACCAAAAAGTATCAGGTGTTTCAGGGAACCTTTCTTCTGTAGGGTCAGATACATTGGCTAACTTAATGACATTATGGGCTGAAGAGTTCAAACGTACTTACCCTAATGTGAATATCCAAATTCAGGCCGCGGGTTCTTCTACTGCACCACCAGCATTGACTGAAAGTACATCTAACATCGGTCCGATGAGTCGTCAGATGAAGTCTAAAGAAATTGCAATGTTTGAGCATAAGCACGGTTATAAGCCAACAAAAGTTGCCGTTGCAATCGATGCTTTAGCGGTTTACGTTCATAAAGATAACCCAATTAAGGGTCTATCTCTTCCTCAAGTCGATGCAATTTTCTCTTCAACACGTAAATGTGGTACTAAAGCTGACATCACAACTTGGGGTGAAGCTGGCGTTAAGGGTAATTTAGGAAATAAGAGTATCCAAATTTACGGTCGTAATTCCGTGTCAGGAACTTATGGTTACTTCAAGAAAAAAGCGCTTTGTAAAGGAGATTATAAGTCTTCTGTAAATGAGCAACCTGGTTCAGCTTCTGTTGTACAGTCTGTTTCAGCTTCATTAAACGGTATTGGTTATTCAGGTATCGGTTATAGAACGGCTGGTGTTAAGGCTGTCCCTCTGACGAAGAAAGACGGTGGCGCTTTTATCGAAGCTAATCCAGCGAACGCAGTTGATGGTACTTACCCATTAGCTCGTCTGCTTTATGTTTATGTAAACAAAGCACCTAACAAGCCTCTAGAGCCTGTTGTTAAAGAGTTCCTTAAGTTGGTTCTTTCTGAAAAAGGTCAGCAAGATGTTGCTAAAGATGGTTATATCCCATTACCAGTAGCTGTTGCACAAAAAGAGTTAAACAAAATCAAATAAGATTTAAACTATTTGATTCGATTTGACTGTAAAACTAAAAAAGCCCCATTTATTTGGGGCTTTTTTATGTCTGAAAATTTAAGCAGGATCAAATTAGCTAGGTCGAGTGAGGCTATTTGAATCGACTCTCACTTGTAATGTGTGAGGCTTAAATCAGTTCAATAACGACATCACTAACCGGAATGCAGCTACAGGTTAGAATTTCGCCTTCACCGGAATCATAGACAGGGGTTTGAATCTCAACCACCTCACCAGAAATTAGACGAACGCTACAGGCACCGCAATTACCTCCACGACAACTATAAGGCATATCAAAACCACCTTCATCCAATGCCTCTAACATTGAAAATTCTCCATCAAACTCGCAGTCTCCTTGTCCCACTACCGTGATTTTAGCCATCGTATACTCCTATTATTTCGTTGAATTGTTTCGAATGGTCATTCAATTTTAAAAAGCTATTTTAACAACTATTTTAAAATGCGAATACAGTAAAATAGCCAAAATTTTAGAAAGGTTTCATTATTGTTTAGAGTTCATCTCTTGACCATAATTCATTATAAATAAGGGTGGAGTTAAAAATGAGTTGGGAATTGTTCCAAGCACGTTTTCAAGAAATTCGTGATAACAAAGTATTCGAGTTATTTGTCATCGGTGTGATTGTTTTTTCATCTTTGGTGATTGGAGTTCGAACCTACGAACTGCATCCTTTATTGGATGGTGGACTGCGATTTTTAGACTATGCTGTGACTCTATTTTTTGTCATTGAGCTTACTATTCGTATGGCTGCAGAACAACGCTTTACAGATTTTTTCAAAAAGGGTTGGAACATCTTTGACTTTATCATTGTCGTGGTCAGCCTAATTCCATTAGACGATTCACAATATGCTTTGGTTGCACGAATGTTACGTCTTTTCCGTGTCATGCGATTAATTTCCTTTATTCCCGAATTGCGCGTTTTAGTCAACGCCTTAATTTCAGCGATGCCGAGAATGGGGTATGTCGCGTTACTCATGTTTATTATTTTCTATTTGTATGCAGTGATCGGAAATTTACTGTTTGGACATCTAAATCCGGTTTTATGGGGCGATCTAGGGGTCTCTCTTTTAACATTATTCCGTGTGGCCACCTTTGAAGATTGGACAGATGTGATGTACGAGGCCATGACCTTATACCGTTTTAGTTGGATTTATTTCATTACGTTTATCTTTTTCTCAGCATTTGTCTTCTTGAACATGATGATTGGTATCGTGGTTGAAGTGCTCGATGAAGAGCATAAGAAAATGGAAGCCGAAAATATAGCGGACTCGCTTGCTGATGAGAAGAGTGCGAAAGAGTGTTATGAAATTCGTATCGAATCAGAAATATCGGCCTTACACCAAAAACTCGATATTTTATTAGCGCAACAGCCGCTCAATAAACCCTGAATAAAGAAATGACCAGGCCTGGTCATTTATTACCAGTATCTGTATCAAGGTACCAAAAAGCGCTGTTAGTATTGGATTAACAGTCTCCTTGGGTTAAGAAGATAGTCGGCCTGGGTTTTTTACCAAACTAATAATTTGTAACCTTCTTCTTGCAGTTCCATCAATGCGGCTGCACCTACTTCAGAATACTCTGCAAATGGACGCATATCTGCATCTGTCCAATGAATCGTTCGCATTGTGCTTCCGCATGCAATCCAACGGACATTGTAATCTTTTGCAAAACTTGCAACCCGTTCATAAGTTAAAGGATCCACTTTACGTTGTGGTTTCTTAGCGAGTACATGCAAGCCAGGACCGATTGCAACAACGGCAATATCGACATTACTGCCATATTTTTTAATCATTGATTGAATCGAGTTCAGGATACTGTGCTGATAGCCCGCATCTGATTTATTGAACATATACACCGCTTTATGCTCTGCAGGATCACCTGGAAAGCGGTCCGTGACAGGATCTTGTAACTCAGGCATTTGTTTAAGTTTAAATTCAGGTGTATTAACGTTTGTAGACGCTGCGTAGAGTGATGTGCTGAATAAAAATAAACCCAGGATGATTGTTGATTTTAAAAGGGACATAATAGGTACCTACTGATTAAAAATGAGATGAATGTTAATGATTTTGTGTCAATACTTTAATGACGAATGCTTAGTATTATAACCCATCGCAGTACGAGTGATATCAATGTGGATTAAGTTGGGTTTATAATGATGCCATCGTGAGCACTAAAAATAGCTCATAAACCCTTAAAGCAGGATAGACATAGATGCTACAGCAACAAATTGAACTAGCTATAAACGAAAATTTTCAGATTGTGTTTTTTGAATTATTGAATGAGAGCCATATGCATTCTGGACCAGCGCCCGAATCCCATTTTAAAATGACGCTGGTTTCTGAAGGCTTTAACGGCATCGGTAAGGTTAAACGACAGCAAGCCGTATATCGTGTATTGTCTGATTTAATGCCACAGTTTCATGCGTTAGCATTACACACATACTCTCCTGAAGAGTGGACTATACGAGCAACGGTACCTGCTTCTCCAAAATGTGCTAGCCATCCTTAAACTAGAAGGTTCAGCCGGTCTATATTAGACTTAGTTTATAAGTATTCCGCTTGTTCCTCATTTTCTGAATCTATGTCAGGATAGGTGAGATGCCAGATGCGGATAAATTTCTCTGGTTCTAACTTATGCTGCAAGAGTACTAATGCTTGCACATATTGTTCAATGTAAGTGTAGTTACCTTTACGAACAGATTGCCACATATGACGATATTTACTGGGTAGAAAGTTTTTAAAATGCGGAATTAATCCAAAATTTTGTTCAATTTCTGCAATACGGTTAATGACTTCTTGTCGAGCGGCATATTTATATCGATGCTGTTGATTATCAAACATTTTACCAATCCAAAAAAGTAACGCAGCAGTAATAAGAAAACTGATAATGGGTTGATTAAACATAAAGGTCCCCAACAGCGTAAATACAGCTAATAAAACGGCACTAACCGGTAATGTCAGGACATAAATCCAAATTTTATTGCCTTTTAACTGATCTTCTATCGCTTTAACGTCAAAGTATTTGGGGTTGACTTGATTCAGTCGTGAGAGCATCTCTTGCGGCGAAGGAATAGGTTGAGTTTGCTCAGTCTCAAATTGAGTGTCCATAATGCTTAGTGGCCTTTATACCTGACTTAATCGTCAATTTTTGTGCGTTTACTTTTTTTTGGGCTTACATTGCTGTCGGCAATCGACCGTGTAACGTCGCTTTTCTTCTATGGAATAGGCCGTCAGAGAGCCTCCCCACAAGCAACCTGTGTCGGTTGCATGTACATGATAAGCATCAATTGCACCAAGCGTAGACCAATGACCAAAGAAAATTTCATAATCTTTGTTTTTTCGGTTGGGAAAGACAAACCAAGGTTCAAATTCAGTGGAGTGAGATGCATTATTGTCGCGGGGTTTATTTGAAGGCGCCAATTTAAGCTTAAACTCTAATTTTCCATTGGCATCACAATAGCGCATTCGCGCAAAGGCATTCACAATATAACGAATTCGATCCCAATCCCTTAAAGTCTCTTGCCACTCGTCCGGTTGGCTACCAAATAAATTTTCCGTTAAAAAGCGTCGCCAATTCTTCCCTTGAAGATGTAACTCAACCTCTTTCGCATAGCTTTGAGCTTGGGATATCGTCCATTGAGGTGGAATGCCCGCGTGAACCATCACTGAATTATAACTTGGGTGGGTCACCATTAAGGGCTGTTGTCTTAACCAATCCATTAACTCTTTAACATCTTTAGCGTTCAGAATACCATTGAGCGTATCTGATTTAGAAAGATATTTTGTAAAACCAGCATAGACCGAAAGAAGGTGAAAGTCATGGTTGCCTAAAACAGTGAAGGCACGACCTTTCTCTTGAAGTTTTTTAACAAAACGCAAACATTCTAAAGATTTAGGGCCACGATTCACTAGGTCACCGACAAACCACAAAACATCTGTTTTGGGTTGATAGTCAATGTGCTTCAATAAGTTTTGCAACTCATCAAAGCAACCCTGTAGATCTCCAATTACGTAAGTTGCCATAGTGTGTAAACCTTGGTAGCGACCCTTTATGCTTGGGTTTTGAGTTTGTAATATAAATTGGCCATCTGCACAAATCTTTCCAGAGGAAGTGTTTCCGCTCGAACCCCTGGGTCAATACCGAGAGACTCTATTTGGTCAGCGTCCAACCATCCTTTTAAGTTGTTACGTAAGGTTTTACGTTTTAGACTGAAAGATTGACGAACCACATCTGCAAAGGTTTTCTCATCGTCGGCTATAAACGGTTTGATCTTATGCGGGATTAAACGAATAATTGCTGATTCTACTTTTGGTGGAGGTGTAAAGTTTTCAGGGCCAACGGTAAATAGATATTCGGTTTCGCAAGCGTATTGAATCATCACACTTAAGCGACCAAAGGTTTTACCACCGGGGTTGGCAGTGATGCGATTGACGACTTCTTTTTGGAGCATAAAATGCATGTCACTAATCTTATCTGCATACTTGAGTAGATGAAACATTAACGGGCTTGAGATATTGTAAGGAAGGTTACCGACGATTCGAATGGAATTTTCAGACTCTGAAAGTAGGGTCGAATAATCAAATTTAAGTGCATCTGTATGGTGAAGATTAAAGGCGGGTTTTATGGCAAATTTAATTTTAAGTGGGCCAATTAAGTCATTGTCGATCTCAATGATATCTAATTTCTTAACGCGGTCAATAAGTGGGGTTGTTAAGGCCGCTTCTCCCGGGCCAATCTCTACCATATGGTCCTCTGGCAAAGGACGGATAGCGGCAACAATTTGGTCAATAATACGCCCATTGTTCAAGAAATTTTGCCCAAACTGCTTCTTATGCTTATGGGTCGTAGGACGCCCTGATTTTGGTTTTGCCATAATATTCGCTCTATTGTTTGTTTGGTTAGTTCTACAGTGATTATTCAGATGCTGAGCATGACTTAATTCACATGATTAAACATAATGGACCGCTTATACAGGGCGGCTTTGAATCATCTGTAAGGCAACTTCGATGGCATATTTAAAACTGCCTGTATCGGCCATGCCTGTCCCTGCTAAATCCAATGCAGTGCCATGATCGACCGAGGTGCGGATAAAGGGCAGGCCTAGGGTGATATTAACGGCATTCCCAAAACCGACATGTTTCAAAACGGGTAAGCCTTGGTCATGATACATGGCTAACACAGCATCTGCCTTCTCTAGATATTTAGGCGTAAACAGCGTGTCAGCTGGAAGAGGGCCGCTGAGATTCATCTTGTCACTTAAGGCGTTTAAAACGGGATTAATAACATCAATTTCTTCGCGCCCCATATGACCGTCTTCACCGGCATGCGGATTAAGTCCAGCCACTAAAATAGACGGGTTTGGAATACCAAACTGGTTTTTTAAAGCGTTATGCGTAATTTGTAAGACCTTGGTGAGTAATGGCTGTGTAATGGCTTCAGGAACCTCCTTAAGGGGTAGGTGAGTGGTGACTAACGCCACTCTTAGGCCTGGCGTTGCCAGCATCATGACGACCTGGTCAGTGTTACTGTCTTCTGCTAATAACTCGGTATGGCCTGTAAAAGGGTGGCCAGCTTCATTGATAACCCCCTTGTGAACTGGCCCGGTTACCATGCCTGCGAATTCATTAGATAGACATCCCTGAATGGCACGTTTCAACATGTGAATCACATACAGGGCATTATCTGGATTAAGAATTCCCATTTCGACAGGTGAAGCCGTCGGTAAGTGTTCAATCGTGAGCTGATTGGCACGGCTTGGCTGTGCTGGTTGAGTGGCATCATAGGTCTTAAAACTGACATCAAGATGCAAAGCCACGGCACGTTGTTCAAGCATCGTTTGATCTGCGAGCACCACCAGTTCTATTGGCCAATTGGTTTGTGCAAGTTGCAAAACCAAGTCAGGACCAATACCCGCTGGTTCACCTGAAGTAATGACCAGTCTTTTAGTCATGTGAATTCCTATGTATCTTGAGCAAATGAGTTGAATGAAACATGAGCGCCAGCTCCTATAATATTCTGAGTTGGCGTTGAAAGTGAAAAAGGGTTTAGAGATGTCATTCAGCATAACGAATGACTCATCGTAAAGTCATCCTATAAATGAATTTTAATAAAGGCTTCATCCTTAAGTCGACGCAACCATAAGTCAAACATCTCATTGGCCTTACGTACACGGATGGCCTGAATGGCTTGTTGAGTTTTATCCACTGCTTTCTGATCGATAATACGCGTGTCTTCTAGGAATAAAATCATCCAACCCTTTTCTGTTGCAATTGGGGGCAAGGCTCGGTTTTTTTCAAGGTTTGTGACGGCATTACGGATCGGACTAGGCAAGGTTTCTACGGTTTTCCAACCCAAGTCACTGGCGGCATTCACTTCTCTCGGAATATCAGGGAACTCAGTGCTTAAAGCATTAAAGTCTTTCAGACTTTTTAGTGCGCTGGTCAGCTGAATAATATGCGTGGGTATGTTTTGTTGATCTGCATTGTCACTAAGAATAATGAATCGGTGTAGATGGTACTCTTTAACCAATTTCAAGGCATTATCTTTTTGGTCAATGACTTTGATTATGTGAAAACCACTTGGGCTTTGGATGATTTTACTGACTTGCCCTGTTTTTAAACCTGAAATAGCCTCAGCAAAGAAGGTCGGAATTTCAGTCTGTTTCAACCAGCCTAAATCGCCACCATTTAAAGCTTTGCTACCATTAGAGTAGCGTACAGCCAGTTGTGAAAAATCTTCACCGCTGTGGATGCGCTTAAGCAAATCTTGTGCTTTTGCCAGCGCGTCATTACGTTGGTCAGGTGTTGCAGAATCTGGCAGTTCAACCAGAATATGTCCTAAACGGATTTCAATATTGCTGGTCTCTAAATTTTCACGCTGTAGGTAATGTTCGATTTCACTCTCTGTGACATGGGCGCGGCTGATGACCTCTGCCTCACGAAGTTTTTGAATGAGTATTCTGTTTTTAATTTTTTCACGGACTTTTTGAAAGCCATCAGGCATTTCAATGTTCAGCTGATTTCTTAGATCCATTAATGTCAGTTTGTTTTGCGCTGCAATTTTTTGCAATTGTTGGTTAACTTCTTCATCCTCTACTTGTAAGCCGAGTTTTTCAGCACGTTCAAGTTGTAACGTTTCTAAAATCATGCTGTCCAATACTTTGGCTTGTAGGGCACTGGTATCTTCAACGGGGATATTTTGTGCAGCCAGTTCCTGAGCCTTGGTAAATACCTGGGTATCCAGTTCACTTTTTAGAATAATACGATCATTAACAACGGCAACTATCCGGTCAATTAAGGTTTCGGTGGCGAGCGTGGGCATCGAAGATAAAATCGCCAAACTTGTGAAAGCACTCAAAAACAGTGACTTCAAAGAAAGCGAACTAGGAAAAAATGAGGTTTTATTTTTTTTCATGCAATTGCCGTTTTTTAGGTTCTATAAAAGTGTAAAAGTAAACCATTCAAATTACGTTGAACATCTTACTAAAAGTTCAGTTTCCGAGCGAAATCGTTTTTGAAACTCTGGTTCGCCGTGCCGATACCTTTCAATTCAA
The DNA here is from genome assembly GCF_000381085.1 of Thiomicrorhabdus arctica DSM 13458. Classification (GTDB taxonomy): domain Bacteria; phylum Pseudomonadota; class Gammaproteobacteria; order Thiomicrospirales; family Thiomicrospiraceae; genus Thiomicrorhabdus; species Thiomicrorhabdus arctica. The sequence continues at coordinate 1,273,874 of NZ_KB905899.1, read as the reverse complement.
ACTGAATTTGGATGCTATCATTATACAAGCCATTTATAAGTTGTGTATGTTCTGCAACGATTTCTGCGGCCCAGCAGCAACTATCGTATCTTAAGCCCATATTAGACGCAAAAAGTTGGTCATTCTGTAGGTCATAGTTTGCATAAATGCCCACTTCCCACTCATGATTAATGCGCGTGAAGCCACCTAGACTAATGACTTCAGTTTCACTATTGGTGCCCTGGTTTTGTGCTAGGTGATTCAGCAAAACCGTATTGTTTTGGTTAGGTTGCCACTTTAAGCGACTGTTACTGTTGGTCAAACGGTAGTCATCTGGAGTGAGTTGAATGGTGGATGAAAAATAGAGTTTTGGGAGATTTAGCCCTAACTTGACAAAAATATCAGAAACGGCAGATCTGTCGGGTATATTGCCGGTAAGCATGACTTGGCGATCTGAAAAATAGACAATTTGACCAATTCCGATATCGGCAATTTGACGCCCGTTATCATTGAGCAATTTAGATGTCAGCGCACTGGCTACCTGATTAGCATCGCCAATACGGTCAGAACCCGTAAAGCGATTCAGAGTAAAAAGATTGCTGAATGCTAAGCTACGAGTTGCCGTGTCAAACAAAGGTAAATTTGACTGATTTTCATAAGGAACATAGAGGTATTGAACTTGTGGTTCTAAGGTTTGCGTATAGTGTTTGCCAAATAGTTCAAGTTGACGTTCAAACATCAATGCACCTTTGAGCGCAAATTGCGGGACAAATCGATTAATAGATGATTCCCCTGTGTTATTAAAACCATTTTCATGCATCTGATACTGTGTCTGATTGGCGACTATGGTGCTTTTAAGACTACCAAACGGTTTACGTAGCTGGTATTCAAGTGCAGGTTGTAAGTGAACTCGCAAAGCTTCTGGATTGGAGTGTTGAATATTCGACATCGCGAACTCGGTCGCATTTGCTTGCATATCCATCCTAAAGTGGTCTACTTGGCGGCTGTAATCTATTCCGATTTCTGGCATTTTTTCATAGTTAGGCACTGCATCACGTAGTCTTAAATGGTTTAAGATTTGTGCATAGCTGTGTAAATTACCTTGACGGTAGTCAAGTTGAATATGACGTTCGGTCTGTGTCACGGTGTTTAAGGCCGGGTTAACGGGAATGTCTGCAAAAAAGTTTTCATCAGAAACTTCATGCCAAAGCACATCACTGGTTAAGCCTTTACCCCAGTTTTGACTGGCATTAAGGCTTGTGCGCCACCGATTTTTTAAACGGTCTTCGACGACAAGTTGATCCTGTAAAGCCGTGACATCCAATACGACATTATGTGTGGCATTGCCATGTTTACCTAGGTAACGAAACTCATTATCCAGTGCCAAGCCACGTTGAGTCATTGGCATAACGGTGAGGGTGTCATCTATATTGGGAGCGATATTGAAAAAATAGGGCAATTTAAGGTAGCTCATGGTCTTGTCTTGAGTCAATGACTTATAGCTGCCAAATTCTGGAAAAAGCAAACCGCTGGCACGATCATCCAAAGGGTAGTCAAAGTAGGGCGTGTAGAAAATAGGCACATCTTTAAAATATAAGGTCGTGTTCTTACCCACCATGCGCCGTGTTTGGTTATTAATATGCAGTTCACCAAACTTTAAATCCCATGGAACACTCTTATCTGCCTGTCGCCTACAAGCGGTTAAGCTGGCGCGGTCCAGTTGAGCATTTTCATTTGTTTGATTAATAACGATTTGTTTAGATTGACCATAAACACGGCTTGGCAAAATCTGGTACTCGGTCTGTTTTAAGGTAGCAGTCTGTGAGTTTTCATCAAGTTGAGCTTGTTCCGCGGTAATCAGTATTTGTGGTTGGTGGAGTTCAACGTTGCCAAAGAAATCTGCTGTTTTCTCAGTCTTGTTATAGAGCATCTTATCGCTTAAAACGACCAGGCCTGGTTGTTTAAAGGTAGCTGCACCAGTTAGTTGATAAGTGTTTGTGCTGGGTTGTGTGAGTTCGTCCGCTTCTAGGTTTTGTGGGGCGGGCGTGTCTTGTGCTGCGATGGATCCAGAAGGCTGAGCTGGAATCTTCTGCAAGGGTGTGATCAACTCTGGCAGGCAGCGACTGGCGGAATTATCACTGAGACTTTCAGCGAAACTTTGTGTGCTAAGAAGAATCATTGCGAGGCCAGTAAAAATGAGGAAGGCGACCGTTAGGCGCATTTTCAGAAGCCTTTTTGCAACGGAAACAGGTGTTCCTCTCCCGACTTTAATGTGGGAAAAATGAATAAATGATCCAAAAAAATTTAATTGAGAATTTGACATCAAGCGGATAATCATTAACTATGCGTAAAAAGTTTATTTTAACCGAGTATTAGCCTTATGGAACCCATTGTGGACGAAAGATTTGAAATGATGTTAGATTGGCTGAAAAAACAGCCATTATTAGCAGGGTGTGATATGTCACATCCCGTTCCTGCTTCGAGCGATGCAAGCTTTAGGCGTTACTTTAGGGTTTTTGCCAACTCAGAAGAAACCGGTGAGACCTCCTTTATTGTTATGGATGCTCCGGTTGAGCACGAAGACTGCCGCCCATTTATTGCTGTTTCAGATCAGTTAAATAAGATGGGCTTGCAAGTGCCTAAGGTGTTGGCGCAAAATTTAGTGCAGGGATATTTACTGCTGACCGATTTGGGAACCACGACGTATTTGTCCGCATTAGAGGGTGCTAACGAAGTTGAGGCAGACCGACTTTATCAGGATGCTTTATCGGCTTTAGTGCGTCTGCAGAAAAAGGGTCAAAGTGCGGCTCAGAAATTGCCCGCTTACAATCAGACACTTTTAGAGACAGAGATGAATTTATTTCCTGAGTGGCTAATCGGTACCCACCTAAATGTGTCTTTAGACAGAGTCGAAAAGCATGATTGGCAAAACGTTCAGCAATTACTGCAAAGGTCTGCATTGGCGCAGCCTTTAACCTATGTGCATCGTGACTACCATAGCCGTAATCTGATGGTCACCTCGAAAGATAATCCAGGCATTTTAGATTTTCAAGATGCGGTGCATGGGGCACTGACTTATGATGCGGTCTCCCTGTTACGGGATTGTTATATCTCGTGGCCGCAAGAGCAAGTCAGCGAATGGCAAAGAAGTTATTTTTTACAGTTATGTGAAGCCAAATTGGTCAGCAAAGATGAGTGGCAAGCCTTTCAAAAGTCCATGGATTGGATGGGAATACAGCGCCATTTAAAAGCCTCAGGTATTTTTTGTCGACTGGCACATCGCGATGGTAAGGATAGTTATCTAAACGATATTCCTTTAACGTTAGATTATTTGGTACAGGTGGGCTCTTTGTACCCGGAAATGATCGACTTGGTACGCTTACTAGAAAACAAAATCTTACCGAAACTTGCAGGGTTCAGTAATCAATAATAGTGAATGGTTAAATTCAATGATGACAGTGGATAGTGTAATGAATGAGAAAACAGTGCCAATCAAAGCGATGATTCTGGCTGCAGGTCGCGGCAATCGCTTTCGTCCATTAACGGATACTATTCCAAAACCCTTAATTGAGGTTTGCGGTAAACCCTTGATTGAATATCATATTGAAAAACTCGCTCAGTCAGGTGTGAATGATATTATTATTAATCATGCATGGTTAGGTCATAAGATTGAAGCGGCTTTAGGCAATGGAAAACGTTGGGGGGTGAACATTCACTACTCGGCTGAACCCGCAGGTGGGTTAGAAACAGCGGGAGGTATTATTCAAGCCTTACCATTATTAGGAGAAGCACCATTCTTAGTCATTAATGGCGATGTCTATTCTGACTTTAACTATGACACTTTAATACAGCAAGCGACCACGATGCGTTCAGCACCGGAGATTGAGGCTTTTTTAATGTTAGTTCCTAGCCCGGAGCACAATACTCAAGGCGATTTTGGCTTGCTGGATAGTCGGCAAGTGACAGAACAGGGCTGTTACACGTTTTCAGGAATGAGTGTCTTGCATCCAAAATTATTCATAGGTTTAGAAGTGGGTTTCATTAAGTTGGCACCACTGCTTAGACATGCGATGCTACAGCAGCACGTGATTGGCGGTGTGTTTGAGGGTTTTTGGTCTGATGTAGGGACTTTTGAGCGTCTCAAAGAGACGGAAGCTGTTGCTTGTCCTTTTGAGAAGTAAGGTTGCATGTTTAATTATTGATTTGAGGTAATTATCCATCCGATATCTATCTAATTTTTTTCCTGTATTCGTTTGAATTATTTACAATGAATTAACAGAAGTAAATAACTAAGTAACTTAAAAACGGAAAAGGAAAACCATGAGCCATAAGCATAAAGTGATTCTTGAAAAGATTTTTGCCCACCCAATTGCAACGAATATTGATTGGAAAAAGTTGCAACATGCATTAGAACATTTTGGCGCTGAAATCGATATTTCAACTACGAATAAAGCCAAAGTGATACTTCGCGAGCAAGAAATTGTTTTAGGGTTGCCGCATCACGGACATGAATTAGCTGATAAGGATGAAATCACTAAACTAAGACATTTCTTAGAGTCTGTTGAGTTGACGCCAGAAACGATTTAATTATTTTTAATGCCACAAAAAAGCCCGACCTTCGGGCCTTTTTTGTGGTTGCTCTTTACGTCTATCAGTAAGGTGTTAGGCCGACTTTCTGTTGACCCACCAACCAAATGCTGCGCCCGTAAAAAACATAATCAAAGAGTAAGTGACTGCAGGAATCATCATCACGTCATTGCCAATCAAAGACCCGGCGACCACCAGCGCTAAAGTGCCATTTTGAATACCTACTTCAAACCCAATCGAAACCGCTTGTGGATGCGATAGTTTTGCCAGTTTAGCCATTTGATAACCTACCCCCAAAACCACGACATTCAAAATGAACGTCGCCAGGCCTGCCTGGGCAAAAAAGCCGAAAACATTGTCGGCGTTTTTGAGCACAATCAAAACGATAATAAGGATTAAGAAAAACAGAGAGAACCACTTTAGTTTGTTTTCAATGCTTTTAGCGGCATTTGGCCAGCGAGATAAAACAAACATGCCTAATGCCACTGGAATTAAGGTAATCACTAATAATTGCAGTATGGTTTTAAGGATAGGCAAATTAAATTCATGTGCTGAACCCATGAAATAAGTCATGCTTAACGCCGCCACCAATGGAATGGTAAAAGGGGCAATCAGGCTGACAACGGCCGTTAAACTGATCGAAAGCGAAACATCCCCTTTGTACAGGTAGGTAAACAAGTTCGAGGTTGCGCCACCAGGGGCGAGTGCAATAATGATTAACCCCACGGCAATTTCAGGGGAGAGGTTTAATAGTACGGCAATAGCAAAAGCAATTAAAGGCAGTATGAGCATTTGACCAATCAACCCTATGGCCATGGCTTTAGGGGCTTTTAAAACAGCTTTAAAGTCATTTAAGAGCAGTGATAATCCCATGCCGAACATGATTAGAAAGAGTGAGGCAGGGAGGATGACTTTGGTGAGTAGGTCAGGTGACATGTTTTAATTCCATTTAAGTTAGAGTGTTGAAAAGGATTGTAGGGGATTTGAGTTATAAAACAACTCAAAGATTTGAATCTATGCTCAGATAATTTTTGTATCAATTTCTAAATTCGTCAGACCTAGTTCGTTGTAAAATAGCGTCCTAAAAATTCAACTTCAAAACTTAGTCGCTGTCTATGCAACCCAAACCATCACCAAATTATATTGCCGGTTATTCTTCCTGCCTAACGGATCAGATTCATGACATGATCAATCAAGGTCGTTTTGGAGGTATGCTGCTTAAAAAATATCCTGTAGCACACTCAATCCGTACTGATAAAGCGCTTTATGATTACGTCATGGAGCTCAAAAATAGCTATCTGCGTAAGGCACCACAATTCAATAAAGTAGTATTTGATCGTAAGTTGCATCTGACGCATAACGCATTAGGCACTCATACCCGTAAATCCACCCAACATGGTTCAAAATTTAAAGCAAAGAAAGAGATGCACGTCGCCTCAGTGTTTAAAGAGATGCCTCTGGCGTTTTTGCGGATGATTGTGGTACACGAACTGGCCCATATAAGAGAGCACGATCATAACAAGGCCTTCTACCAAATGTGTTTGCATATGGAGCCTGATTATTATCAATTGGAATTTGACCTAAGGGCTTACCTGACCTATTTAGATATAAGCGGAGAGCCGCTTTGGTCTGCGTCGGGATAACTCTCATAAAACTAATTGCCCGTGTGAATTAAATCAGGCTTGGTGGATTTTGGAATTTGCTTCAAAGCCCCGTTTTCTAGACCCGAACTTCAGGTAATCGTCTATAATGACTCACAAATTAAACGGCCATAAAATAGCTGAAAATCACAAGGATCTTAATATGTTAATGCTTGTTTCGCCAGCCAAGTCATTGGATGAAAGCACACCTGTACAAACACCCTTGCATACTCAGGCGGTATTGCTTAAAGAAGCGGCTCAATTGATTGAGGCATTGCAACTCATTGGCCCAGAAGAGATTGGTCAGTTGATGCACATCAGTGAGAAACTCTCAGAATTGAACTATCAGCGTTTTCAGGATTGGCAGCTACCCTTTCCGCCAGAACTAGCCAAGCAAGCGGCATGGCTATTTAAGGGAGATGTCTATCAAGGGTTGGACGCTTATAGCCTTTCTGAACAGAAAATTGATTACCTTCAAAGTCATTTGCGTATCTTATCAGGTCTCTATGGTCTGCTTAAACCGTGTGATGACATGTTGCCATACCGTTTAGAGATGGGTACTCAGTTTGCGAATCAAAAAGGCAAAGATCTCTACTCTTTTTGGGGGGCGAAAATCACGGAATTACTGAATGCAGAACTGGCCCAACAAAATAGTAAAACCTTGGTGAATTTGGCTTCAGTGGAGTACTTTAAAGTCGTTAAACCTAAGCTGTTAAATGCCAGGATTATCACGCCAATTTTTAAAGACTGGAAAAACGGCAAATACAAAATTATCAGTTTTTATGCCAAACGTGCCCGTGGGCTGATGGCGCGTTATGCCGCAGATAATCTGCTTGAAAATGCTGAAGAGTTAAAGTTATTTGATGTGGATGGTTATGGCTTTGATGCTGAATCTTCTAGTGAAACCGATTGGATATTCACGCGTAAAATCGAAGGATAGAGTTGAATAATGCATTTTAATTTCAAAACGAACCAGGCCTGTTCCGTTTGTATATATAAACGGGTTAAAGAAAGTTTATGCCGATGAAATTTCCTCAAATAGGAATTTTTAGAGAAAATGAACAACATATGCATTTTCTAGAATACCGACTTAACCGTTTAAACCTAAAAGAGATAAAGCACTCGATTGTCGGTGCGATGGCTAATATCAACCCCGACGATATTTCATTAGTCGTGAGTTTTGGTAAACAGGCCTGGCACCGGTTACAGCCGGATTGGACTCCTGCATCTCTAGAAGATTTTATGACACTTTATGGTCAGCAGAGTCATATTGCACCCTCTACCCAAGCCGACGTGTTCTTTTGGATACAAGGCATTAATATGGGGGTGGTTTTTGATCAGGCTATGCAGATACATAATAACATGCAGGTGGTTGCTGAACTGACACTCGAGCAGCAAGGTTTTGATTATCATCATAGTATGGACTTGACGGGGTTTGAAGATGGGACAGCCAATCCGGAAACGGAAGCGTTAAAACGAGAGGCGGCGGTGATTCCAAAAGGCCAAGTGGGCGAAGGTGGGAGTTTAGTTTTAAGCCAAAAATGGGTGCATGATCTCGCTAAATGGAATGCTGTTCCAGTGCGTTGCCAAGAAGGCATTATTGGTCGAACCAAAGATGAAAATCTTGAATTAGAGGGTAATGCCATGCCCGATGATTCGCATATAAGTCGTACCGATTTAGACATGGATGGCGTAGCAATGAAAATGTATCGACGCTCTGCGCCTTTTGGCACGGTGCAAGAAAAGGGGCTGCTATTTCTAGCATTTGCATGTGAATTAAAACGCTTTACGAGTCAATTAGAGAGCATGTATGGTTTAACGGAGGACAAAAAGATCGACCAGTTAATTAACTATTCAAAAGCGGTTTCTGGCTCCTATTGGTTCGCGCCAGCGATTGATGATTTGCAGGAGATGCTACGCTAAATAGCGATAAGTTAGCCATGGTAAACGCCTAAAAAATCTAAATTATTATTAATGCTTAAAGAATCATCAGACTTAAGGGTAAATAGAATTAAATTAAATGGGCCAGGCCTGGTGAAGTTAGAAAATACTTTTTTGCCATTTTGATGTTCTATTGAAGGGTCGGCTTCTCTTCAGCAAACAAGGCGTCAACGTCTTTTTGATGAAAACGCATATGAAAGTTACACATTTCGTTATGGATAACAATTTCACCTTGCTCTTCTAATATTTTACGGACTTCTTCCTCACCGAGTGATTTCAGCATATTGAGAACACGCTCTTTATCTTCAGGGCATTCATATTTTATGCTCTGAGACTCAAATAGTTCGACAGTCTCTTCATGGAATAGACGGTGTAATAGAGTTTCAGTATCGAGTTGAGTCAACTCTTCATCAGTCACCGTCGTTGTGAGGCTATGGATACGGTCCCAACCATCGGCATCAAGATCATCGGATTCGGGCATTTTTTGAATCAGTACGCCACCTAAGGCCTTATCGGTTGCGGCTAACCAGATTTTAGAAGGTAGTTGTTCTGACTGGCTCAAGAAGTTTTCAAATGTCTCTTCGATGCTATCGCCGGTGCGATCAACATAGGATTGAAAATGATGTTGGGTTTGGGTGTTTTCTAAGGTTACCAATATTTGACCATCGCCCAGCAATTCATCTAGAGTTGCTTGTTCTGGGATGGTTTCATTGGTTTTGGCGACACCACGGATGTTAAGGTCATGGGTGACTTCAACGACTAATAGCGTAATAGGGCCACTGCCTTGAACTTGCAACGTGATTTTTCCGGTGTGTTTCATGCCATTGGCCATAATGACCGAAAAAGCCGTTAACTTGCCGAGTAAATGGCGAATAGCTTCAGGATAATGGCGATCTTTTAACATCAGTTCCCAAGCTTCATTCAATTGAATGACTTGGCCACGGATATTAAGTTCTTTAAATAAAAAACGTTGAATTGAATTATTGGTCATCTTTGTTTCCACAAATAGGGGATGGGCAAAAGGCGGTTGATTACGACTTAATATTACGGGTTATTAGCTTGTGCTTGTAAGTCTGCATGGTATGACGAACGCACCATAGGACCAGACGCTACATTGGTAAATCCCATCTCATAACCCGCATCTTCGATGTGTTTAAACTCATCTGGCGTCCAGTATTTTTTGACGCTTAAATGAAAGTCACTTGGTTGTAAGTATTGACCGACCGTCAACATTTCAACATTATGGTCACGTAAATCCCGCATGACTTCAAGCAACTCTGGCATGGTCTCTCCCAAACCTACCATCAGTCCTGACTTGGTGGTTGAACTTGGGTTCATGGCTTTAAAACGTTTCAATAAATCGAGTGAAGCTTGATAATCTGCCCCGGGACGTGCTTCTTCATACAAGCGAGGAACCGTTTCCAAGTTATGGTTTAGCACATCTGGAATCGCTTGGCATAAGGTTTCTAGTGCAACCGTTAAACGGCCTCTAAAGTCCGGTACCAAGGTTTCAATTTTGGTGTCAGGCGCTTCTATACGAATCGCAGTAATACAATTTACAAAATGTTCAGCCCCCCCATCACGTAAATCATCACGGTCAACAGAAGTAATCACCACATAATTTAGTTTCATTGCCTTAACCGTTTTCGCCAGGTGTTCTGGCTCTTCTTGGTTTAAGGCTTTTGGACGACCATGGGTCACATCACAAAAAGGGCACTTACGTGTGCAGATATCACCCATGATCATAAAAGTTGCTGTGCCGTGGCCAAAACACTCCCCTAAATTAGGGCATGAAGCCTCTTCGCATACACTGTGCAAACCCTGCTCACGTAAGATATTTTTCAACTCTTTTACGCGATGAATGTCTTTCGCTTTCGGGAGTTTGGCTTTAATCCAACTTGGCTTTTTAAGCTTGTCGGCGGTTGGGTCAGGACGATGTTTTAAGGACTTGGTTTTATACTGGCCTTTAGGCATCGCTTCATTACGGGCTTTTAAATTACCGATTGAATCTAAGCTGATTTCTTGAATTTGTGGAGTGTTTGACATAGTTTGGGGTCGCAGACTGCTGTGTTTAGGGATTTTAATTGCTTGTAGTATAAAGGATAAGTCTTTCTATTTCAGGTTTTAGAGTGGAAGGCTGTCAGACGATTTTTTAAAATTTTAGCAAGCCTTTCACCCGATTGCTGCAAACTTTGGCTGTTTGATTCAAGCAATAAATCAGAGAGTTGAGTCATTTGCATTCCATGCAAACCACAAGGGTTAATCCGTTTGTATGGGGATAAATCCATATCGACATTTAAAGCCAAGCCATGATAACTTCGTTGTTTGCGAATTTTAAGTCCCAATGAGGCGATTTTTTGCTTGTTCACATAGACACCTGGGGCATCTGCACGGGCGATCGCAACAATATCGAGCTGATGCAGATACTCAATAATAGATGCTTCAATTAGTGTGACTAAAGCGCGTACACCCAGTTTGGCCCTTTTTAAATCAAATAAGATATAGATCACTAGCTGACCAGGACCATGGTAGGTGATTTGCCCGCCACGATCGGTTTGGACAAGTGGTATGTCGTTCAAACCGAGTAGAAGGTGTTCAGGGTTGCCATTGAGTCCTTGGGTGAACACGGAAGGGTGTTCAACAATCCATAACTCATCAGGAGTGTCTTCTTGGCGCTGTTCGGTCAAATTCCGCATGGCTTGCCAAGTGGATTCATAAGGCTGTAAACCAAGGGTTTTAATGATAATCGGCATGAAAGAAAACTTAAAGAGTCATTAAGACTTCAGGGTGCTTTTTTAAGTCGCCATAAATACCGTGGACCTGTTGGATAGAGGTCGCATAAAAAGTGATATTGACGGAGACAAATTTTTGGCCTTTAGAATCTGTAATTTCGATGTTTTCACGAGGCGTTTCAGGCGCATGTTTAATGGTTACCTGGTAAACCAGTTCCACAAAACTTTCACAGTTTTTACCCATGGCTTTTAATTTAAAGTCACACGGGAATTCAATCAGGCTTTCGTTGTCAGGGGTGTGTAAATCAGTCGTCATCAGCTTCTCCCAATTAGTAAAACGTCATCAATTGTTAAGGTTATTCTGCCTGTTCATCTATAAATGCTAATTTGTGCTCCTGGTAAAAGCCGCGCATTTTCTGCCAGACCGCTCCTGGTTTACCAGTGCCTACGGCTGAGTCATTTAGTCGTGTCACTGGTAGGGCGTCTTTCGTTGAACTCGAGAGCCAAATTTCGTCAGCGGATTCTAAATCAGTCAAGGTGATTTGTTGTTCTAACATTGGAATATTATGCGCAATTGCAACTCGTTCGATCACCATACGCGTGACTCCCGGCAATAAACTATGCCCATTTGGAGGCGTGATTAAAGTACCGTTTTTGACGATAAAGCAATTACTGGACGTGCCTTCCGTAATGAATCCCTCTCTTGACACTAAAATGGCGTCATCGGCATGACGTGCTTTAGCCGTCAGTTTCATCATAATATTAGGTAACAATGTAATGGCTTTAATATCACAATTTAACCAGCGGATATCCTCAAGTGTGATTGCACTAATACCGTTTTCAATAATGTCATCACTCACAGCTTTTAATGGGTTGCTATAGGCATATATAGTCGGTATCAAGCCATCTTCTGGCAGATGATCACGTTGTATTTGGATGCCACGGGTTATCTGTAAGTAAATATATTGATCTGACCAAGGGTGTTTTTCAATTAAGGTACTAAGCAACTCTAACCATTCAGCATCTGTTAACGGATTTTGAATGCTTGTCGCGTGTAGACTGTTTTTAAGGCGTTGTAGATGTTCAGGAAAAGCAAACAATTTACGATCATAAACAGGTATGACCTCATAGACACCATCACCAAACAAAAACCCTCGATCTTGCGTCGAAATTTTCGACTCCAGCATAGGCATATATTGACCATTCAAATAGACAATTTGTTCGGTGATAGGGTTGGTATTCATGTTTGTGTTTATCCCTGTCATCGGTTTAGTCTAAAAAGCTAAAAAAACGGTTAAAAAAACGTCTGATTTGATCCATTAACTTTTTAAAGAAAGAACCTTCTTCAACGTCAGCTAATGCAATTAAGGGACGTTCTGCGATCACTTTTCCGTCTAATGTGATATGGAGATTGCCTAATACTTGTCCTTTGGTAATAGGTGCGACAATGTCAGGTTGCACTGAGCTCTCAATAGTAATGTTTTTATATTGTCCACGTGGAATGGTGATGTAAAGGTCTTGTTGTGTGCCAAGACCAATTAAATCACGGTTACCTTCCCAAACGACAGCATCATTCAGGCGCTGTTGTGAGCTGTACAATTTATGGGTTTCAAAAAATCTGAAACCGTAATTAAGGAGTTTTTGGCTTTCTTGAACACGCATCTTAGAGCTGGCAGTATCTAGAACCACGCTGATTAAACGCATATCTTCACGTTTAGCCGAAGCCACTAAACAGTATCCGGCACTTTTGGTATGCCCCGTTTTCAAACCATCCACAGTAGGATCTTGCCACAGAAGCTTATTACGGTTGTATTGGGTAATGCCATTAAAAGTGAACTTTTTCTGTGAATACCATTTGTACTCTTCAGGGAACTTGGTAATGAGGCTTTTCGTTAAAATGGCCAAGTCATGTGCTGTAGTGTAGTGGTCAGGATTTGGTAAACCCGTCGCATTGACGAAATGAGTGTGATTCATGCCTAAGGATTTGGCGTATTTATTCATCAACTGCGCAAAGACTTCTTCACTCCCCGCAATCATCTCTGCCAATGCAACACTGGCATCATTCCCCGATTGGATGACCATGCCTTTAATCAAATCGCGCACTTTAACTTTTTTGCCGACCTCAATAAACATCTTAGATCCCGGCATCTTCCATGCCTTTTCGCTGATGGTGACTTCTTCATCCATGCTCATATTGCCATTGTGGAGTTCATTGATCACAACATAACCGGTCATTATTTTAGTCAAACTAGCAGGCTCAATACGTCGGTCAGCATTTTTATTGGCAAGCATATAGCCACTGTCAAAATCAATTAGCAGATAGGCTTCACTTGCGATAGACGGCGCAGAGGGTACAACGTGTGGGGTTGCCACCTTTGGCGTCGGCATTGCTTCTGCGGAAGCAACCTGGGAGATACTAACGCACAAAAGTGCCAAAATTCCGAAAGTGTTTTTTATCGTAAGCATGTGGGACAGATTCTCCAGGAGTAAATCAAAAATACAAAAAACTGAGTCATAAAATATGACCGATAATGTACCATATTTTTTCAGAAACCTAAACATTCCCTCACGCTTAAAAGCTGTCATAAGTAGTGAGGTTTAAAGGTCGAAGAGTGGGGGGTGTTTGGTTAGTCTGTCAGTAATTTTTTATGGGTGTGGATAGACATGAGGATACCAAAACTAATCATGAGTGTCACTAACGAACTACCACCATAACTAATGAGAGGCAGAGGCAGGCCAACCACGGGTAAGAGTCCACTGACCATGCCGATATTGACGAAAATATAGACAAAAAGAGTCATGGTTAAACTGGCGGCCATTAAGCGAGTGAAGTTGTCCTGGGCTTGCGATGCAATATAAAGTCCACGGGCTATGACTAGGCTGTAAAGGGTCAGTAGCAGTAATACACCCATCAAACCAAATTCTTCAGAGAAGACAGAGAAGATGAAGTCGGTAGTGCTTTCCGGTAGAAAATCAAGGTGAGCTTGCGTACTCCCCATAAATCCCTTGCCATCTAAGCCCCCTGAACCAATGGCTATTTTTGATTGGATAATGTGGTAACCACTTCCAAGAGGGTCTGATTCTGGGTTCAAGAACGTCATGACGCGTTGTTTTTGGTAACCGTGCATAAAGTGCCATGCAACAGGTGCACTCAACACCGTTGCGGTGATGGATGCCAAAATGATTTTCCAAGGCAACCCGGCAAAAAACAGAACAAATAATCCACTCATCGCAATCAGAAGCGAAGTGCCTAAATCCGGTTGAACCACAATCAAACTTGCGGTAAAACCAATCAGCGATGCACCGACGATAAGACGTCGCATGCTCGGAGGGAAGCGGCTGTGGGCAAATAGCCAGGCCACCGTAATGGGCAAAACCAATTTCATTAACTCTGAGGGCTGAAATTTAACAGGCCCTATGTCTAACCAACGCTGAGCCCCTTTGCCAACTTCTCCAAAGAGCAAAACACCCAGTAGCATGAGGATACCGATCAAAAACAACCAGGGGGTGAACATGTAGATAATGTGCGGTGGAATTTGGGCAAAAACCAACATGAGCGCAAATGCAAAAGCAATACGGATGAGTTGACGAATGGTAACGGCTTCATCACCACCAGAGGCGCTGTAGACGATGGCCACACTGGTCGCGAGTAAAATTAAAATGCCAAGCAATAACCAGCCATCAATATGCAAAATTTGCAAAAGACCTTTATTGGTGCGGTACACATGTTGGGGTTGAGAGATATTAATTTTCATCTGTTTACTTTTGTGGTTTACATTAAATAGAGCGACTATTTTTCAGTGTTCTGAAGTTGTGTTTCCAAATATTTACTAATTAATCTCACCGCTAATGGCGCAGCTGTTTCACTTCCACTTCCTACGTTTTCAACAATGATGGCAACGGCTATTTTAGGGTTATCAACGGGTGCGAATCCAATAAATAGAGAGTGATCTCGTAGTTTTTCGCGAATACTGTCGGCATCATAGCTGCCAGAATTTAAGCTATAGACCTGTGCAGTGCCTGTTTTCCCAGCCATCTTAAAGGGCAGTTTGGCGGCATAGCGGCGGGCTGTTCCTCTGCTGCCGTGCATAACATTCTTCATGCCTAAAATAACCTTTTCCCAGTTCTTTATGTTTTTAATTTCTATCTGTTGCAAATTTTCTGGGTGTGAACTTCTCAAAAGGTGCGGTGTAATGATCTGTCCACGGTTTGCTAATATAGCCGTGGCTTTCGCTAATTGCAGTGGTGTTGCCAGGTTGTAACCTTGGCCAATCGAAGCGATTATGGTTTCTCCGCGATACCAGGGCTTGCCTTTGTTGGCCATTTTCCATGCCTGAGAGGGCAGTATCCCTGAGGATTCACCATGGATATCGACTCCCGTTTTCTGACCAAAGCCAAAAGGCGCCATAGCATCGTGAATGGCATCAATTCCCATATCTAAGCTGAGTTTATAAAAGTAAGTGTCGCAGGATTGCTCAATGGCATCATTCATATCCATCCATCCATGCCCACTGCGTTTCCAATCTCGATAACGGTGCTTTTTATAGAGTAAGTAGCCTGGATCATATATTTTTTTGGTCGGCGTGATGAAGTCGTTTTCAATTGCTCCTAATGCCACAAATGGTTTAATGGTTGAACCAGGAGGGTATTGACCATTAATCACTCGATTGATTAATGGCCGATCTGGATTGTTGAGTAAACGGTTGTATGAGCTTTGATCAATACCGTCCACAAATAAATTCGGGTCAAATGTGGGCATGCTGACAAAAGCAAGAATTTCACCATTTCGCGGATCGATTGCGACAATCCCTCCGCGTTTATTCTCAAGGAGCGATTCAGCAAATTCCTGCAATTCTATGTCAAGTGTCAACTGAATATCTTGTCCTGCTTTGGCAGGCAATGTTTCTAGATTACGTAGCACTCGACCACGTGCATTGGTTTCAATTTGTTGGATGCCAGGTGTACCATGTAAAGTGGATTCGTAGAATCGCTCAATGCCTGATTTTCCTATAATGTCGGTGCCCCGATAGGCTTTTTCATCAAGTTTTGACAGGTCTTTAGCATTAATTCTACCAACATAGCCTAAAGCATGAACCCCTGTTGAGCCGTAAGGGTAGGTTCTTTTAAGCCTAGCGGTCAGCGTTGCGCCAGGATATTTATGGCTAACGACAGAGAATTGTGCCGCTTGTTCTTCTGATAAAGAAAACGGTAAGGTATAACTTTTGGAGCGGTTTTTGAGCTTGAACTCGGTGAAAAAATTGTGAATTTTTTCAGGAGAAACATCGTTCAGGATCTTTATAACAGTTTTTTGCATCGATCCAATATTATCCATTTTTTCACGGATGAATTGCAAAGTATAAACCGGTTGGTTATCCGCCAATAGGTGGTGATTGCGATCATAGATTTTGCCGCGAGTAGGCGAGAGCGTTTCAATCGAAATTCGATTGCCTTCGGCGAGCCCTTGGTAACGGTCATATTCAATCCATTGGAGTTGAACCATACGACTGACCAAAAAACTAAAGAGCAGTAATACAAAAAGCAGGGCGATATACAGGCGAAAACGAAACTGTCTTTTCTTTTGAAAGGTTTCTGAATCACTGTTGAATTCTAAGTGCTCAGTCATAGTCAGTAATAAGTAAGGTATTCTGGTGTTTTAAAGATTGGCACATGCTTTATCCTTTTACGACATTTGTTGTTATTCGTCTAAAGATGAGTGAGAGCAGTGGCCAGATGATGATTGCAATGGCGGGCATGCTCCAGAATTGAATGGCATCATTACTATCCAGAACGGGGCTAAAAAAGATGTAATTGAGTATTTGATACAACATCATATAAACCCCAATTGAGAAAGCCTGGCGCCAGACCGGGTAGGCTTTAAAACGTAAGCGGTGACGCAACATTAAAAATGCCAATACACTAAAGACGAGTGCATGTGCACCTAATGTTGTTTGGTAAAGAGTATCCGCCAGTAGTCCTAAAATAAACGCCGAAAGTAGGTGAGTTTTATCTAAAAAATGCGCACACCAATAGAGTAATACCATAAGGCTAATAGGCGGAATAATGACCGTAGCATTTTCGAGTAGAGCCATAATATCAAACGCTAAGGCAATGATGTAGGAAAAGAGGATCAACCAACGTGCTTGAGAACTCCCGCTTTTCATAAACTTATTGGCCATTTTCAACCTCTTTAGGTTTGGTTGGGAGGGGCTCTTTGGAAATGATCAGCACTTTACGAGATCGATGCAACTGTGCAATCGGTCGTGCAGTCACGTCTAAATAAGGGTTGTCGCCCAACTCATCCACTTGGGTCACCGTGGCTACGGGATAGCCAGCCGGAAACAGCCCCCCTAGCCCGGAACTTTCCAATATGTCGCCTTTTCTGACAACGCTATTTTTAGGAATAAAATCGAGCTTAGTTGTATCTTGTCCAGTGCCGCGTAAGATGCCACGTTGCCCTGTGCGTTGAATTCGTACAGGAATTTGATGGTCAGGGTCGGTAATAAGTAATACGCGAGAGGAAGTGGGAGTGGTGGCCGTAATTTGCCCCATAATGCCTTCCGAATCGATCACAGTTTGTTGTTCAGAAATACCGTTTAGATATCCTCTGTTAATGGTTAAAAACTGTGAGAGAGGGTTACTGCTGTAATAGGTAATGGTGGCGATCTGTACCGACTGATTGGTTATTTTTCCTGTGGTGCCTAATAAAGATTCAAGCCGGTCAACTTCTAATTCCAGATTGGTAAATTGTTGTTGTTTGGCTTTTAATAACAGAATTTCAGTTTCTAGCTTCTGGTTTTTAATTTTCAGAGCATCAATCGATGTGAAGTCTGTTGTGGTCCATTGGTAAATTTGTTTCGGTAAGCTAGCAATTTGTTCAAGGGGGGTGATTGTGGTCAGTAGGGCGTTGCGAAAATTGCCCATTAAATGACCATAATGATCTGCAGACATCAGCGCAATAGCGGCAATGAATGCAATCACGAAATGCATGCCTTCTTGCTGTGGCGAGGTGGTATGCAGGCTAATTGGATAGCTCCTAGAAAAAATACGGGTCAGAGAGGTGGGGATGTTCTAAACCGTCTTGAATACTGGGTGTTCATTTAAAAATGGAATTAAATAATCACGTTTAAAATAGATAGCAATAATTTAATCATAGAAACGCCCTTAATCGGGCGTTACTGCTTAACGTTAAAAACAGGTATTATTTTAAGTAAATGGATTATTCAAAAGAGAAAAGATCAATACCTTTTTCATCCATCATCTCAAGTGCACGTCCGCCGCCACGCGCTACGCACGTTAGAGGGTCATCTGCAATAATGACAGGAATACCGGTCTCTTCTGACAGTAGAGTGCTCAAGTTACGCAATAGAGCCCCCCCTCCTGTTAAAACGATACCGTGTTCTGCAATGTCGGCACCTAATTCTGGCGGAGTATTCTCTAAAGCGGTTCTAACGGCACTTACAATGGCTGAAAGGGGTTCTTGCAACGCTTCAAGCACTTCATTGCTGTTTAACGTAAAACGACGAGGAACCGCTTCTGCGATATTACTACCGTGTACTTCCATCGTGTCAGGAATCACATCATGATAAGCTGTACCGATGGTTTTTTTGATTTTTTCAGCGGTGGTTTCGCCAATAATCATGCCGTAATTACGGCGTACATATTTAATAATAGCGTCATCAAAACGATCTCCACCTACTTTGACTGAATCTGCCCATACGATGCCATTCAGTGAAAGTGTGGCGACTTCGGTTGTGCCGCCGCCGATATCTACGACCATTGAACCCGTCGGTTCACTTACCGGCATACCAGCACCAATCGCAGCCGCCATTGGCTCTTCAATTAAGTAAACCTCACGTGCACCTGCACCTGCCGCCGCTTCACGAATCGCTCGACGTTCTACTTGAGTTGACCCGCACGGGACACAAACTAGGACTCGAGGACTTGGTTGAAAGAACTTAGCCTCATGAACTTTACGAATAAAGGCTTGAAGCATTTTTTCAGTGACTTCAAAATCTGCAATAACCCCATCTTTAAGAGGGCGAATGGTCTGAATGTCTTGGTTTTCTTTACCTAACATCAGTTTGGCATTTTCACCCACGGCCACGATAGTACGGTTGTTACCGCCACGTTTATTGGTTCGAATAGAAACGACCGATGGTTCATTAAGAACCATTCCTTTGCCGCGTACATAAATTAGTGTGTTAGCAGTACCTAAATCGATTGAAAGGTCGTTGGAGAAAAGTCCCATGATTTTACGAAACATTGATGGCTTATCCTTGAGTGTGTAGGCTGAAAAATATTCATGGCATTTTAACTTAATTAATGAGTTGGGAGAAGTGTTATCTTGTCACGAAGCTCATTAATTGAATTGAATGTTGGGGTAGGTGAGGTTTTAAGATGGTTTATCGTTGTTTTTTGATAAAGTTACACCGACTTAGACACTTTTCAGCTGAGAACAGTTTTAGAATAGTCTAATATAAAGACTGTAAATATGGTATTTTATGCGGTTAAATAAATTCCCTCGTTTTGAGCCTTATTTAGGCTTGAAGAAGCTCATTAAAAGCCTCTTTAGATAGAACGATATTACCGATTCCGATTAGGAGAAAAGTGTGTCTTTAGGAAAAACTGAAGTCGAATATATCTCTCGTTTAGCGCAGATTGAAGTGCGAGAAGACGATGTGGATGGTGTCGCAGCTAAATTGTCCAATATTTTAGATTTGTTCACGCAAATGGAGGCCGCTGATACACAAGGTATCGAGCCAATGGCACATCCGCTAGATGCGGTGCAGCGATTTAGAGCGGATGTTGTGACAGAGGTGGACCAACACGAAAAGTTGCAAGCGATTGCCCCTTCTGCTGCACAAGCACATTATTTAGTCCCACAAGTTATTGAGTGATTGGAATCAGATTATGCACAATTTAACCATTAAACAAATGAGCGAAAAGTTACACTCTGGTGAGATTACCAGCGTGCAGTTAACGCAACACTACCTTGATCGCATCTCACAATATGATGCTGATTTAAACGCGTTTGTCACCGTGACCCCCGAGCTAGCAATCTCTATGGCAGAAGCCGCGGATCAGAAACTTGCCGCGGGGGATGCTGAATTACTCACCGGTATTCCGGTGGCACATAAAGATATCTTCTGTACCGATGGCGTTAAAACATCTTGCGGTTCTAAGATGTTGGATAATTTTATCGCACCCTATGATGCACACGTAGTGACCTTAATGAATAAAATAGGCATGCCTATCTTGGGTAAAACCAATATGGATGAGTTCGCGATGGGCTCTTCTTCAGAGAGTAGTTATTATGGCCCAACCAAAAATCCTTGGGATCATAAAGCCGTTCCCGGCGGTTCTTCAGGAGGGTCAGCCGCTGTGATTGCTGCAGGGCTTGCCCCTTTAGCGACTGGAACGGATACGGGTGGTTCGGTTCGTCAGCCGGCGTCTTTTTGTGGCATAACGGGCATTAAACCAACGTACGGTGCCGTTTCTCGTTTTGGAATTATCGCCTATGCTTCTAGTTTTGATCAAGCTGGTCCAATGACTCGTTCAGCGGAAGATTCAGCCTGGATGCTCAACGCAATGGCAGGATTCGATGAACGTGACTCGACCAGTCTTAATCGTGAAAAAACCGACTATACGGCCGAATTAGGTCAATCCCTTAAGGGCCTAAAAGTTGGTGTGCCTGCTGAGTATTTTGGGGCAGGCTTAGATCCTGAAGTGGAAGTGGTTATTAAAACGGCAATCTCGGAAGTCGAAAAGCTCGGCGGAGAAGTGGTAGAAGTGCACTTACCGAATAAAGATTTAGCCGTGCCAGCCTATTATGTCTTAGCACCAGCAGAAGCATCGGCGAACTTATCTCGCTATGACGGTGTCCGTTTTGGTTATCGTTGCGATCAGCCTACAGGTTTAGAAGACCTTTATAAACGTTCGCGTTCAGAAGGATTTGGTGAAGAAGTTAAGCGTAGAATTATGGTGGGAGCTTACGCCTTGTCAGCCGGTTATTACGATGCTTACTATCTGAAGGCGCAAAAATTACGCCGTATGGTGCGTGATGACTTTACGAAAGCCTTTGAAAGCTGTGACGTCATTATGGGGCCTGTCGCGCCAACGTCCGCTTTTAATATTGGTGAGAAGTCAGACGATCAAGTCAGTATGTATTTAGCTGATTTGTATACCATACCTGTCAACTTAGCAGGACTGCCTGCTTTATCCGTACCGGCCGGTTTTGCAAATAATCGCCCAGTAGGATTGCATATTGTGGGGCCCTATTTCAGTGAAGCTAAATTGCTGAATATTGGTCATCAGTTTCAACAAGTCACTGATTGGCATAAACACATGCCAGCACAGTATCAATAATTCAGTAGGAGTCCAATCATGAGTTGGGAAGTAGTCATTGGTTTAGAGATTCACGCTCAGTTAACCACCAAATCAAAAATATTTTCAGGGGCTTCCACCGAATATGGTGCCGCTCCTAACAGCCAGGCCTGCCCAATTGATGCGGGTATGCCAGGTATGCTGCCGGTGTTAAATCATGCGGTATTAGGCAAGTCGATTATGCTCGGCTTGGCGTTAGACGCTGAACTAGGAATGCGTTCTGTCTTTGACCGTAAAAACTATTTTTATCCGGACTCGCCTAAGGGCTATCAAACCACGCAAATGGATTTTCCTATCGTGGGTCAAGGTAAATTAGAGATTGAACTGGAAGATGGCACTAAAAAAGTCATTGGTGTTACACGAGCGCATTTGGAAGAAGATGCCGGTAAATCCGTGCATGGTATTGTCCCAGGTCAAACCGGAATCGATTTGAACCGTTCAGGCACCGCATTACTCGAAATCGTTTCAGATCCGGATATGTCTTCCGCGAAAGAAGCGGTAGCGTATGCCAAGAAAATGCATGAGTTAGTCCAGTATTTAGGAATTTGTGACGGCAATATGCAAGAAGGTTCTTTCCGTGTTGATTCCAATGTTTCAGTTCGACGCCCAGGCGAGCCTTTAGGCACACGTGCCGAGTTAAAGAATATTAACTCTTTCAAGTTCATTGAAAAAGCGATCGAAATAGAGATTGAACGTCAGATTGAAGTAATTGAAAGTGGCGGAAAAGTCGTTCAAGAAACTCGTTTATACGACTCTGAAAAAGACATTACCCGGTCAATGCGTACCAAAGAAGAAGCCAACGACTATCGATATTTTCCATGCCCTGATCTACTGCCGGTGATCATCACCGAAGCGGACGTTGAAGCGGTAAGAGTCGTAATGCCAGAATTGCCTGATGCCAAACGTGCCCGTTTTGTTTCTGATTTTAATTTAAGTGATTATGATGCAGCTGTTTTGACAGGCTCGCGCGCGATGGCCGAGTTTTTTGAAAAAGTGGTGGCTTTGACCGATGCAAAAGATCCTAAAATGTGTGCCAACTGGGCAACCTCTGGTTTCTCAGCGGCATTGAATCGCGATGGATTATCGATTGAAAACGCGCCAGTCTCTGCTGACATGTTAGCCGGTATGATCAGTCGTATTATCGATAACAGCATTTCCGGTAAAATCGCCAAGCAAGTGTTTGATGCCATGTGGCAAGGCGAAGGCTCTGCGGACGAGATTATCGAAAGCAAAGGTCTGAAACAGATTACCGATACTGGCGCGATTGAAGCTTTGGTTGATGACGTATTGGCCAATAATCCAGATCAAGTCGAAGCCTACAAAGGTGGACAAGAGAAGATGATGGGCTATTTTGTCGGCCAGATCATGAAAGCGTCAGGCGGTCAAGCCAACCCTGGACAGGTGAATAAGTTATTGACGGCCAAGTTAAAGGCTTGATCTAGAGTCCGACGTAGGCTTACTGCTCATCTATGTATAAGCCTATTGGATTGTTTAACAAACTGTTTTTAAACAAAAATAAAACTAACCAGGCCTGGTCAGTTCTGTTTTTCATCTAAAAATAGTAAAAAATGTCATAAATAAGACTTGAAAGGTTATAAAAAAACCTTATATTGGTCATATAAATTACTTCTAACTCAAGTAATGAAACTTTTAAATTTAAAAACTGAATTTTGAACGCTGGATAAGGAGTCTTCAATGAAACGTATTGGTTTATTTTTACTGACAAACATCGCGGTCATCGCGGTGGCTATGTTGGCGATGAATATTTTAGGTGTAGGCAACTACATGGAAGGCACCAGTCTTAACCTAAATAACTTATTCATGTTCGCTTTGATCTTCGGTTTTGCAGGCTCATTCATCTCTTTAGCGATGTCTAAGTTTATTGCGAAAATGTCGACGGGTGCTAAAGTCATTGAGGTTGCACGCAATTCAGACGAGCAGTGGTTATTAGATACCGTTGCCCGTCATGCGGCTAAAGCGGGCATTAAAACCCCTGAAGTGGCTATCTATGATTCCCCGCAACCAAACGCTTTTGCAACCGGTATGACTAAGAACAAATCCCTGGTTGCAGTTTCTACCGGTCTGATGCGCAGTATGCGTCAGAACGAAGTAGACGCAGTACTAGGACATGAAGTCGCTCACATTGCCAATGGCGACATGGTGACTATGGCGTTGTTACAAGGTGTATTAAACACGTTCGTTATCTTCTTCGCCAAGATTGTCGCTTATGTTGTGGATCGTGTTGTGCTTAAAAATGAAGAGTCTGGCCATAGCTGGACATTCATTATTGTTGATATCGTGGCACA
Source organism: Thiomicrorhabdus arctica DSM 13458 (assembly GCF_000381085.1). Lineage (GTDB taxonomy): Bacteria > Pseudomonadota > Gammaproteobacteria > Thiomicrospirales > Thiomicrospiraceae > Thiomicrorhabdus > Thiomicrorhabdus arctica. The sequence goes on along the minus strand of NZ_KB905899.1, from coordinate 1,250,306 downwards.
AATTTTCTTCGGTATCTTGGCCAGCACAATCGCTATGTGGTTCTCACGTAAGCGTGAGTTCCATGCCGATAACGGCGGTGCGTACCTAGCCGGTAAAGAGAATATGATTGCCGCATTACGTCGTCTACAGACTATGCAACCCGGTGAACTGCCTGATCAGCTTGCTGCCTTTGGTATCTCTTCTGGGGGGAGTAAGTTCGGTAAGTTGTTTATGTCGCATCCACCGCTTGAAGAGCGTATTGCCGCATTAGAAGCAACACCGCAAACGGCGTTGAAAGTGGCGTAATTAATGACGTCCTAAAGCTCTTAATAAAAAGCCCCGCTTGGTTTCACTAAGCGGGGCTTTTTTGTAAGTGCTTTTACGTTACTATTAAAGCAAGTTATTTAAGGTCAATGTTTTATGGATATTATTAATAATGTGATTGTTTGGACAAATACAAACTCAGGTTTTTTGGGACTGTTAATTTTTATTATAACTATTATAGTTGGTTGGATTAGTGGTGTTTTTAGAGCATTAATAAGAAAGCCGAAACTAAAAATTGAAATATTAAAGGGACCAACATTTTGTGCATCATATGATACTCATAGACAGTTTAATGATGTTGGTACCCATAGGACTGCAATATCTTTGTATTTGTCGGTTAAAAATATTGGTTCAGCACCAACGAGTATAGAAGGTATTCATGTTGGTTATAAATCTAAGGCTTATAAAAATCCCTTTAGGTGGTTTTGGTTAAAGCATTTAATTATTTCAAAGTCCGATTTTGTAACGCCTTTAGGAGAAGACTTTAAAGTCTACCCTTTTTTGATGTAGCGAAATCAGTTGACTAATAATAGTGTTGATACTTATTTACGTGAGGGGCAAGGTTGCAACGGAATAGTATATTTCGAACAAGATGAATCATGGGGAAGTATGTACCCAAAAACAACAAACAATATAGCTCGTATTAAAGTGGTTATATATGATTCATACGGTGGAAGGCATTCAATCAAAGATAGAATTCACAAGGTTACTATTGAGGCGGCAAAAAAAGTTTGTGAAACTTTTGGAGAAACAAGAGAATCGGTGCTTAACAGCGATAGAAGTTAATTTTTAATAGAATATATACTGTTTTAAATTTTACATTGAGAAGCCTTTTTAATATTTATAGACCGTTCATTTTATTTAAGTGAACTGACGATGGCTTACAAAAGGGGAGGTTTCTACGTGAACTCAGTTGTTTTCATTGCTATGGCTATAGCGCTTTCAGATTTGACCAGGCCTGGTTAAATGGTGTGGCTGAGATGGTTTGTGGTGTGATTAATGGATGCGCGTGAGTGCGAAAGCTTATTGAACAAAAGATAACTGTTTTAGGCGTGATAGAAAGAAAAGGCGCAAAGAAAGTGCGCCTTTTTTAGGAGGGGATTAGAAGTCAGACCACTCTGCAGTTTCAGCCGCGACCGGTACTGATTTTTTTTCAATCGCTTGGGTAGGTCTGGTTTTTTCAAGCTTGGGTGATTGAATTGGTGGGGTGGTTTGATTCAATTTAGGGCGTGGTAAGACGTTTGGCACTGTCTCTGAATTGAAGCTTGGAATGTTTTCCTGGCTCATACGGAATTTGCTGACAATGTTTAATAATTGCTCAGATTGATGTTTCATGGCTTCTGCGGATGCCGCTGTCTCTTCAACCATTGCCGCATTTTGCTGTGTGGTTGAGTCAAGGTCGCCTATAGACGTATTAACCTGACTGACCCCTTCTTCTTGTTCTTGAGAGGCTTTTCCTATCTGTATCATCATTTGATGAACTTGCTGGATTGATGTGGTTATTTCTTGGAGCGTTTGTCCTGAATGGCTAGCAAGTTCAGAGCCTTTCTGGACGCGTTGCGTACTTTCTTCAATCAGAACTTTGATGTCTTTGGCAGCATCCGCTGCTTTCTGTGCAAGGGAGCGAACTTCTCCGGCAACGACTGCAAAACCTCGACCATGCTCACCTGCTCTTGCGGCTTCAACAGCTGCATTCAAGGCGAGTAGGTTTGTCTGAAAGGCGATTGAATCGATTAAGCTCACAATGTCATGGATACGTTGGCTTGATTCTTCAATAGTGCTCATGGCTGCAATGGTGTCTTGCATGACGGAACTGCCTTCGGTGGCTTGTTCCTGTACTTTTTTAGACAGTTGTGTGACATCTTGGGCATTTTTATTATTATTTTGCACAGAAGCGTTTATCTCTTCCATGGTAGCTGAAGTTTCTTCAAGTGCTGCGGCTTGTCTTTGTACGCGTTCATTTAAATCCAATGACCCTTGTTCAACCTGTTGGACCTCACTATAAACCGTATTGGCGACCTCTTTAATGTTACTGATTAAGCTCGAAAGTTGGGTGATCGTGTCATTGATGGTGGATTTTAGGTTGACCAAATTTCCTTCGTATTCACCTTCCACACGTCGAGTTAAATCCCCTTCAGAGATTGCGCTCAATACATCAGCACACTCATCGATTGCAGTCGCAAGGGATTTTGTTAGATCATTGTTGCTCACGTCCATCGCATACTTGACGACTTTATACGGATTGCCTTCACCATCTAAAATGGCATTATAGGCCGCTTCTAACCAAATCACGTTGCCATTTTTATCAAGACGCTTGAAGGTCCCGTTGATATATTCACCTTGGCGTAATTTATTCCAAAAGTTTTTATATTCTGAACTGTTTTTAACCTCTTCACTCACGAAAGTACTATGAGGTTGCCCGATAATTTCGGATGCGCTGTAACTAACCGTGTTTGTGAAGTTGTCATTGGCGCTCAGAATAATGCCTTGCATGTCAAATTCAATCACTGCTAATGCACGATTTATGGCAACAAACTGGTTCTCTAAGTCGATGTTTCGTTTGGTTGGTATGGTGAGATCGGTTGCGAATTTTATCACCTTAACGACTTGGCCATCTTCATCTAAAATAGGGTTGTAGGAAGCTTGTAACCAAATATGGTCACCTTGTTTAGAGTTTCGTAGATACAAGCCTTGCTGAAACTCACCTCGAGCCAATGCCTGCCAAAACTCTCGGTATTCAGGGGTATTGACATCTTTTGCTGTCACAAACATCTGGTGGTGTTGACCTTGTATTTCAGACAGTTTATATCCAATGGTCTGAAGAAATAGATCATTCGCGGTAATGATTTTTCCAGTTTTATCAAACTCAATGGTTGCCATAGAGCGGTTTATGGCGTCTACAATCGCATCAGATTGTTGCTTTTCATGTGTAATTTTAGATATTTTATTAATGTATTTTGTACAAAACATAAAGTCTTCCTAGTATTATTTTCAAGCAAATTTAGTATAAATTTTTTTAGTATTTTTTTAATATATTTAAATGTAGAGTCAATAAAATAGGGTTAAAGCTTGGATAGTGGTTAAACAAAACGACGTTGACCTTCTGCCTGAATGCGTTTAATCATATGATATAAACCGGTAGAGCGGTTAGGTGATAACTGCTGTAATAAACCAATTTCACCTAAAAATTCTAACGGCGTCGTAGCGACTTCCTGTGGGGTGCGACCATGATAAATTCTCAGCAATAATGCAATCAGCCCCGACACGATTGCCGCATCACTTTTGGCTTGCATAAACAGATGTCCATCTTTCTCTTCAATATGAATCCATACCTGAGACTGGCAGCCGTGAATACGATTTTCTTCCGTCTGAAAATCTTCATCGAGCATTTGCAGCTGCTTACCCATATCAATGAGGTATTTGTACCGATCTTTAGGGTTGGCAAAATGGGTGAAACGTTTGACTAAATCCGCTTTGGTTTCATCTATGGTTTTGGTTGGCAGGGTGTAGTCCACAAAACGTTCCTATTAGTTTATTTTTAATATTTTTTAATGCGTACAGTGTACCAAAACGTAGGTAAATTAAAATCTTATAAAAATAGGGGGATTTACTGTCGTGTGATTTTATCTGAGGTGGTAGCTAACGGGAATGGTTATACGCCACTCTTTGCGGGTAATTTCCGCTGGAAAGGAGTGAAATTGATTGTGCATTTTGCTTTGAAAAATACTGGTAGCTGCATCATCTAATATGGATCTACCGGATGATTTTTGAATACTTACCCCCAGGATTTTGCCAGATGGAAGCAAGGTGAATGAAACGGTGACAACGCCTTCCCAGCGACGGCGTTTGGCGCGTCTTGGGTAGGTGTCTTGCGCATGCAATAAGATTTCACTCCTCAGTGCGTTTAGATACGTTTGTTCGGCATTCGCTTGTTGTTGCCTGTTCACCTCGTTATTTACGTGTGGTTCAACAACTTTTGCCTCAGTATTGGTTGTTTGAGTCGCTGCTGAGTTGGGTTTGGCCGCTAAGGTTGGTCTCGGCTTGGTAACGAGTTCTTTAGCGGGCGTTACCTTCGACTTTGACGGCTTCGGCGATTTTAGCTTGATGACTTTGGTATGACTAACATTAGGTTTTGGGGTGACTGGTTCAGCTGACGGAGCCGTTTTTTTCAAAACTGGTTTTGCCGTGATAGGCTTGGGTTTCGATACAGGTTTAGATTCAGTGATTGGCTGTATGCTGGGTTTCACAACAGGCTTCTCAATGACCTCGGTTTCAACGGCGGGTGGCATAACGATCGTTTGAATAGTCGGCTTCGCAGATTGGAACATGTTTAAGGTAAGCGGAAGCGTACTCGGTTTTACAGGCTGTGGGTTGGGTTCTTTTATGTCTAAAGAGAACAGCCAATAACCCACTAACAGAACAGAAGCATATATAAATACAGTCATAATAAATGAGACGTTAGTAGTCGATTTCATACTGCATATTCTATTTTTTTACGGGCTTGGATTGAGTCAGAATAGTCAAGTTATTGAGTTGGTGCGCTTTTAAGGCATCAATGAGACCAACAAAGGTCCCGAATTCTGCTTTTTTGTCTACTTGGATGATGATGGTTTGCTCTTTGGTTAAGGTTGTTAGGAATTGTTCTGTAAATTGCAGAGTTTGCAGTTGTTCATCCAAAAAGAGCTGATTGTCTTTATCAATATCAAAATGGATGGGGGTTTGATCTTCAGACGGCACATAACTTTGTGTGCTGGTCGTTTGAGGCAGTTCAATTTTTAAATTATCTTTCACAATAAAACTGGCCGTGGTTAACACGATGGCCAATAGAACCAAGATAACATCGATTAATGGGATGACATTAATGGCATCAAAACGGGGCATTTCTCGATGATTCATAAAGGTCTCAATTTACAGCGGGTTTATTTAGAGTGCTTGAGGGGTGTTGTGCTCGGTAGAGCGCATTGAAAACATCGACTTTTCGCATCAAACCGTTGTAAGCCATAATGCACGGGATGGCAAGGGCGATGCCCGCCGCAGTCGCTTTAAGGGCTAAAGCTAAACCGAGCATAATTGAACCCGTATCAATGCTCTGTTGCTGGCCTAGGTCGTAAAAAGTAATTAAAATGCCACCGACTGTTCCGAGCAAACCAACATAAGGGGCATTCGCACCGATACTTGAGAGGGTCGTCAGATGTCTCGTCATCTCAATATGCAGGTAAGCGCCATGTTCAAATTCTTTAATTTTCAAAGCGCGAAAGAAAAGGACTCTTTCAATAGTAATCCATAAGGCAATAAAGCCCATTAGGCCTAAAAGACCAAATATGCCGAGATCAAGATAGGCTTTTAAAAATTCCATTCTGTTTATCCATTTGAGTGTCGAGGTGCGAATTTTACAGGGACTGTCTGGCTGAATATTTTAATCTTTTTATCAGCGTTTTATAATGAAATGTATGACTGAATACTGTCTTTTTATGATTCTCAGTGAGAAAAGGCATGTTAAAACCATGGGTTTAATGGAATGTTATTGTCATGGTGTGAGACAGTTTCTTCGTAAAAGTAGGAGTGTTCGTGAATCGTCAAAGGTGATAAAATCTAAAGAATTTCAATTAAATGTTAATTATCGATAGGAAGAGTCAATGAAACGTCGTGATTTGTTAAAGTCAGCTTTAAGTTTTTCAGTCGGTCTGGTGGGAATGTCAGCCATCAAACCATTATACGCCAGTGATGACCTAATGGTTCGTGCTGAGCCGATGTATGATGTTACACCCACTAAAGTGACGGACCGTTCTTACTATATTTTGGCTAAGGATGCTGGACCAAGCCCGGAAAACCATGCTTTCTTTAACAACCCTGGGTTCATTGTTACCAGCGAAGGGGTCATTGTGGTTGATACCGGCAGTTCGGTGCAAATCGGTGAAATGGTGCTCCGCCAAATCAAAAAAATAACGGATAAGCCTGTTGTGAAAGTCATTAATACCCATTATCACGGGGATCACTTCTTGGGTAATCATGCTTTTGTTGAGGCTTATCCTGATGTTGAAATCTATGCGCATCCAACGTGTATTGCGAATATTAAAAAAGATAATGGTGCCTTCTGGTATAACTTTATGCAGCGTAACTCTGATAACGCAATTTCAGGTACGATTGTGACGTTACCGACTAAAACCTTTGTCGGTGGTGAGACATTTACGCTTGGCGATACAACGATTAAGATTCACCAGTTTGGTAAAGCGCATACCGAGTCTGATTTGATTGTTCAGGTGGTGGAAGACAAATTGGCTTACATAGGCGATACGGCGATGCGTCGGGTCGCTAACATGGCTGATGGTTCTTTTGCCGGCACTATCCATACCATGAAAGAAGTCAAAGCCTTGGGGTGTGATCATTATCTGTTAGGGCATGGTCCGCACGATGATGCGGCCATTTGTAATGATATGCAGACCTTCTGTGAAATCATCTATGGTGATGCGGCTAAGTACTATGATGAGGGCCTATCTGATTTTGAAATGAAGCCAAAGATTTTAGCAAATCCATTTATGAAGGAGGTCGCGAGTAATTGGCCAGGGTATGATTCGACCATTGGTAACTATATTGGAATTGCTGCAGCTGAAGTAGAAAGCAATCTGTTTTAATGTGACCTAAGCAAAACAGTTTTCAATAAAAAAGCCGAGAGAATCTCAATTCTCTCGGCTTTTTTATTGAGGTTTTAAAAATGACCAGGCCTGGTAGCGTGCTTTTTTTGGTGCTTAAGCGATAAAATCCAGTATCGCATCGAGTCCGCGATGATTAAGGCATGTCATCGCTTGTTGTTGTACTGCAGGTTTGGCGTGGTAAGCAACACTTAAACCGGCCGCATGCATCATGAGTAAGTCATTGGCACCATCACCGACTGCAATGACTTGGTTTGGTTGTATCTCCAATTGTTCACACAACTCGTGTAAAAAATCGGCTTTGGCCTGGGCGCCAATAATGCCACCAATCACTTCGCCTGTTAATTTACCCTGTGCTTCGCCTAATAAATTAGCGCGACTGAAATCCAGTTTTAGCTGCGTATGTAACCGTTCGGTAAAGAAGGTGAAACCGCCTGAGACCAATGCGAACTTAATACCCGATTTATGCAGCCCTTTAATCCACGTTTTGGCTCCTGGGTTCAAGGTTAAGCGCTCATCAAACACCTGTTGCAATGCACTCGTATCCAGTCCAGTCAAGAGGGCGACACGTTTAACAAGCGAAGCTTCAAAATCCAATTCGCCACGCATCGCTGCTTCAGTGATTGCCGAGACTTCAGGTTTTACATTAATAAAATCGGCAATTTCATCGACACATTCAATTGAAATAAGAGTAGAGTCCATATCACTTATGACCAACTTAATTTCTTTGGCGTTAAAGTCTTCAGGTAAGACATTCACGTCAGCTTGGATGCTTTCAGCTAGTTGGCTGATCGTTTCATTAGAAGGTCTGTTTTTCACATGAATTCGATAGTGGTTATCAATTTTGAAGGGTTTGCCAAAAGTACGCTCAATGACTTTACTCTGTTCAAAATTCAGTACGTTGCTATGAATAAGGATCGTTGTCATGGAAATTCCTGTAAAAATGGGTCATTTAAAAGTGTTTTAAATGCACTAAGGTTGAATGGGAACTATTTTAGTCTTTGCTAGAATATCCTGCAAAAGTTGTTTTTTGGGCGTAAATAAACCAATCCAACCGATGGGGAATAGCAAAGTTGCTAAGGTAAACCTAAGGTTGCTATTGTGTCGGGTTAATAAAAAGCCATCTTCGCGTTGAAGTTGAAGTTTCCAAGTGCGTAAGCCCGGTGTCTGGCCATTTTGCATCCAAAAATAGGTTAGGTATATGTAGGTGATGGCAATCAAATATATTTGAAACGCCAAAAGCATTAAGGGATTTTGTGCAAAACGTTCGCCTTGCCATATTAGGAAGGGGATCGTGGCAACAAACCAGAGTGCGCACAATAATAGCAAATCATAAAAAAAAGCAAAAATTATTTTTAATCCATTCATGAGGTCTTGAGCTTATAATTAATTAGTGAATTGGTTAAGAAAGTATTGTACACGCTCCCTTGTGGAACTTGATGAATTGTTATCTGCGAGTAAGTGATTAAGAGTGTACTTAAACAGAAGGTGAAGAATGAATTTGTTCGCAGATACCCTTACACTGTCTTTTATTGTGGCCGGCTGGTTGTTGTTTTTGTTCTGCCTTTTTTGGGCGTTTAAGACAGCACCATGGCATAAAATTGAGACGGATAAAAGTGCGCAACATGTCTTATTGGCTGTGGCAGCCATAATCTTTTTCGTCTGGCAGGTTTCAGCCAGCTTGGGGGGTGGTCTGACATTTCATTTCTTATTAATGACCATTTTCACATTAATGTTTTCACCGCAATTTGCCATGCTTGGGATGTCCTTGATATTAGTAGGGATCACTTTTAGAGAGGATTTAGGGTGGCTCTCATTCGGGTTAAATGGCGTAGTGATGGGGGTGTTGCCGATTATGATTACTGCGCTGATGCTAGAAATTTCAAACCGATTTTTAGAAAAAAACTTTTTTGTCTATCTGTTATTTAATACATTTTTAGCCGCTGCAATTGGGGTAGTGACTTCGCTTTTGGTCGGGGCTTGGGTATTATGGATATCAGAGGCGTATAGCTTGGAAGTATTAAAACAAAGTTATCTGCCATTTATTCCATTAATCGCCGTGCCTGAAGGGGTTTTGAATAGTCTGGTTATGCTGGTCGTGATTTTGCTGAAACCGCAATGGGTGAGTAGTTTTCAAGATCAAACTGAGATTAAAAAGCGTTAGTAAGTCGAGCTCCAATGAAAGTTGAATGTCATATCAGCACTTGATTTAAAGACATAAAAAAACCGGCCTAAGCCGGTCTTTTTAATAAAAGAAAATTGGATTATTTTTCCCAACCCGCTTTTAGTCCATTTGCGGAGTCACGTTGAGCAACTTCTGCTTTTGCCGTTTTTAAAGCTTGTTTAGCCGCTTTAAGAGCGCCTTCATCATCGCCTTTGGCTTTTGCTTCTTCAGCTTTAGCTAAGTAAGTGTCTACATAGCCCTTTTTCATTTTCTTTTGCTTCCAAGTGTAACCTGATTTTGCGGCATCAGCATGAGTTGCTGTGGCTGCTGCTACAATGTCCTCATAAGAATCAGCTTTGGCTTCATTGCCAGCACAGCCAGCAAGAGATACAGTTGCTACCAGTGCAGCAGTCATTAATAATTTTTTCATTAGTCATCCTCCAAATTAAACTAAAACGCGCTTTTATATTTTTATTCGCCAAACCATTGTAATGGCTATTGACAGATAGTGAAAGCTAATTACGAACAGTTTTTTACTGTTTTCGCCTAGAAGACTACGTTATTAAGTTTACCCCAGTCGTGTCAATCTTTATAATAGACGGCATTAGATAGAAAACACGTTGTTTTTTTAAGGATTTACTGCGATTGTGCTATATAACTTGTTGAATTTTAAGGTTATAAGGTTTTGCCTGTAGTATCTGTAAATAACCTAGAAAAATAATTGATCGACCCATAAAGAATTATAGAAGGTAGAAAAAATGAGAATATTGCAAGATGCATTAACGTTTGATGACGTTTTATTGGTTCCGGCGCACTCAACTGTGTTACCAAAAGATGTTTGTTTAAAAACAAAATTAACCCGTAATATTTCGTTAAATATCCCTTTTCTATCTGCAGCAATGGATACGGTCACTGAAGCACGTTTAGCGATTTCGATGGCTCAAGAAGGCGGAATTGGAATTGTACATAAAAATATGACGGTTGAAGAACAAGCCGATGTGGTCAGTAAGGTTAAAAAATACGAACATGGTGTTATTTTAGATCCAGTGACTGTGCAAGTTACGGATACGGTTGCAGAAGTCGTTTCAGTGACTAAAAAGAATCGTATTTCAAGCGCACCTGTTATGGATGGCGATGCACTGGTTGGCATCGTAACCACTCGTGATATTCGTTTTGTAACGGATTTAACGCAGTCCGTCGCAAAAATCATGACGCCAAAAAACAAGTTAGTCACGGTCAAAGAAAAAGAAAAGCGTGAAGTGGTTCTGGACCTATTGCACGCGCACCGTATTGAACGTGTTTTAGTGGTCAATGATGCTTTTGAATTAAAAGGGATGATTACCGTTTCGGATATGATGAAGTCCTCCGATCATCCACATGCATGTAAAGATGACAGCGGTAGTTTGCGCGTCGGTGCTGCGGTAGGAACGGGAGCCGAAACCGCAGATCGAGTGGAAGCACTCGTTGCGGCTGGCGTGGATGTTATTATCGTTGATACGGCACATGGTCACTCTCAAGGGGTATTGGATCGTGTCGCTTGGGTTAAGCAGAACTATCCTCAAGTAGATGTGATCGGCGGCAATATCGCCACTGCTGAAGCTGCTTTGGATATGGTTAAAGCGGGTGTAGATGGGGTTAAAGTTGGAATTGGACCGGGTTCAATCTGCACCACACGTATTGTTGCGGGTGTGGGCGTACCCCAAATTTCTGCGATTTCAAATGTGGCTAAAGCTCTGCAAGGAACGGGCGTGCCTGTGATCGCTGATGGCGGACTGCGTTTTTCAGGCGATGTAGCCAAAGCCTTGGTTGCTGGAGCGGCATCGTGCATGATTGGTAGCATGTTTGCGGGAACAGAAGAGTCTCCTGGCGAAATCGAATATCTACAAGGGCGTGCTTACAAGTCGTATCGAGGTATGGGTTCTTTGGGTGCAATGGCACAACCTTCTGGTTCAAGTGATCGTTATTTTCAAGCCAGTAATGCAGAAGACAAGCTCGTGCCAGAGGGTGTTGAGGCACGTGTCGCGTATAAAGGGCCTTTAGCACCGATTATTCACCAATTATGTGGCGGGATTCGTTCGAGTATGGGGTATACCGGTTGTAAGGACATCCCAACAATGAACTCTAAGCCTTCCTTTGTAAGAGTAACTTCGGCTGGTATGGCTGAAAGCCATGTGCATGATGTAACCATTACCAAGGAAGCCCCAAACTATAGAATGTAATGGTTAAATTAGCTTTCTTTATCAATCTTTAAATCAATAAGGCTTTTGTGGTCAACCTACAAAAGCTTTTTGTCTTTATAAACTTTTCAAATTGGGAAAAACTATGACTCAAGCAAACATTCATGATCATCGAATTCTTATTTTAGACTTTGGCTCTCAGTATACGCAGTTAATTGCGCGCCGCATTCGTGAAATTGGCGTCTATTGTGAAGTAGAACCTTGGGATATCGATGCCAAAGATGTTGAAGCGTTTGGAGCACGAGGCATTATTCTTTCAGGGGGGCCTGAAACGGTGACAGGTGAAGATTCTCCGGTCGCGCCGGACATTGTCTTTCAGCTAGGCGTGCCTGTTTTGGGTATCTGCTACGGCATGCAAACTATGGCCGAGCAGTTAGGTGGCAAAGTCATTAGCTCGACAGAACATGAATATGGATATGCTCAAGTACGTGCACACGGTCATACTAAGCTGTTAGGTGAGATTGAAGATGAAGTGACGCCAGAAGGGTATGGCATGTTAGACGTGTGGATGTCTCACGGAGATCGTGTGGAGTCGATGCCAGATGGTTTCAAATTGATGGCCAGCACTCCGAGTTGCCCAATTGCCGGCATGGCGAATGAAGACAAAAACTTTTATGGTATTCAATTCCATCCTGAAGTGACGCATACAAAGCAAGGCTTACGAATGCTTGAGCGTTTTGTTATCACCTTGTGTGGTTGTCAAAAGTTGTGGACCACTGAAAACATCATTGAAGACAGTGTCAAAAAAGTACGTGAGTTAGTCGGTTCAGACCAAGTTATGTTAGGTCTTTCAGGAGGGGTTGACTCTTCCGTCGTAGCGGCTTTACTGCATAAAGCGATTGGCGACCAGTTGACGTGTGTGTTTGTCGATCACGGCTTGTTGCGTTATAAAGAAGGTGATCAAGTGATGGCCATGTTTGCTGAAAATATGGGGCTTAGAGTCATTCGTGCGGATGTTGAAGAACGTTTTATGGCGGCTTTAGCGGGTGAAACGGATCCAGAGAAAAAGCGCAAAATCATAGGCCATGAATTTATTGAGGTATTTGATGCTGAATCCACTAAGTTACAGGGTGTAAAATGGTTGGCGCAAGGCACTATTTATCCAGATGTGATTGAATCCGCAGGTTCTAAAACGGGCAAAGCCAAAGTCATTAAATCTCACCACAATGTGGGTGGTCTGCCTGACGATATGGACATGTCGTTAATTGAACCGTTGCGTGAGCTATTCAAAGATGAGGTACGTAAGTTAGGGGTTGCTTTAGGTTTGCCGTATAACATGGTCTATCGTCATCCATTTCCTGGACCTGGTTTGGGCGTGCGCATCTTGGGGGAGGTTAAAAAAGAGTATGCTGATATTTTACGTTTGGCGGATAATATCTATATTGAAGAGTTGGTTAAGTGGGAGTTATACGATAAGACATCACAAGCCTTCACTGTCTTCTTGCCAGTTAAATCCGTTGGCGTGGTCGGGGATGCAAGACGTTATGATTATGTGGTGGCTCTGCGTGCCGTCGAAACCATCGACTTTATGACCGCTCGTTGGGCCCATTTGCCCTATGAGTTTTTGGAACATGTGTCCGGACGTATTATTAATGAAATCCCACGTATTTCACGGGTAGTCTACGATATTTCAAGTAAGCCACCCGCGACGATTGAGTGGGAATAGGTTAAGTAATAAATTAAATTTCTAAATTGAAGGGCTTTCTTTTTGAAGGCCTTTTTTATTTTTATTAAGCGTTTTAAATGCCCCCTATTTTAGAGAAGGATTATGCCAAAAGAAACTCTGAAAACGGATCAACTCTGTCCCGTCGGGCTTTCACAGGAAGAGCAAGACTTATTTTGGATGCAATATGCTTATCGACTGGCAGAGAAGGCTGAATCCCAAGGAGAAATACCGGTGGGTGCCGTCATTGTTTTGGGCGGAGATTGGGTAGCAGAAGGTTGGAATCAGTCGATTCAAAATCATGATCCTACGGCGCATGCCGAAATGATTGCATTAAAGAGTGCAGGTCAAGCAGTCGAAAACTATCGTTTAATAGACTGTACCTTATATGTCACTTTGGAGCCTTGTCCAATGTGTGCCTCTGCGATGGTTCATGCTAGGGTCGCACGTGTCGTTTATGCGGCCCCTGATTTGAAAACTGGTGCCGCAGGTTCTGTCTTTAATCTGGTCGCAAATGAAAATTTAAATCACAAACTCGAAATTGTTGCAGGTGTTTTACAAGCAGAGTGCAGTGCCCAATTAAGTCATTTTTTCAGAATGCGTAGAGCATTTAATAAGGAAATTAAGCGACAGTTAAAGGCTCGCTTGATCAATTCGTAATTTTATAGAGGTTGCCTAAACAAAAATGATGCAATTGAACCTTGCCAGTTGTAGGAAACAATGCGAGTATAAGGGACATAAAAAGTGCTGAATCATACATCTTGTGTGTTTCCTCCTCGAAAATACACTATTAATTTAGGATGAAAGTTAGCCAATATGCAAAAAAGTGTTGATCCTGCAGAAGGGATAACAACCATTAAAATTTTACCGGGTGAGTTTTACGTCACTCACAACAATGAGCGAATTGAGACCGTTTTAGGTTCCTGCATCTCTGCTTGTGTCAGAGACCCTATTGCAGGGATAGGTGGAATGAACCATTTTATGTTGCCGGTTGATAAAAATTCAACTCGGCCAACGGAACTGTCGGATGCAAATCGATATGGTAACTATGCCATGGAAAATTTGGTCAATGCCATACTCTCTTCCGGCGGTAAAAGAGAGCGTTTGGAATTTAAGCTTTTTGGTGGTGGTCGCATCATGAGTTCGATGACAAATATTGGTTGGTACAATATTGGCTTCGCATTTGATTACATCTACACAGAAGGCTTTAAAATAGTCTCACAAGACATTGGTGATATTTATCCACGAAAGGTGTTGTATTACCCCTTGAGTGGTCGAGTACGAGTTAGGCGGTTGAATGCAATGCATAATCAGTCGCTGGCTGATCAAGAAAGTCGCTATATTACAAATATTGAATCTAAGCCTGTTGAAGGCGATGCAGAACTTTTCTAAGGAATAAACGCTATGGATATGATGGAAACTTTTCGCTTAACTTACCTCGAAGAGAGCTTTGAAGGTTTGGATGTCATGGAGACAGGCTTGTTGGATTTGCCTACTGGCGTGCCTGATAATGAGAAAATTAATGAAATTTTCCGTGCTGCACACTCAATTAAAGGTGGCAGTGGCACATTTGGATTCAGTGAAATTGCAGGCTTTACTCATGTTCTAGAAACCTTGTTAGATGAGATGCGTGACGGTCGAAGAGAGGTGACCCAAGAATCTATTGATGCAATGTTAGCGGCCGTGGATGTCTTGAGAGACATGCTCTCTAAGCTGCAGAATCATGATCCTATTGATGATGAGCGAGCCAGTTCTGTTCAACAAATATTGGAAGCCATATTGGGTGGAGAGTCCGCAGATGCAGACCTTGAAATACCCTTGGTTGACTCGGCTGAGGCGAGTGGTGGTGAATGGCAAATTCAAATCGTGCCAGAAAAAGAGTTATTACAGACTGGAAACGAGCCGATTCGTATTTTTCGAGAACTTGAAACGCTCGGAAAGCTTTCTGTTAAAACGGATGTCAGTGCTTTACCTGAATTAGCACTGTTTGATGCCGAATCATTGTACCTTAAGTGGGACTTGATACTCACTGGTGATTCCGTTAATGAAGAGGATATTAAAGAGGTCTTTGAGTGGATTGACGGTGACGGAGCTGAAATCACGATAATAGCACCAACCTCTGTAGATATTTCCGTGCCTCCGGTTGCTGAAATTACCCCTGTTCCTCAAGCTAAAGAGCCTGTTGCTACCGTCTCTGCAGCACCTGCAACGGTTAAGAAAGACGAAAAGCCGGCAGCAAAAGCACCTAAGCAAGAAGGTTCGATTCGCGTAGATTTAAGCAAAATTGATCAAATGGTTAACTTGGTTGGCGAACTCGTTATTACCCAATCAATGTTAAGCCAATTTGGCGAGTACGCCGAAGAAGCAAACGGTGGAAAAGGCTCTGATGAAGGTAATGACTGGGTTGAAAAATTAAAAGAAGGCTTAATGCATTTAGAGCGCCATACGCGAGAGCTTCAAGAAAGTGTGATGAATATCCGTATGCTACCGGTCAGTTTTGCTTTTAACCGATTACCTCGAATTGTGCATGATGTGAGTCAAAAACTCGGTAAGCAAATTGATTTGGTCATGGAAGGCGAAGGCACGGAACTTGATAAAACCATGCTGGAACAGTTGACTGATCCACTCGTACATATTGTACGTAACTCGATTGATCATGGTATTGAACAGCCCGAAGTAAGAATTGCAGCAGGCAAGCCTGAGATAGGCACGGTTAAAATGGCGGCTTTCCACCAAGGTGGAAGCATTCTGATTCAAATTACCGATGATGGTGCCGGCATTAACCCTGATAGAATTGAAGCGAAAGCTATTGAAAAAGGGGTGATTGAAGCTGATCATAACTTAACCCGGGATGAAATCGTCGATCTGATCTTCCATGCTGGTTTCTCAACGGCTGACGTCGTGAGTGATATCTCCGGTCGTGGTGTAGGTATGGATGTGGTGCGTCGTAATATTAAAGGGCTCGGAGGCTCTGTAGATGTTAAAACCACTGTCGGCGAAGGGAGTGTCTTTACAATTACACTACCCTTAACGCTCGCCATCTTAGACGGTCAATTATGTTCTGTTGGCAGCCAGACGTTTGTTTTCCCATTAGTTTCTATTATTGAATCAATTCAAGTCGATAAATCTTTAATTAAAGGCATCGCAGGAGAGACGGAGTTATACAAATTACGCGATAGCTATATTCCTGTTATTCGTTTGCATAAAAAGTTAGGTGTGTATGATGCCAAAGAAGATCTGGCAGACGGTTTGCTGGTTGTGATTGAATCTGGTGGGCAGCGTGCAGGCGTGTTTGTTGACGATTTACTTGGTCAACAGCAAGTGGTTATTAAAAGTTTAGAAAGCAACTTTATGAAAATTGATGGCATTGCGGGCGCGACTATTTTAGGGGATGGTACCGTCTCACTTATTTTGGATGTCATGGAAACCGTTACCAGCCATAAAGGCGGCAGTGCGAAATTACATGCTGCATAGCATCCAAACAGTTTGTTTTAATGATTATGTTTTTATTTTTTAGAGGTCAGTATGACAGGCGAAGAGTTTTCACTTGGTTCAAAAGAAGTTCAACAAACGATATTAATTTTAAATTTATCTGTGGCTCAAATAGATCTATCGATAACAGAGGGGGATAACTCGGTCAATACGTTAATTGATTCATTTACGTATATGTCACGGCACATTGAAAAGATTCAGGCATTTAGTCTGAAGATCGCCGCTTTGGCTGGAGAGTCAGCGCAGTCATTGCAAACGGAATTACAAAGTGAAGCAAGTGAACTTGAATCTAAAATGAATCAATCCATTATCGCCTTTCAATTTTATGATAAGTTGAGTCAGCGTCTAGAGCATGTCTCTCATGGAATATCAGGTCTTGCAGAGATTGTTTCTCATGAGATGCGAGTCAAAGATGCCGCTGAGTGGAAAGCGTTTAAAACCAGCGTTCGTCAAGGTACAACCATGCGGGAAGAAGAAGAGTTGTTTGAACTCGTTTTTGATCAGCATACCCCTGTAGAAGAAGCGATTTCTATTATGAAACAGAGAATGAAGCAAAGAATGCATGAAGGTGAAGTCTTAGAGGATGAAGATGAGCTCTTTTAAAGTTTGATTGTTTTTACACAGTCTTGTTTTAAAACCCGTTTAAAGCGGGTTTTTTTATGCATTAAATTTACCCATAGAGCGCTATATCATTATTTTGCAAAGAGTTTATTCGGTCATAAAATAATTCATGTTTCATTAATTAGTAAAATTTATGACAATAGAGCAAGCCGAAGAATTGGTCATCAACTTCTTAAATAAAAAGGTAATGTATGCAACTTAAGTCTTTCAATCTGAAACTCATTCAATCTTCGTTATTGAGTGCATCCCTTTTAACCGTGCCGATGGCATCTATGGCAGCAGAGTACATGCCCTTCATGCAAGGTACTACTCAAGTAGGTGCTTCTTTACAGAGTGCCATAGAAAGTACTCAAACATCCTTAAAAGCAAATGGTTTTGATATTGTTGGCAGTTATTCACCAAGTTCTAATACTCAGGTGATTGTCGTGACGAATTCTGCACTGAAATCCATGGCTGGACTGTCTGAAAATGGTGGCTTTGGTGCAATGGAGCGTATTGCCGTGGTTCAAAAGGGGACAGATGTTGACATTAGTTATACTAACCCTGGATACATGTGGAATGTCTATCGGATGAAAGGTGATATCCAACCTATCCAGTCTTCTATGAAGACCGCTTTGGGCGCACAACAAGAGTACGGTGCCGATGAGCCTATTAGTGATAAAGAGTTGCGTGAATATCACTATAAAATGATGATGCCTTATTTTGACGATGAAGATGAATTGGCAGAGTTTGATTCGTATGAATCTGCACTGAAATCCGTTGAGGCGGGTTTAACAGCGCATATGGCAGATTCTTCTAAAGTGTATCGCATAGATATTCCGGGCAAAAAAATGAGTGTTTTTGGCGTCGCTTTAAAGTATAAAGAAGCCTCTGATCAATTTATCAGTGAAGCGATTGATAAAAAGGGAATGACCCACGCAGCCCATTTCCCATATGAAATTTTAGTGGTGGATGGCGAGGTCATGGCCTTAAATGGTAAATTCCGTATCGCAGTTAACTGGCCACATCTTTCTATGATGGGGGAGGGTAGTTTTATGAGTATTGCAGGTGCACCTGATAATATTACAGAAGCTTTAAAAGCCGTCGCGAATAATAAAAAAATTGAAGTAGAATCCGATTTCTAATCCTTTTTATAAATACTGAATGGTAGGTCTACAAAAAGCACAGAATATTCTGTGCTTTTTTTGTTTAAAAGCCTTGAATAACAACTTTTTTAACCCTATGAAATGGGCACATCTATCCATTCAATAACCTAACTTGGAGATTTATCAATGAGTACAACCGAAACTCACGCGTTTCAGACGGAAGTGAATCAACTTCTAAAATTAATGATTCATGCGTTATATTCAAACAAAGAAATATTTTTACGTGAGCTTGTTTCCAATGCTTCCGATGCTTTGGATAAATTACGTTTTGAAGCGGTCTCAAATGATGCTTTAACCGAAGGGGAAGAAGAACTTTTTATTCAGGTCGAATTTGATAAAGAGAGCGGTACACTGACCATTTCGGATAATGGTATTGGTATGACCCGTGACGAAGTCATTGCAAACATCGGAACCATTGCCAATTCTGGAACTAAAAAATTCTTGGAAAACATGACCGGTGATCAAGCGAAAGACTCTCACCTGATTGGTCAATTCGGAGTGGGTTTCTACTCATCTTTCATTGTGGCTGATGAGGTGGTCTTAACGACCCGTAAAGCTGGCACACCCGTGATTGAAGCGACTAAATGGATCTCCCAAGGTGAAGGTGAATTTACCTTAGAAACCGTTGAAAAGGCGACTAAAGGTACAGAAATTGTTCTCCACCTTAAAAAAGATATGAGCGAGTTTCTAGAAGAAGCGCGTTTAAAGAACATCATCACCACTTACTCTGACCATATTAGTTTCCCAATTAAAATGGCGGGTTCAGAGTGGGATGAAGAGGCCAAAGCACAAAAGCCGACCGGTACATTTGAGCAGGTCAATAAAGCAACGGCTTTGTGGACCCAGTCTAAATCAGACCTAAGTGAAGAAGATTACACCAACTTCTACCAAACAATCACTCATGATTTTGGTGAGCCGCTAGCGCATATCCATAATAAAGTTGAAGGTACATTGGAATATACATCATTATTGTATATTCCTAAAAAAGCACCGTTTGATCTATATGAACGTGATCGTCGTTATGGCTTAAAATTGTATGTTAAGCGTGTTTTTATTATGGATGACGCTGAACAATTAATGCCGACCTACTTACGTTTTGTACGTGGGGTCATTGATTCTGCGGACTTACCGTTGAATGTCTCGCGCGAAATCTTACAGAGCAATAAAGTGGTTGATAAGATTCGTGGGGCTTCGGTTAAACGCATTTTGACTGAGTTAAGCAAGCTGTCTTCGGCTGAAGACCAAGCCGATTACAACACCTTCTGGGACGAGTTTGGCCAAGTCATGAAAGAAGGTTTGGTTGAAGATTTTGCCAATAAAGATAAGATTGCTCAGTTAATGCGTTTTGCCTCTACATATGATGAAAGCACTACCGAACAACGTGTTTCATTCGCGCAATATGTTGATCGAATGCAGCCAGATCAAGAAGCGATTTACTATATTGTGGCCGATACTCATGCTGCGGCGAAAGGTAGCCCGCACCTGGAGATGTTCCGTAAAAAAGGCATCGAAGTCTTGTTGTTGTCAGATCGTATTGATGAGTGGTTAGTCTCCCACTTGACGGACTTTGAAGGTAAATCGCTTAAATCGATTACTTCTGCAGATCTAAAAGAGTTTGCAGATGAAGCTGAAAAAGATCTGTCTGAAGATGAGAAGAAAACGCGCGACGCTTTAACGGATAAAGTGAAAGCGGTCATTGAGGATGTTGTTTCGGATGTTCGCATGACCAGTCGTCTCACGGATTCACCCGCCTGTGTGGTGAGTGCCGAAGGTGATATGTCAGCCCATATGGTACGCATGATGGAACAGATGGGGCAAGCAATGCCTAAGCAGAAGCCTGTTTTGGAATTGAATCCAGATCATGCTTTAGTTAAAAAGTTAGAATCAATTAAAGATGACGCTAAGCTTAAAGAGTGGTCTCTGTTCTTGTTAGAGCAAGCCCAACTAGCAGAAGGGGATTCTTTAGAAAACCCAGCAGCCTTCATTAAACGTATGAACGCTTTACTCAGTGAAGTGATTTAATTCGTTGATAAAATTGATGATTTAATTTAGCGATTAAATCATTTTTTTTCTAAAACCCTAAATGACCAGGCCTGGTCATTTAGGGTTTTTTACATTTAAAACAAACGTTTACCCTTAATTTATGGCACAATAGCGCCAATTAATAACCCCCCATTTTTAGACAGCCAGGTTTGTAGACAAATTTAGGCCGTCATTTCAAGTAAAGAGTAGGAATAATTTTTGATTTCAACAGCTAATATCACCATGCAGTTTGGTGAAAAACCCCTTTTTGAAGATATCTCAGTTAAGTTCGGTGGCGGTAAACGTTACGGTTTAATCGGTGCCAACGGTTGCGGTAAGTCGACCTTTATGAAAATTTTAGGGGGCGATTTAGTTCAGACCTCGGGCAGCGTAAGTGTGGATGAAAATGAACGCGTCGGTAAACTAAAACAGGATCAGTTTGCTTACGAAGAGTACAGTGTTGTAGATACCGTCATTATGGGACAGCCTGAATTATGGGAAGTTAAAAAAGAACGTGACCGTATTTATAGCTTACCAGCGATGTCAGAAACGGAAGGTATGCTGGTGGCAAACTTAGAGGTACAGTTTGGTGAGATGGATGGTTATACCTCTGAATCCCGTGCCGGTGAGTTATTGTTGGGACTTGAGATCCCAGTGGAGCAACATTTTGGACCAATGAGTGAAGTCGCTCCAGGTTGGAAGTTACGTGTGTTATTAGCACAAGCCCTGTTTTCAAATCCTGATATATTATTGCTGGATGAGCCGACCAACAACCTGGATATTAACACCATCACTTGGTTGGAAAACATTCTTAATGAACGTAAAAGTACGATGATCATTATTTCCCATGATCGACACTTTTTAAACAGTGTTTGTACCCATATGGCCGATTTGGATTATGGTGAGTTGCGTATCTACCCTGGTAACTATGATCAGTATATGGAAGCCTCAACGATGGTACGTGATCAACTGTTATCTGATAATGCCAAAAAACAAGGACAAATCAATGAGTTGAAAGCCTTTGTAAGTCGCTTTTCTGCAAACGCCTCTAAAGCCAAGCAAGCGAGTTCTCGTGCTAAAGCAATTGATAAGATTGAACTTTCTGAAGTCAAAGCTTCTAGTCGAGTGAATCCCTTTATCCGTTTTGAACAGGATAAAAAATTATTCCGTTTAGCACTAGAAGTGGACAGCCTTGGTAAAGTCTATTCTGACAACGAAGGTGAAGATAACCTGGTGATTAAAGACCTTAACTTGATGTTGGAAGTCGGCGAAAAATTAGGGGTAATCGGTGCCAACGGTGTCGGTAAAACCACCTTCTTAAAATGTTTGAACGGCGAAACAGACTTAACGTCAGGTACCGTCAAATGGTCTGATAACGTTAAGATAGGTTATTACGGTCAAGACCACGGTCATGACTTTGAAGAAGACATGAGTTTGTTTGATTGGATGAGCCAATGGAAACAGCCAGGGGATGATGAGCAGGCTTTACGCGCCGTTTTAGGCCGTTTGTTGTTCTCACAAAAAGAGATTGATAAGTCCGTCAAAGTCCTTTCTGGGGGCGAGCAAGGGCGTATGTTGTTTGGTAAATTAATGTTGCAAAAGCCAAATATTTTGATTATGGATGAGCCGACTAACCATTTGGATATGGAATCGATTGAGTCTCTAAACCAAGCGATGGTGGATTATCCTGGTACGATTATATTTGTATCACATGACAGAGAGTTCATCTCTTCAGTAGCCTCTCGTTTGCTGGTCATGAAAGGGGACGGGACAAGTCTTGATTTCCGTGGTGATTATGAGTCTTATTTGACGACCTTAGTTTAAATTTAGAGCTCAAAACGTAAGACTCAAACGGCCTGCTCGTCTGGAATGGATTAGCGGGCTTTTTTGTGCGCTAATTTTGACGCTTAACCGTTTCGGTATTAAGCTAGACTTGATGACTTGTAAAATGATGATAACATTCGTGTTGTATCGGTGTTTTAGAGTGCAAATGTACATGCGTGTAGAGGTCATAATAGCGTAACGTTATCTCTGCAGAGAGAGGGGGGAGGTTGTATTGAAAATTGCTAGTTTACAGTGGAACGGCGTTTGGGAGGACAGCAGTTCAAATGTTGACGCTTTACGTTCGCAGCTCAACGAAATAATGGGGCAAGGGCAAAAGGTGGATGTTGCCGTGTTGCCAGAGTTGTATCAAAGTGGTTTCTCGATGCACCCTGAGCGGTTCACATCAAGGACGGATGAATTGCTGAGCAACTTGGCTATGCTCGCAGGAGAGTTTGGCATTTTTCTCATTGCTGGAGTCGCTGAGACAGAGATGGACGGAGAGGATACTCTCTTCAGAAACTCGGGTTGGGTATTCAATCCTTATGGGCAGAGAAGTGCACGTTATATCAAGCAAATGCCCTTTTCTTATGCCAATGAGCAAGCGATTTATCTTCCTGGCAATCAATCCTGTCTCTTTGACCTTAATGGGGTAACCTGCAGTCTTTTTATCTGTTATGACTTACGTTTTCCAGAGCTGTTCCGCAAAGTCGTTAGAGAGGCAGAAGTTATTTTTGTGATTGCCAATTGGCCTGAGTCACGTCAATCTCACTGGGAAACCTTGCTTGCAGCGCGTGCCATTGAAAACCAATGTTTTATCGTCGGCGTGAATCGTGTGGGCAGAGATGGTAATGATTTAAATTATATTGGCGGTTCGATGGTGATTAACCCCCTAGGTGAAGTGCTTTCTTACGGTAAAGCGACAGATGAGGTTGTTGTGACCGAAATTGAGGTTTTAGAGGTTAAGCTGGTACGTAAACAGTTTCCATTTTTACAGGATATGCAGAAGTAAGAGGTCATCAGGCCTTGTGACCTTTAATGACACGATTTTTAGACAAATAAAAGTCTGTTGTTAGTCATAGAAAGGACTTAAACAATATTATAAGTCAGGTATAAGGTTTGGATTGTTTAACGCCTTAAGCGCATTGTTAATGGATTGTGTAAGATAAAAGTAATAGTAGTCATACGCCCCGGAAAGTAGCTGTTCAGTAATCTCTTCACCTTCACCATCGACAAAAATAACCACGGGCAGGCTGCTTAAGTTATAGAGTGCTTTATACTCCTTGTTCGCCAAAGGTTCACCATAAAAATCGACGGTTTTAGAATCCACATTCACCTCAATCTCGGTAAATAAAACGCGCCCGTCCAGATTGCCTGATCGCAATGCAGGATAGAGTGCCAAATCTTTGAGTTTTTCAGTCGAATTTAAACCTTTCGCACTAAATAAGATGGCAATGGGAATGTTCTGTTTGAGCGCTTGCTGGCCCAGGGTTTTCAGGTTTGTGGCAATCGGTAATGGATTTTGGTAAGCACCGGTTGATTCAGCACTGCTTGCAAAGCTCATTAAGCAGGCAAGACTAAAAGTAAACACTGTTAAGATTTTCATATGCTTCTCCTTGAGTGGGGTTTGCCGCTGGCAATCGATGCTAGAAACCTTATCATAACAAACTAGCCTATAACGATGATTATCAAATAGCATTTATAAAAAGAGATGGAGATCAGTGAAATTATTTAAATTAAATAGGCAAGTACAAGGGGAAATATATATCCTGTCGGCTTCTTTTATAGAGGCTTGGTTTCCGATAGCTACTTTTTATTTAGCCCATAGTGTAGGTGGAATTCATGCCTTGTTCTATAGCTTGGTTATTGCGGGTACGGTATTAGGTGTGCATGCATTCTGGACAGGACGGTACAAGCAGTTTAGCGATATCTCTGCTTATCCGGCGTTGCTTAAAACCAGTTTTTTGATGGCAACGGCGTATATGTTGATATTTGTGGGCGCGCAGTACACTACCGCTAGCCATGTGGCACTGATTCTCTTTTTACAGCTGTTATTTGCGTATCTCTATTTTCAAAGATCAGCTGAAGAGTACCTGAATCGCCAGCATTTATTGGGCGCAATTTTAATGGGGTTGGGTGCTATTGTTATTTTGTTTCCAGTGGGCGAAGTTTGGAAAATTAATTTAGGAGATGTCTTGGTCTTGCTGGCGGCCATGATAGTTCCGCTGGGTAACTTCTATCAAAAACAGGCTAGAAAAAAAGTCCACAGTACCAATATTCTATGGTCACGTAGCTTGATTGGCATTCCCTTAGTCTATGGGATGGCTACTATTTTTGAAGCCACACCGACTTGGTTAATGATCCAGTCGCAATGGCCCTGGTTATTGTTTTTGGGTCTGATGATTTTTGTCATGTCAAAAATCTTATGGATGGAATCTTTACACCGACTTTCGATCACTAAAGTGAGTGCTATATATGCCGTTTCACCCTTGATAACATTAGGCTTGGCTTACTGGTTATTAAATGAAGTGCCGAGCTTTTGGCAATTATTAGCCGTGTTGCCGATTTTGCTGGGTGGGTATTTAATTACTCGCCCGGCAACAGCATGAGGTTCGTGTTGCGCAGGTGCTAGAAGGTTTTCTGTGGACATAAATCCCTAAATAGAAGCATCGTTTAAAGAGCGTTGGTCATTTAGGGATTGACCAGGCCTAGTCATTTAAATAGATGCGGAAATAAACTCACTTTCTGTTCTAAAGTCAGGTTACTCACCGTTTCAATATTATGTTGTGGAATCCGTTCAGGGTTAGGATAGTGTTCAATCGCTTTTTCTAGGCTGGCTTCTCGTAACAGATGCAAAATCGGGTAGGGTGCACGGTTAGTGAGGTTTTCTGCATCTTCTGGCTGGGTGCCACCAAATTGATAGTTTGGATGAAAGGTGGCTACTTGGAAGATTCCTTCCCATTCATTGTCTGCAATTAGCCCATCCACATAGTCTAAAAAGTCATTATAGTCATAAAAATCTTGCAGCATATTAGGCACGATCAGCAAGGTCGTTTCTATTTTTTCTGCATTGGTTTCGGCCAATAATTTTAATTCATTTTGCAGCTCTTCAAGTAAGCAGGCATCGGTATTGCATTGTGAAATGAAAAAACGAATTTGCTTTTGCTCATATGGACGGGATGCGAAAGGACAGAGGTTTAAACCTATCACCACCTTGTCTAACCATTGATTCACTTTTTTTAAAATTTGTTCATTGCTTGGCATCATGATTTACTCGGTTAGTTTTTGGGTGAGAGACGTAGGTTATGCGTCAGGTTATTTTTTGATGCAGTATCGAGCTGTTGATTAAACGTTTCGTTTTACCCGTGATATGTTGATAAACCTCATCGGCACTGTTTAAAGAAGCATCATAGGCATAAAAGAAGAGTTCATCACCGACTTCGAGAAAGACACTTTCACCAAATTCAGTATAGGCTGTTGCGCCGAGACTCACCATGATTTGTGCTGGGTAATCACACTCCTGAATAATCTGTTGTAAATTTTCTAAAGGGCCAAAGTCGGCTTGAACATTGAGTTGCTCAATCATCCAGTTTTTTAACTGGTTATGAAAAAAGGAGTAAGTGAGCACCGAACTGTCTTGGCCATAGGCGTATATTTGTCCGTCGCGTTTTAGAAAGGACGCGATATGGAAGGTGTCTAATTCACACCCCATTTCAAAGCCCGTCAACGGTAGGAATTTGTCAGAAATACCTTTGGTCGCCGACCCCCAGTTTTTCTTTTCACTGATTTTTTTAGCGCCGGGTTTACGAATAGAGCAATCATTAAAAACGGCAAAGGCTTTCGGTTGCAAATCCATCACCAGGTCGTCTTGGTAGGCCATATCAAATAGAATACAAACCTCAGGCTCTGCTTGCAGGTGGGCATTATCATCTAAGTTTTTGGGGTAGTGAATTTCCGTGGAAGACAGAGGGAAACCGCCAATAATCCCAGGCTGATTGGGAATGTAGTATGGAAACAAGCCTTTAGGGGCCTTCGTCTCGGCTGTTTTTACATTCACAAAATCATGGGTTTCTCCGGCTTGTTCCAAGTGGCCAGCAAAATTACCTGCGATCCCTAAACAAAGTACATTTTTTAAATCCGCTAAGGACATTGAGTAGGACGTCATTAATTTTCTTCTATGTCGTTTTTTGTCATGGCTGTCGCTTTGTTTTTGCCAACCATCCGCAGCAAAGCCACATCTTTATAAATAAAATGATGTTTTAAGGCACCTACAATATGCAGCAAGACAATGGCAATTAACAAAAAGCCAAATGTGCTGTGTATGAACTCTGAAATCTCATGGGTTGTCTCATGTTCACCAATAATGGTCGGTAACACAAACATATCAAAGAAGGCGACTTCGTGTCCGCCTGAGTTAGACATAATCCAACCCGAAATGGGCATGCCCAACATGGCTAAATATAAAAGACCTTTTACCGAATGAGCGAGAATATGTTCGAATTTGCTCTTGGAAAGTTGCACAGGATTAGGACTGAATTTAAGCCAAATCAGACGCAATACCATTAAACCAAAAATGGCGATGCCCATTGATTTATGTAAAGCATAAAGGGCTTGTCTATCTTCGCCTTTTTCAAGTCCTGTCATATAGAGACCGACGGCGAGTAAAGCGATAAAAATAAAGGCGGATAGCCAATGGTTAGCACGTGAAACAATGCCGTAATTCAGTTCAGAGTTTTTTAGAGACATATTGAAGTCCAGGGGGTGTTAAGTTCATTAAGTCATGCGGTGTGTGTAATTGAGTCCGATTAATACAATAAGCTCTGAAATTTTCTACGATAGGCTGTGATTAATTCAGGTTGTGAACCAGAGAGCATATCAAAGACTTTAATAATCGCTTTTTGTGGTGTGCCTGCTTGATAACTCCTGTCGGTATTGAAAAGCTTAAACAGCGTTTGCAAGGCATTCTCGTATTTACCATTGAGCACTAGATAGGCAGCAAGGTAAAATAAGGCATCGCAATCGGCTGGGTTTTCTGCCAAATTAGCTTGAATGACAGGGACTTCGGGCGCAGTTAATATGATTTCAGTGAAATATAAGATGCCATTTATATATTGCCCCTGCTTGTCTTTTTGTGCCTCTTCAGGCAGCTTTGAAAAAAGTTCTTTCGCTTGTTCCAGTTGGTCGGTATGGAGATACAGTTGCACTAAATCCAAATGGATTTTAAAGTTATTGGGATTGGTTTTAGCGGCTTCACCCAAGAGCCTCACTGTTTCATCATACTGTCCTTCTGTAAAGGCTAAAGCCGCTTGCTTACGCAATACTTCCGAAGGTTCTTCCGTAATATTAGCATTTAGCAGTGAGCGGTAAGCGGCTTCCGTTAATAAACCAGAGCCTTCAGTCGCGATTTCACCATTTTTGACGACCTTATAGAAGGGCATTGAGGTGACACCAAATTTTTCGATAATGGCTTGTTCTTTATCAAAATTTATTTTAGCTAAAATGAATTTACCGGCCATCTCGGTAGCGAGTTTTTCTAAGATGGTATTAGCCAACTTGCTTTGTTCATTTGAGTGCGACCAAAAGTTAATAACGACAGGAAGTCGGCTTGAATTTTGAATGACCATTTCTTGAACATTATTGACGGTGACGTCAACGATCATGGCTTGTGACATAAATTGAATCTCTTTTTTAGTTAGGCGCGGATGACCGCTACGGAATCTATTTTTGCAGTGCTTTAAGTTGATAAATCGCATCTAACGCCATACGCGGTGTCAGTTCATTTGGATCGATCTCACTCAGCAGGCTGTGTATTTTTTCTTGTTTAGGGTCGATGCTGGCAAACATATCAAACTGTTGGATGGGTTCAGCGGTTTGCGTGACGCCATGAAGGCGGTTGGACGATAAATTCGGATTTTGCACACTCTGATTTTCAAGAGTATATAAAACTTCCTTGGCCTTTTGAATCACGGTTTGTGGCACACCCGCAAGCGCCGCTACCTGTAAACCATAACTCTGTGAAGCAGGGCCTTCCTGAACTTGATGTAAAAACACAATGCTGTCTTGGTGCTCAATGGCATCTAAGTGCACATTCACTGTATTCGAGAATTGATCGGCTAAGGTCGTCAATTCAAAGTAGTGGGTGGCAAAAAGGCAGAGCCCTTTGGTTTCTAGCGCCATATGTTCGGCAATTGCCCACGCCAGTGCCAGACCATCAAAGGTTGATGTGCCACGGCCGACTTCATCCATTAAAATCAGCGATTGTTCGGTGGCATGATGTAATATATTTGCAGTCTCGGTCATCTCCACCATAAAGGTAGAGCGTCCAGATGTTAAGTCATCAGATGCGCCAATACGGGTGAAAATACGATCAATTGGGCCGATTTCAGCCATCTCTGCGGGCACAAAGCTGCCCATAAATGCCATAAGCGTGATTAAAGCCGTTTGACGCATATAAGTCGATTTACCGCCCATATTTGGCCCAGTAATAATCTGTAACTGACGCTCGACATGAAAAATGGTGTCATTGGGAATAAACGGTTCGCTAGAGACTGCTTCAACTGTCAAATGACGACCTTGGGTAATGACCAGGCCTGGTTGATTGGTTAAAACTGGACGAGTCAGGTTTAGAGCAGTGGCTTGCTGGGCTAAGTTGACGAACACATCCAATTCTGCTAAAGCTGAGGCGCAGTTTTGTAAAGCTTGTAGGGGTTTGTTAAGGGTTTCCAGTAGCTGTTGATACAACCACTTTTCCCGTGACAGAGATTTTTCGCCGGCACTCAATACTTTGTCTTCAAAGGTTTTAAGTTCAGGAATAATATAACGCTCTTGGCCTTTAAGGGTTTGGCGGCGAATGTATTCCGCTGGCACTTGGTTAACGTGCAGTTTACTGATCTCTATATAGTAACCATGCACGCGGTTGTAACCGACTTTGAGGGTATTGATGCCGGTACGTTCACGTTCACGCTGCTCTAAATCTAACAGATAGCCGCCAGCCTCATTTTTGAGATTACGCAGCTCGTCCAACTCCGTATCATACCCTGCGGCAATAACCCCGCCATCACGCATCAACATCGGTGGATTATCGACTATCGCTCGATTCAGTAGTTCAGCCAGTTCAGGGAAGGTACTTATTTTTTTGGCAAGTTCTGACAGTTTTGTGACGGGATGCGAGGCTAATAACACTTGCAGTTGCGGCAAGGTGTTTAAAGAGCGGCCTAGGTGGAGCAAGTCACGAGGACGGGCAGACAGTAACGCGATGCGGCTTAAGATACGTTCCAAATCGCCTATTTGTTTGAGCTCCTGGCGAAACGAGTCATCCGATTGTTGTTGGATAATCATTTCGATGGCGTCTAGACGACCGTTGATAATCTCTTGGTTACGTAGTGGCTGATTTAACCAGCGCTTGAGTAGACGTCCACCCATGGCAGTCGCGGTATGGTCTAAAATAGCAGCCAGCGTATTGCTGCTGCCACCACTTAAGTTGGTATCAATTTCCAGGTTACGCCGACTGATGGCATCGAGCACTAAGCTGTCATCGGTTGAGTAGGTGTGCAAGCTGTGAATATGTTGCAAGGTTCTTTGTAACATGGCCTGTGCATAGTGCAAAATACTGCCGGCGGCACTGATGGCGGCCGGTTTGCTATTGCAGCCAAAGGCCACTAAATCCTTGGTCGCAAAATGATCGGTTAGACGTTTTTGACAACTGATGGTTTCAAAGTGCCAGCTTGGATATCTGACCAGGCCTGGTCGTTTTAAAATAGACTCTGGCAGAGATTGTCTCAAGAGATCATCATCCGGTAAAAGCAGCTCAGATGGCTTGATTCGTTCTATTTCAGCCGTTAAATGCGTCAAAGAATCAAGTTGGGCCGTTTCAAATCGGCCGCTGGCAACGTCTAAATATGCCAATCCGTAAAAATCACCTTGTTGAGAGATGGCCGCGAGAAGGTTTTCAGATTTGTCTTCTAACAAAGCCTCTTCTACCAACGTCCCTGGCGTAATCACTCGAACGACTTTGCGTTCCACAGGGCCTTTGCTTGTTGCCGGGTCACCGACTTGCTCGCAAATCGCAACGGACATGCCCAGTTTTACAAGTTTGGATAAATAACCATCCGCTGAATGATGTGGAATACCAGCCATTGGAATCGCATTGCCACCGGTTTTCCCTCGTGCTGTCAGGGTGATCTCTAACAGCTCAGAAGCCACACGGGCATCGTCATGAAATAATTCGTAGAAATCGCCCATACGGTAAAACAACAGATGGTCTGGATGCGCGGCTTTAATCGCCAGATATTGTTGCATCATCGGGGTATGTGG
Source organism: Thiomicrorhabdus arctica DSM 13458 (assembly GCF_000381085.1). Taxonomy (GTDB): domain Bacteria; phylum Pseudomonadota; class Gammaproteobacteria; order Thiomicrospirales; family Thiomicrospiraceae; genus Thiomicrorhabdus; species Thiomicrorhabdus arctica. The sequence goes on along the minus strand of NZ_KB905899.1, from coordinate 1,219,874 downwards.
GGAGGGAGTCGTAGTGGTTTTGATGGCCATAGTCTTCTTGAATGTTTTTGCATTGGATTTGAAAAGTAGTATGCTAGGGCATAATCGCCTATATATCAAATAATGGCTCTTTATATTAAATAACGCACGATGAAAAGGAGTGGTTTTCATGTCGTTTGCAATGCTAGTTTCTCAGGTGGGCCAAGCCTTAGTAGATAAGGACGCGATGATTGTAACCGCTGAGTCTTGTACGGGCGGCATGATTGCTGAAGCATTAACTGAAATTGCCGGTAGCAGTGCTTGGTTTGACCGAGCGTATATCACTTATAGTTATGAATCCAAAAAAGAGATGCTGGGGGTGAGTGAGGTTACCATCCAGAACAAAGGTGCCATCAGTCAGGACTGCGTTGAAGAGATGGCATTGGGTGCGTTGCAGCAATCACATGCTAAGGTTAGTGTGGCCTGTAGCGGGATTGCCGGTCCAGGTGGAGGGTCTGAGGATAAACCTGTTGGAACCGTTTGGTTAGCTTGGGCAGTACAGGGTCAAGAAAAGGTAGTTTCGCAGCGATTTTTATTTGAAGGTGATCGCCAAAGAGTACGTGAGCAAACAACGGAAGCGGCCTTGATGGGGGTGATGAAATTGTTAACTCATTGAGGTCATAAAGCTGATCGACATCGCTCTAACGGATGAGGTGCATCATCCTCCCAAAAGCTGGGATTAATTATTCACGGAGTCTCTAGGATTTAAATGGAAATTATGGGATAATTTCGCTTCTGATTGTAAATTAGAAAAAATTAGATAAACCTTTGTTTTAATCGGTAGTTTAGGGCGTTTTTTAAGCTTTAAAGACGTTGTGGTCACTGATAGAACAAGGGTTTTTTGTTGAGTGGCGATTAAGTTTTGTTTTCATTTTAAAGCCAGCTCGGATATTAATAAACGAATAACGCACTCAACGTATTGAATAGATTCAAAAAACTAAGATAGATTAGCATCCTGGTCATTAATCATAGGCTGCATTACAACCACCCGTAAAAGACAGTTACCTCCAAATGCGACAGTCGCTTTGGAATTTGTAGAAACAAAAGGAAACGCATAAATGAATGATAATAAGCAAAAGGCCTTAACAGCTGCTTTAGGTCAAATTGAGAAACAATTTGGTAAGGGTTCGATTATGCGCATGGGGGACAGCTCAGTCTCTCGTGATATTGAAGCGGTTTCAACAGGTTCTTTAGGTTTAGATTTAGCATTAGGCATAGGTGGCTTACCAAAAGGGCGTGTTGTTGAAATTTACGGCCCTGAATCGTCTGGTAAAACGACCCTCACATTACATGTTATTGCCGAAATGCAAAAATTGGGTGGGACGGCGGCTTTTATAGATGCCGAGCATGCATTAGATCCAAGTTATGCTGAAAAATTAGGTGTAGATATTGATAACCTTTTAGTTTCTCAACCAGATAATGGTGAGCAAGCTCTAGAAATTACCGATTCATTAGTACGTTCAGGTGCCGTAGATGTTGTGGTCGTTGATTCGGTTGCGGCCTTAACCCCTAAAGCAGAAATTGAAGGCGATATGGGCGATTCTCATATGGGTCTACAAGCCCGTTTGATGTCTCAAGCGCTACGTAAACTGACTTCAAACATTAAACGTACTAATACCTTGGTTATCTTCATCAACCAGCTTCGTATGAAAATTGGTGTCATGTTTGGTAATCCTGAAACTACAACGGGCGGTAATGCGCTTAAGTTCTACGCTTCGGTGCGTTTAGATATTCGTCGCATTGGCGCGATTAAAAAGGGTGACGAAATTCTGGGTAATGAAACCCGTGTTAAGGTCGTTAAAAACAAAGTGGCGCCTCCCTTTAAGCAGGTGCAGTTTGATATTTTATATGGTCAAGGGATTTCTCGTGAAGGTGAAATTATTGACTTAGGTGTGCAAGAAGGCTTTATTGAAAAATCAGGTTCTTGGTATGCTTATGGAGGTAAAAAAGTCGGCCAAGGTAAAGATAATGTGCGTCAATACTTAATCGATAACCCTGATGTGGCAGAAGAGGTGATGGACAAAATCAAAACGGCATTAATGCCTAAAAAAGGTGCGGCGATTGAAAAAGCGGTAGACGCCGAATAAGCGTTTAGATATGCAAAAGGCACTAGGTTTGTTGTGAAAAGAGCAGAAGATTTCTTGCAAGATTTAGGTGTTAAACCAACGTCTTCAAGTGCATTACTGGTCGACGATGGTTTTGCAGAAGTTCAGGCTCTGTCCAAACAAATTGAATCGCGAGCCGTCTACCTGCTGGCCATGCGTGAACATGGTGCTAAGGAACTTAAGACTAAATTGGTGACAAAGTTTCCTGAAACGTCCGAACTTTTAGCGACTTGTAAAGAACGACCAGGCCTGGTAAAAAACTTGGTAGATGACGTTTTAAAAAAATGCCAAGAACACAATTGGCAAAGTGATGAACGTTATATAGAACACGCGGTGCGTAACTGGGCAGCCAAAGGCAATGGTCCCATCAAGATACGCCAGAAATTACAGCAAGCGTCTGCTCGAGATGATCTGATTACAATGTATTTAGATTGGGATGAGTCTGAATGGCTTGAATTGGCCAAAGATGTCCTAATTAAAAAATACGGCGATACGTGTAAACCAGAAGCGCGTAACGAACAAGCTAAACGGATGCGCTTTTTACAAAGTAGAGGGTTTGCGCCCCATGTGATTTGGCAAGCTTTTCGTTAAACAAGACTTCGCACAAATCAATAAATATACAGCATTGTCAGTTCTGCCTAAATAGCATGAGTTGGCTATTCAAACAGAATAGATTAACGTTTTTAAGGTTGTTTCAATTATGACGAGTTCAGAACTCAGAAAAGCTTTTCTAGATTTTTATGTAAAGCGCCATCATACCGCCGTTCATTCCAGTCCAGTGGTACCTGCAAACGATCCTACCCTGTTGTTTACCAACGCCGGGATGGTTCAGTTTAAAGAGACTTTTTTAGGTCAGGAAACTCGTGAATACTCACGAGCAACCAGTGTACAACGTTGTATTCGTGCCGGTGGCAAACATAACGATTTAGAGAATGTCGGTTATACCGCTCGTCACCACACCTTTTTTGAAATGCTGGGCAATTTCAGTTTTGGAGATTACTTCAAAAAAGAAGCGATCCAATACGCTTGGGAATTTTTAACCCAAGAATTGAATCTGCCTGAAGAGAAACTTTGGGTAACGGTGTTTGATGAAGATGATGAAACGGCCGATATCTGGCTAAATGAAATGAACGTCAGTCCAGAGCGTTTTTCTCGTTGTGGCGCCAAGGACAACTTTTGGTCAATGGGAGATACAGGACCTTGTGGACCTTGTACCGAGATTTTCTTTGACCATGGTCAGAATGTTGCCGGAGGTCCGCCAGGAACACCCGATGAAGATGGCGATCGTTATATTGAGATTTGGAACTTGGTGTTTATGCAGTTCGATCGTTCGGCAGACGGAACCCTAACGCCTCTACCAAAACCTTCGGTTGATACGGGTATGGGACTTGAACGCTTAGCAGCCGTCATGCAAGGTGTGCATAACAACTACGATATTGATCTCTTTCAAGCGTTAGTCAAGCGTGCTGCAAAGTTAACAGGCGAGCGTGATCTGTCTAATAACTCTCTACGAGTCATCTCTGATCATATCCGTTCATGTGCCTTTACCATTGTTGATGGCGTCATGCCTTCAAATGAAGGTCGTGGTTATGTGTTACGTCGAATTATTCGTCGTGCTATTCGTCATGGTTATAAGTTAGGGCAAACACAGCCATTCTTCTACGCGTTGGTTAAGACCTTAGTGGAACAAATGGGGGATGCTTACCCTGAACTGAAAGCGGAACAAAGCAATGTTGAGCGAGTCCTGAAACAAGAAGAAGAGCGTTTTGCTGAGACGCTTGAAAACGGGATGAAGTTATTAGAAGATCAAATTGCGCAGATGGACGGTACGGTCATCGCAGGCGACGTGGCATTTAAGCTTTATGATACTTACGGTTTTCCGTTCGATTTAACGGCCGATGTCGCACGTGAAAAAAACCTCACGGTGGATGAGGCTGGATTTACATTTGCAATGGAAGCACAAAGAGAGCGTGCGCGCTCTGCAAGTAATTTTGGCGCGGCTACAGCGGTACGTATTCAATTTGAAGGGGAGACCCAATTTATTGGATACGCCTCAGATGAAGCAGAAGCTAAGGTTTTAGGCCTCTTTGTGGATGGCAAATCGGTACAGTCGGTCACCGAAGGGTCTGAAGCCATCGTGTTATTAGGACGTACGCCTTTCTATGCTGAGTCTGGTGGACAGGCTGGCGACAGCGGTAGCTTGACCGAGGGTATGAATAGTTTTCATGTAAATGATACCCAGAAACAAGGTAAGTTGTTTCTGCATGTCGGTGTCGTTTCAGCTGGGACGATGACAGTTGATCAAGTCATTACCGCAAAAATTAACAGTGCAGATCGTCGCGCTTGTGAGCGTAACCATTCAGCAACACATTTATTGCATGCCGCTTTGCGCTCGGTTTTAGGAACGCATGTTGGACAAAAAGGTTCTCAGGTTACTGCGGATCGTCTACGTTTTGACTTCTCGCATTTTGAACCCATTTCTGACGAGCAGTTACGTCAAGTTGAAAGACTCGTTAACCAGAATGTAATGGGGAATGCAGCCGTTGGTATGAACGAGATGGACATCGAATCGGCGAGATCTAAGGGGGCTATGGCATTATTTGGTGAAAAGTATGGTGATGTGGTTCGTGTGATTGATATGGGCGATTTTTCGGTGGAGCTTTGTGGCGGTACGCATGTCAATTCAGCCGGAGATATCGGGCCTTTCCGGATCGTTTCTGAGAATGGAATCGCTTCAGGTGTACGTCGTATTGAAGCCATCACTGGCGATGCTGCGTGGGATGCAATCTATGCAGAAGAGGATAGTTTGGCATTTGTAGCAGAAACCATTAAAGCAGATAAAAACCAAGTCGAAACGAAAATCACGCAAGTGATGGGTGACTATAAGGCTTTAGAGAAGGAACTTAAGCAGCTACAGTCAAAACTCGCTGCTTCTCAGGGAGATGATATTGCCAATCAAGTTGTCAAGTTTGGCGATATTAATGTCTTAGCTGCCAAGATGGAAGGTGCTGATAGCACCGTTTTGCGGGACACCATGGACAGTCTAAAAGACAAGTTAGACCCAGCGATTATTGTATTGTCTGCCGTGGATGGTGACAAAGTGAGTATTGTGGCGGGGGTGAGTAAATCACTGACTAAGCAGTATAAAGCCGGTGAATTGGTAAATTATGTTGCGCTTCAAGTCGGCGGAAAAGGCGGTGGTCGGCCTGATTTAGCGCAAGCGGGTGGCAATAACCCAAGTCAGTTAGCAGAAGCATTAGCCTCGGTTCAGTCTTGGGTCGAATCGAAGTAATCCGTATCGTCTTATTGAATAACCATAAGGCGGGCGGTAAATTAATTTTAAGAAAAGTAAACCTCGTATGGCATTAATAGTTCAAAAGTATGGTGGAACCTCAGTTGGCAATGTTGAGCGTATCCAAAATGTAGCCAAGAAGGTTGCACAGTTTGTTGAGGATGGTCATCAGGTCGTGGTGGTTTTGTCTGCAATGAGTGGTGAGACGAATCGTCTGACAATGATGGCAAAAGAGATGCAAACGCGTCCCTGTAAGCGTGAAATGGATGTTCTGTTAACCACCGGGGAGCAGGTTACGATCGCTTTACTCAGTATGGCGCTGCAGCAAAGGGATTGTCCAGCAGTCTCTTATACAGGTTGGCAAGTACCAATCATTACCGATGACGCTTATTCCAAAGCGCGTATTGAGAAGATCGACGGCCAAAAAATGCTTGAGCAATTGGCATTAGGCAAAGTCGTGGTAGTCGCAGGTTTTCAAGGCGTGACGATTGACGGCGATATCACGACCTTAGGGCGTGGTGGCTCAGATACGACTGCAGTAGCCATAGCCGCGGCTTTAAATGCCGATGAATGCCAGATTTACACAGATGTGGACGGTGTTTATACAACGGATCCACGGGTGGTTCCTGAAGCGAAGCGTCTTGATAAAATCACCTATGATGAAATGCTTGAGTTGGCCAGTTTAGGCGCCAAAGTATTGCAGATTCGTTCCGTTGAATTTGCCAGTAAATACAAAGTACCGTTACGTGTTTTATCCTCATTAAAAGATGGCGGTGGAACGTTGATTACCTCTGAAGAAAATTTTAAGGATAACGAGATGGAACAACCGCTAATCTCAGGGATTGCATTTAGTCGCGATGAAGCTAAATTAATGATTTTAGGTGTACCAGATAAACCAGGTGTCGCGTATCAAATTTTAGGACCAATTGCCGATGCCAATATCGAAATCGACATGATTATTCAAAACCAGGGAAGAGACGGTACCACAGACTTTACCTTCACGATGAGTCGTCTTGATGCAGAATCTGCATTAGAGATTTTGCAAAAAACGGCCAACCATTTAGGAGCACGAGAGGTCACAATGGATGACTCTATTGTTAAAATTTCTATGGTGGGTGTCGGTATGAAATCTCATGCTGGCATTGCCAGTACGATGTTCAAGACCTTAGCAGATAATGAGATCAATATTCAGATGATTGGTACCACAGAAATTAAAATCTCTGTGGTCATTGATGAGGCTTACCTGGAGATCGCCGTGCAGTCGTTACATGAAGCATTTGAGTTAGATAAGTAAATTTATCATAATCCATTCATCCGAGTTTCAGCTTGCAAAAGCCCGCTATTTCGCGGGTTTTTTTGTCTTTAAAATAAGCAAGTTTCTTCTGTGGGTAGAAGTGAGTCATTCGCTAACAGTCTACTGTAAAATGAAGCAAAGTTATAAGACAGGCAGGACTCTCTAAGTTTGTCATAAGTCTATACGTTGATTGCTGAGTGTTACAGTTAAGGGCCTGCAAAGCGTGTTTTTTGAGAGAAAATACAGTTAAGTAGATGGGTTTATCAAAACATTCATTTTATTTGATAAAAAGTCCGTCCTGGCGGTTTACAACCTCGCAATTAACTTGTATTATACGCGCCTAACTTAGGAGACGTGGCCGAGCGGCTGAAGGCGCTCCCCTGCTAAGGGAGTATAGGCTTTAAATCCTATCGAGAGTTCGAATCTCTCCGTCTCCACCATTTGTTAGATTTTTACCGTGTTAAATGTTATTGACAATCCTTTAAGGGTCTATATAATACGCCACACTATAATGCGCCCGTAGCTCAACTGGATAGAGTACTCGGCTACGAACCGAGCGGTTAGGGGTTCGACTCCCTTCGGGCGCACCATATTCTAAACCCCGTTTAATCTTTGATTAAACGGGGTTTTTTATTGCTTGATGTTAAGCAATAAAATGAAAAAATGTATTTAAGTTAAATTGTAGATTTAGCCTACAATCTTACTTTAAAGACTATATAATACGGCCACACGATAACGCGCCCGTAGCTCAACTGGATAGAGTACTCGGCTACGAACCGAGCGGTTAGGGGTTCGACTCCCTTCGGGCGCACCATATTCTAAACCCCGTTTAATCTTTGATTAAGCGGGGTTTTTTATTGCCTAAAATATAGAGCGTTATGAGTGATTTTTTGGGGTCTTGGATGTATGTAAGTTTATCCTGACGTTGATCATGCTAGTCAGTGTGATGAGGTCGTTTAAGGTATCCATGATTGACTAGAGGTTATGTGAATGTGAGGGCAAAGGAGTTGAAGTCTGGCAGTACACAATAGCCAATTATTATGGATGGAGAGTTATCGATGAAGATTTAATCCCTGCTTTAATGGCCTTGTTAAATAAAAGGGTATAAGCGAGTGGTACTATGTTTGATTTTTGATGACTTGTAGGTAATATGACTGTTCTCTATTTCTGGTAGAAGTCACACCACACTATGAATATAAAACGCCAACTTTTACTCGGTTTTAGCTTGATTATACTTTTAGTGTCATTGGCTGCGTATACTACTTTTGAAATGACCAAAGAGTCTTCTGAAACCTTCAATTCTGCGCTGAGTCAACAGTATAAAAAACAGAATTCAATTCTAAAAATGCAACTATCTGGCCGTAGCTATACGTTGCATGTTCAGCAAGCTATTCTCACGGAAGATGTTTTTGATCGTGATGAGATTATTATGCTTAGCTATCTTTATGCACGCACCTATAATCAAAATCGTGCTGAATTTGAAACAATAATGAATGAAACTGATTTCACTTAGCTGGAGGGGTTGAATGCGATTACTAGGAAGGTCTCGGCAGGCACGGAGGAGGCGCTGACATTGCTTGTTGATGGACAAAATGATGTGGCGATAGAGCTTATGCAAAAGGTAGTGTTTCCCTTGTCAGGGGCATTTCAAAAGCAGGTTACTTGGTATGCGGATGCGCAAGAAGCTATCTTTAAGCATAAGCTCAACCAGGAGGATAAGTTATTGAGCGATTTGGTCTTTAACGTTGCAACCATCTCAGTAGTTGTAATTCTAGTGAGTATTGGTGTTGCAGTATTTGTTGGACGACGAATTCAGATTTTGGCCAATGAGTTAGAGTCCTCTAATCAAGATTTGGAGGGCCGTGTTAATGTGAGAACAGCTGCTCTAAAATTGACACAAGAAAAATTGCTTGAAAAGAATAAATATCTTAAGCAGGTTTCTCGCGAGGATGGTTTAACGGGAGTATTTAACCGTTTAGGTATCAGCGAGGTGCTGACTTCTCAATTGTTACGCCTCCAACATACCCAAGAAGTTTTTTCGGTGGTGTTTATTGATATAGATTTCTTCAAAATAATTAATGATGAGCATGGTCACGCTGTAGGAGACAGTGTTCTTAAATCGGTTGCCACTAAAATTAATGAAGTCGTGCCAGAAGGTTGTGCTGTGGGACGTTGGGGAGGAGAAGAGTTTTTGGTTATCTGTCCTGATGGTCTCGAGTCGGTTTTGCAAGTGGCCGAAAATATACGTCAGGCCATCGCAAGTATGGAGTATGAAGGACAAAATAAAGTCACGGTGAGTTTGGGTTTGACGCAAGCACATGAGAAGGATTTAATGGATGGATTATTGAAGCGTGCGGATGACGCACTCTATCAGGCAAAAAGAGAAGGACGTAATAGAGTCATTGTCGCTTGAGGATTTAATCCTCAAGGCAGTGGCTAACTAAGTTCAAAGCAGGCAGGTTAATCGACTATGGTAGTACGAATCCAATGCTTTCATGGACTGATTTTAAGGTTTTCTGAGCTTGTTGACGTGCGGTCTCGGCACCTTGTTTTAGAATGGCTTTTAGCGCAGTTTCATCCTGACGAATTTCATAATAGCGCGTTTGCATCGGTGATAGGTAATCCACCACCAGTTCACCTAGCTCAACCTTAAGGTGACCATACATCTTGCCTTCAAAGTGTTTAACGACTTCATCAATCGGTAAACCGCTGATCACCGAATAAATCGTCAATAAGTTAGATACGCCTGGTTTATTTTCTAGATCGTAATGAATCTCAGACCCTGAATCAGTGGTCGCCTTCTTGAATTTTTTTAGAATGGTTTTTGGATCATCTAATAAGCCGATAAAGTTGCCTTTATTTTCATCGGATTTGGACATCTTAGAAAGAGGGTCCTGTAAGCTCATAATGCGACCGCCCGAAGTGGCAGGTGCAATAAATGGCTCTGGAATTTTAAAGAGTTCTTTTTCAAAACGGTTGTTATAACGGGTCGCTAAATCACGAGTCAGCTCTAAATGTTGTTTTTGATCTGCGCCAACTGGCACCATCTCGGTCTGATAAAGCAGAATGTCTGCTGCCATGAGTACCGGGTAGTCATACAAGCCCACATTGATGTTTTGCGAATGCTTTTGAGACTTGTCTTTAAACTGGGTCATGCGGTTCAGTTCACCCATATAGGTTGAACAATTTAAGATCCACGCCAGTTCTGAATGCTCAGGCACATGCGATTGAATGAAAACAGTGCTCTTATTTGGGTCAATACCTGCGGCTAAATAAAGTGCGACAAAATCTAGACTACGTTTCATTAACTCCTTTGGATCTTGCTCAACCGTGATGGCGTGCATATTAACCAAAGAGAAAAGGCAGTTGTAGTCATCCTGCATAGTCACCCAGTTTTTGATTGAACCGATGTAGTTGCCCAGCATAAGGTCGCCAGATGGTTGGATGCCACTGAATAACGTAGGTTTTAATTTACTCATATTGAATTCTTTTAGATGTATTTAAGATGGTCGCTATTTTCGCACTTTCTGCTAGGAATAACTAGAGAGAAGCGTTTTAAGCGAGAGATGAAAATAAGTTGGCCTAAACCATTCAGAGGGGTTAGTAGATAAATGGAATGAGTTTTTTGGTTTTGTTTTGATAAAGTGAATAGTCTGCTAAACATTCGACTAATAAACGTTCCTCATAATGCAGCTTGAACAGCAGGGTTAATATCAGTGATCCTAAAGCAAATAGGCTAATAATACTTGCGTGAAGCAAAACCCATGGAAAGAAAAGCAATAGGATCGATAAATACATTGGATGGCGGACATATTGATAAGGACCTGTTGTTACAAGTTTCATCCGCTGTTGAGGGTCAGGCACAATGTTAAAATTGCCAATATGCATGGTTTTCAGAGCCCAAAGTCCTATAGCAATGGCCAACAGTTGAAGTGGCAGAGCTTGCCAAGCAATGTTCCATGGCAGCACCCATATTAACCCTGCCATTAAAGAGAATTGTAGGGTTACCAAGGTATACGAGAGTAACGGATGTTTAAACTGAGTATTTTGAGACAAAATCATTAACCTGTCTAATGAATAAAAGAGGGTATTAGGTTTTTCATGTTGGGATGGATTGTTTGAGTGCATCCTACGATTTTCATTTTAACGAAACTCAACTACGTTTTGTGAAGTAATCAGGCTACTCTTTGAGTCTTATTGTTGTGAGTAACCAACAATCGGTGTAAAACTTGGGTAATGCGTTGAACTCTGAGCAAAAATCGCTAAAATGGTAGGTTAATTCATGATAAAAAAACTGAACATACTCTATGCGACGAATTATTCGTAAAATCACCTCTTATTTCATCCCTCCTAAAAAGCCTACCGTACCTGTTTATGGTGATGAGCCATTAATATTAACCCGTGATGAACACAATATTTCAAGAAGCGATTTAGACAAAGCCGCCTTGGATGTTTTATATGGTTTTAAACGTTCTGGCCATGATGCACATTTGGTCGGTGGTTGTGTTCGCGATCTATTGCTCGGCCTTGAACCAAAAGATTTCGATATTGTGACGGACGCGGAGCCAGATGAAGTTAAGCAGGTTTTTAAACAACGTTGTCAGTTAATTGGTCGTCGCTTTAGATTGGCACATGTCCGTTTTGGACGATTGGTGATTGAAGTTGCAACGTTCCGTGGACAAGGCGAAGGCCAGGGCAGTACTGAACGAAAGGACAGATTTGGACGTAATGGAAAGTTTTCCGGAGCCGCTCGTGAAGTGGACGACGCAGGACGTTTAGTGCGTGATAATGTTTATGGCACGATGGAAGAAGATGCTTGGCGCCGAGATTTTACCGTCAATGCACTCTACTATAATATTAAAGATTTTACGATTGTTGATTATACCGGTGGTTTGGATGATATTGATGCCGGACAGATGCGTTTAATTGGCGATCCTGAAACCCGTTATCGCGAAGATCCTGTCAGAATGATTCGAGCGGTTCGTTTTGCCGCGAAACTGGGTTTTAAAATTGAAAAGTATACTGAAGCACCGATGGTTAAAATGGCATCATTGTTACGAGATGTCTCACATGCCAGAATGTTTGAAGAGGTCCTAAAACTCTTCCATAGTGGTGTTGCGGTTCAGGTTTTTGAAAAGCTTCGCCATTATCATATGTTTGAGCATCTGTTTCCATTGACGGATCAAATATTAAGTGAAGAGCAAGATGGCTTTCCCAGAATGTTAGTTATCGAAGCCCTTAAGAGTACGGATAGTCGTATTCGTCAAGGTAAAACGGTGAACCCATCATTCTTGTTTGCAGCCCTTCTTTGGGAGCCGATGTTACAACGTAAGAACGAACATTTAGACTCCGGTATGCATCACCAAGATGCACTGTTCGCGGCTGCGAATGATGTTATTGAACAACAGATTAAATGTACAGCTATACCAAAACGTTTTACGGCGCAAATTAGAGAGATTTGGAGTTATCAATATCGCTTGCCAAATCGTCAAGGTGATCGTGCGCAGAAATTAAGAGAGCATCCACGTTTTAGAGCCGCGTATGATTTTATGGGAATTCGTGTTGCAGCAGGCGAAACTGAGTTGCAAGAAGTTTTTGATTGGTGGACGTTGTATCAAGAGAAAGACGCAGTGGAGCAGGTTGCTTTTGCGAATGCCGTTGAAAGGCCTGAACGTTCAAAAAAACCTCGCAAGAATCGTAACTTCTACCGCAAACGTAGCCAGACGAATCGTTCTCAAACAAATGAATAATAAGCAAACGGACTTAACATGGCCAGTGTCTACCTCGGTTTGGGAAGTAATCTTGAAAATCCATTTTTCCAATTACAAAGTGCAGTCGCTCAGATAGAAGCCTTGCCAGACACAACCTTAGTGGGTTGTTCTCAGTTTTATGGCTCAAAACCCTTAGGGCCTAATGATCAACCGGATTTTATTAATGCCGTTTGTCATGTTGAAACTCAATTATCACCTCAAGCGCTGCTGTCTGCTTTACAAAAAATAGAAATTGAGCAGGGGCGAATAAAAAAACGCCATTGGGGTGAACGCTTGATTGATTTAGATATTCTTTTGTATGCCGATGAGATTATTAGAACAGCCGATTTAACCATTCCGCATGCCGAGATCGCTTTGCGAGATTTTGTCTTGATTCCTTTGGCTGAAATATCACCCGGCCAGACTATTCCTGGTTTAGGTTGTGTTGAAACGTTGATTTCAAACTTAGAAACATCTTACCTTAAGCCCTTAGATTAGCTCTAAGATGCCAATGCACCCAGCAATTTTTATCCCTACAGCTTATTATCAGCTCTTTATTAGGTAGTTTTCCATGCGTAAATCGCTCTCTCAAATAAAAAAAATGGTACAAGCCGGTGATATCATCACCTGTTTAACCGCCTATGATGCCGCATATGCTTATTGGATTGGCCAGGCAGGAGTCGATATGATTTTGGTGGGTGATTCATTAGGTATGGTGGTACAGGGGCATACGACAACATTACGGGTGACTGTAGACGATATGGTTTATCACACGAAAATGGTGCAAAGAGGCAATGACCAGGCCTGGTGTATTGCTGATATGCCTTTTATGTCGGATTCCACACTTGATAAAGGCTTAGAGACTGCTGCTCGCCTGATGAAAGAAGGGGGCGCAAATATGGTCAAGCTGGAGGGTGGGCAACGTATCCTGCCGATGGTTTCGGCTTTGTCACAGCTGGGTATTCCTGTGTGTGGCCATCTTGGCTTATTGCCTCAATCTGTGGAGAAGCATGGATACAAGGTGCAAGGACGTGATGAAGCTTCCGCGGCAGTTCTATTGGCAGATGCTTTAGCCTTACAAGCCGCAGGCGCTGAAATGTTGGTATTAGAGTGTGTGCCTTCATCGTTGGCAAAAAAGATTACTCATAAGCTTTCTATTCCGGTTATCGGTATCGGTTCTGGTTCTGGCACCAGCGGGCAGGTGTTAGTTTTGCATGATATTTTAGGGGTGACGGTCGGTAAGGCTCCAAAGTTTTCTAAAAACTTTTTGGCGCAGTCAGACTCAATACAAAGTGCTCTGCAAAGTTATGTTGCAGACGTTAAGTCAGGGCATTTCCCTGCGCCTTGTCACGAAGTTGGGTGATTTAACATGCATATTTTTGAAAGTACCTCTGAGTTAAGAGAGCAAGTTTCAATCTGGAAAATGCAGGGTCTCAAGGTTGGTCTTGTACCCACGATGGGAAATCTGCATGCAGGGCATTTAAGTTTAGTATCTTTATTGCAAGCGCAGTGTGATAAGGTCGTAGTCAGCATTTTTGTGAATCCTACACAGTTCGGTCCTGGTGAAGATTTTGACCGTTATCCACGTACCTTTCAAACCGATCAGCAACAATTAAGTTCCATCAATACCGATGCCATTTTTGTTCCATCGGTTGAGCAAATGTATCCGTTTGGAATTTTACAAACCGTCGTATCCGTTCCACATCGTCTTACAAGCTTACTTGAGGGTGAACGCCGCCCAGGTCACTTTGATGGGGTTTCTACTGTGGTGATGAAGCTGTTTAATATGGTTCAACCTGACTTGGCCGTCTTTGGTCAAAAAGACTATCAGCAGCTACGAGTTATCCAGACAATGGTTGATGAGCTGGCAATCCCTGTCTCTATTGTGATGGCACCTATTTCCAGAACGGAAAAGGGTTTAGCATTGAGCTCTCGTAATCAATATCTGAGTGCAGAACAACACGCTGTCGCGCCAAAATTAAATGCGGCATTATTAGATATTGCCGCAGCCTTAAGGTCGGGCAACCGAGATTTTAAAGCTTTAACGAAAGTCGCCACTCAGCGTCTTTTATTAGAGGGATTTGATGCCGTCGATTACCTACAAATATGTGATCCGCAAACCTTATTAGATTCGACTTCGAACCAATCAAAATTTATTATTTTAGCGGTCGCATCCTTAGGACGTACCCGATTATTAGATAATATTTTGCTAAATTAAGCGTATCTGAACTTAGAGCAACTTTAACTCAGTCCCCGTAGTGGGATATAAAGAAGTCGGGATGGACAAAAGTGGACGATCGTTTTTGTCAGAAAAATTTAAATATTAAGGAAGGCTAAGCGGGTGTTGCGTTAATGTCATGTTCCGCATTAACGCATCATGAAGAGGTTGTTAACTGGCCTCTTTCATTTGTGTCGGGATGGTGTTACAAGTATGTGTAATACGATTTTTGGTGTCAAAATAAACAAGTTTTGGTTTAAACACATCAGCTTCAGCTTCGTTCATGGATGCAAAAGTTGCAATAATTAGCAAGTCTTGAGGCTTGGCTTTGTGTGCCGCCGCGCCATTTACTGAAATAATCCCACTGTTATCTTCTGCACGAATCGCATAGGTCGTAAAGCGCTCACCATTGGTAATGTTATAAATTTGAATCTGTTCATATTCGCGGATACCCGCAATATCGAGAAGGTGACCGTCGATCGCGCAGGAACCTTCATAATCCAGTTCAGCATGGGTCGTGGTTACACGGTGTAGTTTTGATTTTAATAACGTAACTTGCATAATATTCTCTTGGGTTCGTCTGAACGGAATTACCATTACAATGTTGAACAGGCTGTTGTGGCCACTCGTCAACTACGAAGTTCTAAGTTAGCTGCGTATTATACTGTTATTTTGCAAAATATCTAATGTGAAGAAGAGTTCTCTACATATTCTTCTTTAAATTCTACCCAAAAATTAAAGAGTTGTGTGTAGTTATTTTAAACTCTTAACGCGATCAGGCTAGGTCGTCTTTGGGCGGAAGAGCTTGAATAAATGGGGTGGTTAGGGTATAAAAAACCCGCTAAGAAGCGGGTTTAGATGTGTACTGGCATAATGGCTTTTTTAACCAGTATTGCGCATGCCTGCGGCAATAGCATTGATACTATTTAACAGCTCAGGTAGCCAAATCTCTTTCTCTTCATCCGACACTTTATCCGATTTGTAACGTCTCAAAAGTGCAATTTGAATATTGTTCAAAGGTACCAGGTAGGGATTACGACGTTTTAACGATAGTGCGATGACCGGGGTATCAGCCATTAAGCTTGGGTTGCCACTGATTTCTAAAATGCGCTGTACAGAACGGCTATGTTCATCAGAAATTAGTTTATACACAGTCTGCGCAATCTTTTGATCTTGACCTAATAGACTGTATTGAGCCCCAATTTTTAAATCAGTTTTGAATAAAGCCATCTGGATATTATTCATTAAAGATCTAAAGAATGGCCAGTTTTTGTACATTTCGATTAATTCTGCATCGCCATGCTGTTTTATCCATTTATCAAGGGCGTATCCAGTTCCTTGCCATGCTGGGAAGGTTAAACGTGCTTGAGCCCAGCCGAAAACCCATGGTATGGCGCGGATGGAAGATTTGGACAGGTTGCCTTTTTTACGGTGCGATGGACGTGAACCTATATTTAATAAGCCAATTTCAGTGACAGGGGTCGCTTCATAAAAGAAATTGAAGAATCCTTTGGTGTCGTCAGTTAATTCTCTGAAACAAGCTTCACCGTCTTTGGCTAAAGTTTGCATAGTGGATAGGTAGGCAGGTTTATCTTTATCATGGGCTTTAACTAAACTTGTACTGGCTTTCATGAGTCCAGTAACCCCGAGTGACAGTTCATACATTGCGGTTTCTGAGTTGCTGTATTTATAAGATAGCACTTCACCTTGCTCTGTAAATTTGATAGATCCACGCACCGTGCCCGTTGGCTGCGACAAGATAGCGAAGTGAGTCGGTCCACCACCACGGCCAACTGTTCCACCTCGACCATGGAACAAACGACAGTCAACTTGATGTGTGTCTGCTAAAGCCATAATTTGTTGCTGGGCTTGATAAAGACTCCAAGCGGAAGACAAGTTGCCTCCATCCTTAGCGGAATCGGAATAACCTAACATGATTTCTTGCTGATTGCCGGATGCTTGCAATAGGGCTTTATAGGTCGCGTTTTCAAATAATGCTTGAGTGACTGGGACGATATGCTCTAAATCTTCAATGGTTTCAAATAAAGGCGCTATCTGAATTTCACAGTAAGGTTTGCCAGCATTAAAGCCTGCAAGGCCAGTTTGATGAGCAAGGAACAATACTTCCATGATGTGACTTGCTTCATGTGTCATCGAGATGACGTAATTGTTAAAGGCTTTTGCGCTGATCTCTTTGCGCATTTCACGCACGACTTTAAAAACGGCGAGCACTTCTTTCGTCATATCATGTAGATCAAGGTGCTGGATATCAATAATGGTGGCTGAAGCAACGTGGCTTGCCAATAAATCAAGTTTCTCTTTTTCGCCTAGGCTATTGTAGTCAACGCCCAGGTGAGAAAGTAGATCTGAAACGGCATCAGAATGCACGTTTGATTCCTGACGGATATCTAATCGCATTAAGTAGAAACCAAAGGTTTTAACGAGACGAATTAAATCTTGCAGCTCTGCTTTCGCAACATTTTCATCACCATGCCCACAAAGTGAATCGTAGATCAGTTCAAGGTCTTCCAAGAAGTCTGTTTCACATTCATAGGCAAAGCGACTCTTAACACTATGCTCGCCATTGATACGGCCTTCTAAATAATTAAGATTCTTTTGTAGTTTTCCATGCATCAAATAGAGTAAACGGCGGTAAGGTTCATCCTTGAATCGTTCAGGACGTTTTCTAAAGACTTGATCGATTAAATCCGTATCAACAATGGTTGAGCGGTTGATGACATCTTGGGAAATATCGCTGATAAAACGAGAGTGTGTTAGTTTTGAGCTTAAATCAAAAACACGCTTTTGATATTCATAAATGACCGCACGCGATTGAAGCAAAAGTGCATGAACCGTCGTGTCGTGAGTAACGAATGGATTGCCATCACGATCGCCACCAATCCAAGAGCCAAAGGTTAGAAAATCAGGCGTTTCAATTTTGTCACCCGGGTAATGCTTGGCAAGTGCTCGTTCCATATAACGATAAACTTCAGGGACGGCATCAAATAAAGATTTACGGAAATAGTAGATACCGTTTCTAATTTCATCTTCAACCGTCGGCTTTTTACGACGAACTTCATCGGTTTGCCAAAGGACTTGTACTTGAGATTCCAGTTGTTGATAGATTGATTCTTTCACATATTCGTTGTTGTAAGTGTCGGCTTCATTCAACGCACTAATATCTAAGAATATTCTTCTTAAATTATCCATGACTGAACGACGTTTTGATTCTGTCGGATGGGCGGTGAAAACTGGAATGTAGTGCAGTTTATTTAACAGGGTTTGTACCTGCTGTGCATCCATGCCTTGCTCTTTAAATTCGCCAATAGTGTTAAGAACAGAGCCTGTCCATAAAGGACCGTCTGATTTTAACTGACCTTGTCTCTCATGGTATTGGTGCTCTTCTTCAGCAAGGTTGACTAGGCTGAAGTAAAGGTTGAAAGCTCGGATGATCGGCGACAGTTCTTCGGCCGATTGTGCTTCGATAAAATCAGTTAGCTCAGCTTGAAGTGCAGGATTCTCTTCTTTTTGAAGCTTTAAGTAGCCCTTACGTAGTTTCTCTACAGCATTATAAGTGGCGGAGCCTTCTTGAGACTCAATTACTTTTCCAAGAACATTACCAAGTAACTTAACGCGCGCTCTTAGTTGCTTATCACGAATTTCTGTAGCCATCTTTACTCTCTGAATCATCTGAAAATTAGTAGCGCATTATACCAGGAAATTCTAATTGATTGTGAAATGTGGAATCTATGGAGGGCTTTAAGGAGGGGTGGTATTGGGATGTCAAAAAGCCCCTAGAAGGGGCTTAAAAGAAAATGTATATTTCTGTTAGTGCTTAGTGAGTGCTTAGTTTAGGTTCAAGTCGTTTATTTAGTTTCTTGATAAGCTTTGGCACCATTTACAATTTCTTGGCGTGCATCATCAATATCTCCCCAGCCTTCCACTTTAACCCATTTACCGGGCTCAATATCTTTGTAATGGCTGAAAAAGTGCTCTACTTGCTCTTTCAGGAGTGGAATATCTTCAACTTTTTTTATTTTAGAATAGATAGGGGTTAATTTATCAACAGGAACGGCAATTACCTTCGCATCTTCTCCACCGTCATCAGTCATCTTAAAGATGCCGATTGGACGACAGCGAATAACCGAACCAACCATTAAAGGGTGAGGGGTGACAACTAAAACATCTACCGGATCACCATCATCAGACAGGGTGTCATTAATGTAACCGTAGTTAGCAGGGTAGGACATAGTCGCACCTTGAAGGCGATCTACCCATACTAAGTCAGTCTCTTTATCGACCTCATATTTAATTGGCGCGGCAAATGCAGAAATTTCAATGATAACATTGATGTCGTTTGGTAAGTCTTTACCCGCTGGAACAGCAGAATAACCCATGGTTAATTCCTTTTTCAGTAATATTTGTTTAAAAGCAAAACACCCGCAATAGCGGGTGCTTTTTAACTCAATGTGGCTGAGGTCTTACTTTGTGTGGTAAGCAATAACTTTAGCAACTTCATTTTTAGATCCAAGTACGACTGGAACACGGTCGTGAATACCTTTAGGTTCAACGTCCATAATATCCATACGACCTGTAGAAGAAGCGCCACCGGCTTGTTCAACGATCATAGACATAGGGTTACCTTCGTACATTAGGCGAAGCTTACCCGCTTTTGATGGGTCACGGCTGTCATACGGGTACATGAATATACCACCACGAATAAGGATACGGTGAACTTCAGCGACCATAGAAGCGACCCAGCGCATATTATAACGCTTGCCTAAACAACCTTCTTCACCTTTTAGGCAGTCATCAATATACTGCTTCATTTCCGGCTCCCAGAAACGTTGGTTAGACATGTTGATAGCGAATTCAGCCGTATCTTCCGGAATTTGCAACATTGGCTTCGTTAATACGAACTCACCGATGTTCGTGTCTAGGGTAAATAAGTTAACGCCTTTACCTGTTGTCATGACTAATAAAGAAGATGGCCCGTAAAGAACGTAACCTGCAGCAACTTGCTTACGACCTTCTTGTAGGAAAACTTCTTGATCGTCGCCAGTACGGTTGTCAGCAGGGGCTTCTAAGATAGAGAAGATAGTACCAACAGAAAGGTTAACGTCGATATTTGAAGAACCGTCTAATGGATCGAAGGTCACTAGGAACTTACCATCAGCATGACCTGCAATAGTGAAATCTTCTTCTTCTGAACCAACACCTTTAACAAACGGGTTAGCACAAAGGATATCTTTTAAAAGATCGTTAGAGATAACGTCCAACATCTTCTGAGTTTCACCCTGGATGTTTTCATCTTCAGTCGCGCCTAAGATACCGGCTAGTTCACCTTGGCTTAGCTTGTATGCAATATCCTTACATGCAACCATAACGTCTTTGATAACAAGCTCTAATTCTGCTGATGTACCATCACTTGCTAATACTTGATCTAATCTTTTCATCGAGAGTCTCTCTGCTGTATTAAATTTAAATAAATGTTAAACGGATTTACGAATTTTAACATGCTCTAAGCGTTTTTATCAATTCAAATATTTTTAGAACGATTGTTCACGCGTATTTAATAAGTCTGGTTTCTTGTCCTGAGAGGATGGTTTTAAGCAATCAGGAAGCCGTGTACAATACTCTTACTTTTGACTTATTGAAGGTCGAAAGTCGCTCTTAATTAATGGGTGACGTAAGTCATTAATAGAACAGGGTGAGTTGGTTTTTCGGGTATCTAGATTTAAGCGTCTTGTTCGAGAAGTATTTGTAACTAGATTTCAAGCCGTCGTGAGAGATGGCATACCAGATGAGATCTAATATATCGAATCAAGTCTTGTCACGGAATTTTCTAGTTTTGGTGAGGTTTGTGGAATGAAAGATTGTAACAGTATCTTTACCTGTGATATGACGTTATTGAGGTCAGGATATCTCGAATGAAAAATCGTTAAGATACCTACCGCCCCGGCGATGATTAAGGGGTAAATTTTAAATGAGTTCAAGAGTGAACTCTAATTATATAAACAAATTAGTGAAAAGAGTATTGAATGAGATTTATCGTTAAGTTATTTCCCGAGATTATGATTAAAGGCGCGCCGGTTAAAAAGAAGATGATTAGCCAGCTTAATGATAATTTACGCACTTTACTGCACCGCATTGATACACAAATCGTTGTAAAACGCTTTTGGGATAAGATTGAGGTGCAAGCCGATGATGCTTTTAATGATGCCGTTAGAAAAATACTCAGTCAAACGCCTGGTGTTGAGCAGTTTTTGGAAGTCGTTCAATACGAGACGGGTGAAGAGTTGCCGCTCATCGCTCAAAAGGTGGCTGAGCATGCTTTATCGAGCATTGAGGGTAAAACGTTTGTAGTGAGAGCTAAGCGAACAGGGACACATGAAACATCTTCTTTTGAGATGGAACGTTTTGTCGGTAGTTACCTTTATGAGCATGGCAACCCGACAGGTGTGGATTTACATCATCCTGACGTTAAGATTGAATTTGAACTGCATCAAAAAACATTAAATGTGATTACTCAACGTAAAGTAGGCTTGGGTGGTTTTCCGATGGGGACACAAGGCGAGTTGCTTTCTTTGATGTCAGGTGGATTTGATTCGACTGTTGCTAGTTATTTGACAATGAAACGCGGCCTTAAAACCCATTTTATATTTTTTAAGTTAGGCGGTGCTGCACATGAAATTGGGGTGAAACAGGTTGCTTTATACTTATGGGGGCAGTTTGGTGCTTCGCATAGGGTTAAATTTATAACCGTCCCTTTCGAGGATGTCGTTGCTGAAATTTTTCGCTCAACCCATGAGAGCTATATGGGAATCACTCTGAAACGTTTAATGTTAATGGCTTCAGAAAAGATCGCAGATGAAATGGGAATTGATGCCATCGTGACAGGAGAGAGTGTCGCGCAAGTGAGTAGTCAGACTTTGCGTAACTTGGCTGTGATTGATCAAGCCACCACTAAGTTGGTTTTACGCCCTTTGGCCACAATGAATAAACCTGAAATTATTTCGATTGCAAACCAAATTGGAACGCGCCATTTCGCTGAAAATATGCCTGAATACTGTGGTGTTATTTCCCAAAACCCCGTGATTAATGGCTCTTTTAAAAGGATAGAGAAAGAGGCGGCTCGTTTCGATTATACGGTGCTGGATGCTGCGCTTGAGCAAGCTAAATCCATTCCTGTCGATTCCATTATTGATGATGTAAATCAAACAGAAGCCGTTGAGGTCGTTAAATTACTTAAGCCAGGAATGATCGTTATTGATATTCGTCGTGAAGATGAGGTCGCAGCGTCTGCTTTGGAGGTTGCAGGTGTTTTAGCCGTTCCATTTTATGAGTTGAATCGTTATTTTAAGGATTTAGATCCGTCAGGAGATTATGTGTTGTATTGTGATAAGGGGGTTATGAGTCAGTTGCATGCCCAGTACTTAATTGATGCGGGTTTTAAAAATATACGAGTATATCGCCCTTAAAAAGCTTTTTACGAATCAGAAAATTTTATCCCATCTTTTTTAGACCCCTAAGTGAGTTATAGCGATATGGTTTTCGTTAGGGGTGTGCGTTGTATTAATGATCGTGGTGCATTGGCACTTGTGGTTGTTCTTTCAAACTTTCAGTTTCTTCAGTTTCTTTCATATAATCCATACTCTTCAAGAGTATCAAAATGCTCATTTTTAATTCGTCGTTTGTTTTTAGAAAGTTCAAATGATGATCGTACTCCGATCATGGTTTTCTGAATTTTGGTGACATAATTAACGGTTTCATGGCCAATAAATTGGCGGGCCAATATTTCAACATTATAAAACCATTTATACGGATCAAGTCCGCGGGCTAGGGCATCTCTTTGCAGTCTGCGAATACGTCCTGGGCCAGCATTGTAAGCCGCTAAAGAGAAATTAATCCGATCTTCAGGGGTGTAGTCTGGTGTTGAAAAATAGAAGTCTCTGATAAAGGCAAGATACTTAACGCCTGCATGAATATTATCTTCTAAATTTTTTATATTTGGAATATTGACAGCCTTTGAACTCGCCGTGGAATATTTTATTTGCATAATGCCGTAAGCGCCAGCGGGACTTTTAATATTCTGTTTAAATCTCGATTCCTGATACGCTTGAGAGGCAATTAAAAACCAATCAAAATCATAGAATTCAGCGTACTTCTCAAAATAATATTGCAAGCATGGAGTGGTATTTAGTGCTGTTAAAGAGAGTGGTTTTTCGATCCAAAAAGCATTTTTAAAGTATTTTTTGTAAATAATATTGCCCAATAATCGACCTGGAATAGCATTTTTATAAAGAAAGTCGTTTAAAGAACGTTTAAGCTTTGGTTGGTTGTGGTTGATCGCCCAGGCTATTTTCCCGCCAAAATAAAAGATAAAATCTTCATAGACTTTTAAGTCTGAAAATTTTCGTTGGTAAATTTCTGCAATATGATTGTCGACAACCGTGTATTCGAATAGGCCTGCATTAACCATCTCAAGCAGATCTTCGGCTTCTAGAGCTGGGTCGGCCTGAATAATTTCAATGCCCGGTAAGCCTAGTAGTCCGAGGGCTTGGTTCGCTTGTTCAAGATGGATGACATAGCTACTGTTAGCGACTACGATAATTTGTTTTTCAGAGAGGTCTTCTAGTCGCTGAACGGTCGCTAGATGCTTATTTGAGACTAAAATTTCCTGTATGTTTCTGATATAGGGTATCGTAAAGTCGACGGCGGCTTGTCGCTCTGGAGTGATGGTCAAGCCTGAGGCAATAATGTCGCCTTTTCCTGCTTTAAGTTCTGAGAATAATTTATTAAAAGGCCGGGCCAGAAAGACCGCATGAGTTTGGTAGCGCTCTTTACGAGGTCCTCGATTCAAGTATTTGATATAAGCTTGAACTAAATCATTTTCTAGGCCGCGTTGGCCTTTAATAGTGTGAAAAAAGTTGGTTCGGTTGTAACTGACAAGTACTCTTAATATTCTGCGCTTTCGAATTTCAGCCAAGTCACCAATAAAAACATCATTTATTCTTCCTTTCATGGAGTTCTGAATCAAATTCGAACTCTCGAAGGCCTCTGTTTTGGCTTGGGATGTAGTTAAAGCAAAGCTAACAAAGAGGAGCGTTATTGAGAGTGCTTTAAGGTAATTAATAGGGCGCAAAACATATCCATTATGGATTCAGAGGCCTTCTATTTTAGATGAGTTTAGAGCTGAATAAAATACAAAATATTTAGGGCTAGAAGCAATATAGTTAACTGTGTGTTTTTGCGTATACCTATTTTAACGTATGTGTTGCATGTTATCTAACTTCGATTTATTGATGCTCAAATCCACATTCTTCTTTTTGATTATCTCAACTGAAAAGCTAGAGTGGCGCCTTTAAACCGTTAGGGCCTGAATGAATAAAATAAGAAAATTTACAATGAGGTAATGGATGCAAAAACGTTAAGAGTGATATGCCAATGTTTACTCAATAAAAGTACTGTTCTTGAAAAATATCAAAGATAAGACGATTTGGTCGACCATTAAATCAGCGGTTTAAGGCGTTGTATTCGTAAAAAGAGAGGGGGATTTCTCTAGAGTTGACAGTAATACCCTAAGTCCGCGAACTATTTGTTATAATATGCGCTGTTTTTAATATAACGCCCTAATTATCACCCTATGGAATAGAGATGAGTGATAAATGAAGAGGGCGTTTTCAATGTTAGATGGAATAGAGTGACTACAGAAAACGCACCCGGTCAACAAGACCCACATGCTCAGCGTGAAGCTGACAAATATGATAATCCAATCCCAAGTCGTGAATTTATAATTGAGGCGCTAGAAGAAGCACAAAAGCCTCTAAGACTTTATCAAGTAGCCAAAGCGCTAGAGGTTGATGAAGACGATGAAGAACGTTACGAAGCTATGTCACGACGCCTTAAAGCAATGGTTCGCGATGGTCAATTGATCCGTAACCGCCGCGGCGCTTTTGGATTGCTTGAAAAAATGGATCTCATTAAAGGACGTGTTTTAGGGCATCCAGATGGTTATGGATTTCTTGTCCCTGAAGAAGCTGGCAAGGACCTTTTCTTATCTGAAAAAGAGATGCAAAAAGTCCTGCACGGTGACATTATTATCGCATCGGTCGTGGGTGAGGATAGACGTGGTCGTAAAGAAGGCGCTGTTGTTGAAATTGTCGAACACAATACTCAGCAGGTTTTAGGGCGTCTGAATCATGAGAACGGCCTGTCGTGGGTCCGTCCAAACAACAATCGTTTAACACAAGACATCTTTATTCCTAAAGATGGTTTGTTGGAGGCGGATGAAGAACAGGTCGTATTAGTTGAGATTTTGCATCAACCTACGACTCGTTCAGGGCCGATTGGTAAGATTATTGAAGTGGTCGGAGACTATATGGCCGCCGGTATGGAAATTGAATCTGCGATTCATGCCTACGGTATTCCAAATGAGTGGTCTGAGGAGTTGCTCGCAGAGTTAGCTGAGATTCCGGATGAAGTCACCGAAGCGGAAATGGAAGGTCGTAAAGATCTTCGTTCTATGCAGTTAGTGACAATTGATGGTGCAGATACTAAAGACTTCGATGATGCGGTATTTGCCAAACGTCGTAAGAATGGTTGGCGTTTAGTAGTTGCGATTGCGGATGTTTCGCATTATGTGAAGCCAGGCACAGAGCTCGATAAAGAGGCGATTAAGCGCGGTAACTCGGTTTACTTCCCTCAGCGTGTTGTACCGATGTTGCCTTCTAAATTGTCCGATGGTTTGTGCTCATTAAACCCACATGTTGATCGTCTCTGTATGGTAGCGGATTTAGCAATCACCGAGGACGGTAAGCTAGAACGTAGTCAGTATTATGAAGCGGTTATGAACTCTAAAGCGCGTTTAACGTATAACCAAGTTAACGATATCTTGACGAATAAAAAGAGCGAGTATCGCGAAGAATTCTCTGATCAGTTAACGAACTTAGAAGATTTGTATGAACTTTACCAGGTTCTACAAAAAGCGCGTGAAGAGCGTGGCGCTTTAGAATTTAATACGACTGAAACGCGTATCGTCTTTGATGATGATCGTAAGATTAAAGAGATCGTTCCGGTGACTCGTAATGATGCGCATAAGCTGATTGAAGAGTGTATGTTGATGGCAAACGTGGCAACCGCGCGTTACCTGAAGTGGCACAAGATTCCAATTGTGTATCGTGTTCATGAAAAGCCACTGGAAGAACGTTTAAAGAATGTAAGAACCTTCTTAGGCGATTTTAGTTTGACACTTGAAGGTGGCGATGAGCCAACAGCACATGATTATGCTGCGGTCATGGCGAAGGTTGCTGGTGAGCCACATGAGCATTTAGTACAGACGGTCATGTTAAGAAGCATGAATCAAGCTGTCTATCATCCTGATAACAAGGGTCACTTTGGTCTGAACTACGAGCACTACACGCACTTTACTTCACCTATTCGTCGTTATCCTGATCTATTGGTTCATCGTGCAATTCAGCATGCGTGGAAGAAAACGGGTGCTGAAGGCTTTGCATATGATGAGGCGAAAATGGCTGAGTTGGGCCAGCACTGTTCGGATACTGAAAGAAGAGCGGATGAAGCTACACGTGATGCGGTTACTTTCCTGAAATGTGAGTTCTTATCTCACCGTTTGGGTGAAGAATATGATGCTGTTGTGACAGCCGCTACGAACTTTGGTCTGTTTGTGGAATTAGAGCCGTTATACGTTGAAGGCTTAGTCCATATTACTGAGTTGGGTGAAGATTACTTCCATTATGATAATGCACGCCATTGTCTAAAAGGTGAGCGTACTGGTAAAGTGTATCGTTTAGGTGATCGCATCCGTGTTCAGGTTGCGCAGGTTAAGTTAGACGATCGTAAAGTGGATTTACGTTTTATCTCTGGTGGTTCTACCGAGCTGAATGCCGATGAGGCAACACAAGACGATTCAAGTATTGATGAAAACGATGCTTCAATTGAAGCAGGAGATGAGCAGAAGCGTCCGCGCAAAAAGCGTTATTACCGTAAAGGTAAAAAGCCCGCTGCAAAAGGGCAAGAATCATCGTGAAACAAGAAGTCATTTACGGACTACATGCAGTCGAAAAGTTTGTAAAGCAAGCTCCACAATTGGTTTATACCTTGTCTTTCATTAAAGGCCGTTTGAATAATCGTCAGCAATCTTTATATGATTATGCCATTAGTTTAGGTCTGTCACCTGAGTACGTGACTAAATCGGCTTTCAATAAGATTGATGGCAATCATCAGGGAGTCATGGCGTTAGTTGCAAAGCAGCCTGATTTAAATGAAGCAGACTTGGTTGCGTTGATTGAGAAGACCACTAATCCGTTGTTTATCTTTTTAGATGAAGTGCAAGATCCGCATAATTTAGGTGCGGTTTTGCGTACAGCAGATGCTGTTGGTGTCGATGCCGTTATTATTCCTAAACATAACTCAGTGGGCATGAATCCAACGGTGCGTAAAGTCGCCTCAGGTGCGGCAGACAATGTTAAATTGATCGTCGTGTCCAATTTAACGCGCACCATTAAAGAGATGCAGCAAGCCGGTGTATGGATGGTTGGTTTAGATGGTGATACAGAGCAGACCATTTATGATCAAGATTTTACGGGCTCGATTGGGATCGTGATGGGCACAGAAGGCACAGGCTTAAGACGTTTAACTAAAGAGTCTTGTGATTACCTCGCAGCGATTCCAATGGTGGGTGTTGTAGAAAGCTTGAATGTATCGGTAGCCACTGGCGTAACTGTTTATGAAGCTTATCGACAGCGTCATATAGCCAGTAAAATTATAAAATAAGTAATCAGTGGTTATCTGCTTTTTTGAAGGATTTATTAACGCTTAAGAAGCTAATGTTATAAGCTGACCAGGCCTGGTCAGTTTATATTTATCTATGATTATTTCTATCCAATTCAAGTCAAATTCGCAAAATCAGCTACCCAGAAAAATATTACCCTTGTCGTCGATGTGAATATCAATGGTTTCTAGTGCTTCATTCCAACAAGGTCCTTCAATACAAAGGCCATCTTCAATATTGAAGAAGGCGTCATGTACTGAGCATTTCATTGTCTTTTCAAAAGGATTTACATCAATCTTATAGGCCTCATTCAGAGGTACATTTTGATGTGGACAGTTATTGAGGTAGGCTTTTACAGAGTCTCCGTGCTTAATCAGAATAACCGATCGTGTTCCCGAATTAACTGTTAGAGTTTTGGCATTACTCAATTGCTTAATGTTGGCTAATGGTTTATCGGCATGTTTAACTTCCATGAGGTTATCCAAACCATACTGCCGGCATTTTTGTGCGGCCAGTTTATTCGCACGATTGACCGATTCGGTTAATGAATGGCCTTCTATAAGAGAGTGAATCAATCCTGCATTAAAGGTGTCACCAGCCCCTAAGGTATCTACAACGGGGTTAACGGCTTCGGCTAGAATATGATGTACCTCTCCATTTGGAGAAGCGTACCAGACGCCTTGATCACCCCATGTGCAGACGAGGTTTGAGTGAGTTGTTATTTTCTGTATTTCAGACAGCAAGGCATGGCCATCATTAAAGCCTTTCGCTTGGGCATAATGATGTGAAAAGATAACGAGGTTGGCAAGTGGAATCATAGCTTCAATACCGTCGCGTGGCTTTTCTACTTCTAATGAGATCGGTTGGTTAGTCAAAAAGGTCTTAGCAATATTTAGCATGCCGGGCAAGTTACCTAAATTACGCCCTTCAAAATGTAACCAGTCGTACTCTTCAATTTCTATTTTGGCAAAATAATCAAAGGTTACTTCAGGTAAGTCACGGTAATGCACAATACTGCGATGGCCACTTTGTGCATTGAGCGTTACAGATGAGCTGGGTGTGCACCCTTGAATAAATTTTTGAACATAAGCAGTACTGATATTTCGCTTTTTTAAATCTGCCAAGAGCAGTTTGGCTTCACTGTCTGCTGCGACTGTTGAGCAAATAGCCGTATTGTGACCCAGTTGATTTAATACATATAAAGAGTTATTGACATTACCACCCGAGGTGATGGATTTTTTAAATGCACGGATCTCTTCATCTTCATGAGGATAATGTGGAACCGTGTGAATTATGTCTAAAACAGCGTTGCCGATACCTAGAATCTTTGCCATATGAAGCCTTTTGTAAATACTGAGATGATAGTTTAATGTGCTTATTTTATAAAATGTTAAATAAGTGATAATTTTACCATAGGCAGTGAGTTTTGATGAATTTGGCTATTCTGAAATAAAAAGTGAATAATCCAAAAAAAGGCTTGACATAATTTTGTCTAATTTTAATTTTAAAATCTATTAATAGCTTTATGTTATTGATATAACTTGTTGAAACTGTGTTATTAGTAGGAGTGTTGATTGTTTTATGCCCCTATATAAAAATATCAATGTCTTTTCCACAAAAGCTGTGGATAACTTTGTGTGTAAATAGATAAAAAGGCGCTTAAGTTCTTTAAAATAGCCAATAAATATTAAGTTGCTTAAAAATTAATCAAATAGAATTTTACAAATATTTTAAGTACAATTGGTTTATCAAGTCGCTCTATGAGAGGTTGATTTTTTTGATTCAACAAGGCGTCATTAAAATTACTCTACAGATAGGTAGGCCAAACTTGGTAAGTACGCTACAATCCCTTCTTCTACTAAAAACAAAAAAACTAAAAAAGATGATTTTTGTGGTTTATAGGTTGGATTATGAGTGAGTTGAAAGCTGGGTTCAGTGCCAATTGTCAAAATTGTGGCCTGCAAAAGGTATGTTTTTCGACTGGATTAACCAAAGAAGATATTGATCGTTTGGATACAATCGTAGAGCGTAAAGCGCCCTTGAAGAAGAACCAACATCTTTTTATGGTAGGTGACAAGTTCACAGCTTTGTACGTGATTAGGGCAGGTGTCGTCAAACTCTATTCGTTCTCTGATATCGGCGAGGAGATTATTCATGGTTTTTACCTTCCCGGTGATATGATCGGTATTGACGCATTACAATCTGAAGTACATGCATTTAATGCCATTGCGATTGATACAGTAAGCGTCTGCCATTTTCCATATGCTCAACTGTGCTATTTAGGTACGCAGGTTCCAGATCTCAATCACAAGTTTTTTTCAGCGATGAGTAAAGAAGTCAATGAGTGTCGACTGCATTCCGAACTATTGACAAGACGCAATGCAGATCAAAGAGTCGCGAAATTTATTTGGCATATGATTGAGCGTTATGCCGGCAGGGGGTATGCTTCTGATGAATTCCGGTTAGGTATCCTACATCGTGATGTGGCATTGTATCTGGGGTTAACACCCGAAACAGTTTCACGAATTTTAGCCAAATTACATGCTGATCACATAGTAACTTGGAAAAAGAAGGAGCTGATCATTCATAATAAAACAGTACTTCAAGGTTTAGCTGGTTTCGCTATTTGCAGCTAAAGGTTCAGGTGTGAAGGTTATTGGAACCTCAGATCGGTTTCAATCAATTTATCCCTCGGTATGTCTAACTTAAATTGCGGATAGAGATAGATCACCTTAAGCGTCTCATTCGTTCACGAATATGGCTCATTAACCCAGGTATTCATTAGTCGTTAGTTTTTTCAACACATTTATTCGCTTCATGATGCAATAATCGAATTATTTTTAAAAATGACTGCCTAAATAAACTTTAGAAGTCTAAAGCACTTTTCTTTTATCTCATTTCAGGTATATTAGCAGTGTATAAATTCATATAAATTAAGGTAGAAAAAACATGTCTATTCAAAACGTTAAACAATTATTTTTGGTAGGTCTTTTGGGATTAACATTAGTAGGGTGTAGTTCAGCGCCAAAAACGGTGGAAGCTGATGCAGAAGCTACTCAGGTGGCTGCAGATCATGTTGAACAAGATGTTGCTGCAATTCAACTTGCCGCTGCACAGGCTTTAGAAACACAAAAAGCGGAGTTATTAGCGAGTATTCAAGGTAAGGTCGTTCATTTTGATTTTGATCGTTCTGATGTTAAATCAGAAGACTATCAAATTATTAAAGGCAATGCCGACTATATGGCGTTAGACGGATCTGTATCTGTCAGCGTTAAAGGTCATACTGACGAGCGTGGTAGTCGCGAATATAACCTTGCATTAGGTGAGCGTCGTGCACAAGCTGTTAAAAATGCTTTAATAGCTGAAGGCGTTAGTCCTGCGCGTATTACTGTCGTAAGTTATGGTGAAGACAGTCCTATCGATGAGGCGCATAATGAATCAGCTTGGACTAAAAATCGTCGTGCTGAGTTTTCATATTAACTAAAGTTTTGCGAGAGTAATCGCTATCTTTGTTAAAGCCTTTTTATCATTCAGATAGAAAGGCTTTTTTGTTTGTTACATTCCTAAAAGAAGGCTTTTCATGACCTCTGAATCTCCTATTGTTCATTATTTAAAAGATTATCAAGCACCGCAATTTGAAATACGCTCAGTGTTGCTCGAGTTTGACTTGCACCCAACCAAAACTCAGGTTATTAACACGATGCAAATACAGCGTGTGTCTACGAATGAAGATCTGGTTTTAGCGGGCGAAGAGTTGGAGCTAGTATCGGTATTATTGAATGGGCAAGAAGTCATTGAACAATGTGTTGTTGATGCCGAAAGTTTGACGATAATGACAGGCTTAAGTGAGTTTGAATTGATTATTAAAACAATCATCTCGCCTGAAAAGAATACAGCTTTAGAAGGTTTGTATCGTACAAGTGGTAATTACTGTACACAGTGTGAAGCAGAAGGTTTTCGAAAGATTACTTACTTTTTTGATCGTCCGGATGTTTTAACGTTGTTTACCACCAAGATTGTTGCAGATAAAGCTGATAATGCAGTGCTATTATCCAATGGGAATCTAATTGAATCAGGGGATATTGATGGCAATCGACATTATGCTGTCTGGCAAGATCCTTATAAGAAACCTTGCTATTTATTTGCGCTAGTTGCAGGTAATTTAGAGTGTGTTGAAGATCAATTTATCACCGCAGAAAAACGCTCTGTCGCCCTAAAAATTTATGTTGAAGAAAGAAACTTAGATAAGTGTGAACATGCCATGGAATCTCTGAAAAAATCGATGTTATGGGATGAGGCTCGTTTTGGATTAATTTACGATTTAGATATTTATATGATTGTTGCTGTTGATGACTTTAATATGGGCGCGATGGAAAACAAGGGTTTAAATGTTTTTAACTCCAAGTTTGTATTAGCCAAACCGGATACGGCAACTGATGTTGATTATGAAGGGATTGAAGCCGTTATCGGACATGAGTATTTCCATAACTGGACTGGAAACCGAGTGACTTGTAGGGACTGGTTTCAGTTGACATTAAAGGAGGGATTGACTGTTTTCAGAGATCAAGAGTTCACGGCTGATATGTTGTCACCAGCGGTGAAACGAATCGAAGATGTGAAACGTTTAAGAAGTAATCAGTTCCCAGAAGATGCTGGACCAATGGCGCATCCGATTCAGCCGCAATCGTATATTGAAATGAATAACTTTTATACGGTAACGGTATATGAGAAGGGTGCAGAGGTTGTTCGTTTGTACCATACACTGTTAGGTGAAGTTGGCTTTCGCAAAGGGATGGATTTATATTTCTTAAGACATGATGGACAGGCTGTAACGGTTGTTGATTTCAGAAATGCAATGGCAGATGCTAATGGTGTCGATCTATCACAAATGCATGCTTGGTACGTACAAGCGGGAACGCCGACTTTAAAAGTTGAAACGTTATACGATGCGTTATCACAGACTTTTCAAATTAAGTGTCATCAATATCTCGAAGGAGCCATTGAGGATTTTAAGCCACTTCTGATACCCATTAAAATTGCGCTTATTTCAGAGCAAGGTGAGTTATTAGAACTCATTCCTGATGTTGATAGCGCGACTAAAATTATGGGTGAAGGAAAAGAGGCGGTGCTGCGTTTGACTCAGCAAACTGAGACATTTACGTTCACTTCAATTGTGGCAAAACCGATCCCTTCACTTTTAAGAGGTTTTTCTGCACCGGTCCATCTTGAATATGACTATAGTGATTCTGAGTTAAGTTTATTGGCTTCAACCGATTCAGACAGTTTTGTACGTTGGGAGTCTTTCCAGGTTCTCGCCTTAAAGGCATTGAAAGTCAATATAGAGTGCTATGAAAAAGGTCAGAAACTAGTGCTTTCTTCAGCTATGAAGCAAGCCTTTTCAGGCATATTGCAAGATCATTCAGCGGATGCTGGATTGATCTCATTGACAATTACTCTGCCAGATATAACGTATATTGGTGAGCAATTTGAAGAGATTAATGTGGATGCGGTGTACCATGCGCACAAGTGGTTAAGAACCGCTTTAGCAGAGCATTTTGAAGCGGATTTATTGGCAGTTTATAAGCGTTTGAATCAGTCTGGTGGCGCTTACCGCTATCATAAAGATGACATAGCATCGCGTAAGTTAAAAAATGCTTGTTTACGTTATCTAATGCTGTTGCCACAGCAGTTTGTATTGGGTAAAGAGCAATATTATCAGCAGGAGAATATGACCGATGTATTAGCTGCACTTGAGACAATCTCTCATTCAAGTCATGCCGACAGAGTAAGTTGCTTAGAGCACTTTTACCAACATTGGAAAAATGATAGCTTAGTGCTGGATAAATGGTTTACCTTACAAGCCGCTTCACATCATATTCATGCTTTTGAACATGTGCAGGAATTGGTAAAACATGCCGATTTTACACTTACTAATCCCAACCGGGTTAGAAGTGTTCTGGGTGTCTTTGGCCGAGTAAATGTATTAGGATTTCATCGAAAGGATGGGTTAGGCTATCAGTTTTTAGCAGAGCAAATCATTCAATTGGATAAATTAAATCCTCAAGTGGCAGCAAGAATTGTCGCGCCGTTTACCCATTGGCAACGTTATGATGAATCAAGAAGAAAGAAAATGCATTCAGCGCTTACTCTAATCTTGGCGAGTTCAACCCTTTCAAAAGATGTTTATGAAATTGTTTCTAAGTCACTCGGTCAATCCGCGTTGCAAGGATGAGTTGCATGGCTTCGGGCTCATAAAGGTATGAGGGTAATGCAATGGGTAAGAGGAGTCATATTGATCGGCAGTATTTTGCCTATGGCAAGCTTTGCCTCTCAAACAACAGCATGGCAAGACTTAGTGTCTATGGAGTCTTCAAAACCCATCGATAATCAGTTAATAGCACAAGGGGATTGGCCTGCAAACCCCTTAACATCAGGCAAAAAAACAACCCAAAATAATTATTTAGAAAACCAGGTTGAGAGGATTGATCAAGAAATTATTCTTCTGCGAGCTGAGTTGGCTCAAAAAAATAGTGATATAAATCAGGTTAGAATTTATATTAATCAACTTAATCGTATGGTTGTATTGCCCGTTTTTCAAAAGCGTCTAGCTGTCCTGAAGCTCTACTTGACGATGGCTAAACGGTCTTCTCAAACCCCCTCTAATTCATCCGCTAATGCGTTGAACTCTTCTTTGTATGTCAGCTCTATGGAACCCTTAAGGTTCCCTGATATTTCAGATAAGTCGATTATAGTGATTTTACTACCTCTCACAGGGCCCTATGCGCAAGCCGGTAATAAGGTTCTTTCAGGTTTGAAAAGTGGCTTGGAAGCCAATTCTTTTCAGGGCTCCTTAGCGGTATTTGATACGGCTATATATAAGACGGTGTTTGAATTGTGGGAGATCGTTAAATACTATGATCCTGACTTCATCTTTGGTCCGCTGCAAAAACAGACTGCACAGCAGTGGCAAGGACTTAAGACGGGTATTCCAACCTTTTACTTTAACTCGATGAATGCTCTTGTTGGATACGAACGTGCTTTCTCTCCAAGTAAATCAAAAGGGTTGGGTCAGATACTTTCTATTTTAGAAAATAACCAGTTTAATAATGTACTTGCGTTAACAGACTCTAGTGAATCCGCTAAAAAGCTCGAAGCTGAATTCTACCAGGCCTGGTCATCTTTAAATTCAAGAGGGCAATATCAACATCAAACCATAGAGAAAACGGTTGGACAGTCTATTGAAGCTGCAATGAACATCAATCGCTCAGAAGAGCGCTACCGATGGTTGCAAAGAGTCACTGAGAGCACGTTCGAATTCACTCCAAGACCTAGGCGTGATATTGAAGCTGTAGTGAGTTTTATACCCCAAAATAAAGCGATCCAAGTAGGTCCTATCTTGGATTTTTACCAATTAAACCAAATTACCCATATCTGGTATCCAAATCAAACACCCACTCTAGATTCTCTTCGTAAGAATCTTGCCTCCTGGCAGCAAACCTATGCAATTTTGCCTGTTTATACTCAAGCGGAGCTTGCTTTCATAAAATCAAATACCCAGCAGGAAGATATAAATGGCCCGTTTTATGCTTTGGGTCAAGTAGCAATTGAAATTGTTAAAAATTCAGCCATTTCTGATGGTCAGAATTTGCATATAAATACCGAATTTGGGGCCGTTTCCTCAAATATGACAGGACAATTTCATTTGTTGCCGGTTATTTACTGGGTAGATCAAGGTGTTTTAGAGCGTGTCACTGAATTTTCAGAAACATTCACTAAATAATCCTTCAGGGACGGTAGCGTCAGTCTTGTAAAACAAATAACATTCAATGTCGTCTGAACTCTTTTAGGACACGTTGTGGCATATTATTAAGGAAATTAAGCGTGGCGACCTCTGATGATGCATTTGATCCAAATGATTTAGACAGTATTGATGCTTTGCTCGATGAAGCAGAGTTAGAAGCTGCTGTTGATGATTCTGCAGATAATTTAACCGAGGATGTGCCTGTTGATGCGGCAACCGAAATAGATGAAGCTCCTTTAGAAGATGGTCTGGATGATGCGGATGGCTTGCTTGATGCATTGGACGAAGCAGAAGGATCAATGGATTCGCCACCCGTCTCAAAAACAGAGTCAAGTACGGAACCCTATGTTGAACGGGCTAGTGTGGATGATATAGCCGATAAAGATGACGTTCTTTCTAAACGTGCTACGGCACAAACCAAACAACACCCTCAAATGGCGGCAAAAGATATGGATTCAATAAAAAAACTGATCATTATTTTCAGCTCTACGTTGATCGTTCTTGTGTTAACTGGAATCGGTATTGGTGTCTGGAGTGCTTTAGCCGCTTCTTCGGCAGGTGTTGATGATGAAACAATTACCCTGATTGAATCGATTAAGGTGAATTCTGAACAAGGTGTCGCATCCTTGTCAGAAAATACTAAGTCTGTTCAATTGCTTGAGAAAAAATTAGATGCACTTAATTTTCAGCTAGAACAGTTAGTCACGGATTTGGCAACGGCTGTTTCGACCAAAGTGGCCACTCCTAAAACAGAAATACTTGATCCACTGGGTCTAGGCAGAAGTAGCGTTGTCGCAAATGACCCCGGAACAATTTCCAAAATGACTAATGCTGCCACTACCCCAGGGGCTGATACGCACGTGGCTACCGTCATATCGACTCAAGTAGACCCTGCGGTCTTATTAAAAGTTACAGCAGTGAACGCCAAAATGATAAAAGCACAGCGCAGAATTGATGAAGTTAATAGCCGAGTTAAGAGCATTCAGAAACAATATCAGGTATTACTAAAAAGCGTAAAAATGGTTGAAAAACAAATCGTGATGGAGCAGTTAGCGGAAGTTGAAAAGGTAGAAAAAGCTAAGAAGGAGAAGGCCGTTAAAGATGCTAATCCTTATCAATATACAGCGCCTGATGGAATGTTTTATGATCAATCGGTTAAAGATTCCTATCCATAGAGTCTAAGCGTTGAGTGACTTGCCACGAATATTACAGAATAGGGCGCGCATTATGATGGCCAAAAATTTAATGTTGATTGTCTGTTGTAGTTTCTTTGTGGGGTGTTCTTCGCTTAATTCGATTAGTGACACTCCTAATACGTCAGCAGAAGAGAGTGATTGGCACTGGTTCTCGGGTACTCAGTATTCAGTACCCGATTACTATTCCACAAAACAAATAGATAAAAAGCATCAGGTTGACTCTGTTTATTATGTCAAAGATTTGCGATGTAAAAACAGTGTTAATCGATGTTCTTACTAAGTAAGTTCACAAAATTCTAAAATAAATATTTGAGTAAATAATGGAGTATAAGGCAATGAAAAAGCAAACTGTTCTAATGGCAAGTCTCGCGACGACGCTTACACTAGGTGGTTGTGTTCAAAGCCAGCCTTGTTGTTCAGAAAACAAAACAGCGACTATGGCACCTGAAGTGGTGACACATCAAGCTTCGACTAGAGCAGTCGTGGGACAAAAGCCTGAACTGATGAAAATCTCTGGAATTGGTTATGGTGCCGAAAGTACCTTTGGCGCTTACACGGCGGGACAACGTCGATTAATGGCCATTCGTGCTTCAAAATTAGATGCTTACCGTGCGCTTGCTGAGCAACTATATGGTATTAAAATTGACAGTAATACTGCCGTTTCGACGCTGACGGCGAAAAACGATAGTTTTAGAGCGCGTGTCAATGCCGTCGTTCGTGGTGCTAGAATGGTAAGTGTGACGCCAATGGCTGATAATAACTACGAAACCGTATTAGAAGTTTATGTTGATAAACGTTTCTTTGAAGACACGTTTGTCTATAGCTCTAATAAAGCCAGAGCGGTAGAGCCTGAAGCAGCTTATACAATTACTTCTTATTAGTCTTGATTCTCGTGTGGATACTTGGTGTTGGGCTTAAGTCCCAGTAGTAATTCGGAGAGGTTTTATATGGTTCGTTATAGAGTATTAATCCCCCTGTTTTTAAGTCTGTTTGTTTGGCAGGGAGTTGCAGATGCGGCAAGCATCAGTACGCGTGTACGAGTGCTGGAGAGCAAGGTCGCTAAACAAGATAGCAAAATTAAACAATCAGAATATCTGCGCCGTGCACAAGATTCTAAGATCGATAAAAGTTTAGCTAAAGTGAAGGTGATTGAAAAGAAAGTCGATAAGTTATTAAAAGGCGAGGAAGGTGTAGAGCGTAAGAGCCAAAGAGCGGATAAGCGTTATGCCTTTCCTTAGTTGATGATGTCGTCATCATTATTATGTCTTTACTCCAATAAAAAGCCCGGGAATTTACCGGGTTTTTTATTGGATGTCTATTTTTCGGTTCAGTTGAGCCTCAAAAAAGTTAACGAGTATGTGTTTTATTATGACGTTCCTTTTGAGCAGATTCGATTTCTTTAGCCTGAATAAAGTAAACTAATTTACGGCGGTCATCTTCACTTAAGTTTTGGTAATTGAGCGCAATCGTTGAGCCTTCTGAATTGTCATTTAAAGGCGTAATCTTAACAATGTCACAACGCACTAAAATGGGCGATTCATTCTCAAGGGGTTTGATGAGGAGATCAATTTTATCTGAGATAAGAACGTCTTCTTCAATATCAATCGCAATACCGCTGCCGCTTAAGTTAACAAGTTTTTGTGGGATTGCTCGGGTCAGTTGTTTCTCATCAATCGTCTGCAAGACAAAATTAATTTTACTGTTCATGGCTGTAAGAGCTGTCGCGACCAAAGAACTTTTTTGATTGATTTGGGAGATAACCTCATTAATTTGCAGGTCAAGTTGCGCTAAATTTTCCATGAAATACTCTTCAATATACTTAGCATCAGCCGACACGGGAAGAGCGGTTAGCAAGGCTTCTTCGTGTGACAGAATGCGATAACTACATGGCATCATGACATCAATTCGGTAAAAGGAGCGTTTATCTTTTCGCATTTGTCTTCTCTCTGGTAGCTTGAGTGTATTTTTAGGTAAGTGTTACTAATATAAAGTACTTATTAATCTAGTGTAGTATAAAACGCCTTAGCGTATCAAATACTCTTCATTTTTTTATAAAATGAGTTGGTAAAGGGTAAGCAGAAAATACGCCAATTTCTATTACAATGGAATGAAAACAAGCGTGTGTGTACTGTGCTGATGAGTAAGAAGAGGTGGGGAATCGTTTTCTAAGCCTTGCCAAGAGAAGTTTTGGCCTTCAATGCAGTGGTTGTGGTGCCGCTAGAGCCGTAAAGTTGTATGTTAGGTTGAGCCTTTCCTGAGATCAAATTAAGAGCATGATTATTAATATTGCTCAATATTTGTATTGTCATGCCGTTCGCTTGGTTTAAGTCTTGACATTGATCCGAAATAGCGACCAATTTTTGGCCTGCTTCTTGGAGTGATTTGGGGAGCCTTGTAGGCGTGTTTAATTCGAATAGATTGCTAAGTGTCAATTTACTGGCTTTAAGGCTTAACTCTAGCGCGGCCGTCATTGTTGCAATTTCTTCTAGTTGTTCTTGCTTCGTTGCCGAGGTTAGAATCAGCTGTTCCGAATTATTTTTCTTTAAGGCTTCTGACTCCGTTTGCAGGGAGATGTAAAACCTTTCAAACAGACGTATTAACTCAGCAACCAGTGAGGTTAGTTGCTGTTTGTTTTGAATGTTATCTGTTTGAATCATAATTTACTTTAATGCCCATTAGTCGTAGTCGTTACACTTGCTTAAAGTCGGGCGAATAAAGCTTCGGTCTGCATCAGTTTATCCGCAATACGTTCGGCATCCACCTGGTAAGAGCCATCTTCAATCGCACTTTTAAGTTCAGCGATACGCGTAGAATTATCAATATTTGAACTCAATGCCTTTTGTTCAAGATTACTTACTTGAGAAAATGCTTGGGTAAGAGTGACTTTATCAGTGTTGGGTTGAGATGCAGGCGCAGAACTGTTTTTAGTTGGCGCTTGGCTTGGGTTTTTAACCGACTCGTTTGAGCGGGTCTGTGGTACACCGCTGTTTAAATTTTTAATATCCATCTTATGGCCTCACACCTTTTCGCTGTCATTTTAACAGCATTGTTTTTGGTTTCTACTTTTTATATCGGCAGTTTTAAGAAAGCTTTAGTAAAAAAAACATTTTTTCGAAAGAAAATTCAATTTTTTGCTTACAGGGACTTTTGAATTGTTTAGCTGAACCCTTTAACACTTTTTATGGAATGTATACCGTGTTTGGAGCAATAACTATGCCTTTTACGACTCTATCAGAATTACTGTTTCTGACAGGGACTTGTTGTTGTTCAACGGCGTTTTGCAAAGCGATGCCTTTGGTTTTCACTTGAATACTGCCAACCTTCGTAATCAAGGTAACTTGTTGCTTTTTAAAAACCCAATAGGGGGGTTGTAAATCTTTTATTCTAAGGATGCTATTGGCACTGATCGATTTTTTTGTCCTCATGCCGATTGCGGTGTCTAAGTTAATAACACTGCCTCTTCGTACTTGCTTATAAGGCAAGAGAACTCGTTTCAGATCTTCGCTCTTTATAACGGCCTGCTTTAGAATTCCTTGAGTGGTCATTATTACCGCTTGTTTGCCGTCAACGACAGCCGGTACAAAAACTCGCCAGTTAGGTTGATGGCAACTTACGCTATAGGTCATTCGTCCAATCGTTTCATCAGGGCTTCTATCATTGAGTTCAAGCGGTTGTTGGCATTGAGGTAATTCTAAAGTTGAGCTTAATTTTCTGAGTTTAATTGTAGGCTCAAAAATTTGTTGGCCAATTTTTTGCTTTATATCCTCAGACACAAGGTTATGAATCTCATCCAACGATTGATGACTGGTTGAGGCAGGAGGCTCTTGGGCTTGAATATTCAAGGTCATACAAGCACTTAGCAGTAGCGTTATTATTTTTGGAATGGGATAATTCATACGCTAATACTAACATGAGTTGAAATGGCTTTTAAAGGTCACTTTAAATTAAGTCAGTTTATTGTTGCAGTGTATTACACTGTAGTGATGGCTTTATCATAAGAACCGTCAAC
Organism: Thiomicrorhabdus arctica DSM 13458; assembly: GCF_000381085.1. Classification (GTDB taxonomy): domain Bacteria; phylum Pseudomonadota; class Gammaproteobacteria; order Thiomicrospirales; family Thiomicrospiraceae; genus Thiomicrorhabdus; species Thiomicrorhabdus arctica. The sequence goes on along the minus strand of NZ_KB905899.1, from coordinate 1,179,398 downwards.
CAAATAAAGTGATTTAAACAATTTCAATAAATGAATAAGAAAACACAACAGATGATTAAACAAACAATGAGTAAGGTGGCGTTAAGATGTCTAGCTTTCTAACCGGGGTTGACCAAAGAACATCCTTAGCAGGAATGAATCGTATGGAGTTGCTGCTGTTTACTATTAAAGGTAAGCAACTGTTTGGGATAAATGTGTTTAAAGTACGTGAAGTCATTCGTACACCAGCGATCTCTCCAGTGCCAAAGTCGGATTCAAGAATTGTGGGTGTGGCTGATATTCGTGGACAGACGATGCCTATGATTGATTTAGCCAAAGCATTGGATCTTGAGGAGATTGCGCCTGAAAACTACTCAAAAAGTTTAACGATTGTGACGGAGTTTAATAGTTCCGTGCAAGGCTTCTTGGTAGAGGATGTAGACCGCATTGTACATTTACGCTGGGAAGATATTCTTGCTCCACCTGCCTCTTTAATGGGTGTTAACTATTTAACTGGAATAACGCGTGCACAAAATCAAATCGTTGAAATTGTCGATGTTGAAAAAGTATTGGTAGAGGTCTCTGGTACTTCGACAGAGTTGTCTGAAGAGTATATTTCAAAGCATAAGGCGGTCACCAACGGTCACGATTATTTTGTGTTGGGCGCAGACGATTCGGTTGTCGCAAGAAACCAATTAAAAGGCGTTTTAGATAGGATGGGCATTAGCAATAAAATTGTGAATAATGGTAAGTTAGCTTTGGACTTTTTGACCAAGTGGGCAGATGAGGCAGATAAAGGCATTGCCGATAAAGTTAGTAATCGCGTATTAATGGTTATTTCTGATATCGAAATGCCAGAAATGGATGGCTACACCTTAACCACAAGCATCCGTAAAGATGATCGTCTAAAAGATCTGTATGTCATTTTAAACTCTTCATTGAGTGGCGGTTTTAATGATACGTTGACTGAAAAAGTTGGTGCTAATGTGTTCTTATCAAAATGGCACTCTGATGAACTCGCAGAAACCATTGTGGCCAGAATTGAAGAAGTAGAATCTGCATTGGTTGTATGATCTATTTTATAGCTCTTTAAGGGTGTTTTCAATAAATAATAGGGATTGTCTTGATGTCAGGTTTTCAACAAATGTTCGGCTTACTGCTGGTGATGCTAAGTTTAAATAGCCAGGCAGGCCTGACAGATCTTTTCTGTATTCAGAGCGAATCTAGCTGCGTAGAAACACCATCCATTGCTGACGTATCACCCCAACCTGTGCAACCGTTATCCACCACTGCTCCATCCAATGATAATATGTGTGTGGATGTGAAAGGAGTTGCCAGCACAAATGGAGTTGATGACTCCTTTGCGCGTAAAATGGCCATTAGAGATGCTCTAAAAATGGCAAGTCTTCACAATAATGTCAATGTCAAAACGGATCAATCCGTTGAGCAATACCAAGTCACGTTAGACAGCTCACGTTTTACGTCCAGCAGTAAGGTAAAAGGTTTTACGGTTTTAAAAGAAGGTCTAGAAGATCCTTATGATATGTATGGGCAGACTAAAAAAGGGCCCCTTAACTATGAGGTGACTTTGAATGTTTGTCTGACGGAAGATCGGGGTGTTTGTACTGATTTAACCGGTAATCAGTATCAAACTCGCTTAGCTGTTGCCCCAGTAGTCATCGCGCACGGCAACCAAGCAAATGATGTTTCTAATTTATTAATGGGGTATCAACAAGAGTTAGAGCGCCGCATCAAACTTCAGGGGTATCGTAACTTCAGTCTATTGCTAGAGCCGGTAGATTTACAGCCTAATATCATCGTGGAACCCAATTTAGACCCAGAGTTATTATCTGGAATCCGAGATAGAACGGGGGCACAGTATTTATTATTAACGGTGATTCGTTCGCTTTCAGCTCATCAAAATGATGGCTATCTAAATGGTGCCAAGCGTTTTTATAATCTCGAGGTTAAACCCGATAGTCGTCATATAGAAGTAGATTGGTATGTGCTTGATTTAATGAAAAATAGAACGGTGCACCAGATGAGGCAAGGTTTTGATTTGCAAGGTGATGTAACGGTGGGTCGTGACAGACCGTTTGGCAGTAATGCCTTTTTTGCCACCGATACCGGAATGGCCTTTCATGCATTATTAGAGAAACAAACTACTGATGTGCTTGATTTCTTACACTGCAAGCCGTTTGAAAGCCAAATTATCGATGTGCGCAATAATGAATACATTGTCTATCTGAATTCGGCATCGGGCGCCAAGGTGGGTGATGATTTAGCGGTTTATCACAAAACTGGCCGACCGGTGCGCATCAATGGTGTTAATCTCGGAACGGATGAGGTACCCGGAGCCTTCTTAAAAATTAAACGGATTTTACCAAAGTTTGCCATAGCTGAAGTAACCGCCAAAAAAGGCATCGTTCAAGTGGGAGACCTAGTCAAAGCTTGGTAGCCGCACTTTTCTAATTCTATTCAGAATAGGTATTGCAACAGTCTCTTTTTGTAAGCCAGCCTCTCATAAGGCTGGCTTTTTTGTTTCTGCTCCTGGCGGGCAAAAGAACTATCCGGTTGTTATATCTTTATCGTCTTAATATATGCCTTTTAATAACTTGTTCTGAAGCCTAAAAAGAGTTGTCAAAAAACAACCAGGCCTGGTCAGCTTTATGTCGTTCATTATTTTTTTCATTTTCTACCTTAGGAGCATTTGTGTACACCTGGTCAGATTCGCCTTTTTATTTCAATGTGGGTCTAAAGTTTTGCAATCTTTGGCCGAATACCCTCAATTTTGAATTTCTTTAGTTCTTTTTCGATAAAAAAGTCCAAAAAAACAAAGTTTGGCACTTGTGTTGCTAGGTATTTTCATAAATAAAGATGCGAATGCCAATAACTCTGAATTCAGCATCGGAATAAAAAGCCTAGAAAGGAATTGTTATGGCCGAATCAATATTTGGAATTCATGAAAGCGCCTTAAAAATACGCGAGCAACGTGCTGAGATACTAGCGAACAACTTAGCAAATGCTGATACACCAAATTTTAAGGCCCGAGATTTAGATTTTAGATCGGCTCTGCAAGATGCTTCTAGCGGAACAAACCGTTTTGAAACGAGTGCGATGGCTAAAACCAATAGTCGTCACATAGACGGTGATGCAAATAGCTTTGCCAGCACTTCAAGTTATTTAATGTACCGTCAACCAACACAGCCTTCTTTAGATGGCAATACCGTTGAATCGCATATTGAAAAAGCAAAGTTCATGGAAAACGGTATGCAACAAACAGCCACACTTGAATTCTTGAACGGAAAAATAACAGGGCTTCGTAGCGCTATTCGAGGGGAATAGGCTAACGGTTTAGGAGAGTAAATATGTCAATGTTTAATATTTTAGATATCTCTGCGTCAGCGATGCATGCGCAAACGGTGCGTTTAAATACCGTCGCATCTAATATGGCTAACGTCGATAGTATTAGTTCCAACGCGGAAGATACTTACCGTTCTAAGCAGCCGGTGTTTCAGACTATTCTGGAAGGCAATAAATCTGAACCTCGTGGCGGTGTCCGTGTTAAAGAGATTGTCGAGAGTCAAGCCCCTTTAAAGATGGAATTTAGCCCGAACCACCCGATGGCGAATGCCGAAGGCTATATTTTTAGACCGAATGTCAATGTAGTTGAGGAGATGGCGAACATGATGTCAGCTTCTCGATCTTATGAAACGAATATCGAAGTTATGAATACATCAAAGCAGCTTTTGCTTAGAACGATTCAGCTCGGCAAATAGGTAAGGGAGAATTAAAATGGCAGATTTACTACCCAACATTACAACCGGCAATACTGATTATTTAAAAGCAATGCAACAGAACACAAATTCGGCAAGTTCTGCGCCAAACAAACAAATGGGTCAGGCGGATTTTCTACGTTTGTTAACAACGCAGATGCAAAATCAAGATCCTTCTAAACCGATGGACCCGACGAGTTTTGTTACTGATTTAACTCAGATGAGCCAGTTAGAGTCCACCAATACAATGAATAGTTCTTTGTTGGCGATGGCGAGTAGCTTTCAAAATGTACAAACCATGCAGGGCGCTTCACTGATTGGTAAAAATGTGCAGGTCTCGGGAGAGGATTTTTCTCATATTCAAGGGCAGACTTCACAGTTTAGTTTAAACACGACGGTTCCTTTAACGGATGTTAAAGTCGTGATTAGTGATGCTAATGGGGTTGTCAAAGAAATGAGTATTGCGGATATGCAATCCGGCGAAAAAAGAGTGGATTGGAATGGTTTGGATAATGTTGATGTGACCAAAGGCGATGGCGTTTACTCATTGACGGCTTATGGAACAAATCCAGATGGTGGGTTGCAGTCAATTGATACGATTGTGGCATCCAGAGTGAATTCAGTTGGAATAAATAGTAATGGTTCTATGACCTTAACCCTAGCAACGGGTGAAAAGGTCGCCATGGAAACTGTGCGTGAAATTAGTGGTTAAACGCAATAATGGGTGAGCTGTTTAACGCAGTCTACCCCTGTGCAATAACCGAACGTAAAGTTAAATACAGAATAGATAACATTTTAAGATGTTATTCGAAACACACCTAGGAGAGTCATTATGGCTGCGAATTTCGATTTAAATGCATTAAGTGGTATCAATGCGGCGTCTACCGGATTATCCGTTATTTCCAATAACTTAGCGAACTCTCAATCAGTTGGCTTTAAAAGCTCCCGAGCAGAGTTTGCCGATATGTTCTCTGGAGCTCAAAACTCAGCCGGAAACGGGGTTCGTGTTGAATCGATTACGCAAGATTTTACTCAAGGAACCATTAATAATACTGGTCGAGAACTCGATATGGCATTAGATGGCGAAGGTTTTTTTATATTAGCCGACCAGACGGGTAAATACGACAATATTTATACTCGAAATGGTTCTTTTAAGCTAAATGCAGGAGGTTTGTTAACTGATCAGGCGGGTAACGAAGTTCAGGGCTATGCGTTAAATTCGACTCTTTCGACTGATAGTATTCCTGTATTTGGCACAACCTTAGGCTCGATTGATTTAGATGCATTGAATAAAACACCTAACTCGACTTCTGAAATGACATTCGATATCAATGTCGATGGTCAAGAGGCTTATAATGTTTCGACAGGGAATGTTTCTCTTGCAACAGGGACGGTGGGAACGGCGACCCATTTAGACGCATTACTTGATCCGGCAACGGCCGCCATTCCTTATGAGGGGTTTCCAGACTTTTCAACCAATAAAATCATTCACGATTCTTTGGGTGGCGAGCATCGTATGACCACTGATTTCTATAAACGTGGGGTGGTTGACGGTGGAACCGCCGGGCCTCTTCCAGCAAGTGCATCAGATTTTAATGGTGATGGAACCTCAGATAAATATACTAGTTGGATGGTGCAAACGACGGTACAGGATTATGATGCAGTAAGCGGTACCTGGTTGCCAAGTGGTGTTGATAATGATACGACGGCACAAACCAATGGTGGCAATAGCGCTGTATTACGTGAATTAAGATTTGATGATAAGGGCGTTTTACAAGAAGTCCGTAAGCCTAATAGCACGGTCCCTTCTTCAGCAAATGCTGGTGTTACTACAATTGATGGTTCTGCCGTGAATGTGGATTTAGACTGGGTCGATACGACGACAACAGCCCCTTCTATGAGTTGGTTAATTAACAATCCGATTACAGGTGCGGTTGATCCTATCTCGATGACCACAGATTATGAGCAAATGACAGAGTTTTCTGGCTCTTATGATATTCGTGGTGTGACGCAAAACGGCTATGCAATTGGTGACTTAGTTGGGTTGGCAACGGGTCAGAATGGTACCATTGAGGCGCGTTATTCAAATGGTCGTTCAGTGGCGGTCGCGCAGTTGGTGCTTGCTAATTTCACCGACAAAAATGCGATGCAGAAGTTGGGAGGGCAGGCTTATGCTCAGTCTTATGATTCTGGACCGGCTCAATTGGGTACACCAGAAACTAATGGTATGGGCTCTATTGTGGAGGGTTCGTTAGAGTACTCCAATGTAGATACGACCGCTGAATTGGTTAATATGATTCAAATTCAAAGAACTTACCAGGCCTCAGCTCAGGTTATTTCAACGTCACAAACCTTAACGCAAACGATTCTAAACCTATAGTAAGTTTTAACTTTTAACCTACAATTTTTTCTGGTCTTACCGGCAACTCTTTTGCCACCCGGCAAGACTTCTCCAAATAAGTTTATCGGCCGATTCCTGAAACCTTTAATTTAAATATTGAATAATCTGGCACACTCCATGCTATACATCCTTTGAAAAGATAAGGCATGTCAAAATGCTAACACACAAGGGAAACTCACTCGGGCACTAGACCCAATCAAATAAAGAGTTCCAAACTTTAGATTGCGTTGATTATTCGTGATTAACGCTTTCTTATTTTTTGACTGGATATAAACGGATTTATCGGAGTAACAAGTCATGGATCGTATGTTGTACATTGCTATGAGTGGTGCCAAAGAGGTCATGCTTTCACAAGCAAATAACTCTAATAATTTGGCGAACGCAAATACTGACGGCTTTAAACAAGATTTCAATGTGTTTAGAGCGCAGCATGTACAGGGTCCAGGTTTGGCATCGCGAACGTATTCAATGGATGAACGCCCAGCGACTGATTTTTCAGCGGGTGCTATTAAAGTCACTGGGCGAGAGCTCGATGTTGTGACTAAAGAAGATGGATTTTTAGCCATTCAAGCACCGAATGGCGATGAAGCATTTGTTCGCAGTGCCAGCTTGCAGGTACTGGAAAATGGTAATTTAGTGGATGTGAAAGGCAACCCAGTTTTGAATGAAACGGGCATCCAGATAAATCTTCCGCCGACCAAAAGCATTACGATAGGTGATGATGGCACCATTTCAATTGTGCCAGCCGACTCACCGAGTAATCAGTTAGTGGTTTTGGACCGCCTAAAGTTGGTCAAACCAAATATACAAGATTTAGAAAAAGGATTGGATGGGTTTATCCGCTTGAAAGAGGGAGGAGCTCCAGTGGTTCAAGAGAACGTTACGGTTGTCAGTGGCGCAGTAGAAAGCAGTAATGTGAATACCGCCACCGCACTGGTCAATATGATTGAATTGTCTCGTAAATATGAGATGCAAGTCAAAATGATGTCGACCACTAAAACGCACTCACAAAAATCAGATTCATTGTTGTCGTTGAAATAGGTTAAGGAGATAGAAAAATGAACAGAGCACTTTATATAGCGAAAACTGGTTTAGAAGCACAGCAGTTTCGTTTAGCGGCTATTTCCAACAACTTAGCCAACGCCAATACTTATGCGTATAAGGCAGGACGGGCGGAGTTTGATGATTTACTGTATCAAAATGTTCGTCAGCCAGGTGCGCAAGCAACCCAAGATGAAACCAATACACTGCCTTCTGGTTTGCAATTAGGAACGGGGGTGAAAGCGATTGGTGTACAGAAGATTCATACTCAAGGTAATTTGATGGTGACCGATAACCAATTGGATGTGGCTATTGAAGGTAAAGGTTTTTTTCAATCCTTAGACCAGGATGGAAATTTAATGTATACACGTGATGGTTCCTTTCAGATGAATCAAAATGGTGATGTGGTGACCTCCTCTGGTTACTTACTCGAACCAAATGTCAATGTCCCGCAAGATGCAACGAGTATTTCAATTACTCGAGATGGTGGGGTTTATGTGACCCAGCCGGGTAATGTTGCACAAAATCAAGTAGGCCAAATAGAGTTGGCGACTTTTATTAATCCGGCCGGGCTTGAATCGATAGGGCATAACTTTTATAAAGAGACTACCGCCAGCGGTACCGCAAATATCAATAATCCACAAACCGCAGAAGCCGGTGGTTTAACCCAAGGCGCGCTCGAATCTTCTAATGTTAATACGGTCGAAGAGTTAATCGGAATGATTGAAGCTCAGCGAACATATGAAATGAACTCTAAAGCCATTTCAGCGGCGGATGGCATGATGCAGTACTTAAACAATAATACCTAATCAGCGAGTTTAACGAAATGGATTTAAGTGCAATGGGCCTCGTTCAAAATAAGCCATGAGTATTTTTTAAAGTCTAAATCCTCCGTTAGAGATCGTGTCATTCAGGATGCAGGGAGTCTTAAAATGAATCGTAAAATTAAAGAAATGGTCAAGTTAGCAAGTGCAATTATTTTTGCATCCGTTGTGTTATCAGGCTGTAGCAGTGCGCCAGAGCGTATGCAAAAAATGGACTATTCGCCAAGTTATCCTACGAATATCCCACAAGCCGCGCAACCTAAAAATGGTTCTCTCTATCAGACGGGTGCAATGACATTATTTGATGATTCAAGAGCGCATCGAATTGGTGATATCATTACCATTGATCTGTCAGAAACGATGTCTGCTAATAAAAAAGATGAAACAAAATACGATAAATCGAATAATCAAGACTATGGCGTGAAATCACCGTTTAGCGTTTCCACACCAAATAATGTCGTGGGTCAGCTTGTGAATGGCATTACAGCGCCATTGCAAGGGTTATCGGTTGGTTACGGTTCAGCTGGTTCATTTTCAGGCAAAAGTAATGTTAAGCAGAACTCAAGTTTAAAAGGCTCGATTGCCGTGACCGTGGTTGAGGTTATTTCGAATGGTAATTTGGTTGTTCGAGGTGAAAAGTGGATTACAATTCAAGACGGTGAAGAGGTCGTTCAGTTTGCAGGTATTATTCGCCCAGAAGACATTCAACCAGATAATACCATCTCATCCGTGAAGGTTGCGGATGTACGTTTGGTTTATAAAGATGTTGGTATGTCAGGTGATAATGCTCGAGCGGGTGTTGGTACCAGGTGGCTATCTAAGTATTGGCCTTGGTAAGCTTATTTATCTTAGCTGGTTTTAAAATAAGGCCTGGCTGGTTGGTGTGAATAGTTCAATAGGTTTCTCTTATCACGCCATTTTCAAACTGACCAGGCCTGGTCAGTTTATGTAAATTTTTCCGTTTTTTTCGAATCTTTGTCATCTTATTTTTTTATTAACGGCCAGTGTCTCTATTTCTTTAATGCCTTTTGCACTATTGGCATATCAAGTGCTATGTTATTGTTGACCCTATCAAGGGTCTATAATAATAAATATGCAAAACAAATACTTACCAGAAAGTAATGGTTCCAAGGGGATTCCAATGTTCACACGAAAGTTTGTCATGATTTTGACACTGTTGATGGTTTGGAGCAGTTATAGTTACGCTGAACGCGTTAAAGACATCGCTAATGTTGGCGGCGTCCGAGCCAACCAGTTGATTGGTTACGGCTTGGTGGTTGGTTTAACAGGTTCAGGGGATAAAACGCCTTTTGCTGAACAGAGCTTGTTAAGCATGTTGAATAAATTTGGAATTCATATGCCATCTGGGGTGAAAACCAAGGCAAAAAACATTGCAGCTGTGGCCGTGCATGCCGAATTACCTGCCTTTGCAAAGCCGGGACAAAAAATCGATATCACAGTTTCTTCATTGGGTAATGCCAAAAGCTTGCGTGGTGGTACTTTGATCTTAACGCCTTTAAAAGGGGTTGATGGTAATGTGTATGCGTTAGCTCAGGGTAACTTAGTGGTGGGTGGCCTAGACGCCAGTGGAGCGGATGGTTCGCGTATTACCATTAATATCCCAAGCGTCGGTCGTGTTCCTAATGGCGCCATGGTTGAAAGAACGGTAACGACTGGATTCGACTTAGGCAACACCATTAGTTTGAATTTGAAAAGTTCAGATTTTACAACCGCTACTCATTTAGTTAATGCCATTAATAAAAAATTAGGTGCCGGTACTGCAAGTGCGGTTGATGGCAATACGGTAGAGGTGTTGGCGCCAAGAATCACGAATCAGCGTGTTGCATTTTTATCGATGTTAGAAAATATTGAAGTTGTGCCTGGTGAAGAGTCTGCCAGAATCATCGTTAACTCGAGGACGGGCACCGTAGTCATTGGTCAGAATGTGCGAGTAAGCCCTGCGGCGATTACACATGGTGGTTTAACCGTTAAAATAACGGAATCTTATGGAACGTCCCAGCCTAATCCTTTGGCAGGAGGCAATACCGCAGTCACACCAAACTCGGTGGTCGATATCCAGTCGGGTGGTAAAGGTCATATGTTTAAATTTCCTAAAGGAGCTTCATTGGATGATATTGTGCAGGCTGTCAATAAAGTCGGCGCGGCTCCTGGAGATCTCGTCGCCATTCTTGAAGCCCTCAAACAGTCTGGTGCTTTAAAAGCCGACTTAATGATTATTTAGACGCGATCTGGAGAAATAGTATGGAACTTTCAAATGTAAAACCAAATTTGGACAGTTTGCAACCAAATCAGTCCTCTTCCGCTCAGGCATATCACAACTATACAGATGTTAATGCGCTGAGCGATTTAAAGAAAAAAGCTCGAGATGACCAAGAGTCTGCATTGAGGCCAGTTGCAGAGCAATTCGAAGCCATTTTTGTGCAGCAGATCCTAAAAGAGGCCAGAAAAGTCAGCTTTGATGAAGGTTGGCTTGACGGCGGCCAGGGTGATTTTTATAAAGATTGGTCTGATAAACAGTTATCATTGAACTTATCTTCTAAAGGAACGCTAGGGTTTGCCGATAATATAGTTGAGCAGCTTGGTAAGAGCATTCATCCGTCAATGCAAATTAAACATGCAGATGAAACAGTCGCGGACGTTTCCCCCCAACAAACTGTAACAGGGCGGGTAGGCTCAACAGAACATGCGTTAGCTTTAAGAAACATAACAAATAATAATTTAAAGTAACTCGATGCTTGTGACGATGACCAGAGAGAAGGAATTTAAATATGGCTGATATGCTAACCATTGGATCGATTGCAACCAATACCTTTAAAACGGCGTTAAATGTGACCAGTCATAACGTTGCAAATGTGTCAACTGAAGGTTACACGCGACAACGTGCAGAGATTTCAAGCAATTCGCCAGGCGTGACAGGTACAGGTTTTTTGGGTGGCGGTTCAAAGGTCGATAGTGTTGAGCGTGTGTATGCCAACTACATTCAAACTCAACTGGTGAGTAGTCAGTCTCAGGTTGAACGTTATGATACTCAGTTGCAGCTAGGTAGTCAGGTTGAAGGCATTGTTGCGAGTAACGACCAAGGTATTCAGCAATTCATGCAAAGTTATTTTGACTCCTTGCAAAATCTTGCAGGCAATCCCACTTCTAATACCAGTCGACAATTAGTGATTGACGAGGCCAGTAATTTAGAAAGCCATATCAGTAACTTAACGTCGGTTATGAAAGAGACTCAAGCTCAAGTGAATGGTCAGGTTTCAGGTTTGGCTGTGGAAATCAATAATCGTTTAGAAACGGTTCAAGCCATCAATCTCCAGGTAGAAAGTGCCAATAATAATGGTCGTCAACCCCCTAACGATTTGTTGGATCAGCGAAATCAAGCGATTCTGGAGCTTAGTCAATATATTGATATTACTACCTTTTCTCAAGATAACGGCCGCATTGACATTCATACTGGCAATGGGAAGTTGCCTTTGTTGAGTGATAATACACTGACTCGATTAGAAACAGGTTTAGGGCCTTATAGTGATGAAAATCGCACTGAGGTCTATATGACATTGGGTGGGCAAAGGCAGGTTGTCAGTGATAGCATTAATGGCGGTCAGTTGGGTGGGGTTCTTGATTTTAGAGATAATTTACTCGATAAGGCACAAATTGATCTGGGTCTTACCTTAAATGGTTTAACATCATCCATGAACTGGCAACATTATCAGGGCTACGATATTAACGGGGCTGCAGGTGGAGATTTATTTGCTCCGTTGGAAATAACGGCGATCAATAATGCCACAAATAGTGGAACGGCAGATGGCTCTAATCTCTTGGTCAGCTTTAATCCGAATGTAGGGGTTTCTGAACCTCCATACAATAATACAGCCGTTCTTCCTGCTTTGAATGCTCAGCCAGCAACGTTCGGAAATAAAGAAGATTACCTGAAAAACGCCTTTACAGCGGTTGGGCAATTTGAAGCCCGTGAATATGAAATAACATCAGATGGTGCGACGCCAGCTAATTTTTCATTTTTTGACTATCAAACGGGAGAGAACTTAACCGCTTCTGCTGTTGAATCTCTAGCGAAACCAGGCGTGTTTCAGTTAGATGGATTAGCATTTGATTTAAATGGTGTTGCAGCGGCAAGTTCAGGCGATAGTTTTTTAGTGAAACCTCATCAAGAAATGCTCTCAAATTTTGCAACAAAAATGACCGATCCTGAAGGGCTTGCAACTCGAGGTCAAAGTCCAGTTGATACGGGTGTTGCTGGGTTAGCGGATGAAAGTCCTGCGCCAGCTGCCGTGGGAGACAATGTCAATATGGCTAATATGGCAAGCTTAGAATCCGCCAAATTATTATTAGCTAATGATAGTGGTAAAGCGTCTGAAACCCTACTCGGCGGCTATTCCAAAATGGCGACCAATATTGGGATGTATGTTCGTAGCTCCGATATTCAATTAACCGCGCAGACGAATGTCTTTCAGCAAATAAATGATCAAAGAGAGTCCTATTCGGGTGTGAGTTTAGATGAAGAGGCCGCAAATTTAATTAAATTTCAACAAGCTTATGAAGCGGCCGCACAAATTATTGCGACCTCTCAATCTTTGTTTCAAACGATATTAAGTACGATTAGAGGATAATCGAGATGAGAGTTTCAACCAACCAATTTCAGAGTCAAGGGATTAACTCAATTCAGAAGCATCAAGCCGATGTATTGGATGCACAGCTTAAATTAAGCACTGGTAAACGTGTCAATGCTGCGAGCGATGATCCTGTTGCAACCAATCAGATACATTCATTGAACCGCACGATGAGCACGATTGATCAATACGCCAAAAATGGTGATTTTGCGAAATCACAGTTAGTGCAAGAAGAAACGGCGATTGCGGATTCGATTACGCAACTACAAAGAGCGCGAGAGTTGGCCATCCAAATGTCCAACGATACCTATTCGGCCACGGATCGTCAGGCAGCAGCAGCAGAAGTTGACCAGATTCTTCAACAAACCAAAGGCATGATGAATTATCGAAACTCAGAGGGTGAGTTGATTTTTGCTGGAAGTAGTGTTCAAGCCGAACAAGCATTTGTAGAAGATGTGAATAATCCTGGATATTACGCTTATATTGGGAGCACCAATGCTATTGGGCAGTTTGAGTCTGATGGTGTTACACCTGTTTATGATGAGTTAGCAGGTTACGGTTCGCGTTTTGTGCAAATTGGTTTTGATGCCGATAATCGACTCACAGCAGATGATAAAGGGGATTCTAGTCGGGTGCGAATAGCAGATAATGGAGAAAAGGTCTTTGGGATAAATACGACAACCGCTTTCACTGGTACACCTGATTCTAATGTTTTGAATGTCCTTGTTGAGCTCAAAAACTCCTTAAGTACAGGTTCCGCGCCTCCAGCTGGAGCATTAGATGATCTATTAGGTGGTATTCAACAATTGTCTGTAGTACGCGCTGAAATTGGTGGCCGGCAGAATAGAATTGAGGCTCAGTATAATGCCGGCGAATCTTTTAAAATAGCGCTTGAAGAGCGCCGAATGGGCTTGGAAGATATGGATATTGTAAAAGGTGTCACCGACCTGACAAAAAGTCAAAATGCATTAGATATGGCTCAACAAGTCTTTACCCGCGTACAGTCTATGTCGCTGTTTGATTACCTTAGATAGGCTTGATTTGCAGTAGATTTAATATCTTTGCAATGCATTATTTTGAATTGGCCTTTCTTTTGCTAAAAGCCTCCTAACCGGAGGCTTTTTTGTGAAAACCCAAACCTTATCATTCTCAATTCTGTTCATTCTCAGTTTTATGCTGATGTTAGCGGGCAGTTATGTATCGAGCCTTCAAAACTGGCTGGTTTTTAGTAAATCTAATAAAAATGTAATTGTAAATCAAGTAGTTAGTTACGGTAGTATACGCTCGATTAGTAGCAGTGAAATACCTAAAATGGCCGTTGGTTTTGTCCACTTAGAAGAAAATAGCGGGTTTGATAGCAATCAGTCAAATGCTATACCCATTGTGCCAGAAAGCGTCAAAATCTCGTCAAATGCTTCTTCTACTGCGCCTGGTCATGCTGAAATATTACTGAACCCGAAAAATAGTGAACTATTAGCTTCGCCTACTTTTATTGAATATGCCAATGAATTGGTGCTCGAGTTTCCAGCCACTTTAGCCTCTAAGGAAAATTTAAAGCGTGCCATTAGCAAAGTCTTGCTTGGAGAGTCAGAGGTCGATGAAACTAATTTATTAAGCTTGAATTCGATTAAAAGCCAGTACGAACCATTTTATTATAAAAAAATTAGAAATCAGTACGGGCATGCAATTAGATATCCCGTTGAGGCCAGTGCCTATGCTGAATACATACTTAAAAAGCATACCAGTGAGATCGATGATACAGGCCTGAAATTTACTGTGGTGCACATCCCATTGATCGGAATAAAATTACCCATTAACGTTGAAAAGTATAAAAGCTGGGTAGAGGATTACGCGACACGTTTTAAAGTTTCAGAAGATCTAGTTTTTGCCATTATAGAGGTGGAAAGTGCCTTTAATCCATCTGCAGTGAGTAAATCAAATGCATTAGGTTTAATGCAGTTAAAAGCGGAAACAGCAGGTAGAGATGTCTACCAATATGTCGACGGTAAAAAAGGCCAGCCCGGACAGGATGAATTGTTTGATGCGCAGAATAATATCAGAATGGGCACTGCTTATATGGGTTTATTAACACACGAATACCTTCAAGGCGTAGATAATCTTGAAGCTAAAGAGATGTTGTCTATATCGTCTTATAATGGAGGCATCTCTAATACTCTTAAATTGTTCGGTAAAACGCCCGAAATCGCAATTATGCGGGTGAATCAGTTGCACCCTAAGCAAGTTTATCGTACCTTAAGGTATGAACATCAGTCCATTGAGGCAAGACTTTATTTAGATAAGGTCCTGAAAGCCAAAAATCGATACCGTGATTTATTAGGCTTAAACGCGTAAAAATAAGTATATTTCTAAATTCTCCCAAGATAAGGATTGAGAATGTTTGACGATAAAAGTATTTTGATCACTGGCGGTACAGGTTCTTTTGGGCATCGATATGTGCAAACCCTATTGGAACGATTTAATCCAAAAAAAATTGTTATATTTTCTCGTGACGAACTCAAACAATATGAGATGCAACAAAAATTTACATCTGAAAAAATGCGTTATTTTATCGGCGATGTAAGGGATGCAGAGCGTTTAAAGCAAGCCATGTCTGGTATTGATTATGTTATCCATGCCGCAGCACTAAAACATGTTCCTGTTGCTGAATATAATCCAATGGAGTGTATTAAGACCAATATTATTGGTGCGGAAAATGTCATTCAAGCCGCCTTAGCGAATAAGGTGAAAAGTGTTATTGCGCTTTCAACGGATAAAGCTGCAAACCCAGTGAACTTGTATGGCGCGACAAAATTAGCGTCGGATAAGTTATTTGTCGCGGCTAATAATATGGCGGGTGATCTACCGACCAAGTTCTCAGTGGTCCGTTATGGTAACGTAGTCGGTTCAAGAGGCTCTGTTGTACCATTTTTTGAAAAACTGATTGCTGAAGGCGTAGAAAAACTGCCTATTACAGATCCACGCATGACGCGTTTTTGGATTACTTTACAAGGCGGAGTGGATTTTGTTCTTAAGAACTTCGAAAGAATGCACGGTGGTGAAATATTTGTGCCTAAAATCCCTTCAATGCGTATCACTGACTTAGCTGAAGCGATGTTGCCTGGTTCAGATATTGAACTTGTCGGAATCCGTCCTGGTGAAAAGCTGCATGAGATTATGTGTCCCGAGGATGACTCAATGCATACTTTAGAATTTTCTGATTTCTTCGTCATTACACCGACGATTACCTTTACTCAACGAGGTAACAATTACGAAACAAATGCGTTGGGTGAAAAAGGTAAAAAAGTAGCCCAAGGTTTCTCTTACTGTTCAGGTAAAAACCCAGATTTTTTGTCTATTGAAGACCTTAAAAAATATAATAAAATGGCATAAGGTATTAACTTGATGATTCCTTATGGTAGACAAGATATTTCTCAAGCAGATATTGATGCCGTTGTTGACGTTTTAAAGTCTGATTATCTGACACAAGGGCCTCAAGTACCATTGTTTGAAGAAACAGTGGCAAGCTATTGTGGGGCTAAATATGGCGTGGCCGTGAACAGTGCCACATCTGCACTGCATGTCGCCTGTTTAGCACTCGGTTTAGGCGAAGGCGACTGGCTTTGGACCAGTCCCAATACCTTTGTTGCCTCGGCCAACTGTGCCTTGTATTGTGGGGCACAAGTTGACTTCGTGGACATTAATCCGCATACCTATAATATGTCCGTTGAGGCCTTAGAGCATAAGCTCAAACAGGCCAAGTTGAGCAATACACTGCCTAAAATTTTGATTCCGGTACACTTCGCAGGCCAATCTTGTGAAATGCGGGAGATCCATGCCTTAAGTCTGGAGTATGGCTTTAAAATTATTGAAGATGCAGCACACGCCATTGGTGGTAAGTATTTAGGAAAGTCGGTAGGGGGTTGTCAGTATTCTGATATTACAGTGTTTAGTTTTCATCCAGTCAAAATAGTGACCACGGGTGAAGGCGGAATAGCGACCACTAATCAATCGGTTTTAGCTGAAAGAATGCAGTTGCTTCGCAGTCATGGAGTGACCCGTGAACCACATTTGATGACTAAATCGTTAGAAACTGAAGGCGCTTGGTACTATCAACAAGTAGATTTGGGTTTTAACTACAGAATGACTGAGATGCAAGCGGCCCTAGGGGTGAGTCAAATGCAGCGAGTTGACGAGTTTGTCGGCACTCGCAAAGCCTTTGCTAAACGCTATGATGAACTTTTACATAACCTGCCTTTGGTGTTACCTTTTCAACATGCTGACAGCGACTCTTCCTTTCACCTGTATCCGATTCTAATTCAAACGGATCTTATTTTTAAAACCCGTGCAGAGGTGTACAAAGCGCTTCGTGAAGATGGTATTGGGGTAAATATTCATTATATTCCCGTGCACACTCAGCCTTATTATCAAAAAATGGGCTTTGCGGAGGGGAGTTTTCCTTTGGCAGAAGCTTATTATCAACAGGTCATCAGCATTCCCGTGTTTCATGCCATGACTCTTCAGGATCAAAACAGGATCATTGAGCTCTTAGAGCGAGATTTGATATGAAGCTTTGCATCATTCCCGCGAGAGGGGGTAGTAAACGTATTCCACGTAAGAATATTAAGAATTTTCTTGGCAAACCAATCATTGCTTATTCTATTGAGGCAGCGCTAAAGAGTGGCTGTTTTGACAGAATCATTGTTTCAACCGATGATGAAGAAATCGCAGAAGTAGCTCGTAAGTATGGTGCTGAAACCCCATTTCTACGACCAGAGGGACTTGCGAATGATTATGCTGGAACTATTCCGGTTATTAAACAGGCTGTAGAGTGGTTTGAAGAAAATGATGTAGCGCCTCAAATGGTTTGTTGTCTTTATGCGACAGCACCTTTTGTGACCCCCGAAATTTTAAAAAATGCCTTTCAGCAACTTCAAGACAGTCAAGCTGATTATTGTTTTAGTGTGACACCTTTTGCATCACCTATTCAACGAGCGCTGAAAATTACCAGAACAAATCGTCTGGAAATGTTTCACCCTGAAAACTTTAATAAACGCTCTCAGGATTTAGAAGAATCCTATCATGATGCAGGTCAGTTCTACTGGGGTATGCCAGAGGCATTTAAACAGAAAATCCCTATTTTTTCAGAATCAGCTTCCCCCTTTGTTTTACCAAGATATTTAGTCCAGGATATGGATACACCAGAAGATTGGATTCGAGCTGAATTGATGTATAAAGCACTCAATCAAACTGGATGGAATTGATGCAAGTCGTGATTAGAGCAGACGCATCGCTACAAATCGGTACAGGACATGTCATGCGTTGCTTAACCCTTGCTGATGGGTTAAAAAAGCAAGGTGCAAAGGTCCACTTTATCTGTCGAGCGCATCCTGGTAACTTAATAGAAATGATAGAGTCTAAAGGTTATGCCGTAGTTATTTTAGATGCCTCCCAAGCAACCAGGCCTGGTCACTTTAAACCCGAAGCGAATTTGTTTCATGCGGATTGGTTGGGGGGGAGTCAAAAACAAGATGCTTTAGAATGCCAACCTTTTCTCCAGGGTATTCGACCTGATTGGTTAATCGTGGACCACTATGCGATTGACCAGGTTTGGCAGGTTGCTTTAACAGGTTTGTACACAAAGTTAATGGTAATTGATGACTTGGCAGATCGCCAGCATCAGTGTGATTTACTTTTGGATCAGACCTATGGTCGTCAAGGTAAGGATTACAGAAATTTAGTGCCTGAATATTGTCAAATGAGACTAGGTTCACAATACGCTTTACTCCGACCTGAATTTATCAAATGGCGTGAATATAGTTTAAATCGTCGGAGGCAGCCACAACTAAAAAACGTGTTGATCACGATGGGCGGAGTGGATTCAGGCAATGTTACTGGCCAGGTATTGCATGAGTTAGCAGAGTGTAAATTGCCTAAATCGTTAGAAATAACGGTGGTGATGGGAGAGACAGCCCCACATATTAGCGCAGTCAAAGCTCAAGCAGCAGCGATGCCTTATAACACGCAAGTCAAAGTCGATATCAACAATATAGCGGAAATCATGGCAAATGCCGATTTAGCGATTGGTGCGGCAGGTGCAACCACATGGGAAAGATGTTGTTTAGGTGTTCCAACTATTCAAAAAGTTGTTGCTTTGAATCAACAGTTTTCCTCGGAGACTTTGGATAGAAGTGGGATCGTCCGTGCGTGGGATAAAAATTTAAGACTGCAAGACTTGATTGACACTCTGGATTTTTATGGATTGAGTAGAAGATCCAGTGATGTTTGTGATGGGAAAGGAGCTAGTAAAGTCGTAGGAGAAATGATGAATAAAGTTAATTTTAGAAAAATGAACGATTCTGACTTGGATACCGTTAGAGAGTGGCGAGAAAGAGAAGAAGTCAAAAAATTTATGTACACTCGCCATGCTATTACGAAGGATGAACACCAATGTTGGTGGGAATCGATTCGTGATAGATGTGATATCTTGCAGATGATAGTCGAGCTCGATTCAATTCCCATAGGTGTCGTTAGTTTCAGTCAAATAGACTTGATTAACTCAAATGCAGTTTGGGCTTTTTATCTTGGCCCTAATTCACCGCGAGGGATTGGATCTTTAATAGAGTTTTATGCAATTAAATATGCATTTGAGGTTTTGAATTTACATAAATTAAAATGTGAAGTTTTAGGGATAAACCAAAGTGTAATAAAGCTTCATAAAAAATTTGGCTTTATCGAAGAAGGGATTTTTCGGGAAGAACACCTATATGATAATGTTTTCATAGATGTATATAGGTTGGGATTACTACAAAATGATTGGTTAAGCATTTCAGAAACGCTTGAAAATAGAATGTTAAAGATTTGGAAGTTTTAATGAGGAAAATAACCATAAATAAAAGGCAAATAGGTGCCGAATTTCCTCCATATGTTATTGCAGAAATGTCAGCCAATCATAATGGTGATATTAATAATGCCTACAGAATTATTGATATGGCAAAAAGCTCAGGAGCAGATGCGGTTAAGTTACAAACGTATCGACCTGATACCATTACGATGGATATGAAAACGTCCGAGTTTATGATTGAGGGTGGCTTATGGAGCGGCCAAAGTCTTTATGAATTGTATGAAAAAGCGTATATGCCATGGGAATGGCATAAACCCTTATTTGATTATGCTAAAAAAGTAGGCATAACGATTTTTAGCTCACCTTTTGATAATACAGCGGTGGATTTACTTGAAGACTTAAATGCTCCTGCTTATAAAATTGCTTCCTTTGAGGTAATTGACCTGCCATTGATTAAATACGTTGCATTGACTGGCAAGCCCATGATTATCTCTACAGGGATGGCCAATGCAGAGGAGATACAAGAGGCAATTGATGCGGCCAAAGAAGGTGGTTGCAAATCATTGGCAATTTTACATTGTGTCAGTGGTTATCCGGCACCACCTGAAGATTATAATTTAAGAACTTTGGTGGATATGCAAACTCGTTTTGATCTTCCAGTAGGATTGTCGGATCATACTATTGATAATACAACCGCGATTGCCAGTGTGGCTCTAGGGAGTTGTATCATTGAAAAGCATGTCACTTTGGATCGCGATGGAGGGGGGGCGGACGATAGTTTTTCATTAGAGCCACCAGAGCTTCAAGCATTATGTAATGATGCAAAAACTGCGTGGAGTGCATTAGGATCTGTGGATTACGGCTGTAAAGCCAGTGAGCAAGATAATGTGAAGTTTCGTCGGTCACTTTATTTTGTTAAGGATATTAACGAGGGTGAAACCATTACGGCTGAGCACGTTAAAAGTATCCGCCCTGGTTTTGGTTTAGCACCCAAATATTTAGATCAAGTGCTGGGTAAAAAAGTAAAGCAGACTGTAAAATGTGGTCGCAAGGTGACAATGGACATTATTGCATTGTGACAATAAGATTCTTAAAGAGGAATTAAAGCGGATTATAAACAGGGTAGGCATCATTCCGAACGAAGTTGTTTGCGTTGAACGTAAAAATATTGACTATGTTATTACCAAAAGCATCCTTATCCGCGCTAGACTTTGAATTATCAAGTCGTTATCAACAG
This sequence comes from Thiomicrorhabdus arctica DSM 13458, assembly GCF_000381085.1. Taxonomy (GTDB): domain Bacteria; phylum Pseudomonadota; class Gammaproteobacteria; order Thiomicrospirales; family Thiomicrospiraceae; genus Thiomicrorhabdus; species Thiomicrorhabdus arctica. The sequence goes on along the minus strand of NZ_KB905899.1, from coordinate 1,158,653 downwards.
TCCATGCTTTTAGGTGAGTTGATTGATATAAACACTAATGAACTCCCTAAAATGTATAAAAGATTATATCAATCGAGTAAACGTTGTTTGCTCTTGCCAGATTCTTATCAACCTACGCCAGTAGAAGTGTATTACTGGTAATACGATGGAATTGTTTCCGGATTTAAGACTGGTCGATTGTGGTTTTATCTAACGCCTCGATACAAATCCCCTCTAGAGAACACAATATAGTTTTTAATGAAAAGTAGCTGGTTAATAGCCTATTGAGAATTAATATTTAAGGATATTTATGCAAACAATTCAAACGAATGCCGGAGAAACAGTACTTAAGGGCTTCTACCCTGAACAGCTTAACAATCAGTTGTCAGAGTTAATTTATGAACGTTATATCGGACTAGAGTTACCTAAAAGCAAGTTGTATGTTATTTGGGGGGCGGATTCAGGCTTGATTCTTGATTATTTGGCAAAAATTTCGACAAAAGGTCAGCGTTTTATTTGTATAGATTTTCCTGAAGTCATTGAATATATAAAAACAACCAAAAGTCCCAACTTAATAAATAAAGTAGCGTTCTATACGATAGAGGAGTTTGAGTTTGAATCCCTTTATGAAACGCATCAAGATTATGTCATGCGTAATGCAATTATCTTATTGAAATCCTTGGTCGTGCACGAAGACGAAGGGCTGTATCAAGGGTTGTTCAAAGCAAAGCGAGAGCTGTTTCAGCGCTTCTTGGTTGATAGAGATGATAATCACAATTTTAAAAAGTTTTTTGATCTCCAGCTCGATAGTGCCTGCGATTTAGTACATCCTCTTTCCGTCATTAAAGGTGAACTCGAAGGGGATATTCCAGGCGTGGTGTTAGGGGGAGGTCCTTCTTTAGACCAGGTTATACCATGGTTAAAAGAAAACCAGAGTAAAGTTTGGATATTTGCGGCAAGTCGTATCTGCAAACGCTTGCTGAAAGAGGGGGTTACCCCCGACTTTATCGGCGTGTTTGATCCACATCCTTTGATGTTTGAATACTCCAAAGAGATGTTTGAGTTTCATGATCGAAGTATTTTAATTACCGGAGAGCATTCATATCCACGGATAATTCGTCAATGGCCAGGTTTAAAAACGTATAGTCGAAGACGGTTTCCTTGGATCAGAGGTTCTGAAGATAATTTTATTTCTGATGGTCCAACGGTGACCAATGGACTCTTTGGAATAGCGGCTTATTTAGGGGTGTCAAATTTTTACTTAGCGGGCGTTGATTTCTGCTTTACTCTTGATGGTATTTGTCATGAGTCGGGTAGTATAGAGTCAAAAACTCAACAACGTGACAGTATTGATACGACAATCCTAAACTATAGAGGTGAGCAAGTTGGTACCAATATTCAGCTGTATGATGCGCGTAACCAATTTGAAGAGCAGTTTCTGCGTTTAAAAAAACAGTGGCCTAATTTACAAGCCCACAATCTAAATGACGGCGCGGCTGTGATGGAGGGCATTGATTATCAGCCTATCGATAATGTTGTGTTTGGGCCTCATAAGTTTAAGGTGGTCAAAGCTTTTAATGATGTCTTGCAATTTGATGCAGATAGCGAGAAAGCCTTTCAAACTTTTTTAAAGGCTGAAGTAAATGCGCATGCTCAATGGTTGTCTAAAGTCTCAAAAGAGTCTAAAAAAGGTGTTCACTTGACGTCAAGGCTGTTTATTGAGGCGTCTAAGCAAGGAACAAGAGTTAAAGACATTATTAAGCTTAAAGACAAATTGGAAAAGTTGGTGGGTCATGATTACCAAACGATGGTGAACTACGCCAATAAAGCTTTTATGACGACGCTGCAACCCGTTGAGTCCGAATCGGATATGTCTCACCAAGAGATTACGAACTCTTTAATGGGGTTCTTTAATGGTTTGAATGTCGCGTCTCAGGAGTTTCTGTTAAAACTGGAGGAGATAAAAAAAGAAATCGATTATCGTGCATTAGAAATAGACCCGAAAACAGCTTTTGAAAAGCTGGCCAATCATTGGTCAAAGACTCGAATCCCCGGTCGCTTTAATGTTTGGTTAGAGCACTATGCTTCGCAGCCTTATGAATACTACAAAACGCACTTTACAAATACCGTTATAGAGTTAGAGCATGAATTTAAAGAAATGAGGGAAGATGAGCGTGCTTTAGAGCAACACTTTAAAGATCGCTTAAACAGCCCAGGTGAATTTATTTTTAGGTTGCAGCAAGCATTTGAAAAGCGTGAGCGTAATGCGACAGAAGACATCCTGCTCCAGTTAGGATTTGTCGATAAGCCAGAGTATGATTTTGTCAAATCTTACGGGAAGGGTTTACTGCTAGAAATTCTGGGGAGTACAGACGATGCATTGATACATTATCTTACTTTGGATTCAGCTAAACAACATGCCATTATTCAACAGCAAATCGTTCCGTTAGCCTTTTCATTACAGCAATATGAAAAAGGGCTCGCGGCTTTAAAGTCATTAAGTCAGATGGATTCAAGATATTTACCAAAATATGCAGATGCTTTAGTTTTGTTGGATCGCCTTGAAGCTGCCATTGAGGTTTATAGCTCTTATTCTAATCTGCACAATGATAGTGAAGCGCTTATTAGCTTACTTCGGTTGCTCGTTCAGACAGGGGATGTTGAATCCGCTAATAAATTGCTTCAACAAGCAGAAGGTAGCGACACAATAGATCAACTGTTATTACAAAATTTCGTTGACTCTCTGAACGCTACGGGCAGTCCTTAGTGTTTTAACATACATTAACATTAAGTATTTTCTATATTTAAAGCCACTCTATCATGAGTGGTTTTTTAGTTTCTAACGCTTTAAAACCTCTCTAACAGCTTCTTTTCGTTATTTATTTGTATTTAATTTCAATTTTCTCCTAAAGGTTTTGGTTTTAAGTCCGTTAACTTAATTGAAGGCGGGAGACACTGCCTCAAAACTTAAAATAGAAACACAAAAAACACAATACAAGAATACACAGGGAGTAAATATTATGGCTATGGTAATTAATACAAATATAGGTTCTTTGAATGCAACTCGTCAATTGGAAGCGTCAAGTAAAGATCAAGCGACAGCAATGGAGCGTTTGACCTCTGGTCTACGCATCAATAGCGCAGCAGATGATGCGGCTGGTTTAGCGGTAGCAACTAACATGACTACGCAAATAATGGGTACGGATCAAGCGGTTCGTAATGCAAATGACGGTATCTCTATGGCACAAACCATTGATGGTGCGGCAGATGAGATAACTAGCATGATGCAGCGTCAGCGAGAGTTGGCGGTTCAATCATTAAACGGAACCTACTCAGCAGCTAACCGTACCGCAATGAATGCAGAATTCAGTGCACTAACATCAGAAATAGGCCGTATTGCAAGCACCACTAAATTTAATGGTGTTTCTGTTATGGATACCGTTGTCTCTACCAATATTCAGGTGGGTTGGGAGACTAATGCTCAGGATTCAATTGCCGTCACGACTATTGGTGGTTCGTCAATCGCAACGGCACTCGGAACCGTAGATGTTTTAACAGTTACTAAAGCGGCATTGGCAATTGCTGAACTCGGGGTTCAGTTTACTTCATTAAACTCAGCTCGTTCAGGTGTGGGTGCGGTGCAAAATCGTCTTGATCATACCGTCTCTAACTTGCAAAGCATTAGTGAAAATATCAATGCATCTCGCTCATTTATTCAGGATACAGATTTTGCAAAAGAAAGTGCCGAATTAGCGAGAACACAAGTGCTGCAGCAGGCAGGTATGAGCATGTTAAGTCAAGCCAACCAAGCCTCACAGAATGTATTGCAACTATTGAAATAAAGAGAATAACATCAGGCTACGTAGGTCTGCTGAGAACAGAATTTGAGGAAATTAAGATAGAGTTCCCAATAGCGTTCGCCACCTAGTTGGCGGATAACATAAAAGTTAGCAAGCCGACTAGGGCAATACTAACTAATCTTAAAAAGGAGAATTATCATGGCTATGGTAATCAACACAAATATAGGTTCTTTGAATGCAACTCGTCAGCTTGAATCTTCAGGTAAAGATTTGGCAGTGGCTATGGAGCGTTTGACTTCTGGTCAGCGTATCAATAGAGCTGCAGATGATGCAGCTGGTTTAGCGGTAGCAACCAATATGACTACGCAAATTAAGGGTACCGACCAAGCGGTTCGTAATGCAAATGACGGTATCTCTATGGCACAAACCATTGATGGTGCAGCAGATGAAATGAGTAACATGATGCAACGTCAGCGTGAGTTAGCGGTTCAATCATTAAACGGAACCTACTCAGCAGCCAACCGTACTGCAATGGATGCTGAATTCAGCGCGCTTACCTCAGAGATAGGACGTATTGCAAGTACCACTAAATTTAATGGTGTTTCTGTTATGGATACCGCTGTCTCTACCAATATTCAGGTGGGTTGGGAGACTAATGCTCAGGATTCAATTGCCGTCACGACTATTGGTGGTTCGTCAATCGCAACTGCACTCGGAACCGTAGATGTTTTAACAGTTACTAAAGCGGCATTGGCAATCGCTCAAATAGACACTCAGCTTAGTAAACTAAACACAGCTCGTTCAGGCGTAGGTGCGGTGCAAAACCGTCTTGATCATACGGTATCAAACTTGCAAAATATCAGTGAAAACGTATCTGCAGCACGTTCAAACATTCAAGATACGGATTTCGCAAAAGAAAGTGCTAACTTAGCGAAAAACCAAGTATTACAGCAAGCGGGTATGAGTATGTTGAGCCAAGCGAACCAGTCTTCGCAAAACGTACTAACACTTCTTCGATAATAACTTGGCTAACGTTTGAGTTCAATAAGGAGAGAGTGATATGGATATAAATTCTTTGTCAACGTCCGCTATTGAAAACAGTGCTCTACAGTCAGGTGTTAAGCCTGCTGTAGAAATGCCAAAACAACAGCAGATAGAAGCCTCAGTCGCGACTTCTGCACCGAAGGCTCCGTCAGAAACGAGAGCGACCACTCTTGAAAAGGTTGCACAAGTTAATTCAAGACTTGAGCAGCTTGGAGTGGGTATAGCGTTTTCAGTGGATGAAACAACTCAGTCTTCGGTGATTAAAGTAATAGATCGAACAACTGATGAAGTCATTAAACAGTACCCGAATGAAGGTTCGCTTGAAATGATGAAAAACATTCAAAGCTATCTGGAATCAGTGCAAAAAGGTGGCGTGCTTAATAAAGAAGGTTTGACAGGTGTCTTATTCAATGAAATTATATAGATATATATTGAATTGAATAAGGGGGGATGTATGGCCATTTTAAATGGTATACAGCCTAACAACTTGACGACAATGCCAACAGGCAATGCAATGAAATCGTTCGATTCAGGTGCATTTCAGGAAACGAATCAGCAAACGTTTGCTCAAGAAGTTGCGCAAAACAAACCTGATATCGGTCAACTGAAATTACGGGAAGCGAGCGATCAACTAACGGGTTTATCTAATAATTCGATAGATTCAGCTGCATTAGATACATTGATGATGCATCTAAATACTCAGTTAAAACAGCTTCAAAATTACATGAAGTTTACAAGAGATGAAAGCACCGACAAAATGGTGATTTTCATAAAAGACAGTGAAACTGACGAAATACTTCGTCAGATTCCAACCCAAGAATTTTTAGCGATTTCTAAAAGTATTAGTCAATACATAGAGATGCGCCAACAGAATTCTGAAAAGTTTATGCCACCCGTTGGAATGTTTACCAACGAGACTGTTTAAAGTGGCCCCCTTTCCCTTGTGTGTTTAGCGGCCTTTTGGTCGCTTTTTTTATTCCTATTTTCGGTTTATATGACACTCTTATCGAAATCCTGCGATTTTTCTAAAGTTTTCCTCTTAATAGTCGATACTAAATATTAGAAGAACAATATAATCAACTTGGCATTTTTGGTGCTTTAAGTCATTAATGTTAAAATGAAGTATAAAATCCTATTTGACCTGGAGCGCCATTATGGCCAATGAAATTGGTACCACGTTACTAAATACACTTACAAATAGTAAGTTTGATATCGGGAATATGGCCAAAGTGTTAGCTGACTCGAGTGTTGCTGGCCCTATTGCCGCTTTAGATGCGAAAGAATTGAAGACCAATACTGAGTTAAATGCGTTGACATATTTAGAGTCAAATATGCAAGCATTTCAGTCCTATTTACTCGATCTATCATCCCCTAAGATTTTTCAATCTCGTAATGTTACGTCTACTGACCAAACAGTGGTCTCTGTGCAGGCGGATGGCGCTGCAGCAACAGGTTCCTATGGCATCGAATCTAAGCAATTAGCACAGTCCCATACTTTAGTGGCGAATAAAACGTATAGTTCTGCTTCGGATGCTATTTCTACGGGTACTTTAAGTATTGGTGTCGGTGGGCAAACTAAAAGTATTGTCATTGATGCTTCTAATAATACGTTGGAAGGGCTGCAAACCATTGTTAATAACGGCGATTATGGTGTAAATGCCGCTATTGTAAACAATGGTGGGCAATATCAAATTATGTTCTCGTCTAAAAGTACCGGTGCTGCCTCAGAGATTACCTTAAGTGGATTGAGTGATTTTGATGTGGCTGGATTGACCACTACCACTGATGCACAAGATGCGGTGATGGCAATCAATGGTTTGAATGTCTCAAACAGTACTAATGATTTTAATGATGTGATTAAGGGTTTAAATATTCAACTTAAGTCCGTTTCAGCAGTCACCCAAAATGTAGGCGTTGCTTCCGATACTCAAAAAATTGTTGATACGGTTTCTAGCTTTGTTGATGTTTATAATCAATTAGATACTATTTTTGATGATGTAGGTTCTTATAAGCCTCTTACTAAGGAACAGCAGGCATCTCCAGATTTTGATTTTTTTGGCGATCTTGCTGGCAGTTCGCTTTTAAGAGGCTTAAAAGATCAAGTTAGAAGTGCTTTAGGGGGGGCGATCTCACAATTATCGGATCCAAACACCCTGGCATCTGCAGGTATTGAATTCGATAAAGGTGGCCAGTTGACGGTAGACGTTGCCAAATTAGAAAATTTGGCCACTAATAATGTAGATGCCTTAGGTTTGCTTTTTGCAAAAGGAGGTACGAGTAATGATCCACTTGTCAATGTCATTGGCGGCAGTGCTGAAACGCAAGCGGGCAACTACACTATAGATGTGACCCAGCTTGCAGAAAGAGCGACAGTTGCCGGGGGGGCTGTAACTTATGCACCAGGTGAATATCGCGCCAGCGGTGATCGTGTATTTGATCCGCTTGCTTCTTTAACGGTAGCGGCTGGAGCTAGTTTGCAAGTGTCCATTAATGGTGCGGCCAGTGTTGCGGTAAGTTTAACGGCTGGCAGCTATGCTACTAAGGATGCAGTCGCCGCACAGATGCAAGTGGATATTAACACGGCATTAGGCTTAGCGGGTCCCTCTACCGTTACGATGAGTTATGATGCATCGCAATCACGTTACGAAATGACGACGGCAGATGGTACGATTGATTTAACGAGTATCGCCAATATGAGTAATCAAGGTTTTTCAGCCACATCTAGTTATGCTGGAGAGCAGTTGATTGATTTACCGACTGCGACCAGTTTTGATGTGTCTATTGATGCATCAACGACTGCATCAACGAGTATTGCGATCGGTAAATACACGTTACAAGAGTTTTCAGATACATTACAAAATAATATAAATAGCTTGAGTGAAGTTGTTGCCACAGGTGCTAAGGTGAATGTTTCAACGGCAGGTGGAGTCTTAGGTATTACTTCTGATCGTTTTGGGGCTGCTTCTGATGTCACGCTTTCAAATTTTGTCGGTTTGGGTAATTCTGGTCTAACGGCTAATTTAACCGATGTAGGACTGAATCTCGATGGAACAATTACCACTGCTGCCGGATCTTTGAGTATAGGTGCCTATGTTGATAGTCAAGATGGACGTAAAGTGAACGTTTCAGATTTTGCGATCATTGGCACGGACCCAGCCGCCGTTCGAGGGCTACAGTTTGAGGTTTTGGGTGGTGCGGTAGGAGCGCGAGGCAGCATTACCTTTTCACAAGGATTTGCAAGTCGCTTAGATGAAACCATTAAGAATTTATTTGAAGATAAGAATGGCTTAGTGACACAGAGAATTGAATCATTGAACTCTAAAACGGGTGATTATGAAGATAAACGTGGCACCTTAGATGCGCGTTATGAAAAATTATTGCTCAAATATCAAATACAATTTTCCTCTTTGCAATCTTTGATATCAAGCACGACGGGCACTCGGGATTTTTTAACAGCCAATTTTTCAAATAACCGTACTAACTAAAGTTTAATAGGATCTAGTGATGAATTTAGCACTTAAAAAACAGTTTATTAAACAATACGCTAATAACTATATTGAAACCGCCGTTTCAGAAGCGACACCGCATAAATTGGTGGAGATGTTGTACGATGGTGCAATTAAGAATATGAATCTGGCAAAAGTTTTTATCGAACATAAAAATCTTGGAAAAAAATCAGAGCATATTAATAAAGCACTTTCGATCATTAATGCATTGAGAGCTGGTGTTGATATGGATAAAGGTGCTGAGGTAGCAGGCAACTTGTATGACTTATATGATTATTGCTATCGTCGCCTTTTTGAAGCATCTGTTAAGAATGATATAACTCTCCTGGATGAAGTTTTAGAGCATATCATTTCGATTAGTCAGGCCTGGAAACAGATGCCTGATAACATTAAGAGAGTCTCGAAAGCACAAGTGGACCAAATGAGCGTTTAATTGATTATGTCCATAGAAATGAGAAAGTTACAGCTGTTGACTCACTCTAAAAATATGCTGACAGCGGCACAGCAAAGTCAATGGACTCGCTTTTCGGAATTAGAAGCGGGTTGGTTGGTCTGGTTGCAAGCATCCGTTGAAAAGTATGGAAAGGCATTAAACTCAATTGGCTCAGAGTTAATAAACGATAACCAAAAAATTCAAGAATGTTTTATATTAGAGCAGAAAAAAATGCTCCGAGAACTAGAACAAAGTACTAAAAATACTTCTTCCATCAAGTCTTACCTAAAATAAATCTATAAAATATTGCCATTTTTTTGACATCACATCGAAACCTCTATATAAAGGGAGTCTAGATGGTTTAACTTAAATTAATGGCGGCTAAATGTCAGAAGGTATTTTTTCTTCCCTCGTTGGCAATGGCCCTGCGATGCAGCGAGTCAAAAAACTGATTCAACAAGTTGCTGAAACGGACGCAACGGTTCTTATATTAGGCGAGTCGGGCACAGGTAAAGAAGTGGTTGCGCAAGCGTTGCATAACGTTTCTCATCGATCTCAAAAATGCTTTATTCCTATAAACTGTGGTGCAATTCCCGGTGAATTATTAGAAAGTGAACTCTTCGGGCATGAACGAGGGGCATTTACGGGGGCCATTACGGCGCGTAAAGGCCGTTTTGAAATGGCTGAAAAAGGCACTATCTTTTTGGATGAAATCGGCGATATGCCGTTACCTATGCAGGTTAAGTTGTTACGCGTCTTACAAGAACGTATGTATGAACGAGTTGGCGGTAATAAAAGCTTTCAGTGTGATATCCGTGTGATTGCGGCAACGCATAGAGATTTAGAAGAGACGATTGAGGCGGGAAGTTTCCGTGAAGATCTATTTTATCGCCTAAATGTTTTCCCAATTGAGATGCCTTCTTTGCGCGAACGGCCAGAAGATATTCAGTTGTTATTAGATTTCATGTTTAATAAAATTCAGGAAACTGGCCGTAAAATTCCAACTTTGTCTGAGCATGCTCTCATTGCTCTTCAGCATTATCCTTGGCCAGGAAACGTCCGTGAACTTGGGAATTTAGTCGAAAGGTTGTCAATCTTATTCCCTGGGCTACCAGTAGATTACGCAGACTTGCCTAAGAAATATCAGATTCAGTTAGCGGATGGTGCCGAATTTATTCAACCAGCACTCTCTTCTGATGGTAACTTGTCACATAATGAAGTTGCGGAGCGTGCGGATGCAGGAATTTCGCTCACTCAACCCAACCATAATACGCCTCTATCAGAACCTACTCTCAATGAGTTATCAGCGGAATCACCGGTGCGAGTCTCTCTTGACAGTAGTCCTAATTTGGACGATGGTTTAGACCTGAAATCCTACTTAGTTGAGATGGAAGTGCAGCTTATTCAAAGAGCGCTCTCGCAGACAGATGGCAATGTTTCACAGGCCGCTAAATTATTACAGACTAACCGAACCACGTTGGTCGAGAAAATTCGCAAATACGAGTTAACTTAAATTTCGGATGTTGAATAGTGTTAAACCAAGTTGAGCAAGACCGTTTAAAAGAGTTAGAACAGGCTTTTGAGCTATTTAATACGACTTCTTTGCAGCTAACTAATGCATATGATTCGTTACAAGCACAAGTGGGTAGTCTGCAGGCCCAGCTCGCTCAGAGTGATCAAGATAAACGTCAAGTAGCGGACCGATTAAGTCGTTTGTTAGATCTACTGCCTGCGGGTGTGATTGTCCTCAATGCGAATAATCAAGTGATTGAAATGAATCCGAGTGCCGATGAGATTTTGGGTAAGGATGCACTTGGTCGAGATTGGGGAATTGTGGTCATGAATGTTTTTTTGCTGAGTAATGATGCTGGCGAATTGATGACCCATGACGAAATTTATTATCAATTGTCTGAAACCTTGCTTGATGAAACCTCTGGAAAGATCCTTTTAATTCAAGACGTCACAGCTTCACGCCATTTGCAAGAGCACGTCAGTCGCCATCAACGGCTGCATTCTATGGGTGAGATGGCCGCTTCACTCGCCCATCAAATTCGAACCCCCTTATCCTCTGCTTTGCTTTATGTTTCACAGATGAATTCAGAGAGTTTAGATGATGAAAAACGAGCAAAATTCGTCGACAAGGCGATGAATAGTTTGCATCATCTAGAAGGCCTAGTGAAAGATATGCTGCAATATGCACGAGGCGGTAAGGGCAGTGAGCAGCGCATAGAGCTGACGGAGTTGATGAAGCAACTCGAGCAAAATGTGGAGCCTCAGGTAAAACTTTCCAACAGTCAGATTAAATTTGAGGTATTCCTACCAGGCCTGGTTGTTATTGGTGATAAGGATGCTTTAATGACGGCATTGCAGAATTTAGTCGGTAATGCCATTGATGTGATTGGCCAACATGCGATGATTCAAGTTACAGTTAATAAAATTTCAGATGAAAAAGTGGATTTAGTCATTAGTGATAATGGTCCAGGTATAGAGCCTGAACTGTTAGAGAAAATATTTGAACCTTTTTATACTAAGCGCGCACGGGGTACTGGCCTGGGGTTAGCGGTGGTTCGAGCAATTGCTGAAGCGCATAGTGGTAAAGCCTGGGTAAAATCAATACCCGGTTACGGTTCTAGGTTTGGCATTCGCTTGCCGTTGGTCGTTATGAAGGAAAAAGAATGAGTATTGCAAAGATTTTAGTGGTTGAAGACGATTCAGAGCTCCAAGAAGCACTCGTGGATACCCTCTCTTTGAATGGGTTTGATGTCATTAGTGTGAGTAATGCCGAAGATGCACTTGTGGCACTAGACGATGACATTGGCATGGTGTTTAGTGATATTCGTATGGATGGCATGGATGGCTATACTTTAATGACGCGTATAAGGGCAATAAAACCTTATCTGCCGATTGTTTTAATGACGGCTTATGGCACGATAGAGCAAGCCGTAGATGCGATGAAATCAGGCGCGGTTGATTATATTGTTAAGCCTTTTGAAGCAAGCGTTCTTGTCGAAAAAGCCAAGGTTTATTTTAATCGAGATGCCTCTAGTGAAGATGATTTTGTGGTGGCTGATCCCGCGACTCAGCAGCTTAAAGCTATGGCACAGAAAGTGGCTGAAAGTGATGCTAGTATTCTAATAAGTGGTGAGAGTGGAACCGGTAAAGAAGTGTTGGCGCGTTTTATTCATAATCAGTCAAATCGTGCTAAACAACCCTTTGTCGCGATTAATTGTGCAGCAATTCCCGAAGGAATGCTGGAAGCAATGCTGTTTGGGCACGAAAAAGGGGCTTTTACAGGCGCGGCTAAAGCGATGCCAGGTAAATTTGAACAGGCGCAGCATGGTACGATATTTTTAGATGAAATCGGCGAGATGAAGCCAGAATTGCAAGCTAAGCTATTAAGAGTGGTGCAAGAGAAAGAGGTTGAACGTATTGGCAGTGCCAAGTTAATTCAGTTGGATGTTCGAGTATTGAGTGCTTCTAATGTTGATATGAAGAGGGCGATTTCTGTTGGGGAATTCAGGGAAGATCTATTTTACCGTCTGAATGTGTTTCCGATGCGTTTACCGCCTTTAAGAGATCGCCCTAGAGATATCGTCGCGATTGCTGAACGTTTGTTACACCGGCATTGCGGCTCCGCCAGAGTCGAGCCAATGGTTTCGGCGCAGGCGATGAAACGTTTAATTCAGTATAAGTGGCCAGGCAACATTCGAGAATTAGATAATGTGATTCAAAGGGCCTTGGTGATGATGTCGGGTGACACTATTCAAGAGCAAGATATTTTATTGGATGATGTGTATGTGATAGAGGGGGCGCAACAGACGGCGGATTCATTGTCTGAATCGGACTCTATGGATTCTAATGTATCCCAGGCACTACGGGAGACCGTCGTTCATCATGTCGAGGATTCAACGGATGCGGACTTTAAGCCATTGAAGTATCCGCTTGATCTAAAGACCAGAGAGACTGAGTTGATTCTTGAAACGCTCAAACAAAATAGTGGGCATCGTCAGAAAACGGCTGAGGATTTAAATATCAGTCCTAGGACACTACGCTATAAAATAGCTAAGCTTAAAGAGCTTGGTGTTGCTGTACCTTAAGGTATAAATAGTGATATAGAGTCTCTTCTGAGATTGTTTTTAGGCGTAAAATTGATTGTTAACGGCCAACTTTTTAGAATGTTGAGGCAATTGTGTAGGCATGGTCAGTTATTTGACGGTTAAATTGGCATATCAATTGCTATTTCTCATTACAGAATTATGTGATAATGGCATTAGTTCTAAATACTCGAATAAAATTCTTACCCTTATTTTGGAGTCATGAAGCATCATGAGTCAGATTGATACACAAAGTTTAATGTTGCAAATGCGGTCGTTAGCTGCGCAAGCGGGAACTATGCCGGTTGATAACGCTGCCAATATTGATCCATCAGCTCAAGATAAGGTAACGGGCTTTGCCGATTTATTGGCGAAGTCTGTTGAGTCTGTCAGTGCTGAGCAACATAAAGCAGGTGGCCTGAAAACGGCTTTTGAAAAAGGAGATGCTGATGTTGATCTATCTGAAGTTATGCTCCAAGTTCAAAAAGCCAGTCTATCATTTCAGGCCATGACTCAAGTTCGTAATAAGTTGGTAGAAGCGTATAAGACGGTTATCAATATGCCCTTATAGCATTGGTAGATTCCTGAAAAGATGAATTCCTTATTTTGAATTGAAGAAGACTAGCAATGGCAGAACAGCAAGCCTCTATAAATAATACTCTTAATACTCAGCCGCCCATAAGCTCGAGTTCGATGCTATTAAATAATTTAACCTCTCTTACCGTTGCCAAACAAGTTAGCTTAGTGATTGCCTTAGCGGCCACTGTTGCGCTGATTGTCGGTATTTTATTATGGTCTCAAAGTAAACCCTATACCCTTTTATTTGGCAGTGTCGATGCCAAAGACTTAACCGAAATTGTCCAAACCCTAGAACAACAAGGGGTCGAATATCAAATTGACCACACCAGTGGCGGTATCTTGGTACCTTCAGATTTAGTGTATTCCCTTAGGTTGAAGTTAGCTGCGGCGGGTTATCCTAAAGAAGCGGCAACAGGCTACCAACTGCTGGATGTCGAGCAAGGTTTCGGGATTTCTCAGTTTAAAGAAACGACCCAATATCATCGAGCGTTAGAAGGCGAGCTTTCAAAGTCAGTTGCATCATTAAATTCAGTCAAGTCTGCCCGCGTGATGCTGGGCTTGCCTAAGCGTTCAGTTTTTGTGCGTAAAGTTCAAAAACCATCGGCTTCTGTTGTGGTAAAACTCTATCCTGGACGAGGTCTTAATGATGAGCAAGTCAGTGCCATTATTCATATGGTTTCGTCTAGTGTGCCTAATATGGAAGCCGCCTCGGTAACGGTCGTGGATCAAAAGGGGAATCTGCTTACGAGTCATTCCGCTAATACCGGCATGAATATGAGTATGAAACAACTTGACTATACTCGCACGGTTGAAGAAACGCTTTCCCGACGAATTGTTACACTACTCTCCCCTATTGTCGGCGGTCAAAGCAAAGTCCGAGCGCAGGTCACCGCTGAGTTAGACTTTACGCAGCAAGAGCAAACACGTGAAAATTATGAGCCGGATCCTGAAGCGATTCGTTCAGAACAAGCTTTAAAAGAGATTAATCGTAATGAAGGGCCGACCGGTATACCGGGTGCCTTAACAAATCAACCGCCGCGTGCGGGTTTGGCCCCTGAAGAAGGTTATACGGCGGGTAAAGATCCAAGCTTAAAGAGTTCAAGTGAAAAGAAAACAATCAACTATGAGCTTGATAAGACCATTAGTCATATTAAAAATGCTGTCGGCAATATCCACCGCTTGTCGGTTGCCGTTGTTCTGGATGATAAAACAAGTTTAGATGAGACGGGTTTATTATTACGTACGCCATTGACAGAAGATGAACTGTTACGCTTTCGACGTTTGGTCAGTGATACGGTCGCTTTGGATGAAGCGCGCGGCGATACCTTGAGTATTGTTAACGCCTCTTTTATGGTTGCGCCTGTTGAACAGATCGAGGACGCGCCTATTTGGCAAGAATCCTGGTTCTGGGATTTGATTAAGCAAATACTTGCAGGGCTTGCCGTTTTAATTATTGTCTTCGGTGTGATTCGTCCTCTTTTAAAAGATCTTTCGAAAAAGCAAGAGAGTTACTTAGAATACCCAGAAGATGTGCCAGAGGAAAATGAAGAGCTTGAAAATGTAGACGAAATTTCAAGAGCTCTTGAGCAAATGAGCCAAGAAGTTGAATTGACGGCTATGGATACTGATCGCACATCAGAAGCTGAAAGTGAAATATTAGAAAAAGTAAGAGCCCTTGTTGCCGCAGATCCAAAAGTGGCGGCTCATGTGATTAAACAATGGATGATGGGAAAGTAGCATGCCAAATTCAGAGATTGAGGAAGTTGGAGATGAGAAAGAGATCTCTAAATTAGATAAAGCAGCGATTTTACTGCTCTCATTAGGTAAAGATTCCGCTGCTAAAGTGCTAAAACATCTCAATCCTAGAGAAGTGCAGCAAATTGGTTCGGCCATGACGTCTGTGGATGGCGTCACGCATCGACATATTAATAAAGTCATGAAATCTTTTTTAGAAGAAGTAGGTGATGATGCGTTAGGTGTAGATCCAAGTGAATTCGCACAATCCTTAATGGCAGATGCATTAAGCGAAGGAGGCGGACATCTTATGGATGCTGCATTGCTTGGTGATCAAGTTAAAGGGTTGGAGGCGCTCAAGTGGCAGCATCCTTCAACGATTGCAAATATGTTACGAAACGAACATCCACAGGTGGTTGCTATCGTACTCTCTTATTTTGATTCCGACCAAGCGGCTGAAGTGTTGCGCGGTATTCCTGAACGTTTCCAATCTGAAGTTATTTACCGTATTGCCACTTTAACGACGATCCAACCTAGAGCATTATTTGACTTAAACAGTGTTTTGGAAAATGCTTCAAGTGATGGTGAAGGCGGAAAATTAGCAACCATTGGTGGTGAAAAACGTGCCGCTGAAATTCTAAACATGGTTGGCGGTGGGATCGACACGAGAATTTTGGATGATATTGCTTCTGAGCACGAAGATGTCAGTAAAAGTATCCAAGACAAAATGTTTGTCTTTGATGATATTAGTGGTATTGATGATCGTGGCATTCAGACGATTGTAGGTGAGGTGCCAAGTGATATTCTTATCGTTGCACTTAAAGGTGCTGATACGGCCCTAAAAGAGAAGTTCCTAGGTAACCTTTCTAAACGTCAAGCGGATATTATGCGAGATGACCTTGAGACAGGACCTCCTGTTAAACTTAGTGCGGTGGAAGATGCACAGCGTAGCATTATTCAAACGGTACGCCGTTTAGCTGATGAGGACAAAGTAATGATGCCTGGTGGGGCTGAGGAATTCTTGTAAGTGGTTGATTCAAAAACTAAAAAGACTAACTCTATAGAAGAGCCTGTTCTAACGAAGTTGGTCTCTTCCTCCAGTATGGAATCGCCAAAAATTGAAGCCTGGCAGATGCATGATTTTAATCAAAAAGCAGTGGAATTACCTCCAGAGTTTTCAGAAGAAGTGTTGCAAAAAGCAGAGCAACGACTTCAACCCGTATTGCAACAAAAAGCAGATTTACTTAAGAAAGATGCGTATGACGTAGCTTATAAAGAAGGTTATCAGGTAGGTCTTGCTAAAGGTTTAGAAGAGGGTTTAGAGAAAGGTTGTACTCAAGGACTCGAAAAGCAGGTGCAGATTTTTGCACCTAAGTTGATACAGTTCGAGCAAATTCTAGACATGTTACAATCGCCTTATCAAAAAATTGAAAAACAAGCCCTGTCAGACCTTGTTGCACTAAGCCTGCACATTACAAAGCGGGTTATTAAAGCGGAAGTCGCTCAAGATAAAGAGTGGGTACTAAAGGCTGTTCAAGAAGCAGTTCAGCTCTTACCGGATGATTCAGCAGCTATTAAGGTTGAATTACACCCGGAAGACTTACAATTACTTCAAGAGTTGAGTTCTGATATCACGGATCAATGGCAGCTTAAAGCCAATACTGAATTAGTCTTGGGCACCTGTTTAATTAAGCAACAAAATTCTTCCATTCTGAATAGTTGGCAGGACCGTTTTGATGAGATTTCTAATGATTTATTGTCTCGAACGAATCCTTCTGAGGTTTCTTAGCCATCAACCATCAAGGTCAATTAGCTTATGGATTACGCTGAGTCTTTAAACCTCTCCCTCCAAGAACAACTTAAGCACTTCAATGAAACCCTGATAACACCCGGATCTGTGAAGATAGCAGGCCGTCTAGTACGCATG
Organism: Thiomicrorhabdus arctica DSM 13458; assembly: GCF_000381085.1. Classification (GTDB taxonomy): domain Bacteria; phylum Pseudomonadota; class Gammaproteobacteria; order Thiomicrospirales; family Thiomicrospiraceae; genus Thiomicrorhabdus; species Thiomicrorhabdus arctica. The sequence goes on along the minus strand of NZ_KB905899.1, from coordinate 1,141,557 downwards.
GTAGGCATGACACTAGAGGTGGTGGGGACTTTTGCACCCATCGGTTCTCGCTGTCAAATTTTAAGTCATGATCTGCCACCTATTGAAGCAGAAGTCATTGGTTTTAATGATGACCGATTGTTTTTGATGCCGATTGGAGATACCCAAGGTCTGTCACCAAATGCTCGTGTTCTACCAATGGAAGGTGGAGTTAAAGTCGGAGTGGGTATGGCAATGTTAGGCAGAGTGGTGGATGGGTCTGGTTGGCCTTTAGACAGTTTGGGGCCTATTTCAGTTGAGAAGTATGTTTCTCTTGCAGGTGAACGAATTAACCCTCTTAGTAGACATCCTATAACTGAAATTCTTGATGTCGGTGTTAAAGCCATAAATGGACTCTTGACCTTAGGGCAAGGTCAGCGCGTTGGTTTGATGGCAGGGACGGGTGTTGGAAAAAGTGTTTTATTAGGTATGATGACTCGTTATACCAATGCTGATATCGTCGTCGTTGGTTTGATTGGTGAGCGTGGTCGAGAGGTTAACGAATTTGTGCGTCATAACCTGGGCGAGGAAGGTTTAAAGCGTTCTGTTGTGGTCGCGACCCCAGCAGATGATCCGCCCTTAATGCGTTTGCATGGTGCGATGTTGGCGACAGCAATTGCGGAATATTTTCGTGATCAAGGCTTGAATGTCTTGCTGTTAATGGATTCTTTAACCCGCTTTGCACAAGCGCAACGCGAGATTGCACTCGCGGTTGGTGAGCCTCCTGCGAGTAAAGGTTATCCGCCCTCGGTATTTGCAAAACTTCCACAGCTGGTCGAGAGAGCGGGTAACGGAAGTGCTGGCTCGGGCTCTATCACGGCAATTTATACCGTGTTGGCTGAAGGCGATGATCAGGCAGATCCTGTCGTTGATTCAGCGCGTGGTGTATTGGATGGACACATCGTATTATCACGGGAAATTGCCGATAGTGGTCGTTATCCTGCGATTGATGTGGAATCTTCGATCAGTCGTGTGATGGTTGATATTGCCTCCAAAAATCAGTTAGAACAGGCTCGTAAATTTAAGAAACTATATTCAAGCTACCAGCAGAACAAAGATTTGATCAGTGTCGGTGCTTACCGAAAAGGGACGGACCCGATTATTGATGCCGCTATTGCAAAGCAACCTGATTTAAACCTATTTTTATCTCAGGATATTTCAGAAAACTTTTCTATAGATGACTCTCTCACAGCCCTTGATACAGCATTGATGTCTTAATTTTTGTCGTTATTTAAAGATTTTAATGGGTTGTTTTACGTTATTTCGATTGTTAGGTAATCATATTATGTCCCCTAGAATGAATAGAATGCAGGCGCTGGTTGAGTTGGCAGAAACGGAGTTAGATAAAACGGCACAGACGCTTGCAGTTATTCGGGCCCAGCATGCAGAAGCCTTGACTCAACTTGAGGCTTTAACCAGTTATGCGAAAGAATATGGTCAGGTATCGACTAATCAATCGACATTAATTTCACCGATACAGTTACAGACACGACATGCATTTGGTGAAAAACTTGGGCAGGCTGTAGTGGCTCAAACAATACAGGTTGATGAATTGGTAGATACAGTCGAGTCTGCTCGGCAGAGCTGGTTAGAAAAGCGTGTCAGAGTCAAAGCTTTGCAAGCTTTGTTAGATAAGTTGAAGTTGGGGGCTCAAATAAAACTGGACAAGCAAGAGCAGCATATGATGGATGAGTTAGCAGCTCAAAGTGTTATTTTAAGAAGAGCTGACTCTACACTTTAAAATGAAATATTTATGTTTTTGAGTGTTGGGCATGTATGTTGCTTATTCAGAGATAACTGAAATGCTAGGATGAGAGTCTAAATATGCTAACTACAAACCAATCAACGCGTACAGAGCAACCTTTACAGGGTGTTTTGGCATCTAAAAATGAGTCTAAATCAGGTAATGACTTATCTGAAAAGAGTAGTTTTTCAAAGCTATTCACTTCAATGAAATTAGGGGCTGCTTCTGAGGCACCCGCCAGCATTTCTCCTGTAGAAGTCTCTGTTCTTACGGGTGAAAATTCGGAAGATGTGGCCTTATCTGTTATTCAACAATTGCCCACTTTAGATGCCGCATCCACTGACTCCGATAGTAACTTACCAGCCGCGTTAAGTTTGCTGGATTCAGAGGATGTGGCCTTAAACGTTGTGCAGAAATTCCCCGCTTTAGATGCGGCCTCTAATTACATCGATAGCAATTCACCTACCGCGTTAAGTGTGCAGGATTCAGAGGGCGTGTCTTTGTCTGTTATGCAGCAATTGCCTGCTTTAGACATGGTCGCTAATGACGCTGGAAGTAATTCACCAGTCGCATTAAATTTGCAAGATTCAGAGGGTGTGTCTTTAACTGTTGGGCAAGCATTGCCAGATTCTGAGCAGATTAATAGCGATTTGTCAGCTTTAGGGATTGAGGAAGTCGACGGTAACAGCAATATGCCCTTTATATCAGACTTGCAAGGTTCTGAAGCTGCTCGGTTGTCAGAGGCCGAAATCGACAATCCAATATTAGCTCCGGTCATCGATGCTCCTGCATTAAAATCGGATTCTGAAGTGTTGATACCATCATCGGCCGTTTCTAACAATGCGGCAATAAATTCTGAATTAATTGAGAGCGTGAGCGGTGAAGCTCTTCAAAATTTGGCCATGAATCAATCTACAGTTGGAAAGGAAAATTCTGCAAGTGTTCAGCTGAATAGTGGAATTTCTAATGCGGCATCTAATAGTGTCACAAGCTGGGGAACTCAAACGCATGCGGCAATGGCGAGTGGGGATGCTCAAATAGGAGCTCAGCAGAGTCAAGCTTCTACACAGGGTGGACAGAATGGTCAAGCCTTTCAAGGACAGTCAGGGCAGCAACAAGCAATGATGTTCGCGCAATTTGTTAAAGAGGGTAAGGTGCAAGCTCTTGAGCAACAAGCGGCTGTTAGAGGGGTTGATGAGTCGGCTCTAAAGTCTGAAGGGAAAGATTTATTAGGGGGGGCAGAAATTGCCTCTACGGACAGGAGAGGTCTGTTACCTTTAGGCTTGCAGAGCATTCCACAGCCACTTAAGCATCCACAATGGGGGCAGGCATTGGGCCAACGGGTGGTTTTTATGGCCAATAATAGCATGCAACAAGCACAAATTACATTAAACCCTGAAAAGTTAGGCCACATTCAGGTGACTCTTCAATTAGATAAAGATCAGAAAATGAATGTTTCACTGAATGCACAAAATGGCATCACTCGTGAAAATATGGAGAATGCTTTACCGAAGTTACGTGAAATGCTTGAACAAGCAGGGATTGCCCTTGGCTCTATGGATGTAAGTGATCAAAAACAGTTTTCAGATAATGATTCTGATAAGCCAACCTCAGTAGGGGTTGCATCAAACAATGCAGTTGAGGAAGAGGATACTATTATTGAGAGTTCTCTTTCAACCGTTAAAACAACAGATAACATCGTTGATTATTATGCGTAAGGGTACTTCTATGAAATTTATAAATATGATCACAGGACCTCTTTTATTGGTCTTGGGCTCCACGCCAGTGTTGGCAAATTCTTCAATTATGGGTGTTCCAACGATTGGTTTTGTGACACTCTCTGTGATTGTTACGGCTGTCGTAGTGGGCGCCTTAGTTTATATCCTATGGTGTAATAAATCGGGTATTTGTGAACAATCTGAATTAATAAATGAGCTTAATGATATTGTTAAATCAGAGGATTTTGCAACGTCAATCAATCCTGAGAATACCGACCCCAAGCTCGCTGCTGTCATTAATGCCTTGTTGGAAGCCGCTTCTAATAAAATAACAATGCAACTGCTTGAAAAGTCACAGGTTGAATCCAAAGTAGCTGATTGTCACTCACAAATGGAAGAGCTGAATGAAATGCTGGCCAGTTGTTACGCTCAACAAGGCGCCTTACCCGCGACCCGTTTTGATAACTCTGAATTGATTGGGTTATCTGCACAATTATCAGATGTTGTTGAGCAGATGAATCACAATTCGGTTGAGATGACGACGACGACTGGTAATGTGATTACTGAAGTGGGGGGGCTTACAAATGATGTAGCACATGCTTCTGATGTAATTAAGCATTTAGAAAAAGACAGTAGCAATATTGGTACTGTTTTGATTTTGATTCGGGATATTGCTGAGCAAACTAATTTATTAGCATTGAACGCTGCCATTGAAGCCGCTCGAGCCGGGGAGCATGGGCGAGGATTCGCCGTTGTTGCTGATGAAGTACGTATTCTTGCAGGTAAAACACAAAAAGCAACGACTGAAATTCAAACGATTATTGAAGAACTACAGCAGCGTGCCAGAAATGCTGTCCAAGTCATGGAGAGCAGTCAAGAGCGCGTGGGTTCGACCCAAACTCAAGCGGCCAGAGTAAATGAAATATTAAATGGTATTGTCGAGAACCTTTCTGAGTTAAAATCTGCGCAGAATAAATTATCAAGTGCTATTCAGAACAGTTAAAAATCATTTGATAAAAGAGATAGGGTGAGTTAAGAATGAAAGCAATTGTCGGTACATTAGTCGTAATAGGAACGCTGTTGGGTGGGTATCTGCCACATGGTGGTTTTGCTATTTTGATTCAACCGCTAGAAGTTGTCATTATTTGTGGTGGGGCAATTGGTGCTTATATTATTGCGAATCCAGGCTGGGTCGTAAAGGCGGGTTTTTCTAAAGGGCTTGGTTTAGCGAAACCTTCACCCCATAACAAAGCCTTGTATATGGAACTCTTGGGTCTCCTTTTTAAAATATTTAACAAGGCCCGTCGAGAAGGGTTAATGTCAATCGAAGCAGATGTTGAAGATCCTCATGACAGTGAATTATTCAATAGTGCTCCTTTAGTCGCTGCTGATCATCACGCGATAGATTTTATATGTGATTATTTACGTCTTATGATAAGTGGTGCGAGTAATCCTTACCAATTAGAAGATTTGATGATTTTGGAGTTAGATTTACACCATCATGAAGCGATGATGCCCAGCGCGGCAGTTGGTAAGGTTTCTGAAGGTTTACCAGCGTTTGGTATCGTTGCAGCAGTATTAGGCATTATTGTTACTATGGGGTATCTGGATGCAGGACCAATGGAAATCGCTCACCATATGTCAGTTGCACTCGTTGGAACTTTCTTGGGTATTTTATTTGCCTATGGATTTATTGCGCCAATTTCATCTGATTTAGCAAATCGAGCGGAAGCTGAAAGTGCCTTTTTTGGTGTTATTAAAACAGGTTTAATGGCGAATTTGAATGGTTATGCACCTCAAGTCGCCGTTGAATTTGGACGTAAAGCTATTCCAAGTATGGAACGTCCAAGCTTTAATGAAGTAGACGAATTTCTACTGACTCAAAAGTAATTGATTGAATAGTACTGAATATGAGAATCGGTTGAACTTGCATGAGTGATGAACAGTCCATAATTATCAAGCGCTTAAACAAGTGCCCACATGTAGCACATGGTGGGGCATGGAAAATAGCGTTTGCAGACTTTATGACTGCCGCAATGGCTTTTTTCTTGATGCTGTGGGTTTTAGGGGGGGTCAACGACGAAGAAATGAAAGCGATGGCGGAGTACTTCAGGGATCCATCCGTTATTGAATCCGCGCCTTCGACGTTGGTAGAATCTAAAGAAGCGGGGCAAACGGCAGATGCCATGATTGACATGGGTGGATTTAAAGATGCGCCAAAGGGAACTGAAGGCAATGAGGATGGCTCGGGTAAGGCCGACGAAACCGCAAGTTTAAAAGCGATGAAGCTTGCCCTTGAACAAAAAATTGAAGAAAATGAAGCCTTAAAAGAGCTTAAGGATCAACTTAAAATTGACATTACGCCGAATGGTTTACAAGTCCAGATTTTAGATGATCGTAAACGACCTATGTTTGGTTCCGGGGTGGATATTCCTAAGGAATATGCCTCAAATTTATTAAGGGAAGTCGGTTCGGTGCTTGCGAAAACCAGTAATAAGATTAGTATTGCAGGGCATACAGACTCTTCTGGGTACCATGCTAGCTCAGAATATACCAACTGGGAACTCTCTGCTGATAGGGCAAACGCTGCACGTAGATTATTATTGGAAGGTGGCGTTGATACCAGCCGAATCGCCCAAGCAGTGGGCATGGCGGATACCATCCCTTTTGATAAAGAAAATCCGTATAATCCAAGAAACAGAAGAATTAGTATTATTGTCCTCAATAAAGAAGCCGAAGAGCGCTTGCGGAGTTTGAGTGAAGCGCCAAAAATTGAAAGTCTGAGTGATCAAACGCTGTTAACAGGACACTAAGGCGAATGCCTTTGAACATAGTAAATACGTTGAACCGAAAAAGGAAGAGTGATGTCTAAAGAAGAAGTTATTGAAGAAGGTCAAGAAGGGAAAAAAAGTGGTGGTAAAGGCCTGATCATTGTTTTACTTGTTGTCGTAATTCTTCTCCTGGTTGGAATGGGTATCATGGCATTTTTACTGATGAGTGGAAGTCATGATAAGGACACGAAAACAGATACGAGTGAAATGCATGCACCTGCTGAGCATGGTGATGAAGCTTCAGGTGAAGATGCCTCTGTAAATAGTCACGCTAAGAGCTACTCTCCAAAGTACAAGCAATTTGAACCGCCTGCTCCAGAAGCGGCACCAAGTTATTTTATTATGGATAAATTTGTCGTTAACTTTGACGGCGCTGGTAAGGCGAAGTTTTTAGCGGTCGATTTACAGTTTATGTCTTATTATGCGCAAGTTGTTGGAGCAGATGGCGAGATGGAGCATTTACGTCCAATCTTAAAAAATGATATACAACGACTATTACGTAACCAACACTTTACCGATTTGGATAAACCAGACGGGCCTGATCATTTAAGAGCAGAAATTCTTGAGGTAGCTCGCAAAGTATTGGAGAAGCATAATATTTACCCCGATTTGATTGAAGACGTTTATATGACACGTTTCGTCATGCAATAAGGCCATCGAAATGGATGATATTTTAAGTCAAGATGAAGTTGATGCGCTTTTAAAGGGCATGGGTGGCGGTGATGTTGACACCGAGGATGATTCTTCGGTTGGCGGCAATGCTACATCTTACGATTTTACCAATCAAGAGCGTATTGTTCGTGGGCGTTTGCCTGCTTTAGATATTATCAATGAGCGTTTTGCTAGAGGTTTTCAGCGTCACTTCAATGAAATGATTATGGCAAGTGTTGAAGTCACTGCCGGCGAAGTTAAAATCATAAAAATGATAGATTACTTAAGAAATCTTTTTGTGCCGACAAGTTTGAACATTTACCGTATTAATCCACTGAATGGCGTTTCGTTATTTACATTGGATTCTAAATTAATCTTCACTGCTGTTGATATTTACTTTGGTGGTACTGGGTTATTACCTTTTAAGATCGAAGGGCGTGAATATACTCCAGTAGAAATGAGCATGGTTCGTAGTATTTTAGATATTTCTGCAGAAAACCTCCGTAAAGCGTGGGGTCCTGTAATGGATATTGAGGTTGAATACATGCATTCTGAGATGAATCCCAAGTTTGCTGGAATTGTTGATCCCACAGATATGATTATCGTTAGTCAGATCAATGTGCGCTTTGAAGGTACGGAGGGACGAGTCGATATTGTTATGCCTTACGCGATGCTTGAGCCTATTAGAGATAAGCTTGAGGAGGGGATGTCGAACCTACAGGGTGAAAGTGATAACCGTTGGTCAAGAACACTTAAAGAAGAAGCGAAGAATATAGAAATTAATTTAAGTGTAAATCTGACTGAGTTGCAGATGAGCATGGATGACTTGATGCAGATGGAAAAAGGCGACATTATTCCACTTGAAATGCCAAAACAGGTCACGATAAAAGCCGAGGGAATTGCCTTTGTGCATGGACAACTTGGTGAAAGTAATAATAAAAAAGCAGTTAAAATAGAAAAGATATTGCATCACCCGGCTTATCATGAGCCAACGATAGAAAATGTTAAGGAGTGGAATAATGAGTGATGAAGAAGATTTAAGTGCTTGGGGTGATGCATTAGCCGATCAAGCGGGTGCTGATGATGAAGGTGCAATGGATGATGATCCATGGGGAGCTGCTTTATCCGAACAGGCCGATGCGAGTAGTGAAACTGATACTATAAGTTCAGCAGCTTTTGATGAGTTAGCATCAGGGCGTGGTGATGGCAAAAATAAAGTAGATTTGGATGTTTTGCTCGATATTCCTGTGACGTTGCAGTTGGAAATTGGGCGAGCTAAGGTCTCGATTCGAAATTTACTTTCTTATACTCAGGGGTCTGTCGTAGAAATGGATCGTCTTGCAGGAGAACCTTTAGACTTATTGGTCAATGGTACCTTGATTGCGCATGGTGAAGTTGTTGTTATTAACGACAAGTTTGGCGTACGTTTGACAGATGTCGTGAGTCCTCAAGATCGTATTAAGAAGTTGAAATAATGCTTAAAATTTATCCGATCTGGTCATTATTACTATTGCTTTTTTTCTCAGCCTCGAGCTTAGCAATTGAAGCGCCAGCTGTGGGAGAATCTGTCACCCGTCCAAGTGAGTATTTTGGACAAATTTTAGTGTCACTGGTTCTTGTCCTCGTGATTATCTTCGTCGCAGCTTGGCTGTTGAGACGATATGGTCGTTTTCCTGGTGTAGCTGATGGCCACTTAAAGGTGATTGGTGCTCTATCAGTTGGCCAACGTGAAAGGATTATGTTGCTACAAGTGGGTAAAGAGCAGGTTCTGGTTGGAGTGACTTCGAATCAAATTTCAATGTTACATCTGCTTGAAGAACCTGTCCAAGTAAAGGATAATGCACCTATTGGTGGTCAGTTTTCTCAACGACTGCAAGAAGCGTTAAAATCCAGGGATAATAAACAGACTCCACGTGCAGATACTTAAACCATTAGTTTTCCTTTTTTTAGCCCTATTCCCCGTTCTTTCATGGGCAATACCTGGCATTCCTGCATTTACGGTTGAAACCGATGCAACAGGAGGTCAAGACTACACGTTAACGATGCAAATCCTGTTGCTGATGACAGGGCTTACTTTGTTGCCGGCGGCATTGATTGCCACAACTTCATTTTTGCGAATTATTATCGTACTCGCATTGCTACGTCAAGCGCTCGGCACGCAGCAAACGCCTTCCAATCAAGTATTAATCGGGTTGTCATTATTTTTAACCCTGTTTATTATGGGCCCAGTTTTCGACAAAATATATGATGTTGCTGTTTCACCCTACATGGAAGAGCAACTCCAATTTACAGAAGCAGTTAAACTTGGATCAGGCCCAATGCATCAATTTATGTTGCAACAAACACGTGAAGATGACCTAGGCATGTTTGCCGAGATGGCGGATGTGACATTGACTAATCCTCAGGAGGTGCCATTTAAAATTCTTATTCCAGCTTTTATGACCAGCGAACTTAAAACAGCATTTCAAATTGGTTTTATGTTGTTTATCCCTTTTTTGATCATTGATTTAGTGGTTGCAAGTTTGCTCATGTCGATGGGGATGATGATGCTCTCCCCAATGATTATCTCGCTGCCCTTTAAGCTCATGCTCTTTGTGCTAATTGATGGTTGGGCATTGGTGGTTGGAACAATTGCCAATAGCTTTGTCGTGCCCGGAGGCATCTGATGCAACAGGAATTTGTGTTAACGCTTGGTCAACGGATGCTTGAAGTCGTCACGATGTTAGCGGCTCCTTTATTAATTCCAGCTTTAGTCGTGGGTTTGTTGGTGGGGATGTTTCAGGCAGCCACTCAAATTAATGAAATGACCTTGAGTTTTATCCCTAAGCTAGCTGTTATCGGTATTGCATTGGTCTTGGCTGGGCCTTGGATGTTAACAACCTTAATCTCATTTACCAGAGAACTTTATCTAAATATTCCAGCTATGATAGGTTAGTCTGATGTCATTTAGCTACCCAGAGTTTCTACAACTGGTTGGTCTGTATTTTTATCCCTTTGTGCGCATCGGTGCAATGCTTTCTATTCTGCCTATCTATGGCATTCGAGCAGTACCCGTCCAGGTTAAACTATTTCTGACCATCTTTATTACGATGGCGGCCGCTCCTTCGTTAGCATTACCTCCCCCAGTCGACCCCTTTACTTTGCAGGGAATATTATTTATCGTTCAACAGATCTTGATTGGGTTAGCTATGGGGGTGGTTTTTTTAGTTGTGTTTCAAGCATTTGTGGTTGCTGGGCATATGATTGCGATTGGTATGGGTTTAGCTTTTGCATCGATGGTGGATCCTGGTACAGGTTCTCAAGCCCCCGTTGTGTCACAGTATTATACAATTATTGCGACACTTCTCTTTCTGGCTCTCAATGGTCATTTATTGGTTATTCAAGTGGTGGTGGACAGTTTTGAATATTTGCCAATAGGCACCTCTTTTCTTACTCGAGACAGTCTTCTCCTTATCGTCGAATTTGGAAGTTATATGTTCTCTGCGGGGATTTTAATTGCCCTCCCGGCAATTACGGCACTGTTATTAATCAACGTTGCTTTTGGTGTGGTTACAAGAGCCGCACCCGCTTTAAATATTTTTGCAGTAGGTTTTCCGGTAACCTTGTTAACAGGTCTGGTCATGTTGTCCTTGACGACACCCCTTGTATTACCGCATTTACAAGAGTTGATTCATCGGGCGATGGATGTCATCACACAATTGCGATTAACCGGAGCTTAAGCAGATGGCTGAAAATGCTGATGGTTCTGAAAAATCGGAAGAACCCACTGAGAAAAAGATCAGAGAGGCCAGAGAGAAAGGTCAAGTCCCTCGATCTAAAGAGCTCACCACACTTTTATTGACTCTCATAGCGGCACTTTTCTTCATGTTCTACGGTAAAGTCATGATTGCTGATTTTGAAGTGATTATCACTAAAGGCCTGAGTTTTGAGCGTTCTCTAGCATTTGATGAATTGAAAATGTTTGATTTAATTGCCGCGATTACACTGGAGGCTGTGTATTTAGTTTTACCTTTTCTGTTGTTGATGATGTTAATTGCTTTAGTCGCGCCACTTTTATTGGGAGGGTGGTCTTTTAGCGCAAAAGCGATGGCACCTAAGTTTAGTAAGTTAAATCCTGTTTCAGGTATTAAACGCATGTTTTCATCAAAAGCCCTGATGGAATTGTTCAAAGCATTAGCTAAATTTAGTTTGGTTATGATCGTTGCCGTCTATTTTTTATATGCGATTTTTGGAGAAATTCTTGCTTTGGGTATTGAGCCTTTAAATTTTGCATTAGGGCATGCTGGAGCATTGATTGCTGAGGCTTTTATTTTTATTAGCTTATCATTGTTGATTGTGGCAATAATAGATGTGCCTTTTCAACTTTATGAGCATAATAAACAACTCAAAATGACCAAGCAAGAGGTTAAAGAAGAGCATAAACAGCAAGAAGGAAACCCGGAAGTTAAAGGTCGAATTCGACAGGTACAGCATGAAATGTCACAGCGTCGAATGATGCAAAAAGTACCGGATGCGGATGTTATTATAACGAACCCAACTCATTTTGCAGTTGCGCTACAATATGACCCAGATAATATGCAAGAACCGATTGTTGTAGCAACGGGTGCAGACTTTATGGCAGCGCAAATAAGAACGATTGCAACGGCAAATAATATCACCATTGTAGAAGCCCCCCCCTTAGCACGAGCTTTGTACTATAATGCTGAAATAGACCGTCCAATTCCTTATGATTTATTTAAAGCCGTGGCGGCCGTTTTGGCTTATGTTTACCAGTTAAAAGAGTATGGTAAAGCCGATAACGTAAATTTTTCTGAACTACCGATACCTGAAGATATGAAAATAGAATGAATTTCCCCAAACTAAGATTAAATGTCTAAATGGATCTGACCCAATTATTCAATAAAATTAAAAAAACGATGACCAGTGGGTTAGGCGTTCCTATTGCTGTATTGGCGCTATTAGCAATGGTGACCATTCCCTTGCCGCCGTTTTTACTAGATATCTTTTTTACCTTCAATATAGCTTTGTCATTAGTGGTTTTAATGTTGACACTTTATGCAAAACGTCCTCTTGATTTTGCCATTTTCCCAACCATTATTCTTTTAGCAACGCTATTTAGGCTCTCTTTAAACATTGCTTCAACCCGTGTTATTTTACTCGAAGGCCATGATGGTGGCGCAGCTGCTGGGCATGTTATTGAAGCTTTCGGCGAGTTTGTAATTGGTGGGAATTTAGCCGTTGGTTTGGTCGTTTTTGCCATTCTGGTTGTGATTAACTTCGTAGTTATCACCAAGGGTGCTGGACGAGTTGCTGAAGTCAGTGCACGCTTTACTTTGGACTCGATGCCAGGCAAACAGATGGCGATTGATGCTGACTTGAACGCTGGCCTAATTACTCAAGAAGATGCTCAAGCAAGACGCTCTGATGTATCAACAGAAGCAGAATTTTATGGTTCTATGGACGGCGCAAGCAAATTTGTTCGTGGAGATGCTGTCGCAGGTATTTTAATTTTGTTTATCAACCTTATTGGAGGGTTTGCCATTGGTATTGGTCAGCACAATTTAGGTTTTGCTGAGGCAGGAGAGGTTTATACGATACTCACTTTGGGAGATGGTTTGGTTGCACAAATTCCTGCTTTATTACTCTCAACGGCAACAGCTATTATTGTTACACGAGTGACGGGAGATGGCCATAAAGATATGGGTGAACAGATGCAAGAGCAGATGTTCGCGACACCGCAGGCTTTAGGAACAGCAGCCGGTATTGTTGGTTTTATGGGGTTGATTCCAGGGATGCCAAACTTTGCCTTTTTGACATTCGCCAGTGTGGCTGGGGGTGGAGCTTACTGGATTTATCGTCAACAACATAAAACAACAAAGCCCGATAAATCCGTACTCGATTTAGAACCAGAAGCCGATACCAGACCTGTTGATCTTAGTTGGGATGACGTGCAAGCGGTCGATGTTCTTGGTTTAGAGGTTGGGTATCGGTTGATTCCCATGGTCGACCAAGCTCAGAATGGCCAATTGTTAGACCGTGTTAAAGGTGTGCGCCGTAAAGTCTCTCAAGAGTTAGGGTTTTTGGTGCCGCCTGTCCATATTCGTGATAATTTAGATTTAAAGCCTAATCAATATCGAATAATGTTGATGGGAGTACCCTCGGGTGAAGGAGAGGTCTTTCCTGATAAAGAGCTGGCGATTAATCCGGGTCAAGTTTTTGGTGAAATTGCTGGCACGGCGACTAAAGACCCTACGTTTGGTTTAGATGCCGTGTGGATTGCACAAAATGATCAGGATCAGGCTCAGGCGTTCGGTTATACCGTTGTTGATGCCAGTACGGTGGTTGCGACACATGTCAGCCAGGTGATACAAGATTATGCATTTGAATTGTTTGGTCATGATGAAACTCAACAACTGCTTGATAAACTTAAGAAAAGTTCCCCTAAGTTAGTCGAAGAGTTGGTGCCTGATAAATTGTCATTAGCCGTTGTCGTGAGAGTGCTGCAAAATCTATTACGTGAAAAAGTCTCTATTCGTGACGTACGTACAATTCTTGAAACCTTGACTGAGAAGGCCAGCAGCACACAAGATGCCACAGCATTAACGATTTTTGTGCGTGCCGCATTAGGCCGATCGATTATTCAAGATATTGTAGGTCATGAAGATGAACTGAAGGTCATTACCCTTGACCCTAGCTTGGAACAACTTTTGCTTCAAGCCACGCAAGGTGCTCCTGAAGGTCAGTTGGCGATTGAACCTGGTCTTGCCGAAAGACTACACAATACCTTGAAAGAGGAGAGTCAGAAGCTCGAGATGGCCGGTCAATCAGCTGTGTTACTGGTTGCGCCACAAATACGGGCACAATTGGCTCGTTTATTTCGATATAGTTTACCAACACTGTATATCTTAGCTTATTCTGAGGTACCAGAAAATCGACAAATTAGTGTCGTTGCAAACGTAGGACAGGGAGGCTAACGGTGAAGATTAAGCGCTACGTTGCACCTACAATGCGTCAAGCAATGAGTTTGGTTCGCGATGAACACGGTGATGATGCGGTAATATTGTCGACTAAAGATGTGCCTGAAGGGGTAGAAATCGTTGCAGCGCTTGATCCAGAAGCAACGCAGTTTCAAACCGCGCAAGAGGTTCCTCTCGCAAGAAGCACTTATCAATCGACTGAAGCGTCTGCATCCTCTCAGCTAGGCGATGTTAAGAGTGGATCTCAGGAGCTTTCTGGCATTGCAAGTGAGTTGCAAGCCGTTCGTGCGATGCTTGAAAACCAGTTGTCTGGTCTAGCGTGGGGCCAGGAATCACAAAATAATCCACATACAGTAGATTTGATTAAACGATTACTAAAGTTAGGCATTGGCTGGGAGTTGAGTCAAAAGTTAGTTGAATCGATTGATTCTAAAAATCACCAGGCCTGGTCAGATATACTTCTGAAAATAGAAAATAGTATACCAACCGGAGAACGAGATATTATCGAACGGGGTGGTATAGTCGCGTTAGTTGGGCCGACAGGGGTAGGTAAAACGACAACAATTGCCAAAATGGCCAGTCGATTTGTAATGCGCAATAGTCCAAGTGAATTGGCTTTAATTACCACTGATTGCTATAAGATCGGCGCTCAGGCACAGTTAAAAACCTTTGCTGATTTAATTAATGTACCAGTTCATGTTGCCAGCACTCAGGGTGAGTTATATGCTTTATTGACTTCTTTAGGACACAAGAAATTGGTGTTAATTGATACTGCGGGCATGAGTCAGAGAGACCTACAGCTGTCTCAGCAGTTAACCTCAGGGCATGAAGGAGCTACCAGCGTCCGCAATTATTTGGTTATGTCAGCCGCCACTCAGTTGAATGTGATGACTGACATAGTGAATTCGTTTGGGAAAGTGATTTTAAGAGGATGTATTTTAACAAAAGTGGATGAGGCTTTACAGCTCGGTAATCTGCTAACACTCCTGATTGAAAAACAATTACCGATTATGTATTTATCTAATGGACAACGAGTCCCTGAAGATTTAGAAGTTGTTAGAACAAGAGAACTGATTGACCGTGCTATTGTGTTAGGTCATCAAAATAAAAATTCAGCTCAAAATGAGCAAGCCTTTCGAATGGGAATGGGTAAGGAGATATCAGATGCTCAATGATCAAGCAGCCGGTTTAAGAGCAATGCACTCAAGCCAGAGTTCAGCCAGTGCTAATGACGCTCAACCTGTAAGGGTAATTGCGGTTGCGAGCGGCAAAGGTGGTGTGGGTAAAACCAATGTGTCAGTGAATCTTGGCGTCTCGCTCAGTAAGATTGGACACCGTGTTTTACTTATGGATGCAGATATGGGTTTGGCTAATGTCGATATCATGTTGGGGTTACAGACAAAATACAATCTTTCACATGTTTTGGATGGTGATAAAACACTTCAAGAAGTTATTGTTGAAGGACCTGCAGGATTAAAAATTATCCCTGCCGCTTCAGGTGTCCGCCGTATGGCTCAATTAACGGCGATGGAAAATGCTGGAATCATTAATGCTTTTTCCGAGCTCAATGGTGAGTTAGATATTTTAATTGTCGATACTGCGGCGGGTATTGCCGACAGTGTTGTCAGTTTTTGTCGAGCGGCACAAGAAGTTGTCGTGGTTGTGACTGATGAACCTGCTTCCATCACAGATGCTTATGCATTAATTAAAGTATTAAGCCGGGATTATCAATTAACCCGTTTTAGATTGTTGGCTAACCAAAGCCGTACACCAGAGCAAGGTAAGATTCTTTATGAGAAATTAGCCCGTGTGTGCGAACAGTTTTTAGATGTCAGTTTAGATTATTTTGGCTCAGTACCTTTCGATCATGATTTACGAGATGCCGTCCAAAAACAAGTGCCTGTGACGGTGTATCGTCCAAACAGTGAATCTGCAAAAGCATTTAAAAATTTGGCTCAAAAAGTCGACCGCTGGCCAATCCCAAAAGGGATGACAGGGTATTTACAGTTTTTTGTTGAAAACTTATTTCAGACGGGGCATTAGTAGAGTATGACAGGTACATCTGTTTATGAACAAGTTCAAAAACAATCCGCCAGTGAAGTGATGGAGCTGGAGCAGTATTTACCTTTGGTGAAACGTATTGCATATCACTTGAAGGGGCGATTGCCCGACAGCGTTTTTGTTGAAGACTTAATTCAATCTGGTGTTGTTGGTTTAATTGAAGCGATGCAAAAATTTAATGCCAATCAAGGTGCCAGTTTTGAAACCTATGCAGGTATTCGTATTCGAGGCTCAATGCTAGATGAGATTCGTAAAGGGGATTGGACGCCACGTTCAGTTTATCGCAAGTCACGCGCGGTAAGTGAGGCAATCAATCAAGTTGAGTCGAAAATTGGTCGAGAAGCCCGTGATGAAGAGATCGCTGAAGAGATGGGCGTCACACTTAAAGAATACCACCATATTTTACAAGATACCAACTCGGCTCAGTTACTCTCGATTGACCAGCCAGATCATGAAGAGCTTTCTGAAGGGCGAATGGTGGGGCAGAATATGTCGCCTTTCGGAGAGCTTGCAGAAAGTGGCTTTCAACAAGCACTTGTTAATGAAATTTCAAACTTACCTGATAAAGAAAAGTTGGTCATGTCCCTTTACTATGATGAGGAGTTAAATCTAAAAGAGATTGGAGAAGTTTTAGACGTTAGCGAATCTAGAGTGAGCCAGATTCATAGTCAGGCCGTCAAAAGAATTAGGTCACGAATGGCTGACTGGATTCAATAGGATTGAAATGGCTGTTTTCAGTGGCCAGTCAGCCTTTTAAGGACAAGAAATGCAAGTCAATAGAGAGATGAATATTTTAGTTGTGGATGACTTCTCTACAATGCGTAAAATTGTCAAAAACTTACTTAAAGAGTTAGGTTTTCATCATTTTGATGAAGCTGATGATGGTGCTACCGCATGGCCTATGGTTCAATCAGGGAAATATGACTTTATTGTCAGTGATTGGAATATGCCTGAAATGACGGGGATTGATCTATTAAGGCGTGTTCGTGCAGATGAATCTTTAAAAGACACACCATTTCTATTGATTACCGCGGAAGCAAAACGAAGTCAAATATTGGAAGCCGCCCAGTCAGGCGTTGATGGTTATATTGTAAAGCCTTTTACAGCAGCAACTTTAAATGGCAAGATTCATAAGATTTTTGAACGTGTCGCTGAGCGAAAAAACAGCGAATAGAGTGTTTGTTTAATTTGATTAAAAGCCTTGTACGGTAGTATATTACCGACAAGGCTTTTTTTTGTCACCGTTATTGCTAAGGATTTATAAACTATGACTTTCCCTACACAAATTGACCAGAATCTCGTTAAGGCACTATTAAAAGCTTTGGAGTCCGGAGAACCGTCTCAGGCAGGAGCTCTATTAGATGAGTTAACTCAAGTACGTGAGTCGGAGCTATATCAGCGAGTCAGTGAGTTGACTCAGAATTTACATCAAACGCTGGATGGTTTGAATGACAGCACTCTCTTGCTACAAACTAAGCATGATATTCCAGATGCGGCTGAACGCCTGGAATATGTCATAAATATGACGGCAGAAGCCAGTAATAAAACACTTGAATCTGCAGAAAATGCATTGAGTCTAATGAGTTCTTTGCAAGAAATAACCTGCAACTCAATAGCTGGCAGTGACACAGAAATTTTGCTAAAGACGATTAATAAGGTAAATTCAGAATTAACCGAGATCATGTTAGCCCAATCTTTTCAGGATTTGACTGGTCAGGTATTGAATCGGGTCATTATGATTATTACCTCTTTAGAGCAAAGTTTAATCCACTTAATTGACCAGTCTACACATGATTATGCCTCGATTCCAGATCGTGAGGAGAGTGCTGAAGACAAGACTTCAGATGAAATGAAAGGGGTCGGTCCAAATGTCACTGCAAAATCGAAGAACGGCTCCACTCAGTCACAAGCAGAGGTCGATGACTTGTTAAGTGATTTAGGTTTCTAGATTTAAGGGTGAGTAATTTATTGAATGGCACAATGATTGCTATATTTTCTGCAATATACATATATCCACTAATTGGACATGTTCCATTCAGTGCAAGCAAGCGAGGGGAAGGTTGTGGATGAAGAGATTTTGCAGGACTTTTTGGCAGAGGCAGCAGACCTGGTTGATCAACTTAATGAGCAGTTAGTTGAATTAGAACACTCTCCTGAAGATGCAGATTTACTGAATGCTGTTTTCAGAGGTTTTCATACTATTAAGGGAGGGGCAGGGTTTTTGGCCATTACTCCTCTTATTGAAGTTTGCCATAGAGCAGAAAACGTTTTCGATAAAATTCGCAATAGAGAAGTTGCTTATGATGCAATTGTTGCCGATGCGATATTAAGGGCATTTGATGTCATTAGTGATTTAATGGATCTATTGAAAGATGGCGTGCGTGAAATGCCTGAGAATGATCCTGTCTTATTGACTGATTTAGATGCCATAACAGCAAAGAATAAACCTCCAGTCGTTGAAGAACAGATCGTTGAATCTCCATTGCAACTTGGAGAAGGGGTTGACCCGGACGGAGATATGTCTGAAGATGAATTTGAAGCTTTATTAAGTCAACGTGATGTTATGGAGCCTGAGGACGACGATGCTAACCTTGGGGTATCGACTGTTGAACTCAGTCTCACTGAAGGCGTCGATCCTGATGGTGATATGTCTGAAGAAGAATTCGAAGCTTTACTGAACCAGCGTGAGGTGCTTGGCCCTGATCATTCTAATGATGAACCTGGTTCTATTGTTTTGGCAGCCGGTGTTGATCCGGATGGCGATATGTCTGAAGACGAATTTGAAGCTCTACTGGGTCAGAGAGATTTGCTTGAGGGTGGTGAGTCGGGTGACGTTCCGACGCCTTTAAATGTTAAGGGCTCTAAGCCTCAAGAAAGCGTCCCAGCGGCTCCAGTTAAAAGCACACCTAAACCTTCTAACACCGCTGCAGAGGCAAAGCCTGTGGCTAAAAACACCACTGAATCAACGGTTCGTGTTGACACCCGTCGTTTAGATGAAATTATGAACTTAGTCGGTGAACTGGTATTAGTACGAAACCGTCTTTTAACGTTAAAAGGTGCAGGCGTAAGTCTTGAAGATCTAGCGAATGCCGTTGGAAATTTAGACCATGTCACAACAGACTTGCAATCGTCAGTGATGAAGACACGTATGCAACCGGTTAAAAAAGTATTCGGTCGTTTTCCACGTGTTGTGCGAGATCTTGCCCGACAACTGGGTAAGGATATTAACCTTGAATTGAAAGGTGAAGAGACTGATTTAGACAAGAATTTAGTCGAGGCTTTAGCGGATCCTTTAGTGCATTTAGTTCGAAACTCGGTGGATCATGGCGTTGAAATGCCTGATGTACGTGCAGCCGCAGGTAAGCCAAAAACAGGTACTATTGTGTTAGCGGCAGAACAGGAGGGGGACCATATTTTGTTGTCGATTACGGACGATGGCAAAGGAATGGATCCAGATGTACTTCGTCAAAAAGCCGTTGAAAAAGGTATGATGGATGAAATTGCAGCCAGTCAGCTTGATGATAAGTCTGCTTTTGAATTGATACTGTCTGCAGGGTTCTCGACGGCCGATGTGATTAGTGATATCTCTGGTCGTGGTGTTGGAATGGATGTGGTCAAAACAATGATCACTAAATTGAATGGCAGTATTGAGATTCACTCTGTCTTAGGTGAAGGCACAAAAATCAATATACGTGTGCCGCTTACCTTGGCCATTCTACCAACCTTAATGGTCGGTTTTGATGAGGATAGCTATGCCATTCCATTAAGCAGTGTTCAAGAGATTTTCGATTATAATCCCGAAAAAACCAATAAAATTGATGGCCAAATGATGGTGCGCTTGAGAGATAGAAGCATTCCACTTCTATTCTTAAGTGAGTGGTTGGCTCCCCATCAGACAAAAGAGTCCTATGTGGGTGATAAAGTCGTGATTGTGTCAGTCGGCAATCAACGAGTAGGTCTTGTTGTTAATCAAGTTAATGGTCAGGAAGAGGTTGTTATTAAGCCTCTTGGCGTAATGCTTAAGAAAGTACGAGGATATGCAGGAGCAACGATTACTGGTAATGGTAGTATTGCACTCATATTGGATTTACCTGGCGTAGTAGAGCGCTTTTAACATTCGCCATCAATAAGTAGATAAGGAGGAGTTATGGATATGATGACTCAAAGTATGACAGGTAACGATAGTCCTTCGATGAGTGAAATGCAAGATGAGGCCGCTTATCTAGGGCCAAGTGCTCGCTGTGTGCTCTTTACTCTAGAGAATGAAATTTATGGCATTCATGTTAAGAAAATCAGGGAAGTGCTTAGGGTTGGTATCATTCGAACGGTTGCGGGTACGCCTCATAATGTCCTGGGTGTTATTAATGTCCGTGGTGTCATTGTCACCGTCATTGATGCACGTTCCATGTATGGAATGCCTGCTAAAGAAATAAGTGATTATTCACGTATTATTATTGTTGAGTTGGATGGTGAGCGCGCTGTCGGTATGTTGGTTGATTTTGTGATGGAAGTCAAAGATATCCCAGAAAGCAAAATAGAGGCTTTGTCAGCGACTAAAGAGAATGTTTCTCGGTATATTCAAGGTATTGCTCATTTCCAGAATAACGTTATCATTCTGATTGATGTCGATAATATGTTCGCAGGAGAAGAGTAGTTTATTTCTATGCAAGGCTTAGTCTATGAAGGACGGATTTGCTAACAAACATTAAGATCTTATAAAAAAGGGCATTTGTTATGCCCTTTTTTTATAACTAAACTTCGGGAGTCGTTGGCGCGATTTCTTTACCACTGATTTGGTAGGCAAAAATTAACACCTGCACAACCGCTTCATAAAGTTCTGGTGGGATTTCTTGGTCTAGCTCTACCTGGCTGAGTAGTTCAACGAGAGGACCATTTTCTTGAATGGGGATACCTAGCTCTTTCGCCGTTTGAATAATCTCTTGTGCAATATACCCTTTGCCTTTAGCCGTTACTTTAGGTGCGCTAGTACCTTCGTACTCGATAGAAATCGCAATCTTAGTTGTAAGCGGTAGACCTTTTTCATCCATTAACGAAGCCTTGTCTATTAGGTTTGAAAATATTAAATGAACAGATCACAGAAGAGTATGGTTTCTGATTAGGAAGGGGTAGCAAAGAGAGAAAGTTCTCTCCTTGACGAGGTATTAGGTAAGTTGCAAATCGTGTATTAATCCAAGCTTTTCTGCGCTCGTTTTAAGGATTTCTGACGAATTTGACCAGGTTAAAACTTTACCATTTTCTTTAGCATTACTCACTAAAACCAGTAGTGTTTGAAGTCCCGCAGTGTCAATGGTTTCAATGCCAGAGGCATCCACAGTAATTTCATCACCAGAGTCATTGAAAAGCTTGTTCAGCTCACTAAAATGCGCTTCGATATGGTGGATGGTTAAATTTTCTGGCAACTTAATTTGATTACTCATGAAAGCCTCATCTATCTAATCTAAAAGTTTAAAGAACGCGAGTAATAACTGAAAGCAACTTTTCAGGACTGAAAGGTTTAATAATCCAGCCTGTTGCACCAGCCTCTTTACCTTTGGCTTTCATATCACCTGAAGACTCTGTCGTTAAACATAAAATAGGCGTGAATTTATAGTTAGGCATGGCTCTCAAAGCGGTAACTAACTCAATACCATTCATATTAGGCATGTTGATATCTGTTACCACTAAATCAAACTGACCTTGCTTGGCAATTTCCAAAGCTACGGCACCATCTTCTGCTTCAGTCACATCATGACCTGCTGATTTCAGAGACATACTTACCATTTGTCTCATTGACTTAGAATCATCTACTGCTAAGATTTTTGACATCTTATCCTCTCACTATTATAGGCTTAGAAATTAACGTTTTAACGTCATTATACAGGGGGTTAATCAAGATTTAGGGCTTTTTTAATAGAGGCAAGAATGCCATCATTTATTAAAGGATCGACATGTAAAATAATCACTAATTGACTATTTATCGTTGCCAATCCATGTACATATTCTGATTGCACCGTTCCACTCATCTCTGGGGCAATTTGAAGTTCTTTTTTATTAATAGTATAGACATCTGAGACGCCATCTACAACAAGGCCAATAATTTTTTGGGCACCCGTATTGTCTTCTGACCTTACAATAATCACAACGGTTGTTTCATTGTAAGTGATGTCTTGTAGTCCAAAACGTACACGTAAATCGATGATTGGAACTACCGCGCCGCGGAGGTTGATAACCCCCATTACATAGCTAGGGGTGTTCGGGATAGGGGTCGTGTTTTCCCAACCTGTAATTTCTTGGACTCTTAGAATGTCAACACCGTATTCTTCATGACCGAGTATAAAACTTAACACTTGGTCTGTGTTGTTTGCGCTTTGATCAATTTGTTCTTGAATGGAGTTTATTTTATTGTCCATTTAGACGGCTCTCTCTTAGGTGACATAATGATATTGCTAAACTAACCGATTCGCTAGTAAAGGTCTAGTTTTCTCTTTTATTTTTTTACGACAATATTTGGAAAGACCTTTTTACAAAATAAGAAATGAATCAATTTAGCCTAAAATTCACAAAAGATTGTTCAATAGCTTACTGCTAATAGTGTGTTCTACTTTAATAGGTATGGTTTTGGTTTATATTTAAGTCATCCTGACTCGAGCAAAGGGCTTATTAGAGACTCAGTTTTAACCTTTTTGTCACGAGTTTCAGTATTTATTCATTCAATCAACATTAAATTAGAATGCCTATGCCTAGGGTATGCAGCTCTGGACAGAGCAAATGCCTAAAATAGAACACTAGGTTAGATATGAATATCAATCAGCGCAACTTGGGTGGATTTTTCAGTTTTGGTCGGTTTCTGCTTGACGATGAGTAGGTTCTGCAGCTGCAAATTTTGATGCTCGAATTGCTTCTTCAGTTGCGTGAGATGTTCAGAAATACTTCGTTCTAAGGTTTCTGTTTCACACCATAAAAAGCAGTTGAATTCATTTTGCTGATTGAGCGTTAATTTAGCTGACATTTCCCCTATAGGTAAATGTAAATCAATTAAGACCTCCCAGCGTGGTGAACCGGATTCAGAGTGCTTTCTAAACTCAATATAATCCTGTTCATCCTGTTTTTTATGACTAGAGGGGAGGTCTAGGGACGTTATATTAGGGTTTTCGTAGAGTTGTAATTGTTGCAGCGTAATTCTATTGATTGCTTGGTTAAGCGACCCTAAAAGTTGAGCAATTTGTGGTGAAGGCGATCTTATATTCAGTGCCTCTGCTTGCTGTCGCAAGGAAAGCAACTGGCTTTTAATGTCATGGTTCAAGTTTGGTTTATCAGCTTGTTTAAGTTTTGATTCTAAAAACAGACCACTATCCGCCATTTTTTGTTTTAAAGCCGAGCCAGATAAAGGTATCTGACTTTTGACGATTTGTTCTAGAAGTTGATTCACAGGTCCCAATAATGAAGCTGGCAGACCTTGCAGTAAACTTATTTGCTGAAATGCCTGTGGCAGTGCAGTCTGGTTAGGTATCACTTGTCGTAAAGCGGCTTGGAGTACATTTTGTAATTGTTGACTGTTATTCTGTTTAGGTGCACGGATAATGGCAAGTTCAATGGTCGGTTGTAGTTGTTTTATTCGAACCTGGATAAGGCCGGATTCTTGAAGGTCGAGTTTACTTGTGGCAACAAGTGTTTGGCTACCGATAGACAAAGTGACTTGTTTACCTTGGATTTGTTCGATGTTTGCCGTAACTACCTGACCCACTTTGAATAGTGAAGCGCTTTGAGCCGCACTATTCAGTGTTAGAGACTGTGCAGTTGTGAAATTATTGGAAATATTAACCATTGTTTTTACCAGTTAAAATGAACTTTTACTTGCATCCCATTAAATTACAATTATATTAGCCCTATTAAATCGTACTTTAACGATAGAATTATTTGAATAAGGTCATCATACATGAGTGAACGCGAATTTGACTTTACAGAGCAAGATTTTAAACGAGTCCAAAAGATTGTGTATGATTTTGCAGGTATTGATTTAAATGAATCAAAAATTAACTTGGTTTACAATCGGCTAGCAAAACGCATACGATTCCTAGCTTTAACAAGTTTTAGCCAATACATTGACTATGTTGAAGCCCAAGGTGAGTCTGAATTTATTCAGTTGATTAACTCAATCACTACGAATTTGACCTTCTTTTTTAGAGAAAATCATCATTTTGAGTATTTAGCGGAACATGTGATTCCTGCATTAGTCATTTCAAATGCGGCTAGCCGACGAATTCGGATTTGGTCTGCAGGTTGTTCAACAGGAGAAGAGCCTTATTCCATCGCAATTATGTTAAAGGAAAAAGCACCCTTGGATTGGGATGTTCAAGTGATTGCGACTGATTTAGACTCTGACGTCGTCCAAACCGGATTAAATGGAGTTTACACAATTGACCGATTAAAGGGAGTTTCTGAAGCGCGTCAAAAACGATGGTTTTTGAAAGGGACAGGCTCGAAAGAGGGGTTTGTTAAAGTTAAGTCTGAATTGCAGGAGATTATTAAATTTGATCAGTTAAATTTGATGAGTGAGTGGCCTATCAAAGATTCAATTGATGTGATTTTTTGTCGAAATGTAGTGATTTACTTTGATAAACCAACCCAATCCAAATTGTTCGATCGATATGCTGATCGGTTGCCGGTAGGTGGTCACCTTTTCGTAGGGCATTCTGAATCACTCTATAAAGTTTGTACTCGGTTTGAGTTATTAGGGCAAACTATCTATAAAAAAAATGAGTAATAAAAAGGGCTTTAGAGCCCTTTTTATTGCGTTCGATAGAACAAGGAATATTCTGTGAACACACCTATTAAAGTTCTGATTGTTGATGACTCTGCATTGGTTCGTAAAATGCTAAATGAGATGTTGTCTTCTGATCCAGACCTACAAGTTATTGGTACGGCCTCAGATCCGTTTGATGCAAGAGAAAAGATTAAGCTACTGCACCCAGATGTGCTGACATTAGATATAGAAATGCCGAAAATGGATGGGGTGACTTTCTTAAAGAATCTAATGCGATTGCATCCTCTCCCCGTTGTTATGGTATCCACACTGACTGAAAAAGGTGCTGATATATCCTTTGAGGCCATGGACTTAGGCGCTGTCGATTTTGTGACCAAGCCTAAAATTGATTTGACACACAGTTTTGAGGCTTATACGCAAGAAATATGCAGTAAAGTTAAAACGGCCGCTCGCGTTAATAAATCCATGTTAGAGCGTCAGTATGCCCGTTATGTTGCTAATCAAAATAGCCGTCCCGAAGTAGTAAAGCCTCAGAATGTTCCTGATAAATTGTCGACCGATGCTGTGCTCCCAAAGACGACTGTTCGCCAGAAACACTTTAAGACCACAGATAAAATTATCGCACTAGGAGCATCAACGGGTGGCACAGAAGCGATTAAAGAAGTACTGATGCGCCTTCCAGTCAGCACTCCGGGCATTGTGATTACTCAGCACATCCCAGCCGCCTTTAGTTTACCGTTTGCTAAACGTATGGATTCGCTTTCAGAAATGACGGTTTTCCATGCTGAGGATGGCCAACAGATTCTTCCGGGGCATGTTTATATTGCACCCGGTGATAAACATCTCATGGTGGTGCGAGATGGTGCGCGTTATATTTGCCGTCTTAATGATGGGCCACCTGTTAATCGCCATAAACCTGCTGTTGATGTTATGTTTCGTTCTGTGGTGCAAAATGTTGGGCAAAACGCCATTGGAATTCTATTGACAGGTATGGGGGCGGATGGTGCGGCCGGTATGAAAGAGTTGCAAGAGAGTGGTGTCCCAACCATTGCCCAGGACGAAAAGACGAGTGTTGTCTGGGGAATGCCTGGCGAAGCGGTAAAGTTAGGAGCTGCTGATTATATATTGCCCTTAGAAAATATCCCTCTAAAAATTCTAGAGTTGGCTGCACGCTAACAAAAACACACTTTATGCTTTGGCGAATTTGATCCTTGCTAAGCATTGAAGTGCGCTTGAGAATGCTTAACATTAAAGCCTTTAATATGTGTATACTCATTCGATTTTCGTAATTCACCTTAGGTGAACACCTTCTTTTATTGAGTTTCTCTTAGAGCTCAATCTCGCGATTTATTGGCATAATAACTGCTATTAACCCTCTAATCACTCAGAACCATCGTATTTTGATACGGGTTTAAAGACTCGTATGTAATTAAGGAAATAAACATGCCCCATATTATTACTGCCTATTGGCCAGCTTGGCTTGCGACGTTGAGCGGCATTGTACTGACTCAATTAGACATTCCTTTCATAGGGCTGGTTATGGTTATAGTGGTTTCTATCACTTGGTCATTGATGGTGGCAAGAGTTGCCGATTCATCGGCCATGAAGCCGTCTCCTTCAAACGTAGCACCTGCTCTGCAGGTAAGTTCTCCTGTACCAATGGTAAGATTGGCCGTTGCGAGTGAGACGATAAAGGTTCTGATGAATGATGTAGATTCGGTGATTGGCAATGAAGTAGGTGTCGTTCGTGATGAGTTGATGCAGGTTAAAGAATTAGTTGCCGAATCGATTGAAACGTTAAATGGTAGTTTTTCAGGGCTACATGAGCAGACCCAAAATCAGTATGAATTAGTGATGGCATTAATAGAAAATCTAGGTGGCGGTGATGGCAATTCTGAAGATTTAAGTATTAAAGAGTTTTCAGCCGAAATTAAGGTTGTGTTGCAATACTTGATAAATTTACTGATTGAGGCGAGTCACCGTAGTAATAAAACGGTTGCTAAGATTGATGATATGGTGGGTCAAATTGAATCCATTTTCCATCTACTGGAAGATGTAAAGGGTATTGCTGATCAGACAAACTTATTGGCTTTGAATGCGGCGATTGAAGCTGCAAGAGCGGGAGAAGCCGGGCGTGGCTTTGCTGTTGTTGCAGATGAAGTTCGTAAGCTTTCTTTAAATTCAAATATATTAAATGCACAAATCCGTAAACAAGCGGAAAAGGCGCGCACTACGGTTGATGAAGTTCGTCTTATCGTGAGTGAAACAGCCACTAAAGATATGGAGCATGCCGTATCCTCTCAAGAGAAAATGGATGTCATGCTGAGCGATTTGGAAGGCATGAATGATGGCATTTCTAGTAAATTAGGTGAGTTTTCAGGCATGATTTCTGGGATTGAAGTCAGTGTTTCAGATGCGATGCGCTCATTACAGTTTGAAGACATTGTGCGGCAGTTAGTTGAGCAGGTGATGAACCACCTGGAGAACCTAAATGGGTTTTCAAATGAAATTATTAGTTTTCTTGAAGATAACGATACAAATCCGGCTCTTTCTGAAGATGAGCATAAGCAAAGAATAGAAGTTTTGCGTCAAAATATCCATAAAAAACGTCAAGAGATAGATGATTTACGTATGGCGCGAGTCAATACGGCATCGATGGATGAAGGCGAAATTGAGCTGTTCTAAACTGAACCAAGATACAATTAGATTGTTATAACGGTTTTAGTTTCTTCAATAAAAAAGCCCTGTACTTACAGGGCTTTTTTATTGAAGAAACAATGATTCGCTCGAATTGACTTAACAGGATGTTCTCAGTAAAAGTCTTGAGTCTGAATGATTGTGACTAAGACAGATTTTAGATTTAGGCCATATTACCCATGGTGTTATTCCAAAAACTACCAAAGATGATGCTAAAGAAAATTCCTGTAGCAAAAACAACATACCAGTAGCGGCGCATTTTCAGGTCCAATGCACTCTCTTTATCAGGACGATCTTTAAAAAAGATTAACATAAGTCCAATGGCGGAAATGAAACCAGCAATATTGGCTAGATAGTAAATGCCTGTAAACATGGCTGTCACGCCCAAAATTAAGATAATGCCATAGATAATAAGTAGTAAACGCATAATAGCTCCTTGCAAAGCAGGTTAGAATCAATTTTGTAATATGCGTTATTGTATTGAATTTGAAGCACCCTTACGGGTTTATTTAAACTTTATATGAAAATTCTTTAAGGAAATTAAATGTATAAAATTTGTTTTTATGTTCCTGAAAGTCACCTGGATTGTGTAAAAGATGCTCTGTTTGCTGCTGGAGCAGGTCAAATTGGTCAATATGATTGTTGTGCTTGGCAATCTAAAGGCGAGGGTCAGTTTAGAGCCTTGGATGGCAGTAAGCCTTTTTTGGGAGAGTTGAATCAGCTAGAAAAAATAGTGGAGTATAAGGTAGAGTTAGTCTGCGCTAGTCAGTATATAGAGCTTGCGGTTCAAGCTTTGAAAGCTTCGCACCCTTTTGAAACACCTGCTTATGATGTGATTGAAGTTTTAAACCTATAACCCTATATAAAATAAGGAGTTATGTTCGTTTCGAACCGTTTTAAACTCATTTACTGTTTTTATATTAGAAAATGTTGATATGAAGTAAGTCTTAGACTATTATGTGGCCGTTGTTTCATTACAACACTCCTCTTAAGAGCTAAGATTGTTCCCCTTATATTTGGGATACCCAGTTTGGTTAATTCTTCACTGGGCTTTTTTTTGCCTGACTTTCTGTTTTAGAAGTTTAAAGACAATCGTATTGTTAATGCTTTTTAGCGTTACTTAGGTGTGGGGTCAAACGTAATCAGTTCGATTGTAAAGATCAATGTCTGATGTGGTCCAATAGCTTTCCCTGCACCTTTCGCACCATATGCCATATCAGCAGGAATGTAGACTTCCCATTTTGAACCTGGATTCATCAGCTTCATCACTTCGCTCCAACCTTTAATCACGTTGCCCATCTGAAATTTCAATGGAGTGCCACGTTTGTATGAACTGTCAAACTCAGTACCATCAATTAAGGTTCCACGGTAATGTGCAATCAAAGTGTCATCTTCAGTAGGATGAGCGCCTTTACCTTCAGTAATTACTTTATACTGAACTCCGCTCGGTAAGCTGATTACGCCGGCCTTTTTGGCATTGTTGGCTAGGAAAGCTTGGCCTTCTTTTAGGTTTGCATCTCCGATGACTTTTCTTTCAGCTTGTTGTTTTTCAAGCATCTCTTTTTTAACGTCACTGATAGCGCTCATCATCTCTTTTTCCGTCAGTTTTAAGGGACGATGTTTGATGGCATCTTCTAATCCAAGAGTAAAGGCTTTGATATCGATTGTTAGCCCCTGTTCAGTGAAATTTTTTGCTAAGTCCGCTCCAAGCGTATAGCTGGCTTTTTGTTCCGAAGTGCTTAACGCTTTATTGGAAGCAAGAGCAGAAGAAGCGAAAGCCACTCCTAGGGCCATAATGAACAGTTTTTTCATGCGTATTCCTTGTTTAAGTCTTGTTAGGGTGTGATATAAGAGTTTTTACTTTGTATGGCTCAATGAATGACTACAATCATGTCTACGTACAAAGGTCTCTAAAAAACCACCAGGCCTGGTGGTTCTGTTTTATCGTGGGTTTATTTAAGGTTATCTAAATACTTTTCAGCATCTAAAGCCGCCATAC
Organism: Thiomicrorhabdus arctica DSM 13458; assembly: GCF_000381085.1. Taxonomy (GTDB): domain Bacteria; phylum Pseudomonadota; class Gammaproteobacteria; order Thiomicrospirales; family Thiomicrospiraceae; genus Thiomicrorhabdus; species Thiomicrorhabdus arctica. The sequence goes on along the minus strand of NZ_KB905899.1, from coordinate 1,112,097 downwards.
AGCCAGCACCCGCTGAAGTAATGGCCTGTTTATAATATTGGTCCATCACATCACCTGCGGCAAAAACGCCTGGGATTGAAGTTTGTGTTGCATTACCCTTTAATCCGCTTTGCACATTCAGGTAGCCATTGGTCATGTCTAACTGATTTTCAAATAACCCCGTGTTAGGTGTGTGGCCAATCGCAATGAATACACCAGAAACCTCGAGCTCTTTGGTTGAATCATCTACCATGCTTTTCAGTCGCAGACCTGTGACCCCCATTTTATCGCCTAGGACTTCGTCTAAAGTTGCATTGTATTCAATGTTGATATTACCGTGTTCAGCTTTTTCCATCAGGTGTTTAGACAGGATTTTTTCTGAAGAGAAGCTATCACGACGATGAACAATGGTGACTTCTGCCGCAATGTTAGAAAGATACAATGCTTCTTCGACCGCTGTGTTTCCACCGCCAATGACCGCAACTTTTTGATTACGGTAAAAGAAGCCATCACAAGTGGCACACGCTGAAACGCCTTTACCTTTAAAAGCTTCTTCTGATTCTAAACCAAGATATTTCGCCGTAGCACCCGTGGCAATGATTAAAGCATCACAAGTGTACTCGCCAGAATCGCCAATGAGTTTAAAAGGTTTGCTGTTCAATTCAGCGGTATGGATGTGGTCAAAGAGAATCTCCGTACCAAAACGTTCAGCGTGTTGTTGCATGCGAACCATTAAGTCAGGTCCCGTTAAACCTTCAGGGTCTCCAGGCCAGTTGTCTACTTCAGTTGTGGTCGTGAGCTGTCCACCTTGTTGCATGCCAGTAATCATGACAGGCTCTAAGTTTGCTCGCGCTGCGTAAACGGCCGCGGTATAGCCTGCAGGACCTGTTCCCAGAATGAGTAGTTTGCAATGTTTTGTCGCCATGGAGTTTCCTTTTACTTAATTACTTGGTTTTGTTTTATTCCGAATTTGTGCTTAAGAATACAGAAATGTGATATTTTTATCATACCTATAAAGTTAGATTGAGGCATTTTAATAGGGTTATGTGCTAAAATTTTAGCAGTTTTTCGGGGATAAACTAGAGGCAATCGTTATTAAATTTTGATATTAGATTTAATAGGATTTTCGATTGCATTGCTTTACGATTGACTCATAAGTTAAACATAGCATTGTAAAGTTCTTCGAACAAGCTGATTCAGCTTAAATTTATTTACATATAGAAGGTTCATGTCCATTAAAACCCAAAACACTAAAACAATGACTCGACCGGCCCACCAAGCAGAGGCGGCTGTTTCTTCTGAGAACGTCTCGACCCTGCAACGCTTCGGTTGGATACTAAAAGATGGCGTCGTTCTGAGCAGTATTGGCTTGGCTTTTTTCCTGTTTATTGTGCTCTTTAGCTATACGCCCCAAGACCCAGGATTTGATTCGGTAGGTGCGGTGCATAATATCCATAACTATGGCGGAAAAACGGGTGCCTGGTTATCTTCGATGATTTTGTATATCTTTGGTATCTTTGGTTTTTTAATTCCCTTTGGAATTGTGTTTGCGGGTTGGGTGACCCTCAAAATTAGAACGGGTAATGAGCTTGATTACCTGCGTTTTATTCTGAGCTTATTCGGTTTATTACTCTTAATTACCGCAGGATCAGGTCTTGCAAATCTGTATTTAAATCCCAATATGGCCTTAATACAACTGCCTTATTCAGCTGGAGGCGTTTGGGGATATGAGTTCAGCAATTGGTTAGTGGGTGCGGTTGATTTGTTGGGCGCGACGTTAATGCTACTTGTGTTATTCGCAGTGGCATTTAGTATGTTAAGCAGTTGTTCTTGGTTGACAATTATTGAATCAACAGGTCATAAAGCATGGTTGTTGGCAGATTATCTACGTGGTTTGGTGAAGGGCAGAGTGATTCAACCCGGGCGTTTTAAATCGACCGTACAATCGTTGAAAGAGAGAAAATCCGAAGTTCGTCAAAACCTACCGTCAGTCACTTCAAAAGTGGTGAATAACCCTCTCAAGGAGATTATCGCAAAACAACTGGCTAAAGCTAAAGGTTTGTCTAATGGTGGATTAAAAGAATTAGGAACCCCCAATCACCCTAAGAGTGCGGATGTTAAAGCGGACATACACCTTGAAGGAGATTCAAAAATACCAGCCCAAAACAGAGGCAAGCCTTCATTGGATGCTCCAGTCTCTGACTCTGACAACAAAACGGCTGTGAGAGTCGGAGAGAAGCAGGCACCTAATACAACCTTGCCGTTTGTGCCGTCGGGGGATTTGCCAGGTTTAGATTTATTGGATCCGCCCATGCTTTATGAGGAAGGTTTTTCAAAAGAAGAGCTGGCAGCACTCTCTCTTTTATTGGAGCAACGCTTGTTAGAGTTTGGTGTTACAGCACAGGTTGAATCAGTTCAGCCAGGGCCAGTCGTGACACGCTTTGAGATTTTACCTGCACCTGGCGTTAAGGTGAGTCAAATTAATAACCTGGCTAAAGATTTGGCACGAGTCCTTTCCGTTCAGTCAGTTCGTGTCGTCGATGTCATTCCAGGTAAAGCAGTGGTCGGGATTGAAATTCCCAATGAACAGCGCGAGATCGTCAGTTTCAGTGATGTTCTGGCTTCAGATGAATTTCAGTCTGCAAGCTCGCCATTAAGTATTGCTTTAGGAAAAGACATCGCTGGAAAACCAGTGGTAGCTGATATTGGCAAAATGCCGCATTTACTGGTTGCGGGCACCACGGGTTCTGGTAAGTCAGTTGGGGTCAATAGTATGATTCTTAGCCTGTTGTATAAAAGCACGCCTGAGCAGGTTCGCATGATTATGGTTGATCCCAAAATGCTTGAGTTGTCTATTTATGACGATATTCCGCATTTACTTACGCCGGTAGTCACTGATATGAGTGAAGCCGCCAATGCCTTAAGATGGTGTGTGTTTGAGATGGATCGACGTTATCAACTCATGGCGAAATTAGGTGTCAGAAATATTGCTGGTTATAACCTAAAAGTAAAAACGGCCATTGATGCGGGCAAGCCGATTATCGATCCACTCTATGCACAGATTGCTAACTATGGACATGACTTAGGTGAAGTGCCGCCAACACTGGAAACCTTGCCTTATATTGTGGTGGTGGTCGATGAATTTGCCGATATGATTATGGTGGTCGGCAAAGAGGTTGAGCAGCTAATTGCTCGGATTGCACAAAAAGCCCGTGCTGCTGGAATTCATTTGGTCTTAGCGACTCAGCGGCCTTCTGTGAATGTAATTACCGGTTTGATAAAGGCCAATATTCCGACGCGCATGTCTTTTATGGTAAGTACTAAAATTGATTCTAGAACGATCCTTGATCAAGGGGGCGCAGAGCAGTTGTTAGGGATGGGAGATATGTTGTTCCTTCCTCCGGGTTCTGGTAGTCCGAAACGAGTGCACGGTGCTTTTATGACAGATGATGAAGTCCATCGTGTGGCAGATTTTGTGCGCGCACAAGGTGCACCACAATATTTGGAAAGCATTACTCAAGGGATTAGCAAACCCGATAGTAACGGTGGACCTGGCCCAGATGCAGAAAGCGATGAACTCTATGACCAAGCGGTTGAATTCGTTGTACAAGGTCGTAGAGTCTCGATCTCTTCTGTGCAACGTCATTTTAGAATCGGTTATAACCGTGCGGCACGAATTGTTGAAACCATGGAGTCTTCAGGGATCATATCGACCGCGGGTTCAAATGGTAATCGTGAAGTGTTGGCGCCTAAACCACAAGAATAATTAAAGAACTTAACAAACCTATTTTTTAAAAACCAATAACAGATCAAGAGTGTGCCTACCGGATGAAAATAAACAGACTATTACGACGGATACCACAATGGACACAGGCTTCGGCAATGGTGATATTGTTGGGCTTGTCCAACAGTGCTCATGCAGAGAATGCTCTGCAAACCTATGTCAACCACCTTAAAACGTTCAGTGCCGATTTTGAACAAATTCAACCAGATGAAGCGGTGTTTGAGTTGAATAAATCGTTCGGCCATTTTGACCTAAATCGTCCCGGTAAATTAGTTTGGGAATACTTAAAACCCGAACCCCAAAAGATTGTAGTGGATGGACCTAATCTATGGGTCTTTGATAAAGACTTGGATCAAGTTACTGTGCGCCCGATTGCCGACATTAAAGGAGACATTCCTTTAAGCTGGCTTCTTTATAGCGAAAAAATTGAGAATAAATTTACCATTATCGATGCTGGACAACGAACTGGCAAACATTGGTATAATTTGACACCCAAAAAAGCCACTTATTTCCAAAGCATCGAAGTCGGTATGCTTAATGGTGAAATGGTTGAAGTCTGGATGTACCAAGGTCCAGATAATGTGACCAAAGTGCGCTTTAAAAATATAGAGTCGAACGTGGTCATTCCCTTAAAATCCTTTCAGTTCCAATTGCCTGAAGGCGTCGACTTGATTGGTGAACCACAGTAATGTCAGTTTACCAACCTCTATCAGACCGTCTACGTCCCAAAGTCCTAGAAGGCTTTGTCGGTCAGACCCATCTTTTAGGGCCTAAACGTGCGCTGTCACGGATGTTAGAGACGGGTAGTTTGCACTCTATGGTCTTTTGGGGGCCACCAGGCGTTGGCAAAACCACGCTAGCGCGTTTGATTGCTTTACAGTCGGACTTGCAGTTTATCAGTCTATCTGCCGTTTTAGATGGCGTCAAAGATGTCCGGCTTGCGGTTGAGAAGGCCAAATTACATCGAGCACAATTTAAGCAGGGCACGCTGTTATTTGTCGACGAGGTGCATCGATTCAATAAAGCGCAACAAGATGCGTTTCTACCTTTTGTAGAAGATGGCACTTTTGTGTTTATAGGGGCCACCACTGAAAACCCCTCATTTGAGTTAAATAATGCTTTATTATCTCGTGCACGAGTCTATGTCTTACGAACACTGGATGAGGAGGAACTGGCTCTGGTGTTAGAGAGTGGTCGTCTTTTATTAGAGCAGGATTTAAGAACGACTTTCATTGAGACCCACCCGGACATTTCTATTCAATTAGAGATTGAAGAAGATGCTAAAGAATTGTTAATTTCTGCTGCTGACGGCGATGCTCGACGTTTACTGAATAGCCTAGAACAAGCAATGGACTTTGTAGAACTCTTTGAGTCAGATCTACCAGGCCTGGTCAAATTATCGAAAGGCGCTTGCAAAGAGGTTATTCAAGGCGGCATTAGACGTTTTGATAAGGGGGGAGAAGCCTTTTACGATCAAATCTCCGCTTTACATAAATCGATTCGTGGTTCAGATGCCAACGCGGCTTTGTATTGGCTGGTACGCATGTTAGATGGCGGGGTGGATGCTCGTTATCTGGCGCGACGTCTGATTCGTATGGCCAGCGAAGAGATTGGCAATGCTGATCCTAAAGCCTTACAAATTGCGGTTAATGCCGCGGAAGCTTATGAACGTTTAGGTTCGCCAGAAGGTGATTTAGCGTTGGCACACGCGGCGTCTTATTTGGCGGTTGCGCCTAAATCAAATGCGGTCTATATGGGATATAAAGCCGTATTGGCTGAGATTAAAGAACATGGCTCCTATGAAGTGCCTTTGCATCTGCGTAATGCACCGACTAAATTGATGGCCGAATTGGATTATGGCAAAGGCTATCGTTATGCACATGATGAGCCAGAAGCCTTTGCCGCAGGTGAGTGTTATTTCCCAGAAGAGATGGCTGAAAAGTCCTATTATCAACCGGTCGATAGAGGGTTGGAAATTAAAATTTCCGCTAAGATGGAACACTTAAAAGCTTTGAATACACGAGCGATCTACAAACGCCGTCCATAAATGCCGGCCAAACACGATAATCACAATTTGCAAAGATGAGGAACTTGTAATGACAGCATTGGGTATGACAGCATTAGGGTGGTTCGCTATTGCTTTAGGTGGCGCATTAGGAGCAACCGCACGTTTTGCGATGTCTCACCAAGTGTATCAATGGTTCGGACGCGAATTTGCCTGGGGAACCTTATCTGTCAATGTACTCGGCTCTTTTGTGATGGGACTCGTGGCGGTTTTATTGGTGCAAAAGCTGGATGTATCCAGTGAATGGCGTGCTTTTGTGATGGTGGGCTTCTTGGGGGCTTTTACGACCTTCTCCACCTTTTCTTATGAAACCTTACAGTACATTGAAGTGGGTGAAATCAACAAAGCTTTCATTAATATTGTGGTCAGTCTCGTGAGCTGCGTTCTTGCCGTATGGGCAGGGATGCTGGCTGCACGTCAGTTTTAATAAGGAGGGGGTTTCAACAAGCCTTTTTCATCTTTTATTAAACCTTTTATCCAAAAAACAGTAGAATCAACTATTCAAGTTACTTTTAGAAAAGTTTACTCGCTATCACGCATAGCTGGCTTTTAAGGAAAAAAGTATGCAGAGCAGCAACCAGATTACGCTAAAACAAACTCCACTCTATAGTCTGCATCAAGAACTTGGTGCCAAATTAGTGCCTTTTGCAGGTTACCTTATGCCGGTGCAATATCCGTTAGGGATTAAAAAAGAGCATCTGCATACACGACAAAAAGCCGGTTTATTTGATGTCTCTCATATGGGGCAGGTGCGGTTAACAGGCAAAAATGTGGCAACCGCTTTGGAAGCCCTTGTCCCTGTTGATATTGTTGATTTGCCTAAAATGCAGCAGCGCTACGCTTTGTTTACCAATGAGCAGGGTGGCGTCATGGATGACTTGATGGTCACCAATGCGGGTGACTATCTGTTTTTGGTGGTTAATGCCGCCTGCAAAGCACAAGATATCGCCCATCTGCAAAAACATCTAGCCGATCAATGTGAGATAGACGTATTAGATGACCGTGCATTGTTGGCTTTGCAGGGCCCTCTCGCTGGGGAAGTGTTGGCTAAATTTGCACCGGAATCGGCAGAAATGATCTTTATGTCAGCGAAAACCCTCTTAGTAAATGGCATTGAATGTTTTGTGACCCGTTCAGGTTATACCGGCGAAGATGGTTTTGAAATCTCAGTTGCGAACAGAGAAGCGGAGGGCTTAGCACGTGCCTTATTGGCAGATGATGCCGTAGAGATGATTGGTTTGGGTGCGCGTGACTCACTGCGCTTAGAAGCGGGGTTATGTCTGTACGGGCACGACTTAGAGAACGATACCTCGCCCGTGGAAGCCAGTCTGTTATGGGCGTTATCAAAATCGCGTCGAGCAGACGGTGTTCGGCCAGGAGGCTATATTGGCGCAGAAGTGATTATGGCACAAATGGCCAATGGCGTTAGCCGTAAGCGTATTGGTCTCAAGCCTTTGGGCAAGATGCCAGTGCGTGATGGTGCAGAAGTCGTCGATGACCAAGATAATATCATTGGTTTCGTCACCAGTGGTGGATTTAGCGTAACCTTAAATTGCCCAGTGGCAATGGGTTATGTGCAGACAGAATTTGCTCAAGTAGGCACTAAACTTCAAGCGTTAGTGAGAAACAAAAAAGTTCCGCTAGAGGTTGTGAAACTACCGTTTGTTAAACAGAATTATTATCGAGGTTAACGTTATCTAACCTTTAAATTTAATATTTAAACAAAATGACCAGGCCTGGTCAGTTCAACAAAAATAAAAATAAGGAGAAATTCAATGAGCGATATTAAATATAGTGCAGAGCACGAATGGATTCAAGACAACGGCGATGGCACCGTGTTAATCGGTATTACCGATTTTGCACAACAACAGCTAGGGGATTTGGTTTTTGTTGAGCTACCAGAACTCGGCACTGAAATTAACAAAGGTGAAGAGATTTCAGTCGTTGAGTCGGTTAAGGCTGCAAGTGAGCTGTTTGCACCCGTTGATGGAACGATTATTGAAGTCAATGAAGCACTCGAAGAAGAACCTGAATTGATTAATGAAGATGCGATGGCGAACTGGATTGTCAAAGTAAAACTTTCAGATCCCTCTGATTTAGATGATCTAATGGACGAAGATGCCTATAACGAATTAACAGAAGAGTAATTATAGAACCGTCTTTAAAAGTCAGTAATGAATGGATTGAAATAGCGGAGAATTAAACATGTCCCAAGCCACTTTATCGCAATTAGCTGACTGTTCATTAGAAGAGTTGCAGCAAAGTGACAAGTTCATTACTCGCCATTTAGGGCCTGATGACGATGAACAACTCGCTATGTTAAGGTCATTAAAAATGGCTTCATTAAACGAGTTATTAGATAAAGTGGTGCCTAGTTCAATCCGCCGTCACGACCCCATGGATTTGGCCGAAGGTTTGACTGAGCAGCAGTCATTGGAAAAGCTGAAAGCCATCGCCAGTAAAAATATCGTGCTCAAATCCTATATCGGAATGGGCTACTACAATACCTTCACCCCACCAACGATTCAGCGGAATATTCTAGAAAATCCCGCCTGGTACACCGCCTATACTCCTTATCAAGCTGAAATATCGCAAGGCCGACTTGAGGCAATGCTGAATTTTCAAACGATGGTTTCAGATCTTACCGGTTTAGAGCTTGCCAATGCTTCCCTACTAGATGAGGCGACCGCCTGTGCCGAGGCCATGACCCTTTGTCAGCGTATGAGTAAATCGAAAGGTAAGGTGTTTTTTGTGGCGGACGACTGTCATCCACAAAATATAGAAGTGATACAAACGCGTGCTGAACCTTTAGGCATTGAAGTGGTGGTGGGCAATCCAATCAACGAGCTTGCGGATTACGATTTGTTTGGTGTGTTGCTACAGTATCCAGGAACTTATGGCGAGGTCTCGGATTTTAGTGAGCTGATTGAAAAGATCCATGCTAAGAAAGCCTTAGTGGCCATGTCGGCCGATTTATTGGCATTAACCTTACTTAAAACACCGGGTGAGATGGGGGCCGATGTCGCCATCGGTAATACTCAGCGCTTTGGTGTACCGCTCGGTTATGGTGGACCCCATGCCGCTTATATGGCCACTAAAGATGACTTTAAACGTTCTATGCCAGGGCGTTTAATTGGGGTTTCTGTCGATAGCCGCGGTAAAAAAGCCTACCGTTTGGCCTTACAAACCCGTGAGCAACATATTCGTCGAGAGAAGGCCACCAGTAATATTTGTACGGCTCAGGCTTTACTGGCTGTCATGGCAAGTATGTATGCAGTTTATCATGGTCCCGTAGGCTTGACTAAAATCGCCTATCGCGTGCATCGTTATACTCAATTGTTTGCCAACGGCTTAACTCAGTTAGGGTTTAAGGTAAATAACAAAGTGTATTTTGATACTTTAAACATTTTTGTGCCAGGAAAGGCCGTGGCCATTCAGCAGGCTGCAGTTGATAAGGGGATAAACCTAAGACCGATTGATGCCGACACGGTGGGTCTCTCATTTGATGAAAGCTCCACTCTTCAAGATATTACAGTACTTTGGGAGGTCTTTGCAGGAGAACAGGCGGTTAGCTTAAAGGCCGAAGTTTTGATGAAAGATCAACCTCCCGTTATTGGCGAAGATTTGCTGCGTACCTCAGAATTTTTAACACATCCAGTGTTTCATGAACACCGTTCAGAAACGCAAATGATGCGTTATATGAGATGTTTAGCGGATAAGGATTTGGCGTTAGACCGTGCCATGATTCCGTTAGGCTCTTGCACCATGAAGTTAAATGCGGCGGCAGAACTCATGCCGATTTCTTGGCCGGAGTTTGCCAATCTTCATCCGTTTGTGCCACTCAATCAGGCTTTGGGTTATCAGCAGATGGTGTTAGAGCTTGAAAAAATGCTCTGTGAAGCCACCGGTTATGATGCGGTATCCTTACAGCCCAATTCAGGTGCGCAGGGCGAATATGCCGGTTTGCTAGCGATTCGTGCGTATCACAAAAGCCGTGGAGAAGGGCATCGCGATGTCTGTTTGATTCCGGCATCGGCTCATGGAACCAACCCGGCATCGGCGCAGATGGTTGGCATGTCAGTCGTGGTGGTGAAAACGAATCTCAAGGGTGAAATTGACTTGGCAGATCTTCACGCTAAGCTTGAAAAACACTCTGCAAAATTGGCGGCCATTATGATTACCTACCCATCAACCCATGGGGTGTTCGAAGAGAACGTCAAAACGGTGTGCGACCTGGTGCATCAGCATGGTGGCCAGGTTTATATCGATGGTGCAAATATGAATGCCATGGTCGGGGTAGCCGCCCCCGGCCAGTTTGGGGGCGATGTTTCTCATCTCAATCTACATAAAACCTTTGCCATTCCACACGGTGGCGGTGGGCCAGGGGTTGGTCCAATAGGGGTCGGTAAGCATCTAAAGCCATTTTTGCCGGGTTACGCTGTGGTCAATTCTGAAGATGAGCCAAAGGTTGTAGGGGCGGTTTCAGCGGCTCCTTGGGGCAGTGCGGGTGTACTACCGATTAGTTGGAGCTATATTGCCATGATGGGCTCTAATGGTTTAGTGCAAGCGACCGCCACGGCGATTTTAAACGCCAACTATATCGCCCACTCTTTAGCGCCGCATTATCCGATTCTTTATAGTGATGACCAAGGTCGTGTGGCGCATGAGTGCATTATTGATTTACGACCAATCAAAGAAGCTTCGGGAATCACCGTTGATGATATTGCTAAACGTTTGATAGATTATGGCTTCCATGCTCCGACCATGTCATTTCCGGTTGCCGGAACTTTTATGATTGAACCCACTGAATCGGAATCTAAAGTCGAGTTGGACCGTTTCTGTGATGCCATGATTGCCATCAAAGCAGAGATCAACGATGTCATGAGTGGGGTGTTAGATGAACATGATAATCCACTCAAAAATGCACCCCACACAGCGGATATGGTGATGGCCGATGAATGGAACCATGCCTATTCACGTCAATTAGCAGCCTATCCTGTTGAGAGCTTGCGAGAGGTTAAATACTGGTGTCCGGTGGGTCGAGTTGACAATGTGTATGGCGATCGTCACTTAGTCTGTTCTTGTCCGCCATTAAGTGACTATAGTGAAGTAGGAGGGGTGTTATGAAAAAATCCATGGTAATCAGCGTATTGGGTAATGATTCACCAGGCCTGGTGAAATCACTGTCTAAAATCATTGTGGCGCATAATGGTGACTGGATTGAGAGCCGAATGGCAAGTCTAGCCGGTAAATTTGCGGGCATTTTAAGAGTGGATTTACCCGCGGAACAGCTTGCAGACTTTCAAGCAGCGTTGCAAAATTCACAAGGGTTAGGCTTAAGTGTTATTTTTGAAGAGAGTTCTCACACGGATTCAAAGCCCGCAGAGAATCAATTTGAAATTGAACTTATTGGCCAAGACCAACCCGGTATTGTGCATCGGATATCATCCATATTAGCGCAAATTCACGCGAATGTAGATGAGCTGCATACCGAAGTGATTGAGGCCTCAATGTCTGGCGAAAAGCTCTTTAAAGCAAATATTAAAATGCATATTGCCACGGATGTGAAAGCGGACGAAATTCGCACGCTTTTAGAAGAGTTGGCCAATGAGTTAATTGTGGATATTGAACTGGTTGAAGCGGGTGCATAATAGCCCTTAATAAGTGTTAGAATATCCCGCAAAATTGATAGGTCAAAAGACCTTACTACTGAACAGATTACTGAATAAACCAAATAGAGAATTCCAATGCTAGACGCAAAGCTACTGAGATCAGATTTAGAAACGGTTGCCGAAAAACTAAAAGCACGTGGTTACACCTTAGATGTGGCCACGATTCAGACGCTAGAAGCACAGCGTAAAGAGTTCCAGGTAAAGGCCCAAACCTTACAAGCCGAAAGTAATAGTCGTGCTAAAGGTATTGGTAAAGCAAAATCTCAGGGCGAAGATATAGCGCCTTTATTGGCTGAAGTCAGTTCATTAAAAGCCCAGTTGGAACTTGCTGAACAAGCCTCTGTCGACGTTCAAGCAAAATTAGAAGTGATCTTTTCGAGCATTCCAAACTTGCCACATGAGTCGACTCCTGCGGGACTTGAAGAAGAAGACAATGTTGAAATTAGAAAGTGGGGCACGCCTGCAGAATATGATTTTGAGGTTAAAGATCATGTTGATTTAACCGAAGCACGCGGTTGGTATGATAACGATGCGGCCGTTAAAATCACTTCGGCTCGTTTCTCGGTTTTAAAAGGTCCGTTGGTTAAGATGCAACGCGCTTTAACCCAGTTTATGCTGGACACCCATGCCAATCATGGGTATGAAGAGGTTTACGTTCCTTACCTCGTCAATCAAGAAAGTTTACGTGGTACCGGTCAGCTACCTAAGTTTGAAGCCGATTTATATAAAATCAGTAAGCATGACGAGCATGATACCAGTGACCGTGATCTGTATTTGATTCCGACGGCAGAAGTGCCGATTACGAACCTAGTGCGTGATGAAATTCTGGACGAGAGTACCTTACCGCTTAAATTTGTCGGACACACGCCTTGTTTCCGTTCAGAAGCAGGCTCTTATGGTCGTGATACCCGTGGCTTGATTCGTCAGCACCAGTTTGAAAAAGTAGAGATGGTCCAAATTGTCCATCCTGATAAATCACTTGAAGCTTTAGAGGAGCTAACAGGTCACGCCGAAGTTATTCTGCAAAAGCTAGGCTTGCCTTACCGCTTAATGGCATTATGCGCAGGTGATATTGGCTTCTCGGCCGCTAAAACGTATGATTTAGAAGTCTGGTTACCAGGACAGCAGCTTTATCGTGAAATTTCATCTTGCTCAAGTTTTGAAGATTTTCAAGCTCGTCGTTTGATGGCGCGTTTCCGTTCAGGGCAAGAAAAGCCACAGTTAGTCCATACCATTAACGGTTCTGGATTAGCAGTAGGGCGCACCTTAGTTGCCGTTTTAGAGAACTATCAAAATGCAGATGGCACAGTGACTGTTCCTGAAGTGTTACGTCCTTATATGGGGGGTGTTGAAACGATCTAATTTGCTTTCAATACTTATTTATGACGACTTTTAAAAGCGACCAGGCCTGGTCGCTTTTTTTATGTCTAAAATATGTAGCAATTCCTTATTCCTTAAAATCAAACAAGACCCTCTTAAAGTCTTGAACCTTTCCATCTAGGATAACAATGCCTTCCTCAGTGAGTAACTCTATTTTCCGATCCGAACCAAAAGCATAGCCACCGAGTCGACCATCGGTATTCACCACGCGATGGCAAGGCACGCTAACTGGGTTAGGATTACTGTTCATGGCATTGCCCACTGCTTGATAAGCCTTGCTGTTTAAAGCCTCGGCAATGGCTTTGTAAGTGCTGACCCGCCCTTTAGGAATTTTAAGCAATAGTTCATAACAGTGCTCATTAAACGTTAAGTGATTGTTTTTCTTAAGTTTGGAATTCATAAGTTTGACCAGGCCTGGTTAATTGCATTAATTTTACATAAATATTGCCAAAACGTCTTGCAATAATCGCTCAGAGTTCTATAATACGCAACATCAAAAAGGTGGATTGGCTGAGTGGTTTAAAGCAGCAGTCTTGAAAACTGCCGTGGGTTTGTAGCCCACCTAGGGTTCGAATCCCTAGTCCACCACCATATTTTGAAAACCCCGAGTAAGGCTTGTCCTTCTTGGGGTTTTTTTATGTCTGAAATTTAGGACTGTACTGGCTGGTTAAATCAGAAGCCTAAATTGACTGGCCTGAAAAATGCCTATAAAAAAAGCGAGTTGTTTATAAAACAGACTCGCTTTAGGGAAGGTTTTTATATAAGAAGGCTAATGCCGGCTACTTAGCTTTATAACTGTAGGGCGCGGGTTTTGAAGCATACTTTGTTAAATCCGTTTGTAAGTTTTTAACTTGCTTTTGAATGGTGAGCTGTTGTTCGGTCAATAAACGCAATTGTACTTTCAGCTCATTTAAAGTGTTATTGATTCCTTTGCTGGTTGAACCATCAGCAGGATGTTGAGCTGTTCCGTTGGTAAGATTCGCTTGAATGGCTTTAAGTGCCTTTTCCTGCTTTCTAACTAACCAGCGAATATCATTTAATTTTTTGACCTGTGAGGCATCTGAACTGTCGGCCGTGCTACCCGTAAGAGTCATTGCTTGAAGTTTATGCTGTTCGGCCAATATTTTTTCAACCAAGGTCTTAAGTTCAGAATAGTCAATTGCACTTTGTTCTGTTTTTAAACGGGTTATCATGGCAGACGTCTGTCTCTCATCTTTTGTTTCGTGTGCAATGGCGGTGGTTGCAATATCGTGATGAAGGGTGGCAGACTCTTTGCTGTGCGTTGTGCTATCTGCTTTAGCATCGCTTATGGGTTCGTTAATTAATGTTTTGGATGGCATTTCGCCAGAATTATCGTTGACAGTGCTATGAATTTTAACCGGTGTGGTAACGGTATCTTTCATGCGAATGATGTCAGCACTCATCGCTTCAATCAATGAAGAAAGTTCATCTACTTTGAGAGTAATTTTTTTACTCAATAAGTTACTTTCAATTTGAATAATATCTAGAGTCTGACCTTTAAATTGGCTATTTTGTTTATTGGTTTCATAGAAAAAATAGCCAATCACACTAAGTGCAATAGTATTCACCACGACCGAACCAACCATTAGCGCGATAAACGTCTTTTTAGTAGACTGTATCTCTTTCGTGGCCGTTCGGACAGACTGACGTAAATTGTAGTTGAACTCCGCCAACTCTAAGCTTTGCGATTTGAGTTGTTCAGCGGTTTTGACAGCTGCTTTAGCAGCCAAATGACTCTGGAGTGAAGCTTCTTGCGCCGTTTTAGCGGTTTCCAGCGCAATTAGGTCAACATCGATTGAACTTGCTTCACCACTTTTAAGCTGTGAGTTTTGAGCAGCAACGTTTTCAACATTATCATTCAATTGTTGTGTACTCTCTTCTAGCTGTTCAACTTCTTGTAGTAAATCGTCAACGATATTACTCATGGTTTTACCTATTTAGTAAGCTGTGTAATGGTTGATTCAATTTAGTCATTTAGGTCTGAAATTCTTGCTTTAAGGCTTTCATTTACGGCTTTGAGTGTTTTATTTTTAGCTTGAATTTCAAGCAAACGTTTCGCAATTTCAGGAGATGATAGCTGTGTTTCCAGTTCACTTAACTCAACGGTATACCCTGCATTTTTAGCTGCTTCAAACGCACGTTCAGTCGCAACAAACGTGGCTTCAATGGCTTGTTGAATTTTTTCAGCAGATTCATGTGCCTTCTTTGAGGTTGCCAATGCAAGCAGGGTCGCTTCTTGAGCCGTATTCTGCACGAGTGATGCAATCCCCTGAATTTCTTGGTCTATTTCAATGGCATCTTCCATACTCGCAACGGATTGACTTGACTGTTCAATAATGGGATTGTCAACATTGGCTTCAAAATCCGTATGTGGGGTGTTATCGGCACTTTCATCGCTAGTCACCTCATCCTCTACAACGTCCAATGTTGAACTGTCTACTTTATCTGGTTCATTCGCTTCGCTAGACGCATTGTCCAGTGGTTCAGCATCAGGTTCATCAGTCGATAGTTCAGTTTCCATACTCATATCAATCGATTCATCTATGGGTATTTCGTTTGATCCCTCTTCTGCAAGCGTCTCAATGCCTGTATCCATCTCTTCAACGGTCTCTGCTTGCGACATCAGGTCATCCAGATTGTCAGTCTCTATCGTCTCTGGCGAAACCTCTTCAGGGGTATCAGCCGCTTCCTCTTCAGGGAGGTCTGTTGGGGTCGCATCTTCATCGATAACATTGCTGTGATCAGTCGGTTCTGCCTCAGCGGGTAGATCAAGTTCTGCCATCATCTCATCAATGTCTCCGACTTCATCTAGATCTGTCATTTCATCATTCGTTGCATGAGCAATCTCATCACTCACTTCGTTGGAAGGTTCTGTTGTCGCTTCAGGGGTCTTATCCGTTATGTCAGAAGATTCACTAGAATGGGTGGAGTCAATTTGTTCCATGACTGTATCAATGTCTTCAATACCGTCTAAGTCAATATCTTTGGAAGCTTGATTGCTGGAAATATCGGCTTTTTCATCAATATTCTCCATTTGTTCAGTCTCATCTTCTGTTGCCAAGGTGTCAGCTAGGATAGCATTTTGAGTTTCTGGTGGTGTATTGTTTGGCGTATCATTGACGTCAATTTCCATGTCATGATCACTTTCCACTTCTCCCATTAGAGAGTCTATATCCTCTAAATCAATGGCGCTAGTATCGTCAGCGGGTGTGGTGGCAACCTCAATGCTGTTATCTGCCTCGGATTCAAACTCATCAAGACTATTGAGTAGATCATCCATATCGATGTCCGTCAAATCATCGGGGATTTCAGCTTGATCTTCTGGTAATTCGCCCATCATATCCAACATTTCCTGAGTGGCGATATCATCTTTTTCAGTGTTTAAATCCGACATGACAGGTATTCCTATAAGCTTAATGTGATCGTAATTAGAGAGTATTAAGCATCTTTTGTGCCATTTATTAACAAGGTGGAGGTGAAAATTCAGACGGTAGATTGAACTCAAGCCATTGTTTGGTTACGGGGTGGGTAAAACTCAAGTTAGTTGCATGTAAAAGGAGTCGAGAAGACATATTGAGTGTGATCGCATCGGCATACAGGTTATCACCTAATATAGGGTGGCCCAATGATTTCATATGTAATCTGAGTTGATGTGAACGGCCGGTGATGGGGGTGAGTTCGACAAGAAACTGATTGCTACTTTGTTGTAGGACTTTCCAAAGAGTTTTTGCCGATTTACCCTGTTTAAAGTCAATCATTTGTAGAGGCCGCCGATCCCAGTCGCACCGCATGGGTAAGTTGATAACGCCTTGCTGTACTGAAGGTCTGCCAGCGCAGATCGCTTGATACCTTTTAGAGGTTTCTCGTTCTTGAAATTGACGGCTTAATGCGCGGTGTACCTCGGCATTTAAGGCAAGCACCATCAAACCAGAGGTATCCATATCTAAGCGATGTACAATTTTTATCTCAGGGAAGGTCACCTGAAGATGTGATAACAAGCACTCATGTTTCTCTGGTCCTCGACCGGGAACAGACAGTAAGCCACTCGGTTTGTTGGCAATGACAATATCTTTATCGGCATAATGAATCCAGCTAGAATTAAAGCTAAATTGGTTTGGAAAAGTAGGAGGTGAGTGCATTTTATGGATAGGCCTTGTAAACTATTGGCTTATTTTAAACGAAGGTGTCTATTGAAATGACTGATATGTCTAATAAAGTTTCTGTCCTGTTTGTCTGCTTGGGCAATATTTGCCGTTCGCCGACGGCACATGGTGTCTTTAGACACTTGGTTATCCAAGCAGGTTTAGAGGATAAGATCGAGATAGATTCCGCAGGTACCGCCGCTTTTCATATCGGTAAATCGCCGGATGGCCGTTCAACCACCGTTGCATTAGAGCGTGGGATCGATATGACAGACCTACGGGCGCGTAAAGTAGATTTTGGTGATTTTTACGCCTATGACTATATCTTGGCAATGGATGATGCAAACTATTCGAACTTGATGGAGTTGGCATTGCCGGAGCATGTTGATAAAGTGCAAATGTTTTTGGAGTACACTCAGGAGTTTTCAGAATCTGAAGTGCCTGATCCCTATTACGGTGGGGCACAAGGGTTTGATCATGTATTTGATTTAGTAGAATCGGCTTCGCTAGGGTTGTTAGCGCATATCAAAAAACATCATTTATCTTAAATACATTGGCCAGGCCTGGTCGTCCGTTGATTTGGTTCTATTTGAATGAGTTCAATATTTTGATTAGCTTACTAAATAACAGATCACTTAGATGATTTGGCTGAGTTTATAAAATCCAGACACAAAAAACCGCCAATGGGCGGTTTTTTTGTAGGTGCACAATAACCAGAAGATTAAGACTCTTTGGAAGTCGCCTCCGTTTTTTGTGCGACTTCGCTCTTAGCTTCAGCTTTTGGTGCTGAAGTTGAACTGTCCGAAGACTCCTTTTGGGCTTTGCTTTCAGCCGTTCTAGGCTTTCTCGGTCCACGAGGTCTTCTAGGTCTTCTAGGTCTAGTTTTCTTCTCTGGTGCTTCTTCAGTCTCTTCTGAAGCAGTATCAGTGACTACGTCTTGAGTCTCTGCTACAACTTCAATGTCAGCAGTTTTCTGAGTCTCCGTTTGCGCCACAGGTTCAACTTGAATTTCAGCAGGCGTTTCTACCGTTGATGTTTCAATCGTAGAGTCTACGACTGTTGCTTCTACTGGCGTCTCAGCTGCCGTCGTTTCGACAACAAGTTTTTCAGTTGCTGGTTGAGTTTGCACAGTTTTAACAGGGGTCTCAATCGTTGTTTCTGCAGCTGTATCAACCGTTGGAGTCACAATGTTGTTGGTTTCTACAACGGTATCAACGGTCTGAGCTACACTGCTCTCATCTGATTTTTTTACCGCAATGGTTTCAGAACGCTCTGTACGCTCTGAACCCGGTGCTGGTGAATCAATAGAGAGTGTTTCAGCATTAGCAGGTGCGCGACGACGGCTGTTGTAACTACGACTGTTGTAACGACTACGGTGACGGCCTTCAGGCTTCTGAGGTTTTTTGTCCTTTCGGTCCTTAGATTGATCGTCTGTTGTCGTCTCGCCAGCTGCGCCAGAGGTTATATTTTCATCACCCGTTGGCGCTTGAGTTTCACGGTCTTTATTGCGTTTACGGTTGTCGCGATTTGGACGACGGTTAGGTTTTCTTTGCTGGTCTGACGTTGCTTGAGAATCCTTATCTTCAACCGTTTCAGTCGCTTCAGACGGTGGACGGCGTTTATTGCGGGTGTCATCACGTTCATTACGATTGCGGTTACGACCTCCACGATTGTCATCCCGTTCATTACGGTTGCGATTACGATTGTTGTTACGACGTGGATTCGGACGAGATGGCTTCTGAGGTTCTTCAGCCACTTCTGTTTTACCAAATAAAGCGTTCCAAACACGAGATAACAAACCAGGTTTCACTTCGGTTTCAACTTTAGCGACTGCTTTTTCAGGTGCTTTTGTCACAATCGCTGTTTGAGGCGGTGTTGTTTGTTGGATGTGTTTAACGGCAGGCTCTTCTTTAGGCAACTGCTGTTTTGCATCTTCTTCTGTCAGTGAAAAATCAGGGAGTGAAACTTCCTTAATTTCATAACTTGCATTGTTTGAAACATCTTCACCAGTACGTGTACGTTCAATAATGTACTGTGGCGTTTCTAAATGTTCATTTGGCACAATCAAAATATGCAGGTTATGGCGATCTTCAATCATTATCAATTGAGGACGTTTTTCATTGAGAAGGAAGGTCGCAACGTCTACCGGCAATTGTACGGTAACACGGCGAGTATTCTCTTTCATGCTCTCTTCTTCAAGCAGACGCAAGATAGAAAGACCTAAAGACTCAACACCACGGATAACGCCGACACCATGACAGCGTGGGCAAACAATTTGAGTGGATTCTTCAATAGAAGGGCGTAAACGCTGACGAGACATTTCAAGCAGACCAAAGCGAGAGATCTTACCGATTTGCACACGTGCGCGATCAGACTTAACCGCTTCACGAATTTTGTTTTCAACATCACGTTGGTGTTTGTTTGAATGCATATCAATGAAATCGATAACCACTAAACCACCTAAATCACGCAGGCGTAGTTGACGAGCAATTTCACAAGCCGCTTCCATATTGGTGGTGAAAGCAGTGTCTTCAATGTCCGTTCCTTTAGTCGAACGGCTTGAGTTGATATCAATTGCGGTCAACGCTTCTGTGATATCGATCACAATAGAACCACCTGACGGTAGGGATACTTCACGTTGATACGCTGACTCAATCTGAGATTCAATTTGAAAACGAGTGAATAGAGGAATCGTATCTTGATACGGTTTTACTTTATACACTTGCTCTGGCATGACATGCTGAATGAATTCACGTGCTCTATGGAATACTTCCATATTATCAATAATGATTTCACCAATGTCTTGGCGAAGGTAATCACGGATGGCAAGGATAACGATGTCTGATTCTTGATGGATTAAGAAAGGGGCTGTTTGTTCAGTAGAGGCTTTTTTAACGGCTTCCCAAAGTTGTACCAGGTAATTTACACCCCATTGTAGTTCTTCAGTGTTTTTGTCAACACCCGCAGTACGGATGATTAACCCCATACCTTCAGGCGTGTTTAAATCACGTAATGTATCACGAATATCCGTGCGGTCATCGCCTTCGATACGGCGTGAGATACCTCCCGCTTTAGGGTTGTTTGGCATCATCACAACATACGGACCAGCAAGTGTGATTTGAGTTGTTAAGGCGGCACCTTTATTACCACGTTCTTCTTTTTGAACCTGAACAATGATCTCTTGACCTTCTTTTAAAACATCTTTGATGCTAAAACGGCCAGATTCTGGTTTATTCTTAGGGAAGTACTCTTCAGCGACTTCTTTAAAAGGTAAGAAACCATGGCGCTCAGAGCCATAGTCAATGAAAGCGGCTTCTAAACTCGGCTCGATTCGAGTGATTTTGCCTTTGTAAATATTGGCTTTTTTCTTTTGGTGGCGTGGCGTTTCTACATCTAGGTCGTACAGGGTTTGCCCGCTAACAAGGGCAATGCGCGTCTCTTCTGACTGAGTCGCATTAATGAGCATTCTTTTCATGCTTTTCTCTTTTTAGGTTATCTGAGAGACATCATGAATAGAAGACAGGAAAAGCGGACGAAAGAACTTACTCAGAGGTCTGAAAAGTATTGTATAGGCGAGTTGTTAGACAAGAATAAAAAGTGTATTTTGCGACTATTTCTGTGAACTCAGGTATTTTTGGTCCTGAGTTCAATGTCTCGCATCTTTTTACAATAGCCTCACTGGGCAAATGAAGTGCCGTATTACGCTTCATTAATATCGTTCTATCTTTGTGTAACAGTGGTATCGAGCAAATGCATTATTTTATTATTATTGGGCTGTTTGCTCTAGCCGACAGACAATGTCTGTTTTTTACAATACTTTCAGCTTGATTGAGCTCTCGTATCATTGACGTGGCGTCTTATGTCTCTATGGTTAACCTTTCGTGAGGTTAGTTAAGTGTAGCGCCAGTCAATTATCTCAACAACCTCTTTCGTTTTATGTAAAAGAGAGATGTTGGGGCTTTTGGTGTCTTGTATGGATGTGTGACTCAGAAGTTTTGATAAAACAGAATAAATTTAAGCGTCTTAGGAGGGGGTTTGTATGAACAAAAGCGCTCCAGTTTCCTATGGTTTGATAGGCCGCCGATTTCTGTCGGTATTGAAAATTCTTTCACGTTAATCGTGCTACTTCATTAGACCATTTGGGTCAGTATGGTTTGCTACGAAAGCATCGCTTACAAATTTAAGCCATGCAAATATATCACTCATTTTCCAACTGCGCAATGACAACCTCGCTTTCAGGCTGTAAACTGTCGCAAATTTCACTAAATAGTCCTTATATATATAACCTTGTGGGTATTCTTGTGGATAACTTGTGAAAGTTTTTTCTCAAAACAGAATTATCAATGGGTTTTAGAGAGGTTATTGAGGTTGTTTATTGCATTAATGTCTAATATTAAATGCCAATAAAATGCAGTTTACGAATGCAGTTAAGAATCAGATTTCAACGGGTGAGTAAGTAGTGGCAAATGTTAAATTAATAGACGTGACTGAGGAAGATGCAGGGCAGAGAGTTGATAACTTTTTGATGCGTCATTTGCGTAAAGCGCCTCGTACCCTGATTTATCGAATTATCCGCAAGGGTGAGGTGCGTGTTAATAAAGGTCGTGTCAAAGCGAATACCCGCTTGAATGCTGGCGATGTCGTACGTATACCGCCTGTCAGCGTGCCTGATAAGGTTGAGATTGTTGAATCCGATATTCCTTATGCTCAGTTAAAGCGTATTGAAGACAGTATTATGTACGAAGACAATGATTTGATGGTGATTAACAAGCCATCCGGTGTCGCTGTGCATGGTGGTGGTGGTATCAATTGGGGGTTGATTGAGGTGGTGCGTGTATTGCGACCTCTGGCTAAGCGTTTGGAGTTGGTTCATCGTATCGATAGAGATACCTCTGGTTGTATATTAATTGCAAAGAAGGCCTCTATTTTAAAAGAGCTGCATGCTCAAATACGTGCCGATAAGTGGGACAAACGTTATCTAGCAATTGTGACCGGTCAATGGCCAAAAAAAGTGCAGAAAGTGGACTTGCCTTTGCGTAAGGATCATTTGCCCGACGGAGGTTGGAAGGTGTCGGTGGCGGATGATGGCAAGGTAGCGATTAGCTTTTTCAAAATAGAGCAACACCTTAAAGGGTGTGACTTGGTCTCTGTTAAGCTTAAAACGGGTAGAACGCATCAGATAAGGGTGCATGCCTTGGCGTTTGGTTGTCCTTTGTTGGGAGATGATCGTTATGGAGATCATGAGGTCAATAAAAAATATCGACCAATGGGCATGAAGCGGTTGGCGTTACATGCTCAGTTTCTGGGCTTTACCCATCCGGGAACGGGAGAGTGGATGTTAATGGAAGCACCGATGTATGCCGATTTCACCCAGATTATCGAAGCTTTAAGTCTATCGAAATCCTAGTGTTTAGAGTTTTTAGTCCGCTTTGAAGTGACTTAGAAGTAAAGCCGTATTAAAAAATGTAGAGGATCAAGAGCATGGTGAAAAAATATAAAGCCGTTATTTTCGATTGGGATGGCACTTTGATGGATTCTGAAGCACGTATCGTGAATTCGATTCAAGCGGCGGCAAGAGAGTGTGGTTTTCCTGTCTTATCTGATTATGAATCTAAACAGATTATTGGTTTGAGTTTGGAGAAGGCTATTTTGGGGTTGTATTCTAATGCGAAGCAGTCTCAAGTGGTCGCAATGGCAGAGGCTTATACTCAATATTTCTTAGAAGACTGTAAAGTCCCAATGGACGTTTTTGATGGCGCAGAGTCTTTGTTGTTGAACCTTAAGCAGTGTGGTCTTAAATTAGCGATTGCCACAGGAAAGAGTCGTAAAGGCTTGGATCAGGTATTGGGTGACTGTGGGTTTGGTGTCTACTTTGATATGACACGTACCCCCGTTGAGTCGGCTTCTAAACCTGATCCTTTGATGTTGGAGCAAATTCTGGCTGAATTTGCTCTTTCGGTTGATGAAGTCGTGATGATTGGTGACACGACATTTGACATGGAGATGGCGCAAAGTATCGGCATGGATCGCATTGCGTTGAGTCATGGCGTGCATCAAATGGAACTGTTGGCCGAATATAATCCAGTGGCGCAGTTGGATTCATTGCAAGAGTTGAACCTTTGGTTAATGCAGCATATTTAATGCTTTAGATGTGGGCATTTAGAGTCACCAGGCCTGGTGATTTTTTGTGAGTTGCCCACTCAGGACGCTTGGCGAATAAGTACGCGTTTAGGATTATTTAGCGGGTTGTAAAGGCAGTGGATACCCCATTTGACAGAAAATATCGGTCAACTGAATCAAAGGTAAGCCGATTAAGGCATTAGGATCGTTGCTTTCAATGCGTTTAAAAAGCGTGATACCTAATCCTTCAGATTTAAAGCTGCCTGCACAGTTTAAGGGTTGCTCGATCTCTATGTAATTACGAATAACGTTTTCACTCAAGTTTCTAAAATAGACTTTAGTGGTGTCCAGGGTTTGGTAAGTTTGTTGAGTAGCCGTATTGATAACAACTAAGCCTGTGTAGAATGTTATGCAGTGACCACTGAAATCACTCAACTGCTTAATGGCATTTTCAACGCTATGGGGTTTGCCTACGGGTACACCATTAAAAACGGCCGTTTGATCCGATGCAATAATAATGGCATTAGGGTGATTGTGAGCAATCTCTTGAGCCTTTCTTAAAGAGAGGCGGTGCACCATTTCTCTTGGAGTTTCATCTTCAAGGGGGGTCTCATCAATGTCAGGTGCTATTTGTGTAAAATCCATGTGTAGTTTTTTAAGCAGTTGTTTTCTAAAGAGGGAGGTAGAGCCAAGAATTACCCGAGGCATTGGCTCTGTCGATATCGCTTGAGGATCGATTGAGGTCGCTTTTTCTACCGTTGTGTTGGGTTGGTTTGAATGCATAAAACGAATGATTACCTAGTATTTTGTTTTTTAAGATAAAATAGGCGAAAATGCCGACTGGTTCTTAGATTACCCTCGATTTTTCAAGGGAGGGATTCAAGTTTCTGAGTCGATGTCTATTCTACTGCGAAAAAAGCAGGTTTTTTTACGTTATTTTTTGACTTAATCGATTGATGACTGTATGATTCGCGGCTATGTTTGACAAGCTACCTGAATACATCGATCCCATCAACTCAGTAAACCATGATAAACAATTCGTGGGTCGAGTCAACCAGAGCCGTTTAAAACGCCTGGGAGAGCTGACTGTTGCCGCAGATCGAGATGTTTTGGTAGAGCTGAATTTCTTTTATGATAAGGCATTAAGATTTCCTGCTTTTATCATGAAGTTAGAAACGGTACTCGATTTACAATGTCAGCGTTCATTAAAAACGTTTAGCTACCCAATTAAAACGGAAGTTAAAGGTGTTTTTACAACGTCGCTGGCCTTGGCTAAAGATTTACCGGCAGACATCGAAGTCTTTCTACGCAATGAAGATGACGCTAAGCTGTCTTCATATGAGTGGGTAGAAGATGAGCTTTTATTGTCGGTGCCTTTGTCACCGGTGGATGAAACAAGTTCACTAGACTACGTCAATGACATTGATTTAATGGCTGCTGATGATAGCGAAAAACCTAATCCTTTTGCAATATTGCAAGGGTTAAAAAAATAGAATTTAAGATTATAATTTAGGAGATTGCCATGGCAGTTCAAAAGAGTCGTAAAACCCCATCAAGACGCGGTATGCGTCGTTCACATGATTCACTTGATGCACCAACATTAACGGTTGATGAAACTACTGGTGAAGTTCACCGTCGTCACCATGTGACTGCTGATGGATTTTACAAAGGCAAAAAAGTCGTTCACGATAAGGCTTAAATCATCTTGGCTATTAATATCGCCATCGATGCAATGGGCGGTGATCACGGACTTGTGGTCACTGTTCCAGCTTCAATCGATGCACTCAAAAAATTCTCAGATATTCACATTATATTAGTCGGTAAAGAAGACTTAATTAATGCTGAACTTTCTAATCATCAATACGATGTCTCTCGAATCACTGTTCAACACGCTGATCAAATTGTTGAAATGTGTGAACTCCCCTCCAAAGCATTAAGAAACAAAAAGCAATCGTCAATGCGTATCGCCTTGAATTTGGTCAAAGATGATCAGGCACAAGCGTGTGTCAGTGCAGGCAATACCGGGGCTTTAATGGCTGTGGCTAAATTTGTTTTGAAGATGTTGCCTGATATTGACCGTCCTGCAATCTGTACGAGTATGCCGACCATGAAAGGCCATGTCCATGTTTTGGATCTAGGTGCGAATGTTGGTTGTACGGGAAAACAGTTAGCGCAATTTGCAATGATGGGTTCTGTGCTTGCACAAGCGGTAGATGATAATGCTTCGCCTAAAGTAGGGCTATTAAATATCGGGGAAGAGGAGATTAAAGGTCATCAGCGTATAAAAGATGCACACCAGCTCATTCGCGGCACTGATATTAATTATATTGGTTATGTAGAAGGTGATGATATCTTTAAAGGTGATGTCGATGTGGTCGCTTGTGATGGTTTTGACGGCAATATTGCACTGAAATCGGCAGAAGGAGTGGCTAAAATGATCTCTTTTTATCTTAAGCAATCTTTTAAGAAGAACCTGCTGACAAAGGTTGTTGCATTAATCGCATATCCTGTCCTGAAATCGTTTAAAAAGAAAGTTGATCCAGCCAAATACAACGGTGCTTCTTTATTAGGCTTGCGTAAGATCGTTATTAAAAGTCATGGTAGTGCAGACCAGGATTCTTATTTTTACGCCATTGCCGAAGCGAGGCTAGAAGTCAGCAAAAATGTACCTGAGTTGATTTCAACAGAAGTTTCTAAGCTCATTAAGCAGCAGAATACGCTCTCTGAGTCAAAAGCATAGATCAAGTTGAGGTTATATTGTTTGGCCTTTTAAGGTCAGAATATGATCATTTTTAGTCTCCCTTTA
Source organism: Thiomicrorhabdus arctica DSM 13458 (assembly GCF_000381085.1). GTDB lineage: Bacteria > Pseudomonadota > Gammaproteobacteria > Thiomicrospirales > Thiomicrospiraceae > Thiomicrorhabdus > Thiomicrorhabdus arctica. The sequence goes on along the minus strand of NZ_KB905899.1, from coordinate 1,086,128 downwards.
TGTTGAATATATGTTGAGTAGTTTATGAACACAAAAATCTATAGTCGTATCATCGGTACCGGTGGCTACTTACCTGAAAAAATTCTAACCAATGCTGACCTTGAAAAGATGGTTGATACCAATGATGAGTGGATCCGTGAACGCACCGGAATCCAGCAACGTCATATCGCAGCCGAAGGCCAAACTACTTGTGATTTGGCTGAACAAGCGACTTTAAAAGCGCTTGAAATGTCGGGCATCGATGTCAGCACAATTGATTTAATCATTGTTGCTACGACCACACCAGACAAAATATTCCCAAGTACCGCTTGTTTATTACAGGCTCGTTTAAATATTCATGGTTGTCCTGCATTTGATGTTCAGGCTGTTTGTTCTGGTTTTGTGTATGGCTTAAGTGTTGCTGATCAGTTTATTAAAACTGGTATGTCGAAACGCGCTTTAGTCGTGGGTGCAGAAACGCTTTCAAGAATAACGGATTGGAGTGATCGCAACACTTGTGTCCTGTTTGGTGACGGTGCGGGTGCCGTTATTTTAGAAGCTTCTGCACATGAAGGTATATTGTCTACTCATATTCATGCAGATGGACAATACGAAGAGTTGTTACACGTCCCTTCAGGGCCATCAAAACTGCCTCAAACAGATTCTGTGGCGGAACGCTCAATGCAGATGAAAGGTAATGAAGTCTTTAAGATGGCCGTGAATACCTTGAGTCGTATTGCAAGTGAGACGCTGGATGCGAATGGCATGCAGAAAGAAGATATTGATTGGTTAGTTCCACACCAAGCCAACCTGCGAATTATCAAAGGAACCGCTAAAAAGTTAAAACTAACGGATGATCAAACCGTCATTACGGTACACAAGCATGCGAACACTTCTAGTGCTTCGATACCGCTCGCACTGGATGAAGCGATCCGTGATGGTCGAATTCAAAGAGACCAATTGCTGTTGTTAGAAGCGTTTGGTGGTGGATTCACTTGGGGGTCAGCCCTTATTCGCTATTAGTCTAAGTTTGTTAGTCATTCATATTCAATAGGTAGAATCTCTTAATGGATTCAATTAAAAGGTTCTACCCACGTCAGATATAAAATTAAGTAGGATTTAACTATGTCATATGCATTCGTTTTCCCAGGCCAAGGCTCACAATCAATCGGTATGTTAGCGAATCTTGCTGAATCTCATTCACAGGTTAAAGATGTGTTTGATGAAGCCTCTGCGGTTTTGGGCTATGATCTTTGGGATGTTGTACAAAACGATGCTGATGATAAGCTGAATCAAACCGATGTGACACAACCCGCTATGTTGGCCGCAGGTATTGCCGTTTATCGTACCCTTTTGGCGCAAAAGACATGTGCGCCTGCATTTATGGCAGGTCATTCATTAGGTGAGTACACGGCGCTTGTGGCCAGCGGTGTAATGACTTTGGCACAGGGTATTGAGTTGGTCGCTGAGCGTGGACGTTTAATGCAACAAGCTGTTCCGGCAGGTCAAGGGGCTATGGCGGCCGTTTTAGGGCTAGAAGACGAGCAAGTTGTTGCTGTTTGTGCACAAGTAGATGGGATTGTTGAAGCGGTAAACTTTAATTCACCAGGCCAGGTGGTTATTGCCGGCAATAAAGCTGCGGTAGAAATTGCATTGCCTTTAATGACGGAAGCCGGCGCGTCTCGTGTTGTACCTTTACCCGTCAGTGTCCCATCACATTGTTCATTAATGAAACCTGCCGCGGATAAGTTGGCTGAAAAATTGGCAACCATGGAGTTTCAGATGCCAAACGTACCTGTTTTACACAATGTTCAGTTTTCACAAGCGAGCAGTGTTGATGAAATCAAAACGCTCTTAGTTCAGCAGTTGTATCGTCCCGTACAGTGGGTAGAGACGGTGAATGCAATGAAGGCTCAAGGCGTTGAGATGTTATATGAGTTAGGGCCTGGAAAAGTTCTAATGGGGCTGAATCGACGTATTGATCGTAAGATGGTTGTGTTGCCTGTATTTGACCAAGTAAGTTTTGAAAAAGCCTTAATCAGCTTATAATCGGCAAATTTCTAAAAACCAAGTTTATAAATTGATAGAATTGTTTAGATCATTTAACGCAGGATGACATATGGCGTTTTTGTAAAGTCATCATCGATTCTGTGAAGCATTAAAGACATCAAAGATATCTAAAATATAGGTAGGGAAAACATGTTAACGGGAAAAATCGCATTTGTTACGGGTGCCAGTCGTGGAATAGGAAAAGCGATTGCTTTGGACTTGGCGTCACAAGGCGCTACAGTCATCGGAACGGCCACTTCTCAATCAGGTGCTGAAAATATCTCAGCTTACTTAAAAGAAGCGGGCGCTTTAGGTAGTGGTAAATGCCTGAATGTCACTGATGCAGAGACGATTAACAGCGTATTGGCTGAAATTACTAAAGAGTTTGGTGTGCCCACCATCTTGGTGAATAATGCTGGAATTACGCGCGATAATTTACTGATGCGTATGAAGGATGAAGAGTGGGATGATATTATTCAGACCAATTTAACGTCAGTGTTTCGCATGAGTAAAGCCTGTTTACGTGGCATGATGAAAGCTAAAGGTGGCCGTATTATCAATATCGCTTCGGTTGTCGGTGTCATGGGCAATGCCGGACAGACCAACTATGCTGCAGCAAAAGCCGGCATTATTGGGTTTAGTAAGTCTTTAGCCCGAGAAGTCGGTGCACGCAACATTACGGTGAATACGATTGCACCAGGCTTTATTGACACTGACATGACAAAAGATTTGCCAGAAGAACAACGTGTTGCCCTTACGGCCCAAATTCCATTACAGAGCCTAGGACAGCCAGAAGACATTGCTAAAGCTGTGACATTTTTAGCTGGAGACGGTGGTGCTTACATCACGGGTCAAACGTTAAACGTTAATGGTGGAATGTATATGGTTTAAATCCGCTTAATAAAAGAGTGGATCTCCTTTGTTCTAAGGCCGAATTGACGGTTCTGGGGAGAAATGCTGAAGTATTTTTTTTTAAAGCTTGAAAAATACCCGGTATAGAGCGAAAATACGTCAAAATTAATAATTCATTTAACATATAAAAAACTGGAGAACTCCATGAGCGATATTGAAGAGCGCGTAAAAAAGATTGTTGTTGAGCAATTAGGTGTAGAAGAGAACCAAGTAACAGCTGATGCATCTTTCGTAGATGACTTAGGTGCAGATTCTTTAGACACTGTTGAGTTAGTTATGGCGCTAGAAGAAGAGTTTGATTGCGAAATTCCTGATGAAGAAGCTGAAAATATTTCTACATTAGCACAAGCAACAGCTTACGTTGAAGCGAACTTATAAGTTTTAAGTTCAGTCACGTACTGTAAAAAAGCCGTATTATTACGGCTTTTTTTGTATTTAGAATTAAGAATGTTTTGCATAGTTAAATGAAGAGGGGTCGTTTTGAGTTTTCTCCATCGTCTTATGCAAAATGTTCTACCCATTGTAAAATTGTCTAGCAAGAACAAAAAGAGTAAAAGAGGATGTCATTTTGAGTAAACGTCGAGTTGTAATTACAGGTGTGGGTGCTTTATCAGCCGTGGGTTTGACCGTTAAAGAGAACTGGGACAATTTATTGGCGGGAAAGAGTGGTATAGATTATTTAACTAAATTTGCTACGGATGCCTATTCAGTCAAATTTGGTGGTGTTCTTAAAGGTTTCGATCCAACTGAATATATTTCACCTAAAGACGTCAAAAAAATGGATCCTTTTATTCACTATGGTATTGCTGCAGGCGCGCAAGCCATTCGTGATTCTGGGTTGGAAGTGACTGATGAAAATGCATTTCGTATCGGTGTCTCAATGGGTTCGGGTATTGGCGGCATCGGTTCAATCGAAACTCAGCACAGTATCGCTCTGAAATCTGGACCTCGCCGGGTATCTCCCTTTTTTGTACCGAGTTCAATCGTGAATATGATTTCTGGTAACCTATCGATTATGTTTGGTCTTAAAGGCCCAAATATGGCGATCGCTACCGCTTGCGCCACGGGTACCCATAGTATTGGCGATGCCGCGCGTATGATTGAATATGGTGATGTGGATGTTATGGTTGCTGGTGGTGCAGAACATGCAACCACTGAGTTAGGTTTGGCAGGTTTTGCCGCAGCACGTGCCTTATCAACCCGTAATGATGATCCTCAAACGGCCAGTCGTCCTTGGGATAGAGATCGCGATGGTTTTGTCTTGAGTGATGGTGCTGGCGCGGTGGTGCTTGAAGAGTACGAGCACGCTAAAGCGCGTGGTGCCAATATCTACGCGGAAGTGTTAGGCTTTGGTATGAGCGGTGATGCTTATCATATGACCTTACCTGCAGCGGGTGGCGAAGGGGCTTCGCGCTGCATGGTCGCCGCTCTCAACAATGCTAAGTTAGACCCAACGAAAATCGGTTACATCAATGCGCATGGCACTTCAACCCCCGCGGGTGATCTTTGCGAAACCAGTGCAGTCAAATCAACTTTTGGTGAACACGCTTACAATCTGACGATGAGTTCGACTAAATCGATGACGGGTCATGCGTTAGGTGCCGCAGGAGCAATGGAAGCGGTTTTTACGGCCTTAGCGCTTAAAAATCAAACGTTACCACCCACAATCAATCTTGAAAATCCTGAAGAAGGCTGTGATTTAGATTATGTGGCCGGTGAAGCGCGTGATGCTAAATTTGAGTACGCATTATCGAACTCCTTTGGTTTTGGCGGCACAAATGCGACCTTAGTTCTAGGTAAAATTTAATGGGGTGTTTGCATTCTTTCTTGCAAACTCCTCGTTAGGTTTTAATGCCATATGTCGAATTTGACGAATGACCAGACTGTGGTTTCTTTGCCTGTTTTACTCCCTGATCCATCTCTATTAGATTTATCAAAGTTACATGAACTGAATCCTTTGCGCTATCCTTTTCTTCTTGAAAGTGTGGCTCAAGGTGGATTAGGTCAATTTGATATCCTCTTTGCTTATCCTCAAGAAACGATTCAGTTAAATCAACTGTCGGAAAAAGATGACTTCCTGAAAAGAGCAACGCAGGCTTTTACCGAGTCTTCAATTGCTACGACGAATGATTCAGTGCATGTTTCTTCAGTCTCGCCAGAGTTACCTTTTAAAGGCGGCTGGTTTGCTTATTTTAGTTATGACTATGCCCAGGTGGTTGAGCCTGTCTTGAATCTGCCTAAGTCTGAATTCCCGTTAGCCGTGCTTACGCGTATTCCTGCTGCGGTAGTGGTGAATCATAAGACTCAATCCGTACTTTTGATTGCAGAGCCTGAATACACATATCTTTTTACGCAAATGGAAGCCGATCTTCATCAAGCATTACGCTTGCCGTCAACAATACATCCTATTGAATCGGTTCATGCCACGGAAGAGCCTGAAGCCAAGTACTTAGAGGGCGTTAAAGCCATCAAAGAGTACATCTTGTCGGGTGATGTGTTTCAAGTGAATTTATCACGGCAATGGCAGGTTACATTAGATAAACAAACCGATTACCTCTCAGTTTATCGGGCTTTACGTCGCTCTAATCCTGCCCCATTTGCCGCCTTGGCCTGTTTTAAAGATATTAAAAACCAAGCCTGGCAGGTCATCAGTTCTTCACCAGAACGTTTGGTGAAATATCAAGCGCCTTGGGTAGAAACGCGTCCAATTGCGGGTACCCGTAAACGAGGGCCGGATTTAGAAACCGACAAAGCCTTGATAACCGAGTTAATCTCCCATCCGAAAGAACGCGCAGAGCATATTATGCTCATCGATTTAGAGCGTAATGACCTAGGCCGTATCTGCAAGCCCGGTACCGTCGAAGTCAATGAGTTAATGGCGATTGAAAGCTATGAACATGTGCACCATATCGTCTCTAATGTGCGTGGCCAGTTGCAAGAAGGTATGTCGCCTTTAGATATTATCCATGCTTTATTCCCAGGTGGGACGATCACTGGCTGTCCTAAAGTGCGTTGTATGCAGATTGTTGCAGAACTGGAGCAGATGCCGCGTGAAGCTTATACCGGTTCAATGGGTTATATCAATCGTGATGGTTCTTTGGATTTGAATATTCTGATTCGCACAATGCTTCAGTTTGAAAAAGAGGGTCTGCCCACGGTACAATTTAGAGCAGGCGCTGGCATAGTAGCAGATTCAGAAGCGAAAAGTGAATTGGTTGAGACGCGCCATAAAGCCAAAGGTTTGGTCAATGCCTTAATCAGTCGAGACAGTCGTTAGAATGAACGCAGCTAATATGAACTCCTCCGAAATCACTACCATTGTCAATGGCTCGCTCATTGATGCTGTATCGGTGCGTGATCGTGGTCTACAGTATGGTGATGGCTTTTTCACGACGATGCTGGTGGCCGGAGATCAGTTATTAAACTGGCCTGGTCATTGGCGAAGAGTGCAACAAGCAGAGAGTCGTTTACAATTTCCAGCGATGGATGAATTGGAATTGTTCACTCAGGTTAAGCAAGCGATTGCCGTATTTAACTATACCAAAAGCACAATCGAATCAAACAAGGTCGTGAAGATTATCTTCACGCGAGGTGTTGGTGGCGTCGGTTATCAAATACCGGAAAAACCTCTGATCAGTACAATTCTGCAAGTTGCGCTTGCACCGATTCAAATTGAGCGTGAGGCCGAAACGAATTTGCCCATGTTTGCACAGCCGCAAGCCATAGAGATTGGGCTGTGTGAAACCTTGTGTGGTATTCAACCGCAACTGGCTGGTTTAAAGCATTTAAACCGTTTAGAAAATGTATTAGCACGCTCAGAAATCGCCCACAAAGGTTTGCCTGAAGGGATCATGTTAAATGCCTATCAGCAGGCGATTGGTGGCACTCAGTCCAATCTGTTTCTGATTAAAGGCCATCGCTTAATCACGCCTCAGTTGACGGACAGTGGGGTCGAAGGTACTACTCGTTATCAGCTGAGCCAGTTGGCAGGCAGTTTGGATTTAGTTTGGCAAGAAGCCAATTTGCTCATAACGGATCTAATGCAGGCCGATGAACTGTTTTTAGCCAATGCTGTACGTGGAATTATGCCGGTAAATCTCTTTAATCAAAAGAGATACCCAACGATTAAAACGTTCGAGATCCACCAGGCCTGGTCAACTTGGCAGAGAGAGAATGCTGTCAGTTTGTCACTTGAAACAGAGAGGGCAGCATTATGAGAATTTTAAAGAGGCTGGTTTTGATGGGCTTTGTACTCAGCTTGATCGCCATAGGAGTCTTAGTCTGGCAATGGAATGGCTTTCTCAGTCATCCAATAGCCAACAGTACGACTAAAAAAATAATTGAAATTACACCGGGCAGTTCGGCCAATAAGGTCGCACGTCAGTTACATAAACAAGCTTTGTTAAAATCCCCTACATTTTTTTCTTGGTACTTACGTTATTTAGGAAAACATACCCAAATTAAAGCGGGCGAAATTGAGATAGATCCACAATGGTCTGTAGATACACTGATTGACAAGTTAATTGAGGGGCAAGCGGTGCTTTACCCTGTCGCTTTGATTGCAGGGCAGACAATTCAAGAAAATTTACAAATGATTCATTCTTTGCCGAAAATCAAGCAGGAGTTGGATATCAGCGATATAACAGGCTTACAATCTTTATTGAACATTAAAGGCAGACTTGACAGCAAATATCCTTATGCGAATTTAGAAGGGTGGTTATTACCAGAAACCTATTACTATCAATCAGGCGATAGCGATAAACAGATTGTGTTGCGTGCTTATCAATCCATGAAAATGAAATTAGACCAAGCCTGGTCAACACGTGATAAAAATTTGCCATTTAAAACGCCTTATGAGGCCCTGATCATGGCTTCTATTGTCGAAAAAGAGACCGGTTTTGCCCCAGAGCGCCCTAAGATTGCCGGGGTTTTTATTAAACGTATGAAAATAGGCATGCGTTTACAAACCGATCCAACGGTTATCTATGGTATTGGTCAGGAGTATGATGGTAATATTCGTAAACGAGACTTATTGAAGACAACCGCTTATAACACCTATAAAATAAATGGTTTACCACCGACGCCCATCGCTCTACCGAGTAAAGAGGCGATTGATGCGGTGATGCATCCTGAGAAAACCAAGGCCCTTTATTTTGTCGCCAAAGGCGGTGGAGAGCATCACTTTTCAAATACCTTGATTGAACACAATCAAGCCGTGAATAAATATCTGCTCAAACGCTAAATTCGAATCAATGGTTAAAGCCCATATCGTTCTAGAAACACAGGAAGCTTAATGAAAGGTCAATTTATTACTTTAGAAGGCACTGAGGGGGGTGGGAAATCGACGAACCTATTGTTTATTCAAGAATTTCTAGCCTCTAAAGATATTGAGGTAGTTGTTACTCGTGAGCCGGGTGGAACAGAAATTGGCGAAGCCATTCGTGGTATTCTACTGAATAAAGACTTTTCTGAAATGCATTCTGACACAGAGTTGTTACTGATGTTTGCCGCACGTGCTCAGCATATCCAAGAGAAAATCCAACCTGCTTTAGCCGAAGGTAAGTGGGTTATTTCAGATCGTTTCACCGACGCATCTTACGCCTATCAAGGGGCGGCGAGAGAGATGGGGTTTGAGCGTATTGCTCTGATTGAAACGTGGGTACAGCAAGGTTTTCAACCGGATACTACATTTGTATTTGATCTACCCGTCGAAATCGGCATGGCACGTGTCGCGGCCAGAAGCCAAGCAACGGGTCAAGTTATCGACCGTTTTGAAATTGAAAAACAAGGCTTTTTCGAAAAGGTACGCGGCGCTTACTTAACCCGTGCACAGCAGGCACCGTCCCGTTATACGGTATTAGATGCCAGTCAATCACTGGACAATGTACAACACGCGATTAAACAACGCCTAAAAGTGATGCTGGCATGAACCAAGTCGATTCATCGTCCATGTCGCAAGCCAACCCACCAGGTTTGGTGCCTTGGTTAAACCCGCAGTGGTCACAGTGGTTACAACTGTCAGATCGTTTAGGTCATGCGTATTTACTTTCAGGTCCTAAAGGAATTGGTCTTGAACAATTTGTAGATGCCGTGGTTCAATCTACCTTATGTGTTCAGCCGGTAAATGGACAAGCTTGTGGTCACTGCCAGGGCTGTCATCTGTTAAAAGGACAGCAACACCCTGATTTTTATCATCTTAAACGTCTGGAAGATAAAAAAGACATCGCGGTGGATCAAGTCCGTGGCTTAATTAATAAACTCAATGAAACCTCACATCAAGGCGGCTATAAAGTCATCTGGATCGAGGGGGTTGAATTCCTCAATCAATCTGCTTTCAATGCCTTATTGAAAACGCTGGAAGAGCCTGCGGCGCATACTCTGTTTTTATTGACGACCCATGAAATAGGCCGTTTACCTGCGACGATTAAAAGTCGTTGTCAGCAACTCAGCTTTACGCCACCCGCTTTGGAAGATGCCATCGAATGGTTACACCAAAAAGCTCCCCAAGTAGATGGTGCATTGGTTAAACGTGCTTTACGTCTAAACTGGGGCGCACCATTGGATGCTTTGCAGTGGATAGAAGCTGCAAAGTTTGAAGAGGATACCCAGTGGAAAGACGGGTTAAAACAGTTACAGTCTGGGCGCAAGTCAGTTTCACAAGTCGTGAGCGAATGGCTTAAATGGTCAACCCCGATTACGGTATTTGATTATTTCTATCAATGGAGTGTTTCAGCCGTGCGTTCGGTGACGTATGTCTCTGTTGCTCAAGCTGAAAAAGAAAGTGACCAGGCCTGGTCACTTTCTGCCGAACAAACTTTGCAGTTACAGAATTGGTTGCGTTTTCAGCAAGCCACTTTACAAGCCAAGGAAAACTGGTTGGGTAATGCCAATAAAGAGTTGGTCTTAGAAACCCTCTGTTTAGAGTGGCTCGAAGTCCAACAAATCGCCGAACCTTTCCAGTCGGTGTTTCAATCTAGAATACAAAAAGGAAGCTTATCGTGATTGTTGATTCTCATTGTCATCTTAATATTCTGCCAGAAGATAAAGTCGGTAGTGTTGAGGAAGTCATCACTAAAGCGGCTGAACTCGGCGTTGAACGCATTTTATGTGTGGCGATAAATCCAGGGCAGTGGGATGAAGTCTTAGCATTAGCCGATAAATACGATTCTGTCTTTGCGGCCATTGGGGTTCATCCCTGTGAAGATAAGGAAGTGATTGTCAGCGATGAGGAGTTGATTAAAGCCGCTTCTCATCCTAAAGTCATTGCCATTGGCGAAGTGGGTCTAGACTACTTTCATTTTGAAGACGATGCCGCAAAGGAAGGCGGTATGGATTGGCAACACGATCGGTTTAAACAACATATCCGCATTGCTAAGCAACTCGGTAAGCCTCTGATTATCCATACCCGTCATTCCACGCCGGATTGTTTGTCACTATTGGAGTCAGAAGGCGCCGATTCAGTTGGTGGCATTATGCACTGTTTTGTAGAGGACTTAGCCACAGCGGAACGCGCCATGCAGATTGGTTTCTATATCTCATTCTCTGGCATTGTCACTTTTAAGAATGCGAAAGAGATAAAATCGGTTGCCACAGTCTTGCCATTAGACCGAATCTTGGTCGAAACCGATTCACCTTATTTGGCGCCAATGCCATTTCGGGGCAAAACCAATCAACCTGGTTATACCCGTTATGTGGTGGAAGAGATCGCCAAACTCAAAGAATTGCCTTTTGAAACGGTTGCCAAAGCAACCACTGAAAACTTCAATCGCTTATTTAAAATCAATTCATAAAAGAGATTCCTCATGCGAGTCATGTCTGACGAAAAACCCCAAAAGGTCAAACTCATCGCATCATCAGAGCGCTCTTATACCTGGCGGCGTATCTATGAGTTAGTTAAGCAACACAAGCCTGAACTGATAAAAGCGCACATTATTGCTTTTTTTGCCATGCTCGCAATGGTGCCTTTACCGCTTTTATTACCCCTTTTAGTCGATGAAGTCCTCTTGGATAAGCCTGGACCGATTGTAGATTTTCTACAATTCTTTGGTTCGCCAGAATGGTATGGTCCAGTCTATTATATTGCTGTCATTACCATTATCACCATTATTTTGCGTGGTTTAGGGTTAGGGTTAGGGGTATGGCAGATGCAGCAATTCACTGTTATCGCTAAAAATGTCACCTTTAAAATTCGTAAAGATCTATTAGCCCGAGTACAGGGTGTCTCAATGGCACAGTACGAAACCATGGGCAGTGGCAGTGTTTCTGCGACCATGCTCAATGATGTAAATACCATTGATGCCTTTTTAGGGACCACCGTCAGTAAGCTGATTATTGCACTATTCTCCCTGGTGGGTGTGACGCTGGTATTGCTGTGGTTAAATTGGCAGTTGGCGCTGTTTATTTTATTATTGAATCCGATTGTGGTGCATTTCACCATGCGCATGGGGCGTAAGGTCAAGACCCTTAAGAAAGACGAAAACAGCGCAGTTGATGCCTTTCAACAATCTTTAACAGAAACCCTAGATGCACTACAGCAGGTCAGGGTTGCCAATCAAGATAAAAACTTCTTTGACCGTGTTCGGAACAATGCCTTTTCCATAAAGACCAAGTCTGAAGCCTATACCTGGAGAAGTGATGCCGCAAGTCGTTTCTCGTTTATGATTTTTCTAGTCGGTTTCGATCTTTTTCGGGGGGCTGGAATGCTGATGGTGGTGTTTTCTGACTTGAGTATCGGTCAGATGATTGCTGTGTTTGGTTACCTATGGTACATGATGGGACCGATTCAAGAAATTTTGGCGATTCAATATGGCTTTAGTGCTGGCAGTGGTGCGTTGCAACGGATTAATGAAGTCTTGGATCTTGATCAAGAGCCTGTCCATCCCTGTAAGGTAAATCCATTTACGCAGGCTAAGCCTATTGGGCTTGAAGTCAAAGAGGTTTGCTTTCGTTATCCAGGCAAGTCCGAAGATGTGCTGCATAACTTAAATTTTACCATTCAACCTGGCGAGAAGTTAGCGTTGGTGGGGGCAAGCGGTGGCGGTAAAACCACCTTGGTGCAAATATTATTAGGGTTTTATGAGGCGCATCAGGGGCAAGTTTATTATGGTGGAGAGCCCATGCATGAAATTGGACAGTCGGTGATTCGACAAAATGTTGCAACTGTTTTACAACATCCTGTGTTGTTTCATCAAAGCATTCGGTTTAACTTGACGATGGGTCAGGAAGTCGAAGAAACTCTTCTGTGGCAGGCGTTGGAGCAGGCACAGTTAGATGATGCCGTGCGAGGCTTGGAAGAGGGGTTGGACAGTATTGTAGGGCGTAATGGCATTAAGTTGTCAGGCGGACAGCGCCAAAGACTGGCGATAGCGCGAATGATTCTGCAAGATCCAAAGGTGGTGATTATGGATGAAGCAACCTCCGCACTGGATATGGAAACCGAACGTCAACTGTATGTCGATCTCGCGCCATTTTTAGCCAATCGAACCACATTGATTGTTGCGCATCGATTAAGTTCCATTAAACAAGCCGATCGTATTTTGGTGTTTGAAGATGGGCATATTATTGAAACCGGCAGTCATGATGAATTGATTGCGCAACAGGGTACTTATCACAAATTGTATCGTTAGCCCTTAGTTGAGCAGAAGGCATAAAAAAAGCCCGCTTTCAATTGGATTGAGAGCGGGCTTTTTTGTGTCTGTTTCAAACCGACCAGGCCTGATCGGTTTAAAGAGTCCTTTAAAGTAACTTAAACTTTACACTCCAAGTGATACGCGACTTGCATGGTGTTCTGTAGCAAAGTCGCGATGGTCATTGGGCCAACGCCACCGGGTACGGGTGTTATCCAACCCGCACGTTCCTTTGCAGTATCAAAGTCTACATCGCCACACAAAGTTCCATCATCTAAGCGGTTGATGCCTACATCGATCACGATTGCTCCTTCTTTAATCCACTCGCCTTTGACCATGTTAGGGATACCAACCCCGACCACCACTAAATCTGCCTCAGAAACTTTCTGAGCCAAATCTTTCGTCGCACTGTGACAAACGGTAATGGTGGCACGCGCATTTAATAACTCAAGTGCCATTGGTACGCCGACAATATTGGACGCGCCCACGATAACGGCGTTCAAGCCACGTAATGGAATGCCGGTCTTCTCTAACATCGTCATCACACCATGTGGAGTACAAGGTGCTAACTGTAAATTCCCGGTGGCTAAGCGACCGACATTGTAAGGGTGGAAACCATCAACATCTTTACAAGGGCTGATACGTTCAATAATCGGCTCAGGGCTGATATGTTTTGGAACGGGTAGCTGAACAATAATTCCGTGAACGGTCTCATCGGCATTCAACTTATCAATCAAAGCCAACACTTCTTCTTGCGTTGTTTCAGCAGGTAACACAACCGAGACATCATTAAAGCCCGCTTTTTCACAAGCAATTTTCTTGTTACGAACATACACCTGAGAAGCTGGGTCTTCGCCGACCATAATAACCGCCAGGCCTGGTCTTGGCTTGCCAGCCGCAACTTGGGTATCAACTTCTTGTTTAATCGAATCACGCAATTCAGCTGCGATCGCCTTGCCGTCTAAAATTTTTGCAGACATTTTAGTCTCCTAGGTAAGAGTGATGTTAAATAGTTGCCACTATAATACCCGAATTATTTTTTTTTTCATCCCCAAAAAAAAGGCGGTTTGTTGAACCATTTAAAAATCCCAAATTACACTAATTGGCCAAATTACAGTAAAGAATCAATGGTTTATTTTAAAAGTGCAAGCAATCAGCTATCAACTTTAAATCTGACATCCTTATAAGGCGCGCTGAAGGCACTCTAAAGCGCTAAAAAACTATAGGTTGTTTCGTTTTATTTGTTGACAGGGATAGGGCGTCTCTATAGAATACGCCACAACATATCGGAGTGTAGCGCAGCTTGGTAGCGCACCTGTTTTGGGTACAGGTGGTCGGGGGTTCAAATCCCTCCACTCCGACCATATTCTTATTAGCTTGCGGGTGGAAACAGTTCATCTTCAGGCCAATAGTCAAAAGGTTCGACGAAAGTTTGACAAAAAGCGCCCATAGCTCAACTGGATAGAGCATCGCCCTTCTAAGGCGAGGGTTTCAGGTTCGATTCCTGATGGGCGCACCATTTACTTGTTGTCTATTTTCAAAGTAAATATCTACTATGGCGGGCGTAGCTCAGTTGGTAGAGTCCCGGATTGTGATTCCGGTTGTCGCGGGTTCAATCCCCGTCGCTCGCCCCATTTTCTTCTCGTTTTCAACGCTCTATAATCAAAAAACTCTTCTGATCTTTACAGAATATATTTCATGCGACTTGTGTGTCATTGTTTGTGAGAGAGTCACTCCCATTCTATATTTTTCCAATCTTTATATTGGGCAAGTATGCATCTGATTGCTAAGTCTAAAATAGGTTCGCTAGAGCATCACAGCCCGATTAGAAAATATTATCAATACATCAACAAAGAGATTAGTTTAAGGTGACTCTTTAATGAACCACCAAGGTGTAAATGTGTTTATTTGACGATCTGTTTATGTAAAACACTTATCATATGATTAAGGTACTGTTTGTTAAAGGGTGAGTTGTGAAAGTTTTAATACTGCAGCATGGTGCACATGTAGATGCTGGAAGCATCTTAAATTGGTGTGCAAAGCGTAATGCCGAAATTTCATTTATTAAATTATATGAGTCCAATCCGCAATTTGATCTCACTGAGAAATTTGACTTAATGGTCATTTTGGGCGGCATTATGAGTGTAAATGACGAGAATGAATTTGCTTGGCTGTCGTCTGAGAAGATATTTATTCGTCAGATGATTGAGTCCAATATCCCCATTTTGGGAATCTGTCTTGGGGCTCAGCTTATTGCGACTGCATTAGGTGTCACAGTAAGTGCAAACCCTGAATCTGAAATTGGTTGGCATAGTGTCCGGAAGACATCAAACGTCAAAAACGTTTTCCAGTTTCCAGAAGCCCTAGAGGTATTTCATTGGCATAATGAAACTTTTCAACTCCCGCCAAATGCTATTCGGTTCGCTGAGAGCGATGCTTGTAACAACCAAGGCTTTCAAATCGGTGACCGAGTTATTGGTTTGCAATTTCATCCAGAAGTGACCTTAGAAACTATTGGGCTATGGATTGAGGATGAAGGGTCTTCTCTGCAACCAAGCCAGTTTGTACAAACATCTGAGAAAATGAAATTACTTGCGGAAGATTTATTGCCCGCAGGCCAAAAACTATTGGATCTTATTCTCGATTATCTCGTCAAAGTGAAATCATGATGATGAACGCTTTAATCTATTAATGAAGTTTTTGTCTTTTAACATGACCAGACCATGTAAAAAAATAGCTGTTCTTAATACCTATCTGTACCTCATTAAATCGCTCTCACTTTTCTAAAATTCTTATCTTTAAGCAAGCCTTGAATTGATGCTTTTGCAATTTATTCAGACCCTCTCATTAGACAATTTACAAAGACTCATTACAAACTTTTTAGGCACCAAATAAGTGCGATTTTATGAATTAATGACCATTAATGAGGAGATTAAGCCTGTAAAAACAGTGGTTCTTAGCTTGGTATGTAAAATGCTTTAGTATTACTTATTAATTAAATCGTAATATTTTAATAGCCTGTTTTCAGGTCTTTAAGCGCGGATTCTACAAAGCAACCTGGCCTGATGGTGTGTACTGTTTTTCCTCGATATTGAATGTTATCCGCAAACGCGCTTTGTGAGCTATACAAGGAATGTGTCATGTCTAAAGAGAACTCGCTATTTCGTTATGACGATGCCTTGTGGCCCAATGTATGGGCTTTCCTCTATGTGATTGTAGGGTATTTTGCTGGTTTTGGACTGATTTTAAGTGGGGCTGTTTGGCTGAATCTATTAGGTATTGTTTGGTTGGGACATGCGATGGTGATTGCCGCCTATTTAATCCACGAGGTTGCACATCAAAGTCTGTTTAGGCACAAAAAACATAATCAGTGGTTGGGAGAGATTCTTTTATGGATAACGGGGTCCAGCTATTCTAATTTTGATGATATCTCACATAAACATAATCGCCACCATTCTGATCGCGCAGACATTGTCTCTTTTGATTTTCGTCCTCACCTTGCAAAACATCCACACTTTTTAACGTTGTTAAAGGGGCTTGAGTGGGTCTATATTCCCGCTTTAGAAATAGTGATGCACACACTGGTAATTATCTTACCGTTTATAAAATCCAGTCGTAAAAAACGTCGGCCACGAATCGTGCTTGTATTGATCTTGAGAGTGGCTTTCTTTTGGGTGTTAGCTTCAATTTCTATAGATGTACTTTGGCTCTATCCGTTGGCTTATTTGTTGTTTTTAACGGTGATGCGTTTTATGGATGTGCATCAACATACCTATGACGTATTTGAAACCCTTGATCAAAAACGTGGGCCCGAGGCGAGGTTAAGAGATGCCGAATTCGAAGCACATAATACCTATTCGAATCTGCTGTCTATAGAGTATCCATGGTTGAACCTTTTAGTATTGAATTTTTGTTATCACAATATCCATCATAGTCACCAGTTACAGCCCTGGTATCGACTGCCCAAATTACATGCTCAAAAGTATGGTTCTGATGAGCAACAGGTTTTAACCTTTAAGCACCTAATTAAGAGTTTTCACCGTTACCGTATCCCTCGGGTTTTGAATGGCGACCCAGTCAATTTACGTGTTAAAGACAATGAGGGAGAGACCTTTATTGGGGTGGATGGTGTCTCTTTTTTAACCGCCCACTAAAGTTGCAGAGGCTTACTAGATGACTCAAGTTAAAAAATTTTGGCCAATCTTAACAGGTCGACATACCTATGAGAAAACACTCTCGACCCGAGGTCGTGGTCAGGGTGAAATCATAAAAGCACCTATTCTGGCCTATTTAATTGAAACCTCGCAGGGTCGAGTCTTATTTGATGTTGGCTGTGATTATCAAAAAATCAGCCAGCCTAAACAGCGTGAATTGTATTATGAGCATGAAGGCTTTCCATTTGGGCCACCAGAGATGAGTGAAGAAGAACGGCTGCCTAATCGATTACAAGCACTGGGTCTGAAAACTGAAGATGTGGATGTGGTATTTTGCAGCCACCTGCATTTTGATCATGCAGGTGGATTATGTGAGTTTTGTCATGCAGAAGTGCATGTGCATACGCTCGAGATGCAAGCGGCTAAGGAGTCGGCTGATGAAGCCTATTTTGCCTCTGACTTTGACTTACCTTTGAACTGGACGTTACAGACCGGAGAGTACGATTTAGCACCAGAGATAAGTGCCATTGAAACTCCAGGACATACCGCAGGTCATATGTCTATGTTAGTTGAACTTCCTAAGGGTAAACCCATCTTGCTTGCGGGGGATGCAGCGGATTTAATGGAAAATATTAACGATGAAATTGCGCCAGGACTGTGTTGGCAAGACAATGATTTGATGGCTGTTGAGAGTATTCGCAAGTTAAAAACAATCAGCAAACAGGCACAAGTGCAGCTTTGGCCAAATCACGATTGGGCTTTTTTCCAAAAACATAACGTCTTTCCTGGCTATTTTGAGTAATTCTTATGCATTTACAAACGTTCAAAACACTCTGGGGCAATGCCCTAACGATTCACGAAGCTTGTCAGCAAGCACATTTAGCTCACTTTGATGGTATTGAGGGGCAAGCTCCTGTAACGCAAGATGAACGATTGTTATGGCAAGATGCGCTAGAGCAGAATCATTGTTCGTATATCGCAGAAGTTGTCACGGGCGGGGATTTTGTACCTAACCGTCAATGGAGTTTGCAACAGCATTTAGATGACTTAGCCGAGCAACTAGAAAACGCTTTATTATTGAAGCCTTTGTTTGCAACGGCGATTACGGGGGTTGATGCTTGGTCAGAAACTCAATCAATTGAGTTCTTTCAGCAAGCGATGAAATTGGCAGATGAAAGCAATATTGTAATAAGTTTTGAAACCCATCGCAGTCGTAGTTTATTTAACCCTTGGGTAACCAGGAGGGTTGTGGAGGCTATTCCAAATATAAAACTGACGGTGGACATTAGTCATTGGTGCGTGGTTTGTGAAAGATTGATGGATTCCGAAATCGAGACTATGCAAGCTATCGCAGGCAATATTCATCATATTCATGGTCGAGTTGGTTATGACCAAGGCCCGCAAGTACCTCATCCCGCCACCCCTGAGTATTCTGAGGCTTTAAGATCACATCAAGTAATCTGGGAGATGTTTTGGCAAGCACAGGTAGAAAGTGGCTATGATTTTACGACCTTAACGCCTGAGTTTGGACCTGATGGGTATTGTCATAAATTGCCTTTTACGCAAGCGCCCGTCGTAGATATTTGGGAGATTAATCAGTGGATGAGGTTAACCGAATCCGAACACTTCAAACAGTTTTCTAAGCAGTACAAATAGGGAGGTAAAACCTCCAATCTTCTCTCTGGTTTTTCTTATATTTTAAGGGTGTTTTATAATGCAATCTTATGCTGTTGTCGTTTTATTTGCGGCTTCTGTTCTATGGGGTTTGAGTTGGCTACCGCTTAAATATTTAAATCAACAAGGGTTTGATGGCATAGAGCTAACGCTGTTTCTCTATCTAATCATGTTTGGTTTGATGTTGCCTTGGCTCTGGGCTAAGAGGGGTCAGATTAAACCGCATTGGAAGGTCCTGCTTGGAGTTGCTCTGTTAGGCGGGGGCGCGCAGTTGGCGTTTAATACCGCGCTCATTTATGGTGAAGTCATTCGAGTCATGGTGTTGTTTTATCTGGTGCCGATTTGGGGCGTATTAGGGGGGCGACTATTTTTAGGTGAGAATATTGATAAAGGCCGGTGGCTAGGAGTTGGCTTAGCCATATCGGGTGTCTTTTTAATCGTCGGAGGTATGAATGCCTTTCTTGAGCCACCCTCTTGGATAGATGGTTTGGCACTGCTTTCGGGCTTTCTTTTTGCTATGAATAATATTGTCTTTAGGGTCTCTCAAGCGGTCTCCATTCGGCTTAAGATAACCTTTATGTTTCTGGGATCTGTTATTTTGGCGGCCACCATTCTCTTGTTTCAGGCTGAACCACCAGTCTTTAATGTGAGTGCTTCTGCTTGGGGGATGCTATTTTTATATGGTGCAGTTTGGATGATGTTTGCTAATTTTGGAACGCAATGGGCCGTCACACATCTTGAAGTGGGTAGGTCATCTATTATTTTAATTATGGAGTTAGTTACAGCCATTGTCTCGGCAAGTTTGATTTTGGGTGAAACCATGTTGCCAATTGAGATGTTAGGTGGCGGTTTGATTTTGATTGCAGCATTTATTGAAGCGAGGCGTTCTTCTTAAGAATTGCACCATTTAAATCTTAGGAGTTCTATTAAAGTGCGTTATCTAGCAGATTTTAAGGGTAGTAATAGTGTTATTTTGATATAACTATTTGTTAAATAGGCTAAATTTATAGTTGGTTTGTTATATGCTTTTTCTTTATTACTAATAATTTAATTCGTAATAACTTAAGTAGCTAAGGTGGTGTAATAATGATCTCTCGTAGAAAAATATTAGGTGTTTTTGTTGGTTTAGTTCTTTCTGGACAGGCCTTTTCTGTTAGTGCTGAGCCTTTAAAAATTGGTTACAGTGACTGGCCAGGATGGGTTGCTTGGGAGGTTGCTGTTGAAAAAAAATGGTTTGCCGAAGCAGGCGTTGACGTTAAGTTTGAATGGTTTGATTACGTGGCTTCTATGGATGCTTTCGCGGCAGGTCAACTTGATGCAGTCGGCATGACTAATGGTGATGCATTGGTTACTGGAGCAACAGGCGCACAAAGTGTTATGGTTATTATGAATGACTATAGTAATGGTAATGATATGGTGATTGGCGCACCGGGTATTGATTCTATTAAAGCCCTAAAAGGAAAGAAAGTCGGTGTAGAAATCGGATTTGTGAGCCATCTATTATTGTTAAATGCACTTGAGAAGAATGGCATGACAGAGTCAGACGTGACACTGGTCAATGTACCAACTAATGAAACACCGCAAGTCTTGGCTTCGGGACAAGTTGATGCGATTGTGGCTTGGCAGCCAAGTTCTGGTTCTGCTTTAGAGTTAGTCCCAGGTTCTTCAAAAATTTATACTAGTGCGGATGAGCCAGGTTTAATTTATGACATGCTAGCGGTTTCGCCAAGTAGCTATGCTTCAAAACGCGCAGAATGGGAGAAGGTTGCAAAAGTTTGGTACAAAGTGGTTGATTATATTAAAGATCCAAAAACAACAGACGATGCTGTTGCGATTATGGCTTCTCGTGTAGGACTGTCGCCAGAAGTGTATAAATCATTCATAAAAGGAACCAAAATATTAACGTTAGAAGAAGCAAAATCGCTCTATAAAAAAGGGCCAGGTTTTGACTCCATTTATGGTTCATCAAAGCTTTCTGATGACTTTAACGTCGCCAATAAAGTGTATGACAAGCCACTTGATATTGACTCTTATATTGATCCTTCATTAACGCTTGGCCTATAACGTCAAGTTTTAAGATCAGATTGATGAAATAAGATTTTTAAAAATAAGCTTAAAATTAGGAATGTAAAGTAAGTCTTCTATTTGCTTTACATCCCCTTAAATCACTTTTTAATCCAGCTGTTATGAATCTCATAATGGCTTACTCCTATTAACCCCACAAATAATGTTCACCTTCCTATCACTTCTTTTTTATGGAGATTCGGATGGGTGTACCTTTTTTATTGCTCGGACAAAATGAGCGGGGAGAAAAATATGAACCTATGGCATCAAATGACATGGGAAGAAATCGGTCAACTGACTGAATCAGGCATGGATGCCGCCTTATTACCAGTAGGCGCAACCGAGCAACACGGCCCACATTTAGGCTGTGGAATGGATTCAGAAATTGCTGAACGACTCAGTTTACAAGTCTCTGAAAACACTCAGATTGCCTTGTTACCTACCTTACCTTACGGTTGTTCAATCGGACATTCCAAGCGTTGGCCTGGAACGATTGCTTTACAGCCTAAAACTCTAATTGATGTGGTTAAAGAAATTGGCGATTGGGTGCATGCATCGGGCTTTAAGCGTCTGTTTATTTTAAATAGCCATGTTTCTAACTTTGCACCTTTACGTTGTGCCCTCGAGATGTTGAGGGCAGAGCATGATGGATTTATGGTCGCTATTATTAATTCAGCCACGGTAAGTGATCGCGTGAAAGAACGACATTTTGAAGATGCTTTCGATTGGCATGCTAATGAGGCAGAAACCTCATTGATGATGGCGGTTGCACCAGACCTTGTCAGAGAGGATCGTTTATTAGACAGCGATGATCCTGATAGAACGGAAGACTGTGTATTTTCGCACCCTGTTAATCGCACCAGTCTAAATGGTGTGACAGGAAAGCCTAGTTTAGCCACGGTTGATAAAGGTCAAATGCTCTTTGATTGGATGGTTGAAGACTTGTCCAATTTAGTCATCAAGGGGCTACAAGAAACAGCGCCATTAGCAGAAAGTTATTTTAAACACACCCAATCAAGTAATGGAAAGTAGGACGTTATTATGAACAGTCAATTTAATATAAAAGAAGTACAAGCAGATTTGAAAGCAAAAGGAGTCAAGTATTGTCTAGGCGCTTATGTTGATATACATGGTATTCCTAAAGGTAAATTTGTACCAATCGATCATTTCCCTCAGATGGTTAAAGGGTCCGAACTCTATACAGGCTATGCCGTTGATGGACTCGGCCAAAAGCCTAATGAAGATGAAATTGCCTCTGTGCCAGACTTAAACAGCTTAATCCAACTGCCTTGGCAACCTGAAGTTGCTTGGATGGCGGCTGACAATACCCTGCATGGTGAACCCTATGACATCAATACGCGTGTGGCTTTGAAAAAGGTATTGGCAGAAGCTGCGGAAATGGGCTTTGGATTTAACTTAGGTATTGAGTGTGAATTATTCGTTGTAAAAGAAGAGGCCGATGGTTCTTTATCGATTCCAGATAAAAATGACAATCTAACGAAGCCTTGTTATGACGTGAGTAGCTTTATGAATCGTTTTACCTGGATTGATAAAATGGCAACCACCATTGATGATTTAGGCTGGGATCTCTACTCTTTAGATCACGAAGATGCCAACGGTCAGTATGAGTTCGATTTCAAATACAGTGATGCATTGACCATGTGTGACCGTTTTATTTTCTTTCGTTATATGGCCAAACACTATGCGGCTGAAGAGGGTCTTTTAGCGACTATGATGCCTAAACCGTTTGCCGATAAAACAGGCAATGGCGCGCATTTTAATATGTCGTTGTTTGATTTAGAGAGCAAAGAGAATCTTTTTGAGTATGATCCTAAAGACGATCCACGTGGTTTAGGATTGACCGAGATTGGTTATCACTTTATCGCGGGTGTATTAAAGCACGGTCCTGCTTTATGTGCGGTCTTCTCGCCAACGGTAAACAGTTACAAACGTTTGGTCAGACAGGGTGATATGGCGACCTTTTCATGGGCGCCAGTCTTCAACTCATTTGGTTCAAACAACCGTACCAATTCCGTACGTATTCCTCTGGGCGGCGGCCGTTTTGAAAACCGTAATGCCGATGGAGCCGTCAATCCATATCTGGCGGCTACCTTAGTGTTGGCGGCTGGGCTAGAAGGGATTCGTGAAAAGCTAGATCCAGGGAAAGCACAAGAAGATAACCTGTATGACTTAACAGAAGCAGAGCGTACTGCACGTGGTATTGAGTTTTTACCACAAAATCTTAATGATGCCGTGCAAGCGTTCGCAGATGATCCGTTTGTTGAGAAAGTACTCGGGAAAGGACTCAGTGATGAGTTTATTAAATATAAAAGAGCAGAGTGGAATGATTATCATCAAACAGTTTCTGCTTGGGAAATCAAACGTTACAGTAACCTGTTTTAATAGATAATTACTATTGAATACGCTTAAAGCGGCCCTCGTGGTCGCTTTTTTGTGTCTGATTTAAGCCTAAGAATAATTATGATTAGGCCTGGCCAGTTAAACAGGCCAGAAGTTTGGGCATGATTTAAGATGACTATTGATAGGATTGGGCAATAAAAAAGCCCTTAACCAGAATGGTTAAGGGCTTTGAATGCTGATTTTTTTTCTCGGGTTTCTGAGTCGATGAAAGCGATTCAACAGTCGATTACTCAGTAGCAGGTCGCTCGGCCATCCAGTTACGCCAACCACCTGTATGAGAAATATCTGTTGCGCCTTTCAGTCCCCAAGGTTCGCAGATAAAACCGACGACTTGTGAACCATCAATCAACTCTACCTTACCTAACCCTAAAGGTGAGGGGATCAACGCCAGGAACGACCCTAAATGTTGTTTAGGCATCGTCCAGACTTCAACTTCAATCGGCTGACCGCCTTCAGTGGTTTTAACCAGGCCTGGTTTCAGAATTGGCCCGCCTAGCAGTTCATAAAAGTTGTATTTAGCCGCTGTCTTTGTGGTTTTGAGCAGTTTTGCACCGCGTTCAACCAATTGTTTGTTCAATGGGAAACCGATCAAATGTGCCCCCACCACCGCTAAAGAAATAGAATGTTTATTTTCAAACAGGGCTGGTTGATGAGTCGGGACAGGCGTATTTTTAGCGCCAGCACAGCTATTAAATTCGCCCTGCAATTGATCGGCAAGTTGTAACAATTGGCGGTCACTGCCTGCGGGTGCAAATAGCGTGATGCCTGTGGGTAAGTCATCTTTTCTAAAACCGGTTGGCAGGGCGAGAGCGGCGTAGTCAAGAAGGTTCATGAAATTGGTGTAGGTGCCTAAAATAGAATTAAATCCAATCGGGTCTTTTTCAAGTTGGGCTTGGCTGAAAATACTCGGAGTGGTCGGTGTTATCATGCAATCGACACTCTGCCAGAGGTCTTGGGTTTCACTTTGGGCCTTCTGCAGGGCATATGAACCTTTATAAGCATCTGCGGCACTGAGGCTTCGTGCCCCAGCAATAATCGTGCGCACTGTGGGATCTATTTTGTCTTCATGTCTATTCAAAAAGTCTTCGATTGCGACATAGCGTTCGGCAACCCAGGCACCGCCATAAAGCAGCTTAGCTGTGTCTAACCACCGTTTAAAAGGGATCTCTTTGATCTCATAGCCCATCTGTTTAAGTTGATGGATTGTGGCGAAAAAGCTTATTTCAGCCTTTTTATCGTCATTAAAAAAAAGGCTGGTCTCATCAGGTATGCCTAAAATAGGTTTTGCACCCCAAGCGGGTGGCATTAAGGCGTTTTCATCGCGACTGTATTCATCTCTCGCGTCCACTTGAGCGGCCACATCAAACACCTGGTAAGCATCCTGGGCATTGAGCGCGAAAATGCTGATGACATCTTGAGAGCGAACCGCTGGTACGACACCTGAAGTGCTCAATAAGCCTTTAGAAGGTTTAAGGCCAATTAAATTATTAAAGGCGGCCGGTACTCGTCCGGAACCTGCTGTATCGGTGCCTAAAGAAAAGCTGCATAGGTTTAGCGCTAAAGACACTGCCGAGCCTGAACTAGAGCCGCCTGAAATCATGTCAAAATCGAATGAGTTATGACAGACACCATAAGGAGAGCGAGTGCCGACCAAGCCTGTTGCAAACTGATCCATATTGGCTTTTCCAATCGGGATCGCACCGGCTTCAATTAGCAAGCGAACCACTGTGGCCGATTCTGTCGGAGTATAGGCATATTCAGGACAGCCAGCGGTGGTTGGAATGCCGATTAGGTCGATATTGTCTTTAATGACATACGGAATACCCCATAGAGGCAAATTATTGCGCTCAGTTTTCTCAAGTGCTGCCAAGTAAGGTTCTAATTCAGTATCACTTAAAACATGGATGAAAATATTGTGATCATCATAGTTTTCAGCGGCTTGTTTTATGTGCGAAATGACTTTTCTAGGCGTCAATTCTCCCGAGGCATAGGCTGCTTTAAGTTGTGGAAGTCGTAAGTCCATTATTCACTTACCTCCATCACCAGCAGGGCTTGACCATTTTGAATGAGGTCTTTTTTATTCACCAAAATTTCAGTAATGATGCCGTCAAATTCGGCTTCCACAGGAATCTCAATTTTCATGGTTTCTAAAATGGCAATGATGTCACCTTCCTTTATTAGATCACCTGGTTTGACAGTGATTTGCCAGACACTCCCGGTAATTGGGGAAAGGATGGCGACAAACCCTTCTGGAATTTCGGCCATTGGCTCATTTTGCACTTCGTCTTGCGCAGACGTGGTTTCAAAATTAGCTTGTCCTGTGGCTTCCCAATCCAAACGTTCGGCTTCAAATGCGGCTTGTTGTGTGGTTTTGAAGGCTTGAATACTGTCAGATTCTTCAGATAAAAAAGCCTGGTACTTGCTTAAAGACAAAGTGGTTTCTTCAATAGAAATATCGTAACGTCCCAGCGGGAAATCTAGTCTGGCTTGGGCGAGTTCGGCTTCACTGACTGGGTAATATTGTATTTGGTCAAAGAATTCTAGCAACCAAGGTTTGCCTTCTGGGAAGAATGGCGTGGTGTGATAAGGGTTCCACATTTGAATGGTGCGCCCTACAAATTGATAACCACCAGGGCCTTCCATACCGTAAACACACATATACGCGCCGCCAATGCCTACGGCATTTTCAGGAGTCCAAGTACGTGCCGGGTTGTATTTTGTGGTGACTAAACGGTGACGAGGATCGAGTGGTGTGGACACTGGCGCACCTAGGTAAACATCGCCCAGCCCCAATACCAAATAGCTGGCATCGAAGACAATTTTCTTGACCTCTTCAATTGAGTCCAAACCGTTGATACGGCGGATAAAGTCAATATTACTTGGGCACCAGGGCGCATCAGGACGCACCGATTGCATGTATTTTTCAATCGCCAACTTGGTGCTGGAATCATCCCACGACAATGGTAAGCGTACAATGCGACTCTTAACCGTTAAATCTTTGGCAGAAGAAATCTCTGTTTCTAATGCAACCAGCTTTTTAATGATGTCGGCTTGTGAAATCTGTCGAGGATTATAGTGTACTTGTAGAGAGCGAATCCCCGGCGTTAAATCTCTGAGGAATGACCAGGCCTGGTCATTATCACTTTTAAGTAATTTCAAGCGTTCAATCAAGACTTGAATACGGAAGCGTAATGCTAAATCAAGTTCCATCGCGCCATATTCAATAAGGACGTGACTGTCACCTGAACGACGATATTTCACACCGAACTCATGGTCTTTTGACGAAATTTCATGGGCTAAACAAGATTGTTCGGTTGGCGAATCTAAAAACACCAAGGGTTTTAAAAGGCTTGCATCTAATGTTTCAAGTGAATTCTCGTAAGCCTTTAAAGCCGCTTCAGCGGTTTCAGTAGAGACGGCTTTAAAACGAATTTTATCGCCAGGACGCAATTGTCCCATCTTCCATTGTTCGGCTTCGATAATGGTCGCAGGGCAGACGAATCCGCCTAGGCTTGGCCCATCTTGCGCTAAGATAACCGGCATATCCCCCGTGAAATCGATGGCACCAATCGCATAGGGATTGTCGTGAATATTGGAAGGATGCAAGCCTGCTTCGCCCCCAGAATCACGTGCCCATAAAGGTTTCGGACCAATTAAACGGATGCCGGTACGACTTGAGTTATAGTGCACTTCCCAGTCGGTTGAAAAAAAGCTTTCAATGCCTTCAGCGGTGAAAAAATCAGGTGCGCCTTGTGGGCCATAAATGACGGCTATTTCAACGTGATTACTGATTTTTGGTAGAAGATTCTGAGGTAGATTCTGTGTAAAAATAGCGTCAGACAAGTTTTTATCAAGATGCAATACATCGCCAGTGCGTAATAGACGCCCTCCATGTCCCCCAAATTTACCCAGTGAAAAGGTGGTTTTACTGCCCATATAATCTGGCACATCAAAACCACCTAACACCGCTAAATAAGCGCGTTGTCCAAGGTCTTTAATGACTTTGGATTTAAGCTGTTGGCCGGCTTTAACAGTGACCGCCTGATTTAAAGGAATGGGTTGCTTATCCAACGTCGGTTGAATATCCGCACCGGTGATACAAATAACGGTATCACGGTCAAAATTCAGGCTGACGCCCGAAACCGTCATTTCAATGGTTGCGGCTTCTAGCGGGTTGTTTAAGCAACGGTTGGCCAAACGGTGTGAAAGCGCATCCATTGGCCCAGAAGGTGGTACACCAATATCCCAAAAACCGACACGACCAGGATAACTCACCAGCATGGAATGAGTACCCGCATTGGTGACTTCAACTGAAAAAGGAGCATATGTAAAGCGGTTGAGAAATTGGGTGTAAAGGTTATGACCGTCAATAAACTCAGCCGATTCACTGAGCGCACCTAAATAAGAAATATTGGTTTCGAAACCATCAATACGGGTTTCGTGCATGGCTTGTTGCAGGTTGTTAACCGCTTCGGTTCGATCTTTGCCGGTGACAATGATTTTGGCCAACATAGGGTCATAAAAAGAGCTGACCTCTTGGCCGCGAGAGCACCAGGTATCGACACGACAGTTCTTTGGCATCTGCCAACCCGTTAATTTACCAGAGCTTGGTAGAAAGTTTTTAAACGGGTCTTCGGCATAGACACGAACTTCAATCGCATGACCTTGTGCAGGTTTGACCAGGCCAGGTAGTTTGGCTTCATAAGCCACTTTTACCATCCACTCAACCAGGTCTACACCGCGTACCGCTTCGGTAATGCCGTGTTCAACTTGGAGACGTGTATTCACTTCTAAAAAGTAATATTGATTTACATCGGTGTCATAAACATACTCAACCGTACCCGCAGATCGGTATTTGACCAATTTACCCAAACGTACTGCATGCGCTTCCATCTCAGCAACTTGTTGGCGATCGATTCCGATAGCAGGCGTTTCTTCCACGACTTTTTGGTTACGACGCTGTAAAGAGCAATCACGTTCTCCAAAAGAGACCACATCGCCTAAACCATCACCGAAAATCTGAATTTCGATATGACGTGCATTGACCACAAATTTTTCCACAAAAATACCCGCTTGACCAAATGAGTTCTGGCTCAGGCGTTTGACTTGCTCAAAGGCATCTTCTAAATCTTGAGCGGTATCACATTTTTGCATGCCAATACCACCGCCGCCCGCGGTACTTTTTAGCATCACTGGATAACCGATACGCAAAGCTTCAGACAGAGCATGTTCTATGGAATCGAGCAAACCAGAACCTGGAAGTAGGGGGACTTTAGCTTCAATGGCTAAATCGCGAGCGGTATGCTTTAAACCAAAATCACGAATATGGTGTGGCGCGGGCCCTATAAAACGTATGCCTAACGCTTCACAACTTTCTGCAAAACCGTCATTTTCACTAAGAAAACCATAGCCAGGATGAACCGCTTCAACACCCAGTTCGCGCGCTTTTTCAAGAATAAGCGGCACATTTAAATAGGTTTCAGTTGCAACATTACCCTCTAAGAAAATGACTTCATCCGCCTGTTGTACATGCAATGATGCACGATCGGCATCTGACGCCAAAACAACAGAGGTGATGTTCATCTCTTTTAAAGTGCGAATAATACGGGTGGCAATTGCACCGCGGTTGGCAATAAGTACTTTTTTAAACATAATCTATTTCCTTGTTCAGCTCGTTCTGAAGAAGTATTCACCAGGCCTGGTCAATCAAAAGATGACGGGGGGTGAGTCTATGGCTGTTATTGCGACTATTTTTAGAGTCTTGCTTTAGTTTTTTGTGTGATGAGGAAGGTTATTCCCAAATTACCATCTCTACTGGGGTTGGGTTGTAACCATTGCACGGATTGTTGAGTTGTGGGCAGTTAGAGACTAGGACTAAAGTATCCATGTGCGCTAACATCTCGACATAACGACCCGGAGCTGAGATACCATCATCAAAATCAAGATGACCTTCAGGTGAGACAGGTACATTCATAAAAAAATTGATATTGCTGGAAAGATCGCTTTTGGTCATCGCTTTTTGAGAATAACAATCACACTCTCCTAAAGCGGTTAAAAAAGAGTCCCTGCAGGAGTGCATGTGACGTTTTTCAATGGCATAACGCACCGTGTTACTCTCTGCCGAACAAGCCCCACCAATGGTGTCATGGCGACCACAAGTGTCATCCACAATAGTGAGCATTGGCTTCACTAAATTTGAACGCAATACGGAACCTGTCGTCAGGTAGATATTGCCCTGCTCGCGAATGGTATCGGTCGCTGAATAACGTTCAGAGTGGTTATGAGCATTATAAAAAAGGGTATCAACGGCTTGGTTGCCTTCTAAATCGACAATACGAAAGTATTGCCCAGCTTTAACTTCATGCATCCAAGGTGTGCCTGCCTCAACCACTTCACGATAGGCAATCCGGCTTTCATCAAATCTTGGCTTTTTTATAGGGTTAGGCATCAGGATTCTCTCCGTAGAAAATTTTGGTGTTGTAATAAGCGCGTTCGTTTTCGGCACGGTACAATCGACTGGCATCATCGGTTTTTACAGGCTGTGCTTTGACAACTCTCATCTCAATGGGTTTAGGTGCATATTCAGGGTTAGGATCAAGCGGATGTTGTGCGGTCGATAGACAAACAATCGCGTCCATTTCAAAGCGCAAATCAACATAATTCCCCGCTTTGGAATTGCCTGCTATAAACGTCATGCTGCCGTCATTTTCCACTCGTACTTTACTGAACCAATTGATGTTTGGCATCATGTCACTGGCATTTAAACCCCATTTTCCGAGTTCATTGATTAAGCTGTCATAGCCGTTTTTATAGTAGTCATCTTGGGCTTCTTGATAGGTTTTCTCACCGTATTTTTTTTGTAGCATTGAAGCATTGGATAAACCGCCAAGTGTGTCATGCCAGCCACAGCTATCTTCAATTATGGAACAGACAACCCTTCCCATATCTGTAAAACACATATTGGGTTTGGTTAAAAATGCAGTTTTTTGCGCTTTAAGAGTATCTGGCATGTTGTAACGCTCGTTTTTCACTTCCAGATTGTTCAACAACATCGCTACATTACAACCGCCTTCTAAATCGGTTAGGCGCAATACCGTGCCACGACGAATCACGCCGGACCAATGCGCACCGCCAGGAAGTCTTTCAGACCAGATGAAGTCAGTTGGCGGAATAATTTCTAAAGAGCGCTTTGAATGGTGTTCAGTCATAATGACTTCTCCTTTTTTGAACTGGATACTGGGGTATAAATAGCAGGAAGCGCTGAGTGGGTGAGATAGAGATTGCCTGTTTTGACCCCGCGATGAGAGAGCATATCTTGACTGATTCTATTTAAATCTTGAGCTCCACCTTGCATCAGTATGACCTCAAGCGTCTGTTGTTCCATCAACTGACTTTGCGTGGATGAGATGATTTCAGCAACATGCAGGTGTTTTAAATGATTCAATTTGAGTTGTAGTCCAGGTACAGAGTGGTCATATACCATGGTCAGTGTGCCCGCCATGATTTCATTGGTGAACTCTTGGCGATAAGAAGAGACTTCTTTTTGAATCATTTCAGCAAGTAGCGCAGAGCGGTTATTAAAGCCCCGTTTAATGACCAGTTGGTCTAAATCTTCTAAGACTTTAGCTGGCAGTGAGGCGCTGGTTCGCACTAAGGTATGATTGGTTTTGGCATTTTGAGTCATTAAAATATATCCGGTACTTGGGCATTAACCGATACGAGGCGTACCATGCTAAGCTTTTCTTCGAAATCGAGTTCTGGTTGTGGAGGGTGTACCAGAGTTTCTAAATAATCTTTGGTTGCCATAAAGGCGGGACTTAATAAGGTATCTTCTGCGCGCGGCCTCGGTAGAGGTACATTGAGTACCTCTCTCACCTGTCCTGGGTTAGCATCTAACACTAAGATGCGGTCTGCGAGATAAATAGCTTCATCTAAATCGTGGGTAATAAAGAAAACAGTAATATCAATGTTCTGCCAAATCTCAAGAAGATACTGCTGCATTTTAAGTCTATTTTGAGGGTCTAAAGCCGCGAAGGGTTCATCCATTAACAAGATTTTAGGCTGATTGGCTAAGGCACGAATAATTGCAACACGCTGTTTCATTCCGCCCGAAAGTTGATGCGGATAAGCATCTAAAAATGGTGTTAAACCGACTAAATCGATCCATTGAAAGGCTTCGGATTCAGCGGAATTTCTGGACATGCCTGACTGGGTTAAGCCAAACATAACATTGTGTTTGACTGACATCCAAGGAAACAGAGAGTAGCTCTGAAACACCATGCCTCGATCTGGACCGGGTTCCGTAACATGTTTACCATCTACCAATATGTGGCCAGCTTCTTGCGTTTCCAGTCCTGCAATCAGTCTCGCTAAAGTCGATTTGCCACAACCAGAAGGACCAACGACACAGATAAATTCACGTTTATAAGCGGTAAAATCAATCTTATTTAAAACCTTGTTAGTTTTACCTTTATGTTCAAATGATTTATCCAGCCCCTTCACTTCTAAAGTCTTAGGACGCTTTAAAATGCGTTCATTTCGATCTTGAATCTCTGCTGTTTGCCAAGAATTTAAAGGGTGGGATTGTTGCTCTACTTGTGTTTTATTCGTCATATTTGTCACTCCTTATTGGCCATCTTTCCAAGGAAACAGACGTTTACCCAATTTAGCTAAAATCATATCGGTGGTCACTCCAATCAAGCCAATAATTAAAATGGCTGCAAAAACATTATCAAAGTTTTTATAGCGTGCTTGTTGAGTAATAAACCAAGTGATTCCTGAGCTTGTTCCAACCAGTTCAGCGACAATTAAATAGGTCCACGCCCAACCGAGCAGAATGCGCATATCGCGAAGCAGGTCAGGCATAATGCCTGGTAGAATTACTCTACGAATCAAAGAAAGACCTTTACAGCCTAATGTCAGAGAAGCCTCTATAAAGGCCATATTTAACGTACGAGTTGTATTGGCGGTAATGAGAACCATTTGAAAAAAAGTACCAATGAAGATAATGGCGATTTTCGGCGCATCATAGATCCCTAAAATTGCGACCGCTAAAGCGCCAAAAGCGGGTGCTGGTAAATAACGGAAGAAGTCTGTAAAGGGTTCAATTAAACGCGAAGCCGAATCATAGGTGCCAGCCATAATACCTAAGGGTAAGCCAAACAACATCGCCCAGAAAAATCCCCAAGCTATAATTTGTATGGAATGCCCTAGACTCTCATGAAACCAAGGCTCATTTGTGCGTTTTGGTGGGGTGGTAAAAGCGGTATAGAGCGCGGTAGCGACTTCATCGGGTGCAGGTAAATAAACAGGATTACTTGGAAATCCTACTGGCAACTTTAGGTTTTGAGGTAGAGTCTCTGTGGAACTTTTTTGAAGAGTGCGTATTTTTTCAACCTCACGGTCATAAATATCTCTATCAATC
Organism: Thiomicrorhabdus arctica DSM 13458; assembly: GCF_000381085.1. GTDB lineage: Bacteria > Pseudomonadota > Gammaproteobacteria > Thiomicrospirales > Thiomicrospiraceae > Thiomicrorhabdus > Thiomicrorhabdus arctica. The sequence continues at coordinate 1,053,825 of NZ_KB905899.1, read as the reverse complement.
AATGTACCTACCTTAAAATAACTGACATCGCCTGGTTCGGTGATTTCCATCTGTGGATGCCAGATATAAGGCGAATAACTCACTAAAGACCAAAGCAGTAGTGGAATGGCGAAACTGGCAATCGTTAACCAATTTCTAGAGCGTCTATCTAGTGGAACGCGAGGGGTAGTCCAGGATTTCGAAAAAATAGCCATTCATTTCTCTCAAGTAGTTTTATTAAGGCTTTAAACTTAGCGGTTTAATAAAGTATTACGATTTTATTAAATAGTAATAAGCAATTGGTGTACCAATACTAAATAGAGAGTTTTTTCAATAGGTTGTGGCAGGAGTTGGTATTTATTGGATTGTAAACTAGCTTGATTGGTTCAAAATGGTGCTGGAAGCGCACCAAAGGAATAGGTGTTCATCATTTAGGGAAAGGATCGTGAGTTATATTTTCGGACGCAATGGGAGTGCTCTCTGTATCCTCAGATAAACACTCTAAAAGACGTTGTACTTGACGTTTGCAACAGCCATTGCCATCAGTGGCATAGGTTTTTTGACGTACTTTTTCGAGCGTATCCGCTCCTTCATCAATGGCTTGAATGACATCAATTCTAAGCACATCATTGCAGACGCAGAGGTTACGTTCCAAATCTCTGGTGAGTATTTCTGGTAATTTATTTAAAGCGTCTTCTATCATCTATAAGTCATCAACGGTTTATCAGTCACGGATTATTTGCTAAATTTAACAATGACTCTAATAGGTTAAGTTTAAAGGAAAGTTCTAAAACCGACCAGGCCTGGTCGGTTTTAATTTAGATTAATTAACGCGTTGAAAACTTGTTTTGTAAGCCTGGAAATGTGAATTTAATGGCTTTTCGCCATAAACAAAGCGCTTTCCAAGCTTAAGCAAACCGACATGAAGCCGGACTTATGACAAAAAATAGTGTCCGTTAATCCCGTGGCTTCATTGAGCTCAATATCTCTTAACCCGCGAAACCTTTCAGGCAGATGATTCTCTTTACCATTACAGAAAACACCAAATTGCTCCGCACTTCTTGGATAGACAACACGGGTGATTTCTGGATGTGAACGGATAAAATCTTTGAAAGGTAGGTTTTTTTCGAGTGTGAGAATCCCAGCCTCAACCTGTTTAGCACAGGCCTCCAGTTCAACCACCACTTCGGCTTCTTTTATTGCGGCTTTAATAAAATTATTTAGGATACCGGTTGTAAAACTGACCGCTTCATTAAAGGCCGCCTCTTGTTGCTCAGCCTCATCAGAGGAGGATGCATTCATCATGCCGACTAACATTGAGACCGATGGGCGAGGGTCTTCGGTGAACAGACCGTTATCAACCGCGTCTATGTCACGGATGAGTTTCTGATCGACCCATTGCAATGCAAACTGTTTTTCATAATCGCCTTCCAGGCCTTTTTTGGCCAAAATGCGTGCGCCAAAATGTTCCCAAACCAATCCTGCCGTTGCATACGGCGTACCATCCTCTCTGGCTCTGGTAAAACTATTTTGATGGTGGTCGAAGCGCAATGTTTCTGGATTATATTCAGCCCCTACATCCAACACTATGTCGGCTTTTTGAATAATTTCGTCCTCCCTTGTGCGAGTGACTTCTCGGTCTTCAATCATTAATATCATCGATATTGCAAAGACTTCGTCGGCGTGAAATCGACCTGAATGGGTTACGAGCATACTGTTTTCCTTTTGTATATGACGGGGGTTTTGGAACGACGTTTAAAAATTATGGCTATGTTAGCTTATTTTGGCTTTATTATCCGCAACTAAGGGCTTTGTGGGCTGGTTTTCTCTGCCGTACATGAGAGGGGTTTGGTCAAGAGGGCTTGGGAGGGGAGTTCCTACAAAACGTGGTGGTTGCTTTGTAGGATCAGTAGAGCATTCGCTGAGTGAATTAAGCTTCAGATTCTTGTTTAGCTTGAGCCACCGCTAAATCTTTATGAACTTGCTCCATATCGAGTTCAAGTAATTGCTTAATGCCGTCTTCTAAGGCATTACCTGGTATTGCGCCTGGGTTTGAGAAAACGACAATGCCTTGACGCATAAAAGTGATCGTCGGAATAGAACGGACTTGGAACATACCTGCTAACTCTTGTTCTTCTTCGACATTTACTTTGCAGAAAGCAATGTCAGGATGCTTTTCAGAAATGTCTTCAAAGACAGGGCCGAATTGCTTACAGGGCCCACACCATTCCGCCCAAAAATCTAAAATAACGATTTCATTATTTTTGATGGTTTCTTCAAATTGATCCGTTTTTAAGTTGATAACAGCCATATTGATTCCTTTTGGTTTTTAAAAAATAATGCTATAAAATTGGGATGTTTAAATCTTAGGATTACCGCCTTCTGTCAATAAGGCAGGATCTAAGTATTGTTTTAAAGTGGCTTCATCCAAATCGGTCATCTCCAAAGCAACATCTAATACAGGCTTTCCAGAACGATAAGCCTCTTTGGCAATAGCCGCACCTTTCTCATAACCGACAACAGTATTTAAGGCGGTCACGAGAATAGGATTTACATCTAAGGTTTTTTGAAGGTTTGTCTGATTAACGGTGAAACCTTTAATGGCTAAATCGGCCAGTTGTACAGAGGCATTTGCGGCAATCTCAATGCTTTGTAGTAAGTTCAGCGCAATCATGGGTAGCATAACATTCAACTGAAACGTGCCTGACTGAGCACCCACTGTAATCGCGGTATGATTTCCCATAATTTGTGCGGCAACCATTGCGACGGCCTCTGGAATGACAGGGTTTACTTTTCCAGGCATGATCGAACTGCCTGGTTGTAAGGCAGGCAGTTGAATTTCACCCAAACCTGCTAGCGGTCCTGAGTTCATCCAGCGTAAATCATTGGATATTTTCATCAAACTTGCCGCTAAGACATTTAATTGACCGCTTAACTCTAATGCAGTATCTTGAGAGCTTAAGCCAACAAACAGATTTTCCATCGGTTCAAATTTGATGGCCGTTATGGTCGCTAAGTTAGCGGATACGAGTCGTCCAAATTCTGGATCGGCGTTAATTCCAGTACCAACCGCGGTTCCACCTTGTGGTAATCTTTGAATGCGTTTTCGTGTCTCGCTTAAACGGCTAATATTATCCGTAATTTGAACGCGCCAACTTGAAAGTTCTTGGCTCATTTTGATCGGCATGGCATCCATCAAGTGGGTCCGGCCTGTCTTAATGATGTGGCTTAACTCATTTTCGCGGTCTTCAATGGTGACAGCTAAGTGTTGCAAGGCAGGCAGTAAGGCTTCTTCTAGAGCGATCGCTGCGGCAACATGAATGGCGGTTGGAATGACATCGTTTGAACTTTGGCTCATGTTGATATCATCGTTCGGGTGAATCTCCACTCCAGTCAATTGTTTGGCTAGAGAGGCGAGCACTTCATTGGCATTCATATTGGTACTGGTGCCAGAGCCGGTTTGAAAGACATCAATGGGAAACTGTTCTAGATAATGACCCTGAATGACTTCTTTTGCCGCTGTTTGGATGGCAGCCGCCTTCTCATTGCTTAATAAACCCAGTTCATTGTTACTGCTTGAACAGGCAAACTTAACGTAACAAAGCGCTTTAATGAACGCTTGTGGCATAGGTATGCCACTGATAGGGAAGTTATTAATCGCACGCTGAGTTTGAGCGCCATAAAGGGCATCGATTGGAACTTCTAAGCTCCCCATGCTATCTTTTTCAATTCGGGTCTGGGGTGGTTTGTTATTTACTGACATAGGCATTAGAAGGGTCTTTTAATATAAGTGATTGAAGGTTATTCGTGGTTTAATAACCTATAAATAACATTGAATGGGACTCATTTTACGCCTGTTTAATTCAAAAATACAGTAACAACATGATAAGGCTTTTGAATGAGTTTTGATAAGAGTGCTTTTGCCAATGAAATGTTGGATAAGGCTTTATGGTGGCGCTATGCGATTGACGATGATAATCAAATTATTGAGTTGTCTGACTCGCTACAACTCTTGTTTGAAGGGCCCATCCGAAAACTAAACGACTTGACGGGGCAATACACGACGCCATTGATGTCCATCAAAATCCAACAGATACTGGAAAATCCCGCTGTAAGCATACGTTTCTCTGCTTCATTTGACACTTTGATGGGCAAGTTGTCCTTTCAACATTGTTTAAGTACCTTTGAAAGTGAAGGGGTTCGTTATATTTGGGCAGTCTGTATCGAAATAACCGAAATGATTGAGTTGGAACGAGAAATGGTGGATGCTCAGGGAAGGCTCTCTCTCAATCAAGTATATGAGAGGGAAACACTTCTACTGGAACAGAATAAATTTATTAATGACTCTTATAAAAAACAGTCTCGTTTTCTAGCGATGCTAAGCCATGAGTTACGTTCACCACTATTGGGGATTAGCAGTCTAGTAGAGCGCTTGCAAAAACAATTAGGTGCAGAATCTGTGAGAGGTGAGGTGGTGACGGCGTTAAAGACAATACACATGACCGCTGAGCAATCGATCTTTTTAGTGAATGATATTTTGACCTATTCACAAACAGAATATGACGTGATAACTTTGCATCCGATGACGTTTTCATTAAAAGGCGTATTGGAGAATGTAAAACAATTGACGAAGTCTATCGCCTCTGATAAAAATTTAATCGTTTCAATGATCTATTTAGGACAACGTGATTTAGTGGTTGGCGATAGTGTTCGGCTGTCGCAGATTTTAATTAATTTGATTGTAAATAGTCTCAAATTTACTCAGTTTGGTGGTGTCTCAATTGAAGTCACTGAAAAAGCTGATAACCACTTTCGGTTTAAAATAACAGATTCAGGAGAGGGCATCTCGGCGGAACAGCAAGCGCATATTTTTGAACCTTTCGAGCAGTTAGAAAGTCGAGGCAGTAGCCTTAATATCGGTTCTGGTTTGGGTTTATTTGTCGTTAAAAAATTGGTTTTATTGATGGGAGGGGAGATCTCTGTAAAATCGAATGTGGGCATAAGTACCTCCTTTTATGTAGACCTCGCGCTGCCACGGGCCCCAAAAGTTGAGGGTGAGAAGGCGTATTCTAATCTCCCTGTTGTTGTTGTGAAAAACGCGAAAGAGCCCGAGAGCAAAAAAGCATCAATATTAAAATCCCATGAATCACAGCAAACGGCATATGAGGTTAAAGCAGGCAATGACCTCTCTCAAAATAGGAATAAAGCACATACGAGCAACCACTCTAGAAAACATTACAAGATTTTAGTGGCAGATGATTCAAAGATAAATAGAATGATTCTAGCGGGTTATTTAGAAGAACAAAATTGCAGTGTTTCTGAGGCAATGGATGGCAAACAAGCCTGGGATATTTTCCAAAAAGAAAACTTTGATTTTGTCTTTCTGGATATTCAAATGCCCTTTTTAGATGGTATTGAAGTCAGTCAAAAAATTCAACAGAGTATTAAACAAAATCCTTCTCATGCAAAAAAGTTAAAAGGGGTTTTTGCCATTACGGCCGGTGGCGAAGAGTCGAATTTAATTCCACAAGGAGAGTCTTTGGCTTCGGTCGGTTTTAATGGATGGTTTGTAAAACCCGTGACTAAAGCACAGATTATTGGTTTGTTACAAGAAACTCAGCTTTCAAGCACGTCAGAAACACCAGCACAGCCATTAGAGCAAATAACACACGCGGAAACGAATCAAGTTGAAGCAGAAAATGAATGGGATGGGGTTGATAAAATTCCCGTACAGTTTCATGCCCTAATCGATTCGTTTCTAATCGAAATGAGAGATGGCTTAGCTGAAATGGATGTGTTGAATAAAGCCCATGACGAGTTTGCATTAGCCGCTAAAGCACACTATTTTAAAGGTAATTGTATGTTGTTTCAGTTAGATAAGATGGTGAGTTTATTTAAAACGGTTGAAGGCACCATTCAATATGAGGATCAGCCACATATTAAACAACAAAAAGTAGACCTAGTATTAGAAAAACTAGAAATTTCCCTGAAATACCTTGAGAAGTCATTAGCGATTCGTCATAATGGCTTTAAATAAACAAAGCGTACACTTTGATAAGTGTTGTTACTTAAGATTCGTTAAATTGGGTGATTTATATGTCTGAAAAAATTAGTATTCTACTAGCGGAAGATCATGCTTTAGTAAGAGCAGGATTCAAATCCATTTTACAAGCAGAAGCAGACTTTGTGATCGTTGGTGAAGCTGAAGATGGTTTAGAGTGCTTGGAATTGGTTAGAACGAAATCTCCTCAGGTTGTGCTTTTGGATTTATCGATGCCAAAGTTAAGTGGTTTAAACGCAATTGCTCACATTAAAAAACGATATGCTGAGACGAAAGTGATTGTGTTAACGGCAGCTGAAACGACCAATGTTTGGAATGAGGTTCTTGAATTAGGTGTAAGTGGTATTGCCATGAAATCAATTTCGCCAAAAGAGTTGATTCAAGGTGTTCGCCAAGTGATGAAGGGTGAGTTATTTATTCATTCTGAAATCCAACCTATATTGGAAGAAGCTTCTGGTTTACTTAATAAGCGCTTGTCGGTTCGTGAGAAACAAGTCGTAAAGTTAGTTGCGGAAGGCTATAAAACTAAAGAGATTGCTGAAATGTTAGAGATCAGCGATCGTACGGTGTCTAAACACCGTGAGAACTTAATGACCAAAATGGGCGCGACTTCAACGGCTGAGTTAACGAACTATGCAAATGAAACGGGTCTAACAAAAGTTGGACTGGAAGAGATCGAATAATTCATCTCTCAATTCGCGTTGGCGATAAAGACTTATTCTTCAACGCATAAAAAAGGGCCTTTCGGCCCTTTTTTATTATCTGTCATATACTTACTCTAGAATTCAAGCCATCCAATAGAGTTTATACATTACCAAGATTTGTTGTGTCAGTTTTAGTTTTGGCCGTGTCAGTTACAGGAACGGCTGTTTCTGTTGTGCCTAAATATTGATTACGAAAGTTTTGTAATCCCTCTTGCACTAATTTAAAAGTTGATTCAATATTCGTGGCGATATCACCTTTCAGTACATCCAAATCACCCAATAGACCTTTTGCTTCATCGAAGCCTTGGGCAATTCCGCCACCAATCACGTCCATAAAACGATCCATTAAAGCCTCGCCTTTAAGTTCAGGATTCGCGGCTTGAAAACCTGTTAAGAAAGCCGTGCTACCATCGACAATACGTTTCGCGGTATTTTCAGGCGTCCAATATTCCATACCGCCTTGTGTCTTTAAGGCTTCTTTGCTGATGGGGGCGGTGTCGCCTTCACCTTCACTGATACCAAACTGAGCACTCAGTACTTCATTTATTTTTTCGATAGCGGCTTGATAGGTCAGTTTTAATGAATCTGCAGAGGCCGATTTGCCATCTCCAAACAAGTGTGCAACCAAACTCGCCTGACGTTCGGTACGAATCGTCGCTTGGGTGGCTTGCAAGGAGGCTTGTTCGGGTAGGTCAGGTTGGTTCGCTTGATTGGCTTGTTCCGGTTGACCTAAGGCGCGGCGGCCTTGGTTATCCGTGTTTGCATGATCAAGCCCAGCCGATTTTTGATAGGCCTGGATGGAACTTAAATTATTCATTTCAACAGCCATGATAGATCCTTTTTCTAGTCGAAGATTTTTATGATCAAGTGCGTTTATGTTAACGCTTATTTGTAATGTTGGGAAATGTCTCTAAATAAGTCTTCAAACAACTTATAGATAAATTCTTATACAGTTTGTATCGGCCGACAATACTAAAGCTTAAATTGCTGGTCATTTGTTAAGAAAAATGCCGTGACATTCGCATGGAGTGTAAGTGTCAAAAAAATACGTTATAAATAATAGATTTGCTCATAATTTCAGCAGGATAGGGGGAATACTGGTATCATGCGTGGATATTTTTTAGTGTGATTTGGAAGTGGAAGAGAATGGAACTTAATCTTGTTTATACTCGTATTGATGATTACCAGGCGCGTACGCTAGTGCTTAGGGGGTATCTTTGACTACGAAGCCCGTTCAGAGCGTTTAGACGAAGTTTTACGAGAACTAGAGGAGCCGACTGTTTGGAATGATCCTGAAAAGGCACAAGCTTTAGGCAAAGAAAAGTCTCAGTTGGAGATGATTGTTTCCACTATTGATCAAATGGAGTCCGGTACCGAATCGGTCAAAGAGTTGCTCGAAATGGCTGAGATGGAAAATGACCAGGAGATGGTCGATGAAGTCATTGTCGATTTGGATGCTTTAGGTGCAAAACTTGAAAAACTTGAGTTTCAGCGGATGTTCTCCGGTGAGATGGATCCCAATAATGCGTATTTAGAAATTCAATCTGGTTCTGGTGGCACAGAAGCCCAAGACTGGGCGAATATGATTTTAAGAATGTATCTGCGTTGGGCGGATAGCCACGGTTTTAAGGCTGAAATAATTGAAATAACCGCCGGCGATGTCGCGGGTATTAAAGGCGCCACAATCCATGTGCAAGGTGATTATGCCTTTGGTTGGTTGCGTACCGAAACCGGTGTGCATCGTTTGGTACGTAAGTCACCATTCGATTCAAGTAATCGCCGCCATACCTCTTTTGCATCAGTCTTTATATCGCCTGAAATTGATGACAGTTTTGAAGTGGATATTAATCCTGCGGATTTACGTATTGATGTTTATCGTGCCAGTGGCGCGGGTGGACAGCACGTTAACAAAACCGAATCAGCGGTGCGTATTACCCATCTGCCGACCAATACCGTGACCCAGTGCCAGAATGGTCGTTCACAGCATCAAAACAAAGCCGAAGCGATGAAGCAGTTGCGCGCGAAGTTATATGAGCTCGAAATGTTAAGTCGTAATGCCGATAAACAAGAGTTAGAGGACTCTAAATCGGATATCGGTTGGGGCAGTCAAATTCGCTCGTACGTTTTGGATTCAGGACGTATTAAAGATTTAAGAACCAATGTTGAAACCGGCAATACCGGTGCTGTTTTAGATGGTGACTTAGATCAGTTTATTGTCGCCAGCTTAAAAGCAGGTGTGTAAGACTTTTAAAAGTGTCTTTAACCAAGTTAAGTGTTGTTTAACTAGTTTTTAAGCATTTAAAGCCTTAAAATACCATTCATATTCCAATCTATTAAGTTACCAGGCCTGGTCGTTTTCAAAACCACCAGGCCTGGTCGTTTTACACATTAAAGTTAAGAGAGTTATCCCATGTCCGAAACACAAAATACAGCCCCTGAAGTTGATGAGAATAAAATCATTGCCGAACGCCGCGCAAAACTTCATGCATTAAAAGAAGGCGGGCATTCATACCCAAATACGTTTCGCCGTGAGGATAATGCTGCAGAGTTACACCTTCTTTATAACGCTATGAGCAAAGAAGAGCTTGCAGAAGCAGAGCCAGTCCGTGTAAAGATAGCTGGACGCATGATGTTACGTCGAATTATGGGTAAGGCCAGTTTTGCAACGTTACAAGACCCTACCGGGCGTATTCAAGTCTATGTTACGCGTGATGAGTTACCAACTGATTTCTATAACACTCAGTTTAAAAAATGGGATTTAGGCGATATTATTGGCGCTGAAGGCTTTATCTTCAAAACCAACACTGGCGAGCTTTCAATTCACGTTGAACATATTGAGCTCATCACTAAGTCAATTCGTCCACTGCCGGATAAATTCCATGGCCTGCAAGATCAAGAAGTCCGTTATCGCCAGCGTTATGTCGATTTAATTGTTAACCAAGAAACGCGTGAAACGTTCATGTTGCGTTCTAAAATTGTTCAGCACGTGCGTAACTTCTTAATTCGTCATGATTTTATGGAAGTTGAAACGCCAATGATGCATGTCATTCCAGGGGGCGCAACTGCTAAGCCTTTTAATACGCATCACAATGCGTTGGATATGCCACTTTATCTTCGAATCGCACCTGAACTCTACCTTAAGCGTTTAGTGGTCGGTGGATTTGAACGTGTTTTTGAAATTAATCGTAGTTTCCGAAATGAGGGGCTATCGACGCGTCATAATCCAGAGTTCACTATGGTTGAATTCTACGCGGCTTATACCGATTATAATCAGTTAATGGATTACACCGAAGAGTTGCTGAAGGAATTAGCCGAATTAGCCGTCGGTTCAACGAAAGTACCTTATCAAGGGCAAGAGTTTGATTTTGGGAAGCCGTTTGCGCGTATCAGCATGAAAGATTCGATTGTACAGTACAACGAAGGCATTGAATTGTCTCAGTTAGAGACGATTGAGTCAGTAACGGCTTTGGCCAATAGCTTAAAGATTCATGTTAAAGAAGGTTATGGTTTAGGTAAAATCATTACTGAAATCTTTGAAGAAACGGTTGAAGAAAAGCTAATGGATCCAACGTTCATTACTGAGTATCCGGCAGAAGTTTCGCCTTTGGCACGCCGTAATGATCAAGACCCGTTTATTACCGATCGTTTTGAACTGTTTATCGGTGGCCGTGAATTGGCCAACGGCTTTAACGAGTTGAATGATGCAGAAGATCAAGCTGAGCGCTTTATGTCTCAAGTAGAAGCAAAAGACGCGGGTGATGATGAAGCGATGCATTACGATGAGGATTATATTACGGCTTTAGAGCATGGTATGCCTCCGACAGCGGGTGAAGGGATCGGCATTGACCGTTTAGTGATGCTTTTTACCGATTCGGCTTCGATTCGCGACGTACTTCTGTTTCCGCATATGCGTAAGCAGTAAAGTTTATGGATAAATGTTCTAGCCTGAAGAATGGCCTGAACTGTTATTTAAGAACCTAGACAATAAAAAAGCCCGTTAAACTGACCAGGCCTGGTCAGTTTAACGGGCTTTTTGCTTTTACGCTTTATTTCAGCGGAATTTGAACCTGTGTTAGGTTCGGTCTATTCGTCGTCTGTCACCGAGTATGGTAGAGGTTCAATAATAGCAGGTGAGCCGGACTCGGTTAATAAATCGCCTTCAACCGCTTCTAAAGATCTTAATGTGCCTATGGCTAAACAGAGTGTGCCGTTGAAGATGTTTGGATTAGCACTGATGATCGCTAACTTGTGACTCTTATCATTTGAGTCTTTTAAAATCAGTGTTTCACCGGCTTTTAAATCAAGACTCTCTTCAAAACGAATACGGAACATACGTTTGGTGACTTTTCCGCGATAATGCATGCGCGCAATAATTTCTTGGCCGGGAAAACAGCCTTTTTTAAAGTTAATGGCATCCAGTTTATCGAGGTTCAAAAACTGAGCGACAAATTTTCCTGTGGTATCGGTATTCACTTCAGGCATGCCAGCGGCAATATTCAGTAGATTCCAATCATAAGAGTTGGTAAGGTCAGCATTGCTACGCAAGCTTTTCCAAACCTCTTTCATTTGTTCAGCAGGACCAAATAAAGCATAACGATGGTATGGACCGGGTACTTTAACCACGCAGACATCTCGCATGCCATCAATATCGATATAGCCCGTTTCATAAACGTCTTTTACTTTAGTGCTTAAGCGGCGCTGGATGTCTAAATCACCGAATTCTCCAGCAAAACCAATCTGGATCAAACTGTCAGAAACATCGGTTAATTGAACATCGGAGCGCATAACAAACATACTTAAACGCTTTAAAATGGACTCTTTCAAAGAGCCATCAAAATTTAGGTAGAAGTCACCTTGGTACTTGAAAACTAAGAAGAGCGCGAGAACTTGGCCTTGTGGATCACAATAGGCGGACAGTTGTGCTTGGCTATCAGAGACAATGCTGATGTCACTACTGAGTTGACTTTGTAAAAAGCTTGCAACATCACTGCCAGTGGCTTTAATGAGTCCCTGGTGGGTTAGGCTTGTTAACACTGGGCCATTTTTGATTAAAAAACGCTCTAATTCGGCTTGCCCGAAAGTGACTATCTTTCCGGTTTCATCAAATTCGACATTTTGTGAGGCTAGAACCTCTAGCCATAGTGGATCTAAAGTGGCACTGGAACTCATTGCTTTATCCTTCATTCTTAAACGGTGTGCAGATGATACCGCAGGACTTTAAAATCGCAAAATATCTTGGCTTAATTTATGAACTCCCATCTTGGCTTTTCGCCACTACAAACACTGTTAAAAGCAGTTGAATTCTCTCTAAAGTATAGTAATATGGGGTGTATTCTTTTTCTAAGGAATTCGCCTTGACGGGCTTAAAGCCTTTTTCATGTCAAGTTAACTATTGTGTAACGGAGTCAAAACGTGTCTGAATCAAAGAAAGAGTTTTTAACCTTTATTATCGGTAGCGAAGAATATGCGGTTGAAATACTCCGTGTTCAGGAAATCCGGGGTTGGGAAAAACCTAGTCCTTTGCCAAACGTGCCGAGTTTTGTAAAAGGTGTGGTGGATTTACGTGGTACTGTCGTACCCATTATTGATTTACGAGAAAAGTTCAGATTAAACTCAAGTTTTGATAACACAACGGTGATTATTGTTGTGCATGTGATTACCAGTCAAGGAGAGCGTGTTGTCGGTTTAGTGGTTGATGCCGTATCGGATGTGCATGTATTTGACCTTACTAAGCTGCAAGCGGCGCCAGATATTTCAACGTCTGTTCAAAATCAATTTGTTCTAGGATTGGCAACCATCGAAAATACACCTGCTGAGCAAGCGCTTGCTCAAGAAAATGCGGTGGAAAGCCGAAATAAATCAACAGGTCGAATGGTCATTTTGATTGATATAGATAAGCTTGCATCAGAAGGTTTGATTGAGTCTATTGTGGCTGATAATGGTGGGATGCCAACGGGTAACGGTTGAGCCAGTTCTGGCGAACTTTAAAAGACATCTCGTTTGAGACGATAAAAAGCGCTTAGTGCGCTTTTTTCGTGTCTAGGGTGCCTGAATGACTCTTTTACTTTGGTTTTAAAATGGTTGGTTTGGCTTTTTTATGGGTGTGAGGGTAGTCTAAATTATAGTGCAGTCCACGGCTCTCTTTACGACGTTGCGCACTCATCACCATCAATTCAGCGACCATAACGAGATTTCTTAACTCTAAGAGATCGCTGGTCACCGTATGTTGATGGTAGTATTCATCAATCTCTTTATGTAGATTTCGTAATCGTTGACGGGCACGTTTTAGGCGTTCGTTTGTACGCACGATACCTACATAATCCCACATGACTCGGCGCAGCTCATCCCAATCGTGACTCACTAGAATTTTTTCAGCGGGGTCCGTAATGCCAGTGCAGTCCCAGGGAGTGATTTCATGCTCCGCTGGCACGGTCAGTGGAAATGCCTTTTTAATACTTTGAGCGGCCATTTTGGCAAACACCAAACCTTCAGCCAATGAGTTGCTGGCAAGACGGTTGGCACCATGTAACCCTGTATAAGCTGTTTCACCAATCGCATAAAGGCCGTTTAAAGAGGTCTGGCCTTCTAAATCGGTGATGACACCACCGCAGGTATAGTGCGCCGCAGGCACGACTGGGATTGGTTCTCGTGCGATATCAATACCAACCTTAAGACAACGTTCGTAAATGGTTGGAAAGTGGTTTTGAATAAAGTCGCGTGGTTTATGTGATATGTCTAAATAGACACAGTCAATCCCGTGTATTTTCATCTCATGGTCTATTGCTCTGGCAACAATATCTCGTGGAGCGAGATCCGCTCGTGGATCATAGTTCGCCATAAATGCAGTGCCATCAGGTAGCTTCAAAATACCGCCTTCACCACGAATTGCCTCACTGATTAAGAATGAACGATCCTTGGGGTGATGTAAGCAAGTCGGATGGAATTGATTAAATTCCATATTGGCAATACTACAACCTGCGCGCCAGGCCATTGCGATGCCATCTCCGGTAGAGGTGTCCGGATTACTGGTATAGAGATAGGCTTTACTTGCGCCGCCAGTGGCTAATATCGTAAAACGAGCCGCAATGCCATAAATTGTTTTCTCCGTTTTATTTAAAACATAGGTACCCAAACAGCGATTGCGTTTTTGATTTAAAATCAAGTCAATGGCAATGTGCTCTGGTAAAAGGGTGATGTTTGGGTGTGTTTTAACGCAGGAGATCAAGGTATCGATGACCGATTGCCCAGTATGATCAGCGGCGTGGATCACTCGACGGTGACTATGTCCACCTTCCTGAGTCAAGTGAAATGGAAAGGAGGATTCACTGTCAACCTGTTTACTAAAGGGCACGCCTAAGTCAATGAGCTCTCGAATTGCTTCAGCTGCATGGGTTGCGACGACAGAAACTGCTTTAGGGTCACACAAGCCAGCACCGGCATCTAGGGTGTCTGAAATGTGTGCATCGATGCTGTCAAAAGGATCTAGAACACCTGCAATGCCACCTTGTGCATAATTTGTGCTGCCTTCATTTAAAGAGGCTTTGGCTATTAAGATGACAGAGTAATCCGTGGCCAGTTTAAGTGCAGCAGAAAGCCCGGCAATGCCACTACCGATGACTAATATGTCGGTTTTTAAACTATGATTATGAGTTGAAGTGGCCACGCAGGAACCTTTTAATTTCTATAAAGAAGTTCATCAAGTGAGTCATAAAAACTGAACTTAACTTGAATAATTTATTTAATGGTAGCATATTATATTTAAATACTGGCTAAGGACTGTTCTTTTATGCTCAAAGTCCTGTGCGACGGCAAGAGAGTATTGTGGACAATCATCCTGGTTTCAGTGGAAAAAGAGTGGTGTAAAAAAATGAATAAACATGTGAATGAAAGTCACCAACAGACAGAATCTGTTTCTGAGAGCAGGCCGCTAGACTTGGGCGGGGACGCTGAACTTGATGTGTTTCCAATGGGTGAATCTCATCTATTACGTGAATCCGGCATTATCTCCTCCATTGAAGGTGAGTTTGCTTATGTAGATGCCCAGCGTCAGTCGGGATGTAGCGGTTGTGCTTCATCATCAAGCTGTGGTACATCTGCATTGGCCACTTTATTTACGAATACCTCTCAAAGTGCTATCAAAGTGAGAAACAGACTGAATGCTCAAGTGGGTGATCACGTTATATTAACTCTGGATGAGTCACGATTGATTAAGCATTCCTTTATGGCCTACGGTGTACCATTAATAGGCTTGTTTTTGTTTTCAGTATTGTTTAGTGTGTTGAGTGTACGAGTTTTCGATGTCAGTGATACGGTTGCTGATGTCGCCGCAATGATTGGCGGTTTTCTTGGCGTAGCTTTGGGATGGTGGTTGACGCATACGATTTATCAGCCAGTATTGCCTGAAATAAGTTTACCTAACACCTAACGGTTAGAACGGTACTTTAAGTTAAATTTATGCGATAAACCCTCAACATAAGACAGGTGAACTTGTTGGGTTGAGGTATTTAGTAGCAAGAGGTTGAAAATTAAATTTTTAGGTTTAGTCATTAAGCATGATTTAAGGTGTTTTTTTGTAAGAATCATGAAAAGTTTTGAAAAATAAGGGGGCACGATTGTGAAAAAAATGTCAGTTTTAACATCTTTACTGGTTGCGATATGGCTAAGTTTTACGGCTACAACGGCGATGGCTACGACGGTTAATAGTTATGGTTTACCAGATTTTACCGAACTGGTTGAACAAAACAATCAGGTGGTGGTGAATATAAGCACCACAAAAAAGATTGTTCGCGACCAATCGCAATCAGTCGCCCCGCTTCAGGGTATGCCAGAGGAATTGTTGCGTTATTTTTTCGGAATTCCGGGTGGTGATTTAGATCAATTTAGAGATCGGTTTGGTGGCAAACAGCCTGGGATGCCTCAAAAACAGCAACAATCCCACTCACTCGGCTCAGGTTTTGTGATCAGTGCCGATGGTTATATTTTAACCAATCACCATGTTATTGATGGTGCAGATGAAATTATTGTCCGTATGCGTAACCGTAAAGAGCTAAAGGCAAAAGTGATTGGTTCGGATCCCAGAACGGATGTAGCCTTATTGAAAATTTCTGCTAAAGATTTGCCTTTTGCTAAAATTGGTTCTTTGAAAGATCTTAAGGTCGGTCAGTGGGTTTTGGCAATTGGTCAGCCATTTGGTTTGGATCATACTGTAACGCATGGCATTATTTCCGCTTTGGGGCGTGCTTTGCCTGAAGATACTTATGTGCCATTTATCCAAACAGATATTGCCATTAATCCAGGAAACTCAGGGGGTCCACTTTTTAATTTAGAGGGCGAAGTCATCGGTATTAACTCGATGATTTATAGCAAAAGTGGTGGTGCAATGGGTCTATCTTTTTCGATTCCTATCGACATTGCTATGAATGTGGTTGATCAATTAAAGCATGGTGGTAAGGTCGTTCGCGGGTACTTAGGCGTTCAAGTACAAGAAGTGACCAGTGAGCTGTCTAAATCCTTTGGTTTAGTAAAGCCAATGGGGGCTTTAGTGGGGGAAACCTTTCCTGCAACACCTGCGGCAAAGGCCGGGATTGAACCAGGGGATATTATTTTAGAATTTGACGGCAAAGAAATTACCAAATCGTCTGATTTACCGCCTATTGTCGGCGTGACGCCGATTGATAAAAAGGTTGATGTTAAGCTGTTGCGCCAAGGAAAGGAGAAGACTATTAGGCTTAAACTGGCATCTCTGGATAAGTCAGAGTCCGTGGCTGCAGAGCAAGCCGGCCATAATATGCACAATCTTTTAGGCGCAGAAGTCGAAGTCATGGATAAAGCAGACTTAAGTCAATTGAAAATTCCATTTGGCGTAAGAGTGGTAAATGTCTTTGCAGAACCGGCTTTAAGTGCTGGTTTACGCCAAGGCGATGTGATCGTTACCATTGATTTTAAACCGGTAAAAAATATCCAGATATTAGATAGTTTGTTAAAAAGTTTACCGAAAAACCGGTCTGTTGCGGTACGCATCTTGAGAGAAGGGCACTCTTTGTTCTTACCGTTGATTTTAGATAAGTAAGCTTCAAAGAGCCTTATCTTTATTAAATAATAAGAAAAGGGGATCTTGAACTCGGTTAAGTTTACATTGTTCCTAATATGGCGATTAATCCATGCGAATCGCCATAAATTAGCGTAAAATACGCGCAATTAACTTTAAACCAACTCTTATTCCGTTATTGAATGTGCAAGCGTCTTTTTTGAAAGACGAACCATTGAAGATAATTATAAAAACATCCGTTTTAAAGAATAGGCTGAAAGGGGACGATAGTCCCCTTTTTTTATAGACCGTATTGTCCGTTTATAGAATCGACTTAATTCGACCTAAATCAATTTAAGCCGCTTTCAAACAGATACTACCTGGAGCATCAATGTCAGACGATTTAAAACACATTCGTAACTTTTCGATTATTGCACATATCGACCACGGAAAATCAACCATTGCTGATCGATTTATTCACCTATGTGGCGGTTTATCTGATCGTGAGATGCAAGCACAAGTACTTGATTCAATGGATATCGAAAAAGAGCGCGGCATTACGATTAAAGCGCAGAGTGTGACCCTGAATTATAAAGCGGATAATGGTGAAACCTATCAACTCAACTTTATTGATACCCCTGGGCACGTTGATTTCTCCTATGAAGTCTCGCGTTCTCTGGCGGCTTGTGAAGGTGCTTTATTGGTTGTGGATGCCTCTCAAGGGGTTGAGGCGCAAACCGTCGCGAACTGTTATACGGCAATAGAACAAGGTCTAGAAGTTTTGGTCGTACTGAATAAAATCGATCTACCCTCTGCCGAACCAGATCGTGTCATTGAAGAAGTTGAAGAGATTATCGGGGTTTCAGCCACTGATGCGGTGCGTGCGAGTGCCAAAGCGGGTATCGGTATTAAAGAAACGCTAGAAGATATTGTAGCGAAAATTCCACCGCCAACAGGGGATTTAAATGCCCCCTTAAAAGCCCTTATTATAGATTCCTGGTTTGATAACTACCTTGGTGTGGTTTCATTGGTTCGTGTCATTGACGGTCGTATTGGTAAAAAAACCAAAATGAAAGTCATGTCGACTAAAGAAGAATATTTGGTCGATGATGTCGGTATTTTTACGCCGAAACGCAAGTCAACTCCTTATTTAAGTGCAGGAGAAGTGGGGTATGTAACGTCAGGAATTAAAGACATTGATGGCGCACCGGTGGGTGATACTTTAGTCGATGCCTCTAAACCTGATGTAGAGGCATTGCCTGGCTTTGCTCCCGCTCAACCGCGCGTTTTTGCCGGAATTTTTCCTGTCTCTTCTGAACAGTATGAAGATCTGCGCGAGTCACTACGTAAATTGCGTTTGAACGATGCCGCTTTACATTTTGAACCAGAAAGTTCTGAAGCTTTAGGTTTTGGCTTCCGCTGTGGGTTCTTGGGTATGCTGCACATGGAAATCGTTCAAGAACGTTTAGAGCGTGAATATAATATTGATTTGATTGTGACTGCGCCGACGGTAATCTACGAAGTAGAGCTGAAAAATGGCAAAGTCATTAAAATTGATAATCCCTCAGAACTCCCGGATTTGAGTTTGGTTGAAGCGATCCGTGAGCCGATTATTCAAGCGAATATTTTAGTGCCCCATGAGCATGTCGGGGCGGTTATGAAGTTGTGTATTGAAAAACGCGGCGTCCAAAAAGACATGCTATATTCAGGTGGTCAAGTTTCCATTAATTATGAATTACCATTAAATGAAGTGGTGCTTGATTTCTTTGATCGTCTTAAATCGTGTAGCCGCGGTTACGCCTCAATGGATTATGAATTTAAGCGCTTCCAGCAAGATGACTTAGTTCGAATGGACTTCCTTATCAATGGTGAAAAAGTAGATGCATTAGGGGTGATTGTCCATCGAGCATTTGCTGCACAGCGCGGTAAAGTGATTGTTGACAAGCTCAAGGATGTGATCCCTCGCCAAATGTTTGATGTGGCCATTCAAGCGGCCATTGGCGCTAAAGTCATTGGTCGAGCGAACGTTAAAGCGTTACGTAAAAACGTGACTGCGAAATGCTATGGCGGTGATGTCTCACGTAAGAAGAAATTATTACAGAAACAGAAAGAAGGTAAGAAACGCATGAAGATAGTTGGTAATGTCGAACTTCCGCAAGAAGCTTTCTTAGCGATATTAAGCACGGGAGAATCATAATGAGCTTTGAACTTATTCTTGTCATTATCACCGCAATCACGGGGGTAATTACCTATGTAGATCGTGTTGTCTGGCGTCCAAAACGCCAAGCGGCCATGATGAGCGTCAAAGAACCTATTTTGGTGGAATATGCTCGTTCACTGTTTCCTGTATTTTTGGTTGTGTTGGTCTTGAGATCGTTCATTATTGAACCCTTTAGAATTCCATCCGGGTCAATGTACCCGACACTGCAAATTGGAGATTTTATTGCCGTCAATAAGTTCGCATACGGTGTTAAATTACCGGTTCTGCAAACGACCATTATTCCGGTTAGTGAACCAGAACGGGGTGATGTTGTGGTCTTTAAATATCCGAATGACCCAGCGGTGGATTACATCAAACGCGTCGTAGGTTTGCCGGGCGATAAAATTACTTATGTTGGGCGCACCATTTTTATTAACGGTAATCCGGTCAAAAGTGAGTTTATCGGTAAGTATCACGGTACGGAATCTGGCTCGATTATGGACGGTGCTTCGGTCGTTAAAGAGACCTTTCCAAATGGCACGACACATAAAGTACTGTTGGATATGGATAAGTCGAGCCTCGATTTGGATACCGTCGTGGTTCCGGAAGGTCATTACTTTATGATGGGCGATAATCGTGATCACAGTAATGACAGCCGTTTTTGGGGCTTTGTCCCAGCGAAAAATCTTAAAGGCAAAGCGTTTGGAATCTGGATGCACTGGGACAACGGTTTACAATTAAATCGTTTGGGTCAGGAGATTAAATAAGATGGCGACCAAAAAGGCCGAAAAACTCTCGGTTGAACGTTTGGCTAAGTTACATCAATTGGCTAAAAAACTAGGGTATGAATACCAAAATATTTCATACTTACAACATGCACTCACCCACTGCAGTGTTGGTTCTAAAAATAACGAACGACTCGAGTTTTTAGGCGATAGTTTGGTCAATTTCATGATTGCAGATATCTTGTTTCATCAATTTTCAAATTTACCAGAAGGTGATATGAGCCGTGTCAGGGCACATTTAGTTAAGGGTGACACCTTAGCTGTGATTGGCCGTGAATATAACTTGAGTGACTATTTAGTGTTAGGACCTGGTGAGCTTAAGAGTGGTGGCTTTAGACGTGATTCGATTATTGCGGATGCCGTAGAAGCGATTATTGCCTCTGTTTACGAGGATGGTGGTTTGGATGTTTGTCGAGAATTGGTAAATCACCTATATGATGGCCGTTTGCAAATTCTAGATCCTAAAAAAGTAGGCAAAGATGCTAAAACGCGCTTGCAGGAGTGGTTGCAATCAAAGAATCAGCCTTTACCTGAATACAGTATTATCAGTGTTAATGGAGCCGCACATGCTCAACAGTTCACCGTCTCCTGTTTCGTAGAAAAATTAAATACCAAATTTGAAGCTACGGCTTCGAACCGACGTAAAGCAGAGCAAAAAGCGGCTGAGTTCGCACTTGATGCTCTGGATAACCTATAGAGAGACCATTGCACGAGTGAATGAACGGCTATAAGTGGCTATAATTTGACTGATTTTTGTTAAAAAACTAAGAAATAGCTTACTATTCCCCACGTTTTTTACCGCAATCAGCCTAAATTCTATCTCATTTCTATCTCGTCCCTGACTCGCATAAAGGTCTCTGTAAAAGAGAACACTAAAAATGACTGATGAAAAACGTACACTCGATTTAGAGGCTATTTTAGCCGGTGGTGATGACTCAGGTTCCAAAGAACCAACAGAGTATCAAACGGGTTTTGCTGCTGTGATTGGCCGCCCAAATGTGGGTAAATCGACCATTATGAACGAGTTGCTGGGTCAAAAGTTGAGTATTACGTCACATAAGCCACAAACTACTCGTCATCGAATTCATGGTATTTATACCACTGATGAGCACCAAATTATCTATGTCGATACTCCGGGAATGCATTTAGGCGGTGAAAAATCGATTAATGAATACATGAATCGTACCGCCAACAGCGCGTTTTCGGATGTGGACGTGATTTTATTTGTCGTCGAAGCTGGGCGTTGGACCAAAGAAGACGATGCCGTTGCCAAGAAACTTGAAGGCATCGAAACGCCAGTGGTTGTTTTGATGAATAAAATCGATAACTACAAAAATAAAGAAGATCTATTTCCGTTTTTACAGACCGTTGCCGCCAATGTTCAAATGGATACTTTGATTCCGATCTCAGCCTATAAGAAAAGTGGCCTGGATTTAATCAAGAAAGAAGTGCTTAAGTATCTGCCTAAACAAGAAAAAATCTTTCCAGAAGAGTATGTGACGGATCGCTCACAACGCTTTTTAGCCGCTGAAATCATCCGTGAAAAACTGATGCGTACCTTGGGTGAAGAAGTACCTTATGGTTCGACGGTTGAAATTGAACAATTCAAGTTTGATCATGAAGAAGATCGGTGGATTATTAATGCGCTGATTTTAGTGGAGCGAAAAGGCCAAAAGAAGATTGTCATCGGCAAGAAGGGTGACATGATTAAAACGATGGGTATTCAAGCCCGCAAAGATTTAATCACTTTATTAGATGCCCGTGTGCATTTGGAGCTTTGGGTTAAGGTCAAAGAGAACTGGTCGGATGATGCACGTGCTTTAGCCAGCTTAGGTTACGACGATAACTACAGCAGTTAAGTTCGTTTTTCAATGATTATAAGCTCCTTTTAATTGGCGTTAAGACACTGTCTTATGCCGTAAAACAAACTTTCTTCGAAAGCATGATTTTCGCAGGCTATTTTAAGGTTTAATGATTTAAATGGAGATTGAACAGTCTGTTTTTGTCCTGCACTCTCGCCCTTACCGTGAAACCAGTGCTTTGGTGACGTTTCTTTCGCCTGATTATGGTAAGTTTAATGGCATAGTACGTGGCGTGAGAGGGGGTCGGAAAACAGCGACTCAAAAAACCGCACTGCTACAACCTTTTCAGCAATTGACCGTCTTATGGCGTGAACGAACCCACAAACCATCAGATTTAGTCTCTATTCAACAGGTTGAACTTAATCACTTACGTTTTCCACTGTCTGGTGATGCCAGTCTTTGTGGGCTGTACCTCAATGAGTTATTATATCGTTTGTTGTTTGCACAAGTACCGGTGGAACCACTCTATAATTACTACCAACAGGCCTTGTATCAACTATTGGCGGCCAATAATAGAAGTGATCAGGCCTGGGCATTACGGCAATTTGAATATCACCTTCTAAATGAACTCGGTCAAGGATTGATCTGTGATGTAGATATCCAACAGCAGCCTATTGAACCGGGGGTGTTGTATCATTTCTACCCAGAAAATGGAGCGATTAGAGCGGATATGGATGGCATTGGTAATGGCATACCCATTGAAGGGGAGTGTCTGTTAGCATTAGCAAAAGCGGCTTTTTGCGAAACGTGCTTGGGGCAGTGGAAACAGCTATTTCGAGCGATTCTCAATCAATATTTAGGTGAGAAACCGTTGATGACTCGCCAACTTTTTAGATAATATAGACATCGAAAACAACACACATAGAATGTTAGCTCAACCAGAGTTTACGTTCAAATTTACCAAGGAATAATCATGAATCCAATTTTTTTAGGTTTGAATATAGATCACGTCGCGACTCTAAGACAGGCGCGCGGGACGACTTATCCTGACCCTATTAAAGCCGCATTAGATGCTGAAATGGCCGGTGCTGATAGTATCACCCTGCATTTACGTGAAGATCGCCGCCATATCCAGGATGAAGATGTTGCGTTGATCTCTGCGATGCGTCAAACCAAAGTCAACTTAGAGATGGCCGCGACAGAAGAGATGGTTAAAATTGCGTGTAAATATGAACCAGAAGACATCTGTTTAGTACCCGAAAAACGGGAAGAGCTTACCACAGAAGGTGGTTTGGATGTTGCCGGACAAATCCCTTGGTTAACCGAGGTTTGTGAGCGTTTAGCGCATGTAGGCTGTCGTGTCTCTTTGTTTATTGATCCAGATGAAACTCAGATTGAAGCCGCTAAAGAGTGTGGTGCGCCAGTGATCGAATTACACACAGGAACCTATGCTGAACTCACACATCCTGCTGATATTGAAGAAGAGCTTGAACGCATTCGTCATGCAACAGAATATGCTGTGCGTTTAGGGCTTGTCGTGAATGCCGGACATGGTTTGCATTATCACAATGTACAAGCCATTGCCGCCATTAAAGAGATTGAAGAGCTGAATATTGGGCATGCCATTATTGCAAAAGCGGTGTTTTCTGGATTACCCGAAGCGGTGCGAGAAATGAAACGCATTATGGTTGAAGCCCGCCAACAAGCATATTTAAAATAAGTGGTTCAAGGAATCGTTCGATGAAAGAGGAAGTGCGATGATTATTGGCGTTGGAACCGATATTGTCGACGTTGAGCGTATCGCCAAGGTTTACAGGAAACAGGGTGAAGCCTTTGCGAATAGGCTGCTTTCGGCGGATGAGTTAGTGGAACTAGAAGACCAGCATTACCCTGAACGTTTCCTGGCCAAACGTTGGGCATTAAAAGAAGCCGTTTCTAAAGCATTAGGCACCGGTATTGCGCAAGGGGTTTGCTTTAAAGACATGACGATTGGCCATAAGAGATCTGGACAACCGATTCTTGTGTTAACGGGGTCGACGTTAGAGAAAGCGGGTGCATTGGGAATTACCGATTGGTCCATTAGTGTGAGTGATGAAAAACACCATACGGTGGCTTTTGTGGTGGCCGAACAAAGAGAGTGATTTCACTCAAAAAAGGGTAGCCAGATCTGGTTGCCCTTTTTTTATAACCAATTTTCTAGTAATTTTTAAGGGTTGATATGTTATTGCAGCTTGAACTTGCCAATAATGAACCATTTATTGCCGATGAAAATCGGTGTGACTTTTTAGCGGGTTTTTTCACGGCACAGTTAACCAATATTCATCTTAAATTGGTAAGAGATTTAAGTTTTATTAGTCAGTTGGCGCACTATAAAGACGGTATGCAAATTTCCCATGTTAGTTATCTGCACGCTAATCGTTATCAACTGCATTTTGTCTATACCTGGCATATTTTCCAAGGCTGTATAGGAATGGATGAAACTGGTGAGGTGAAAGATAAGGCTACTTTTACGGTATCTGATTTGGGTAAGATTAAGGTCGATTTAAGTGCATTTGAAGCTCAATCTACCGCAGATGAATTATAAAAAGACCTTGCTGATGCAATGATCTAAAAACAACTAAGTCTAATTTTGAAGAGAGTAACAAATGAATAAAAGTGTTTTGACTAATATTTTCGCCGCCGCCATTCTTGGAACGGGTTGGTTTTTACATAATTCTATTGTCATGATGGTCGGATTATTTGCCTTATCAGGTGCTTTGACCAACTGGTTAGCCGTTTACATGTTGTTTGAAAAGGTACCAGGCCTGGTCGGTTCTGGAGTGATTCCTAATCGTTTTGAAGCTTTTAAAGCCGCCATTAAAAGCTTAATGATGGAGCAATTTTTCACTCAAGAAAACATTGATCGTTTTGCTGCCAGCAGTGCGAAAAACTCCAAGTTCGACCTACAGCCAGTCATCGCCAAGGTGGATTTAAGCGCTTCTTTTGAAAAGTTGGTTGAGGTGATTATGAACTCTTCTTTTGGCAGTATGTTAGGTATGTTTGGCGGGGCAGACGCCTTAACCCCGTTAAAAGAACCTTTTGTTGAGAATATGAAAGTCTCACTGATTGAAATGACCCAAACAGAGTCGTTTCATAAACTGTTGCAAGAAGAGATGGATCAACCAGATGTTATGGCCGATATTCGTGGGAAGGTCGCTGACATTATTGATGTTCGTTTAGAAGAGCTGACACCACAATTGGTAAAAGAGATGGTTCAGAAGTTGATTCATGAACACTTAGGTTGGTTAGTCGTCTGGGGTGGCGTATTTGGCGGTCTAATCGGTCTCGCTTCAGCACTGATTGTTTTGTAGCTCATTTGAAAAAGAGCCTTTTATGTAGAACGACCAGGCCTGGTCATTCTCAAACACTAAATGCCTCTCACCGCCACACGGAACTTAGTCTATGTTATTAATGGCATTTCCCTTCTGGGCACTTATTTTCAGTGGTTTTGCACTGTTCTATCCGCAGTTTTTTGTCGATCTAAAGTCTTGGATTGTCCCCTTATTGATGGCGGTCATGCTCGGTATGGGGCTCACCTTAAGCTGGAAAGACTTTAAGCAAGTCTGGCACAATCGGCGGGTGGTCGGATTAGGCATTGGTATTCAATTCTTAATCATGCCACTTACCGCCTGGGCCTTGTCATTGTTGATGGGACTCTCATTAGAGTTGACCATCGGCATGATGTTAGTTGGCGCTACGGCCGGGGGAACAGCTTCTAATGTGATGGCATATCTGGCCAAAGGTGATGTCGCTTTGTCGGTGAGCATGACATTAGTATCGACCTTAGCCGCGGTGGTCATGTTGCCTTTTCTGACATGGTTCTATCTCGGTCAATCGGTCGATGTGCCAGTGACGTCTATGCTGTGGATGTTACTGAAATTGATTGTCTTGCCATTGTTGTTCGGGATGGCGTTAAACAAACTGTTTCACGATAAACTCTCAAAAATAATGCCCGTTTTCCCGCTGTTTTCAATGGGGGTCATTTTATTGATTATTGCCATCGTTGTCGCTCTTAACCAGGCGAATTTACAAACCCTGGCTTGGCCCGTTTTACTGGCCGTTATACTGCATAATATCACCGGCTTGCTTTGTGGTTACTGGTTGACTCGAAAATTAGGGTATGACAGCGTGATTGCACGTACCGTTGCCATTGAAGTCGGTATGCAAAATTCAGGCCTCAGCGTGGCGCTCGCTCTACACTATTTTAGTGCCACCAGTGCCTTACCGGGGGCTTTGTTCAGTATCTGGCATAACTTGTCGGGTTCAGTGTTCGCCAGTTACTGGCAACAAAAAGACAAAGACAAATAGAATGCTGTTTAATATTTACCCTTTGTTTTAATAAGTCTAAATAAGAATATATTATGTCTGAAACCCTACCGATCACCAGCTCCAAAGCCATGCCTAGCTTTCCTGTATTTAGTGTGCCCAGTACTTTGGATGCACAGCGTCTGTTTCATGGCCGTGGTCATGCCTATCCTGGGTTAGAGCATATCTCTATTGATTGGCTTCATCCTGTGGTCCTCATTACCTTATATAAAGCCATGCCTGAAGCGCTCTTATTGTCTTTAGCTGACAAGCTGTTTGCTGAGGTCACGAAAAGCCGCTCAGTACAGGTTCAGTATCGCGATCAGCCAAATGCACCCATAGAGTTGTTATTAGGTGAGCCTGTCACGCAAACCGTGGTAGAGGAGTCTGGCCTGAAATATCATATAAGTTTGGGCAGAGCGCAAAACACTGGACTTTTTTTGGACATGCTTAATGGGCGTCGCTGGGTGAGGGAGCATGCTCTGGATAAGGCTGTTCTGAATCTATTTGCGTATACCTGCGGATTTTCTGTTGCAGCTCTTGCAGGCGGTGCATCCAAGGTGGTTAATCTGGATATGAGCCGAGCGGCACTGTCGATGGGACGAGAAAATCACCGTTTGAATCAGCAAGATACCAATAAGGTGTTTTTTGAAGGCTTGGATATTTTCAAATCTTTTGGACGCATCAAAAAGCATGGCCCTTATGAACTATTCGTTTGTGATCCGCCATCGTTCCAAAAGGGCAGTGTCGACATTAAACGTGATTACAAAAAAATTATCCGCCGCATCCCTGAATTTATGAAACCTAATAGTCTGATTATGCTTTGTTTAAACTCTCCCTATTTAAGTGAGCAGTTTTTGCACGATACGGTTGCAAGAGAGTGTCCCGCTTGTGAGTATGTTGAATCCATTTCACCACCAGAGGTGTTTGTAGAGACGATGTTAGAGAGAGGTTTAAAGGTCATGATCTATCGATATTTATCGAACGAGCTTTGATGGGTCTGTTGGTCAAAACGCTTCAATAGGCTTGAAACTTGGTGTAGAGTTCGACTTTAAGAAAAAGCAAAAAGCCCCTTAATGAAATGACATTAAGAGGCTTTTCAGGGCTTGATTCAAACGATGGATTCCAGATTTTAACGGCTTTAATGAATATAAAGCCGTTAAGGTTGCGCTGGAATTACTTACCGCGGTAAGTGATACGGCCTTTCGTCAAATCGTATGGCGTTAGTTCAACCTTAACGGCATCACCCGCTAGGATTCGAATGTAGTTTTTACGCATGCGACCAGAAATATGCGCCAAAATTTTGTGCCCATTCTCTAGTTCTACTTTAAAAAGTGTATTTGGTAATGTTTCTAATACGACACCGTCGAATTCAATAACGTCTTGCTTAGCCATAAGTTTTATATAAACCCTTGTAATAAATTTGCGCGGATTATACCAACTTAGTTGTTTAAATTCAATTAATTATCAACTAATGAGGGTTTATTTAGGTAGTTAAGGCGTATTTCATCAATTAGGGCCTGATATTCAGTGGGAATACCCACTGTTTGACTCGGTGCTTGCGGATTGTGTTTAAGTAGCCAGCAAAGTAGATTTTGGTCGTTTTCATTTAAAAATGTCTCAAAAAGCTGATTTTTTTGTGGAGAAAGTTGCAGGTCTAGTGCTTCAACAAAAGCGATTAACAGTAACTCACTTTCTAAGTTGCCCCGCTTACATAAAAAAAGTAGCTTTCTGCGATGTGCTTCAATATCTGTTAGAAGCTCCGTCTTTTGTGAAATAGACAATTTGTAACTTAAAGGCATTAGATCTCTTTAACCATAATTGATTTCAATTCCTGAATTGCACGACTGGGGTTGAGTCCTTTGGGACAAGCGTCAGTACAATTTTGAATATGACGACAACGAAATATTTGTGTTGGGCTATCTAAGTTTTTTAAACGGTCAACGTGCTGAATATCGCGTGAATCAATGACAAATCTATGCGCGGCTAACAAAGCCGCCGGACCAGCAAATTGGTCAGGATTCCACCAGAAAGAAGGACAGCTGGTCGTGCAGCAGCCACACAAAATACACTCATAAGAACCATCAAGTTTGGCGCGGTCTTCAGGCGATTGCAAATGCTCATGCTGTAAATCGAGTGGTTCACTCTGCAAGAAAGGGTCGACACCTTGGTATTGCTGATAGAACAACTCCATGTCAATGATTAGGTCTTTAATAATAGGCAGGCCTGGCATGGGTTTAATAACAATTTTTTGCGGTAAATCAGACAGCGGTGTGATGCAACTAAGACGATTACGGCCATTGACGTTCATGCCGTCAGAGCCGCAAACCCCTTCCTGGCATGAGGAACGATACGCTAGGCTTGGGTCTTGCTCGCGTAACAGGTGCAAGGCATCAAGCAACATACTGTCTGTCGAGATTTGTGTATTGTCTAGCTCAAAGGTTTGGTCGTAAGGTATTTTATCGATTTGTGGATTATAGCGACTGATAATAAATTGCATGACGGTTCCTTCCGTTAAACACTTGAGTTCACCAGTCGTGATGTCCAAATGGGTTTAACGGTGAATTGAGATGGTTGAATGTTCAGTTTGTGAGGCATTAATAAACGCGAGGTTTTGGTTCAAAAGCCACATGATGTTTTGGGTGTAAGTTCACGGCCTTGTAGACCAATCGATGCGCTTCTTGAAAATACAGTGTATGTTTCAACCAGGCCTGGTCGTCTCGTTCAGCAAAATCGACGCGTGAATGTGCCCCTCGGCTTTCAGTACGGGCTAAGGCTGATGTGACTGTCGCAAACGCGATAGCCACTAAATTTTCTAACTCTAATCCTGCCAGGCGTTCTAAATTGAAGACATCGTTAAAATCCGTTAAACAGACGTTATCCAACCGTAATTGAATGCCCTGTAAATCATTGAATGCCTGCTGCATGGTCTGGTGGTCTCTAAATACGCCACACCCTCTGTCCATGATTTGTTGCAGTGATTTTTTGATTTGAATCACACTGTCGATTTGAGCTGATGTTTCGGCAGAAGTTTCACTACGTTTTTGCCAACGTTGGAGACGTTGTCTAATGGACTGTAGGTTTAGATCGGTATTGCTCCGGTTAGGTTTATGCGAGTGCAGAGCTTCGGAGATGGTTAATGCCGCTTTACGGCCAAATACGATGATATCCAACAGGGAGTTACCCCCTAAGCGGTTCGCACCGTGTACGGAAACACAGGCGCATTCGCCAATGGCATACAATCCTTTCACCACTTTTTGTTCTCCTAAATCGTCTGGCGATACAACTTGCCCCTGGATATTGGTTGGAATGCCCCCCATCATATAATGGCAGGTCGGGAAAACTGGAATCGGTTCTTTGATTGGATCTATACCTAAAAAAGTTTGGCTAATATCTCGAATCCCAGGGAGACGTTCAGTGATGACTTCTTCTGGGATGTGGCTAATGTCTAAGAGCACATAATCTTTATTTGCACCACAACCACGGCCTTCTTTGACTTCAATCGCAATGGCTCGAGAGACCACATCACGGGAGGCTAAATCTTTAACATGGGGGGCATATTTTTCCATAAAGGCTTCACCAAGGGCATTGCGTAACTTACCGCCTTCACCACGTACGGCTTCAGAAATGAGCATGCCTTTTCCTGCCACTCCCGTCGGGTGAAATTGCCAGAATTCCATGTCTTGCAACGGCAGACCCGCACGTAACACCATACCCAAACCATCGCCGGTATTAATGCTGGCATTGGTGTTGTTACGAAACACTTGTCCGGCGCCTCCTGTGGCTAATAGGGTATGTGAACTTTGTAAAATCTTATAGGCGCCATCGTGAATGTTCATCACCAGCACGCCTCCGATCTCCCCATTGATCGTTTTTAATAGATCAAGTGCGTAATACTCATCGTAAATGGTGGTGCCTAAGCGGATGTTTTGTTGATAGAGTGAATGTAAGATGGCATGACCGGTGCGATCGGCTGCAGCACAGGTGCGATGCGCTTGTTCTTCACCATAATTCTGGCTTTGTCCGCCAAAAGCACGCTGATAGATTTTACCGCTTTCTAAACGTGAAAAAGGGACACCAAAATGTTCCAATTCACGCACGATTTCTGCCGCTTCTTGACACATGAATTCAATCGCATCTTGGTCGCCTAAATAGTCGCTGCCCTTAATGGTGTCATACATATGCCACTGCCATTGATCAGGGGTAACATTGCCCAAGGCAGCATTAATACCGCCTTGGGCAGCCACCGTATGCGAACGGGTCGGAAAGACCTTAGACACCATCGCGACCTTGTGACCTTGCTCGGTAAGTTTTAGCGCACAACGCATACCGGCCCCACCAGCACCAATCACAAGGGCATCGTAAAATTCAATCGGAAAATTGTCGCTCAGGTTCATAGTGTTCCTAATCTGCTTATAAAACTTAATGTCAGTTTGGTGTGAAGTGTCTTGAAAAAGAGTGTATGGAGTGTGATTTTTAGTAGATTAAGCATTAAATACTGCCAAAAAGTGTGACGACTAACCATAGACTATTGATCAATATTAACGCGAGTAAACTGTGATAAATCGTCAGCCAGAGCGCTAAATTCTTGCGGGGTAAATAATCAATCATAATGTCACGAACACCAACCCAAGCATGTACCAAAATGAGCCCCAGTGCCATTAGACTAGTCAGGCTAAAAAGGGGGTCGGCCAGGTTGTGAACCAGTGCGTACAGAGTATGAAACTTGGGTTGTTGCCATACTGTCCAGGCCAAAAATGGGATGTACAAAAGAAGATAGAGTGCGCTGATTCTTTGCCAAAGATGCGCTTTTTTACCAGAGAGGTTTTTGAGTTTGACGTTAAGTTCAATCATGACCACACCTGGTAAACGATAAAAAGACTGATCAAAGCCCAAACGGTAATCAGTAAAAAACTGATAAATCGGCTATTAATGATTTGATAAGGTTTGGGTGTTACAAAGTGTTCGGCCAGCAAGTGACGCAAGCCCGTGAGCCAGTGAAAGCTCAGCGCTATCCAAAAAGCGGTATGTAAACAACGTAATACCCAATGGTCAGAGATGGAAATCAGAGTGATGCCGGGATGAATAAGAATAAGATTGGCCAGTGTCAGATAACCTACCAGACTAATAACCAGTGCCAATCCCGTTAGACGATGTCCACCAGATAGCACAGCATTGATTGGAAAATGAAGAGCACTTAATTTTAGAAAACGAGGACGATTGCCTGGGTGCGAGTACATAAAATAGCCTTTTCAACCTCTTACAAGTCGATATTCAAGCAATCCATTCTACTGTGAATTTTAAAGCAGGTGGTAAAAATTGTACGAATAATTTCGTCGTAAATACTATTTGACCAGGCCTGGTCAAATGACATATTAAGGTGTCTTACATTCTGTTTGGCAGTGTCCATAGACTGCATCTGCCCAATCAATTGAAAATTGCCATTTTTGTGGTTTAAAAGGTTGATTGATTTGCTGCTGAATTACCTTTTCAAATGCCACCCTTGAGAGAGTTGAAGCGCCCAAACTATTCAAGTGGGGCGTTTCAACTTGAGTATCAATCAATTCAAACCCCCATGCCTTTAACTGCATCGCTAAGGCGACTAAAGCAATTTTTGAGCTGTCTGAGACCTTGGAAAACATGGACTCACCAAAAAACATTTTACCAATGGCAATGCCATACAAACCACCGACTAATTGACCTTTTTGCCAAACTTCTACCGAATGAGCATGCCCAGATTGATGCAGTGATTGATAGGCGCTTAACATTTCAGGGGAGATCCAGGTGCCGTCTTGACCTTCACGAGAGACCGTTGCACACGCTTGCATGACACCGGTGAAATTTTGATCTAATGTCACTGTGAGTGATTCATCCCACTCCAGTTTTTGGATGGTTTTACGCAAACTGCGTTTGATTTTTAATGAATCGATAAAGAGAACACTACGCGGATTGGGAGTCCACCAAAGAATAGGTTCACCTGGATTAAACCAAGGGAAGATGCCATTGCTGTAGGCTTGCAGTAACCATTCAGGCGTTAAAGCACCGCCCACGGCGAGTAGTCCGTCGGGTTCTTTTAAGGCCAAATTTGTCGGCGGAAACATTACGGGTTTGGGTTCTAGCCAGAAAGGGGTATTAATGGGTATATGTGTCATAGTGCTTTAGTGGCATAGCTCGATTGATGGAGGTTCTATGGTTGTTTAAGCAACGAATTTAAACGGTTTTAAACAATTAATTTTGTGTAATTTTAGCACTAACGAGGCCATAAACCGTTAGAATAACTTAAAATATTTAAAGAGACTCTTGCACCAGATCATAAACGGATAAAAATGGCTAAAAGGTCACTGCTTTTCGTTGAAAAACGTGTCAATAGCTAGCTATTCACTCCGTTTTCCGCCTTAATCAGTAAAAGGTTACACCCTCAAGGGGTACTTTCCTCTATTTTGTCGCACCCTGATTCAAGGCTTAGATCTAGCTTTAATATTAACCCTGTTTTATAGCCCATGTTTTAGTACCTAAATCAGTACAAAGCCCAGTAGCGAACTCCCTATTATTATGACTCAATTTGTTCATCTTCACGTCCATTCAGAATACTCAGTTGTCGACAGTACCTTAGGCATTAAGCCATTGATGGCATTAGTGCAAGGTTGCGAGCAACCCGCGATGGCCTTGACCGATCAGAATAACCTCTTTGCGCTGGTCAAATTCTATAAGGCTGCGATGGGAGCGGGCATTAAACCTATTGTCGGCTCCGAAGTCTTTATTGAAGATGAAAACGGCGACGTTTTTAAAATGCTCTTACTGGTTCAAAATGAAGCCGGCTATTTAAATTTGTCACACCTGATTTCTCAGAGTTATTTAAAGAACCAGAAGCTCTATCAAAACAATATGCTTGGTTTAATAAAACGTCAGTGGTTAGAAGAGTTTAATGAAGGTTTGATTGTCCTTTCGGGGGGACGTTTAGGAGACGTTGGGGTTGCTTTATTGGCTGAAAAACCGAACCTAGTCGCCAGTCGTATTAAATGGTGGCAAACCCACTTCCCCGAGCGTTTTTACCTGGAATTAATTCGTACAGGTCGCCCTCAAGAAGAGGCTTATCTAGCGTTAGCGATTGACGTCGCGCTACGTTATGACTTACCTGTGGTCGCTACTAATGATGTGCGTTTTGCTAAACCTGAAGATTTTGAAGCGCACGAAGTCCGTACGTGTATTGGCGCCGGTTATATCCTCGACGATCAAAATCGCCCTAAACTTTATTCAGAAGAGCAGTACTTTAGAAGTACCGAAGAGATGATTGAGCTGTTTGCAGATATTCCAGAAGCCATCGCCAATACTGTTGAAATTGCCAAGCGTTGTAGTTTGAACCTCACGTTAGATCAATATTTCCTGCCTGACTTTCCCGTGCCGGAAGGCATGACAATGGATGAGTTTTTTATTGCCGAGAGTCATAAAGGGTTAGAAGAGCGTTTAGCCTTTTTATTTGGTCACTTAGATTCGGAGGCCTATGACGTTAAACGCATTGAGTATTACGAACGCATTAAATTCGAGTTAGACGTAATTCTGGAAATGGGCTTTCCTGGCTATTTCTTAATCGTTGCTGACTTTATTCAGTGGGGTAAAAACCAACAGATTCCGGTAGGGCCAGGTCGTGGTTCTGGAGCGGGCTCTTTGGTGGCGTATTCCTTAAAAATTACTGACTTAGATCCGATTGAATACGACTTGCTGTTTGAACGTTTCCTCAACCCAGAACGTGTGTCCATGCCCGATTTCGATATTGATTTTTGTATGGATCGTCGTGATGAAGTGATTGATTACGTAGCACAACATTATGGTCGTGATCACGTGTCACAGATTGTCACCTTTGGTACGATGGCCGCTAAGGCCGTAGTGCGTGATGTTGGACGTGTATTGGGCTTAGGTTATGGCGTAGTCGATGGTATTGCCAAACTGATTCCAAATGAATTAGGCATTAAATTGGCCGGGGCTTTAGAGCAAGAAGCTGAATTACAGAATAAATATGACAATGACGATGATGCCCGTCAGTTACTCGAGTTTGCCCTTAAACTTGAAGGTACTGTGCGTAATTCGGGTAAGCATGCTGGAGGTGTGGTCATTGGACCTAAGCCTTTAGATAATTTCTGTCCGGTATTGTGTGACCCGGATGGCTCTAGTGTCGTGACACAACTTGATAAAAACGATGTAGAAACAGTCGGTCTAGTTAAATTCGATTTCTTGGGGTTAAGAACCCTAACCATTATTGATTGGGCCTTGCAGTCGATTAACGTCAATAAAAAAGTCGGCGATGAAGGTTTCGTTGATATTGCGCGTATCCCTTTAGCCGATCAACCCACCATTGAGATGATTAAGACGGGTAAAACCACTGGCGTATTCCAGTTGGAATCCAGCGGAATGCAGAGTTTGATCGTGCGTTTAAAACCCGATTGCTTTGAAGATATTATTGCCTTGGTCGCTTTGTTCCGTCCAGGGCCTCTTGAATCGGGAATGGTTGATAACTTTATCGCGCGTAAGCATGGTAAAGAAAAGGTCTCTTATCCTGATGCACAGTACCAGCATGAAAGCCTTAAGGAAACTCTAGAGCCGACCTACGGGGTTATTCTTTATCAAGAGCAAGTTATGCAGATTGCTCAGATTCTGGCGGGTTACTCATTAGGTCAAGCGGATATGTTGCGTCGCGCCATGGGTAAAAAGAAGCCTGAAGAGATGGCTAAAGAGCGTTCTGGTTTTGAGGCGGGCTCCATTGCCAATGGCGTTGATGGCCAACTGGCGATGAAAATCTTCGATTTGGTAGAGAAGTTTGCAGGGTATGGTTTTAACAAATCCCACTCGGCGGCGTATGCTTTGGTTTCTTATCAGTCGGCCTGGTTAAAAACCCATTACCCAGCTGAATTTATGGCGGCACAGATCTCATCAGATATGGATAACACTGAGAAAGTGGTTCATATGGTGAACGAGTGTTATTCAATGGGTCTAACGATACTTCAACCCGATATCAATACCGGTCAGGTGCATTTTAAACCTTACGCTGAAAGAACCGTTAATTACGGTCTGGGAACGATTAAAGGCGCAGGTGAGGCGGCTTTGGAAGGTATGATTCTTGAACGTGAAGCGAATGGTGATTTCAAAGATTTATTTGATTTCTGTTTGCGTGTGGGTAAAAAGGTTAATCGTCGTGTTTTAGAAGCGCTGGTACGAGCAGGGGCTTTCGACAGTCTGCATGATAACCGTCAGTCGGTATTGGAAAGTATTCCGATGGCGCTTAAGCAGGCAGAGCAGCAACTTAAAAATGATGAATTTGGGCAGAACGATCTGTTTGGAGAGATTTTGTCGGTTGAAGAGAGTGGTGATTCTCAACTGTTAAATGTACCTGAGATGTCTGAAAAACTGCGTTTGAAAGGTGAAAAAGAGACACTTGGTCTTTATATGACCGGCCATCCGATAGATATGTACCAAAAAGAGTTATCGACACTGGTCAACGGTAAATTGTCTAGCTTACGCCCAGAAAAATGGAAAAAAGTTTGGGTAGCGGGTTTGGTTATGGAGTTACGCAATAAAACCACGCGTAATGGTCAAAGAATGGGCTTCGCAGCGCTGGATGACAAAACAGCACGTCTTGACATCGTCATGCGTCCAGCCGTTTATGAAGCCATTAAAGACACGGTTAAAGTCGATATGGTCGTCTTAGCCTATGGTGAAGTCGCAGAAGATACCTTCAATGGTGGTATCAAACTGGATGCCGAACAGATTGTTACCTTAGCCGAGGCGCGAGTTGAAAAGGCCAGAGCGATTAAGTTATCGGTCAATCAATCGACGGTAAAATCGAATAAAATCGATGAATTAAAACGGTTATTAGAGGTTTATCGTGCTGAAGTCGGTTTGCCGGTGGTGATCGATTACACCAATCAAGTCGCCAACGTGCAGATGAAGAGTCATGATGGTGTTTTATATCTGCCTGAAGACGATTTGTTAGAGGCTCTAACGGCACAAGGTTGGCAACCGGAAGTTGTTCTCTAAGCAATGAATTAGGGCATTTTCAAAAGTGACCCTACGTCCACATGGTTTTGTAAAGCCGCAGGACATGTCAGGCCTGGTCACTTTTGACATATATGGCTGACTTATTCACTAAAAAACACTTTTCACAATCGGCTTCAAAACCCTCTTATTCACTCAAAAAATTGACTAAACTCAGGCACCTCCACACGAGTGGTGCGGTATTGATTGACCACATGGTCTTTATCTTCGTACCCTAACGCCATTCCGCCTAACAAAATCAGCGATTCATCATAGTTGAGGAAGTTTTTAATCAGTTTAGGGAACTCTGCTAAAGCACCTTGTGGGCAAGTGGCTAGTCCTTGTTCTTCAGCAAGCAACATGATGTTTTGTAGAAACATGCCGTAGTCTATGTACGAGCCGGTTTCTAAGTTGGGATCCATAAAAAACAACAACATAATAGGCGCATCAAAAGCACGATAATTGGCTTGCCATTGTTGAAGTCGTCTCGCTTTATCTTCACGTGAAATATCTAGAGCAGTATAAAGCTCTGTTCCCGTTGCAATACGGCGACTTTTGTATGGCTCCACCCAGCGGGTTGGGTA
Organism: Thiomicrorhabdus arctica DSM 13458; assembly: GCF_000381085.1. Classification (GTDB taxonomy): domain Bacteria; phylum Pseudomonadota; class Gammaproteobacteria; order Thiomicrospirales; family Thiomicrospiraceae; genus Thiomicrorhabdus; species Thiomicrorhabdus arctica. The sequence goes on along the minus strand of NZ_KB905899.1, from coordinate 1,017,313 downwards.
GTAATGATAATCCATGGACTCTTTGTCACCCTTTTCAAAGGCCGTTTGCATCTGTTGTTGCAGTGATGATTTTTTTTGCCCGCTGATAATGGCAACCTGCCAAGGCTGCATATTCACACCAGAAGGTGCAAAACGTGCTACCTCTAAAATACTCTGTATTTGCTGCTGGCTAACAGCCTTATCTAAATAAGCTCTTGTCGAATGACGTTGTTTAATCGCTTGGGTGACGTTCATTTGATGGGATCCTTTCTGTCTATAGATGTTTTTAATCGTAACATTGCAGTTGTTTGGTACGCAATGCGTTTTAGCCTAAAAAACGGATAGTGTGCTCAAATCAATAGAGTCTCAGAGGGATGACTGACAGTCTAAGGATTGTGATAATGTTTAGGTCGTAAAGGGGGAGATGAAGGCTGTCATTAAACTTGATCGATTTGGGTTGCTCTGCTAGCTTAGTATCAATGCATTATAACTAATAGGCTCTCTTGCAAAAAGTCAGCCATGACGATAGCCGTATGTAGTACATGCAGGTGTGTAAACATTCTAATGCCTTTAAATATTATCTCAAAAAACAGGTGTTTCAATGAAAGTTTATGCATGAAAATACAAACTGAGAGAGATGAAGGTGTTCTTATGAAAATTTTAATGATTAAAGGTAAGTTATTCACTTTTAATATGGCAAACTTTGCGGGGAGTGCTTTAAATTTTAGAGGGAGCAGGGTAAACTTCTAAAATAATTATTATTAAATGGCACTGCCATCAATTTTTGAAAAATTACAGAGAGTGTTTCCATGTCTAAAATCGAATCTATCCTAACAGAAACCCGTGTTTTTGAACCTTCTGCTGAAACACTCGCCAGTGTTGCCATTACCCAGGATAAGCTGGATGCTATGTACGCCGCGGCTGAAAAAGACAATGTTGGATTTTGGTCTGACTTAGCGCGTGAAAAACTCTCTTGGTCAAAACCTTTTACGGTCGGCCTAGATGACTCTAATGCACCGCACTTTCAATGGTTTACAGATGGTGAACTAAACGTTTCTTATAACTGTATTGATCGTCATCTGGAGACGAAGAGTGACAAATTAGCGATTATCTTTGAAGGCGATCAGGGTGATATCGAACGGTATACGTATAAAGAGTTACATGATCACGTTTGTCGTTTTGCCAATACATTGACTGCACAAGGGATAAAGAAAAGCGACCGCGTTATTATCTATATGCCAATGATTCCGCAAGCGGTTATCGCCATGCAAGCATGTGCCCGTATTGGTGCTATTCACTCGATCGTATTTGGTGGTTTCTCAGCCGAGGCATTGAAAGATCGCATAGAAGATGCGGGTGCTAAACTCGTTATTACGACCAATGGTAGTCGTCGAGGTGGCAAGACAATTCCCCTGAAAGGTGCAGTGGATGAGGCGCTTTCAAAAGGTTGTGACAGTGTTCGAAAGGTTATTGTCTATCGCCGGACAGATGATGAAGTGATGATGAAAGCAGAGCGTGATATTGATTGGTTTGAGGCGGAAGCAGGTATGAGTAACTATCATACTCCTGTTATGGTGGCGTCAGAACACCCTCTATTTTTATTGTATACCTCAGGATCGACGGGCCAACCTAAGGGGGTGCAGCATAGTTCAGGCGGTTATCTTCTAAATGCGCATCTTACCAATGAATGGATGTTTGATTTGAAAGACAGTGATGTCTTTTGGTGTACTGCAGATGTAGGCTGGATTACTGGACACACATACGTGGCCTATGGTCCTTTGTCGGTCGGCGCGACCATGTTGATGTTTGAAGGCGTGCCAACTTATCCAGATGCGGGACGTTTTTGGCAGGTTTGTCAGGATCATGGTGTTACCGTTTTCTATACAGCACCTACTGCGATTCGTGCATTAATGAAATTTGGCGGGGATTTACCAAATCAGTATGATCTTTCTAAATTACGTATTTTAGGAACCGTCGGCGAGCCGATTAATCCAGAAGCTTGGATGTGGTATTACGAAGTCATTGGTGGCAGTCGTTGTCCGGTTATTGATACTTGGTGGCAGACGGAAACCGGTGCGCATATGATTGCGCCTTTCCCCATTACGCCACTTAAACCCGGCTCATGCACCAAGCCTTTACCAGGAATTGATGCCGCCATTTTAGATGAAGAAGGCAATGAACTAGATTCAGGCGATGGAGGCTTATTAGTCATTAAGAAACCATGGCCTTCAATGATTCGTACTGTTTGGAACGATGACCAGCGTTACTAAAGACACTTATTTTCCTTTAAAAGGGAAAGGCAAAAACTACTATGTGGTTGGAGACAGCGCCCATAAAGACAAAGATGGCTATTTCTGGATATTAGGCCGTATTGATGATGTTTTAAATGTCTCAGGACACCGTTTGGGCACCATGGAAATTGAATCGGCTTTAGTCTCTCATCCTTTAGTAGCAGAAGCCGCCATAGTGGGGCGCCCGCATGATATTAAAGGCGAAGCCGTTTCAGCATTTGTGGTCTTGAATGTCGACATTCCAGAAGGCAGTGAGCGTGAGGCACTAATTCTAGAGTTACGTAACTGGGTTGCCAAAGAGATTGGCCCAATTGCTAAACCAGATGAAATTCGTTTTGGAACGAACTTGCCCAAAACCCGCTCCGGCAAAATTATGCGACGTTTATTGAAAACGATTGCTAAGGGTGAAGAAATTACTCAGGATACTTCAACACTTGAAGACCCCAGTATTTTGGAGCAGTTTAAACACCAGAAATAAACTCATTTTGACGAGAATTAAGCACGCTTATTGTGTGCGTCGAAAGAGCCTCATTTGGTCTTAAGGATTCAAATGGGGTTTTTTTATATGTTTTTTATAGATTTGTGATGCGTTGAAAAAAGAAGCTTTGCATTTTTAGGATGATAACGCTATGAAATGTAATCACATTTTTTGACAGAAAATTTTAAAAAAGAGACATAAAGTTTTTTATAGACTCCTATAAGTAATACCTATTGTCACTAGAGTAGTTTAAGCCTGATAATAGCCAGGTTTATCGCTTTTTAAGCCATAAGGAAAGTAAGGCATTTTATTTCTCTGTACCTGAGCTAAAGTTCGATTAAAGCTTTGGTTAGAATGAGTCATAAAGTGTCATTTCAGACTATCTCAACCGAGGAGAGATACATTGGATCAAGCTAAGATAGAGAAGATTAAAAGTCTTCCAGAATATCAACAGTTGGTAAAGGAACGTACAGGCTTGGCCTGGAAGTTGTCCATTGCCATATTGGTGGTTTATTACGGGTATATTATGTTATTAGCATTTAACCCTGAGTTCTTCACAACGATTGTCAGTGGAGAGTATGTTTCAATCGGTTTCCCTATTGGGGTTGCCATTATTGTATTTTCTTTTTTATTAACGGGTTATTACGTTAAAAAAGCAAATGATGATTTTGACGAGCTGACTGCAAAAATTAAGAAAGAGGTTGAATGATGAACTCACTTTTCAAAACATTATTTAGCTTTATGCTTTTGGCGTTATTGCCAATGGTCGCAATGGCTGCAGGTACGATAGAATCTGATGGTACTAAGGTGGCAACAAACTGGCCTGCCATTTCAATGTTTGTCGCATTTGTAGGTTTAACTATCTACATCACTTATTGGGCAGCAAAACGCACTAAGTCAGCTAAGGATTTTTATGCAGCGGGTGGCGGCATTACCGGTTTGCAAAACGGTTTAGCGATTGCAGGTGACTATATGTCAGCCGCTTCTTTCTTGGGTATTACAGGTATGGTTTACCTCAAAGGTTACGATGGTTTGATTTTTGCCATTGGTTTCTTGGTAGGTTGGCCGATTATCTTGTTCTTGATGTCAGAGCGTCTACGTAACTTAGGTAAATATACGTTTACCGATGTTGCTGCTTACCGTTTCAAGCAAACACCGGTTCGTGTGTTAGCGGCTTTCGGTAGTATTGCGGTGGTTATCCTGTATCTGATTGCTCAGATGGTGGGTGCTGGTAAATTGATTGAATTACTCTTCGGTTTAGACTTTGACTATGCTGTTGTCATGGTAGGTATACTTATTATCGCTTATGTGACTTTTGGTGGTATGTTGGCAACGACTTGGGTGCAGATCATTAAAGCCGTCCTATTGCTTTCTGGTGCGACCTTTATTGCGATCGCGGTCATGTACCAAATGGACTTCAGTTTTGATACGTTGTTTAAGACAGCGGTTGAAAAGCGTGATGGGGATATGAGTATCCTGTTCTCTGGTGGGTTTGTTTCTGATCCTATTAATGCGATCTCTTTAGGTATTGCTCTAATGTTTGGTACAGCTGGTTTACCGCATATTCTTATGCGATTCTTCACGGTTCCAGATGCTAAAGAAGCGCGTAAGTCAGTCTTTTATGCGACGGGTTTCATCGGTTACTTCTACATCCTAGCATTCATTATTGGTTTTGGAGCGGTGGCTCTAATCGTAGGTGGAGAGTTCTTTGCTGATGGTAAGTTGATTGGTGGTAACAATATGGCCGCGATTCACTTATCAAATGTGATTGGTGGTGACTACTTCCTAGGGTTTATCTCTGCCGTTGCATTTGCAACGATTTTAGCGGTTGTTTCTGGTTTAACCTTAGCGGGTGCGTCAGCGATTTCACATGATATCTATGCAAATGTTATCAATAAAAATGCAACTGAAGTGCAAGAGACTAAAGTTGCACGTTATGCAACAATCGTTATCGGTGCTTTAGCGATTATCTTCGGTATTGGTTTTAAAGATCAAAACATCGCGTTCGTAGTCGCTTTGGCATTTACGATTGCAGCTTCTGCTAACTTCCCAGTCTTGATTATGTCGATGTACTGGAAAAATATGACTACACGTGGTGCGGTTATAGGCGGTTGGTTAGGTCTAAGCTCAGCGGTTATTATGGTGTTGTTAGGGCCTGTTGTTTGGACGCAAATCCTAGATATGGGTGCGGCAATTGTTCCTTATAAGTTCCCAGCATTATTCACCGTAACGATTGCATTTATCGGTATTTGGTTTTTCTCAATTACAGATAAATCAGCACGTGCAGCTGAAGATAAAGAGGGCTTTGAAGCTCAGTTCATCCGTTCTCAAACGGGTATTGGTGCAGAAGGTTCTTCTCATTAATATGGTGTAAGGTATTAAGGATGAATGTTCATTCTTAAGCCTGGATTGCTTTCAAAGCGATTCAAATAAAAAGGGACGGTTACTTTGTAACCGTCCCTTTTTTTATGTGTAAAATAAATAAGTAATTCATTTTCAAGCAATGAGTAGGGTCTATGGCACTTGAGCAACAAGCAGAATTTCTACAACAAATACCCCCTTTTGGTTTGATTGATGTTTCTGCTCTCAGGCAAGCCGCATTAAGTATGGATGTTATTTATTTGCCGACAGGCGTATCAGTGCCTTTATTAGCAAGTGTATCAGCAGACAATCAGCAGGCTGAATACAAAACTCCAACGTTCCTTTATTTTGTTATAAAGGGTGTTATTGCAGAAGAATCCCAAGGGTTGGTAGTAGGACGATATAGCATCCGAGGTTATTTTGGTGAGCGTAATGTTATTCAAATGCAAAGTGCCGCTGCTCGATTAAAACCAAAAGGCATGGCGCATGCAGATTCTGTCTTTAGAGTATTAGAAGAAGCGATTCTGTATCGGATGCCTGGCGCAGTTTTCTTAGAACTGTTTCAGGAAAATGAGGCTTTTCAAGAGTATTTTAATGCCAATATCGTTGATAAATTGAATGCCATGCATCATGCAGTCCAAACAACGACTTCCACTGAAGTCATGATGGATACCGTTTGTTCTGCACCGATTCAGCCTTTGGTTATTGTATCTGATTCTGAAACATTGCAGTCCGCTATTCAAAAGATGGTTGAACACAAAACCGATGCTTGTGTGGTCGCTCCTCATGGGGCTATCTCTATGGGTAATCAGAGTCGCGGTGGTCAAGCAGACGAAGTGGGCTATGGAATTATCACCTCAACCGATATCCTTAAGCTGATTGCCGATGAGCAAACAGGCTTGTTGCTACAGGATTTAGCGAGTTCGGGCGTAGCCAATGGTCCATTATTAACGGTGCATGAGTTTGACTATCTGTTTAATGCGTTGCTAAAAATGACCCGTTTTCAAGTGGATCGCCTAATTGTAAGAAGTGATACAGATCTGGTCGGTTTTTTGAATCTCAAAGATTTAATGAGTCTGTTTGCGAATCAATCGGGCCTGGCTTTACTTAAGGTAGAGCAGGCTCAATCTGTTGACGATCTACACATCGTCGCCCAGCAGATCGATCAATTAGTCGAGAATTTAAATCGTAAAGGCATTAAAACGCATTATATTGCCAAATTAGTCAATGAGTTACACCGTAAAATGATTCACAAACTGGTGGAATTACTCTTGCCAGAAGCGTTGCAATCAGAAGTGTGTTTGATGGTGATGGGTAGCGAAGGTCGGGCAGAGCAGGTCGTGAGGACGGATCAGGATAATGCTCTGATGTTTTCTAATGAGTTGTCCAAAAAAGCGCAAGAACAGTTAATGATATTTTCTGACAGTTTTACTCAGGCAATGATTGAAATTGGTTTTCCGACGTGTCCAGGAAAAATTATGCTTTCTAATGCTATGTGGCGACAATCAGTGAGTCAGTTCTCAGAAAAAGTTCGACACTGGTTTGACCATCCAACGCGTGAAAACTTTATGTATATTGCGATTTTATGTGATGCCGAGGTCGTTTACGGTCACTCGGAGTGGTTGTTTGCTGTTAAACGCACACTACAACAGCGTATGGCAGACAATCCCATTTTTTTAAGGCATTTCGCCAAGGCTGTGATTCAGTTTGAAACGCCCGTGAGTTTTTTTGGTGGCTTACGTACAGAGAATAACTCGGGTCTGGAGTCTATAGACCTTAAAAAGGGCGGTATTTTTCCGATCGTTCATGGTGTTCGCTGTTATGCATTAGAGTACAAGATCGAACCCACCAATACGCATTGGCGAATAAAAGCCTTAATCGATTTAGGTCTGTTTGAAGAAAGCTTTGGCATAGAGTTAGGCGAAACATTGAATTTTTTAAATACGTTACGTTTGGAGTCGATGCTTAAGCAAATCAATCAGCTCGATTCGGGAGTAGTCAATTTTAGCGAAGTGACTGGCGATGTGAGAGTTGTGCCAAACAATTACATTGATGTCAGTGGCTTATCACACCTACAACAAGATTTACTCAAGCAATCTCTAAATGTGGTTGAAGCATTTAAGAGGCGAGTGACTAAGCATTTTAAATTACACGAGATGCTATAGATGTTGGCTTGGTTGAAACGTTGTTTGCTAACACGTCAAAAGCAAAAATTAAAAAAGCCAGCATTTGATTTCATCTTCACTAAAAGCGTACCTGGTTCTTATGTCAGCTTTGACTGTGAGACAACGGGATTAGATCCCAAAAAAGACAGAATAATCTCATTGAGCGCCATTAAAATCCAAAAAAATCAAATTTTAACCAGTCAAAGTTTGAATGTGTTGATTAAGCAAGATGACTTAATCGCTCCCGACAGTATCGTTGTACATCATATCCGTAATGTAGATATCGTCGAAAAAGAATCAAGTTCAGTAAGGCTCCTGACAGAAAAGCAGGCACTGAAAGAATTTTTAGCCTTTATAAAGGGATCCACTTTGGTGGGCTATTACTTAGAATTTGATGTTGCGATGGTGAATCAGATTATTAAGCCTTGGCTGGGAGTAAAATTGCCGAATCGACAAATTGAAGTGTCAGCACTTTATTATGATCATATCGTTCGCCTAACAAAACGTTCAGGCCAGCCTGGGTTTCAGCAACCGAATATTGATTTAACGTTTGATCAGATTTTGCATACACTGAAATTGCCGAACTTGGGACAGCATGATGCGTTTAGTGATGCTCTGATGACGGCTTTGGTTTTTGTTAAATTACAACAAGATAGCCTTTAGAGAGGTGTTGATTACTAGAATAAATTAAGGTGCATACCTTGACAAAACGTTCGTTTTAGATATAATTACCGCAGCTTTTTTAAAAAAATTATTGAGCGGGGGTTTGAACGAATGAACCCCCGGCTCAAATTTTAAAAAAACCCCGTCTTTACGGGGTTTTTTGTTATTTGAATCCAGGGAATGTTATCTGGAAATGCAGTGGAAGTAATCTTTTGAATTTAGAAGAAAAATTAGAAAACTTATTAAAGCCTACGATTGAGTCAATGGGCTTTGAATTGTGGGGCTTTGAGTACCTGCCAGCCGGTCGCCATTCGATTTTAAGAGTCTTTGTCGAAAAGTCAGATATGGGTATTACCGTAGATGATTGTGCGGCAGTGAGTCGTCAGATCAGTGCCATTATGGATGTTGAAGACCCAATCAGTAGCGCGTATATGCTAGAGGTCTCTTCTCCAGGAATGGATCGCTTATTATTTAAGCCAGAGCAGTTTAAGCTTTATCTGAATAAACCTATTCAGGTTAGAACCGCAGTGGGTGTTTTGGGCCGTAGAAAATTTAAAGGGCCTTTAGTGTTAGCAAACGACACGATGATTGGCATTGAAATAGATGGTGAATTATATGAAATCACCTATGACATCATCGATAAGGCCAGTGTGGTCGCAGAATTTTAATCGAATTTGTTCATTCAAATTCGATTTGCAACAGTTTATAAAAATCAGTTTATAGAAATATTAGGACGTTGACAGATGAGTAAAGAAGTTTTAGCCGTCGTAGAAATCATGGCGAATGAAAAAGGCGTTGATAAAGAAATTATTTTTGACGCAATCGAAACCGCTTTAGCAACCGCAACACGCAGAAGTAATGACGATGAGATTGATGTTCGCGTTGAAATTAACCGCATTACCGGTGACTACGCAACATTCCGTCGCTGGGAAGTGATTGATGATGCCACCGCAATTGAGGATAATGTGGGGTGGTACATTCGTGAAATGGATGCCATTGATGAAGATCCCAATGCCGACATTGGTGATTTTATCGAAGAGCCAATCGACTCCATTGAATTTGGCCGTATTGGTGCGCAAACCGCCAAGCAAGTTATTATTCAAAAAGTTCGTGAAGCTGAACGTAAGAAGGTTGTAGAAATCTACTCTAAACGTATTGGTGAAATTATCACGGGTCAGGTTAAGCGCGTTGAACGTGGCGATGTTATTTTAGACTTAGGAGATAACGTTGATGCCGTGATTCCGCGTAATCAATTGATTGCACGTGAAAACTTCCGTATGGGTGATCGCGTTCGCGCATACTTACAAGAAGTGAGTTTCCGTCCTCGTGGTCCACAGTTGATTATGTCTCGCGCTTGTAAAGAGATGCTGACAGAGTTGTTCAAAATTGAGGTGCCTGAGATTGGCGACGATCTGATTGATGTCATGGGAGCCGCTCGTGATGTTGGGTTCCGCGCTAAGGTCGCTGTTCGTGCAAATGATCCGCGTTTAGATCCGATTGGTGCTTGTGTTGGTATGCGTGGTTCACGCGTTCAATCAGTGACCAATGAAATCGCTGGTGAGCGTATTGATATTATCCTTTGGGATCCTAATGATGCGCAGTATGTGATTAACGCAATGGCCCCTGCTGAAGTTTTATCGATTATGGTCGATGAAGACAAGCACACCATGGACCTGTCAGTCGATGACGAACAGCTTTCTCAAGCCATTGGTAAAAACGGTCAAAATATCCGTTTAGCCAGTGAATTGACGGGCTGGGAATTGAACGTAATGACTCAATCAGCGATGAATGAGAAGCATGATGTTGAATCTAAAGATCAGATCGAAATTTTTGTTAATGCCTTAGATATTGATGAAGAAATGGCTGATGTGTTGGTCGGCGAAGGATTTGCAACGCTTGAAGAAATAGCTTACGTTCCTGCGAACGAAATGCTACAAATTGATGGTTTTGATGAAGATATTGTTGCTGAACTGAAACAGCGTGCAAAAGATGCACTGTTGACTAAGGCGATTGCTGATGAAGAAAGAATCGCATTAGCAGAACCTGCAGAAGACCTTCTTAGTTTAGAAGGCATGACCGAAGAGATGGCTAAGCAATTAGCCAGTAACGGAATCATTACACAAGAAGATTTAGCAGAATTAGGCACTGATGAAGTGCTTGAGTTCCTAGAACTAGATGAAGCAACCGCTGGAGAATTAATTCTGAAAGCACGTGCTCCATGGTTCGAAGAATAAAAGGGAGAGACTCAATGAAAGATGTATCAATAAAAGAATTTTCGGAAAAACTCGACCTTTCTGTAGATAAGTTATTAACACAGATCGAAGCTTCAGGAATTAAAGGCAAAAAAGCCGGCGATTCAATCAATGATGATGAAAAAGTTAAACTTTTAGGTTATCTAAAAGGTTTGCATGGTGAAGAGGGTGACGCACCTAAAAAGGTGACATTACGCCGTACTCAAACGATGAACCTTTCTGCTGGTTCAGGACGTGACAAACGTAATGTTAAAGTTGAAGTTCGTAAAAAACGTACTTACGTTAAAAAAGACGATGCGGTAGAAGAGCCTGTTGTTGAAGACGTCATCGCGCCTGTTGAAGCGGTTACTGAAACGAACATTGAAGCACCTGTCGAGACGCCTACTGTTGAGACTAAGGTAACAGAGACTCAGGTTGAAAAAACTCAAACTGAAGCTGAAGCACCTGCACCTAAGACCGAAGCCAAGCCAAATCCGGTTAGAATGCCTTCAAGACCTGTGGTTGTTTCGGAAGCGCCTATGGCGGCAAAAGAAGATCACTCTAAGGCCGCTAAAAAAGCCAAAGATCAAAAGCATCATGAAACTCGTAAAGTGAATGATGGTGTAGATGGTCCTAAAGCGCCTGTTAAAAAAGCAGCTGCTAACAATCATCGTGGTGGTGGTGGAGCACCTGGTGGCGCAGGTAACCGTCGTCCACAACGTGGTGGCCGTAAAGGCGGCCGTAAAGCATCTCGTGCGCCATTGCAGATGGATAACGAACATGGTTTCCAGCAGCCTACAGAAGTGATTATTAAGGAAGTTCAAGTTCCAGAAAGTATCTCTTTGTCTGCATTGGCTGAAAAAATGTCCATTAAAACCGGTGAAGTCATTAAATTTATGATGATGGAATTGGGTACTATGGCGACCATTAACCAAATCTTAGATCAAGAAACAGCGATGTTGATTGTAGAAGAGATGGGTCATAAAGCATTCGCTTTTAACGAAGTGACGGTTGAAGATGAAGTTGTAAACCAAGAGTATCACGGTGCAACGGTAACCCGTTCTCCGGTGGTGACCATTATGGGTCACGTAGATCATGGTAAGACCTCTTTGCTGGATTATATCCGTAAAGCAAAAGTTGCCAACGGTGAAGCCGGTGGGATTACCCAGCATATCGGTGCTTATCATGTAGACACGGATAAGGGGGGTGTTACCTTTATCGATACTCCGGGTCACGCGGCCTTTACAGCAATGCGTGCTCGTGGTGCTAAAATCACTGATGTGGTTGTTATTGTGGTTGCAGCGGATGATGGTGTGATGCCGCAAACACGTGAAGCGATTCAACATGCTAAAGCCTCTGGTGTAGGTATGGTGATTGCCGTCAACAAGATGGATAAAGAAGCGGCCAATATGGATCGCGTCATGCAAGAGTTAGTGGCAGAAGAAGTCGTTCCTGACGCATGGGGTGGTGATGTACAGTTTGTGCCAGTTTCGGCCAAAACCGGACTGGGTATTGATGATCTGTTAGATGCGATTGCGCTCCAGTCAGAAATGCTTGAACTTGAAGCCGCGATTGAAGGTCCTGCTAAAGGTGTCGTTGTTGAATCTCGTCTTGATAAGGGGCGTGGAACCGTAGCAACGGTTCTTGTTCAATCAGGAACCTTGAAAAAGGGTGATATCGTACTTTGTGGAATGGAATACGGACGTGTTCGTGCTTTAATCAACGATGCTGGTCAAACCGTATTGGAAGCAGGGCCTTCTATTCCGGTTGAACTGTTGGGACTCTCTGGAGTACCCGTCGCTGGTGACGAAATGATTACCGTTGAAAGTGATCGTAAGGCGCGTGAAGCGGCCACCTTCCGTCAAGGAAAATTCAAAGAGTTGAAAATTGCTCGTCAGCAGAAATCTAAGCTGGAAAACATGTTCAACAGAATGGCTGAAGGAGAGATGCAGCACGTTAACATCATTCTTAAAGCGGATGTACAAGGTTCTATTCAAGCGATTACCGATGCACTTATTAAGTTGTCAAATGAAGAAATCAAAGTAAGTGTCATCTCATCAGGTGTGGGTGGTATCACTGAAACCGATGCGAACTTGGCGATTGCTTCCGATGCTCTTATCTTTGGTTTTAACGTGCGTGCGGATGTGGCTTCTAAGCGAATCATTGATAGTGAAGGGATTGGCTTAAAATACTACAGCATTATTTATGAAATCGTCGATGACGTTAAGCGTGTTGTTGAAGGTAAGTTAGCGCCTGAAATTCATGAGAATATTTTGGGTGTTGCTGATGTTCGCGAAGTCTTTAAGGCTCCGAAAATTGGCCTAATTGCAGGTAGCATGGTGACAGAAGGTACCGTTAAGCGTAACAGCCCAATTCGTGTACTGCGTGACAATGTAGTTATCTATGAAGGTCATTTAGAATCACTACGTCGCTTTAAAGATGATGCTCAAGAAGTTAACAAAGGTATGGAATGTGGTATCGGTGTTAAAGATTACAACGACGTTAAAGTCGGTGATCAGATTGAGTGTTACGAACGTGTTGAAGTTAAGCGTACTTTAGCTTAAACATCTTCATTATCAGCCTAATAAAAACGACCAGACCTGGTCGCTTTTATTAGGCTGGCATCTAAAATGCCCCATTTGGGGCATTTTGTATTTAAAAGAGAATTAAAAATGAGTAATCAAGCAGTGAGTCGTCCGACAAGGGTCGCTCAAGAAATCAGACGAACTTTATCGCAGTTATTAGTGCGTGAAGTGAAAGATCCTCGCTTTCAAAGAGTCAATATTACCGATTGCAAAATCAGCAAAGATCTCAGTATTGTGCGTATCCATTTTGCTTTAATTGGTTTTAATGAAGCGGACCCTGAAGTGAAAGAGACGTTAGAAGCTTTAGAAAAAGCCAAAGGGTTCTTTAGAAGTGAGTTAGGTAAGCGCTTGCGTTTACGTATCGTGCCAGACGTACGATTCTTTTATGACAGTGTTCCAGAACATGCACAGCATATGGAAGCGCTCATTAAAAAGGCACTAAATTCGTAAATGGCTCAGTTCAAACACCCACCTAAAAAACACATAGACGGAATTGTGTTACTCAATAAACCCGTTGGTGTTTCGTCTAATGGCATTCTGCAACGCGTGATGCGTGTTTTTAGAGCCAAAAAAGGCGGTCATACAGGGGCTTTAGACCCTTTTGCAACAGGGTTGTTGCCAATCTGTTTGGGGGAGGCGACTAAAGTTTCAGGGCTGTTGTTAGAGTCAGATAAGCGTTATACCGCGACACTCAAACTTGGGCAGCAAAGTGATACCGGTGATACAGAAGGCGAAATCATTAAGGAGCTTGCCGTTCCATCCTTAACGACTGAGTTTATCGAGTCCGTTTTTGAACAATTCAAAGGGGCAATTGAACAAATTCCGCCTATGTATTCCGCCTTAAAACATCAAGGTAAGCCGTTATATTTCTATGCCCGTCAAGGCATTGAAATTGAACGTCCAGCCCGCTCGATTACCATTAAAGAGTTGAATCTTGTCTCTTTTAGCGCAAATGAAATCGTGTTTGATGTGTTATGCACTAAAGGGACTTATGTCAGAACCTTAGGCGAAGATATGGCCTTAGCGATGGGCACGGTAGGGCATTTGATTGCCTTACATCGTACTCAAACCGGTGACTTAAAAGACGATGACATGTTGACCTTTGAAGAGATTGAAGTCCAACAGTTGGCCTGTATTCATCCGATTGACATTGCCTTAACCCATCTACAGCGGATCGACTTGACTCCTCAAGAAGTGGATTTGATCCAGCATGGTCAAATGCTGGATCATCCTAAACCAGAAGGTGAACTCGTGCGCCTGTATGATAAAGATGAGTGTTTTGCAGTCGGAGAATGGTCTGATAAAAAACAGATGCTGAAAGCTAAGCGGATCTTCAATTTACATCTGGCGAAAGAGCAGCAGAAGCTCGATGCACTCCAAATTTTAAACGACGAAATCGATGCGACTAAGTTGGCTGCTATTGAGGAAACATCTTAATGCGTTTTCAGCAAGCGGATGGTATTTTAGATTTACGCACCGCCGAAGAGTACCAATCAGGACATCTTCAGGATTCCACTTGGTTAACTTGGCAGGCCTTGCCTGAGTGCTTAAATGAGTTGCCAGCCACGCCTGCCAAGTTGTTTTTGGTCGGTGATAAACAGGAAATTGAAGCCGCGAGTCTCTTTTTGGATGCCAAAGGTTATGAGGTTAACGGTTCTCTCGTGATTGAAAGTTCGCAGGCGATGATAAGTTGGGCAAAACAGTTACCAGGCCTGGTCGTTTCAGGAAAAGAGTCCAAAAACTTATGGTCTCCAAGTCCGTTGGTTAAAGAGTTTATGGAACAACTCGATTTTGATCCGAAAGCGCTGAAACCGCGCCCGAGAACCTTAGATTTAGGCTGTGGCGGTGGGCGTGATTCAGTATTTTTGGCGTCCCATGGTTGGCAGGTGACCGCTATAGACCAAGAAGCTCGTGTCTTGAAACGCGCAAAGCAGCTTGCCACAAAGTCGGGTGCTTCCATTAAGTTCAAATGCTGTGATTTAAAGAAATCCGATTGTTTTCCAGAAGGTACGTTTGATTTGGTGACCGTGGTTCGATATTTGAATCGGGATCTATTCAGTCAAATTGACGCCGCCATTTCACCCGGTGGATATATTGTCTACCAAACCTTTAGTTGTGGAGCCGAAGCATTTGGTTCGCCTAAAAACCCTAATTTTATCTTGCAAGAGGGCGAGTTGAGTGAAGTTTTTGCAGCTTATCGAATTATTATTGATAGAATAGATACATTAGAAGATGGGCGCCCAATGGCGTCCTTTATAGCCCAAAAACCTGCAGAGTGAAGAGTATCTAATGCAGGTTTTGTTTCAAGGAGATGAAATGATTTCAATGTCAGATAAAGAGTTGTTTAACTTTTTTCAAACAAACTCAATATGTGAATCGCTTACTTTACAAGAAGTCGGCAAATTAATGGCTTACCTACAAGAGAAATCCCATGAAGGTGGTGAAATTATTTTTGATGCCGGAGATATTGGTGAATTGCTTGGTTTTATCATAAAGGGAAAGGTTGAATTTACAGTAGCAGATGAGCCTGATAACACCGTAGGCAAGCAAACGGTTGGTAACCTCATTGGTGAAATGTCATTTTTTGACCGTAAACCACGTAACTTAAGAATGAGCGCCAGTAAAAAAGGTGTGCAGTTTTTAGTGCTAACACGTCCGATGTATGACCGTCTGAAAGTAGAAGAGCCGTATATTGCGGTGAATATCCTTGAAAATGCGATCGTGAGTTTGGATCACCTTGTACGCCATATGGGCAATGATATATCCGCGCTAGGGCACTACGTACACGGTTACGGCAAGCGCTGATTTTCTAGTTCAGTTTACCCCTTAAATCGGCCATTTCTTCGTTGGGAAGTCGTTGCTTACGCTTGTAAGCGCCTTGTTCCCGCCTTGAACTGACTCGATTTCTGGGGCAATCTGACCTGAAAATCAATTTTAGTGTTCTAACTAAACGTCTTTCATTGCTTTTTGATGAAAGACGTTGGTGTTTCTGTTTAAAATCAGTATAATACGCGGGTTCGCTCCTATCATCGGTTGTGGAAGCGAACTTTATTTAAAACCGATATGGAGAAAGTAGTATGTTTACCGCAGAAGATAAAGCAAAAATAGTAGCCGAATTTAAGACTAAAGAAGGCGATACAGGTTCCCCAGAAGTTCAGATTGCACTTTTGACGGCACGTATCAAGGACTTAACTGAGCATTTTAAAGTTCACAAGCATGATAACCATTCTCGTACAGGTCTATTACGTTTGGTTAGTCGTCGTCGTAAGCTTTTGGATTATATCCATAGAAAAGACGGACAGCGTTATTTAGAAATCCTTAAGCGTCTTGGTTTACGTAAGTAATCAAACGGTTGGATTAAAAAAAGCCCTCGAAAGAGGGTTTTTTTGTGCTCAAAATTCATGAAAAAGGGCTCAAATGACCTAGAAGAGTTGGCAATAAAGGGTAGAATGGTGGGGTTAAATTCAGGAATGAATTAACCGCTCTTTATAAGAGACCTTTACACACGTTAAGGCCTCTCTGTTTTAGGATTGTCTGCAAACCATTTGAACCTGAATCCCTAAGTTAACCAGGCCTGGTCAAAACCAGTGGTGACTTTATCTGATTAATTTAGGGATTCAGGTTTCAGTCAATCTGTTGTAAATAGCGTATTGAACAAACGAAACCGATAAAAAATTAAAGGAACAAACATGGCTAAGATTACCAAGTCATTCCAGTACGGAAACCATGAAGTCACACTAGAAACAGGTGAAATCGCTCGTCAAGCAGACGGCGCAGTTATGATCGGTATGGGAAATACCCGAATTTTAGTGACTGTTGTTGCGGTCAAAACGGCTAAAGAAGGCCAAGAGTTTTTCCCTCTGACTGTAAACTATCAAGAAAAAGCTTATTCGGCTGGAAAAATCCCGGGTGGTTTCTTAAAGCGTGAAGCACGTCCTTCCGATAAAGAAACGCTTACATCGCGTTTGATTGACCGTCCCATTCGTCCTTTATTCCCTAAGGGATTCAAAAACGAAGTACAGGTCATTGCACAAGTGCTTGCTTTAGATCCTGAAGTGGGAACTGAAGTCGCTGCCATGTTGGGAACGTCTGCTGCATTGGCCGTCTCCGGTGTGCCTTTCGCAGGCCCTCTAGGTGCTGCAATTGTCGGTTATCGTAATGATGAGTATCTATTAAATCCATCGCCAGAAAGTCTACAGACCTCTGATTTGGAATTAAGTGTTGCCGGAACAGCAGACGCCGTTCTAATGGTTGAGTCTGAAGCGGCAGAGCTGTCTGAAGAGATCATGTTAGGTGCGGTCATGTTTGGTCATGCACAAATGCAAGTTGCGATTAGCGCGATTGCTGAATTTGCTGCGGAAGTCGGTAAACCAATGTGGGATTGGCAAGCGCAAGCGACCAATGCTGATTTGGAGGCTGCTGTGTATGCTTTGGTACGTCCTGACGTCGAAATCGCCTATAGCACGGCTGACAAGATGGATCGTAATACGGCATTAGATGCCGCGAAAGCCAAAGCGATGGCTGAGTTGACGGATTCTGAAAGCAACGAGACCGGTTTTGAAGCGAAGGATATTCATAATGCCTTCGGTAAACTTCAAAAAGAGATCGTCCGTGGCCGTGTGATTGCAGGTGAACCACGTATTGATGGTCGTGATACTCAAACCGTTCGTCAGGTCACTTGTCGTGTGGGTGTATTGCCTCAGGTTCATGGTTCTGCGCTGTTCACTCGTGGTGAAACACAAGCCTTGGTTGTCACGACTTTAGGGACTGAAAGAGACGCTAAGATTGTTGACGATCTAGCTGGCTCTTATCACGATCGCTTTATGTTGCACTATAACTTCCCTCCGTTTTCAGTTGGTGAGTGTGGTCGTGTTGGGATGCCGGGTCGTCGTGAGATTGGTCATGGTATGTTGGCACGTCGTGGTGTGGCCGCTTTATTGCCAACGGTTGAAGAGTTCCCATACACCATTCGTGTGGTTTCTGAAATTACGGAATCGAATGGTTCAAGTTCAATGGCATCGGTGTGTGGTACTTCCATGTCATTGATGCACGCAGGCGTGCCAATTGCCGCACCGATTGCGGGTATTGCCATGGGTCTGATTAAAGAAGACGCTGGTTTTGCGGTATTGTCTGACATCCTAGGCGACGAAGATTACCTAGGTGATATGGACTTTAAAGTCGCGGGTACTGAGCAAGGCGTTACCGCTTTGCAGATGGATATCAAAATCACCGGTATTACTGAAGAGATCATGCACATCGCATTAGAGCAAGCTAAGGCAGGTCGCTTGACTATCTTAGAATCTATGGCACTTGCGATTAGCTCTTCTAACACCGGGGTTGCCGAAACGGCACCCCGTTTCTTTATGGTGAAAGTTAAGCCTGAGAAAGTACGTGAAATCATCGGTAAAGGTGGCGCGACCATCCGTGCGATTACGGAAGAAACCGGTTGTATCATCGAGATTGATGACGAAGGTAACGTTAAGATCGCAGCGAAAGATGATGAATCTGCAAATGCCGCGAAAGCACGTATCGCTGAGATTACCGTTGAGCCAGAAATTGGTAAAACCTATGATGCTGTCGTTAAGAAAATCGTTGATTTCGGTGCCTTTGTTGCCTATATGCCGGGTCGTGAAGGTCTGGTTCATGTTTCTCAGATTGCAGATGAGCGTGTAGAAAACGTTGAAGATTACCTGAAAGAAGGTCAAGAGATTCGCGTTAAGCTAACCGAAGTTGATAAGCAAGGTCGCGTGAAGTTATCACTAAAAGACGCAGACAAATAATTTTTAGTGGTCATATCACGCCTAAAACACTCCAACTCTGCGTTTAAAAATGATCGAGTACAACTTGTACACTCTCATTTTTCGCCTTGATTTGAAAAGTTTTAGACGCAATCTGACTCACTAAAAACTGTTATGGCGAAAGCTTAAAAGGCCATTTTGAAATGGCCTTTTTTATAAGTTGAAAAATCAGTTTAAATCCCCATTAATAACCTACACACTAAATATGCCACAGAGTTTTTTGCATAACAATTCAACTCAAATATTAAGTCAATAATTGACGTTTAATGTTGGGTTTTGCCGTTGAATTACTATGCAAAGCATTCTCCGCATTCATACAAAAATTGGAATAATACATGTCTAAACCGCATCCAGCATTTGAATACATTGGTCAACACACTATTGATTCTTTGAATCTAACAGTAGAGCATTACGAACATAAAGTGACGGGTGCAACGCACTACCACTTAGCCGCAGATGACCCGCAGAATGTCTTTTTAGTCGCCTTAAGAACCGTACCAATGGACTCAACCGGTGTGGCCCATATCTTAGAGCATACAACGCTGTGCGGCAGTGAAAAGTATCCAGTACGTGACCCATTTTTTATGATGATTCGCCGTTCTTTAAATACCTTTATGAATGCGTTTACCTCCAGTGATTGGACCGCTTATCCATTTGCAACAGAGAATAGAAAAGACTTTCAAAATCTATTGCAAGTCTATATGGATGCAGTATTTTTCCCTAAATTAGATGCGTTGGATTTTGCCCAAGAGGGGCACCGTTTTGAGTTTGAAGAGATGACGAACCCAGAATCTACTTTAACTTACAAAGGCGTGGTTTTTAATGAGATGAAGGGGGCGATGAGTTCGCCAATCTCGACGTTGTGGCAGGCTTTTTCAGCCGAGTTATATCCGACCAATACCTATCACTATAACAGTGGTGGTGAGCCGGAAGACATCCCAAATTTAACCCATCAGCAGTTAGTCGATTTCCATAAAAATCACTATCATCCTTCGAACTCAGTCTTTATGACGTATGGCGATATTCCAGCACTGCAACATCAAACTCAGTTTGAAGCGTTAGCCTTGACTGCTTTTAAAGACAGGGTCAAACAAGTGCATGTCGGTCTTGAGCAAAGAATGACTGAACCTAAAATTGTGAATGCATTTTATGCGTTAGATGAAGAGGATGTGAAAAGCAAAACGCACATTGTCTTAGGTTGGTTGCTTGGCGAAAACAAAGATCCGATTCAGGTTTTAAAAGGTCACTTGTTGTCTGCGGTGTTGCTTGATAACAGTGCCTCACCATTACGTATGGCGTTAGAAGCGTGTCCATTCGCATCGGCACCTTCACCTTTATGCGGCTTTGAAGAGTCTAATAAAGAGATGGCATTTGTGGTCGGTGTGCAAGGTTCAGAATTAGAACATGCCCAAGCCGTTGAAGATTTGATTTTGAATGAGTTGCAACGCATTGTTGAAGAGGGTGTTGAGCAGTCACAAGTAGACGCGATGTTACATCAAGTGGAACTTTCTCAGCGCGAAGTCGGTGGTGATGGTTATCCTTATGGTTTGCAATTGATTCTACACTCCTTGCCTGGCGCACTGCACGAAGGTGACCCGATTGCGTTATTAGACACGGATCAAGCGCTTAAGATATTAGAAAGCGAAGTTAAAGATCTGCAGTTTATACCAGGCCTGGTCAAATCCTTGTTATTGGATAATCCGCATCGTGTGCGTTTAACCATGCAGCCAGACACTGAGTTGTCTGCTAAAAAAGACCAAGCTGAAAAAGATAAATTAGCCGATATTCAAGCCAAATTAACCGAGACAGAAAAGCAGGCAATTGTAAATCAAGCCGTGGCATTAGAAAAACGTCAGACTGAGATTGATGATTTTGATATTTTGCCAGAAGTCACTAAAGACGATATTCCAGAAACCATTAAAACGTATCGTTCTGAACATTCAATGGTCGGAGCTGTACCGGTGACTCGTTATGAGTGCGGTACGAATGGTCTTACCTATGAGCAGGTGATTATTGATCTGCCCGCTTTAACCGATGCCGAAAAAATCTTAATGCCTTTGTTCAATAACTGCTTCACCGAGGTGGGTAGTGGTGGTCGTGATTACCTTGAAACACAGTCTTACCATGCTGCAATATCAGGTGGTATATCGGCACGTTCAGCCGTGCATTCTAAACTCCAAGCGCCTAATGAGTGTCATAGCCACTTTATGTTGTCGTCTAAGGCATTGAATAGTAATCAAGACGCCATGTCTGGATTGATTGAAGAGACGCTTTATACTGCGCGTTTTGATGAAACGGCACGTCTAAAAGATTTAGTCGGTCAAATTCGAGCGTCTGTCGATCATGGTATTACCGGTAACGGTCATGGTTTAGCGATGATGGCGGCGACGCAAAACTTTACCCCAACGGCGCAATGGAACTTCCAACGCTCAGGTTTCGCGGGCATTCAGTACATCAAACGCTTAAATGATGAGTTACAGGCTTCAGCTGAAGCCGTTGAAAACTTTGCAGAAGGTTTGGCAGGGATTAAAAACAAGCTTTGCAAAGCGCCTAAACAAGCTTTGCTTGTCAGTGATGAAGCCGGTCTATCGACTGCTTTGAGTGGCTTAGAAAAGCAGTGGCCAGCGCTGAGTATGCCAAGTACGGAAGAGAATTCGTTTGCCATTCAAGCAACGCAACAACCCATCAACCAGGCCTGGGTAACGAGTACACAAGTTAACTTCTGCGCCATGGCCTATCCAGCGGTCATGGCCGATCACGAAGATGCGCCTAAACTGGCGGTATTGGGTGCCTGCTTACGTAATGGTTTCTTGCACTCTAGTATTCGTGAAAAGGGCGGTGCTTATGGTGGTGGTGCCACTTATAACGCCGAAGCCAGCGCGTTTGTCTTCTTCTCATACCGTGATCCTCGTCTGTTAGAGACCTATGCCGATTTCAAATTGGCTAAAGATTGGTTAATGAGTTCTGAAGCGACCCAAGCGAAAGTGGATGAAGCCATTTTGAATGTCATCAGTGCGATGGATTCTCCGGGTTCACCGTCAGGTGAAGTCAAGAAAGCCTTTTTCCAAGAGTTGTACGGCCGGACTTTGGACGTGCGTATGGCCTATCGCCATGGTGTGATTTCAGCATCGCTGGATGAGTTGCGTCTGATGGCAGATCGTTACCTAAGTGGCGATAATGCTTCATCGGTGGTGTTAACCAACACCGGAGGTGCTGAGTTATTGGCAGACAGCAAATTTGACATTATTACGCTTTAAATTAGGTGTTCAGTAACTATGCCGCATATTATTATCGAATACAGCCAAGATACCGTTCCAGCAACCACACTAAAAAATTGGGTGGATGGTGCTTTTGAAACGGTTAAAGCAACGGGTTTGTTTGAGACTGAGAATATCAAAGTACGCGCTCATCCGGTGATGGACTATCGGTTGGGCCTGCCTGATACGGGTTTTGTACACGCAATGTGTCGAATTCACATTGGGAAGACAGATGTCCAAAAATTGTTACTCAGTCAGAGCTTATTGGTTGCATTACAAATCGGTTTAAGCGAAGCCGTCGTCGTTACGGTTGAAGTGATTGAGATGGATGGAATGAGTTATGCTAAAAAATCGCCGTCTGTTTAACGCTGGATTTCAATTTTAGGCTTGGTCGAAAGACCAAATCGTTCACAGTAAAAAGGGAAATTTTATTCCCCTTTTTTTGCCTGCTCTTTGCTTAAAAAATTACTCAATAAAGACCAAATACTGCAACTTCCATAAATCAAACAACAGTTTGATATTCCCTTCATTATCGCCACTCAGCAGCAACTCATCTTGTGTTAAATAAGATTGGTTGGCCAACTTAGCCATAAATGCATTGCTCGCGCCAAAGGTGTCCCAAATCGCGCCATTGATATACAGCAGCGTATTGCCATTGACTTCGCTATAAGCAAAACGACAAACCGGGTCTTTGATTAAACCCGTTTCGACTTGCATTGCCCCCATAAAATCTTCAATGTCAGGGGTTTCGTCTTCGGTCAAAGGTTCTGGCAACTGTTGTGCTGCCACAGGATCGAGTTGGGTAGCAAAGCGACCAAACCAGGTTTTCATCAGGTTTTTGTCATCTAAGATACTTTTCAGTAAAGTTTGCGCCCGTTCACTGGTTGCATCGGTAATTTCACCTGGATTCAAATCTTCCGTCCAAGTCGGGTCCATATAGAGGTCTTTAAAAGAGCCCATCTCCGATAGGTGATCGCCAAAGCTGTCCCAAAGTTCTTGCCCACGGTAAGTGCGGTAGCCGATTGAGTAGGTCATGCACTCGTCATCTAACGCCACACCGTGATGTCCCCATTTAGGCGGGATATACAGAATATCGCCTTTTTCAAAAACAAAATCATCTTCGATTTTAAAGGTCTCCATCAAGCGCAAATCGACCCCTTGAATATAGTTGTCTTCAGAGCAGTCTTGCGAGGTAAGTGTCCATTGACGTTTACCCGCCGCTTGCAGTAGAAACACATCATAGTGATCGAAATGCGGGCCGACATTACCGCCTTTGGTGGCGTAACTGATCATAATGTCGTCAATACGCCAGCGTGGTAAGAAATCAAAATCATTCAATACATCCGTAACTTCCGGTACCAAACGATCCATCCCTTGAATCAACAGTGTCCAGTTGCTGTCCGGCAGACCTTCATAAGTCTCTTCGGTAAATGGCCCTTTTAAAAGCTGATAATCCTGTTCGCCATTCTGAATCACAATACGGCTTTCAACTTCCTCCTCTAAAGACAGCCCCCCCAGTTCCTCAGCCGAAACAGGCGATTCAAAATCAGGCAGGGCATTTCGAATCACTAAGGGTTTCTTCTGCCAGAATTCATTCAAAAAAGTTTTTAAATCAGTATCGTTAAATTGAATCATCAGGAGTTCTCATTCAAGTAGTGTGTTGGTGAAACAAACAAAAAACCCACTCAAGCTGTTTGACCAGGCCTGGTGGGTTTTAAAATCTTCTAAACTAGGATATTAAATTGCGAATTAGTTCGTTGATAGAGTGCGTTAAATCGAGGAAGAAAGAGGGCGTGTACAAGTGTACACAACCGATTCTGACGAAGAAGTAACGTGCTATAGCGGTGAACTAAACGTAATTAACGGCCCTTAAGCATCATGATAGCGAGTTCAATGTTTTTGGCTTGGCTCGCGGCATTCCCGGTGTAAGAACCCGGAGTCATATCACGTAGCTCTTGCTTCGCTTCTTCAGGAAGACCTTCTAGGCTATCCACAAAGTTCTGCATGATCTCTTTATTAACGCGTTGACCACGTGTTAAATCTTTAAGTTTTTCATACGGCTTCTCAAACCCGTAACGACGCATAACCGTTTGAATCGCTTCGGCCAACACTTCCCAGTTACTGTCTAAGTCATTCGCCATCGCTTGCGCGTTCACTTCCAACTTGCTCAAACCTTTCATGGTCGACTGTAAAGAGATAATGGTATGCGCCACACCCACCCCTAGGTTACGTAACACGGTAGAATCCGTTAAATCACGCTGCCAGCGAGAGATAGGCAGTTTCATTGCAAGGTGTTCGAAGATGGCGTTCGCCATCCCTAGGTTACCTTCAGAGTTTTCAAAATCAATCGGGTTAACTTTATGCGGCATTGCCGAAGAACCGATCTCACCGGCAATGGTTTTTTGCTTGAAGAAACCAACCGAGATATAGCTCCAAACATCACGGTCAAAATCGATGACGATGGTGTTGAAGCGTGACATCGCGTGGAAGTACTCAGCGATGTAATCATGTGGCTCAATTTGAGTGGTATATGGGTTCCAAAGCAGACCTAAGCTCTGTACAAACGTCTCAGACAACTCATACCAGTTAACATCCGGGTAAGACGCCAAGTGAGCGTTATAGTTACCGGTCGCGCCGTTGATTTTACCCATAATCTGTACATTCATTAACTGCTTAGCCTGGCGCTGTAAACGGTAAGCGACATTCGCCCACTCTTTACCCGCTGTTGTCGGAGACGCTGGCTGGCCGTGAGTACGTGCCATCATAGAAATATCGGCCATCTCAACACTCATCTCGACCAGACGGTTTATCAATTTATCCATTTCAGGAATAATGGCAAACTCACGCGCATCTTTAAGCATTAATGCATAAGCCAGGTTATTGATGTCTTCAGAAGTACAGGCAAAATGCACAAATTCAGCAATCGCAAGCAACTCATCGTTACCTGCAAAATGTTCTTTAATCAGGTATTCAACCGCTTTCACATCATGGTTAGTCGTACGCTCAATCTCTTTAACGCGCTGCGCCATCTCTAATGTGAACTCATCCACTAACTTAAACAAATGCTGTTCTGCTTCAGAACTTAACTTAGGAATCTCTGGGAAACCAGGGTGGTTCGCCAACATACGCAACCAAAAAACTTCGACCTTAACGCGGTTTTTAATCAAACCAAACTCACTGAAAATGGCTTTAATATTGTCCAAACGCGGGCCGTATCGACCATCAACAGGAGAGATTGCGGTTAATTCTGAAAGTTGCATAGGGGAAATTCCTTAAGTATAAACTTGAGTAGAAAAGTACAGTAATTTTAATGGCGCTTATTATACCTTAAAAGACCTTGGGCTATTTATGCTTTAAAGGGTAAAGAGAAACAATGAATAGTAGTGAGAGAAGGGGATGATATTAACTATTTTAAATAGAGCCTTAACCTATTAAAGAGTTGGTTAGTTTGTTACATTGGATGACATTAAGTGGGATGGTGAAATCACTTGTGGATGGGTTGTTTTTAATTACGGCAAGAGTTAAAAGGGTATCGCTTAGGTTCAAGTTGCAAGTGCAACACTGTTAATATGATTCGACAAGACTGATTCCATCAACTCTTGCGGCGTTCTAAATTCGTATCTTTTTCTTGGGCGAGTATTTAGTAGCCAAGCAATCTTATCTAAATCGCCTTGGCTGTGCTGTTTTAAATCGGTGCCTTTTGGTAAGTATTGCCGTAGTAGCCCGTTGATGTTTTCATTCGACCCTCTTTGCCACGGAGAGTGTGGGTCAGCAAAGTAGACTTTCATATCTAAGTTCTGAGACATAATCGGATGTTGAGACATCTCAGAACCTCTATCGTAAGTCATCGACAACCGTAAAAAATCTGGCAACTTTTTCATCTGTAATTCAAAACCAGTACGCACATCCAAGGCACTTTTACTCGCCATTTTACATAAAGCTAGAAACCCTGTTTTGCGTTCCACCAATGTTCCAACACAAGATTGATTTTTTGACCCTACAATTAAATCACCTTCCCAGTGTCCTTCTAAAATACGGTCATTGATTTCAACGGGACGGTTCTCTATTTTCTGATCTTCCGTCAGCTTAACACTATTGTAATTACTGGTTTTAGAGCCTCTAGGGCCTCTTTTTGATTTAGCTCTGCGTAAGGATTGAACCATCATTTTTTTAAGCTCACCTTTAGGATGAGCATAAATACAGGTATAGATGGTTTCATGGCTCACTTGCATATCACTTTGATTTGGATAAAGACGTTTAAGTGTGCCAGATATTTGCATAGGAGACCATTGTTTGTAAGTTAACCATGCTTTAACTTTATCGTACAATGGAGTATTAGGAATGAGTTTTGGCTGTCTAACAGAGCGCTTACGGCTTTGAAAATATTGACGACCCGCAGTGCTCGCACAGTAACCAGAATCTTTATTAGTTGAGTTTCTGTTCAATTCTCTACAGATTGTCGAGGCCGAACGGTTTAGAAACCGACCGATTGATCTGGTTGAATGGCCTTGATGATGTTTAATCATAAGGATCGCGCGTTCTTCAGGACTTAAATGATAATAATTGCTCATGTATACATTCTGATTGAATGTGTTGCACTTGCAACTTGAACCTAAGCTTTTTTGTGAAACTTAGGTTCAAGTTGCAAGTGCAACACTGTTAATATGATTCGACAAGACTGATTCAATCAATTTATACTGTTTAGGTTTTTGGTTAGAAAGTTTTCAGGCCGCACTTGCCAATGCCAGACGCTTTGGTTGTCTTACATGAGGACGGGTCATGTCATTTACTGAGGGCTTCGCTAAACTTTCTCGGCTCGTGTTAATTTTAAAACATTCAATAAATTGTGATTGCTGATTCGCGGCATCATGCATATTACCCGCAGTAGATGAGAGTTCCTCTACTAAGGCCGCATTCTGTTGAGTTGTTTGGTCTAATTGTGAAATAGCTGTGTTTATTTTCTCCAAACCTTTATTTTGCTCATGAGCCGTGGCTGCAATTTCTGAGACTAGGCTTTCTACTTCATTAATTTTACCTACCATGCCTTCAAACATAACGTTGGTTTGCTCTACCAATTCAGTTCCGCTTTCAATTTTCTGAGTGGCGGATCCGATTAAAGTTGAGATGTCTTTTGCGGCACTGGCTGACTTTTGAGCAAGGTTTCTTACTTCTCCGGCAACGACTGCAAAACCTCGACCATGCTCTCCCGCTCGTGCGGCTTCAACCGCGGCATTCAAAGCCAGTAGGTTGGTTTGGAATGCAATGCTATCAATCACGCTGGTGATTTCACCGATTTTTTTACTTAACGCGGTGATTTCATTCATCGCTTCAATGGTGCGGCTCATAACAATAATGCCTTCTTTTGCCTCTGTCGCAGCATTGTGTGCGAGTATATTGGCTTGCTCGGTGTTCTTGCTAGATTGTTGTACTGTTGACGTTAGCTCTTCCATGCTGGTTGCTGTGAGCTCCAATGAGGTGGCTTGTTGTTGTGTTCTTTGTGATAAATCATCACTAGATACGGCAACTTCATTTGTCATGTTATCAATAGATTCCGCGCCAATTTTAACGTGGCCTAAAGTAGTCTCAATATTTGTTAGTGCAAGATTAACGGCAATTTTCATATCTAAAAGCTCACCTATATAGTCACCTTCAATGCGTTGAGTCATATCTCCATTACTCATGCTTGAAAGAATCGAGTTCAACATTTGAGTGGTTCCAGAGAAGCTTTCAAGCAAACTGTTAATTGAGACGGATAGTTTTTTCTCAAACCCGTTTAACTGATTATCTTGAATTCGACCACTGAGTAAACCTTGAGACGCATTTTCAACAATTTTCTCAATATTGGCTTCGATCGCGAGCTGTTCGGTCATATTTTTCCACTCAACAACGGTGCCGAGTCGTTCATTGTTTTCGTCCCAGATAGGGTCAATGACTAAATCTAAAATAACGCCAGAATTGGTAATGCGCGTTTTATAAGTGTCTGTTAGGGTTTCTAACGTTTTTCTTTGCTGCTCTGGATTTTTATGAAAAATATCGAAGTTTTGTCTGATCAAATGATTGGAGTTGAAGCTGGGTAGGTCTTTCTGTAGCTCTTTTTCAACGGACTTAAACATGTCTACAGCCGAGTTGTTCATGAAAATAATGCTATGGAATTGATCAATGACCATAATGTTGGAAGAGGTTGCACTTAGGGCGCTTTCAATACGTTGTGAGCTTTTCAACGATGCTTTCACATCATCCATATCCGCACCAAATTTAATTTGTAAAGAGTGGAGACGTCCTAAAATGTTTGATACCAAACTGGTACCTTTTGATTCTATATGGTTATTAAAATTTCCAGAAGATATATTGGTAATGTGCATATTTAAAAGTTTGAGCTGCTTAGAATTGCTACTGGCCGATAGAATAATTAATGCCACTAAGAGGGTATTAAATACTTCAAAAACGCCTTGAGGGATGATTTCAAAAATATGTTGGAATACCATTGGGGTGGATGCAGATAAAAGTAGCAGAGTCGAGAGTGTGATAATTAGTTGTGATGCATTCAAGTAGCGTGTGGGTTTCATCTTATCTTTAAATGTAGCAATATTTCCATTCACTAATTTTATCTTGCCGGCCCCAATATCACGGTAAGCTTGTTCGGCTGCAGATTTTTGAACTACAGTGGTGGCCGTTCTAACAGACATATATCCGGTGATAACACCTTTTTCGAAGATGGGAGTGGCATTTGCTACAACCCAATAGTGGTCGCCATTTTTACGACGATTTTTAACAGTTTGTGTCCAAGGCTTCCCAGCTTGTAACGTTTGCCAGAAATCTTTGAAAACAGCTTCTGGAACATCTGGGTGTCTTAACATATTATGCGGCTGACCCACTAGTTCACTCCACTCATAACCACTTGCTTCAATAAATGCGTCATTTGCAGAGAGGATATTGCCATGGGTGTCGGTTCTAGAGACGATGGTGATGCCCGGCTCTAAATCGTATTCTTTCTGTGTAACTGTGCCGTTGTTTCGCATAATTCTTCCTGTATTTTGAATGTTCCCAGAGAACCAAATTTAATTGTTTGTTCATGTAAATTTAATGGCGATTTAATTGATGAGAGTTAGGTTTCTTATTCAAATTGATTCTTATAAAAAAGGACAAAATAAGGCAGAGGTTAGATTAGCGTCTCTTACTTTGCAGTCTGGCGGTCTTTATACTGAGTAAAAGATCCATGACTTTCCGTCCTTGGTTCACACCAAGTTTGGCCTAAAAATAGAGAAAACCACAAGCACTCGTGGAGAGTAGTGGTTAACGGTTTTGCGAAGATTATAAGATATCTAAGTAGGGGGTAATGTGACATGAGTGCATCTTAAAATTACTGTTTTATGACAAGGCTCTGTATGTCAATAAAAGAGTGTGAAGGTGAATGATAAAGGGGACGCCTTAGGTTCAAGTTGCAAGCGCTACCCTTTAATTTCAATTTCTAAAAACGACACGTCGGTTTCTCTTAACGTTTTAAACTATTCCAAAATCAAAAGCCCGCAAGAACTGACCAGGCCTGGTCAGTTTATAAATACCTTCTTTACAAATTACGTACTTATCTGTACAGTTAATTGCCAGCTAACAACAATAAAACATTGAACTTTGGTCGCAAAATTACCGCAATTGTTCTGTAGGCTTTGTCTAACAACTCACTTAACCCGACTGCGCAGCCGTTTAGTTCTAACGTTAGGCCTGCATAATTTGCAGGTAAACGCAATTGGACAAAGTGACAACACCACTATAGCTTGACTGGTTATTCTGGATCGTAGTGGTGGCTACCATTGCTGTTCTACTGTCTAAGCTAGCCCTCATGGATGGCTCGTTTTAGAAAGTAAAACTAACGACTAAGGTTATTCAGGTATTTTAAAAGGATGAAACATATGGCAGCAACAAAACAGATCTCTGGTAGCACTACAGATGATATCTGGCAGCAGGTATCTGATGATCTATCTGGCCAAGAAATTTATAATTACAACGTCTTTCTGGTGCAAGACGGGAGGAAAGTGGAACTGGTGATTGATATTGATCTGGGCGGTGGTTTTGAAAGCGGTTATGAGTTAACTTCTTTTGAAGCGCCTGTTGCATCGGAACATGACTTTCGTCTTGCTCTGCATCACCAAGATTTCATAGACACAGTCGAAAAGTTTTTCGGCATGGAGGATGTGGTGATTGGTTACCCGGAATTTGATGAAGCACTCATCATAAAAACGAATGACCGGGAACGAACGCGTCGGATATTCTCTGACGTAAACGTTAGAGAGTTATTTCAGTCACTATCCCGGTTTGCATTACACATTACACATCATCCTGTAGACGGTCAAAAAGAGAAGGAGCCTTTCTTGGAATTCACCATAGAAAAAGGCGTTATCGATCCGGAAGTGTTGAGGGATTTGTATGACGCGTTTTATAAGGTATTAAGCGGGATAGAGGCAGGGTGAGAATCCTTGAAAAACCAAAGGCTATGATACCCATCAGAATAAATGGGGGCAGGCACGATTTTTAAGTTTTGCTAGATCATATAAACAAGGATATCGTCAAAACATTAGTCCTTTACCATTCAAAAAACGTTTCGTTTTAAATCTGACCAGGCCTGGTCAGTTTCAAAACCACCACTTTGTTAAATGAACAATTCTGGAACCGGATAAGGAGCTTCCCTATTAATAGCATACGGTCAATAGAATAGGGTCGCTCTTAATGTCGTCTTTGCAGTCTTAAAAGAGAGAGTGAAATAAGAGGGCATTTATCTTAGGTGTGAGGCATTTTATTATAGTCCTGAACCCATGCCTTCACTTCACCTGCAAGAACCTGTCCGCCTTTTCCTCCATAGTTTAAAACATCTTTTGCCCAAGCCTCAAAGCCCTGTTCCATCGCGGCGCCTGAGCCTTTAACGTCAACTGGACTTTGATCTAATGCGAAAGCTGAGGAGGTAAAAGCCACACCCATAAGTAGTGCAATCAGTTGTTTTTTCATATGTCACCTCTGAATTAGTCATAGAATAAAATTGAAATAATCCTGAGTGAATTTACGCACTCACCTTCACTATACGCCGAATGAAATAAGATATTAATCGTTCATCATGTGATTACTGACATCTTAAGGTTTAGGTCATGTTTCGCGGGAATGTATCAAGACTTTAATCAAACTTTAGCTAACCTACGATAACGAATCCAACGGAACCCACTATTTCAGAATGTTCTAAATCTCCAATATCAACAAGCCACTTATAATGAAAAAAGTTACTCCTCCCAACTTTTGTTTAGGGATGGCCTCTATCCTTAAAAACCACTCCAAAATAAAATTACCAAGTAAAAAAGAGGGTGTTACCTGTTAATTTTGAGTTATTTTAAATGTCCTTTTTAAAAATAATCAAGCTAGGTTACTTTTAAAAAGCATTCCAAAGCAGGAGTGTCATAACAGAATAAACTACCAAACCCAGCATTAATTTGATATATTGGCCGAGCTTTATTTATTGGTAAAAATACTTAATGTGAAGCGGCTTTTAATGACCGTAAAGGTTAACGAAACAGTGTTCCTTTTTTAAATACAAGGTCCTAAAAATAAGGTTAATTGACCATGTTATATTTCCCTCATAACTTGTTAAATAATAAGCATACTTTCAGTTTTATGCTAATTTTTAAAAGCATTGTATTCAATCGAGTTAACACGCCACTGCAGTTCGTCAAGGGCACGCTGGTGTTACAGATGGAACTTGGATGACAGATATAAGGGTCCCAGTATTAATCTATTATGATCCGGGCATGCTCGGCCATAATCCGCAAGGGTGGGACCCGGGGCATCCCGAATGGACTGATGCGGTCAAGGCCATGATAGCGCTGCAATCTCCCGACACTAATCTTGAGACCTACGACCATCCCGAGCGTCCGGGACGTTTGACCGCTATCGTGGATCGACTCTTTCTCGAACCTATTGAAGGCGTACGCTGGATGCCACCAGTCGCTGCCAGTGTGGCTCAACTTGAACAGGCACATGATGCCGCTTATGTGGGTTATATACCAACATTAGAAGGTCAGTCGGGCTGGCTTTTTCAGGACACGACCGCCGTATCGCCGCACAGCGTTGTGGCTGCTGGCCTGGCTGCAGGGTCGGGGGTTTGCGCCATAGATGCTATAGCCACAGGTCAAGCACGCCGTGCATTTTGTATCGTGCGCCCACCCGGGCATCACGCCATGGCCGATCGCGCAATGGGTTTCTGTCTTTATAATAATATGGCGGTCACTGCCGCGCATGCCCGCCTCGCACTCGGTGATGCACGGGTCATGATCTGGGACTGGGACATGCATCACGGCAACGGTACCCAGGCCATCTTTTATGCCAATCCGAACGTATTGCTGGTCGACAGTCATTGTGAGGCACCTTTTTATCCCGGCACAGGGTTGCTGACTGAAACTGGCGAAGGAGCGGGGGTGGGTTACACCCTTAATGTACCCTTGCCAAGAGGGAGTGGTAATGCGGCATTGCTTGAAGTATTTAAGCAGATAGTAAGTCCGGCTGCACGGGCATTTCAACCCGATATTCTATTGATTTCTTCGGGTTTTGATTGCCATTATCTCGACATGACGTTTGCCATGGATGAGACCGGCTATGCTGCAATTACTCAGAGTGTCTGTGCTCTAGCCGATGAACTCTGTGATGGACGGTTAGTCCTGATGCTTGAAGGGGGGTACAATACCAAAGCATTGGGTGACAGCGGACATGCGGTAGTCAATGCACTGGCCGGAAACACTATCACTGACATCAATATACTGCCGATAGATGATGGCTGTGCTGCAGTGAAGGAGGCGGCGCTCTTTCATGCCAATAACATCGCTTTATTAAGCCCACGTTGACCCTGAAATATGACCTGAGAGTGAAAACACAATTGAATCGAAGTTAAATTCTCCTCATTGAAGCCGTCTGTCGGGTGAGTGTTAACGCGTTCGTTTTACATTCTATAGATAACCCTTCATTTTCCCTGCTGTTTTCATGCTTTCAAAATCAAAAAAAAACAAGCACTGACCAGGCCTGTCGATTTTAGGGATGGACTTTGCGAATCGAATACCAACTCTGTAAAGGGTTTTAAAGGCGTTATTCATCGTTTCCTTGATTTTTATTGTTTGCTGGATGCTGTCTCTTAAATAAGACCAACAAACAATTGTTTATTTTCTTATATAAAAACTTGCCAAGTGACTGAAATATCTGTATTGCTTATTCATTTTTGTTATAGTTATTCACTAAAGTTAGCTATGGCTAACTTATGGATTAGATTAGTCTAATTAATCTATTTTTAGGTTAATAATAGATCACTGAATTATAAAACAATAAAGTTAATAAGATCACTATGAGCCATTCTGTAAACACATCTTTGAGTACCAAACGTTCGTTTTGGTTTTTCATAGGACCCGCATTTTTGGTCTCAGTCGGGTATATGGACCCAGGAAATTGGGCGACTTCATTGGAGGCGGGCTCTCGTTATGGTTATGACCTCTTGTGGGTGATTACTTTGGCCTCATTAATCGCCATTTTAATGCAGTTATTGAGTGCCAAGTTGGGCATTGCAACGGGTAAAAATCTTGCACAAATGATTCGCCAGCAACACCCTGGAAACGGCGGTACCTTATTGCTCTCCTCTGCCGCTATCGCTATGGTAGCAACGGATTTGGCAGAGTTTTTAGGGGTAGCGATCGCTTTAAATCTGCTGTTTGATATTCCATTGGTAGTGGGGATTTTTCTAACTATTTTTGATGTGTTACTGATTTTGTGGCTGGAGCGTTTTGGTTTTCGTTGGGTTGAAATGACCATTATGGCCTTTGTGGTGACGATCGGTTTGGGATACGTGGTTGAGCTCTGGTTGGCAGAGCCACAGTGGGCGGAGGTCATTTCTGCAATGGCCATACCCAATGCAACTATTTTGGATACCACCGCACTGTTTATTGCCATGGGTATTTTAGGGGCAACTGTTATGCCGCATAACCTCTATTTACATTCGCATCAAGTAATTAGCCGTCGAGAAGGCAATGGAGATGTTAAAGAGGTGCGTCAACGTTTCTACAAAATGATGAAATGGGATACGGTTATCGCGCTAGTAGGTGCATGGCTGGTTAATTCAGCCATTTTAATCATGGCTTCAGCGGCATTTCATGAACAAGGTTTACTCATTACCGATATTGATGAGGCCTATAAAACCCTGGGGCCATTATTAGGTGATGCCGCCGCATTAACGTTTGCGATCGCTTTATTGGCGTCGGGGATTGCCAGTTCGACCACCGGAACCTTGGCTGGGCAAATTGTATTTGAATCCTTTTTTAAAAAAAGACCCCTCAATATCCTCAAAATTCGTCTCTACATACGTTTAGCGACCATGTTTCCAGCCGCTTTAGCCATATTGATGAGTGCCAAACCCTTAAGCCTGTTGGTATTGTCTCAGGTCGTTTTATCTATGCAATTGCCGTTTGCGGTGATTCCCTTAGTGAGGATGACCTCCAATCCACACCTGATGGGGGATCTGACGAATGATCTAAAAACCAAGGTAACAGCTTGGTCGGCCACGGCAATTATTGTTGCATTGAATCTTTGGCTATTGATCATGTTGACCATTGATGCCTTGAAAGCTGTGTGAATCCTATTCACACAGCCATTTTCATGCTTGCCTCATTGTGAAAAAAGCGAGCTTTTAAATCCATTCATCTGCCTCTCTCCCGAAGTGCCATTCTTCTCAACCAACCAGGCCTGGTTAATTTTATGATGTATTTCCATGTTGAATGTGGGAATTATTCAGTAAGATAAATTACCCATACAGTTATTAGTTTGATATATTACTTGAAGGTAAGAGTGTTCGTTAAATTACGTATTTATAAGGTGTTTTACTTGCATGTCCAGTCAAACGTTAGCGGTTGTAAATCCTAAAGCTTTAGCGGAGTCTGCATTTATATTTGACCCATCTTCACTTTTTCCACTCAAAACTTATTTTCAATCCGATAACGCGGATGTGGATGACCAGTACAACTTTTGCACGGTTCACGTTTTAGCGTTATAGATTCCCTCTACCCCCTTAGGAGGCTTAATATGACACCAAAAAATCCTGATAAAGGCTATGTAGCCATTCTTGGCTGGAGTGTAAATGCCATTAACGCCCTTGAAAATTTTGACCGTCGTTATGTCATTGTCGCACCATCATGGGCAGAAGAATATGCGAAGGAACACAGCATACCTTTCATTTCCTGGAATTTCGAACAGCTAAATGAGTGTTCCATGGAGATTGCCGAACAATTAAAAAAGGAGGGCGTCGATGTCGCTATTCCACTGTTTGAAGAAACGGTGGAATGGGCTGGCGCAATCAACTCAGTATTGCTGAACAACCCACGTTTTATGGGTCAATCATTACTGTTCCGTGACAAGGCAATGATGAAACGACGTGCGCAGCTTGGCGGCATTCGTGTCGGCATCTTTGAAGAGGCGCACGACAGGGATGATGTTATCCATTTTCTCAAACGGGTCAATCAGGCTCTATTAAAATTGGATGGTGATCCCAATGACCCGATTCACCTTAAAGCCTTCAACAAAGCTGGCTGTCTGGGGCACTATGTTATCCGCACCCCAGACGATGTGGCTAATATACCCGATGAAGAATTTCCCGCACTGGTGGAAAGCCACCTCGACGGATGGGAATTTGCCGTCGAGGCGTTTATCAAAAACCGAAAGATCCATTTTCTAAATATATCTGAGTATGTCACTCTGGGGTACTCGGTGTTCGTACCCGCCACCCCCGACCTGGAAAAGTGGCGGCCCCAGGTGGTTGCGGAAATCGAAAAGCTGATCGAAACCTTCGATATCGACTTCGGTTTCATACATCCCGAATATTTTGTGACCAGTGATGGTAAAATGTACTTCGGTGAGGTGGCTTACCGGCCACCAGGTTTCAATGCCTTCGAGCTGATTGAACGTGCCTATGGTTTCAGCGCCTACCAGGCTCTCGTTATGATGTTTGACCCGAAAACCACCGATGAGGAAATTAAAGCGTTTTTCCCACGGGAAGTGGTGGACGCCAAAGGACATGCTGGTTGCTTTGGTGTTTATCCGCGCCGACGCGTCATCAGTGAACTTAAAATACCGGAAGCGACCGAAAATGATAGTTATTTTGAGTTTCATGAACTGCAGTCGCCTATGCAAAACAAAGTGCCTAAGCGTAGCGCCTTCGGCACACACTGGGGTCTGGTATACTTTTTTGGAGAGGATCCATATCGTCTACGAGATCTACTAAAAGCCCAGGAAGAGCTCGATTATTATATCTGAAGGAATACGTGATGAACGCCAACGCGGAACCGGCTGCTACTAATGAACAAACTCGGCTGCTGCAAGAAAAGCTGGAGCATGCCATAGGTCAATTAGAACAGGCCAGCTCCTTCGCTAGGCTTAACTTCCAGTCGCCAGTATTGGAATTAGCCGGGCGCATGTTGGCACAACCGGGTGGCATTCAACAACTCTATGCTCTGGCGCCTAGGCTGGATGATGCCGAACTATTTGACGGCACTGATTGGGCTGAGCCAGGTGCACTGTTGCCTAGTCTGGTACACAATACGCTTGAACAGGGCAGTAAATCTTTGGTTATATTGGAATGTCTGAGTGAATTGCGACTGCTGGCAATTGCTAAGGGCGTGCACAAGCATGAAGGCATTTCCGTCGAGCAGGCACGCCATTTCCTCACCCAGGTGCTGGCACTGAATCTCAGTTATCAGTTTGGGCTTGCTAATGAGACCCAACGGACTCGGCTTGGTCGTTTGGGAGATGGGCTCCAAGCACTGTTTCGTTATCTGCTGGAACACATAGGGTTTGAAAATATTCTCGGTAGCCTGATTGAAGAAATATGGCGCATATTGGCTCAGCGACCTATTCAGGTCGATGGTGTGAAAACGATGGTGACCCAAATAGCCCTGACCCTGACAGAGGGAGTGGGTAATATTGGGGAAGCTTTATTGGGATCGGATCGATTGATCAGTGCACTGTTCAGTCCGACCCAGGGCTGCCTAGATGATCCTGGGATGGAGGTCTACCTATTGCGATTGGAGGTCATGGACTTTCCGACCCTGCAACGGGAAGCCTATGGTTTCTCCCGGGCAATGCTAGACGTTGGTTTAGTATCCGATTACCACGCCGGCTACCTGCGTTGGTTACTGCAACATGAGCAAAGCCAGTTAATACCAGATGCTTTGGGTCTGAGTAGTACTGGGCTGGATGCTCTGCGCACTTATCAGGACTTGATTCACAAGCTCATTGAAGAAGCCATTCACCCGCAAACCGCACAGACAGTATATGGATTGGCGATGCTACTGGAGCGCGGTATTCTCTATTCACCACCCATTGCTCCAGGGTTATGGCGTCAGCTTAATTTACAGCCCTCGGCACAGGCCAAAACGGCACTGCAGACGGCTTATGGCGATGAAGTGACGCCTAGGGTACGCCTGCTTGCGGGGGTGATTTCTGTTCTGGGTCAGCCACTGGGTGTGGGTCAAGGTAATAACCCCACTTGCCAGTCGGCACGCGCCATTTCTATGTGGTCATATAACGATCCAGACTTCTTACTCCACCTAATTGCACAGGCGGCTCGTTTTGATAATATTCAGATGAATTTCGAAGGCCAGCTCATTGCTTCCGCGGAACTCCCCCCTGGTCTGGCGAGTGATATTCCACTCGATACCGATCCAGTTTCGATTGTACTTGTGCCTCATCTTGATCGGGTGTATCACGCTATGGGTGAGGCTTGTGTGGGACGGGGAGAAGACCCACACCGTTGGATTAACCCAGAATTTCACGGTTGGTGGGTGGGACGCGAATTCTTCATTGCCGTAGATGTTGCTACGGGTAAGATGAAACAGGATTATACCCATTATCTCGCCCAGTTCTATCGCAGTTATCACCCATTATACAATGGCAATCAACCAGTGATTCATCCACAGCCGGCGGGCATTGCGGTGACCGACAGTAATGCTCAATTCGTGGGCTGGCATGCCATCACTTTGTTGCGCGTTGCCCTCGACCAGGGTGAGGTGATGCGTGTGTATTTTTACAACCCCAATAATGACAGTGGTCAGGACTGGGGTAATGGTGTGGTGGTCTCCACCCACGGACACGGTGAACGTTTCGGCGAAGCATCTCTGCCGTTCCCTGAACTGGCTTCACGCCTGTATATTTTTCATGACGAGTCCATTCCAATGCAGACAGACATGATCGAACTGCCCACAGAAGAATTCGATCAAGTACAAGACATGGCTCTAAAAAGCTGGGCGGCGCTACGGCATCCAACCGTTGCTTAATGCATTGTCTAAATGAAAATAGAAGGAGTGTCACTTGGTCATTGGTTTACGAAAGGAATCGAATTTGTAAAAAATAGGATATTGCGTGCAAACCTAAATAAAGCAGCCGACAAACACATCCGTTATGTCATTAAAGTTATGTCATTAACGTTATGTCATTAAAAATAGATCATGAAAAAGCTTATATAAATTTGGGAACGGAGTGAAATTTATTTGATTTCATCACGACCCGCCGACTTAATGCATCAACGACATTCCGTTTACGCTTAATTTTTCTCTTTTAACTTATTTCTAGCACGCAGCATCACAATCCCTCCTAATCATGACCTACATCGAATTAAGCTCAATTGCATGCTCGTAATTTGCACTTACTCTGCTTCTGTCTTCAAATTTTATAGAACGTAATAATAGGGTTAAAAGAGGTGGGAGGAAATATTGTCATAATGGAATGTAAATGAGGCGTTAATTTACCAAGATCCTTGGTAAATTTGATATATTGGACCATCTTAAAAGGATGGTAGAACAACGCGTAATAGTTGTCTCTTATTCAACAAAAAATTAAAACAGAGTGTCTCCTTTTTTATCACCTAAAAAAGTGACATCATTCATTTTGCATCAACGATAGATAGGCCATGATGACCGAGCAACTAAAAGACCTTAACGCCGTCCGTGAAAATGGATTAGCACTTAAGCACATTAAAAACCAAACGGAAGAGATCTGCTTGGAAGCCGTCCGTGAAAATGGATCTGCTCTTGAATATGTCAGCGATCAAACGCTAGAAATCTGTCTGGCAGCGGTTCGGCAAGACTATATGGCGTTGCAGTATGTTCGTAACCAAACAGAAGAAATATGTCTAGAAGCCGTTCATCATCGAGGGACGGCATTGATGTATGTTATCCATCAAACGGATAGAATATGTCTAGCGGCAGTACGTGAAACAGGAACCGTTCTGCGGATGGTTGAACATCAGACGGAAGAGATATGCCTTGCAGCGGTCACTAAAAATGGATACGCCTTCGAATATGTCGTTGAACAGACCGATGAAATATGTCAATTAGCGATCACTAAAGACGCCGACAATCTTAAGTTTATAAAGCATAAAACTGATGCATTATGCCTGGCAGCCGTGCGTCAGAATGGATCAACTCTTGAATACGTCACCAATCAAACGCGAGAAATATCTCTGGAAGCTGTTCGTCAAAATGGCAATGCACTCAAGTACGTTACAAAGCAAACGCAAGAAATTTGTCTTGAAGCGGTTCATAAAAGTCCCCTTGCTCTGAGGCACGTACAGGATCAAACAGAAGAGATGTGCCTTATCGCTGTGCGTCGAAATGGAGCCGCACTTGAGTATGTAAAACATCAAACAGAAGAGATGTGTCTTATCGCAGTTCGACATGATGGGGTACTCGTGGGTTACGTTAAAAATCAAACCGACGAAATTTGTTTAGAGGCCGTTCGTACCAATTTTTATGCTCTTAAATATATCACTCATCAGACTAAAGAAATCTGTCTTGAAGCGGTGGCTAAAGATGTTAAGGCGCTTAAATATATACAAAATAACAGGCTTAAAAACAGTTGTATAAAAGCGTTGCATAAGGACGGAAAAGCACTTCAAATCAAGCTTGTTAAAGAATCTTTGGTAAAAGATATTCTGCCAATCCTGAGACAGGATCTCCTGAATCTCTTTGGTAAGGGTAAAAAATAAACGTTGGCTCTACTTCAGTAAAGTGATGCCAGAAGGGCATGGAGACCGCTCTTTTCTGTCCGCCTATAATGTGCGCCTAAGCGGCTTAATAGAAGGGGTGCTGTTCTAAATGTTATGTGTTTTAGAGTCTTGCAATGACCATGTTTGAAAACATAAATGTCATTATTGTATGATTTTATTACTCGGGTCCGTGTGGAAATACACAGGATACACATTGCCAAAGCATTCCTTAATTTGCTATATTGGAGCGGCTCAATGTGATTAGTTAAAATACTTAACAATAAACTGTTTAATGCAGTAAAAGTTTAATAAAATCGTATATGGATAGATCGTATATGGATAGATTAAGGTTTCGTCGTAAGGTTAATTTTACTTTGCCTCTATTATTTTTTTCTGTAGAGAAGTCGTAAAGCCGTTGCATTAGAATCAGGCCTTCAGAAGGATTCAACTTTAATAATGAGTTTTTATTGAAATATAAAATGTTCTTAGGTTGCACTTTAGTGGCCCATAAAGTCGGGCATTCGAACCACCAGGATAAAGAATATCAATCCTGAACAATGAGAGAGTAGCGAAAGTATGGACATGACTGAAGATAGGACCTCACGATACCGCAAAGACAGTCTGACATTGGTCGGAGCGGTTGCCCTTGGCACAGGGGTGATGATTGGGGCAGGCATATTTGCCCTGACCGGTCAGATGGCTGAAATGACCGGGAATCTTTTCCCTCTGGCGTTTCTTTCGGCCGCGCTGGTCGTTTCCTTTAGCGCCTACTCATATATCAAAATGTCAAATGCGTATCCATCGGCTGGCGGAATAGCTATGTACCTAAAAAAGGCCTATGGCAGTACATTGACCACGGCTTTCTTTGCTCTATTGATGTATTTTTCGATGGTCATTGCCCAGAGTTTTCTGGCGCGTACATTTGGATCTTACACTCTACAGTTATTTGAAATCAGTGATTCAAGTTTGCTGGTACCGACATTGGGTGTTGCATTATTAGTGGTGGCCTTTTTAATCAATTTATCGGCTAATAGTATGATCCAAGGGGTCTCATCAGTACTTGGGTTTATCAAAATTGGCGGCATCGTTTTGTTTGGCATTGTTGGGGTTGTCGTAGCCGATTCCACCGAAGTGAATTTCTCAGCTCAGAATCTTGATACCTCTTTGACGGGTTTTTTGGGGGCGACGGCGCTTGGTATTCTGGCTTTTAAAGGGTTTACAACCATTACAAATAGTGGTTCGGAGCTGAAAGACCCACACCGGAATGTGGGCAGAGCCATCATCATTTCCATCGCGCTCTGTGTTGTTATATATGCACTGGTGGGCTTTGCTGTCGCAAGCAATTTATCGCTTCAGGAAATTATTGATACGAAGAATTACTCGCTAGCCGCAGCCGCTAAACCGGCGCTTGGTAAATATGCTGTATGGTTTACCGTTGTGCTGGCTATGCTGGCGACAGCGGGCGGGGTGATTGCCAGCATATTTGCAGTTTCAAGGATGTTGGCCATGCTGACTGATATGAAACTTGTTCCCCACAGCCATTTTGGAATGCCGGGCAATATCCAAAAGCATACCTTGGTCTATACCGTCGTTTTGGGTCTGTTATTGACGGCTTTCTTTGATCTGTCACGCATCGCGGCGTTAGGCATTATTTTTTACTTGATAATGGATATTGCTCTCCATTGGGGTGTGTTCCGTCATCTCCGACAAGAAATTGGTGCCCATAGTGCTATTCTTATAACCGCGATCATTCTTGATCTGATTGTTCTGACAGGATTCCTCTGGGTAAAAATATCAAGTGATTTACTGGTGGTAGGCGTTGCTGTGACAGTCATGTTACTCATCCTAATAGGTGAAGCGCTTTTCTTGCGATACCATCCGGTTGAGTCCGATGAAAATACATCACAACCATAAGTAACACTCGGCGTTAATGGGTCATTGAACCTAGATTATTCTATTCATTTGTCAAGAGCCAGTGGTAAGGTGTCGTTATTGAAAGAGGGGGTTGTCTTGTCTATTTATATCAAAACAACCAGGCCTGGTTGTTTATAGGCTTGTTCACAAGAGCCTGTGTGGCAATATGATGAAAAAATAAGCTACCAAACCAATAATTAATTTGATAGTATTGAACCAACTTACAATAGTTAGTTAAAATACTTATTAATATTAGGTTTTTATTAACATCGAAAGTTAAAAGGCTAACGCCCACTCTTAACAATTTAGGTTAAGCGTTAGTTTTTATATTAAATATATTTAGTCTTTTTTAAATGATAGGAGTTCAACAAATGGGTTCAGCAGCGACAATGAAAGTTATGGGTCTTGCCTTAATGGTTTTAGGAATTGGTCTTGCAGTATGGGGGTTTCAATTATCTGATTCTGTCGGATCACAGATAACAGAAGCGGTGACAGGAGCAGACACAGATAAGGTCATGACATACTACATTACTGGCGCGATCAGTTTTGTTGTAGGTCTCTTCCTTTTCGCTAGAAAATAACCTTGGAGGCAATATGGATATAATAAGCTTAATCGTATTTATCGCTGTGGGTGCATTGGCTGGTTGGCTTGCCGGCAACATAATGAAGGGAAGAGGCTTTGGTCTCATAGGCAATATCATTGTCGGAATTCTAGGCGCTATATTGGGTGGTTTTATATTCGGTTTGCTTAATGTTATAACGGGTGGCTTATTCGGTGCTATTATTATGGCCACAATTGGCGCTATTATTTTGTTATTTATAATCAGTCTCGTCAAGAGGGCCTAACTCAATAGTCGCTCGTAAAAACATAACCTGATTGCCGTTTCAACAGGAAAACGTACCCACTGAACGGTTGCCAGGTTATTCTGTTGTTTAGCGGCAAAAAGGACTTTAAGATGGCCTCTATTTTTTCATCGGACCGAGTCAGAGTTATCCTCAATCGGTTTCGTGACCGGCTTTGGGTAAAGCCGTTGGCCGTTTGTCTACTCTCAATCGCGATGGTCTTCACCGCAAAATTTGCAGATGGTACTTCTTTAGCGAATATCGTCCCTGTGATTGCAGAAGAATCTCTTGTGACACTGTTGTCCATCATGGCCACCAGTATGTTGGTGATCGCCACCTTTTCGGTAGGTTCAATGGTCTCTGCTTACGCTTCGGCAAGCAGCACGGCAACTCCTCGTTCATTTACTTTGGTCGTCGCAGATGATGCGTCCCAGAATGCGCTTTCTACTTTTGTGGGTGCCTTTATTTTTAGCATAGTGGCTCTCACTGCAGTCAAGAATGAATATTTTATGACGGCAGGTCTTTTTATTCTTTTTGTTTTGACAACGAGTGTATTTGGCTTGGTCATCATTATGTTTGTCCGTTGGGTTGATCGAGTCGCCCGACTGGGGCGTATGGGCTCGACGATTAGCAAGGTTGAAAAGGCGACTGCCGATGCCTTGCGACGTCGACGAAAAGGCCCAACGCTTTATGGCATGCCAGTCAGTGGACAAGCGCTAGGATTTGCTGTGTTTGCGGAAAAGGTGGGTTATGTTCAACACATCGATATTGCTGCACTTCAAACGTGGGCTGAAGAATATGAAGTGCGGGTGGTGGTGGCGGCTTTGCCAGGCACATTCGCCGTGCCTGGAAGAGCTTTGGCCTACGTCAGTACCTTGCCTAGCGACCGGCCTAAAATGAACCACAAAGGTGTTATTGACTCGTTCCAAATCGGAAATGATCGCCTGTTTGATGACGACCCACGATTTGGTTTGGTTGTATTGTCGGAAATTGCCGGACGAGCTTTGTCACCAGCCGTTAATGATCCGGGTACAGCCATTGATATTATAGGAACCATGGTGCGACTTTTTGCCTTATGGAGTGGGTTTGAGTCCGACGATAAGGCTAAAGATAAAGATGAATCTGTTCCAAAGTACGATCGAGTAGAAGTCCCTGAAGTCTCGGTGAGTGATATGTTCGATGACGCTTTTACGGCCATTGCCCGTGACGGCGCAAGTACTGTCGAAGTGTCAGTGCGGTTACAAAAAGCGCTACACTCTCTTGCATCAACAGGGGGTTCAGAAATGCGAGAGGCCGCCGAGTATCATAG
Organism: Thiomicrorhabdus arctica DSM 13458; assembly: GCF_000381085.1. GTDB lineage: Bacteria > Pseudomonadota > Gammaproteobacteria > Thiomicrospirales > Thiomicrospiraceae > Thiomicrorhabdus > Thiomicrorhabdus arctica. The sequence continues at coordinate 973,396 of NZ_KB905899.1, read as the reverse complement.
TCAACTGGCACTGAAACGTGCGCAACTTGTACTGGATATAACTGAAGATTTGACGGCCATACGTGATGCTGCCAGGTTTGCATCTTCTCAGAACGCTTAGAAGCCCTTTTAGTGGACTAGCTCGTTAAAATGTTCTGATCTTTTTTAACCTCTAATTTCTTCAAAGTCTTGATAATGACGGTTGATTTTCCTATCTTATGATATGAGTTTATAAGGCATTCTCAACCTGGCGTGGTTAGTTACAAATGCATCACGTTAGGGACGGAGTTGAGGAAGATTTTTTACACTCCTAAGAGTGCGTACAGATGAATGCGAGAGTTTCTCTGGAAAGAGAGCAATATGTTTAGGAATGTAAGCTAAAGTAGAGTTAATTAATGTGAAAGGCTATATCCACGGTATTAAATACGACACAATTAATGATTAATGATTAATGATTAATGACAAGTGACTTGTATTTGATTGACTCTAGTGGTCCAGCGTCAATGTGTTAACAGATTTAAGCTTCTAGATTTAAAATGAATGGACGGTGCATACAAAAGATGTCTCGTCCAAGCTTCTTTACTGCATACGAACTTTAAAATTCCAGGAGAGGTCAGGATTAGCGGTCTTCAGACTCCATATCCTCACCAGATGGCATGCGTTTGCCAGTTCCCATGCCTCTTCCATATCCCTTGTTACTGTCCGATTCCATCCCACTGCCTGATTCCATGTCTCCGCCAGATTTCATGTTTCCGTCAGCCCCCATGTCATCCATACCATTGCCCGATCCCATGCCTTTCATTTCGTGTCCTGAACCCATGCCTTTCATATCATTGCCTGAACCCATGCCGTTACCCTGTCTCATGTTATTTTTTTGCATCGAGGGTGAGTCGGGTAGGCTAAGTCCCTGTGATTTCGCACGTTCTTGCATACTTTGATGATGTTCATTACGGATCTGTTCTTTTTGTGTAGCCGTTTTAGCGGCATTCAGTTTGCTACGATATTCTGCACGTTCCTGTTGCGTCATCATTTGACTACCGTAGACAGTGTCTTGTGTGGATGAACTCTCTTGGCCTGCCGCCAGCGCATAGCCAGTGGACAGCGATAAGACGCCAGTTAAAGCAGATATAATCAATGTGTGTTTCATAATGGTTGACTCCTTATAAATAGAGGTTGATGCAAGTGGGTAACCATGGCCCCTGCAACCCATTCAGAGGCTAACTTGGTCATAAATAATTTTACAGATTGGCGTGTACACTTGAGTAACCTGCATTTGGAATATAAGTCCAGCAGGTAGGAAGAGAGTATTAATATACTCAATGCCAATAATCTTGTGATTATAATAAAATCACTTATGATGTTAGCAAAAATTCGTAATAAGGCAAGCAAAATAAACGTCTCTTTCATTCATGGTCTCAATCTACCGAGACCTGTTAGATTTTAATCCCATGAAAAACCCCAGACAATCCAGAAACCATCCGTTTTTTACTGTGATAAAATACGTGCATTCAAATTTTAATTTTCAGGAGAAATCTCATCATGTTAGATGCCTACCGTAGTCACGTTGCAGAACGTTCAGAGCAAGGTCTGCCGCCGTTACCGCTAACCGCGGAACAAACTGCTTCATTGGTTGAGTTGATTAAAAATCCACCAGCCGGTGAAGAAAGTTTTGTGGTGGACTTGTTAACGAATCGCGTACCGCCAGGCGTGGATGAAGCTTCTTATGTTAAGGCTGGCTTTTTAACAGATGTGGCGAATGGCACGATGACCAATGACTTAATCTCTGCTGAACAAGCGACGTTTTTGTTAGGCACAATGCTTGGCGGTTATAACGTTCAACCTTTAATTAGCTTGTTAGACAGTGACAAAGCCAATGTCGCAGAAGCTGCAGTAAAGGCGCTTTCTAAAACGTTATTGGTTTACGATGCGTATCATGATGTGGTCGAGAAATCGAAAACTAACGATTATGCGATGCAGGTAATGCAGTCGTGGGCAAATGCCGAATGGTTTACCAATAAACCAAAGATGCCAGAAGAAATTACCGTAACCGTTTTCAAGGTGGAAGGTGAAACCAATACCGATGATCTCTCTCCAGCGACAGCTGCATGGTCACGTCCTGATATTCCACTACATGCTAAAGAGATGTTAGCGGCGCGTATTGATGATGTCGGCGCTGTGATGGATCAATTAAAAGCCAAAGGCCATACGGTTGCTTATGTTGGCGATGTGGTTGGAACGGGCTCATCTCGTAAATCGGCTATGAACTCGGTTATGTGGTTCTTTGGTGAAGACATTCATTATGTCCCGAATAAACGCCAAGGTGGCGTGGTTTTAGGTGGCAAAATTGCACCCATTTTCTTCAATACTGCTGAAGATTCAGGCTCATTACCGATTGAGTGTGATGTTGATTCTATGAATATGGGTGATGTGATTACGATTCACCCATACGCTGGTAAAGTCACTAACGAAGCAGGGGAGACTCTCTCTACTTTTGAGATTGCTCCAGAGACCATGCCGGACGAAGTACGTGCTGGTGGACGTGTCCCATTAATAATCGGTCGTGGTTTAACGGATAAGGCGCGTACTGCGTTAGGAATGGGCCCTTCCGAAATATTTATTCGTCCGTCAGATAAGTCGCAAGCAAACCACGGTTATACCTTGGCTCAAAAAATGGTCGGTAAGGCGTGTGGTATTGCGGGTGTTCGTCCTGGGATGTACTGCGAACCCCACATGACCACCGTCGGTTCTCAAGACACCACTGGTGCAATGACCCGTGATGAGATGAAAGAGTTGGCTTGTTTAGGTTTCTCTGCCGATTTAGTCATGCAGTCTTTCTGTCACACCGCCGCGTATCCAAAGCCGGTCGATATTACTTTACAGCACTCGTTACCAGACTTTATGACCAGTCGTGGTGGGGTGGCGTTACGTCCTGGTGACGGCGTTATTCACTCTTGGTTAAACCGTCTGTTACTGCCTGATACTGTGGGTACGGGAGGCGATTCTCATACGCGTTTCCCGATTGGTATCTCTTTCCCTGCGGGTTCTGGTTTGGTGGCTTTTGGGGCAACTTTGGGTGTTATGCCTTTGAATATGCCTGAGTCAGTATTGGTGCGTTTTAAAGGCAAAATGCAGCCAGGTGTCACATTGCGTGATTTGGTCAACGCCATTCCTTACCAAGCGATTCAAGAAGGTTCATTGACGATTGAGAAGAAAGGTAAAAAGAATGTCTTTAATGGTCGTGTATTAGAGATTGAAGGGCTTGAACACCTAGCCGTAGAGCAAGCATTTGAGTTGTCTGATGCCTCCGCTGAACGTTCTGCAAATGGTTGTGTGGTTAAGTTATCTGAAGAACCTATTATTGCTTACTTAAAATCAAATATGGCATTAATCGACTGGATGGTCGAAAACGGGTATGCCGATGCGCGTACATTGTTACGTCGTCGTGATGAGATGCAGGCATGGATAAATAATCCACAGTTATTGTCAGCGGATGCCGATGCAGATTATGCGGCCGTGATTGAAATTGACTTAAACGAAATCAAAGAGCCGATCGTAGCTTGTCCGAATGATCCAGATGATGTTAAGTTATTATCTGATGTAGCGGGCACCAAAATTGATGAAGTCTTTATCGGTTCATGTATGACCAATATCGGTCACTATCGTGCAGCGGGTAAAGTGTTAGAGAGTATGGGTAATGTACCAACGCGTCTGTGGATTGCACCCCCTACCAAAATGGATGAACGTCAGTTGATTGAAGAGGGGTATTACAGTATTTATGGCCGAGTCGGTGCGCGTACCGAGATGCCGGGTTGCTCACTGTGTATGGGGAACCAAGCCCGTGTTATGGATGGTGCCACTGTGTTCTCAACCTCTACCCGTAACTTCCCGAATCGTTTGGGGAATGGCGCAAACGTTTACCTGGGTTCTGCCGAGTTAGCGGCGGTCTGTGCTGCTTTAGGTAAATTGCCGACGCCAGCTGAATATCTAAAAGAAGTGGCGATGCTGGATACCATGGGGGATGATGTTTATCGTTACTTACAGTTTGATGAGATGGCGGACTACGACGTCGTGTCGCCAAAAACATTGGCAGAAATTGGCGTTGCAGTAGGTTAACTCTCTTGTTAACGGCCTTTTAATAGAAAACCGCTTCTGACGTATGTCAAAAGCGGTTTTTTTATGCCTAAAAATCACCCTCTCAACAGGCTGTATCATCGAAAGTAATACGTTAAAATGATCGTTATTTGAAAAATAGATTAAAAGGGGTAAGCATGTTCATATTTAGACTTTCCGTCAGTACACTTCTCATATTTTCTTCGATAAGTTTAATAGGCTGTTCGGAGAGTGTGGTTAAGAGGATGGATTCGGCCAATCACGGGGGCATCTCACAAACAGATATTGACTTAATGATTCATAAAGCCAAGGCCGCAGAGCGTGTAAGAGTTCAAGCAGAGTATAAGCAACAAGTGGTGAGAGCGAGCGTATTTGCCCATCTGAAAAAGATGAACTTACCCGTACTTGCAGGGAACTGTATAGTGCGTGTGACGGTGCCTGCTCAAACGTTATCATCTGATACCAAAGTGCAAATTTCTGAGCAGAGAGAAAGTTATCGTGCCGCTATTTGTAAAAAGCATTTTACCGTGAAAAATATTATTAAAGTGCAAGCCAGTCTGCATGATAAAGGCTATTTAACGTCAGAGAAAGTAACTAGATCAAATTTGTTGAATGGCCTGTGGGATGACAGAACTCAGCGGGCGATGTTAACCTATCAAAAAGAGAATGGTCTTGCTTATGGGGTTGAAGAGGTTGAATGGACCTTAGAGTCAATGAAGTCTTTGAATTTACTATAGAGCACAGCGAGAATTATTAATTTTAGAGACAAAAAGCCTGAGTTTATCAGGCTTTTTTATCCCTAAGAAAGCCACCAGACATGATTGTATGTATGGATCAATCAGTGGGGCTTTAAAAAGGTTAATGCAGAGTACTTAAATAGAGTGATAATTTACTCGAGGTTTCAGAGGTAATATCCCCCAGTAACTCTTCCATAATGCTTTTCTCACCTTCGTAATAACGCACATTTTTAACACCGATAATATCACGCGCCACACTGTTTAAATCACTAAGGCCATCAATCATACCATTGGCCATCGCATCTTCTCCTAACCAGACTAAACCTGTATAGGTGTTTTCGGTCTCTTTAATGCGATCTCCACGACCCTCACGTACGGCAGAAATAAACAGTTGATGTGTTTTTTCGAGCACTTTTTCTTGGAAAAAAGCGCGCCCTGCTTCGTCTTTAGGGCTGAAAGGGTCAATAAAGGTTTTGTGGGCTCCGGCATGCATTGAGCGGTTTTCAATCCCGATCTTGTCCATTAAGCCCGTAACACCGAAAGAGTCCATACGCACACCGATAGAACCAATCATCGATCCTTTATTGGCATAGATCTCATCGGCCGCCACTGCAATGTAATAACAGCCAGATGCACATAGGTCTTCAACGACGACGTAAACTGGCTTGTTATAGATTTTTTTCAAACGTGTAATTTCATCATTAATCAAGGCTGACTGAACGGGGCTTCCACCAGGAGAGTTTGCTTTAATAATGACGGCTTTACTATGCTTGTTACTAAAAGCTTGTTCTAACAAAGGATTGATTTTTTCAGCACTGATTTTAGACCCTGGCATAATGGGGCCTTCAATTCTGACAACAGCGACATGATCTTTACCTGCAGACAATCCATCAATATCGTTCAAAGAGCCTATGCTTTGAGTGGCCATATAAATAAAGAAAATGATGTAGGCCGCAATGGCCAGTTTTAGAAAATTGGCAAAACGGCGAGTCCAACGTTCTTGTTTGACCAGAGACTCTACGGCCGTGGCCAGTCGATTAAAGCTATTTTCTGATTTTTGAGACTCTTGTTCCATTTTGAATGCCTTATAATAATTTCAAGTTTTGTAATTCTACCCTGTTCGAGCCTATGACCCAAGAAAATACGCCTACTCTAAAAAATAGTGAGTCTGCCAAAAGTCAGACAGAACTTATTCAAGCTACCGATATGCAGGAAGATAGCTTGCCGCCTGTGGAACTGTCAGGGAGTGCTTTATTCGAATTTGATATAGATGCTTTCTTAAAGCAGTTAACACAGCGACCTGGCGTCTATCGGATGTTGAATAAAAAAGGCGTGATTATCTATGTCGGTAAGGCCAAAAATCTAAAACGTCGAGTCAGCAGTTATTTTAAGAAAAGGCATGATGAGATCAAGACGGCTTCTATGGTTGAGCAGGTTGCCAAAGTTGAAGTGACGGTCACTGATACAGAGAGCGAAGCCTTAATTCTCGAAAACACTCTCATTAAGCGCCACAAACCTAAATACAATATTCTCTTTAGAGATGATAAATCTTATCCCTCTATTTATGTTTCTACAGGCAAAGAGTATCCCGCATTAAGTTACCATCGTGGCGCAAAGCGCCGAATAGGGGAGTATTTTGGCCCTTTCCCAAATACGTCAGCGGTCCATCAAACCTTACAGGCTTTACAAAAGATTTTTCCAGTAAGGCAGTGTGCCGAAAGCGTTTTTAACCATCGTTCGCGTCCGTGTCTGCAATACCAAATTAAACGCTGTTCGGGCCCATGCGTTGATGGATTGGTGACAAAGGAAGCCTACCAAGAGGATGTTGAGCATACGTTGATGTTTCTGCAGGGCAAAAGCTTTAGGGTCATTGAAGTGCTTGGTGAAAAGATGGAGCAGGCAGCTGACTCTTTAGAGTTTGAACAGGCAGCATCCTATCGCGATAAGGTGGCGGCTTTAAGGGCGATACAGAGTCAGCATCTTATTAATCAACCTGGTACTAAAGATATAGATGTGATTGTTACGGCTGAACAGGCTAATCAAGTCTGTGTCTGTTTAATGATGTATCGAGGTGGCAACCTGTGGGGCAGTGAGCACTTCTATCCAAAATATATGGATTCAGCCGAAGAACAAGACGTGTTAGCGGCTTTTGTCACCCAGCACTATCAATCTCATCCAGTGCCTGCTGAAATTTTACTGCCGATCAAATTAACCGAGCAAGCTGGATTAGAGTCGTGGTTAAAAGATAAACGACTAGGCCTGGTTAAAATAAAACAGCCCGTTCAACAGACCGCAAAAGGTTTAATTAAGTTAGCACAAACCAATGCCAATGCAGGGCTAAAGCAACATGTTACCCAGAAAGCGACTCAGGTTCAGCGCGTCAAAGCCTTACAAGAAGCTTTAGGGTTAGTGAACCCGCCGAACTACATGGAGTGTTTTGATATTAGTCATACTATGGGCGAGTTGACGATTGCAAGTTGTGTAGTGTTTGCAGAAGGTATTCCAAACACCCAGGCCTATCGAAAATTCAATATCTCAGGCATTACTGGGGGCGACGATTATGCCGCCATGTTTCAAGTCCTGGAGCGGCGTTACAGTCGTTTAAAAACAGAATCGGCCCAGTTACCAGATTTAATTGTCGTGGATGGCGGTAAGGGTCAGCTGAACCAAGCCATTGAGGTTCTTAAGGGATTGGAGTTAGACAATATTCCTTTGGTCTCTGTTGCTAAAGGCGAGGGGCGTAAGGCGGGCTTAGAGGTGCTTTATACGCCTTATAATATGCAAGGCATTGATTTAGAGTCGGATGATATAGCATTACATCTAATAAACCATATTCGTGATGAAGCACACCGCTTTGCTATTACAGCGCATAGAGCCAAACGCACCAAAGCGCAAACCCATTCTAATTTAGAGTCCATTGAAGGCATAGGGCCGAAAACCCGAAAAATTTTACTGTTACACTTCGGTGGATTAACGGAGGTTAAGCTAGCTTCAATCTCTGAGTTAAGTAAAGTCAAAGGGGTCAGTCAGGACAAAGCACAACGAATCTATGATTTTTTTCATGGAAGTTTATAAAAACTGGGGTGAATCACCTTAAACATTCTTAGCTTATGATAGTATTCCTCCTATCTATTATTAAAGAAAAAAAGAAAATTATGAATTTACGATCCCTCCCGATGATGATGACCTGGTCACGCGTTGTTTTAATTCCAGTATTTTTGATCTGTTACTACGCGCCGATAGAAGACGCCCGTTACTGGGCAGGGTTAGCCTTTATGGTGGCCGCCATTACCGATTGGTTTGATGGCTATTTAGCCAGAAAATTAGGTGTTGATAGTAAATTGGGTGCTTTTCTGGATCCTGTTGCGGATAAGTTGATTGTGGCCGCGGCGCTGATTGTCGTCGCGGCAGAGTATCACGATAATATTTATGTGATTATTTCAGCCGTTTTAATTATGATGCGTGAAATTGGCATATCAGCTTTACGTGAATGGATGGCTGAGAATAATGCTCGTGAAGTTGTGGCCGTGTCTAACTTAGGAAAGCTTAAGACAGCTTCACAGCTGGCCGCATTGACGTGGTTGTTGTACGGTGGCGAGTTGTGGGGTGTCAATTGGGGCGAGCTCGGTTTCCCAATGTTGTACTTTGCAGCAACCCTGACGGTGATTACTTGGATTCAATATACCAAAGCCGCATTGCCAGAAATCATCCGTTCAGTCAAATCAGAAGGATAATTTTGTTTTCGTGCTTTAAGCCTTGTTAACTGAACTTTCTTTTCGGATTTTTACTAAAAATTGCTTGACGTTTAAAGTCGATTCCCTATAATACGCCACATCAAGCGGGAATAGCTCAGCGGTAGAGCACAACCTTGCCAAGGTTGGGGTCGCGAGTTCGATCCTCGTTTCCCGCTCCAAATATATTGGCGGAATAGCAAAGTGGCTATGCAGTGGATTGCAAATCCATCTACCTCGGTTCGACTCCGGGTTCCGCCTCCATTTACATTTGGAAATTTGATAAATTTTGACTTAGCATTTTAAATGTTAGCTATCTGCCCAGGTGGCGAAATTGGTAGACGCAGGGGACTTAAAATCCCCCGGTGGCAACACCTTGCCGGTTCGAGTCCGGCCCTGGGCACCATATTCTAAAACCTCGTAAGCTCAATGGCTTACGGGGTTTTTTTATGTCTGAAATTTAGTGATTCTAACGGGGAACTTCACAAAGCAGGCTTGCCTAGCTTAGCCATTTCTTAGATATGCGTTTTATGTATAAGTGATGCCTGACTGACAGATTGTTCTGCTCAATGTTCAGTTCAAGTAAATCGAACATGAACACCTTCTCTTTACACAACGCTGTCTCTCATGGTGGAGTGCTATACTTTAAACAGCAAGTCATGCGCGTTAATCTTTCGAACAAGCATTCAATCTGTGTATTATCCGCAAGTTTGATGTCGGTTTATTTAGTCTAAAATGAACAGCCTAAATTAAACTATTTTAGTTTCAACTCCCCAAAAGGCACTAAATGGGTGAGAATAGTCAAATATACCCTCGTATGCTGTCATCTCTAGGAGTGCAAATAATGACTGGTTCTAAACATACTTATTTAATTGTACTTGCATTTGTTTTATTTGTTTTTGGTCTGTGGGGTTATTTTAACAATCCAAGCCAAGAGCCACCATGGCCTAATAAAATACCCGGTTTCGCTTTTTCTCCTTATCAAGAAGGCGAGAGTCCGTTTACAAGTCTTTATCCTTCACGTGAATCCGTCGCACAAGATATACAGATTTTGTCACAATCAACTCATGCCATTCGTACCTATACGGTGAACGGTGTTTTTGGTGAAATTCCGGCTTTAGCAAGTAAGTATAAAATTAATGTCGCTCTTGGTGCTTGGCTGGATGACAATCTCGAGACCAATCAAATTGAGCTGGATAGCCTCGTGAGCATAGTCAAAAACAAACCCTACAATATTGTTAGGGTTATGGCGGGAAATGAATCGGTATTACGCAAGGACTTAACACCAGAACAGATGATTGCTTATCTTGATGCATTGCGCAGTAAAGTCGACGTTCCAGTGAGTACTGCTGAACCATGGGATATATGGATAAAGCACCCTGAATTAGCTGAACATGTAGATTACCTTGCCGTCCATATGCTGCCATTTTGGGAGGGTATTGCAATGGATTCAGCAACAGATTATATCGTTGAGAAAATGAATCTATTGAAAGCTACTTTCCCTAATAAACCTATTGTGATTGCCGAGGTAGGTTGGCCAAGTAGTGGGCGCTCAATCAAGGAAGCTTCGGCGTCTAAATCGAATGAGGCGAAGTTCTTGCGCCGTTTTATTGAAAGAGCCAATCAGGAAAATTATACCTTTTATATCATGGAAGCTTTTGACCAACCCTGGAAAGATCGCCTAGAAGGCTCTGTTGGCGGTTATTGGGGAGTATATGACGTTAACCGCCAAGCAAAATTTGAATTTCGTTCCTCTATTATTGCCGTGCCTGAGTGGCGATTGCTTGCGGCATCTTCAGTCTTGTTGGCCATTTTTTTGATTATGGTTTTACTCATCGATAGTTCAACTTTGGATAACCGTGGTCGTGGATTTTTGGTGGGCTCATCGTTCATGGCTTCGTCTGTGATTGTATGGCTTGTTTATGATTATTCAATCCATTATCAAAGCTGGGTAAGTGCTCTGGTGGGTGTACTACTGTTGCTAGGTGTTGTGGGTGTTTTGGTGGTGATTTTAACGGAAGCACATGAGTGGGCTGAGGCGATTTGGTATAAATCTCGCAGAAGGGTGCTGATCGAGACAGAGACGACCGATGAAAACTTGCCTTTTGTTTCGGTACATATTCCAGCATACAGCGAACCGCCAGAGATGATGATTGAAACCTTAAATGCGTTAGCTGAGATGGATTACCCGAACTTTGAAGTCATTGTGATCGACAATAACACCCAGGATCCAGAGGTTTGGGAACCCGTTGAAGCCCATTGTCTGCTGCTGGGCGAACGCTTCCGATTTTTTCATGAGTCTCCACTCGCGGGTTATAAGGCAGGTGCATTGAATTTTGCCCTAAAACAGACCGTGCCTGAAGCCAAAGCCATTGCCGTGATTGACAGCGACTATATGGTTGAGCCTTGTTGGTTAAGACAGCTTGCGGCCCAGTTAATCAACCCTGAGATTGCCATTGTGCAAGCACCGCAAGATTATCGTGATCATCAACAAAATGCTTTTAAAGCGATGTGTTATGCAGAGTATAAAGGATTTTTTCATCTCGGTATGGTTACGCGTAATGAGCGTAATGCGATTATTCAGCACGGCACTATGACCATTGTGCGTCGGAGTGTACTCGAAGAAGTAGGTGGTTGGGGTGAAACGACGATTACCGAAGATGCCGACTTAGGGTTGAAAATTTTTGAGCATGGTCACCAGGCGGCCTATGTTGAACAGAGTTTTGGTAAAGGTTTAATGCCTGATACTTTTATTGATTATAAGCAGCAGCGATACCGATGGGCATATGGTGCTATGCAGATTTTGCGTGAACATTCTAAAGCCTTGCTGCACTGGAAAAGCACCAAGCTCCAGTCTGGTCAGCGTTATCATTTTGTCGCGGGATGGTTGCCTTGGATTGCGGATGGTTTTAACTTTATTTTCACGCTGATGGCCATCGTCTGGTCTGCTTTGATGATTGCCAATCCCATTGAATTCAACGCACCGCAGATGATTTTTTCACTGATTCCGATTGCGTTTTTTGGGTTCAAAGTCATCAAAATGCTAATTTTGTACATAGGGCAGGTGAAAACCTCTTTTATAACCGCCTTATGCGCGGCAATTGCTGGTTTAGCTTTGTCCCACGCGATTGCAATGGCGGTATTGTCTGGTTTATTCATCGGCCGTCAAATGCCTTTTGTACGCACGCCAAAACAGGCGGATACGCTAGCATTTACCCAAGCCTTCATTGATGCCAGGATGGAAACCTTTATGGCAACTCTTTTGCTGGTTTTGATGGGGTTGATTGTTTGGCGTGTAGGCTTGGACTCATTTGAAACGACATTATGGATAATCGTTATGGTCGTTCAAATCATTCCTTATTTAGCGGCTCTGATTTTGTCTTTAATCAGTGCTATGCCTAAATTATCTGCGGCTTGGGTGGGGGTTGAAGCCAACAAATCAGCGTGTCATACCGTCACTCCGCCGCTTGAATAACTCGCTTGCAAAATGTGCGAGTGAGAAAAAACGTAAAGATGACTTGAACTGACCAGGCCTGGTTAAATAGGGCGACCTAGTTTTGAATCAAATCGCTCACAATACACCTCAATAGTTGATGAGAGAAGCTTCCACCATGTGCTAAGCGTTTGCCCTCAAGTGTAGGGTGGTAAAGTAACCTGATTAGGTGTGTCTCGTTTGAAATTAGTGTTCAATCATTAGGTGGGGGTAGTCCATCATTTTGACGGGCTTGAATGGAGAAAATTTAACCTATAGCGGCTTGGTCTAGAAACCAATGTTTAGGGCCAATGAGACTGATGGGAAGTTTTTCGCCCATCGTCAACCTTTTCAAGACCTCTTTTTTACTCTCACCAGATGTTAGAACAATGCGGTATTTTGCTTTGATGAGTGTGTTTAGACTTAAGGAAACCCGTTCTTCTGGTAGTTTTGGCGCATGGAATACCGCAACCACCGAATCTTGGCTCGTTAATGCCTTATTATTGGGAAATAGGCTGGCTGTATGACCGTCTTCTCCCATGCCTAAAATAACTATATCAAACGCATCGAAAGCCTCTATTTTGGGTTGGTAGTCTTTAACCGCTTCCTCGGCACCTAATTCAGCTTTAATTGGGTAAAAGTGCTTTTTTGAGGGGCCTTGTCCATTAAAAAGTGTTTTAGACACCATGCTATCATTACGTTCGCGATCTCCTGAAGGCAGACAGCGTTCATCCCCCATATACCACTCTATTTGCTCCCATGGTAGAGCGAACCTTGAGAGTTTGTCTAGACAAGGTGCTGGGGTGTTACCTCCAGGCAGTGCAATTCGGCAGCGGGGCTGATGACGTAAACATTCATTGATTTTTTGAACGATAAAATGAGCAGCGGCTTCCGCGAGCTGCTCGGTATTGTCATATATATGATAATGATCCATTACTTACTCCTCGTTGCTCTGATCTTGGCCCGGTTGGTACCAGCCACACAAACAGTCTTTGGTAAGTTTATCCATTGCTGTAATCTCACAACTTCCTGCGGGGTAACGATCAATTGAGACCCGGTTTTTCCAAGCATTTAGGATAGGTTCTATAATAGCCCAGGACTCATTGACTTCATCTGCCCGAGAAAACAGCGTGCCATCTCCTGTCAGTACATCATGCATAAGGACTTCGTAAGCATCCGCTACCGCATCGGTATTCGCATAAGGAGCATGCATTTCCATGACTTCGTTGTCTGTGGTTTGACCTGGTTTTTTAGCGTTTATTCTTAAGACGATGCCACTGTCTGGTTGTAGTCTGAAAATGAGTGCGTTGGAGGTTGGCAGTGAAGCGTGTTCATTAAAGAGATTAAAAGGCGGTTTTTTGAAGCGAATGATGACTTCAGACATTCGACACGGCAGACGTTTTCCAGAGGTTAAAATAAAGGGAACGCCTTGCCAACGCCAGTTATCAATTTGAAAGCGTACTGCCGCAAATGTTTCAGTGACAGAGTCTGGAGAGACACCTTCTTCTGCAACGTAGGCAGGTTTGATTTCACCACGTATCACCCCTTTTGCATATTGAGCGGCAACCGTTAATGAGTCAATATCTTCGGGTTTAAATCGTCGTACCGCACGTAGGACTTTGATTTTTTCATCACGTACAGCGTCTTCTGTGAATTCGACCGGCGGTTCCATGGCCACTAAAGTCATGACTTGCATGAGATGACTTTGAATCATGTCACGTAGGGCGCCTGCTTTTTCATAATATTGTGCGCGGTACTCAATGCCTAATGTTTCAGAGACATTGATTTGTATATTATCAATGTAGTTTCGGTTCCAGAGTGGTTCCATAATGCCGTTGGCAAAGCGGTAGACTAATAGGTTTTGGACACTTTCTTTTCCCAAATAATGGTCTATTCGATAAATTTGATTTTCATTAAAAACGGCTTGTAACTCAGCGTTTAGCGCCAAAGAGGTTTCCAGGTTCATACCAAAGGGTTTTTCAATGACAATTCTACGGTAACCTTCGGCTTCTGACACTAAACCTGCTTTTCCTAAACCTTGTGCGACTTTGCCATACCAAGCAGGGGGGATAGCACAGTAAAACATCGCGTTTTTTTGCTTGCAGTTGCCTAGAGGAAGGATGGCTTCGGCTAGCAGTGAATAGCTTTTATCCCGGTTTAAGTCGCCAGGCACTAAAATCAATTTTTCGGTAAACGCCTTCCATTTTTTTGGGCTTTTAATAATGGCATGGTCTATTTCCACCAGACCATCAAAGAGGATTTGAATCCACTCTTCTTTGCTCCGTTTATTCACCAGTCCAATAATTCGGCTGTCTTTGTGCACTAATCCGCAATCGAGCATACGAATAAGGGAAGGGATAAGCTTACGTTTGGTCAAATCACCGGTGGCACCAAATATAACAATATTGGATGGATCAGCTGCTTTTGCTAGCACAATGCTTTCATTGCCGGTCTCGTGGGTTTCAGCCTCCAAGGGCTGTTTGCTTGCTTTTCGCTTTGTCATCTCAAGTCCATCCGTAAGGTTACTTGTTTTTTACTGGTTTAATGGAGTGCCCACCAAAACCTGCGCGCATCGCATTGAGAACCTTGCCAGAGTAGGTATTTTCCTGTCGGCTACGGAAGCGCATTTGCAATGCCAAGCTCAAAACGGGTGCAGGAACCGCTTGCTCGATAGAGGCTTCAATTGTCCAGCGACCTTCGCCAGAGTCATCCACATAATCACTTAAGCCACTTAAGGCGACATCCTGTTTCATGGCATCTGCAATTAAGTCGAGTAACCATGAGCGAACCACGCTGCCGTGTTGCCATATTTGTGAGATTTGCGTCATGTCTAAATCCATGCCCGGCTTATCTTCCATCAGTTCAAAGCCTTCTGCAAACGCTTGCATCATGCCGTATTCAATTCCGTTATGAACCATTTTGACATAATGCCCAGCGCCAGCAGGTCCAACATGTCCCCAACCCGTATCGTATGAAGGGGCCAGAGACTTCAGGGCGGGTTCAACCAAGGCAACGGTCTCTTTTTTACCACCAACCATTAGACTGTAGCCATTCTCTAAACCCCAGACGCCGCCAGAGGTTCCGCTGTCCATAAAACGATAACCTCTTGCTTCCAACTCCAACTCGCGTCTTTGAGACTGCTTGTAGTTTGAATTACCGCCATCAATGATTAAATCACCCGGCTCTAATCCCGCTTCAATGATGGTTTCAATGGTTGTATCAACGTGTTCATGTGGCACCATTAACCAGATAATGCGCGGTGCGCTTAGGTTGTCAATAACGGCTTTAAATGAGGTAACCGCTTGTATATTTTCATCTTCTTTTGCCAGGTCAATTGCAACTTGCTCTGAGCGATTGTAGGCAACGATCTGATGATTATCTTTTGCTAGACGTCGAACCATATTTGCTCCCATTCTGCCTAGGCCAATCATTGCTAATTTCATGTCAATCTCCTTATTTGATCGAATATTTTTATGTCTTTAATACGAAAAAATTTATTTGTTGGATGCTTAGGTAGCATGGCTAGTCGGGTGACACTGCATTCGTTTTAGAAGAGGTGTGGCAGATTTAGCCAATATTTAGGTGTTTGCGACGCTGCAAACTTACTTTTAATTCTACAGGTAATTACGCAGAAGAAAAGCGGAAATTTATAAATAACCAGAGCTGATTATTTAAATTGTTTTTATTCTTTCACTTAAATTCTGCGTGCAGTTCTCGATTGTTTGAAGCCATAGATTTTTAAAATGTACGAACAAGGGCAGTAGTGCACCATGTTAATGCAGCTCTAAGAGTTTAGGGTGCAATATTATTAGATGTTGCCTTAATAAAGGCTTAATAAATAGTTAAGTGATTGTATTTAAAATGTTTAATTTTTATGGGCTTGGATAAGCTTTATGAAATAGGTTCTTAATGATGGAGATTGATATTGTGAAAGCAGATTTTAAAGTGCTACTGGTCAGTGATGAGGTTGCTAATACGCATGAGATTGAAGCAGGGCTGAGGCGTTCAGGTATTACCCAGATCAAAATAATTTCGACTGATTCTAATGTGTTAAATGTTCTGAATGAAATGTCTGCGGACTTGATTGTTTTGGATGTAAAAAAACCCTCAACAGCATTGTTTGAGCAATTTGCGATTGTGCATCAATTTTGCCCGCTTCCTGTCGTCTGTTTTAGTTGTGAACGTGATTCATTGGTTATTGCCAAGTCGGTGAAAGTTGGAGTGACGGCTTACATTGTGGATGGTAAGGATGCTAATCGAATTAGGCCTATTATTGATGTGGCGATGGCGCGTTTCAATGAATGTTTCGCAGTACGCAAGGAGTTGGCGCAGGTTAAAAATAAATTGTCCGAGCGCGCGGTGATTGAAAAGGCAAAAGGATTATTGATGGAGCACAAGAAAATGACAGAAGATCAAGCATATAAGACTATGCGCAAACTGGCGATGGATCAAGGTAAAAAAATATCCATTGTCGCACATGAAATTTGCGATGTCATAGTGGCTTTGTCTGCATGATGCCTGTTTTAATTATATTGTTAAACATGAAGAGTGGCTTCAGTGATTAAGGATTGGGGTGAGTTTCTAAGAGTTGTCTTGGTGGATACTGATACCGCGCGTTCGGCACTGTTGGGTCAGGCCCTTCAGGATCAGGGGTATGAAGTGATCAAGCGCTTAAGTCCTGGGCCAAACTTATTGGCACAAATTGCCAGAATTATGCCGGATATGATTGTGATTGATACCGATTCACCAGATAGGGATATGCTAGAAAGTGTCTCTTTATTAAATGAGCATAACCCATTGCCAGTGGTAATGTTCGCGGATGAAGATAATGATACGGTTGTGCGCGAGGCCATCCGTTCGGGTGTCAGTGGTTATATCGCGCGTAATACAGACCCTGAAAGAGTGCGCTCAATTATGCGGGTAGCGATTGCTAGATTTAGGGAGTATCAAGCTTTAAAGGATGAGTTATTACAGACAAAGAGTGAATTGCAAACTAATAAGATGGTGCAAAAAGCGAAGAAGTTGTTAGTCCAGCATAAAAATACAACGGAGCAGGAAGCGCATCAGGCCATTATAAAAATGTCTATGGATCAAAATAAATCCTTAGCGGATGTCGCGCAGAATATTATCAGCGTGTTAGGAATGGAGATATGAGGTGTTATTTGCATGTTGGATAAGATAAAAGTAGGGTTTAGCCCATTGACGGACTGTGCGCCTTTGATTGTCGCTAAAGAAGAGGGTTTTTTTGCGCAGGAAGGGTTGGATGTCACTCTTTGCAAAGAGGTTTCTTGGGCAAATATTCGAGATAAACTCGTCTATGGTGAGTTTGATGCCGCACATATGTTGGCCCCGATGTTGATAGCAACAACCTTAGGGCAGAGTGGCATTAAAAAGCCATTGCTAACGGCATACTCATTTGGATTGAATGGCAATGCAGTAAGTGTTTCTAATGTATTGTTTGAGGCGATGCTTGCTTACGAACCTGAGTTAATTGAGTGTCCTGAAAAAACCGCCAGTGTTTTAAAGCAGGTTATAAAGGTTCGCAAAGAGCAGTTTAAGGCTAAGTTACGCTTCGCTGTGGTTTTTCCTTTTTCGATGCATTACTACTTGTTAAGTCATTGGTTGCAAACAGTAGGGGTCGATATTAATGAGGATGTAGAGGTGTTAGTTGTGCCGCCATCCCGCGTCGTTCAAGCCTTGGAGGAGGAGGTTATTGATGGTTATTGTGTCGGTGAGCCCTGGAATACGCATGCGGTCAAGCGGCGAGTAGGTGTAACGATTATAACGGGTTGTGAAATCTGGAATAATGCGCCAGAGAAAGTGTTAGCGGTCACTGAAGAGTGGGCAAAAAACAATTCGGATATTCATAACAGGCTAATTTGGGCATTATATCAAGCAAGTCGGTGGATTGATCACGCGGAGAATCGTCCAGCATTGATCTCTTATTTGGCGATGGAAGAGTATGTCAATGCACCGGTGTCCAGTATTGAGAGTGCGCTCAGTGGCCAGGTTTGTAACCCAGTCTATAAAACGTGTCGTAGTGTTCCAAATTTTTCACTGCCCTTTAAGCATCAAGCCAATTTCCCGTGGCAATCTCATGCAGAGTGGATTTTGCAACAAATGCAGGCTGTCGGTCAGATTTCTGGAGATTTTGATATTAAAGCCGTTGTTGCAGCAACGTATCGGACCGATTTGTATCGTAAAATATTGTTGGCGCATGGCATTTCTGTTCCGAGTGTAAATTCAAAAGTGGAAGGAGAGCATGCTGTTCCTCGGGTAAATGAAAGGTATTTGTTGGGAGAGGATCTCTTTCTTTAGTTCCTCTGTTTCCATTATTCGCCTAAATTTCTCATATACTTTTCTAAACTTCTATTCTGTTCATCACTATCTAAAGAACGGTTGCACCAAAATAAATGTAAGGCAGTCTTTTTTGGTGATAACCCATGTTTAAATAACTGGTTATGTTGTGTTATTTTTATTAACACCATGAAAATAATGATAAATTTAATATTGGCCTACGGTATGCTTGATTGTTACTAAGTTAATCGAGTAATGTTGCTCTAGAATTCTTCCTATTGATGGGAGGGCTGTAGAGCAATCATATCCCTTCTATTTATATATCTGAATTCTTTAAGCTTTGTAAGTTTAGTAAATACATATAAATAAAGGAAGGGTCTTGCCATGTCTGCATTCAAATCATCACGTCGTCATTTCTTAAAGAAAACCGTACTTGCAGTGAGTACCGTTATGGCATTTTCATCAGGTGCCTATGTTTCTAGTGCCTACGCCTTAGGCGCACCCGAAAAAGAAGAGTTAAAATTTGGTTTTATCAAATTAACGGATATGGCACCTTTAGCTATTGCTGCTGAAAATGGTTATTTCGAAGATGAAGGGCTCTATGTTCAGTTAGAAGCGCAAGCCAACTGGAAGGTACTCTTAGATCGCGTTATTGACGGCCAGTTGGACGGTGCGCACATGTTAGCGGGTCAGCCGATTGCCGCGACAATGGGGTACGGCACCAAAGCAAATATTATTACTCCTATCTCAATGGATTTAAATGGCAACGCCATTACGGTTTCCAACAAGACTTGGGCTGCAATGAAGCCGTACGTCAAGATGGATGGCGACAAACCTGTACACCCCATCAGCGCCTCAGCTTTAAAGCCTGTCGTACAATCTTATAAAGACGCTGGTAAGTCTTTCAAAATGGGTATGGTCTTTCCTGTTTCAACACATAATTATGAACTACGTTATTGGCTAGCCGCAGGGGGGTTAAATCCAGGTTTTTATGCACCTGACAGGGGCAATACGGCAGGAACGTTGGAGGCTGACGTTTTGCTTTCTGTTACGCCGCCACCTCAAATGCCTGCGACTATGGAGGCTGGCACGATTGAAGGTTACTGTGTTGGCGAGCCTTGGAATCAGCAAGCTGTTTTTAAAGGCATTGGTGTCCCAGTGATCTCTGATAACTCAATTCAAAAGAACAATCCTGAAAAAGTATTTGGACTGCGTGAAGATTTCTATGAGAAGTATCCAAACACAACGATTCGTGTCGTTAAAGCAATGATCCGAGCAGCCTATTGGTTAGATGCTGAAAACAATAAAAACCGTCCAGCAGCAGTGAAAATTTTATCTAAATCAAACTATGTTGGAGCAGATTACAAAGTCATTGCTAATTCAATGACGGGTACATTTGAATATGAAAAAGGGGATCAGCGTTCTGAGCCCGATTTCAATGTGTTCTTCCGTTATAACGCAACCTATCCGTACTATTCAGATGCCATTTGGTACATGACTCAAATGCGTCGTTGGGGACAAATTTCTGAACAGAAAACGGATTCTTGGTACAAAGACATGGCTAAAAAGGTGTATCGTCCTGATATTTACAAACAAGCCGTTAATGAGTTGATTGCTGACGGTAAATTTAAAGAAACTGACTTCCCTGGTGTGTCTGAATCAGATGGTTTCCGTGGTGTTCAAAACGACTTTATGGATGGTGTTCCCTATGATGGTACTAAACCGAATGCCTATATTGACAGCATGACAATCGGACTTAAGGGTTCAACTAAACTTTAATTCAATCATAAATGACTCTATTGGCACCGTGTGTTGATAGAGTATTTTTGAGTATTCAACTCATTCAAAGGTGAAATATATGAATCCTTTAAAATGGCCAACAATCGAGCCCTTTTATAAACTGGTTATTGGCGAGAATCGTAAAGGTCAGCTTAATGCCATAGTGAAGATGGTTGGTTTGCCTTTAACAGGTATTTTTGTTTTTCTGCTCATTTGGCAAGGTGCTGCATCCCATATCCATACTTCTTTAGGTCAGTTTCCAGGCCCTCAACAGACCTATGAACAGTTTGTTTCTTTAGTGGATGAAGCTAAAGCCTCTTCTCTAAAAGAGCAGGCATTTTACGAACGACAATATGTTCGTAATGAGAAAAAATTGGCCGCCAATTCAGAAGCAGAGGTTAAAGTCCGTGATTACACAGGTCCACCTACTTTTTTTGACCAGATTGGTCGTAGTTTAGTTACTGTCATTAGTGGTTTTTTACTAGCCTCTTTGATTGCCGTACCGATTGGCATTGTTATTGGGTTAAGTAGTAATGCTTATGCCGCATTTAATCCTATTATTCAAATATTTAAACCCGTTTCTCCCTTAGCTTGGTTACCTTTAGTCACCATGGTGGTCTCGGCTGTCTATGTCACGGATGATCCTATGTTTGATAAGGCGTTCTTAAACTCTATGTTTACGGTTTTACTGTGTTGTTTGTGGCCAACCATTATTAATACGGCTGCTGGCGTTGCCACGGTGACTCAAGATCTTAAAAATGTCAGCCAAGTACTGAGTTTAAATTGGTGGACTCATATTCGAAAAATTGTGCTGCCATGCTCAATTCCTATGATGTTTACCGGTTTACGTATCTCTTTTGGTATTGCTTGGATGGTCTTGATTGCAGCAGAAATGTTGGCTCAAAACCCTGGTTTAGGTAAGTTTGTTTGGGATGAGTTCCAAAATGGAAGTTCTGATTCTTTAGGACGCATTATGGTTGCAGTGGTTGTAATCGGTATTGTTGGATTTATTTTAGATAGAGGCATGTTGATGATTCAGCAAGCCGTATCTTGGGATAAGTCAGCAACATTGCGTTAATAAAGCCAATAGGGTTAGGAGAATTTAAATGTCAGAAGTCCACTTAGAATTAACCAATGTTGGAATTGAGTTTCCAACCCCAAGAGGGCCTTTTCGAGCCCTTAGAGATATTAATTTAAAAATTGATCAAGGAGAATTCGTCTCTCTGATTGGTCACTCAGGTTGTGGTAAATCAACCGTGTTAAACATTGTTGCCGGGCTTTATGAAGCGACGGAAGGTGGTGTACTTTTAGATGGACGTGAAGTGAATTCACCCGGTCCAGAAAGAGCGGTCGTTTTCCAAAACCATTCTTTATTACCTTGGTTGAGTGCTTATGAAAACGTCGAATTAGCCGTTGACCAAGTCTTTAAGAAAAGTAAAACGGCCGCTGAGAAAAAAGAGTGGATTGAGTACAACTTAAAACTCGTTCATATGGATCATGCGATGCATAAACGACCTGACGAGATCTCTGGTGGAATGAAACAACGTGTTGGGATTGCCAGAGCTTTAGCGATGCAGCCTGAAGTGATGCTAATGGATGAGCCATTTGGGGCTCTCGATGCATTAACGAGAGCGCATTTGCAGGATTCCTTGATGGAGATACAGAAAGCGTTAAATAACACGGTGATTATGATTACCCATGATGTCGATGAAGCGGTCTTGTTATCAGATCGAATTGTCATGATGACTAATGGTCCAAATGCAACCATTGGTGAAATTTTAAAAATAGATTTACCACATCCAAGAGATCGGTTGGCACTGGCTGATGACCCAACTTATAACCATTATCGTTCAGAGGTGATGCGATTTTTATATGAAAAGCAAAGAAAGGTCGAACACTAAGTCATTTTAAATACTATTTTAAGGCGTTAAGTTAAACCGTCTAGTTTTTTGAAAGAAAGATTTTAGCTTAAGACGCTTAACTAATTACAACAATAGACAAGGAGGTCTTATGCAAGAAGTGATTACCCTCTACAACCAGAATAGGTTGGAAATAGAGAAGTTGTTAATTGAAACTATTCGCACTAATGGTCATATCGCGCAATCTGGCTTGCCTGAAATAAAGCAGTTATTTGCTATTTTCCCAAGTCTAGAGCTGATCTATATTGCAGATCAGTCTTATAATCAAACCTCCCCAAATATTAAAAGAAGTTCTATTGATGAAAGTTCAATCGGTAAAAATAGAACGTATTTAATCTCTAAGGTTGAAGCCAGAGATGAAAATGTGGCGATTAGTACGCCTTATATTAGTTCCGCTACAGGTGAGCCCTGTGTCACTCTGATGTATTCCATAGGAGATCAATACTTTTTCTTTGATTTTAATATAACCATTTTATTGACATTATTTGGTGTGCTGGAACGCCACAGTATATTTAATCGAGTGACCAAGTATTTTTACTTGGCTATTGGCGTTTCATTAATGTTTTTCTCTTTAATGTCGATTGGTTATGCCTTTTATGATTACTTGTCATCTCAATTATTGGCGCCTGAAAATTACAGTCTAGAAAGTGTTTTTAAACCAATTATTGCATTGACAATGGGGTTGGCTATTTTTGATTTGGCTAAGACATTGTTAGAACGAGAGGTGTTTTTTAAGGCCTACTCTGATAAGAAAGATGAAAGCAGGTTGCTGCTTAAGTTTTTAACGGCGATTATTATCGCGCTCTCTATCGAAGCCTTGATGGTGGTCTTTAAGATTGCATTGGATGATCCAAGTCAAATGATTTATGCACTTTATCTGATTATTGGCGTGTCTTTAATTATTTTATCACTTTCGGTTTACAGTAAGTTTGTAATTAGTGAGAAATAATACTAAGCAATTGATGCAGTTTACAACACAGGTATTGGATGAATAACGATGAATGTTAGACCGCAAGGCATTATAGAGAGTCAACTTGTTAAGTCGAAACTAAATGTAATGGAAATGGAGGGAAAAGAACTCTATTCCGTCTTTCAACCAATTTATAGCTTTTCTAACCAAGCTTGTATTGGCGCTGAGGCATTGGTGCGTGGACGATCAGAGAAAACAGGGTTTCAAGTATCTGTTAATGAGTGCTTACGTGTCCCTAATGAACTTACAAATGCTGAATTTAGCCAACGATTGAATACACTTCATTTACGCAACTGGCAAACCTCCAAAATACCGAACAGCTGGTTGTTCTTAAATTTAGATTTCCAGGGGGGTGACGAACCTAAGTGACATTTGCCTGGGCGATTTAATTACAAAGTTTAAGATGCAGGGTTATGAAGTCGTCATTGAAGTCGTTGAAAGTGAAATTAGTGATGAGGTTTTATTTGAAGAGATTATTTTGGTTCTTAGAAAATTAGGGTGTCTTATTGCATTAGATGATTTTGGTGCCGGGCACTCTAATGTAGATCGAATTTGGAAGGCACAACCGGATATCGTGAAGCTTGATAGGGGTGTTTTATTAGAAGCAACCAAGAGTTTACGTAGTCAAAGTGTTTTACGTAATCTCACAAAACTGATTAAAGAAGCTGGCAGTGTCTGTTTATTAGAAGGCATCGAAACTAAAGAACAAGCCTTATTAGCGATGGATGTTGGGGTGGACTTAGTGCAAGGATTTTATTTTGCTAGACCCTGTAAAACGTTTGACAAGCTTCTTGAAGGCCAGGAGCTAGTGAAGGATGTCATTGAGTCTTATCCTGACTATCTTCGAGAAAAAGCGTTTGTTCGAGGAATACAAAGAAAAGGTTATGAAGCATTTTTTGCCAGTCTAGAAGGCCTCCACAGTCAGGAAATTCTTGAGGAAGAAATGGCCAAAATAGGGCTATTGTCTTTTGTAAAACGCAATTTTGTGTTGGACGAATGTGGTTATCAAATTAGCGATGAAGACAGTTCTGATGAAATCATTGGCCGTCTAGAAGTGTTCCGAAAAGGCAAGGGGTTGTGTTGGAAAAATCGCCAATATTTCGTCAAAGCAATGCAACAGCCTGACCAAATTTATGTTTCAAAGCCTTATCGATCGTTGATTGATATGCAATTGTGTTTAACCATTTCAAAAGTTGTGCGGGCGAACGGTGTGATCGTTGTAGTGTGTTTTGATATGGCTTATCACGATAAATCTACGGAATCTGTACAGATTACTGTCTAAGCATAAAGTTAAAGGAAGTCACTAGTCATGGAAAATATGGAAATGGATATTCAAAGTTTGGGTTCAATTGTGTCTAAAACAGACTTAAATGGCCTTATTATAGAAGTGAATGATGCTTTTGAGGCAGCCTGTGGTTATACCAAAAATGAATTGATTGGACAGCCTCACAACATTATTTGTCACACTGATGTTCCAAAAGAGTTATTTAAAGATTTGTGGAAAACTTTGCAAGCCGGAAAGCCTTGGGTCCAAGTGGTCAAAAATAAGCGTAAAGATGGCGGTTATTATTGGGTTGAAGTAAATGCAACACCCATATTAGAAGATGGTTCTGTGGTGGGGTATTTATCTGTTAGTCGAGCGATAAGTTCACAAGCTAAAGTCTTAACGACACAATGGTATAAAGAAATACAGCGAGGTCAAAAATCGATCTCAAATGGTTATTCTATAAACCGCTTGCAAAAAGTTTGCTTGTTCAACCATTTTCACCCAATTAATCTCATGCTATTGATGATTGGGTTATTAGGAAGTTTTGCGGTATTAATTCAAGCAGGCCTGGTGAGTTTGCCCGTTGAGTGGGTCGCAATTGTTGCTGTGGGTTTTTATGGTTATGCTTGGGCAGGTAAAAAATACGTTTTTAACCGTCTAGGTAAGGCTAAAGTGTTAATGGATAATATGCGACAAGGGGATTTTACCGGCCAGGTGAATTTTTATGGTAAACATTCATTAAGTAAATTGGTTTCTGCAGTAAAAATGATGCAGGTGCAATTGGGCGCTATGTATGACGATTCGCAATCAAAATTGAATCGAAGTACTCGTCTAAAATCTGCACTAGACAGTGCTTCTGCGAATGTCATGATGGTTGATAAAGCGGGTGTGGTTATTTATTTAAATAATGAATTACAATCGCTGTTTTTTGGACAAGAGAGGACTTTTCCAAGTTGTTGCACTGATTTTTCAATCGAAAATGTTGTGGGTGCCCAATTACTCGAAATTTTTGATAAAGCCTGCTTTAGGGAATTAAATAACATGCAAAGTTTTGAAGAAACATTTGGAGAGTTAACCGTTTACCTAAAAGTTAAACCGGTCGTTAACGAGATGGGTGAACAGATAGGAACCGTCATAGAATGGCAAGATTTGACTCAGCAAAGAAGTATTGAGAGCAATTTGCGGTCGACGCTAGAACTTGCTTCTATTGGACACACGGATTTACATATAGAAACAGAAAATTTAAGTGGATTCTTCTTAGACACTTCAAACAACATAAATTCATTATTGGCAGAATTTAATGCCATTATTGAAAACACCGTTTTTGTCATGACAAAACTGGCAACCGGAGATTTACGTGGCAGGGTAGATAAGGATCTACAGGGGTCTTTAGCGGCGATGAAAGGGGCAACCAATGTCTCATTAGATAATTTGAGTGTCATTGTTTGGTATATAAAACAGGCAACAGATACCGTAAGAACAGCCGCCGATAAATCGTCTAATACTGCTTTGGACTTGTCTGATAGAACCCAGCAAGCAGCGGCTAGCCTAGAGCAAATCAATGCGTCAATGCAAATGGTACACGGTTTACAAAAAGAGAATACAACTGAACTGAATGCTGTCCACGGTTTAACAAGCCGTACTATTTCAGAAAACAATAATGCAAAACTTGCCTTGGGTGCGACCGTCAATGCGATTGAAGAAATTCAAGAAACGTCTATGAAAATTGCAAATATAATCAGTATTATTGACGGCATTGCATTTCAAACAAATTTACTGGCCTTGAACGCTGCGGTGGAAGCTGCAAGAGCCGGTGAGCATGGCCGTGGTTTTGCCGTGGTTGCTGGAGAGGTACGTTCACTTGCACAAAAGTCTGCTGATGCTGCTAAAGACATTAAAAAACTCATTGATGCATCTGTCATTAAGGTAAAAGAAGGCGTGGATAAAGTTCAGGAGACAAACCAAGCTTTCGAAGTGGTTAATGAAAGCGTTACACATATCGGCTCAGCACTGAGTTCGGTCGTATTGTCAATTGGTGAACAACAACATTCGGTAACAGAAATTGCTCAAGCCATTAGTCATTTAGATCAAAATATTCAAAGTAATGCGGCTTTGGTTGAAGAAACGTCCGCCGCTGCGGAATCTTTAAAACAACAAGCCGTGCTGTTGAACGGTGAAACCAGTAAGTTCCAAATAGATGACAGTAAGGCACAGGATTTAACCCAGGTGACACCACCTTTGCATGGGATTCGCATGTCGGATGTAAGGCAGTCTATGCGCATCTGGCGTACGAACATTCAATCCTATTTGAATGGTATAAATGTGGTTGTGGATATGGAGGCTGCAGTAGATCCTCTCAAGTCTGGCGTAGGGAAAGTCTTAGGGAGCTTGATACAATCAGATTCTTCAATTCAGGCTTTGCCTGAGTTTATTAAAGCCCAAGAGTTACATCAGAGGCAGCACAAATTGGTGCAGGATATTATTTTAATAAAAGAATCGAAGAGTTCAATGACTTTTGATATGTTAAAAGAAAAAGATAGTTTGCTTGATGCCTTTGTGACGATTACCAATGAATTGGATGCTGCTTTGAATAAGCTTAACCAGTCGGCTAGTAAAAAAGTTGTTCTACTTGCCGCTTAAGCATTTGGTTTTAATAAATACTTATACTTATTTAAGTGTTAAGCTTGAGAAGTTTCAAAAACCTTTATACACTGTGCAAACATAGAGTACTCATTTTGGGTATTTGTACGTCTTTTAGACGGTTGTTCAGCTAGAAAAATAGTCAAAATTAGAGGGTAATACCATGCAAAGAATTTCAAATACAAAGGTTACACGCTTAGTTTCTTACGCGTTACTAAGCGGTGCAGTCGTATTAAGTACGGGCTGTTCCAGTGATACAGATGAAGCGTCATCGGCTAACAAAGCCACAACACAACAAAGTGCTATGGATGTGAAACAGCCTACCGTTGTTGAAGCACCAAAACCCGCACTTCAGCCGGCTCCTAAACCAGCACCTCTGCTTGCTCCTAAACCTGCTCCAGCCCCAGTTGTCGAAAAACAAGCTGAAATGGCTAAAGAAGTTGCTGCTGCACCCAATGGTGAAAAAATCTATGCAACTTGTGTCGGTTGTCATGGTGCTAAAGCGGAAGGTGGACTTGGACCGCGTTTAAATAATCAAAAACCTGAAGACATTGTCGCGAAACTTAAGAAATACAAAGCGGGTGAGCAGATGGGACCTATGACAGGTATGATGGCGCCTATGGCGGCTGGTTTGTCAGAGGATGATATGAAAGCGATTGCCGAGTATGTCGTTACATTAAAATAAGTTGATTCGTTTTGGTCAAATAGGGGTTCTAAGGAGGTCTTAAAGATTTCTTTAGAGCCCTTTTTTGTATTTAACAATGCGTTTTGGAGATGCCGTATGACTTATCGCAATCAATCTACCCTCAAATCAAAATCGTTGTCATTCCGTTTGATTTCAACATATATTCAACCGTTATTAGCTCTCTTGTTGATCAGTAGTTTATGGGTGCTTTCAGGCTGTACTGAACAGAATGCAACAACCGAAGAGTTTAAGCTTCCGCAGACATCAAAACTCTTGATAAGCACGATCAACCCTGGCGAGAGGTTGTATGTGACTTGTTTAGGCTGTCATGGTATCAAAGGTGACGGTGGTATTGGTCCACGGATTAACAACCAAAGTAAAGAAGAGTTGGTCACCAAGCTTAACCTTTATAAGAGTGGAGAGCCACGAGGTGTTAATGCCAGCGTCATGATTTCAATGGCAGGTGTTCTTAGTGAACAAGGCATTGACCAAGTCTCTGAATTTATCACTACGTTAAAATAATAACATCCTTTTGAAGTCGTGGTTCTCACGGCTTATCGACTGCGGCTTTCTTGTATTTCCCCCAGTTTTGACTCGATTTTACATAGAGCTCTTCAACTTTCGTTCTCGCCCAAGGCGTTTTTCTTAAG
The DNA here is from genome assembly GCF_000381085.1 of Thiomicrorhabdus arctica DSM 13458. Lineage (GTDB taxonomy): Bacteria > Pseudomonadota > Gammaproteobacteria > Thiomicrospirales > Thiomicrospiraceae > Thiomicrorhabdus > Thiomicrorhabdus arctica. Next base: position 945,160 of record NZ_KB905899.1, on the reverse strand, counting down.
AAGGTCAGGCTTGATTTAATACTTGGATCACTTTTAAAGCAGTTAATGGGAATTAACGAGGCGAGTTTTTCCCAACCATAATGTTCTTCAAGGCTTGTCACAATCTCTTTTAAAGAGATACCATGTAAAGGGTCTTTTGGATGAACTCTGTCTTGAGCTGTGATGGTTAATTTCGCTTTTTCTGTTGTGTTATTCATACTGTATTTAGGTCCGCATCTGCTTGAGTGAGATTTGAGGTTATTCTAGTCTATTTTTAACTTCTATCCATTGTGACATATATTGTGTGCTTTTATGGTGATGGTGGTTTAGCATCGCGCCAATAAAGTTGGCCGTTCGGTGCGTAGTGATGTCTGTCATTAATTCATTGATTTTATCTAATAGAAGTTGTGATCTTGTTGGGGTTTGTAAATAGCGATCAGTCACGATTTTATAACCTTGTTTTTGAGCCTTTTGCCACACTGCAGCATCCTGGTATAACCTTACAGCTTGTTCTGCAAATTCATGTGGTTGGTTGGCAATCGCACCTCCCCAGGCTTCTGAGTTTATTATTTGCATCGATTCACAGCCAATGGAAGTCGTGACATTAGGCGTTCCGCAAAGCATTGCTTCAGCAAGCTTGCCTTTGATCCCAGCTCCGAAACGTAAAGGGGCTAAACACACCCTGGCTTGAGAGAGGACATCAAATGCATTTTCAGCCCATCCCATGACGTGAAATCCTTGTTTAGGATTATGCAATTGGGTTGCTTTCTTGCTGGGGTATGCTCCATAAATATGCAGTTCAGCTCGTGGAAGTTGTTGACGAATTAGAGGCCATATTTCTTGTTTTAACCATAGAACGGCATCCCAGTTAGGCTCGTGTCTAAAATTGCCTATGGCTATGAAATGTTGACGCATTTCGAATGCTTTGAGTGCACTTGTCGGTAGCTTTTCATATTGAAATGGCAGATAAATTAGCTGACGAATAGGCACTTGAAACTGCTGTTGCAGCAGGTCCATCTCAAATTCAGAGATCATCAAGGTTAAGTCACAGCGAAAGATGGCGGCAATTTCTCGTTTGGTGAGATCCGAGGTGGCCATCTTCTCGAAAAGGCGCTGCGCATCGTGCAATGGCACCTTTTGTAAATCAGTTATGTCAGGCTGGGTATTGAGATAATCCTTAATAAGCTGTTGACGAACCGCTCTTAGACTGTGTAAATCTTCCGTATTGAGAATTCGGACTGCGTGAGGTGCTTGTTTTTCAATACGCCAGCCAAATTGTTCCTCCATCATGAAGCGATCAAAAATCACCAGGCCTGGTTGAAGTTGTTGAATAAACAGATCAAAGCTTTCATTATTCAACTCAATTAATTGTTCATTAATCCCTAGGCTCAATAAGTCAGCTTTATGCTCTCCGAGATTGCAAGGGCTGGCAAAAGTGATAGACCAGCCTTGTTTTAGAAAAAAATGTATCAACTGCATCATGTGCGTGCCTGCCGCAGATGAATTAGGCTCAGGCCAGACATAGCCAATGATTAGGAGTGTTTTTGAAGACGTTTTAGAAGACATGGTGCTCAGTTTAAATGTGTAGGGATTTGAATAAAGATATTTTAATGGCTTCAATCAGAGCTGGTAACTATTCTGTAAACTATTTTATCAACAAGTTGCAAACAAAATGTGGTTGCATTTTGAATGGTATGGTAATGTCTGTACTGAATAAGTATATTCAAGACTTTTAACCGTGATCTTTACAGGTTAAGTTAATTGGGCGTTAAATAAAAAATAGGATAAACATAATGAAAAAGCAATTATTAATGACGCTTGGAGCGCTTTTAATCAGTTCTGTCTCTTTGAATGCACAAGCTGGTTGGTGGAGTGATACTTGGGGTGAGACTAAAGATGCCGCTTCCTCTGTTTGGAACTCCGTGACCGATGGTGCAAAAGATGTGAAAGAAGAAGTAACAGAGTCAAGCGAAGAGCCGATAGACGATATAAAAAAATTAGGCGATAAAGAAACCTATAAAGAAGCCTGGAAAGATGTAAAAGAGAGTGCGAAACATCCTTCAAAGCCTAATGTTGATGAGAATGGTATACCACAACAATAGAGTGGCTTTATAAATTCTAGCCGTTCGTTAGAACTCAGAGGAAGAAAAAATGCAGAAAATAATGTGGGTATCACTGAGCCTGCTGTTAAGTACCTCTTTTTTGACGGGGTGCGATAAAGTCGCCAACAGCGCAAAAAACCTTCAATCCGATTGGGTGGGTTTAGAGAGAACTGTTGAGTTATACAGTTGCATGACAGGTAAGTTGATTAAAGTATATCAGGGTGATGTGAGAATCAACCCGGAAGATTCTGACGGGACTTCTATCTTGATTGATGGCAAAAAAGTTCATACTAATTTATGTTTCGTGATTGCTGAAATTGGCGTTAAAGAAGAGGCTTTTCCTGGACAGTCAATTAAACAGTAATGTTAGGTGATTTATTTGGGCCTCTGAGTAGAGGCGACAATGTAAGAAAATCACCTGTGGTCGGCTGATTTTTGATATGATTCTTTCATTCTTAACGTAGAGCGAACAGTAATAATGAAGATGGTTGAATTCAAAGGGTCCTTTATGCAAACCTCGGCTAAAACATCCTTGTTAGCAATCAGTTTAACGTTGTTAGCGGGATGCTCTAGTGTAACCGGTGGTTTGGATGCGGTGGGTCAAGGTGTCGTCAGTTTAAGCGATAAGTTGCAATCTATGACAAGCGACGTTCAGGTTAAAAAAATAGATGATGATAACTTTAAGTTGTCAGAGCTATTTTATGAGCCAGTTGGCAGTTTGGATAGTCTTGCTATGCGCGCTAAAGCCAGAGAATCTTGTCCTAAAGGCTATACTTACCAGTCCCGTCAAGCTAAGAAGGCGGGGGAATTTGCCTATTCACATGAGCAATGTGTTGGTGGAAATGGTTGTGGTTATACTTTAGAGTGGAACATAAAGTGTGAAGATGTTCCTTATGAACCGTTCACCCTCTTTGGAAAAACCCAAAGTTAAATGCTCTGTCTTGCAATAAAATTAGACTGGATTAAAGTCTGTCAACAAAAGCCACATTATTCATAATGTGGCTTTTTTGTATTTGAATTTAAAGTATGTACCGGTAAAGAGAAGAGAAGGTCTTGGTCTATGGTTATAAAGCATTATATTTGGTTGTTTAGTATCGTTGTGTTTTCTATTTGGCAATCGACGCAGATCGCCTTTTGGCCCGTTGCATGGCATTCATTATTGAGCTATTCACTTTATATCGTTGTGGCAATTGGCATTTTTATTAGTTTGTGGTTAAACCGAATTCAGCCTTTTCTCGTGTTAATGTCGATTGGTTTGCTTAACGGCTTATTGACGTATTTCGCAGCGCCTTCAGAGATGAATTTATCGAGCGCCGTTTTGTTTCCTATTTTGGCTTTTCTACTACCGCTGAATTTATTGCTTTGGATTTTATTGCCTGAAAAAGGGATTTACAATAAACGTTTTGATATCGCTGTTTTATCGGTGTTTATTGTTCAAGGTATAGCTATTTATTGGTTAATGACGGATTTGTCTCTCCAGTGGGTTGAACCATTAAGTTTACGTGTTATTGAAGGTTCTCAAGTCATTCAGTTGCCGTTTGCGAGCAGTTTAATGTTTTTATTGGCCGGTTTTGTACTGTCTTTTAAATTACGTTATCACCGTTTTAAAGTTTTATATCATGCCGTTGTGGTCATCTTGCTGTTGATGGCTTATGGGCTAAATGCCTTTTTCCAGCCGGGCATGTTGGCTTGGTTTTCAATGATTTCTGCGACCATTATTATCTTCTCAGTTATTTTCGACTCGCATCATATTGCGTATACGGATGAGTTAACTGGAATTATGGGACGCCGTGCGCTTTATGAAACCTTTTTAGGTTTAGGTCGAAAATACAGCATTGCAATGGTCGATATCGACCACTTCAAAAGTTTTAATGATACCTACGGGCATGACATCGGCGATGAAGTCTTGCGTACCGTGGCCTCAATTCTTAACACCGTTTCAGGCGGTAGGGCTTATCGGTATGGAGGAGAAGAGTTCGCCTTAGTCTTTGCAGGTAAAACGGCGGCAGAATCCTTGCCTGAACTAGAACGTTTACGCGCAGCCATCGCCGCAGAAAGTTTAGAATTTATCGCGAATGGCAAACCAGTGCAAACTCAAGTGAAGATCAGTATTGGTCTTGCCGAAAATGACAAAATCTATAAAGTGCCGGAGGCCGTTTTGAAGTTTGCAGATGAAGGTTTGTATAAAGCTAAGAAAACAGGACGGAATAAAGTTGTTGAAAGTCTTTCTCCCCCCAATAAGGTGAATAGTCGTTCACCCAGAGCGACGGCAAAAGCCATTAAAGCAAATAATAGTAAGGCCCCGAGTAAAATTTCATAATTTAAGACTATTTTTAGATAGAAGAAATAAGGAAAACATCATGGCCATAAAAAGTCCTTTGCCAATTGTTCAAGAGCGCAGTGACATTGAGATTGAGTTTCAATTAGCGTTGGTCGATAAAACCATTGTAGAAGAGACGTCAGAGGGTGAAACGCTAAGATTTACACTGGGCGATGGCACCTTTTTGAATCGTATTGAAGAGATGTTAGTGGGTTTAGAGTTAGGGACAACAGCGAAGTTTACACTAGGGGCAGAACGTGCTTTTGGTTTGTCTGACCCCAATAACGTTCAAACCATGTTATGCAGTGAGTTTCCAGCAGAGATTGATTTGAATCCAGGACATGTCATTGGCTTCAAAACCCCAACGGGAGAAGAAATTCCAGGGACAGTGCATGAAGTTGATGGCAATTCTGTGATCATCGATTTTAATCACCCCTTAGCGGATGCTACGGTGGTGTTTACGGCAACGATTAAAGCCATCCATAATAACGGCGGTTAAAGCGTGCTGATAGAACGCCTAAAACACGGACTAAGTTGTTTAATCTTCCGTCGTTGTCGTGTTTTTTTGATGATGAAATTTGTGCATATGGCCTTCACTGCAAAAGGTGTCTTTGCCATCATAATAAGCCTCAGATTGCGGAAGGTGGATGTCGCATAGGGCGCAACGTACCATTGCTTCAGTTGTGTTTTCTGCCAGACTGCCTTTTTTATCCTCTGCTAATTTTTTATTGTGTTCACGGATTTGAATGACTCGATTCAGAATAAATCGAATAATAAAGAAGATTAAAACTACAAATAGTAAAAAGACAATGGCTCTCATGGGGGGCTCGCGAGTAATGGTTCGGAATTGTTAATGCAATCATTGTCTAAAAATCATACAATAAAAGCAATTTTTATCTTTTAAATTATCTTAAAAATCCTGCTGAAAATAGATCAGAAATGTTTTAAGCAGTGGACGTTGGAGACGTTTCTTTACATGAATTTACATGAATATCAGTCTAAAGCCCTTTTTGCCGAATATGGCATTGGCATTCCTAAAGGCCGTTTAATCACCGAACTCGATCAACTTGATGACGTACTGGATTCCATCGACAGTAAGGGCTGGGTCGTAAAGGCTCAAATTCATGCGGGCGCACGAGGTAAAGCCGGTGGCGTAAAGTTGGTGACGAGTCGTGAAGAAGCGCATCAAGTTTCTGCGAAATTGCTGGGCAGTGCTTTAGCCACAATGCAAACCGCGGGTAAGGAACTGCCGATTAACAGCTTGTTAATCGAGGAAACGCTTGCGATTGAAGAAGAGCTTTATCTGAGTTTAGTCGTTGATCGGGTCACTCGCACCCATACTTTTGTGATCTCTGCCGCCGGCGGAATGGATATTGAAGCGGTCGCAGAAGCCACACCTGAAAAAATATTATCGGTGCATATTGATCCGACGGTAGGGGTGATGCCTTATCAGTGTCGTGAAATCGGTTTTGCACTGGGCCTCACTGGTACAGCCTTCAAACAGTTGGGTCAATTGATGAAACAATTTTACCAATTGACGTTGGATAAAGATGTATCACAGCTTGAAATCAATCCGTTAGTACGTACTGCAGACAATGAACTGATTGCTTTGGATGCCAAGGTCAGTATTGATTCAAGCGCACTTTACAGACAACCAGGCCTGGTTGAATTACGTGACTTCACTCAGGAAGACGAGCGTGAAGCGAAAGCTTCTGAACATGAGTTAAATTATATCGCTTTAGATGGCGATATTGGGTGCATGGTCAATGGGGCAGGTTTGGCGATGGCGACCATGGATTTAATCAAGCTTAATGGTGGTGAACCCGCTAACTTTTTAGATGTGGGGGGAGGGGCAACTCCAGAACGTGTTTCTGAAGCTTTTAAATTGATTTTGTCTTCCTCAGAGGTAAAGTCTATTCTGGTGAATATTTTTGGCGGCATTGTGCGTTGTGATCTTATCGCAGAAGGGATTATTCAGGCCGTTCAAGAAGTGGGTTTGACGATTCCAGTGGTTGTGCGTTTAGAAGGCACCAATGTGGAGCTAGGGCGTGAAATACTCGCCAAAAGTGGTTTGAGTATTATTACCGCAGATGGATTGGCCGATGCGGCTATTAAAGTCGTCGAAGCAGCAAGGAAATAACAGAATGAGCATTTTAATTGAGAACAACACCAAAGTCATCTGCCAAGGATTTACTGGAAAACAAGGCTCATTCCACTCTGAGCAGGCGATTGCTTATGGCACCAATATGGTCGGCGGCGTCACACCTGGTAAAGGTGGGCAAACTCATTTAGGTCTACCGGTTTTCAATACGGTTAAAGAGGCAGTTGAATTAGCGGGTGCGCAAGCATCGATGATTTATGTACCTCCGGCTTTTGCAGCAGACTCTATCATTGAAGCCATTTCGGCCGGTATTAAAGTCATTACCTGTATTACTGAAGGCATTCCGGTTGCGGATATGTTGAAAGTGCGTGCAGTACTGGAAAAATCTGATGCCTATCTCATTGGTCCTAATTGTCCTGGTTTGATTACGCCTGGAGACAATGGCACGGGTTGTAAAATTGGAATTATGCCTGGGCACATTCACCTACCTGGAAAGATAGGAGTCGTTTCTCGCTCTGGAACCTTGACGTATGAAGCCGTTCATCAAACCACCCAAAATGGCTTAGGTCAGTCAACTTGTGTAGGTATCGGTGGTGATCCTATTCAGGGCATGAATTTTATTGATTGTTTAAGGTTATTCCAGGCAGATCCTTTAACCGAAGGTATTATTATGGTGGGCGAGATTGGTGGACAAGCTGAAGAAGACGCCGCCGAATTCATTAAAGCGCATGTGACTAAACCGGTAGTTGCCTATATCGCTGGCGTTACCGCACCTGCTGGTAAACGCATGGGACATGCAGGTGCCATCGTGAGTGGCGGAAAAGGCACTGCGGAAGCTAAGTTTGCCGCTTTAGAATCTGCCAACGTTACGATCGTACGTTCGCCTGCCGAACTGGGTGATGCAATGCTCAAGGCGCTTTCCGTTTAAGATCATTTAAAACGATAAAACAACCAGTCCATAACGTTAAATGGGTTGGTGTATGCAATACACCCAATAGAGATAACTCCTATATGACACAGACTGTAACAGTCGTTATGGCTCAGATTGATCCGATTGTCGGTGATATTTCTGGCAATGTAAAACGTATCATCGATGCGGCTCGCCAGGCTAAAAAGCTCCATTCAGCGGATATCGTGGTTTTTCCGGAAATGACCATCACGGGCTATCCACCAGAGGATTTATTGCTCAGAAACGGACTTTACCCTCAAATTCATCAAGCGTTATCTCAAATTGGTGAACAGGTATTGGATGTAGTTTGTGTGATTGGGTATCCGATGATGGATGAGTTGGGTGAACGCTTTAATATGGCTGCGTGGATAGAAGGCGGTATTATCCAGGCCAGCTATATGAAACAACATTTACCCAATTACAGTGTATTTGATGAACAACGTTATTTTAGTGTCGGTCATCAACCTTGCGTCATGGAATATAATGGGATTCGTTTCGGTTTGCTGATTTGTGAAGATATTTGGAAAATTTCACCGAGTACACAAGCGAAAGAAGCGGGCGCGGATGTTATTCTGACATTGAATGCTTCGCCTTTCTCTGCGGAAAAACATCAGGATCGTTTAGAGACCGTATTGCGCCGCATTGAGGAAATTAAAAAACCGATTATTTATGTCAATCAAGTGGGCGGTCAAGATGAGTTGGTGTTTGATGGTGGATCATTTGCCATCAATGCCGAAGGTGACGTCTGTGTGCAAAGTCCTGAGTTTAAAGTCTGTTTATCGCCAGTACAGTTCATTAAACAAGACGACTCTGTGGTGATGCTCACTGGAGAGAAAGCCGATATATTTGAAGGTGAAGCGCGTATTTATCAGGCTTTAATCATGGGCGTTAAAGACTATGTGTCTAAAAATGGTTTTTCAGGCATTTTATTAGGTTTGTCAGGCGGAATCGATTCCGCTTTAACCCTTGCTATTGCTGTCGATGCATTGGGCGCAGAGAATGTCGAAGCTGTGATGATGCCGTTCCGGTACACGGCAGATATCAGTAAAGAGGATGCGGAGCAACAAGCGCAAATGATGGGGGTGAATTTCCAATCCATCCCAATTGAAGGCAGTTATCTGGCTTTAGAATCGGCATTAGCCGAAACCTTTGCTGGCCTGGAAGACGATTTAACCGAAGAAAATTTACAAGCGCGCATTCGTGGCACCATTTTAATGGCCATTTCCAATAAAACTGGAAAAATGGTGTTGGCGACCAGCAATAAAAGTGAGGTCGCAGTAGGGTATTCAACGTTGTATGGTGATATGGTCGGCGGATTCTCTCCCTTAAAAGATGTCCCTAAAACCTTAGTATATCGTTTGGCGGAATATCGCAATCGCGTCTCTTTGGTGATTCCAGAAAGAGTGATTACCCGACCACCTTCCGCTGAGTTGCGTCCTGATCAGGTCGATCAAGACTCTTTACCAGAGTATGAGGTATTGGATAGCATTATTGACGCGTTCGTCAATCAGGATAAGACACCTGAACAGATCGTTGATATGGGCTATCCTGAATATGATGTGCGTCGCGTCATTAATATGATCAACCGCAATGAATACAAGCGTCGTCAAGCCGCGCCGGGTATTAAAATAACCCATCGTGCTTTCGGGCGAGATCGTCGCTATCCAATTACCAGTCTTTATAAAGAATAGATCGAGTTAAGCGTTTGAGTGAAGAGTACTCATAGGTGGTTAAAACACCGCCATAAAAAAAGCCTCGTCTAAAACGAGGCTTTTACTTTAAGTGAATAATGAACTAATCCTTAGTCAAATAGACTGCCAACGCTATCACTTACCTTAGACCACCAGCTTTTATCCTCTGGTTTATCTTCTGGTTTATGTTCGGATTTATCTTCCGGTATGCTTACCTCTTTTGAAGGCATGACATTTGTGACTTCGAGATCACGATTTAATTCATAAACGCGTTTAACATCTGCCAGATTTTCAGTCATTCCAAGCTTTTCATAAGCCTGCTCTAACATGGCGAGCGACTCTAAAGTCACCGCGGCTCGTGGATAATGTTCGACGATATATTGAGCACGATTCGCCGCGGCCAAATAAGCTTGCTTATTGAAGTAATATTGTGCAACTTGAAGTTCGTGACGTGCCATTTGATTACGTAATACAATTAAACGCTTACTGGCCGATGCAACATAACGGCTTTCAGGAAATTTGTTAAGCAGCTCGCTGTAATAGCGAAAAGCTCTTAAGGTTGACTTACTGTCACGAGAAGCGGGGTCGGTTAGATATTTATCTAACCAACTACGATTAATTGAATCAGCAGCCACGGCTCTTAAATAGTAAGCATACGCAATTTCAGGGTGTTTTGGAAAGAGACGAATAAATTCTTCTAATTCACGAATAGCAGATTCTGGTTCATCATAACGATAATAAGCATAAGCTAATTCGGTATAGGACTGTTCAGCATAGGCGCCATAAGGGTAAAAAGACTTAAGCTTTTCATAGCTTTGAATTGCAGTATCCCATTGACCCTCTTGAAAAGCTTCAGTGGCAATTTGATAAAATTCTTCAACCGACTTTTCAGAATCGGGCTTTTCAATCAGATTGGATAGGGTTGAACAGCCCTGCAAAGTCAAGGTTGCAAGTAACAGAGTGGATAGCAGCGTTTTTTTCATATTTTTAGGTACAATAGGCGTTAATAAAATTGATACTGATTGTATCATACTTAAATATTATCAAATCACCTCTCCATTATATAAAATGCGCATTTTCGCTATTTAATAATCGGTCAGCGTAAAAGAGAGCAAGGTCATAAATTGAATAAAGAACTATTAACAGCAACGATCCCCCACAGTGCCCTTGGTGAACGTTTAGATATTGCAATTGTACCTCTTTTTCCTGAGTACTCTCGAAGTCGAATTCAGCAGTGGATTAAAGATGGTAATGTTGTGGTGAATGGTCAGCCCTGGACCAAACCTAAACAGCCCGTTTTAGGGGGCGAAGAGGTCGAATTGGTTGTTGAAATCAATACTGATTTGAATGCTATTGCTCAAGATATTCCCTTAGACATCGTCTATGAAGATGATGCGGTGATGATCATTAATAAACCCGTCGGTTTAGTCGTGCACCCTGGTGCAGGTAATCCAGACGGGACCTTGATGAATGCATTACTTCACCATAACCCAAAGCTACGTGACGTGCCGCGTGCCGGCATTGTTCACCGGTTGGATAAAGACACGTCAGGTTTGATGGTTGTGGCTAAAACCATTCCTGCGCAAACCAACCTAGTCGACCAGTTACAGCGCCATGACGTTGAGCGTATCTATGATGCTGTGGTGGTTGGACAAATGAAAGTTGGCGGTACAGTCGATGCACCTATTGGCCGTAGTGCTAAAGACCGAACTAAAATGGCCATCCGATCTTTTGGTGGCAAAGAGGCGGTTTCACATTACCGAGTCTTAGAACGCTTTAGAGAATACACGCGTATTCGCGTTAAGCTTGAAACCGGACGTACTCATCAAATTCGTGTGCATATGGCTTCTTTAGGGTTTCCATTAGTCGGTGATCAAACTTACGGTAAACGCTTTAAAATTCCTAAAAAAATGATTGAAGAGTTCGTCACATTTTTACGCGGCTTTAAACGCCAAGCGTTACATGCAGGGGCCTTAAGTTTTACGCATCCGGTGACAGGCAAAAAAGTGAAGTGGAAGGTTGAAATGCCGGATGATTTATTCGAGTTGATTGATGTTTTACGTGAAGATGTCGAAGTCTATGAGTCCAGAATGAAAGGCGATGATGGCTTTGACTATGATTACGGCGTTGAAGTCGCTTATGTGACCGATGAAGACATTCCTGAGTAATTAAAAGTTAAGCGCTAGTCAGTGTAGGATAAAAACCATTAATATGCTTATCAAACCTGACTGGCCAGTACCCAGCACGGTTAAATCCATTTATACCACTCGCCAGGGTGGTATGAGCAAAGCCCCTTTTCATTCTTTCAATCTTGCCACCCATGTGGGCGATCTTCTAGAGAATGTCGTTGCTAATCGTCAGCAACTCTTTGACCAGGCCTGTCTGCCGTCTGAACCTATCTGGTTAGATCAGCAACATACGGATATAGCAATACAGCTTGACCAATCCAATCTGAATGCTCAAGTTTCTCATTCGCTTCCACCTCCTATTGCAGATGCGTCTTGGACACAAAATCCAGGCATCGTCTCGGTGGTCATGACAGCGGATTGCTTACCTATTTTAATCACCAATCAAGCGGGCACGATTGTTTCTGCAGTACATGCAGGCTGGAAAGGGTTGGCGAAAGGGATTGTGCGCAAAACGATTCAAAGCTTTCCAACAGACATTCAGCAATGCCCCGAACAGTTGATAGCCTGGATTGGTCCAGCCATCAGTATGCAGCACTTTGAAGTCGGGCAGGATGTCTATGATACCTTTATAGATCAAGACAGCGCTAATTCAAGCTATTTCCACGCTAAACCACGGGATGAAACCCCCTCGAAACCTCTTCCCAAAAAGTATCTGGCAGACCTACCAGGCCTGGTCAAAAAGGAGTTGAATGATTTGGGCGTGTCTCATGTATATGGTGGAGATTTATGCTCTTTTGCTTTAAGCGAGGATTTTTTCTCTTATAGACGCTCTGGTCAGACGGGCAGAATGGCCTGTTTGATCTGGATAGAACCTACTACCAGAAATGGATAGGGTCGTTTATTTTTAGAATGGCCCAATATTCGCATGGCCCAATAATTACGATAAGGTTCCTGTTTTTAAGTAGTCGTTCGCTTTTTCAATATCTTCAGGTAGCCCACTGATCACCACATTATCGAGCTCTTTCAGTACGGTCTCTCCCGTCGGGTGCTCCCCTCTGACATTGCCACGTTTAATGGCTTCAATATGAATTTTAAGATAATCTACCGGAATTTCTTTCAGTTGCTTGCCGACGGCATAAGCAGATTCATCCAGGATAATGGTATGAATGATATTTTTCATAATTTGATGTTGCTTGTGTTTATTCGAATCTTCACCGGGGTAGAAGTTTTCTAATAGACGGTAACGATCCTTACGCGCCTCACGCGTCTGTTTTAGAACTTTTCTGGGAGGCTGACCAATCATCAATAACAGGTGAGAGGCTAACATAATGCTCGACTCGAAAGTATCTGGCACAACTTCATTCGCGCCAGCGGCCGTCAGTTCGTTGAGGTATTGATCATCTAACGTTCTAACCAGTATTGGAATGTCAGGGTAATGTTGTCTAATCGCTTTGAGCGTCTTGATGGTTGCATGAAAATCACTGAACGTGATAATCACAATCTTAGCGCGCTCGATGGCGGCAGCATGCAGAATAGTTTGCTTGGATGCATCTCCATAATATACGCTTTCACCAGCCGCACGTGCCTCGTTAACGCGCCTGATATCCATATCCAAACCGACAAACGCTTTGTTTGAACTGTGTAAAAACCGACTCACTGTTTGACCAACCCGTCCAAAGCCACATAAGATAACGTGATCCGAAATTAACTGATTATTGGTGGAAATAGTCTGTTCAATTTCACTATGGTTCTCATGATAGGTGGTCTTGTGTAATGCTTTGGCGATTTTACCGTTGAATTTAACCAAAAACGGAGCCATTGACATGCTTAATACTGCAGAGGTGAGAAGAATGTTACCGGTTTCAACTGGCAGTAAGTTATAAGTGAAAGCCAAGGTCATCAAGACCAGTCCAAACTCACCTACTTGAGACAAGGAGATGGAGATACGTGCTGAAACCCCCGGTGTTTTATTAAATAAGCGAGAAACAAAGTAGATTATGACGCCTTTAACAACAAAAATTGCCAGCGTAATTAATACCACTAGCCAGAAATGTTTCGCAAGCACATCAAGTGAAATAAGCATGCCGACAGTGACAAAAAATAGACCTAATAAAATATCTTGAAACGGACGAATATCGGACTCTATTTGATGGCGATATTCAGTTTCACTGAGCATCATGCCAGCCAAAAATGCACCGAGCGTCATTGAAAGCCCCATCTCTTCGGTAAAAGCAGCCGCACCTAATGCAACGGTGAGAACGGTTAGAGTGAACAGTTCTTGTGATTTCGCTGAGGCCACTTCATGAAAAAGAGGGCGCAGCAAGTAACGACCAATAAGGTGCATGATACCAACGACTAAAATCCCTTTTAGAAAAGAAATTCCGAGTGTAATCGCAAGCGCATTTTCGCTGCCTTGGCTCATGGCTAATGCGGGAATTAAGATGAGTAATGGAATGGCCATGATATCTTGAAAAATTAAAATACCGACGGTGGCACGGCCATGTCGTGATTGAATCTCAGACTGTTCCGTCAGTTGTTTAATGACAATCGCGGTTGAGGATAAAGCAAATGCGCCCGCAATGACGATATTGGTATTAGCGTCTAGGCCTGCTAACCAACCAATGAGATACACTACGCCTCCGGTGGTCAATACTTGAGCCGTCCCTAGTCCAAACACTTGCTTGCGCATCGCAATCATTTGCGATAGGGAAAACTCTAAACCAATTGCAAACAGTAAAAAAACAATGCCAAATTCAGCTAATAAGGAGATGCTCTCCTCATTTTGAATCCAACCAAAACCACTTGGACCGACGATAATGCCGACGATGATATAACCCAGAATCGGCGGAAAATGCATACGTCTAAAAATCGACACCGTGATCACGGCAATGCCGAGCAGTAAAACGATATGCAGGAGAATATGATCGCCCATAATTAGCTCGCCATCGATTCGGTTGACATCTTAAAACGCATTGAAAGATCAATCGCTTGAATGTGTTTGGTGATTGCCCCGGTAGAAATGAAATCCACTTGAGTTTTGACGAGTTGTGGCAAATGGGATAGTTCGACATTACCGGAGATTTCGAGCTTGGCTTTGCGATCTACGAGTATCACCGCCTGAGACATCATCTCTAAAGAGAAGTTATCGAGCATAATGATATCCGCTCCGGCCTCTAAGGCTTGTTGCACTTCCTTTAAATTTTCGGTTTCGACTTCAACCGTTGTGTCGGGATGCATTTGTTTGGCCGTACTAACCGCTTGGCGAATACCGCCTGCTGCCATAATATGATTTTCTTTGATTAAGATCGCGTCAAACAAACCAATTCGATGGTTTGTGCCGCCACCGCATGCCACCGCATACTTTTGTCCGAGGCGTAAGCCAGGCAGGGTTTTACGTGTGTCCAACAGTTGCGTATGGGAACCCTGTAATTGCACAACATACTGTGCCGTTATAGTGGCGGTTGCGGAAAGGGTTTGTAGGAAATTAAGCGCTGTTCTTTCAGCCGTTAAAATGTTTCTGGCGGAACCTTTAATGGTGCATACACATTGGTCCGCTGTAACGTGTTCACCTTCTTCACAAAGCCATTTGATTGTCATGTCTGGATCCACTTGCCGAAAGACTTCATCAAACCAAGGTCGTCCACAGATAACGGCTTTTTCGCGGCAGAAAATATTGGCTTCTGCTTGAGTCACTTCTGGGATTAAGCTCGCCGTTAAGTCACCCGATTTAATATCCTCTTCAAGCGCGATTGCAACAGTGGTTTCCAGGTTTTCAAAAAAATTAATATCATTCATTGTGTCACGCTTTCTATCTGCTTTTAACGGAATTGCGATTATTATACCGAATTAAATGCACGCTTATTGACGTATACTAATGCCTATTAAAGTTGAGGATAATAAGTCCTATTATCTCTCTAATGAAATCAAGAAATAAAACAAAAAACTTATGCAAAAATTGGATGAAAAATCGTGTGAGCTTCAGGACGTGAAAAGCCAAACGCAAACACTCTTCAAGATTGACGAAAATTCAGGTAGGGCGCAAAGCATTAAGTTTGTTGCCAGTCCTAATTGTGATTCTCGAGAAGCAGGTGTATTGCCTGAGCTCATAGTGGTGCATGGGATAAGTTTGCCTCCCAATCAGTTTGGTGGGGAAGCGATTAACCAGCTTTTCACCAATCAACTCGACCCTAAGGCCGATCCCTATTTTGAGAAAATTAAAGAGATGAAAGTGTCCGCGCACGCTTTAATCCGACGTGATGGTGAGGTCATTCAGTATGTACCTTTCCATGACAGAGCCTGGCATGCTGGTTTGTCTGAATTTAAGGGGCGAAGTCGTTGCAATGATTTTTCAATTGGGATTGAAATGGAAGGCTCGGATCAAACCTGTTATACCGCTTACCAGTATGCCGCTCTAGCACAACTTGTTAAATCACTGTGGGTTGCCTACCCGAGTTTAAAAAGACATCAAGTCGTTGGGCACAATGAGATAGCACCTGGTCGTAAAACCGACCCGGGTCCTTATTTTCAGTGGGGCTCTCTGAACCGGTTATTAGAAAAAAACAGTTAACGAATTAGTTTGATCTCAAAACCTCTTCAGTATGGAGTTATGGTTTTATGGGTTGTCTATCCAATCACATCTACTCTGTTTATATGCCTGTACAGACGAGCGCAATCACATCATTATCATAACCATCCCCCTTTTTGTACTCGCGATAACCCTCACTTACTTTGTATCCCGCTAAGTAAGGTTTACCTTGCCACTCCCAAGAAATGGTGTCATTTTGCCCATTTTCTGCTGTTAATACCTCGTTTGGCAAGCTGAGTTTACTCCCTACAGGCAGTACTTCAGGACTTGTGGATGAGATGATATCTCCGCTTCGATTGAGAAAGACGCTGAAAGTGTTGTCACTGAGGAGTGGATTAATATATTTTGGCTCTGTCTCCTCTAACATGGCTTTAAATTCAGGTTTAGAGTCAAACACTAACGCAATGCCTCCAACATTGACATGAATGTTCTCCCAATCTTTTATCGCTGCGTGATAGAGGTAGGTATGCTCATTTGCATAGAGCTCTGTTGCATGGAAATCTGACACGGTATAGTCTTGAGTATTCTTCAGACCCAAGCAGCGCGAAGTATCGTCAGGACGTGGCATTGTTGAGCCAACAAGGTGTTGCTCAACTGGATTTGAAACGGCTAGAATTTTTCCATTTTGATCATAGAGTAGAATATTGGTATAAACGGTATAGAGACTATTGATATATGCAAGCGTGTCAGTCAGTTTTTGAAATGCTTGTTTTGGAAAGGTATTGTCTTTTTGATGTGCAGATAAAATTTGACGAAAGCTACTGTTGAGTGCCCACCATCGACAGTCATTGGCGCGTTCATAGAGATTTCGATCCATCACTTCGACTGCTAAAACAGCACTAAAAGCGACTTTTCCTTGAATGGTATCGAGTAATACTTGATGGATGTGATCAATGAAACTTGCGAATATGTTTTGAATATCAGTGCTGATTTTATGAAAACTATCTAGAATCGGTAAGAATGATTTAACACGCTTTTTTAAGGACATGATTTTACCATTCATAATGACAATAAGCAGTAGAGTACTCACCTTGATATTGACCTCTTCAAGTTCTGTTAAATACAGCGGTGACTGTTTTGAAATACTTACCCCAAGATCTTTTTTGTGCTTGTTAAGATTAAATGCAACTTCATTTTTAACATCAATGTAACCATACCAGGGGAGGCCAAAATACCCCTGGTAACCAGTGGTTTTGGTTGCGAAGTGCATGTTGTTTCCTGCGCTGAGAGGGGCTGCAAACGCCTTTGGGTTGGTGATTTGCTTACCAATGGGATGCGTTTGTGGAGAGTTTGAAGCCAAAATCTTTCCTGAGTCATTCAGTAACATGATGCCAAAATTATTTTCAGTATTGAGGGTGTTAAAAATTCCTTCCATTTCATCTGCAAAGTTAAAGCTTAGACACAATACTCCCACGTTTTCAAACTGTCCGTTAGGCAGGCTTTTCATGATTTTTTTAGCATAAATTAAGCTGGCGGGTTTGTTGGGAAACAGGTCTGAATAACCGTAGACTTCAATATATTCTTCTTGAGTGGTGAGCGCCTGATAAATAACGGGGGAACTGCTGTGCATCACTGGATTGGTGGGGTCGAGCTTAGCTTTAATGTCCCCTGTCGTACTGACGAGTAGTACGTCATCATACACACTGTATTTGGCAACATACTCCTCAAGTCGTTGTTGGATAAAAACTTCATCCTCTGTCGTTGCTGTACTTTTCGCCATAAAATCGACCAGATCATCATCGGTCGCTAAAAATCCCACATCGGCCGTTCTTTCAAATAAGTTTCTAATTAAAATGTCTATGGTGGTTTGAGCTTTCAGTGAGATTTCACTATTGGTTTGATTTAGATAGCGCCCAATCAACTCTTTAATCATAATGTCTCTAAGGCTTTGAAACTCTTTTTGGGTATTGATTATCGACTCTAATAGTTGAGCGTCTATGTTCTCATTGTTAATCTTGCCAACCATTGCGACGGTCGACCACCACAAGTCCTGATGTTCCAGTTCAGCGATGTATTTTTTTACTTTGGGTAGGTGTTTTGTGTGGTCGTTATAGTGGTGTGTCTGCTTATTCGGCTGCGTCATAATGATCTCAAATGGATGTATATTAACAAGCGTTTAGCAATGCCTATTCCAGGGTGGTTTCTTTTAAATTTATCAATCAATTAACTTATTTTATCTGTGGTTTTAAGGGTGGAGTGTGGCGGAGATTTCTCAAGAAACTCACCAATATGAAGCGTTGTTGTTCGAAAATGAAGCGCAAGCAGACCTGTTTGCACTATTTGTACATGTGAACTAAGCTAAACGATCGTTGGTCTGGATAAATATTCGATCAGAAAGTTGAGTGTACGTTTAAGCAATCCAACCTGTTTTTTTGCTGGGGCTTTGGAGGTTTTCTTTGGGTGTGAATTTTAAACAAGCTTCACCGGAGTTCTCAAAAACAAC
Source organism: Thiomicrorhabdus arctica DSM 13458 (assembly GCF_000381085.1). Taxonomy (GTDB): domain Bacteria; phylum Pseudomonadota; class Gammaproteobacteria; order Thiomicrospirales; family Thiomicrospiraceae; genus Thiomicrorhabdus; species Thiomicrorhabdus arctica. The sequence continues at coordinate 926,861 of NZ_KB905899.1, read as the reverse complement.
GATGCTCGGTAGTTTGGGTGTTTTAAAACCAAAAGCTCTGCAACCTCGAGGATTGGTAGCATCCCAAGTAACGAAAAAGTGCTTGCATTGAAAACAGTCAATGGGTTGATTAGTAATAGATGGATTAGTATTTTTCATATTTAAGCGTAGAAATGAGTGAATTCCATAATAAAGTGGTTGTGTATTATCTTTGGCTATTCATTTTAATAAATATTTAAAGCCTTGGTCTGCTAAAATTAAGGTATAAAGCGATATTTTACAAGATTCATCATCAGATTTAAAAGGTTTAAAAAAAATGAGTAAAGTTGGCCTATTCTACGGAACGGATACAGGTAATACCGAGCGTGTAGCTGATATTATTAAGGACAAAATTGGTGCGGACATTGTTGATGTGCATGACATCTCGACGGCCACGGCGGCTGATTTTGAAAAATATGACAAGATTATCTTAGGTCAGCCAACTTGGTACTATGGCGAACTGCAAAGCAGTTGGGATGATTTTTGGGAAGATTTTAAGGGCATTGATTTCACGGGTAAGACAGTGGCTTGCTTTGGTTTAGGCGATCAAGCTGATTATTCCGAATACTTTTTAGATGCCGTGGGTTTGATGCACGATATTGCATTAGAAGGTGGAGCAACCCCTGTTGGCTACACATCAACGGAAGGTTTTGAATTTGATGAGTCTAAAGCTCTGACAGAAGATGGTGAGTTTTTTGTTGGTCTGGGGATTGATGAAGATCAGCAGCCGGAAATGACAGATGGCCGCATTGATGATTGGGTTGAGCAAATCAAAGAAGAGATGGCTTTATAAACCTTGCCTCTTGACGGGTTTCAACCAAAAAAAAGCCGCTAAGGATGAGTCCTTAGCGGCTTTTTTGTGTCTAAACAGACTGGAAAAGATCGCTAAACTAAAATGACCAGGCCTGGTCGTTTTAGTTGATCACTGTTTTGACAATTAAAGTCTGTTTCCGAGCGTCAAGTAGCAGGTTATCGCAAGCTAATCGATGGCCAGCCACGTGTTTTCGCAATGTTAAGCAGCTTGTCATCCCCATCAACCACGACCGGGTTGTCGACAATGTCGAGTAAGGGAAGGTCATTGAAGGAGTCAGAGTAGAAGACACTCCCCGCAAGGCTGACATTTTCACGTTCTAGCCACTCATTTAATCGAGTCACTTTACCCGCCTGAAAAGTGGGGATCCCTTCAACCTCTCCGGTATAACGTTTATTCACAATCTCACCATTGGTGCCGAGCAATTCTGTAATGCCATAACGCAGGCCGATACGTCGGGTAATAAAGGTATTGGTCGCAGTGATAATGATCACGCGATCGCCTTTGTTTTTATGGTCATTCACCAGCGCTAAAGCTTTAGGCAGAACGATGGGTTCAATGAACGTTTGCATAAACTGAGCATGCCATTCATTCAAGGTTTCCATACTGTGTTGACTTAACGGTTTAAGGGCAAAACGTTGGTAGGCCATGATGTCTAAAGTGCCCGCTTTATAGTCTTCATAAAATTGTTCATTTTGCGCGGCAAATTCAGTTGCATCAACATACTGGTTTTCAACTAAAAACGCACCCCACAAGTAGTCGCTGTCGCCACCGATTAAGGTGTTATCGAGGTCAAAAATTACAAGTGCCATAAATATTTTCCAATTTGATTTTGGCCACATCCTAAACTAAACCCATGGATTGGACAAGATTGTTTTTTAAAAAAGAGTGTTATAACAAGCATTTATATAAAAAGCTTAAAATTTGGATTGAAAAATGCCACAAATTTAGGCACTATTAACCCATAATCAATATTAAAAGAATTTAAGGCTTCCATGATCGATTCAGAAGGCTATCGGCCCAACGTCGGTATTATTATCGTTAACAAAGAAGGTAAGCTGTTCTGGGGTAAGCGAATTCAGCAGGATGCTTGGCAATTTCCGCAGGGTGGAATTCGTGAAAATGAAACCCCACAGCAAGCCGTTTTTAGAGAGCTAAAAGAGGAGGTAGGACTTGATCCTTCTGATGTCCGTATACTCGGTCGAACAGAAGATTGGATAAGTTATGACCTGCCAAAACATCTGATTCGTCACTATAGTCATCCGATTTGTGTCGGTCAGAAACAGATTTGGTTTATGTTAGGGCTTGAAGGGGATGAGAGTCAGATTGATCTAAACTCACATGATACCCCTGAGTTTGAAGGTTGGGATTGGGTAGAGTATTGGCGACCCGTTCAAGAAGTCGTCAATTTTAAGCAGGGTGTTTACCACCAGGCTTTAACAGAACTGGAAGATACCTTAGAGAAATTTTGGTTTCATAAATACCTGCCTTAAGGGTTAATCATGCCCCTTGCAAGTTCAATAAAAAGTACCGTTTGACCGATGCGTTAAGCGGTGCTTTTTTGGTTTAAGGGGGCGTGTAATCTATGGCTAAAAGCTAAATTTTGAATATAACGCATGAAAAATATCGATATCATCCTTGCCAGAGATGGCCTGTCTGGGCGTTTAAACCCTTATGAAATGTAAAGGATTTCATCTGCGCAAAGCCTTTTGCGTCGCGTTTTATTTTCGGATTCAATGACTTAACGTAAACCTGCCTTTTATTGGTTTTGTCAGAACAAAGCGCTTGATGCTTTCAAGAGTTTTTTTAAGTAAAACATGTTATTATTCTACGACTTTATTTGCCTTTTTAGTGGTGGAATCTTGGTGTTTTCAAAACACCGAGGGTAATCACTTGCGCTCTTCACTAAAAAGCGAAACGTTTTGAATGACCAAGTAGCCGTCATCAAGATGAAGATTTGTTGGCAGAAAAGATACGAACTATCCTTTCTGGCTTACTTTAGGCATACCCAGTCCTAAAGCAATATTGATCCAACTTTACATAAGGAACTCTTTAATGAGCGAACAGTTTATCGACCAAGATCCACAAGGTACCCAAGAATGGCTAGATGCGTTAGAAGCCATTGTCTCTTTTGAAGGATCTGATAAAGCACAACATATTATCGCAACCCTGATTGAAAAAGCACGTGTCCACGGAATTGATATTCCTTATGCAGCGAATACGCCGTACTGCAACACGATTGCCGAAGAAAACCAAGCCAATTACCCTGGAAACGTCGGTCTAGAGCAGAAAATGCGTTCGATTTTACGTTGGAATGCAATGGCAATCGTTTCAGGTGCCAATAAAAACACCAGCGTCGGTGGACACATTGCATCCTATGCTTCGAGTTGTACTTTATATGAAGTCGGAATGAACCACTTCTTTAAAGGGCCTAAGCATGAGCTTGGCGCAGATATGATTTTCTTCCAGGGGCATACTTCACCTGGAATGTATGCGCGTTCTTTTATGGAAGGCCGCTTGAGTGAAGAGCAGCTGAGAAATTACCGCCAAGAAGTCGGTGGTAACGGACTGTCTTCTTATCCGCATCCTTGGTTGATGAGCGACTATTGGCAGTTCCCAACGGTTTCTATGGGTCTTGGGCCATTGATGGCAATCTACCAAGCACGTTTCATGAAATACATGCATGCACGTGGTTTAGCGAAAACAACCGGTCGTAAAGTTTGGGCATTCCTTGGGGATGGTGAGATGGATGAGCCGGAATCACGTGGTGCGTTACAGTTAGCCAAACGCGAAAAACTAGATAACTTAGTGTTCGTCATTAACTGTAACCTCCAGCGTTTAGATGGACCGGTTCGTGGTAACGACAGCATTATTCAAGAACTTGAAGGCGTGTTCCGTGGAGCAGGTTGGGCCGTGACGAAAGTCATCTGGGGTTCTGGTTGGGATCGTCTGTTACAAAAAGATGTCTCTGGTAAGTTGATTGAGCGCATGGGCGAGGTCGTCGATGGTGAATATCAGGCTTATAAAGCAAAAGATGGTGCGTTCGTTCGAGAACACTTTTTTGGTAAATACCCAGAAACAGCTGAACTTGTTAAAGATATGACCGATGAACAAATCTTTAAGCTGACGCGTGGTGGACACTCGCCGCGTAAGGTGTATAACGCCTATAAACGTGCCGAAGAGACGGTTGGTCAGCCAACGGTTATCCTTGCCAAGACGGTTAAAGGTTACGGCATGGGGCCTTATGGTGAGTCTCGTAACACAGCACACCAACAGAAAAAATTAGATTTTGAAGGGTATAAGTATTTCCGTGATCGTTTCGCGATTCCTTTCTCAGATGAAGATCTAGCGAAGCAAGTCCCGTTCTATGTTCCAGAAGAAGATTCTGACGTCATGAAGTACATGAAAGAGCGTCGTGAAGCATTAGGTGGCGCATTGCCATCTCGTCAAGATAACGCTGAGCCGCTGCCGGTTCCTGATTTATCAACCTTCAAAATGCTAACCGATGGTACTGGTGAGCGTGAAATGTCGACCACTATGGCGTTCGTACGTATCATCTCTATCTTGTTGCGCGATAAGGTTCTAGGTCCGCGTATCGTGCCAATCATTCCAGATGAAGCGCGTACTTTTGGTATGGAAGGTTTATTCCGTCAGGTTGGTATTTACGATCCTGCAGGCCAGTTATATGAGCCAATGGATAACGACCAATTGATGTGGTACAAAGAATCTTCAGAAGGACAAGTGTTTGAAGAGGGTATCAACGAAGCGGGCGCGATGTCTAACTGGGTGGCGGCTTCAACCGCTTATGCTAACTATGGCGTCAGCATGATTCCATTCTATATCTACTACTCAATGTTTGGTTTCCAACGTGTTGGTGATTTAGCATGGGCCGCCGGTGATTCGCGTGCCCGTGGTTTCCTAATCGGTGGTACCGCGGGTCGTACCACGCTTGAAGGTGAAGGTCTTCAGCATCAGGATGGACACAACTTAATTCAGTATGATCACATTCCTAACTGTATGACGTACGATCCAACATTCGCATTCGAAATGGCCGTGATCATTCGTGACGGTATTAAACGTATGTTTAATGAGAAAGAAGATGTCTTCTATTACATCACCGCGATGAATGAAAACTACAGCCATCCTGCGATGCCTGAAGGCTCTGAAGAACATATTCTGAAAGGTCTGTACAAATTTAAGAACTCGACTGCTAAGCATAAAAACAAAGTACAGCTAATGGGTTCTGGAACGATTTTCCGTGAAGTCATCGCTGCGGCTGAAATGCTAGAGAATGAGTGGAATGTTTCGGCTGATATCTGGGGTGTACCAAGTTTCAACTTGTTACGTCGTGACGGTATCGAAACAACGCGTTGGAACACAATGCACCCAACGGCTACACCTAAAGTCTCTTTCACGACTGAGATGCTTTCTGGTGCCCAAGGGCCGTTCATTGCCGCAACCGATTACATGCGCGATTACGCAGAGCGTATTCGTCAGTATGTTCCTGGTGAATACCATGTATTGGGTACAGACGGTTTTGGTCGTTCAGATACACGTGAGCAATTACGTGCATTCTTTGAAGTCAACGCTCAATATGTTGTTGTCTCAGCGCTTAAGTCATTGGCTGATGCGGGTACGATTAAAGCGGAAGTTGTTGTTCAAGCCATGGAAAAATATGGCATTGACAGCGAAAAGACTTATCCGGTACACGCTTAATCCTTTTAAAGCCGCTCTGTTTAGAGCGGCTTTTTTATGCGTTTAACATGTTTTTACAGAATTTTTTAGGAAGAAGATATTATGGCTACACAGCAAATTAATATTCCTGATATCGGTGATTTTGATTCAGTCGAAGTCATTGAGGTCTTAGTTTCAGTTGGTGACATGGTCGCCATTGATGACTCTTTATTAACGTTAGAGTCAGATAAAGCTACGATGGAGATTCCTTCTCCCGTGGCTGGGAAAGTCACCAAAATCAGCGTTGCCGTGGGTGACGATGTTAAAGAAGGCGATTACGTCTTTGATATCGAAGCCTCGGCAGCCGCTGCTGCGCCGGCGGTTGAAGCGCCTGCTTCGGCACCGGCTCAAACCGCCGCATCTGTGGCGACAGCACCTGCGCCAGTCGCAGCTACAGAAGCCCCTAAAGCTGCACCGGTTGTACAAAGTTCTCCGGTGGCATTAGCCAACGCGTCTAAACCGATCAATTCTCAAAGCATGGGTGCGACATCACATGCATCACCTTCTGTGCGTGCTTTTGCCCGCAAACTGGGTGTTGAGATTGATAAAGTTCCTGGATCAGGGCCTAAAGGCCGTATCAAGCAGACCGATGTAGAAGCCGCCATTAAAGCCGTTATGTCTGGTCAGTCTTCTGCACCAGGTCAAGCGACTGGTGGGGCAGGCATACCGCCTGTTCCAGTGATTGATTTCAGCAAGTTTGGTGACACCACGACTGAAGAGTTGGGTCGTATCAAAAAGATTTCAGGTAAGTTCCTGCACGCTAGTTGGTTGAATGTTCCGCATGTCACTCAGTTTGATGAGTGTGACATTACCGAAATGGATCAGTTCCGTAAAGATCAAAAAGCCTCTGCTGAAAAGCAAGGCATCAAATTAACACCATTGGTTTTCGTTATGAAAGCGGTGGTTAAAGCGTTACAAGAGTTCCCAAGCGTTAATGCTTCACTGTCGCCAGACGGTCAGTCGATTATCAAAAAGCATTATTACAATATCGGTATTGCCGTTGATACACCGAATGGTTTGATGGTTCCGGTGGTTAAAGACGTTGATAAGAAAGGCATCTATGAGCTTTCTCGCGATCTAATGGAAATCTCTGCTAAGGCACGTGATGGAAAGCTTGGGCCAGCCGATATGTCGGGTGGTACTTTCACGATTTCTAGCTTAGGCGGTATCGGTGGTACTCAGTTTACGCCAATCGTTAATGCACCAGAAGTGGCGATTATGGGCTTGTCTAAAGCGAAAATGCAGCCCGTTTGGAATGGTTCAGAATTCATTCCACGTTTGGTCATGCCTTTCAGTGTTTCTTACGATCACCGTGCTTTAGATGGTGCGGAAGGCGTTCGTTTCACGACCACCGTTGGCAACTACCTATCTGACTTACGTCAGCTAATTCTGTAGTAGGGGATAAGATGACTAAGATTGTAGATATTATTGTTCCAGATATTGGTGACTTTGCAGAAGTAGACGTCATTGAAGTATTGGTTTCGGCGGGTGAAGAAGTGGCTCAAGATGATTCTTTGTTAACCTTAGAATCAGACAAAGCGACCATGGAAATTCCAGCGCCTTTTGCCGGTAAAATTATTTCGATGAGTGTCGAGGTCGGCGACAAAGTTAAAGAAGGTTCCATTATTGGGACGATTGAAATCGCCAATACTGAGACTGTCGCGGCAAATGTGGAAGCATCTGTGGCCGCAACGGCGGAACCGACGGTAGCAGAAGCCCCTAAAGCTGAAGCACCTAAAACTGAAGCGCCGAAAGCGGTTGCCGCAGCAGACTTACCAGATGCAGACATGCAGTGTGAACTATTGGTATTAGGGTCTGGCCCAGGTGGTTACACCGCAGCGTTCCGTGCATCTGATCTTGGCAAAAAAGTGGTCATGATTGAGCGTTATAACGATATCGGTGGGGTGTGTCTAAACGTCGGTTGTATTCCGTCTAAAGCCCTATTGCACATGTCTGTGGTGTTAAATGAAACCAAAGAGATGGGCGCTCACGGTATTACTTTTGCTGAGCCAAAAATTGATATTGATAAGATTCGTGCCTTCAAAGACGGTGTTATTAATAAGCTGACTGGCGGTCTAACAGGTCTGGCCAAAGCACGTCAAGTAGAAGTGGTGACCGGTTACGGTAAATTCACCTCGGCTAATACGGTCAGCGTTGAAGCGGCTGATGGTTCTATAAAGACCATCGCGTTTGAAAAAGCGATTATCGCGGCCGGTTCACGTGTTGTTAAGTTACCTTTCATTCCACATGACGATCCACGTGTTATGGACTCTACCGGTGCCTTAGCGCTTGAAGAGATTCCTAAGCGTCTATTGGTGATCGGTGGCGGCATTATCGGCCTAGAGATGGCTCAGGTTTATGACTCTTTAGGTTCAAGCATTACCGTGGTTGAGCTGGGCGATACTATTATCCCAGGTGCGGATAAAGACATCTCTAAGCCATTGCTTAAGAAAATCAAAAAACAGTACGAAAACGTTTTCCTTAAATCTAAGGTCACTAACGTTGAAGCCACCGATGCAGGCCTGGTCGTTACCTTTGAAGGTAAAGACTGTCCTGACACCGATACCTTCGATCGCGTCTTAGTCGCGGTAGGTCGTGCGGCCAACGGTAAACTGATTGATGCTGAAAAAGCCGGTGTGGCCGTCAACGATTGGGGCTTCATTGAAGTCAATGAGCGCCAAGAAACCAATGTCGGTAATATCTACGCCATCGGTGACATTGTCGGTCAGCCAATGTTAGCGCACAAAGCGGTACACGAAGGTAAGGTAGCGGCAGAAGTCATTAGCGGCATGCCAAGCGCGTTCACGCCAATGAGCATTCCATCAGTGGCTTACACCGACCCAGAAGTGGCTTGGGCGGGTAAAACCGAAGACGAACTTAAGGCCGAAGGCATTGAGTACGAGAAGGGCGCATTCCCATGGGCGGCATCTGGACGTAGCTTAAGTCTAGGACGCGATGAAGGCCTTACCAAAGCGATGTTCTGTGCAAAAACGCATAGACTGTTGGGTTGCGGTATTGTCGGGCCTAATGCAGGTGAGTTGATCGCCGAAGCGATGTTGGCGATTGAGATGGGGGCTGATATGCAAGATTTAGCGCTTACTATTCATCCGCATCCTACTTTGTCAGAGACGCTTTGTTTCGCGGCAGAGATGGCGGAAGGGACAATTACAGATCTAATGCCACCTAAGAAGCGTAAGTAATTTGGGTTGCGTCTAAAACTCGCCATTTCTGCGTTATGAAAATGATCACATACACTTGTATGCTCAACATTTTCAAGCCTTGAACTGACAAGTTTTATCTCGCAACTAACTCGTTTCTTAATCTGAAGAAACCGCCTTTTGGCGGTTTTTTTGTGTCTTAAATTCAGCACTGTATTGATAAGCGATCTATCCGTTGTTAGAACTGACCAGGCCTGGTTGTTTTTTATAGAATTTATTACGTATTTTTTGTGTATGATGACTTGTTAGCTTTAGAGTGATTTCACTTTTACTCTGACCCCAATTATTTAAATCAAAATAACTGCCGATTAGCAACGTAGAATCATTTGTGTGGTCATTTCTACTCGCATTAACTTTTTAGGGAATACAAAATTTTAAATGAAAATTAATAGCGTGAAAACAACCAAACATACTATAAATCGCCGTCGCAAAAGATTTAAACGAAAACTACTTTCTAAAAGTAAAAAGCTTGCTAAAAACCGATTGAATTCTGGATTTTTGAACAAACTGGACAATGAAAGAATTGTACAAATAATCTCGCCACAACACATTTCATTCGAACGAAAGGCACACAATAAAACCATTGCGTTCTTTAGTAAAATAAAAAAACTAACGGTTCAAAAAAGAAAAAGGATATTTATATCGTTCAAAGATGTTAAGTACATGGAATCTACTGCAACACTGATGCTTATAGCAGAGATTGAACGAATTCAATATCTAACCAACTCTAGTTATATAAAAGGTTGTTTACCAACCGAAGATATACCAGCACAAGTGTTTTGTAAAACGGGGCTATCAAGACTGTTAGGCATTAATACAAAAGTTGATATAAACCATAAAACTGTAACCTATTGGAATAATTACCTAACAGGAACAGACGCAACAGTAATAAACGCAGCCAAAGAGTTAGAAAAGATAAATCTGAAGCCTAAGTATAGGTCTGCTTTCTTTAATGGCATAAGCGAGGCAATTACGAATGCTTGCATGCACGCATATAAAAACACAAAAACCAAAAAAGAAATACCAGAAAGAGCAGACGGGTATCCATTCAGTGATCACAAGTGGTGGATGTTTACAGGCTGCAATGAAGAGCGATTAACGCTTGTTATTTGTGACCTTGGACAGGGAATACCAGAATCACTTAAAAATAGAAATGACTTCTCATTCATAAAAAAAGTAATAAGCAAGCTAGATGGTGGCAAAGAAAGCAAAGTTATTAAAACCTCAATGGAGGTTGGCTCTTCATCTTCTGATCTTGCACACCGAGGAAAAGGGATGGCCCAATTAAAAGAGGCCATAGATATTATGCAAGACGGTAGCCTGTCGATTTTAAGCAACAAAGGCTTATATACTTATTCAGCCTCAAAAAAAGAAAAATTTTCCACTGACTTAAAACATTCTATAATGGGCACCATAATATCTTGGTCAGCACCATTAGATAAATTACAAAAGATGATAGAAGATGAACAAGAAAACAATCAACATTAAAAACGACTATACCTGGGCACCAGCAGGAAGATATACCGGAGATGGTCAATTTACTGGACAAGGTTTTCGCGAAAAGTTGCTAGTGCCAGCTCTAAATGAATACGATAAAGTCATCGTTGAATTAGATGGCTCTATTGGTTATGGCTCATCTTTTGTAGAAGAAGCTTTTGGAGGCCTTGTCAGAGAAAGCAACTATACGCTAGATCAATTAAGAAAAAGCTTAGAAATAAAAACAACAGAATTCCCAAGTATTCAGTCTGAGATTTGGGAATACATAGAAGATGCCGCAAAGCAAAGAAAACTATGATTTCAAACGAATACATAGTCGCTAGTTGGCTTATCATCCCGATTGTTACAGCCAGTATCACCTACTACTTCAATAGTCGTCTGAAAAGTAAAGAAGAGCTAAACACAGTTTTAAATCAACTAGAAGAAGACTCTACCGCTTTTTGGACAAATAATGGCGTTGATAATCAATCTATCATCGCATCTATAAAAATTAAACAACATTTAAAAAAATTAGAATCAAAACTTCCCTCTAAGCATCAATCAACGCTTACCAAGCTTAGACAGGCGACAACAGGCTCAGATTTTGAATCTCCTAGCAGAATATCAATAGAGCCAACACACGAAAAATTCCACATCACAAGCGAATTGGTCGATAAATTGCGGCCATAAGTAATTTATTTTGAGTTCGGGCTCAGAGTAAAATCAAAACAATCTGACCAGGCCTGGTAGTTTTAATAAGACCGCTTTACGCGGGTTTTTTGTGACTTTATTACGTAGTTGCTGTGTGTGATGTCTTATTGGTTTTAGAGTGATTTAAATTTTACTCTGACCCCCTTTAATTTCATTGGGCGTAAGCACAAACAGTGGAAAAGGGGACGCTATGAAGTTCCCCCAATAAACTGGACTGTTTAGACTCTATTATAAAAAGCCATTTCATAATTTTTGGGCGATTCATAATTCAAATATGAATGCCTTCTCACTTTATTGTAAAACACTTCGATGTACTCAAAGATGCTGCTTTTAGCTTCTTCTCTAGTTTGGTAAGTTGTTTGATAGACTAATTCTGATTTTAAGGTGCTAAAAAAGCTTTCAGCAACGGCATTATCGTGGCATTCACCTTTTCGACTCATGCTCTGCATAATTTTATTGTTCTTAAATAAGGCTAAGTAAGCATCAGCTCGATAAGTTGATCCCTGGTCTGAGTGCAAGAGTACTTGCTCCTTTATTGGCTTTACTTTAACTGCCATTTCTAATGCTCTAGAGACCAGTTTGGTATCGTTATATTGGCTCATTGACCAACCGATAACTTTACGAGAATAAAGGTCAATAATCACCGCAAGATAAAGCCAGCCCTGTCGTGTATAGACAAAAGTGGTATCACTTACCCATTTTTTACCGGGCTTAATGGCAGTGAACTCTCTATCTAAAACATTGTCTGAAAAGCCCCTCGTGTTACGTGCGATTTTGGCCTTCTTGTGTTTTATCGATGTAACGGCATGAATGCCATGCTTTTTCATCATTCTAGCGACTTTATTTAGACTAATACTGATGCTCTTTGCCTTAAGCTCGTTATAAACTCTTGGTGAACCATAGTTTTTACGGCCTGCTTTATAGGCTTCAATTATTTTCAATAACAAATAGTTATCGTGCTTACTTCTTTGGCTGACGGGTGCCGTTTTCCAGTGATAAAAACCACTCTTAGAGACATCTAAGCATTTACATAACAGGGCTACGGGGTAGTTCATCTGCTGTGCCTCTATGAACTTAAATCTCAGTCCTTTTCTTCCTCGAAGTAAGCCTGAGCCTTTTTTAAGATTTCATTCTCCATTGCAGCTAGTTGCAGTTCTTTTTGAAGCCGGTTATTGTCTTTGATAAGTTCGGAGACAGTTAGCTGTCTATGCTCTGTATTTTCGTTGGTGGCGGTTCTTTTGAATGCCTTTTCATCTTTTGAGTTCAATTGCTGCCTCCATTTATAAATCATATTTCTACGGATACCAAGATCCCTAGCAAGGTGAGCGATAACTGTATCAGGTTGGCTTGCTAGATGCAGAGTTTCGAGTTTAAACTCTTTAGTAAAAGCGGTGTATTTTCGATTCATTTTTAGGACTCCTAAATGGTAATATTTAGTGTCCAGTTTTGTGGGGGAACCTCACTTTATTCTGATAGGCGGGTAAATCGTGAGTTATAACGTTGTGATTATTTAAACAATGTTCTCATGTATTGAGACCAGATCATTAAAAGCGTGCCAGCTGGCATAACCGAGCAACGGCATCACAATTAACATACCTAAGCCCAGCGACATGATACCCACAATAAGCATAAAGCCAATAACCAGCGCCCAAGCCGTCATTACAAGTTTATTTTCCATCACAATCTTAAAGCTTAAAATCATGGCTGAGATTGCGCCAATATTTTTGTCTCGTAACATTAACGGAATGGTCACCACGCTGATCATAAATACAAAAGCCGCCATTATCACGCTATGGCCAACAAAAAGAACCAAGAAAGCTAGGCCTTCTTGTGTGGCGAGGAACCCCGTTACACCCATGCTCGTGTCAACGATTAAGAGTGAACTTGCCCCAAGTACAACCGCGACAAAAAATGGCACAGCGTTTATCCAAATAGCGGCAATGATCACTAAGCAGATGGCAAAAAGGCCGAAATTCGATTTTTTACTACTCCAAGCTACCATAGATGTGCCTAATGAAGGTTTTTCCCCTTGCTCCAGTCTGTGTGCTGTGTAATACAGTCCGGTAGCCAAAAATGGCGATAAGATAATAAACACTACTGCGATGGTAATCATCTGTATTGGCTGATATTGAACAGCAAATAACATCAGCATCACGGACAAGGCCATTGCCAGGCCATAGAAAAGGGAAATACTGGGCGCATGCGCCATGTCGTGCCAGCCTTTTTTCAACCAACGCCCAATGTTGGATAATTGAACATCGCTTGAAATGATATTCTCTCCGGCCTCGGTATAATGATCGTGTTCATGTGTTGAGGTTGCTTTATTAGACATTACGTCCTCCTTACTTTAATTTATATCAAATATTAAGCGTTTTATAGCAGACTAAAGGCTAAGTTTTATTACTTATCTTACTACTTTATCAGAACCTGATAACACATGGTAATATATTTTATGATTTACATCATCATATTGATTTATAAAGAAAAATTTAAAAAACATGGGTAGCAAAGGGGACGCTACCCTTTTATTTTGAACTCTGCTGCTATTGAATCATGCCTAGATTAGCCCGAGTTGTTTTATCTGATATCCCGTTTCACATTACCCAGCGTGGTAATCGTCGTGAAGATGTGTTCTTTTGTGATTTAGATCGAGAGTTCTATCTTGATTTGTTACATGATTACAGTGTTAAACACGAAGTTGAAGTTTGGGCATATTGTTTAATGACAAACCATATTCATTTAATTTTGAAGCCATCAACGGAAGATGGCTTGCAAAAAGTTCTTAAGCCCCTTCATATGCGTTATGCGCAGTACATTAATAAAAAACATCATTGGAAAGGCACTTGTGGCAAGGTCGTTTTTTCTCTTCAGCTTTAGATGGGGCTTATACTCATTCGGCTATTCGTTATGTAGAGCAAAACCCTGTTAGAGCCAAAATAGTTGATAATCCAGAAGATTATCTTTGGTCTAGTGCTTCAGCCCATATGGGTATAACCGAGTCTGTTCTTTTATCTAATATTTCTGAATCCTACAGCCCGGCTGAGTAAAGAGGTTGGAAAAGTTATTTACAAAAAGAAAACTCGGAAGAGCACATGATAGTTTTGAGAAGAAATATTGATAAAGGTCTTCCGTGTGGAGGAGATGGTTTTATTGAAGGCTTAGAGAAAAAAACGAATCGTAGTCTAAAGTTTAAACCCGTAGGGCGACCTGTAAAAGGGTAGCGTTCCCTTTAATCCCTTTAATCTGCCTTTAATCTTGAGTCGCTAGGCCGACACCATCACTATGCGGCCTAGCTAAATACTGGGTTAAAACCAAAGACCTGAACCCTTAAGTTCCGAATCGTTGAAGCTGATTGGATTTTTAGTGGTTCAGTTCTGGTTTTAGATTATGCGCGCTTGGCTTGGGCGCGACGACGTGTAACAAAACCTAGCACACCAAGACCAGTAAGCATCAATCCAAACATCTGTGGTTCAGGCACTGCCGACGTCACCGACGTCACGTTCACACCTGAACAACCTATTCCGCCAATGCTTGCGCCATCGCCGGTTGAGACGTATGAAGTCGCCGAAAAGATGCCACCGCAAGAAGACCCGAGGCCACTCACTGTGGTGCTTGCACCGACGCTGATATAATTGTCTGCGAAAATCGTGCCAATGAACGTAGAGTTGTCACCGATACTGGCATAACCGTCACTTACATTCCAGAACACACTGGCACTGTCACCAGCATTGATCAAGCTAACCACCGTGTTATCACCAGGGGCCAGAATATCTTTGATGTTGAAAACCCAGAACGGGTCTTCTTGACCTTGGCCATCCAGTGTGAAGGTATTACCCGCGGCCATGGACAGACTGGCAGCGCTATAAACACCAGGCGCGAGCGTCATGCTATATGGCACTGCGGCGAGGGCCGTACCTGAACCCAAACCACTGAGCAAAGTTTGCGCGTTGGTCACTTGTGTCGACTCAGAAGAAACGCTGGTGCGTACTCCCGACAACGTTGGCATTGCTCCCCCCGTCGTCTGGATTCCGCCAACATTACCACTGGCTGAGATAGTGATGGGCCCTGACGTCGACGTCAAATTACCGGATACAGTAGAGTTCGCCCCGACAGTGGCCGCGCCACCTGACCACAGATTGCCAAGGACATTGGCGTTGGCGTCTGTCGTTGCCGCACCGCCAGATAACATATCACCGCCGACTGTCGCATACGCGCCAATCGTCGAATCGCCAGTGGACGTGATGCTACCGCTAACGATAGGGCCATTCAGCGCAGTGACTGCACCGCCAACCATCATAGCCCCGTTAGACGTTACATCGCCGCCGACGGTGGACGTACCACCGCCAACGTTTGCGGCGCCCACCGATACAAGATTACCAGTGACCGCAGCATTTGTACCGGTGGTCGAAACGCCGCCGGATAGTACGTTGCCGTAGACACTGGAATTCGCACCAGTGGTGGTGTAGGTATTAGAAAATACCGTTAAGCTATTCAAATCGTCACCGAGTACTAATGGCGCGGCGCTGACTGCGGCGCTACCACATGCAAGGGCCACAGTGAGAGGAATTACGAGTTTCAAATGTTGGGTAATCATTATAGATCTCCTTTAACTGGTTTTTAAACAGTTGCCCAGACGGGCATTTTAAACATCATTTGTAAAAATGAGTAATGACGTCATTAAATTATTTTTTCCCGGATGCAGTACCGCATCGGGTCGTCTTAGCAGCAACTTACAGGTTTTAATCATAAGAGCTGCCCGCTTAGACTTCGTGTCAAAAATTCCAAGATTAATAGAAGGTCGTACTTTATACGCTCAACGTAGTAACAATACTTACTTATAAGGATCTTGTCAACTCACAAGAAAAGGGGACGTCTTAGGTTCAAGTTGCAAGTGCAACACATTCAATCAGAATGTATACCTGAGCAATTATTATCATTTAAGTCCTGAAGAACGCGCGATTTTTACGTTAAGCATGATAAGTGTAGCGACGTTCTGCTCGAAGTAAAGCTGCATGGCCAAGCTCTTCCTTAGCTAAAATTTCTGCATATTTTCGTACGGTTTCATTATCTGAATTAGCGGCAACATGAGTATAAAAACGAAAGACAATTTCCTGATCAGCGACGCTTACAGTGGCCGTCTGGGGTAAGCATTGACATATTTCAATGCGGATAACGGATAAATCCTACATAATGGTCATATCTTATCGATAGAGGAATTGAAATGAAAAACATAGCGAAAATCGAAAAATGGATATTTTTACTGATAGGTATCTCTTTGCTTGTAGCCTGTGACGATGCTTCGCAGAATAAAAGCTTTAAACGTGCTTACCATGTAGAAAACATCGATGGCACAGAGATACGCTGTACAGCCATGAACTCAACCCAGTTGCCGAAAGAAAGCTTGTCACGTCATAGTATCAAGCCTGACCCGAATACAGGTGTATTGTCATGCGTGGCTCCGCTTGCGGATAACGTTACAGCAACCTATCGAACCATCGGGACTGCTCAACAAATCATGGAATTGCGACGGGAAATGAAACATTCTAAACAGACATGGCTAGGCACCTATATTGTAACTTCGACCTTTCCAGTACAATTCGACATTACGGTTTCAAGACCGAACGTAGAACCTGTAGTTTTTGAATTCAATACAGAAGAATCATAACGCCTAATGAAGTGTCACATATCTTCGCCTGCCATTACATTAAACAGAGACAGCCTTTTTTTGTTTAACCTTGTTCACTCTTGTTGCATGGACCAAGAGAAAAAGGCGTCCCCCCTTTAATCCTAAGCGCCTTTGACACTTGCCTATTTTAGAACGGACCAGGTCTGGTTGTTTTTGATAGGCTTTATTACTCATATTCATTGTGTACGATACTTAGTTAGTTTCAAAGAGTGATTTAATTTTACTCTGACCCTGATTGTTCATAATTCTTTCACCTAGCTGCCATAGTGTAAAAATATAATGGTACGTGAAATTACCAATTTTGGTAGTGGAATGAAAGGGAGCACTAACATGTTTAAACAGACACTGATGGCGACAATCATTGCCTTATCTTTAACACATTTTAATACCGTCTCGGCCGCATCTTCTCACGAAGACAGTCAACGTGATCACTCTATGGAAGAGGCCAATGAGTCTCATCATGCATCCAAGAATTTATCCAAGACGATTCAACTGGGTCCTCGCCCATATTTCCTAGTGAATGATATGGACCCTAGTGAACTTAAAAAAGAATTAACTAAATGCGGTAAAGGTCCGTTTAAGAAAACAGACTTTTCAATTGGCCATCGTGGTGCCTCAATGCAGTTTCCGGAACACACCAAAGAATCCTACGAGGCGGCAGCACGTATGGGGGCTGGTATTATTGAATGCGATGTCACGTTTACAAAGGATCGTGAACTTGTCTGCCGTCATTCTCAATGTGATTTACATGCAACGACAAATATACTGGCGACCCCTTTAGCGGCTAAGTGTACATCTCCATTTGTACCTGCTGTGATTGATCCTGTTACGGGTAAAACCATTACGCCAGCAAGCGCACAATGTTGTGCGACGGATCTTACTCTAGAGGAGTTTAAGAGCCTGAAAGGCAAAATGGATGCAGTCAACCCAAATGCGACAACGGTTGCGGAATATATGAATGCAACACCCTCATGGCGTACGGATTTATATGCTGCTACAGGTACGTTAATGACACATAAAGACAGCATCGCCTTGTTTAAAAAACTGGGTGTGAAAATGACTCCTGAACTTAAAAGCCCCAGTGTTGTTATGCCTTATGAAGGAGATTACACACAGCAACAATATGCTCAACAGATGATTAATGACTACAAAGAAGCAGGCGTAAACCCAAGCCAAGTTTTCCCTCAGTCATTTAACTTGCCTGACATCCTCTATTGGATTAACAATGATCAGGAATTTGGTCGACAAGCTGTTTTCTTAGATGGTCGTTACGACGATCCTAGCTTTGATCATAGATATCCAGCAACTTTGACTCCCAGTATGCCTGAGCTATCAGCAATGGGTGTCAATATTATTTCGCCACCTATGTGGATGTTATTGGATTTGGATGTAGAGAATAATATTGTGCCGTCAGACTACGCGATCGCTGCAAAATCGTCTGGTCTTGATATCATTACTTGGACATTTGAACGTTCTGGATTGCTAAAAAATGGTGGCGGTTGGTATTACCAAACCATCACTAATGCGATTAATAATGACGGGGATAAATACGAGGCTTTGGATGTTTTGGCACAAGACGTAGGAATCATGGGGATTTTTTCTGATTGGCCTGCCTCAGTCACTTATTATGCAAACTGCAAAGGGCTTTAGCTATTACTGGTAAAATAGGAGTGGCAGATGAAGTCACTCTACTCTGGCTATGGTGAACTTTTAGTTTAAATCATAAATGTTAAAACTTAAAAATCCTGCCAATGTTGGCAGGATTTAACGCCGATAAAAAAGGCTTTGGTCTTTCTTATTTAATACAGGGGTTAGCTTAGAATCAACTTGAAAGTGCAACACTTGCAAGTTGATTCTAGGCTGACTCTTTTTTCTTAATAAATGCTTATCTCGATACTTTAACTTATGAATCCAGAAAACTTAAAAAAACTAGTTGTTGTCACTATGCCTTATGGAAAATACAAGGGTAGAATTATTGCTGATTTGCCAGGAAATTACCTTAATTGGTTTGCGCGTGAGGGCTTTCCATCGGGTAGTTTAGGGCAGTTATTGGCTCTAATGCAGGAGTTAGATCACAATGGCTTAAAGCACCTTCTTGACCCCTTAAGAAAATAAGCTTTTAAGTAGAAAACGGGGCACTTAAGACCCCAAATAGTGATATCTAGTGTCCAGTTTTGTGGGGGAACCTCATAGCGTCCTCTTTTAATAAAGCGTCCCCTTTAATAAAGTATTCGGGCAATAGCTTAAAAATCACTCCGTACAAAGCAGTTTAAAATTTACTGTATGCCTGGTAGCGCACAGAATAACTTGACCTTTATTGTAGGTATATGCAAGTATGTATATAAGTATATGTAGTTATCATTATGCTGAGCCAAAGGGTTTTTGATTCTTGGTTTCCTTAACAGTATATTTTTGGAGAATACGATGAATAATACGCAAGATATGGACAAAAAAATGGGCGTTATGCAGGAAAAAATGCTGCGGATGCACGAACAGATGCACAAGATTATGCAGTCCAAGGATGCCGAAGAGCGTGAGAAACTTATGCAAGAGCACTTGGAAATGATGTCGGACAACATGTCCATGATGCAGGACATGAAAGGCATGTAAAATGATACGTTCTACATGGTGGAACATACCGTGCAGTACTCGTTTGCGATTTATATAATTTGAGAAGCACAAAATATTAAAGAGATTAGAGCTATTTAATGTGCATAACTTATTTATTTCATAAATCGTTGTTACGCTGTTTTTAGGCCTGGAAATACTCGCTTCTTTTTACCGTATGCCCCTAGCCAAGAGTTCGTGGTCAGAGTAAATTAAACAACCTGACCAGACCTGGCATGTCCCGCGGTTTTACAAAATCATGTGAGTGCAGATTCAAATAAAAAATAACCCGCTCTTTAGCGGGTTTTTTATGGATGGAAAAGGGAACTTCACTCCGACCTCTTTAAATGACGATTATTTGCTGTCGTTTTCATCATTGATTAGGAGTAGGGTGAATACTTTCTACCTGTTTTCTGTTCTAATATTTTTTGTAAAAACACACACAACCACTACGAGATAATATGAAGCAATTAAATAAACTCGCGACAGCGATTATTCCCAACAACGGCGGTGAGTTGGTTTTATTACAGAGTGAAGATGAATTTACGATAAAGCTTTCTGGTTCACGCGGAGTATTGATGAATAGCCGGGTTTATAACTCCGAGCAGGAGTTGGCTAAGCTTGGCTGTGCGCATATTAAAAACAAAGAGAGTGCAGAAGTTTTAGTGGGCGGTTTGGGTATGGGCTATACCTTGGCGACCGCGTTGGAGTGTGTGACGGCTAGTTCAAGGGTTACTGTGGCAGAACTTATTCCAGAAGTGGTTGAATGGAACCGCGGCCCGTTAGGTGAATGTGCAGGCAAACCGTTAGAAGATGAACGCAGCAATGTGCGATTAGGCGATATCGCCGAATTAATCAAACAACAGAAGCCAGATTTTGACGCCATTTTGCTCGATGTTGATAATGGCCCAGAAGGCATTACCAACAGTGATAACAATTGGCTTTATACTTCGGCTGGCTTAAGTGCCTTATATAACAGCCTACGCCCTAAAGGGATGCTTGCTGTGTGGTCTGCAGCGCCTGATTCGATGTTCATTACTCAACTTAAAAAAGCCGGGTTCAAAGCGAGCGATAAAATGGTAAGAGCGAGGCCTGGTAAAGGCAGTCGGCATATTATTTTCCTGGCTAAAAAGCCTTAGCATTCGTTCATGCAATGTGCAGATAATGGCATTAAGGGCTTTGTCTATTTTCGAATTAAAAATGAAAGAATCAAATTAAAGAGGGGGCCGCTTGAATTTTAGCTGAGCCCTCAAGCTTCAGCTTTCCTTTATGCCTGACTGCTTAATCCATCCCAGCAGAATCATACTGATTTTAAGGCGAAATTTCGTTAAACTAACGGTAAAGATGACTCAGTAAGGAGGTAATCACCGTGGTACGATTTATGAGTATACTGCTGATTGCTGGCATGCTTCTGACGACCGCGCAGGCGCAACCGCCAAGTACCCAGCAAGAGCTGCAAGCGATGTTATCGCAAGACAATCTGCCTTCTATAGACGGTAAAGACGTTGTTCTGCTCTCACAAAGACTGAAACTACAACAGTTTTACCAACACCGAAACTATAATCTTGCGTGGCAAACCAACGCTACAGGCAAAGATTTGTCCACTCAATTGCTCCGAGCAATTGATGCCTCCGCAGATGATGGCCTGGATCCATCTTACCCCCTTTACCACAAAAACCTCATACAACACCTCGCCCAGCCACAGACAGCGGAAGAACGAGTACTTCGGGATTTGCTGCTTAGCGATGCATTCCTGACACTGGGTGAACACCTTTTCCATGGCATGGCATTCGGCACAACCGCGGACATACTTCATCGCGCAATTCCGCGTGAAACCCTTAATATGCCGGAAATACTGACCATTGCCCTGCAACAGGGAGAGGTTTTTGAAATGCTTGAGAGGCTTGCACCAAAGTATGTAGGTTATCAGAACCTTAAAAGTGCACTGCGTCATTACAGAGACATGGCCAGCAAAGGCGGATGGAACGAAGACCCCGAAGCCTACCTTGATCTCGAGCTGGTTAAAAAAAGACTCTCCATCACGGGGGAGTTCAATGATGAACTAGATAGCGCTTTAGCGTTGAATCACACTCTTAACACAGCCCCAATTGATTGGAGTTGGGATGGCACCGAAACAAACGACGAAACAAACAACGATACTGTCATGGACGGCGTGACTGAAACCAGTTCTGAACCTGAAGCGCTCATCGCGGCCATAAAACAATTTCAACGACGTCAGCACATTATGGTGGACGGCATCCTCGGTGCGCAAACTCGCATCGATCTCGCTAAAAGCGTACAAGAGAGAATCGAAACAATTAAACTCAACCTTGAGCGCTGGCGTTGGTACGGCACCCTGGTGGATGACAACTATATCATGGTCAATATTCCGGATTTCTCCCTGAAATTTGTTCATGATGGCCAGTCACTGTCGATGACGGTCGTGGTGGGTCAGACGAAACGCCAAACCCCAATCATGGAAGCAAGGATGAGTTATCTTGTCTATAACCCTTATTGGCGCATCCCTAAAACCATTCTCGCAGAAGATATCCTCCCCAAACTAAAGGCCAATAAAAATTATCTGAACGCCAATCAAATCACTCTGTTCAGTAGTGTGGATAATACCGAAAGTTACCCGCTCGATTCCACCGCAATAAACTGGCACGAAATCAGCAAAAAAGGCATGCTTCGCTATACCTTCCGTAAAGAGCCGGGAATTAAAAATCCTCTAGGAATCATAAAATTCATGTTCCCAAATAGCGAGGACATCTATATCCACGATACCTCCGCTCGTTATCTTTTCAAAAGCAAGTCGTTCCTGGTCAGCTCTGGATGTATTCGTGCGGAAAAGCCCATGCAGCTGGCTTATGAAATATTGAGTCGTGAACAGCCTGAAATCACCCTGCAATCAATTTATAAGCAAATACAGACCGGTGCTCTTCAAGTTAAGCATCTCAAAGAAAAATTACCGGTCTATGTAACCTATCAAACCGCCTGGGCTGATGCGGACGGGAGACTGTACTTACGTAAAGATGTATATGGATTAGATGCTAACCTACTGAAATTTATGAAAAAACTTGAAAGTACATACAAAATAAATTATGGTATATTTTCATAAATTGGACGGGGTGGCTATGCCAATACACAATCAGATGAAACGTAGAACCTTCTTAAAATTAGGTGGAATGAGCGCTGCGGCGGCTTTGGCACCCACTTCGCTGTTCGCAAGTACACAGAAACAGCACAAGAACGAAGAGTTTCGCTCGCTGTCTTTGTATAACCTGCATACAGGCGAATCATTGCGCACCACTTACTGGGAGCAGGGCGTTTATCATCCGGAAGCACTTGAAGAGATTAATCACGTGTTAAGAGACTTCCGCACGGGTGAAAGTCATGATATGGACATCGCCTTGTTTGATCTGTTGCACGATATCCGCAATAAAACGGGCAGTAACAAATCGTTTAACGTCATCTCCGGTTATCGCTCACCCAAAACCAATGCAATGCTCAACCATACCACTCAAGGCGTGGCTAAAAAGAGCTTACATATGGTCGGTAAGGCAATTGACATCAACCTTCCAGGCTTTGACTTGACACACCTTAGAAAGATTGCCATGCATGAAGGGCAAGGCGGTGTCGGTTTCTATCCTAAATCGAATTTCGTCCATGTAGACACCGGACGGGTGCGTAGCTGGTAAAAACCAGGGATCAGACCTCTTTATTTAATCTTAATGGCAATCTAAATGCTATTTCAAAACGACCAGGCCTGGTCGATTTAATTAAGCCCGCTTTATGCGGGTTTTTTATGGCTTGTATTTTGTAGTTTTTGTATAGGGTGGTTGGCTAGTTTAGTGGTTTTTTGTTTTAAAATTATTGGTGTTTAAAAGCGATAAAGATAGTTGTATGTCAGCCGAAAACAGAATTGATTTTAATGATTATAAGTTATCAAACGGACTCACGACTCCCTGACCACCCTGTTTCAATACATGCGTGTAAATCATCGTGGTCCTTAAATCGGCATGCCCCAATAACGCT
The DNA here is from genome assembly GCF_000381085.1 of Thiomicrorhabdus arctica DSM 13458. GTDB lineage: Bacteria > Pseudomonadota > Gammaproteobacteria > Thiomicrospirales > Thiomicrospiraceae > Thiomicrorhabdus > Thiomicrorhabdus arctica. Next base: position 903,565 of record NZ_KB905899.1, on the reverse strand, counting down.
TGAATTGTTCGAATATCCGTACCGGTTTGTAATAAATGCGTGGCAAACGAGTGTCTGAAGGTGTGCGCGCTCACTTTTTTGTATATGCTGCACTGTTTCACCGCTCGCTTAATGGCTTTGTTGACAACCGATTGATCAATGTGATGTCGGCGCATTATGCCCGAGCGCGGGTCAACTGCCAGGTTCCGGCTCGGAAAAGCATATTGCCAGCCCAGCTCTTTATCCGCATTGGGATATTTTTTTGCCAATGCATACGGCAAATAAACCGACCCTAATCCTTTCTCCAGATCCTGAAGGTGCAAAGTTTTGACCATTTTTAATTGGTTTTCAATAAGTGGTACTAAGTTGTTGGCAAGAGGAGTCACTCTATCTTTTTTACCTTTTCCATCACGAACGGTTATTTGTTTAAATCCAAAATCAATATCCTGAACTCTCAATCTAACGGCTTCCGTGATGCGAAGCCCACTCGCATATAATAACTTGGCAATCAATCCCGCCGCGCCATCCATTACCGATAAAACCTCGCCAACCTCTTCTTTAGTTAAGACCACTGGAATTCTCGGCTCTTTTCGAGAACGACTGGCCTTCAGGTCTGAAAATGGCACCTGTAAAACCTTGCAGTAGCAATAAACCAACGCATTTAACGCCTGGTTCTGTGTTGAGGGTGCTACATTTTGCTCAACGGCCAAGTTTGTTAAAAACTGCTCCACTCTTGCGGTGGAGTCAATTAGCATCGATTCACGATCCAAAAAACCATGAAACTTAACAAACCGCCTAACCCAATCGCAGTAAGTGTTTTCTGTAGAATACGCATATCCCTCTCGTCGCAATTGACTACGCATTTCATCTAGAAAAGAAGGTTTTTTTAGGGTAGTATTCATATAACCGTATTTCAGAAATTGACAGGGTTGTATGTATAATAACGTATTATCATGTCAGAACAACAGTTTTCTCTATATGCAGGAAAATAGACCTGAAATTAATTTCAATACCCAATACCAAGGCAAGAATGCCTTATACTAAATGTTAGCTTCTCGGAGAAAAATCAAAAATATGGATGATGATTATCAAAGCCCTCTGCCTGGGAAAACATATATAAGTCCTTCTCTCCAGTCTTTCGGTGACAAAGAGCGAAGGGTTCGTATTGCTTCAAAAATATTACCCTCCGAAGATGGTTATGAATATGTGAAAGAGCGCGATGAAGTTGTTTTGCGAAAAAAACCGGATGCTAAAACATATATAACAGCAAAGTTTCTTGAAGATACTCGGCAAACCTTTGTGTTAACTGTCCAAAAGTTTGTATCAGAAACAGGCCAGCCCAACGGAACGGGGTTTTCGTTTGTAGGTGAAGAAATAGGAAGATTTTGTGAGTTCCTGGCTAATATCCAGTCTGTTGATTTCAAAACTAGAGCCAAAGTAAATATTACTGACGAAGAACTTCGGAAAATCGCTTTAACTACTCACCAAGCAAAAACATTCGTTACGGAAAACCAAGATCTGTTTGCTGAAGTTCTGAAGTCCGAGGTTACAACAGAGGATCTAATTGCTGTCGGTTACAGAAAGAAGCAATTGAGCGTCTATGAAAGTTTACTCAGTGATCAAAGTTACTTTGATAGCCTAAAAGAAAAAAAGAAATGTTCCAATGAAGGGCTCTGGCAGAAATACTTTGAAAAGAACAATTGGGTATTTGGCTATGGGTTAGGTTATATATTTTTATCAGGCTTAGATGACAAGAAGCTTGAGCAAGTAGTTCAAGGGTATAGTTTAGATTCTCATGGTAAGCGTGTTGACGCCCTAATGAAAACAAAAGGTATTATTTCTAACCTCTGTTTTATTGAAATAAAAACCCATGCAACTGAACTACTTGAATCCAAGCCATACAGGTCGGGATGTTGGGCACCTTCTAAGGAATTGGCTGGTGCTATTGCACAGGTGCAAGGTACAGTTGCATCTGCTATCGAAAACTTGTCTAGTAAAATTAATCCAAGCGATAAAGAAGGCAACCCTACGGGTGAGGAAATCTTCAATTACCAACCTAAATCCTACCTAGTAATTGGCAGCATGAACGAGTTTGTTTCAGATAATGGCGTAAACAAAGATAAATTGAGGTCATTTGAATTATTGCGAAAGAATACTTCAAATCCGGAAATTATTACTTTTGACGAACTATATGAAAGAGCAAAATTTATTGTTAAACACAACCAAAGCTAACAAGGCGCTTGTTCGGATGCAAACTACGCTGCGCTTCGTTTGCGCCGCACAGCACAGCTTGGACGTTAGGCTTACGAGAGAATTATGAGTACCATGCCAGAAGGAAATTTACATACGGTTGTCCAGTCGCTGACTTATTCTCACGTTGGGCAAGCCATCGACTCTATGAGGCGGTCATATGACTTGGCTGTATCTAAAAACACTGGCTATGAAAAAATGTCAGCGCATCAGTTTGCCATGTCTAGCATTATGCATGGATTTTGTTTTCTAGAGTCTTTGGTTAATGATTTGGGTTATAAATTACTTTTTAACAAAGACTCCGATGAGTATATATCAGAAGAAAATAGAGACTTTCTATTAAAGAAATTGGCTTCAAACTGGAACATGACTAGGAGCGTAGATAAAATTACTTTCCTACTGGAAAAATTAGACCTAGATGCAATGAGCGAAATCCAAAAGCAGAAGATCGCTGAAATCAACAACCTTAGAAATATATTAATGCATGGAAGTTCCTATAATACAACAATGCTTTTAGAACCAATTGGGGAGAATAGTTGGGAAGTCCATGATCAAGAGGACTCAGTAGATTGGTCAAAGAAATTTTCAGCTAATAAGTTCAACTCGCCTGTGAATCTTGATTATTCTGATGCAAAGAAATGTCTAGAGACAATATTGAATGTGTGTAAGCAGTTTTATTCAAAGCATTCTATAGGCCTTAGCGTATCAACATCATATCCAGATGGGAACTATAAGGCATTTTATGGGGAGGAAATTAATTTTGATGAACTACTCCAGTTGCCAGCTAAATAGGCCTAACAAGGCGCTCAAGCCGACTGCGCTAATGCGCAGCGGCTTAGCTTAATCGTTAGCTGTACAAAGAAAAACCATCCAGATTAGAGAAGTAAATGAGCATCATATCTGATAAATTCAGCGCGAAAATATCAGCCTTAAAGGTTGAGTTTGAAAGTAATAAAGAGGTTGTTCATCAAGGGATTAAAGGTGGGTTAAATGAAAGCGAACTTTCTGATCTAGTAAGAGAAGTTATTCCGAATAGATATAAGCTAACAAAAGGGGTTATTGAAAACTCAAGGGGAGATCAGTCAAATGAAACTGATATTCTCATCTATGATGATGAGATACTTCCTTCATACATGAAAAATGAACTGACTTTTGTCCCCGTCGAAGCGGTAAAGTATAACTTTGAAGTTAAAAGCGGTTTGAATGCAAATGAACTAAAAACCACTTTATCTAAATTTGAAAGGTTTAAAAATATTGGTGGATTTTCACCTACTGTACTTTTCTCATTCTCTAGTGATATTGAAGGAAGTGAGCTTAAGCGGCTGAAGAAATACGACAAGAACTTCTTTATTAATCCTGCAATTACCGTTTTATGTACTTCCACTAAAAGTTATTACTTTAAGAGTGTCAGCAAGCACTATCTTAAAGACTGCATTAGTAATTCGGAGTTTTTAAAACTGTTTCAAGAGGCCTCTGAGCTTGATTTAGATGGTGCAATTGAGACCATGCGAGATTTGATGTTGAATGATGTCGCCTTATCTCAAATGAGTCGCTCGCAATTTGCATTGTGTATCCAAGGTATGATTCGAATGAATAGCCTTTCTTCAGAAATTGATGGCAAAGAGTTAACAATCAATGAGTTAAAGTATAGTGATATCACGTTTAATATTCATAAGTGGGTGGGAGTTGAAGTGAATAGTAACGAGGTTGAGCTATCTTTTCTTTCTGGTATCTCCAATACATTATCAAAAGGAAATTTTGGCCAGTATTTGTTACATTCTGCGGTGCATGAACCAAAGGTGTTTGCAGTATGCTACGAAGATATGTGGGGTAATTTAAGTTGTCAGGATTTCGATGAAAATGGATTGAGCTATGATGTCGATAAAGTTGGATTTAGTTTTGAAACCAGTGAAGAATCAAGCAAAATCTTATTCAATATTTCAGAGAACGAGAGCAGCTAACAAGTCAAAGCACTCGGACTTGATAAAGCTGTCACCTTTTTTGGTACAAAAAAGCCGCCAACTTCACCAAGCCGGTGTTTGAGGCGTTAGCAGTCATGGAGAAGTCATGAGTTTCTTAAATTGTCGAGGAAGTGAAGCAAAGAATAAAATTGTTGATTCGTACAACATAAAACCTATTGTATATATCCGCTTACTTGCAGGACAAAAAATAGATGGTTGCTGCGGCCCAATTACAGATAAATATTATCTGTTCGAGGCCGAGCATAAAGAAACAAAAGAGATTGAAAATTTCTCGGTTGGTTATGATTGCGGCGATCAATTTCTACAGTTAACAGGCCATGCGCCGATCAGCCTGTTTAATCCATTTCAAGCCGAAAATGGACAAGGTGGTGGAGGTGAAGGAAATAACGAAGCTGGAACACAAATACATCCATTAAACCGTGAGTTAAAAAATGCTATTCATCTCTTATGTTCGGCATGGGGTGGCTATGCCCCCAAAGGGAGCATGAGAAAATTCCTTGAATATATAAATAATTCCCCTCAAAGGGCTACAAATTCGTTTGCAGTGGTAAGCTTTAATAATATTGTAGGAAAAGACGCTAAGAATAGAAATCTGTCACAAATAATCAGTGACATAAGAGCAGACAATCCAACTCTAAGAGAGTTCGCTTTTCCACATATGGAAAAAGTTTTGGCTGAAGAAAATAAACCGAGTAACTTATGAGTAAAACTGCTAACAAAATGCTCAGTCGAACTTGGGCAAGCTGTCCTATTTTTTGCATAAAAGCAGCAAAAAATCAGCCATCTCACCCAAGCCGCTTAGCTCAGCGTTATGCCTAAAACCCACATCAGAGGACACGGAAATAATGATACCGCCACGAGTTTTTATCTCATATTCACATGACTCAGCAGAACACAAAGGCTGGGTTCTCGATTTTGCTACTACGCTCCGGAATAGGGGAATAGACGCAGTACTTGATCAATGGGATTTAAAGCCCGGCGACGATTTACCGCACTTTATGGAAACTGAGCTAGCAAAATGCGACTTCGTGGTTATTGTATGTACAGAAGAATATGTAGTTAAGGCCAATGCAGGAAAAGGGGGGGTGGGATATGAAAAAATGATTGCATCCGCGTCATTACTATCAAAGATAGATGAAAATAAAATAATACCAATTGTGAGGCAGTCTGATACTCCAGTTCTACCAACATTCCTTCAATCAAAACTATATATAAACTTTTCCAATGACTCAGATGTTGAGTATTCATTAGATGAGCTTGTTAGAACACTGTTAAAAGCCCCTTTATATGAAAAACCTGAGATTGGCGCTAACCCATTTAAACCTCTTGGGGGATCTAAACCTGACAGAACAGCAGATGGCTTAAAGGCTGCGATGAGCGCTATTGCAGCGGCTTTTGAAAAAAGTCCATATGACGAGCTCGACGTTGGGACGATTGCCAAATTTACGAATGCTCATCGGCTTAAAATAGAAAGATACCTGAGTCTCGCTGAATCTGAGGGCCTCGTTGAATGCAACATCCTCAACAAATATTCAGTTACAGATGATGGATATGAATATCTAATAAACCATGGAATTATTGAGGCATAACAATCCCTTCATGTTGGACAACTGCTACGTAGTTGCCACATAAGAGGGGCGTTAGGCTCCACAAGAAGAAGGACAGCGCATGAAATTATTTATAACGACAATAACGTTGCTATTGCTCTATGGCTGCACTACGGCAAACAAGATATATGAAAAAGACGGTAAAGAAGCCATCCTAATAGAGTGTGGAGCGGTTGTGTCATTTTCAGTATGTCATGACAGGGCAAAGTCAGAATGCCCAAATGGATATAAGGTGTTATCTGAAGATGCTGGATTTAATCGTAAAGAAATCAGAGTTAGGTGTAACAATTAACACATGGCAATAAAAAGCCTAACAAGTAAATCAAGTCATTCGCGTTGCTCATTCGGACGCGCTACCGCGCGCCGCTTATCAAAGCGTTAACCCACTAGGAAAATTAAGTGTCATATATCTCTGGAATGGAATTTCATTTCGATTTAGATTTTAATGAAATTGATATTGAAGATGCAGAACAATATCTAAAGAAAACGGTTTCAAAGTATTCTGATGTTATTTATAACCAGAAAACGGAGATATTTGTTCACCTTGAAGAGGGAAGCCTTAAAGCAAAGATTTTAATCTTAGGAGCAATATATATTGGTATTGGCCAATATGGTTCGTTTCGCTCTGGTATAGACTATATGATTCAGGATGCAAAATCATTAAAACACCTAGTCACAAGTGAGTTAATCAAAAATGGAATTAATGAATCTGACATCATAGAAAGTAAAAAAGCTTATTGTGATCCAGATAAAATTCGTAGAGTTTTGTTAGCTATTGAGCGTCTAGAATTAAAAAGCAAAATTTCGCAAACAGAACAACAAAAAGAAATTTCTAAAATAAGAACATCTGTTTCCAATATATGTTGGTCGCTAAGTGAAGAAGATGCAGGTATGTTTGTATCGTCCATAAACCAAAAATACTGGCCTCCAAATAGGGACATACCATACCTCATAGACAAGTATCGGCTAATGGCAAGAGAAGAAGATATTATCCGTTACTCTATTTCAAGTGGCGATCAACCACTGGTTAACAAGGTTCTGCAGCTGACTGCGCTACCGCGCAGCCGCTGAGTTTAATCGTTAGAAGACAAGAATGAACAATAACATCAGCACAAAAAAAATTATTGATACAGCAGCATCATATCTCGTCGCTGCTATACATTTAGAAGACAATATGGAAATAGAGGATGAAAGTAAGCACTTTTTCCCCATAGAAGCATTCATTACATGCTTGTCATTTTCATTAGAGCTTTATTTAAAGTCACTAATAGAAAACCCAACAGAGATACCTAAAACACATCAGCTATCTAAATTACTTGAAAATATACAAGTATCTTGTCTGAGTGAAATAACAGGTGAATATGGTAGGCGAACTGCTAACACAGAATTAACTAATGAAGAGTTTATACAGTTGGCCAAGTCTTTCGATAATGTATTTGTTGAATGGCGTTATGTATATGAAAATATTGGCAACGAACTTAATGTAGAAAACTTAAAAAATGTAATTAAATCCGTAGCCGTTGTTGCGCACTCTAATGCTTCTAACAAGGCAATCAAAAAGGACGTTTAAAAGCGGTGCTCCGCACGCACTTTTAAACCCCTCTTATTTTAATCGTTAGTCATTTAATAGAGATTTTCAAATTTGCAAAAATACATTAGCTTTATTGCTCCTTATAGCCTGGTCGTTTCACTACTGTACCTGTTTGGTTTTTGGAGCACATTCAATATTAACGTGCTTGAATACATCACTTTGTCTGATGTAATAAAAAATGCTATGTACCCACTCCTGTACTCCTCTATCTTTCTGCTTTTAGGTTTAGCTGTTGGTCAAATTATCAGTGTGCCTCTTAGTGAGGTTATGCCTCCAGGAGGAGGGGCTGATTTACCTGAAGCAAAATATATACGTTGGTTTTTCATTCTTATTACCGTTTGTATTTTAAGCTATGCTTTGTTCGTTGTATTTTTTGAGGTTGGTAATCTCCGATGGTTTAAAGTCGCTGTCTTAGTATTTATGCCTTTACTTATCTTGATTGGAAATGCTGAATTTGCAAGTACATATATTCCAAACAAACAGGTACGAATTGTCGTCGTGAATACTCTATTTGCTGTTCTGATATTTTCGTTTGGCAGGGGGGCAGTTAATGCAGAAAAATCCAAGAACAGTCTCCAAGGTTTAAAGATAAATGGCAAAGTCATTGAACAGAAATATATAGGCTGGGCTGGTGACTTTTTTTTTATGGGATAAATCTGAAAATATTGTCGCAGTTATGTCAAAGTCAAACATAAAATCTATTGAATTTGGTGTACCTGAAAAAAAACCAATTTTAAATTGGCCTAGTATAAAGAAATAACTAACAATTCACTCAACCCGACCGCGCTAACGCGCGGCCGGTTAGCTTAAACGTTAGGGGTAGTTATGTCTGAGCATCATAAAGAAATGAGAAACACTATGAGGGCATATGCTGCATTCCAGTTCGCAATTGTGCTTTACCTCGTCAAAAGCCCAGCGAGTGATTGTTGCTGGCTTACTGAAGTGATTCTCGTTCTTTTCGCAATCAGCATTCCGTCGACCATCGCTTATGCCGGACTAGCAAGATTAACCCCGGAAGATGAAGCAAGGAATCCGAATCCCATTTCTGCAGTTAGTCAAATCTTGGCTTTTGTGCCAAGTATGACTGCGTTATCCCTAGTTATATCAACCGCCTCCGTTTTTGCCGGGATAGTATTTTTTTGTGCTGCAATAGTTTGGGTGTACAAGGTCGTAAAATTGCGGAAATCTCAAGAATGACGCAGCCCCTAACAAGGCAAATTAACACGGATCGCAAATTCCGCTGCGCTTCATCTGCGCCCGGTTATTTGCGGCGTTATGGCAAAAGAGGTACACATGGAAAATATTGAGCTTATAAAGCTAACTCTTCTTTCGATAACTACTTTTTGCTCAGTCTTTACCCTAATCTATTTAATTAGGTCTAAACGCACTAGACTTTCTACATATTCTGAATTGAAAGAAATTCATGGAAAAATTTCTGCGGTAATTACAGTTACAAACAAATCAGAAAAACCAATCGTCATCAGCTCTATCCGGTTTCCATTACCTACGGGGAACAGCGAGCCAAGGCTTTCCGTACCTAAATCTTTGAAAATACTTCGAGCACTAGATGATTTTACAGGCACAAAACCATTAACAACTTACGCAAGCGACCTAGTTGTTTCATATAACCGAGATCCCAGCAAAGCTCTCGTAGAAGGAGAATCAATTACTGCAACTATCCCGTTGGATGACATGATGAATGTTATTCTTGAAGCGCAAGAATGCCTTTTTAGTTCAAAAACAATAAATTATCTTTTGTTTTCACTTATGAGCTTTCACGTTCAATCGTCAAAAGGCAAGCACATTAAACGCCGATCCATGTGGGAAATTCGCTATTATCTTGCAAGTAATTATGGAAAAAATAATCAACTTGCCAACATACCAACGTAGCCATAACAATCGCATCAAAATCGCTCGCAAAATGCGCGGGTTCGGTTCTCGGTACCGTTCGGCCATTTATGCGAGACGTTATGCAACTGGAAAATATATGACAGAAACTGTTGAAGAACTTCATGAGAAATTGACAGATATTGATAATTCTCTTCCCAGGTTATTTCTTGTACGCAGAATCCAAAATCTCAAGGCAAAGGGGAAAGGAAAAGGAGGAAAAGTGGACGTCTTTTATTTAAAAGTTACCAGGCCTGGTCGATTTGGGAAACTGATTTTCATATCTTGTTGAGAAGCCTGTTTATTTCAATTATCCTTATTTAATTCCCTTCGAAGTTCCCAAAAGCCACTCAAGACACATCAGAAATAAGCAAGACCTGACCTTATTCAATTGCGTTACCATACCTTAGAAAAAAACCGTACTTCTCGCACATTTCTCATTAATCAATCCAAGGAATATTTTTTATGTCATTTGCCTCTTTAAACTTGTGTGATGAGTTGTTGAAAGCGGTTGCTGAACAAGGTTATACAATACCAACAGCGATACAGATTAAAGCGATTCCTGCGGTGCTTAGTGGGCGTGATGTGATGGCGGCGGCCCATACGGGTACGGGGAAAACGGCGAGCTTTACGCTGCCGATGGTGCAGCTTTTGTCTGGTGGTGCTCGTCCTGGGGCTCTGCATGTACGTGCGTTAGTGCTTACGCCGACCCGCGAGCTTGCTGCTCAGGTAAGCGAAAGTGTTCAGAACTATAGCCGCCATATGAATATTCGCTCTACCGCGGTGTTTGGCGGTGTGAGGATTGAGCCGCAGATAGCTGCGCTGCAAGAAGGGGTAGATGTGCTGGTTGCGACGCCGGGTCGTTTGCTTGATCTTTATGGTCAAGGGGCGATTAACTTTGATGAGCTTGAGATATTGGTCTTGGATGAAGCTGATCGTATGTTGGATATGGGGTTTATCGATGATATCCGTCGTATTCAAATATTGCTGCCTGACAAACGTCAAACCTTGATGTTTTCAGCGACGTTTTCTACAGAGGTCAAATTGCTTTCTGAAGGGATGTTCAATAATCCACTTTTGATTGAGGTGGCTGCCGAGAACAGCACGGCGCCTACGATTAAGCAGGTCATTCATCCTGTTGATAAAGAGCGTAAAAGCGAGCTATTGATTGACCTGATTAAAAAGAACAAATGGCATCAAGTGTTGGTCTTTAGTCGTACCAAAAAAGGGGCGGATAGTTTGGTAAGCGAACTGGAAAGTTCTGGCATTAGTGCGGCATCCATCCATGCAAATAGAACCCAGTACGCACGTACCCATGCCTTAGAGGATTTTAGAAGTGGTCAGGTTGTGGCATTGGTCGCCACGGATATTGCTGCTCGGGGTCTTGATGTGAGTCAACTACCTTGTGTGGTTAACTTTGATCTGCCTTATGTCGCAGAGGACTATGTGCATCGCATTGGTCGTACGGGTCGTGCTGGCACCTTTGGTTTGGCGGTTTCATTGGTCAGCGAGGATGAGTATAAACAGTTAAAGTCTATTGAGGAGGTCATTGGGTTTCAGTTTGAGCGTAAGATTTTCCGTGGTTTTATGCCTACTGAGAAGGCTCCAATAAGCAAATTTGATGATGACGAGTACGGAAATTTTGAACCAGATACTAAACCTCAGCTTAAACCTAAATCCCGACGTCGGGGTAAACCTCAGAGACGTAGGCAGTAGATAGGATCGCAATAATTAGGGTCGCGGCCAAATTAAGTAGATTCGCAGAAAAATAGAAAATCTTTTTATCTACTTATTGTCCGAAAAGCCGTCGCGATTTGGAGATCTTATGAATAACTCCATAAATTAGCCGAAATTCACAAATCATTAAACAATGCGATTAAACGGCGACGGCAGTTCTTGAGCATCCCATCTTTATTGTCTACAATGGCGTACTTTTTATTTAATTCAGGTCACGAACATGAGCGATACTCAATCACTTCCCGCTTTCCCAGATCGTCTTTCGGGTAATCCCAGTAGCCCACATCATGTGGCAGACATTTTCGAGCACGACATTGGTATTCGGTTGAACGGAAAAGAGCGTACCGATGTTGAGGAATATTGCATCAGTGAAGGTTGGGTAAAAGTTGCGTCACCTAAAGCGTTGGACCGCAGAGGACAACCGCTTTTGATTAAGCTGAAAGGTACGGTTGAAGTCTTTTATCGTTAAGTTGTGTGGTCCTTCTAATTTTGAAGTTTTACAAAGAGGGGGCTACCATTTTTCCTCTTTTTAAAAAAAGAACCCGGTGTGTGAGCACCGGGCGTCGTGTTAATGTTTAACAAGCATTATTGACCGTTGGTTTAATCCTCATCTCTGTCATCTCTTTCATGACGGTTATCTTCATTTTCCTCAGCTGAAAGCGTTTTGCTAAATACGATGTTGCCATCAATATCTTTCAAATCCACGATCATTTCTCGAGACCCTCTGTCGATGTTCACTTCACCGAAGAACTGCAGACCTGCATAAGGTGATAAATTAGCTTGGCCAGCCGGTGGTGCTTTGCTGAAAACGACTTGTGGACCGAAGGTGCCGTCTGTACTGTTTGGTCCGAAGGTTCCGGCATTTAGAGGTCCGGCAATAAATTCCCAGAAAGGGGTAAAGTCTTTGGTTGCAGCATTCGCTGGATTATAAAAATGGGCCGCGGCGTAATGTACGTCTGCGGTTAACCACACGATATTTTCAATGTGCTTATGTTTAATAAAGCTAAACAGACGCGCCATTTCTAATTCACGTCCTGCCGCAGGGCCATCATTCCCATTAGAGATAGCTTCCCATTTTTGAGGTGGCTTGTGGATGTAGTCATCACTGATATTTAAGCCGATGGGCATATCCGAAGAGATGACTTTCCATGTTGCATGAGAATTTTTCAGTCCTTTTTGTAGCCAAGCTAATTGTGCCTCCCCTAAAAATGCAGTCTCAGCACTTTCCTGCGACTGTAGGTTATTGGTATTTGGTCCACGATAACTGCGCATGTCCAATACAAATACATCCAACAAATCACCGTAAGATATCTTGCGATAGATGCGGTCTGGTTCTTCGATATTATGTGGACGTAAAGGCGCGTATTCATGAAATGCCTGCGAGGCACGAGCGACAAGCAGTGGTATATCTTTGACAGTGTAACGGTTGTCGGCACTTAAATCTTTTGAGTCAGACCAGTTATTGGCCACTTCATGGTCATCCCACTGCCATATTTGCGGTACTTCTGCATTAAAACGAAGCATGTTTTCATCCAGCAGGTTGTATTTGTAACGACCGCGGAATTCATTCAGGGTTTCAGCGACCTTACTGACTTCTGGTGTGACCAGATTGTTCCAGACTTGACCGTTTTCGGCCACAACGCTTGCCTTTATAGGTCCATCGGAATAGACGCTGTCACCACTTTGAATGAAAAACTGCGGATTGACCTGGCGCATCGCTTCGTATATTTTCATGCCGCCGAAGTCCGGATTAATTCCCCAGCCTTGACCACCGACATCACCACCCCAGACGAAGCGAATATTGTCGTGTTTACCGATGGTATGGAAATGACCTGTCACAGGTGTGCTTTTATTATGATTATTTGTTAAGTCTTCATACCAGACCTTAATGAATATTTCTTTACCTGCAGGCAGTTTGGTTAAATCCTGCTTGGTGGTAAAGTCAGTTTCAGGCGTAGCGTATGGTCCTTTTACCTTAATGGCATCATTAAAATTATTATCAAACGCGTATTCCACCATCATTCGAGAAGGGCGGTCTGCACGACTCCATATAACGGCACGGCCTTCGGTGACATCACCAATTTGGATGCCCTGTTTCATAACGGGTTGTTCAATAGTTGGAGTCGCCTGGGCGACATTCAATGAGAGTGACAACGCAGTCATGACAAACAAATGTTTAAAGTTGTACATGGTCATTTCCTTTTATAAGTAGATTTAAGTAATTGGGTGAGACTTTAATGTAAAAAAATACTGTGACAGGGCAATGAAGTATTTATTGATGTTTAATGAAATGATGTTTTTAGAGTGAAATAGGAAAAAATAAATGAAATCAATGGGATAAAGGAAATTAATCAATGGAGATAGATTGGGTTTATTTCGTTCTAATTCAAGGTGGATTGGGAATGTTCAATTTAAATTCATCCAAGCAGAAGGGCTCGCTGGTCTTTATTTACAACGGATGAAGACTCACTTTTTGAAAGGCCGCGTTTTAGCAGTTTTTTTGTAAATTTTATTTCGTAGTTTCTGAATTCAAGCTGACCCCTCTATTCCTTCTCCCTATTAATTTTAAATATACCTTTTTGCTCATCGCTCATACAACCCACGTGCACATGAAACTCTAGATTATGTTACGCAACAAAATGAACAGGAAATAGTACTCATATGTGAACCTTTTGTGAGGTTTTCTTGGGCAACTCATCCCATCATGGTGTATGAGTTCAATTCACCAAAGTAATAATTGGAGTCAGCTTAAAAATTAATGGGGTCAGGCAGTACCCAATAATTCAATATAAAAAGGAGATTAAGAATGGAATTTACCATAAGAATAAAGATATTTTTTGCGGCGGTACTCGTCGGTTTTGCATTGCATTCCGGCAGTGTGCATGCGCAGGCAGATACAGTCTACTACAATAATATATCCCCCTCATCCATTTCCCCTGCGCCGGTCTACTCTACCGGTGGTACGCGGGAATGGGCGGATGATGTGCCTTTTGCTGGCAGTCATGTGGTGAGTGCGTTCACGTTTGGCTATAAATCATCTTACGAAACAGATCCACCATTTAAAGCCACATTTCGTTTTTACGGCGTTGATCCGGTAACAGGACTTTTAGGGGCCCTCGTAGCTGAAATCTCTCGAGATTTACCCGCTGGAGAACACCCGGCAGTGACGATTCAGCTCGATCCGAGCGAGCAGTTTGTGTTCACATCTGAACCAGGCTTGTATTATAGCGGTGCTTCGGGTGGATGGTTTAGTATGCAGTACGAAGCCATTGGTACCGATAACATTCCAACCCCTTTATACAACCGACATGCGCAGGGGAGCAGTTCTGCCATAATGTATAACGTAACGGATCAAAAAGTAGTCTCCACCCTTGATCCTAATGGTTTCATTCCACGTTCGTTTTATCTGCAATTGTTTGAGGGCAGCGGTACCACGATGGCAACCGATGTAAGCATCACCATCAATGACAATCCAAGTCCAGTACAAATAAATGAGCCGCTTACCTATCGTCTTGTTGTGACTAACATTGGCGCAGAGGCGACAAGAGTCACATTGACCGATACCTTACCAGCCGACATTACGTTTGAATCCGTAGTAACAAGTCAAGGAACGTGCACACCAACTACGGTCACCAAAACGAGAGGTAATAAAACCACCGTCACAACAACAGACGTGGGTTGTACTCTGGGTAATCTGGCCGATGGCGCCTCAGCCAACGTTGATATTGTGATCAGATCCAACGTGGCGGGTACGCTTACCAATAGTGCGAGCGTCAATTTGACTGAAGACGATCTTAATCCGAACAATAACAATGTGAGTCAATCAACATTGGTACAGGACCCTGACGGTGGGGTTAAACCCTGTAGAGGTAATAAATGTAAATAAAAAAATAAAAGGAACGAGGGGATTGTATTTTAACCACTTTTTGACCTTCGAGATTCGAGGGGTGAGTAAAATTAAAACAATCTAACCAGGCCTGGTCAAATTTAAAAACCCGCTTTTTAGCGGGTTTTTTGTTGATAAAAGAAAGAGTATTACCTTTTATTCTTTACCATTTAACTTTTCACTAATGGCATGTCTAGCTAATACCCTTAGGGTATGCCATGACAATTGGTAATAGGCCGCTACGTTTTCTACATTGGCTTAATGGTCGTTAGTTTGGTTATTTTATTGGCATTTGATTTCCCCAGGCCTGGTCAATTTATAAAATTAGAGTCCCCACTTTTGAGAGAAGTGTTGCTTGATTTTAATACGTATAAAGTTCATGTATGATGGAATTAGATTTAGAGTTATTTTAATTTTATTCCGCTCATAATTATTTTGAATAATACGTTGGTTAACCCTGGATTTGGTTCTTACTGGCTTAGAGGTTTTGTTGGTATTCATTGTGCAAGGTGTTAATAAAAGAGTCACAAATTTGAATAGTTTGCTAGCAATCAAAGGGGAATCATATGGAGTGGCAAAAAGCAGTACGAAGAGCAGTAGAGCTAAGACATTGGTTTCACCAATATCCTGAGTTGACCTGGCAAGAAGCGGATACGGCCAAGAAAATTCGTGACTGTTTAGATGAATGGGCTATTTCTTGGCGAGTGTGCGCGATCCATGGAACGGTTGCCACGCTCTCAGAAAATACAGCAGGAAAGCATATTGCACTGCGCGCGGATATGGATGGTTTGCCTATCAAAGAGCAGGCCGATATCGCATTTTGTTCTACCTTTGACGGTAAGATGCATGCGTGTGGTCATGACGGGCATATGGCGGCACTTTTAGGGGCTATTTATTGGTTAAAGCAAAACGAAAGTAAGCTTGAAGGCCCGGTGAGCTTTCTGTTTCAACCGGCAGAAGAGGGAGGGCATGGTGCCAAGAAAATGATAGAAGATGGCGCGCTTGATGGCGTTGATGTCATCTATGGTTGGCACAATTGGCCCGCTATGTCGTTTGGCACCGCCGTATGCCCTGATGGCCCGGTGATGTCGGGTAATGGAAGTTTTAATATAGAGGTAATGGGTTTAGGCGGACACGCTTCTCAGCCAGAAGCGTGTCACGACCCGGTATTAGCCGCCGCGGCGATTACGTTAAATTTACAACAGATTGTCAGTCGACGTTTACCGCCACAAGCCGCCGTTGTTGTTAGTGTTACCCGCATTCTGGCTGATTCTGATGTCACCATTATTCCTCAAACCGTCAAAGTTTCCGGCGGTATTCGGTTATCCGATCCTAAGTGGCGCCTTCAATTAACTGAGTTGATCACGCAGATATCAGAAGATACGGCTTCATCTTATGGTGTGAAGGCCGTGGTTGAGGTGTTACCCCGTTATGAAGCCACAATTAATGACCCTTCTGTTGCCGCCAGCTTCCGCCATGTTTTACAAGATGAATTGGGTGAAGACTATAATCAAGTCGATTTAATGTTGCCGATTATGGCCTCTGAAGACTTTAGTTATTACCTAAATGAAGTTCCTGGCGCGTTTGCTTTAATTGGCATGTCTGAACAGCAGGGGGATCAATCAATGTATCACTACCCTTGTCATAATCCTCACTATCAATTCAATGATCGCTTAATCGAATTAGTGATGCGTAGTTTTTCAAAATTAGTAGGCATAATTCCTGCTTAAAATACTTTGACCGCACGGATGTGGTCTCTTTACACTCAAAAAAGGAGAAACATCATGGATTGGTTTGCTACTTATGAATCGGATATTCGTGCTTATAGTCGTGTTTACCCAGCGGTCTTTGTAAAGGGTGATAATGCTCGCCAGACGGATGAGGAAGGTCGGGAATATATAGATTTCTATGCTGGTGCAGGTGTGCTCAATTTTGGACATAATAACCCTGGAATGACCACCGCAATCGTGGATTATTTGCAGTCAGGCGGTGTTATTCATACGTTAGATATGATGACACCACCAAAACGAGAGTTTATCAAAGCGTTTGTTGAAACCATTCTCAAACCTAGAGAGATGGATTACAAACTTCAATTTATGGGCCCAACCGGTACCAATGCGGTCGAAGCGGCGCTTAAGCTGGCACGTAAGGTCACTCAACGAGAAACGGTGGTGTCATTCACCCAAGGGTTTCATGGAATGACCTTAGGCGCGCTCTCTTGTACCGCCAATCACTATTTTCGCCAAGCCGCCGGCGTTCCCTTATTAAATGTGTCACGTTGTCCTTTTGAAACCCATCAAGGTGGCGGTATACAGGCTCTAGATACGCTTCGAGCCATGTACCAAAATACCTCCAGTGGTGTGGAAGCACCTGCCGCGTTTATCGTTGAAACCATCCAAGCCGAAGGGGGGGTGAATGTCGCTTCTAAAGAGTGGATGCAGGCACTGCAAACGCTGTGTCAAGACTTCGGATCGCTGCTTATTGTTGATGATATTCAAGCGGGTTGTGGCCGTACGGGTCAATATTTTAGCTTTGATGATCTCGGCGTTGAGCCTGACATTATTACGTTGGCAAAAGGGCTTGGCGGTATGGGAACACCCATGGCGATGAATTTGGTGAAACCTGAGCATGACAAGCATTGGTTACCAGGAGAGCATACGGGAACGTTCCGAGGCCAAAACATCTCTTTTATTGCTGGCCGTGAGGCTTTGCGCTACTTTGAAGATGATACGTTTATGTTGGAGACTCAAGCTAAGGGAGAGATGATGCGTCAAGAACTGCAAGAGATAGCGGACAGTTATCCGGAGCATGATTTTGTGGTTCGTGGAAAAGGCATGATGCAGGCAATTGATGTGGGTAATGGCACCCTTTCTAAGGCGATTGCTAAGGATTGTTTTGAAAATGGGATGCTCTTTGGCCCATGTGGTGTCGGGGGCGAGGTGATGAAAATGATCCCGCCTTTGACCATTCCTGAAAAAGATCTTAAACAGGGGTTTATCATTCTGAAAGAAGCGGTTGATCGTCAGATTAAACTGCTATCCAAGGCCAAATAGAGAGGAGAAGATCATGAGAGAAAGAGATGATATGACCTTCCCGTTTTCCGAGTATCTGCGCCGTGTGAACGAGTTGCGAGAAAATATGGCTGAGCGTTTGTTGGATGTGGTCATTATTTCGGATGCGGAAAACATTCTGTATTTAACGGACTATCAAACCACTGGTTACTCCTTTTTTCAGGCTTTAGTGGTGCCGTTGGAAGGCGAACCGTTTATGGTGACCCGAAAGCTTGAGGAGTCAAATGTCATTCACCGTACTTGGGTTGAAATTTCCAGACCTTATCCTGATACTGGCGATGCGATTCAGATGCTGGTGAGTGCATTGGTGGAGTTTGGGTTCGCGGGTAAAACCATTGGATATGAACGTAACTCCTATTATTTCAGCGCGTACCATCAGGATGTTTTCAGAACCTCCTTTAAGCGTAGTCGTTTAATGGATTGTTTTGGTATTGTTGAGAAGAGCCGTGTCTGTAAGTCAGAGTATGAGTTGCAAGCGATGAAAAAAGCCGCCATTGCGACCAAAGCTGGGATGCTGGCCGGAATTGAAGCGGTGCAGGCTGGGGTCACTGAAAACGAAATTGGTGGCGCGATCAGTCAGGCCATGTTTGCTGTTGGCGGTGAGATACCTGCAGTCATGCCTTATGTCACATCAGGCCCGAGAACGATGATCGGTCACGCCTCCTGGGAGGGGCGAACGGTCCAGCCGGGTGAACATGTATTTTTAGAGGTCGCAGGTTGTTATCGCCGTTATCATACCGCGATGATGCGTACCGTGATTTGTGGTGAATTGTCAGAAAGCATGCTGGAAGCGCAAGATATCATGAAAAAAGCGCTGGCCGCTTTACGTGTAGAGCTAAGGCCAGGTTTGACGGTTTCTGATGTTGATAAATTGGTACGCAGTATCTTGCATGAAAATAATGTGGGGGCACGTTTGATTACCCGTTCAGGTTATTCAATTGGTATCGCCTTTCCACCGTCTTGGGACGAAGGGTATATTTTGAGTTTGCATCAAGGTCAATCGGATGTGCTGAAACCTGGAATGACATTTCATATTATTCCTTGGCTTTGGGGGGTTGATGGAGACAAAACTTGTGGTATTTCCGATACCTTCTATATTACGGAAGATGGCTGCGGCTCGTTCTTTGAAGATGTGGATCAGGACTTTGTGATTAAACCGGCTACCACTGAAAAATCGAAAGCTAAATCCGTTACGCCCATCAGTCGTCACAATGACGAAACGCAAGAGTCAACCGATAAAAAAACCAAATAGGGAACTTATGTTAATAGCAATCAACCCTTGCACAGGTCAAGAAGTGCACCGTTATCCGCCAATGGATGATTCACAACTTAACGAGGCGATTGAACAATCGGTTGACGCTTTTAAACGTTGGAAACTGACCGATTTCAATACCCGAAAACAACTGTTAAATCGCGTTGCAGAAAAAATGCGAGAAGATAAAGAGCGGCTTGCTCACCTCATGACCATTGAGATGGGAAAGCCGATTACTGAGTCCTATGGCGAGGTGGAAAAAGCTGCGTGGTGTGCAGAGCATTATGCTGAACATGGTGAAGCCTATCTGTCATCGATTGATTTGCCATCGGATGCTACACACAGTTATGTGCAACACCTGCCTCTAGGCACTATTCTGGGTATTTTGCCCTGGAATGCGCCTTTTTGGTTAGCCTTTCGGTTTTGTGCGCCGTCGATTATGGCGGGTAATACCTGTTTGATGAAGCATGACGAGCATGTTCCGGCTTGTGCGGAAGCGATTGCTGGATTATTTAGCGAAGTGAGTGCTGAGCTAGGATTGCCTCAGGGGATTATGCAGAACTTACCGATTCATCGAGCGCAAGTAGAAACGGTCATCAGACATGATGCTGTTAAAGCCGTTTCATTAACGGGTTCAAGTGGTGCAGGGAGTGCGGTTGCCTCACTCGCCGCATCACAAATCAAGCCGGCTGTATTGGAATTAGGTGGGTCTGATCCAAGTTTGGTTTTTGCTGATGCCGATATTGATGCGGCTGTAGAGGCGTTGGTTGTCTCTAGAATGATCAATGCAGGTCAGTCCTGTATCGCCGCTAAACGATTGATTGTTGTGGATGCGGTTTACGATGAATTTGTAGAGAAGTTTAAAGGTAAATTAGCGACGTTGAAAATGGGCAATCCTATCGAATTAACCACTCAAGTGGGTCCGATTGCGAGAGCAGATTTAAGAGAAGGGTTACACCGTCAAGTGCAGATGACCATTGAGCAAGGCGGTAAATGCCTATTAGGCGGTAAAATGCTGGATGGTCCCGGATTTTTTTATCCAGTGACCTTGTTGGTTGATGTCACGCCTGAGATGCAAGCATCCTGTGAAGAGACTTTTGGACCCATTGCCGTCGTCATGAAAGCGACGTCTGAAAAGCACGCTCTGAAAATTGCGAATGAGACACCTTATGGCTTGGCCGCTTCAATTTGGACGGCGGATGTTGGTAAGGCGGTTAAGTTGGCGCCGATGATTGAAGCTGGGCAAGTTGCCATCAATGGGTTGGTTAAAAGCGATCCCCGATTACCCAGTGGTGGTATTAAACGTTCAGGCTATGGCCGAGAATTGGGTCCGCACGGCATTAGGGAGTTTGTTAATATCCAACAGGTCTGGGTAGGTCCGAAAGTAGATGTTTAAAGTGAAGTATTTCCAATAAACTGGACACTTAGACTTTATGATAAAAAATGTAAGAGGGATCTTGAGTTTAAGGCTCTCTAATTTATTTTGCTTCCGAAAAAGTTTTAACTCAAAGAAACTCATGTACATTAGGAGATTATACGGACTACAATGTAAAAAACATGGCTCATGTTAGCCTGGAATCTGTAGCAACTGAATTGGACAAGGAGAAAATATATGCTCGTAACTTTTCGAACTGAAGCGCACGCCGGAATCACAATGTTTGGTGACGTTGCAAAACTCATGCTAAAAAAAATGGGGCATAATGCCACAATACCAGGTGCGGTCCTAGCTGAGGATGTACCTGCGGTGCTGAAACATTTAACAGATGCAATTGAAGCAGAGGGCGATGCAGACTTAAACACTGAGACTCAAAATAATGCTTGGGATGATCAGAGTGTCAGTCTGCAAAATCGTGCGATGCCTTTAATCGAATTATTAAAGGCCGCTTCTGATCAACACTGCAATGTTATGTGGGAAGAAGCTGGAGCGACTGAACCTGGCATTACGATTTAATAATACTGGTGAATGAGCGACACCTTAAACCCTAACCGCTTTATTAAAGGTGGGCAGGCTGAAGCGCGCAACTTAAATTAATATTATGTGTACTAATTCGTTGGAAGAAAAATGGCCACGAGGTTATTGATAGCAATATATATTGTGTCTCAACTGGTTTTTACCGTTGCGGCTCAAGCAAACGAAGTCAGCCCTTGGGGCGTTGCCGAAAAGTCAGATTTTAAATACAAGCCTCAAAAGGTACTGTATGACCTGACGACAGGTAATGAAAAGGACTTAATAAATATATTAGATAGAGTGAGTTTGTTATATAAACTATACGACTCAGACTTGTTTGATAGTTCAATTGTTATCATTATTCATGGTGATGCCATTCCCTTTTTTAGTATCGCTCACTCGGCTAATTTAGAGTTAATGAAAAGAGCGCATGCTCTTACCGTTGATGCACCGATAGAGTTTCGTATGTGTCAGGCCGCTGCTAAAGCAATGGGCTATAAACCAAGGGATATTCATGGTTTTGTTAAAATGGTGCCTATGGCTGACGCAGAGATTGTGAAGCTGCAACAGGAAGGGTATGCATACATGCAATAACAGGATCAAATGATCCACGTTCTCTTCACAATAAGCTCGTACCAAGAATCCTTAACTTATGTCGGACAACGTAAACAGATCGTGCGCGGCGATTAAACATGATTGGGATCAACATTGAAGTGAAACCCACTTCTCATTTTTATGTGACCCCAATGATTCTCTTCTGTTCAAATGTTCAACCTGAGTTCACCTGCTTATCCTCTTTAGAATTCAGTCAATATTACTGTCATCCCGTTCACGCATCAGCCAATACACCACCCCTAATGCTAATACTCCAACGGAAAGAGCGGCAATGGTCGATGCATCGGTTTTAGTGGTGTCCAGAATTATAAACTTTCGACCCAAAGCAAGTAGTGCGATTAGGATGACGGTTTTGACTTGAACAATGCTTTGCTGTCGCAAGGCGACACGAATAATTGAGTGCTTAAATTCCATCGCAATCAACACCGTCATGATCATGCCAAATAGCTTGTAAAAGTCCTGGGGATCTAATGGGTCAAACACCCCACTGAGTAAGAGTGGCAGAACTGAGTGCATCAGATGAAGCAAAGAGATGATAATGACAAGGGAGATAAAAAGCCCCAATATCAGCGCAATCACTTGTTCAAACTTTTCAAATACATTCATCGCAGACCACTCTGAACGAATCGTCATCCAGATAGATTTCGTATCCATAAATACTCTCCTATTCAAGAACAATAGATGGTACTTCCCTAAAGAAAAGGGTTAAGGTCTTAATTAGAACCTGTATTTTCAATAGAGGGGAGAGTGGAAAATTTCAAGAAAAATATTGTAAATTAGAGTGAATTAAAGGATTTAATTGAGCCCTTGAATAATGGGGAACAGAACACACAATTAACCATTTTGGCCAGGCCTGGTTACCTCAAAAATAACCAACTATTCAATGGGTTTTATTGATAGAAATGCATCACTTTACTTTATGATAGGATAGGATGGTGTTCATTGCCTAACGAGGTTAAATCGTTGATTTTTCTTAACTTCATAAGGCCTATATTAGGATGTCTAATAGTCTTTAGATCTAAATAATTAAGAGAGATTAAATGCGACAATTAATTGGTTGGATGATTGGACTGCCCATTGTTGTAACAATAATAAGTTTAGTTTTAAATGTATTTTTAGCGGGTCTTTTAGTCTTAACATACTCCTCTCTTACTCAAGAAAAAACGATAGCCACCATAAGGTTTAATCAGGTAGAAAATAAAGAGTATGTGTATATCGCACACATTTATGATGATACGGGTTCAGTGATTGATACTTGTGAAATCTACGGTGATCAATGGCGCATGGATGCGGTGTTCATTAAAATGGAATATTGGGCAAATATATTTGGCCTTGACTCAAAATATGCTTTGAATCGATTTGAGGGAAGATACAAAAATATCGATCAAGAAAACAACAGTGTGCACAAAGCATATCAACTGGAAAGCCAAGGAATCATCGATACATTCAGCTTTTTTGTTGATGCAACTTATGGCAGTTCGGTATATCAGGACATTAAGCTCAATACAGAATATACCGTCTTAAAGAGTCAAACAGGGTTGATGGTCAGAGAAAAGCATATAGAACAACCAGAAGAGAGCTTCTACGATAAGGCGACATCTTGGATTCGTTAAGTCAAATGAACCCGTTTATCTGGTGAAAATCAATCTACCCAGACCTATTGAACCGCGACTAAAAGGTCTATTTTTTTAAAAATAAACTCATTTTGATCTGTTTTGTACTCAAAAGAACCCCAAAAATCCGATTTTAAATGGTTAGATGTAGCTGTTTTTACTTTATTAATGATGTGTGTAACACCCCAGTTGTGATATTAACTTGTTGTTTTTAAAGTTTAATTAAGTGGTATCGATGGATTGCTATACTTGGTATAACAAAAATTAATGTTTAAATGCTCTCGTATTTTTAAAAAAACGTGTACTCTGGATTTTCGAAATTTGGTTACTAAAGTTGGTGAAAATCATGTTGTCAGAATTACAGTTTTCTAATAGTTCGTATATCCGCTTTTTTTCAGAAATCGGCATGGATGATATTCAACTCGTTGGCGGTAAAAATGCCTCATTAGGAGAAATGTATCAGAGCTTGATTCCTCAAGGCGTGCCTGTACCGAATGGATTTGCAATTACGTCAGAGTCCTACAATGCCATTCTTAAAGAGAATAATTTGTTGGAGAGACTGCATGCGATCCTTGACCCTTTGGAAGTTGATAATACACAAGACCTGCAAAAATGTGGTGCAGAAATAAGAGCACTCATCTACAAAGCAACGTTACCAGAGTCGCTTTATAACGAAATGGTATTGGCTTATGAAATGCTGACTCAGCCTCTCGGTCCCCACTTTTCTTTAGCGATAAGAAGTTCAGCCACGGCCGAAGATTTACCGACAGCAAGTTTTGCAGGACAGCAAGATTCGTATTTAAATGTTTCGGGTCTCGAAGAGTACATCGATGCTTGTAAGCAGTGTTTTGCAAGTTTGTTCAACGATCGTGCTATTCACTATCGTGTTGAACAAGGCTTTGATCACTTTGAAGTCTCTTTATCGGTGGGTGTCCAGCTTATGGTGCGCTCTGATTTAGCCTCTTCTGGTGTGATGTTCACGGTGGACACCGAAAGTGGATTTGAGGATGTTGTGTTGATCACGGGCGCTTATGGTTTAGGTGAAAACGTAGTGCAAGGCGCGATTGAACCTGATGAGTTCTATGTGCACAAACCAACGTTCAAAAAAGGTTACCGCAGTGTTTTAAGACGTCACCTAGGCTCTAAAAAGCTCAAAATGATTTACGCAACTGACCCTACAAGTAGTGAATCAATCGAGAACGTTCCAACACCTTTAGAGCAGCAGCACTCGTTTTGTATCTCTGATGAAGATGTGATGAAGTTAACTGACTATGCGATCAAAATTGAAGATTACTACAGTAAGCTTGCGCAAGTAAATCGCCCGATGGATATAGAGTGGGCTAAGGACGGTGAAACAGGTGAACTCTTTATTGTACAAGCGCGTCCAGAAACCGTCGTTTCTCAAAAACAGGGTGGGTTTTTAAAACAATATACGTTAGAAGAAAATCGTCCAATGCCTTTGGTTACAGGTCGAGCAGTGGGAAGCCGTGTCGCCAGCGGTAAAGCGAGGCTTGTTGAATCGGCAGAATTTCTGCATGAGTTTCAAGAAGGTGAGGTATTGGTGGCTGACATGACAACACCTGATTGGGAGCCGATTATGAAAAAAGCATCGGCATTAGTCACCAATCGGGGAGGACGTACCTGTCATGCCGCCATTATTGCTCGTGAACTTGGTATTCCGGCCGTGGTCGGAACTGAGAATGCGACCGACTTGATTAAAAACGGTGCAGAGTTAACGGTTTCTTGTATTGAGGGAGATGAAGGTCGGGTGTATGCCAAAACACTTGAATTTACAGAAAGTGAGGTCGATATTGGGCATTTAACGATGCCGAAAACAAAAGTGAAGATGAACTTGGGTAACCCTGAACAAGCATTCATCGTTAATCAAATACCGAATGATGGTGTGGGGTTGGCACGTATGGAGTTTATTATTAGTAATAGTATTAAAGTTCACCCTCAGGCGTTTATAAATCCAGAAAGAATCACGGATACTTCCACTCAGAAGTTGATTTCTGAACTTACGACAGGCTATGAAAGTGGTCGTGAATTTTTCATTGATAAGCTTGCAGAAGGCATTGCGAGCATTGCGGCAGGCTTTTACCCTAAAGAGGTGGTTTTAAGGCTGTCCGACTTTAAAACGAACGAGTACGCAACTCTAATTGGTGGAGATGTATTTGAGGAGAACGAAGAGAACCCTATGCTCGGTTTTAGGGGGGCCGCTCGATATAACGACCCTGAATGTAAAGCCAGTTTTGCCCTAGAGTGTGAAGCGGTGAAACGGGTTAGGGAGACGCTGGGTTTAGATAATGTAGTGATTATGATTCCATTTTGCCGTACGGTAGAAGAAGCGGCACTTGTTATGGAAAACTTAGCCGCAAATCATCTGGTACGGGGTGAAAACGGCTTGCAAGTCTATATGATGGTTGAGTTGCCAAGTAATGTTCTGCTGATAGATGAGTTTTCAGAATACTTTGATGGTTTCTCAATCGGCACCAACGATTTAACCCAGCTTGTTCTAGGCGTTGATCGCGACTCTCATAAGGTCGCGTTCGAGTACGATGAACGAAACCCTGCTGTGAAGAAAATGGTGAAAATGGCGATTGAAGGGGCTAAGCGTAATAATAAACCGATTGGTATTTGTGGGCAGGCTCCGTCAGATTATCCAGAATTTGCTGCGTTTTTAGTAGAGGAAGGTATCAGTTCAATGAGTTTGAATCCAGATTCGATTTTAGACACGATCCCTATCGTTTTGGAAGCAGAGGAAGCGCTTAAATGCTCTTAAAAAGTTGTTACCCTTTATGACGATTGGATGGAGGCAGCTTTAGGATGCTTATTCGTATCTCTTGTTGTGAATAGTTGAATTTAAGTAAGCTAAAACAATCTGACCAGGCCTGGTCAAATCAAAATAACCCGCTTAGCTGTTTTGTTAAGCGGGTTTTTTATTGGGTAATTATACGATATAGAGTTAAGTGATTTGGTGAGTTAAAAATGACGCTCCCTATTCAGTCTGTATCACTATAATATAGTGACCGTTCAGTGTTATTAAAGGATTTATTTGTGCGTCATTGGTTCTGTTTTATAGGTGTGCTCTTTTGTCTTTCTTCAGCACAGGCAAGTGATAGTTTCAATTTACCACTTGATTCAGGAGAAGAGGTCACTGTAAACGTGTATCCGGCGACTTTAGGTGTATCCGATCAGCCATTATTGATTTGGTTTACTGAAGGTTATGCCAGCCGAAAACCGTTTAAACAACTCATTTCTCAATTTAATGATTTAGGGTATGCGTTTTGGCAAATTGATTTATTGGACTCTTATTTTATTGAATCCTCGCCAACTAATGTCCGTGATCTAACGGGGGAAGGAGTGGCTGCCGTGTTGCAATACGCGAGTAAACAAGGCAAAGAATTTGTGCCGATCAGCACTGGACGGATGAGTTTAGTGTTGTTGCGGGGAAGCCGTTTATGGCAACTTGAGTATCATCCTGATAAGGGGATTGGTACGCTTAAGCAAGTGGTGACTTTTTTTCCAAATCTGTTTGATGCGCCCAAAAAAGCAGGCGATGCGCCCACCTTGTTCCCAATTGTCTCAGCCACCAGCTTGCCTATTCTTATTGTACAACCAACGCAAGGGACTTATAAATGGAAACTGCCGGAGGTTATAACGGCTTTAGAATCTTCACAAAGCCAAGTAGCAATTGCTTCTGTACCGAATGCAAGAGATGGGTATTTTTTAAGACGTGAGCCGACTGATTTTGAAAGAAAAGCAGGAGAGAACATTCCTGAGTGGTTTAAGAGTTGGTTAAAAGCGGGACAGGTTTCAGACCAAAAAATCTTTAAGCCCGTTAAAAACTTGGTCACAAAACAAGCAACAGTCAGTGTAAAAGGGTTGGTGTCCGTTGCTAAGCGCACGGCGCCTGACTTCGAATTAACCGATACGGCTGGCAATACCATTCATTTAAAAGAGAAACGAGGCAAGGTCATATTGCTTAATTTTTGGGCGAGCTGGTGCGGACCTTGTGTCAAAGAAATTCCCTCTATGAACCGTCTTGCAAAATCGTTTGATGCCGATAAATTTGAAATTGTATCGGTGAATTTTAAAGAGCGTCCTGAGACTATCTCTGCCTTTTTTAAGCGTGTGCAGGTGGATTTTCCGGTGTTAATGGATTTGGATGGAAAAATAGCAAACCAATATGAGATTTTTGCTTTTCCAAGTTCTTTTATTATTGATGCACAGGGCAAGTTACGTTATTCGGTGAATGCAGCCATTGAATGGGATGACCCACAAATTAAAGAACGCATCGATTCAATACTTAAGTAGATTTGATCATTAAGTTACTAACGTAAGGGAAGAGGGTCTCTTGAATTCAAGAATCAAGTACTACCCTATATTTCTTATTGATTGGTTGAGAGTTATATTAATTTGACCAGGCCTAGTCAAATTAATAAACCCACTTTACGCGGGTTTATTATTGATTTTATTACGTTATTTTTATATAGGGTGATTGGGTAGGTTTTACTTTGATCTTGACCCAATGATGACTCTTTCGTTCTAAATCACCCTAACGCTTTAGCCCATCAGTTGTTCGTTGATCGGCAATATCAGCACCAAATTAATTATGTATTAAGCTTTCTTTTCTCAAACAAACTTTTCAAAAGGTTTATCTACCGGTGTATTTGCAATACGATTAGTGTAGTTACTAATTACTTTTTGAGAGACGCCTAAGATAATTTCCAAGACTTGCTGCTCGCCATAACCCGCCGCATAGAATTGATCTAAATCTTCTTGTGATACATGTCCACGATTACGAACAATGGTTAATGTCATATCCAACAAAGCTTGTAATTTAGGTGTCGGCATGGATTCTTGATTACGTAATGCTTCCGTTAATGCGGGATCAACTTTCATAGAATGAGCAATGCCGGTATGCGCTGGCACACAGTAACGGCAACCGTGTTCTACATTGATGGCCTGCCAAACAACGGTCAATTCTTCAGCATCAAATGACGTATTCATAAAGAGCTGGTGTAGTGTTTGGTATGCCTTTAATGTTTGAGGTGAACCCGCTAATACACCATGCAGGTTTGGTAACATGCCATTTGTTTTTAGTGAGTTTTCTAATTCGGACTTGCTGGCTTCCGGTGCTGATTCAATGGTGTGGATCTTTAATGTTGTCATCTTTATTTCCTCAATTTATCGTTAATTTAGTTTACTATGGGTTTAAGGGGTTTTAGTTATTAACCATTAATCTAAAGCCAATTAGTAGCATGTTAACGGGTTATTTATCTTTGAAACTTTATTTTGTACCTATCGGTAAGCTTTGGTGTTTTTATTGTACCGATAGGTATATTAAAGTCAACACTGAATGAGTGAAAATATTTTTTGGATAAAACAGTTTGTTGAATTTAGAACGAATGCGGCTGTGAATAGAGTGTTAACACCTTAATGAGATTAATTAATAAAGAGATTTAGAATGAAGCAAGTGCTCGCCTTTGATGTTTACGGAACATTAATCAATACGCAGGGTGTTTTGGTGCTTTTAGAAAAAATGGTGGCCAAGAAAGCACTCTTGTTTTCCGAAATTTGGCGCTCAAAACAACTGGAGTACTCTTTTCGTCGTGGATTAATGAAGCGCTACGAAGGTTTTTCAGTCTGTACTAAAGAGGCTTTGGACTATACATGTGACATGTTAAAAATAGCGTTAACAAGTGAGCAGAAGAAACAGTTGTTAGAAAGCTATAAAACGCTCCCTGTATTTGATGATGTTGAAAAAGGGTTATCTCAACTTCAACGGAATTATCAACTGGTGGCTTTTTCAAATGGTGAGAAAGAGTCGGTAGAGAAGTTACTTAACAATGCCAATATTAGAAGCTATTTCAAGGATGTTGTGACGGCTGACGAAATTAAGACCTTTAAGCCCGATCCGGATATCTATCAGCACTTACTGAACAGAGCACACTCAAAAGCCAATCAGACGTGGCTCATATCAAGCAACCCCTTTGATGTCATTGGTGCAAAATCGTTTGGAATGAATGCGGTTTGGATCAAGCGGAGTCGTTCAGCCGTATATGATCCTTGGGGCATTGAACCTAATATTGTGATTAAGCGTTTAGATAACTTAAACCAACAGTTAAACAACCTTTAAACAAACTGACTAATGAAGCCCTATACCAGCAAGAATGCGATCGATGCTGTATTCCAGTGTTGATTTATCAATGCCGGAACGTGCCATTGAAGCCGTGCCTTTTAACATAGTGTATAAGGCTAAACCATTGGCTTGAGCATTTTTATTAAGCCCTAGCTCAATCGATTCTATATCACTCGTAAATAACTCTGTATACAGCTGAATTGGCATTACATCGGCTTCTTTAAGTATTGACTCTGCCTGCTCAGGAATATCACCACTTACAAGTTCTGACTGACATAATACTAGGTAGCAACCCTGTGCCTGTTCAGAATCACATTGCATAGTAACAATAGACATCATATGATTTTTCAAACGTTGCTTTAAGCTAACGTCTTCTTCAAATAGTAATTCAACATGAGGTTTCATTTTAGTTTCAATGTAACATTGCGTGGCTTTAATGAATAAAGACTCTTTATTACCAAAAGCACTGTACATGCTGGGTTTATTGATCCCCATACGCTTCGTTAAATCTGTAAGAGAAGCACCAACATAGCCTTTTTGCCAGAAGACATCCATTGCGGCATTTAAAGCCGTGTCTTCATCAAATGATTTTTTTCTTCCGCTGGACACAATGACTCCGTATTAAAATAGATAAGTAATTAATAAATTGTACCTAACGGTATAGTTTAAGTCAAAGGCGCGTTCAAAAATCAATTACTCAGACAGTCGTTCCCAGTAGACAGGACGGTTAGACTTTATCATAAAGCGCCATTTTACAATTTGAAGATGCTGCATCATGGATAAATGAATAGCTTCTTATTTTGGTTTAAAACACGTCAGTCTATTCAAATATGCTGCTTTGAACTTTTTCTTTTATAAGGCCACTGGTCTGATAGATCAACTTTCATTTGGGAAAATAGGATTCTACTTTTTTATTTTAAGGTTACCAGGTCTGGTTGTTTTTTAAAATAAAGAACCCTCTTAACAAGGCATGTTGAGCGGATTTTTTTGTTGAAGGAGAAAGGGGCACTTCAAACTTCTCACAAAAACGCATCTTATTTTAAATGTTGGTTAACGGTCATTTTTATAGGGGTGTAAATATTTTTAGTCTTAAAACCGGGGTTATAGATAGACAAACTACCGACTTTCAACGATATTGGCTTAGCTTAATTTAGCGATAACTCGCGAGACATTTTGAAAGAGGTTTTATATGCAAAAAAATAGATGGCTTATGGCCTTAGCTGCAGTCGGGGTCCATATTTGTATCGGTTCGGTATACGCGTGGAGTGTCTACGTTAATCCGATTAAAGAAGAGATGAACTGGACATTAACCGATGTCACGATCGCCTTTAGTATTGCGATTTTTTTCCTAGGTTTATCCGCCGCTTTAATGGGAAAGTTTGTTGAGAGGAATGGTCCAAAAGTAGCTGCTATTATTGCAGCCGTTTTGTTTGGTCTAGGGACAGCAGGGTCTGGTCTTGCTATCTTGATGGAATCGAAATTGCTTTTGTACTTCTTTTATGGCGTCATAGGAGGATGCGGACTGGGAATTGGATATATTGCGCCGGTTTCCACGTTGGTCAAATGGTTCCCGGACAAAAGAGGTTTAGCGACCGGTTTAGCGATTATGGGGTTTGGCTTTGCATCTGCTATATGGGGACCAACTATCAAAGTGTTAATCACTTCAATAGGGTTATCTTCAACATTTATTGTTTTGGGTGCGACTTATTTTGTCATCATGTTCGCTTCGGCACTTTATTTAGAAAAACCGGAAGAGGGCTATCTGCCTGAAGGGTTCAAGAAAAAGGTTGCCGCGGGCCATAAGACCATTAAACAAGATCTTGCCATGCTTGGTCTTGATGAAGCGGTCAAAACTCCCCGGTTCTATGGTTTATGGTTAATGCTATTTATTAACGTAACGTGCGGCATTGCGATTATTGGTGTGGCATCACCACTGTTACAAGAGGTGCTTGGACTTTCTGCAATTGCAGCTGCGGCAGCCGTTGGTTTAATGGGCATTTTCAATGGTGCAGGTAGACTTTTTTGGGCCTCGTTATCAGATTATCTAACGAGACCGATTGTCTATATCATTTTCTTTGCGACACAAGCCGTCGCGTTTTACATGTTGCCATCAATTACTGAAATAATCATTTTTCAGTTTATCTTATATTTCATTATGTCTTGTTACGGTGGCGGATTTGCGTCAATTCCAGCGTATATCGGAGATATATTTGGAACCAAAGAGTTGGGTGCGATCCATGGCTATATCCTAACAGCCTGGGCTGCAGCAGGTTTGGTTGGACCGCTTATTATTTCGATGGTCAAAGATGCAACTGGTTCTTATGCGGACACATTGTATGTGTTTTCAGGGTTCTTTATGATTGCGTTGGTGATCTCCATTGCTATGTTAATCAACATCAAATCGATCCAGAAAAAACAGCATAGAGCGCTGTAGATAAGGTTAGACAAGGTTGCGTCATTACACTGTTTTATGTGATGCGAGCCTAAGTTCGCTTAAACCATTTTAACCTGGTCTGATCTACCCACAAAAAACCCGCTTTTCAGCGGGTTTTTTGTGGGTGGAAAACAGGCTTTATACAGGATTGACATACGTAGTATGACTGGTTTAGGATATGTACGTATAGTTACCCAGCCTTCAGTAGGTTATGAAGTACGGTGTTTAACTGCGACCTCTTAGATTACAAAAGATAACACAAATTCAACTGGAGAATATAATGTCAAATAACGGTTACCAAGAACCAATAGAAGATTTAGCGGAAGAGACTCGAGATATGCATCGAGCAATTGTGTCATTAACGGAAGAGTTAGAAGCAATTGATTTGTATAATCAAAGAGTGGATGCGTGCAAGGATGGTGAGTTAAAAGCCATTCTTGTGCACAACCGAGATGAAGAAAAAGAGCATGCTGCGATGATTTTAGAGTGGATAAGAAGAAAAGATTCCGCGATGGATAAAGAATTAAAAGATTATCTTTTTACCAAAAAAACGATTGCTTACAAATAGAGATGGTTGAACAAGGTTTAACTTAGGCGAGACTAAAAACAGGCGCCGCTCATTAATGAATCACGTTATGTGACAACAACACCTTCGATGCGTCATTGTAAATGTACACATATAGCTCAAATTATGGGGGGGGTAGAATACATTAAAGCGTCTTTTAGACGGTCTGGTTATTTACCCGGAGGTATTTGCTGGAAGGTTTCGTCAAGTAAGACTAATTGCTTATTTATTACAAATAAATTATGATAAAAATGACGTACATGAAAGATGTATTAAATTAAAATTAAGTGGAGGTATTCCAAAATGCGCACAAAAATACTTGCAGTAAGCTTGTTTACGTTCCTAATAGCCGGTTGTGCCGGCA
Source organism: Thiomicrorhabdus arctica DSM 13458 (assembly GCF_000381085.1). Lineage (GTDB taxonomy): Bacteria > Pseudomonadota > Gammaproteobacteria > Thiomicrospirales > Thiomicrospiraceae > Thiomicrorhabdus > Thiomicrorhabdus arctica. Next base: position 870,639 of record NZ_KB905899.1, on the reverse strand, counting down.
ATCCTAATAGTTCGCAAGCCATGCAATGCGAAAATGGTCTGAAAGTGGCCTATGAAGAGCTTGATTTTGCTAAGGCACACGGTTTCGATGGAACGGTGGAATATACCAAAGCCGCCAGCCTGTTAGGGGCCGCAAAAGTCCAACAACAGTTCGATAAATATCCAAACTGTATCGATAAGGTTGAACGCGCCCGCACCTATATCAAAGCGTCACAGCATTAAACCATTAAGATCCCTATAAAAGCGAGAGACGTTATTCTTATCTTCTTAACGTCTCTCTTTTCTAGCGCTTTTAAAAGTAGACAAACACGATTTCTTACAGAGTTGCCAACGAACTAAATTCTGTTGGATAGTTCTCTGACTTCATTATGTATTTTCGCTCAGATTGTAAATTGACCAGGCCTGGTCGATTCAACTCAATGGCATAGTTAATTAAAAGCCATAACACTAAATAGATTCTGGGATTTTTCTTCTCAGAGTTTTGAGGCATCACCCTCAATATCCATTTATATATAAAGTCAGTTAAACTAGAAAAGTTCTATATCTTCGTCAGTATTATGAACTTCAACGCGGTTACGACCATTCTGTTTTGCTTTATATAACGCTTCATCAGCATACTTATATATTTCTTCAATAATATAGGACTGTTTTGGTTCTAGGACCATAAGTCCCATTGACAAAGTGAGTCTTTGAAAAGGGGGATTTCCAGAATGTTCTATATTACAGTCAAAGATAGCTTGTCTACATTTCTCACTGACGAGGAAGGCTTGCTCTTGATCCATGGCCCTAAACAGAACCGCAAACTCTTCACCACCCAGTCTAAAAACGTAATCGCCTGCGCGTTTAAAAACAGATTTAGTGGATGAAACAATGGTTTTAAGAACTTCATCACCGGCTGGGTGTCCATAGGTGTCATTGTATTTTTTGAAATTGTCTGCATCCATCATTAAGAAACATAGGTAACGGCCATCGCGTTTTGCGCGATCAATTTCAGGTTGAAGAACTTGATTGTAATAACGTCGATTGTGAGCACCTGTAAGCTCATCCGTCACGGTGAGACTCTCAATGTACTTATGGTCTGTAATATCCTGTCTAACGGCTAGATAGCCTGTAATTTCGTCACTCTCATCTATAATGGGATCTATGTGAACATTCACCCAGTAAGCATCACCATTTTTCTTTTTATTTTTAACTTCGCCTTCCCAAGTTTCCCCAGATTGAATTGTTTTCCAAAGGTCTTGATAGAGTTCTGATGGCATGTCTGGATGACGTAGCAGGCTGTGGTTTTGGCCAATGAGTTCGTGTTCTTCATAACCAGAAATTTTACAGAAGGCTTGACTGACACTTGTGATGTTGCCTTGTAGGTCAGAAGTGGAGGTAATAACATATTGGTTAATGGTATCGGAATAGCGATGAATTTCATCGAGCAATGATTCGAGCTCACTAATGAGTTTTTTACCATCTACATGTTTATCTTTATGCATAATTGACTTTGCTTATTTTTTTGGAATTATAACGTAAGTGGTGTCGATAAAGTATCCGTATTTAGTTGTAGGTTAATGACTTAAGCCATCATCAATCTCTTGAATAAACATCGAATTAAGTGGATCTAACTAGACTAGAGCTAGCGGATGAGAGAAGAGTGAAAAGCCCACATAGAGTGGACTTTTTTTGGCTTTTACTGCGGATCATTTAATGAAATGGTTGGACCAAATACTTCGTAGTGTAAATGATTCTCTGAATGGCCTAATTCACCACATAATGTATTAACTGCACTCATAAAGTTTTTAGGACCACAAAAATAAATATCGGCAGAGGCCGGTAGCCATTTTTGCATGACATTTTTGTCCAAATATCCCTTATGATCTGCGCCTTCATCTGTTTGGTATGCCACATAATAGTTAAAGCCGTGTTCTTTTTGTAAGGCCGTTAGACTTTCAGCCATAATTTGGTTTGACTTATCTTTACTGCATTGAATAAAGGTCAGTTTATTAGCAGGCGTTTGTTTTAATTGATCTAAGAGCATGCTTAAAACGGGGGTGATGCCCACGCCACCTGCAATAAATACTTTATCTAAATCATTGTCTTTTAAGACAAAGTCTCCAGTAGGCGGCTGTATCCAAAGAGAGTTGCCAATTTGTGCTTTATGCAGGTAGTTTGAAACAACCCCTGGTAGGTCTTTATTTAACGCTTCTGATTTAATCGTAATACGGAAGTAGTTGTCACCTGGTGCATTAGAGAGTGAATATTGACGAATTTCTTCGTAGTCTGTTTCGTTAGGCTTAACCTTAACACCAATGTATTGTCCAGCCTGAAACATAGGTAAGCTTTGATTATCTTTGGGAAACAGGTAAAACGAACGAACACCTTGAGCTTCTGTTTGAATGTCTGTAATGACAAACTCCTTAAACCCACGCCAGCCACCTGGTTTTTGCTCATTATCGGTGTAAATTTTTTCTTCGGTCGTCACAAATATGTTCGCTAAAAACCCATAAGCTTCTTCCCACGCTTTAATGATCGTGTGGTCTGCTGGGAGAGACAGGTGGTCTTGAACAGCTTCAAGTAAATATTTACCGACAATAGGGTAGTGCTCTGGTTGAATTTGTAAACTAGCATGCTTATTAGCAATGCGACTGACCATTGGTCCAAGCGCTTCCAACTGATCAATGTGACTCGCATACATAAAGACTGAGGTTGCCAGTGCCTTTGATTGCTCACCTTTGGCTTGGTTGGCCATATTAAACGTGTTTTGTAATTCAGGATGGTTGGCAAACAGTTTTTGGTAGAACAAAGTAGTGATGGCTTCGCCATGCTCTGCAAGGACAGGTGCGGTTTCTTTAACGGTTTTAATAACGTGTTCACTTAACATAATAGACAAGTTCCTTTTAGGGTAATAGTTTTGTGGAGAATTATAACATGCATGTAAAATGAATGTTTAATGATTCATATTATTTGCATATTTGTACGAATGTCAAATATAATAAGTCCCTATATTAGGAGGGGACATGCAGTTAACTAAACATACCGATTTTGCATTTCGTGTATTGATCTATCTTGGATCACAAAAAACCGGTGAGTTGTCTCATATACAAACGATAGCAGAAACATTCACTATGTCGCGTAGTCACATTATGAAAATTGTGCAAAAATTGGTGGCCCATGGGATCATTAAATCGGTACGGGGTCAAAGTGGGGGAATTATATTAGCGCAACCGATGCATGAGATTAATCTACGTAAAATTGTAGAGCTTATGGAGCACACGTTAAATCCAGTCAATTGTGATGAACCCGTCTGCTTAATTAACAAAAGTTGCCAATTAAAGAGTGTTCTTCAAGGTGCACAGTTAGCCTTCTTGAACCATTTGGGGCAATTTACGCTTGCAGATATCGTGACAACGTCAGTGCGTACTGAGGTGTTTTGGGATGTTCTGAAATCGTAAAAAGAAGAGGACTGTTTTTTATGGGATGTGGGGTTAAACAATAGAGAATAATAAAAGGACCGCTTGTGAAAACTCGGTCCTTTTTGTTGATTGTTTAAGAATTGAGGTGCATTAAGCTATAGATCAAAACGATCTAGGTGCATAACTTTATGCCAGGCAGCAATAAAATCTTTCACAAATTTGGCTTGCGCGTCTGCACTGCCATAGACTTCTGATAAGGCACGCAGTTCTGAATTTGAACCGAAGATGAGGTCAACTCGAGTCGCTGTCCATTTTAGGTTACCAGTCTTTCGGTCACGCCCTTCAAAAGTTATTTCTTCCTCGGAAGTCGCTTTCCATTCAGTGTTCATATCCAATAAATTAACAAAAAAATCATTGGTTAAGGCACCGGGTTGGTTCGTGAACACGCCGTGTTGACTCTGTTTCACATTGGTATTCATGACGCGCATGCCACCGATCAATACCGTCATTTCAGGAACGGTAAGCGTCAACAGTTGCGCTTTGTCTACAAGCAGCTCTTCGGCCGAAATGGTGTAATGCATTTTTTGGTAATTGCGGAAGCCATCGGCCATGGGCTCCAGTGCATCAAACGCTTCAATATCTGTTTGTTCTTGAGAAGCGTCCATACGACCAGGGGTAAAGGGTACAGTTACTTTAAGGCCAGCTTCTTGGGCCGCTTGTTCTATGGCGGCACAGCCAGCGAGTACAATTAAGTCCGCCATGGATACTTGATTTCCGCCTCGTTGGAAGTCGTTTTGAATTCCTTTAAGGGTATTCAGTACCTTGGTCAGTTGTGTGGGTTCATTGACCTCCCAGTTGTTTTGCGGAGCTAGACAAATGCGTGCGCCATTGGCGCCACCACGTAAATCCGAACCACGGAAGGTGGACGCGGATGCCCAAGCGGTCGACACCATTTCGGATGTGGATAAGCCTGAATGGCGCAAAGTGGATTTGAGTGCGGCTATATGCCCATTATTCATAAGGGGATGATTCACGTCCGGAATCGGGTCTTGCCAGATAAGTTCCTCGTTCGGCACTTCTTCACCCAAATAGCGAGTAATCGGCCCCATATCTCTGTGGGTGAGTTTGAACCAGGCACGAGCAAAGGCGTCGGCAAACTCGGCTGGATTTTGATGGAAACGTTTGGCAATCGGAGCGTAAACGGGGTCCATTCGCATTGACATATCCGCGGTGGTCATAATAATAGGCACTCGTTTAGAGAGGTCGTCTGCAGCAGGTGCTTGGTTGGTGGCTGTTGTTTCAGTCGGAGTCCATTGCCACGCGCCAGCCGGGCTTTTGCTCAACTCCCATTCGTTGCCGAACAGCATATCTAGGTAACTGTTGTCCCATTTTGTGGGCGTCGGTGTCCATGCGCCTTCGATGCCACTGCTGATGGTGTCCCCCCCTTTACCACTTGCGTAACTACTTTTCCAGCCGAAGCCTTGTTGCGCGATGCTTGCCGCTTCGGGTTCTGGACCAACCAGTGCAGCATCGCCAGCACCATGACATTTCCCAAAAGTATGACCGCCACAGGTGAGGGCTACGGTTTCTTCATCGTTCATAGCCATTCGTGCAAAAGTTTCGCGTACGTCTTGTCCTGATCCAATTGGGTCTGGTTGGCCATTCGGACCTTCTGGATTGACGTAAATTAACCCCATCTGTACCGCAGCTAATGGGTCTTCGAGTTCTCGCTCACCCGTGTAGCGTTTGTCGTCCAACCAGGTCTTTTCACTGCCCCAATAAACATCCTCTTCGGGTTCCCAAATATCAACGCGACCACCTCCGTAACCAAAGGTTTTAAACCCCATGGATTCAAGAGCGACGTTCCCTGTGAGTACCATCAGGTCAGCCCATGAAATTTTATGGCCATATTTCTGTTTAATAGGCCAAAGGAGTCTGCGGGCCTTGTCTAGATTAACGTTGTCTGGCCAGCTATTGAGTGGTGCAAAACGTTGGTTACCACTGCCCGCTCCTCCGCGACCATCACCCATTCGATAGGTACCCGCGCTATGCCAAGCCATCCTAATAAAGAAGGGGCCGTAGTGACCGTAATCGGCAGGCCACCAGTCTTGAGAGTCCGTCATAAGATGATTAAGATCTTGTTTTATGGCTTGCAAATCAAGTGATTTGAACGCTTCGGCATAGTCGAAATCACTGCCCATTGGGTTGGATTTAGAAGCGTGTTGGCGAAGAATGTTGAGGGGTAGCTTGTTTGGCCACCAGTCTCTATTAGTGGTACTTTCATGTGCAACGTGATGAAACGGACATTTACTTTCAGACATGTCATTATATCCTTTGATCATTAAACAGTTAATTACCAACTTTAGTTATAAGTAATTTATTCGTAATTTACCAATAGTATTTACAAATCGTTATGTTAGTTTTTATTAATGACCCTAGTTTTAAAGGTGTAGCTCATGCAGCTCATGCAGCGCTTGTAAAGTAAGGTATGGTGCATTTTTGTTTAAAAAAAAATAAGTACCAAACGGGAATGCTTGCCCTTTTTATTCCATAATAATGGAAGTCAAAGTGTAATAAAGACATCTCTAAACAGCCAGGTTTGGTCTTCTTGATTAAAACGGTTAAATAATTGCGTAGTATGACTTATATTTTGACGGATTCTATGCGTAATTATATTAATTTTTAAACAAAGGTTGGCAGTTGGTGCTGTTCTGGATTACTGTATTAGACTTATTCTTTTGTGATAGTGGAGAACCCGTCCAGTGAATGTACAGGATATATCAGAATTTAAGTACTCAGATAAAAAAATCGACTTATTGCTCACTCACAAATTGTATTCAAATGCCTATGGAACCGTCTTTATTCATACCGTATTTGGCCTGTTAGTCTCGATCATTCTATTCAGTAAAGTCGATTCAATCTTGCTTTTCAGTTGGTTGGCCATTTTGTTGACAAATATGCTTGTTCGGTTTTTATTTATCAAAACTTGGTTGAATGCCACTAAAGAATCCAGAGAACATTTATGGATGCGGAATATGGCACTTGGGACCTCTTTAATGAGTGGAGCTTTATGGGCCTCTACTGTCGTTTTTTTGGACTTTAAGACGTTACCCCTTGAATCGTTATCGTTAAGTTTGATGGTCATGGCTTTAGCCGCAAGTGCAGCCATGTATTCGGCTTTTTTTATGCCGGCTTTTTTTTTATCCGTAGTGCCTTATCTGGGCAGTCAATTTGCCTATCATTTAACGCAATGGAGTTTAGAATCCATTATTATTAGCCTGATTATCATGGTCTTTGGTGGAATGTTGTATGGGCAGGCGAGTCGACTTCATCGAACACATAAGAAAAGTATTATTCAGACATTAAAAAATGAATTTTTAATCACGAACATGCAAACCGCTAATCAAAAATTAGCAGAATCTTCTCGGACTGATTTTTTAACCAATGTGTTAAACCGACGTTCATTTGATGAAGCTTTGAACCGCGCTTGGGCCGATCACAAAATGAACCAGCAAACGATTTGTTTAATTATGTGCGACATTGATTTGTTTAAGGATTTTAATGACACTTTTGGTCATCAGATTGGAGATACTGTATTAGTTAGAGTAGCAGATAATCTCCAACAGCAGCTTAGACCTAGTGATGTTTTGTTTAGGTATGGTGGTGAAGAGTTCACCGTTTTACTTCATAATACAACCTTAGATGAAGGAGTATTGATTGCAGACACAATTCGCCACAGTATTATGAATGACCCAATAGACATTGCTGGAAGTCAGCAAGGCATTACACTGAGTTTAGGGGTGAGTGCTCAAATACCCGTCGATGGTTGCATTGCGGATAGTCTGCTGAAAGAGGCTGATCATATGCTGTTTGAAAGTAAGCGTAATGGACGAAATAAAGTGACTTCAGCATGGCATCACTCGCAGGAAAAGAGGGCCTTTCTGGCCGAATAACATTAATAAATATCTGTATTTGTCCACAACAGTCACATTGGATTGCACTAAAATGAACCAGCAATCGTGAGGGTGGATATTTGGAATTGAGTGTGTTGAGCCGAAGGTCTCATTAAGTTTGTAAATTGTTAAAATAATTGAGATTTTATTGTGGCCCAAGAAAATAGAAATTTTTTTCGCATCAATGTGAAAATTCCTTTTTGTTATCAGATTATCCCTGCGCAGGAAGCTGAAGAAACGCCTGCATCAGAAAGTTCTGACGCCCGTTTTATTCAAAACAGTGCGATAAAGACGCTTAAATCATTAGAAGATGAAGCGAATGAAATCATTGCACTCATTGGTGAAAAAAGTAGCCTAATGGCGAAGGCATTATCGGTCATTAATAAACGTGTTACTTATGCAATTGATTCCATGCCTAAGTCAAATGATGCGCCGGTCACGATGGTGAATATCAGTGCGGGTGGCATGGCCTTTGATGTGAATGAAGCTCCGAATGAAAATGATAAAGTAGATGTGTTTATTCAGCCGAGTCCAGACATAAAGCCTATTGTGACTCGTTGTAAAATCGTTAAAATATTACCGCCTAAATTTGGGTCTCAAGGGTGTTCCCTCGCGCTAGAATTTGAAAGTATTGTGGAAGCGGATCGAAGCCGTTTGACGGATTGGGTTAACCGTAAGCAACTTGAAGATGCCGCTCATGAAAGGGAGGCCAGCAGGTTCTCAACGAAATAGAAATGGTCATTTTTGTATTGTCGTCAATAAAAACTGAGATAAAATAAGAGGTTGTCTCTGGTTTTAAACTTGAAATCAATGGATAGATTCATTGAATGGCCGTCATCCCCAAGCTATAAACCTCAACAGAACGCTTTCTTAAGTGACCATCTTCTATTCTATTTACATTAAACCAACAGTTCCAACCCTACCGCTAACGAGAAATTTCATGCAAAACCAATCATCAATCCATGCCATCCACGAAATGCTCCACATGCAAAGCGCTTTAAATAAGATGACGAATGGAGCCGAGTGGCGTTCAGGTCTGACCCAATTGGGTAAAGTGATTGATTGGAAGCGTTGTATTTATATGGAAGCAGCAGAATTGATAGATAGTTATCCGTGGAAACACTGGAAAAATATTACCGCCACCACGGATATGGAAAATGTACGGATTGAGTTGGTGGATATTTGGCATTTTCTGTTAAGTTTGACGTTAGAGACGCTTGAGATTTCAAAAGCCGCTATCCTGTTAGACGAGGCATTTATCTCAAACAGTGAGCAAGTATCGATTGTTCACTGTGACATGCCGATCATCAAGCAGGTATTGGTGCATGAAACACTGATGAGAATAGCGTTAGAGTCAGGTGAGGTTTCGGAAGGATACCTTACGCGTTTAGCAAAGAGTTTTGTCAATGCATGCCAAGTTGCGGAGTTAAGTTTTGAACAGATGTATCAAATCTATATGGCCAAAAACGTCCTAAATAAGTTTAGACAAGATCATGGTTATAAAGAGGGCACGTATATTAAAGAGTGGAATGGCAAAGAGGATAATATTGTCATGTTTGAAATCATCGCAACCATGACCGACTTCTCTGGCGATCAGCTTTATCTCAGTTTAAAAGAAAACTATCGCTTAATAAACGGTTCTTAACCCATAACTAGAGTCGCCAGAATGAGACACTCTCTCAAATAACGGCTTTAAAACAGATAGGGAAAAAGCATGTTTTTTCAACCACTCTTTAAGGTCCAAGCAAATTGGGACATTTTTCATAACGCGATGAATAAAGTTTTAGGTATAAGTTTTTTGTGCATGTTTGGAACAGTTTGTTTGGCAGGTGAAGCTGACGTTACAGAGGTGGCCGTGGAGAAAACAGGGGATACCCTTTATGATTTTAATGTGACGGTCCTTCATCAAGACAGTGGATGGAAACATTATGCCAATAAATGGGAGATCTTAGACAGCCACGGCAAGGTGTTAGCCACTCGAACTCTGTATCACCCACATGTGAATGAACAGCCTTTTACACGTACTCTTGCGGATGTGGTTATTCCAAAAAACATCAAATCGGTGACTGTGCGTGCATTTGATTCTGTGCATGAGTATGGTGGCAGGGAAGTGAGCGTTGTGTTGCCTTTGAAATAAACTTACCGAGATGTGATCTCTTAGCGGATTCAGTGGGAGCAAAATGGTCGGTCGCTTATTGAAAAGGGCGAGACACAAATGGGATAAATGTACCGCTAAATGATTATGAACAGGCCTAGTTGGCTCGACTGGAAGTAAGTTACGTAAAAGCCTGTATTGAGTATAAAAAACATACACTTTTCATTCAAAAAAAGTGATTTTTATCCATCTAATGGTTTGTTAATAACCATTCTTGAGTATAATTTTCCTTCGTGAATTTTGATCTTATAACGGGTCCATACTTTTTAGATAGGTTGGATACTCGGTTATTTGCAAATATCTTAACCAGAGTCATTATTTACTTTTTAAACGTCGTTAAAAATGACTAGGAGTCGAAAATTGAATAAGAGAATTATTACAGTATTAGCATCAACCGTCCTTTTACAAGCTTGTGCCACAACCGGTCTTCACGATGAAAGCCATCATAGTCCGGTTGCCGATGAGGTCGTCTCTCAACAGCGCGCCGCTTTAGCAGCAAATACAACAGGGAAAGGATTCGGGCCACAATCACCCCGTGATATTGATGCCAAAATGGGGGCAAATTCGATTATATTTAATTCGTCTCCTGCTTCTTCGAATATGAATCTGTGTAATATTCACTTTCATAAAAATGCGGAGCATAAAGGTGGCGAGTTCACTACTTTTGCAGGCAATGGTAATGGTCATGGTGATCAGAGTGGTTATAAATATAGCGGTAAGCTAACATCGTCTGAAAAGATGCCAACTAAATCTAAAATTTGTCCGAGTGAACATAGTGTTTTGTCTTCAGGTGACACGATCGAAGTGCATTATGTTTACTCAACAGCAAATGTCACTCCAGGCCCAACGTTAGGAGCTTGTTTAAGCGATTCTATTAAGAATCCTCAATTGCGCGTAGAAACACAAGTCTATGTTTTGGTTAATGATCAGGCGGCTTTAGATTTTAATAACTTAACCCAATACGGTATGAAAAAGGGCGTTTACCAAGCGTTGAATATCCCAAGCAATACAGGAACACCTGTTGAGTATGCGGGCTCTACGACTGGACCGGGTTACAATGAAGCGGGTTCTCCATTCCAAGTTACATGGAGCGTTCGTCCTCAAGTAGAAAAAGTGAATATCAAATCGGTTGCACAATGGTGTAAAGGTAATGTCTTTAATGAAGATCATGCACATGGCGTTAGAAACTTAGTGACCAATCCTGACTTACTTTCTAAGATTCAGTAATCTATAAATGAGTCATCCATAAAGGGAGCTCTTTCCTTTATTTGAATGCTTTTATTTGAATGGATTATAAAACCCGCTTAGCTGTATTGTTAAGTGGGTTTTTTTGTGTCTGAACGAACTTTAAATATCGCTTACTGTTATTTATCAAGGGGATGTGTGACGACTCTAAATAAATAATCCGAGAGGATACTTCATTAAAGTGCTGTCGTTATTAGCTTACGTCGGTTACTCTTCCAGTGCATCCGCAGGGATAGAGGCTTTAAAAGGTGAGATACCTTCAAGGTCTTCTAACCAAAGTTGAGAACTGGTGATTTCATATTCAGTTTGTAGCCCGCTGTTGGTGAGTGGGGTCATCTTCCAGATAATGCCTTCGGCTTCTTCAAAATGCTCTCCCGCAATTTGCTCTTCATACAAACGGTTTAACAGGGATGAGTCATCGAGTCCTTTAGAGAGAATGCGAACAAGGCTCACTTTAGGCGATTTTTTAAACTGTTGCTGTGCAAGTTCATTCTCAGCTTTGATCGTGAGTCGCATGATGACTCCGGTTGGTTTGGCAAAAACGCCATTAAAAGCCTCTCGTAATAACTCATATGCATTAAACAATCTTTCATGAAAGAGTGGGTCTGCAAACTCTTCCCATAGTTTATCATCAGGCATTTGATGTGCCATTTGGCTAATTTTGCCAGCTGTTACCGCACCGTCCAACAGATACGTTAAAACGATCGTTGCAGCTTCTTCGGCTTCTAGATCGTTAAGAGCCATCAAACACATCTCTTTTATATCGGAATCTGACATCCCTGCAACATCGTCATTCTCCATGAGTTCTAAAATGGCTGTGTAGTCTTGAGTGTTCCAAGCATTTTGAATGCTAGAAATTTTTTTATAGTCTATGATTTCAATATCAAATTTTCTAGTCATTAACGTATCCTGCCATTTTAAGTGTTTAAACAAAGAGTTATCTCATGTTAACTCAGAAAGAATAGTTTTTATACTACTTATTATAAGACAGCTATTTCTCATATAAAGTCACAATGATGATGACTCGTTTTCAAAAACATGGAGCCTTCGTTATGCGCATAAAATAGACGATATGACATTTTATACCTAGTGTGTAGGGAGGCATGGATGAGGATATTTGAGTTTAATCTTCTCTTTTCAATACCTCTCACAAGATAAAGCCTCTAGGGAGTTCATGCCAAACTATGTCATCAAACTTGTCTTGAAAAGTAATCTCTTGGTTTATTAACTCCTCTATTTATACCTAAGCTAGGCAAATGATGAATTAACCTGGATATTTACAAGGAAATATATAAATTAACTTAGCTATTGGTCTATTTAAAGTATATAGTAGGGTTCTCTCCTCCTTCCGTCTGAGGCCTTAGTACTAGACGGAACAGTCTCGAAAAAATCCCTTTAACGCAGCAAAACTTTCAATACAAGGTAATTGGACAGTGTGCTGCGGTGCGGATAAAAGAGAACCCCCCTTAGGCAAGAATATGTTTTTTGCCCATCAATATCATGGCTATTTTATAACCCCACGATATTAAACACTCCACGGAGAAAAATAATGAATATGATTAAAAAATACACTGGCCGAAGTTTGTGGCTAGCCGGCCTTATGTTAACGACACTTATCGCAGGATGTAGTAGTGGTAGTGGAACAAGTACCACCACTACTACAACTACAACTAGCGTTCCGACAGTGATCGAAACGACACCGGTCGACCTTGCTACAGGTGTGGCACTTAACAGCAATGTGATTGTCAGCTTCAGTGAAGCGATGGATGCCACCACAATTACGACCGACAGCTTTAGCGTAATTGATGAAAATACAAGTTTAAAACTAAGCGGTGCCGTGTCGTATGACGCCGTATCTAATACGGCTACTTTTACTCCCTCTGCCGATTTTACATCCCTCACTCTCCACACAGCCACACTGACGATTGCGGTAAAAAGAGCAACAGGCATTCCTCTGGCAGCGCCCTATGTCTGGAGTTTCACTAGTGGTAGTGTGACCGATACGACTGCGCCTACGGTAAGTTCTACTGACCCTGTTGACTTGTCAGTGGATTTTTTACTTAATCGCAGCGTGACGGCTGTTTTTAGTGAAGCGCTTAATCCTGTTACTGTTAATACATCGACCTTTACGGTAACCGATGCCGGAACACCCGTTTCAGGTACTGTAAGCTATAACAACAAGGTGGCGACCTTTAACCCTGATGGCGATCTAAAGATTTCCACTGACTATGTTGCTACGCTAACAACAGGCATTAAAGATATTACGCATCCTGGAAATGCACTAGCAACGGCTAAAGTGTGGACGTTCAAGACCGGCACCGTCATTGCTAAAGGTCCGGCCCCGGTTAATCTTAGCACGGCGGGAGACTTTGTTATTTTGACCAAAACCGGTATCACAAACGTTCCTATATCCGCTATTACTGGCAATATTGGTGCTAGCCCAATTACCGCTGCGGCAATGGATAATGTGACCTGTTCAGAAATGACTGGTTTTATTTATGGTGCGGATGCGGCCTATACTGGCAGTGGTACAGTTACCTGCTTTAAGGGTACGGCACCTGACAATACGTTAGTCGCCAATGCGGTGCTCGATATGGGAATCGCCTATACCGATGCGGCAGGCAGAACAACACCTGATTTTACTGAGTTGTATGCCGGTGATGTTAGTGGTAAAACACTGGTTCCTGGCCTTTATAAGTGGGGTACGAGTGTCCTGATCAACACGGATGTTACTCTCGATGGGGGTCCAAATGATGTCTGGATCTTTCAGATCGCAGGGGACGTTATCCAGGCAAGTGCCACTCATGTCACATTGACCGGTGGGGCTCTAGCCAAGAATGTCTTCTGGCAGATCGGTGGTGGAGCGGGTCTTGCTATTGATACCAACGCAGATTTCAAAGGTGTTGTGCTGGCTGTAAAAGCGATTGCTGTTAAAACAGGTGCAACGGTGAATGGCAGACTGTTATCGCAGACTGCGGTTACCTTGCAAAGTAATACGGTTACGCAGCCATAAGGTATGCGTTATACCGTGTGAAAGCACCGTGACAAAAAAAAGGACCCAATCGGGTCCTTTTTTTTGTCTAGTCAAATGAATAACTACCCTTAGTAGTGTGATTTTGACAGAAAGAATGTAGCGCAAAAATTGAGCCTTGCAAAAAGTATGACTGAAAATTAAATAGAGTGATGGATCAATAGCTACTCAAAACCACGAGCCTTTCCTTAGTGTTTATACGCATTTCCATGTAATTAGTGACGAAATACCCTATTTAATGACCGATTAACTTAGCTATTGGTCTATTTAAAGTATATAGTAGGGTTCTCTCCTCCTTCCGTCTGAGGCCTTAGTACTAGACGGAACAGTCTCGAAAAAATCCCCTTAACGCAGCAAAACTTTCAATACAAGGTAATTGGACAGTGTGCTGCGGTGCGGATAAAAGAGAACCCCCCTTAGGCAAGAATATGTTTTTTGCCAATTAATATCATGGCTACTTATCACCCACGGTATTAAAAACTCCCCGGAGAAAAATAATGAATATGATTAAAAAATACACTGGCCGAAGTTTGTTGCTAGCCGGACTTGTGCTGACCTCTCTTATTACAGGATGTAATAGCAGTAGTGGTACAACCACGGGTACAACCACGGGCACAGCTCCAACAGTGGTCGAAACAGCACCAATAAATACTGTTACAGATGTGGCGCTTAACAGCAAAGTGGTTGTTACTTTCAGTGAAGCAATGGATGACACCACTATTACCACCAGTAGTTTCACTGTTGTTGGCTTAAACGAGTCAGCATTAACGGGTACTGTGTCATATGATGCAGCATCTAAAACGGCTACTTTTACGGCTGATAGACCTTTCACGGCTAGCAGACTTCATACGGCTACACTTTCAACGGCAGTAAAAAGTGCCACAGGTCAGGCGCTTGCAGCAGCCTATGTCTGGAGTTTTACTAGTGGCACGGCAGCTGATGCAATCGCGCCTACTGTAGTCTCTACTAACCCTCTTGATGTGGCGGCAGATGTTGTTATAAACCCTCGAATCAGTGCTACTTTTAGTGAAGCAGTTCACCCTGCTACCGTTAATGATTCGACCTTCACATTAAGTGCTGGTGGTACGTCAGTTTCAGGCGTAGTTAGCTATAGCAATAGGGTAGCAAGCTTTACTCCAACTGATAATTTGGTTATCAATACGACCTATACGGCTACATTAACAACGGGTATTACAGACATCGCGAAGCCTGCAAATGCTTTGGCGGCGGCTAAGGTCTGGACATTTACGACCGGTAGTACCGTTGCTAAAG
The DNA here is from genome assembly GCF_000381085.1 of Thiomicrorhabdus arctica DSM 13458. GTDB lineage: Bacteria > Pseudomonadota > Gammaproteobacteria > Thiomicrospirales > Thiomicrospiraceae > Thiomicrorhabdus > Thiomicrorhabdus arctica. The sequence continues at coordinate 855,583 of NZ_KB905899.1, read as the reverse complement.
GACCGGCACCAGTCAATCTTAGGACGGCTGCTAATTTTGCGATCATGACAGCCGCAGGTATTACCTCTGCTGGATCCACTACAATCACTGGTAATATTGGTACTAGCCCAATCACTGGCGCGTCTATTACAGTAGCCTGTACTGAACTGTCGGCTGGGTCTGAAATGTTTACAGACAACGCTGAACCTGTTAATACGTGTGTTTCGACTGACAAGAACGCTTCCGCCATTGCAATAGGTGACGTGGGTACTGCATACACCGAAGCTGCTGCAGCTCCTGCAGGCGTGGGTTCAAACTTGAATATTGGCGCTGGAACGGTGACTGCTCAAACACTTGTCCCTGGTGTTTACACATGGGGAACCAACGTAAACTTAACAGGCGACATTACGCTTGATGGCGGCGCGAATGATGTCTGGATTTTCCAGGTGAGCGGTACGCTAGATCTCGCAGCAAGTAAGTCTATTTTTCTTACGGGCGGTGCTGTGGCCAAAAATGTCTTCTGGCAAGCTTCTAGTACAGTAACTCTTAATTCAGCTGCAGCATTTAAGGGCAATATATTGGCTAAAACCGATATTGAAATGATCTCCGGTTCTACCATAGACGGCCGATTACTTGCACAGACAGAAGTTAGACTTGGTACGACTACTGTAGTTACAACTCCATAAAGTATGTGTTACCGTGTGAAAGCACAATGACAAAAAAAGGACCCAGTTGGGTCCTTTTTTTTGTCTATTAGGACCATTGCTAAATCTTACCTGTCAATGTGAAGGCAAGAATGCAGCATGAGCATTGAATAGTTTCATTAGTGAGGCAGGTGTTTTCACTTATGAGTTTTTAAAGACTGGATAAGGGTGATTCACATATAACCAAATCGCCGACTCAATCAGTAAGATAGTGACGTTTTTCATGAGTCGTGTCGTCCGTTTTGGCGGTTGACCGATTTTTTTACACTCAATAGATAAAGGAAGGCATTATGGATATAAATAGCTTAATAATATTTTTGGCCATTGGCGCGATAGCGGGATGGTTAGCAGGTAATATTATGAAAGGAGGTGGTTTTGGTCTGCTTGGTAATATTTTGATAGGTATCGTGGGTGCTATCGTGGGAGGGTCCGTATTTAATTTTCTAGGCTTGGTCGCCGGTGGTTTACTCGGTTCCATTATTACCGCGACGGTTGGCGCTATTATTTTGTTGTTTGTAATTAGTCTTGTAAAGAGAGCCTAACTCAATAGTTACTCACGAGAAAATTAACCATCAATATTTGGTTGTGAAGGTTGTCTGGCATGTTAATTTTTAATTAAAAACAAGATGACCAGGCCTGGTAAGTTTTAACCACTAAAAATCTAATCCAGTAAAAAACCCGCTTTATGCGGGTTTTTTTATTAACTATTTTCTCAAGATCTTGGAATCTTAATTCTGCATGAAAGGGTAGTCTGTGTAACCTTCTGGACCCGCTGTATAGAAGGTATCTGGATTAGGTTGGTTGAGTTCAGCGCCGGCTTTGAGGCGTTCAGGTAAATCTGGGTTTGCCAAATAGCTGACACCAAAAGCAACGGCTTCTAAATCACCTTTGGCAATCGCGGCTTCAGCTTCTGCAGCATCGTAGCCCATATTTCCAATAATATTTCCTTGGTAAAATTGTTCTGCAACCGAAAGAACGTCCTCTTTTTGAATACCAAAAAAGTCGCTACGCATTATGTGTAGGTAAGCTAAATTAAATTCATTCAGCTTTTCACTCAACCATTTTGTTAAAGCGACGGGGTCGCTGTCGAGCATGCTATTAAAGCTATTTAAAGGCGATAAGCGTAGGCCGACTCGATTACTCCCCCAAACTTCTGATACCGCAGCAAGCACTTTTAATAATAACCGTGCCCGATTCTCAATGGAACCACCATAGTTGTCGGTGCGTTTGTTACTGCCATCGCGTAGAAATTGATCTAATAAATAGCCATTGGCACCGTGGACTTCTATGCCATCGAAGCCCGCTGTTTTGGCATTAATTGCCGCTTGTCTAAAACCTTCGATAATCGCAGGAATTTCTTCTATGGTTAACGCATGTGGTACGGTGTAGGGCAGCTCTCCTTCTGGTGTATGCACCTTGTCATCAATGGCAATGGCGCTGGCTGAGACGGGTACTTGGCCGTTGTTAAGCACAGGATGACAGGCACGCCCTCCATGCCAGATTTGTAGAACAATGCGCCCACCTTTTGCATGTACGGCATCGGTGATTTTTTTCCAACCTGCAATTTGTTCATTTGAATAGATGCCAGGCTCTTTCCAGAAGGCACTGCAACCTTCCATCGCCATGGTGGCTTCGGCAATGATCAAACCTCCACTGGCGTGTTGAGCATAATATTCGACCATTAAATCGGTCGGGATATGGTCCTCTTCGCTTCTAGCACGCGTTAAAGGTGCCATGATTATACGGTTAGGCAGTTGAATGGCCCCGAGCTTAAGGGGAGAAAAGAGGTGCGGATAAGGGTTTGTCATAATATCTCCTAACATGAATTAAGGTTGTCGGTTTTTAAGGTTGATTTTATGGAAATGCGGTCTTGTACGTATTCTAACTTCGGTCAATATTAACACGCACTCTCCATCGAGATATAGTTGTCCTAGTAGAAAACACTGTTGCGGTAAACGCAAATATAGAAGTTAAAACCATCAGGTGTCTGAAAAGGCTCGTCAAGCCTGGTTTGAGAATGTTTGTGACGATTGGTTTGAGTTGTATTAAGCTGATAGACTTCGATCGTTAATGGGGTAGGTTCTTTCGATGGGGTATGTCATGCAAAAATACGGTTTTTTTTCTGCACGAGTGGTTAGTTTTGCCTTGCTGGCATTGATTCAGCCAGCGCAGGCTGAGAGCGTTTTGACAGTACATGTCGATAATGATGTTATTTTTGGAACGGATAGAGGATATACCGGAGGCTTTAAGTTTAAATTCACTGATGATTTTTTGGGCATTAATAATTTTTTAGTCTCTCCTATGCAGTCTTTGATCAATGACTTAGGCATGACTTTATTATTTGACCAAGCTGAAGTGTCTGTGGAGGCTTTTACACTGACCAAATTGAATCGAGCCAATAAAATTACACCGATCTTAAATGAAACTTGGACGCATATTGATTTGCGACGTTTTTATAAAAGAAAAGGGCAGTCAATTGGAGTCGAGTTTGTTTTTGGATGGTTAGGTCCTGATAGCCCTGGAAAGCCGATGCAAAATGAACTGCATCAGTTGATAGGGAATGACCCTGTTGAAGATGCTCTTTACGAATTACCGAATCAAGCCACGATCCAGATTGGCTTGGATGTAAACACCGATTTGTTTTTAGTGGATGATTGGCAGTTTTATCAGACAACATGGGTGAAGCTTGGAAGTCCTGCTACTGAGGTCTATGCCGGTTTAGGTATGATCCGTACAGTGAATAGTCGTCCTGTAATCATGTATAACAAAATTAATCATGTTCAACCTAGCGCTAAGGGCTTTGGCTATTTTTATTTTGGAAATATTGGTTTAAGTAATTTGGTTTACAGTGCTTTATTAGATGGCAGAGTATTGAGCCATGATCAAGTTTATTTTGAACGTTATCGCTGGGTGCCGATGCTGCAGTATGGAGTGGGGCTATCTTATAAGGATATTGCAGTAACTGTAAGTGGCAATGCCATTGGGAATGTTTATAAAGGGCAGCCAGAAAAAGTGTTTAGCTTCGCTTCCTTGACGGTGAGTTGGTCTTTTTAAACGTTGGCCATTATCATCTCCATATCCACCTTATTCATTCGCTAGCATCAAAGTAATGCCTCATTACATTGCAGACGTTAAAGCATCGTTTATAGGATGCATTCTATGTAAGTAGTCCAATGTCTGTTCATTGTGAACTAGGGTTACTTAGTTTATTTGTACCTGTAAATTCACGTAAAGAATTTGGTGCGACAATGTCATTTATTGGTGCGTAACTTCTCATTAAAGATCCTGTGAAAGTGGGGTGTTTAAATCTATCCTTATGATTATTAATAACTTAAATTTGTTGGAGCGTTTATTTCTTTATGCTCTTTAATTAGTTTAAAGTGATGCGTTCAAAAACGGACTTTAACCAGAGTTTTCAGATATGTTGGCACATGTTTGCTTTTACCGAATCCTTTGTTTTAAAAAACGTCTATACACAACGCGACACTTTAAATTCATGAATAGAGAATAAATGAGCAAGATTTAGTCGCATCAAGTCTTAATCGAGCGTCAGTAACATTCAATGCATTAATAGATAGAAATGAGAGGTAAACAATATGTCCTATTTAGAACCCAGTGAGTTTGTGACCAAAATGGTGGATTCGGGTGAATCTAAGATTTTTATGTCCACGAAAGATACCTTGATTAGAGCTATTATGGCAGGTGCCATTTTAGGACTCGCTGCCATGTTTGCAATCACTGTTGCTTTTAAAACGGGTTCACCATTAATTGGAGCTCTGCTTTTTCCTGTCGGATTCATAATGCTGTATTTAATGAAATTTGACCTGTTAACGGGTGTGTTTATGTTGGTGCCTTTAGCCCTTTTGGATAAAAGACCTGGCGTGACCTTTCCAGGGTTATTGCGTAATTGGGGGTTAGTGTTCTTGGGTAACCTAATGGGCGCATTGACCGTTGCATTTATGATGTCGTTTGTCTTGACCTACGGCTACAGCATTGATCCTGGAGCACTTGGTGCCAAGGTGGCAAGTATTGGTGAAGCCCGGACGTTAGGTTATCAAGCACATGGTTTGGAAGGTTGGTTGACCGTTTTTATCCGCGGCATGCTGTGTAACTGGATGGTGGCCATGGGAGTTGTGGGTGCGATGGTTTCTTCTTCAACTACCGGTAAGATTGTGGCGATGTGGATGCCAGTCATGTTGTTCTTCTTCATGGGTTTTGAGCACTCAATCGTTAATATGTTCTTATTCCCTTTCTCTATGATTATGGGCGGCGACTTTGCCGTATCTGACTACCTTCTTTGGAATGAACTACCTACGGCATTAGGGAACTTAGTCGGTGGCTTCTTATTTGTAGGTCTGCCTTTATACTATACTCATGTTAAAACGAGTGCTGAGCGTGCTAAAAACGCATAGTTTTTAAGAGCTTTTGTTTGGTCAATAGAGTCTCTGTACTATTCGGTACAGGGACTTTTTTATTGGAATTAATATGGCAAATAAATTAACAGTTTCCATTGGACAGAAATCTGACAAAGGCCGTAAAGTACTGAATCAGGATTTTCATGGGATTTATATTCCTGAAGATCCCTTACTCAGTTCAAAAGGCATTGTTGTCGCTTTGGCCGATGGTATTAGTAGCAGTCAGGTGAGCCAAGTTGCCAGTGAGACCGCGGTGAAAGGCTTTTTAGAAGACTATTATTGTACCTCGGAGTCTTGGTCTGTCAAAAGAGCTGCGCAAAGTGTGTTGTTCGCCACCAACTCCTGGTTATACAACCAAACCCGAAAAAGTCAGTATCGTTACGATAAAGATAAAGGCTATGTCTGCACGTTTAGTGCCCTAATTTTTAAATCTACTACAGCGTATATTTTTCATGCAGGAGACAGTCGTGTCTATCGCTTGCAAGGTCATCAGCTAGAACAACTCACAGAAGATCATAGAATGTGGGTGTCGAAAGAAAAAAGCTATCTGAGTCGTGCCTTGGGGGTGAATGAGCAGCTGGAAATAGATTATCAAAAACTTCCTTTAGAGCAGGGGGATATTTTTTTACTGACCACTGATGGTATTTATGAGTTTGTCACTGATAAATTTATGTTGGAAACCATTCATGGAAATCTTGAGGATTTGGATCTTGCAGCTGAATTGATTTTGGATGAAGCTTATCAAAAGGGTAGCGATGATAATTTAACGCTACAAATTGTTAAGATAGAGCAGCTGCCAAGTTTCGATGAAAATGAAATTCATCAACGGCTGACCATCTTGCCATTTGCGGCCAAACTGAGTGCCAGAATGGAATTTGATGGCTATGAAATTCTTCGAGAAGTGCATATCTCCAGTCGCAGTCATGTTTATTTGGCTCGAGACCACGAAACCAATACCCAGGTGATTATTAAAACGCCGTCGGTTGATTTACGCGATGACACCGCTTATCTAGAGCGATTTTTAATGGAAGAGTGGATTGCAAGGCGTATTCATCATGAAAACGTCTTAAAGCCTTGCTTACAGACCAGAAAACGTAATTATTTATATATCGTGACAGAATACATTGACGGCCAAACCTTGGCGCAATGGATGGTTGATCATCCGGCACCGAGTGTTGAAACCGTACGTGGAATTGTTGAGCAATTGGCAAAAGGCTTACGAGCTTTTCATCGACAAGAGATGTTACATCAGGATTTACGCCCCAATAACATTATGATTGACCAAAATGGTACGGTCAAAATTATCGATTTTGGTGCTGCCCGAGTGGCAGGTTTAATGGAGATAAATACCCCTCTTCATCGTCAGGATAACTTAGGCACCGCACAATTTACAGCCCCTGAATATTTTCTAGGGGAAGCGGGCACAACGCAATCCGACCTGTTTTCTTTGGGGGTCATCACTTATCAAATGTTGTCTGGCAAATTGCCTTACGGAACTCTCGTGGCAAGAGCAACCACAAAATCAGCCCAAAGAAACCTACGTTATCAAACGGTATTGGATGATGATAAATCCATTCCTGCATGGATGGATGATGCCATCAAAAAAGCAGTTCAGCCTATGCCGACGAAACGTTATGCTGAGATTTCTGAATTTATTCAAGATTTACGTCGGCCTAGCAGTGCTTTTTTAAATAAAACACAACCGCCTTTAATTGAACGTAATCCACTGTTGTTTTGGAAAGGAATTTCGTTCGGCTTACTGTTAATAATTATTTTTTTATTAATGAAGTAATCGTCCCGCATAAAGTAAACAGAGGAGTAAGTTAAATAAATATGAGACCTTGATAAATGATGCTTTAGCCGTGAACAACATTAAGCATATTCAGTCAATAAAACCACCAAATTGGTAAAACTTTTAATACCTTGTAATCCATTAAGGAGAGAATGACATGATGACTAAAATTGAAATGACAGAAACTATTATTCTAGCGAAAGCTCACAAGCAAGTGAGCTGGAGTGAAATTGCCACCGCGACAGGATTAAGCGAGGTTTATACCACCTCAGCTTGCTTGGGTATGAACAGTTTAAATCCACAAGCTGCTGAAGCACTTTGTGATTTTTTAGGGCTAGAGGCAGATGTCTCTACCGCATTGCAGATGTTTCCGCATAAAACTTGGGAAAAGGCGGTGCCAACCGATCCGCTTATTTATCGCTTATATGAAATCGTTGGCGTTTACGGCCCGACGATGAAGGAGTTGATTCACGAAAAGTTTGGAGACGGCATTATGAGTGCAATCGATTTTTCAATGCACATCGAAAAGGAAGAAAATCCAGCAGGTGATCGCGTAGTCGTGACCATGAATGGTAAGTTTTTAGGCTATAAGTCTTGGTAAGTTAAGTCTCAGCCAATGTCTTAAAAAACCGCTTCTTAGCGGTTTTTTAATTTAGAAATTAATGTTTGAAATAATGACCGGGCCTGGTCGAGAAAGATAGGTTAACAGTCAGAGTAGGTTTGTGCGTATTCGAGTATTTGCGGGTAAATGTTTTGAAAATTTTGCACGAGTTCTGCATCAAAATGGCTACCTGCATTATCAATGATGAATGTAAGTGCCTGTTCATTCGTCCAGGCCTCTTTATAGGGGCGTACGGAGGTCAAAGCATCATAGACATCACAGATGGCCGCAATACGTGCTTCAATAGGAATTTTGTCGCCTATTAGACCATGCGGATAACCTGTGCCATCGACTTTCTCATGATGGTATAAAGCAATGGTTCTGGCGAGCTTGATGAGAGCAGATTTAGAGTTACCCAAGATATTCGCCCCAATCAGTGGGTGTTTGTTCATAATGAGTCTTTCTTCGGCCGTGAACTTGCCGGGTTTAAGCAGAACGGTATCAGAAATGCCTATTTTTCCGACATCATGTAACGAACTTGCATACAGCATGAGCTCGGCGCGCTCTTTATCAAAACCGCACGCCATTGACAGCAAGTAACAGTTATAACTCATTCTAAGAATGTGATTTCCCGTCTCCTCATCTCTAAATTCAGATGCTTTCGCTAAACGGGTAATAATTTCCAATTCAGTGTCTTTAATTTCTTGTGTTTGTAAGATGCTCTTATCAAATTGTTTGCTAAAGAAGGTACTGAAAATCAACAGAAATGAAATACCTGCAATCGTCGCAGTGGCGGACATGATATGGAATAGGTCACCTTGCGCGAAAAATAAGTAGGCCACGGTCAACGTCATAGGTATAGCAAAGGAAAATAGAACAAGACGAACCGTACCCAGGGAGGTGACACCGCCCGCAATTAAACCCACTGTAAAAATGGCGGCAATCATATGATAACCTGACTGATGCTCTGGAATCTCGACCATGAATAAAAAAATAAAGGAAAGTGACCAAGCGATGCTTAAGGCAAAAAGGATAATCGCCTGGCTGCGTATTTGGGTCATCGTCAAAACGCCATCAGGTTTAAGAGACAATCGCTCCTGTTTGATGGTTTGTCTTGCGGTATAGTAGCGAAAGCCTAGAATAACGTAAACGATCGTGAGCCAGGTGAATACTAAGTTCTCTTCTATCCCAGAAAGGATAAGAAGCGTGGAGAGTAATAAAGCAAATACAATCTGAGCAAGGACAGAGGTGAATGTCATTTGTGACAAATAGAGAATGCGACTCGCATTGAGCTGGTTTCTAGGCATGTTTTATGAGGCTTGTTTAAAATGAATGAGCTGATTATATCTAAATACCAGTCCGATATGACCTGTTTTATTGATATTTTATTTGGGAAGGTATAGGTTTTATTAAAAGCTTAATAAAATGGTCATAAAACGTTAACAAACCCCTGCAAAGTAGCCATTTTTATCGCGAAAAAATGTTATTTAACCCGTTATTTATCTATTGGAGTAAATAACATCGTGTCGGTTTTTGAGGGGCGCGTCTAACGCTCATACCTTGTTGTATTTAATGAGGGTCTTTAAGGCCAAGTCCTAAGGTATTGGTTCAAGTAATAAGACGGTGATGGAACTGTTTTCAAATTGCCATTTGACATTAAACTCATACAGCTTAATGCCAAACGTTTTGCGTTTATCAATACTGCCAAAATATGCAGGACGTGGGTTATGCTTTAATGTGGTTTCAATTAAGACTTGAAGCTGTGGATATTTTTTATTAAGCCGTTTTATTTGGTCTAACGCTTTATCAGTAAAAATAACGGCCACATCGGCTGCCTTTGGTGCCTGATGTGCAAAACCTCCTGTTGCATTTGAGATATTATCGGCATAAGGAAGGTAAGGTTTGATGTCGATAACCGGTGTGCCATCAATCAAATCTAAATCTGAAACATTCAAATAGAGCTTGCCGTTTTCCTTGATCCAATCGTGATATTTCAATACGGAAAGACCAATCGGATTGGGTCGGTAAGGTGAGCGGGTGGCAAAAACACCCTGGCGTTTTGTACCTTCTCTGGGAGGACGTACCGTTGGTCGCCAGACAGCATCAGGTTTTATGGACCGGTGAAAAATAAAGATGACCCACAGATGAGTAAAACCTTCTAAGCCTTGCAGAGACTCTTCTCTATTCCAGGGAGCCAATAATTCAATTCGACCAATATTGCCTTCGACCAGGCCAGGTTGCCGAGGGACACCAAATTTTTCTTTAAAAGGACTGTGGACGGTGCCGATGGTATGCAGACAGAGTTGATTTGAGTTCATCGTGTTTAAGCCATTTTCTGCCAGACTAGAATTCGATTGTTTTGTGGCATTGGATGATCCTCAATCAATTTGAATCCTGCTTTTTGTGCAAGCTCATTACACCACTCAAACGCTTTGATGCCACTGTCAGGGTTGCAAGATTTCAACCAAGCATCGAAGTGTTGGTTACTTTCACTGGTAAATTGGCCGTGCTCATTAAAGGGACCATAAACGGCGATAAGCCCGTTTATATCCAATACCCGGCCCACATTAGAGAAGAAGTCCTTAACGTGCTGTTGGCTCATAATATGCAAACTGTTGGCGCTGAAAATGGCATCAAAGGTTTGTTGAGGCCAATTTGGAGAAGAGACATCAAGTGCAATGGGTGGATTCAGATTTTTAAGGCCGCTTTCATTCACCCAACTCTGTATGCCAGGAAGGGCATTTTCCAAATCCGAAGGTTGCCAATCCAAGTGTGGCATAACCTGTGAAAAGTAAACAGCATGTTGGCCTGTACCACTGGCGATTTCTAAAACACGCTTAAGCTTCGAGAAAAGTGGTTGGATGATGGCAAGTATGACTTGCTTGTTCTGTTCAGTGGATTCTGAAAAAGGTTTCATTAGGTTCATAATGTGTCTTTATATTCGTCTAAAGCGTAAATTTAATGTGTTTGAATAAGTTACCAGGCCTGGTCATGCTGGTCTTTTACAATTTTTGAGTTGTACTTGACTAATTGTAGAAGGTTTTGCAGTATAAAGTGGTACTTAATTTGGGAAACCTTACCGGGCTAATAAGCATTTAATAAAAGGAATGGGTATGTTGAAAATAGGTTTATTGGGAATTGTGCTAATATCGATATCGGCGTGTAGTTGGATCAATCCTATCGAAGGCGCGCAAAGGGTAGCCGTTTTACAAAGCGATGAAGTGAGTCGCTGTGAAAAATTAGGCAGCAGTTCGACCACTACGTTGTCTAAGGTTGGCTTTTACCAACGCGATGATGAGGCGATTAAAAAGGAGTTGATCAAATTGGCTCAAAATGAAGCCATCAAAATGCAGGGCAATACTATTGTATCAAGCTCTCCATTAATAGATGGGCAGATGAATTTTGATATCTACCGTTGTAAGACTGTGTCACAACCGTAAATGTTCATGATGAGTATTATTTGACGCATTTAACGTTTCCTGAGAATGTCGTTCTTCAATACCGACATAAGACAGTCTTATGTCAATTACGCTGATATTGATCTTTTTTTGTAAGTCATTCATAAACCTCTTCACTATCACGGTTGAAGTCGGTTTGGACACACACCTTATCTGGTAGTTGGGTCAATTTAGCAGGCATGCTGGTTTTGGATTAAAGCGTTTATGAGCTTTAATATCGTTATATTTAAGCGTCTATACCATCTAAAATACGGTTTCTTGTAAGAGCCTACTTACGTGTTGTATCGATTAAGCTTGAAGTAGAGTAGAAATGGGTAGAAAACCAATCGGAGTCGATCGGTTTTCTTTTTTGAAGTGACGTAAAGGTGTGGGGTGAGCGTTTAGTGTTTACCTAGTTTTTCTAATAAAAATGCCATAAAGTCCGCTTGCGGGATATCTTGCGATTTTTCATCACGACGATACTTGTATTCCAACATACCATTATCTAAACCACGCTCACCGATCACGATGCGGTGTGGAATACCAATCAAATCCATATCAGAGAACATAACACCTGGGCGTTCGCTACGGTCATCAAAAAGGACTTCGATACCCGCTGTCATCAGTTCTTGATAGATTGCTTCCGCGACCTCTGCCACGCGTGGTGACTTGTGCATTTGCATTGGCACAATACTGACTTGGAAAGGCGCGATGCTTTCTGGCCAGATAATACCTTTGTCATCATAGTTTTGCTCAATCGCAGCCGCAACCACTCGTGTTACCCCAATTCCGTAACAGCCCATCTCTAAAATTTGCGAGCGGCTGCTTTCGTTTTGGACATTGGCGTTCAAAGCGGTTGAGTATTTATTACCCAGTTGGAAGATATGCCCAACTTCAATGCCACGACGGATTTGGATTTTACCTTGACCACATGGGCTAGGATCGCCCTTGATCACATTACGAATATCGGCCACTAAAGTCGATGTGGCATCTCTTTCCCAGTTACAGCCTGTGAAGTGGAAGCCATCTTCATTGGCACCGGTGACAAAGTCAGCCATGTGTGCCGCTGTGCGATCGACAATCACTGGGATCGTTAAGCCAACAGCACCGATTGAACCGGCCTTACAACCTGCGGCCGCCAGAATTTCTTCATCGGTTGCCATTTCAAAAGGTTCGGCGACGAGTTCTAAATTTTGTGCTTTGATCTCATTGAGTTCATGGTCGCCACGAAGCACTAAGGCCACCACGGGTGCAGCTTGTGTAGCACCCTTAACCAATAAGGTTTTAACGGCTTTCTTTTTCTTAATCTGTAAAAAATCACAGACTTCTTCAATGCTGTGTTTGTTTGGCGTCGCTACTTTGGTCAAAACTTCCGTTGCTTCGGCACGTTCACCACGCGGTGCTAGGGCTTCTGCAAGTTCTACGTTGGCGGCAAAGTCTGATTGAGTTGAGAAGGCGATATCGTCTTCACCTGAATCAGCCAGTACGTGGAACTCATGTGAACCATCGCCGCCGATGGAACCGGTATCAGCTTGTACTGGACGGAAGTCTAGACCGATTCGGCTAAAGATGCGGTTGTAAGTTTCATACATTTCGGCATAGGTTTTCTCAAGACTTTCACGATCCATATGGAAAGAGTAAGCATCTTTCATAATGAATTCACGCGAGCGCATGACACCGAAACGCGGCCGAATCTCATCACGGAATTTAGTTTGAACTTGATAGAAGGTGACGGGCAATTGCTTATAGCTACGAATCTCTTTACGCACTAAGTCGGTAATGATCTCTTCATGTGTTGGACCAAGGGCAAAACCACGACCGTGACGATCTTCAAAACGCAGTAGTTCCGGGCCGTAGTCTTGTAAACGTCCAGACTCTTCCCATAATTCAAGCGGTTGAACCACTGGCATCAAGACTTCTTGTGCATTGGCGCGGTTCATCTCTTCACGAATAATGGCTTCCACTTTTCTTAATACTCGGACACCTAATGGCAACCAATTGTAGAGTCCACCAGCCAGTGGGCGAACAATACCTGCTCTAAGCATCAATTGATGGCTGATAACAACGGCATCAGCAGGGGTTTCACGGGTGGTGGCGAGTAGTAGGTTGGAAGTTCTCATTATGGTGTTTTACCTTAGGTGTAAAGTTTGGGTGCAATTCAATGAAGTTTAGGACTTAGTAACCGGTTATTTTAGCATGTGGTCTTGAATGCTTAAACGCTAATATGCATTTTCTGTTGATGAACGCTTAGAAATTGTAGGAGAACGTATTAAAAAGGATAAAAACTCAAAAAATGGCAATTGACCAGGCCTGGTCAATTGCCATTTTTGTTGTTGATTCATGTGTCGAAGTGATCTGCATTATGTATTAGTATTTCGCGGGCTACTCAATACTTAGATCAGGCAAGTTTTGAACCATTTCATCGTAGGTTTGATGGCTTTTTAAAGCGTTGATAACGATCGGCATAGGTTCGGCATAAATCTCTTGAATGTTTTGTTCCCCCTCCGCTAAAGCAAAAGCAAGTTGCTCAACAGGCGGTTTGAATTGAGCGTTAACACTTGTTTTGTTGCCACGAGGGTCTAAACGATACCAGCCAAAGTCTGTCAGATAAACTGCATTTAATCCATGTAAACAAAAAATATCCGGTTGGTATTCTGAGCAACTAAGACGTTGATAACAAAATCCGATAGGAATCTGATTGGCTCTGAGTAAAGCCGCCAAAAGATGACTTTTCGCGTAACACCAGCCTGTTTTAAATGTTAAAACATCACTTGCAGAGACGGCTGTTTGGATACTGTTGTCTGGAAAATCACCACTGTGCCGAATAGAATCACGCACGTATTCAAAACAGTTTTTTACAAGTTCATATTCACCCGTGCTCGTTTCTTTTAAAGCGTTAGCAAGAGCTTTGACATGTGGGTGGTTGAAGTTAATGATGTCACTCTCGGACAAAAAAAGGGTGAGATTTTGGGGGACGTTAAGTTTGTTCGACATGACTATCCTCTGAAAGCTTCTTTAGAATCAAGGTATTCCATTTCATCTTGCGTGCTATTTCTACCTAAAATAGCATTACGATGTGGAAAGCGCCCAAAGCGTTTAATCAAACGCTGATGATGTTGAGCGAACCGGAGATTATGAATAAGTCCGGCTTTGCTAAAAAGCGCGACAGACTGGTTTTGGTCCTCTAGTTTTTCACTGTGCATCAGTGGCATATAGAAAAACATCAGTTTATCATGCGCAATCTGTTGGTCAAATCCGTTCGTTATGCCTTGTTTAGCGACGTCAATGGCCAGAGATTCGGTTTGAAAGCTGCTTGATTCACCCCGATACATATTCAAGGGGAGTTGGTCAAACAGTATACATAAGGCCAAAACACCTTCAGGCGTTTGCGACCATTCGGTGAACCTATCTGATTGCGGATCTTTCTGAAGCTGTTGCCATAAATGTTCAAATCGACATTTGATTTCATGGTCGAATTTGGGTGTTGAATGAAACCATAAAGGCTGAACGTCTGCAGAAAACCAAAACTCCAGAAGATCTTGTGCCGCGACAGGTATGTTTGATGGTTTGGGGTTTACGTTAAACATATATACCTCGTGAATTTTAAGCCTTGTTACACTCAAAGCAAAAAGGCTTAATGTCTTCTTAAAACAGTGTTCATTAGGTTACGAATGTACGACCAACGAAAGGAACCAATCATAAGATAGGTCACGAAGCCAAAAAGGCTGCCCAATAAAAAATTACCTAAGAAAAAAGGTTTCCAAATCAGCGGAAAGACTTCATTAAACCAGACCTGTGAGCCAATAGTAATATGTGCGGAGGCTGCAAAAAGGTCGGGCGTGCCTAAAACCCAAGTGCCAAAAAGGTATCCACCATACCAAATTGGCCACATGGTTAAGGGATTGGTAATCCAGGCTAAGGCTGTCGCCAGTGGGATGTTTGCTCGCAGGTAATAGGCGAGCGCAGAACTAAGCAACATTTGAAAAGGAATAGGCAGCATCATGCAAAACATGCCGATAAAGCCAGCTTTTGCAAAGGAGTGCCTGTCACCCGCCCAATAAACGGGATCCTTAAGTTTTGGGAAGTATTGGTTTAAAAACGCTGAGCGTTTAGTGGCGCGACCAATCTGATGGACTTTTAGTCTTAAGTATCGAATCATGTAAATTATCATATCAGAGATTGCTGAAATTAGTGGCCAAAAATGTTTAAGGACAACGGCTTAGAGAAATTAGTTTACTTTTATTTTTTCAGGCCTAAGGGGAGAAGATAAAAAGGAAGAAGAATTGTGCTGAATGAGGCAAAAAATGCAGGTGATTATGCTCGAAGGTGAACGTTTCGCCCGAAGAAGTGGCCTCGGGCTACAACGTAAGCAGCTAAAGATTAAACCTTTTTGGCCGTAATGGGTCCGCCAGAAGCTTGCTGCACGGGCATAATCTCAATTCGATTTATATTGACATGTCCTGGTTGGTTTAAAATCCAACTCACACTCTCGGCAATATCGGATGATTTAAGCGGCTCTAGGTCCGCATAAACCTGATCTGCTTTCGTTTCATTGCCCTTAAAACGTACCAGAGAAAATTCACTCTCATTCAACATACCGGGTTCAATATTTGTTACTCGTATCGCGGTACCTAATAGATCACTGCGTAAATTGCCTGAGAATTGCTCAACAAATGCTTTCGTCGCGCCATAGACATTGGCACCTTTGTAGTGATAAGTCCCAGCAATCGAGCCGATATTGATAATGTGACCGTGATTACGTTTAACCAGGCCTGGCAGGATTAGATGCGTTAAAAATGCCAAAGACATACAGTTGGTATTAATCATGGTTTGCCAATCAATCCAATCCGTTTCATGTGCCGGACTCATGCCTAACGCCAAGCCAGCATTATTCACCAGAATATCGATATTTTGAAAAATGACAGGCAGATTGCTTAATTCGTTTTCTAATGTGGCGTGGTCATTAATATCGCAGGCGATTATGTGACATTGCGTCTGTGCAGAAAGTGTCGTTTTCAAGGTTTCGAGTCGCTCAGCTCTTCGCGCAAGCAGGATCAATTTAATGCCTTGCTTGGCAAGATTTTCGGCAGTGGCTTTGCCGATACCGCTAGAGGCGCCGGTAATGAGGGCAACTTGATAGTTCATAACTCTGTCTCAAATAAAGAAGATGATTATTTTAGAGGATAATCTAGCGTAAAGCGTGTCTTATTTTAGGAGACAACCCATCAAGAGCAATTGTAATTGCTTAATCGCGAAAAGGGATTCGTCAAAAATTGTCTAGGAACTTCTCTTTAAAAGGTCATTATAAGCAAAAATATAAGACTCCTTAACGCTGAAATAAGCCACTTAATGTAAATGGAAAAATATCCTTTAACTTTAAATTTATTCGTAGTAAAATCAAACATGTAACACGTATTGTAAGTACAAGTACATAGAGACTCTAGTAGGAACAGCTAAGCATTGAGGTTACATGGACGATTTAAAAAAGTTTGCGATTGGCGGGGCGGATGGCGTCTTAGTAGAATAACTTTGCAAAATGAGCAATCGACATGGCCTCATTACAGGGGCCACTGGGACAGGTAAAACGGTTACTTTACAGGTGTTGGCCGAAAATTTTTCTCGTTTAGGTGTGCCGGTGTTTGCCGCGGACATTAAAGGTGATTTATCAGGCTTAGGTATCGCGGGTAATCCACACCCCAAAATAGATGAACGTTTAGCAAAAATTCCGCTTAAACATTTTCAACAACGTCCTTATCCTGTGGTTTTCTGGGATATTTTTGGTGAAAAAGGCCACCCTATTCGGGCAACTATCTCCGAAATGGGGCCACTTCTGCTTTCTAACTTACTCTCCCTAAATGACACCCAGTCGGGAATTTTGTATGGCTGTTTTAAAATCGCCGATGACCAAGGTATGTTGCTGTTAGACCTAAAAGATTTGCGAGCGATGCTGACTTGGATGAGCAAGAACTCGAAAGAATTGACGGGTAAATATGGCAATATTTCCAGTTCGAGTATCGGTGCTATTCAACGCCAATTGCTCGTTTTAGAAGAGCAAGGTGCAGAGCATTTTTTTGGCGAGCCAGCGGTAAAACTCAGTGATTTGATGCAAGTCGATTTCTCGGGTAACGGTGTAATTAGCTTGTTGGATGCTTCAAAATTAATGGTGCAATCTCCGCGTGTTTATTCGTCTTTTTTATTGTGGTTGCTCTCTGAGTTGTTTGAACAATTGCCTGAAGTAGGTAACCCTGATAAACCGAAATTGGTATTTTTCTTTGACGAAGCGCATTTGCTATTTGATCAAGCACCAAAATTACTGGTGGATAAAATCGAACAGGTTGTTCGTTTAATACGATCTAAAGGTGTGGGTGTTTATTTTATCACCCAAACTCCGCTTGATATCCCCGAGGAAATTCTAGGCCAACTTGGCCTAAAAATTCAACATGCCCTGAGAGCTTACACTCCCAAAGATCGTAAAATCATTAAAAGTGTGGCGGAATCCTTTCCAACCAACCCTGCATTTGATACCCAAGAGACCATTACCGATCTTGGCACAGGAGAGGCACTTATCTCTGTGTTGGATGAGAAAGGTAGGCCGCAACCTGTCCAGAGAACCCTCATTTGTCCTCCTGAATCACGTATAGGACCACTAAGTGATGAAGAGCGCCAACAACGTATTGACCGTTCGCCGTTAAAAGACCGTTATAAAGAGGTCCTGGATCGCCACTCAGCTTACGAAATTTTGGCGGCCCGTGCTAATGAACAACTTGAACAAGCTAAAACCGACGCATTAGAAAAAGCTCAGGCAGAGCATCGTAAAGCAGAATTAGCCCAATCTGGTGAGAGTGCACGTAGTCACTCTAAAAGTACGCGTGGCTCCTCTCGCCAAAGTCCAACAGAAGCTTTATTTACGAGTGCAGCTCGTGCTATGGGTAGCCAATTAGGTCGCAAAATTATGCGTGGACTTATGGGATCCATCTTTGGTGGAAAATAATCAGGCAGTCTTTAATTTAATCTTTCACAAAACAAATAGGTACAAACGATTAATCGATCAAATGTGATGTTTTTAACTGTAAAAAACCGAAAGGAAAGGAACGCTAAATGACTAAATTATCTGAAATTGAAGGTATTGGTGGACGCTACGCAACTAAATTAAAAGAAGCTGGTGTTACTTCTTTAGAAAACTTATTAGAAACGGGTTCCAGTAAAAAGGGCCGTAAAGAGATTGCAAATAAATCAGGTGTTAATGAAAAACTGGTATTGAGCTGGGTAAATCGTGCTGATTTGACTCGCATTAAAGGGGTCAGTACGCAATATGCTGATTTACTTGAAAGCGCAGGTGTCGATACTATTCCTGAACTTGCACAACGTAATGCTGAAAACCTTCAAACCAAAATGACTGAAGTAAATGACGCCAAAAATTTGGTTCGCAAATTGCCCTCTGTTTCGCAAGTAGAGGATTGGGTGGCACAAGCTAAAGAACTGCCTCGCGTAGTCACTCACTAAGACGCAATGGGTCTATTAAATAAACAGCAGCTTGTTGTTTGAGGAATCTACCCCTCTCTTTTACGGGGTGGGTGCCTTTTTATGAGAAAAATGGGCAGGTTTATTCTGTGAGGATAAAGCGTTGATTATAAATTCTTAAACGGTTGATAAATATTAGGGTTCTATAACCAGTTGATTGGTTGGTGGAATTTTTGACATTATCGATAATAACGAGATCGTGCCTTGTCGCTAAAGTCGCCAGTATAAAATATTATTTTATTTATGGTAAAAGCGATTATTTTAAAAATAGTTTTGAGATCTCTAGCGTCACAAAAGTAGAGCTTAGCATAAAAGCCGTCAGTGAAATCCAGGGTGGCAAGTTGATATGGCCTTCATTATTCGGTACACGTTGCTTGATACGCCATAATGAAAGGTTGACCAGTGAAAAGACGATTAACATGATAATCGAAGTTAATTCGGCTAAAGATCCCAGTCGTCCTACTAAAGAAAGTATGAGTACAGAGCAAATCGTTAGTCCGGTCGCATAAAGTGGTGTCTGTGTTTTTGGATGCACACGGCTCAGTAGAGCCGGTAGTTGTCCTCTTGAACTTAGACCATAAAGTACCCTTGAAGCCATGATCATCTGGATCAATACCCCATCAATAATCGCAAATAACCCTATGATACTGATAAGTTTGGCATCCTCTCCTGTATGGTATTGATACAGAAACGCCATGGGTGCAGAGCTTTGAGCAAAAACTTCTGGTGGCATGGACAGCACGGCAATGGTCATAATCAACATATAAAGTACTGTTGTGAACCCTAATGTTATTAGGATTGCGAGCGGAAGGTTACGTTTAACGTCTTTGACCTCTTCGGCAACATCCACCATGTCCTCGAACCCGATAAAGGCATAAAATGCCAATAAGGTACCTGCGAAAACAAAACCCCAGCTGGTAAAGTCTGCAGAGGGTATCAGTTTTGGCCATTCGGTAGAAAGGTCCGCTAAAGCGCCATGACCTACATAAATGATAATGATAAGACCCGCAATTCCTAGCAGGGTCATGGCTGTGGTAATGAGAATAGATTGCAGAATGCCCCAAAGTGCAAATAGACCCAAAAAAAGAGTGGCCAACAAAACAATCGTCATACGGTCTAATTCAACCCATGGAGCTATTAAGTGGTTTAGGTAACCGGCAAACGCATTCACTAAGGCGGCCGAAGAGACTAGGCCCGCTGAAACCACCAATAAACCGACTAAGGTTGAAAAGCGTTCAGAACCCAATCCTTCCCGCGTATAAAGCGCGGCACCGGCCGCCCATGGGTAACGGCTAGAGAGCTCAGCAAACGATAAGGCCGTGATACCTGCTAATATAGAGGCCACCAAGAAGGCTGCTGGTGCAAGATAACCTGATACGCCGGCGAGTTCACCCACAAGCGCGTAAATGCCTGCACCAATTGTTGTGCCTAAACCATAAAGTACCAACATAGGCAGAGATATTACACGTTTTAAACGAGTGGATTGGGGCATATGGATTGAATCTCTTGTATTCACAATGAACGCTTCCTTGAGTATACAAAGTTAACGTTTAAAAGAATACGCATATCTAGTTTTAAAGGTTTCTTCTCGTATAGAAAGGTAGTTCAGTCATTCATAGAAGGTTTTATCGAGACCATAAAAAAGCCTATCTAATCGTCATTGATGAAATAGGCGTGAAGTGTGATGACAAATTTAGACCAGGCCTGGTCATTTTGAGGTTGGCCTGGACGTTAAGGTCATAATATTTAAAAGTAAAGGTTCAGGACTTTAACTTAGAACTTAAATCCCTTAAGCAAAGTGTCTTTAAGCTGCTCCTCAACTTTCTTTTTTGTCTCATTAATCACTTCATCTTTCTTCTTTTCAATGACAGCCGTGGCTTTTTGTTCCAGTAAAGAGGCCAAATCAAGTGAAACACTTGGAGTGGCCCAAGCGCCTTTCAGTCTGACTGGAATGGTTAAGCCATTAAGTTCTTTAAGGTCTGCGCCACCTTGGCCCTTGTCTGAAGCGACAATTTTGGCTTGAACCAAATAGTTTAAGGATTCTTTAGGTAAGTCAACTGTACCCGAGCCAGAGATACGCATGAAAGGCGCTTGTGCTAGCAGTTTGGTGGTAGTGATAATGCCTTGCTTGATGCTGGCTTGAGCAATCAATGAGCTAAAGTCTGTTTGCAAATCCCCATTTGCTGCAGGTGCGGTAGTGCCGTTCATTTTGGCTTTGGCTTCACGAATCGATTGTGCCAGGTTAAAACCTTTGATGGCACCATTTTCTAGGTTGGCGGCAGCGGTACCGTTCAAGTTTTGTTTGAAATGCGATACACGTGTGCCAGCCGTAGTGATATTGGCACTCACTGCGCCTGTCCCGCTGATTTTGTCTTTACCGGTAAAGGCCATCAAGACCTCTCCCACAGGAACATTTTCAGCATCAGTTTTAAAGCTATATTGAGGCGTTTTGCCACTGACATCTAACCCTGCTTGTGCATTTATAGTCGTTTTGAAAATGTCGGCACGAATTGGGTTGGCGTAGAGTTTTCCTTGACTGCCTTTTAGCGTTAAGACGATGTTTTTAGGCTGGAGTTTATCAAAGGTAACGGCTCCGGCCTTAAAGGTTCCGTTGATAGTCAAGTTGCGCAATAACTCCGTGGGTAGAGGAATATCTGTCTCCTCCGTAACGGTTTCTGGTTCTGAAACGGTTTTTTTCACGGGCAAGTAACGGTTTAAATCAATTTTAGTTAAGGCTAGATCATAACGAATATTGGGTGTCTTAAACTGACTGATAGAGCCATTACCGGTTAATACACTGTCATCTAAGGTTACTTTAAGATTTTGAACATTCACTGCTTGCGTTTTTGCATTAAAGTGTACACCTAAAGTGGCTGCAAACTGAGTTAGGGTTTTTGCATCTGCCATCTCGGGAAGAGATACTTCCAACTGTTTTAAAGCGGTTCTTAGATTTGTTTGTGCAATATCAAGTTTTGCATCAACCAGGGCATCGGTCGTAATTTGTGTGGCTTTTACAGAGCCTTTTGCCACAATATCCATGGCACGTAAAGTCAGCTGATCTAAGTTAGCTGTTTGCGCGGTAAGATCGATAGTTGGTTGAGTTTCTAGGGTTACTTGCGTCTTGCCACCCGGTAATAAATCACCCGTTAAATCGGTATTTACGGTTAATTGCTGTGCTTTAAATTGTTGCGTTTTTATGTCTCCACTAAACTCTTTGACGGTTAATTCACCTTGGATGGTCTTCATCGGGAACTCTTTGCCACCCATCACATCATAAGTCAGTTTTAAGTTAGGCAGTGACAGTTGGTTTTTAGCCATGACTAAATCAATCGTTGGAATAGAGAGCTCTGCGGTTGCTTTTTCCACGGGAATGCCAGCTCCTTGCGTCGTACTTTTAAGGGCCAGATTACGCAAAAAATAACGGCCATCTTTCTCAAGTTTCGCTTCAATGGTTAAATGCAACTGTGATTTAAGTGCAGGCTTGGCAACGGTGGTTTCAGCAGATAAAACGATGTTGAAAAATTCACCAAAAGTAATCGCGCCCGTCGATAATTCGGAGAGGTTTAGGTCCACAGTCTGTTGAGTTTGCTGATCATTCCAATGTATCTGACCATTTTGAATATCCATTCCGCCAAAGTTTAGCGCGGCCAATTTATCAAGAGGGTTTGCACTGTCGACTGATTTTTCTTTGATTTTGACGTCATCGTCTTTCTGGATTAAATCATCCCAGTTACTGATGCCTTGGGCATTTTTTTCTAGGTTTAAATTTAGGCCATGCAAGGTCAGAGTGTCAATTTCTAATCGTTGGCTCAGTAAAGGCCATATAGCCGCGCCGACTTGGACTTTATCAATCTTTAAAAAGGGCTGTTCACTGAATCCTGTTGCATTACTTAATGAGGTGTTTTCTAACTCTAGCCCCAAATGAGGGAAAAAGGAGAGACTCATGGCTTCGATTTTTAAATCACGTCCAGTCTCTTTCTTGACCACTTGAGTAATTTCATCACGGTAATCATTGGGGTCCACTGTGACGGCAATGACAGCGATTGCAATGATAATAATGGCCACAAAACCGGCGGTTATTTTTAAGATTAACGGTAAGACTTTCATACAAACGCTCCAGCGTATTTTTACTAGGTATTATGGGAATACTAACAGATACGTTAGTGGAATGAATACAGATTTTTAAAAGAGATAAACCTTTGTGTTTCAATACAAAGGTTTATCTAAAGGTTTTGAAGGAGGGCGATGAGAGAAGCGCGTTATTTTTTGACCCAGCGGCCATTGATCTCTATATAGTGACCGGCTTGAGTTTTTTCGAGAGATTTTTTACCTGCTAACGTTTCAATGTCTTGAATGGCTATATCATTGGCGTTGGCCATTTTTTGGTATTGAGCCTTTCTGGCGTCATTAATCAACTGTACCAATTCCGTGGCTTCATTTTGATTTGTTACAACCCCCAAGTAACCATTAGGGTGTTCACCAACTAATCCTTGAGATTTGTAGTCACCTAATTGTCCCATGGCCTGTTGTAACGACATTGCATAGGCATTTGCGGCGAAAGCAAACATTAGAATAAAGAAAATAGGCTGGAGTGTTTTTTTAAGCATCATGATATTAATCCTTATAGTCATTTCTTAGAATAATCCGCTAGATTTGCTAAACATGGCATCAAGTTGTTTATCAACTTTGATTAAAATTTCATGTTGGATCTTAACGTTGAGATTAATGTTAATGGGTTCATTGGGTAAGGCCATTTGAACGGTTGGTGTACACGCGGAAATGACACCGAGTAGACCCATCAAAATAACGGTTCTATGGAAGCTTTGTAATAAATCCATATTTTAAACTCCTATGTTAAAACGCGAATCGCGCTTAAATTAACGTTGTTGGGATTAAAGTCATTTTTTAAATGGCTTAATTAACGATGAAAAAAGGGATGTTTTTCATTATGAAATCCTAGATAACCGTTAATATTTGTCATTATTGTATGCATCCTATTGAGGCTACCTAATGACTCAGCCTCGTCTAGTATAATGGCTGTAGTTTAGCAGAATTTAACAGTAACGCATCTGTCGGTTGAGCAAATACACACACTTTCAACCTTCTTTAATACTTGCGTAAGAGTTGTTTACTGAGTCGAATGTTTTATTTTTCCTGATTAGATTGTTGTCGAATTTTTTCTTGAACTCTGCGTTTAATGGTTTCACTCACTTGATTGGTGATTTGCATACTGGTTATCAAAGAAGGTAGGTCTTCTTCCAGATTGATATTTAAGTTAATCGCTCGACCCTTTTCGACATTCGGATTTTGCCCTTTTAGGGTCAATCCTAAATTTAGTTTTTGATCCACTCCTATGCTGACACTGCTCTGTAATAATGTGTAGTGAAAATCATCCAATACATCTAAGACGAGTTGCATACCTTGATTACTTTTACCAATGCCTGATTTAGCCTCTGGTTGATATTGTAATAAACCTCCACTGGCTTGAGAGGTGACTAGACCCTGTTGAATTAAGAAGCTTGGCGATTCCGTTGTTAAATCAATCTCTAATGGCAATGTACCATCGATCAATCCTTTGCCTTTTAAATTACTCGTTGGATGCTGTTTCAGTAGTTCTTCAATATCAATGTCTTTTAAATGGAGTGTGGTTTTAAAAGGTTTAGACAGATTGATGATTTGAGGATCTAACCAGGCTTGGCCGTTAAAAAGTCCGCTGCGTAGAGTCTCTATTTCGAGTACTCCCTTTAGAGGGTTGGCCAATGCACCTTCATAACGAGCAGTCATTTGAACTGGCCCGGCAATCAGGCCATGATTGACTCGGGTGATCTGTAAGGTGGGTAGAGAGACATTAAAGTGTTTATTGTTTAAATTAAGGGCTGATAATACGCTGATTTGGCTGAAAGCCGTTTGCTGATAGAGACCGCTTACTTGTTTAATGTCGGCATTGACTGTGCCAGACAGTGCTGCAAGGGGAGCTTTTAAAAGCTTAAAATTGAATTTTAATTGACCTTGTAAAGCCATTTGGCCGCTGGCCAATGTGAGTTCTTGAGGCCAAAAAGAGAAAGACTTTTTCAGTGGATTACCGCCCAGAAAAAACAGCGGTTCTAGCGACCAGGTGCTGCTGAGGTTTTGGTTTTTCCAGCGGCTATTGTGCTTAATGCTTAATTCAGAGGCATTGCTAATGCGACCTGAAAATTTAAAGTCATCCACTCCTCCCGATAAAACCCCTTTAGCCGACCAGAATTGAGGCACGAGTTTAGCCTGCTCTAACCGTGCCGTAGAGACATTATAATGGGCATTGATTTGTACGGGGTGAGAGCTCAGTCCATTATCAGAATTGTTTAATTGCAGAGAAGTTAAGCTAACCTGAAGGTTTTTAGCTTTTAACGGTGGACTTGTAAATTGGGCATTAAGAACTGTTTTTTTGCTTGAGAGTGACCACGTTAGAGGGTTAATAGGATCGGTTCTTAAATGAACATTGAGCCTGTTCAGTTGCAGGCTAGATTGGTTGAATATCGCTAAAGAGGCACCATTCGATTGATCAACGATTTTGACATCGCTCTTAATCAGCGCTGAAGGTGATTTGAAAGTAAAGACTTGATTTTGATAATCCGCTGTAAAGGGAATATTCAGCGCAAGGTTCTGAATGTCATAGTGTGGTTGGTCTGAAGTGACTTGAATGGTTAATGCAGGTTGCTGCAAAGTGATTCGAGCGTCATACAGCTTGAGACGAGGGTTGTCTCCAATAAAGAGTTCACCCTGAGTCACCAAACGGAGTTGGCTTTTACTCATCGTCGGCGTAACGGAGTTTAAAGACAGATTAAATGGAATGTTGGCTAAATCGTTTTTCTGAGAACGAATTTGACTGTTTAGGTCAAAAGAAATCTTCGCAATATCAAGTCCTTTAAATTGCCCGAATGCTTTTAACTTTTCTGAGAAGGCATGCTCTGAGAGGTTACCACTGGCATGCAGTTGATAATTCTGTAAGAGTCCCTGTTGCAGTTTAAGCTTAGCTTTGAGTGTCCCTTGGAGCAAACCGATTGCAGGAATAGGGATGGGTTTTGGCAGTTCAATGTTCATCTCAAATTGGGTAGACAGTTTGGAAACGAATTCAACCGGTTTGCTGAAAGGTGATGGTTCAGTGGTTGCTGTTTTTTTAATTTTCGGGTTTGTCGAACTCAGCTGTTTAACAAGTAAGGTAACGGATGTTAAAGGCATGTTATTGAGAATGTCGATGTTAACAGGCGTCGATGCCTGCTGATGCAGTTGTAATAAAGTCGCTTCTGTTAGTTTTAGTCCAGACCAGTTCTCAAGCGTTTTAAACCAGATGGGGTTGGGAATAGTCCCGGACAGTTGTAAACTTGTGTAAAGTTGGTTTTCAGAGCTTAAATCGCGATGCAGTCTGATCTCATTATTCAGAGTTAAGTTAAGGCTATTATCGAGTGAAAGTTGTAACTGCAGGCTGGGTAATTTTTCAGAGGATAGGGCGGCTTTCAATTGAAAAGAGAGTTGATTGTCGGGAGAGATCGGATTCGAGATCAAACCTTGAAAGTTTGCTTGCAAGGGCATAGATTGCTGAGTTGTCTGTCTGGTTTCAATTGAAGCACTGAGTTGTCCAGTCAAACTGCATAAACCTTCTGGGCAATGACGACTGAATGAAAAGTGTTTAATCACAGTTTTTTTAGGCAGTAAAGCCAACCAAGGGAGCCGCTCACTTAAAAAAGAATTAGCTTGCCACTCTTCTGGCGTTTTAGGCCAAGAAAATTCTAGAGGCGTTTCTTTGTTAGGCACTTGGCCTTCGATGCGTTTTTGAAAGGTTAATTGCAGCTGCGCATTTTCGATGGCTAACGTTGTGATTTGAAAAGAGGAGTCAAACCAAGTACTGATATCTGTCCAATGGACTTGGACATTCTCCAATCGAATATGCTGTTGCTGTTGGTAAGTTGCGCTAATGTTTTCTAATTCGAGGGAATTAAACCCCAGGTGGCCAAGTGACCAGGTAAGGTTGGTAATCTCAGCTTGTTTAATTTTTTGGTGCAGCGTGAAGGAAAGCCCCACTATAAGAAGGAGCAACGTTACCAGGAAAATTAGGCCAAGAGGTTTTATCCAACGCATCGTTTGCTTCTCAAGTTATGTGGATAGTTTTCCTAAGAAACCGATTCCCCCTATTTAAAGACATTAGGGGGAAGGTTGGGAAGAATTATTCTTTGTATTTTTCATTGCATAATTTAACCGCATCCCAGTAGGTCTGGTTGTCAGCTTTGCTCACGGCCTTACTGTCCCAAAGAGAGCTCTTTTTTTCAATGCATACTTGAGCAGGTGAGGGTCCACAAGCAGAGAGCAATAACGTTGAAGCCGTTAGCACCATAAGGAAGGGCAGTTTTGCATGGATACTGGGCTTTCTAAGCGGATTGGTAACTGTAATCATTGTTCAACCTCATACTGTTCAATGGACGTTTGTAGATTCTATTTAGTGTCAACTTTAGGGTATTAGAATAACGCCAAAAATAGGTTTCGTCTAGGGGGCGCACCACATCCAATGGAAATAGTTGTATTTAAAGTAAAGCCACTTAGAATCACTGTTTTTTAGTATCATGTTAATCCACCACACAACTTTGAAAGAGCAAACGTATATGGACTCTCTTGAGACACCTAATTGGACACAACGCTATACCGATTATCTGCATGACTTGCCCGCGCGACCCGCCCGAATTGTCTATCAAAGAGATCGTGCCCGGGTTATTCATTCAGCCTCCTTTCGAAGGCTACAGGCCAAGACCCAGATTTTTGGGTTAAGCGAGTCCGATTTTTATCGCACACGACTGACGCACTCTATGGAAGTGGCCCAAATTGGTTCCGGTCTGGTGGAGCAGTTGATTACGGTCGGTACGGATGAGAGTGATAAAGAGGCGGATTACATAGCGTGGTTACCTTCTTTCTATTTAATAGAAGCGATTTGTTTAGCGCATGACTTAGGGCATCCGCCTTTTGGACATGGCGGTGAAGTCGCCTTAAACTATATGATGCGCCATTATGGCGGTTTTGAAGGTAATGCTCAGACCTTAAGAATATTGGCCAAACTGGGAGAGTATACCCCGGAAAATGGCTTGGACCTCTCCCGTAGAACCGCACTAGGCGTCATGAAGTACCCGGCCATCTATAATGATGTGACCGCATCAAATACCAATTACCTGGCTCAGTTACAAGAACAGCAAGTCGATGACTTTAGAACTTTACAGATGAATCGTTGGTCGCCCCCTAAAAGCCTTTATTTAGAAGAGAAGGTATTATTTGATTGGGTGTTGGAGCCTTTCTCTTTGGCAGATAGGGCAAAGTTCACGCAACTTGCTGATTGTGATGGTTGTCATAAGCAAACAAAATATAAGGCTTTGGACACGACCATTATGGAACTGGCAGATGATATCGCTTACGGTATTCATGATTTAGAAGATGCGGTTGCCATGAAAATGGTGGCGCGTGAACTTTGGCAAGCTGAGGTCATGGAAAACCCACTGTTTCAAGAGTATGCCTTATGGGATGACGAAATGACCACACGTCTCTTTAGTCACTCATCTCGAGGTCGTAAACATGCTATCAGTAAGATGGTTGGCATTATGGTTGAAAGTATTTTTATCGACGAAAATTCAGAATTTGAACACCCTTTGTTACGTTATCAAGCGAAGTTGAAGCCAGAACATGCTGCGGTTTTAGAGCTGTTAAAAACATTTGTGTATAAGAATGTGATTACTATTCCAGAAGTAAAACAGATGGAATATAAAGGCCAGTTGATTGTGCTGGAGTTATTTAAATCTTTACGAGCCAATCCGAGTGCTTTACTCACCACGACAGCTTATGAAAAGTATAAAAATGCCCCGACAGAGCAAGCAAAGCAACGTGTTATTTCAGACTACATAGCAGGTATGACCAACACGTATGCGGCGAGACTTTATGCTAAGTTGTTTACGCCTGCTCATGGTTCTATCTTTGATCGACTTTAAATAACTAATTTTCGTATGTGGTTGAGAAGCCTTTTTGATTCTGATAAACCTTTCTTATTTTCTATAGGCTTCACGTTACTTTTTGCTATTCGGCAAAAAGTAACCAAAAAACGAACCCTGCTGACGCCCTCTATTTTACTAAGCTTGTCCGCTGACATTCCCTAAACTCGCTTTCAGCTCAAACACAGGGAATGTTTAAACGCGTCCTTCACTAAGTGAAATCACGATTGCTTACAAAAGGGTAGAGTTTCTACGTGAGATTGTTTATTCCTCTTTAGTTTTTGTAGTGCTTTTAGATTTGACCAGGCCTGGTCAATTTGCTTCAATCAGATTTAAGGGGGGTATTGTGAAGACGTTTGCGCCATTTAACTACTTTTTCTTCGGTAGGTAGTACTTGCGAACGATAAACGGCTTAATTTCTTTTATGAGGAGGTTAATAGCCGGCTCAGGAGTAAGTTGAATTGGATTCGCTTCAAAATCACCAGGCCTGGTCTGTTGCGTTTTTGATAAACGTTCAATTCGGCTTTGTATCTGCTTTATCGCCCACAAAATATGCTCATCCACCAGCTCACTGATCTGGTTTAATTTATCCTGTAAAGCCTCTATAACACGCTCTAAAAAGATCGTGCGCTCTGGGCTATTGAGTGATTTTTGCTTGAATTCAATGTTGCCTAAAGAGACCGCCAAGTTACGGCTCCACTGCGCATAGCCGATTCTACGAATAGGAGAGCCTTCCATATTTTTAAGAAAGGTCGATTCATTCCATTGCCAAAGATCCAGAAGTGATTGATTATCGAGTTGGTTGTTTGAGACATCATTGGCTTTAAAGGCGATTTCTTCAGTGTCTTCGGTGAACTTATTCCAAGGGCAGACCAATTGACAATCATCACAGCCATAGATTCGATTACCCATAAGGGGGCGGAATTCTTCAGGGATCGATCCTTGGTATTCAATGGTCAAGTAAGAGATACAGCGACGTGCATCAACCACGCCATTGTCTAAAATGGCTTGGGTCGGACACTCCTGAATGCACGCTGTACAAGGGCCACACCCTTGTTTTGCAAAAGGCGCATCGGCCGGCAGGTCAAGATTTGTATAGAGCTCGCCTAAAAAGAACCAGGACCCCGCACGTGGGTGGATAATCAAACTGTTTTTACCGATAAAGCCAAGACCGGCTTTTTCAGCCAGAGGGCGTTCTAATACAGGCGCGCTGTCGCTGAAAGCGCGATATTTGAAATCATCGACTTCGACGGCGATTCTTTCAGCTAAAAGTTGCAAGCGTTTTCTGAGTAACTTGTGATAATCCTTACCTAATGCATAACGTGAAATGTAGGCCTGCTCTGGATTGTGGAGCTGTTCAGTCGCGGATTCACGGCTTAAATCTAAATAGTTCAAGCGCACACTGATAATACTCTGAGTGCCAGGTTCTAATTCGTTGGGACGAGTACGTTTGGTACCATGGCGAGCCATATACTCCATTTCGCCATGAAAGTTTTGACCTATCCAGTTAAAATAGTCCGTCTCATAGCTTGAAAGGTCAGTATTGGTGATACCTACGTCTGCAAAACCGAGTTCTTTGCCCCACTGCTTAATACAGTGAGATAGACTCGTTCTGGATTTTGGATCGAAGGTCGGTTGAGGGGTGGAATGGTTGTTTTGATTTGGCATGTTGTTTATTTTAACAAGCCTGCTATTAAATCGTCTATTTATTGGTTCCTTCATGTAAATAGTATCGGGCACTGTGTTTAATAATCAAGCTAAGCTGTTTTATAAGTGTCAGCCATAACGGTATTTCGAACGTGTTGTTAAGGGGACTACTGATATAAATGAAGGTTCTACGTAAAATATGTGCAAAAATTTAAAGGAAGACCTATGTCAGGCGATACCGACGTTGTAACAAATCAATTTACCTTAATAAATGAGCAGGAAACCATTAACTTAGCGCATGCCTTTGCTTTCGCTTGTGAGGCCACAAATGCCGTAAATAAAGGGCTTATCGTCTATTTGAAAGGAGATTTAGGGGCGGGAAAATCCTTTTTTTCAAGAGCATTTATTCAAAACTTTTTACCTGGACAAAAGGTCAAAAGTCCGACTTATACTATCGTTGAAAGCTATAAAACTTCTACAGTTACTATTCATCACTTTGATTTGTATAGACTTTGTGATCCAGAGGAGTTAGAGTACTTAGCCATAAGGGACTTACTTATGGGATCTTATGTCGCATTAGTTGAGTGGCCACAAAAGGGTGAGCCGATTTTTCCGGAAGCTGATGTCGTCATTGAGCTTCAGCACCCCCAAGAATTTGAGTCAGAAAATAGAAGGGTCGAAATGACCGCGAGCTCTGTATTAGGGGGTGCGGTAGTTGAACAGCTGATGATGAATATGCGTAAATAATCCGTTGCTGTAATGTGTATGACGTTTTAATGAAGTGTATCAATGGTCATGGTTGTTTTCCACTGAGCAAACCGGTTTGCCTGTCGAGTTTTTGGCATGTGTGTTGGCACGGAATTTGTTATATAACCAGTAAAAGTAATAATGAACAGGCTATCCAGTATGAAATTACTTAATTTCTCTCAAAAATTTATCAGTGTAGCGCTCTTCGTCATGCTTTCTGTTTGGGTCTCAAATGCGATTGCAAAAACCGAACTTTCGGGGATGCGAATCGGCCAAACAGATGACAAAACGCGTGTAGTGTTCGACTTAAAGCAGATGGACGGATATAAAGTCTCTCAACTAAGAAATCCTTCCCGATTAGTTGTTGATTTCTATAAAACGGCCAATAAGCTCTCCTTTAAAAATAAGCGTATTACCGATAAGCGATTGTTTAAAATTCGCGTCTCTGATAGTGCAAAACGGACCCGAGTCGTTTTAGATCTGCATAAACACTCAACTTATAAAGCGTTCACCTTGTCTAAAGATAAAGCTGGTCATCAGCGTCTGGTGGTCGATTTAGGCGATACGGTTTCAAATCAGATCGTGCATAAACCCGCCACGCAGATTACCAAGGTTAAATCTCCAGTAAAACCCTTAATCAAAGCATCTGCAAATTCATCCGTTAAAGCGACTCCAAACGTCATGGCTAAAGTTGAGAAGCCAAGGAAAAAAACGGGCATTAAAGTCCCCGTTGAGAAAAATATTCGTCCATTAGTTAAAATGACGAAAGTTAAATCTCAACAAAAATCAGATAGCCAGCTCGCAACGCAAAATTTATTAAATAAAGGGAGTTCTGTCTTTGCACAACCAAAAATGCTGGTCATTGCAGTTGATGCCGGCCATGGTGGTAAAGATGTGGGTGCCATAGGTCATAATGATGTGCAAGAGAAAGTTGCGACGTTAAGCATGGCAAAAGAATTAAAGCGTTTAATTGATTTGCAGCCCAGTATGCGAGCTATTTTAACACGAGACAAGGATGTATTTATCCCACTCGGCGAGCGCGTGAAAATTGCAAAAAGTCAGGATGCCGATATGTTTATCTCGATTCATGCTGATGCCTTTCATGATACCTCCGTGCGTGGTGGTTCGGTTTACATTCTTTCAAGAGGCGGTGCGAGTAGTGTGATGGCTCGTTTATTGGCGAAAAGTGAGAATGCTTCGTTGCAAGATGTTCAATTGAAAGGGCGTGATGATGATGTCGCTTTTGCCTTGAGTGATTTAACGCGCGAAGCGAATGTCAGAGCAAGCCGTAAACTTGCGCATACGGTTTTGAACGAAATGCAAAAAAAGGTCAAAATGCATAAGAATTCCGTTCAGTCGGCTAAATTTGCAGTTTTAAAATCGATTGATATGCCATCTTTATTGATTGAAACGGCATTTATTTCTAATCCACGCGAAGCACGTAACCTTATGAACAAAACGTTCCAAACGAAAATGGCGAGTGCAATCGCCAGTGGTTTAACGAAATTTGTTGCAAGAAATGTCCAAAAACCTCGATGGGGTGAATCGTTATACGTTCAATATAAAGTGAAGAAGGGTGATACCTTGTCACAAATAGCCGCAAACTACGAAGTGTCCACTCAGAGTCTAAAGAAAATCAATAAGATCAAAAATGCCAATGCATTGTATGTCGGTAAAAAAGTTAAAATCCCGTTGTCAGAGAAAATAGTGGCAGGTTTGTAGTTGGGCGAAATATAAAAAATATAATCGACTTTAAAAAAAGCGCCTTATTAGGCGCTTTTTTGCATAGAAATATCCATTCTACTCAAGCTGTTCTGCCGTAAAGAATTCAAGCCCTTTTTCCGTGATAATGCCATCTAAAGGCACATCCCAGGGTTGATTCGGCAGCTGTGGGACTTGCTGGCAACTATGTGCCCATCCAATCAAGAGTGTCGGGTTCGCAGAATCTTGTGGCAGACGTTTAAATGCAAAAGTTCGATCATAGTAACCCCCGCCCATTCCGAGTCGATTACCTTGAAGATCAAATCCGACTAGAGGCATGAAGACTATGTCCATGTGTGAGCCGGCAAAGTGTCGATCTAATGGTGTTTTAGGCTCAGGCATGCCAAATCGATTATTTTCCATCTGACTCGTTTTATGGTATTCCACAAAGGCCATGTGAAGATCAGGTTTGGTTTCCAATGTCGGTAAAAAGACACGATGTCCAGTCTGTTGCCACAAATACTCAATAGCAGATTGCGTTTTTAGCTCACCGTCTTGAGAAAGAAAAAGTGCAATGTTTAGAGGATGAGGTAGCGGATCCGGCGCCACTTGGTTTTCGTAGTGCTTTAGACATACTTTTAAATACGCTAGAGCGTCTAAAGCGTGTTGGCTTTGTTGTTCTGGTGTTAATTGATTTCTGAACGCGCGAAGTTGTTTTCTGAGGATCTTTGAGTTTGTTACAAGAGTCGTCATAATGAAACGTCCCTGAATGGTTATGTAGGTCTTTTTATATTAACGGATAAAACAGAAAATCTAAACTATTAATAAGTCAATAAAACATACATTGAATATTTGGAAGGAATGGAAAAGCAAATAGCCAACGAACAAAAAATCCTGGAACCGAAGAGTTCTAGGTGGCAGTCTTCTCAAGGTATTTAGGCTTCTCGGGTTAGCAAGCTAACGAGATGCACACCATATTCAAGTTCAGACCCCAATATATTAATTATCGGAAAGGGGTTAATGCCCGATGACTAAATGCTAGGAATCTATTATAACAAAATGACTATCAGATTTTAAATATTGATCTGGAATTGTGATCATTTGTTTTAATAAATAACCAGTAATAGAATTAATGATACGTTAATACACTTAAGTTTAGTGGCGATTCACTCAAGTCTGACTGTTTTAATGATGACGTTTTGTATTGTGCACGTAGATAAAAAATGAATTTTAGGTGGGTTTAGCCCACTAAATCATAATTTTAAGTTCAGTAGAGTGGTTGATTCTAAGAATGTGGGTTTTCTTTATTGTTATTAGTAGCAACGTGTTTCATTACCGTATCTACCTGATCTTCAAGTCTTAAAGTGTATTGTGTGGTGTCTTCTTTGAGGTGAAGATAATCATAACAAAGGTTTAAAGCCATCATTAAAACCTTACCTTCGCCTTTTAAATCAGGTAGTTGGTCAAGCTTGTCTTCTAGCAAGGTAGCGGCTTCGATTAGGCGTTCACGATCTTCCGCTTCACAAGGGATTTCAAAGGTGTGATTCATTAAGGTAAGCGTTAACACGAGTTTGCTCCGAAAATTAGGGGTTAAGCAATTTGAATTTAAGCTAATTATGATATTATTCACTAATCACTAAGGATAAACAAGGGAAGGTTTTAATGGATTTCGATCGAGTTAAAGAAGTGGTCACACCACATTCAGAGTTAGAGTCACCCGCATTTATTCAAGGGATGCTCATTGGGTTGTTGTGTGGCGATAATGATATTCAAGAAGCAGTTTGGATTAAGAAATTGATTGAAGAGGCCAATATTAAGTCGGTTAAAGAGTCATTTCTACAGGTTTTGCATGACCTTTATCAAGAAACCAATAAGGGCATGAATGGCTCTGGTTTTGAATTGGAGTTGTGCCTGCCGGACGATAATGAGGCCTTAGTCTATCGCGCTATGATGGTAGGGCAACTTTGCGAGGGTATTCTTTATGGCTTAGGGCTAATAGGTTGTCTAAATGACGCTGAAAATGAAATTGCCCCAGATGTTCGAGAGCTTGTAAATGATTTTAGTGATATCGCCAGTATCGATGTTGAAGATTTAGGTAAGTCCGTAGCGGATGGTGATACCGAAGAGTCAGACCTGATGCAATTGGTTGAATTTGTGAAAATTGGCATTTTGACGATGAATGAATCGTTGAACCCTGCGGATGCGCAACCGATTCCTATGCTCAGTGCGGAAGATGAAGAAAACGGTACGATTCACTAATGTTAAAAAGCAATGAATTTCATCAGCATAATCGTCATAAATTATTGGCTAGTTTGCCCGATAATAGCGCTGTATTGGTCTCTTCGGGAGCTGAAAAAATTCGCAATCGAGATGTAGAGTTTCCGTTTAGGGCTGAAAGTGATTTTTTTTACTTAACAGGATTTACCGAGCCTGATTGTGTCCTGGTCCTGCTCAAAAAAGAGTCGCGGGTCACTCATCTGTTTTTGCGTCCTAAGGATCCTGAACAGGAAACTTGGCAGGGTAGGCGCTTGGGTCTTGAAAATGCGTGTGAAGCTTTATCAGTTGACCAGGCCTGGTCAATTGATGAGTTGGATGAAGGTCTACTTGAACTGCTTGAGAATATTGAATCGGTCTACTTTTCATTTTCTCAAATATCAGATTGGTTGACCCCCGTCAGTGCTTGGATTGATGGTCTGAAGCAGAAGGGGCGACAGGGTATCTCAGCCCCGAGTAAGATTTGTGACTTAGATGGGGTTCTACACGAACAGCGTTTGTTTAAATCCGCAGAAGAGATCTCTAGAATGCGTCAAGCGGCACAAATTTCGGTAAAAGGCCATTTAGCGGCGATGGCGGCAGCCTTACCTGGAAAATTTGAGTTTCAAGTGCAAGCCGAATTAGAGGCTACTTTTGTTCGCGAAGGCTCTCCGCGAGTGGCGTTCAGTTCGATTATTGCAAGTGGGCATAATGCCTGCATCCTACACTACACTGAAAATCGAGATGAGATTCAAGACGGTGATTTAGTGCTGGTCGATGCCGGTGCAGAATGGCAAGGTTATGCAGGCGATATCACAACCACATTCCCTGCTAATGGTAAGTTCAGTTCGGCGCAAGCCAAGTTGTATTCTCTAGTCCTAAAGGCTCAGCAAGCCGCCATCTCGGTCATTCAACCTGGAGTTGCATATAATGTCGCACATGAAGCCTCCGTCAAGGTATTGACTCAAGGTTTGATAGATTTGGGTATTTTAAAAGGCAAGCTTAAGACTTTGATAAAAGAAGAGTCTTATAAACGATTTTTTATGCATGGTATTGGCCACTGGTTGGGTATGGATGTGCATGATGTAGGCGCTTATAAACAGAACCAGGCCTGGCGAGAATTTAAACCCGGTATGGTGGTAACGGTTGAACCGGGTTTATATATTTCTGCGGAGCATTCTGATGTGGACAGTCAATGGCATAACACTGGAATTCGAATCGAAGATGATATCTTAGTGACTGAGATAGGGCATGAAATCTTAACCGTTGGATTGCCAAGAACGGTGGCTGAGATTGAAGCACAGATGTCAGCCTTTACCGCGTTACGCTAGAGCAATGTTATTTAGATTTAAGTCAGGGCAGGATTGAAACAGTGAATTCAGATATCTCTTCAGAAAAAACGTCTCAGTTAATTAAGTGCGATGCAGTCATCTCCGGTGGTGGGCCTGTTGGATTGATGTTAGCGTTAGGTTTAGCCCAGCAAACTTTTCAAGTTGTTCTGGCAGAGATGTATGTACCCAGTGCAGATGCCCCTACTTCATTTGATGGCCGAGTCTTAGCCTTGTCCTATGGTTCAATGCTGATTTTAAAAAAACTCAATATCTGGAATGACCTCGTTGAACACGTCACGGAGATTCATCACGTTCATGTGTCGCAAAAAGGCTATTTGGGGCTGACGAAATTACATGCAAAAGAGGCTGATGTGCCTGCTTTAGGCTACAGTATCCAGTCGAGTGATTTAGGTAAGGTTCTTTGGCAGCATGTCCTGGAAAATCAACAGATTAAAGTGCTTTGTCCGGCTCGATTAATGACTTTTGAAGAGCATGAATCGATTATTCAGGCTGAAATAGCGATGACTTCAGAGAGTGCAGGTATTTCAGATACATCCTATGAAGTTGAGGCCAAGTTGATTGTTGGGGCGGATGGTACGGATTCTCAGGTCAGAAAAATACTTGGTTTACCGATTGAAGAAAAATCGTATCAAGCCTTTGGCGTAATAACACAGATAGAAACGGAAATGCATCCACAGGGTTGGTCATTTGAACGTTTTACTGAAAAAGGTCCTGTGGCATTATTGCCCATGAAAGGCCATTTTCATAAAGCCGTAATGGTTTGCCCTGAAGATGAAATTGATAGGGTAAAGGCGTTAAATGATGACGAATATATTGCATTGTTTGCCTCAAAGATGGGGGAGCGTTTAGGTCAATTTAAGCACGTTAGTCCACGTGTTATTTATCCCTTAAAAGAGAGCTATGTGCCTCAAATGTCTAAAGGGCGTGCATTATTAATGGGCAATGCCTCGCATACGCAGCACCCGGTTGCTGCGCAAGGTTTGAATTTGGGGATTCGGGATATTGAGGTGTTTTTGGAGATGACTTCTTTAACCGACGATATTGGCATGCCAGTGTTTCTAACGGAGTATGCAAACGCCAGAAAATCTGACCATGAAAAGGTAATGGGAATGACAGATGGTTTGATTGATCTCTTTCAGCACCAATCACCTATTGTCGGACATTTAAGAGGGATTGGATTGATGGCAATGCAGGCGATGCCCACGTTAAAAAGACGTTTTTCACGATTTGCAATGGGAGGCGATCACTCATGAATGCCCCTTTAGATAAGACTATAGAGAGTCAGAGCACTGAAAAGCCGGTGACAGATATCGCTTCTAAAAAATGGGATGCTGTCATTGTCGGTGGCGGCATGGTTGGTGCCACCGTGGCTTTAGGGCTAGGCCAGCAAGGCATGTCGGTCTTGTTGTTGGAAAAGCAGGCGATTGAGACATCATGGAAAGCTGATTCAGCTTATCAGATGAGAGTCAGTGCACTCACGAGAGCCTCTGAAAAAATATTACGAAATCTAGGTGCCTGGCAAGGCATAGAGAATCGCCGCTTCCATCCGTTTACGGCGATGCATGTTTGGGATGAAGTGACTCCGGGGGAGATACATTTTTCGGCAAAAGATATGGGTGAACCTAATCTAGGCTATACCATCGAAAATGATGTCATTCAGTCCGCTTTATGGGAACAGGTTGAGGTTTGTGACAATATAACGGTGCTTCTCGATCATCGTTTAGAATCGTTACGTTTAGAAAACGACCAGGCCTGGTTAACACTAGAAAGCGTGGGTGAGATACAAACCGAATTGCTTATTGGAGCCGATGGCGCCATGTCGCAAGTGAGAGAGCTGGCTTGTATTGGCTTAGACACGCATGACTATGAACAGTGTGCCGTAGTCGGTTGTGTCAAAACAGAGTTGTCGAGTGAAGACACCTGTTGGCAACGTTATACCCAAAATGGCCCATTTGCTTATCTATCAATGGGGGAGAACGTCAGCTCTATTGCTTGGTATTTGCCGATGGAAAAAATGCAGTGGGCTTTGGCACTTTCGGATAAAGATTTTGCAGAAGAAGTCTCCAAGGCTTCTGATTACCGATTGGGAGCCGTGGTTGAAGTGGCTGAAAGAGGGGCTTTCCCTCTGGTACGAAGACATGCTGAACACTATGTTAAGCCACACTTAGCCTTGGTTGGCGATGCCGCGCATACTGTTCATCCGCAAGCAGGCCAAGGTGTAAATCTGGGATTGCTTGATGCGGCGGCTTTAATTGAAACCGTGTTAGACGCTAAGGCATTGAATAAAGCATGGGGTAGGTACTCCGTGTTAAGAAAGTATGAGCGTTGGCGTCGTGGCGATAATGCTTTAGTGCAACGATCGATGGAAGCTTTTGACTGGTTATTTAAACAAGATGCGTCTCTTAAGGTCATTGTCAGAAAAGGACTTCTTCCTCTTGCCAATCGCCTCACTCCGATCAAAAATTGGTTAATGGGACAAGCCTTAAATGGCCGAGAGGCCCTGCCAAAACTCGCTAAATCAATCGGTTTTCAGGAAAGATAAATGAAACGTTTGAACTTTAAGGCTCTTTTAGGAGTTGCGGGTGTGAATCACTTAGAAAGTGATTATGCCATTAAGATTGGCCATCGCTTTGAGTGGTTGGTATTAGTAGCCCTGTTTGCTGTTTTTGTCCAGTTATTAATGCTCTATTCAGGTGAGTCGCTAGAGTCATTTTGGTTCTCTCTGGTTATCTGGTCTGTTTTTGCGCTGGAATTAGTCGTTAACCTGTTTAATGTTCGTGATCGTTCACGTTATTTACGTGAAAACTGGATGAATTTGTTCATTGTGATATTGGCATTTCCATGGCTTGATTATGGCAGCGATTGGGCTGTCATTATTCGTTCTTTAAGATTGGTTTTATTTTTGCGTTTTATCAGTGGTTTCTTTCGTAATGTGTTGATTATTCTCAAAAGTAATCGCTTTGGTCAAATCCTGTTGGCGTTTGCCTTCATTATCATTGGGGCTGGTGGGATTTTTTCCTATCTTGAAGAACGTTCCTTTAGTGATGGTGTTTGGTATGCTGTCGTCACCATCACGACTGTCGGTTACGGAGATGTTGTGCCATTGACTAAAGCGGGTCATATTTTCGGTGTGATACTGATTTTATTTGGAGTCGTATTTTTCTCATTGGTAGCCGCAAATATTGCAGCATTCTTAATTGGATCAGACCAACGTAAATCGGAAGCCGATCTTTTAGAGTATATGAGTAAAACAGAGGATCGTTTAGCCCAACAGTCAGTTGCCAATGAGAAACATGTAGAGCGCTTAATGACCCATTTTTCAAACGAGTTGGCCGATTTAAAACGAGCACTTGAAAAAGAGCGTAAAAATTAGAAAAATCTATTAAAATAGTTGCTTGGATGCCTTTGTTTATCTGGGCTACCTTTCTAAAAATCCTGTTTTATTCCATGTTTTGTTTATAGGTCGACAAGTTGTTTGACTTTTGCCGTATAACAGCCTATATTCACTCCACCCAAAATTAATTTATACAGCATAAAGGAAATTACGAATGGCAGACAGACGTCTTCAAGTGTTCCATACCGTTGCCAAGGTTATGAGTTTTACCAAAGCTGCAGAAACTCTTCATATGACTCAG
Source organism: Thiomicrorhabdus arctica DSM 13458 (assembly GCF_000381085.1). Lineage (GTDB taxonomy): Bacteria > Pseudomonadota > Gammaproteobacteria > Thiomicrospirales > Thiomicrospiraceae > Thiomicrorhabdus > Thiomicrorhabdus arctica. The sequence goes on along the minus strand of NZ_KB905899.1, from coordinate 815,801 downwards.
CCCGCAGTAACTTTCCAAGTTAAACAGCTAGAAGATTTTTTCAATACTCGTCTTTTTGATCGTACTCATAATAAAATTACCTTAACGGATGCTGGGAAAGTCGTGTATGACTATTCTGATCAGATTCTTGAGCTGTATGAGAGAATGAACAGTGATGTGCGTGAGATGACGGGTGAAGTGACGGGCACATTAGTGATTGGAGCCAGTACCACGATTGCTGAATACATGCTGCCAAGCTTGTTAGGTGCTTTCAAAAAGCAGTATGATGATGTCAATATTCGTCTTCAGGTTGGTAATACGGATGCCATTGTTTCAATGGTTGAAAATAATATGATTGACCTTGGTCTGGTTGAGGCGCCCGTACATAATAAAAACTTAGAAGTGGATGTCTGCCGGATTGATGAGATGCAATTGATTTGTCCTAAGACGCACCCTTTAGCTAAACGCGATAAAGTGACGGTTGAAGACTTCCGTAAGTATGGTTACATTACGCGTGAAGAGGGTTCTGGATCTCGTACTGTTATTGATTCGTATATTCGAGAGCAGGGCTTAACGTATAGTGATTTGAAAGTCGTTATGGAATTAGGCAGTCCTGAAGCAATTAAGATGGCTGTTGAGTCTGATGTCGGGATTGCAATTGTTTCGCGTAGCACTTTAGCGAAAGAGTTAAAGCTGGATACCTTAGTCGCAATTCCTTTAGATCCTCCGATTCTTAGACCTTTTTCGCATGTGAGACAAAAGCACAAGTTTCGCCATAGAGCAGTGGGTGAGCTGTTAGAGTTTGCTGTAGATTATTGTCGCGAAAGAGCGACAGAGCTTGGCTTCAGAGTACCAACTCAAGAAGATCAAAAAATGGGGCGTTAAATTTAGCAAGGCTAAATTCTTCCCACCAAAAAAGGCCGTTTACGGCCTTTTTTGGTTTCTAGGATTCGTCTTTTTATATTCGTTTAAAGATTATCTGAAGCAAATAGCGCAAGGCGTGAACGTTCACCTTGTTCTAATGTGATATGAGCACTGTGCTCCCATTCTTTGAAGCGATCTACTACGTAGGTTAAGCCCGTGGTCGTCTCGCTTAAATAAGGAGAATCAATTTGTCCTATATTTCCAAGGCAGATAACCTTCGTGCCTTCACCTGATCGGGTGATGAGGGTTTTCATTTGTTTGGGTGTTAGGTTTTGGGCTTCATCAATAATAATGAATTTATTTAGGAATGTTCGACCACGCATAAAGTTCATTGATTTGATTTTAATACGTTTACTTATCAGTTGTTGGGTACTTGCATTTTCCCATTCAGTCCCGCTGTCTGAAGCGCTTAAAACTTCTAAGTTATCCATTAGTGCCCCCATCCAAGGAGTCATTTTTTCCTCTTCAGTGCCCGGTAGGAATCCGATATCTTCACCCACGGGGATTGTTGCTCGTGTCATGATGATTTCATTGTAGATATTTAGGTCAAGGGTCTGCTCTAAGGCGGCGGCTAAAGTCAATAGTGTTTTACCAGTGCCTGCAACCCCAAGTAAGGTGACGAAGTCAATCTCTGGGTTCATGAGATAATTGAAGGCGATGTTTTGTTCAGTATTACGTGCATTGACTCCCCAAACAGTGTGGTTCTGCTGGCTGAAGTCTTGCATATACTCTAAAACGGCTTTGCCGTTTTCAATGCTTTTAACAATGGCATTGAAACCCGCCTCATTTGTACTAATTAAAGATTGATTGGGCAGCCATTTACAATGTTCATCAACGTCTAATTCATAAAATGTACGCCCCTCATCTTGCCAAGACTTCATGAATTTACCTTGTGTCTCAAAAAAGTTTTCGGGTAAATACTCCCAACCACGATAGAGTAAATCTGTGTCTTCAAGTACTCGGTCATTGTAGTAGTCTTCAGAATGAAGACCCACGGTTGAAGACTTAATACGCATATTAATGTCTTTGGTCACTAAGGTGACCTGACACTGCGTCAGGATTTGTTTCAGTGCTAGGCCTGTTTGTAAAATATGGTTGTCGGCTTTGTGACTGGGTAAGGAGGTAGGGAGCTCAACCAATAACGGCTCGGTTTCAAAGTAGAGTTTACCTAGATGAATGCTGGACTTTTTATGGCTTGGGTGGATTCGTTCTAAGGAAAGGCCATTCTTGATGTCTTCAAAGGTTGCATCGCTAATGACTTGATCAATCAATCGGTTGGTTTCACGTACGTTTCTGGAGACCTCTGACAAGCCTTTTTTACCGGCATCTAACTCTTCTAAAACGGTCATGGGGATAAATATGTCGTGTTCAGCAAAATGGAACAGTGCCATGGGGTCGTGCATGAGTACGTTAGTATCTAAAATAAACAGTCGGTTGCCTTTGATGTTCATAAGGGATTCTCCATTTGAAGTATTTAAGGGGTGTCTATAGTGTTATTTGTTGGTGTGATTGAATTGTGTCGAGTACCTCTTGTGCATGACCTTTGACTTTGACTTGACGCCATTCATGGATCAATTCGCCATCAGGGTTGAATAAAAAAGTGCTGCGAACAATACCCATGTATTCGATCCCGAAGTTTTTCTTAGGTTGGTAGACATTAAAGAGGGAACAAAATTGACCTTCAGGGTCTGAGATAAGATCGAAGCTTAATTCTTTTTTAGCCTTAAAGTTGTCATGACGTTTCATGGAATCCATTGATGCGCCATATATAACTGTATTTTGTAATTTGAATTGTGGAGTGAGCTGGCTAAATTCTAGTCCTTCTGTCGTGCAGCCGGGTGTGCTGTCCTTTGGATAAAAATAAATTACGGTGTAATGACCCTTTAAATCCGCCTCAGTTAGATGGATATTTGAGGTTGCTAAGGCCGAAAATTGAGGAAGTTTTGCACCAATCTGAATGCTCATTAACAGCGTTCCTTTAATGAAAGAATTAAATTCAGTATGACGGCTTTTAAAATTGTTGGCAACCGTTATGAGACGAAAATTTAAGGCTTGGAATTAACTGGTTGTATCTCTTTAATATCAGTATTAATTTGTTGAAGTGTCAGGGGGGAAAGGTTAATATTACCTTTTTTATGTTTGCGTTAATTGAATGGAGAAAATCGCCGTGTTTAGAGGCAGTATGGTGGCGTTAGTCACCCCGATGTTAGAGGATGAATCAGTTGATTTTGAATCACTAGCAAGGCTGGTGGAATTTCATATTGAAGCACAAACGGATGCCATTGTTACGATGGGCACTACGGGTGAGTCTGCAACGTTAGATTTTGAGGAGCATTGTGAAGTCGTTCGCTTTGTCGTTGAAAAAGTCAAAGGTCGAATTCCGGTCATAGCTGGGACGGGGGCTAACTCGACAAGTGAAGCTATTCAATTAACGCAGTGTGCTAAAGATGCAGGCGTTGATGCCTGTTTGTTAGTGAGTCCATATTATAATAAGCCAACACAAGAAGGTCTGTTTTTACATCATAAAAAAATCGCTGAAACCGTTGATATTCCTCAGATTTTATATAATGTTCCGGGCCGAACAGCAGTTGATATGCTACCAGAAACAGTGATTAGGCTTTCAAAAATCCCTAATATTATCGGGGTTAAAGAGGCGACGGGAGATATTGGCCGTGTCGCTATAATTAAAGCCGGTGTTGTTGATAGTTTTGACTTATATACGGGTGATGATGCGACAACCGTTGATTTTATTTTAGCGGGTGGACACGGTGGAATTTCAGTCTCTGCGAATATTGTGCCAAAGCAAATACATGATGTTTATGCATTAGCGCTATCGGGTAATGCAGAGCAAGCTTATGCATTGGATGCGCCATTACGAGCCCTGCATCGTGATCTTTTTATAGAATCAAATCCTATACCTGTTAAGTGGGCTGTCGCGAAGATGGGCTTGATGGGGGGAGCTCTGCGTCTACCTTTAACGCCTCTTTCTGAATGTTATCAACCGAAAGTGTTGCAAGCCATGAAAGAAGCTGGTGTAGAAGTTTAATTTTTTTAACACATTAAAAGGTGTCTGGGTTTATGCGTCTAACTGCAAAAACAGTTGTAATTTCTACGTCGTTAATAGCAGCGAGTTTAAGTGGTTGTTCAACAACTACCGCTCTGTTTGGATCTGATCGTGAATATCGTAATAGTGAAGGTAAGGTTGTTCAAAACCTAGAAATGCCACCTAATTTATTTAATCCAGGTAAGGCAAAAAGTAATCTTTCACTGGCTTTGGCTCAAGCTGAACAAGATACACTTGCTCAGCAAGATAGCTACGACCATATTCCAAATTTTAAATCTAATGGAATTTCTATTCAATCGAATTTATCAGAGCGTTGGTTAGAGATTGAATCTGACAATAGTGAAGAAGTTTGGTCAGGCTTAAAGCGCTTCTTTGAATCGGTTGGCTTTACGATTGCTGAAGAACGCAAGGATATCGGGGTGATGAAAACCGCGTATCTGCAACGTTCTGAGTTAGTGCCATTGGATGATGTTGGGCCCCTCACTAGAATGCTAAATAGCTGGCGTCCAGAGCTTGCCGAAGGGGTTTACGACAAGTACGTTGCTAGAGTTGAAACGGATGTGTCGGGCAATAAAACACGCATCTATTTCAGTCATCATATGCTTTTTTCACCGGATGCAAATGAAGCGCGTGACTTAGGCGATCGTTGGAGAATTAAGCCTTATAATCCGGTTATGGAGGCAGAAGCGCTTTACCAAGCAATGGTTTTCTTTGGCTCGACCAGTGAAAAGGCTTTAGCTCAGTTGAAAATCACTGAAAAAATGGTTGAAATCGTTGATGGTGAAGAGTTTAAAGGCCTATCATTAAGGGCTGATATTGATAAGAGTTGGAGTTATATTCAGGCCATGGTATATCGCGCAAATTGGCAGATGGATAAGGTCCGTATTGGTGATCATAAAATGTGGGTTAAGGTGCCTGACAGTGCTAAAAAAGAAGATTCATTTCTGTCTAACTTAGCGTTTTGGAAAGATAAAGGTAAAGCCGATTTACCTGGTATTGTTGAGCTTCAACTAACTCCTTCTAAAATAGATCCTGCTCAAACCATCTTAACGGTCGAAAATACCGAAGGTAATAAGCCGTTAAATGCACAGCAAAGACGCTATGTGTTTGAAAGTCTGGGGTTATTGGCAGAATAATTCAGTCAGACTTAAACGCCCTCTTATTTGAGGGCTTTGTTTTTTGTAAAGGACAAAAACTATGCAGATCATTTGGGGAAATCCCGCTCATTCAGATTACCGTCGCACTCAATTACTTAATAAATTGCAAGCCGTTGGCCGTATCTCAGCAATGCAATCACAATACATTTATTTCATAGGTGTCGATAATGAACTTACCGATACAGAACAATCGCATCTTAAGGTTTTATTAAATAATTCAGAATCTGATCAAACATCCGTTTTGAGTGCGGATTCTTGTATTGTGACTCCTCGCTTAGGAACAATTTCTCCTTGGTCATCCAAAGCAACTGATATCACTCATACCTGTGGTATTGAGCATGTCCACCGTATTGAACGTGGCATTGCTTATTTCTTTGAGGGTGTTTCAGCCATTGATAAGCCAAAGATGGAAGCGTTAGTGCATGATCGCATGATGGAGCAAGTTTTTCATGAAGTGGCTATTCTCGAAGGTCTTTTCTCGCATCAATCACCAAAGCCTTATTCTATTGTTGATGTACTTGGCAGTGGTAAAACTGCACTTAATAAGGCCAATAATGAGATGGGTTTGGCCCTAAGCAGTGATGAAATCGATTATTTGGTCGATGCTTTTAATGGTTTAAAACGTAATCCAGTCGATGCCGAGTTGATGATGTTTGCTCAAGCCAATTCAGAACATTGTCGCCATAAGATTTTTAATGCTGACTGGACGATTGATGGTGTAAATAAACCTTACTCTCTGTTCGGCATGATTCGTAATACCTTCCAAAAGAATCCCGAAGGTGTTTTGTCAGCATACAGTGATAATGCCGCCGTTTTAGAAGGCCCGAACGCCAGCCGTTTTTTCCCGGATCCGGTGACACGTTCTTATGCAGCCCACACCGAAAATGTGCATTTCCAAATAAAAGTAGAAACCCACAACCATCCGACGGCTATTTCGCCATGGCCAGGTGCTGCAACAGGCGCAGGCGGCGAAATTCGGGATGAAGGCGCTACCGGTCGAGGCTCAAAACCTAAGTCTGGTTTGACCGGTTTCACTGTTTCGAATTTAAATATTCCAGGGTTTGAACAGCCTTGGGAGCGTCCTTATGGTAAGCCTGCGCGTATTGTTTCAGCATTGGATATTATGCTTGAAGGCCCTTTAGGTGCGGCTGGTTTTAATAATGAATTTGGTCGTCCTGCAATTAACGGGTATTTTCGTACCTACGAAAACACATACACCACACATGATGGTGAAGAGGTTCGGGGTTATCACAAGCCAATTATGTTGGCAGGCGGTTTAGGGAATATTCGTGAAGAGCACGTCCTAAAAGGTGATATTCCTGTTGGTGCAAAGTTAGTTGTTTTAGGCGGTCCAGCCATGTTAATTGGTTTAGGCGGTAGTGCGGCGTCTTCAATTGACAGTGGTTCAGGTTCTGAAACTCTCGATTTCGCTTCCGTGCAGCGTGAAAACCCTGAGATGGAACGCCGTGCACAAGAAGTCATCGATCGTTGTACTTACTTAGGGAAAGACACACCCATTGCATCAATTCATGATGTGGGTGCAGGGGGGTTATCGAATGCTTTTCCTGAGTTAGTGAATGATGCAGGTAAAGGTGCGATGTTTGATTTGCGTTCTATTCCTAATGATGAACCAGGCATGGCACCGATGGAAATCTGGTGTAATGAATCTCAAGAACGTTATGTTATTGCGATTTTTCCAGATCAAATTGAGCAATTTGAAGCGATCTGCAAACGTGAACGTTGTTTGTATGCAATTGTCGGTGAAGCGACTAAAGCTCAAGAGTTAGTGGTTAATGATACGGTATTTGAAAATAACCCGGTGAATATGCCATTAAACATTTTATTAGGAAAACCTCCTAAAATGCACCGTACGGCAGAATCACGCAAGATACCTCAAGCGGGTTTTGAAACGGCGGTATTGGACTTTGATGATGTAACTGAACGTTTATTGAAGTTACCCACGATTGCTAGCAAGAGCTTTTTGATCACTATTGGTGACCGTTCTATTACTGGAATGGTGACTCGTGATCAAATGGTTGGCCCTTGGCAGGTTCCTGTTGCCAATGCGGGCATCACCTGTTCTGACTATAAAGGTTATACTGGTGAAGCAATGGCCTCTGGTGAGCGTCCCCCTGTTGCCTTGATTAATCCAAAAGCCTCAGCTCGTCTCTCTATTGCCGAAGCTATTACCAATATTGGTTGCGCTAAAATTGCGAAGATGAGTGATATTAAGCTCTCCGCGAACTGGATGGCAGCGGCCGGCCATCCTGGTGAAGATTCAGCTATGTATGACGCAGTTGAAGCCGTTGGTTTGGAGTTATGTCCTCAGCTTGGTATTGCCGTTCCTGTTGGAAAGGATTCAATGTCAATGAAGACGGTTTGGGAAGAAGAGGGTGTCTCAAAAGCCGTTATTTCTCCTATGTCTGTGAACATTACGACGTTTGCACCCGTCGAGGACGTGCGTAAAACAGTGACGCCCCAGTTAAGAACAGATTTGGGTGAGACTGAACTAATGGTCATTGACCTAGGTCACGGTCTAAACCGTGTTGGCGGCAGTTGTCTCGCGCAAGTCTATAATCAAATTGGCGATGTTTCTGCGGATCTAGAAAGTGCTGAAGATTTATTGAATTTATTTAATGCGACTCAGGCGATGATGGCTGACGATTTAATGTTGGCTTATCACGATAGAGCGGATGGTGGCCTGTTGGTCACATTGTTAGAGATGGCGTTTGCAGGTCATTGTGGATTGAATGTTGATGTCTCCAAGTTGGGTGCAGAGCCAATTGCTGCATTATGTGCAGAAGAGATCGGGGTGGTCATTCAGGTAAAAGCAGATGACAAAGTAAAGGTTGAAGCTTTATTAGCCGAGCATGGACTGTCGACCCTTTCGCATTGGATCGGCTCCCCATTAAGCGATGATCAAATCAATATCACCGCACATGGTAATACTTTATTGTCTAAAAATCGTAAATCTCTACAGTCATGGTGGGCTGAAACGTCTTATCGCATGCAAGCTTTACGTGACAATGAAAACTGCGCGCAGCAAGAGTTCGACTCAATACAAAACGATGAACATACTCAGATTGAACCGTTTGTCACTTTTGATCTCAATGAGGATATTACTGCTCATTTCCCTAACAAGAATAAGCCAAAAGTGGCTATCTTACGTGAGCAAGGTGTTAATGGTCAGTTAGAGATGGCGGCTGCATTTGATCAAGCTGGTTTTGATGCAATTGACGTTCACATGACAGATGTTTTGTCTGGTGAAGTCTCTTTTGCAGGGTTTAAAGGCCTTGTTGCATGTGGTGGTTTCTCTTACGGTGATGTCTTAGGTGCTGGCCGTGGTTGGGCCAATTCTATTCTCTTTAACGCTATAGCACGTTCCGAGTTTGAGCAGTTCTTCAATCGAGAAGATACCTTTACATTAGGAGTCTGTAACGGCTGCCAAATGTTGTCCAATCTAAAAGAAATTATTCCTGGTGCCCAAAGCTGGCCTGCATTTGTGCGTAATGAGTCAGAACAGTTTGAAGCGCGTTTTTCTCAGGTAGAAATTCAAAAATCACCTTCCATTCTATTGAAAGGCATGGAAGGTACGCGTATTCCTGTTGCGGTTTCTCATGGCGAGGGGCGTATGGACTTCGGCAAAGGGTCAGCAGCTGATGTAAGCGGTTTAGTAGGATTAACTTATGTTGATTCTGTCGGGCAGCCAACGGAAAGCTATCCATTTAATCCAAACGGAACTGAGAATGGTATGACTGGCCTAACGACACCGGATGGAAGAGTAACGATTATGATGCCGCATCCTGAACGTGTTTTTAGAACGGTTCAGAATTCATGGCATCCTGACGAGTGGCAAGAATATGCTCCCTGGATGCGCCTTTTTAGAAATGCTCGTAAGTGGGTTGGATAAAATAAAATACCAAAAATTATGACTGGGTGAAAGCCAGGTTATAAGCAAATTCTAATAATAGACAAGTTTTCTTTATTTGACTTTAATCTATTTACCCATTAAATTAATACAACTTTTTTAAAAGCCTATGGATTTTGTAGGCAATTTTTAACAACAACGGAGAGACCTATGTCTTTAAATCGTCGCGAATTTCTTCACGTAATGTCAATGGCAGCAGCTGCAGGTATGTTGCCTGGTACTGCGAATGCAATGTCTGGTGGAGTGGATAAAGCTGCTGCCGCAAAAGCATCTGCAGAAATCTATAATAAACCAATGCAAGGTAAGGTTCGTTTACTACACATTACAGATACTCACGCGCAGTTAAACCCTGTCTATTTCCGTGAGCCGAACGTAAATTTAGGAACGGGTCCAGCATTTGGTCAGTTACCTCACGTTGTTGGTCATAAGTTATTGAAGAAAATTGGTGTTGCTGAAAACACGCCTTTAGCGCATGCATTTTCTTACCTAAACTTCCAAGATGCTGCAGAACAGTACGGTAAAGTGGGTGGTTTCGCACATATTAAAACACTATTAGACAAGTTGCGTGAGCAAGCTGGTGGAACTGACAACACCCTGACTATGGATGGTGGCGATTTATGGCACGGTTCAGGTGCTGCGTTATTTACGCGTGGTATGTGCATGGTTGAAGCATCTAATATCTTAGGTGTTGATGTTATGACAGGTCATTGGGAGTTCACGTATAAAGAAGAAGAAGTTTTCAAGAACTTGAACGCGTTTAAAGGTGAATTCCTAGCACAAAACGTTCGTATTAAAGAAGATGCTTTATTCGGTGATGATTACCGTGACTTAGTTGCTCGCAACAACGGTGTTGGTCTTTATGCTGAAGATGAAGCGCGTGCTTTCAAGCCTTATACTATTAAAATTGTTAATGGTGAGCGTATCGCTATTGTGGGTCAAGCATTCCCACGTACTGCGAATGCTAACCCACAAGCTAACTTTCCTGATTGGTCATTTGGTTTGCGCGAAGGTGCACTTCAAGATACCGTTGATAAAATCCGTGAAGAAGAGAAGGTTGCTGCTGTTGTCATGATTTCTCACAATGGTATGGATGTCGATCTTAAGATGGCATCTCGTGTCAGTGGTATCGATGCGATCTTCGGTGGTCATACCCACGATGGTGTTGCTGTAACAACTCCAATTAAAACACCTGCTGGTGGCGTTTGTCACGTAACGAACGCTGGTTCTAACGGTAAGTTCGTTGGTGTTATGGATTTAGATATCCAAAACGGTAAGCTAAGAGGTGTTAACTACAGTTTATTACCAGTATTCTCAAACGTCCTAGCGGCGGATGCTGAGATGGATAGCTTCATCAAGCACCTGTCCACTAAGAAATATGACACTAACATTGTAGAGTCTCGTGACCCTTCACGTGCCTATAATAAAGAGCGTCTAGGTAAATCGTATGGTGAGATTATGGGTGAAGAGCTATCGGTTGCTGAAGATACGCTTTATCGTCGTGGTAACTTCATGGGGACATGGGATCAAATCCTAGTAAACTCTTTACGTGAAGAGCATGATTCGCAAATTGCTATGTCTGCGGGTGTTCGTTGGGGTACTTCGACTCTAGCGGGTGATACAATCACTATGGAACATGTTATGGATCAGACCTCTATGACTTATGGTGAAACGTATAAGTCTGAAATTACGGGTGCTCAAATGAAAGATATTCTAGAAGGTATCTGTGAGAACTTATTCCAGGCAGATCCATACCTACAGTCTGGTGGTGATATGGTGCGTTTGGGTGGTATGGACTATACTTGTGAGCCGAATGGTAAGCTTGGTAGCCGTATTTCAGATATGCGTCTTGATGATGGTACGCCATTAGATGCCAAGAAAACTTACTCTGTCGCAGGTTGGGCACAGGTTGAATCAGTGGGTGATGGTCGTCTTATGTGGGATGTTGCCGCTGATTACCTACGTCGTAACAAGAACGATATGAAGCTTAAGAAGGTTAACCATCCTAAGCTTAAAGGTGTTAAAAACAACCCAGGTATCGAAGCATACCCTGGTGAAATGGCTTAATTTTAAGTCAGTTTGACCTTTAAAAAGAACCCGGCTTATGCCGGGTTTTTTTATGTCTTTTAGAAAGTACTGATCGTTTTACCGATAGTATAAATCAAAAGATTGGTTTTATTTTGACCAGGCCTGGTAGGTTTAATTGAATCTATTGCTAGTTTGGAGTGATTTTAATAAAGCTTTGCAGATGTGGTGAACGGATTTATTGGGACGTTGTAAGGCAAAGTAACGACTTAAATTTAGCACATTTTGTTATTAATCGTATGAGTAACAATGAAACGGCCATTTAAGTCTTGATATTGGATTAAAACAGTTTCATTTAGTCCTGAAGAGATAATCGTGCTAAAGGCCTGCTCCTGACAGTAATTATCAAGCACATAAAGAGTGAAAACATTTTGAAAATTAATGCCGTTCACTCGTCCGCCCCTTTGGGCTATTTCTTCCACTAGATGAGAATAGCTGGATTTAGGATTGTGAGTGACTTGTACAATGATTTGGTTATTTCTTTGAAAGGTCGAAAGCCTTTGAATATCATCAATGACAGAATCTTTGTCGAGTAAATAATGTTTTAAGTTTGTATTCAGGTAATTTAATAGTTGTATCGCGCTATCGTCTGCACTACTGAGCGGACTTTGGACTAACAATGCTGTTAAAAGAGTTGTTCTAAGTAGTTGTTTCATGAGTCTCGATCAGTTATCAATAAATTTCAACTAGACTCATACAATTTATAAAGACAGTGTCTAGTATTAGAGTGCTACTGTATTGGTTGCGATGTTTATAATGTTATTGAATTTTTAAATAAGCAAAACCTTCACTTTGCAGAATGGCAATCTTCGCCACGCCAGACGGGACGAACTGAATGCCTTTATAGACTTTAGATTGCGCTAAACCGACCTCGTTACGTGTTTTATCACATAACTCTACTTTGACACCACGAACTGCAATTAATGACTGTAGACGACCTTTAAGTTCGTTACGGCGTTCTATCAGTTGTTGGTCGGCTTCATAAGGCGTGTCTTTCAGCGCATCATTGGTGGTAAAGCGTAACCCGTAACCGACAAACACTAGGTGTACTTCGGCTTCCATCAATTGTGAATCATAGAAGTCTAGAATATTATTGATGGAGGTTAAGGTTGCCGAATAACGAGTAGGGTCTTTAAAATCAACATGATAAACCACTTTAGCCCCTTCATCGGCCGCCGTCGCATTTAATGGTAGCCAACAAAATGCCGTTATGCAGAGTGCTGTCGCAAAACGCTGTAGTGTGTTTTTCATATTTACTCCTTGAGAGTTACTGGTAATCCGGTGGGTGATTTTACAATATACGGGCAGTTTCTCGAGTGCCTTCAAGGGCTTTAATGGCCTCATTGGCTCGCATAAATAAGGTCTGGCTGTCTTTATCTGCATCACGTAGTTCTGTGATTCCAGCATGGCTGGTTAAGCAGGTAGTGACATCATCCTCCAGCTTAATCGTTTGTGAACGGATGGTTTCTTGAGCCAACTTGGCGATACGGAATGCATCGACCGCTTTTACCTCAGGCAGAACGATCATAAACTGGTCACAACTCAAGCGGCCTACATAGCCAAGCTCTTTGATGACATTTGTAATAGAGTGTGCCGCCGTTAAAATCGCTTTGTCGCCTGCCTCATGTCCATAAGCATCAGTGATTCGTTTGAAGCAGTCTAAATTGATTTTAATCATTGAGAGTGCTTGGTTGTTTAAGCGGGCTTTATTGAGCTCTTCGTCAACTAAACCTAGAAAGAAGTCACGGTTATATAGGTGTGTGAGTGGATCCGTGGAAGAGAGGTGTTCGATCTGTTCTTCCATATGTTTGCGGCTACTAATGTTGATGGCCAGCCAAATTACTGCTGGTTGATCATAGGTACCCGCTTTCACGGGGTAGACACGTGCTTCATACCACTGGCCGCCCATAGGACCTTCAGTGACCCCATCGACTTCATTGTTAGCCAATTGATATTCAATTTCTTGAAGATGGTTTGAGGCAATGGACCTTTGTACTACCTTTAAAAACCGATTCGCCATGCCGTCCGGTAAAACGTCATGGTAGGTTTTACCGATTAAGCCAGAGCCATCGGCATATAAGCTACGTTCTTGCCCACCAATAATATCAAGATAGGTGCCATCTTGCCCCATCACAAAAATTGGATCGGGCATGGCGTTAGCAATAGCTTCTAAATGCGATAAAGTCGTATTGGATTCAGTCATCTTTAGTCCTTCGAAATCGGCTTATATTTAATTCTATGAGGTTGATTTGCATCCGCCCCTTTGCGTTTTTTGTAATCGGTTTCATAGTCAGTGAAATTACCTTCAAACCACTCCACATGAGAATCGCCTTCAAACGCGAGCATATGCGTCGCGATTCTGTCTAAGAACCAACGGTCATGGGAAATGACGACGGCACAACCGGCAAACTCCAGAAGGGCCTCTTCTAATGCACGGAGTGTTTCAATATCTAAATCATTGGTCGGCTCATCTAACAGTAGAAGGTTACCCCCCGTTCTTAAGGTCTTAGCGAGGTGAACTCGGTTGCGCTCTCCACCGGAAAGGGTGCCAATTTTTTTCTGCTGGTCAGCGCCTCTAAAGTTAAAACGACCGCAATAAGCTCGAGAGTTAACCTCAGTGGTTCCGACCATGAAGTTTTCATCTCCACCAGAGATTTCTTGCCACACTGAGTTATTATCGTTCAGCGCATCACGGCTTTGGTCCACATAAGAAAGTTGTACCGTTTCACCAAATTCGATGGTACCTGATGTCGGTTGCTCTTGACCTGTCAGCATTTTAAAGAGCGTGGATTTACCTGCACCATTGGCACCGATAATGCCGACGATTCCACCTTGCGGCAGTCTAAAATTTAAATCATCTATCAAAAGACGGTCGCCGAAAGCTTTAGAGACGTGATTGACTTCAATCACTTTTTCACCCAAACGCTCTGCTACAGGGATGAAAATTTCATTGGTTTCATTCCGTTTTTGATGCTCTTGGCTACTCAATTCTTCAAATCGTGACATACGTGCTTTAGATTTAGCGTGTCGCCCCTTCGCGTTGGATCGAACCCATTCCAACTCACCTTTGATGGTTTTCATGCGTGCTGCTTCGGACTTACCTTCTTGTTCTAGGCGTTTTTCTTTCTGCTCTAGCCACGAAGAGTAATTGCCTTCATAAGGGATACCTTCACCCCGATCTAATTCTAAAATCCATTGAGCCGCATTATCTAAGAAATAACGGTCATGCGTAATCGCCACAACGGTTCCAGGAAAGTCCAGTAGAAAGCGTTCCAACCATGCGATAGATTCGGCATCTAAGTGGTTGGTTGGCTCATCTAATAACAGCATATCAGGCTTTTCTAAGAGCAGTTTGCACAAAGCAACACGGCGGCGCTCACCCCCCGATAAGGTGCTGACATCTGCATCCCATGGTGGTAAACGTAGTGCATCAGCGGCAATGTCCAAAGTACGGTCAATATTGTGGCCATCTTTGGCTTGGATAATGTCTTCGATTTCAGCCTGTTTTTTAGCTAATGCATCAAAATCCGCATCAGGTTCGGCGTAGGCCGCGTACACGCCATCTAGTTCAGCGAGAGCATTTTTTACTTCAAACACAGCTTCTTCAATGTTGCCACGTACATCTTTGGTTTCATCCAGTTGCGGTTCTTGTGAAAGGTAGCCTATTTTGGTACCGGGCTGTGGACGGGCTTCACCGACTATATCTGTATCAAGACCCGCCATGATTTTAAGTAAAGTGGATTTACCTGAACCATTTAAACCTAAGACACCAATTTTTGCACCTGGGAAAAAGGAGAGTGAAATGTCTTTTAAAATGTGGCGGTTGGGTGGAACGACTTTACCTACGCGGTTCATTGTGTAAACAAATTGAGCCATGTAATGATCTCCTAATTAAGCAACTAGATAATAATGTGAGACACTTTACCGAAAAAGCACTAACAGTGAAAGAAGAAACTGGCTTGATTAACCGTTTAATGAGGCTTGAAGTATAAAAAAATCGAATTAATTGGTTTTTAGTTAGAAAGCAGGTAGAATTCTGAACATTAAATTTACTTAATTCAAAGACGGAGAACCGTAATAATGTTTACTAAAGATATGACTATTGCAGGCTATGATGATTTGATTGCAGATGCAATTAAGAACGAAGAGAAGCGTCAAGAATCTCACATTGAGTTAATTGCTTCTGAAAACTACACCAGCCCACGTGTGATGGAAGCACAGGGGTCTTACTTCACGAATAAGTATGCTGAAGGTTATCCTGGAAAGCGTTATTACGGTGGATGTGAGTTTGCAGATGTTGTTGAACAAGCAGCGATTGACCGTGCTAAAGAGTTGTTTGGTGCGGACTATGCAAATGTTCAGCCACACTCTGGTTCTCAAGCAAATGCCGCCGTTTTCATGGCGTTATTAAACCCTGGTGATACGGTTCTTGGAATGAGTCTTGCACATGGTGGACATTTAACACACGGTTCTCACGTGAGTTTCTCTGGGAAAATCTATCATGCTGTTCAGTACGGAATTGATCCTGTTTCAGGGCAGATTGATTATGCAGAAGTTCAAGCAATGGCTGATGAGCATCAGCCTAAAATGATTATTGCTGGTTTCTCTGCCTACTCACAAGTTATTGACTGGGCTAAATTCCGTGAAATTGCAGATTCTGTCGGCGCATATTTGTTTGTCGATATGGCTCATGTTGCCGGTTTAATTGCAGGTGGACAGTATCCTAACCCATTACCGCATGCTCACGTTGTTACGACCACAACGCATAAAACATTACGTGGCCCGCGTGGTGGTTTAATCCTATGTAAGTCAAATCCTGATTTGGAAAAGAAATTAAACTCTGCTATCTTTCCGGGTGGACAAGGTGGGCCTTTAGTTCATGTGATCGCAGCAAAAGCGGTTGCATTTAAAGAGTGTTTAGAGCCTTCTTGGACCACCTATTGTAAGGATGTGATTGTCAATGCTAAAGCGATGGCTGAAGTCTTTATGTCTCGTGGTTGTGATGTGGTTTCGGGTGGTACAGAGAACCATCTGTTCCTTGTAAGCCTCATTGAAAAAGGGCTAACAGGTAAGTTGGTCGATGCCGCTTTAGATTCAGCGCATATTACGGTCAACAAAAATTCAGTGCCTAATGATCCAATGTCCCCATTTGTAACCAGTGGTATTCGTGTCGGAACGCCAGCGGCAACTTCACGAGGGTTTAATGTAACAGACTGTACCAACCTGGCAACTTGGATGTGTGATGTTATCGATGCTTGTGATCAAGAGACAACCTCTTGGGACGAAGCCGTTGTAGCTGACGTTCGTGCAAAAGTTTCGGCGTTATGTGAAGAGAAGCCTGTCTATAGATAAGGCTGAATAACTGAGCAAAACAGTCAGTTATCTTCTTGCATGATATAATGTTCGTGTAGTTGCTAAAAAAACCACCAGGTCTGGTGGTTTTTTAGTATTTAAAATTGGCTAATTTATAAGAGAAAACGTCTAAAATTGATGCTTTAAATAATTCGTTATAATGCGTTCACTCAAGCTGATTTTAAATACAATCAGGCCGGTTGAGAGGGGCATTATTGTACTATTTAGCGTAAAAACGATTCAGATAACAACGGAGCTCTATATTCATGCATTGTCCATTTTGTAATACACCTGAAACGAAAGTGGTCGATTCAAGGTTGGCGACCGAAGGTGTTCAGGTCAGGCGTCGTCGTGAGTGCATGCAATGCGGTGAACGTTACACAACCTACGAATCAGCAGAACTGTCATTGCCAAGAGTCGTTAAAAGTGACGGAAATCGTGAACGTTTTGACGAAAATAAGATACGTCGTGGATTGATTAAAGCTCTTGAAAAACGTCCAGTGGCCAGTGAATCGATCGATTTTGTCGCGAGTCAGATCACTAAACGTTTAATGTCTGAAGGCGTGCGTGAAATACCCTCCCATCAATTAGGGGAGTGGGTCATGGATGCCTTACGTGATTTAGATCAAGTCGCCTACGTACGTTTTGCTTCAGTGTATCGTTCTTTCCAGGATGTGAATGCCTTTCGAGAAGAGATCGAAAAGCTGGTTCATGCAACGTCCTCTAAATAATATTCAATTAGGCGAAAACTATTAAAATTAGTTTATCTAACGAACAGGCTATGCGCCCCTCACACTTTTCGGGTGTAGATGTTGAGCATATGCAAAGAGCGATTGAATTGGCCGATAAAGGACGCTACTCGACCAAGCCTAATCCTGCGGTGGGCTGTGTGTTAGTCAAGGATGGCCAAGTAGTTGGGGAGGGTTGGCACCAACAAGCTGGCTTGCCTCATGCCGAACGAATTGCGCTCGCTCAAGCGGGTGAGTTAGCTTCCGGCGCAACGGCTTATGTCACTTTGGAACCTTGTTCGCACACTGGGCGCACACCACCGTGTGCAGATGGTTTAGTTGAGGCGGGGGTTGCCAAAGTGTTTGTGGCCATGTTGGACCCGAATCCTTTGGTGGCTGGTAAAGGCATTTATAAATTGACCCAAGCGAATATCATCGTAAAAATTGGTTTGTTAGAAGATCAGGCAAAACAACTTAATCCAGGGTTTATCAGAAAAATGCAAAATAAATTACCGTTTGTTCGTTTGAAAATGGCCAGTAGTTTGGATGGTCGTACGGCAATGGCCGATGGTGAGAGTCAGTGGATTACCGGTGAAGAGGCTCGCATTGAAGTGCATAAGATGCGCGCTCGTAGTGGTGCTTTGCTAACAGGGATTGGTACGGTTTTGGCTGATGATCCTAGCCTGACGGTTAGATTGCCTGCCGAAACCTTGGCAGAAATGAATTTAACCTCTGAAAGTTGCCAACCTCTTCGTGTGGTATTAGATCCATATTTGAGCATGCCGTTGGAATCCAAGATGTTCGACCTTTCGGGCCGCATCATTATCATGACGTCTAGAGATTCGGTTAAGGCTAACCCTGAATTAGTGGAGCTGTTTCAGGCTAAAAAGGTTGAGTTAGTCGCCGTGGCCGCTGAGGATGGGCGTTTAGACATTCGTTCCATTTTAAATTATCTGGCAGAAGAAGAGAACGTTAATGAGGTGATGGTTGAGTCAGGTGCGATTGTTGCAGGCGCTTTTATAGAATCAGGTCTCGTCAATGAACTTTACTGCTTTGTGGCCCCAAGTTTATTAGGTCATCTAGCAAAGCCAATGTTTGTTTTGCCAAGTGTTGAGCATATGGCAGATAAAATTCAATTACAAATAGGCTCAGTTGAAACGTTTGGTGAAGATATTTGTATCATTTCAAAACCCATTGTAGTGAGGAATTAAATGTTTACTGGAATCATTGAATCACAGGGTGTGCTTGAAGAAATAGCCTCTCAAAATGGTGACTGGAAAGTTACGATTCAGACTGGAAAGCTGGATATGTCGGATGTCAAAGTTGGTGACAGTATCGCCACCAATGGAATTTGTCTAACGGCCATTGAAATCATGAAAAACCGCTATGTCGCAGATGTTTCGGGGGAAACAATGCGTGTCACCACCGCTGCAGATTGGCAGGTGGGTACGCGGGTCAACTTAGAGAAAGCCTTACGGTTACAGGATCGTTTAGGTGGCCATTTGGTCAGTGGACATGTGGATGGTGTGGGGACGATTCGCCAAATTTCTCAAGAGGCACGCTCATGGCGTTATGAGGTTGAAGCACCACTTGAGCTGTGTAAGTATATTGCTGCTAAGGGGTCTATTTGTATCAATGGTATTAGCTTAACGGTCAATCAGGTTGATGGGGCTGTTTTTGGCATTAATATCGTGCCACACACGCGTCAGGAAACGACAATTAAAGAATTAAAAGTTGGGAGTAAGGTCAATCTTGAAGTGGATTTGCTGGCACGTTATCTTGAGCGAATGATGTCGGCACCGCAAACCAAGGAGGAATCAAACATTACCCCTGAATTTCTCGCTCAAAAGGGATTTATATAAAAATGCAGTTAAATACAATTGAAGAACTGATTGAAGATTACAAGCAAGGCAAGATGGTCATTTTGATGGATGATGAAGACCGTGAGAATGAAGGGGACCTATTAATCCCTTCTTCAATGGTGACGGCAGCAGACATTAATTTTATGGCGCGTTACGGCCGTGGATTGATCTGCTTAACCATGACGCGTGAGCGTTGTCATCAATTGCATTTACCTTTAATGGTCAAGGATAACTCAGATCCTCATGGCACACCCTTTACGGTCTCTATTGAAGCCGCAGAAGGGGTGACCACGGGTATTTCTGCGGCAGATCGTGCCGTTACCGTAAGAGCGGCAGTGGCTGATAACGCAGGGCCTGCTGATATTGTCACACCAGGTCATATTTTCCCATTAATGGCGCAGCCAGGTGGTGTTTTAACCCGAGCAGGACATACAGAAGCGGGTTGTGATTTGGCACGTTTAGCAGGAATGGAAGCCTCATCGGTGATTGTCGAAATCATGAATGAAGATGGTTCAATGGCACGCCGAGATGATTTAGAAGAATATGCGCAATTGCATAAGTTAAAGATCGGGACGATTGCTGATCTGATTGAGTATCGTTTACAAAATGAGAAAACCATTGAGCGTGTATCAGAGTGCAAGTTGCCGACAGAATTTGGCGATTTTAAATTAATGGGCTATCAAGATATCCTTGAGCATAAAGCACATTTTGCCTTAGTATTTGGGTCGCTACAATCTGAAACACCGACCGTGGTTCGTGTTCATATGTTGGATACATTATGCGATGTATTCGGTTCAAATCGCCCAGAGTGCGGTTGGCCTTTGCGTTCCGCGATGAAGCAGATTGCTGAAGCCGGTTCTGGGGTGATTGTGGTATTGCGTAAACGTGAAGAGGCCTCCGAATTATTGGATAAGATTCAAGCTTTCCAAATGAAGGATTTAGGCGTTCATGTACCGGATACGGCATATGACGATGATACTAAGACATATGGTTTAGGCGCACAAATCTTGTCAGATCTCGGCTTGAAAAAATTGAAGGTTATTGGTTCGTCTTTAAAAATGAACGCTCTAAGTGGGTTTGGCCTAGAAATTTCAGAAATAATTCCTAAAAAAGATTGATTTCAGTCTATCGAGGGCGAGAATCAACTCTCCTTTGAAATTGAAAATATGGCACAATAACGACATTCAAAATTAAAATTTAACCAGATAAAAGAGAACGCTAAAATGAATACAGTTGAAGGGAACTTAACCGCGCAAGGAATGAAGGTTGGTCTAGTGGTCGGGCGCTTTAATAGCTTTATTGTGGATCATTTAGTCAATGGTGCGATTGATACAATTGTGCGTCACGGTGGTGATGCCGATAATATCGTTAAAGTGATGGTGCCGGGTGCTTTCGAAATTCCTTTAGCCGTTCAAAAAATGGCACAATCAGGTAAATATGATGCAATTATCGCATTAGGTGCCGTGATTCGTGGCGGTACACCACACTTTGATTATGTTGCTGGAGAGTGTGTTAAGGGAATTGGTCAGGTTCAATTGAATACGGGTGTTCCAGTCGCTTTTGGTGTATTGACGGTGGACAGTATCGAACAAGCGATTGAGCGAGCAGGCACTAAAGCGGGCAATAAAGGCGAAGAATGTACCTTAGCCGCCATTGAGATGGTTAACGTAATGAAGCAACTTTAATGAGAACTCTAAAAGATATTCAGCCTGGCCAAGGTGAAGAAATTATTGAAGTAGAAGGGCAAGTTACCCCTCGTACTCAGTCGCGTCGTGTTGCTGTGCAAGCACTTTATGTTTGGGAAATGACAAATAATGATATCAATCTCATTATCAAAAACTTTAGTGAAGATGGTCTTTTGATAGATTTGGATTTAGATCTATTTAAAGAGCTTCTAACAAATGTCATAACAGATGTCGCGGGTTTGGATACATTGTATTCAGATCTGCTAGACCGATCGGTTAATATGATCGATCCGATTGAACGCGCGATTATGCGTATTGGGGTTTATGAGTTACAGTCAAAACAGCAAATTCCATATAAGGTCGTCATTAACGAATGCGTCGAACTTGCGAAGCGATTTGGTGCAGAAGAAGGTCATAAATTTGTGAACGGTATTTTGGATAAAGTGGCTAAAAAATTACGTCCGCTTGAGTTGAATGCATCCTAAATTGCACAGAGCATAAGAATGAAGTCCTTATTTTAATGTGAGCGGCTACTTTTTCATTGCATGCTTGAGTTGTCTGTATTATTTGAAATGGCCCTGTAGAAATTCTACAGGGCTTTTTTTGTTTGTTAAGAGTATTTTACCTAATTTTAGGTTTATGCTCATCGGTGTTCGAGAGGGTTCATGGCATTAGAATTTGATTTGATTGAAACGTATTTCAAGCCCTTATCTCAAAGTTTGTCCGGGGAAGAAGTCGGTATCGGTGACGATGGCGCAGTCTTATCGGTGCCGGAAAATCATCAAATGGTAGTGGTAACCGATACTTTAGTTTCAGGTGTGCACTTTCCGCTAGAGACCGCGGCTTATGACATTGCTTGGAAGGCTGTTGCGGTTAATTTAAGTGATTTAGCTGCCATGGGGGCAAGTCCTGGTGGGTATTCATTAGGCTTAACGTTACCTGATCATGACCAGGCCTGGTTAAAAGACTTTTCCAGTGGTTTGGAGGCTATCACAAAGCAATTCAAAATTCCTTTAATTGGTGGAGATACCACCAAAGGACCTTTAACACTGACGGTAACGGCGCATGGCTGGGTGCCTAATCAACAAGCTATCTTGCGTTCAGGTGCACAAGTCGGTGACCTGATTTGTGTTACCGAGACCATCGGTGATGGTGCTTTGGGGTTGAAATTAGCGTTGCATCAGTTGGATAAAGAGTTCACCTCTGGGCTGAATGAAATTGAAAAGCAGGCATTGCTGTCGGCTCTAAATCATCCAGTGCCTCAATTAGCCATTGCGGCTGATTTACGCGGGCTGGTGAATAGTGCGATTGATATTTCGGATGGTTTACTGGCCGATTTAGGTCATATATTAGAGCAAGCTAGTGGTAAGCAGTCTAGGTTGAGTGCAGGGTTAATTTTAGAATTAGGTGCTGAAATTGAGTTAACAAAACTGCCTCTGTCATCCGCTGTTGAGAAATATATTGCTCAAACACATGACTGGTCACCTGTTTTATCGGGAGGTGATGACTATCAATTATGCATGACTTTCAACCAGAATAACTGGCCGCAGTTACAGCAAATGGCACAACAACACGGTGTAAGGATTACTCAGATCGGCCGGGTGGTTGAGCAAGAGGGCATTCATTGTTTAATGTCAGGTAAACCTGTTGCGGACGAATTCGTGAGAGCGACCGGTTATAGTCATTTTTAGAAGATGAAGAAGTTGGGTTAATATGTTGTCAAAAAAGCTGAATAGCGTGAGGGTGTTTGAAGGGTGTGAGTGTTAATCATTCAAAAGCGCTAGCCTTGTTTCCAGCGCTTTAAATCATCAGTACTATTCTTTTTAAGCTTTATTCATGGCTCTGCGAGCTTTGACACCCTTGGCGAGTGTTTCTAAAACCGTTAGGCTGTCATCCCAATCAATGCAAGCATCAGTGATGCTCTGGCCGTAGGTGAGCGGCCTACCAGGTTCAACATCTTGACGGCCACCGATTAAATGACTTTCGACCATAACGCCCATAATATGTGGCGTTCCTTTCGCAAGTTGATCAGCAACGGAATCAGCCACCACCATTTGCCTTTCATGTTGTTTACTACTGTTTGCATGGCTACAATCAATCATTAATTTATCGTTTACTCCTGCTTTTTGCAATTGAGAGACCGCATCTTTAACAAAACTTTCCTCATAGTTAGGCCCGTCATTGCCACCGCGTAAAATCACATGGCAATCTTCGTTACCACTGGTTTCAAAGATTGCAGAATGGCCATTTTTGGTCAAGGACATAAAAATGTGAGGGTTGTTAGCCGCGCGGATAGCATCTACAGCGACTTTAAAACCACCATCGGTACCATTTTTAAAACCAACTGGGCAAGATAAACCTGAGGCTAATTCACGATGACCTTGGCTCTCTGTTGTGCGTGCTCCAATGGCACCCCAAGCGATTAAATCGGCAACATATTGTGGTGAGATGAGGTCTAAGAACTCTGTAGCAGCAGGGACGCCCATATTATTGATGTCGGAAAGTAAGGAGCGCGCAAGTCCCAATCCTATGTTGATTTCAAAGGATTCATTGAGGTTGGGATCGTTAATCAAGCCTTTCCAACCTACCGTCGTACGTGGCTTTTCAAAGTAAACGCGCATCACAATCAATAGAGTGTCTTTAAATTTTTCAATTTGGGTTTTAAGTTGCGCGGCATAATCACGCGCCGCTGCAGGGTCATGAATAGAGCAGGGCCCAATAACAACAAGCAAGCGGTCATCACGACCGACCAGAATATTATGAATTTGTTGACGAGTATCATAAACTGTTTGAGCAGATGCTTCTGTCAAAGGATATTTTTCATGTAGTTCACTTGGCGATTGAACTTCTGTGATGTTTTTGATTCGTAAATCATCCGTTTGATACTGCGTCATAATCGACCTTATATACTCTTGATTTGCTTAAAGCATGTTTTGTTTGTAAAGGGGGCTTTGTCTTAATGTCGGGATAAATCGAATTTCACCTTCAAGTAAGCGCAATATTATGCCATTTTACGAGCATGAATGCTTTAAGAATTCACACAATACTACGGCATTGGAGTATTGAGTATTTAAAAAAAGGGTTTACTATCACGGCCAGGCCTGGCCATTCTTAAATAGGGCTGAAAAATGAATGTTTTAAAGGTTTTTATTGTGACATTTAATGGGGTTTTGGCGTGATTTTTAAAGGAATAACAGCGTTATTTAACAGACCTAGTAAATAAGTTATGCTAAAATCATGTGGTTTTGAATTTTCTAATGGGCTAAAGCAAAAGTGTACTGTAAATATATTATTGAAGGCGTGACCGAAGATGGTCGCAAGTTTAGACCAAGTGATTGGATTGATCGGATTGCATCTATGGGCGCAAGCTATCATATGCACCGATTGGTTTACTCTGACTTGTTGCACCCTGAGCTGTATGAAGGGCAAAAATGTCTGATTATCGATACGGAACTTGAGATAAAAAATCCGTGTATGTTTCAGTATTTGATGAACTTCGTTAAAAGCAATAGTCTAAAAATGTCCAAAGTTTGTGATATAGATGAGGAAAAACTAGGCGCTTAGTTGGGTTTCGCAAAGCAATTTGCTTTGACTGAATTCAGAAGGAGAAACATCTCCTAAAGATCTGAATACAAAAAAGCGCTCTATATAGAGCGCTTTTTTTATGTTTAAAGGGGGGTGATAGGGTTTTGAAAGTCGTTCTTCCTGAAATCTAAAATAGATTCGGTCCAGCTATTAATGTTACCCAACCTCCCAATGCGAGAAATGGACCAAAAGCTAAAGGTGTATCCATTTTCCTTAATTTTAGCGCGATCCCAATTAAGCCGATCAAAATGCTGCTCAAGGCTGCAATCAGAATGATTTGCGGCAATGCAATAAATCCAAACCAAGCACCGAGTGCAGCAAGCATCTTAAAATCACCATACCCCATGCCTTCTTTACCCGTAAAAAATTTAAAGCTGTGGAAGACAAGCCATAATAACAGGTAACCGATTGCCGCGCCCCATATGGCTTCTATGGGGGATGTAAAAAGTGATTGCGTATTAAACAGTAAACCAAGCCATAGTAGGGGCAAGCTGAGGTTGTCTAAAATCAAATGGTGTTCAATATCAATGACACAAATCGTGATCAGTATCCAAGTGAAAATAAGCGCTGCAACTCCTTCATAAGTGAGCCCAAAGAACCACATAATCGTTACGGTACTAAGGGCTGAACTGAGTTCTATAAGTGGATAGCGTGATGAGATTTTTACTTGACAGTGATGGCATTTTCCTCGAGTTGATAACCAGCTGAATAAGGGGATAAGTCGATACCAGGGAAGGTTAGTCTCACAGTGAGGACATTTGGAACCCCCAATGCTAATGGCTTTGAATTGTTCATCGCCTTCAAGCATCATGATTCGAGGTAAGCGCCAGCTTAACATTGAGATAAAGCTGCCAATTATTAGGCCGAAAAGGCCGCTAAAGAAGAGTAGTTGATAGAGAGAGAGAGAGATCATTGCAAGCCTGTTGGTAATCGAGAGAGTTTTGTTTAAACAATTCTAGCAGGCCATTGAAGGAGGGCGATGTTATTTGCACAGATATTGATAATCTTGCCGCAAAATTTCTATAAAGAAAGTGTCAATATTCAATTGATCTCTAACATTATTCAGAGTAAATGACGCAATTCCGATCATTTTCCCACACGGTAATGCTATGCATTTTAACACCAGGGGCCGAAATGCGCGATTCTATTTCACGGAATAGATATACGGCGATATTTTCTGCGGTTGGATTGGTTTCTTTAAAGTGTGGGTGATCATTCAAGTAGCTATGGTCCAACTCTTTAATAACGACTTTAGCGTGACGTTTAATCTCTTTAAAATCAATCACCATGCCGATTTCATTTAATTGAGTGCCAGAGACCTGTACTTCAATTTTCCAGTTATGGCCATGCAGTTTCGCACAATCACCAGGGTAGCCACGAAGACTGTGGGCGGAGGCAAAATCCAATAAGGTTTTTAAAATAAATGTTTGAGCCATAACGTTTGATTCTATGCCAATCTAAAAGGAACACATTATAACGGAAAGTAGGTGTTATTCAAAGTAATCTGCTAGAAAGAATTACTTTAATCGAAGGTGATTTTCCTTTGAAATCATGCTGTTATTTAACAAATTATTTATGTAGAAGTTACTTAACGCTGATTTTTGACGAGACTTTAGCAGTGTAACCTACCAAGTTCAATCGATGCCATTGCGTGTCAATCTATTTAGGATGGTATTGAGTGTCATTAACTTGTCAATTAGACAGGCTGATCAGTTAATGTTTCCTTTGTACTATATAACGTGTTAAACCTTTTAAAAAAGTCGTATTTAAGTCCATTTTTTGTAGGGTTTGCAATGCCTCTGCTATCAATTCATCACGGTATCTTTTAGCGGAGTCTAATCCGAGGAGTTTTGGATAGGTCGATTTATTAGCTTGTAAGTCGCTGCCTTGCGGTTTTCCTAAGGTTTGAGTGTCACTCTCAATATCCAAAATATCATCTTGAACTTGAAACGCGAGCCCAATGGCGTCACCAAATGTAGTGATGTGATTGGCCAATTTTGCGTACTCTTGACTTTGACAAGCGCCCATTAATAAAGCAGCTTTAATCAGTGCGCCGGTTTTCATAAGGTGCATGGCTTTCAAATGCGACAAATCTGGTAATAAGCCTTCGGATTGCATATCAATCATTTGCCCACCAATCATGCCTCCAAGTCCGCTGGCTCGACTGAGTTTCTGTATCAATTGTATTTTATGTGCATCGCTCACAAATGGATCGTCACTGAGAATTTGAAAAGCCAAGGTTTGTTGAGCATCCCCGACTAGAATAGCGGTGGCTTCATCATATTGAATGTGGCAGGTAGGTTGGCCCCTGCGCAATTCATCATTGTCCATTGCGGGCAGATCGTCATGCACCAGTGAGTAGCTGTGAATGAGTTCGATGGCGCAAGCTGCAGTATCTAATTGACAGAGTGGGATTTGAAGCGCTTCACCCATGGCATAAACGAGGGCCGGTCTGAGCCGCTTTCCCTTGTTCAAGGTCGCATATTGAGTGGCTTCAATGAGTCTTGTAGACGTGTTTGGTTGTTGTTCGCTGAGTTGTTTAAACAGCGTTTCAAGTGCCCGATTGACTCGGGTTTGGTAAGTTTGTAATTGAGTTTGCAAGAGGGGTTCCATCGCTGGTTATAAACCATAAAAAAGGCCATCAATAATGACAGCCTTTTTAGCAGTTTGATTGAATGGTGTTATTTTATCCGTTTGTGAGGATTAAATAAACAGACATTCAAAAACGACGGAGATTACAGTTTATCAGAGTGCTTGCTTAGGTAATCAGCAACGCCATCTGGTGTATCCTGCATCCCTTCATCCCCTTTATTCCAACCAGCAGGGCAAACTTCACCAACTTCATCGTGGAACTGAAGTGCTTCAACCATGCGAACCATCTCATCAACATTACGACCAAGCGGTAAGTCGTTAACGACTTGGTGGCGAACGACTCCATTGAGATCGATTAAAAAGGCACCACGTAAAGCGATGTTAGCTGGATGAGCAATGCCATATGCTTGCATGATTGATCCGCCAACATCTGCAACTAGAGGGAATCTAACCGGTCCTAATCCACCTTTATCAACAGGCGTATTACGCCATGCATTATGGGTGAATTGAGAGTCAACAGAAATACCGATAACTTCAGTGTTGAGGGATTTAAATTTTTCAACACGGTGATCAAATGCTAAGATTTCAGAAGGGCATACAAAAGTGAAGTCTAACGGGTAGAAAAATACAACCGCGTACTTACCAGTGATATGGCTTTTTAAGTTGAAGTCATCGACGATTGACCCGTCTGCAAGGACGGCTGCTGAAGTAAAATCTGGAGCTTGTTTCGTGACAAGAACTGACATAATTTAAATCCTTAATAAATAGAATGAGTTAGAAAACCCAATTAGTATAGTCAATTGCTAGGTTATTTTCTAGTAAGATTGGGGCTAAAGCATGCTCAAGTTGAATTTAAAAATTAAAGTATTTTGATTGTATAGTCGATAAGATATTATTAGGGTACCCATTTTTTGGATTCAAGTTATGATTGTCCATTGCAGTGGCTGGTTTTTTTCAAATCATTTAAGTTGAGGTTGAATTATGTTCATTGTTTATGCACCTGAAGGAAGGAGCTTTATTGGACGGAAACCAAAAGTACCTCCCCTTAAAGTCGATCCTTTGATACCCATTAATCCGATTGAAAAAGATGTGCTTGATGGAAGGGATTCCAGCTCAGAGATAACCTCTTCTGCGCAAACTCATCAAAAAACAGAGTCGGCTGTGCATGCTTATGAAGTGACCCAAGAAGATAAGCGTCGTCGGGTAATTGTGAAAGTGGTAGAAATTATGTCTGCTCCGGTTGTGTTGGTTTCAGATGAAAATAGTCTAGAGGAGGCTTGGCTATTAATGCAAGAGCATAAGGTTTCATATTTGCCTGTGATAAAAGCGGGCATCTTAGTGGGGTTGTGTTCTCAGGCTGATCTGCTAGGACGTGTTATTGTGAATAAAGACGGGGTGTTAGAAGGGGTAAAACAAGAGACCGTTGCGGAGGTTATGCATTCCCAAGTAGTGACCACCAGTAGTGATACAGATATTCGGCACATTGCACAGGTTTTAAGTGATTATGATATTGGTGCTTTGGTTATTATGAGTGAGTTTCATGAAGTCGTCGGAATAGTTACGGAAGGCGATTTGGTTAAACGATTGGCTAATGATCCGCCAGTGGAACTGTATGTCTAAATAATGTTTAGAGGGGATGCTAGAATAAATAGGTAGGTAGATAGGTGGTTGAAATATTATCAGCAGCAGATTTTCTACTGCCGCTATGCGACTAGACCTTATAAATTAATTTCTTGTCCTTTACAGGTCTTCTAATACACTTGTAGAGTGTTGTTGTCTTTACTTCATTTCTTTGCGTTTACTTTTCAAATATCCATTAAACATCCCTTGTAATCCTTTATAATAATTCGTTTGATCGCCCTTTATTCATTAGGTTTAACTTGTGTCGTATTTTAAACGGTATTTAATTGCAGGATTGTTGGTTTGGTTGCCTTTAGGGGTGACGTTGGCTGTCGTCAAATTCTTAGTAGATTTGTTTGATAAAAGTCTCCTGTTATTGCCGCATAAATATCGACCTGATGTTTTATTAGGCGTTGATATTCCAGGATTTGGCGTGTTACTCTCGCTCACTCTCATTTTAGTGACAGGCGTTGTTGTCGCTAACTTTCTGGGAAGTCGTTTAGTGGCTATCTGGGAATCGTTATTATCACGTATTCCGCTAGTGCGCTCGATTTATCATGCGGTGAAGCAGATTGCCGAAGCTGTTTTAGGGTCTGGAGAGCAAACCTTTCAAAAGGCTTACCTCATCCAATATCCTCGTGCAGGTCTGTGGACGTTGGCCTTTCAAACAGGTGCATTGCAGGGAGAGGCACAAAAGAAAACGGGTATGAACAATGTTGTGAACTTGTTTGTTCCGACAACCCCTAATCCAACTTCTGGTTTTTTTATTATGGCTTCAAAAAATGAAGTCATCGAGTTGGAGATGAATGTCGATGATGCTTTGAAAATGGTCATCTCTGGTGGTGTCATCGTGCCTGATGCCAATGCATCTAAATCCATGAGCCCACAAGTTGAATTAGACATTAATCCCGCGGTTAATGAAGAAAGTTCGCTGGCGATAAAACCGGATTCGGGTATAGGAAAAAAGTAATAAATTCAAAGGGTTTTAAAACCCAAAAAATTAATGTATCCAATTCGGATAGAACTATTTTAAGTACAGGGTATTGGAATAGAGAGATTTAAGGTTACTCATCTGTTAAGGATAATTTTAGCCTCTCGTACCACTGCCTCATCACTAAACATTTGTAAAAGGGTTAAAAAATATGCGTACGCAGTATTGTGGGCAAGTCACAGAGTCATTTATTGATCAAACCGTTACCGTTGCTGGCTGGGTTCATCGCCGACGTGACCATGGTGGGGTTATCTTTATCGATTTAAGAGATAGAGAAGGCTTGGTTCAAATCGTGGTTAACCCTGATACCGCGGACATATTTGAAAAAGCGGAGCGTTTGCGCGCAGAATGCGTTCTACAGGTGACTGGGAAAGTCATTCCACGCACTGAAGGCACCATTAATCCAAACATGGTGACGGGTAAAGTTGAACTTGTGGCCACTGATATTGAAGTATTGAGCATGGCTGAACCGATTCCTTTTCAGTTAGATGATAAAAACATCAGTGAAGAGGTGCGTTTAAAGTACCGTTACATCGATTTACGCCGTGACGAGATGCAAAAAACCATGATGTTACGTTATAAAGTGACACGTACCATGCGTCGTTATTTAGATGATCAGAACTTCATGGACATCGAAACGCCGATGTTGACTAAGTCAACGCCAGAAGGTGCTCGTGATTACTTAGTGCCAAGTCGAACTCATCAGAATAAATCGTTCGCATTGCCACAGTCTCCACAGTTGTTTAAGCAGTTGTTAATGATGTCTGGTTTCGACCGTTATTATCAAATTACTCGCTGTTTCCGTGATGAAGACTTGCGTGCCGATCGCCAACCTGAATTTACGCAGTTAGATATCGAAACCTCTTTTATGGAAGAAGATGCGGTGATGAATCTGATGGAAGGTCTGACTAAAACGATATTCAAGGAATCAATTGGCGTCGATTTTGATTATGATTTTCCTCGCATGGCCTACTCTGAAGCGATTCAACGTTTCGGGATTGATCGTCCTGATTTACGTATCGATATGGAGTTGGTCGACGTTGCCGACTTATTGCAAGAGATCGACTTTAAAGTATTCGCCGCACCAGCTAAAGATCCTAAGGGGCGTGTTGCAGCACTGCGTGTCCCGGGTGGGGGCAAGATCTCTCGTAAAGAGATTGATGCTTATACTAAGTTTGTCTCTATCTATGGTGCTAAAGGTCTGGCCTATGTTAAGGTCAATGACCTGGCGGCCGGCATTGAAGGTCTACAATCACCAATCGTTAAATTCTTCCCTGATCAAGTGATGGAAATAATGAGACGTGTCGGTGCTGAAGATGGCGATATCGTTTTCTTTGGTGCGGATAAGGCCAAGATCGTAAATGAAGCCTTAGGCGCATTACGCGTTAAGATTGGTGAAGATCTGAATATGCTTAAGGGTGAATGGAAGCCTGTGTGGGTCGTTGATTTCCCAATGTTTGAAGCAGATGAAAAAACGGCGCGAATGACAGCAATTCACCATCCATTTACCCAGCCAAAAGCGACCACTGAAGAAATTCTGAATCATGATGAACCAGAGCAAATGCTCTCTAAAGCCTACGATTTAGTGATCAATGGTCTTGAGGTTGGTGGAGGGTCTGTCCGTATTCATAATTCTGAGATGCAAGCAGCTGTGTTTAAGTTGCTGGGTATTTCCGATGAAGAAGCCCGTGAGAAGTTTGGTTTCTTATTAGATGCATTGAAATACGGTTGTCCACCGCATGCAGGTATGGCATTTGGTCTGGATCGTCTCATTATGATCTTGGGTAAAATTGATTCCATTCGTGACGTGATTGCCTTTCCTAAAACACAGTCGGCTGCGTGCCTATTAACGGCGGCACCAGGCCTGGTGGATAATAGCCAGCTTGATGATTTAGGGTTACGTTATAAGAAACCAGTACTCGAACAGTCGAAGTAATAAAATTGAGTGATTTAGATGCTATGAATGAGAAAATAGTTGAAATTCCAGCACAATTAGAAGCTCGTATTCAGCAACTTGCGGTTGAAGCAAAAACTCAACCCTGGTTGAATAATACTGAAAAAGAGCACCTTAAAACCAAAATTAAGGCCTTATTAAAGCAACATAATGCACAATTGATCGCTCACTATTATGTAGATGCTGAACTCCAGGCCTTGGCGGAAGAGACGGGCGGAGTGGTGGCAGACTCCTTAGAGATGGCCAACTTTGGTGCACAGTCTACTGCGGATGAGTTAGTGGTGTGTGGCGTACGCTTTATGGGTGAAACGGCCAAAATGCTTGCCCCTAAAAAAACGGTTTTAATGCCAGACTTAGAGGCAAATTGTTCTCTAGATATAGGGTGTCCTGCCAAGGAGTTTGCTGAGTTCTGCGCACAATATCCTGATCATACCGTCGTGGTTTATGCTAACACTAGCGTTGAGGTCAAAGCTTTGGCCGACTGGGTTGTCACCTCTGGAAATGCATTGCAGATTGTGACTCATTTGAAAGAACAGGGAAAAAAAATCATTTGGGCGCCTGATCGTCATTTAGGTCATTGGATTGAGCAAGAGACGGGTGCCGATATGATTTGTTGGCAAGGCTACTGCCTGGTGCATGAAGAGTTTAAGGCTTTCGAATTACAAGAACTGATGGAAAAACATCCGTTAGCCAAGGTATTAGTACATCCTGAGTCGCCAGCAGAGGTAGTGAATTTGGCAGATGTCGTCGGTTCAACCAAAGTCTTGCTAACGGCTGTGCAAACACTGCCTGATGAAGAGTTTATAGTCGCTACAGATGACGGTATTTTTTATAAGATGCAGCAGTTAGCTCCGCATAAAAAATTGTTGATTGCACCGACAAGTGGTCATGGCTCAACGTGCCAAAGTTGTGCTCACTGCCCCTGGATGGCGATGAATGGTTTGCAGAATTTAGCTGAATGTTTAGAGAAACAAACAGGTGAGATTTTGATTGAAGAATCCATTCGCCTCAAAGCGCTCAATTCAGTTGAAAAAATGCTTAACTTTTCAAGAAAAGTAGGTTTAGTTAAGTAAAGTTCATCTTGTTTAGCTTGATCCGTTTGGTATTTCAATAGTTTCTTAAACTTTAAATAGAGAAAAGTTTGGCAAAATTAAAACGAATTTTAGGGATTGATCCAGGCTCGCGTAAGACTGGATTTGGTGTGGTTGAATCAGGTCGTTACCATCCAACCTATGTGGTCAGTGGTGTGATTCGGGTTGAGAAATTTTCAGGTGCGCAACGTCTAAAAAATATTTTTGAATCCATTTGTCAAATTATCGATCAATACCAACCAGAAGTGATGGCTGTAGAGAAGGTCTTTGTACATAAAAACCCTAAGTCTGCCATTATTCTTGGCCAGGCACGAGGTGTTATTCTCTGTGCAGCGGCCATCAAAGATGTGCCGATTATGGAATATACCCCTACCCAAATTAAAAGTACGATTGTTGGTAAGGGGCACGCCACGAAAGACCAAATTCAATATATGGTTCAGAATATTTTGAAATTATCCGAACCACCGCAAGAGGATGCGGCAGATGCATTAGCCTGTGCATTGTGTCATGATCGTTATATGTCTTTAGGCATTGATCCTGAATTGATCTCCAAAGGCACTAAGTTCTGAGCAGGATGTTATTGACTTGCTTTGTTATTTGGTTTGACATTAAACTAGGAACTGTACTCTTTATGATTGGCTTTTTACGCGGGCAACTCGTCCACAAACGTCCCCCTTTGCTTGTTTTAGATGTTCACGGGGTGGGTTATGAAATAGAAGCGCCTATGTCGACTTTTTATCAGTTGGAAAAAGTGCTAGAAGATGTCACTATCCTGACGCATATGCATGTTCGTGAAGATGCCATGCTGTTATTTGGCTTTGCTACAGAGTCCGAAAGAGTGCTTTTCAAAACGTTGCTGAAGGTAAATGGTGTTGGGGCGAAAATGGCACTAGGTATTCTATCAGCGATGTCTGTCAATGATTTTTGCGCTTATATCGATAGTGGTGATATCAGTGCGTTAACACGTATTCCAGGTGTCGGTAAGAAAACCGCCGAACGCTTACAGATTGAGATGCGAGACCGCCTTAAAGTGGTGGTGGAATCAGGCTTATTAAGTTATGAAAAACCATCTGTCGCTGTCGATACTCAAGGTAACTTAAATATTCAACCCGTCGCCTTTGCAAATACGATTAAACATTCTGCTGGCGAAGCACTGATTTCATTAGGTTATAAAAATATTCAAGCTGAAAAAATGATTGCTTCAGTTTTTGATGAGGACCTTTCTTTGGAAGAGCTTATTAAACGCGCGCTACAAGGCGTAAAGTTATGAGCGTATTTTATTTTACTAGGAACTTCTATCAAGCGTCTATTCAGGTAGTTCAACATGATTGAAACAGATCGTATTATTGCGAGTCAAGAAGTTGCTGACGACATCTACACTGCACCTTCGGTTCGACCTCAACAAATTAAAGAATATATTGGCCAAACAGCGGTTCGTGAGCAGTTACAACTGTCAATGGATGCTGCTAAAATGCGTAATGAGCAACTTGATCACGTTTTGCTTTACGGACCACCAGGCCTGGGGAAAACCACGCTTTCAAATATTATTGCTCAGGAAATGGGCGTTACTTTGCGACAAACATCCGGTCCGGTGATTGAAAAGCCAGGTGACTTAGCTGCTATTTTAACCCGACTAGAGCCCCATGACGTCCTCTTTATTGACGAGATTCATCGGCTAAGTCCAATCGTAGAAGAGGTTTTGTATCCAGCGATGGAAGATTTCCAAATTGACATTGTCATTGGAGATGGACCTGCTGCTCAGAGTGTTAAGATTGATCTTCCACCTTTTACTTTAGTCGGTGCTACCACACGTGCAGGATTACTGACATCCCCTTTACGAGATCGTTTTGGATTAGTGCAGCGACTTGAGTTCTATAGTCATGAAGAATTAACACAGATTGTCAGTCGATCTGCTAATATCTTAGGCATGCATTCGGAACATGAAGGGGCACAAGAAATTGCTCGTCGTTCTCGTGGAACACCGCGTATTGCCAATCGGCTTTTAAGACGTGTTAGGGATTATGCTCAAGTGCGTGGAAATGGCATTATCACAGCATCCATCGCAGATTTAGCGCTGAATTTATTAGAGGTTGATCCACTCGGACTTGATAAAATGGACAGACGTTTTCTTGAAACATTGATTGAAAAGTTTGAAGGTGGCCCGGTGGGTATTGATAGTATGGCGACCGCATTAGGGGAAGAAAGAGGGACCATCGAAGATGTTATTGAACCTTTTTTGGTACAGCAAGGCTTCTTAATAAGAACCCCTCGTGGACGAGTCGCAACCCCTAATGCTTATAGACATCTAAAGGTTATTCAACCAGAAGTGAATTAATCAATTAGAATCTTTTAAAATAATTTATAAAACCAAGTTTAACGATTAAGGAAAGCTCCATGAACGATAGCAATTTGATTGAAATTATATTGAACGCCAGCCCTGTTGTGCAGGCTACAATGATTTTATTAGCAGCAATGTCTTTGGCATCCTGGTCGGTTGCTTTGGCTAAATCCGCGCAGATTCGTAAATCGAAACGTACTGCAAAACAGTTTGAAAAAACTTTTTGGGCAACCCCGGATCTGCATACGCTTTATCACCAAGAGGCAACGATTCACGATGAGCCACGTGGACTATCGAACATTTTCGTTGAAGGGTTTAAAGAGTTTGATAACCTTAAACATCAAGGTGTACATGAGGCATCGGATTTAATTGCAGGAGCTCAGCGCAGTATGCGAATTGCTTTTTCAAAGGAAGCAGATCGTTTAGAGCATAGATTGTCGTTACTAGCCACAGTGGGTTCTTCGGCTCCTTATATTGGTTTGTTTGGCACTGTGTGGGGTGTTATGCATGCGTTTCAGTCACTTGGAGATGTTCAACATGCCACTTTAGCGGCGGTTGCACCAGGAATTTCTGAAGCATTAATAGCGACAGCCATTGGTCTTTTTGCGGCAATTCCTGCAGTTATTTATTACAACCGTTTAAGTACTCAGGTAGATCGTCTACTGGGTGAATACGAGAACTTTGCGGATGGACTTCTAACTATCCTGCAAAGACAGGCACATAGCATAGATAAACAAGCTTAAGCCCATTACCGTTCATTGACTGGAACTAAAGATGCAAACTGGATTTCGAAACCAACGACAAAAAAAACGTTTAATCGCGGAAATTAATGTGGTGCCTTATGTTGATGTCACCTTGGTGCTGTTGATTATCTTCATGGTGACCGCACCCATTGTGCAGCAAGCCGTGACGGTAAATTTGCCACAAACACCCGAAATAATTGATAAAAAACAGCAACAGCTGGAGGACGAGACGGCGCCTTTTGTCATTACCGTGACAGAAAAGGGACGGTATAAAACGTCTGAGCAACCTGATACTGTATTGGGCAATAAGGATTTAGAGAGTCTGGTCGCTGAGGTGATTGCTCGTTCACAGTTAAATCGTACGCAAAGAATTTATATTCAAGGTGATAAGGAGGCTCCTTATGGCAAGGTACTACACATATTTGTATTATTAAAAGCCAATGGAGTTGAAAATGTTTCTTTACTCACAGAGCCTGAAGGTGGTAATTCTTAATGCTTAGTTTTATTACAAGACATCCAATAGCCGTAATTCTGGCGTTAATTCTGCATATCGCTATAGGTGTGTTAATCACCTATGAATGGCATGATTCAACTAAATCAATCAAAATATCTGTTCAAGGTGAAGCAGATAATGCTCTTCATCAAGATAGACAAGATAAGCCGTTTGTTAACATTGAACCATTAAAAACCTTTGCGGTTGATTCAGCTTTAGTAAAGCAACAGCTCGAAAGAATTAAATCCGTAGAATTAGCAAAAAAACGGGAACAAGAACAGTTGGCCGCTAAGACAGACAAAGAACGTCAGCACCTTAAAGAGTTACAACTACGCCAAAAAGAAGAGCAATTAAAAGCTGAAAAAGCGGCTAAAGAAACAGCAGATCAAATCCTTAAAACAGAAGCAGAACGTAAAAAAACTGAAGAAGCCAAACGCTTAGCAAGTCTAGAGAAGAAAAAGGCCGACAATGAGCGCGCAAAAGCAGAGAAGGCTAAAAAAGCCAGCCTGTTAGCTGAAAAAGAACGTCAATTAGCAAATGAAAAAATGGCTCTCGCTCAAAAACAACGCCAAGTTGAGGAAGAAAAAAAGAACGCTTTAGTCTTAGAGATTGAACGTAAAGATAAAGAAAATAAAGCGTTAGCGCTCGAGGCTGAAAAGGCGAAAGCAACGCAAGCAGAGGCTGTGGCGGCAGCGGCGTTACAGCGCCAACTAGACGAAGAGTCTGCGGCCCAACGAGCGATTCAAAAACGACAACAGTTATTGTCATTACGCCAAACGTACATTTCTTCTATTTCTGCTAAGGTGAAAGATAATTGGCGGACTCCGGCAAGGATCTCCCCAGAAGCTCAGTGTGATTTACGAATTACCCAGACGCCTGCAGGCAGTGTGACGAGTGTAAGGATTGTAAATTGTAATAGTTATGCATCTAAACAATTTAAAGATGCTGCCGAGAAGGCTGTTTATCGATCAGAGCCACTGCCCGCACCACCGGTAAAAGAATTGTTCGAAAGAGTAATTACTTTTGAGTTTAAACCTTAATCATTTAATACATAGGTTTTATAGCCTGTAACATTCATAATATTTCAGATAACAAGAGGCCGATAATGACTATTGTAAATTCTAAGTTCGTCACTTTCTTTCAACGCATAGCCAAAATTAGAAAGCTGCTATTGTTATCCATTACAGCATTTTCAATGTCTTTGTTTGCAGTGTCAGCCATGGCTGAACTGACGATTGAAATCAGCGAAGGGTATGATAATGCCATTCCTATTGCGATTGTTCCTTTTCATTATGAAGCAAATAACTCTGTGGCTTCAACTTCATCACAAACATCAAACTCCCAATCTCCTGAAAATTTAGCTTATATCATTGCTGCCGATTTACGCCGCAGTGGACGTTTTCGTCCTCTTTCAAATGAGGAATTGCCTGCGCAACCAACTGATATTGACACGATTAATTTTGAGCAGTGGCGAGACCTTGATCTTGATAATCTATTGATGGGAAAAATAATAGCCGAAGGCAATGGTTTCTATCAAATTGAAATGCGTTTTATAGATGTGTTGCGTAAAAATCAAGTGATCGGTAAACGCTGGAATCATATCCCTAAATCGAATCTTCGTCAGATAGCCCATCAAATGAGTGACTTAATTTATGAAGAGTTAACAGGCGTGCGGGGTGCCTTTAATACCCAAATATCTTATGTGACCCTTAGAAAAATTGAAGGAAAGCGCCACTATACCCTTGAGGTTGCCGATTCGGATGGTTTTAATCCTCAACCTATTTTAAAATCAAACCAACCTATCATGTCACCGAGTTGGTCTCCCGATGGTAAAAAACTTGCCTATGTCTCTTTTGAAAATGGTCGCTCTCAAATTTTTATACAAAGTTTAGATGGTAAGTTTCGTAAAAATATAGCGAAGTTTAAAGGTATTAATGGTGCGCCAGCTTGGTCGCCAGATGGCACTAAGTTAGCAATGACTCTATCAAAGGGCGGTAGTGCAGATATTTATGTGATGGAACTTGAAACCGGCAAGTTACAACAGTTAACGAGAAAGTTTTCGATTGAGACCGAAGCGGCTTGGGCGGCTAATGGAGAATCCCTATACTTTAACTCTGACCGTCGTGGTAAACCCCAAGTCTTTCAGGTGTTTCTGGATACAGGTGAAATCAATCGTGTGACTTATAATGGTAATTATAATGCAAATCCGGAAATATCACCGGATGGACGTTATCTCTCTGTGGTACACGGGGAGGGAGGATTTCATATTGGGTTATTAGATTTGTACACCAATGAATTCAGAGTCTTAACCGATACGTTTTTAGACGAATCCCCTACATTTTCCCCAAATGGTGAGATGATTTTGTACGCAATGAATCAGGATGGTAAAGGCCAGTTAGCCGTAGTGGCGATTGATGGAAAAACATCACAAACGCTTAAAGTTAAAGATGGTGAAGTGAGAGAGCCTGCATGGGGGCCATATTTAAATCCTTAATATTAAATATAATTTAATCGTTTTACCATTCACAAGTTAATTGAATATTTTGCAAAGGTAATTAGTTATGAATCATTTGAAAAGTTTATTTACGCTCGCTATCATAGCCACATTAACAGCTTGTAGTAGTGCCCCTGAAAGAGGTGCTTCTGGAAGTGGTGGTGATCTTTCCGATGCAGACGTTATTTCGGATACTGCTCCGGGCATTGATGGGGATAAGATGGGTGTTGAAGTCTTATCCGCTAATGGCGGTCTTTCTACTGATGGCAGCTCGGTGGGGCAGTCTTTAGACGGGATGAAGATGGTCGATATCGGTGAGCTACATGAGCCAATTATCTACTTTGGTTATGACCAGTATGAGCTAGATGATAAAACCACTGAAATTGTAAAATTCTATGCACAAGAAATGATGGCTAACCCAAGTCAAAAAATTGTGCTTAAAGGCCATACTGATGAGCGTGGTACGCCAGAATATAATTTAGCGCTCGGTGAGAAGCGTGCAAAAATAGTAGCTCAAGCATTGATGCTATTTGGGGTTGCAGAATCACGGATTGATATAGTTAGCTATGGAGAAGAGCAGCCTGCTATGGCAGGTAGTAATGAAAATGCATGGCAAAAAAATCGTCGTGTTGAGCTCATTATTCAATAATTGTAGATTTCTCAGCTAGAGTTCCATTTAGTCAACTACCACTAATTTGAGTCGTCATTCATCTCACTTTGTATATGAAAATCATTGGCGACTTATCATTTAATTCAGAATGAAACGTTCATAAAAAGTTTCGTCAAAGGTTCATTCCCTATGAAAAAAAAATTTCCGGTAAGTCTTTTGGGGTTAGTCGCGGCGACCCTTTGGATGCCTATTACATCGGTTAATGCTGCAGGTACCTCTATTGAAGAGAGAGTACAGCGTTTAGAGCGCATGACTGAAAACCCTGTTTTACTACAATTAAGCCGTCGCTTGGGTGAACAACAACGTGAAATTCAAGAGCTGCATGATGCTATAGACCGGCTCAAACGTGATTTACGTAATGCCCGTCACGAGTCGGATAAACGCTATAAAGAGACGGATGATCGTTTAAGTGTTCTTGAGTCTGGTGCTGGCGTTAATAGACAAAATTCATCCATGGTAAGTCCTACACTTGAATTACCTGTTAAGTCGTCAAAAATCCAACTTGAAAAGACAGCTCAAACGGGTCATGCTTTATCGTCTTCTACTCATGATGCCTCCCTTACCGCTTCAGGCGAGACGACTCAAAAGCGAGTACTTGGGCAACAAGACAGTAGGGCTGTAGCGCACTCAACCTTCCAAGAAAGCACAGCCGATGAGGCTCGTAATCTTCATTCTAAACGACAAGAACACCCTGAGCCTGCTAAAAGCCAAGTGGATAAAACAGTTGTGACGCCAATCAAAACGGTTCCTGCGACAGGTGTAGAAAAAGATAAATATCACAAGGCTTTTGCACGGATGAAAGCCTCGCAATATGAAGCTGCAACCAAGGCCTTTGAGCAGTTTTTGTCTGTCTACCCGCAAAGCGAATTGGCAAGCAATGCCGCTTACTGGGCTGGGGAAGGCCACCTGATAAAAAAACAAAACCAAGTGGCTTTAGACTCTTTTATGATCGTCATTAATCGTTATCCGGACGCTCCTAAAGTGGCTGATGCTCAACTGAGAGCTGCCGACAGCTTAGCAAATTTGAATCGAATTGATGATGCTAAACAAATGTACCAAAATGTTATAAATGGTCGTCCTCACAGTGGTGCAGCACAAACGGCCTCTAAAAGATTAAACGGCTTGAAATAATGGCTTTACCCAAAAAGACTAAATCATCACAGGCAACGGTTCCCGCAGTCATTTTACTTTCAGGCGGTCTTGATTCCGTGACAACGCTTGCAATGGCAATATCACGAGGGTTTGAGTGTCATACTATTAGTTT
Source organism: Thiomicrorhabdus arctica DSM 13458 (assembly GCF_000381085.1). Taxonomy (GTDB): domain Bacteria; phylum Pseudomonadota; class Gammaproteobacteria; order Thiomicrospirales; family Thiomicrospiraceae; genus Thiomicrorhabdus; species Thiomicrorhabdus arctica. Next base: position 775,205 of record NZ_KB905899.1, on the reverse strand, counting down.
TGATTATGGCCAGAGAACACGTTCTGAACTCTATGCGGCTGAAAAGATTTCGAAACAGATGGGGGCTGCATCGCATCGAGTGATGAATGTGGATATGAGTCAGATTGGTGGCTCAGCCTTAACAGATAACAGTATTGATGTACCGGTTGGTGGTGTTGATAAATCGGATATACCTGTTACCTATGTTCCAGCTAGAAATACGGTCTTTCTTTCATTTGCATTAGCCCTGGCAGAAGTCGTTGATGCCAATGATATCTTCATTGGTGTAAATGCCGTAGATTATTCTGGTTATCCTGACTGTCGACCTGAATATATTCAAGCGTATGAGATCATGGCAAATTTAGCGACCAAAGCCGGTGTCGAAGGTCATGTCTTAAACATTCAAACGCCCTTAATTGACTTAACAAAAGCGCAGATCATTCAAGCAGGCCTCGCACTAGAGGTTGATTACAGTTTAACGGTCTCTTGTTACCAAGCAAATGAATTAGGCGAAGCTTGTGGTGTCTGTGATTCCTGTCGTTTACGTAAACAGGGATTCGTAGAGGTAGGTGTTGTAGACCCTACACTTTATCAAGCGTAATTATGTATGGTCTCAATAATCGAGACTAAGATCAAAAAAAACCTCCCAACGCTTTCTTAGACTCTTTATATGAACTTTTATATTTTATCTTTAATTTAGCGTTTAAAGCCCGTTTGCTCTCTAAGGTATTGGGATTAAAGCAAGTTTTCCTTTTGTACGAATTTGCAGTGGGAAGTGATTTAGAGTCAGATGAAAAATACCTGATATTTATTTCTAAAAAGGCTTGCAGAGTTCTCTCAGGCTTGTATAATACGCGCATTCCAGTGAGGGTCGTTAGCTCAGCTGGTAGAGCAGTTGGCTTTTAACCAATTGGTCGCGCGTTCGAATCGCGCACGACCCACCATTTATGTTTAATGGAATCACTTACAGAATACCTCCTATCAGGGCCGTTAGCTCAGCTGGTAGAGCAGTTGGCTTTTAACCAATTGGTCGTGCGTTCGAATCGCACACGGCCCACCATATTCTAAAGCCTCGTATTTCTTGTGAAGTACGGGGCTTTTTTATTGACTACAATTTATGTCTTTACTCTTCTTCCTGGTATGTAATCCAATTTCTAACCGTTCACTCCTGTTAATAAGGAGTCATTAGACCTGGTTAAATTATGCCATTAAAAATGCTTTAATGACATGAATAGAAGAGGGTCGATCAAGGTGTTTAGCAAAGAAGGTTAATAAGTTGGATTAAAGACACTGGAAAGCCTATTTAAGCAATGTAATGTTAAAGTTAGGCTTTTGGTATGGAACCGAATTTATTTGAGTTTGAGAAGGGTGTGTACCGTCAGCCGGGAAAGTTTTAAGCTTGTTCGGGTGTGGGGCGATGCATTTTTTGGAGACCATTTAAGAAGTTGCGTAAAATCTGATCTTTACATTCACGATAATGCTTATGGCCTGGCTTACGGAAGAAAGCACTCAGTTCATGCTTACTTAAACGGAAGTCTGCTAATGCTAAGATTTCTAAGACGTCTTCAGCTTTAAGATTTAAAGCAATTTTCAGTTTCATGAAAATGATATTGTGGGTTAAATGCATTTCTGCGACAGGTTGTTCACCTTCTTTTTTACCGCGTTTTTCATTGATGAATCCATTTAGAAAAGCCGCTAATTCAACTTCAGCCATTTCGACATAAGATTCATCATCCTCTTTTTTTAACCAATTACTTAGCTGTTCACGCGTTGTTTCCTGACCCGCAGAGGCAAAGATTGCAATCATTTTAGCGTCGTCTAAATCAAAGGTGAAACGAAGGCGGCGTAAGATATCATTATGTGTCATTTAGTGTTTCCTGGTCAAAACCCTTATTGTGCAACGGCGCAGTGGGTTGGATGGATTGTAAAGAGAGTGGAATTGTTTGGGTAGAATTTAAGCGCCTGTAGACTGCTCGGCCTGATTTTCTGAAGAACTTGCTTCAATTTCTTCTCTATCCGCTTTGGCAATATAAGGAGGTTTCTTGTTAGGCTGTTTTTTAGCCTGAGCCCGCTTATGATTTTTGGATAATTTTTGGATAATTTTTTTGCGTCTATTCATAAAAGGTCTTAATCTAATTTGTTTTTAAAATTCAGGATTTAATTCTAACTATACAGCAAGCGTTATCTTAACTACGAAATAATTGATAGCCAAGGATGCTCTTTGTAAAGAGCTTACTCAGCCAATTGTAAGGTTTGTACTGTAATCTCGGCTTCCCCTGACTCCGTCGCAAAGTAGGCTGAATCACCTGTAATGGTGACAGACCAGTCCATGCTTCTTTGTATGAGTTTAGCAAGGCCTTGAATTTGAGGCCATTCTAAGCGGTAAAGAGAGGCATCTAGTTTACTGAAGGCGACTTGGTTTTGACTCCACCAAACATCTGATTTGGTATTGAAACTGTAAACTTTTACGGCGTGCGCCAATCGAGTTGATTTTTTGACTCTCTCTGTCGCAGGCTCACCAATGTCAATCCATAAAGCGATTTGATCATCTAAGGTTCTCGCCCAAAGATCTGGCTCTTCAATGGCGCTTAGTCCTTTGGTAAAACTGAGGAATTCTCGAGCATTAAATGCAAACGCCACGACTCGCACCATCATACGTTCAGCGGTTTCAGAAGGGTGTTGGGCGAGTGTTAAATTAAGCGTGTCATAATAATTTCGATTGAGATCAGACAGAGTTAATTTTAGTTTGAAAATTTTGGGTTTTAAAGCCACGGAACACACCTTTGGTTAGTAGAAAATTCGTCACTAACATTTAGGAGCAGTTTATACGAAGTTTGGGCAGTGATTTTACAGGGAAATACATGAAAAAGATGAATAATTTTGTTTTTAACCAGGCCTGGCCGATATATTCCTTAAAAGTCTGTTTAAACAAGTGTGTAATCGTGTAAAATTTGGGGTTAAAAATTAAAGGAGCAATAACGTAATGGGAAGAGCTTATCAGAACCGTAAAGCATCTATGGCTAAGACGGCAGATGCGAAGACAAAAGTTTACGGTAAATTTGGTCGCGAAATCTATGTCTGTGCTAAAACCGGAGGTGCAGATACCGATGGTAACTTAGCATTACGTGGTTTGATTGAGCGCGCTAAAAAGAGCCAAGTACCAACACATGTTATTGAAAAAGCAGTTGCCAAAGCGCAAGGTGGTGGTGGTGAAGATTTTGCCTTGGCACGTTATGAAGGGTATGGTCCAGGAAATACCATGATGATTATCGACTGCTTAACCGATAACCCTAATCGCACCTTTGGCGATGTTCGTCACTGCTTTACTAAGGTTGATTGTAAAATCGGTACCCAAGGTAGCGTGAGCCATATGTTTGATCATTCAGCTGTGCTCTCCTTTCAAGGAGAGGATGAAGAAGCCGCTTTAGAAGCCTTAATGATGGCCGACGTAGATGTGACTGATATTGAGTCTGAAGAGGGTTTTATTACAGTATATGCGCCTAATACTGAATACGCTAAAGCAAAAAATGCATTGATTGATGCCTTCGGTGAACTTGACTTTGAAATTGATGAAATTCAATTTCTACCTAAAATTCTCAACCCGGTGAGCGGAGAGAATTTGGAACAATTAAACAAGTTCTTCGATTTATTGGATGATTTGGATGATGTCCAAAAGTTCTATTACGATGCAGAATTTTAAAGACAACTTTTTAAGGTTCTTTCAAAACAACGGCTTACTTCTGGGAAAGAAGTAGGCGGTTTTTTATTCCCTTTTATCCGTGTTATACGCAAGCTTCTTGAAAGGTGTAACGAGTACTTTTTAGAACATTTTTTAATGAAAGCAGAATTAAATGAATACAGTTTACGTACTGACATTGACTGCCTTCATCCCGATCTACTTGTCAAAGCGATCACTTCTAAGCATCGGATTCAATTTGGATGCAGCGATCAAGTGAACCATTATCTGTTTTATCTCTCACGCGTTAAATGTATAAAAAGACCTAATGCTGTTAACAATAAAGCGGTGCTGGTAATAATGGCTACTGGATAATATAAATTTCCGGCCATATCTAACTGGCTATACTTAATAACCATAATCAGTCCTTCAAGTGACAAAGCCACGCAAACTGTACCAATGAATCGCGGTAATGTTTGTCTTAAACTGCTAATGGCATCATGCTCTTCTTTTTCAGTACCGTATTCTTTATTTATAACCAAAGCGAGTTCGAAAACCGCTAGAGCAATAATGCCGGTATTAATACTGTTTAAAAATATTTGCATGATGTCGGTGTTATTTACAATGCCCATAACGACTGTTTTGATCAGTAAAAATATAATCGATGCAGAAAGTGCAAAGAAGATAAAAGAAAACATTTTTGCAAACATCAATTTCGGAGAAAAACGGTTAAAACTTTTAGTCATACAAGCCCTTCATAAATTATATTGTTGACAGCAAATGCTGACGAGTTAGTAACATTCTAGAAGACAGAATCTGTGGAGAGAGTATACGTATATAAAATGCATTTTATAGAGGTATTTATAAAATGATTCGGTTGGCTATAATGGTTCGTTAATTCGGTGTTGCTGATAAACAATAATCAATAAATATGTCATATGAGGCTGAGTAGGAAAGGTATGTCAAAGACTTAGGCATCATAGAGATCTAGTAAAACCACCAGGCCTGGTGGTTTTATAACGTCTTCAAGGAGTTATGTTTTAAGGTGTTTGCGAGCTATTAAGTTGAGTGTTTTGACCTCAAGTTCAGCCTGACGGGCAAACCTCATGGCGCGCTTTAATCGTGCCGATGCAGAGCGTCCCATGCAGCCATGTTCTAAATCACCCCTAATCGCTTCAAGTAAACCTTCCATTAAACGGCTTCGATCATTGCTTTGGCCAGTTAGCCAATCTTGAATATCAAGCACATCATTGGCCACCGCTGTCATGAACTCGTGATGTTGTTTGGTTAAGGCTTCAACATTCCCACCGACCTCTAGACCGGCTATATTAGTCGTAAGAATATATAGGTTCTTACGCACTAATTCATAATTGAGTTCTTCTTTTGAATCGAGAATAAAACTTGGTAAATCAAGTTGTGCCAACGCTTCAAATACTAACTTGGCATTTGGACCATACACCGGAGAAGGTAGAACGACTTTACTATCTATGCCTTTTTTCTTTTCAAACCAGACAGAAACTACCGTCGGATTTGAGATATTCGCGGCGACCCAATCACGAGGCAATAGCTCATTTTGAATGAGGATCGTTTGGTTTGTCCATTGTTTGGGCAACGTGGTCAGTACGTCACTGATATCCGCTTCACCCACCGAAATCAAGACTGCAGCGGGGTTGGGTATCTGATCCGCCAGTGCTTGTTTGTCCATGTGACGTGTCACTCCCTGAACAGGATGGCCTAAGCGTAAAAAGCCACGTGCAAACACACTGCCTAATTCACCTAAGCCGATGACAATAATAGGATCTTTCATAGCAAACCTCTTTTTAAGTTATGTCTTTGTTACAGAAAATTATAAAATGCACCAAAATGGAACCCTAAAATGGAAAATAGCGTTTTTAGAGATGCCTTTTCTTGTAAAATAGCGATTAAATTTGAATGATAGGAATCTTAGCAATGAATGAACAAAAAGCAAAGTTTACTTGGCATTATTATGTCATGGCATTGGGTGCTTTATTAGCCATGCTAGCGGCGACGCTTGGCGCGAGTGGTGGTATTGTTTCGGGTCTTGCATTGGTTATTATCAGTCATCCTCGTATTCCACTTAAAACGGTTACCCGAATTTTCTTTATGATTACATTCGTGATTTTGTATGTGTTTTCATTTCCAGATGCGGACGTGGTACGTGCAATGATGATGGGTGTTGATTAAATCATTACATCCTCGATTCACATTTAAGGAAAACATTATGGTGTCGAAAGCCTTAGAAGATTATCTAAAAATTATTTATAAGCTAGAGGATCACGCGCCATCAGGTAAGGGTGTGCAAACCTCCGCGATTGCTGAAAGGTTATCTATCTCTCAAGCATCTGTTTCAAATATGCTGAAGAAATTGTCTGAAAAAGGTCATATTGAGCATGCACCTTATTATGGGGTGAGCTTAACGTTTTCTGGGCGAAAAATAGCCTTAAATATGATTCGTAAACACAGAATATTAGAGCAATATTTGGTGGAACGTCTAGGGTATTCTTGGGATGAAGTGGACGCGGAAGCCGAGGTTCTAGAGCATTCAATTTCAAATATGCTAGCCAACCGTATGTGGAATGATTTGGGACAACCAACCCATGACCCACACGGAGCACCCATTCCTTCTGTAGAAGGCATTATGACCCCACAAAATTGGACACCTTTAAATGAAATTGAATTAGGTGTGTCGGTTCAACTTAAACGTATCAAAAATCGCAGTCCTGAGGAGTTAAGGTATTTATCTTCTATTGGTTTAACGACCGGAAAATGGATCGAAGTGAAAAATAGCGCACCGTTAAACGGTCCTTTATTGATAGCGGTTAATGATACTGAACTACATGCCATTGATTATCGATTGGCAATGGCATTAATGGTGAGTGAAGAAAATGAACACAGTTAACAAAAGCTCAGTCGAATTCTGCGAAGAGATCTTTGATGGGCTCGTCACATCCGTTATTTGGATCGATGATGCTGAAAGGATACAGTACCTTAATGTGGCAGCAAGTGAGTTGTTTCAGATGAGTCAAAGCCGAGTTCAAAGTAAACCATGGTCTGCTTTACTCCCCGGGCTGATCAGTGATATTCAGTTGGCCGCGGAAAAAAGAGTCACCATACATGAGTATTCAATTGATTTACCAGATCTGTATAAAATCCGTGTCAGTTGTACTGTCTCACCTTGTGAACTCAAAGGTAAAAAAGGCTGGCTATTCGAAATATACAATACCGAACGCCATCATCGGATTGTCGAGGAAGATGAACGGTGGCACCAGTACGAGGCAGGAAATCTTCTAATAAAGACGCTTGCTCATGAGGTTAAAAATCCCTTAGCAGGTATTTTAGGAGCCACTCAACTACTTCAGAAACGCCATGAGCCAGGTGATCGAGACTTGGCCTTTCTAGAAATTATCTCTAAAGAGGTTTTGCGTCTAACGAATCTTGTCGATAGTATGTTAGGCCCTAAAAGCGGTGAAAAAAAAGAACTGCATAATATTCATGAGCTTATTCGTTATGTGTTGCAGATCATTCAGGGAGAAAAACCGCCTAATGTTTACATAAAACTTGACTATGATCCAAGTATTCCAGAAATATTGATGGATTTTGAAGCGATGGTTCAAGCCATACTTAACTTGATTAAAAACGCGCTCCAAGCAATGGAAAAACACGGTGGTTTTTTAACCATTAAAACCCGTGTTGAACACAAGTTTACGCTTGGCACGCAAACGTATCCATTAGTGGCTGTCATTAGTATTATGGATGAAGGGGAGGGAATTCCAGACGCTGTATTTGATTCTATCTTCTACCCAATGGTGACCAGTAAAGAACAGGGTACGGGATTAGGTCTACCAGTGTCGCAAAATGTTTTGCGTAAACATGACGGTTTAATTGTCGCTGAGAGTCAACTTGGACTAACAGTATTCAATGTTTATTTACCATTGAAACAAAAGGAATAACGAACATGAGTGACCTACAAGAAATAAATCCAATCGTCTGGATTGTCGATGATGATGCCTCAATTCGCTGGGTATTAGAAGCCGCTCTCGAAGATAAGCCGTATATTGTGAAAGTGTTTGACTCACCCCTCACCGCGCTCTCTGTTTTTGACGAATTTCCACCAGTGGCCGTGCTCAGTGATATCAGAATGCCCGGAATGGACGGCTTAACATTTATGGAAGCGATTCATGAAAAGGATGCCAAAATTCCGGTCATTATTATGACGGCGCATTCTGACTTGAATACCGCAGTGAAGTCCTTCCAAAGTAAAGCCTTTGAATACCTTCCTAAGCCTTTTGATATAGATGAAGCCACTTCCTTGATAGCCCGTGCTGTAAAACGTCGCTTATCAGGTGGGGTTTCTAAACCAAAACGAGTCACTAAAACAAGTAAGCAGCCTTTGAATATCATTGGTGCAGCTCCCGCAATGCAGGAGGTTTTCCGTATTTTAGGGCGCATTTCTCAATTGGATGTTACGGTATTAATTAATGGTGAAACGGGTACCGGTAAGGAGCTGGTAGCGCAAGCATTACACGAACTTAGTCCGCGAGCTGATGGCCCCTTTGTGGCTTTAAATACGGCCGCAATTCCAAGAGAACTTTTGGAATCAGAGCTGTTTGGTCATGAAAAAGGCTCCTTTACCGGAGCACATTCACGACGTATTGGTCGCTTTGAAGAGGCAGATGGCGGCACTCTTTTTTTAGATGAAATAGGGGATATGCCAGTAGATTTACAGACCCGTCTTTTAAGAGTCTTAAATGATGGAAGCTTTTATCGAGTGGGAGGTAGAAATCCTGTTTTGACCAATGTGCGTATTGTCGCAGCGACGCATCAAAATATGGAAGAACTGGTCCGAGAAGGGCGCTTCCGTGAAGATTTACTTTATCGCTTAAATGTCATTCGCATTAAAGTTCCAGCCTTACGTGAGCGCCGTGAAGATGTACCTTTACTGTTACGTTTTTATATGGAGCTAGAAGCAAAATCATTAGGCCTGGAAGAGAAAACATTAAGTCCGAAAGTTGAGAAATTTTTATCTACTTTGCTTTGGCCTGGAAACGTCAGACAACTTAAGAGTCTTTGCACTTGGCTGACGATTATGGCTCCGGATAAGACCGTGTTTATAGAAGATTTGCCGCTTGAATTACAGTCGCCTATCTCTTTAGCACCTGCCGATGTTGAAGGTGACCAATGGGAAATGCCATTAAAGCAGTGGGCAGATGCTTTTTTGATGACAGGCAAACAAGGTTTGCATACCACGGCTGAAGCGATGTTCGAAAAAGTCCTGATAGAAGCCGCATTGAAAGCAAGCCAAAACCACCGACAAAAAGCCGCTGTTTTATTAGGCTGGGGACGTAATACATTAACCCGTAAGATACAGTCATTAGGTTTGGAAGACTAAAATATGTGATAGTGTCGAACTTAGAGACTTATTTATGACTTCAATATTAAGAACTGTTTAAAGTTAGTTTTTATCACCTTTAAACAAGTTTAAATAGTTCGGGTAAGTTTCATGATAAGTTGACTTGGCCTGCTCAGTATTGATTTAAGGACAATTCAGGTTTAACAAATAGTATTCAATATGATCCAAATTAGGACGTCTTAATATGATTAAAGAACTTTGGCAATATGTTGCAAGTTCAACGGAACTGCCAGTCGCCAAACAGATGGGTTTTTTGAAAGAAGCGATTGCGATGGGCGCTCGTTCTAAACGATGTCAGCGACAGTGGGATGCTCATTATTTAAGGTGTAAACAAACGATTTTTGCAGCGACTCAAAGAGCCGTTCAAAAACGTACAGTATTGATATTTGGTGCTGGCTCGTTAAATGACATTCCATTAAGTTATTTATCATCGCAGTTTTTTAAGGTAGTCTTAGTTGATTTGGTTTTTTTAAAACCCGCGCGTCGAATGGCGTCCAATTACAGCAATATTGAGTTGATAGAGCATGATGTTACAGAATCACTGGAGTGGCTCTGCCAGGGACAAACTTTAGTACAGTCGCCATTCATGTGGTTAGATGATAGTTCGATTGACTTGGTTATTTCATTGAACCTAATCACCCAATTACCACTTATCCCGGTTAGATGGTTAATGAATGAATTTGATTTATCTGAATCTGAAGCAGATATTGTTGGTAAACAACTCATCTTTGCCCATCTTAGGTATCTAAAACAGTTTAGTGGCGAGGTGTGTCTTATCGCTGATAGAGTAGATATTGAATTAGATTCGCAAGGTGTAGAGCTGGATCGTTTTGATCCCTGGTGGGATGTTGAGCAGCCTAAAGCGGATATCCATTGGGAATGGGAGGTCATGCCTTTGGGTGAAAGTAGTGCTTCCAAAAGTCAAAAAAACGTAATAGGGGTTTCTACGTTATAGTTTGAAATTTGAGTATAAAAACGCCGTTAAAATAGTTTATTTCAACGGCGTTTTTTATTTAAGAAAAAAATAAACGTTATAAACCCATGTTTTAAATGGCTTCTGGGCCTGTTTCTGAAGTACGAATACGGATGGTTTGTTCAATATTGGTGACAAATATTTTGCCGTCACCAATTTTACCCGTTTGAGCCGCATTAATAATCGACTCAATGGCTGCTTCAGCTAAGTCTGCCGTCACTGCAATTTCCAGCTTGAGTTTAGGCAGAAAATCAACCACATACTCAGCTCCACGATACATTTCAGTATGGCCTTTTTGACGACCGTAACCCTTCACTTCGCTGACCGTCATGCCGTGAATGTCAATTTCATGCAAGGCATCACGTACATCGTCCAATTTGAAAGGTTTAATAACCGCTGTAATTAATTTCATGTAATTTCCTTAAAACGAGTAGTTAAATGTAGATTAAGCCAAAATATCTGCTTCGGAGTGGCTATTTATTATTGGATAGTCTGCCAGATGCTGTCCCATTTGGATAGGGGTGTTAATATTTATTTTCCCTAATTGTGGCAATTGTCTATCGGGAGTTAATAAAACAACCGTCGATCCCATATTAAAACGACCAATCTCTTCTGCTTTTTCAAAACTTAGATTTTGTTCTGTGTAATCCCAGTGTTGAATCGTGGGAGAATACTCCGGGGTGATTTTCCCTTCCCAAACCGTTTCCATGCTACCGACAAAAATGGCACCGACCATAATCAAGCAGAAAGCCCCATGATCGTTTTCAAAGCGGATCACTAAACGCTCATTTCTCGCGAATAACCCTTCAATATTTCGTACAGTGGCTGGGTTAACTGCAAATAAGTCGCCTGGTACATAAGTCATCGATAATAGTTTTGCGGTGACAGGCATATGGATGCGGTGATAATCTTTCGGAGAAAGGTAGATAACCGCTGCATCACCATTACGGAAGGTCTTGGCGTATTCGATGTCTCCGCCTACCAATGCTTCAACAGTATAATGCTGGCACTTAGCTTGAATAATTTTATTACCATCAATGTGGGTTGATTGGCTGATTAAACCATCAACAGGACTGACCCAACAGCTTTCACGTTGATCAACAGGACGTGCATTGTCTTTCAAAGCTCGTGTAAAAAAAGCATTGAAGTGTGGGTAGTTATTAATGTTTTCATCCGCAGCTTCGCTGACATTAATGCCATAAGTCTTGGTCAGTAATTTAATAATTCCATTCTTTATCCATGGCGTTTCAACTTGCATAAACCAGTGCATAATTGATGATAATAGATGTTTCGGAATGAAGTACTGAGGGGCGACCTTGATAAAGTCCATGAGTTTTGTCATTGCAAAGGTTTCCTTAAAAGTGAGGGACATATTATTAATAAATGGGAGTTTAAAGTAAATATTACAAGCTGGCTATCTAATTCACTTTGCAAAGCTCTGAGGTTTTAAAAATGCATTAATAAGGTATTTATTCATTGCAAGGACATGGCAAAGACTTTTTATTTTTGGCTAAGAGGTATTTTGTGGTTTGTCATGGGTTCACTCACTAGTTTTGAGTATTTTTAAGAGTGCTCAACTTTAAATAAAATGCATTTATAAAAAATAGGGAGATGGTCTTTTTAAAGAACGCTCGTGCTAACTCATTCAGCCAGCATCATGGTCTGTATCTTTGTAGCATCGTGCGTAGAGTGAGGTAGGTAGGTAGTACAGAGCTACTTGCCGGTAGTTCATTTAGTCTTCAGACAAATAAGCCAAAATAGAGCAATTCAAATTGCTCAACTGTGCCAAGTCATATTTACAGGCAATTTCTAAGTGAATTAGACAGGACTTCTCTAATCTATGGGGAGACTATAGTTCGGATTATTCATTTGGTGCTTGTTGACTCAGGAGGTTTTCATTATCAGCTGTTGTTTCTTCTTGTATATGTTCCTTTGCAGTCTCATCAGGTTTGACATCACTGAATTCTTGGTTCGTGCTTGTAGTCGTTTTAACAGCTTTGTTCTTGGTTGATGTTTGGGGCTTGTTCATAATGGCGGAGGTTGCAGAAGCCAAATTATCATCTGATATTCTGATTTGATAGATTGGCTCAGGCATTACAATACCCATATCATCAAACGCCTGTTTTGATCTTTTAATTGCCTCACTGCGGACTTTTGCAAAACTATAGCGATCTTGATCAACCCATCCAAAAACACGGATAATGACATTGAATTCCCCCAACTCTTGGATCAGGGCAAGTGGGCTAGGGTCATTAAGCACGCCTTCAACTAAGTTCAATGTCTCTATGGCCACTTGCTGTGCATCACTCAAATTTTGAGCCGCATCAACACCAAGATCGAAGCTAAAACGCCTTTCAGAAAATCGAGTGTAATTTATTATAACGGCTTTAAATACCTGAGAGTTTGGGATTCTAATGTGGTTGCCATCTGCCGAAATTAAAATCGTGGCACGTGAGGTCAGCCTTGCTACATTGCCTGAATGTCCATCAATATCAACATATTCATTTACTTGGAAAGGATTACGTAAGCTGAGTAGAATGCTTGCAATATAGTTTTCGACGGTATCTCTAACCGCAAAACCAATCGCGAGTCCAAGAATACCCGCTGCGCCTATGATCGTCCCAATCAGGGCCGTTGCATCGAGCAGTGAAAGTGCTAGCACCAAGCCTATGACTATGAACATCAGATGAGTGATTTGCCCCAGTAAATTTGCAATAAATGGATTTTTTGTAAGGTGTCTAAAAAAACCCTGTTTGTTGGAGATCCAGCCTCCGATAAACCATGCAAGTGAAAACACAATCAGGGCCAATATAAATAATGGTAAGGAGGTGATGATTTGGTTACCCAGTTTTAATATTTTGTTCCAGGTAGATTCAAGTCTTTTTTCAACACTTCGTGTAATAACGATTTCGTTTTCAACCTCAACAACCCCTTCAACTTGTTTTGCTAAACGAATTGCTTTACTAACTATATTGGATGATGTGACATTCCCTCTAAGAGTGACGACTCCTTTATTAACATCAATTTTTAATTTATTCAAAGTCTCTAATTCTGCAAAAATTTCACTTAAGCGTTTCTGAATTTTAAGGTCACTCAGTTGCGTATTTTCAGTTGTTATTACCTTTTCGGGGAGCGTATTTTCTATTTTATCTGATGTTCCGCCGAGTAGATTATTGATAACATCTGCATGAGAAACAGATGGCGATACTGCAAGCACTAAAAACATCACAGACAAAAAGACTATGTTCCTTGACGAGGGTGCAGATAAAGTTGTTGTTGAAAAGATGGTTATAAATTTTTTCATAAATAGATTGACTGTTTCATAGATTATTATTTAGGATTCTTCACTCTAAACTATTTTATTTAGCGAGTTCACATATAGATTTTGTTTAATATGTTAACCACATTATGAAATCTCATAAAACGTTACATATAAATATAATGTAATCGCTATTAAGCAAAAAAATAGACATTCTAAAACCACTAATCTAAAAATATCTATGATTTTTTAAGGTGATAAACGGTGCTAAAGTGGTAAAAGGCTTAGTGTGTTGTTTCTTATCAAGATAGCAGGGCATCAATAACTGTCTCTGCTTTTATGGATCATTTTATTTTGGCAATAATGTACGCGTAAGTAATATTGTCAGCAAGTGCTTAAGCACTTATTTGTAAGCCATTCATTCAGAACTTAGACGGTAGTATTACTTACAATAGATTTATTATACTTAAAAGTACTAAGTAAAGTCTTGCAGTCTTTTGCATTTCTTAAAAATTATTTACCTGAAAAAGGAAGTATAGATGGAACCCATTAAAATTCTAATTCTGCAACTGAAAGATATGGCCCGAAGTACCATTGAGATAATGCCTCAATTGTTTATCTCTTTAGTCATTATTTTGATCACTTTTGCTTTCGCTAAACGAGTATGAAGACAGAAGAAAAGCGCTCTAATTGATTTACTTCGATAAGATTGGGAAAATTCACCGTATTGCTCTAGGTCTTTATGCTATCGGAGCATTTTAAAGGGTGTTGATTTCAAAATGAGTTTGCCATAAGTACGTAATTGTTTAGATACTTTGATTGAAAATACCTGTTTAAACTGCGCAAAGATACCCTTTAAATGATTCTATTCAAAAAAAGACAGTAAAGACTGTAGTGAAATAGGACCGCTTTTAAAGCTTTTAGGTTTCATAAAAAAAGAGGCCCCAAATGGGGCCTCTTCGATTACAAACTAAATAGGTATTGCTTCAAGATAGTGTAATATTCTTGAATTTATTTAGTTTTTCATTGCTTGTACAGTGGTCTGTATTTAATTATATTTAAATTCAGGCTTAGCTTTTAAAGCATCCTTAGTCGAATCAAGATAGACATTGTCTCCATTTGCACTGACACGGAGCTCATTGTAAGGTACTGCAACCAGTCTATCGCCCATCCCTAAAAACCCACCGACCGAAATAATGGCCATCAGCTTATGATCTGTAGCAGAGTAGACTAAATCATCGACTTCACCGATATTATCCCCGTTTGATTGTTCAACGGTCTCTCCAATCAACTCACTCGCACGAACTTGATAGAGGCTTTTAGCACCACGCATTTTTCCATATTCTACTGAATCAGCATAAGAACTCTTGTGAGAACTCGTGGATGACTTCTCTCTATCGGCTCTTATTTTCATGCCTGACAATTCACCATCATTGTACTTAAATTCAGACTGAGCTTTTAACGCGTCTTTGGTCGAATCGAGATACACATTGTCGCCACCCGCACTGACACGCAGTTCATTGTAAGGTACTGCAACTAGTTTTTCACCCATTCCTAAAAATCCACCTACTGCGATAATGGCTGTAAGCTTTTGGTCCTTACCAGAATAGATTAAATCATCAATTTCACCGATGTTATCCCCATTTGGTCTCTCTACAGTTTCCCCAATAAGCTCACTAGCACGTACCTGATAGGCACTTTTAGCACCATGCATTTTATTGTACTCGACAGAGTTGGCATAAAGGCTATTCGAATTAACGGATGAATTTTCTTTGTTCATTTTCATACCGGTTTTTTCGCCTTTATTATATTTAAACTCAGGCTTAGCCTTTAATTTGTCTTTAGTCGAATCAAGATAAACATTATCACCATCGGCACTAACACGCAGCTCGTCGTAAGGCACAGCAACAAGCTTTTCACCCATACCTAAAAATCCACCAACCGCAATAATAGCCATCAATTTGTGGTCCGTAGCAGAGTAGACTAAATCATCAATTTCACCTATGTTATCACCGTTTGATTTTTCAACGGTTTCACCAATAAGCTCACTCGCACGAACTTGATAAAGGCTTTTATCGCCACGCATTTTTCCATATTCAATTGAATTGGCATAAGTGCTTTTACGGGAGTTTGCAGAGGATTTTATTCTGTTCATTCTTCTTTCATGACCTGTCATTTCACCATCATTGTATTTAAATTCAGGCTTCGCTTTTAATGCATCTTTAGTCGAGTCAAGATAAACATCATCACCATTTGCACTCACTCGCAGTTCGTTATAAGGCACTGACACAAGCTTTTCACCAATTCCTAAGAATCCACCCACCGAAATAATTGCCATGAGCTTTTGGTCTTTACCTGAATAAACGATATCATCAATCTCGCCGATGTTATCACCATTTGATTTTTCAACCGTTTCACCAAGAACCTCACTGATTCTAACCTGATATGGACTCTGAGCATTTCGATTTTTTCCATACTCAACCGAGGAATTAAAAGAATTTTTATTTGAATTCATAGTGTTAGAATGAATGGCACTCGATGAATTGCTCTTCATCTCAGAGTGTGATTCTGCAAATGCCTGGCTAGATAAGGCTGCATTACCGATAAGAAATGTGACAGCCATTGCCTGTTTGTTAATTTTCATAGTATTCTCCATTAAGAGTGAGTATATAAATAAGGGTAGAGCGCTATTTTTTAGGGTATTAAATAACTTATTTGTGCTTGTTGCACCAGTCATCAACCTGTTTTTCAGCTTCGTCTTTTTCAATGCCATAACGTTCCTGCACTTTGCCTGCTAATTCTTGTACATTCCCATCAATCACATCGACATCATCATTGGTTAGCTCGCCCCACTGTTGTTGAACCTTACCTTTAAGTTGATCCCACTTACCTTCTAAAATATCAGTATTCATTTTTTTCTCCTTGCATTATTAATTGTCTGGTTGGTCATTTAACCAGTCGTTAAACAATAGATATGACGATATCTACTGAAGACATAATCTCACGCTACAGAATGACGTGCTTTAAACTAAAGCAAAAATATATAATAATTAAAAGTGCGTAGTATAATAAGGCCGTTTTCGTAGCAAATTACAGTTGTTTAAACCCGTTATACAACTGTTTAAAGAGGACGTGATCGTAAAAATTCAGTATTAAAATCAGATAATTAGGAATAAACTCATGGTAAATAAAAAAAGTTGTCTTGTGATAATGCTTAATAATTACATAGATATAGACGATAGACTGGAGAAACTACTGACTATTCTGGAAAAAAATGAAAGATATTACGCTGAGGATGCTGTAGTTCATTATTCTGGGGATGAATCAAAAAATTTATATGTCGTAAAAGAGGGTTGGTTTATAAGTTATACCGATTTATATGACGGTCGACGAATGGTAATTAAAACTCATCACCCTGGTGATATAATCGGATTTGAAGGCATTTATCATGAACAGCCGGCTGACCTTAAAAGCACTACAGCAGGTGTTTTGTGTCCATTTTCCAAACAGAATTTAGATGAAATTTTCAGGTGTTCGCCGAAGTTGTCGGCACTTTTATTTAGTATCTCTGTGCGTGAGCAAATTGTTGCGACTGATCGCTTAAAGGCCGTGAGTCGTATGGGGGCTCAGGCTAGACTCGCGTATTTTCTTCTTGATCTTATTTTTCGTTTGAGAATAACAAATTCAAGTATGACGAATGAATTTCATTTGCCACTCACTCAAACGGAAATCGGTGATTCGATTGGTTTAACAAACGTGTCCGTTAGTCGTGCGTTTAGCTATTTGGTGGGGATGCAGTTAGTGAAACGCACGAATGCCAGTATCAAACTATTGGACGAACTGAGCTTGATGAAATTATGTGACTATGAAGATCGTTACACGAAAATGGACACTTCATGGTTTCCTTGTGACTAAGATGTTCAATAGTTTTTTCATAAAGTCATATGACTATAAGTTGAACCCATTCTAATAATAACCAAGGAGGGGTGAAAGGGCACCATCGAGGGTTTTATTACTTGAACAGAAGGATGATTGTTTTCTATTTAAAAAATTAAGGGTGGAACCTCTGGATCTGTAAGTTTTTATACTTGTTTTATTCAGCTTAATACTCAGTGCAGTATGACTCTATATTTATTGAGTCAATCTGTGAAAAGTGCACGTTAGATAATCATTAAATCACCTTGATAAGGGTTATTAAGGAAATGGTTACTAAATTTTTTTATTGGCGAGCCGAATTATTTATAGTGATACCCCCCCCCATAATCGGAATTTATTGCGATAAATCAGAGGGGAGTGTTCACTTGTTGAATGAGCAGATTCTAATGTTCACTGATTTTTTAGATCAAGGTTTTGGCCCCGCCACAAACCATATAATCAAACCAACGATAGGGAAAATAAGCACAATGAGTGCCCAAATTATTTTACTTAGAGTGGATGCCCCCGATTTAAAAATACTCAGAATGGCCCATACAGCGATGATTAAATGAAGAATTCCTAAAGTTGTTGTTAACATGATTTTATCCTAAAAAATTTATATAAAATGCAGAAGTTCTAATGCATTAGGTTTAATATGTATAGTTAAATGTATTATATATCAGGTAGTTAAGCTAGATTATTAGTCTCAAACTAACGATTTAATAGAAAATATTTTAGAACAGAAAAAAGAATATCTCCTTTGCTTTACTTTAAAGCAAGCCTAAAAACTAGTAGTTATACTTAACTTAACCAGTCGTTTAGTGACTGTAAGTAGCCCTTTATTTCAAGTATATGGATATGGATATTGATTTGAAATGATTAGTTATATTGCTAATTTAGGTTTAACTATATTGTTAGGGCTTTTATTTACTATTTTATAAAGGAAGATATGATGCTTTTATCAGCAACTACACTCATCGGCGATGATATAAAAAATGCCTCAGGCGAAAGCTTAGGTAAAATTGAAGATTTCATGATAGACACAGACAGGGGCGATATAAAATACGCTGTCCTAACGTTTGGCGGTTTTCTCGGAATGGGCAATAAATTGTTTGCAGTGCCAATTGAAGCTTTAACCCTAGATGCCAGTGACAAATGTTTTGTCATGAATGTCAGCAAAGAGAGGTTGGAAAATGCACCTGGATTTGACAAAGATAATTGGCCGAATACAGCCGATTTAACGTGGCAGCAGTCAATATCTGATTACTATAGATTTTAGACACTGACTCTATTTATTTGATATTGAGTATGACTAAAATTAATCATCCAAGTTAGACACACTGGTAATTAAGTTAAAAACTTGGTTGCATCCATGATGACATAGCGTGCAATAGCTTGACATCGGAAAAAGGGTCTATAAAAGCCAGAGTCATTGAGCCTATATCCGGTATCAGATTGTGCATTTGATTCTTGGATAGAGATTTCTCAGATGGCGACGGACGATAAAGGTGGATAGGTAGAGCCCTAGTTGGCTTTGTTATGCTCTTGATATCGTAAGTATCGATAGCTTTAGTGAGAAAAGTAAATTGAAAAATCTTGAGATAGTCGTTTTAGCATTTGAAATGGCTTGTTAATCTTTAGAGGCATTGGTTGTGATATTTAAAGTAGCGGTAAAATATTAAAGCGCTTCTGGCAATATCAAAAATCAAAATTGACTTTAGGCTGAATGATTTATTAACAGAATAATTTATAACCAAGGAGTTCGTCATGATTAGTTGGGCAGTTACGTTTTTAATTATCGCCATAATAGCCGGTGTATTAGGGTTTTCTGGAATAGCAGGTACAGCCACAAGTATCGCGTGGATATTATTTGTAGTTGGTTTAATATTAGCCATTATTTTCTTCATAACAGGAAGAAGACCTCCTTTATAGACGACTTATAAAACGATAAGATTTATAAGTATGGTTTATGCTGGCGACATGATAATTAACTATTCATGTCGCTTTCACTGTGAGCCTAGATCAGATTATGGCTTTTGAAGCAATGGTCAATTGAGAACTGGTTTACTCCAGATTTGACATACAATATTCGAGTGTCAGTGGGCAATTTTTTTCGAATATCATGCATGTTCTAGCAACCAACCCATGCGGGTCGAAGCAGTAATGTTCGTGTTATCTTAATGCCGTTGTATAAAGCGGTCTCTCTCTTTAAAAATATCTATTTAAAATCCAAAAGTAAATAAACTGTCTGTAAAGATTAAAGTTCCAATCTGTGCGAACCCATCGAATTATAGGGTGATTTTTTACAGTATTAGAGAGCTTTATGGTCGTGTTCAAGGCCTATCACCCATTGAATATGAAAGTGTCATCTTGAAAAAAACAGAAAGAGTTGTAAAGGAAGAGTTTGCAGGCATCTTTTATTTTTATTGAAGCCCTCGCAAGAAGAATTAGATGTATTTAATCAATAAGATTCTTCAGCAATATCGATAAGATTAACGGTATTTAGATTTTATGTTTATCTTTTTTGTAAAATTAAGTGATAGATTTTGTCCTCTTATAAATACTTGCAAATCAATCCTTGAAATCATATTTACTCGGCTGTTCATGTTATTTCAACATAAAAATATGTTGAATGAGTGTCTATGTTGAAAGTAAAAGATGTTCAAAACTAGCCTCAATGGTACTGCACATCTCACCTAAAGTAATTTTGAGCGGACGAGATGTAAATGCCAATGACAGTGCATATGAGTAAGCCCTGGATTGGCAGAAAGTGAAGGGTGTATTTGTGAATTATGTTCTGTCTTTGAACCGTTATTCCTAAATATTAAAGCTTCATTATTGTGCTTATAAGTAGGCCTATTAGGCTCGTTGATGAACCTTTTTTTGAGACTCTACTCGCTACAATACCTGCAGCGAAAGCAACACCAACACTTGTTAGTGGATGTTGTTTCACAGGGTTGGTAATTGCTGCAAAATAATCGACTTGCGCGGACGCAAGTCTTAGTTTATTTTTAGCCAGTACTACGGCTTCTTGTTCAGATAAACGGCTACCCAAAGTATGCCTCCCGTGAAAAGTAAACTTAAAGATGCAATACCAAGATAAGCGATGGGCTCACTCCAATTTAGAATCAATACATGATAAATTGCAATCATCACTAATATCAATGTCATTAAAAAAAGCAGTGATGCCAATATCATCAGCAGTATGGTACCTACCATTTTCAGTGTTTTGTGTTTTAGTAAGCGGCCTTCAGCCTCGACTAGATCACAAAGACTAATGAAGGCCTCAGATAACATTTTCATGTGAAGTTACTTGTCCTTACTGATGGCTCTAGAAAGTACATAACCAACACCAAATGCCAATGCCAGACTCACAAGTGGATGGCTTTGAATTTTTTCTTCAACCTTATCCAAATTTTCTGAACCTAACTCAAGAGCATGTCGCATTTGTTCTTTTGCTTTCTCCTGATATTTCTCCAAATCTTCACCAAGTTTATGTTTAATGCTTGATGATTTTTCATGTGCTTGTTCATTCAGGAGACCTACCAAGCTATTAACCTGATTTTTAAGCTCATTGAATTCTTTACGTAATTCGTTGTCGTTGCCTTTAGTGTTATCTTTGTTGTCTTGTGTTGTGCTATTTCTGTTATCTAGTGTTGCCATGGGTTAATCCTCTTAATTTAAGGTTGCTTTTCAAATATAAATTCATCGTACGTTGATGAAATTATGTATTTTTACTATTCAAAAATCACTATATTCAGTTAGTAGAATAGTAATAAGTAATTTTTTATAGATTAAGTTTAATTTTACTCACTGAGTGTGATTATCGCAAGTATTTATACTTATTTATTATCAGAGTGAAATCACAAACTTTTGCACTGTTTACAAATGATATTGTTGGAAACTGAAATTAGAATCAGTGCAGTGTTTTTTCTTCTAAATGGCCGGGGAAAAAAGAAAATCGTATCTCCAAGTGGCGGTGAAAGTAATGCAAAAACGAGCAATTTATTAAGGAAATTTACGAGTGATTTGATTGTGATAGCGCATTTTCTGATAGTCTGAAATTAGATTGGAATAATGTCATTAAAAAAATAATCGTCAATGTCTGTCTAACCCCATTTTTAGTTGAAATCAATTTTTGCGCATTTCGTTATTGACATAATTCGCTGCTATGGTTTGCTCTGATTCCTTAGCACTTATGGAATATTAAATTTAGGGGTATCCCAGACAGTGTTACAAAGATATTCTAATTCATGCCTCACACTACAGTCATTGACGTATCGTTATAAGTGAGCCGTCCAGTAACCAGAAAATGTTCAATCTCTATTCTAGACGAACCATATAGGTGGATAACATTTAATGTCTGCATCAATAATAGTATTGAGTTTATCAGGATAAAGCGAAACTATCCGAATAGTTTGATTTTCCTTAAAATTTTAATAATTGAGTTTTAGCTTTCATCTAAAAAACATCCTAAATTCGGAAGGTTTTATGAGGACTTAAAGTGAAGTTAATTCAAAGACGTTACTGTTATCTCCTTTGTGGGTTTACCTGCTCTGTAGGAAGAAAAAGTCTGCTTTTGTTGCAACAATATTACCTTCTTTCACTTCTTGAACTTGCCTTCTATCAGCCATTTTATAAGAAAATGATTCGTCTAAATTCATGTTGAATAACCTGAATTCATGTATAATTCGCGCAAATAATCGAATTCTGTAAGGAAAAAATTATGTCGGGTATAAAAAAAGTCGTTTTAGCTTATTCAGGTGGCCTGGATACTTCAATTATCGTTAAGTGGTTACAAGACGAGTATCAGTGCGAAGTGGTTACTTTTACCGCAGATATTGGCCAAGGTGAAGAAGTTGAACCAGCGCGCGCTAAAGCCGTGGCGATGGGCGTTAAAGAAATTTATATTGAAGATTTACGTGAAGAATTCGCTAAAGATTTTGTTTTTCCGATGATGCGTGCTAACGCGATCTATGAAGGTGAGTACCGTTTAGGTACTTCAATTGCACGACCATTAATCTCTAAACGTTTAGTTGAAATTGCACAGGCCGTTGGTGCGGATGCTATTTCGCATGGTGCCACAGGTAAGGGTAATGATCAGGTGCGATTTGAGCTCAACGCGTACGCTTTAATGCCAGATGTAAAAGTCATTGCACCTTGGCGTGAGTGGGACTTACTGTCTCGAGAAAAGCTAATGGCTTATGCTGATAAACACGGCATTGTGGTAGAGAAGAAAAAAGGTCAAAAATCTCCTTACTCAATGGATGCAAACTTATTACATATCTCTTACGAAGGCGGAATCATCGAAGATCCTGCGAATGAACCAGAAGAAGATATGTGGTTATGGACCGTTTCACCAGAGAATGCACCTGATGAATCAACCTACTTAGATATTAGTTTCGTAAAAGGTGATATCAACGCGATCAATGGTGAAAGCATGTCTCCAGCAACCGTCATGGAATACTTAAATAAAGTGGGTGGCGCAAACGGTATTGGTCGTGATGATATTGTTGAAAATCGTTTTGTGGGTATGAAAGCGCGTGGTTGTTATGAAACGCCTGCTGGAACCATTATGCTTAAAGCCCATCGTGCTATGGAATCATTAACGCTAGACCGTAATGCTGCGCACCTTAAAGATGAGTTAATGCCGAAGTATGCAGAGATGGTTTATAACGGATTTTGGTTTGCACCAGAACGTGAAATGTTACAAGCCATGATTGATAAGTCGCAAGAGTTCGTAACGGGTAATGTCCGTGTTAAATTATACAAAGGTACGATTACCGTAGTAGGGCGTACCTCTGAATATAGCCTGTTTGATGAAGCGATTGCCACTTTTGAAGAAGATGGTGGTGCGTACGATCATAAGGATGCTGAAGGTTTTATTAAATTGAATGCTCTACGTCTTAAAACAGCGGCTAAGCGACGCAAATAAAGGTCGAGTAATGCATAAAACAGCGTTGATTTCAGCGCTGTTTTTTTATGTAGACTTTATTCGAATGTTTCGAAAACATTGGACTCAAGCGCTATTCAAACTAGATTAATACTGAGGTATTGATGAAAAATAAATCGATTAAAGTGCTTGCTCCAAGTTTTAGCGAATTATGGTCCAATCCTGTTTTAATGCTTGGTTTTGGGTTTGGTTCAGGCCTTCTTCCAAAGGGCCCAGGCACGGCTGGAACTTTATTAGGTTTACTGTTGTTTATACCATTATTGTTATGGAATGAATGGTTGGCTTGGGCGGTTTTGTTATTAGGAACGTTGTTTGGTAGCACTATCTGTGGCAAGTCATCAGAGTATTTAGATGTGCATGACCATGGTGGTATTGTGTGGGATGAATTTGTCGGCATTTGGTTGGTGCTGATATTACTTCCTGAACAAAGTTTCCTGTATTGGATGCTGGCTTTTGCCATGTTTCGTTTATTTGATATTTGGAAGCCCTGGCCAATTCTTTGGGTGGATCACAAGGTAGAGGGCGGTTTTGGCATTATGCTAGATGATATTTTGGCGGCCATATATGCTGTTGCAGTGATTTGGGGTTACCATCTGTTTAAAATAAGTTAATAACTTTGCGAATGACTTTCCTTATAACCGATTGAAATCTTTTTAATAAAATTTCAATCGGTTTATTTGGTTAGATATAATAAGTTTGAATTTGGCATCTTGAGCGTTTTAAGGTATATTACGCATCAAATTAATATATTAAAATATTTGGGAGTTAAGATAAAAGATGTTTATTCCATGTGATGATGCAAAGCGTTTAATCAAAGAAAAAAATGCACAATTGGTTGATGTTCGAACTCCAGAAGAGTTTGCAATGAGTAAGTTGCCTGGTGCTATTAATATTCCATTACAAGATATTGACCGTGTTGGTGAAAGCATCTTAGATAAAGATATTCCAGTGATTGTCTTTTGTCGTTCTGGACAACGTTCACATATGGCAATGCAGATTTTGTTATCTCAAAGTTTTGATGAAGTGTATAACTTAGGCTCTTTTATGGCTTGGGATCAATGTCCTGATTTATAAAAAACTGGGGTTCATAGATCCCGGCACTTTTACCTGAAAAAGCGCTTAAAGCAGATTCGTTTTAAGTGCTTTTTTTATAGCTCAAGAAAACTCAAATAACTCAACATAACAAGGCAGATATATGACATTAGCGCTACATTGGCAAATCCTTATCGCACTGGTTTTAGCCGCCATTATGGGAAGCTATTCCGGCATAGAGGGCACTATTTTTGGGGTCCCTTGGTTATCCGTCTACACTTTTATCGGGACATTGTTCTTAAATGCCCTAAAGATGATTGTTGTCCCTCTTGTTATGTCTGCCATTATCACCGGCATAGCCAATATTGGTGGTAATGGTGGTTTCGGTCGTATGGGAATTAAGACCCTAACATATTACGTCGCGACGAGTTTTATTGCGATTATGATTGGGTTGGTACTGGTGAATGTTATTCAGCCAGGTGTGACCGGTAATCCGCCGCCGATGATTGAGGCTAATGCCGATGTGACTCAAGCGATTGAAGGTAAATCTGCTGGTGATGTAGTCGATGTTTTCCTGCGCATGATTCCAACCAACATTGTCGATGCAGCTGCCCAAGGACAAATGCTTGGCTTGATCTTCTTTAGTTTGTTATTCGGTTTTTTCCTGACGCAAATCAAGGGTGATGGACAAAAGACTTTGCAAAACTTCTGGCAGGGTGTGTTTGATATCATGATGTTGTTGACTGGCCTGATTATGAAATTTGCACCATTGGGTGTTTTTGGGTTAGTTGCCGCATCCGTTGCTAAAACAGGGTTTGATCAATTTGAAAATCTGGCACTATTCTTTATGACGGTGGTGGCCGCTTTAACAATTCACTTTCTCATCGTCATGTCGCTCATTTTGCGGTATGTTGGCGGAGTTAAAAACCCATGGTTACATTATCAAGCGATGGCGCCAGCATTACTGACAGCCTTCTCAACCAGTTCTTCATCTGCTACCTTGCCGATTTCAATGAACTCCTTGGAAAATAGAGCGGGTGTCTCAAACCGCGTAGCCAGTTTTGTGCTCCCATTAGGCGCGACCGTGAATATGGATGGCACGGCGCTCTATGAGTGTGTTGCTGCGATATTTATTGCGCAACTGTTTGGCTTTCAGTTAGATTTCGCAACCCAATTTTTAATTGTGGTGGTTGCATTAACCACTTCTATTGGAGTCGCAGGAATCCCCTCGGCCAGTTTGGTTGCTATTAGTATCATTTTGGTCGCGGTGGGTCTACCTGCGGAAGCAATTGGCTTACTCCTGGTGGTGGATAGATTATTAGACATGATGCGCACCGCTGTAAATATTTTCAGTGACTCTGTTGGCGCTGTGGTGATTGCAAAGTCAGAAGGGGAGGAAGGGGTCTTAACGCAAAAGACCTTTTAGAAGGTTATAGATAAATTCATCCAATAAAAAGCCCGCTTAAGAATTCTTTTTAAGCGGGCTTTTTTGTGTCGACATTAAAGTTACATACACCACGTATACTAAATTTAGCTCATAGAGTCGTGTTTAATCAAGAGCGTCACCAAGCTTATTTATGATTAAAAGACGTCATAAACGAAAGAGAATTAATAGGGGTAATCAATCAGTTCAGGTCCTGATGCTGAGACTCTGAGTAGTGTACTTGGACCATCTATTACTGCTTGCCAGTCGCCTAGAACCCAACGATGCAGGGTAATATGATCGACTTCTATTAAATGGTGCTGAGGTCGGTGTGTGTGACCATGGATAATGTGTTCGATATGTGGATATTGTTTAAACAGATCACAAACTGCTTGGCTATTGACGTCCATAATGGCCTGAGATTTGTTTTGACTGTGTTGGGCAGATCCACAGCGCATTTTCTGACCAATCGCAAGGCGTCGTTTTCGACCGAGGTTCAAAAATAACCACTGTACTAGAGAGTTTCGTAGAATTGAACGCATTCTTTGATAGCCCTTATCATCAGTACACAGGTTATCACCATGCATGATCAGATAGGTGTGTTGATACAAGGTCACTTGAGTCGGTTCTGCTAAAAATTGAATGCCTGTGGCATGCCAAAAGTCTTCTCTCATAAGAAAATCACGATTGCCATATTGGGCATAAATAAGAAGGCCATTATCCGTCAGCAGTTTGAGTGTGCTGATAATAGGGGCATACTGCTCTAAACCAATATCGTCACCGACCCACATTTCAAACAAATCCCCTAAAATATAAAGCGCTTGTGCTTTTGGGGCTTCTTCGATTAGGAAGTTTTCAAATGCCTGATTGATAGGGTGGTTCGGTTCGGGTTGCAAATGTATATCTGCAACGAATAAGGTGTATGGATTCATTCTGAGATTCTAACAACTTTAAAGGTTAATGGAAAGTGAGGGGTTGAGCCTAAAAGGGGGTAATCGTTGTAGTGGCGTTAAAACAATAAAGCCGAAGAGGAGCTTCGGCTTTATAGATATTACCTTTCTAGTGAATCGTGAGGTAAGGCTTTTGAATTACGCTTCAAGCAAAATGGCTTTAGTGATGACAATGTCTTCACGCGGTACATCCTGGTGACCCAAACGTGCTGTGGTTTCAACTTTGGCCATCTCATCAACGATATCCATACCTTTCGTGACTTTACCAAAGACGGCATAACCCCAGCCTTGTGGGTTTTTCCCTGAATGGTTTAAAAAGTCATTATCTTTTAGGTTAATGAAAAACTGAGTGGTGGCTGAATGTGGGTCGCCAGTACGTGCATAAGCCAATGTACCACGATCATTTTTCAATCCATTATCCGCTTCATTTTCAATTGCGGCACCTGAGGATTTCTCTTCCATGCCTGGTAACATCCCACCACCTTGAACCATAAAGTTAGGGATGATGCGGTGAAAAATTGTGCCATTGAAAAAACCATCCATGGCATAGTGAGTGAAGTTCTCAGCGCCTATCGGTGCTTTTTCATCATCTAATTCGATTGTAATATCGCCCATAGTCGTGCTGATTTTAACTTCTGTCATCGCTATTCCTTTATTTTTTATTCTAAATGTTATAAATGCTATTTAAATTTATTTGATCTGTCTAGCTTTGATGATCAAAACAGTTTTAAGTGGGACGTCTTTAAAGCCGTCTTTAAAACCAGTTCGTTCATTGCGGATTTGATTAACGGTTTTCATGCCTTTGATCACATTTCCAAATACGGTGTATCCCCAACCACGGCCATGTTTCTCACGAAAGTCTAAGAAGGTGTTTTGGGAAACATTAATGAAAAACTGTGCGGTTGCAGAATGCGGATCATTCGTACGCGCCATAGCGACAGTACCAATACGGTTACGTAATCCATTGTCAGCTTCATTTTGTATTTCAGCATGTGTATGCTTTTTTTGCATGTCAGCAGTAAAACCGCCACCTTGGATCATGAAGTTTGGGATCACTCGATGAAATATCGTATTGTCATAAAACCCTTCGTTAACATACCGCAAAAAGTTTTCAACCGTTTTAGGGGCTTTGTCAGGATAAAGCTCTAATACGAAACTTCCTTCTGAGGTCTCAATTAAAACCTGTGGCGCCACAGCCCCTTTTTTCGGCACAGAAGCAGGGTCAGTTTGTGCGAAAGCGCTTGAGCTTAATGCTAAATACAGTAAGCCGATGGTCGCCGTTTTAAGGCCTAAAAATAGTCCTTTTGTCATGATTCACTCCTAAGTTTTTGATTAGTTTGAGTTACAATAAACGCATTCTAACACCTAGGTCTTTCAGACCTAAATATTTATAAAGACTTTTCTAGAATTACATCAAGAAATTGTCTGTGAATATATTATATTTTGGGGAGTCAGGCCACTTTTTCAAGTGGGTCGAACCTCTTTGCACCTTATTTGATGACAGGAAACACTATGAGTTTACAGATATTCAACACTGAAACACGCCAAAAAGAGTTATTTAAACCCATTCATGATAATAAAGTTGGTATGTATGTCTGTGGCGTGACGGTATACGATCTTTGTCATATCGGTCATGCGCGTGTCATGGTGGTTTTTGATACGGTGGTGCGTCATCTACGCCTATTAGGATATGATGTGAACTACGTGCGTAATATTACAGATATTGATGATAAGATTATTAAGCGTGCTTTAGAAAACGGTGAATCTATTCAAACACTCACTGAACGTATGGTCAGTGAAATGCATGCCGATGAACAAGCCTTGAATGTATTACGTCCTGATATGGAACCTAAAGCGACAGAGTATATGGCTGAAATTAAAGGCATGATTCAGGTCTTAGTAGACAAAGGTTTTGCTTACCCTGCCAGTAACGGTGATGTCTATTTTAAGGTCAACTCATTTGCAGAATATGGTCGTCTTTCAGGTAAGAAACTAGAAGACCTCGAAGCCGGTGCGCGTGTTGAAGTCAATGCAATGAAGCAAGATCCATTGGATTTCGTTTTATGGAAAGCGTCTAAAGCAGATGAGCCCGCTTGGGAGTCTAATTGGGGCGAAGGTCGTCCAGGTTGGCATATTGAGTGTTCAGCAATGTCGACTAAATGTCTAGGCAATCATTTTGATATTCACGGTGGTGGAATGGATCTGTCTTTTCCACATCACGAAAATGAAATCGCTCAATCTGAATGCGCGACAGGTGATCATTATGTCAATACTTGGATGCATTGCGGTTTTGTGCGTATTGATGATGAAAAGATGTCTAAATCTTTAAATAACTTCTTTACCATTCGAGAAGTCTTAAAGGTTTTTCAACCCGAGGTGATTCGTTACTTTTTATTGGCGAGTCATTACCGTAGCCCAGTAAATTATTCTCAAGAAAACTTAGAATCTGCTAAAGCCAATGTCGGTCGATTATATTCGGCTTTGCAAAGTATTACTCCAGGCAAACCGTCTGAAAATACAGAGTATCAAGCCCAGTTTATGACGGTAATGAATGATGACTTCAATACTCCAAAAGCCATGGCTCTGTTATTTGAGTTGGCAAAAGAAGTCAATAAAACCAAAGACACTGGTTTGGCTGGATTGTTGATCAAACTTGGCAATCAAATAGGGTTATTAGAGCAATCACCTGAAACATTTTTTAAGTTTCAGCCAAGTGATTCGGAGTTGACGGAAGAGATGATCGTGCAGCTTATAGAAGATCGTAAACAAGCACGGGCGGATAAAAACTTTGCACGCTCAGATGAAATTAGAGATGAGTTAGGTGCTTTGGGCGTTGAACTATTGGACTCACCACAAGGAACCAGTTGGCGTAGAGTGTAGCCTTAATCAAGTCGAGACATTGTTATAAAATGATGAGTCGATTTGGATGGCTTTAGGTTGCTCTCATTACCTTATGTATTTCCATGCTATTTATAAGTCTTTTAAAAACAGTGCGTTATATGCGGCTATAAGAAAATATAATGATTTATTAATGTCTTTATGATTGACAAAATAAGTAACCGCTAATACAATTGTTACATTCATGTTTCTTCATGAGTATCCTCCTCTGATTATTTCAATTGAGATAATTTATTTGAACCTTCGCTTGTCCAGCGAAGGTTTTTTTTTGTCTGTTAGAAATCAAATGATATTGAGTCTTTAGAAAGGGCAAGTTAGGTTTGGGTTTAAGGGTGTTTAGGATCGGATTGCAATATTGGTTGGTCACCGATATCAGGCATAACATCTTTTAGTCGAGTGTATCTTTGATTCAAAAGCGAATTGAAAATAGTGGTGTATTCTAATACAGCTTTAACATAAGCTCGAGTTTCAGTATAAGGGATTGAGTCAATCCACTGATCCGCCGCTAAGGTTCCTTTAGAAGGAATCCACCTGTCAACTCTGTTAGGGCCAGCATTGTAAGCAGCCGTTGCTAAAACCTTATTCGCACTGTATTTTTGGCTCAGATAACTCAAGTAAGCGCTGCCTAATTCAATATTGTTTTTCGCTTCAGTGAGTTTTTGGTAAGAGATGTTTTTCGAACTGATTTTTTGGCTCATGTATTTAGCCGTCTTGGGCATGAGTTGCATTAAACCGGTTGCACCTACTGGAGACCTAATATCTTTCGAAAATGCACTTTCACGCCGCATAATGCCGTATATCCAGGCGGCATCAATACCATTACGCTTAGCATTCTGCATGACGGGTTGTTTGTAGGGAGTTGGAAATCTTAAATTTAAGGCATCCCATGACTTTGCTTTCGCTAAAGAGCGAATCGCTTGCGCGTGTTGCTTCCATTGACTTGCCAATACGGCTACGGCTTGCAGCTCATTTTTATCGGCTTTTTTGAGCAGATGATACCACTCACGTCGGGTGCTTAAAGGCCAATCAATTGCCAGTAATTCTTGGATTCGTAATAACCCCGGATATTTTTTAAGCAACTCATCAGTCTTTAGTTTTTTAATCGGCTTAGGATTAAACTGATAATCCAAATTTAATCGGTCAGCGGCCATGAAAGCATAGTAATTGCGCTGTCTAGCGAGCATTCGGTACAAATCATTTGACTCTTTAAATTGCTGAGTCGCTTCGAGCGCACGAGCTTTCCAGTATAGCCATTGTTTAGATTGCTGTGAAACGGTTTCCATTAATTCAATGGTCTCTAGTAGGCCTGGCCAATCAGATTGTTTAATGGCTATCTGAGCTTGCCAACGCAAACTATCTGCATTTTTAGAACCATTCCTGTTTACCTGATGTAACAGCGTCTTAGCTTGAGGATCAGAGCGGTATGCAGTATGCAAAGCAATTTTACGTGCTAATACATTGTGTTGATTACGGTTTAAACCGTATTGCTTAGAATACAAATCGAGCGATTTTTGGGCCAGTGCAGGGTCTTTAGCCGCTAATTTACGAACACCCTGTGTGAATATTGCTTTCTTAACAAGCGGTGTTACGTTTATTGGCAAAGGCTTTGAGATTAATCTGGGGTTTTTATAAACCTTTATCCATTCATTAAGCATGCTTTGGTCTTTTCGAGAGAGGTCTTGGCTCAGTGTTTTAGCCAGTGAGAGTTTATGTTTTTCCATAGCCAACTTAATTCTTTTCCAAATCATGCTACCTGTGAGTCTTTTATGTTTTCTGATCAAATCATCAATCGGGCGACAAGCTGTACTCAGGCTCGTGGAATTTTCCCAAATAGGGATGGCCAATTCTAATGCGGTATTGAGCTGTTTTGTATGGGAGAGTGCTTGGATGTTATAACACTGTGAATCCTGGTTTTTTTGTGGCGTATATGTTCTTGAAAATTTTTTCCACTGCTTATTCTTGGCTAAGTGAGTTAACCATTTCCCATAAAGTGAGTCGCTTAGATAGCTTTTCTTGTAAGTTTTTATGAAGTTTTTAATGAGGCTCTCTGGCGTGTTTTTTAGGTGCAAACGATAATCATGATAAAGGACATAAGGGTAGAGTGGATAACCCTTAAGCTGAACTTTATATTGGGCAATGGCTTTACGGTCATTGAGTTTGATGGACTGGTAAGCGTCTAAAAAGGCCTGTTGCTGGCTACTAAGTGTCTTGTTTGCAGCAAAAGCGTTAGATTGATAGCTGATTAAGCTAATTAAAAATAGACACGTAAAGCCTAAACGAGTGAACTGATTTCTGAACACAACGTCAATACCCGAATTTGAATTAAGGTATGGGCACTCGTCTAATATGTTTAAACCTTTCAAAAAATGCATTAGAATTTTTTAGCTCTCCAGTGGTATTTTTAAGATTTGACCTGGTTTTAAATAGGTCTTAACAGAGAGCTGGTTATAGTTTGCTAGCTGCTTTGCCGAAAGTTGGTTTGCTTTGGCTATGTTCCAAAGGTTATCCCCATTTTTGACGTGATAATTTTTGTGTGGTGCTTTAGGTTGCCAAACTGTAACTTGCGTGCCTGGCTGAATTATTTCTGATTGTTTAATATTGTTCCAGCGTATCAGCGAATCAGTGCTCACATTGTATTTTTTAGCCACAGTCCATAGGCTTTCACCTTTTTTAAGAGTATAGGTGAACTTATTGTCATAACGTGCACTACGGATTTCGAGTTTCTGACCTTTACGCAGAGGGGTTTGAATCCCAATATTGTTCCATCTACAAAGAGTTCTTGTATCCACATTGTAATAACGACTTATGCGCCATAGAGAGTCTCCAGAAGCGACGGTGTGAATTTTTTTTACCCCTTTATATTGGCTTTTATTTGTAAAACGTTCAACTTTATCTGCATATTGAGTGGGTACCGGAATAAGTAACGTTTTGCCAGCACGAATACGATTGTCTTTTAAGCCATTTAGGTTTTGAATTGCTTTACGGGACGTGTGATATTTTTCAGCAATAAGTCCAAGGCTGTCGCCTGGCTTGATTTTATGACGCATCCATTGAATATCAAACAGGTTCGTTTCTGTGGCAAGGAGATGTTTGAAATCTGCTACATGCTCCACTGGTAATAAAATATTAAACGGACCTTTAGGAGGTGTGGTTGGTCTGAGGTACCCTGGGTTAAGAATACCAAACAGTTCTTTAGAAATGCCAGACAGTTTTGCAGCTTCACTCAAAGTAATCTGTTGATCTAATTCAACTTCAGTAAAAAAAGGGCTGTTTTCGATAGGTTCTAACTCTATGCCCCAATCATCTGCTTGATTGATTATGTACGATACAGCGAGTAATTGTGGAACATAGTTCTGAGTCTCTTTTGGAAGATAAGGCTTGATCTCCCAAAACGTAGGCTGTACATCCTCTGAGGTATGTTTTTTCTTGTATTGCTTTATGGCTTTGTAAACGTTGCCAATCCCGGCATTGTAGGATGCCAGCGCAAGTAACCAATCATTGTTATTTAAAGCATAAAGCTTTTGCAGGTAATCTAAAGCGGCTTGCGTGCTCTGAATCGTATCCTGACGGCCATCATACCACCAGTTTTTATCTAAACCGCACAGGTGCGCTGTGCTGGGAATGAACTGCCATAGACCAACAGCGCTTTGTTCAGAGTAAGCGGTCGGCTGAAAGCTACTCTCTACAATTGGGAGGAGAGCCATCTCATAAGGCATATCACGTTTTTGAACTTCACTGAGGATGAAATGCAAGTAAGGTTTTGAACGTTTCGAAACTCGATTTAAGTAGCCTGGATTTTTTTCGAAGTAAGTCAGTTGAGAGTCATAATGGCCAAGGTTAGCTGAAGCTAAATGAAATTGGTCATGCATTTCATCCCAAATGATAGGGTGAAAGGTTTGATTAATTTCTAACTGTTGAGAATCATCATTCTTAGAATTCGCTAGGTTTTGTTGGGGTGAAAGCTTTATACCCGTTGATTGATTCAGTTGTCCCGATGTTCCAGTGGAAACAAAGTCGGTTGGTAAAGTCACGCAGCTCGAGAGAAATAGCAGGACAGAGATTGATAAGGAGGTTTGAGTGGTTTTTATTAAGAGTACCATTTTTCTTGAAGAGTCCGTCAATGACTTTCCCTGTCTATTAGAAGTTGTGTGTTCAGAAGAAATCGTCATATTTCAATATTACCCTAGCGATGACCGGATGGTGAAAATTATTAAAATTAAGCTTGTTGATCAAATTGATCTTTCCACTCACGTAAAGTCTTAAATAGACTTGTTGGCGAGTCCGAGGCACCATGTTCCATTAACTTGCCTTTGAGGGTCAGGTCATCAAACCGCATAAATGGATTCGTGTTTTTTTCTTCGAGTAACGTTGAAAGCGGACCTTTATGAATCTGAGGATATTTAAACAACGGTTGCTTGACACGTTGTTGTAATGCTTCATTATCAGGCTCAACCAGTAGTGCAAACTTAAGATTGTCTTCAGTATATTCATGTGCACAGTAAAAAGAGACGCTGTCAGGTAGATCACGAAGTTTGATGATGGATTGCGTGAATTCCTCAACTGTTCCGCCTAAAAGACGACCACAACCAGCGGTAAATAAAGTGTCACCACAGAATAACGCTTGATCATTATAAAAGCTGATGTGATTGGCAGTGTGGCCAGGTGTGTCAAGAACGGTCAAGCTAAAGTTCATGGTTAAGGGAATAACATCTCCCTCAAACAAACCTGTTTGAATAATGTGATGCTGATTTTTTGCAGGTCCATAAATGACCGTTTCAGGAAAGGCTTCTTTAAGGCCTGGAATCCCATCAATATGGTCAAAGTGAGTGTGAGTAATTAGAATGGCTTGTAGATTAAGTTTGTTCTGATTTAGAAAATCAATCACCTGCGTCGATTCACCCGGATCAACCACCCATGCTTTATCTCCTTCATAGAGAATCCAAATGTAATTTTCATAGGTGTCTATGAGTGAGGGAAGGCCAACGATATTCATAATTTTTTGAACCGATTTAGTTGCTATAATTAAACATATTTTAGCAAATTATCGCTTGGTTTTGTACGGTGAAGAACGAAAAGGTTAACGATGAAATTGCGCGGAAGGAGAATGGAATGAAACAGGGTTTTCAACACTCTTTGCATCAATGGTATTCCACGGGCTCAGGCCGTGCCGTTTCAGCACAGGAAAAGGGATTGGTTGAGTCAGCCGTCCAAAATTTATTTGGCTACTTTTTCGTGCAGCTTGGCGTGTCATCTTCTGAATATTTAATGGCAAGCAGTCGCATAAAGTACAAGCTCTTAATCGATCCATTGCTTGAATATGAGTCGACTGAAGCGCTCAAAGATCCGCATTGTCACTTAATTCGTGCCGATTTGGACTATTTACCCATTGGTAAAGAAAAAGCGGATGTGGTCTTACTGCCTCACACTTTAGAGGTTGCTGCAGATCCTTATTATTTGCTAAGACAGGTGGACAGCATGCTTGTGCCAGAAGGTCATGTGATCATTACTGGCTTTAATCCTTATGGCTGTTTTATTATGCGCCATCGTTGGTTTAAAAGAGACAGAGTGTTTGAGCAAGCAAAATTAGAGACATCACAACGCATCAAAGAGTGGTTGCAGGTGCTCGGTTATGATATACAAATACAAAGCTACAGTTCTGTCACTTGTTTTGTTCAGCGGCCATCAGAAGGGGGATTCATCAGTCTCGTTGAGTGGTTTGAAAGAGGATTGTCGGGCTTAGGATTACAGTTTGGGAATGTTTACTGTTTAGTGGCCAAAAAAAGGATTGATTCACCTACCTTGGTCGGTTCAAGGTGGCATATGCCCCGTTGGATGGCGATTCCCAGTCGAGGCGTGACGTCAGCAACAAGAGCCCATTCTAAGCTCCTCAGAAATAATTCAAAGCGTTAGTCATTCCATGACTTACTCTGAAATGATGGAGTCTGTTTAAAGCTTGCAGCTGTTTTCTAAGCGGTCGGAAAATATCAACGTATTATAATTGTGGAATCGTCACCTACTACCAATTTATCTCTAGATGAGATTTTTCTGAGATCTCAGACAGTTTCTTCTGATGCCTCGCGAGCTCATCCTGGGTGGCCAGCATGACGCGCAAAGGTTTCCTATTTTGCAAGTTTGCTAAAGAAATCGTTGTATTGTGATCGTCATTTTCTGCAGAATCACTATTGAGAGACAATGCCGTTTGCCCCCCCGTCATGGTTAAGTAGACATCGGCCAGAATCTCTGAATCGAGTAAGGCTCCATGTAAAGTCCGGTTGGTGTTATCAATCCCCAGTCGCTTGCATAAAGCATCTAAAGAGTTACGTTGTCCAGGATAAGTCTTTCTCGCCATTTTAAGCGAGTCAGTGATCATGCAATGATCTTCAATCTTGCCCCATCTATTCTTCTTTAATAAAGAGAGCTCTTTATTGATAAAGCCGACATCGAACGGCGCATTGTGAATGATGAGTTCAGCACCGCTGACATACTCCATAAAGTCTTCCACTATGGCTGAAAAAAGTGGCTTATCCTTAAGGAAGGCATCCGTAATTCCGTGAACATCAATCGCATCTTGAGGCACTGAACGTTCAGGAAAGACATATTGATGGTAATTGTTGTGCGTCAACTTACGTTTTATGAGTTCTACCGCGCCAATTTCGACAATTCTGTCGCCTGTATGAGGGTCAAAACCAGTGGTTTCGGTATCGAGTAGAATCTGACGCATTTGAGTTCTCTTTACGGTAAAATATCGCTCATTATTTTAATGCAAAAAATGACCAAAGGGTACGAGTTATGAGAATTAAAAAAGGCAGTCGCGTTACATTCCACTATGAGCTACGTGATGAAAGCGGGGAAGTCGTTGATTCTACCTACAATGGCGAACCGGTTATCTATATTCAAGGCGAAGGTGAAATCATTGAAGGGCTTGAGGCGTTTTTAGAAGGTGAAGAGCCAGGATTTTCGGCAAAAGTCACTATTCCAGCAGAAAAAGCTTATGGTGTGACCAATGATGACCTCGTTGTTTTCGCGGGCCCCGAAAATTTTGAAGATGATGTTGCATTAGAGGTTGGTTCAACCGTTGAGACAGAAGATCCTGATGGCGAAACGATTATTTTCCGTATTATTGAAATCAGTGAAGATAAAGTCTATCT
This sequence comes from Thiomicrorhabdus arctica DSM 13458, assembly GCF_000381085.1. Classification (GTDB taxonomy): domain Bacteria; phylum Pseudomonadota; class Gammaproteobacteria; order Thiomicrospirales; family Thiomicrospiraceae; genus Thiomicrorhabdus; species Thiomicrorhabdus arctica. The sequence continues at coordinate 738,568 of NZ_KB905899.1, read as the reverse complement.
TGATGGTAATCATCCCTTAGCAGACCAGACATTGGACTATAAAGTAGAAGTCCTAGAAGTACATTAACTTTTTCGGTTCGTGCTGAGAACCGCCACTTCTTTGTTAAAAACGGTCACGTACACTTGTACGCCCCCTTGTTTTTCCTTGAATTGACTGCACTCAGCCCAAACCTATTTAAAGGTTAAATCTAGATTTCAGACACAAAAAAGCCTCAATTTATGAGGCTTTTTTGTGTCTGGCTTTTAAAGCCTTAGATGACCATTAGTCGTCCAAGTTTCCACACTGCAAATTACCGGGTACGGCGACGTCGATACGTTTTGGGTTGGGTAGGTTTAAATTGTCCATGGCGGTAGAGAAGTCTTGGAACGATTTACCTGAACCTACTCGGCTATTGAACTGCTTTTCCTCACCAATAGTCGATTGGCTAAAACCTTTGTAGTCATGAGCCGGAAAGACCATCGTCTCTTCTGGGAGAGTGAAAAGCTTCTCTGTCAGCGAATGGAACAGGTTTTCGTTACTGCCGAGTTGAAAATCCGTACGTCCACAATCTCGAACCATTAAGGTATCACCGGTAAATGCCGCGCCTTCAATTAGATAGGTTATGTCATTATTGGTATGGCCTGGCGTGTGCAGAACGTTAATTTCTTGATGACCCAGTTTGAAAGTGTCGCCTTCAACCGCTAGAATATCCGCACATTCAGAGCCAGAATTTTTATGAACGACAATTTGTCCCTTGGTTTGTTTACGCATAGGGCCTGAACCGGTTATGTGGTCAGCATGAATATGGGTTTCTAAAAGGTATTTAACCTTTAAGCCCAACTCTTTGATATGTTGCATGTCACGCTCAACCCGTTCTAAAACGGAGTCAATGACGGCGGCCTCCATCGTGGCTTCATCCCAAACTAAATAGGTGTAAGTCCAGGTGTCATAATCAAACAGTTGACGGATTTTCATATTAAGGGCCTTGTGGTTTGTTTGCTATAATACGTTTCAATTGTATTTCATGAAGTATTTTGAGCAATATGCGTATGCATTAAGCATGCGATATAAGCAAATCCTTAACTCATCATTATCCTGGTAAAAAGTATCCCCGTCAACTATGTCTGAAGTTTCCTTTACTGTTCAAAAAAATGAGTTATCCAACCTGTTGGATAGCTGCCTGATTAAAGATCGCTCGCGCCTGCAAAATGCATTAAACAGGTTGGACCTGAAGACGCTCAAGGAAACTGACCAGGCCTGGTTAAACTGGGCGAACCAAGTTCAATCTTCTATCCAACAGGTCGAGAAACGCCGTAATAGTGTGCCTAAGATTGAATACGATGATTCTTTACCGGTGGCCGCTAAAAAAGAGGAACTGGTCAAACTTATTCGCGACCACCAGGTGGTGGTAATCGCGGGAGAGACTGGATCAGGTAAAACCACACAGATTCCTAAAATTTGTTTAGAAGCTGGATTAGGTGTACGTGGCAGGATCGGTTGTACGCAGCCAAGACGATTGGCAGCGCGTAGCGTTTCCGAACGTATTGCCGAAGAGTTAGGGGGGCAACTTGGGGATATCGTCGGTTATCAGGTGCGTTTTTTAGATTTAGTCAAAACGCACAGTTTGATTAAAGTCATGACCGATGGGATTCTACTGGCTGAAATTCAGAATGATCAAATGCTTTTGCAATATGACACCATTATTATCGATGAAGCGCATGAGCGCAGCATCAATATTGATTTCTTATTGGGTATTCTTAAACAGCTATTATTGAAACGCCCTGATTTCAAGGTCATTATCACCTCGGCAACCATTGACACCCAGCGATTTGCCGACCACTTTACGTTGAATGGTAAGCGTCCACCCGTGGTTGAAGTCTCAGGACGTACCTATCCCGTTGAATTACGTTATCGCCCACTGTCATCTTATGAAGACGATGCAGGCAATGAGATTGAGCAGGACATGACCACCGGTATTGCAGATGCAATTGACGAGTTGGCGCTAGAAGATCCATTTGGTGACGTATTGGTGTTTCAAGTGGGTGAGCGTGATATTAAAGAAACCGCCGAGGTACTGCGTAAACGTAATCTAAAAAATACCGAAGTAATACCTCTGTATGCACGTTTGTCGATGACCGAACAACAAAAGATCTTTAAAACCTCACAAAAACGACGCATTATTCTCAGTACGAATGTGGCCGAAACGTCGTTAACCGTGCCGGGTATTAAATATGTGGTTGACCCAGGCCTGGTGAGAATCAGTCGCTACAGTGTGCGTAACAAGGTACAACGTTTGCCAATTGAGAAAATATCGCAAGCCTCTGCTAATCAACGTAAAGGTCGTTGTGGACGTGTCAGTGCCGGGATTTGTATTCGCCTATACGATGAAGCCAGTTTTAACTCACGTCCCGAGTTTACCGACCCTGAAATTCATCGTACCTCGTTATCATCCGTCATTCTAACGATGGCGCAATTGTCTTTAGGTGATGTGAAGCAGTTTCCCTTTATTGAGGCACCATCGGATAAATCGGTGAATGATGGTTATCGTCAGTTACATGAGTTAGGGGCTTTGGATGATCAACGCCGCTTAACGGCAGAAGGCCGCCAGATCGCCAAACTACCAGTCGATCCTAGTGTCGCCAAAATGGTGGTTGAAGCAGATAAAAATGGTGTATTGGCGGAGTTGATCGTCATCGCTTCAGCATTAAGTATTCAAGATCCACGTGATATCAATCAAACTACCATGCAGGCCGCAAGAGTTGCCCATAAACCCTTTGAAGATGAGCGTTCTGATTTCTTATTCTTTTTAAATCTATGGCAGTTTTATGAACATCAACGCCGCCACCTTTCAGAAAATAAATTACGCAAATTATGCAAAACCAACTTTCTCTCTTATATGCGGATGAAAGAGTGGCATGAGCTAACGATGCAGATTGAGCAGAGTCTTAAGCGTATCGGGTTGCGCGTAGGCCAATTACACCTGTTTGAAGAGGTCACAGAAGGCAATGTCGTCAGAGAACGCCTTAGCGATTTGCACAGTGTAGCTGTACATAAATCCTTATTGGCCGGTCTACTGGGTAATGTGGCATTGCGTGACGATGATAAGTCTTATATCGGTGCACGTAATACCAAACTGTTTATCCATCCTAGTTCCAGTCTTTATAAGCGTAAACCAAAGTGGTTGTTGGCAGGCGAGTTGGTCGAAACTACAAAACTCTACGCGCGCAACAATGCCGCCATCGATATCCAATGGATAGAAAGCCTTGCCAAGCATTTAATAAAACATAACTACACTGATCCGCATTGGCAAAAGAAAAACGGCCAAGTGGGTGCCTATGAATCCATTACGCTGTACGGTTTACCGATCGTCAATCGACGTCACTGTAATTACGGCCCTATTAATCCGGTTGAATCCCATAAGCTTTTCATTCGTCATGGTTTGGTGGAGGGCGAGTTATTAACGCGTGCGGCCTTTTTTAAGCATAACCAAGCCTTGATTGAGAAAATAGAGAAGCTTGAGCACAAATTGCGTCGTCCGGATTTTCTGGTAGATGATGAGGTGCTTTATCAATTCTATGATGAGCGTATTCCTAAACATATCTTCAGCCAGCCGGCGTTAGACAAGTGGGTTAAGAAATCTTTGCGAGAGGCTCCTGAGAAATTAGAGGCACTTTTCTTAACTGAAAATGACTTGATGAAACAGGAAACTAATGCCGATTTCCTTAAAGAGTATCCGGATCAAATACAGCTTTCTAATCAATTGAATTTTGCGGTGGATTACCATTTTGAACCGGGTAAAAAGCGTGATGGTTTGATTTATCATGTTCCTTTGTCGAGTCTGAATTTACTCCAAGAAAGTGATTTTGAATGGCTAACTCCAGGTCTTTTAAAAGAAAAGACTTCTTTTTATATCAAAGCATTACCGAAACAACTTAGAAAGCAGTTTATACCTGCTCCGCATTATGCAGCGTTAGTTTTGTCTGAAATGTCGCCTGAAAAAACCGTTAAAAGTGGCCGTAAAGAGTCTTATCTCAATCAATTGATTTGGGCACTCAATCGCCGTGGTAATCTCAAAGTGTCTGATTCAGATTTTGAAGCAATTGCGTTACCAGATCACCTGTTACCATTTTTTGTTTTAGAAGATGACAAAGGCAAGGTGATTGCAGAAGATGCCAGTCTTAGCCACTTAAAATCTCAGTATCAACATTTGGTCGATGCCAAAATCCAGCAACATCAATCTCGCAAAAAACAGAGCAGTACGCTTGTTACCGAATGGAATTTTGGCGATTTGGAGTCTTCACAAACCATTAAAAGCCATGGCGTCGAAATGGTGGCTTATCCCGCTTTACAGTATCAGGACGAGAAGCTTAGCTTGGAGTTAATGGGGGATGAAGTGGAGGCCTTAGAAGCGCATGCTGAAGCCGTGTTGTTTTTGATTCGCACGGAATTGGCCGATAAACTCAGGTATCTGCAAAAGAAGCTACCTTTGCAAAAGGCTTGCTTATGTTATGCACCTTACGGAACTTGTCAGGACTTAACCCAACAGGTGATTGATCGTGCGTTACAGCAGTTAGTGCCATATCCTGAAACAGTACGTCGTCAAGCGGATTATAAAGCCACATTGGAAAACGTACGTCTGCATTGGATTGAGTCTGCGCAAGCGGTTGCCGTGCAGGTCAATGCGATTTTTATCCAACATCAGGTCATTGCCAAGCGGGTAAGAGGGCGTGTTAATCCACGTTGGTTGGCTTCTATAACGGATATTCAACAACAGTTAGATGCTCTAATCTCCAAAGATTTTGTCCGGAATACGCCAGAAGAGTGGTTCAAGCAAATCAGCCGTTACTTGAAAGGCTTGGAGGTGCGTTTGGAGAAGATAGAGCAAGACCCGAGTAAAGATCAATTGTCGATTCGGCAGATTCAACCGGTATTAAAGGCTTATCAAGCTTTGGCACAAGAATCCGCTTATCAAGACCTACCAGGCCTGGTCGAAATCCGGTGGTTGATTGAGGAGTTAAGGTTGTCACTGTTTGCACAGCCGATGAAAACCCTAATGCCGATTTCGGTACCCCGTATCGAAAAGAGGATTAAAGCACTGTAGTCGCACTTTAAGGCATCTCAACCAGTCTGTTTTGTTGAGCTTAATCCGCTTTGTATCTTTGGATCCACTGCGGATCAAACTCAGTTTGATTTAGGTCTTGTCCTAGCTCCGTCATTTTGACTTCTAATGCACGTTTTTCAGCCCCCAAATCAATCAGAGCATGGTTATTGTCTTCAAGTTGATGCATCTGTTCCAGCCCCAAATGATAAAAGCGTAGAATTTTTAGGGAGTGAGCATCATTTTCATCAACTTGATCTTTGACTTTTTGCAGGACATTCGTAACGTGCATCAAGTTTCTTTTTAAGCGCCATGAATACATCGATTCTTTCATCCAATCCTTATCCGCAAACCAGGTTTTGACGATTAAACCGGTAATCATTAATCCAACAAACGCCCCCAATAGGTTCAATATCAGTTTGTTGTTTGAATATTCGCCTAAGGTCGTTACGGCCAAATGGGCCGTTCCAAAGCCGATGATTATAAACATGAACATGATAATCAGCGTGGCGTTACGGGTTTTTTTTCTATAAACTTTAGGATCAATGGTCTCTATTTTAAACATGAATTTTCTCTGCGATTTTCTTGGGTGATTTGGGTTGGAGTTCATCATTAAATTCGTTACCCATTCTGACGGGTACCGTCTGGCCGGTCTATCTATCGGACAGAAGTAGCCATTTAATGAACGGGTCATTGTACCAGTTTGCTAGGGTATTGTGAGTTATGGCGAGAGGCTATTGCGCTTGTATTTGCAAATTTTTGGGGTATACTTGAATTCAAATTTTGTCGGAGTGCCTTTAGGCTGAGATCGCGAAAGCGGGATCCGTAGAACCTGAACTGGTTAGTACCAGCGGAGGGAACAATCAGATATTTATTCTTAAATTTCATGATTGCTGCAACGTTATTTACACTGAGATCTTTGCACGAGTCAGGGACGAGAGAGAAATGAGATAAAATTTTACTGATTAAGGCGGGAAATGCAGTTAATAGCTAGCTATTGACAAGTTTTTCAACGAAAATCAGTAATATTTTAGCCATTTTTATCCGTTTATGATCTCGTGAAAGGGTCTCATGATGATGAAGTGATTGACAGTCCATGCCAAGTTCCCTATTTGCATGACTAAAGCCTCTCCCTGAATCCTTGTAAAATTCCGTTATAGCACGCATTTAATTTCATCTGTTTTCTACATCGTCTAAGAGCTTCGCCTATTTTTAATTCTTTTAAAAAGGCAGAGCCATGAATACCAATCAAACAAACACTCACTCAACTGATCGCAAAAGCACCGATCGCCGTGAAAGACGTGCGTCGGCAGAAGCGTTTATTCAAAACGTTTCAGGTCAATCATTTCCAAATTCCAAAAAGATCTATGTTTCGGGTAAAACCCACGATATAAAAGTCGGTATGCGCCAAATTGCCGTCACAGATACCTTTGTCAGTGGCAGCGAAGACAATCCAATAGTAGAGCCGAATGAACCGATTCACGTCTACGATACCTCAGGTGCTTATACCGATCCAAAGATTGAAATTGATGTCTATAAAGGTCTTCCGCAGCTCAGAAAATCCTGGATTGAAAGCCGTGGCGATACGGAAACTTTACATTCAGTGACGTCAAAATTTACCCAAGAACGTCTGGTAAAGGAAGGTCTGAATCACATCCGTTTTGAAAATTTACCCACGGTCAAACGCGCATTAGCAGGTAAGAACGTTACCCAAATGCACTATGCTCGCCAAGGTATTATCACGCCTGAGATGGAATACATCGCTATTCGTGAAAACATGCAACGAGCAGAATTACGTGATGAATCTCTGACTCAGCAACATGTTGGAGAGTCTTTTGGTGCCGCTTTACCTAAAGAGATCACGCCTGAGTTTGTGCGTGATGAAGTTGCACGTGGCCGCGCGGTGATTCCTTGTAATATCAATCACCCTGAAAGTGAACCGATGATAATCGGGCGCAACTTTTTAATTAAGGTAAATGCCAATATTGGTAACTCCTCTGTGGGTTCGTCGATTCCAGAAGAAGTCGAGAAGCTGGTCTGGTCAACTAAGTGGGGCGCGGATACCGTTATGGATCTGTCTACAGGGCGTAATATTCATGAAACTCGTGAATGGATTATGCGTAACTCACCTGTGCCAATCGGCACAGTACCAATCTATCAAGCACTTGAAAAAGTTAACGGCGTCGCTGAAGATTTAACATGGGAAGTCTTTCGCGATACCCTCATCGAGCAAGCAGAGCAGGGCGTCGATTACTTCACAATCCATGCCGGGGTTTTACTGCGTTATGTGCCGATGACCGCGAAACGTGTTACCGGTATTGTCTCGCGTGGTGGGTCTATTATGGCGAAATGGTGCTTAGCACATCACGAAGAAAGCTTTCTGTATACCCATTTTGAAGATATTTGCGAAATCATGAAAGCCTATGATGTCACCTTCTCATTAGGGGATGGTCTGCGTCCAGGTTCGGTTGCTGATGCGAATGATGAAGCACAGTTTGCAGAACTAGAAACCTTAGGTGAGTTGACTAAGATTGCCTGGAAACATGATATCCAAGTCATTATCGAAGGCCCGGGTCACATTCCTCTGCATATGATCAAAGAGAATGTTGAAAAACAACTTGATGTCTGCGGGGAAGCGCCTTTTTATACGTTAGGGCCTTTAACCACGGATATTGCACCGGGTTATGATCACATTACATCTGGAATTGGTGCGGCCAATATCGGTTGGTATGGTTGCGCTATGTTGTGTTATGTCACACCGAAGGAGCACTTAGGTCTGCCGAACAAAGAGGATGTCAAAGAAGGTTTGATGACCTATAAGATTGCCGCGCATGCAGGCGATTTAGCAAAAGGCCATCCCGGTGCGCAGATTCGCGACAATGCTTTATCGAAAGCCCGTTTTGAATTCCGTTGGGAAGACCAGTTTAACTTGGGACTTGATCCAGAACGCGCACGCGCTTATCACGATGAAACCATTCCGCAAGAGTCCGGTAAGGTCGCCCATTTCTGTTCCATGTGTGGACCCAAATTCTGTTCGATGAAAATTTCCCATGAAGTCCGTGAATATGCGGCAGCGCAAGAAACCGCTAAAGCTTTAGTCGGACAGATTACTGAAATTTCATTGGACAGCATTAAAGAAGGCATGATTGAAAAATCTAAGGAATTTAGAGCTTCGGGCAGCGAAATATATCAAAAGGAAGTCTGAATTGGCGATGCTTGAATCAGGCAAGCCCAGTTTTGCAGAGCGTCCAACTCAAGAGGCAAAGCAGGGCCAAAACAAACCTCCGATAGCCATCTTGGGCGCAGGGCTGATGGGCAGAATGCTGGCCATCTCTTTAATGGAAGATTATCAGGTTTTTTTGTTTGATAAAGACTCTAAAGAGGGTCAGCAGAGTGCAGCTTATTTGGCCGCCGCTATGTTGGCACCTTTAGCAGAATCTGCCGATTGTTCTCGAGAAATAATGCAATTGGGTGAAATGGCCTTGGCGTTATGGCCTGGCTTTTTAAAGAGACTTGATACGCCGGTTTTCTTCCAACAAAAAGGCAGTTTAATCGTGGCTTTTGAGCAGGATAAGAGTGATTTAAAACAGTTTAAATCCCGCTTAAAAAGCTCTGATTATAAAGTCGTTTCCGACGCCGAAATGGAGCAGATGGAACCTGGATTGAACCCACATTTAAAATCAGGTTTATACCTACCGAATGAAGGCCAATTGGATAATCGACAGCTGCTCAATGCCATGGCCTCAACCTTGAATAACAGCGATGTTTTCTGGTTTGACCATATGGCTATCGAATCTACTTCGAGCGGTTTTCAAGTTGCTGGCGAGCCACTGGAAAGCTTTTTGAATGAGTCTATTCATTGCAATAGCCGTTCCAATTCCCATAACCAGTTTGACTGGGTATTGGATTGTCGTGGTTTGGGCGCACAAGCAGATGAAGCTTTAAAGGCTGACGCTTGCGATATGGCTTCCAATATTGCCTCTAGCACAAAAATGTTAAGGGGCGTGAGAGGAGAGGTCGTGAGAATAAGAGCGCCCGGTGTGCATTTAACCAGACCTGTTCGTTTGATGCATCCCCGATATCCTATTTATATTGCGCCTAAAACCGATGGCTTATTTGTGGTGGGCGCCACTCAAATTGAATCAGAAGATACCCGCAATCCTACGGTGCGTTCAACACTTGAGCTATTGTCAGCTTGCTTTAGCGTTCACAGCGGTTTTGCCGAAGCGGAAATTCTGGGTATTGAATCTGGACTCCGTCCGGCTTATTTGGATAACGAACCTAAGATTATCATTAAAGAGAGGCTTGTTTCGATCAATGGCTTATTCAGGCATGGTTATTTATTAGCGCCTGTTATGTTGCAACAATGTCTAACGATCCTAAAAGGTAGTACCGATGAGGAAAGTTTCACTCAGATAATGCCTAAGCTGGTTGAAAATCATAGCGTTAAGCCAAGGAGGTGATGGGTGATTATTTTTATTAACAATGAAACGCACGAAGTTGCTGAAAGCAGCACGATTCATGAGGCCGCGAAGATGTTTGGCGCTAAGCCTCCGTACGCTATTTTGGTGAATGATACTTTCTTGCCATTGTCACAACATAATCATTTTGTTTTGACGCAAGATGATCGAGTGGAAGTCATCTCTGCTATTCAAGGGGGGTGACTTCATGGTAGCAACAAACACTAGGCAACAGAAGAAGAACCTATGAGTAATGAACACAGCAGTAAAAACAGATTAAATATTTATGGCACAAAACTCAATAGCCGTTTATTGATAGGCAGTTCAATGTACCCTTCGCCCTATGTCATGCAGCAGGCGATTCGAACCTCAGGAGCAGAGGTGGTTACGCTTTCATTGAGTCGCCAAAATCCACAGGCATCAGGTGGGCAAGCTTTCTGGGAGTCGATTCAATCATTAGGACTGCTTTTATTACCCAATACCGCAGGTTGCCATTCCGTGAACGATGCTGTCAATATGGCGCGCATGAGTCGGGAATTGTTTCAAACGGATTGGATTAAATTAGAGTTAGTCGGCGATGACTACAATCTGCAACCAGATCCGATTGCTTTGGTTAAAGCCGCGGAGATTCTTTTAAGTGAAGGTTTTAAAGTATTGCCTTACTGTACCGATGATCTCGTGATTGCCCGTCACCTGGTTGAGCTAGGGTGTGAGGTATTAATGCCCTGGGGTTCACCGATCGGCACCGGCAAAGGCATTTTGAACCCGTATGCCTTGCAAGCCTTACGTGATCGCTTTCCGGATGTGACCATGATTGTCGATTCAGGGATTGGCTTACCATCACATGCTAGCCAATCTTTAGAGATGGGCATGGATGCCGTATTGTTGAATACCGCAGTCGCGAAAGCGAAAGACCCTCTGTTAATGGGGTTAGCTTTCTCTAAAGCGATTGAGGCTGGGCGCTCCGCCTACTTAGCCGGGCCTATGGCAGAACGGACAGCTGCCAGTCCAAGTACCCCGACCATTGATTCTCCTTTTTGGCATCAATCTACATAAATTGAGGGGGATGATTCATAAATTGGTACTTAATGTGAGGAGGGGGTTTTTAACAGCTGGACTTTGTTGCTCTTACATTTATAAAACCTGATACGCGAAGAGACGTTTTAGACGATCAATTGCTCTTCGGAGGGATGACTACTCATAAAAGCAGTCTATCTCTTTGTAGGGGGCGTGTTTTAAACAGTCTGCCGCATACTCTTCAACCGCCTGCTTTTCTTCCAAGATAAAACGTTCAATGCCTTCTGGAAATGGATTGACTCTTAGCCAGTGCGACGATTGCATGTTGACCGGCACAAATCCTCGGGCAATCTTATGTTCGCCTCCCGCACCCGGTTCAAATACCTGCAAACCATTTTCAATCGCATACTCAATGCCTTGATAGAAGCAGGCTTCAAAATGCAAGTTCTTAACCTCTTGAAGACAACCCCAGTGACGACCATACAGATGGGTTTCTGAACGGAACATTAAAGAACCTGCAATACACTGGTGGTTTAGGTCTGCTAAGACTAAAACAATTTGGGTAGGCAATGCTTGGGCAACAGCCTTAAAGAAATCGATATTTAAGGTGGGTGTACTCCACTTTTCAATAAAGGTTTTTTGATAGAAGATTGCAAGCTGTTGCCAATCCTGTTCGGTTGCAGTGTGACCATTAAGTACTCTAAAAGTAATGCCCGCGTTTAAAACGGATTTACGTTCTTGTTTGATATTTTTACGCTTTTTGGCACTTAGAGTGGCTAAGAAATCATCGAAGTTTTGGTAGTTTTGATTAAACCAATGGAACTGGCAGTCATGCCGATGCAGCCACTCAGGTTGTTCTACTAACCAGGTCTGTTGGGCTTTATTGGGAAATAAAATATGGGCGCCACTAAACGCCTGTTCGAAACACAGCTCTTGTACGGCTTCGATAAGTTGGCCTTGAATCAAGGCTTGTCTAGGTTTATCCAAGTCGCTAGAGATCAATAAACGATCTCCTAAAGCGGGGGTGTAGGGGGCGGCTGATACTAACTTTGGATAATACTCCAACCCCACTTGTTGCCAAGCATTTGACCAGGCCTGGTCAAATACAAATTCACCATAATTGTTGTGTTTTTCATACAGTGGCATGGCAGCAATCAAGGAGCCATTTTCATACATCCCGAGATGCTTTGGAATCCAGCCAAACTTGGCAGAGACGCATTGATGTTGTTCTAAAGCGTGAAGAAATTCATGGCGTATAAAAGGGTTGTCATCCTTTAATAAAGCATTCCAATCTGTTGCAGAAATTTCAGATATTTGACTGTGAACCTTAATGTCCAAGGTGTGTTTTTGCATGGTTTCTCATTGGTTGAATCAGTTTAAAAAGTCATATCTGTTTAAATATAACAGTTTCAAAGGGCATTAAAGCTTGGGTCAATATGTCTACTTGAATACAAAATGTTAGGCGTCTATCGTAACGAAAATGCATGCTTAAGGGCGGATTAATACGCTTTGTAATATTGTACATCGGTGATTGATTGTATATGACTAAGATTGGATGAGAGAAGGTCTAAAAAATTACGGGGTTTTACATGGATTATGTTCAGATGAGTTTTAAATCGGAGTGAACGCCTAAGCTAGGGGGGATGAAAAACCCTCAAAAGAGGGTTAGAGGCTATGGTAAAACGGTCTATATTTATATATATTCTTAATTTTGTTTAATGACGCATATTGTCATTAAACAAACATTGCTGGCCCATTAATATGTCAATTTCAGCCTGACTTAAATATTCATGTTCATCCGCATTTTCACGTGCAACGATGCTTGGTAATTCAAAGTCAGCATATTTCACCTGCTGTTCATTCAGTTTGCTCGCAAATTTTTGTAAGGCTTGAATGACTTGACCATTTAAATCTCGGTTAGTTTGTTCGAGTATAATATCGTGTAATTGGTTAACCCAGTTCATTTGCGTATCACGCACCAGCTCTGAGTGTGATTGCATACTGCCAGCTTGTAAGGCCTCTTGATATCCTACCGTTAGGTTTTTGATGTCGTTTATGATCATTTCTGCAATGTGTATGGTTTGCTCAGAAGTGGTTTCTAAGCGATTATCAATAAACTCTAAACAAGTTTGAACTTTCTGAGTAGTATTCATCTGAGTCATGGTTGTCTCCTGGGTCGTAATCTTTAAAGTGACAAATTTTTGACGCTTTAAGGCTGTTTTTAATAAAGTCATGAAGGTTATATCAACTTTAATGCCAGTTTTTGTTTTATTTTATAACTAATTGTATAGTAAGGGAATTTTTATTGTGGCGATCGCATTAAGATTGGTTTTTGACAGGGTGTGGTTGGAAAAACTTATTCTTGCTTTGCAAGAACAGAGGATTGATTTTGATGCGGATGACTTCCGAGAAAAAATCATGTCTGAAATTTGGGATGAACTGGTTCTAAAGCAACGTATTCGTCATATTACACTCTGCTTATCAGAGGTACTCCCGGTAGAGTACAACGATGCATTACCTCTTTTAGAAGCGATCGCCAAAACCTTTTCTGGATTACCCCATTTGGTGTTTCCTGACTTTATTGAACGGTATGGTTTGGATGCACCAGAAGAGTCATTGGCTGCCCTAATGCGTTTAACGCAAGGCAGTAGCTCTGAGTTTGCCATTCGTCCCTTTATTGAAAATAATCAATCCTCTGTATTGGGTTTGATGTTGCAGTGGACACAGCATTCAAATGCGCATGTTCGTCGCCTTGCCTGTGAAGGCAGTCGACCGAGATTACCTTGGGGGCGTGCTTTAGTGGCACTGAAAGTTCATCCAGACCCTTTACGTCCAATATTAGATGCCTTACGCAGTGATGAAAGTCTGTATGTCCGCAAAAGTGTGGCTAATAATTTAAATGATATCTCTAAAGACCATCCAGGATGGGTTTTGGATTGGTGTACCCAATGGTATGGACAAAGTGTCGAGACGGATTGGGTTATTAAACATGGTTTGCGCACTTTATTAAAACAGGGTGATGCAAGAGCACTAAGTCTAATAGGGTATCAAAAACCGAATGGGGTCAAGATAGAGAGTTGGGCGGTTGATTCTGAAGTGATGATGGGGCAAAAGATAGGGTTTGAAGCCACTCTTAATTTAGAAAAATTGATTGGTCAAAAAGTACGTCTTGAATACGCCATTAGTTTTGTGAGAAAACAAAGCTCCCCTTATCGAAAGGTGTTTAAAATAAGTGAATTTATTGCAATAACAGCTATTAAGAATGTTTATAAACGACATGATTTTAAAGCAATTTCTACCAGAACGTATTGTACTGGTAAACATAAGTTAGAACTTTTAGTGAATGGGGTGGTTATGACAGAGAGTGACTTTATATTGTGTGAGAAACGTTTGTGAAAGAGAGTTCATTAAACAGTGAAGTGGTCTTTCAAAATACAGATTTTGTGGTGGTGAGTAAACCGGCAGGTTTAAATTTCCATTCCGAAGACTCACCAGGCCTGGTTGTTTTGGTTAAGCAGGATTTAGACGTCGAGGAGTTATATCCCGTGCATCGTTTGGATAAAATGACCTCCGGTTTAGTTATTTTTGCCTTGAATAAAAAAACGGCGCAAGCTTTTCAGGTGATGTTTGAACAACATCTTGTTCAGAAGTTTTATTTAGCCGTCTCTGACAAAAAACCGAAAAAGAAACAAGGCTGGGTGATCGGCGACATGTTACCGGCACGCCGAGGTAACTGGAAGCTGAGTAACTCTAAAGTGAGCCCAGCCAAAACCCAGTTTATCAGTCAGTCGATAGAACCGGGTTTACGACTTTATTTGGTGAAACCAATGACGGGTAAAACCCATCAAATAAGAGTCGCCCTAAAAAGTATTAGTGCACCTATCCTCGGAGATGTTCGTTACAGTGACGCCCATGAGGCTAAGTTGGCGGATAGGGGATACTTACATGCTTTTGCGATACAATTCACGCTTTATGATCAGGTCTATCAATTTTTACAGGCACCGCAAGCTGGCGAGGTTTTTCTCAAGCCCGCGAGTAAGCAATTGATAACCCGTTGGGAAAGTCCTTGGGATCACTTTTAATCATCCACAGATAAGAGGGCGCTAAAAATAGCTTATCATTCCCTTATTTTTTAACCTTAATGACACGAGTATTTAAATAATGAACCTGTCCGACCCTTCACTCCCTTTTTGGGAGACCAAAAGTCTAGATGAAATGACCCAAAAAGAGTGGGAATCCGTCTGCGATGGCTGTGGTTTGTGCTGCTTAACTAAGTTACAAGATGATGAAACCGACGAGATCGTCTATACAGGTGTGGTCTGTGCTTATTCAGACTTGGCAACCGGCCAGTGCAGTGATTATGCGAATCGATCCACCAATGTACCGACCTGTGTGCAACTCACTAAAGAACGGGTCGCTGAATTTGATTGGCTACCGGACACCTGTGCTTACCGAGTCTTGTACCGTGGGCAAAGTTTACCGAATTGGCACCCTTTAATTTCAGGCAAGCCGCAAAGTGTCAAGGCCGCTGGTATTGGACTGCTGGCGATTCCAGTGGTAGTGGATACAGGCAACTTGGACTATGAGGACTTTTTAATCTCTAAACCTTAGCTTTTTTTCTCAATCTAGTGGCTATTAATGGCTGCTAAGCCACGATGTTCCATAAGCACTTCACTGATAAGTGGTTTCATCAATTTGTCGTTGATGGCTCCTAAATACTCGTTTATTCAAGTGGTTAACTCTCAATGGCGTTGGTTACTGATATTTACGCAAACTATCGTTAAGGCTTAATACTCATTATGTTATTAGGATTTATAAAAAAGATTGTCTATTGTCGTTATCAGTCTTTCACTGAAAGGAGTTGTTATGAAGGAATCATCTTGGTTAAACCTGCCCAGTCTTTCTCTATCGGTTAAGGCTCTTTTTACAGGCTATATTTTAGTGACTGGTCTAGGTTTATTGATGGCTGGCGCACAAATTATGCTGACTCATGGTATGGCTGATGGCAAACTTGGTTTATCGGTTGATGACATTGTTTACAGTTATTATGGCAATAGAGAGGGTTCTAAGTTAGAAAGTAAGCTGAACGGTTCCATGAAAGGGAAGGCTACGCCAGAAGAAAATTTAACGATGATTAAGTGGGCTAGAGAGGGTGCGCCAAAAGAACAGTGGGAACCGAAAATTAAACCGATTGTAATGGCCAAATGTGCTGTGTGTCATACGGATAGACACATGTCGAGCCTACCAAACTTAACAAATTATACAACGATGCAAGAAGTTGCTCATATTGATGAAGGCGCTGAGATTAGCTCGTTGACGCGTGTTTCACATATTCATCTATTTGGAATTGCTTTTATCTTTTTCTTTATCGGTTTGATTTTTTCAATGGCCGTTGGTTTTAAGAAATGGGTTAAAGCTTTATTGATTATCGTACCTTTTGCTTTTTTAATCCTAGATATCGCGTCTTGGTGGTTAACTAAAATCAATCCGGGCTTCGCCTATCTGGTTATTATCGGTGGATTTGGTTACAGTCTAGCAGCCACGGTGATGTTGTTCACATCCTTATATCAAATGTGGATTATGCCTTTACGTGGACAATTTTCTGATGAAAATACCTGGAAGAATAGTTAGTTTGGAGGGCACACTAAATGAGGGGAGATAAAAGTGGAGCTGGTATGGTTTATGTAACTTATATGGCTCCAATTTTAAAATTAGAGCCACTAGAAATTAAGCCTTATTTAAGACTTAGTCGTGGTGATGACCACCCGCACCATGAGCATGGCCATGTTCAGCTTCTTCTGCCGTTGATTCACGCACACCCGTTACTTCAACGTCAAATGTTAACTCAAGACCCGCAAGAGGGTGGTTACCATCAACCGTTACTTGGTCACCTTCGACCGCGGTGACTTCTACTGAGTGCATACCTTGCTCAGATTGTGCTTCAAAACGCATGCCTACTTCAAGCTCTTCAACGCCTTGAAACATCTCTTTACCAACGGTCTGTACTAATGCATCAGCACGCTCACCATAAGCATCTGCGGCTGCAATCTTTGCGGTGAACTTATCACCAACCGTTTTACCTTCAAGTTGTTTTTCTAATCCAGGGATTAAGTTGCCGTGCCCGTGTAAATAGGCTAATGGGTTACCATTAGAAGCATCAATCTGCTCACCTTCGTTATCCGTTAAGGTATATTCAATTAACGCAACTTTGTTATTTTCAATTTTCATGTTGAATTCCTAGTTTAGAGTTTTAATTATTTTCAAAATAGATATGATACAGAGTCACGCAGGTTTCTGCACCTTTTGCAGTCATTTCATTTGGAGAAAACAGCATGCTTTGGTTAAAAACATTTCATATCTTATTTATGATGTCATGGATGGCGGGTATTTTTTATCTGCCACGCATCTTTGTACATTTTGTAGAAGGCAAAGAAGCAGGTCAAGATGTCACACGTTTAGCCGTGATGGCAAAGAAATTGTATAAGTTTATGACCATTATGATGATGCTCGCAATTGGGTCAGGCATCTGGCTATGGCTGGCTTACTTCCCAACAGCAACCGGTTGGATACATGCTAAAGTGTTTTTTGTCGTCTTAATGCTGGTGTACCATCTATGGACTAAACGTCGTATGAAAGAGATGCAAGAAGGATATTTAAACCACAGCGGAATTTACTACCGTTGGGCGAATGAAATTCCATTACTATTAACGATTATTATCTTGATTTTAGTAGTTGTAAAACCTTTCTAAGTTTGACCATAATAATCGTAAAATTAGGCTAAATTACGCTAACTTTACCTTTTTTAAAACGACCAGGCCTGGTCGTTTTAAATGTTTCCTCTTTTTAAAGTTCCCCCCTTTTAAACGGCTCATTATCACGATTAAGGTGCTATTGTGTCTGGTGCAAATATCCAACCGTTAAAAGTTTGGTGTTATCAGCCGATTCGTCTTAAAATTAGGGCGTATTCATTCTATTTATAGGAGAGATTTCATGTTACAAAAAATCGGCTTAGGTTTGTGCAGCCTTGTATTTTTGCTGCCTATCTCAAACAGCCATGCAGAGGATGTTTTGGATGAAAAGAACATCGGTATGACACTCGCCAGAGATTTGGCTACAGAGGCTATTTTAGCGTGTCGTGACAAAGGGTATTCTGTCAGCGCGGTAGTGGTTGATAAACATGGCAACCAAAGAGTCGCTTTACGCGATGATTTTGCCTCAAAATTTACATTGCAAATAGCTGAAGAAAAAGCCAATGCCACCATTATGTCAGGCTTAAAGTCGGGGGACTTTAGATCTCAACGCAGTGATATTCGTCCTGAATTGAATCATGTTAAGGGCATTTTAATGCTGGTGGGCGGCGTCCCTATTATCAGTGGTGGTCGTCGAATTGGTGCCATTGGTGTCAGCGGAGCACCTGGGGGTGAAAAAGATGAGGCCTGTGCATTAATGGCACTAGAAAAGCTAGAAGATCGACTTGCTTTTTAAAAGAAGAGTCAAGAAGGTCATATTAAAATGGGCTTGATCCATCGGGGAGTAATAAGAGTCATAGGCGCAGAACATAAGCTAAGCGCGCGTAAGCCTTTCTGATTTTAATCGTTTTTATGCACTTTGACTAACACCCCAAATAAAGGGTGATCAATGTAGTGTAGTTCACCTTCTTTGATCTTACGGGCCTCTTTTAAATTAAAACGCCAATGGCTCGGTAAGTCCTCTAAGGCCAGTTGTTGATTTTCGGCAAACGCTTCACGAATTTTGGCTGGAATAGCTTTTTCAAATTCCAAATCGACTTCAACGTGGGCAAAACGTGTTTTGTACAGTTTGATCGTCCCAACTATTTGGGTGCCGCCTTCTTGGGTATTTTCAATCAGTGTAGTGGGCGCATTCTTGGTATCAATCGCATTTTGTATCCAAGCTCTATGGAATAAAACCCTGTAATTTTTGCTGATTTTTTTAGCCACCGTATCCAGCGACGTTTTGGCATGTTCAATAAATAATGGACGCTTTCCAGTTGTGAATATTGAAGTACTGTCTTTGGTTATTGGTAACTCAATTTCATCAGGCCAGTGCTCTTCTGTCCAACCGCGTAATGCATAGTTTTCAAAGACAATCACTTCCACCGTATAGCGTGGCACTTCTTCGGCATGTAGTGTGCCACTAAACCCGACAAGACCTGCGCTTAACAGTAGGCCTTTTAAGGTATTGGTTAAGAAGATCTTGCGTGTGCTTTTTAAGGCATCGTTCGCATAGACGAAGATTGCGGTCAGTGTAAAATTAATAACGTGTTTCATAACGTGCTTCATAACCTTTTCTATTACGACAATTGTTCATTTAAATCAGTTGAGATCATAAACATAATCTAACCTATTTTAATACTTCTCACCATCAGTTCAATCGCGGCGATTCTTTGAGATAATTCAGGCATTGTATCGAAAAATTTCAATTCCGTTTGGCCTTTTAATTGATATTGCTTAGGTTGACCTTGAATGAGCTTAATAAGTTTCATGGGATCAATGTCTGGCTGTTGATTAAACTGTAAGCGAACCATCGAATCCGAGGCATCGAGTTTAATGATGCCCATTGGCTCAATCAATAATTTAATCTGCGTGACCACCAGTAGGTTTTTAACCTGGTCGGGCAGTAAACCGAAGCGATCGATCATCTCTACCTCAAGCTCTCTTAAACTGGTTTTATCATCCGCACTGGCAATGCGTTTATAGAAAACCAATCGCGTATGGACATCTGGTAGGTAGTCTTCGGGAATCAGTGCTGGAACACTCAAATCGACTTCACTGCCGGTATGCAAGGTTGTATTGAGTTCTGGGTGTTTGCCGGATTTCAAGGCTTTAACAGCACGTTCCAGTAGTTCACTGTACAGACCAAAACCAATCTCTTGTATTTGACCTGATTGGCCGTCACCCAATAATTCGCCAGCGCCACGGATTTCTAAATCGTGGCTGGCAAGGATAAACCCGGCCCCTAAGGTATTGTGTTTGGCAATCGCGGCCAGGCGTTTCTCGGCATCTTTAGAGATAGTCGATTTACCACCGGTAAATAGATAAGCGTAAGCACGGTGATGTGAGCGGCCGACACGACCGCGTAATTGATGCAATTGCGCCAAGCCAAACTTATCGGCTCGATTAATCAGAATAGTATTCGCAGTCGGGATATCAATGCCTGTTTCAATAATGGTGGTACAGACTAAAATATTGTAGCGGCGGTGATAGAAGTCCTCCATCACCGATTCAAGATCACGTTCATTCATTTGGCCGTGTGCAAAAGTAACTTTCGCTTCTGGGATGAGTTCTTGAATGGTCTCGACCATCTGCTCAATTTTATCAACTTGGTTATAGAGGATATAAACCTGTCCACCACGACGGATTTCACGTAAAGAAGCTTCGCGCACGACATCCTCGTTCCACTCCTGTACAAAGGTCTGCACGGCTAAACGCTTGGCCGGTGGTGTGGCAATAATGGATAAATCACGTAAGTCATTCATCGCCATATTTAAAGTACGCGGAATAGGGGTCGCGGTCATGGTCATGACATCGACTTCGGCCCGCATTTTTTTAAGTTGTTCTTTTTGTCTAACACCAAAACGGTGCTCTTCATCAATAATAATCAGACCAAGTTCTTGATAAGCGACATCTTTTTGGATTAATTTATGGGTGCCAATAATAATATCGACCTTACCGGCTTTCAAATCTTCTAAAACGATTTTTTGCTCTTTAGCGGTTTGAAAGCGCGATAACACTTCGATTTTGACAGGCCAATCTGAGAATCGGTTTCGAAAGTTTTCAAGGTGTTGTTGGGCGAGTAGAGTGGTCGGCACTAAAATAGCCACTTGCTTGCCATCATAGGCGGCGATAAAGGCCGCCCGCATCGCCACTTCGGTTTTACCAAAGCCCACATCACCACAGATCAGGCGATCCATCGGTTTGTCCGAGTGCATGTCGGCGATGACGGCTTCAATGGCTTGCTGTTGATCAGGGGTTTCTTCAAAAGGAAAGCTTGAGGCAAAACGTTGATAGGCTTCAACAGGAGTTTTAAAGGCGTAACCGGGCTTGGCCGCTCTTTGTGCATAGATATCCAGCAGTTCTGCAGCCACATCATGGACTTTTTCAGCGGCTTTACGCTTGGCTTTTTCCCAGCGATCACTGCCCAGTCGATGCAGAGGCGCGGTTTCCGGGGTTGCACCCGTATAGCGACTGATGAGGTGCAAAGAGGTGACCGGTACATAGAGTTTGGCTTCTCCGGCGTACTCAATCATTAGAAACTCTTTGGCTTCATCATGAATTTCGAGAATTTCTAAACCGCGATAACGCCCAACGCCATGGTCGATATGCACAATTGGGCTACCGATGTCGAGTTCAATAAGATTACTGATTGCGCTATTGAAGTCATCATGTTTCTTTTTGCGACGGCGTTTTTGCACTACCGTTTGTCCAAAAATCTGTGTTTCGGAAATAATGCAGTAGTGTTCGGTATAAATCGATTCTTCGAGCGGACTCACTAAAATGCATTGTGATTTTTGGGTGGTTAATGCATCCGACCATTGATCAACAATCAACGGGAATTGTTTATGCTTAGCCAGTAGCGTGATCAGGGTTTCTCTGCGCCCAGTACTCTCAGCACTGAATATCACTTTACCTTGATAATGGTCTAAAAAGGCATTCAGTTTGGCAAGTGGGTATTCGCTTTGGGATTGCACATCCAATTCAGGTAGGGTTTTAGTGGCAAATTGAGTGGTATTTTTGGTCGATATGTCTGACTGTAAACTAATACGATGATAGCGTTTTAATAAGGTTAAAAAATCGGTTTTATCTAGGATGATTTCTTGGGGCTTAAGCAGAGGAAAATCCGGATTATGTTGGCCAACTTGGTAACGTTCCTCGTATTCATTATGAATTTTATCGATACCTGTTTCTAAGTTTCCAAACTCGAAAAATCGCGTGTCATCCGGTAGATAATCGAATAAATTGGTTAAGGTTTCATGGAAAAGAGGGAGGTAATATTCTAATCCTCCCACCGCTTGGCCATCTGAAACGTCTTTATATATTTGGGAATTTCTTGCACTGTCGCCAAATCGTTCACGGAACTTTAGTCTAAATAAATCAATTCCTTGCTGAGTAAAGTTAAACTCTTTAGCAGGTAGTAGCTGAATCTTATCGACTTGTTCAATCGAGCGTTGGTTCTCTGGATCAAAGCTACGGATGGTTTCAACTTCATCATCAAATAGATCAATGCGAAAAGGGGTCTTACTGCCCATGGGAAATAGGTCAATGATTGAACCGCGTATGGCAAATTCACCATGTTCCATCACTTGACTAACGCGTTGATAACTACTGGCTTCTAATTTAAGCGTAAAGGGTTCTATTTCTAGCGTATCACCGCAGGCCAATAAAAAGGTAAATTGACTAATGTATTCGTGTGGCACGATCTTTTGAATAAGGGTCGAGATGGGTAATATCAGAATCCCTTGCTGAAGTTGTGGCAAGCGATAGAGCGTTTTTAAACGTTCCGAAACAATATCTTGATGCGGTGAAAACTGATCGTAGGGCAATGTCTCCCATTCAGGAAAGGCATGAATATCATCTTGATTCGAATCAGGGTGATTTAAGAAAAACTGTAAAGATTCTTGCAATTGATTTGCAGACTGGCTGTCCTGCGTTAAGACAACCACCAGGCCTGGTGAACTCTGGTAGGTGTTCGCAATGACTAATGCACTTTCTGAGGTATTTAATGGCCCCCAGTAGGAACGATTCCCTTTAAGAGAAATGTCATGAGTGGCTAAAGGCGGCTGCAGTTTTTTCATAATACCTGGGGATGCTTTGTCATATTGAATGCGCAATATTTTAAACTACTGGCATCCTAAAATGATTAATTATTAGCAGAGAAGTGATTTGTGTCTCACTAGAATTAAGCATGAATGCAAACTGGGCGTATAGCGAGATTTAAATTATGGCGCACAATAAGTCAATTTTATTCTTTGGCCGGGCACTATCAAGCTTGCTCGCACTCTCTGGGTTGGTTTTGACTGATTTAATCTTTGGTTGTCTGACTTAAATGGGTTCATCATGCGTTTGGCTTGGTGAGTTTGACAGTGACGTCGTTGATAGGTTTCTTTAAGTTTAGATAAGTGTAATTGGCATTGAGTCTTTATATGTAATTGAGTTCATATTCTGAGCACATTATAGAGAGAGCCGGCTCGTGGTCTATTTCAGTCTGAGGCGGTCGCAGAAGTTTTAACAACCAATGTGATACCAATTGTCCTCACGTTATTATTCATCTGGACCTTTTTATCTTACTAGGCGTGTCCGCCATATTCCTATCTATCCAAAATAGAGAGGACCAATGCTTAAAGTATACTTGGGTTGTTATTAAAAATACTAATAAAGTATTGAAACATTTAATTGTTAATTAACAGATGTAGGGTCCATTATCACAGTAGGCATTATTTTTTCCCATCAGGACAATTAAGCGTTATTTCATGCTTTTACAACCGAATGAAGCATTTCTTTCGCTGATTGAAGATTAAAAGGAATAAACATGACAACTGTTGTAATAGTGGGTGCAAGTACAGGTGGTTTACCAATGGCTTACGATATACGTAAGCATTTAGATAAAGGCCATACAATTAAAGTGGTCAGTAATACAGATGAATTTAACTTCATTCCATCGAATCCTTGGGTGGCTGTCGGCTGGCGTAAAGCAGAAGATATCTCTTTCAAGCTTGAACCACATCTAACGCGTAAAGGGATTGAATTCTATCATCTTACGTGTGTTGGCTTGGATCCAGAAACAAGCACAATTAAGTTGTCTGATGGTTCAGAAATGAGCTACGACTATCTTGTTCTGGCAACAGGACCAGCTTTAGCCTTTGATGAAATTGAAGGTTTTGGTCCTAAAAGACAAGGAGGCAATACGGTTTCAGTTTGTTCAACAGCTCACTCGGTTGAAGCTTATGATGAGTGGGAGACCTTCTGTAAAGCACCTGGCCCCATTATTGTTGGAGCCGTTCAAGGTGCATCATGTTTTGGTCCTGCGTATGAATTTGGAATGATTATGGATACGGATTTACGTAAGCGTAAAATTCGTCACCAAGTGCCGATGACCTTTGTCACAGCGGAACCTTATATTGGCCATTTAGGTTTAGGAGGCGTGGGTGATTCTAAAGGTTTGATGGAATCTGAAATGCGTAATCGTCATATCAATTGGATCTGTAATGCAAAAGTCACAAAGATCACCGTCGACACGCTCTATGTTGATGAATACAATAATCGTGGAGATGTGATTGATCAACATGAATTGCCATTCAAATACTCAATGATGCTGCCTGCCTTTAAAGGCTCTAAATTTTTACAAGAGATGGTGGATGCAGATTCAACCAAAATGGGGGGAGCTTTAGTAAATCCGCGTGGTTTTGTTAAGGTTGACCAGTTCAGCCGAAACCCGACGTATCACAATATTTATGCTCTTGGAGTAGGGATCGCGATTCCCCCTGTCGATACAACTTGTCCAGTCCCTTGCGGGACACCCAAAACGGGCTTAATGATTGAATCGATGGTCACCGCGATTTGTCAAAATATAGCAGACAATATCGAAGGTAAAGAGCCCACGGCAGAACCGACATGGAATACAGTTTGTTTAGCGGACATGGGCGATACTGGCGCGGCATTTGTTGCTTTACCACAGATACCACCTCGTAATTTAACGTGGGCAAAAAAAGGGAAATGGGTCCATTTGGCAAAAATTGCGTTTGAAAAGTACTTTATTCGTAATATGAAAGCGGGTAACTCAGAGCCTATTTATCAAAAATACATCCTCAAAATGTTAGGCATTACACGTCTTAAATCGGATAAATAAAGAATAATTGTGTTTAGATTAAAAAAAGCCCTCTTAATGAGGGTTTTTTTTATTTGCTCGTTTATAATGTTGTCGCTATGACACTTACACAGACCCTTTATTCTTTAGACCTCCTCGGAACCATTGTCTTTGCAGTGACTGGACTTTTGGCTGCGCGTCGTAAGGAACTTGATCTGTTTGGTGCCATTGTCATTGCTATGGTGACTGCGATTGGTGGGGGAACTTTACGAGACTTGATCATTGATGTTCCTGTATTCTGGACTCAGCAGAATATCTATATCTATGTGGTGGTGGTTTCTGCATTGCTACTTTTTTTTCTGGCACGTTACAAGCGCTTACCGGTCAAACTCTTATTGTTTTTAGATGCGTTAGGATTGGCTGTATTTACTGTGGTCGGCACACAAAAAGCAATGGCATTGGGATTTTCAGACCCCATTGCAATTATGACAGGTATCATGACAGGGGTTGTCGGCGGGATTATGCGTGATGTATTGGTGGGAGAGGTTCCCTTGGTCTTTCGAAAAGAGATCTACGCGACGGCTTCTTTTATTGGAGCCAGCATCTTCTTAACCTTGGAAGAGCTTGGATTGTCGGTCGAATATTCAGTCATTATCTCCATTATCATTACGCTTTCAATCCGAGTTTGGGCCATCGTTTTTAAGATTGAGCTGCCCGTCTTTATCTCTTACAAGGATCGCGTTCAAAACGTAAGTCAAATCACCCGTTCGAATTCTTCGCCCGATAAGGTGGACAGTAAACTCAAGAATGATAAGTTAGGTTAACTATGTTTAAACTCCCGTATGAATTGCTACTAGGACTTCGTTATACTCGCGCTAAAAGACGTAATGGCTTCATCTCTTTTATTTCACTGTCATCCATGATGGGCATCGCATTAGGTGTGACGGCTTTGATTACTATTTTATCAATTATGAATGGCTTCCAAGAAGAGTTACGAGAACGTATTTTGGGGATGACAGCCCACATGACCATCAGCGAAGAGCATAATCGCCTCGAAAATTGGGATACTCTTTATAATGAACTGATTAATCAACCACATGTTGAGGGGGCTGCACCTAATATCATGGAACAAGGGATGCTGACAAACGGAAGTCTGGTAAAGGGTGCCGCGATTAGAGGTGTTTTGCCCGAGTTTGAAGGTCAGGTGGCAGATATTGATAGCAAGATGTTGCAGGGTCACTTATCCGATTTAAAACCTCAAAAATATCGTATTATTTTAGGGAGTGAGTTGGCTCTGGATCTAGGTGTTTCAGTAGGAGACAAAGTCACGCTGATTGCCCCTCAAGGCAGTATTTCACCCGTCGGGATTGTACCTCGTATTAAGCGTTTTACTGTGGTTGGCTTGTTTGAGGCAGGCATGCATGAGTATGATAGTGGTCTGGCGATTATGCATATTGAGGATGCTAAAAAGCTCTTTAAATATGGCAATGCGGTCGGGGCCTTACAAATTAAATTGGATGATATGTTTTTGGTGGGTCAAGTGAAGAAAGACCTTGCTCATATTGCCCAAAAAACCTTGTATATTCGAGACTGGACCCAACAACATGCTAATTTCTTCAGGGCCATTGAGATGGAAAAAAAGATGATGTTTATTGTCTTGGCGCTGATTATCATGGTAGCTACCTTTAATGTCGTCTCAACCATGGTGATGGTTGTCACGGACAAACAGGGGGATATTGCTGTGCTCCGTACCCTCGGAGCATCCCCGGGAAGCATTCAGGTGATCTTTATTATCCAAGGTTTAGTGATCGGTATATTAGGCGTATTTTTAGGGTTGGTGGGTGGATTGAGTTTGGCTTTGAATATTGATGTTATTGTGCCTGTTATTGAGTCTTTATTAGGTATTCAATTTTTTCCTGCGGATGTCTACTACATTAGCAAGGTGCCTTCAAAAGTGGAGTGGACGGATGTGGGGTACGTTACCAGTATCGCCTTTGGTTTGACTTTGTTAGCCACCTTGTATCCGGCTAGAAAAGCCTCAAAAGTGCAACCAGCAGAGGCATTACGTTATGAGTAATTTAGTATTAGAAGCGACTCAGCTATCGAAAACTTACCATGAAGGCATTATCCAGACATCGGTATTTTCAGACATTGATTTCAGTCTGTATGCCGGCGAGAAAATTGCTATTATCGGCGCGTCAGGTTCAGGGAAAAGTACTTTATTGCATGTGCTTGCGGGTTTGGATACCCCAGATTCCGGTGTAGTTCGTTTAAATTCCGCGCCTTTTTCAACTGAAGGCGAAGCTAAACGAGGGCGATTGAGAAATCAGCATATGGGTTTTGTATATCAGTTTCACCATTTGTTGCCCGAATTAACGGCATTGGAAAACGTCATGATGCCATTACGTATTCGTCGTACTGATAGCGCTATTGCATGTATTAAAGCTCAAACGTTATTAAAACGTGTGGGCTTGGCAGCACGTATGGAGCATAAACCCAGCGAACTTTCTGGTGGCGAGCGTCAAAGAGTTGCAATAGCACGGGCACTTATTACAGAACCCAAATGCATTCTCGCTGATGAGCCAACTGGTAATTTGGATCATAGTGCCGCCAATCAAGTCTTTAACCTTTTGTTAGAGTTGAATCAAGAGTTGCAGACAGCCATCTTAATTGTCACCCATGATCTTGAACTTGCTGCAAAAATGGATCGACAACTGACTTTGCTTGATGGCCAGCTCGTCGAATAGAGTTTATCGTCGACACTTGAGGACTTTACAAGCACTAATCAACAGCTATCAAAGCTAATATTTGACTGTTTTTTGTTAAACATGAGACAGTCGTTCGTTATAACTCACACTGTTTTATTGCCATTGGTCTAAATTTATCTCATTGTTATCTTGTCCCTATCTTGTGCAAAGGTTCAGTTAAATGACACACGGTTAAGGAAACCCCATACATGTTATGTCTACAAAATTTATCGATTCGTGCAGGTGTTAAGCCTCTTTTCGATGGCGCAAATCTTAATATTCATCCTGGACAAAAAATTGGTTTGGTCGGTCAAAATGGGGTGGGTAAAACGACGTTGTTTAAATGTCTGTTAGGTGAAGTCTCAATCGAGGCGGGAAACATTGGTATTCCGGCTAATTGGCTGATTGGTTATGTTGAGCAGGAAGTACGTCGTCCGGATGCTCAAGCACTGCGTTATGTCACCTTTGGCGATACCAAATACGCTGAAGCGCAAGAGTTGATTGAGAAAGCGGAAGCCTCGAATGATCATGATTTATTGGTGAAGGCTTATGATGCTTTGGATAAAATGGATGGGTTTGCAATACCGAGCAAAGCCAAGCAGTTATTGTATGGTTTAGGGTTTGTAGAGAGCGATTTTACGAAACCCATGGCCCAGTTTTCAGGTGGTTGGCAAGTTCGCCTTAAATTAGGCCGAGCATTAATGCAGCGTTCCGATTTATTGTTACTGGATGAGCCGACCAATCACTTGGATATTGAAGCGGTTGCTTGGTTAGAACAGTGGCTTAAATCCTACCAAGGCGCGATTTTAATTATTTCCCATGACCGTGATTTTCTGGATCAAGCGGTGCAAGGTATCGCTCATATCCATGATCAAAAAATCACGTTCTATTCTGGTAACTTTGCCTCCTTCGAGCGCCAGCGAAATGAACAGTTGATGCAACAGCAATCTCTACATGATAAACAAAAACAACAGATGCAACATCTGAAAAGCTTTATTGAACGATTCAAAGCTAAGGCATCCAAAGCCAAGCAGGCGCAGAGCCGTGTAAAAGCATTGGAGAGAATGGAGTCTATTGCGGCGGTGCAGGCAACCAACCCTTTTCATTTTGAATTCATTCCACCTTTGCATCAGCCTGATCCCATGTTGTCATTGGATTCGGCCAGTTTTTCATACCCACAAAAACCGATTTTAGACTCTGTTAAGTTGGTATTACGTGCGGGGGATCGTATTGGATTGGTGGGGGTTAATGGCTCGGGTAAATCAACCTTGATTAAATTGCTTGTCGGTGATTTAAAACCCAGCAGTGGTAAAGTTCAAATCAACAAGGGGGTTAAGTTTGGCTATTTTGCTCAACACCAACTTGAATCGCTCATTTTGGATAAGAGTCCATTGCAACATTTATTAATGTTACCAGAGGCCCCTACGGACCAAGAGGCGCGTAATTTCTTAGGAGGTTTTGGGTTTTCAAATACACAATGCTTGGACTCCATTAATCATTTTTCAGGTGGCGAAAAAGCGCGTTTAGCACTGGCGATGATTGTTTTTCAAAAACCCAATTTGATTATTTTGGATGAGCCGACTAACCATTTGGATATGGAAACTCGTGATGCATTAGATATGGCGCTACAAGATTTTACGGGAGCCTTAATTGTTGTCACACATGATAAGCATTTATTGACCAGCATTGCAGATCAGTTTTGGTGGGTACATAATGGTGAGGTTTCACGTTTTGTAGGGGATTTAGACACCTATCTTCAAGCGCGCCTTAAACAGTTGAAGCAAGTTGATCTTGAATCTAAAGAGACCAGGCCTGGTCAAACGAAAAAACAGGCGCGTCAAATCAATGCAACACAGAGAAAAAAGGTGGATGCGCGCCTTAAACCAATTACTCAAGCCGTTAAGAAAATAGAACGTCAGTTAGAGTCGTTGCAGGCCAAACAGTCTGAATATCATACGTTAATGGAAGATAGTCGCTTATATGAAGCTGAAAATAAAACTAAATTAGCGGAGTGCATTCAATCTCAGGCAGAGTGTGAAGGCGCAATCGAAGAGTGTGAGATGGAGTGGTTAGAACTGCAGGAACGGTTAGAAGTTGAAAAAGAAATCGTAGAGGCTGAGCTCACAAAGTAGGCATTTTCAATGCCTATTCAAAAAAAAGGCCTGTCATATTAAATGACAGGCCTTTTTTGCAACACAACTCGGAGTGTAAAGTCTTATTTAAACGAGTGACCGTGCTTAAAACCCAGTTTGCGGAGAATTAAAACCATTGGGCAGAAGCCCGTCATCGCTGAGAACATAAGGTTCGCGCCCACGAAACCAGTAAGGTAAATCCATTCTGGGGTATGCCAAACACTTAAGATAGCACTTGCTAGAACCATAAAACCAGCCACTAACAATACAATACGTTCGATATTCATTTCTAAATCCTTTGTTCATTAGGTATTCTTGATGAGTGAAGTCGTAGGCAGAAAACTTTACACCCTATAAGATAATTTGATAGGAATTCTAGCATTTTTTAACGTTTATACAAGATGGTAACCTCTCCCAACCTTGTTTTTATTCGATATTTGGTCAATTTTAACGGTTTTACTTCCACTTTAATGGTGAAGTAAGTATAATTTTGATCCTGATTTTTAGTTAATGAGAATTAACTGATTTACCAATTTTAAACATCAACTTTGAGATTTAATATGCAAGTAACTGTAGAAAAACCAGAACAAGGTCTTGAGCATAAGATGACGGTCACATTTCCATCGTCAGACCTAAATGCAAGCGTAGAAAAGCGTTTAAACGAGATTCGTCGTACTATCAAAATGGATGGTTTTCGCGCAGGTAAAGTGCCATTAAACGTTGTTAAGAAGCGTCATGGGGCGCAAGTAAACCAAGAAATGATGGGTGAAGCCTTACAAAAGGCATTTTATGATGCAGTGGACCAAGAATCGCTAAATGTTGCTGGCCACCCAATGTTTGATGATTTGAATGATGTCGATGGGCAGGTTAAATTCACGGCACGTTTTGAAGTTTATCCAGAGATTACCTTGCCAAAATTCAGCGGCATTACCGTTGAAACCGTGAATGCTGAAGTAACAGATACTGACGTTGATAATATGATTACTCGTTTACGCGAGCAACGTATGGCATGGAAGCCGTCGAAAAGTGCCGCTAAAAAAGCTAAAAAAGGCGAGCAGGTTATTATCGATTTCGTTGGTAAAATTGACGGTGTAGAATTTGACGGTGGCGCTGCAGAAGATGCGCCGCTTGAGTTAGGCTCTGGTCGAATGATCCCAGGTTTTGAAGACCAAATTATTGGTATGAAAAAAGGCGAAGAGAAAGTGATTGAAGTCACTTTTCCTGAAGAGTACCATTCAGACGCATTAAAAGGTAAAACGGCTACATTTGATATCACCGTTCATTCTGTTATGACAAAAGTCTTGCCTGATATCGATGAAGAATTTGTACAATCTTTTGGTGTTGAAGCAGGTACTGAAGAGGCTCTTAAGGTCGAAATTAAAGACAGTATGGCGAAAGAATTACAACGCGCTGTTGAGAGTAAGAATCGTACTGCGGTATTAGACTCTTTACAAGAAGTCGTGGACGTTAATGTTCCTAAGTCACTTATGGAGCAAGAAGTTAAGAGTTTGATGGATCGCGCGGTACAAAATATTCAACAGCAAGGGATGAATCCTGCGGATGTTAATGTTGAAGCTGAGCATTTCCATGAGGAAGCTAAGAAGCGTGTTAAGTTAGGTTTGATTCTGGGGGATATCATCAAGGAGAATAACCTTGAAGCAACGGATGACGAAGTGAATGCTTATATTGCTGAACAAGCGTCTTCTTATGAAGATCCTGCTGAAGTGATTAACTGGTATTCAGAAAATCCAGGTGCTAAGAGTGAAATTCGTGCCATCTTAGTTGAAAGTAAAGTTGCAGCCAATATCTTAGCGGAAGCAAAAGTGACTGAAGTCACTAAAAGTTTTGATGAAGTAATAACTCCAGCTGCTTAATTTGGGCTTTAGTTTGATCTTAGTTCGCTAAGATTCACTCGAAAACTTAATCCTGGTGATAAATCTTCGATTTGTCGGTGGGGTTAAGTTTTTTTTTGCCTAAGAAACAGCTAAGATACACCTTAAATAATCAAACGAGAGTTTTGACTACCTTAGGAATGAAGAAAACATGGGGCTAAATTGCTCATTGAGACAAAAAAAGAAATAGAGCGATCTTTTCAGATTTTCGTCGAAAATAAGAATGATTTTAACCCTTTTACGTGTTCACTAAGGTTATGCAAAATTTTCCAGAAGTCTTCAAATAGGATGAAATACAGAATATGGATAATATGATTAACAATGCATTAGTACCAATGGTCGTCGAGCAGACTAGCCGTGGCGAACGCTCGTATGATATCTACTCTAGACTTTTAAAAGAGCGTGTTATCTTTTTAGTAGGCCCAGTTGAAGATCATATGGCAAACTTGATTGTTGCTCAGATGCTGTTTTTGGAATCCGAAAATCCAGAGAAAGATATTCATTTGTACATCAATTCACCCGGTGGCAGCGTCACGGCCGGTATGGCAATCTATGACACCATGCGCTTTATTAAGCCAAATGTGAGCACGATGTGTATTGGTCAAGCCGCCAGTATGGGTTCCTTTTTATTGTCAGCAGGCGAGAAAGGTAAACGTTTTGCTTTGCCAAATTCTCGAGTCATGATTCACCAACCTTTAGGTGGTTTTCAAGGCCAGGCAAGCGATATTCAGATTCATGCACAAGAAATTATGCAAATTAAAGAGAAGTTGAATAGGGCGTTAGCTGAGCATACTGGGCAACCAATGGAAACAATAGAAAAAGACACGGACCGTGATAACTTTATGAGTGCGCAACAAGCGTGTGAGTATGGTTTGATTGATAAAGTATTAACGAACCGATAGGGTTGAAAAGAATGAGCGAAGACAAAACTTTAGATTGTTCGTTTTGTGGTAAAACCCAGGATGAAGTTAGAAAATTAATCGCAGGCCCATCGGTTTATATTTGTGATGAGTGTGTAGAGTTGTGTAATGATATTTTACGCGAAGAATTTGGCGAAGAAGAGATGAGCCAATTTGAGTTGGATAATTTACCAACCCCGCATGAAATTAGTGCTATTTTGGATGATTATGTCATTGGTCAGAAGCAGCCGAAAAAAGTACTGTCAGTTGCCGTTTATAACCATTACAAGCGTTTACAAAATGCGCATGCTAAAGATGATGTTGAGCTGACAAAAAGTAATATTTTACTGATAGGACCTACGGGTTCAGGTAAGACGCTGTTAGCACAGACCCTAGCACGCCTATTAGATGTGCCTTTTGCCATTGCGGATGCAACCACTTTAACGGAAGCGGGTTATGTAGGTGAAGACGTTGAGAGCATTGTTCTCAAGTTATTGCAGCATTGTGATAATGACCCAGAGAAAGCAGAACGTGGAATTATTTACATTGATGAGATTGATAAGATTACTCGAAAATCTGAAAATCCATCGATCACTCGAGATGTCTCTGGTGAAGGTGTTCAGCAAGCATTACTGAAATTGATAGAGGGCACGGTTGCCTCCGTTCCTCCACAAGGTGGGCGTAAGCACCCTAATCAGGATATGATTCAAGTTGATACGTCTAAAATCCTATTTATCGTGGGTGGGGCGTTTGATGGTTTGGATAAGATCATTGACCAACGTACTGAAACCAATATCGGTATTGGTTTTTCAGCAAAAGTAAAAACCGCTGAAAATAAATTAACGGTTTCTCAAAAATTTCAAAAAATAGAGCCGGAAGATTTAATTAAGTTTGGTTTGATTCCTGAGTTTGTCGGGCGCTTGCCGGTGATTACCTCTTTAGAAGAGTTGGATGAAGAGGCATTGGTTAAAATTTTAACGGAACCTAAAAATGCTCTCGTCAAACAGTTTCAAAAAATGTTTGAGTTGGAAGGCGCTGAATTACAGTTTAGAAAAGATGCTTTGACTGAAATTGCGAAGTTAGCAATCGCTCGTAAAACGGGTGCGCGTGGTCTGCGTTCAATCTTGGAGTTATTATTGCTAGATACAATGTATGATTTACCAAGCTTGAAAAATGTCGCTAAAGTCGTTATTAATAAAGCAGTCATCCAAGGGAAAAAACCCCCGATGTTGGTCTATCAAGATGAGGTGCCGAAAAAGGCATCAAGTGAATAGCTCTGGTTTAAACGAAGCACGAGAAATAAGTGCGGTATTGTTTTAAAACCCAGCTTGTCTGGGTTTTTTTTAAGGTGAAATTTGGTGTGGTTCAATTTCGCATGAGAGGATAAAAATGGATATTGATCAAATAAGTATGAAAATGAATGTATTGGTGCTGCCTTTAAGAGATGTTGTCGTCTTTCCTGGTAATGTCATGCCCTTGTTTGTTGGCAGAGAAAAGTCCATCCATGCTCTCAATGAAGCCATGAATGGCGATAAACAGATTTTTTTGGTGGCACAGAAAAGTGCTGAGCAGGATGTTCCTAAATTAGAAGACCTTTACTCAGTGGGTACAATGGCAACTATTTTACAGTTGTTAAAATTACCTGATGGTACGGTTAAAGTTTTGGTTGAGGGGATTCAGCGCTTTGAATTAACGAGCTTGCATAATGAAGGTGCTGTTTTGCTTGGAGATATTAGTGAAATTGTTGCTAGTGAACCCGCTAATGCAGATACTCAGGCTTTAATGAGAACCTTAAGAAGCCAGTTCTCAAGATTCGCTGACTTAAAGAAAAAAGTGCCTGCAGAGGTAAAAGCTTCCGTTCAGAAAGAAGAGGATTCTGAACGTATGGTGGACCTTATTTCCGCTAATGTTAATTTGAATGTCAGTGATAAGCAGTCACTGCTGGAAATTACTTCGATTAATGCACGTTTGGAACGTATGTTATCGATGGTCGAGACCGAGTTGGAGCTTTTAGAGTCTGAAAAACGTATCACGACGCGTGTAAAAAGCCAAATGGATAAAACGCAACGTGAATACTACTTAAATGAAAAAATTAAAGCGATTCACAGTGAACTTGCCGAAGGTGATGAAACGGTCGTTAATGAACATGATCAGTTTGTTTTACGCATAGAAAAGGCTGGTTTGTCGGAAGAAGCGAAAGCTAAGGCAAAAATAGAGCTAAAAAAACTGAAAATGATGCCTGCACAATCCTCTGAAGCCACCGTGGTCAGAAATTACTTGGACTGGTTGCTGGATATTCCTTGGAAGAAACGCAGTCGTGTTTCTAAAGACTTAAATAAAAGTCAAGCTTTCTTGGATGCTGAACATTATGGTCTTGATAAGGTCAAAGAGCGCATTATCGAGTATCTAGCGGTCCAACAGCGTGTCCGTAAGATGAAAGGGCCTATATTGTGCCTTGTAGGGCCTCCTGGTGTCGGTAAAACCACGCTGGCGCGTTCTATTGCAGAGGCGACTAATCGTAAATACGTCCGTATGTCTTTAGGGGGTGTGCGTGATGAGGCCGAGATTCGTGGACATCGAAAAACTTATATTGGTGCTTTACCCGGTAAAATTATTCAAAAAATGCAAACAGCAGGCACCAAAAACCCACTCTTTTTATTAGATGAAATCGATAAAATATCGAGTGATATGCGTGGTGATCCTGCTTCTGCACTTTTAGAGGTACTTGATCCTGAGCAAAACGCCTCTTTTAATGATAATTATTTGGAGGTCGATTACGATCTGTCTGATGTTATGTTTGTCGCAACCTCAAATTCGATGGATATTCCTGAGGCGCTCTTAGATCGTATGGAAGTGATTAACCTTTCAGGCTATACCGAGCCTGAAAAACTTAATATTGCGATGCAGCACTTGTTGCCCAAAGCGGAAAAGGATCACGGCCTGAAAAAAGGTGAACTCGACGTCCAAGAGTCTTCCATTAAGGCGATTATCCAATGTTATACCCGTGAGGCAGGGGTGCGCCTTTTAGCGCGTGAGTTGGCTAAGATTTGCCGTAAAGCGGTTAAGAAATTAGTGACTCATGAGGTCTCAGGTAAAATCACGGTGACACCAGACGATTTAGAAGAGTATTTGGGAGTTGCTCGTTATCGTATTGGTTTAGTGGATGAGATGAATCGTGTTGGTCAAGTTGCAGGCTTGGCTTGGACAAGAGTAGGAGGGGATTTACTAAGAATTGAAGCCACAGCGATGCCTGGTAAAGGCAAGTTGGACAGTACAGGGCAATTAGGCAGTGTGATGCAAGAGTCGGTACAGACGGCTATGAGTGTTATTAGAAGCCGGTCAAATGCGTTAGGGTTAGAGCCCAATTTTTATGAAAAATTTGACCTTCACTTGCATTTCCCTGAAGGCGCTATTAAAAAAGATGGTCCTAGTGCTGGGATTGCCATTTGTACTGCAATCACTTCAGTGTTTACAGGTATCCCTGTAAGGGCGGATGTTGCCATGACAGGTGAAATTACACTCAGAGGTGAGGTCTTGCCCATTGGTGGTCTTAAAGAGAAGTTATTGGCCGC
Organism: Thiomicrorhabdus arctica DSM 13458; assembly: GCF_000381085.1. GTDB lineage: Bacteria > Pseudomonadota > Gammaproteobacteria > Thiomicrospirales > Thiomicrospiraceae > Thiomicrorhabdus > Thiomicrorhabdus arctica. The sequence goes on along the minus strand of NZ_KB905899.1, from coordinate 702,950 downwards.
CTTACGGGGTGGAATCAAGATGGTGCTTATTCCGCATGACAATGTTCGAGATTTAGCGGATGTGCCGGAAGAAGTTAAAAGCCAACTGGATATTCGTCCGGTTCAATGGGTTGATGAAGTTTTAGACTTGGCTTTAACAGCAAAACCTAAACCTTTAGATGCAGACGCTAAGAGTGGCGTATTTAAGGAGCCTGAAAGTGAAAAAGCCACCGAAAACAGCACAAATCACCATTAATTACGAAAAAATCGCATTTTTGCTTGACACCCTTTGGGGTTGATTGCTATAAATGCTGTACCCAAAGCGGTGGATACATATAAAACTTTAAAATAGTCATGGAGAAAATAATGAATAAATCTGAATTAGTAAGTTCAATTGCAGAAAAAGCTGGTTTAACGAAAGCTGATGCAGCAAAAGCATTAGATGCAACTGTTGCTGCAATAACTGGTGCAATGAGCAAAGGCGATTCTGTTGCAATCATCGGTTTTGGTACTTTTAAAGTAGGTGATCGTGCAGCCCGTACTGGCCGTAACCCACAAACGGGTGCAGAGATGCAAATCCCGGCTGCTAGAGTACCTAAGTTCACAGCAGGTAAAGCGCTAAAGGATAGTGTGAACGGATAATTCTTCCGCTTTAACATTACAAAGATCGTATCAAAGCCCTTATTTATTAAGGGTTTTGTGTTTTTAAGGCCCTGATAAGCAGACCATTACCCCTCGGATTAGTTTGCAAAGTTTAGATATACTGCAATAAAACAAGCGGTTAACGAAGCGCCTTTAAAAATATGCTAAAAACATCAAAAACTTGATTGACATGTTGCCGTAGCACTCTATAATACGCCACATCAATTGAGTACAAAGATTTTGAGTAAGTTTTCTTACCAAGGGTTTTAAACTTAATTAGGGTGATTAGCTCAGCTGGGAGAGCATCGCCCTTACAAGGCGAGGGTCACTGGTTCGAGCCCAGTATCACCCACCAATTTGGTCCTGTAGCTCAGTTGGTTAGAGCGCCCGCCTGTCACGTGGGAGGCCGAGAGTTCAAGTCTCTTCAGGACCGCCATATTCAAAGGCGACATAGAGTTAATTCTGTATGTCGCCTTTTTCATTTCTTGAATCTGTCCTTGTGGGCGTCTTTTCAAGACGCCATCCTTGTCGTAATTTAAGCCAGCAGAATATTAAAATGCGGTTACCTAAACCTCTTACTGAAGGTAGCTATATATTCAACTCTTTTGTTTAGAGAGCTTATTAAGTGGGTTTATAGGTGTTTTATAGGTGAGGGTGGATGGGTCGTATGCGATTGACGCCACCCTGTCTATGTATGATTAAGCGAGTGCAAGTGCTTTATGAGGAGAGGCCTTAAAGAACCCAAGGGCATCCATCATGCTGTCAGTATCGCTTTGCATTTGGTTTGCTGCGGCAGAGGCCTGTTCAGATAAAGCTGCATTTTGTTGGGTGATACCATCAATTTGGGAAATCGCAATGTTAATTTGGCTGATGCCTATTTTTTCCTCCCGACTACTCGTCGTAATTTGATCAACGATGTCTGTAATTTCAATAATTGAAGCGTTAATAGAGAAGAGCATCTCGCCAGATTGGCGCACTTGCTGCTCCCCCGTTTTAACTTGGCTGACACTGGCTTCGATGATCTTTTTAATGTTGCTCGCAGCCTCAGCTGATTTCTGTGCTAAGTTTCTGACTTCACTGGCGACTACTGCAAATCCACGCCCATGTTCTCCAGCCCTTGCGGCCTCAACGGCCGCATTCAATGCGAGCAAATTCGTTTGAAATGCAATGCTGTCGATTAAAGAGGTGATCTCCGAGATTTGTTCACTGGAAGTCGTGATCTTGTTCATTGATTGACGTGCTTTTTCAACAATCTCCATGCCTGTTTGTGATTGTTCTCTTGTTTTGTGTGTTAGCACATCAGCATGGACAGTCGAGTCGGTATGCTCACTGACGGTTGCTGTAATCTGTTCTAACGCTGCTGCGGTTTCTTCTATACTGGCTGCTTGCGCTTGGGTACGAGAAGAGAGGTCGATACTGGCTGTGCCGACTTCCTGTACGGCCTGTTGGACGCTTTGAGCGGATAACTGTATCAGAGTTACTATTCGGTTTACCTCTTTGGCTGACGTATTGATGGCGGTTTTAAGGTCATCAAAGTCCCCCTGGTAATCGCCAGAGATGGTTTTGGACAAATCACCTGATGCTTGCGCTTGAACCACTGTTTTCACTTCGGTTATGGCCGCTTCAACTGTGCTTACCGTTGCATTAATATGCTGTTTAAGCGTATTAATTTCCCCGGGCAATTCCGTTTGAATCCTAGAATGTAGATGGCCTTGGCTGATTTGCTCCATAACAGAGTTGGTTTCAGTGATAAATGCTTTAAGGCTTTCAACCGTGTGATTGGTTGAATCGGCTGCTTGCTTAAATTCTCCTTTAAGCTCAGCCGTAATATGTTCGTCAAAATTCCCCTGAGAAATGCAATAGTTGACTCTATTTAGTTCATTAAAGGTGGATTCAAGTTGGTGGGCAGAGTCGTTGATGCATGTTTTTAAGGCTAAAAATTCTCCCACTAATACGCTGTCTATCCGTCCGGTAAATTGGCCTTCAGATACCTGCGACATTATGCGTTTTATATCCATAAAGGCGTGCGATTGAGTGTTTAACATTTTATCAAAAGAGTGGGCAATTTGGCCGATTTCATCTTTAGATTGAATGCCAGAATGGAGGCTAAAATCCCCTTTGCTATTAACTTGATTAATGCATTGGGTTAGATGTTTGATAGGCGCTGAAATTTTACGGGCAAGGAATACTACGATCAGTACTGAAAGCACGAGCGCGAGTAGCGTATTGATTTCAACCGCGGTAATCAATGCTTCTGCTTTTGAATAGGCCATATCAATATTCTGATTAGCAATTCCCCAGCTTTCATTTTGCAGTTTATGACTTAACTGCTCTAAATGATGAGTGGTTTGTGATAAATCTTCGTCAATGAGACTTCGGATTGAAAGTAGGTCTACTTTAAGTTGTTTGATGTCATCGTCAAAACGACCAACCGAAGCTTGTATTTCAGGCACTAACGCCAAGACACCAGGCGATAGGTCGTATTCAATAATGACTGATAGGCTGTCTTTTAAGGCTTTCAACTCTCTTTGGACAAGTTGATAGTCTGCTTCACGCAGTTCTTCGACATAAAGCAAAAGCTTCACTTCGGCTGTTTGGACATGTTCGATCGCGGTAGCAGCAAGTAGTGCCGTTTCTGAACCTGAGCTTATCTTTAATTGGTGTAGGTCATGGATAATGCTCTCGACTTGTTTGTCACTAATATCATGCAGGAGGCGTACACTTTCTTGACTCTTAGGAATGAGGTTCTGTAAGACGGTTTCGTAATAGTGTTGATGGGCATCGTTCAGTTTGCCGACTTGCTCTTGTTGAAGGTCAGTGAGTGGAAAGTCGTACATTTTTTTGATGGTCGCACTGTTTGTTTTTTCAAGAACGGTTAATTCTTTGATGGTAGAGTCTGAATGTTGCAGTAAAAATTTAAGGACAGCTAATTGTGCAGATTGACTGTTTTCCAGAATATTGCTGGCGAGATTAGCCGTTGGAATGGAGGAATCCTTAACGCTATTGACCTCTTTTTCGATAAGGTGCGCGTCGGTCAGAGTCACGGCTGCTGTGACAATCATAAATGTGAACATGATTAAGGGGGCTATTAATAGCTTATTGAACATGCTTAGATTTGAAATAAATCCTGAGAAATCTTTGTTTTTAGTCATGATTCACCTTTGTTTTTCGCCACCCAGAGTGTGGTGCTTATGCGTCTCAACTGGACACAGTAATAAACTTACGGTAGTTGTTTTTTATAGTAGAGTTTTGAATATAACAAAAAAGGCGTGTAAAGGTAATGAGGTTTTTTTTGGGGAAGGATAAGAAATCCGAGTATAGAAGAGGTGGTGGAACTCAGGCCCAATTAGGGCTTGAGTGAAGAGTGATGGCGTTTAAGTTGAAGCAGTGATGTTGTACCCACCGTCTACATAAGTGATCTCACCGGTAATTCCAGAGGCTAAATCTGAACATAAAAAAGCAGCGGTATTGCCGACTTCTTCAATGGTCACATTACGGCGCAACGGGGTAGAAGCAGCTGCTTTATCAAGCATACTTCTGAAGTCTTTAATGCCAGCGGCTGCTAAGGTACGAATAGGGCCGGCTGATACGGCATTGACACGAATACCGTCTTGACCTAAATCAGCCGCTAAATAGCGAACGGTTGCTTCCAAAGAGGCTTTGGCAATGCCCATCACGTTATAGTTCGGTACAGCGCGTTCAGCCCCAAGATAAGAAACCGTAATGACAGAGCCATTCTTGGCCTTAAGCATTTCATAAGCGGCTTTAGTACAAGCTGTTAAACTATAGGCACTGATGTCGTGTGCAATGCTGAAGCCTTCTCGGGTAGAGGCATCAATCATTCGGCCTTCTAGTTCAGCGCGAGGTGCAAAAGCCACGGAGTGTACTAATGTATCCAAACCCTCTGTCCAAGTCTGTGCGAGTTCCGTCATCACACTGTTGATTTCATCATCATTCGCCACGTCCAAAGGTAAAACAATTGAAGAGCCAAGTTCTTCGGCAATCTTTTCAACACGACCTTTCAGTTTTTCATTTTGATAGGTTAGGGCGATTTCAGCACCTTGTGCATGCATTTGCTTTGCAATTCCGTAAGCAATAGATTTGTTATTTGCGACACCGATGACTAAAACTTTCTTTCCGGTTAGGAATCCCATGTTGTTCTCCAATCTTATTGAGTCTTATAATTACGTCAATTTAGTTTAAAATCACGTATGATGAGTATTAAATTTTATGAGCATTATAACGCTAAACAGGCAGTTATAATGGCTGTAATTGATAAAATCCGTTTAGATTATTTAGATGAGAGTGTATCTTTGTCTACCAATACTTTTATCTTCTTTTAGCGTGTGTAAACGTATAGTGAATCTACCTTTGTTATTTAAGAAACCATTCCTAAATCAGGTCACTGACCTCTGTCGTCCTTGGTACAGAATTTTGGCCATGGTTGTTTATGCCTCAAGTTGCTCTGCATCGGCCTGGAATACCCCTTATAGTGCTGATCAAACGCGTTCTCAAACGCTGTTTAGCTCCTTTAGCGAGTCGCCTAAACATTTAGATCCAGTGGTGTCTTATAACTCTAACGAGTGGGCGATTTTAAGCCAAGTGTACGAACCACCTCTCCAGTACCATTATTTGAAACGCCCTTATACTTTAGAGCCTTTAACCCTCGCTAAGATGCCTGAAACCACGTATTTTGATGCCAAAGGGAAAATCGTAGCAGAAGCGTATCCAAAAATTGCTTTTACTGAGTATCTCTTTACGCTTAAGCCTGGCATACAATTTCAACCCCACCCGGCATTTGTTAAAGATCAGCTTGGACAGTTTAAATATCATCATCTGGATTCAGAGGCGTTATCCAAGATTGAAACATTGCGTGACTTTAAACAAAAAGACACTCGAGAACTCATCGCAGCAGATTATGTTTATGCACTGAAACGCATGGCTTTAAGGCAAAATCACTCACCAATATTTGATTCTATGGCGCGCTATATTGAAGGCCTTACACTCTTTTCTGAGACGGTTTCTAACGCTTATCAAATAGAACTTTCCGTTAATGATAAAACCACCAAAACCCATTTCTTCAACTTAAATAAGTTTGATATTAGTGGTGTTCAAGTTATTGATAAATATCATTATAAAATAAAAATAAAAGGAGTGTATCCGCAGTTCTTATATTGGTTAAGTATGAACTTCTTTGCGCCGATTCCATGGGAGGCCGAAGCTTTTTATAAACAACCAGGCCTGGTCGAAAAAAACTTAACTCTGGATACCTCACCCGTTGGTACGGGACCTTATCAACTGGTTGAGAATAATCCCAATAAACGCATGCGTTTACTCGCTAACCCGAACTATCATCTAGAAACCTATCCGGTCGATGGCTTAGCAGAAGGTGCAGATTCTGCTCTATTGAATGATGCAGGCAAGCGGTTACCTTTTATTAAAGAAGTGGTTTATTCGCTTGAAAAAGAAAGCGTACCTTTATGGAATAAGTTTTTGCAGGGTTATTACGATGCTTCAGGTGTCAGTTCTGATAGTTTCGATCAAGCCGTCTCAGTTTCCAATTCGGGCTCTATGCGCCTCACGCCAGAAATGCAGAAAAAAGGCATTCAGTTTTTAAATATGATTCAGCCCAGTATTCTCTATTTTGGCTTTAATATGGTAGACCCTGTGGTAGGTGGTTACTCTAAGAAACAGCGTAAGTTGCGTCAGGCATTGAGCATTGCGGTTAATTTTGAAGAGTATATATCGATCTTTCTCAATGGTCGAGGTGTCACAGCACAAAGTCCGATACCACCTGGTATTTTTGGTTATCAATCAGGTCAAGCTGGCCGCAATAGTGTTGTGTTCGATTGGAGAGATGATCGCTTACAACGTAAGTCTATAGAGGTCGCTAAACAACTGCTAACTGAAGCGGGATATCCCAATGGACGTATGCCAGATGGATCACCTTTAACCTTACATTATGATACGGCCGCCACAGGGCCAGACAGTCAATCGATGTTGAACTGGTATCGTAAACAGTTTGCTAAGCTTGGTATCGAACTGGTGATTCGCGCAACGGACTACAATCGCTTTCAAGACAAAGTACGGGGTGCTAAAGTACAGATGTTTTCTTGGGGCTGGAATGCCGATTATCCCGACCCTGAGAATTTTCTGTTTTTACTCTATGGAGGCAATGCAATTATCAATACCAATGGTTCCGGAATTAATAGCGCCAATTACGATAATCCAAAATTCAACAAGCTTTTCTTAAAAATGAAGACTATGAAAAATGGGCCCAAACGGCTAGCGATTATTGAGGAAATGACTCTGTTATTGCAAAAAGATGCCCCTTGGATATGGGGGTATCATCCAAAATCGTTGGCGCTGTATCACCATTGGTTGCACAATGTTTGGCCCAACCCTTTAGCAAATAATACTGTTAAATATAGACGTATTGACGCGAAAGAGCGTATCTTAAAACAAACCGCATGGAATCAACCTGTTATTTGGCCAATGATAATCGTGTTTACGATTATCATTGGCAGTATCTATCCTTTACATTTGGCTTATCGTCGCCGCCAGGCCGCCATTATTAAGATAAGCGCAAAAAACACGCAAAGTGAGAACACCTAGATGTTTGCTTACATTATGAGAAGAGTGCTGTTCGCACTGCCGATTTTGATTGGAGTTAACTTTATCACGTTTGCACTGTTTTTCATGGTGAATACGCCAGAAGACATGGCACGTGCCCAATTAGGGGCTAAGCAAACCACGCCCGAAATGATACAGTCGTGGAAAGTAGATCACGGCTACGATAAGCCACTATTTTTTAATGCAGATGCACCAGGGCTGGCCAAAGTGCAAGATACCCTGTTTGTGCAAGAATCCATGAAGTTGTTTGTCTTTGATTTTGGTCAGTCTGATTCAGGTAGACAAATTACGGCGGATGTTTATGAACGTATGTGGCCAAGCCTAGCCATTGCCTTACCGACGTTTGTCATTGGTTTAGTCACTAATATCGCTTTGGCGTTGCTGATTGTTTTATTCAGAGGTTCGGCCTTAGATACTGCCACCATGATGGTGGCGGTCGCGATTATGTCTATCTCAGGCCTGTTTTATATCATTGCCGGACAAGTCTTGTTCAGTAAGGTTTGGCATTGGGTACCCATTTCGGGATATACAGAAGGCTGGGAGGGGTTTAAGTTTTTGATCTTACCGATTTTTATCGGGGTGTTTTCTGGTATTGGTGCAGGCATGCGTTGGTATCGAAGTATTTTTTTAGAAGAGATGAATAAGGACTATATTCGTACGGCCCGTGCCAAAGGCTTATCTGATCTCAAAGTCCTATTTGGTCATGTGCTCCAAAATGGTATGCTACCGATTCTAACGGGTGTAGTGGTCGTTATTCCGACGCTCTTTATGGGCAGTCTGATTATGGAATCCTTCTTTGGTATACCAGGCCTGGGCAGTTATACGCTGGATGCGATTAATGCCCAAGATTTTGGCATCGTGAAAGCCATGGTGTTTTTAGGCTCGGTTTTATATATTATCGGCCTGATTCTCACGGACATCTCTTATACGCTGTTTGATCCTCGGGTAAAGTTAGCATGAGTTTTGTATGGTTGTGGACGGATTTAATGGTTTGGAGCTTGCTGTTTGTTATTTTGGCAGGGATTCGTTCGATTAAACACTCCGAGCAAGCTAGAAAGCAGTGGCGTAGTATTTTTGAGTCGCCAATTGCCATGGCTTCAGCGGTGATCTTAACGTTTTATTTTGTGTTTGCATTATTGGGTTCTGTACATATTCAGCTAGCCTCTAGTGGTGATAGCAGCTTAGACAAAAGACATGGGGTCTATAGTGTATTAGATCTTTCTTTGATGCATTTAATCGAACAAACAGAACGCACTTATTCTGCGCCATTTGCCACGCATGAATACAGTACATCCTTAAATTTTGATGAAAACGGCCAAGTCTCACAGAGTTATTTAGCCCTGAAATATGGGGGGCAGCACTTAACAAAAGGTGCTTCCATTTGGTTGGATGTTTTGAAGAAAACAGGCTTGCCGTTACTGCTCACGTTTGGAATTATGGCACTGTTACTCTTGCTTCACGGTCTTTTCAGATTTCGAACGGCCGCTCTTCGAGACATTAATAACAAAGCCAAGACATTGCCGTGGAAAACAGCTTATATCAGCGTATTTAGCTTATTATTTCTCTTTATTTGGTTTTATCACCTAAGCCACTTTTATCATGTTTTAGGAACCGATAAAGTCGGGCAGGATGTCTTATTACAATCGATCAAAAGTATCCGTACTGGTGTATTGATTGGACTGTTAACCACCTTAGTCATGTTGCCTTTGGCACTGATATTAGGCATTAGCGCGGGTTACTTTAAAGGCTGGGTAGATGATGTGATTCAGTATATATACACCACCTTAAATTCGATTCCTGGGGTATTGTTGATTGCCGCCGCCGTGCTGGTCATGCAAGTGATTATCACCAATAACAGCGACTGGTTTGGCAGCACAGAAGAGCGTGCAGATCTGCGGCTACTCTTTTTAATCTTTATTTTAGGGTTAACCAGTTGGACGGGATTGTGCCGTTTATTACGTGCTGAAACTCTTAAAATAAGCCAAGTAGAATATGTTTCTGCTGCCAAAGCTTTTGGTTTAGGGCCTTTTAAAATTATTAAAAATCATATTTTGCCCAATTTAATGCATTTGGTCTTAATTGCCTTAGTGTTAGACTTCAGTGGGTTGGTACTGGCAGAAGCAGTGCTCTCTTATGTGGGCGTTGGGGTGGACCCAACCACGGCCAGTTGGGGTAATATGATTAATCAAGCACGTTTAGAAATGGCCCGAGAACCGATGGTTTGGTGGTCTTTGTTCTCGGCATTTGTTTTTATGTTTACCTTGGTTCTGTCTGCGAATTTATTCTCAGACAGAGTACAGACCGTATTAGACCCGAGACGGGTTCATTAATTTGAGAATTTAATAAACGTAAACATAAAGATAACTTTAAGCAAAAAATGACAATTTCCACAAATTGATAAAGATGAAATAAAATGATGGCGCAAGCACTTTCAACGGTATTAAACATCAAAAACCTGAGTATTTCAGTGAATGACTCGCCTTTAATAAAGGATGTTAGCTTCTCGATTGAGTCGGGCGAAATCTTTGCATTGGTCGGAGAGTCGGGCAGTGGTAAGTCGCTAACCTCGCTTGCCATTATGCGATTACTGCCTGAAGCTTTGCAGGTTACGGCTGGACAAATTTCACTTAATCAAACAGATCTGTTTACCTTACCTGAATATCAAATGCAGAAAATTCGCGGCAAGCAGGTTGCGATGATTTTTCAGGAGCCTATGACCTCCTTAAACCCCGTCATGAAAGTCGGTGAACAGGTTGCAGAAGTTTTACGTGTGCATCTGAAAATTCGCGGTAAACTCGCGCGTCAAAAAGTGGTCTCTCTATTTGAAGAGGTGGGTCTCCCCCAAGCCAATGACCGTTATGACTGGTTTCCACATCAACTCTCCGGCGGTCAGATGCAGCGGGTGATGATTGCCATGGCTTTGGCTTGCGAGCCGGATCTGTTGATTGCGGATGAACCGACCACTGCTTTAGATGTCACCATCCAAGCACAAGTCTTAGAGTTGCTAAAAACGATTCGTGATAGACGTGGTCTGTCTATTTTATTTATTACCCATGATATGGGCGTCGTCAATGAAATGGCCGATCGGGTTGCCGTCATGAAACAAGGTGAGATTGTCGAGCAGGCGGATAAAGAACACTTCTTCAGTCACCCCCAGCATCCCTATACTCAACAGTTATTGGCAGATGCCATACCTAAGCAATCCTTTAAACCGATTATTGACACTAAATCATTACTGCAAATAAATGATTTAAAAGTACATTTCCCTGTTAAGAAAGGACTTTTTCAACGTACGGTTGGTTACGTCAAAGCCGTAAACGGTGTCACCTTAACCATCAAAAAAGGTCAAACTTTGGCGCTCGTAGGTGAGTCCGGTAGTGGCAAAAGTACAATTGGTCAGGCCATCTTAAAACTGGTTAATAGCACTTCTGGCTCTGTAAATTTCAGCAGTCCGGGTGAGGGTGGGTCAAACATCGAAAGTATTGTCGACTTTACCGCTTTAACCGAAAAGCAGATGAAACCGTTTAGAAAGAAGGTGCAGGTTATTTTCCAAGACCCTTTTTCAGCGTTGAATCCGCGTATGACCATCAGTGAAATCATTCGCGAAGGTATGAATAGCCTGCAAGTCGGTTCGCCTAATAAAAAAGACCAAGATGCACGTATTGAAGAGTTATTAGAGCAAGTTGGTTTATTAGCAGAGCATAAGTATCGCTTCCCTCATGAGTTTTCGGGTGGCCAGCGCCAAAGAATCGGTATTGCACGGGCATTGGCGGTTGAGCCAGAATTGATTATCTGTGATGAACCCACCAGTGCGTTGGATGTGACGGTGCGTGCACAGGTATTGAATCTACTTGAAGAGTTGCAGCAAAAATATCAACTCTCTTTCCTCTTTATTACGCATGACTTATCGATTATTCCTGCGATTGCACATGAGGTTGCTGTCATGAAAGAAGGACGTATTGTCGAGCAAGGCAGTGTTGAACAAGTGATGCGATTTCCAAAACATGAATATACCCAAGCCCTATTGAATTCAGCTCCGAAGTTATTAAGGCAAACGATGCCTTAACGTCTTTTTTTGAATGGCGAACCGCTTTGGTGTTTTATTTAAAGGTAAACAGACCAGGTATCATGGTAGACCATAACTTATTTTAATGCGTTATGTTGAATGGGCGGTATATATTATCTGATCCAACCTTATGACTATCTTGCTGTCGCCGTTGACGACCTATGAGAATGAATAAAAATGCTTGATTACGCTGATTACATTAAAATTTTCATCGGTTTGTTAGCCATTGTGAATCCGTTTGGCGCCATACCGTTATTTATAAGCATAACGGCTGATCAAAATGAGAAGCAGCACAAACAGACGATTAACCTTGTCGCTATTAGCGTTGCCATCATCCTGCTCGTCACGCTATTTTTCGGTGAATTATTATTACGGTTTTTTGGCATCACGATTGATTCATTTAGAGTGGGAGGTGGCATATTGATTTTATTAATGGCGATTTCGATGCTACATGCTAAAACAAGTTTATTAAAACAGACGAATGCCGAAGCAAACGAGTCCGCGCAAAAAGAGTCGGTCGCCATTGTGCCACTTGCCATCCCTTTATTAGCGGGACCAGGCGCCATCAGCGCGGTGATATTGGCGGCCAATAAGTCACATGCTGTGAGCCACTATTTTACGATTGCTGCGGGCATTCTCTTACTAAGCCTAATTGTTTGGATCCTGCTTCATCTATCGCCTTGGATTTCAAAACGTCTTGGTATCACCGGCATTAATGTTTTTACTAGAATCATGGGTTTAATCTTGGCCGCGATTGCGATTGAGTTCATTGCAAATGGACTGAAAGGCATTTTTCCTATATTAGCCTAATCGGTTAATGACGATTGAAATGTTATCTTGAACCAAATAAATTTATTCATAGAGTCATAGATGGGTCCTTTTTAAACGAATCCATGATAAAAGGCTTTCAGTTTTTGGCTTTGAGACATAATTTGATTCAATTGAATCAAAGCTTCTTATTAAACCGTGTTGAACATTTCTGCTAAGGACAAATGGTATGAGGACATCTTTAAACTATCCCTCTGAGAAAATAGGACTGCCACCAGGTACACTCGTTCATGTGGGTGAAGTGCATGAAGCTGACACTCAAATATCATTAATTGATTACAGTAAAGAGGTCGTTGAAGAGCTGCAGATTGATTCCATTGAAGAGATCTTAAAGTATAAAAATAATTCAACCACGACATGGGTCATTGTTGAGGGGTTAGCAACGGTGGATGTGGTTGAGACGATTGGACGGGAGTTTGATGTCCATCCTCTTGTTTTAGAAGATATTTTAAACACACATCAAAGGCCAAAATTTGAAGAGTATGATGATTATCTATATATTGTTCTAGATGGGTTGCTACCTGAATCAACCTCTGAAAATGAGCAATTTTTGGTCATCTATGAACAAGTCAGTATTCTTGTGTTTAGTAATTTTGTGTTTACCTTTAAAGAGAAAAAAGATGAGCTTTTTAACCCCGTATTAAAGCGAATTAAAGCAAGTAAAGGGCGTATTAGAAGCCTTGGAACGGATTATCTCACCTATGCAATATTGGATGCCATTGTCGATCAAAATTTTATTCTGATTGATGCCCTCGATGATGTGGTCACATACATTGAAGATGCGCTTCTTACCTCTGACCCCACTAAAGAAATTCTCAATAAGATTCAGCACCTAAAACGGGATATCATTCATATTCGAAAAAGTATCTCTCCGGTTAGAGAGCTAATGTCGGGATTACTTCGCTCTGAATCCACTCTTATTAACCAGAGTACACATCTTTATTTCAGAGATGTCTCTGATCACGCAATACGTGTATTAGAGTCCATTGAAACCTACAGAGACATACTGTCTGGTTTACTGGATATTTACATCTCCAGTATCAGTAATAAAATGAATGAAGTCATGAAAGTACTCACCGTATTTGCCTCAATTTTTATTCCACTGACGTTCCTTGCGGGTATCTATGGAATGAACTTTCAATACATGCCTGAGCTTGCCTTAAAATGGGCTTATCCAGCCATTTGGGTCGTATTTATAACGATTCCTGTTGTTTTATTGATCTATTTTAGAAGAAAAAAATGGCTATGAACGTTAACCAGTACGACCACTAAGGTCATGTTTGAGTTAATTACTAAATGTTTACCCGTGAAGAATAAGCTCTTATTTAGCTTGAATTAAATATTGGCTATTATTTTTAAAACAGATTCAGAGCCTGGATAACAGGTTTTCCACTTTATAAAAAGGAAGTTTTAATGTTTGGTTTTATCTCGAGAAATATGTTGACCGGCCTAATTACCATTCTGCCAGTATTTTTAACCTTATACCTGTTGTATTGGATGGCAATCACCGCAGAATCTGTGCTTGTTGGCTTGTTTGCCTATGTTTTGCCGAATGCATTGTACTTGCCTGGCATGGGAGTGGTTGCAGGTTTATTGGTGCTGTTTTTAATCGGTGTCTTGATGCATGCCTATGTGGTACGCGTATTGTTTGAAAAATTAGAAAATTTAATTTCTCATATGCCCATTATCAAGCCAATCTATAATGCGTTTCGAGATTTCTTCGATTACTTCAAACCCAAAAAAGACCAGGATTTTGAACAGGTGGTGTCGGTACAGATCAATGGTAATATGAAAGTTATCGGCTTTATCACCGAGCATGAAATGCATAAGTTACCGCAAGGTTTTAATGATGATGACAATGTCTTGGTGTATTTGCCGTTGAGCTATATGATCGGTGGTTATGCTGTACTGGTGCCCAAAGACTCCGTTACAGTTGTTGATATGAGCATGGAAGAAGCGATGCGCTTTAGCTTAACAGCGGGAATGACCGGAGCGGGTACTAAACATAATAAGTAATGAAAACTCTATAAGCTCTACAAATCTATTTAAAACGAACAGGCCTGGTCATTTTAAATAGGTAAAACCCACTTAATCGTTTTGTTAAGTGGGTTTTTTTTGAGTTAAATTCGGCTAAATAAGCAGATTTAGTTTTATTTTGATCCGAATGTTTCAAAGATAAATTAATCGTTGCTTACTTCATAAATTCTTTCAATGCAGAAGATCACTCTCGATTGACTTATTAAATATCGTCAAATTTATGCAAAACAACAATTTCATAAACATTCCACAGGAATATTTAATGATACTTGTATTTATACGCTGGACTAAAGTATAAATATGCAGTAATATTTATTTCAACCACTATTTGTGTGGTTTTTTAAATAAAACGAAAAGTATTGAATGTTAGCCAAAATATATAATTTTTTTTTGAAAAAAAAGCCTTTACTATTTGTTAACGTCGTTTTTATTTGGGGATACCTTTCAGTATTCTTTCTCTCCATTCCACTCCAATGCCAAGCTGCTACTTTAACTGAATTAGATTCAATCGAGCAAATTCGTACTCAAGAGCAAGAGCAGCGATTACGTCAAAAATTGGAAGTAAAGCCTGATGTTCGTTTAAGGCTCTCCGGACAACTTGATCAAGGCCTTTTACCAGAACATGAATCCCCCTGTTTTAGCATTGATAAAATAGTGTTGGAAGACATCTCAGGGGTTAACCCCTCCCATTCTAGTGCCGACAAATTCCAATGGGCACTGGATGCCTCCAATGAATTAGCAGATGGTACTCCCGATATTGCACTCGGACGTTGTCTAGGCTCGTCTGGTATCAATATATTGGTGAAACGAGTGCAAAATGCGATTGTTAATAAAGGCTTCATTACCACTCGTATTGTGGTTACACCTCAGGATTTAACAACGGGTACATTAAAACTCACCCTAGTACCAGGGCGCATTCATAAAATATCTTTTCTAGATGCGGATAATATACGAGCGACTTACTGGAACGCTGTTCCCGCTAAGGTCGGGGATCTCCTCAATTTGCGAGATATAGAGCAGGCCCTTGAAAACTTCAAACGGCTTCCTACGGCCGAAGCCGATATTAAAATCCAACCATCCTCTACAGAAAATTCACAACCGGGAGACAGTGATTTAGTCTTTGATTGGAAGCAGGGTTTTCCTTTTAGACTAAATTTATCTCTGGACGACTCAGGATCGCCTGCAACGGGCAAATATCAAGGCAATCTTACCTTATCGTATGATCATTGGTGGACCTTAAATGATCTATTTTATGTGAGTTTTAATCATGATTTGGGCGGTGGGGATATTGGGAGACGGGGAACCAAAGGATATACCATTCATTATTCGATACCCTTCGGATATTGGTTGCTGGCTGCTACGGGGAGTAATAATCAGTACCATCAAACGGTTGCTGGTTTCACACAAAACTATATCTATAGTGGGGACAGTGCTAATCAGGAAATTAAGCTTTCACGCATGATTTATCGTGATGCATACCGAAAAACGTCTTTGTCAATTCGAGGATGGTTGCGCTCTTCTCAAAACTATATAGATGATACGGAAGTGATTGTTCAGAGACGGCGCATGGCTGGCTGGGATTTTGGTATATCACACCAACAATTTATTGCTAAGGGTTCACTTAGTATTGAAGTTAATTACCGTCGTGGTGTGAAAGGTTATGGTTCCTTACCTGCACCAGAGGAAGCCTTCGAAGAGGGGACATCTCAACCTGAAATTCTAACTTCTCAAGTTCAACTATCCATACCGTTTCAAGTAGAAAATCATACCCTAAACTATCATGGAATCCTCAAAGGGCAATTAAATTATACCCCGTTAGTTCCTCTGGATAGGTTTAGCATTGGCAGTCGTTATACCGTCAGAGGTTTTGACGGTAACCAGCAACTATCCGCAGAACGAGGTTGGCTATTTCGGAATGAATTGAGTTTAGCATTAAGTCACACTGGACAAGCGCTGTATCTAGGGGTTGATTCAGGAGAGGTGTCAGGACCGACAAGTACCAAACTCGTTGGAACAACCTTAAGTGGCGGAGTCATTGGTTTAAGAGGGGGCTACAAAGCTTTCATCTATGATTTGTTTTTTGGTAAGCCTATTTCTAAACCAAGCAAATTCATCGTTTCAGACAGTGTGATAGGTTTCAGTGTTAATGCCTCGTTTTAGTCTTGCTTGTTCTGGCGTTTTAATGATGACGGAATCCTTAGGTGTGATTCGCTTCTATTTTTAGGTAAACATTAGGTCGCTGCAAACAGAAAGAGACAAGCTCAGTTGAAGAGCTCCCCACGTGACATGATATTTTTAACCGGTGATACGTAAACAACCTATTTTAAGTGGGTATGTTGATTTTGACTTGCTAAAAAAGAGCTGCAAATAGAGATGCCAGTGAAACAGGATTTTAGATAAATGATATGCAAAATTATATTAACGTATTCCATTGGAATTAAATTATGAATAAGAATTGTTACCGTATTGTTTTTAATAAAGCTCGTGGACAGCTTATGGTCGTGTCAGAAATTGCGGTTAGTCGAACCAAAGGCGTTAAAAATAGCCGTGGTAGTGGTGCTCCACAAATGGCGAACTTCGGATTGCGACCTTTAACGTTTTGGGTATGGACAGCGCTTGGTATGGTTGCGTTTTCAAATGCAGCACAAGCTCAAATTGTGGCAGATAAAAATGCACCGAACCATCAACAAGCAACGGTATTAAATACGGCCAATGGGATACCTCAAGTTAATATTCAAACGCCCAGTGCCGCTGGAGTTTCAAGAAATACCTACAGTCAATTTGATGTAGAACGACGAGGAGCTATTCTCAATAATTCAAGAAACAGTGTGCAAACTCAAATTGGCGGCTGGGTACAGGGAAATCCCTGGTTAGCGGGAGGTTCAGCTCGTGTTATTTTAAATGAGGTCAATTCTAGCAATCCAAGTCAACTGCATGGTTACATTGAGGTTGCCGGTACGCGCGCACAAGTCGTTGTGGCAAACCCCTCAGGAATAACATGTAATGGCTGTGGCTTTATTAACGCTAATCGAGCAACGTTAACGACAGGTGCCGCCGTATTGAATTCAGGAAGCCTTGACGCTTATAGAGTACAAGGTGGCGAAATCCTTATTACGGGTTCCGGAATGGATGCAACGCAAACCGACTACACCGATTTAATTGCACAATCTGTAAAAGTGAATGCTGGAATTTGGGCAAATCAACTTAAGGTCACTACGGGGACTAACCAAGTCAATGTCGATAACACTCAAACCACTGTGATAAAAACAAACTCCGCGAAACCTTCCTATGCAATTGATGTCTCTCAGCTAGGCGGTATGTATGCAGGTAAAATTACACTGGTTGGCACTGAGGACGGGGTTGGTGTTCGGAGTATTGGTAATATTGCAGCGAGTGCAGGGGACATCATTGTTACTGCAGATGGTCGCATAGAAAACCTTGGTAATGTCTCTAGTCAGTCCAATATAAGAATAAATTCGACCAATGATATTGCAAATAGCGGTTCGATGGAGGCACAAAAAAACGTTGATTTTATAGCCGAGGGTCGTGTGGAGAATCTCGGTAATATTTCTAGTAATTCCAGTGTCAAAATGAATTCGACCAACGATATTGCAAATAGTGGTTCGATAGAGGCTCAGAATAACATTGATTTTACGGCTAAAGGCGATATAACAAACCAAGGCTTTATTACCTCAGGACAAAGTACCAAACTCACGACAGCAGGCCGTTTAGACAATGATCTTGGTGAAGTGCTCGCAGTTGATTCGTTGTCTATTTCAGCATCAGGACCGTTAAGTAATCAGAAGGGCCTACTCCTTTCAAATCAATCATTAGATGCTAGCGCATCAAAGATTATAAACACTCAGGGAACAATTAGTTCCGTGTATAAAGAGGTCAATTTACAGGCGTCAGCTGGTGCCTTACAAAATGATTCAGGCAATATTGAAGCTTCACAAGTGGTTAGTATTGTGGCACAAGGGGTCAGTAACTTACAAGGAAGAATCATTGCCAGTCAACTAGACATTGACACTCAGTTGCAAGCGTTGGGCAATCGTGAAGGAGCGCTCATTGCGACAGGTGAGAATGGCACTGGAACCCTTGATGTACAAAGTGGCGCCTTTGACAATCACGCTGGTCTTATTGGAGCTACAGCCGCACTCAATATCAACACCAATGGTAACCTTTTAAGTAATACTGACTCTGGTCGTAATGCGGGAATAGTCGGCCAATCAACGGTAACGCTAGCAACTGGTCAACTTGTAAACCAGTCGGGCTACATTGGCAGTGAAGCAGATTTGAATATGAGTGGCCTTCATATTGATAATACACAAAATGGCGTAATGGAAAGTTCTAATGGTTTGACGATTGATGGGGTCGCCTTAAATAACTCAGGAGGCTTGGTTCAGTCGCAAACTCATACTGATATTAAACTGGATGAAACCTTAAATAATACCAATGGTCTTATTCGCTCAGGCCAGGCACTAACCCTCTCTGCTGCTCAACTGGATAATACGCAAGGAGAATTGCTGGCTGAAAAGGCGCTCGACATTGATAGCTCTAATAGGCTTAATAACACCAATGGTTTAATCTCATCTGCGACGACAGCGACTTTACATAATGCTCATTCAACGGATCAAGCACTGCAAATCATAAATACGGGTGGAACGGTCATAGCCAACCAAAAAATTGATATCACTAGTGCGAAATTAACGGGCGATGGTGAACTATTAAGTCAGGGGGATATCTCTGTCAAAGTGACAGATGACTATTTACACACCGGGTTAATTAAAACGAATGGTCAAGTCCGTATTGAAACGGCTGCTACTTTAACAAACCAGTCAAATATTCAGTCCATTGCAGAGGTGTATCTCAAAGCGGCAACGATTGACAATCAGGTAAATGGGCAAGTGAGCGCCAATAAGATAACATTAGAAGCGACCGCAGCGAATACCCTGATTAACAGGGGGCTCATTAATGGGCAAGAGACATTCATCGATACCATCACTCTCAATAACCTTGGTACAGGACGAATATATGGCGACCATATCGCGATTGAAGCCACCACGATCAATAATTTAGCTGAAGGAGCCGGAGCCCCTGTCATCGCCGCTCGCAACCAGTTGGATATCGGCACAAAAAATCTGACAAATACCGAACATGGACTTATCTTTAGTGCAGGGGATCTTTCAATTGGAGGAGCCCTAGATACTAATAAAAACGCCACAGGACAAGCGACCACCGTAAATAATAATAGTGCAACTATTGAAGCCTTGGGTCATCTTAACCTCGCTTCTCAATCAATCAATAATCGCAATAAACATATCACAACGACTGAGTTAGTGCTTCCTACCGAAACCGTTAAGGAATACCAAGGAAGTGGCGCAAGTAAACGTTATCTGGTAGGAACACCTGGCGTTTGGCTTCGTTTGCATGAGTCCGTACGTTTGATGACACCCGAAGGGGAGTATTTAACATGGCTGCAGTATAATTATCAACGCACCCCGACGCAAACAACGATTCTGACGTCAGATCCAGGTAAAATTTTATCAGGTGGCAATATGACCATTACAGCCGACAGCTTATTAAATGCTGACAGCCAGGTCATCGCAGGCGGTAACTTATCAGCCCATGTTGGATCGATAAACAACCAACAAACACAAGGCCGACGGGTAACCCGTGATGTAGGCACTGTGACAACATCATGGCGCAAGAAACGCGATGGAAGAGATACTACTCGATCTAGTACGGCTGCATATAACCCTGCCGCTAAAGTCGAAGCCATCACACTTAGTACCGCGCTCTATAAACAAAATACCGCTCCAAATGGAACAGGTACTCAAGTGGCAGGCTTGACCACAGGCGTCCAAACTAAGACGGCTACTGCCAACAATGGAATGAGCGTCGTTCTGCCGGGCAACACCACCATTATTCGTACCGTCGGCGGCAATGTTGAGCTTCCAAATAACCGTTTGTATAAAACAAATCCCAACCCAAGTGCCCATTATTTTATTGAAACAGACTCGGCTTTTACCAATAATCAAGCCTGGTTGAGTTCAGATTACATTCTAGACCAACTTGCTTTTGACCCTACTATTACTCAAAAACGGTTGGGTGATGGTTTCTACGAACAAAAGCTCATTAGAGAGCAGGTAGCCCAACTCACAGGGCGCCGTTTTTTAACCGGTTATGCAACGGACGAAGCACAGTATCAGTCGCTTATGAATAACGCAATTGATTATGCACAACAATTTGCAGTGACACCAGGCGTTGCATTAAGCGCAGATCAAATGGCAAAACTGACTAATGACATGGTCTGGATGGTTGAAAAAGAGATTGCTCAGCCAGATGGTTCCGTAGAAAAAGCACTGGTTCCTCAATTATATGTACGCGTGCAAAATACGGAACTCGCTGCATCGGGTGGACTTATTTCAGCTGACAGCATGAACCTAAACCTGGCCAATGATTTAATCAATAGCGGGACCATTCAAGCCAGTGCCAATACGTGGATCAGTGCCGATAATCTTCGCAATTTGGGCGGACGTATTCGCGGGCAAGATGTCAATTTACAAGCTCAAACCGATCTTAACAATCTAGGCGGACGGATCACCGCACAGAATAGTTTACAGGCGGTAGCGGGTCGAGATATAAACCTTGCCAGCACGACCAATACACAAAACGGTGCACAAGGCCGTCGAACCAATATTGCCAGTGTTGCAGAAATCAGCGTAACAGGCGGTACAGGTGCTTTGAATATTTCTGCAGGTCGAGACCTTAGTCTTAAAGCGGTTAAGTTACAAAACCTATCATCTGGTGATACAAGCTTAACCGCTGGCCAAAATTTAAACCTGGCCACGGTGACCGAATCTCAGGACGAGAAAATAGTTTGGGACAGCAGTAACTGGCGTAGCGATAGTCGTAAAACGGAAACCGGTAGCACAATACAGACAAAGGGTAACTTAAATCTGGCCGCGGGTCAGGACCTGAATGCTAGAGCGGCTCAGGTGACCAGTACTGGAGGTGATCTGAATGTAATCGCCGGAGGCAATATTTCATTAACCGCAGGTGAAAACACCCAACAAGTAAATGAAGCCCATAAACACAAAAATGGCGGCCTGATTCAAAGCACCGAAAAATCCTTTGATAGCTCAGCTTCAAACACTGCGCAAATCACTAACTTGACAGCTAAAAACGTTGGACTTCAAGCAGAAACAATCTCATTGGTTGGAACCGACATCAAAGCAACTGAAGCCCTAAATCTAACCGCAAAAGCAATTGATATAACAGCCGTCAATGATTCTAATTCAGTCCTATCCAACTCATCATTCAGTGATTTTATGGCATCGAAAAGTGCCAAAAATACCAATATATCATCGAGTAATATTGCCTCAAATTTGGCGGCGAAAGACATTCGTCTTAACGCAACAGAGAAGGGCATCCAACTTACCGGTTCCAATATTGACGCTACGGGTAATCTAATCTTAGACAGCGCCACAGATATCAATGTTCAAGCGGGTTATGAAGGCAGTCTAAATGAATCTCATAAAAAAGAATCTGGTTGGCTTACTGGTGGCGCGCTTTTTTCAGAAAGTGAAGATTTGGAAGGTAAATTAAAAAAATCCGATGTTCAGTCTAATATTCAAGCGAAGAATATTGCATTCAATGCCAACAAGAATCTGAATCTTGCAGGGGTCAATATCCAAGCCCAAGATAGCCTAAATGCCAATGCTGAAAACATCACCATCAGTCATGCCGAGAAAGAAGAAAAAGTTTACTCCAAACACACCAAGTTAACGGTCAGTGTCGGTGACGTAGCGACCTCTCTATTGCGGCCAGATGAACTCATTAATGATGATGAAGACGGGAAGGTTTCACTGACTCTAGCGAAAGCAACCTACGACTCGGCTGATAAGGTCATGACCACAACTACAGCCATTGCCAGTAAGTTAGGGGCGGCTAATATTAATTTAAGCGCCACCACAGACCAAACTGAAAATGCGGCTCTGGGTAACCTTAATATCACAGGCAGTGATCTTAACGCCACAGGTGATATAAATCTTACGGCAACCAATGATTTAACCGTTAAAGAAGCCAAAAATAGTGTGGTTACCAAAGAGAGTGAAGTCGAGGGTAAGGCCGAATTAAAGCTGGTTGTTAAAAACGAATATGTTTTAATCAAAACGGCTGTAGAGGCATTGCAAACGGCAAAATCGCAGTTAGATGATTCCCAATCAAGTTACGCTAACTATCAAACCGACCTGAAAAATCAACAAGCGAATTTAGCGCAATTAAAGAGTGATCTAAAAAATGGTAAATTGGGCATAGAACAAGTGGATGTAGAAGAACTGTCAGAATATGTAAATGACTTAAAGTCAGATGCCAGCTTCTATCAAGCCAATATCGCATTAGCCACCGCCAATTTAGCGACCAAGACCACCGCTTTAGCCGCGCAAACTGCAAAAGCCGCTTCCTCAACGGGAACCTATGGTTTTAATGCCGGTTTAGAGTTAGATGTTGATGCCATTGAAAAACAGTTGGCGGCTTATGAACAAAGCGCTTTAGCGTCTAATATCACCGCCAACAACATCACGCTTAATTCAGGTGAAAAAACCACCCTACAAGGCTCTCATCTAAATGCCAAACAAAATATTTCCATTAACAGTCAAAACCTGAATGTTTTAGCGTCTACGAATGTTAAAAACAGTGACAGCAGTATGGATCACAAAAATATCAATGTCAGTGTTGACCTGTATGGCGGTGGTGGCGCTGCGAGTGTTTCCGTGAGTACGGATTCATCCAAGCAGAGTTCAAAAGCACTCAGTCAAAACAACAGCCGTCTTTTAGCCAGCAATATCCGCATCAATACCGCTGAAACCACTACGATTGAAGGTGCGACCGTACATGCCGATGAACAACTCATTATCAATACTAAAAACTTAAACGTCGCCTCGGTACAAGATAGTTCAACCAATAAATCGCAGTCTCAAGGCTTAAGTGCAGGCTTTGGCTCGAGCGGTTTGAACGCATTAGGTGTCAATAACGCCAAAGCGAATAGTAAACAAAAAACGACTGTACAGACCAGTCTTACCGCCAACCAGGTAGATATCAACACCCAACAACACACCCTTATTCAAGGGGCCACCATTGCGGCGGTTGACAGTAATGGTCATGACAATGGTCAACTGAACCTACGTACCCAAACGTTAGAGGCTAAATCTTTAAATAACACCCTTAACAGTCGATCTCAGTCATTAGGACTTAACGCCAGTATTGCTGGTGCCAGTAATCAAACTGCCGAAACGAGCAGCTCTATCTCTAGTGTGGGGATCGATTTCAGCAACGACAATAGCAACCGTAAAACCAAAACCCTCGCTACTTTAGGGCAGGGTAATCTTCAAATAGCAGACAGTGAAAACTCACAAACGCAACTGCTCAACCGCGATATTCAAGACAATGAAGTCGATATCTACAATATAGAGTCGCACAAGGGCTTAAGCGGGAGTTTGGATACCAATTTATTGACCGATGCAGGTAGAAACCAAATTGCGAAGGATTTGAATGAGTTTGGGCAAAACATTCAAAAGGTTGCTCAAGGTTTGCCAGAAGCGGACAACAAAAATATTGTGGTTGCGGCTATAGGGAAGGCTCTGGATGAGTTATCGTCCTATACTGTTGGAATTATTCCTAGTAACGGTTCTAACGGTGGGCTTTTAGGCAATATTCCCGTCATGCTTGGAGACAAGGATATCAATCATAAAGTGCTACAGGTTGTTACAACGGATTACATTAAGGTAAAAAACAATCCTGAAAATTTTATTCCTATTGAGGAGAGCGAACTCTATCAAAAAGCCTCTAGTGAAACGCGTGATAAATTGAAAGGACAAGGTCTTTTGGTATCAATAGTGCCAGTACAGATTGATAGTAGTAACGCGACATATCAAAACTTTACAAATGGAATGATGAATTCGGAAGCGGATGCCATTAAAAATGGTATAGCTCAAACAGGCTCAAAGGTGGTTACGATTAATTATAATCCTAGTCACGGTTTTATTGGCGATGGACTAGAGTCAGGTGTCGATAAACTAGGAATTGTAACAACGGGAGTTGCGAAACAAACAGGGCAATTTGTGAATGAGGCAACGACTGCACGAGGCCAAAATGGATTTAATATGGCTGGACACTCACAAGCCAATCTGCTTTTAAAGGCTGGTATTGAGTACCAATTAGATAATGGTGGTTTTAAAGGCGGAGAATATTTTATAAATCCAAATGGCAGTAGTTACAGTGAAACGGTTCGTGGAATTCCTACTTTTTCTAGTTTTGGCTCGCCTGTTAATACCAATGATATGAAAACTACAATGAATAAGACTCCTTTTATTTATAATGGGAGTACCGCGAACCCTGGTGACTTTGTGGCAGAGGGGTTAGGTGGAAACCAAGGGGTTGATCAACAAGTTGGGGCAATGGATCGTTTAAAATCTGTTGTGAATGTTCCTAAACTATTTACTGACAAATCACCTCATAGTTCATATGAGTGCAAGACTGAGAATGGAAATAAGTGTGGAGAAACACCTTGAAAAAATTAATTTTCGTTATTTTGATCGCTTTATTGTCTGCTTGTAGTACACAACCCGCTAAGCAAGGACAATTGATTGATAATGAGTATTTTTCGATTAACTGGAATAGCCATTCTTGGAACTTGAATAAGGATGAAAACCCTTCTCGGGTGGTTTTGTCACCCAGTCTAAGTGAAGAAGTTAGGAGTACTACTGTTCATGTAAATTATAATCAGGAGTATAGAGGTTCTTCTGTTTCCATAAGTAGTCAACCTCTTATTTATCGCCGATTTTTAGGTGTTTTTCTTCCTGGTTCAGAGATGTTTTTTGACCAAAATGCGGATTATTCAAAGGTGCCGAGAAATGCCGAGGGTATTCCTGAAATGATGGTTAAAAATCATGGTGGCCGTTGGTTTTACAATCCAAAATGGGACAGTGTGACTTATATCAATGGTCTTAAATGCTTTGAAAGTACCCTGATAACCCAAAGTGTTAAGTATGTTAGAACTTATTGCGGTTATTACGACAAAGTTAAAGGCAAGCGGATTTTATATACCTTATTGAAATATGATTACAAAAATAATTATTTATATGCAGACTGGGAAGAGGCGATCAAAACAGATGTACCTCCTAGTATTCAACCGATAGATGATCATTTGAAAGATGTGCTAAAAAAGCTATTAAGTACTTTAAAGATAAATAACCTTGATATAGAAAGAATGCAGCAAGAGGGATTGTTACATAATTAAATATGGTTTTTTCCCTTGAAACATGATATCCCCGAACCAATGGCTGAGACAATTATTGCTTTCTAACTAACATTATTAAAAATACGAAAAAAGGGGACGCTACCCTTTTAATGTTGAACCAGCTAGTGTTGAAGTATGCCTAGAGTAGCCTGAGTTGTTTTACCTATATCTCTTGTCACATTCTCCAAAGGAGAGTATTCGACATGGGTATAAAAGGGTAGCGTACTCTTTTTTCCTTCCCCTTTTTCCCAACATATACTGAGCAGAATATTATGCCAAAAATGCAGTCATTAACCGATGAGTCATGATGTTACAAGTGAATTATTTTCACAGGTTGAAGCGATGTCTGAAAATAAAGGTATTAATTCAGCTTTAGAATTCGCATTGCTTAATTATAAAAATGATCATGACCTTATAATATTAATCGCGGTTTTTTATAATTCTAAACAAGAGTGGAGTGAAGTATTTTATTGGAGCAAAAAAGCTATTAGCTATAATATTGATTATTCGCCAGCAATTTTCTATTTTTTATCTAGAGAATATTATAGTCAATACGTGCATAAAGGTAAAAAGGAACAGGATTTACAAAAATCGTTGAAATCGGCAAAGAAATATTCTAATTGTACATTTTCTGATGAGCGAGATTCAGTTACTGCAAATTTTAATGTTGGTTTTTTGTACTTCATCTTAAATGAATATAAAAGGGCGCTTGTCTATTTTAAAAAAGCCATGAAGCAAGGCCATGTCTATTCTGAAATGTATTTTATAGCGATTATGTTTGATTTAGAGTCTATGCCGATAAATCCATTAAAACTTCTTTGTTTAGCTTTTCGAATAAGAATAAAGAAACAAATATTGATGTGGAGAGATAAAGAAGATATGCGTTTAGACAAGGGCTTTTTAAACGGAAATCAAATTCTCGGTGATGAAAGCATCTTGAGTGGTTGGATGCGACGTTTTAAAAATCGAAAAGGTACAAGTAAAGTGAATTTAAGATAAAGGACAAAAAGACGGTAGAGCTTTTTTACTTCTAAGTTTCTTTAGAAAAATGAGTCAATCCCCTTTTTCCTTTTTTTAACTGAGATGGGCTATCAGGTGGATTAATTTGTGTTAGAGGTTGTTTTGTATAAAATATATCAAAGAGTAAAAAAATGAGGCTATCAAAAACATTACAGCAATTAGTGTATGCTTTGCTTTCTTCTGTAGTAGCAATTGGCATTATATGGTTTGTTGAGCCTTCTTTTAATTTAATTTTATTTCTGTCGGCATTTCTTCTAAGCTTATTGTTATTGCCTCTATATATAGGTCTTGTTCAGAGCGGTTGGTTAGAAAAGTTGAAATTGAGAATGGTCTATGTTCAGGCTAACTTAATTTTGTTGTTCTTTTTGTTTTGTATCTTTTTGCTGTTTTTTCTGAATTCAGTACCAGGGGAATTTCCTCACAATATTGATAATATTTATCTATATTTTATGTATGCAATGGCTTTGCCTACATTGTTAATATTGTCCCCTTTAGCATTTGTTTTACATGGTAAAAAGTTCGCTAATACATGGTTGTTTACCCTGGCAATAATGAATTCTTTTGTATGGATATCAATTCCTGTTATTTGGCTGCCTATGCTCATTTATTATCCGATTATGGTTGTGGTCACTAATTTTTACCGGAAAAAACTCATCAAAGAGAAAATTATTAGTGAAAATGTAGAAGACAATCAATTGGTGTTTAAGATTATTTTCATGTTTTTTGTCGTTAATTTAGTTCTATTTCTTCTTTATAATCCTTTTATGTAGTGCAGAAGTTAAATAGGTCAAAGCCCATTTCTGTCTATAAGTTGCTTTAGCACGTAAATAACTGTGGCTTTAAACCATGCTTAGAAAACCACATTTCTTTATGCCCTAAAAAAGGTAAAAAAGGTAAAAAAGGGGACGCTACCCTTTTAATGTCTTAATGTCGAACCTGCTAGTGTTAAAGCATGCCTAGAAAACTAAGTTTCTTTATGCGCAATGTTCCGAATAATATTGTCCAATGTTGTCTGAATTTGATTAGCATCTGTCTTATCTAGCGTATTAAAGAAATATACCCAAACTGACTAGGCCTGGCCTGGTCGAATCCATTAAAATGTATGTGGAGATTAAATTTTGACATTCAAACTATTAATATTAACGTTTATTGTTGTACTCTTTAGCGGTTGCAGTGCGCATATACCTAAGCAAGGACTTCTGGTTGAAAACCCTTACTTCTCGATCAACTGGAACAGTCATGATTGGAGCTTGAATCGGGATAAAAATCCGTCAAAAGTTCGTTTATCACCAGGTGTGGCAGGGGACACTTACGGCATAAGTGCCGATATAAACTATAATCAGCAGTATAGATCCTCCTATGTAAATATAAGAAGCCAAGCCTATTTTGACGACAGACATCCTGGTCAAGCCTTTTTACCGGGTTCTGAGATGTTTTTTGATCAGGATGCGGATTACACTCAGGTGCTTAAAGATGAGCGTGGGATTCCAGCAATGATGACCAAAAACCACGGTGGCCTGTGGGTCCTGAATCCATCTTGGAACAAAGTTGTATATATCTATGGTTTAAAGTGTCTAGAAACTACTTTAATTTCAACGTCGTTTAGAGACCAGAAAACCTATTGCGGTTATTATGATATCCATAAGGGCAAGCGCATATTGCAAACTCGATATGATTATATGTTTAACAAAGGTGACTATAATGAAGCCCAATGGCAAGAAGCCATTAAACAGCCCGTACCACCAAGCGCACAGCCACTGGACGCGCATCTGCAAGATGCCTTAAGCCATCTATTATCGACCTTGAAGATACCGAATATGGATGTCGTCAGAATGCAAAAAGAAGGCTTGTTACACAACCCACCGCCATACGTCTTAAAGCAACTTAAGGCACAGCAAAATACAGCGAATTCACCCTCAAATAGCCGCTGAACCGTATGTAAAACATCCTGTAAAAAGTCATCAGAAAAGTAACCAGGCCTGGTTACTTTTAATATTCATGGATATAAAGCTTCTTAAAAGATATTGTGGAGAACACCCTTTGAAAACCAAAATCATACTGCTTACGTTTATTGTTTTACTGGTCGGTGGCTGCAGTAGTGTCGAGTTTTTAGGCGCTCAAAAGTGGAGTATGGTGGGTGGCTTGTATGTTGAACGATGGTTTTTAGAGCCCAGTGAAAACTTTGAAACCCCTAAAGGTACCGCGGCAGAAAAGGTAAAACACCACTATATTGTTAAATATTATATTGCGGCACGTAATGGAGAGCCCAGCGTCACGCAAATTCCGACAGAGCATATGTGGCAGGTAAAACATAATGGAAAACCTGACTACAAGCAGGATGATGATGATTTGTTTTTTTACATAAAAACAACATCTGGACTATTTAAACAGCATTGGGCCATTAGCGATAATATGCTGATGCCAATCAAGGCTTGCTACAACAGTTGGTGTGAGCTTTATCCTACGGTATATCCAGAAACGCTGTATGTTAAACAGGCTATTTTATACCAGGAATAAAAATTCAACTGTCGGCTCAATAATTGAGCGTTGAGTAAGGTTAAACTCATAATAAATTGAAAGTAAGGGTAAAAATAAGGTTTGCTCTGTTCTCCGATTATTTGATACGGGTACTAAAAGAATTAATACAATAAAGCTTATACCCATTCTAAAGTGACCAGGCCTGGTCAGTTGTTAATTTGATATTAAGTATAGACTTGTCGCTTTGAGGAGTATTTAATTATACTCTGACTGTCGTTATCCGTCATATGACGTTGATTTTTGCTAGGAGCCGGCCATGTTTGAGAGTGCATTTTTCGAGTTTAGCATGCTGCTGGGCATTTCTGCGGTATTTGGCTTTGTTGCTGTTAAGTTACGCCAACCCTTAATTGTCGCCTTTATTGCTGTGGGTATTTTAGCAGGGCCTGCAGGTTTTAGTCTAATTGCCAATTATGCACAGATTGAGCTATTGTCTCATTTAGGCATTGCCGTCTTGTTGTTTGTGGTCGGTCTTAAGTTGGATTTGCATATTATCCGTACGTTGGGCCCCGTGGCACTTTTTACGGGATTTGGTCAGGTTATTTTCACGTCCTTAATCGGGTTTTTAATCGGTTTGGCACTTGGGCTCTCGGTAGTTGGAGCTATTTATGTATCCGTGGCGCTTACTTTTTCCAGTACGATTATTATCGTTAAGCTTCTGTCCGATAAGGGCGAACTTGATTCATTGCATGGCCGTATTGCCGTTGGTTTTTTGATTGTGCAAGACATTGTGGTCGTTTTGGTGATGATTGGTCTGACCGCATTAGGGCAAGCGGAGGAGGTAAGCCATTTAGGCTTTGATGCTTTGATGGTATTGATCAAAGGGATCTTAATGCTGCTTGTTGTCGCGTTGTTGATGCGTTACGTGCTTCCTGGTTTATTGCGGAGTTTAGCGTACTCGTCTGAATTGTTGATTTTATTCGCCATTGCTTGGGCTGTAATGGGTGCATCGGTGGGTTACGTTTTGGGTTTTGGTCAAGAGGTAGGCGCCTTTTTAGCGGGTATATCTTTGGCCTCTACGCATTATCGTGAGTTGATCGCTGCTAGACTGGTAAGCCTGCGTGACTTTTTATTATTGTTCTTTTTCATCAGCTTAGGCGCGAGTCTAAATATGAGTATTTTAAGTTCTCAAGTTGAGCCGGCTGTAATTCTTTCGCTGTTTGTACTGTTAGGCAATCCATTTATTGTGATGGTTATTATGGGGTATATGGGCTATCGTAAACGCACTGGCTTTTTAGCGGGTTTGACAGTAGCACAGATTAGTGAGTTTTCACTTATTCTGGCGGCCTTAGGTTTTACTTTAGGGCATATAAATCAGGATACCGTCGGCTTAATCACCTTGGTCGGTCTCATTACCATTTCAGTCTCATCTTATATGATTCTCTACTCCCAACCTTTGTACGAAAAACTTGCACCCTTTTTGACGGTATTTGAACGTCTAAAACCTTACCGAGAATTAGCCATTGATCAGCAGCCTTTGGCTAAGTCGACCGATGTCATTATCTTTGGCCTCGGACGATTCGGTATGCTGATGGCACAGACACTGCAAAAACGGGGGTTGAATGTGCTGGCAGTGGATTTCAACCCTCAATTAGTAGAAGATAATGTCATGCATGGTGTACCTACACGTTATGGTGATGCAGGGGATCCCGAGTTTATTGCTAGCTTGCCCCTTATGGAGGCTACATGGGTAATTGGTACTTTAAGAGATTATCATCTTAACTTGATCTTATTAAAATCCCTTAAAGAAGTGCACTACCCGGGTAAAGTCGCTTTAGCTGGGCACAATCAGTCTGATAGTGATTATTTTCAAAGCTTGGGGGCTGACCTGGTTCTGATTCCTTTTCACGATGCCGCTTTGCAAGCTGTTGAGCGCATTTTAAATACCCCTTCAATAAAGGCGAATTGAATATGCCATCTATTCAAACGATTATCTTTGTTTCGCAGGAAAACTCTCTTGCTGAACAAGAGTTGTTTTCCTGGACTTTGCAACTAGCCAAACAACATCAAGCGCACCTAAAGGTGTTACGTGTTTTGCCAGAAATATCATCAGGCCTGGCCGCTTGGTTAAACAACGACGAGCCAACGGCTCTTATGGAACACCAGAAACAAATCCAACTGGTGCAATTAAAACCTTTGCAACAGCAAGCTCAAGAGGCAACCGTCAAGTTTTCTGTGGAAGTGGTCTTTGGTAAATTTTTCTATCAAATCATTCAGCAGGTGCTCAAAATTCATGCCGACTTGCTGATTAAGTTAGTAGACAATTCTAGTGAAAGGAGTGACCGCCCCCTGTTTGACAGCCATGATATGCATCTTTTACGTAAATGCCCTTGCACCCTGTTACTACACAATCCTCAAATTGAGTTGCCGTTTGTCAAGATGATCGCCAGTATTGATATCGATAGTGAAAATGAACAACCCTTGGAAGAAGACCGTCTTAACACGCGTATTATGGATTGGGCGGTGAAACTGCATCAACTGCAGAGTGCGCCGCTAGAAGTGGTGCACGCGTGGCAATCTGAAGGTGAAAATTTAATTTACTACTGGAATACTGAATGGACTGAAAAAGATCTGTTTTTATTTAATGAACGTGAGCAACAGTTTCACCAAAATGCCCTTGAAAAAGAGGTGCAGGCCTATAGGCTGTCAGGTTTGGCGTTGCAAACGTACCTCCCTAAAGGAAAGCCTGAAATAGCCATTGCACAGTTATTAAAGAACCATGGCAACGATCTATTGATAATGGGTACGATTGCCAGAACAGGGCTTTCAGGTATGATCATTGGCAATACGGCCGAGGATATTATTGAGCAGATAGATTGTTCCGTATTGGCTGTAAAACCCAAAGGTTTTGAATCTCCGGTTAAGCTGGATAGGTCGTTTTAAGAGCTCAACTCAATCGTGAATTTTGTTGCAGGGAAGGGGCATTATAAAACGCGATAAGAGGCCTTTTTTGAGAGCACGCTCACTGAAAAGGTTTTGAAGAGTAGGGTGGATAGAGGTCAAAAAATGAGGCTTATGACCTAATCGTTTTGGTTTAAATCAGGTGAACATGTTTCCTCTTTGAGTGTTTTTAAAGGCATTGGATCGTTGGATGCGTTTTGTCTTCTAGTAAGTGGGCTAAGATTCGCTTTGCGATACGCTCGGCAGAAGGCAAATTCAATGGGTTTTCACCCGGGAATAACCGGCCTCTGGATTCTGTGGCAAAAGCCTCCAGTTTTGCATTGTAGACCTCTAAATTTGTGTTTTTATGTTCTGTCGCGACCGTGATCATGAGTTGCTCTAAGCCCGCCTTAGCCACGCCATAAGCACCGTAGTAAGCAGGGTACAAGTTGATGTTTTGATCTAACACGGCCAGAAGCTTTCCATTATCGCTCTTTTTCAATAGTTCAAGAGTGTTTTGAATCAGATGGAAGTTGGCGTTGAGATTAGTGTGTAATACCTCATACCACTGCATATAATCAAACTGCTCTAAGGGTGTAAAGGCGGGCAAGATAGCGGCATTGAGAATCACGCCATCCAATTGCCCATATTCTTCTGTGATGGTGTCCTGAAGTGCTTGGTAATGATCAATATTTGCACCCAATAAATCGATAGGATAAAGGGCGACCAAATCAGAGTTGAGCTCGTCATAAAGTGCATTAAGGGCTTTGAGTTCTTTATCGAGTAGAATGACTTGATGGCCTTTTTCGACTAACTGTGTACTTAAGGCTTTACCTAACCCTTGGGCGGCACCGGTGACTAAATAAGTTTGCATACAGGTCTCTCTATCTTTTTTCTTTATTTCAAATAAATTCGGTTTTACACATGTAACGGTTTGCGCAATGTTTATGTGCTTTTGAGTGTCTTGAAAAACTGACTGATTTCAAAAGGGGTTTCAAAATGAAAATCAGCAGGCCAAGGTTTTTCACAGTGGCTTTCTGGTAGGTCTGGCAAATAACCAAATAGCGCGGAGGCTGTTTTCATGCCAGCATTGTTACCCGCTTCTATATCTCTTATATGATCCCCAATATACAGACATTTTTCTGGCGCAACATGACACTGTTTGGCCGCCAGCAATAAAGGCGCTGGATCTGGCTTTCGAACGGTCAGAGTGTCGCCACTAATGACACTTAAAGGCTTACTTGGGAACGTTAAGTTGGCTAATAATTTTTCGGTCAACCAGCCTGGCTTATTGGTGACAATGCCCCAGGGAATATTCTGTTGTGCCAAGGTTTGCAAACCTAATTCGAGCCCTGGAAATATCCGAGTGTGGTTGTCAATATTTTCAAAATAGATCTTCAAAAAGTGTTGTCTACGTGCTTCAAGCGCTTCTCCTTCTAATAAAGGAAAGGCCAGTTGTGTCATGGCCAGGCCACCTTGCGAGACCACTTTTCTAATCGTTTGGTAACGTAAAGGTTTTTGGTCGAAATCACGGCAGGTTTGATTAAGGGCAAACGCAAAATCATATGAGGTGTCCAGTAGGGTACCGTCTAAATCAAAAAGAATGCATTCAATGGGAGAAGAGATTGGCATGGTAATAAAGTGTTCCTAAAAATAGATAAGTCTAAAAGATGTTGGGTGATGGAATGTTGATCACTTGCTTGAAGGGATCTTCTTTAAGCGAACCTAAACGGCTTTTTGATACGCCAAAAGATAGTTCACATCAACATTCTCATTTAAGCCATATTGGTTGAGTAATGGGTTGAACTGAATGCCCGCACTGTCTCTTAAATAGAGCCCTGCTTGTCTGGCCATCGCATCCATCTCAGCAGGTGTAATGAACTTTTCATGGGTGTGCGTACCTTTAGGCACTAAATTCAAAACCTGTTCAGCCGCAAAGATCGCCAATAAGTAGGATTTGTAGTTACGATTCAGTGTTGAGAAGAAAACCCATCCACCTGGTTTGACACACAAAGCGGCCGCTTTAATAATCGCTTGTGGATCGGGTACGTGCTCTAGCATCTCCATACAGGTCACAATATCATGTTCTTCTGCATGCAACTCAGCGTACTCTTCTGCGGCAATCAATTGGTAATCGACCTTGATACCCGAATCCAAACCATGCAGTTTTGCAACGCTCAGCACTTCTTGAGCTAAATCAATACCGGTCACCATTGCTCCTGCTGACGCTAGAGACTCGGAGAGTATGCCCCCGCCACATCCAATATCGACAACCGATTGGTTTTCAAGCGGTTGAAAACGTCGAATAAACTCAATTCTGAAGGGGTTGATTTTATGTAAAGCACCAAATTCACCTTCGGTATCCCACCAGGTATTAGACAAGCGGTTAAAGTTATCTAACTCTGCCTGATCTACATTAGATTCTTTGGGTGCATTATCGGGGGTTTTTGAGTTTTCTGTGGAAGTTGATTCACTCATTAGGATTCACTTTTATTCGCCTAGGATTCGCTTCTACCTCTTAAGGAGGTTTGATTGCCTCAATAAAAAATATATAAAGGCAAAACGTAGCCCAAAAATTATACCTAATTTGACAGCTTTACCGGGATTTTAATTTACTTAAAGCCCTCTAAGCTAAAATAAAGCTCCCTAGCGGCTTAAAAAGTTTTTATCGATACGGGGAAAGGGTCATTATAACTATCGCTTTAGGGTGGTTATGCGGGTATAATACAGACTTTAATATAGTTAACTAAATAATTGGATTATCGATGTCTGAATTTGCACGTGAAATTATTCCCATTGCGTTAGAAGATGAAATGGAACAATCGTACTTAAGTTATGCCATGAGTGTAATTGTAGGACGAGCGCTTCCTGATGTAAGAGATGGCTTAAAACCAGTTCACCGTCGCGTGCTTTACGCTATGAATGTACTGAATAACGATTTTAACAAACCTTACAAAAAGTCTGCCCGTATTGTCGGGGATGTAATCGGTAAATATCACCCGCATGGTGACACGGCAGTTTACGATACAATCGTTCGTATGGCTCAGCCATTCTCGTTACGTTATATGTTGGTAGATGGACAGGGTAACTTCGGGTCGGTCGATGGTGATTCTCCTGCCGCAATGCGTTATACCGAAATTAGAATGTCAAAAATTGCTCATCACTTGCTTGCCGATTTAGATAAAGAAACCGTTAACTTTGCTGAAAACTACGATGGTTCTGAATCAGAGCCGGTCGTCATGCCAACCAGAATTCCTAACCTATTAGTCAACGGTTCTTCTGGAATCGCGGTCGGTATGGCCACAAATATTCCGCCACACAACTTAACTGAAACCGTTAGCGCATGTTTAGCGGTGATTGATAATCCTGATATCGATCTTGATGGCTTGATGGAGCACATTCCTGGACCAGACTTTCCGACGTACGGCATTATTAATGGCGCGAGCGGTATAAGGGAAGCATACGAAACCGGCCGCGGTCGCGTTAAAATTCGTGCAAAAACGTCTATTGAGACGGATAAAAGCGGTAAATCTAAAGTCATTATTGATGAGCTGCCATACCAGGTTAATAAGGCACGTCTGATTGAACGTATTGCCGAATTAGTAAAAGAAAAGAAAATTGATGGCATTACCGCTTTACGTGACGAATCCGATAAAGATGGTATGCGTGTTGTGATTGAGCTGCGACGCGGTGAAGTCCCTGAAATCATGATTAATAACCTATACAAGCAGACTGCAATGCAGACGGTGTTTGGTGTCAATATGGTTGCTTTGATTGACGGTCAGCCAAAATTATTGAATCTAAAAGAAATCATCACCGCCTTTGTTAAACATCGTCGTGAAGTGGTTACACGCCGTACTATTTTCGAACTGCGTAAAGCACGTGAAAAAGCCCATACCTTAGAAGGGTTGGCAATTGCTTTAAATAATATCGATGAGATGATTGAACTGATCAAAGCCTCTCCAAGTCCAGCGGTTGCGAAAGAACGCATGCTTGAAAGACAATGGCCAGTGGGTAAAGTGGTCGAATTGTTAGGGCGCGTTGAGCTTAAAGATATTCGTCCAGAAAACTTGCCAGAAGGGTTTGGTGTGGATGAGAGTGGTGATATTTATAAGTTGTCACCCGTTCAGGCGCAATCTATTCTTGAGATGCGTTTGCATCGTTTAACAGGTTTAGAGCAAGATAAAATTATTGAAGAATACAAAGGTCTTGTTGAAAAAATCACAGAGTTCTTAAATATTTTGAGAAATCCTGATCGTTTGACGGAAGTGGTTAGGGAAGAGTTGAATGAAGTCGTTGAAACCTTCGGTGATGCACGTCGTACTGTCATTGATTACAGCTACCAAGACCTAGATGCAGAAGATTTAATTGCGGTTGAAGATCGTATCGTGACTTTATCTGAAGATGGTTATATTAAAACGCAGCCACTCAGTGACTATCGTGCGCAAAAACGCGGTGGCCGCGGTAAATCTGCAACAGCCATGAAAGAAGAAGATGAAGTCGGACAACTATTTGTGGCGAGCACGCATGATATGCTGTTGTGTTTCTCAAACAAAGGGAAGCTTTACTGGCAGAAAACTTGGCAGTTACCGCTCGCCAGTCGTGGTAGTCGTGGTAAGCCAATCGTCAATATTCTGCCCTTAGGTGATGGGGAATATATCACGTCAGTATTACCGGTCGATGAATTTGATGAACGCATTGTCTTTATGGCAACCCGTAACTCGGTTGTCAAACGCGTCGCGCTGAAAGATTTCTCTCGCCCACGTGCTAACGGTATTATTGCTGTTGATTTACTGGATGATGATGAGTTAGTCGGGACGGCTTTAACCGATGGTGAGCAAGAAATTATGTTGTTCAGCAATATCGGTAAAGCGATTCGCTTTAAAGAGTCTGATGTTCGTGT
The DNA here is from genome assembly GCF_000381085.1 of Thiomicrorhabdus arctica DSM 13458. GTDB lineage: Bacteria > Pseudomonadota > Gammaproteobacteria > Thiomicrospirales > Thiomicrospiraceae > Thiomicrorhabdus > Thiomicrorhabdus arctica. The sequence continues at coordinate 666,125 of NZ_KB905899.1, read as the reverse complement.
CATGGGACGTACGGCTCGTGGTGTTCGTGGAATGAAGCTGGCAGAAGGGGTTAAAGTCATCAGTATGCAAGTCGCTAAACCTAATACTTTAATTCTGACGGCGACTGAACATGGTTATGGAAAATGTACGCCGGTAGAGGATTACTCAACCATTAATCGTGGTGGCCAAGGGGTTATTTCCATTAAAACCTCTGAGCGTAACGGTTCAGTTGTGGCAGCGGTTTCCGTTGTTCCTGAGCAAGAGATGGTGTTAATTACCAATAAAGCCACTTTAGTACGAGCACGTGTCTCAGAAGTCTCCGTCGTGGGCCGTAATACGCAAGGGGTCAAGTTGATTAACGTCGGTAAGGGCGAATTAGTTGTTGGCCTAGCGGTCGTGGATGTTGAAGACGAACTCTTATTAGAAGATGAAGAGTCTGTTGTTGAAGGTCTTACAACTGAAGCGGTTCTTGAGAATAATGCTGAAGAGGGTGTTGAAGGTAGCATCGTTGAAAGCGATGACTCAGAGAAAGACACTGAAAGTAACGATTCAGAGTAATCATAAAATAATAATGAATCAAAGGCTCACTGCTTATAGCATTGGGTCTTTTAGCCGTTTTAGCATCAGGCTTGAAGCCGGATTCTAGAACGTCTTTTATCTTGGAATAAGGAATTTAATTAGCATGGCAAGAGCGTTTAACTTTAGTGCAGGTCCAGCAATGTTGCCAGAAGCGGTCATGCGCAAAGCATCAGCAGAGTTTCTAGATTGGAATCATGCGGGCATGTCGGTGATGGAAATGAGTCATCGAAGTAAAGAATACATGTCCGTCGCGCATAAAATCGAAGCTGATTTACGAGAAGTAATGGCCATTCCAGACAACTACAAAGTATTGTTTCTGCATGGTGGGGCTTCAATGCAGTTTTCGGCGATTCCACTTAACTTAACGCAAGAGGGTGATACGGTAGACTATTTTAATACCGGTGTTTGGTCTGATAAAGCGATTAAAGAGGCTTCGCGCTACGTTAATGTCAATATTGTCACCGGTGGTGAAGCGGATAACCCAACTGAAATCCCTGATGTAGCAGAGTGGTCATTTAGTGACGATGCTAAATATATTCACCTGTGTACCAATGAAACCATTACGGGACTGGAGTTTCAAGAAGACCAGCTGGAGCATGTGTTTGCTCAAGGTAAACCTGTGATTGCAGATATGTCATCTAATATTATGTGTCGTCCGATTGATGTAAGTCGTTATGCCATCATCTATGCAGGGGCTCAGAAGAATATAGGGCCGGCGGGTTTATCGATTATGATTATTCGCGATGATTTAGTGGGTCATGCACGTGAGATCACGCCGACTTTATTAAACTGGGCAACTTATGCGAATAATGAGTCCATGTTTAATACCCCAGCAACCTATGCTTGGTATTTAGCAGGCCTGGTCTTCGAGTGGCTTAAAGCCAATGGAGGCGTTGAGGCTATTGCATCGGTTAATCAACGTAAAGCACAGAAGCTTTATGATTATATCGACAACTCCCCATTTTATTATAATACGATTAAACCTACGCAACGTTCATGGATGAATGTGACTTTTTATCTGACGAATAACGAGTTAGAGTCAGAGTTTGTTCAAGCGTCTAAGGCGGCTGGGTTATTAAGTTTGAAAGGTCATAAGGCTTTTGGTGGGATGCGTGCAAGTATTTATAATGCCATGCCTGAAGAGGGGGTTGATACCTTAATTGCCTTTATGGAACAGTTTGCAAAAACACACGCTTAATCTTAATCCTGGCGACTACGCACTAGCTTAATGAATAGAATGAAGAATCGATAACAGACAGGCACTTGAATGACGACAGAACAGATGCAATTGACAGAGATTAGAAATCAAATTGATACAATCGATGCTCAAATCCAAGATTTGATTGGTCAAAGAGCGGCATGTGCTCAAAAAGTGGCCGACATTAAAACCCAAGGCGATAATGTCGATGCGGTTTTTTATAGACCTGAACGAGAAGCACAAGTGTTGCGCGCCGTTAAAGCCCGCAATACCAGTTTATTGCCAGATGAAGAGATGGCGAAGCTCTTTAGAGAGATTATGTCTGCCTGTTTAGCGCTTGAACAGCCGACTACGGTCGCTTATTTAGGTCCTGAAGGCAGTTATTCTCATGCCAGTGTCATCAAACAATTTGGTTCATCGGTGCATTCTATCGCCGTTTCGACCATTGAAGAGGTATTTGAAGCGGTTGAGAAGGGCGATGCAAGTTATGGCATGGTCCCCGTCGAAAACTCTTCTGAAGGGGTCGTGAAAAGTACACAAAATGCCTTGGTGACAACGGATTTGAAGGTGTCTGGTGAAGTCGCTCTTGAAATTCATCACTGTTTATTATCAAAGTCAAAAACAGTTGAAAATATTCACAAAATTGTCGCCCATCAACAAGCCTTAGGGCAGTGTGAACAGTGGATTAAAAATAACTTGCCATGGGCGGAAATTGAAGCCGTTGCATCTAATGCTCTGGCGGCCAAAATGGCGAAAACCGATTCCGCTGTTGCAGCAATTGCTTCTGAGCAGGCCGCGCAGCTTTATCAATTGAATATTCTTGAGTCTCATATTGAAGATCAGTCAGACAATAGCACTAAATTTTGGGTAGTAGGGCGTGATGCGACGCAGTCGAGTGGTGAAGATAAAACGGCTATGATTGTTTCCATGAAAAATCAATCGGGCGCACTGTTAGATATTTTGTCTTGTTTTAGCAGTCGTGGGATTAATATGACACGTATCATCTCTCGTCCATCACTGGATACCACTTGGGATTATCAGTTTTTTATTGATGTTATGGGGCATCAGGAAGATGAAAATCTGAAACAAGCTCTTGCAGAAGTTAAGTCTAAATCCGCATTCTTCAAATTATTAGGTTCTTTTCCCGTTTCACCTCTTTAATCATGATGACACTTAAAAAGAAAATAGAATTCCCTTTTGGGTAGGTAAACTAACAAAATTATGAATGAAATAAATATAGCCTATTGTGATGTGGTTCAACCACAAATTCTTGGTGTTCATCCTTATATTCCTGGCAAGCCTGTTAGCGAATTACAGCGTGAATTGGGATTGACCTATGTTTCTAAATTGGCGTCCAATGAAAACCCTTTAGGGGCAAGCCCAAGTGTTTTGACGGCTATTCAACATGAACTCAAAGAGATCGCGCGTTACCCCGATGGCAGTGCTTATACTTTAAAAGCGACGCTTGCTGAGTTTTTGTCAATCAAACCTGAGCAGCTGGCGGTGGGGAACGGTTCTAATGAGTTGTTAGAATTAGTTGCGCGCGTGTTTGCTGGCCCCGGTGATGAGATACTCTATTCACAATATGCTTTTGCAGTTTATCCTATTTCAGCCCAAGTGGTCGGTGCTACGGGCATTGAAGTGCCTGCGAAAAATTGGGGGCATGATTTACAAGCCATGTTAGCCGCCATCACCGATAAAACAAAATTGATTTATCTTGCGAACCCAAACAACCCAACGGGCACGGTTTTCAGTCGTCTTGAATGGGAAGACTTTATTAACCAAGTCCCTAAAAATGTGATTGTGGTGCTGGATGAAGCTTATATTGAGTACGCTCAAGCACAGCTCAGTGATGATGAGTATGCTAATGGCATTGATTACCTGACCACTCATTCTAATTTATTGGTTTCTAGAACCTTCTCGAAGGCCTATGGCTTGGCATCTTTGCGAGTGGGTTATATGGCTGGTTGTAAAGAAATAATCCAATATATCAATCAGATAAGAGCGCCATTTAATGTTAATAATTATGCTCAAATCGCCGCTATTTCAGCCTTGAATGATCAGGGGTTTGTTGAAAAAGTATTGCTACTGAACCAACAAGGCATGCGCCAAATAAAGGATGCTTTGGCAACATTAGGCGTTGACTCAATTCCTTCTGCTGGAAATTTTCTGTGTATTGATTTAGGTAAAGAAGCGCTTAAGGTGAATCAGAAGTTATTGGAAGAAGGTGTGATTGTGCGTCCTTTGAGTAATTATGGTTTGTCTCAATTTCTGCGTGTGTCAATTGGCACCCAGGTTGAAAACCAACATTTTATTGATGCACTTAAGTCCATTTTATTCTCGATGTCCAAGGATTTATAAATTGAAGTCACTCAATAAAATCACCATTATTGGCGTAGGATTAATCGGCGGCTCTTTTGCGAAGGGATTAAAGGATGCAGGCCTGGTCAAGACCGTCATGGGGTTTGGTCAAGATGAATCTAGTTTACGTAAAGCCATTGAGCTTGGTGTTATTGATGAATTCAGTACCGATATGCAAACGGCGGTCGTGGACAGTGATTTGATTCTGTTGGCTGTGCCTCTAGGCGTTATGGAAGCGGTGCTTGAGGAAATGAAGCCTTATCTCAGGCAGGGCACGATTATTACAGATGCAGGTAGTGCTAAGAGCAGTGTAATTACTTCGGCAATAAAAGTCTTTGGTCAGTTACCAGAGTTTTTTGTGCCAGGTCACCCGATTGCAGGCAAAGAAAAAAGCGGTGTAACGGCTGCAGATCCAGCGCTTTATCTCAAACATCGTGTCATTTTGACGCCCACTGAACATACCAATGCCGACGCTGTTCAACTGGTTACGGAATTGTGGCAGGTTTTAGGGGCCAATGTTGAAGTCATGAGCGCTGAGCAGCATGATGATATTTTCGCTGCAACCAGCCATTTGCCGCATTTACTAGCTTTTTCGCTGGTTGATCTATTGAATGAACATCCTGAACTTGGCAATGTTTTCCCTTATACGGCCGGTGGCTTTAGAGACTTTACGCGTATTGCTTCGAGTGATGCGACCATGTGGCGGGATATTGCTTTAACGAATTCAACTGCGATTGTAAAGTGGTTAAAGAATTATCAAGCATCAATTGCAGCTTTAACTGAGTTGGTTGAAACCCAACAAGGTGAGCAGTTATTTAAACTGTTTGAAGATGCTAAGAGTACACGTGATCGTCATATCGGTCACTGATGTCGTAATGCATGATTAACCAATCTATATTTAAAAAAATGACACAAGAACAGTCAAAACAAAAAGAATCAAAATTATGGCAAACGTAAAATTCAAAGTTCAACCTGGTGGCACTATTAAAGGTCGCATTCGTGTACCTGGTGACAAATCTATTTCACATAGAAGTATTATGTTGGGTGCTATTTCTGAAGGCGCTACAACGGTTACTGGCTTTTTAGAAGGTGACGACAGTTTAGCGACCTTAAAAGCTTTTCAGGAAATGGGTGTTCAAATTGAAGGGCCTAACAAAGGCAATGTAACGATTCAAGGTGTTGGTTTAAAAGGGCTTAAGAAACCTAATAAACCTTTAGATATGGGGAATTCTGGAACGGCGATGCGCTTGATGGCTGGTATTTTGGCTGGGCAAGACTTTGATTGTGAGTTAATCGGTGATGCCTCTTTGTCAAAACGTCCTATGAAACGTGTTACAGATCCTTTACGTGCCATGGGTGCCCAAATAGAGACAGCAGAAGGCGGTATGCCGCCTCTAAAGATTACGGGGACGGGCGATGGGTCACTGACTGCAATTGACTATGTTTTACCCATGGCCAGCGCTCAGGTTAAATCTTGTGTCTTATTAGCGGGCTTGTATGCGAAAGGTAGAACGTGTGCCTTAGAACCTGCACCCACGCGAGATCATACAGAGCGTATGTTGAATGGCTTTGGTTATGAAGTCATTTCAGAAAAGATTGATAGCCAGCAGATGAAGGCTTGTTTAATGGGTGGCGGTAAATTAACCGGGCGTCATATTGATGTACCATCCGATATTTCATCCGCTGCATTTTTTATGGCGGCTGCGGCCGTCTCTAAGGATTCAGATTTAGTGATTGAACACGTTGGGATGAATCCTACCCGTGTTGGTATTGTGAATATCCTGCAGTTAATGGGGGCCGATATTACACTCGAAAATGCACATGAAGTCGGCGGTGAACCCGTCGCGGATGTACACGTACGATATGCACCCTTAAAAGGGATTAACATTCCTAAAGAATTAGTCGCCTTGGCGATTGATGAGTTTCCAGTATTGTTTGTGGTGGCCGCAAGTGCATCAGGGAAAACCGTTCTAACGGGTGCAGAAGAATTACGCGTTAAGGAGTCGGATCGTATACAGGTGATGGCGGATGCCTTGCAAGCCGTAGGGGTTGATGCTTTACCGACAGAGGATGGTATGGTGATTAATGGCGGCATCCAAACAAAGCAATCGGCCGTCATTCAAAGCCATCATGATCACAGGATTTCTATGGCAATGACCATTGCCGGCTTAAATGCAGTTTCTGAAATTGTGATTGATGATTGCGCTAATGTAAATACTTCATTCCCAACCTTTCTTGAGTTAATTAATCAAGTCGGTATGCAGGTTGAAGCGGTTAAGGAATCTTAAGAATGACGCAGTTAACTGTTCCAGTGATTACTATCGATGGCCCAAGTGGTGTTGGCAAAGGCACGCTTGCACAGTATCTAACCGGTAAGACACACTTTCATTTACTGGACAGCGGTGCAATCTATCGCGCTTTAGCATTTGGTGCAGTCAAAAACCGGCTGGCTTTAGATGATGTATCAGGCCTGGTGACTTTGGCAGAATCCTTGCCGGTTGAATTTGTAGCAACAAGTATTTTGTATGAAGGAGAAGATGTAACCTCTAAAGTTCGCACTGAAGAGGTGGCTGGAGTTGCGTCAACAGTTGCTGTCATTTCTGAGGTTCGTGCCGCTCTAATGGCAAGACAGAAGGCGTTTGCAGTGTTACCAGGTCTGGTCGCAGATGGTCGTGATATGGGGACAGTCGTTTTCCAAAGTGCAGATTTAAAGCTCTATTTAACCGCCTCGGCAGAAATTAGAGCAGAAAGACGTGTTAATCAGTTGAAAAACCAAGGGGTTAGTGCTAACATTCACAAAATAACTCGAGACATAAAAGAACGTGATGAACGCGACTTAAATCGTCAGACTGCGCCATTAAAGCCAGCCGATGACGCAATCATTGTGGATACCTCGTATTTAAACATTGAAGATGTCTGTAAAAAAATAGACTCTTTATTGTGGGATAGAGGCTTGATTAAATAATTTAGTCAAATTTTTTTAGTTGTTGTATCGCCTTTATAAGGTATCAACCTCTTGATTATGAAAGCTTTTTAAATCCCTGGTCTTGTTTTTAGGCTGGGGATTTGTATTTTGTTGGCAATTGGGATGCTGACATTTAACTAACTGACCCGTTGACTGATTAATACTCCCATCAGCCATTAGAAAACGGTATGAAAAAAAATGGTAGCTATATCCATGAGTGAATTATCTTTCGCTGAACTATTTGAAGAATCTTTTCAAGAAAAATTTAACCCTGGTGCTTTAATCATCGGTACTGTAATCGGTATTGATAAAGAAGCCGTACTTGTTGATGCAGGCATGAAGTCTGAGTCAACTATTCCTAAGAGCCAGTTCTTAGACGCTAACGGTGACCTTGAAGTCGCAATCGGTGATGAAGTAGAAGTTTACCTAGAATCATTAGAAGATGGTTTGGGTGAGACTCGTTTATCACGTGAAAAAGCGAAGCGCGCTAAGACTTGGGATCGTCTTGAGACAGCGATGGAAGAGGGTGAAGTTGTTATCGGTCTTGTGACTGGTAAAGTTAAAGGTGGTCTTACTGTTGACGTTGAAGGCGTTCGTGGTTTCTTACCTGGTTCACTTGTGGATATTCGTCCAATCCGCGACTTCGGTTTCCTAGAAGGGAAAGAAGTAGAGTTGAAACTTGTTAAGCTTGATCGTAAGCGTAACAATGTTGTTGTATCTCGTCGCGCAGTTATCGAAATTGAAAGTTCTGCTGAGCGTGAAGCTATTCTTGCAAACATGGAAGAAGGTTCTGTCCTTAAAGGTATCGTTAAGAACCTTACTGACTACGGTGCATTTATTGACCTTGGTGGTGTTGATGGCCTTCTACACATTACTGATATGGCTTGGCGTCGTGTTAACCATCCTTCTGAAATCGTTAATGTTGGCGATGAGATTGACGTTAAAGTTCTTAAGTTCGACAAAGAGCGTAGCCGTGTATCTCTAGGTCTTAAGCAGCTTGAAGAAGATCCTTGGGCAGACATGGTTGCTCGTTATCCAATGGGTGCGCAAGTTTCTGGTAAAGTTGCAAACATTACTGACTACGGTGCTTTCATTGAAATCGAAGAAGGGATTGAAGGGCTTGTTCACACTTCAGAATTGGATTGGACTAACCGTAATATTCATCCATCTAAAGTCGTTCACCTTGGTCAAGAGGTTAACGTTAAGATTCTTGATGTTGATCAAGAGCGTCGTCGTATTTCATTGTCTATTAAGCAATGTGCAATCAATCCTTGGGAAGGTTTCTCAGCGGTTCATGCGAAAGGCGATAAGATCTCTGGTGTTATTAAATCAATCACTGACTTCGGTATCTTTATCGGTCTAGAAGGTGGAATTGATGGTCTTGTTCACCTTACGGATATTTCTTGGAAGCAAACGGGTGAAGATGCCATTCGCGACTTCAAGAAAGGCGATGAGTTAGAAACGGTTATTCTATCGATTGATCCTGATCGTGAGCGTATCTCATTGGGTCTTAAGCAGTTAGAGCAAGACCCATTCGGTCAGTTTGTTGCTGACAATGGTAAAGGCGCTGATGTTGAAGGTGTCGTTAAGTCTGTTGATGAGCGTGGTGCGGTTATCGATCTAGGTCCAGAAGTTGAAGGTTATCTTCGCGCTTCAGAGCTAGTCGAAGACACTCGTGATGCTTCAAGCGTTCTTAAAGAAGGTGATAAGGTCGTTGCTAAAATTACAAATATCGACCGTAAGAATCGTTCAGTTTCACTTTCTATGAAAGCAAAAGAAGCGCATGAAGAAGCTCAAGCTGTTAAAGGTTATTCTGAGCAACAAACTATCGCGACTGCGGGCACCACATTCGGTGACCTTTTCAAGGATAAGATGTAATCTGAGAGTAAGTAGCAAGCCGTTACTTACTTGTGGCTCATGCAGTAAAATATGAGTCACTCTTTGATCTTATTAGCACCACGGTGCTAGTTTTAATTAACACTCTCTTTTTTTAGAGATTATTAAGAGAATGATCAAATGACTAAGTCAGAAATCATCGAGTTCATCGCAAGAAAACAAACTCAATTTTCTCAAAAAGATGTTGAGATTGCGGTGAATCAAATCGTGGATTCTATGATTGATACATTATCCGAAGGTGAGCGAATTGAAATTCGTGGCTTTGGGAGTTTTAGTCTTCATCATAGAAAAGCTAGAGTAGGTCGTAACCCCAAAACGGGGGAAACGGTCGAGTTATCTGATAAGCGCGTTCCGCACTTTAAGCCAGGTAAATCTCTAAGAGAACGCGTTGACTCCTCTAAAGAGACAACGGATATTCTAGTTTAATCCTAAAAAAGGGGCTACTTATGTAGCCCCTTTTTTTTTATTCCTCTATAATCCATCTATTCTTATCATGGAGAGATTGATTATGTTTAAACTCATTTCGTTTACAGTAACCTTATTTATTCTTGCGATAGGCATGGTTTTAGGTGTACTCAATCCAGCACCCGTCACACTAGATCTTTTCTTGATTAGGCCTACCTTACCTTTGAGTCTTGTATTGGCTGCGATGCTTATTTTAGGTGTCCTTCTGGGGGCTAGCGTTATGCTTGTGCAGGTCGCACAACTTAAATGGCGCTTACGTAAGCAGGTTAAGGTTAACCAAAAACAATCCAGTCAATTAATTCAACTTAAAAAAGAGCAAGTAAATGTTAATAGGGCTTTAAAAGAGTCCGATAACGCCTTGTTAAAATTGGAAAAGTAGAGTCTTTCATGAGTCAAGAAAAGTTACAGAATAACCCATCATTAATTCATTTAGTCGATCCTAAGGTCTTGGTTGCATTAGATTTTGCGGATGAAATATCTGCATTGAATTTTGTGGATGGCTTAAACCCGAAAGAGTGTCGCTTAAAAGTCGGTAAAGAGTTGTTTGCCGTTGCGGGGCCTAGTTTTGTTGCCACTTTAATATCCAGAGGCTTCGATGTATTTTTAGACCTGAAATATCATGATATTCCAAATACAGTTGCCAAGGCCGTTAAGGCTGCAGCACGTTTGGGCGTTTGGATGGTGAATGTGCACGCTTTAGGGGGGCGTAAGATGATGCAAGCGGCTAGGGAGGCCTTAGATGAGTTTGAGGAACGCCCTCTGCTGATTGCCGTGACGGTATTAACGAGCATGGAACAATTGGACTTGGTTGAGATCGGTCTACAAGGCTCACCTAAGGATAACGTGCTTAGATTAGCTCAACTCGCTCAGTCTTCAGGCCTGGATGGGGTAGTCTGCTCAGCACAAGAAGCAAAGCTGTTACGTAGGAGGCTAGGGCCTGATTTCTGCTTAGTGACGCCTGGTATACGCCCAAATGGAAGTGATAACAATGATCAAAAACGCATTATGACACCTCGACAGGCTATAGATGCGGGTTCAAGTTATCTTGTGATCGGTCGTCCAATTACACAATCGAGATTTCCTCTGCAAGTTCTTAAAGAGGTGAATGATAGCCTTGTCTAGATTTGTTGTTGGGAGTTGCCGAGATAAGGCCTTGTAACCACTATCAATATCGTTTATAATTCGCGCTTTTCAGGCAGTGTGTCTGAAAATTCCTTGTTTCACTGTACTCTTGCGAGAGTGTCAGGAAACTTTTTATTATCCATAAGGAGAGAATGAATGCGTCATTATGAAGTCGTATTTCTAGTGCACCCTGATCAATCTGAACAGGTTCCTGCAATGCTAGAGCGTTACCGCGCCCTTATCGAACAGTCTGGTGGTTCAATTCACCGTTTAGAAGACTGGGGTCGCCGTCAACTTGCGTACCTTATCAATAAGGTACACAAAGCCCATTACATTATGATGAATATCGAATGTAACCAAGCAGCACTTGATGAATTAGAGAATGCTTTCTTTTACAATGATGCGGTTTTACGTAGCATCATCGTTAAGCAAAAAACAGCTATCACTGAGCCTTCAGTCGTGCTTAGCAAGAAAGATGAGAAGTTTGATAAGCGTCGTGATACACGTCAAGATGCACGCCCAGACACTCGCTCAAATGATTCCCGCGGACAAGGAGAGAAGAATGTCTAGAGGATTTGGAAGAAAGAAATTTTGTCGTTTTACCGCTGATGGCGTAAAACAAATTGACTATAAAGACCTAGATACTTTGAGAGCCTATATTACGGAAACAGGAAAAATTGTTCCTAGCCGTATTACAGGAACAAGCGCTAGGTATCAGCGTCAATTGGCGACTGCAATCAAACGTGCGCGTTATATTGCTTTATTGCCATACACTGATCAACATAAATAGAAATTTGAAGATTAGTTAAATTTAACAGGTACTGAATGTTAGCAATAGCCAAATACTCCATGAAAGGCCCTTCGCAGGCAATCATCGCGACTTGTCTATTCGCCGCACTCAGTGTATGGGTTGCACCACTTGGTATATTTGTAGGTGCAATTATTGCCTTAGTGACCTTGAGAGTTTCGGTTGCAGAAGGCTTTAAAACCCTTGTTTGGGGTGTTACGAGTCATGTGTTATTGACGGTTGTAATTTCTGGTGCTTATTGGCCTGCGATTATTTCAGTTTTAGAGTATATGTTGCCCGTATGGTTAATGAGTGTTGTCTTACGACAAACAGATTCATTAGCATCAGCACTTCAAGCAGCAATGATTATGACTGGGTTAGGTATCCTAGGGTTTCATCTAATGATCCCTAATCCAGCGGAATGGTGGTTAGCTTTATTTAACCAACATGTCGCTCCAATTTTAGAGACTGCAGAGATTGTTTATCAATCGGACATAGTCGCTGAAATGACTAAGATGGTCACCATGTTATTAGCAGTTTTTGCTGTGATACTTTGGTTTTCAATCTTAACAGTGGGGCGCTGGTGGCAAAGTGAGTTATACAATCCAGGGCAGTTTAAAGCTGATTTCTATCAACTAAGACTTCCTAAATCAACAGCTTATGTAGCAGTTTTACTAGCTATTTTAGGTTTGGTATCAGGTCAGTCAGCTGGCTTGGTTTATGATTTATCCGGTATTGTCATTGTCGGTTTGATGTTTCAAGGCATTGCTATTGCACATCAAACCGTCTCAATTAAGCAGTTACACACGGCTTGGTTAGTGGGGCTTTATCTCCTGTTATTTTTATTTCCTCAAACGATGTTGATATTAGCAACCATCGGTTTAGTAGATACTTGGGTAGACTTTCGAAACCGTTGGGAAAAAGAAGAATTATAGAGGTTTAAGCTATGAATGTTATTCTGCTTGAAAAAGTACAAAACCTAGGGTCTTTAGGCGATGAAGTATCAGTTAAGTCTGGTTATGCTCGTAACTTTTTGATTCCACAAGGTAAAGCAAAAGCAGCAACTAAAGAAAACGTTGCAGCATTTGCTGAAATCCGCGCTGAGCTTGAAAAAGCGGCAGCTGCTGAATTAGCCGTAGCACAAGGTGTTTACGAAAACTTAAATGGTCAAGTGGTCACGATTGAAGCAACTTGTGGAGACGAAGGTAAGTTATTCGGTTCTGTTGGTACTCAAGATATTACTGATGCCATTAAGGCTTCTGGTTTCGAAGTTGAGCGCCGTGATGTCTGTATGCCTGAAGGTGTACTGCGTCATATCGGTACTTATGAAATTGATATTCAACTACATTCCGATGTGGTTGCTTCAATTACAGTTGAGATCAAACCAATCGCAGAGTAATGTTCTCTCGGTTGTTTAAAAAAGCGAGGTTCATTCTTAGAATGGCTTCGCTTTTTTTGTTTAAGAATAAAATATTGAGTTTCTAAAAACTACTTCTATTGCATAGAGCTTGGCTCTTGTGTCCTCTTTTAAATACCCGATGTATTTTCATGAAAATGACTTGAATATTTAAAGTCATCTAAGCATGCTTGACGGTATAATGACTCTTCATTTTTGAGTTAAAAACATACTGTTAGTCTATGAATCACAAATCCGCCAAGTTAGTTAAATCAGAAGAGTTATTTAAAGTCCCTCCGCACTCCATTGAGGCAGAACAATCGGTCTTGGGTGGCTTGATGCTGTCTAATAGTGCTTATGATGACGTAAGTGCTGTCGTCAATGAAAATGACTTTTATACTAAACAACACCAAGCAATTTATTCTGCCTTGACGGCTTTAAGCCGCCATAACAAACCTTTTGATTTAGTCGCTTGTGTCGCGTATCTCGACTCAGTAGGTCAGCTAGAGCTTGCAGGTGAACGAACGTATCTTGCTGAACTGGTTAAAAACACGCCAGGGTCCGCTAATATTTTATATTACTCGCAGTTAGTCAGAGATAAAGGGATTTTAAGAGGTTTAATTCAAGCCAGTAATGAAGTTTCTGAAACCGCTTATTTTCCACAGGGTCGTGATGTTCGAGAGATTCTCGATATTGCCGAAGCTAAGATTAATTCAATTGCTGAACATGGTGAAGGTAAAGAGCGCCAGTACAAATCGATGGATGTTTTATTAGAAGCAGCCATTAACAAAATAGATGAATTGTTTAACTCTGAAGGCACGATCACTGGTCAAGAGACGCACTTAACGGAATTTGATGAGATTACCGCGGGCTTACAAAAAGCGGATTTAATTATTGTTGCCGGTCGACCTTCAATGGGTAAAACCACTTTTTCAATGAACCTTGCAGAGAATATAGCCACCAAAAATAATACGCCCGTTGCTGTCTTCAGTATGGAGATGCCGGGAGAGTCTCTTGCAATGCGTATGATTAGCTCGATAGGTCGTATTGATGCGGGTAGAATGCGAACAGGAAAGTTAGCTCAAGATGATTGGCCTAAGCTTAATAAAGCCATTAACCTTCTATCTCAAGCTAAAGTCTTTATTGATGATACTCCCGCTCTTATGATTACAGAATTAAGAGCTCGTGCCCGTAGGATTGATAAAGACATACGCGAACAGCAGTTAAAAGAAGCACTTGAAGCAGGGCATGCTGAGCCTGAAACGAAGGTAACGGGCTTGGGTCTCATTGTAATCGACTATATACAGTTAATGCGTGGCTCGGCGAATGCTGAAAACCGAGTCAATGAGATCTCAGAAATATCACGTGGTCTCAAGGCGCTAGCAAAGGAACTTAATATTCCAGTGATTGCACTCTCTCAGTTAAACCGAAGTTTAGAGCAGCGTCCAAACAAGCGCCCCATTATGTCAGATTTACGTGAATCAGGTGCGATTGAGCAGGATGCAGATATCATCGTATTCATTTATCGCGATGAGGTTTACAACCCAGAAACTGAAGACAAAGGCACTGCGGAAATCATTATCGGTAAGCACCGTAATGGTTCTTTAGGGACGGTCAGACTTACCTTTATCGGTGAATATACACGTTTTGAGAATCATGCGGCTTTTGCCGTGGCCGATGGACATTATTAAGGTATTAATGGTTAAAACGTTTATGATAATTTGCTGCTTTTTTAGTTTAAAATTGACACCTGAAGCAGGTTTATAAGTGCTTTACCGTCCTGCGAAGGCTTATCTTAATTTACCCGCATTAGGTCATAACCTGGCGGTCGCTAAAAAGCTTGCTCCCAATAGCAAAGTGCTGGCCGTCATCAAAGCGAATGGTTATGGGCATGGGATCAGTCGAGTCGCTCAACAATTAAGCCATGCGGATGGGTTTGGCGTTGCTTCCATTGACGAAGCGTTGATTTTACGTCAAAAGGGTTTTTTACACCGTATCTTATTACTCGAAGGCCTTTTTTCCAAGGTTGAATTACCTTTAGTCATTCAAAATCATCTTGATTTAGTTGTCCATTCTCACTACCAACTAGAGTGGTTGCTTGAATTTTCAGCCCCATTTAGGATTAATGTGTGGATTAAAATAGACACTGGAATGCATCGTTTAGGCTTTCATCCTGATGAAATTGATTCTATTATTAACAAACTAAAGGCGAGTTCAAGTGACTTTCACTTACATTTAATGTCACACTTGGCGTCCGCGGATGAGGATACTCTCGCTGCTCTCAACTTTACCCAGCACCAAGTCATGACTTTTGAACAAGTCAGTTCTGATTATAACTTGCCCAGAAGCTTGCTCAACTCTTCAGGCGTTCAGCACTTCTCTAGTAAAGGTTTCGATTGGATACGTCCCGGTATCATGTTGTACGGTTCAGGACAATTACAAAATTCAACATTAAAACTTAAAGCGGTGATGAAGCTAGAATCCAACGTCATTGCTATTAAGAAGATCAATGCGGGCGAATCCGTTGGTTATGGTAATAGCTGGACAGCCCAGCGTGATTCAGTCATTGCTGTGATTGCAATTGGGTATGGAGATGGGTATCCAAGGCATGCCCCTTCAGGCACTCCTGTTTTAGTCAATGGCTATCGAGTGCCTTTGGTTGGGAGAGTTTCAATGGATATGATTACGGTCGATATAACAGATTATATTGATTTAATCGAAGTCGGGAGTATGGCTGAACTTTGGGGCGACTCTTTAAGTGTCGATGAAGTCGCGCAATGGGCTGGAACGATTAGTTATGAACTATTGTGCGGGATTACACAACGTGTTCCGATGATAGAAATACAGTAGGAGTGTGTATGTCATCAAATGTTGAGCAAAGCAATAGCCAGATGACAATGCGTGTGACACCCGAAAAAAAGATTGATATCAGATCCATTGCGACTGAGTTTCAGGGGTTTTTCAAAGTTCAGTCTTTACTTTTTAAGCACTCTTTATATCAAGGTGGTTGCTCACCAGAAATTAAGCGGGAGTTGTTTTGTCGTGGAGAAGCGGTAGTCGTCTTACTTTATGATTCAACGTTAAACCAAATTGTATTCGTTGAACAGTGTCGTCCTGGTGCTTTACAACACGCCCAACAGTTGAATAAACCTGAACAGGCCTGGTTAATTGAACCTGTGGCGGGCATGATAGATCTAGGTGAAACCGCTATTGATGCAGGCGTGCGAGAGTCCCGTGAAGAGGCCGGCATTGATGTTTCAGAATTGGAATATGTTTGCCAATTCTATCCGAGTCCAGGAGGCTGTGATGAAATTTTGCACTTATATGCCGCTGATATTTGTGCAAGTGAAGTCAGTGAGTTTGCTGGGGTAGCGAATGATCATGAGGATATTCGAGTCATCAAGCTCTCTTTTACAGAAGCGAAGCGCAGGTTGTTAAATGCGGAATTTAATGTGGCCAGTACCTATATTGCACTGCAATGGCTATTTTTTCAGAAACTTGTGGTTTGACTACTCGGTTTGTCTTTTTTGGTGACTTCTTTATACGATTTAATGTATTTGATTTCAATTAAACCGTCAAAAATATTAGTACACCATACTCAATAAATTTATTTAGAGAAAAAATTATGTTTTGCTTATTTAGAAATTCACATATTCACCCTAGTTTGAATCGCTATGTCATTTTATTAAGTCTTTCTGGCGTGATAGGGTGGTTGTATTTCACTATTATTGAGAAATCATTGGTCAATATGGTCATGAGCGGTGATGCTTTAATTGTTGATTTAGTATTCGGCTTACCTTTAGTATTAATGATGGCTGTCGTTGTTTATGCCACCATTTACTGGACCTGTAAGATACTGATTATTTTTGCTTTACCAAAATTCATTATGCCCACAGAACCAGAGGAAAATGCATTACAAGAGCAAGTTGAAGAAGATCATATCCAAACTTTGGAAGAGAGGCATGGTTCTGAGTATTGGGCAAAGGATGAGGCTTCTTTAGAATCAGACCCTTCAAAAGCCAACAAAAAAGCACTCGATGAAATCAAGTGACAATCAAGCCATTCATGTATCTCTATGAAAAATAATAGATTGTCTGAGCTTAAGACTGAAACATCGCTTTTATTAAAATTAGCCATGCCTATTCTATTAGCGCAGTGGGCGCTCACTGGTTTAGGGGTGATAGATACCTTGATGTCAGGTTGGGTTGGCACCAATGAT
Organism: Thiomicrorhabdus arctica DSM 13458; assembly: GCF_000381085.1. Lineage (GTDB taxonomy): Bacteria > Pseudomonadota > Gammaproteobacteria > Thiomicrospirales > Thiomicrospiraceae > Thiomicrorhabdus > Thiomicrorhabdus arctica. The sequence goes on along the minus strand of NZ_KB905899.1, from coordinate 649,157 downwards.
TTGGCTGCCATTGGTCTTGGATCAAGCATCATGTTGCCTGTTTTTATGTTTTCGACAGGAATACTGCTCGCGATTACACCTTTAGTCGCTAAAGCAAATGGTCAGAATCAGGTCAATAAAATCACTGGATTCCTATATCAAGGTCTCTGGCTGGCTTTGCCCCTTGGCTTTGTTAGCTTATGGGTTTTAATGAATCTTGAATGGGTCTTAAATTTATTGGATTTAAACCATTCTATTTACCATTTGACTCAAGATTATTTATTCTATATTGCATTTGGTTTGCCTGCTATCGCACTCTATCAGGCTCTTCGTTTTTTTTGGGAGGGGTTAGGTACGACACTCCCTACGATGTGGATTAGTTTTTTTGCTCTGTTCTTAAATGTGCCGTTAAATACCCTTTTTATCTATGGAATGGGGCCTATTGAACCTTTAGGCGCTGCTGGTTGTGGTATAGCTAGTACGATTGTTATGTGGGTAATGCTTTTAGCAGGAATTCTCTATGTTTTTAACGCCAGGTTGACCAGACCTTTTTGCTGGCCAGTCATTGCCTTGCGCATTCCATTACGCCCTAGTTGGGCATTAGGCATCAAACCAATACTTGCTCTTGGGGTTCCTAATACATTAGCGATATTATTTGAAGTCAGTCTATTCAGTATGATTGTTCTATTTATCGCTCCATTAGGGGCAGAAGTCATTGCGGGCAATCAAATCGCTTTAAGTTTCACATCTATGGCCTTTATGGTGCCGTTAAGCCTGGCGATGGCATTAACGGTCAGAGTAGGCAACGGTTTCGGTAGAAATAACCGTGACCAGATTCGTATCAGCCTAATCATCGGTTTTACGTTTGCATTGTTGATTGGTTTCTTATTGGCATTTATAAGTTACTTCTTCCGGTTAGAGATTGTGGGGCTATACACTGATGATACTTCCGTTATTGTTATCGCAAGTTCATTGCTTATTTTTGCGGCCATCTATCAGGTTTTTGATGCCATACAGGTCACCTCTGCTGGTGCTTTAAGAGGCTTTCATGATACTCAGGTAACAATGTTTGTGACATTTGTAACCTACTGGGGAGTGGGTATTGGGCTGGGTTATGTATTCGCCTTTAAGGATTGGATTGTTGAGCCGATGGGGGTTCAAGGTTTTTGGCTAGGCATTATCCTAGGATTATTGCTGGCTGCAATCTTATTATCATTACGTTTGAAGAAGATCTATCATGTCCATTTTGTCTAAAAATGCTAATGATGCTCTCTGTTTATGTGGCTCCGGTCAAAACTATGAATCTTGCTGCCTTGCTTTTCATACCCGAAAAACCTATCCAGAAACGGCAGAGCAGTTGATGCGGTCGCGCTACACGGCTTACGCTTTGCACTTAAAAAACTACTTGCTGGAAACATGGGATATTTCAACCAGGCCTGGTGAGTTTGAGTTTGATAATGGATTGACTTGGAAGTCGTTAATCATTGGTCGTTGCAAAAAAGGTCGACTTAAAGACCAGCAGGGGTGGGTGAGCTTTACGGCATCTTATCAAGTGGGATTGGACCGTGCAACATTACAAGAAAAAAGTTATTTTATACGGGATGGACAAGGACATTGGTGTTATGTGGATGGAGAGTTCAATGTCTAGATTATCAAACTCTCAATTTTGAGAAAATGGTCGTATTTTTATGAAGACTCTAATGGTCATTTTTAACGACTTAAGAGTGATTCGCTAGAAATTTAGTCTTCTTTATTTTTAAAGAAACGATACAGCCACCACATTGATAGGCTGACAACAATAATGGATATTGCAAGCAATCCAAAGGTAATGAGTAGAGCAGATCCAACGCTTTCCATATCAGGCATATTTATCTCTCCAAAGAGTTATGTTTTCAGTATCTTTTTAATCTAAAGCATTTTACAATAAATTTTAATTTTGACTTAGGGTTTGTCTAAAAATATGTCATTAACAATTTCGGAACTTGAATCAGAAAGAGCCAAAATATTGGAAGAAATTGAGAGCAAAGCTCAAAGTATTTCTTCTAGTAAAATGAGCGCTGGAGAAAATCACTCTTTGAAAGATTGGTTAAAGGCGGCCGAAGAGGTGATGCCAACATCAGAACCCGTAAAGGAAACGCAAGACATGAAAAATAGTGAAACTCGTTCAAGTTACTCAACACAAGTGATGAAACCGGCTAAAAACAAAGCATCCTTCTTTGGTGTCATTATTATGCTCTCTTTACTGCTCACTTTATTAGGAGTGCTCTATATCGCTTACACCAGTGTGCATAAAGAGTTACAAAGTGTCTTAGAGTCCAATCAGCACAATACCAATAAAATGAATCAACTACAGATTGATATGGATGCTTTACAGAAATCGACCTCATCGGGTGGTAAGCCAGAATTGTTCATTTCATTAGAAGATAAAGTCTTTGCATTAGAAGCGCAGGTTCTTGCTTTACAGACAGCGCTCAAAAAATCAGTAACAACAAATAGCACAATAGGTTCAAACTCGGCACTCAACAGTACATCACAAGTCGCTCAACAAGCTGATGTATCGGTGGACTCTAATAAAATCATTACTGAAGCCGTTTTAGATGAAAAACTTAAGCAACTTGAACAGAAAATTGATCAAAAGCTACAAACGATTATTAACTTCTTGTCATCCGGAAAAGAACCCTTTTCAGAGATAAGTTCTGTGGGCGAAGATATGCAACCCGCCACTGAAAAAGAGCCTTCAGTAGCCATGACAATAGCAGAACCCAGTGTGATAGAAACCCAGTCCCCCGTTATTACTCAGCCACAGGTTCAGTCTGTTCAATCCATTAAAGCACCGGTGGCTCCCCAGGAGGCAAGCGCACCTATTGAGAACTATACTGCTGACGTAAAGTGGTTAATGAATGAACCTGCTCTCAATTATACTTTACAGTTAGCAAGCATGCCTGACCAGCCATCCGTTGAAGCTGTTGTCCGCAAAAAAAATCTGACCGATGTTAGAATTATTCCACAGACGAGGAACCAAACGACTAACTATATTTTGCTGACAGGCTCTTTTAAGAGTCGTAAAACGGCAGATAAATTTGCTCAACAGTATAAAATGGAATTTGGTATTTCCCCATGGGTCCGCAAAGTGAAGAATATAACGGCACGCGTTAAATAAAAGGGAGGAGGTTGAACTCATTATGTTCATAATGCCAAGAAATTAACTCTAGCATAACGATGACAAACTTAAACCTCACCATTGTATGGCACTGCCAATCCTTTTCTCTTTAAATCAACACCTCCTTTACCTCGCCTTTAAAGTAAAAATCAATATTTAATAAGAAATGCTTGAATGGCTCAATATACCAAAATGCATATCATAAGCCGCGTTAAGATTTTGGACATAACGTGCTTAAATTTCTGATTTCAGAATGGGCAGTTCAACAATAAAGCGTACTCCTTGCAATTCTCGTCCTTGATACTCTTCAAAGTTTTCTGCGTAAGCCTTTCCTCGATGGAAGTCGGTTATGAGTTTGACAATGTATAAGCCCAGGCCTAGATGTGTTTGTTCATCTTGATTTAGATGCCTGATAGACGTCATACCATCGAAAATTTGTTGTTCATGACCAGCAGGCAAATGTCGACCTGAGTTCTCAACCATTATCTTAACTTTCTGAGATTTAACTTGAGCTTGTACGGTAATAGGCATATTGCCATCCGAAAAATCTTTGGCATTACTTAATAATTTATCCAACATCTGTTCGAGCATAAACCCATCTCCCAAAATCAAGGTGGTTTCAGGAACACTATTCTTAAACGCCAAATTCCAATCAGGGTGCAGATCAATATTATTTTTCATATAGTGATTAAGCATTTTGCCAATCGGAAATGCTTCTGGTGCTTGAAGATTGAGACTATCCTCTATACTTGTTGCTTCTGAAAGGGATGCAATAATCTGTTTTAACTGCGCGACAGCGTGCTGAGCATAATCCAATTGTGTGTGTTGAGTCTCTTTCTCTAAGAGGCTTAACGACATCGCTAGGCGGTTTAAAGGATTGTGTAATTCATGCCGTAATGTTTTTGGCAACTGCTTTAGGTAACGCTCATAGGCCCCCAACTGTTTGAGCATTTCATGGATATGATGCCTTAAGTCAGAAAGTTCATCTTGGTAGAATCGGTTGATTTTGTCAGGAAAACCCAAATCTGTTAAGCGCCCTTGAGCATTAAAAGTCTTTTTTACATCGTTATCTAAGCGCATGATTCTATTGGATAATGAGGCAGTATGTATAATCGCCCCAATAATAACAATGAGGAAAATAGCGGCCCCAATTCCAATGAGTCGATAAAAATAATTCAGGCTTTTGCTGAAAAGAGTTTCCATACGCTGTTCAAGTATCAATGCACCAATAATTTGCTCTTTCACCATTAAAGGGGTCGCCGACATGAGTGACACCGGTTGTTGGCTTTTATCCATCCGATATTGCTGAATGGTTGAACCTTTAAGTGATTGGTTGATAAGATTGCGTTCAGGCATTTCACTCTGAGGGTAAGGATAGGGGAGCGAGTAGGGTAGAAAAGTAGCCAGCGTTTTAATCAGGCTTTTACCGACAGCCGTAAACAGGTCCGTTTTTTCATGACTACTTTCTTGTGGAAGCTGACCCACGACATAGGTCGTTTGGCCTCGTTCATTGACCACCCAAAGTACAGAGTTAGCTAAATTTAAGTGAGAGAGTCGAGTCGGTGTTCCTGATTGAATTTGTAATGCCCATAAGTCGGTGCGATTCTCCAAAATAAGCGCTAAATTTTCAACGGTTTGCTGTTGAACGATTGCCTGGTTATTCAGCATAATACGATGTAAATCAATCGCAAATCGATAGGCCAAAAAGGGAAGGATCGTAAGAAGTAGCAACAAGACAAAAAATCTTGTTCGAATAGAAAGTCTTAGGCCGATGAGCTTAATGTTGAATGACAAAAGTTAACCTCTCTTTGAGGTGAATGAACTGACGAATGTTAACGTGTCGTAGTGTTTTTTAAAGGGTTTAATGCATTGACTTCAAAAGCCATTAAAAAATACTAAACATCCTTCTGCCAGCTATAACCACGACCATATTCATTATGAATTGAATTAAATTCAGGTGTAATTTTTTTAAAAGCATTTCGAATACGACAAATATGTGTGTTAATGGTGTTTCGTTCCACCACGCCCTGTGTCGAAGCTTGCAAAGCATCATACGAAACAACACTCGATTCACCAGCAACGGCAAACTGCTTGAGCATTTCAAATTCAGTGGCCGTCAGATCTAAAGGTTTTTCAAACCAATATGCCTTGAATTGATCTTGAACCAAAGCTAAGTTGGGGATTTTTGAAGTTTCTTCATCAGCATTGCTTGTGTTGGTATTCCCTGTAATTCTAAGCAGATTTTTAACCTTAACAATCAGCATATTTAAACTAATTGGTTTTGGTAGGTAATCAATCGCACCAAGAGTATGTCCAGTATATATATCGAATTCAGACTGTCTTTCAGAGAGAAAGATGATTGGAATAGGTTGGTTGTAACCGAGAAGGTGTTTTGCTAAATCAAACCCACCATCGACCTCAGATCCAAGAATGATATCTGAAATCACTAAATTAGGCAGGCCTGCAGCAAAGCTCTCTTCTGCACTTTGGCGATTATCAAAAGAATCGACCATAAACCCTTGTTGCTCAAGTGCTGTGACAAGGTTTTCTAATTGAATTGGATCGTCTTCAATAACGGCGATTCGATAATCTGTATTTTGCATAAAACTCCGTTTTCCGTAACAAGATAAAAGGGATCAGTTGTTAACTAATAAGCTGAAAATCTAAAACTTGCATATTCATAATAAGGCCAGCATCCTGTATCGGTAATACAATGGCATCTTCATTAGAATCATTATGGTGAGAATGCCACCAACCGGGTGGTGTAATGAAAGTTGCACCCGGAGTCCACATCGCTTTAATTGGATTGATTATATTGCCATTTTCATCAATATCCTTACCGATCATCGTATAAGTATCTGGGCCTGCTGAGACGCAGAAATCCAATGCAATTGAATTATGACGGTGCGCTTTTTGAACAACACCAGCAGGTAATACATTATAAAGCGCCCATAAAGTATGAGTTAATGTCAGCGTCTGTGGAAAATTTGGATGTGCCAGTAAGAAGCCAGTACGATTTTTGCCAGCAGCAACCTCACGAATAGAGTTTAATTCCTGCGTTAAGCGTTCATGGGTATATAAAACGGGTTCAAAACGCTGAACCGTTGGTCCAACCCCTAAATATTTTAAAAGAGGTGCATCATGCACCCAATAAATAGCGACATCCGAGCTAGCGGAATGCAGTGCATCTGGAATGGCAGGCAAGGTGAATAAATCCCCTTGTTTCCACTCAATGGTTCCGTTTTCCATCTGTGTACGACCATGGCCACGAATGATGTAAAACATTTGAGACGTCGCAGAAACATCTGTTTTTAGGGTATCACCTTCGCAAATATGCAGATAATTCGCCATTAAGTTAGGAGAGGTCGCTGGATAGGGTGTTTCTAGGGTTGTAGACAAATCAAACGGAATAATGCGGGTATCGCCACCTTCGTGTAAGCTACTTGGATAGTCAACGACATCAATTTTAGGCATCGATGGGTTAACAGCCGACATGTATTCTTTTACTTGCGCTTGATGTTCCCATTTTTGCTGAGCGGCAACTTGTATTTGTTCAATATTTATTCGATTCATATCCATTAACCTTCGCTAAAATTTTATTTATTAATCTGCGTATTATAAGAGTAATGTGAAGGGCAAGCAATTCTACATCTTGAATTGGTTACGTTTCTTACGTTCACTGGAAGAGGGGATGTTTAGTGCCTCCCGATACTTAGCAATGGTTCTACGGGCAACAGAAATCTCTTTTTCTTCTAACAGTGCCATAAGTTTATTATCACTTAAGGGCTTTTTGGCATTTTCTTGATCTACGAGACCTTTAATATGTGCTTTGATTGCCGTTGCCGATTGGTCTGCACTGCCATATTGACTCACACCTGTCGAAAAAAAGTACTTTAATTCATAAGTGCCACGCGGCGTTTGCATGTATTTTTGACTCGTTGCTCTAGAGATTGTGGATTCATGCAGCTCTAGATTTTCAGCCACTTCGCGTAAAACAAGAGGTTGCATGGCTTGCTCACCTTCTTCAAAGAAAAGATGCTGCTTTTCAACGATGAACCGACCGACGCGAAGTAGGGTTTCACCTCGACTATGAATGCTTTTAATCAAACCTTTAGCCTCAATCAACTGTTCTTTAATTTTCTTAGACTGCTCACTACTGTCCAGAGTATTCGCCAAATCAATATAAGTAGAGTTTACTGCAAGGCGAGGAAAAGCCTTTGCATTCAACTCAACCAACCAACCTTGTTTAGAACGCTTGATGCGTAAGTCCGGAATGATGATTTCAGATTGTGTCGATGAAAAGTCTCGACCTGGGCGGGGGTTTAAAGACTGGATTAATCTAAACAGTTGATTAAGTTGTTCATCGTCTAGGCCGTAAAGTTTTTTAATGCGTTTACTGTCATGAAAAGAGAGCCAGTCAAAATTATCTGTAATCAGCTGAGCAGCCGTCACCACAAAAGGGTTGTTTGGCATATTTGCTAACTGTAATAAAAGAGACTCTTGAATGCTTCTAGCGCCAACACCGGTCGGCTCAAATTGCTGAATAATTGTGAGTACAGACGTTAATGCGTCCAGGTTATAGTCGGACTCTTCATTAAGATTGATTTCCTCAAGCAGCTCATACAGCTCCGTTGATAAATAGCCTTCATCACTGATGTCATCAATTAAATAGGAAGCTAAAACCTCATCAGCTTCATCCCAAGGGTAGATGTCTGACTGCCAATGTAGATGGTCATGCAATGTTTTTTCCGAAGCTGTATAGGTTTCAGCACCGATGTAGTCCTCAGCGGATTGGGAGTTTGAGCTTACCGTATGGTCAGAATAAACCTCTTCCCAGTTACAATCGATATCAAGTTCGTCAGAGATGCTGTCAGCTTCATTTATATCGAGAGGCTTTTCTTCAGTAGAGTTGGACTCTGTCTCTTTAGCATCCTTCTGCGTATCGGAGTTTTGCTCAGATGAAAGCTCATCATCTAGGGAGAGTTCTTCATCGATTTCAAGCATAAAGTTTGTTTCGAGTGTCGCTTCAATGGTTTGTTGAACCTCTAAAGCGGAATATTGCAATATTTTAATTGACTGCTGTAATTGCGGCGTCAATTTAAGTTGCTGACCAATATTTAACTGTAGACCGGGCATTAGTGCCATACTAAAAACGACTCCTGATAAGGGTAATTTTGTTTAAACGGAAATTTGGATTCGTAAAACAAATTATTATAGATATAATAATCTAAAAAAGCAGGAAAGGTAATTTAAAAGCACTTGCAAGCGCGTATTTATTACTCTGATCGTCTTTATATTCAAGGCTTTTAAGTAACGCCACTGTATTCAGTTCATTTAAGTAAAAAATATTCAACATTTAACAAAAGAGAGGGGTTTATGTCGATTAAAGAAGATGCACATGCACTGGTTGATCAATTACCTAACGATGCAGATTGGGATGATTTGGTTAAGTTACTCTATAAGAAGAAAAGAATAACTCTTGGAATGACGGCTCTTGAAGTGGCGCAACCTGAATTAACAGACTCGGATATCAACTCTATTTTAGGGCGCATAGAATCCTCCAGTTCAGAGCCAACAGACATGCGAAATACACGAACTTATCAGCCTGGGAATGCATCTACACTGGGGATGGTTGCAGGGGTGATTGCCATTTTATTCAGCTTTGTGTTTCCACCAATTGCCTGGATAGCGGCACCAGTTGCATTTATTTCAGGTGTTATTGGCTTAAAAAACAAAGAGGAAAAGGCGTGGGTGCCAATTCTATTATCATTAGTCTCAGCCATTCCAATGATGACGATTTTGCTCATTGGTGATGCTGGGCTTGCAGGTTAACAAATATGAATAATATATTTGATCCTGTTTAAAACGTTTTTTAAATATCTTTATACACTAAAAGGCTGAACCGAATGGTTCGGCCTTTTTTGTATCTAATTTCCGTCTTTGAAAAATAAAGCTTAGAAGGCAGTTTTTAAATATTCTGTTTGGACAATGCTTTGTATACGTTTGTATACGATAGAGAACAGCGTTATCGTCAAGACGATAAAACCATGTTCAAAGTAAATCTAGATTATCTGGCGTAATATTGAATAAACTCTTCATAAAAAACCATATGTTAAGTTCGTATAATATATATTATGTTAAATTGGTATTTGTATGGAATGGCATTCATGAGCAACTATTGCCCCACTTTTTAATATACGTCATTAATTAAAGTCTACTGAACGGTGGATTGAACTTTCATGCAGTGAAATGAATATTTAATCCGCATGAGCCTTACTAGATATTAAACAAGGCTTTTTAAGGTTTGCACCAAAAAGAACAATGTATGTTCCTTGGAGGTTGTATATTTTATTTTTTGCTTTAGCCAGTCCAAAGAATAATGAGTAGACTTTTTGGATTTCCATAAACAACCAGGCCTGGTTGTTTTGTTTTAAACTTCAAATTGAATAAAATGTGACTGCATGATTGGGCATGATATTTTTATCACAACTGTGACTTTCAGCTTCTAACAGATTTTCAAAATATTTTCTGGCGGTCGTCCGATAATGGCTGCATCACCTACTCTAACAATTGGACGTTCAATCAACTGCGGATGACTGACTAAGAGATCAAGCCACTCACCATCTGTCTTAACATCGTATTGGTTTAATCCAAGCTCTTTGAATAAAGTTTCACCACTACGAATAATATCACGTGGCTTCAAGCCCATCATTTGACACAATTCAGCCAGAGTTTCCTTAGAAGGCGGCGTATCCAAATAATGGATTTCTTCAATTTCTAAGCCCTTTTCTTCCAGTATCGCTAGGCTATCCCTGCTTTTTGAGCATCTCGAATTGTGATAAATAACCGCTTTAACCATCTATTTTCTCCGCTGAAAGAGGCTTTTCAGCATCTAAACGATTATTTAGAGCCGTCTCAACCGCTTCTATTCTCGACTTGCAAAGTTGATAAGCTCTGGTTGCTTCATCAACCATTGGCACAAGTTCGTCAATATCCACTTCTGAAGTATCGGATAGTTTTTGGGCTATTTTCTGTAATTTTTGATAATTCTCTTTAAAGCTTTCGGATTTCTGGCTCATTATGGCGCCCTTTTTCTACGATTTTTATGAATTTATTTATGTATTTTAGCTTCATCTATCCGGCTAATAATGACTGATTAAACAATAAAAACTCAATACTGGAATAATCTTTCATTCTATTAGAATACCGGTTGCTTGGTCAATTTCTGCCAATACTTTACCATCAACGAATTCCAATTGAATGGATTTGGTCTTCAGTGCCTGGTTGGCGGTTGTAACAGGCTTACCCGTAATGGCATTCTTGGCGATATTAAAACCACGGTTCAACTGTGTTTTAGGGCCTGAGCTCAATACCAGTGCAATCCATTGAATGATTTGCTGATGCTTAGTTTCGAGCACCCTTTTAGACTCTTTTTCTGTCGTATGTTGGTATAAATCAAGATTAGCCTTAATCATCTTAAGGCTGCTTTTAAGTTGAACATCAATGGTTTGTCTCAGTTCATTAATACTGACCAAAGCAGACTGAATGCGATTTTCGCTCAACCGCTGAATCTGAAACTGAAGCGGCTCCATCGCTTGCTTCCAACGATAGATAGCCCCTTGACTGTTATGGGTAATCTCTTGATTTAATTGAGATAAATCTTGCTCTAGATATTGAACCATTAAACGGCTAGAGTGCTCTATTTTTTGCCAATCTGATTTAGCTTGCTGTGCTCTTTGGAATATTTCATGGCGGATAAATGCGATGACTTTACTTGGCGTATCAAAACGATGGTTAGATATTTCATCCAGTATTGTTGAGTCACGCTCATGACCTATCCCCGTTAATACGGGAAGCTGAGCCATGCATAACTGCTTGGCTACAGAGTATAAATTGAGCATGTTTAGGTCAAGTTTAGCGCCGCCTCCGCGAATAATAACTAAGGCATCAAACGCCTGGCTATGATGCAATGCGTGAATTGCTTCAATCGCTGAAAGCATTTCATTTTCAACTGAATCCCCTTGAAAAGTACTGTAAAAATATTTGAAATCACAAAGTCCTGCGGCTTGAAGATTATCAGCATCAGCCCGGAAATCACCCAAGCCTGCGGCTTTAGGCGGTGCGATAACCGCCACTCTAAAGAAGTCACTAGGAAGCGTAAACTGTTTATTTTGCTGATAGATTCCATCAGTAATAAGCTGTTTTCGAATATTACTTAGATTCAGTTCCAGCTCTCCAAGAGTATAGCTTGGATCAATATCCTGCACCACCATCGAAAAACCGTACTTTTCGTGAAAACTAATTTCCGTTAAGAGCAATACTTTTTGGCCGATGCTAAATGGACTGCCGGTCTCCGTTTCAAAGCGTTGTAACAATCTTTGTGCCTGGCTTTGCCAGATCATGGCACGGCAACTGGCAATAGATTGTCCTTGCTCATTATTTTCAGTCAACTCAAGATAGAGGTGTCCACGACTATTATTCAGATTAGCAATTTCAGCAACCACCCAAGTCGCACCTGGGAAGCTTTGGCGAAGGGCTTGTTGAACTTTGCGTAATACCGTAGAAAGCAAAGCGCCCTTTTCAGTCTTTTTGGGGTTCGAATTATCTTGTGCACCCGTTTGTAAAGGACTGTTTTCACTATAAATATGGTGCTGTGTTTGTGTCAGGGTTTGCTGAAGATCATGATTTAAAACCTGATTTGTATTGATTGTATTTACGTTCGTTAGCCATCTCTGAAAGGGTTCTGGTTGCTCAGAAAGTTCTTGCGGAATATACCATTTTTTACTCACACCATCCCAGCGCGCTCCTAGCGCTTTAGCTTCGTCTTTCTCTCGAAATGGTACGTCTAAAAAAATCACTTTTGATCCTCCATTCTTTGGATTTCATCCGCGACTAAACGATAAGCCTGCTCAACGACCTCGATACCTGCACCTGCTTTAAAAGCGTGTTCAGAAAGGTGACGTCGCCAAATTCGACCACCTGGTAGTCCGTGGAACAGGCCTAGCATATGACGAGTGACCTGGTTTAATTTACCATCATTAGAAAGATGGTTTTCTATGTAAGGTTTCATGTTCTCTAAAACTTGCTCACGTGAAATAATAGTCCGCTTACTGCCATAGAGTTGCTGATCCACTTGCGCTAATAAATAGGACTGTTCATAAGCCGAACGGCCTAACATTAAGCCATCAACTGCGGGTAAACCTTCATAATCCTCTAGATGTACCAGACCTTGTTCAAGGGTTTTAATCCCCCCATTAATAGCTACTGAGAGTTGAGGGAATTCGGCCTTAATTTGATGAACCCAAGCATAGTTCAACGGAGGTACATCACGATTCTGCTTAGGAGAAAGCCCTTGTAGCCAGGCTTTACGAGCATGAATAATAACACCATCCACCCCTGCCTCCACTAAGCCATTGATAAACTGATAAAGTGTTTCGAACTCTTCCTGGTCATCAATACCGATACGAGTCTTTACCGTAACAGGTATGTCTACGACCGCTTTCATCGCCGCCACATTTTCAGCAACCAATTCAGGATGCGCCATTAAACAGGCACCAATCATATTATTTTGCACACGGTCGCTAGGACAGCCGATATTCAAATTTATTTCAGAATAGCCCCACTCCTCACCAAGCTTAGCGCAGATGGCCATATCTTTAGTCCCACTGCCGCCTAGTTGTAAGACAACGGGGATTTCAGATTCGTCATGCCCTAAAAAGCGCTCTAAATTATTGCCATAAATAATGGCACCGGTCGTGACCATTTCAGAATAGAGCCAAGCATTCTGACTGAGCTGACGGTGAAAGTAGCGACAATGACGGTTGGTCCAATCCAGCATGGGCGCTACGCTGAATTGATTAGCACTATTTAAGTGACTGTTATCACTGGATTTACCATAAGATTCAAGGGCTATTGGTGATTTTATCATTCGTTTAGTTTTACTTTTTTCAGTTATTTTCGACTATTTTAAGCCATTTAAGTCTTTTTTGTCACTTGGTTCCAATATGATGGCATAACAATCAAGCACCAGTGGTTTTCTAAGGTTAGATTTGAGGTTTTTATTGGCCGCTAGTTTGATACTTCCATGTACATTCAGCAATATATTGTTCTTTACTGTTTTGTCACTATGCATTACTATTCAGGAATATTGGACTGTCACTTTCTTGTCACATGGCTTGTAAAGTTTGTCACATCAGTGAGTCATAGTTGTCACATTAAGTGTCACTTTAAATCCAACAAAAGATGTCACTTAGAATGGTTGTGACAACGTAAAAGGAAGTGCTATGGCAACAATAGTCGAAAGAAAAAATCTAGATGGCTCGTCCTCATATATGGCTAAGATTAGGATAAGCAAACAAGGTGTATTAGTTCATTCGGAAAGTAAAACCTTTTCAAAGGAGTCTGCTGCGAAGACTTGGGCAATGAAGCGTGAAAAAGAAATCAAAGAGGAGCAAGTGATTACTGCGCCTGATATGGAAGTTAATCGTAAAAAAGTTCCCTTAGATAGCTGTACCGCGAACCACTACAAACTTCCTAACGGATCAACTGAGCTACAACACCTTATTAGCCATCGTAATATGAATAGCCAAATTGGGGAAGTGTTCCGCGCTTGCTATCGTTACAGTATGCTATCAAACCGTGATATGCTGAAAGAGGCAAAGAAGATCAAGTTCTACGTGCAGGCTGAGATTGAGCGCTTAGAGAAGTTGATGTAAGCTCTCTAGAGGAGCTTACATCAACTTCTCTCCGTCAAACCGTATTAATACTAGAACACCACCTATGCTACGAGCAATTAAACTCAACGACTAAAGCAAATTAGTAAACAAAGTAGCCGATTAAAATCGGTTTTTATGTCTAAAATAAATGAATCAAACACCTCCCTCTTTTGACATTAATTATGCCTGAATTATGCAACTTACCGGGCTGTTAATGCTTATTTTGCAAACAATCTATACCCTGATAGTAAAGAGTAAGGCTGAAATAAATAGGCTTGCTACGGAAAAATAGCTAGAATAGCCCATCAAAAAACAAAATTTTAAATAACGTCATCACTCTAGATATGAACACTAAAGCACTATGAATCAAGCAAGAGAACTATTTTTACGCCTCTTTAAAACAGAGCGCTTAACACCGGAGCAACTGCACCGGTGCGAACTCGCCTGCGCGATTGCCCTTGAGGCGCAAAGCTTACCTGAGCTTACCGTGGTTCGCAGTGCCGATGTAGCGGAAATCCTAGCCAAGATAAATATGGATGTAGAGACCTTAATAGCAACCCTGGTGAGTGATGGAAATCTGGAGAACATTTATACCGATGAGATGATTGAAGAGCGTTTTGGTCGAGCGACAGCGGACTTGGTCTCTGGTATCCGTAAACTCAATCAGTTCAAAGAATTTGATATTGTGAGGCAATCGGATGACGTTCAGAATGAACGACTACGTCAAATGTTGCTCGCCATGACTTCTGATATTCGCATTATGATTGTCAAGCTTGCTTATCGCGTTGCCCGTTTACGCCACTTGAAGTTTGAAGAGGAACAGGTACGCCACCAAATTGCTGCAGAAACGCAGTTGATCTTTTCTCCGCTTGCTAACCGTTTAGGCATTGCCCAATTAAAGTGGGAGCTAGAAGACCTTTCCTTTCGATTCTTGCATCCAGTGGCCTATAAAGAAATTGCCTCTCAATTGAAAATGAAGCGTAATGAACGTGAAAATTACATTGAAAAAGTGCTGGAGACTTTGAATAATTTACTCAAGAAGCACGGTGTTAAGGCAAATATCTCAGGAAGACCCAAGCATATCTATAGCATTTGGAAGAAAATGCAGCGTAAAGAACTTCCTATTGAAGAGCTCTATGATTTAAGAGCCGTAAGGATTTATGTTGATTCAATTAAAGATTGTTATGAGGCGCTCGGAGCAATCCATAGTCAGTGGAGCTATGTCAAAAAAGAGTTTGATGACTATATTGCCTCCCCTAAAGATAATGGGTACCAATCAATACACACGGTTATTATTGGCCCGGAAGGTAGAACGGTTGAGATTCAAATTAGAACGCCTGAAATGCACTATAACTCTGAATATGGTGTTGCTGCGCATTGGCGCTATAAAGAAGGTGGAAAAAGCTTTGATGAAAAGCTAGAACGTAGCATTTCCAATGTTCGCCAACTGCTTGAAAATACTGATGATCCAGAGATATTTAAAGAGATCAGTACTGAACTTCAAAGTAGGCATATTTTTGTTATGACCCCTACTAATGACATCATTACCTTAGCGCAAGGTGCGACTCCTCTTGATTTCGCTTATAACATTCATACTGAATTAGGCCACCGTTGCCGAGGCGCGAAAATAAACGGACGTATTAAAACACTCAGCACCGCGTTAAAGACCGGTGATAAGGTTGAAGTATTAACCATTAAAAATGGGCATCCTAGCCGTAACTGGTTAAATCCAAACTTAGGTTATTTGACCAGTAGCAGTGCACGCAATAAGGTTAGAGCTTGGCTCAACAAACAGAACCGAACCGAAAACATTATTGCTGGTGAGTTAGTTTTTAACCGTGAAATCAAACGGTTACATGCCCATTCTATCAACGTATCTGAGGTTATTTCACGCTTTAAATATGACGACAGCGAACTATTTTATGAAGACATTGGTAAGGGACGGTTAAATGAACGCCAAATTGCCAATGCGCTACAGCGTTTTCTCAAACCTAAACAACAGTCTCATGGCGGCCAGAAATCTTTTGGCTTTAATGGTGATGAAGAGCATAACGTAACCAATGAGAGTGTTGCATATGTTGTTGGTGCCGTGCACCTTAAAACGAATTTAGCGCCCTGTTGTGAGCCACAACCTGGAGAGGATATTGTTGGTTATGTCACCAGAGGCCGTGGTATCACCATCCATAAAAGTGACTGTGCAAACATTCTCAATATGTCACATGAAGAGTTGCAACGCTTGATTGAAGTTTCTTGGAGCAAACAAAGTGCCGAATCTCCAATTTACGAAGCCGATTTACATATTGTTGCTTTTGACAGAAAAGGGTTATTACGTGATGTCATGGCCGTTTTAACTGAACTAGATATTAATGTAATTTCTTCGCAGACCAAAACAGAGAGTGAAGAACGCTCAGTGGAAATGGATTTAACACTGGAGCTCGACCTAAAAATAAAATTAGGCGATTTGCTAGATCAGTTAGAAAGAATTCAAAATATTGAGTCCGTCTCTATTGAGACTGTATAGAGTAGAGACTTGAGTAACCCACACTTTTTAAGTATCTAAATCCTAAAGCATCTTTATCATCAGCTTAACTAGGCTGGATGAAAAGGAACTTTCATTTTGCAATGGACATAAAAAAACCCGCAACAAGAAAACTTGTTGCGGGTTTTAGAATGTGGCGTCCCGTAGGGGAGTCGAACCCCTGTTACCGCCGTGAAAGGGCGGTGTCCTAGGCCACTAGACGAACAGGACGTTTTGGTAGCACTTTCTTGGTCATTTTGACTCTATTTCGGCATTGGTTGTCGGTCACATACTTTCGAATGCGCCCTACTTCCGACTTGAACTAGAAACAAATAAGACTAAGCTAGCTGCTAAAATTCAGCTTATCTCTAAGCTGGATTTTAGCTTGCTGATGTGTAAAACGGGTTGAATAAACAACTCGTTTTACTGTGTTTGTATCTCAACAAACAGTCGATTGAAAGTCAACGTACGGCCTAGTGTACTCTTTTCAACCCACTTAAATATGGAGCGGGAAACGAGGATCGAACTCGCGACCCCAACCTTGGCAAGGTTGTGCTCTACCGCTGAGCTATTCCCGCAAATTGTGGCGTCCCGTAGGGGAGTCGAACCCCTGTTACCGCCGTGAAAGGGCGGTGTCCTAGGCCACTAGACGAACAGGACACACATAATGTGATTTTAAATTTATGTAAACATATCTTAAAAATCAATAGTTGTATCAGCTACTTAGCAACCCGGCCTAGAGGGTCTTCGCTGAGACTACAGTTATCAAACTTGGTGGAGCTAAGCGGGATCGAACCGCTGACCTCAACACTGCCAGTGTTGCGCTCTCCCAGCTGAGCTATAGCCCCTCGAGCTGATGTGGCGTATTATATAGAGTTGGCTCTTATCGTCAAGCCTTAATTTACAAAAAGAAGTGACTTTTTTGTAAAACTTCCCAAAACATCGCTAAGCGATTGAATTTTACTTTAAGAGCATTCATAAAACCCCTGCTCACACCTAAAATAACCATTCAACCTTCTAGTCTTTCGAAAAAAAAGAATAAAAAAAGGAAGTCCATTAAAAAACTGGCTCCCTCTATTTTCCACTAAGAAGTTTGTCAAATATTAAGCTTTGACAAACTTTGGACGATTTTTCTTATTGCGCAGCTTTTCTTGTTTGAATATAGTCTAAGGCTAGGTTGATACGGGCAATACAACGTGGTTTACCAATTAATTCAGCCGTGGCGTCAATCGCAGGAGATTGCCCTCCACCCGTTACTGCAACACGCAATGGCATCCCTACCTTTCCCATTCCCAACTCAAGCGTTTCTGCTGTTGCATCAATTGCGGCATGAATTGATTCTGTTTTCCAGTCCGTGAGGCCTTCAAATTTCTCCAAAAGCATTCTCAGTGCTTCTTCCGTTACAGGACGAAGATGTTTTTTTGCGGCTCCTGCTTCAAAGACTTCAAAGTCCTGATAGAAATATACTGCCCCAGCGGCCATCTCAATTAAGGTTTTAGCGCGATCTCTTAATAAATGAGTTACGTCAACTAACTCAGGACCCTGTGATAAATCACAACCCAGCTGAGCTATAAAAGGTGCTACATAACGTGCAAGATGCTCTGGACTGGCAACTTTAATATGTTGTTCATTCACCCAGGTTAGTTTGGTGTGGTCAAAAGTAGAAGGCGAGCTATTGACATTATTCAAGTCAAAATACTCAATCATCTCGTCTATAGTAAAAATTTCTTGATCGCCATGTGACCAGCCCAATCGAACTAGATAGTTCAATAATGCCTCGGGCAGAAAGCCCTCTTCTTTATACTGCAAGACGCTGACAGCACCATGACGTTTTGATAATCGACTGCCATCTTCTCCTAACACCATTGGAATATGCGCAAATACTGGGACCTCTGCTCCAATCGCTTTATAAAGGTTAATTTGGCGTGGCGTATTATTTAGGTGGTCGTCTCCACGAATGACTTGAGTCATTCCCATATCCCAATCATCGACAACGACCGTTAAATTATAGGTTGGCGTACCATCAGAACGGGCAAGGACCAAATCATCCAATTCTTTATTAGCAACGGTCACTTGCCCTTTTACCAAGTCATCAATCACGACAACACCGTCAATCGGGTTTTTAAAACGGACCACCGGGTTAACACCTGCCGGTGGTTCACCCGTAAAATCACGGTAACGACCATCATAACGAGGTTTTTCGCCTGCGGCTTTTTGTGCTTCACGCATGATATCCAACTCTTCTGGTGTCGCGTAGCAGTAATAGGCCAAATTCTTTTTGAATAGATCTTGAATGACTTCGTTATAACGTTCAAAACGATGCGTCTGATAAATAGGTCCTTGGTCGTAATCTAAACCTAGCCAACTCATGCCTTCAAGAATGGCATTGACAGACTCTTCAGTTGAACGTTCTAAATCGGTGTCTTCAATACGTAACGTGAACTCCCCACCTAGTTTTTTGGCATGTAACCAAGAATAAAGTGCGGTTCTAACACCACCAATATGGAGATAGCCCGTTGGGCTAGGAGCAAAGCGAGTACGAATCACAGGGAACACCATTTAATTAATAAGTAGGATAAAGGCCGTATTATAAACGGTGTCGTGGTTTTTTAGGTGAATTTTACTGAAGATTAACAGGATGAATCAACCACTTTTTGCAAACTTTGCTTGATTAAGCAAGCCGTCAATAAAACGGTTAATATCAAAACCAAGATAAAGATGGGCACACGGCCAGTCCAGCAGTAATGCGCTGTTTATTGCACCGCCATATTGAGCGTTAATCCATAATCGGCCAT
The DNA here is from genome assembly GCF_000381085.1 of Thiomicrorhabdus arctica DSM 13458. Lineage (GTDB taxonomy): Bacteria > Pseudomonadota > Gammaproteobacteria > Thiomicrospirales > Thiomicrospiraceae > Thiomicrorhabdus > Thiomicrorhabdus arctica. The sequence continues at coordinate 629,990 of NZ_KB905899.1, read as the reverse complement.
ACTCAGCATGCTTTATAAAACATCCCTACCTGATTTTACGCGTGCCTTTATCCCTATCATGATGGGTCTACACCTTCCCATTAGGCATAATTACAATCGCGAGCTCTAGCAGAGTCTATTTCAGAAAAACAGTCTTGTTATTTGTAATGATTACCTCTCACTTCAAAGCCCTTTAAGCTGGTATTTTTCAGTGCTAACCCCTGTATAATCAAGTCAAAAGTATTCTGTGTTTAAAGAGCAAACACACTATAATTCAACCACTCCAATAGACAAATTAGGTGACCATGACTCTTTCTCCGCCAGAAAATCAAAATCATGCGATTCAATACAGCATTACGCCCATCGATCCCAAGGGACACTTATTTGAAGTCACTTTGACTATTGAGGCGCCACTTCAGCCTTTGCAACAAGTCCGTCTACCTAACTGGATTCCAGGTAGTTATTTGATTAGGGACTTTTCAAAACACCTGATTGATGTAAAGGCCATGAATGCCAAAAAAGAGCAAATCGAGCTGTTTTTAATTGAAAAGTCCACATGGCAGTTTGCGAGTAATGGCAAGCCTGTCACCATTCGTTATCAAGTCTATGCTTGGGATCTATCTGTAAGAGGAGCACATTTTGATGAAAGTCATGCCTTCTTTAATGGCACCTCAGTTTTTTTAGCCGTCGATGGACAACGACAAAAATCGTGTTCATTAGAGTTGCTTGGCACGGCATTCACTAAAGCCAGCCACTGGAAAATAGCCACAGGGTTACCCTCTCAGAATGTTAACAAATTCGGTTTTGGAACTTACTCTGCGCCGAACTACGATTCGTTAATAGACCACCCTTTTGAATTGGGCACCTACACTGAAATTGATTTTAAAGCTTGTGGCGTCCCACATAAAGTCGTACTAACTGGACTTTTTGACTTGGACGAAGATCGCCTCAAGACTGATCTTATTAAGATATGCGAATATGAAATCAAACTATTCGGTGAACCTGCACCGATGGAAAGTTACCTTTTTCAAGTCATGGTGACCGGCAGTGATTATGGTGGTCTAGAGCATCGAAATTCAACCGCTTTGATGTGCAGTCGTGATGACCTACCCTATAAAGGTATGAAAAAGGCAACAGATGGTTATCTGCAGTTTTTGGAGTTATGCAGCCATGAGTATTTTCATACTTGGAACGTTAAACGAATTCAACCTGAAATTTACCAAAAAGCAGATTTAAGTGAACCCGTTTACACCAATCAATTATGGTGGTTTGAAGGCATTACCTCTTACTATGATGGCTTAATCTTAAAACGTGCAGGGCTCATCGATAATGAGACCTACCTAAATGTGTTAGGCAAACAAATGACACGTGTCTACCGCATGCCTGGGCGTTTTCTACAGTCAGTGGCTGAATCGAGTCTATTAACTTGGACGAAATTCTACCAGCAGGATGAAAATGCGCCAAATGCGATCATCAGTTACTACACCAAAGGCAGCCTGATTGCTTTAGGTTTAGACTTAACGATTCGTCAACAGACCCAAGGACAGAAGTCACTGGATGATGTTCTACTGCATTTATGGCAACACTTTGGTAAAACGGCTATTGGTTTGCAAGAAGGTCAAATTGAAGCACTCTGTTCGGAGGTTTCAGGAGTGGACTTGACAGACTTCTTCGACCGTTACTTACACGGCACAGAAGATCTGCCCTTTGAGACCTTATTTAAAGGTGTCGGTATTGAATTTAATTTACGCCAACCTACCTCATTAACAGATTTTGGCGGACGTATTCCTCCTGAAGATGATTCTGTCGAGCTACAATTCGGTGCAAATGTATCTGATACCATACAAAAAACGGTGAAAATAACCCATGTTTGGCATGACCGACCTGCACACCAAGCCGGTTTGTCAGCAGGTGATGAGTTAATCTCCATTAATGGCGTTAAAGTAAGCTCTCAATCACAGCTTCAACAACGTCTGAAACGAAGCCAAGCAAAAGAGCCTTGGAAGTGCCATTTCTTTAGAAGAGACGAGTTAAGAAGCTGTCTTGTGCATTTAACGTCTGCGACAGCAGATCGTGTCACCCTTATGGAAATGCCAAGCAACCCTACGAACAGTACTAAATGGTTAACGTAACATGAATTCAAATAAGACAATAACAGCCTCAAGTCATCAAGAACCACGACAAGATTTAATCGACAGGATTCAAACGCTTGAAATGAACCAGGCCTTTCAAGAAGATAGCTTGGAGGCCATGGAAAAAACCATTATGCAACAACATATGGAGATTCAAAATCTTCAAAACAAAATGACGCTGCTATCTGATTATCTCAAAGCGTTAAGACAAGAGGCTGGACAAGGTGGCATCAAAAGTCCTGAAGATGAAGTTCCGCCTCCGCATTATTAAAGACTGCCAAACTAAAGATGCAGTTTAGAAGGCTATTAGCATGCCGATTAAGGACTTTATCTTTGTTAAAAGAACTTACTTATTGATGGAGTCAATACCATGAAAAAAATCGTACTCCTTATCGTTTTACTGTTGGCTTGGCGGCACTTCTATTATATTCCCGATGCCCCTAAAATGGGACCGGGAGCTTTTGCGAGTGGCTCGCCTTCTCAAGAGAATATTTCAATTGATCCTTTTAGGTTTAATGGTTACACACTGACCCCCCGTGCAAGTTTCGATGTCATCGCAAAAGTCATTTCAGTTGAACGCTATTATTTTGATTACGAAGCCAGGGTTTCACCTGTTGATTTTGTGTTGGGATGGGGGCCTATGTCAGATGAAAGTATCCTAGAACAGATTGACATTTCACAAGATGGCCGTTGGTATAAATGGACGTCGGACAGTATGCCGATTACCAAAGAAGAGATCATGCAGAACAGCAGTAATATGCATATGATCCCTGAAAACGATGCCATTGCAGAAGCGTTAAAAAGAGTTCGAAATGGCGATTTAGTCTCTATATCTGGAATATTAGTGGATGTTAAGAGTGGGAGCAGCTGGAAGTGGAAGACATCCACAAGCCGTTCAGACACGGGATCTACTGGTGAGATCGTCTTTATTAAGTCGATAAAGAGGATCGATCCAGTTTACTAGACGGGATTTTAGAAATGAATGGTTGTTGAAAATGACCAGGCCTGGTCAAATTGCTTTTAAAGTCGAGTGCAAAGCCTGGTTTAAATATCGTTAGCATTCAAAAAAGGCTAAAAAACGAGCGTTTAAATGTGATAAAGAGGGCTCAAGAGAACCTTAGCGTCTTTTTTTGAACGTGCCATCACTAAGATCATGAATTGTTTTTTGTTTACGGTTTAGCTGTTTATTGATCGCCGATGCTTGTCTTACTGTTGTACGCACACTACCTTGGTTGTAACGCATATCTGGGCGCGCCTCTTCAGGCATATCAACCGACTTTAAAAGCTGATTAATTTGCTTCCAACTAAGCTCTTCTGTTTTACCCTTACGCAAGCTTTTTGGGATGGTGAAAGTGCCGTAACGAACACGGTGAAGACGACTGACAGGATGGCCTTGAGATTCCCATAAACGACGAACTTCACGGTACCGACCTTGCTTTAAAGTGACACGATACCAGTTATTTTGACCTTCATCCTGAGTTTGCATTTTGTGAATATGCGTGAATTTAGCCACTAGACCTGGTTCTAATTCCACACCTTTCATCATTAATTTTATGGTCTCTTCTTTGACCTCACCAAATACGCGTACCGTATACTCACGTTCCAACTCATAGGATGGGTGCATCATACGATTGGCTAATTCACCGTTATTGGTCAGAATAAGCAGTCCACTGGTGTTCAAATCCAAACGTCCAATACTTATCCAACGCCCATTAAAAATACGTGGCAGTTGTGTATAGATGGTTTCTCTACCTTTATCGTCTTCACGACTGCATACACGACCTTCTGGTTTGTTATAGAGGATGACTTGAGTCGGTTGTTTTTCTAAACGAGACTCTTTGATCAATTGATCTTTCACTTGAATACGATCGTTTGTAGCATCCGCTCGATCACCTAATTTAGCAACACGTCCGTTCACTTTCACCGAACCTTCTTCAATCAAAGGTTCTACGGAGCGTCGAGAACCAAAGCCAGCTCGAGCTAAGATTTTCTGTAGCTTCTCGCCTGGTTGTGGAGTTGGTTTTGCAGTACGCTTTTCGGTTTGCTCGGGAGTTGTCATGTGCTTCTCTTTTAGGGTAGGTAACGATGTCACATCGTGATTAATTAAATGTTAAATGCCGACTAACGCAAAGATAGCCGTTTTAAAAAAAGTATAAGGACCAATTAATAGCGGGCTTAACATGCCCATTATCATCAAACCGACAAGGATAATAAAACCAAATGATTCAATGCGATTATATTGCCAAGCCAATTTTTTAGGGAGAAAAGCCGATACAACGCGGCTGCCATCCAGCGGAGGGATTGGCAGCAGGTTCAAGACCAAGAGAATCAGATTAATACTGACACCCGCGATACCGGTATAAACCATAAACTGGCCTACATCAGGCGTGCTGACTTGAAGCATCAGGCCAATTTTGGCAATCACAGCCCAGGCAATCGCCATGATCAAGTTTGCTGTTGGGCCCGCGACAGCAACCCATGCCATATCACGACTTGGATTTTTAAAGTTACGAGTATCGACCGGTACCGCTTTCGCCCAACCAAATACAAAACCACCCATCACCAGTAAAGCAACCGGCACTACAATTGTACCAAGAGGATCAATGTGTTTGATTGGGTTTAATGTTAAGCGTCCTAGCATACGGGCTGTTTGATCACCAAATTTTGAGGCCGCCCAACCATGTGCGACTTCATGCAAAGTAATCGCAAAAATAACCGGCATTGCCCAAACCGCGATCTTCTGGATTAAGGTTAATTCATCAAATCCCATCATGTTAAAAACTCTCCCTGACCTTGGCGAACCAATACTGGTTCGTCTTCGGTAAAATCAATTATGGTAGTGGGCTCAAAACCACTAAACCCACCATCTAAGACGGCGTCTAAAGTATGCGCTAATGCCTCCTGAATAGACCAACCATCCGTCATAGGGTGCTCATCGCCGGGTAGAATCAACGAAGCGGTAATTAGAGGTTTGTCAAAATAAGCCAACAAGGCATTAGTGACTATATTTGAAGTTACACGCAATCCAATGGTCTTTCGTTTCGGCGTTTGCAAGCGTTTCGGAACTTCTTTACTGGCAGGCAAAATAAAGGTATACGGGCCGGGAAGATGGCTTTTCAGATAACGAAATTGGACATTTCCAACCGTCGCATAGGCAGATAAATTACTTAAATCACGACACATGAGTGTCAACTCATGTTGTTCATCTAAGCGGCGGATTTCCCGAATGACATCAATCCCTTTTTTACTATCCAATAGACAGCCTAATGCATACCCCGACTCGGTAGGATAGGCGATAACGCCACCTTGATTAAGAATGTCCACGACTTGCTTTAATAAACGATCTTGTGGATTTTCTGCATGTACGCTGATGTAAAAACAATTTTTGGGTAAAATTTTTGCCACGGATATTCCTAAATGTCTTTACTGTATTCAACAGGTAATCATTGATACGAAAAATCACACCAAACGAATAACCATTAATTAATATGTGATTAGCCTGTCAATTTAGATTTTAAATGTAACTTCTAATATTTGGGAATTATACCTGGTTTATTAGACATAATTTCAGAGTTTACAAGTGGTTAACTGGCCGCCATGACTAAGCTTAATGGAAGTATTCATTTCTGCTTTTCAAGTCCTTTGATTGGCGTTTTAAATAACGCCCAAATAGGAGTGGTTTTTTCAGGTAACGGGGCTAACCATCCTAATCCACGCCATGTGTGCTCTGGTCGATGAAAGTCCGATCCTAGAGAGGCGTACAAACCATGTGCATTTGCTCTATCCGCCATCCCAATAATGTCGGAAGAAGGTCGTGATTGATTCACGACTTCAATCCCCTGACCTCCCGCCAATTTAAAATCAGCAATCAGCATATTCAGCTTTCGACTGGTAAACTTATAGACTTTTGGATGTGCTATGACGGCAACACCGCCTGCAGCGGTAATCCAACCGACAACGGCTTCGAGGGCTGGCCAGTCACTATTAACGTAGCCGACACGACCTCTTTTAAGGTATTTATCAAAAGCTTGTGGAGTATTGCTGACCAAACCTTCTTCGATAAATAATTGGGCAAAATGACTTCGACCCACAATACCAGGACCGACTCGTTGTCTAATTTTGTCACCGAGATTGGTTAAATTAAAGTTAGGACGCTGATTGAGTTTATCGATCATTTGATTGGCCCTATCCCAACGCATAGCACGAATTTCAGCAAGACCCGCTTGGAAAACCTTGTGCTTTACATCAAAATCCAAACCAACGATATGAATTGTCTGACCTCGCCAACTACAGGAAGCCTCAACGCCTGCAATTAGTTGCACCCCTTGTTGTTTGGCATACTCTAATGCTGACTCGTATCCTGCCGTTGTATCATGATCCGTGATTGAAAGACACTCAACATTGTACTGCACGGCTAAATCAATGATTTCTGAAGGTGTTAATGCACCATCTGATGCCGTGGTATGGCAGTGGAAATCTACTTTCATGTTTTATTTATGTATCCATTGCTTTTAATCGAGTGTAAACCCATATAGAATCGTATAAATTACCATAAAAAACCAATTATAAGAATCCTAATGAAATTACTATTTGACCTATTTCCTGTCGTACTCTTTTTTATCGCCTACAAAATGTATGATATCTACACCGCCACGGCGGTTATCATCGTGGCTTCAATTACTCAAGTACTTTATTTTTATATTAAAAATAAACGTGTTGAGAAAATGCATATTATCACCTTAGTTCTGATTCTCGTGTTGGGTGGCCTGACACTTTACTTACAAGACGAAGATTTTATTAAGTGGAAACCAACGATTGTCAACTGGGGCTTTGCCTTAGCGTTCCTGGGCAGTCACTATATTGGTAAAAAACCTATTATTCAACGCATGATGGACCAGATGATTCAATTGCCTGAGCTAGTTTGGGGACGTTTGAGTTGGTTATGGATTGCCTTCTTTATTCTTTCGGGAGCGACCAATCTATATGTCGCCTTTAATTTTGAAACGGATACCTGGGTGAATTTCAAACTGTTTGGTTTAATGGGTATGACCTTGGTCTTTATTATCATTCAAGGAATTTACATCAATAAGTATATGCAAGAGTCCGATTCCGAAGCGGAAGGCGAATTACTTTTAGACGGCAATGACATGGACATTGTTGATAACATAAAAGTACAACCTCCCGTTACTCCGGACACTAAAGAGTCAAAAGAGCTTTAAAAGAAAAGGAAAAACATAATGTTATATTCAATTTTTGCTTATGATGTACCTAACAGTCTTTCTTTAAGAGATAAAGTGCGCCCTGAACATGTGGCGCGTTTAAAAGAACTTAATGAAAGTCACCGTTTAATTTTAGCGGGGCCTAATCCAGTGACGGATAGCACGGCTCCTGGGGACGCTGGTTTTAGCGGTAGCTTGATTGTCGCTGAGTTTAAGTCTCTTGAATGTGCGCAACAATGGGCTGCAGCTGATCCGTACGTGAAAGCCGGTGTTTATGAAAGAGTTGAAGTCAAACCTTTTAAACAAGTTTTACCTATTCCCGTGAATCAATTTTAATCGTATAGCGCTCTTCAAGAAGGCCTAAATCATGTCCAATATTGCTTATTTAATCCCGAAACGTAATCAAAAAATGCAACTTCAAACGGCCGATCCGTTAGAAATGGTCAATGCCGAGTTCGTGGAAATACCTATACTAGGTTGGACCTCAGCCGGTGAGCCTATCCAGATTGAGATGGATTATGACACGATTTCTGTCCCCTCTTGCATGGTTAAAAAAGAGACCTTTGCTTTACGCGTTAAGGGTAATTCGATGATTGACGAAAATATTGAAGATGGTGATATCGTTATTATTGAACGCCGTTCTTCCGCTGAGAATGGTGAGTCTGTTGTGGTACGAATCAATAATGAAGAGGTCACCATGAAAAAACTCTACATTGAAAAAACGGGAGTTCGTCTCCAACCTGCAAATCCCGATATGCAACCAATCATTCTAAACAATGCCGATATTGAAATCCTAGGAATTGTAACGGGTATTTTAAGACAACCTTAATGAAAGCTTAGCGCTTTTTAGTCAGCGTTAGCAACCTTACGATAATCACTCGGATTTTAAACACGCTATGTTAACCAATCAACCACTTCAACTCTTCATCACCGGTGGGACTCTTGATAAGCAATACCAAGAGACTACGGGGGATCTCGTCTTCCCCATGACGCATCTACCTCAACTGTTACAAGAGGCCCATAGTACCCTAGATATTAAGACGCAACTCTTAATGCAAAAAGACAGTCTAGAAATGACAGATTTGGATAGAAAGCTTATCAGCCAAGCTTGTTCAGATTCAGAATACCAAAACATCGTCATCACTCACGGCACGGATACCATGGTCGAAACCGCACGACTATTATTAACGCAGCTTACAGATGAACATTTAGCGGTAAAAACCATCGTTTTAACCGGTGCGATGCGCCCTTTCATGTTACAACACTCAGATGCGAGCTTTAATATGGGTGCCTCCCTAATGGCGGCGCAGCTCGCACCTGCTGGCGTTTATATCTGTATGAACGGCCAACTCTTCAATGCCGCAGAGGTTAAAAAAGATAGGCTGCAAGGTATATTTACACCCCTATAGTTGGAATGTATTCATAGTCCGCTAGCACCAATCGACAGTTTTTAAGGCCAATCGTTCGACCCCCTCTTTTTTTCAACCAGGAATTCAATGGCTGTCATATTTGCATATATTTTTGTTGTACTGATCTGGACAACAACCCCTTTGGCTATTGTCTGGAGTGGAGAAACCGATTGGTTTTTTGCGGTAGCTGCCCGTACATTATTAGGTGCCTTGATCATTCTGCCCTTGTTGTGGTGGCAAAAATCAAAACAAGTTTCTTTTAGATTGGATTTTGATGCAATCAAAATTTATGCGATGGCTGCCCTACCAATTTTTGGTGGTATGACGTTAATGTACTGGTCAGCTCAATACCTACCTTCTGGCTGGATTGCGATTATCTTCGCTATGACGCCTGTTATGACGGGAGTGATGGCCCATTATTTATTGCCAGACAAAAAGTTAACACTCCGTAAAATCAGCGCCATAGGCTTAAGCCTATTTGGATTATGGATTATTTTTGCCCCGAACTTAGAATCTAAGTTAGTTGGACTGCAACTTATCGCAATCTTGGTCGCTTTAATATCGGTCACGCTCCACTCGTTAGGTTCAGTGTTAGTCAAGCGCTGTGGCACAAACTTACCTGCCCTACATCTCGTAATTGGTGCTTTATGGATGACGGTCATTGGACATCTGATTATAGACCCTACAGCACTATTCAATTGGCCCGAACTACAGGCACGCGAAAGTGCGGCCATACTTTATGCCGCTAGCGTAGGTTCGGTGATTGGGTTTTTGCTGTATTTTTACTTGCTTCGCCATGTCGATGCGATGAAAGTCGCCTTAATTCCAGTGATAACACCTGTATTCGCGTTACTGATTGGACATTATTTAAATAATGAAATTCTTACCCTAAGCCTTTGGTTTGGAACAGGAATCGTTATTTTAGGTTTAGTTTTATTTGAATGGCGATTTAAAACTGGAAAAGAGATCTAAATAAAAAATGACCAGGCCTGGTCATTCTGATACAGGTAATAAGTTTGTCGTGAAAGGCTGCATTAAAACTTATCAATGCGCCTTACTCTACCACTCTAAAGCTTTCAAATACTTAAACAACTCTTTAGCTGACTTAGAAGGTTTCCCCTGCTCTTGCTCCTTTTGTGAATTGCGAATCCATTGACGCAACTGCTGCCTATCTGCATTATGATAATGTGTCATAAACTCACTCAAGACATCATCATCACCATCAATCATGCGATCTCGCCACTGCTCTAACTTATGAAAGTGTGCATTTTGCTGTTTGATTTTACCTTCTGCTTCAGCTAACTTTTCCTTAATCAGTATCAGCAAGGGTTCATCCTGACGCAACATTTTACCGATGAAAAGCTTTTGGCGTTTTAAAGCCGGACCTTGTCCCATTGATTTATAAAGAAAAATGGCTTCAGTGAATTTTTCAGGAAACTGAAATTTCTTAATTTCATTATCCGTCAATGCGGCAACTCTATCGCCCAAATCAGTCACGGCTTGTGCTGCATTTTTTATTTGAGTGCGGCTATCAAACTCTTCTTGTTCCCAGTCACGTACTTCATGCTCTTTTTTAACTCTATTTACATTACGAGGTCTAACCATTTGTCACTCCCGACATTTCAATCCATTCATGTTCTGATAGTACCGGAATCCCTAAAGATTCGGCTTTAGTAAGTTTAGAACCCGCTTTCTCACCGGCAATGACATAATCTGTTTTAGCTGAAACACTGCCCGTCACCTTAGCGCCGAGTCCTTCTAACAAAAGCTTGGCTTCTTCTCTTGAAATCTGCATTAAGCTACCCGTCAACACCACTACTTTGCCAGCAAAAGGCGAGTCAACCGTCTTCTTTTGGGCTTGTGGTGTAGGCCAATAAATTCCAGCCATCTTCAAACCGTTGATAACCTCCTGGTTATGAGGTTGCTGAAAAAAGGTCACTATGTTTTCAGCCACAATTTCCCCTACATCCGAAACCTCTAATAAAGCATCTTTATCGGCTATTAGGATATTGTCCAGGGTTACAAAGTGATTAGCAAGGTGTTTGGCCGTTACTTCACCTACTTCTGGGATGCCTAATGCATAAATAAAGCGTGCTAAGGTCGTTTCTTTTGCTGCCTTAATCGCGCTTATTACCTTTAAAGCGGACTTTTCAGCCATTCGATCAAGCCCTAACAAACTTTCAATCGTCAGCGAAAATAGATCATCGGGATGGCGAACCAAATTTAAATCAGCCAATTGATTGATCAACTTATCGCCCAAACCTTGTATATCGAATGCTTTACGAGAGACAAAGTGCTGTAAAGCACGTTTGCGTTGCGCAGGACAAAATAGACCTCCAGTACAGCGGTACACGGCTTTATCATGTTCTTTAATAACAGCTGAATCACATACAGGACAACGGTTTGGCATACTGAATAGGCGGACAGAATCTTCGCGTTCGCTTAAGACGGGACCCACGACTTCAGGAATCACATCACCCGCTCGTCGCACAATGACCGTATCACCGATACGAACATCTTTGCGCGCGATCTCATCCAGGTTATGTAACGTCGCATTGGCAACCATCACTCCCCCCACACTTACTGGCTGTAAGCGCGCCACAGGTGTTAAAGCACCGGTACGTCCCACCTGAATTTCGACATCAAGCAGCTTTGTCCACACTTCTTCTGCTGGAAATTTTCTGGCTATCGCCCAACGGGGTGCTTTAGCGGTAAAGCCAAGTTTGCTATGAAATGCTAAAACATCCACTTTATAGACAATACCATCAATTTCGTAAGGTAAATCTTTGCGTTTAACTTGTAATTGATCATAATAATCGGCCATTCCACTAGCGCCATAAACCACTTTCGCGTCTGGATTAGTCGGTAATCCCCAAGTTTTAAATTGTTCAATCGTCTGATGATACTGAGCAGGTAAAGACCAATCTCCACTGATCTCCCCCCAACCATAGAGATATAAACTTAATTGTCTTTGCGAAGCTATTCTCGGGTCCAGTTGTCGTAGCGTGCCGGCCGCCGCATTACGTGGATTTGCAAACGGTTTTTCACCCTTCTGAAGACTGATCTCATTAAGCTGCTTAAATACGGTTTTAGACATAAAAATTTCACCACGGACCTCTAAGATGGAAGGCCAACCCACTCCTAGTAGCTCCAAAGGTATTGAACGAATGGTGCGTACATTATGAGTAACGTCTTCGCCAACGGAACCATCACCACGCGTAACCGCTTGTACCAATCTACCGGATTCATAACGAATATTAATCGCTAAACCATCCATTTTAGGTTCTGCTGCATAGGCCACTAAGGAGTCTTGTCTAATAATCTCGGCAGCAAGTTTATCGTTCACTTTGCGTTCAAAATCCACTAAACCTTCTTGATTAAACGCATTTTCAAGTGAAAACATCGGTACTGCATGCTTGACCGTTTTAAAGTGTCCGGAAGGTTGGCCCCCAACACGCTGTGAAGGCGAGTCCGAGGTAATGTATTCTGGATGCGCCTTTTCAATTTGGAGCAACCGTTGATACAGCAGATCATATTGTGCATCACTGATTTCAGGCTTATCTAAAACATAATAGGCATTATCATGCCTTGCTAATATTTTCTTCAAGTCTTGGAGGGTCTTTTGAATGGATTCAATCGGCATGATTTAGGGGCTTTTTGCAATGTTTTACGGAAAGGCAGTAACAGTTTAATCGGTTTAAAATGCAGTCTAGGTATTCAAACAGTATATCAGAATCACTAAAGAGGCTCTGACTCATAAGCTACCGCAGTATCTCGCATTGCCTGCAGATCCGACTCTTTCATAATTTGACGTTCCATATTATAAAGTCTGCCTTCTAAACGTTGAGAAACCTTACGTGCCATCATAATCAAGTCATGCATAGCCGCTGGTGCTCGAACAGTCGAAGGCAATTCAAGGATCATAGCAATTCCTGGAGTAGCATAATCTTCATGGCCTTCTTTGGGAAAATAGCCTGGTTCCAACAGATTGGCAACTTTAATGATCTCATTCCCCATATTATCCTGCTTTACATAAATGCCTTGGTCTGAAAAAATCAAACCGACACCCAATAAAGCGTGATTCAACTGAGGCATGGAAAACTCCTGCACTGTGCTCATCACTAATATGGCATAGACTTCGTACTCTTGCTTCTCACCAGAAGCGACCCCTGGGGACTTACCTAACTCTTCGATAGGCACACCAAAGGTTGGTTTTTCATATTCTGGCGCCGCATAATGGAAATCCGCCGAATTCATGCCGGGGTCTTCAACGACTAGGCGGTGGTGTTTGCCACCCTTTTCATTTGTACCTAATAGGGAAATGTCAGAATCAACGACGTCTTGTATCTTGCTCAGTTCCTCTGGCGATACCATAGGTTTGACATCGTTCCCTTGCGCGACACTTTTAGTCGGTTCTGCGGCATCTGTTTCAGAAATATGCGCTGTTGTCACATGAGGTGTATGCGCTGGTAGATCAAAGTCTTCACCGAAAGAGAGCATGACTTGACCATGGTTATACTCTTTTTGCTGCTCTTCTTCTAAATCCTCAGCTCTCGTCAAACGCGCATGGGTCAATTTAGAAACGGGGATGTGAGCATTTCCAAGTTCATTCAGTGCTTTCGAGGCTTGAACTTGTTGTTGCGGATCTGAATCTGATTGGGCCGTTGATGTTGTTTTTTTCTTAGAACCTGTTGAACGACCTCGGCTTAGAAAATACAACCCGGCAATAACAACGACAGCAAACACAAGTAAAACTTGTTGTAACTCATTCATCTATAATCGCTCCGAAACATGAAAGGATTAAGTATTTATTTTTAAATACATAGAATCAACCTTCATAGTAAAAGGGTTAAAAAAAACATTATCAGATTGTACCTTTTATGCAAAGGCTATTTCCAGTCAATTCATGTTTAAATAGCATTGTTTTTTGGAAAATAACATACCGATTATTCTATAATTGTGATTTGAATTTCCCTGCAGCACCTACCTTTACATTAACTTTATTGAGCCATGAGACAAATGTCTGTAGAAAACTCAGAAAACAGTCCACATCGCACATTGAACAGACCCAACAAGGGTTTAGAGATGATTCCAAAATCAAAGATTGTATTGGGGATTGATGTCGGTACATCAGGTTTAAGGGGCTGCATCGTTAAACAGGAATCTTCCTACGACGATCGTAAGATAGGCCCTACTGAACAACGTCAAGAGAAAGAATTAATATTATACAGTGCATCAGTCACGCTGGAATCGCCCATTAAGAATGAGCTCAATAAAAGTTCAACACAAAACCCTAAACTATGGATCGATGGAATCAATCAACTACTCTGTAAACTCTCTGAAGGGTTTGATTTAAGCCGTATTACAAACCTGATACTGGATGCCACCTCTTCAACGGTATTGCTCTGTAACCAACAGGGAGAACCTTTGACCGAAGCGTTAATGTATAACGACCTACAAGCCGTTGAAGAAGCAAAACAAATTAGTCAAACTCCAGGATACAACCCAAAAAGTGGTGCTAATGGTACTTCAAGCAGCTTGGCGAAGGTTCTTGTGTTACTCAAAAGGCTAAAGCTAAATAAAGAAATCGTCATTCAGAGCCGTTCGAACACGACCATTCCGCATGATCCGCCAATCTATATCTGCCATCAAATTGACTACCTCAACTGTTTTTTGAGCGGCCAAATAAATACAACGGATGAAAACAACGCTCTTAAAATCGGTTATGACTCCATTAACCAGGCCTGGCCAGATTGGGTTAAGAAGCTTTTACATTCTCAGAATAACCAGTTAACACTCCCCGAGGTTGTTAAGCCAGGTACAAATTTAGGGCGTTTAAACGCCAAGATTACAGCGCGTTATGGTTTTTCAGAATCAACCTCCTTGCACGCCGGCACCACCGATAGTATTGCTGGATTTTTAGCTTCTGGTGCCGATCAAATTGGGGATGTCGTGATCTCATTAGGTTCAACATTAGCCATTAAAGTGATTTCAGACGTGCCTATTTTTTCAAGTGAATTTGGCATCTACAGTCATCGGCTGAAAAACAATTGGTTAGTGGGTGGAGCCTCTAATTCGGGTGGTGCAATATTAACGGAACAATATTCAATGAGGCAAATGGCGGCCTTAATAAAAGCGATTCAATCGTCTGGATTGATCTTATCGGAAACCGAACAAATGGCCTATTACCCCCTGACCAAAGTTGGAGAACGATTTCCTATTGCAGATTCAAATTTGCAACCTAAAATGCCCTTAAAACCGACCCAAAAACTGAATCTTCAAGCACCTTCGATTGAGCATCAACGCTATTTCTTGGGTTTGATTCACGGACTTATTCACGTTGAACAACTGGCTTATGAAAAGCTTAATGCTCTGGGTTGTCATTTGAAATGTGTTTATGCGGTAGGTGGCGGCGTACAGAATAAGCTCTGGATGTCACTCAGAGCAGAACGTTTACAAAATAACCATTATTCAACTTTAAAGCTGAGTTATCCAATGTCCTGGGAAGCGGCTTTTGGCGTCACTCGACTGATTGAAAGAGATCGCTCTAACTATCCGTAACGTATCCCCGAATTTAAAATAATTCATCGTAAAATAAACTATAGCAGAGGCCGTCATGACCCATTACAATACAACTATTGAACTCATTGAGCAACTAAATCGAGGTCCAGTAGACTTTAATACAACTATGCAAACCATTGAAAATGAATACATTTTTCATCCATGTGAATTCAAGAATGGTCAAATAATCAATACAGAGAATACCAACAATGGATCCTGTAAAATATTTGCTTTTGGTCAATTGAATGGTTTATCACCACAAGCGACATTGAATGCGTTTGGGCGTTTTTATACAGAAGATGTTTTAAAACACCCTGACCACAAAGATCATCTGAATATTCGTAATTTTATGGAGTTTGGCTGGGAAGGTATTCATTTTGAAAACACGGCGCTTACATTAAAATAATATTGAAAAAACCTTAAAAAAATCCCGTAAACGAACCAGGCCTGGTTCGTTTACGGGATTTTTGTTTTTTGATTTACTGTAATAAGCTTCTAATAGTGATCTAGTGCTTTAAATCATACTATTAAGACGCGTGTATCTTTCTCACTAACGCTAAGTCCAAATAAGTATGTCCCTGAGCATCACCATCCAACACAATGAATGCATCATCTGTTTCACCCATTTGGTTCAATACTAACTCAGCACCACCAAAGTCATCTTCTTTGGTGTACTCATTAATCGTAATAATCGTTTTAAGGTCTGCGCTTTGTGAAGACTTAAAGCCATTAAAAGAATCTTCAAATGCAATCGCATCATCAGCCGTCAAATTCATTTGTTCCAAGGCCCAGATATAGATGTCTGGCGCAGGTTTCTTAGCAGGCACGATATCCCCTGCAGCGATGACTTCAAACCAACTCTCTGAATCTGGACCTAACGTATTGACCAATAGAGCCGTTACATTAGCAGGCGTAGTGGTGGTCACAACCGCCATACGCATACCTTCTGCTCTTGCTTCGGCAATCAAACGTTCTACACCTGAACGTAAAGGGATTTTTCCTTCCTGCATCAACAACGTATAGAAATCCGTTTTCGATTCATGTAAACCTTTAACGAAATTATCATAATCATCTGGCTTATTGAAATGAGTATTAAATTTTTCTAGGTAATAACGGATACGCTCTTTACCGCCCGTGACAGCCAGTAGCTCACCATAAAGTGCTTCATCCCAGATCCAGTCTAATCCAGCGGCTTCAAAAGCCATATTAAACGCTGGACGATGTCCGTCACGCTCGGTATCCGCCAATGTTCCATCTACATCAAATAAAAGTGCTTGTAATGTCGCCATAAGATTCTCTCTTTTTATCATAATTTTATTGAGGATTAAACTTGAAAAGGATTTTGCTTGATATGCAGATGAAATTCAAGACAAAAATACTTTGTAGCACAGATCATTACTGGATTTATTACTTACAAATTACAAAAATATCTTGTTGTCTCGATATAAAGCTGATATAAAAGTCAGTTATTACCCATAAAAAATCACTTATCCGGGCATTAGAATTTTCAAAAGAACAAATACAAAAAACGTCATTACTTGAGTTAAAATAACTGCTACAGCGCGTGTACATAATAGAATACGTAGAAAGGCACTAGGAGTACAGAAAATGGAAACACAAATGGATTTTATTGAAAACTACCCGGCCTACAAGCCTTCTAAAAATGAAGAGTATATGAGCCCTGCGATGCTAGAGCACTTTAAGCAGAAATTAAATGCTTGGAAGACACAGTTAATCGAAGAGGCAAGTAGTACTGTTTCTCACCTGCAAAGAGACTCTGATACCCCTGCTGATCCAAGTGATCGTGCCTCTCAAGAAGAAGAGTTTGCTTTAGTGCTGCGTACGCGTGATCGAGAACGTAAGCTTATTGGCAAGATTGATAAATCTTTGAATGACATCCAAAATGGTGACTTCGGTTATTGTCGAGTAAGCGGTGATGAGATTGGACTAGCGCGTATGGAAGCTCGTCCTACTGCGACCCTTACTGTTGAAATGAAGCGCAAACAAGAAATCCGTGAAAAGCAAGGCGTTGCTTAAATTAGAAATTTTGAGAGCACTCACTCTGAAACATGGCAGTATGCACCAGAATTAAGCCATCTTTCAGCTGAAGAAAGTTCGGGTGTTATAGCATACAAGCACCTGACTTGAACTTATTAGCAGATAGATTCTGCTCCACTTAACAAGCCAAGTCCCCTATTGAAGCTCCATCACATCCACTTCACATTACTCCAACGATCTAATCCCATTAAGCAGAAGGCTTTATGATAGTGAGAGCAGCCGAACTGATTAATGCACTCTCCTTGCCGCATACTTATAACCACCCTGTTGAAGTTATCACAACGATAGAAACTCATATTTCTATTGTTTTTCTGACGGGTCCTTATGCCTATAAGCTCAAAAAGAATGTCAACTTTGGTTTTTTAGACTTTAGTTCATTAGAAAACCGCAAGAAATTCTGCAACTTGGAAGTGAAACTTAATAAACGTTTTGCACCGCAACTGTATTTAGAGGTCGTTGCAATCTACTTAGATGCCAACCAACAAGTGACACTCGATGCAGAGAAAGCGTATTCCGCCCCCATTGATTATTTGGTTAAAATGCATCAGTTTGATCCCAATCAAGTTCTTGGACGACTCTTGCTCAATCAAGGATTAAGTCCAACGCAGGTTGAGGCATTGGCATTTCAACTCTCTGACTTTCACATGAATGCTGAAAGTGTTGAAAAGAACAGCATCTTGGGCGCACCTGACACCATTTTCCAGCCTATGTTGGATAATTTCACTACCCTTTATGACTCTCTGCCTGATCATCAAGCAACGGCTCTAGCAGAACTGCATACGTGGACATTACAACAGTTTGAAAAATTATGCCCCTTTATCAATCAAAGAAAAGCAGATGGTTATGTCAGAGCTTGCCATGGAGATTTACACATAGACAATATCACGCTCATTGATGGGCAACCGATACTGTTTGACGGCATTGAATTTAATGAGAATTTTCGCTGGATAGATGTCATTAGTGACCTGGCTTTCTTGCTGATTGATTTGGATTTTAGAAATCAACAACAACTCAACCGAATGATTTTATCACTCTATCTAAGTCGAACACATGATTACAACGCTTTGAAACTACTGACTTTCTATAAAGTGTATCGAACCTTAGTGCGTGCAAAAATAACCGCATTACGCGCTGCCCAACTGCCTCTTGAGAGTCTCGACTTTACACTTAAAATACAAACGGCAACCGAATACATCCGTCTCGCTCGTCAGTATTCACAGAGCAATTCAAAGCCTAAACTCATTCTCTTGCAAGGTGTTTCAGGCTCCGGTAAAAGCTATCTCGCAAATGCATTACTCGATATTATTGATGCCATCATCATCAGTTCAGATAGAACCCGAAAGAAACTGTACGGAATTGACCCACTTGATCGAGTTCCCGAATCCGAAATAGCCCAGCTTTATGGGACTTCAATGAATCGAAAGACCTATCAAGCACTATTAAAACAGAGCCAAACCATTTTATCCCAGGGAATGAACGTCATTGTTGACGCGACTTTCTTAAAGAAAGAACATCAAAAACCTTTTATAAACTTGGCACAGGATCTTGAATGTTCTTTATACATTATCTATATTGAATCTTCAGTGGAAACCTGCCAATATGCGATTCAAAATCGTCTGCAATTGAACGACAATCCCTCAGATGCTAACCAACAAGTGCTGCAACAGCAATTCAACACCATTCAACCCTCAGTGTCGGGGGGTAACACGCTGAAATTAAATGCCAAACTGCTACGTGATTTTTTCCCAACCGACTTGGTTAAAGATTTTTTAAAAACGGCCGATGACATAACTATAGAAATCCCTTAGTAGACTGTAAAGATTTGGTTTATTAGTCGCTATTATGCAATCAAGGCGTTATCACTCAAATGAATTTACTAGCTCTCTCTCGTACAACCAGACACGATTTAAAGCATTTTCAAAATGCTTGTCTATCCCTTCAACGAGGCCATCAAGTTTTCTTGATGTGTCTGTTTTTTGTGTCCTCCGTTCAGATCAGTCAAGCAGCTGAACCAACCGTTAAACCGATCAGCCAAATAAAGTTCTTGGGACTTGAACTGGCCACTGCAAATCTTGATACTGTCCGTCGTCATCTTTGGGATATCGGTGGATTTTTACAGGCCAGAACCACGGTCAGACAGCGTAATCTAGACAAGTTTTTTGCCTGGTCAAATATTCGAGACAGTTATTATGTGCAGTTTCGTTATAACAACTCAGGTAAGGTTACCTCCGTCAAACGTTTGTACCGTCCCTACTCTCAAGAGAGTGTTCACCCTTTCAATGAAATCCAAACGCGAGATATTGCACTACAGTTAATCCAGAAAGTAGGTCAACCGACGTCAATGATAAAAAAAGGCTGGGGCGGTAGTCAAAAATATCCGGCATACACATGGCGAGATGATAAAGTGACCATAAAGATAGATCGAGAAGGCAGCACAAAATTAGGCAATGTTTTTATAGAGTACATCATCGACATCAATGACCCCTTTGTGGTCACTAAACAAGATAAAGGTGGCCAAGCTTAATGAATATTCCTACAAATTCAGCGTCCCAATTAGCCATACAAGGGATTCAGACTGGTTTTCAAAAATTGTCTGAAAACAGTCAAAACATTGCAAGTTCACTCAAGACAGAGGAAAAATTGACTTCACAAAGCACATCAACCAGTTTAGAGACAAGTTTAATTGATAACCAACAACTTTCGACTCAAATTCAAAGCCTTGCTAAAGTCATTAAAACGGAAGATGGATTGATTGGGCAATTGCTTGATAACTGGGCATAACATATAAGTTCTTAATAAACCTAAAAGCCATATACTGCCCCATCATCTAACCTGTCAATAAACGTTTTAATCAGCGGCCAAGCCTCGCTCAAGTGTTGAAAGGCATGATCCCCACCTTTAAAAACATGAATGTCTGTTTTAAGATCGTTTTTGTTTTGGTACTTCATCAAGGCTGTAGCCACATCAATAACCTCATCACCTTCATCCATTAATAACAGCGTGGGAATGCTCTTATCAAGCTTGGCCACATCAAAACTGTCCAACTGTTGAATATAGGTTTCATCAATGATGAATTTTTCGCCTGTATTAGGGTTAGTGCTTACACCTAAGTTCTGTCGAAAAATCGGTTTAGGATTTAAAGCAGGATTAATCATAATATAGGGCAACTTATGCTTTTGTCCTAAAAATTGTGCATAAAAGCCCCCCATTGAAGACCCCATAAGGACAATAGGTTGATTTTTTCGAGTCAGTAGTCTCTGCAACAAAGCTTCTATTTTTTGAACACTCTCGAAGGGACTCGAAATTGGGTAGGTCATTGTAATGATTTCTGTAAAGACAGGTTGCTCTAAAAAGGTCTCTGAAGCGTGGGAGATTTGATGATTCTCTGTTTGAACTTGTCGAACAAACCAACGCCCCTTTTGACTGTTTGCACTGCTTAAAAAGCCGTGTAGATATAAGCATATAACGGATTGCATTCTGTTAAAATTCCACGATGATAAAAATACCTAAAATTGTACAACGTCCTGAAAACCCAACCGTCTATAAAGCGGCAAAATCTTTGGGTTTATCCGATTTACAGGCTAAATTAGTCGCAAATCGAACCGAAGATACAACCGATTTAGAGAAAATTGTTTTTCCTAAATTAAAACACATCCAACACCCTCGTGCTTTAAAAAACTCAGAAGCGGCCGCCCGTCTAATTGCACAAGCGATCCAAGAGGACGGGGTGATTGTTTTGGCCACCGATTATGATACCGATGGCGTGACTTCAGCATGGGTTGCGAAAACCGCATTAGTAAACTATTTTGGCGTCCCTGAATCTCGTGTGGTGCACATTATCGGTGAGCGTAAGTCAGGTTATGGCATTACAGACGAAGTTGTGGAACGAATTTTAGATATCCCTAAACCGATTGCTTTAGTGATATCAGCTGATCAAGGCTCGAGTGATGAGTTGAGAATTGCACGTCTTAAAGCATCCGGCGTCAAGGTGTGTGTAACCGATCACCATCAAATGCCACTTGATGGACCGCCTAAAAGTGCTACCATCACCGTCAACCCCCAACAACCTGGCTGTGAATATGATAAAACCGTTGCCGGGTGTTATGTCATCTTTATTGTCATGTCTCAAGTCAGACAAGCCCTGATTGATGCGGGTCACCTAGCGGCTGATAGTGTCACTTTAAAAGCTTTAGCCTTGAATGTCGCTCTAGGGACGGTTGCCGACAGTGTCAGTCTTAAAAGCCCGAATAACCGAGCAATCGTTCAATCAGGCTTACAGTTTATTAATCAATTTCAGTCCCCTGCTTGGCAAGCGATGCGACTCTTAAATGATAATCAAGGACAGCCTTATGATGCTGAATTTTTAGGGTTTCAAGTCGCAACTCGCATCAATGCCGCCAGTCGAGTAAGTGATGTCACCACCGCCTTTCATTTCTTAACGGCACCGACCGCGCAACAAGCCCAAGTCTATCTCGATCAATTGGATTCAGATAATATCAATCGTCGTGCTCAACAAGAAGGCATGTTACAACAAGCTAAACAAATTGCCGACTCTTTGTATCATCCTGAAAAATACACCATGACAGTTCGAATGCAAGGCAATGCCGGTATTCAAGGGATTATTGCTTCACGTATTGGCGAACAGTACGGCTTACCAACCGTGGCGATGACCGACTTGGAAGATGGCTTTATCGCTGGTAGTGGTCGAGGCATTGTTCCGAGCATTGATTTGCGTGGAGCATTTCAATGGATGTCTGAACAACATGCCGACCTGTTTGCCTCGATGGGCGGTCATGCTGGTGCAGCAGGTTGCATGATTCCGGTTGAAAATTTTGAGGTGTTTACCGAGCTATTTGAACAAGCAATTAAAAACCAATTAGGCGATGAAGCCCCAACACCGGTTATTGAAACCGATGGTCCCTTGCAAGGTTGGCAGCTAACTCCCGCCTTGATTGATGAATTAAAAACATTAGAACCCTATGGTAGAGAGTGGCCTAAACCTTTGTTTTCTGGTCGCTTTAAAATAAGTGAAATCAAAGCCGTGGGTCAAGCTAAAACCCATCTCTCATTCAAGTTGCTCACAGATGATAATCAACGCATTACAGCAATTTACTTTAATGCTAAAGAATCGGACTTGGACTTAGACCCTTTTTCAAAAGGTGATTTAATTGAGTGTGTTTATCAACCGAGTTTGAATACCTACTACGGCAGAACCTCACTACAATTAAGATTAGTGACCGCTCAGCACGTTTGACACATAATGTTGTCGCATAAACACCGGCATGAAGAGTGAAGCATTTTTTAGAGCCCAGAAACAAAACAACCAGACTGGGTCAGATTAACTTTGACCAGGCCTGGTTGTTTTAAAATAACGATACATTAAACGATGGGTTGTTGAAAGCAGAGATTTTATGCTTTCAAGAAGCTTAGAATCTCTTTTTCAATATCCTCTTTATCAATCACGGTTTTCTGAGATATCTCTTTAGAGAACAGGTCAGCAATTTGTGCAGGTATCTTCACATTCGCTTTCTTGGCAATAATGTCTAAGGCTTCACGGTCATGTTTAACGACTTTCCCTGTTAAGGTGCTGGCAATCACGGGTGAGAACTTAGTCCACTCTGCCGTAGAGTACGCAATGGTTTTAATTGACTTATCAGCTCTACAAGTTTCATAAGCTTTAAAACAGGTCGCCGTGTGCGGACACATTAAGTAACCTACCTCAAACGCCTGTTTAATATAATCAAGCCCTTCTTGATCCGTACAAAAGTCTGCTGCAAAAATCATTTGCACTTTGGCTAATTCTGCCGCACTTAACTCATAAAATTTATCATTATCTAATTGCAACATCAGCTCTTTGGTTCTTTCAGCACCCAAAAGATCAAACAAAATACGTTCAATATTGGAAGACTTAAGAATATCCATTGCCGGTGATGTGGTTGGAATAACCGACACATTACGTAAGTCATATTTACCCGTGGTAATGAATTTTGTTAAAACATTGTTACTATTCGATGCGATATGGATCTGCTTGACTGGTAAACCCATTTTATAAGCGTAGTAGCCACCTAATGCATTACCAAAATTTCCACTAGGGACATTTAGATAGACCTTATCGCCCAGTGCAATCGCTTGTTGACGAACCAACTCTAAATAGCTGTAAATGTGATATATCGTCTGGAAAATAATGCGTCCAAAATTGACTGAGTTTGCCGCCGATAAAGAGATATCTTTTTCCTGCAAGGTTTTGGCAAACGCCTCAGACGTTAATAGATGCTTGAGTGCCGTTTGTGCATCATCAAAATCGCCATGAATACCAATCACTTTTAGGTTTTTAGCATCTTCAGTGACCATTTGTAGACGTTGCACATCCGAAGTACCTCCGTCTGGATACAAACACACCACTTGCACGTTATCACGGTTTTTAAAGGTTTCTAGTGCAGCAGGCCCGGTATCGCCACTGGTCGCGGCAAGTATCAAATATTTTTCATTTCGTTCTTGAGCTACGGCCGATAAAACCTTCCCAAACGGTTGTAATGCCATATCCTTAAAGGCACGTGTTGGACCGTGATAAAGTTCACTGACATATAGGTCGTCATAGACCTTAACCACCGGAACAGGATTACGTGGATCATCAAAGTTATCATATAAACTGAGTGCGTCATCAATTACGGATTCAGCGATATCCACTTCAAAGAGCGCCAAGATATCTTTAGCAAGTTTTTTATAGCCAGAATTTACATGGCTTTTAAAAAAGCCTTCATCAAATTGCGGCAACCTTTCAGGAGAATAAACCCCACCAAAAGAGGACATCGGACTTAGGATTGCTTGAGAAAAAGTAATCGAACTGGGTTTTTGGCCATCATTGCCGCGCGTTTCAATAAAATTCATGGTGAACCTGTCTGTTAAAATGTGTGATGTATCTAAATAATCTGCAAATTATACAGAAATATTGTTCTCTATTCGTTTTCAATTGATTGAATTATCGCCACTTCACAATTGTGATAGTGGTATTTTAAGACGCCAGAAACGTCGTACATGGCCAGGCTTGAGATGGTAGCGATAGTGAGAACCAAAATCGAGCAATAAAGAGCCTATCTGCTGATTCTTAAGCGCTTGCTGTAGAGGCTTTAACCACTCCTCTTCTAGGATTTGCAATGCTGAGAGCCAATCGCTTTGCTGCATCAGATCTAATGAATCACTCAAGCTATCCAGTCGAATCAAATGGTGCTTTATCTGAGCACTAGAAGGTTCTAAGAGTGCCTGCGCATCCAACCAGGCCTGGTAGCTTTGCGGCGAAGGACTTTGCTGTGCTTTAGAGAGCTTAGCTAACCCTTTTAAATAAGGTTCTTCAGACCAAATCATGGCCTCTTTACGTGTGACCACAGCAGATTGATCTAAAATGCCTTCACCCCAAACCCACACGCTGTTAATCTCGGGGTACCCTTGCTCTCTGCGACTTTCATTCACAGGATGTGTATAGAACAACATTTGGGTTTCATTGAGTAGCTGACGCCAATAACTCGCTGCATTACCGGAAGGATAGCGCTCATTGACCGGTTGATAAGCGACTGATTCAATAGAATGCGTTTTAATATCAACCGCTTGCTTAATTCTCATGTACCAAGCCGTTGCACTGGCGTACTCAAGCACGACTTGATCCTGTACAAAATGTTGGTTAAAGGCTTCCAGTAAGGCTCTAGATTCGGCTTCACTAATGCCTATATCAGCTCCCGGAATCAATACTAATGAGTCTCTATCCGCAATCATCTGCACCGGATCAACCCGTAACCAAAAGACTGAGGGATCGTAATCTTCAAATGCTACCGAAGCCATAATCGCGGCTTTAGCGAGCGCTTTGGGTTGATGAAAAAGGTAACTGGCTTGTTCATCTAGCGACTGAGGTTTGGCTTCAAAGCGATCTGCTTTGGCTAATAAAGTCTGTAACACCGGTAATTTTAAAGAACTTAAAGCATCAGACGCCTCTTTAATTCTTAGTGGATTTAAAAAATCAGGCACCCACAATGTAACGGCAGGCACTGTTTTCTCTGATTGAGCTGTTTTAACGGATTTGGTGTGTGTCACTGCTCTCTCCAATCACATATCTTCAACTATAAAAAAGTCGGGCAAGCCCGACTTTTGTTGTTCTGCAAAAATAACCTTGCTGACTGGTTAACCAAGCGTTTCAATACGAATACGCATGATTTCACCATCGACTTCTTTTAATTGCGATAAAGCTGACAAAGCTAAATTCAGCTTCGATTCTTTTACCTTATTCGTAATCATCACCAAGGTTGCATCACTCGGCTTTTGAGTGGAAGGTTCTTGGTACAGATGTTCTATATTGATATTAGAGTCGGCTAGGATCGTGGTGATTTTAACCAAAACACCAGCATTATCCTTTACAAAACAGCGTATGTAATAACAAGTTTCAATCTCTTCAACCGAAACAACTGGCGCTGACTGTAGTTGATCGAGTGCAAAACCTAATGATGGAACCTGATCCGCTAGTGGCTGATCTTTCCAACGAATGACATCAATAATATCTGCAACCACCGAACTCGCTGTAGGCCCTGCTCCGGCACCCGCGCCATAATACATGGTGGCTCCCACATGGTCACCATAAGCCATGACGGCATTCATAACACCACTGACATTGGCCATCAAGACTGTATTTGGCACCAATGCAGGATGAACACGTAATGAGTAACCATTTTCAAGTCGACTGGCCATGCCCAAGTGTTTGATCTCATAACCCAACTGTTCTGCAAAACGAATATCATCTGCAGATACTTTACTGATACCTTCCGTGTAAACTTTATCGAATTGTAGCTTTATGCCAAAGGCAATGGAGGCTAGAATGGTGAGTTTATGGGCGGCATCGATACCTTCTACATCAAAAGTGGGATCCGCTTCGGCATAACCTAACTCTTGAGCAACCTGAAGAACCTTGGCAAAATCAGCACCGGGCTCTTTCATTTCTGTCAGAATGTAGTTACCCGTACCATTAATGATTCCTGCAAGCCATTCTATCTTATTGGCCGCCAAACCTTCACGTAGCGCTTTAATGACTGGAATTCCACCCGTAACAGCGGCTTCATAATTAACAATTACGTTATGTTTTTTAGCCAATGCAAACAAGCCGTTACCGTGTTCTGCAATCAATGCCTTATTGGCCGTCACGACATGCTTGCCATTCTGAATAGCCGTCTCGATCAATTCTTTCGCTAAGCCTGTGCCCCCCATTAACTCAACCACAATCTCCACATCGGGATGATTGACGACTTCTGCTGGGATATCGGTCAATTGAATGCCCGTAGTATCCGCAGAGCGAGAGCGATTTAAATCACGCATGGCTATAATCACGATTTCAATATTCTGACCTAAGCGGCGCTGAATTTCTGGCATGGTATTGTTGATGATATCTACGGTACCACCACCAACAGTTCCTAATCCTAATAAGCCGATTTTCACTGTTTTCATTTGGGTATTTCCTAACGTCTACTCACTATCAATGCATTTGATAGCAGATTATAATTTTGTTTAATCTTGGTTGATTAAGCCATCTTTTCTAAACATGTCACGAATACCGCGTATCGCTTGGCGAGTACGGTGTTCATTTTCGATTAAACCAAAGCGTACATGGTCATCCCCGTAATCACCAAATCCAATACCAGGTGAAACCGCTACTTTCGCTTCTGTTAATAACTTCTTAGAAAATTCAATTGAACCCATCGCCTTATATTCTTTAGGGATAGGCGCCCAAATAAACATCGTTGCTTTCGGTGGCACCACTGGCCAACCAATCGTATTTAATCCTTCACAAAGTACATCGCGACGGAGCTTATACATATCACAAATTTCTTGCACACACTCTTGTGGGCCTTCTAAAGCGGCGATAGCAGCAACCTGTATGGGGGTGAAAGTACCGTAATCCAGATAGGATTTAATGCGTTTAAGAGCATTGACTAAGGTCGGATTACCCACCATAAAACCGACACGCCAACCAGGCATATTATAACTTTTAGATAAGGTATAAAACTCAACAGCGATGTCTTTAGCGCCCTCCACTTGAAGAATGGAGGGAGCGATGTATCCATCAAAAACAATATCAGCATAAGCTAAATCATGGATAACCCAAATATTATGTTCTTTAGCGATGGCAATCACTCGTTCAAAAAACTCCAACTCAACGGTTTGAGTCGTCGGATTACCTGGAAAGTTTAAAATTAACATTTTTGGCTTAGGCCATGACTCTTTAATGGCTTTCTCAAGCTCTTCAAAGAAATCAACATCCGGTGTCATCTTAACATGGCGTACATCGGCACCGGCAATCACAAATCCAAAAGGATGAATTGGATACGCTGGATTAGGTACTAAAACAGTATCCCCTTTGTCAACCGTCGCCATGGCGAGATGCGCTAAACCTTCTTTAGAACCGATGGTTACAACCGCTTCCGTTGCATAATCAAGTTCCACATCAAATTTGGTTTTATACCAGTTACAGATTGCTTTACGTAAACGAGGAATACCCTGTGAGACGGAATAACGGTGGGTTCCTTCACGTTGGACAACTTCTATCAGCTTGTCGACGATGTGTTTAGGAGTATCCTGATCTGGATTTCCCATTCCGAAATCAATAATATCTTCCCCTCTACGACGGGCTTCTGCTTTTAACTCTCCCACAATGTTAAACACATAAGGAGGAAGTCGGTTTATTCTTTGAAAATCGTCTGACACGATGGGTAAGCCTTCAATAATTTTACAGTGTTGCCTAAGTCGAACGCTAAACCGATCTACTCTTCGGGAACACAGATATAAGGGGGATTTATTAAAGGAATAATGATACAGCATCCTATTTTTTCGTCAATTGAAAAAGAGGCTAAAAACCGCATTAATAGCGCGATAATTTTACATTTAAGCGTAGGCTCTTTGTTAAGATAGACTCCTACACAAGGATAATCTTTAATGAAATTTACAGAACACCGAGATTCGAACGTATTTGCTGTGAAACATTATGAACCAGGCCTGGTGAAAGTAAATAACTTAACCTTTACGGAAAGTTGTTTTATTACACAGTTTACGACGGAAAGTGAATGGCCTTGCAATTCTATAGAAACTCTCAATACAGACCATCTTGACCAGCTGTTAGCAACCAAATCAGAAGTGATTATTTTAGGGACGGGTGACAAACAAGTATTTCCAGAACCAAAATTATTTGCCTATTGTGCCTCAAAAGGCGTCGGGCTTGAGGTGATGGCAAACGATGCCGCTTGTAGAACCTATAATGTACTCACGACTGAAGACAGAGAGGTTGTTCTTGCTCTGGTTATGACAAAATAATGGTTGCCACTGAGTGGTAAAACCTTACGGAATCAAACTCATCATATCTTGTAAAATGAGTGACCGCTCTCTTCACTCATTCTACTTTCTCAAAACCTTGAGAATATCAATTTTTCTACCCTGGTAACGCGCTTCTAAATAAAGCTTGGATTTTGTCGTATTACCGGTTGCGCCCATGAGTGCTATCTTCTGACCGCGCTTTACTCTAGCCCCCTCTTTCACCAGTAAGGCCCTGTTATGCGCATAGATAGACATATAATCATCATCATGTTTTATCACAACCATCCAACCGTAATTAACAATACCGTTGCCAGCATAAACGACTTTACCAGGTGCGACTGTATGGATCTCCTGCCCAGGAATACCGTAAATTTCTAATACTGACAAGCCTGATGAATCGCGAATAAAGCGGTATTCAAGCTTTGAATTCATTGGCCACTGCCATTTGCTCGCTTTAGTTTTGTGCTTAGGGCTAGACACGTGCGCCGCAGAAACCTTTGATTGCGCCATCACCTTAGAGTTCGTCCTTGACTTAAGCTGCCGTTTGGATTGCTGTGTTTTTGCAAGGGTTGGCGCTGGCATGCTGAGCTCTTGTCGAGCATAAATAAAATAAGGTGGGCGTAAATCATTTTGTTTTGCTAAAGAGTACATGTTAACACCGCATTGTTCTGCAATACCACTCAATGTATCGCCAGAGATAACCGTGTAATAAGGTATGCATTGAGCCGAATTTTGCGAGTAGGAGGCATTATTTCGACTTTCGTATTTAACTGGAGAGCTACAACTGGTTAACAACCATCCTATTAAAAGTGTCCCGCTGAACTGTAAACCATATTTAGGCAATAAATTGAGTTTTGAACCCGTTAGGATAAATAAATGTTTCATAGGTTCCATTATTATTGAATTAATGTAATTAATGTATTGAGTAATGTAATCAGAGATGGCTTTCTGACGGTTTCACGAGAAAACTATTGCATGTAATATTTGCTCAAAAGATAAATCACCAACAACAGGACAAAGCCCCAACCTAACCAGTCGACCCATTTACGAATAGAAGCTTCCATTTTGGCACCGCCCCACTTCATGAGTCCTGCGACCAAATAAAACCGGGCACCGCGACCGATAAAGGAAGCAAGCATAAAGGGTAGCAAAGCCATACTCGTAGCCCCCGCGGTAATGGTAAACAATTTGTAAGGGACTGGACTGAACCCAGCGATAAAAATAACCCAAACACCGTACTCAGTAAAGAACGCCTGCACCTGCTCCATTTTATGCGCGTAACCCATTGAGTTAATGAAAGGGAGTATTAAGTCAATTGCCCAATAACCAATTGCGTACCCTAACAGCCCTCCTAACAGTGAGAAAATTGTTGTCAGCCAAGCATAATAAAAGGCTTTTTGAGGGGTCGCCAAACTCATTGGCATCAACATAACATCAGGAGGAATCGGAAAGAAGGAAGACTCGGCAAAACTCATCCCACTTAAATACCAAGTTGCTTTCGGATGTCTCGCCCAAATTAACGCTTTATCGTAGAGGCTTGTAAATAATTTCAACTTTCAATTCCTTGTTTCATTGGGACAAACATCACTTCACCTAAACAGGTTTTAAGAATGCCCTCTGTGGTTTTTTCGAATCCAAAGAGTAACTGTTTTTCTTCACCCAGCGGGATGACTAAACGACCGCCTATCTTTAACTGCTGAAGAAGCTCCAGAGGCAACTCTGCTGGCGACGCGGCAGAAATAATCGCATCAAACTGCGGGGCTTGTGAACGACTGAACCCCACCTGTGCTTGGTGTTTTGGCCATCCCCAGTGACCATCACTGATTTCATATTGAACATTAGATAACTTAAGTAGAGATAAAATGACTTGTGCTCGTTTAGACAGTGGCGCTATTCGTTCAACCGTAAAGACCTCATTAGCCAGCAGAGCTAGAATAGCCGTTTGATACCCCGACCCCGTGCCAATTTCAAGCACCGTTTTAATGGGTTGCTGTTCTATATTTGCAAATAACCACTGCGTCATTCTTCCGACGACCCAAGGCTGAGAAATGGTTTGCCCATAACCAATGGGTAGTGCGGTATCTTCATAAGACCGACTGGACATTGCCTCATCCAAGAAGAGATGCCTGGGCACGACTCGCATAACTTCAAGAACTGTTTTATCGGTCACTCCAAGCTCAATTAAGCGAGTAATTAGACGGTTACGAGTTCGCTGAGAGGTCATTCCAACCCCTTGATACTGCTCAAAAGCCGTATTCGGGTAAACTAAAAAGGGTTCTTTTTGCTGAATGGCCGTCATAAAGAATGGTTTCCAATAGACACTTTCATAAAATTCTAATAGTTGTCAGCCCAGTCAGATAACTGGCTCATCATGTCATAATGCGTTAAATCGATTTTAAGCGGTGTGATTGAAGCATAACCAGATTCAACAGCATGGAAGTCTGTACCTTCTCCTGCATCAGAGGCTTCGCCTGCGGGACCTATCCAATAAATAGGCAACCCTCTAGGGTCGTTCTGCTTCACGACGGGTTCAGAAGCATGACGTTTGCCTAAGCGTGTCACTTTCACACCCTTTAAAGACTCTAGAGGAATATCAGGAACGTTGATATTGATAATCGTATCACGGCTCAAAGTCATACTTGGCATCTGTTTTAAAAAATGAACCAGAACATGGGCAGCGGTTGCAAAATGTTGGTCACCACAAAGTGAAATCGCGATCGAAGGCTTACCTAAAAAACGCCCCTCAGTAGCAGCAGCCACCGTCCCTGAGTAAATGACATCGTCCCCCATATTCGCACCAGCATTGATGCCAGAAAGCACTATATCTGGCTGATAACCCAACCCGCCGTTCACACCTAAATGCACACAATCTGTTGGGGTTCCATTGACACTGTAGATCTGACAGTTTGATGCACCATTAGGCACTGAATGTGAATGTACTCTCAGTGGTTCAAGTAGGGATAAGGAGTTACTTGCAGCACTGCGATTACGCTCAGGTGCCATAATAACTAAACTTTGAAATTGAATTTCTTGCTGAAGGGTTGTAAATAAAAGTTGAATACCAGGCGCAAAATAGCCATCATCATTGGAGAGTAATATTTTCATCATGTAGAATAGAACCTTTCGCAGACGTTGGCGTTTTATTTATACTGTAGATTAAGCGTTAAAATTGACATTTACATACCCATTTGAAGAATTATAAAGCCTCAAAGATGACAGAAGAAGATAAATCCACATTTCTCTCGGCCATGACAGATGTTACTCCCATAAAAAAAGGCAACATCAAGGCACAATATAGCCAAAAAAAACTTAAACAACAAACTAAAGAAACCCTTTATCAGCTCAGAAAACGACAACGTGCACAAAAAGATCACGCGGCCATTGAAACACGGCAAACTGTTGCTTTTTCAAAACCTGTTAGTGCCTTTGAAACGCTTTTATATCATCAAAAAGGCATCCGTCTACAAGAACTCTCTAAACTAAAAAAAGGTGATTTTGAAGTGTCTGCCGAGTTGGATCTTCACGGTTTAACGTTTGATGATGCCAAAACGGTAATGCATGAATTTATAAGAGAAGCTTACCACCTAAAAAAACGTTACATTCGCATTATTCATGGCAAGGGTTATAACTCAAAAGATGAATATCCCGTGCTTAAAAACTTAGTGAATCAAGAGTTAAAAGCACTCAAAGCCGTTCTCGCTTTCAGCAGTGCACCCGTTAGAAATGGAGGAACAGGTGCCGTGAATATTTTCTTAAAAGCACAATCACTCTTTGAAAAATAACTTCATAATTTTTCTAAAAGATAAGTCACATTTACAAAGTTAAATCATAAAGAACCAACCAGGCCTGGTTAGACTCATCATAAAAACTCATCCCCCTTTCGCTGAATCAAGTTCGATTACGTTAATAAACACCTCACCTTTTTTAACCATACCGAGGGTTTGTCGAGCAATGGTCTCAACGGAAGCGGTATCTGACTGTAAATCTTTAACCTGCTGACCCAGTTGAGCATTAACCAACCTCTGCTCCTCTAGTGAAATCTCTAATGTTTTTAACTGCTCATGTAACGCAAAAAGCTCGCCAACCCCCCCTTCAGAGGACAATAGACGAGCTTGTATAATCAAAATAAGAAAAGCCAATCCAAGATAAATCTTTTTCACTGAATTTTCCTTTTAATCTTCTTCTTGTGCAATTACTTTTTCAAGTTATAAAAGGCATCCATTCCAGGATAAACCGCATCTGCACCCAATGCTTCTTCAATACGGATCAACTGATTGTATTTAGCAATACGATCTGTACGAGAAAGTGAACCCGTTTTGATTTGACCAGCACCTGTTGCAACGGCAATATCCGCAATAACCGTATCTTCTGTTTCACCAGAACGGTGAGAAATAACGGCCGTATAACCTGCTTCTTTCGCCATACGAATCGCTTCGAAGGTCTCTGTTAAAGTACCAATTTGGTTGATTTTGATTAAGATAGAGTTACCAATCTTCTTATCAATCCCTTCTTGTAGAATTTTAGGGTTGGTAACAAATAAATCATCACCTACGATCTGTAGACGGTGCCCATCTTTTTCAGTTTGGTATTTGAAACCATCCCAATCAGACTCGTCTAAACCGTCTTCAATTGAGATAATTGGGTATTTATCAACCCAGCTAGATAATAGATCAACCATCTCTTTAGATGTTAATTTTTTGTCTTCCGAACCAAGGTAGTACATTCCGTCTTTATAAAGTTCAGAGGATGCGGCATCCATGGCAATCATGATGTCTTTACCAGCAACATAACCTGCATTTTCAATCGCTTCAAGAATCACCGTGATCGCTTCTTCGTTCGATTTAAGATCTGGAGCAAAACCACCTTCATCACCAACGGCCGTGTTATACCCTTTCTTACTTAAAACAGACTTAAGTTCGTGGAAAATTTCAGAACCGTAACGAATGGCTTCAGAAATGGTCGGTGCACCAACAGGTACAATCATGAATTCTTGAAAATCAACTGAGTTATCAGCATGCTCACCACCATTGATGATATTCATCATAGGCACGGGCATTTTATAATCATCTGTCTTGAGATAGGCAAATAAAGGCAAACCTTTTGATGCCGCAGCAGCTTGAGCTGTTGCAATAGACACGGCTAGGATTGCGTTAGCCCCTAAACGTGCTTTGTTATGGGTACCATCAAGATCAATCATAATTTGATCGATTGCAGCTTGATTCGTTGCATCTTGACCGATTAAAGCAGCCTTAATGTCATTTTTGATATTATTAACCGCTGTTAAAACACCTTTCCCACCATAGCGAGACTTATCACCATCACGTAGTTCGATAGCTTCACGAGAACCGGTAGAAGCCCCTGATGGAGAAATACCACGTCCTAAAGAACCATCTTCAAGGATTACATCCGCTTCAACTGTTGGATTACCACGAGAATCAATTACTTCACGAGCTTTAATATCTTTAATTAATGATGACATCTTTTATTTCCTATTAAACTTATATTGCTAAAATTTTAAATTCTGTTTATTTTACGGTTAAATTATGACAACGCAGTGACATTAAAAATCACGCATACGTAGCATTTAATCTCTTAAGGTATCTTCAATAAAACCGTGCTGCTTAACCACGTCGTCAAGTGCTTTAAGAGTCTCCAATAACGGTTTGAGATTCCCTAATGGCCACATATTTGGCCCATCACTTAATGCTTTACCCGGATTAGGGTGGGTTTCCATAAACAGGCCTGAAATCCCTGCGGCGATAGCCGCACGCGCTAAAACGGGAACCATTTCACGCTGACCACCAGACGTGGTTCCATTCCCTCCAGGTTGCTGTACGGAGTGCGTTGCATCAAAGACCACAGGACAGCCTGTACTACGCATTGATGCCAGTCCTCGCATATCTGAAACAAGCGTGTTATAGCCGAATGAGGTGCCACGGTCACACACCATGATATTTTCATTACCGACTTCACGTGCCTTAGCAACCACTTGATCCATATCCCAAGGCGCTTGAAACTGCCCCTTTTTGATATTCACAGGAATCCCCTGACGGCACACATTTTGAATAAAATTGGTTTGACGTACTAAAAATGCTGGCGTCTGCATGACATCGACAACCGAAGCAACCTCATCTAAAGGGGAATCTTCATGTACATCCGTTAACACAGAAACGCCAATTTCATCTTTAACTTTCTGCAAGATGCGTAAGCCTTCTTCAACGCCTAAACCTCTGAAGCTTGCCGTCGAAGAACGGTTGGCCTTGTCGTAAGAAGATTTATAGATAAAAGGAATGCCTAAAGCATCCGTCATCTCTTTTAATTGACCTGCAGTATCAAGAGCCATCTGCTCCGACTCAATGACACATGGACCCGCTATTAAAAACAGCGGCTGATCAATCCCAACGTTAAAATTACATAATTTCATTTTATACCCGCTCCTTAGTGCTTTTTATAACTGTTTGCGGCTTCAACAAATGCGGTAAACAGGGGATGTCCCTTTCGCGGGGTTGAGGTAAATTCAGGGTGAAACTGACAAGCTACAAACCAAGGGTGGTCTGCTATTTCAATGGTCTCTACTAAACTTCCATCCTCAGAGTGACCTGAAAAAATAAGCCCTGCGGCTTCCAGTCTAGCAACATACCCATTATTGACTTCATAACGATGTCTATGGCGTTCGCGAATAACAGCTTCACCATAGGCCGCTCTTATTTTAGAACTTTCTGTTAAGATACAATTTTGTCCACCTAAACGCATAGTGCCGCCTAAGCCTGCCGTTTCATCACGCTCGACTTTAAGACCATTCGCTTCTGTCCACTCAGTAATCAAAGCCACGACAGGATATGGAGTGTTTGGGTTAAGTTCAGTGCTATGAGCATCGACTAGGCCAGCCACATGACGAGCATATTCAACCACAGCCATTTGCATACCCAAACAAATACCTAGGTAAGGGACTTTATTTTCTCGTGCGTATTGAATGGCAGAAATTTTACCTTCAACACCCCGTTCACCGAAGCCACCAGGCACTAGAATTGCATCTTTATTTTCGATGGCACCCAGGCCTGACGTTTCTAACAATTCAGAATCAATATAATCAATATTAACGCGTGTATTTGTATGAATTCCGGCATGAATTAATGATTCAATCACTGACTTATAAGCTTCTGTCAAATCGACATACTTACCCACCATGGCAATTTCAACCGTTTTCTCAGGATTAAGTTGTGCTTTAACAACCGTATCCCAATCGCTCAGATCAATGTCTGTACATTCAATATTAAAACGCTTTACGACCAAGTCATCCAGACCCTGCTCATGCAGCATGCGAGGAACTGAATAGATGGTATCGGCGTCTAACGAGCTAATAACAGCTTTCTCTTCCACATTGGTAAAAAGTGAAATTTTACGCTTTTCACTTTCTTGCAAGGCAATTTCAGAACGGCAAACTAAAATATCAGGTTGAATCCCAATTGAACGTAACTCTTTAACAGAGTGCTGTGTTGGTTTAGTTTTAACTTCACCCGCGACCGCGATATAAGGTAATAAGGTTAGATGCATAAACAAAGAGCGATCACGCCCTACTTCTAAACTTAACTGGCGAATAGCTTCGAGGAAAGGCAAAGATTCAATATCACCAACCGTTCCTCCTACTTCTACCATTACCACATCAAAACCAGCGGCCGCATTTAAAATTCGAGTTTTAATTTCATCGGTAATATGTGGAATAATTTGAACAGTTCCACCCAAATAATCACCACGACGTTCGTTACGAATTACGGTTTCATAGACCTGGCCAGCTGAAAAGCTATTTCGACGGGTAAAATGACGTTGCACAAAACGCTCATAATGACCTAAGTCCAAATCAGTTTCCGCACCGTCATCTGTTACGAATACTTCACCATGTTGAAGCGGGCTCATCGTCCCTGGATCGACGTTAATATACGGATCCATTTTAAGCATACTGACCTTAAGGCCTCTAGCCTCTAGCAGAGCACCCAAAGAAGCAGCCGCAATTCCTTTACCAAGAGAAGAAACTACGCCACCTGTTACAAAAATAAATTTAGTCATTTATCACACTTTATTGAACGTTTAGAAACCGAGGATTTCGAGTAATCAGAATGGGAGGAGATTATAGCCTAAAACCGCCCTATCAGCAATGTAATTTATTCGTTAAACACTCTCTTGACAGCCACCCTTTTAACGATATGGCGGAGTGCTTTACGGTATTTATGCATTCCATTTAGGAATACTGACCACTAACCCCATCAGTTGCCAAATCAATGCTTCAGGAACTTTAATTTTGACTTCTTCAATCACCTTCTGGTTAGAATCAACAATGGGCTCTGACAAGGAATTCAGACAGTTAGAGCACCCTAATACACCAATCAATTCACCTTGCAAGGCTAACACTGGCCAAACTCTTCTTTCCCACACGGGTATTGAGTGCTTTTGAAAAAAAACTTTAAGCTTCTTTCTATTAAAATCATCAGCTTGAGAAAGACTTCTTACTTCAATTAGATGACTTTTCGATAGCAATTCTTTGTTAATCATGAATTCATAACCATGAGTTATATCGGAATATTCTGATGGGATTCGACCCCCTACTCCCTGCTGTACTTTATAGCGCACTATGGTATTTAGAAATTCGTCTAAATAAACGGTAAAAGGTTTAGGCAGCTCAGGTAAATAATAGAGTCTGTCTTTAAAGAACGCCAATTCACCCTGAGGCAATTGGTAGGAGAATGCATTTTGTCGACTCATGCTTTTGGCGAAGAGCACGGTACGAATCCATTCGTAATGCTTTAAAGTCAATGATTGTGACCCTGTTTTAGAAAACCAGGAACGAATAACATTCTTTTGTTCTAACCAATCCAAATCCCTAAATAAGTTCAAATCCAGAAAATAGTTTGACTGTTTATGTGACAGCAAAAGCCGATTTGCCATGCGATCTAATAACAATCGTGCTTCCGACATATTCTGAGCACTTCGAGCAATAGTTTTTTCTACATTCGGCCAATGCGCTTCCAGAACAGGTAAGACCTCATGACGCATCACATTACGTTTAAAATTAAGCAATTCATTTGAAGGATCCTCGACCCAATGCAGTTGAAAGTAATGTGCATAAGCGACTAATTTTTCATATGGAACCGTCAATAAAGGACGAATATGCTGAAAACGACCCCGCATTGAGACAATCTCTTTTTGATAAGGCATTGCTGATAGACCGGCCACGCCAGCCCCCCTCACTAAATTAAGCAGCAGCGTTTCCGCCTGGTCACGCTGATGATGTCCCGTTACCAAAACATCATCCGTACAAGGTAGTTGTGCCGACAGGGCCTGGTAACGAAGCTTTCTTGCGACAGACTCAATGCCTTGCCTTTGTCTTGTTTCGATTTCAATGACACTTGACTTGAAAGGTACCTGGAATGACTCACAGATCTGCTGGCAATGCGCTTTCCAATCTAAAGATATGGCCTGTAAACCATGATCTATATAATGGGCGTAAAGGTGTTTTTTTAACGGTTTAGCCAATTCATGCTGAGATAAAAGATGTAATAAAACAGTGGAATCAAGACCACCACTAAAGGCAATACTCACAGTCGTATCAGCGTTTACTTTAGTTAGAAAGAATTCGAGTGCCTCTGTAAAAGCGCTTAAATCTTCTGGTAAGTAAATTGAGGCAGGAATCATTGGATAGGAGAAACAATAAGAGATTCACGAAGCATTCTAGTTGTAAACTCCGTGCTAATCTCCGCGTAAAGACTCAAACATTCAGTCTTTAGAGCAGAGAGTATGAAAAGACGTACTTGATTAAGAAAGTTCGAAATTTCCGTAGTCCATATAACGCTGATAACGCGTTTCCACCAAGGTTTCAACAGGTATATCTTTCAGACGATTTACTTGAGAAATCAGTGATGCTTTTAAATTGGAGGCGGCAAGCTTATGGTCTCTATGCGCACCACCCAATGGCTCAGGAATAATCTCATCCACTAACCCTAGAGTTTTCAAGCGTTTTGCTGTAATCCCTAAGGCTTCAGCAGCATCGGCCGCATTCGCAGCATTTTTCCATAAAATAGACGCACACCCTTCAGGTGAAATAACAGAGTAGGTACCATATTCCATAATCATGGTCACATCACCCACACCAATGGCTAAAGCGCCACCAGAGCCACCTTCCCCAATGACTGTACAGATAATAGGCACTTTTAACTCGGCCATCTCAATCAAATTTCTCGCAATCGCTTCACTCTGTCCACGTTCCTCTGCATTGATTCCAGGGTACGCACCCGGCGTATCAATAAAAGTAACGACCGGTAAACCAAAACGCTCCGCCATCTTCATCAAACGCAGAGCTTTACGATAGCCTTCTGGTCGCGGCATACCAAAATTACGGCGAATTTTTTCTTTCGTATCGCGGCCTTTTTGTTGAGAGATGACCATAACAGCTTGCCCCTCTAAACGTGCTAAACCAGCAACGATGGCTTCATCATCTGCAAAAGCCCTATCGCCATGCAACTCTTTAAAGTCGGTAAAAACCTCTGCAATGTAGTCTAAAGCATAAGGGCGTTGTGGGTGACGTGAGACTTTTGCAATTTGAACATCGGTTAGCTTTTTAAATGTCGACTCAGTTAGATTCTTGCGCTTCTCTTCAAGTGATGCAATGTCCTGTAAAAGATTCATATCTCCACCATCTAAATGACGTAACTCATCAATTTTCGCTTCTAGTT
The DNA here is from genome assembly GCF_000381085.1 of Thiomicrorhabdus arctica DSM 13458. GTDB lineage: Bacteria > Pseudomonadota > Gammaproteobacteria > Thiomicrospirales > Thiomicrospiraceae > Thiomicrorhabdus > Thiomicrorhabdus arctica. The sequence continues at coordinate 590,568 of NZ_KB905899.1, read as the reverse complement.
CCGCAATGGGTTGTTCAAAATCTAAAAAATCAAGTTTCATTCTGCTTCCGTCTTCCATTGTATTGTATTGTATTGAGTGAAAAATTAAGTCTATTTTAGCAAACTTGTGTTTGTTGTGTATAAAATGGCATGTTTTTTCACTATAAATTTATTAAACTAAGCTTTTATTGAAACGGTCTCGTCTCATGTCCTTTCATTTAGATACCAACAATGAATTCTGAAGACATTCAAAGTAACGTGAATTTGCCACCATTATGAAATTTTAATTCTGGCTAATTTGAAACGTTACCGTATTTTTTGAGAATACGCTTAACTCTATTCTATAGAGTGTCTAAATGCCTTGCTGTACGTGATTCGAACCTTACCACTGAAAGACTTAACATCAACCCCTTACAAGAAAGGAAATGTCCATGCAAGCCAAGACCCTACTCAAAACATTCACCCTCATCAGCGTTTCGCTAACCTCATTCACTAGCCTAGCAGCAGATCCGGCGTTAGGGCTTAATGGATCAGGAGAGCTTGGATTTACAGACAATAGTGGGAATACTACAAGCACAAGCCTCTTTACTGCACTGAAACTTAACTACAACCAAACCCATTATGAACTTCAATCTAAATTTGAAGCCAACTATAAATCTGAAAACAAGGTGCAAACAGAAGAGCGTTATTTAATCGATGTTCAGTACAATCGTTATTACAATCCGGAGCGTAACTATTACAGTTTTGTGGGCGGGAAACTCGAAAAAAATCGTTTTGCCGGCATTGAGTTAGAAAGCATTCTTTCGTTAGGTTTAGGTAAACAGCTCTTTAAAAATGAATCCACCAAGTTGATTGGTGAAGCAGGTATAGCCCAACAGACTACAAGTTATACTAATGATGTCATTGAGAATGATCAGAGCCAAACAGCCTTGCGTTTAAAGGTTGATTTAACGCATCAAATCAATGCTCAAGTGGCATTTCTACAAGACATTACCTACTTAAAAGGTACTCAGCAAACCACCATTGAAAGCAATACTGGATTCAAAGTTAAGGTTGCTGACCATATGAACCTTAAAGCGAGTTATAAGTACCGACATAACGATAGCCCAGCAACGGGAGCAAAAAAGACCGATACTCAAACTCTTTTAACGTTGATCTATGACTTTTAATACCCCTTAAAATAAAGCCATCAGAGTCATCAAGCACTAAAGCATTTCAGTCAGCTAACGCCTTTACAAAAAAGGCGCTAAAAAACATTACTGACTAAAGGCTTTGCGCTTCACAGCTTGAGTCTGCTGATATATCTGTAATAAGGCCTGATGTCTTTGACTTGACAGAAAGATCGCCAGTCCTAGAGGTTGACCCCAGAAAACTTCGGAACCTTCTATATTCGACCAGGCCTGGTCAGTTAACGCTTCCCCAAATAAACAAACCATTGAATGCCTATTTTTCACATCTTCAGCAGTCATTTGTAACGCGAACTGCAATGCTCTATAGGACACAAGCCAGGCATTGGTCGGGGAGACAAAACACAAAGCATCCTCAAGATTTTCCAATGCCATGACATAATCTTTCGCTGCCAAATAGCACCAAAACTTCAATTCTATTATTTTCAATTCTGCCCAGAAGCTTTTAGGATCAGGCATTAAACCAATTAAAGAGGCCACTCCCTGATGATCACTCAAGCCTAAATCATCAATCAAATCAACCAAAGCGGTGTAGTCTAAAGTCTCTGGTAAAGCCAGCAACTGCTCCCGTAATAAACGACCGGTATTTTGATTACTTTCAATTAACTCATCCGTTGGATAAATTTCTGACATACCTGGGACCACAATCCGGCACGCCTCAAAACCATAATGATTATAGTTTGCCACATACACGGAACAGCCCTGCGCCTGAACCTTGTCACACAACTGAGACCACTGAGCATCAGTGGAGCCCGAAAAATCCCAATGCACAAAATCAAAATCAGCATTATCGGAGACAAAATGTGCATGAATCAGTCCACTAGAATCAATAAAGTGATTCTCAATATTCTCATCTTCTGCGACGATAAATTCATCAAAAACGGGGGTTTGAAAGCCATCCAAATGACCTAGTTGTCGACCTTGTAACGATTCTGTCAAAGTGCGCTCTAAGGCCACTTCAAACATTGGATGGGCACCAAAGGAGGCAAAACAATGCCCTGAACTCTGTTCAAATAAAATCACACTGATGACAGGAAATTCTCCGCCCAAGGACCCGTCTCTAATTGAAACCGCAATGCCCTCTTGCTTTAAGCCTTCTATCATTTTGACGATTTCAGGATAACTTTGCACAACACTGTTTGGAACTTCGGGCAGGCAGATATTTTCACGCATGATCTTATTTTTGACCCAACGTTCAAAAATTTCAGACAATCCTTGCACTTGTGCTTCAGTCGCTGTGTTACCTGCAGAAAGACCATTACTGGCATATAAATTACTGAAAAGATTCATCGGAAAATAAACATTTTCTTCAGTATGAACATTTTTCATTCGCACTGAACGGGCTACATTTTGACTATCGTTAAAGCTCAATAAATCAACAAATTCAAGCTCATCGTTAGCATCATAGAATGACCATAATTCTGGTGATAAAGAGTCGCGAATGTCTACTTCTGAAAATTGTTTTTCATCTGGGTAATAGAGCCAGGTATTTTTAGCCTGATCAACCTCTGTCTCTAACCAGTAATCTGAAAAAAAATAATTCGTTGCAAGGCGCTCTAAATATTCACCTAAAGCACTTGCTAAGGTGGCTTTACGGCTAGTACCCTTACCATTTGTAAACAAACCAGGACAACGTGCATCATGGATGTGCAAAGAATAAACATTGGCGACAGGATTTAACCAAGATGCTTCAACAATATCAAAACCTGCTGCCTGTAAAATGGTCTGCATATTTGTAATAGAAGCTTCTAAACAGGCATCCTTACCTTTGATATACGTTAGCTCACTCATATTTTAAAATACCCTATATTAATATTAGTCATTGCTTATATAAATTTATTCAACGATAGCAATGTGATTTTTGATTAAGATTTTCCAATAAAATCAGTAAAATGAATAAGTAACTCTCATAAACTACTTTATTAAGGAGACACCATGAAAAAATTGACATTCTCTCTCACCGGCGCATTACTAATGACTTCGCAAGTTGCATTAGCTGAAGAGCATCCAGGTGCAGAACTTCACAAGTCAGCAAATTGTATGAGCTGCCATACTGCCAAGCCATATAATCCTAAAGTAACGGATACTTATCCTAAGCTAGTCAAAAAGGTGCAGTTTTGTAGTGACAACCTCAATACGGGAATGTTTGAGGATGAAGTTGAGCAGTTGGCCGACTACCTAAATGATACCTATTATCATCACCCTAAATAAATCATTTCAACGTTCTTGAACGGATTCGCGAGATTCTCACTCATCTCGCGCTACTCCTACCTTAATGCAGTCATTTATAACTTCTTCTATCCTTATTTAACTCAAACACGGCATAGTGAATCGACTTGGATATCCCATACCATCCTCGTTTTTTTTGCGAAGTGTATTCAAGCATCAAGCAGGATCTCTTTTCAATTGAGACAAATAAGACTTTAGGGTGTTTAAGGCATGCTCACCAGCTTGTTCAACACCCTCTTGATACTGCTGTTTCGTTGCATCTGCAACAATTTTATCAATCGCTTCAACTAAAAAGTAAGTCTGCATATCTTTGGAAATTTTAGTCCAATCTCGGTCATGCGACATCCAGACCTGCTGCAACATCTTATTTCTAGAAAAGAGCTCTAACACCGATGACAATGCTTTGTTTAATGGTGCAATGGTCTCAAATGGTTGTTTTGGACGGCCATATTCATCATAAAAGCTCAATCTGTGCAACTTAACCAAGGCCAGTGCGGGTAATAACCCTTCCATCTGGTTACTCGCAGCTTCTTGCTCAGCCCTCGTTAACCGGTCAACCGTTAACATAGGGGCATCTGATTTCCAACGCCCAAAAACAATATACAGATTATTACGTTCAATAAATAAGCGCTTACCTTTGCCGAGCTTCATGACATCGGCTTTAGAAACCAAATAGTCTAATTTTTCTTTTTCTAAGGTTGTCGTATCCTGCCATAGATCCCAACCCTGCCCATATTCAGAGACGACAGCTTGCGAGTTTTCTTTTTTAATCATGGGCACACAAGAAAGACCATAATCATGCCCCTCTACAAAATCAAGCACAGATATCTGATAATCGCCATCATCGTTGATACCTTGAATCTTACCTATAATAAAAGCATCGTCCTTAATGTTGCCAGCAGGATAGGCAATAAATACGGTTTCACCGACTCTAAATGAGTCGGCGAAAGCTTGATTAGAAAGAAGAGTCAAGCTCATGACCAGCAACGCTTTTAATAAAATTTGAGTGGTGACTAATTGTATTTTCAAAAGAGTGATTCCTATTTAATATTAAACTTCTCAAACACTTAATCTTGTTGATTAATTTAAAATATAACGTCAATAAACCCTAACAATCCAACTTAATGGCCAAGACATCACAGGGTGCATTATTGATAACCGAATGGGTCGTAGAACCGATTAATGTCCTTAAACCAGACAATCCATGAAACCCCATCACAATCAAATCGGCTTTATTCAAGTTAGCAATTACCGTTATTTCAGAACTGGGTATTCCTTCAACCGTTTTATAATTGGTAATACCATATTCATCTGCTATCTGTTTTAGTTTATCTGTTGAAAGCGCCATTAATTTCGTGGCAATTTCATCATCCCAAAGTCCTGGCATCCCCATCACCGCCAAGTCTTCCAATACTGGATATATTGGAATATCAACTACATGAATAAGTTCTATTTTAGCTTGAGATTCAGCCGCTAACTGCAATGCCTTCTTTAAAGCTCGATCACTGTTCTCTGAAAAATCTATCGCGATCAAAATATGCTTGTAAGTTGCCATGTATTCGCTCCAAATATAACGTAATGATGAGTCATTTTATGCACAAAAGGTGTGGATAAAATTGTGTGTAATAAAAGTTTAACTTAAAAAAAGCTAACAAAGTCTTACGCTTCTCTTACTCTGCTTGTTTTTTAAGCAACTCGTCTGAAATGTTTAGAATCAATGCTGTTTTAAACTTTTAAAAGAAGTACTCACTCTCTTTACAAAGAATGAATATTTACTGTTCGACTGCATTATTAACTCTTTTAAGTTTTCTTTCCGCAATGGTGTCTGCAACATGATTACGTAGATAAAGTGGAACAGGCACTTTCTCAGCGAGATGTTTAGCCTCTTGCTGAGAGTTCAAAGCTAATTTTGCAATCGATGTCGCAGAAGGCAAAGTATCCGTCCAATCTGAAAACAATTCTACCAGGCCTGGATACTCTTTTTGTACATCGCCCAACCCAATACATTCAGCACCAAGATCGACAATACGTGCCTCAGCCGCTTCTGGTGAGAGCAATTCAATCGAGTCGGACTTAAGATAGCCTGTCTGGCTATTATAAACACCTGATTGCAGATAAACTTCCTTCATTCGAGCATCCATAATGGCACACCAAGTTATCTCAGGTTGCCCGACATTGTCGTGGTCGCCATTTTCCAAAAAAACCTGCCGCTGAGTCGTTAAGACACTTTCAGCCATCGCTTCCAATGAAGAGACTGCCACAACCGCCTTATCCCAACCAAGGGCTAACCCTTGTATAACACCAGCAGCAATGCGAACACCCGTAAAAGCTCCTGGACCCTCTCCATACGCTAATAGATCGATCGAAGAGCCATTAAGCTTAGATTCATCCATCACCTCACTGACCATCTCCAGTAAGCGATGTGCATGTTTCTGTGGCAATACCTCATAGCGTTGATAAAGCTTTGATTGATAAATTAAAGCTACCGAGCAAGCCGCAGTGGATGTTTCTACTGCTAAAATCGTTTTTGACATTCTTTTATTCCAATGTTAATCGAACCATGGTCTTCATTGCACTATGAGAGCTTTATAACAAACAGTCATAAGGTATTGATCATTATTACTTTAGTTTATCGATGGCTGATTCAACATCATACACCCAAGGAAAATCTGGCAAACTGTCTCGAATCGTCTTCCCATAACTTTTGGATGACAATCGAGGATCACACAACATCAAAACCCCTTTATCAGTCACATCGCGAATCAATCGGCCGGACCCCTGTTTCATAGCCATAACCGCCTCTGGCAATTGAAAGTGCGCAAACCCATTTAAGCCCTTTTCTTTTAAAAAGGCCTCTCTGGCTTGAACGATTGGATCATCAGGAGGAGCAAATGGAATGCGGTCAATCATCACCAATTTTAAAGCATCCCCTTTAACATCAACACCCTCCCAAAAACTGCTGGTTCCTAATAGAACCGCATTATCGGTGGTTTTAAAACGTTCCAAAAGCGTTAATTTAGGTAAATCTCCTTGGACTAATAACGTCCCTTCCCAATGTCGTTCCATAATGGCACGGGCTTCCTGCAAGGCTCTATGACTGGTAAACAACATAAAGGCACAACCTTTACTTGCTTTTAGAAGTGGCCAGGCTGCACGCAAACAAACTTTTACATAATCTTCACTACGAGGTTCAGGTAGGCCAATGGGGTGATAAACGACCCCTTGTGTTGGATAATCAAAAGGACTGTCCCAGTGACTCGTTTGCGACTCTCCTAACCCTAGGCGATTTGCAAAGTAACTGAAGTTATTGTGTACACTTAATGTTGCTGAAGTAAATAACCAACTGCCGCCTATTAACTCTCTTTGACGACTAAAGGGATCAGCGACGCTTAACGGGGTTAAATTTAGTTTAAACCGTGCCTGAGAAGATTCAATCCAACGAATTTTATTCTCAGACTTGCTGTTCAACCAGTCTTTAAATTGTGATTCAAAGTCCTTGGCTCTTTTATAAACTGCCGTTATTTGTTTACCGCGCTCCGCCACTGCTTTTAAGTTTTCAACCAAAAAAGATAAACTATCCAGAAAGCGCTTCATGACTAAATGAAAAGCTTTTTCAGATTCGAGTTGCTCCCATGTCCAACGCTTTTCCCACTTGCCGAGAGATTCATTTAGAAGTTTAATTTGTTCTGCCAAATGTGTCGCTTGATCTGAAATAGATTTAGATTCGGGCGACTCAATTTTCTGCGCCTGTTTAACATCGCGAACCAATTCATCTAATTGACTTCGCGTAATGGAAAAGCCCAAAAACTGCGCAGCAATATCCGGTAATCGATGTGCTTCATCAAAGATGTAAACGTCTGCATTTGGTAATAACTCACCAAACCCTTGTTCACGCAACGATAAGTCTGCACAAAAAAGATGATGATTTACGACCAATACGAGTGCCTCTGAAGCTTGCTGTTTCACCTTTGGGTAGAAACAACCTGAATCAACATTACATTCTGCGGCCTGACAAAATTCTAAACGTGCACACACTTTTTTCCATATCGGGTCATCTTCCGCCACAGCATCTAACTCGGCCTTATCCCCAGTGAGACTTTTCCCCTCGACCCATTCGCGAATCAGTGCTAACTTTTTCCAATCTTCACGACTGTGTTGCTCTGCCGTTTCGGTAATTTCAAGACGTTGGGGACAGACATAATTGTCACGCCCTTTCAGAATCTTTGCCTTACCTGGGATCCCACAAGCTTTAAAAAGAATCGGTAAATCTTTTTGTACTAATTGTTCTTGTAATGTTTTCGTCGCCGTAGAGACAATAATTTTTTTACCAGACAGTAACGATGGCACTAAGTAGGCAAATGTTTTGCCTGTACCCGTTCCTGCTTCAGCTAATAAGGTACCCTCTTTTTCGATAAGCCCCTGTATCTCATAAGACATATCTATTTGTGATTGTCTTGGTCGATAACCATCAACTAACTCGGCAAGCTTACCTTCAGCTCCCATCACATCGTCAATGGTCAGTAGTGGCTTTTGGACGGTCTTAGTGTGTGTGGTACTTTCTGTCATGATAAAAAAGAAGTCCATTCATATAAAAAGGTGTGATGCATTATACGTGAATGAAACACAATATCCTGTAGCAGAATGCCTGTTTAGATTTAAATTTCATCAAATAGAGTAAAACAAACGTTTTTTTAACCCTCTTGGCTAGACAGTTGATTTAGAAACCTTTATAATCCGCCACTTCAAATTTGAACTTAAGTCGAATTGGTTTTAAATATTCGGCCCAATAAATGGATATATCCTATGAAAATCTTATCATCATTAAAATCAGCTAAAGCACGTCATAAAGATTGTCAAATCGTTAAGCGTCGTGGAAAAGTTTATGTTATCTGTAAAACAAATCCTAAATTTAAAGCGCGTCAGCGTTAATTTAGATTTACAGCAGTAACAAAAAAGGCGCCCTGATCAGGCGCCTTTTTTTATACCTACTTTTTATTAAAATCTAAGCCTGTTTCTAAATCATTTTGTAATGAGCTTTTCAACTTTTTGAATCGTGTCGACAATCAAATCTGTATCGACCTTACCAATAAAATAATCGGCCCCCATACCTAACACTTCTCGACTGTTATTATCACTCGTCATTGATGTATGCACAATGATAGGCATCTTTTTAGTACGAGGATTCGCACGTAATTCTTGAATGACCGTATGCCCTGACGCGACAGGCATCTCTAAATCTGTGAACACCATAGAAATGTCTTCAAGGGATTCAAGCCCTTCAATGTAATTAAGTAACTGCCGGCCATCATCAAAACCTTGAGATTTTAAACCAAGTTGGGTAAAAACCATGCTCATGTATTTTTGAATTGCTTTACTGTCTTCAGCAAATAAAATGGTTTTTGTATACATTTCACTACTGAATACGTGGCCCTCTTTTGCAACCTCATTAGCGGAGGCAAAAATCTTTTCGGCAACAGCTGGCATGGCTTCAATTAACAGCTTTTCTATATCAAGAATAAAACATAAGGTTTCGCTGTTTTCCAAATAAGTATGGTTAACAATCTGATTCGAGTTAACGTCTACATTATAGTTTCCAGCAGGATGAATATCGGACCAATTTTTTTCTTCTACACCATGGATATAAGAAACGCGTAAACCGATAAAATTACGACTAAAATCCGACACGATGATAATCGATTTTTCTCGCTCTTCTGCCGACATCTCAAAGCCCATCCACTTAGGCAGATCAATAACAGGGAGATACACACCGCGCAACTCAATCATTCCTTCAATCAAAGGATTCGTGTCCGGCATAGGCGCAATTTCATAAGCACACGCCTCCAGAACTTCACGAACCTTAAAGACATTCATTCCATAATAAGGCGGTTGAACACTCTCTTTTGGAAACTGAACTTGAAATATCATCAAACTCATTTGGTTATTTTTACTTAACTGTGCGGTTTTTTCAGCCTGCTCTAAAGTAGTACTCATTGTTATCGCCTTAACTCGTTATCTATCTAATGCGTAAATTCATCATTTAAACCCTAACAGATTCATTTGATGATTGATTTTAACTCAAAATAAATCACTTAAGAAATAATCCACCAATGAAGCAATTTGACCAGGCCTGGTCAAATTGAACACTCAATTTGCTTGTAACATTTGTTTAATGGGTTTAAAGGACTTTCTATAACCAGTAATCATGCCAAACTCTTTAATTGCAGCCAAGTGTTTAACTGTAGGGTACCCTTTATGCTGATTAAACCCATATTGCGGGTAATATTCATGTAATTCTCGCATTTGCTGATCTCTATAAACCTTCGCCAAAATGGAAGCAGCACTTATTTCCATGATTTTATCATCACCTTTTATGACCGCTTCACAAGGACAACTCAATTTTGGACAACGGTTGCCGTCTACGTAGAGGTATGAAATCTTGGCACTCTTGTCTTGCAATTGCTGTACTGCACGTCGCATAGCGAGCATCGTTGCTTGCAAAATATTAATGTCATCTATTTCTTGAGGCGTGGCAACTGCAATCGCATAGGCGACGGCCTGCTCCTTTATTAGAATAGCCAGCGTCTCACGCTTTGCTTCCGAGAGTTTTTTTGAATCTCGAAGCGGTAAACTACAGCCTGCAGGTAAGATGACCGCAGCAGCAACGACATCCCCAATAAGAGGGCCACGGCCCACCTCATCCACGCCAACCGTTTCACCTGTAAGTGACCTATATAGGGTTGTCGTCGCTTCAGAAAACAAGTTCGGCTGTTGCTTAACGTTCATTCAAGTGCGCCCATTCAGTAATTGCATCCGCCGCTAACTCAGAAGCATTTTGCTTAAGTGCCTTATATTGCAACTCAAAAGCCTCTATTTGTTTTTTTCTAAGATTGCTGTCTGCAATCAAACACCCCATCTGAATAGCGATGTTTTGGGGCGTAGCTTGATGTTGAATAAGCTCAGAAACCAGCGATTCATTCGCTAATATATTCGGCAAACCTATCCATTTTGTCGTGGCCAGACGTTTCATAATCCAATAGGAAAGTGGATGAACCTGAATCGCTAACACCAACGGCTTTTTCAACAATGCGGCCTCTAATGTAGCGGTGCCCGAGGTAACCAAAGCTTGATCACATGCTTCAAGGACAGTGCGCGACTGACCATCCACTAACTGTATACTAACACGAGATCCAAATTGATCCACGGCCTGCTGAATTCGCTGTCGGGCCCTATCATTTACACATGGAATCACAAAAATCATCCTCGGATAGAGTTCGGAAAGAATCTTTGCCGTTTGAACATAAATATCCGCCATACGTTCAATCTCACTCATGCGTGAGCCAGGTAAGATAGCCGTAATGGAATCATCAATGTTTAAACCAAGAGTTTCTCTGGCTTGATGAGTGTTCGGCTTTTCTGGGAATTGATTGGCTAAAGGATGACCAACAAACTTAACTGGAATTTGGTAACGATGATAGTAGTCAGGCTCAAACGGAAACAACACCAAGACACCATCAACGGAATATCGAACTTTCTCTAGACGCTTTTCACGCCATGCCCAAACAGAAGGACCAACATAATGCACCGTCGTGATATTATGCTTTTTAAGTTCGGACTCAACTTTAAAGTTAAAGTCCGGCGCATCAATACCAATAAAGACATCCGGATTAAGGCTGAGTAGTTTTTGAATAAGAGATTTACGGATTCTGAGCAGTTCGAAAAGGTGCTTTAAGACCTCAAAAAACCCCATTACAGAGAGTTTTTCCATTGGAAACCAACTCTCGAAACCCAAAGACAGCATCTTGGGGCCGCCAATGCCGACAAATCGTGCATTGGGATAACGTGCTTGTAAACTTAGAATGAGATCAGAACCGAGGGTATCACCCGATGCCTCGCCAGCGACCATTGCAATCGTCAGCTTGGCCTGAGAATGTAAAGCTATCTTATCTAACAATACCGCGTTCCGAGTTCTTAAGAAAAAGGTTTAAAGAATCTAGGGTACCTAAATCGTCGTTTAATAATTCAAGTTCATGAAGAGCTTGTTCAAGTCTATTACCCGTTCGGTACAAAACTCGATAGGCTTTTTTGACAAGATTAAGTTGCTCACGACTATAACCACGACGCTTTAAACCTTCTAGATTGATCCCCCTGGGACTGGCTAAGTTGCCGGAAACGACCACAAAATTAGGGACATCTTGATTGATAACACTGCCCATACCACAAAAGCTATGTTCGCCAATCTGGCAGAATTGGTGAACTAAGGTATAGCCTCCTAGAATCGCCCAGTCGTGAACAATAACATGACCTGCAAGTGCCGTTGCATTCGCTAAAATACAATGATTACCAATAATACAATCATGGGCAATATGTACGCCAGCCATCACCCAGTTATCATTACCGATAACCGTTTTACCAATATCCTGAATCGTACCGCGGTTAATGGTGACATTTTCTCTAAAGGTATTATCATTGCCAATGACTAATAGCGTAGGCTCACCATCATATTTTTTATCTTGGGGAGCAGCCCCTATCGAACCAAATTGAAAAAAATGGTTATTGTTTCCAATCACCGTTGGACCTTGAATAATAACATGTGGAGCGACAGTAGAACCTGCACCAATGGTGACATCACCTTCAATTACACAGTAAGCACCAATGGTAACATCCGGTGCAATATGAGCATTAGGATCAATAATGGCAGTAGAGTGAATCAAGATATCAAACCTTTCTCTCAGCACACATCAAATCGGCTGAGGCAATCACCTTACCATCAATTTTAGTCGTACAAGAAAACTTCCAAATCCCTCGTTTATGACCTAACGCAATGACTTCAAAGTCAAGACGATCACCCGGCACTGCTGGCTGTCTGAAGCGACAATTGTCTACCGCGGCCAAATAATACAATGAGCTACCATCCGGCTTTTCACCTTGGCTGCGAAACGCTAGAATCCCGGTACATTGAGCCATGGCTTCTATAATCATCACGCCCGGCATAATTGGATTTCCAGGGAAGTGGCCGGTGAACTGTGGTTCGTTGAAGGTGACGTTTTTAAAGCCTTTTAACATTTTACCGGATTCAAACTCAGTCACTCTATCCACCAATAAAAAAGGATAGCGGTGTGGTAAATAATCGAAAATATCTTTAACGTCCATCATGTAGGTTTAATCCAGTTCTTATGTTGCTTTTTAATATTAATGTATAGTTTTCGTTGAAACGTGTTCAACTGCTCTCTAATCCGTCCAAAGAGCACTTATGCTTTAGAGAGTGCATCCAGCTGTTTTTGTAGCCGTTTAATCTGTTTAGACATTTTATCTAAATTACGTGCTCTGACGCTGTTTTTTTGCCAATCCAATACGGGTATTGCAGGAAAACCAGCGTAAGCACCGGGCTTATCAAGATTATGTGTCACACCCGCTTTGGCGAGAAAATGTATGTTATCTGCAATATTCAAGTGTCCCGCAAAACCAACTTGACCTGCGACAGTGCAGTGAGCACCCAAAGAGGTACTCCCGGCAAAACCGGATTGACCAGCGATCGCTGAGCCTTCACCAATTTTAACGTTATGTGCAATGTGAACCAGGTTATCGATAATACAATTATCAGCAATCACAGTATCTTCTATAGCGCCGCGATCAATACATACGTTATTGCCAATAGAGACATGATGACCAATAATGACTCGGCCAACTTGAGGAATTTTATGCCATTTACCTTGATGACTGGCCCAACCGAACCCATCACCACCGATAACCGCGCCTGCTTCAATAATCACCCCATCGCCTATTATGCAATGATGACAAATGACAACATTCGAACCAATACGACAATGCTCACCAATCTGTACGTTATGCTCGATAACCGCACCACTACCAATCAAAGTGGATTGACCGATTACAACACCTGACTGCACGACAGCCTGTGCTTTGACACAGGCCGTTTCCGCAATCACAGCCGTGCTATCCACTGTAGAGTCACAATGTATTCCAATTTCAATTGGGTTAGGGTTCAATATTTGCGCAACTAACGCATAAACATAGTAGGGATTGTCCACGATTAAACGTGCAACTGTGCAATTATCGCGATAGGTGGGACTTAGAATCACAGCGCCTGCATGAGTGTCCCGTAAGGAGGAAAGGTATTTTTTGTCATTTAAAAATGAGATATGGTTCGGCTGAGCATGATCAAGACCAGCTACTTGCAGAATTTCAGTCTGCCCAGACCCTACGAAATCAACTTGAACACCAAAAGACTCAAGTTGATTGATGATATAACTTAATTGCACAGTGATGACTCGTTCTATTTATTGAATTCTGAACGTTGCTTGTCGCTGACCGTTTCTAGGTGCTTAAGTACATCTTCAGTCACATCTATACGGTTATTGGTATAGGCGATTCCTTCATATAAAATAAGGTCAAAATGTTGTTTAATGCCAATTGCCTTAATCGCATCATTCACAATAGTTTGCAACTTTGCGAGCTCTTCATTTCGGCGTAAATTCAGTAACTCTTGAACATCATTTCGACGACGCTGAATTTCTCTTGTTAACATCCCTATTTCACGTTCTTTAGTGACCTTTTGCGCCTCACTCATGACCGCTTTATTTTTTTGATAGGTAGACTGTTGCTTTTCAAGCTTACCCGCTAAGCCTTTTAATTCAGCTTGTTGTGGCGCAAACTCATTCTTGAGCTGTGCATCCGCAACCTTAGCTTGCGGCGCTTTTTCCAAAAGCATCGCAACATTGACAACTCCAAGTTTCACCGGTGTATCTGCCCAAGCATTCATCGTCAAAGCTAACATTGCGACCGATAAGTAAATCTTAAAAAGTTTTTGCATCAAAATCATCCGTTTTATTCTTAAGTTTTCTGTTCATTATTATAAAAGCACATTTCAGAATTGTACCCTAAAAAAAGTCCCGGGGGGGTAAAAACCCCCGCGTTATTCGTTTTTAATAAAGCGTTAGAATCCGGCACCTAGACTGAATTGAAAGCTCTGGGTTTTGTCAACCGAAGTGTAACCAATTGGCTGAGAAAAACTAAAGCTTAATGGGCCGACGGGGGTTATCCAAGAGACACCAATGCCTGCTGCTGAACGCAAATCTCCGAGTTTGACATTATCAATTCCTGTAAAAACATTCCCGGCATCGATAAAGAGACTGAGTCGAATATTACTAGAATCTTCTATGAAAGGCACCGGAAGCAGAATTGCAGCCGTGGTAGCGATTTTAACATCTCCTCCTTTCGGTCGATTACTTCCATCAGTTGCTAAATTATAGTTCCCCCCCAAAGAGTTAGGCTCAAACCCTCGTACTGAACCTATACCACCGGCATAAAATCGTTCATAGAAAGGCAACTCTGATATATTGCCAAAGCCATCGCCATAAGCCAAAGCTCCCTTAAGCTTAAAGCTCAGGTTTTTTGTTAACGGTAAATACCACGCCTCATCAGCATAGACCTTATAGTAAGGGACGTCAGAAGTCCCTGGAACCACTGTTTCCACTGACAATTGGGCTTTTTGTCCCTTTGAAGGAAAGTAAAAAGAGTTCGTTGAATTGTAATTCCAACCCATGCTAAAAATAGCTGCAGTGGTACTTTTACCATATAAATTAACATGATCATTACAGACCGCAAAAGTATCTGAACAAACTAATTCTTGAGAGTCTAATTTTAATCCATAATTCAATGAGTCATACTCACTGAGCGGATAACCTAAAGACGTTCTAATCCCCATGTTATTAGTAGTATAGTCAGCAATATTCAATTTATTAGCATCGAGCTCACTAAGATAGAAACCACCACCTAAGCTGACGCCATCATCGGTAAAGTAAGGATTCGTAATACCAATATCAGCCGTTTTTCTGGAGGCACTGGTCGCTAAACTCAAATCTAACTTGTTACCACTTCCAATAAAGTTGCGTTCTGCTACGCCAAGGTTAAAACTAACCCCGTCCAACTGTGAATAGCCAACACCCGCAGTAAAAGACCCGGTTGCTTGTTCTTCGACCTTAACAACCAAGTCAACTTCATCAGCACTAACACGTTTGGTTTCAATATCTGAAGTTTTAAAGAACCCTAGTCGATTCAAGCGCGACTTAGATTGACGAACCTCCTTTAATGAATAAGGAGCGCTTTCAAGCTGGCGCATTTCACGGCGAATGACATGATCACGAGTTCGTGTATTACCCTCTAAAACGACTCGACGAATGTAAACACGATTTTTAGGTTCAAATTTAAAGTTGAGTACAATGGTTTGGGTCTTTTTATCCAAATTTGTTTCTGGAGTAATCTCCGCAAATGCATACCCTTCCTCACTCAAGCGATCACGAATGCCATTGACGGCTTCAACCACAGCACTTCGGGAAAAAACATCTTTAACTTTGAAATTGAGTAACTTATTGACTTCTGCTTCAGAAATAATGAGCTCGCCAGATAGGTGAATTTCTGCAATGGTGTATTGAGGTCCTTCAGTCATGTTAATGGTCGTAAACACTTGCGTTTTGTCCGCTGAAAGACTTACTTGTGAAGAACGTACCTCAAATTCAGCATAACCACGGTCCATATAGTAAGATTTTAACGTTTCGATATCCGCTTGTAATTTTGGTTTGGAATAAGCATCCCCTTCGGCCATCTGCATTTTAGGTTTAAGACGGGCATCAGAATAAATTTTATTTCCAACTAAAGTGATACGACCAATGGTAGCGGGTTCACCTTCAACAATTTTAATTTTTAAGGCGACACGATTACGCGGCAACTCGTCACTGATAATCTCAACTTCAGCCGCATAGTAGCCTTGATTTTGATAACGCCTTTTTAAGTCGACAATCACTCTATCCAACTCAACCTGACTATAAATACGACCTTTTTTAATGCCAAGCCCGTCTAAAGCCTCGGTAAGAGTTTCAGTGTCAATTAACTGATTACCTTCGATTTCAACCTCTGAGATAGAAGGACGCTCCACCACTTTTATAACAAGCGTGCCATTATCTTTTTGATACAGTGCCACGTTTTTGAAAAACCCAGTTTTATACAATCGCTGAATGCTTTCTTGGGTCAATTTACTGTCCAGAAACTTGCCTTTTGAAATGGCTAGGTAACTTTTAATCGTTTCAAGCCCGATACGATTTGCACCTTCAACTTCGATTTTTTCAACTGTAAATGCCTGTGCCAAACCAGGTAATAACATCAAACCAGCAATCGCGCTTGATAAAGCAGCTCTTTTAAATTTTTTCAATTTCATATCAACCATGGGAAATTCTTACTACATCATTAAATAAAGCGACAAACATCAATCCAACAATTAAAACGAAACCAATTGTCTGACCCACTGCCATGACTTGCTCACTCACGGGTGAACCTTTTACCATTTCAACCAGATAATATAACAAATGCCCCCCATCCAATACAGGAATTGGCAACAAATTTAATAAACCGATACTCAAACTAATTAAGCCTAACAAACTTAGAAAGGAGATTAACCCTGTTTGCAAAGCTTTGCCAGAAAACTGTGCGATACTCAAAGGGCCTGAAAGGTTTTCTAAACTGACATCTCCAAAAAACATACGTTGCAGCATAACCAGACTGATACCAAACAAATCAACACTGCGTTGATAGCCATGTTTAAAGGCATCAATTGGACCATATTGAACGGTAGACGTATACATTGCAATTATCTTTTTAGGCACATCAACCCCGACCCCCATTCTACCGATGAGACGACCGTCTTGCAAAGGGACCTGCTCGAGTAATATATCGGTCCTATAATGGCTACCCTCACGTTTGTACGAGACTCTTACCAGCTCACCAGGATGTGACTGAACAACATTAACAAAAGTAAGCCAATCGGAAACAGGTTGCCCTGCAACTTCTAAAATAGTATCTTTATAACGTAATCCACCCTTGTCCGCAGGGCCATCAGAGACAACCTCGCCCACGACAACAGGTAATAAAGGTTGAAAGGGTTCAAACCCTAAAGTTCGCAACCAATTTTGCTTTGGGGCATTTAAATCCAAAGCGTTAAGAGAAATATCCGTCAGTTGTATGCGTTGTTGAGAAGTAAGACTTTCAATGGTCATATCAACAACGGCTTTTTGCCTAACCAGTGCCGACAAGATAATTTCATGCACCATTTGCCAACTTGATACGGGTTGATGATCAACTGCTAAAACAGACCAGGCCTGGTTATTAAGTGAAGTTGATTTAGCAATTGATACCGCTAATGGACTCTGCTCAGAGACTTGATTAAAGACGGGCTTAGAGCCGTTAATACCAATCATATACATCAAAGCAAAAATAAACCAAGCCAACAATAAGTTAACGATAGGTCCAGCAACAACCACTGCAAAACGTTTGTAAACGTTTTGACGATTAAATGCTCTCGGCAGGTCCTCTTCAGCAACAGTCCCTTCTCGTTCATCGACGAACTTAACGAAACCTCCCAGTGGAAATAAACCTATCTTAAAACAGGTCTCTTTACCCTGTTTTTGATACAGCGTTTTACCAAAACCGATGGAAAAGGTAAGAACCTTGATGTTAAACCAACGAGCGACCTGATAATGCCCCCACTCATGTAGGCTAACAACAACCCCCATAACCACGATAAAACCAAAGATAGACCATAAGACGGTCATGAAAGAATACTCTCAAAATGCCATGCTAGATAAAGCATGGGGACCGCTATCAACAAACTATCAATACGATCAAGCACACCGCCATGACCCGGTAAAATTCGGCCACTGTCCTTTACATTAACTTGACGCTTAAGCACGCTTTCAAATAAGTCGCCGAAGACTGAAAACATCGCTATCCCGGCTAAAATGATTGCAAATAAAACTGTGTACAGAGTCACCGCGCCCGAAATCAGCCAAAGTCCAGTTATAGCGATAGTCAATGCAAACAGTACCCCTCCCCAAACACCTTCCCACGTTTTACCGGGACTAACATGTACTGCCAGTTTAGTTTTACCGAAACGTTTGCCACTAAAATACGCGCCTGTATCAATCGCCCAAATAACAAACAAACTCATCAGTAGGATTTCTGGCGAAAATTCCATTCTAAATCGCACCATGACAGTACTAAATAGAGCTACTGATAAAACACCGGCAAACAGAATAAAACCAATTGGATTCATGCGGATACGGCCATGCGAACGCTGATAGCCTATTACGATATAGATTAACAGCACGCTTTCCAGCAGTGTCAAGAAAGCAATAATGGGCGCTGAAAGCATGTCAATACTCGCAAAACTGACAACAGTGGTGAGCACTGCAAATAATACCTTCTGCCAAGCCTGGTTGAGTTGTGCGAACCCCGCCCACTCCCAGGCGGCAATAAACCCCACACCCAATATGATCCACTGCCAAACTTCAGCGGTGGCTTCAAAAAGCGCCAAACTGGCTAATAATGTCAAAATGACTGCGGTAACCACTCTTTTTATTAGCATTACTGAGCCACCTGCTCACTCGTCTTACCAAAACGACGTTCACGATGTGCAAAGGAGCTAACGGCTTTATCAAAACTGGATTCATTGAACTCAGGCCAAAGTTCATCGGTGAAATAAAACTCGGCATATGCCATTTGCCAAATCAGGAAGTTACTAACGCGCTGTTCCCCCCCCGTACGGATTAAAAGATCCACTTCGGGCAGTTCACTTAATGAGATGAAATCACTAATATCCGATTCTGTCATTTCAGCAACACTGCTATCTGGATGCGCTAATTGCCACTGCTGAACAGCTTGCACAATATCCCAACGCCCACCATAATTTGCCGCAATCGTTAGCACAAGCCCGGTATTTTTTTCGGTCAGTGACTCCGCCAAATGTATATGGGTTTGCAACTCTTCACTGAAACCACTTCGGTCGCCAATAATGAGTAACCTGACATTATTCTCATTTAGCTTAGAGACTTCTTTCTGAAGCGCTTTTAAAAATAAGCCCATCAATTTATTAACTTCATCTTGAGGACGTCGCCAATTCTCAGTGCTAAATGCGAATAGAGTTAAAGCCTTAACCCCCACACTGGCACAATGTGCAACGAGACGCTTTACTGAATTTAAGCCTTTTTGATGCCCGACGAAACGAGGCAAAAAACGTTTTTTAGCCCAACGTCCATTGCCATCCATAATAATAGCAACATGTTCAGGCATATTTATTTGAGGGATTTTTTGTGTCAAAACAAACCTTTAATGAGTCTATGTAAAGCGCTGTTGTAATGTATTAATACTGACAGAGCAAAACCTATTCAAATTGAGCTCCAAGTTAAAGAGAACCTAGAACGAAAAACGGTTCAAGAGGATAGACACCCACTGGGTTAAATCCGCTTGAACCGTTTTATTTAAGAACCTACGAGCTACATTAAAAACCGAGGCCTTATAAGATAAAACCGGTCAATTATGCCGTAATTGCGTACAAATAGCGACCTAAAGTTGTGCTCTTGATCACGAACAATTAAGGACGCTTAAAATTCTAATAAACTCGCTTCTTTTTCAGCTAAAGCCGCATCTATTTTTTTAATTATGCTGTCCGTAAATTTTTGAATTTGTTCTTCTGAATGACGCGCTTCATCTTCTGTAATCTCTTTGTCTTTTAATAAAGTCTTAATGTCACCATTCGCATCTCGACGAATGTTACGAATAGCAACTCGGCTGTTTTCAGCTTCACTACGCGCAATCTTGATAAAATCTTTACGGCGCTCTTCCGTCAAAGCAGGCATAGGAATTCGGATCAGATTTCCGGTAGTCGCTGGATTAATGCCTAAATCAGAAGTCATAATCGCTTTTTCAACCTTGGCGACCATTGGATGCTCCCAAGGCTGCACCGTTAACGTACGTGAATCTTCCAGGTTAATATTAGCCACCTGACTGATCGGCACAAGTGAACCGTAATAGTCAACCATAATAGAATCTAAAATACTTGGATGAGCGCGGCCGGTACGAATTTTAGCGAAGTTAGACTCTAAATTTTCAAAGCTCTTCTGCATTCTTACTAGGGCATCTGCATTAATTTCATTTAACATTTCGACTCTCCTGAGCACACCAAGGTGCCTTCATCTTCACCTTGAACAATTCTAATTACCGCATTATCTTTAAACATATCAAATACACGAATAGGCATTGAATGGTCTCGACACAATACGAAAGCGGTCATATCCATGACTTGTAAATTTTTTTGTATGACTTCATTATAAGTCAATGTCTGGAAACGTGTTGCACTTGGGTCCTTAACCGGATCAGCACTATAGATTCCATCGACTTTAGTCGCCTTAAGTACAATCTCAGCATCAATCTCAATGCCTCGTAATGCCGCAGCGGTATCTGTCGTAAAAAAAGGACTTCCCGTACCTGCTGCAAACACGATTACTTCACCGTCTGCTAACTGCTTCTTAACGCTATTGGCATTAAAACCACTTGAAACGCCTTCAATTGACATGGCTGATAATACTTGTGATTTCATTCCCATGCTTTCAATCACGTCACGTAAAGCCAAGGCATTAATGACCGTTGCCATCATTCCCATATGGTCACCCGTGGTTCGCTGAATACCTGAACCTTGAATTTGCGCTCCACGGAATATATTGCCACCACCGACAACAATGCCGACCTCTACACCTAAATCACGCAACTCTTTTACTTGAGAAACCACAGCCTTCAGTGTCGCTGCATCCAAGCCAAAATCGCCTGGCCCCATTAAAGCTTCACCACTAAATTTCAAAAGAATACGTTTATATTTAAGTGCCATCGCGACTCATCCTTATATTTATTACATAATATCTCTTAAAACGTTTCTGTAAACATTTCATAAAATATTTTTTAAAAGCGCTTTGCCATAGAAATAACCCTATAGCAAAAAACTTTCCTAACCCCAAAATTGACTTAAAAAAAAGCCACAGCGAGCCTAACTTAAACGTTAGACCACACTATGGCTTAATCGGTCAACTGGAAATTAACCCGTTACTGCTTTAGCCGCTAGCGCGACTTCGTCAGCAAAGTTAGTTTCTTCAATCTCAATCCCAGCACCCACTTCTAAACGGATAAAAGAAGTCACAGTTGCAGCGTTTTCTTTTAAAAGTTGTTGAACCGTCACATCAGGATTTTTAACGAATGCTTGACCTACTAATGTAATATCAGAAAGATACTTACGCATACGTCCTTCAATCATTTTTTCAATGATTTCCATCGGCTTACCTGATTCTTTAGCTTGCTCAATCTGGAAAGCACGCTCTTTCGCAAGTAACTCTTGATCGACTTCATCAGCAGAAATGGCCGCAGGGTTGCTCGCAGCAACATGCATAGCGATATCACGAGCCAAGGCATCATCGCCGCCATCAAGTGCAACAACAACACCGATTTTTGCACCGTGTTGATACTGACCAATTAAACCATTTGACTCCATTTTTTGAACCAAACGTAATCCCATGTTCTCACCAATACGAGCAACCATTTCACGACGAATGGTATCAACTGTTTTACCAGAAGCCATATCAAGGTTCATAATAGCTTCAATATCAGTTGTATCATTTGCTAAAGCAAGTGCCGCAATTTCATTTGCGAATGCTTTGAACTCATCACCCATACCAACGAAATCAGTCTCACAATTGACTTCAGCAATCATTGCTGTTTTCTGATCAGCAGAAACGGCGATTGCAATCGTACCTTCAGCGGCAACGCGACTGGCTTTTTTATCTGCACCCGCCATACCCTTCTTACGAAGAAATTCAATTGCCGCTTCTAAATCACCGTCAACTTCTGACAATGCTTTTTTGCAGTCCATCATTCCTGCGCCGGTAAGCTCACGCAGTTCTTTAACCATAGATGCTGTAATAGCCATTTTTTATTCCTTATTCTCAATCTATTGTAAAACACGCCTGGCTTCCACCAGGCCTGGTCAATTACTTAGCAGCTTTTGCTTCAGCTTCTACGAAATCATCACCAGCAACCGCAGTTGTAATCGTTGCTTTACCTTCGATTGCCGCGTCAGCCGCAGCAGTAAGATACAATGTGATCGCACGAATCGCATCATCGTTACCAGGGATAACATAATCAACGCCACGTGGGTCGTTGTTAGTATCCACAACACCGATCACTGGAATCCCTAGATTCTGTGCTTCCTGGATAGCAATTTTCTCATTACCTGTGTCAATGATAAAAATTGCGTCAGGCATGGCACGCATATCCTTAATACCACCTAAAGATAACTCTAACTTAATTTTCTCACGCGTTAACGTTAACGCTTCTCTTTTTCCGATTTTATCGAAAGTTCCATCTTTTTCTTGTACTTCAAGTTCTTTCAAACGCTTAATAGACTGCTTGATTGTTTTGAAGTTCGTCAACATACCACCTAACCAACGGTAATCAACATAAGGCATGCCACAACGCTTAGCTTCTTGTTGAACGAGCTCACGTGCTGCCTTTTTTGTACCCACAAATAAAACACTGCCTTTGTTCGCAGCAATTTTACCAACCATGTTTAACGCATCGTTAAGCATTGGTAATGTTTTTTCTAGGTTGATGATATGAATTTTATTACGTGCTCCAAAGATGTACTCAGCCATCTTAGGGTTCCAGTAACGAGTTTGGTGACCGAAATGTACACCGGCTTCTAGCATTTGACGCATGGTAACTTTTGCCATGATTTTCTCCAATTTTGGGGTTAAGCCTCCGTTTACCCATACAAACGAACCAAAAATTCGGTTAAAACAACCGTTTTTTCAGCACCCCGTTTTATGTGTCGGTAAACGTGCGGATTTTTTGTTAAAATTCCTCTCAACAGAAAGGCGCGGCATTTATACCATAACCACGACTTATTCACAATTTTAATTGGGTTAAAACCTCAATTTTCCAACAAAAAGATAATAAATCCATGTCAATAAAGATAAAAAGCCCAGAAGAAATTCAGAAAATGCGTATTGCCGGTAAATTAGCTGCTGACGTACTCGAAATGATTGCCCCTCATGTTGTTGTCGGTGTCAGTACTGGTGAACTTAACCAAATAATGCATGACTTTATGATTAATGAACAAGGGACTATTCCTGCGACTCTTAACTACCACGGTTTTCCAGCTTCAAGCTGCATTTCGATCAACCAAGTCGTTTGCCACGGCATTCCTGATCCTGATAAGAAACTCAAATCAGGTGATATTGTCAATATCGATGTAACCGTTATAAAAAATGACTATCACGGCGATACGAGCCGTATGTTTGAAGTGGGCGAAGTTAAACCTTTTGCCAGTCGTTTATGCCAAGTTGCACAGGAATGTTTATGGCTAGGTATTGAACAAGTGAAAGCTGATGCAACACTTTTTGATGTTGCGCTCGCCATTCAAACCCATGCAGAAGCGAATAATTATTCTGTCGTTAAAGAGTATTGTGGTCACGGTATTGGTGCTGATTTTCATGAAGAACCTCAAGTGTTGCATTACGCCTCTCCTGAACTTAAACAAATTGTACTCAAGCCAGGCATGGTTTTCACCATCGAACCCATGATCAACTTGGGTAAGTCGGGTGTCAAAGTGCTTGGTGATAACTGGACGGTCGTCACCAAAGACCGTAAGCTTTCTGCGCAATGGGAGCACACTTTAGTCGTCACTGAAACCGGTTATGAAATTTTCACTTTAAGAACGGATGAACAACCCGTCCTTCCGAACAATTAATACAAATCGCTTCACTTCTGATAAATTGAAAGACATCAGTTATGGTTAGATGGCATCGATGACAGAACTTTTTCAAAATCACTAAATATAATGAGTTTATATAATGAGCACTGAACAAAAAATTGATTCAACTTATCCTCCTCAATTCTCTGTCGCGTTACTCGATGACAATGTTCCTCATTTAGAGATGTTAAAGCTTGGTCGAGGAGTGCTCAAACAGTTTTTGGACTATCAATTCAAGCAATATGAAGATGGTGGCGCTGTCTCAGAACTCATTACCGAACGCTCTTCATTTATTGATCAATTTATTAAAAAAATCTGGGCAGCCTATATTCCGGAAAATGCCGCAACATTAATCGCCGTTGGTGGATATGGCCGAGGCAAACTTCACCCCTACTCGGATATTGACCTATTAATTCTCTGTGAATCATTAGAGGAGCATAAAGAGGACTTTTCCAGGTTCATTACCTTGTTATGGGATCTAGGCTTTGATGTTGGCTCATCGGTACGCACCATAGATGACTGCATCACCGCAGGGCTTGAAGATATTACCACGGCCACCAATATTTTAGAATCTCGCTGGATTACAGGTGATTACCACGCTTTTGAACACTTACAAAATATCTGGAACCGCCCTGGTTTTTGGGAGCGTAAAGATTTTTTCCAGGGGAAAATGGATGAACAGAATAATCGTCATAAACGCTTTAATGATACTGTTTATCAGCTTGAACCCAATATAAAAGAAAGCCCTGGTGGCTTAAGGGATATACAAACAATCTACTGGGTTGCAAAACGCCATTTTAATGCCAACTCTATCAATGAATTAGTACAAAGAAACTTTCTCAGCACGGAGGAATATTTAGAGTTAGAGGCCGCTTACAAGTTCCTTAATCGCACTCGATTTGCCTTACAGCATTACAAAAAACGCCGTGAAGACCGTTTGCAATTTGACAATCAACAGTCGATTGCTGAATCATTTGGTTATGCCGATACCGAAGAAAAGATGGCGGTTGAGCAATTTATGAGCAGTTATTACCGTAATGTACAAACCGTGGTAAAACTCAATGAAATCTTATTGCAACATTTTCAGGAAGTCTTGTTTAATGACCTGGAACCGGAAATCATTTCAATCAACAGCCGCTTCCAATTAGTCAATCAATATCTCGATATCAAACACCCTAGGATTTTTCAAAAAAACCCTACCACCCTGCTAGAAGCGTTTATTGTTTTAGAAAGCTTACCGAATGTTAAAGGGTTGCGCTCTAATGCCATTAGAGCAATCCGTGAACACCTGTATTTGATAGATGATGATTTCCGTAATGACCCGATTAACAAAGCACTGTTCATGGAAATTTTCCGTCAACCTCAAGGTGTTAATGCTGCAGTGAAACGCATGCACAGTTATGGTTTTTTAAGTGCCTATTTGCCCGTTTTTAAAAAAATAACAGGCTTGATGCAATTTAATCTTTTTCATGCTTATACGGTGGATGAGCACACCATGCTCACCATTCGTAATTTACGTCGCTTTTTTGTCGATGCTTATACTTATGAATTTCCAACGGCGCATGAAATCGCCAATCACTTATGTAAACCCGAACTGCTGTTCTTAGCAGGACTTTTTCATGACATCGCAAAAGGTCGAGGTGGCTCGCATGAAGTACTTGGCGCTGCAGATGCTCTCACGTTTGCCAAACACCACAACCTTTCTAACAAAGATGGCGAAATGATCGCCTGGTTGGTGCGTCGCCATTTAGACTTTTCGGGTATTGCTCAACGTAAAGACCTCAGCGATCCTGAAGTGATTACCTATTTTGCAAATTTAATGGGAGACCAAGAACATTTAGATTATCTCTACCTACTCACGGTTGCAGATATTTGTGCCACCTCGGAAAATGTTTGGAATGATTGGAAAAACTCATTGTTTTTAGAACTCTACAATCAAACCTCAAATGCGCTCGACTTGTCGATTGAAGTGCCCAAAAACAAGAGTAAAAAAGCCCTTAAAACCCAAGAAAAAGCGAAAGAGGTGCTCTCAAAAAGAGGCGTCAGCTCCACCGACTACAAAAACTTTTGGAACAGTGTGACCAAAAGTGATTTTTTCAGTCGCCAAAACTCGCAAGATGTCGCTAGAATCACCAAAAAACTCTATAACGTGGATCTGAATAAGACCCACCTATTTCTAAAGAACCAGACGCAACTGGGTGCTTCGGAATTAATGATTTACATGCCTGATAGAGATTACCTTTTTGCACACATCACGCTCACCTTAGACAAGCTTAATGTCGACGTGGTTGAAGCCCGTGTTTACAGTACAACCATGCATATGACATTGGTTATTTTCTACTTTTTAAGCCGAGAAACCCACTCTTTTGTCGAAGAGAGTCGACATGCCGAAGTGCTCCATAAAATTCGCGAACAACTCTCTCTGCCAGATATTAATATAGAAGAGGTCAACCTACCTCGTCAGGCACGTAGAGTACGTTGCTTTGAAACGCCTACTGAGATTAACTTCCATAAAATCAGTAATCATATGACTGAGCTCAGCATCAATACCAAAGATATACCAGGTCTCTTGTCTAAAATTGGCTGTAGCTTAAAGTCTTGTAACATCCGTTTACACGATGCCAAAATCCATACGGTGGGAGAGAAAGCAGAAGATGTATTTTTAATTAGCGACACTCAGAACAAAGCGATTACAGATAAGGCTCAAAAACAGGCGTTTATTGATACCCTGCTAGATATGATTGAATAAAGCCACCGAAGTTTACTTGATTATTCTTAATGCATTTAGACAATGATTCGATTGTCTAAACCAGAACGTTGCCCAGGCCTGGTGAGTTTATAACTTCACCTTTTTTAGTCAATTTTAAACACGTTTTTGGGTATTAATCCATTACCACCATCAGGCTAAAACGACCCATTTGCTTATTTTTAAGCACCATGATATTCAAATAGCTCAAACGCATTATTATCTATATCTTTCACAAACAAGGCATTGCGGCCTGATTTACTAGTTGTGTATACAACGCCTAAAACCTCTAACTTCTCAACATAACCGGCGATAGAGTCGACTCTTAAAGCAAAATGGTAATCTCTACCACCATGTAAAGGACGAACCGTACCCGCATTAGGATTATCCAACTGCATAATATGCAAACTTTGCCCGGCATGTAAATCAACCCAATAGCCTGGAAACCCTAGGTCGGGTCGTTCTAATAATGCAACATCCAATAACTGTTGATAAAACTCAAAAGATGCTCTCGCATCTTTCACAACAATACTGACATGATCAAAGCCTAAGACTTTCGCCATCAAAACGCCCCTATTCTTAAAAAAGTATTCAAAAACAAATTATACCAACAACAGTTTGTCTCTAAAAAATAAACTGATTCAAAAACGCTCATTTTTTCAACAGACAATAGACAGTCGTACTCGAAAAACAATATAATTTGTGTGAGTTAGAGAGTTTAAAATATAAGCGGTTTACCAAGCAAACAGTCGGTAAATAAGAAGAGATATGACTCAGTCAGAACGACTGAGTCATTAAGAATTTTTTTGAATTAGATGAACTGTGTAGCTGGGCACTCAATTCATTATTAATTGAAATTAATTGCGATTAATCGTTGCTATGAAGTGCGCTGTTTAAGCCATTCCATAAAGTACCGTCCGTTACAATTGCTTCAACAGCACCTGTTTGGCTGTGACGTCTAAATAATAACTTAGATTGGCCAGACAATTCACGTGCAGAAATGATAGAACCGTCCGGCATTTTCACTTTTGTGCCCGCTGTAAGATAAAGTCCCGACTCAACAATACAATCATCACCTAGAGAGATACCTAATCCGGCATTGGCGCCCAATAGGTTCCTTTTACCCATTGAAATAACTTGCTTACCGCCACCAGAAAGTGTGCCCATAATAGATGCCCCGCCACCAATATCGCTGTTTTCACCAACAACGACACTTGCACTAATACGACCTTCGATCATTGAATTGCCAAGCGTACCGGCATTAAAATTCACAAAACCTTCATGCATAATCGTTGTACCAGACGCTAAATGAGCACCTAGTCTAACGCGGTCAGCATTACCAATACGAACGCCTTCAGGAATGACGTAATCCGTCATACGAGGGAACTTATCAATACATGTCACATTAAACTGATGAACTTCACCTGCAATCGCCTCGCGCAAGTTTTCTACGTCTGCTGGCAGAATAGGACCGGCGCTTGTCCAGGCCACATTGTTTAACAGACCAAACACACCGTCTAAATTGATTTCATTTGGCTTAACGACACACTCAGACAACAAATGAAGACGAAGATAAGCCTCTTCAGCAGACGTTGGTGCATCGTCAACCGAAGCGATTTCTACCGTGACAAAATCACTTTTAATCAAACCAGCCTGCAAAGCCAAACAGTTACGGGCTATCTCTTTGTTAGTACGTGGAAACCATACATCTAAGGTTACGCCCGTTTTAGTATCGCTATAGCGGTGTCCGGTTCGTTTAATTGTCATAATGTTATTCTCGTTCAATAAGGGTTAAAAAATTAAACGGAAGTATACCTTCTCTTTACGTTCTTTGCACGAATCTGAGACGAGAGAAAAATTACAGAATCCACATCAAGCAACAATTAAACCCGATCTAAATAACTTGATTTACCAAGCCTTAAGGCCCTTAAATTCAATCTAATCACGATTGAGAAGCCTTTTTATACGTCGTATTTATTCAGGTTCTTTCTTATTAGTCATCGCAAAAAGAGCACCCGCTCTTCTAAGTGGCAAGTTCTAAACTCTTTCACTTAAATCCCAAAATTTACTACACGCGCACGTATATAGGTTTTGAACTATTACCAACAAGCTTTGTGAAATAGAAAATGTGTTTGTAAGGTGTTTTTTGGTTGGTTACTTTATTTAGACTAACAAATAAAGTAACGAGAAACCGAATGAACAAACGAAAAAATATCCATGTTAATAAGGTTTATCAACCATGGATTGAATTAAATTAATTTCGTTTTATCTAAAGCCTAATTTTTCTATTGAAAATCTTTTTCGATAATATCGACGAGTGATAAATCCATTGAAGCTAAAATTTGAACCATATTTAGATCATTTGTACTCACACTTTGCTCAAGGCCTTTAAATAATAAATCAAAAGACTCTACTTTATTCTCATCATTTAGTTGACCCTTCAGTGCTAACCAATTTGCTTTCGCTTGTATAATGATATTAAGCATTATTTTTGAGTCGGTTTGATTTGCTTCTATCAAAGCCAATAACCTAAAGCCCATCTCATCCAAATGTTCAATATACAATTGATTGGTTATTTTTTGAACATGCTTAAAAGATGAAATACTCTCACCAAACATTTGTGCCGAAAGCAAAGCGACCTGTGCAAAATCACCTCGATTAATAACACCTTCTAACTTCTCTATATTCTGATCTATAGACTTAAGAGCCTGATCCGAAACAGTCTGTTTTAATAAACCATTATCTTGAATAAGCTCTATTTTTTTATAGCCTTTTTTCATACCCAATAAATTTTTATCTAACGCGTATTCGGCCATATCTTCAAAAGGCGACAGTACTTCATCCAATACCGTTAAGGCCGCCCTTTTATTCATATTTTTTGCCACTTTAATTTGCTGAGTATCACCTTTAGAAGAGCCATCTACAACGTCTGATGCACAAACGATACTAGACTGAACCAGTATAAAAAGGCTCGTTAAAGCTGAAATAAGTAATGTATTATTTTTCATGATTTTCCCCTATCAGTTAATGAGCAGGAATCCAGTATATAAATAACTAAAACACATAAAGATGAGCATTTGGATAGATTGGAAGCGTATAACCTTTCTATTTAGACAGGTTGGTCAGTGCTAGAAAGAGTGAAACAGCTACTTTTTATAGACAAACAGCCGATGTTTGTCTTTATAATTAATCAACCTTTCTTAACAGAGTTTTATCTAATGATTTTATATGGCATTCCCAATTGCGACACGGTTCGTAAAGCGCGTAAGTTTTTAGGCGAAAACAACATTCAGTACACTTTTCACGACTTTAGAAAAGATGGATTGACGGTTTCAACCATTCAACATTGGTTAGAAAGTCAACCCATTGAAGCCTTGGTTAATAAACGCAGTACGAGTTGGAAGCAGATCACAAATAAACAACAAACCGAGTTAATGTCTGGCAAAAATTTAGAAATTCTCACCGAACTGCCGACATTGATTAAACGCCCTGTTTTAGAAACCGATACTCAGCTAATGCTTGGTTTTAATGCCGCTGAGTATGAAACCTTAGTCTAATTCGTCATAATTTTGATTAATACCTGCTAAGGTCTTCTCAAAGCTAGTATAAACGCCTAGAATAACTCTTCCACAGACTTAACAGAGTACGACACTGCTATGACCGAAACGATTCAACTTGCTCAACAGCTCATCCAAATTGAGTCAGTCACCCCTGATGACAAAGGCTGTCAGAAAATAATTTCGGCTTATTTGAGCCCGCTTGGCTTTGAAACTGAAGATATGCGTTTTGGTGTCGTGGATAATTTATGGGCACGAAAAGGCACTGAGAGTCCTTGTTTAGTGTTTGCTGGTCATACCGATGTAGTGCCAACGGGACCTGCTTCAGAATGGACTTATCCACCATTTTCGGCCCATATTGAAGGTGACATCATGTTTGGTCGTGGTACTGCGGATATGAAAAGTAGTATTGCTTGCTTTATGGTCGCCAGTAAACATTTTGTAGAAACGCATCCTGACCATAAAGGCTCTATCGCCTTTTTGATTACCAGCGATGAAGAAGGCCCCGCTTTAGATGGCACGGTTAAAGTTATTGAAACCCTAGAAAATAGAAATGAAAAGTTTGAATACTGTTTAGTCGGTGAGCCTTCAAGTAGCCATAAATTAGCCGACTCAATTAAAAATGGTCGTCGTGGTTCTCTCAGTGGTCGCTTAACCATTAAAGGTGTTCAAGGACATATTGCCTACCCTGAGTTGGCTGATAACCCAATCCATAACTTTGCACCCGCATTAGAGCAACTGGTACAGGTTCATTGGGACCATGGTAATGAATATTTTCCGCCAACCTCTTTCCAGGTATCCAATATCAATAGTGGCACAGGGGCAACCAATATTATTCCTGGTAAAACCGAAGTATTGTTTAACTTCCGTTTCTCAACTGAACATACCCCAGAGTCTTTACAAGAAAGTGTACATGCAATTTTAGACCACCATAACTTGGAGTATGATCTAGAATGGAACCTCTCTGGTATTCCCTTTATCACACCCTCGAATGGCGCACTGATTAAAGCCGTGAAACAAGCTTCCCATACCATACTCGGTTACGAACCAAAACTGTCTACGGCAGGTGGTACTTCTGATGGCCGTTTTATTGCACCGACAGGTGCCCAGGTAATTGAATTGGGTCCACTCAATGCCACAATCCATAAAATTGATGAACAAGTCAGTGTCAGTGATTTGAATAAGTTAACCGATATTTACTACCAAACATTGGTTAACTTGCTCGGGCAATAAGCTCAAAAAACATTCATACAGGATAAGTGAATAAAATGATGATTGAAAAGGATTTACCTGAATATATTCAATATTTGCTCATCTTTGTGCAACTATTTGCCGTCGGTTTATTTATCTATTTAGTCTGGCCTTATATTCGCCAAGAGAAGTGGCGAGAAAAGTTCATTGAGAACAAAACAGCACGGTCTCTCATCATCGTTTTCATATTGATTTTTATATTTCTCTACGGTTTAAGCTCTTTATTTGATGCTTTTTTTCCCATCGAACGTTTAGATCAAGTCAAATAAACTGAGCACCACCAGGTTCAATGCTGATTTTAAATATAGACTTCATCTCTAGCTTTTTAGTACCCCATTAATTTGAAGCTCTCTAACATCTCCGTTTTCTATATTAACCATCCCTTATATTTTACTCTGGAATTTCTACAAGCCCTCGCGTAGAATAAATCGGATTCATAGACTTTTAAAAGTCACTCATCTCAAAAGGAATCGCATGCCAATAGCACAATTAATCGCCAACACCTTATTAGGACAAGACTTAACTTCCGAAGAGTGTGAATTACTCGCTAAGATCGTGACACAAAAAAACTTAGTGAAGGGTGAAATCCTTTTTGATGAAGGTTCGACTGATGAGACGTTATACATTTTAATATCAGGTAAACTCGAAGTTCTTAAAATGGTTGGTTCTGAGAATTCCATCTCAATCGACACTTTAAAGCAAGGAGCAATGACTGGAGAGTTAAGCTTTATCGATAATGTTGCCCACACTATGCGATTGATCTCTAAAACAGACACACATGTCTTAATGTTACAAAAAAGTGCATTTGAGGCACTTGTCGAACAACACCCGCTTTTAACCTATCATGTAATGCGTTCTATCTTGCGGTACTCTCACCAAATCCAACGTAAGATTAATAACAAGTACTTGGAAATGCACCGATTGGTTCAAAACCAATACACAGCCACATATTAAAGTTCCAATCCAACAATCCTATCAAACGCAATAAATCCCAGTGAGACTTATGTTTAAGTCTTTTTCTTTGAAAAGGAGGCTTTCAGCCCCTTTTTTTATTTATGTTAATCGTAACAAATCAATAACTTTCTTTGCGTATTCACCGTTATATTTTACGACTCACATTCCATGCATAAAACGCATACATCAGAAATGCAACGCCAAGCATTGCGATGGCAATTTCTCCCGCGACTAAATTAGAAGCGAATACCACCATCACTGCCACTGGTGAAATCCATTTAAGAACGAATAGAAAGAGTTTCATCTTGTTCGTGGACAACTCAATTTGCTTCTCCCTTTCTTTTGAACGCATGACCCAAGCAACAAATATCGTCATTAGAAAACCTCCTAACGGCAGCATAATATTTGTTGTGATTAAGTCGAGTGACTCAAAGAATGTACGTTCGCCTATAAAGTGAATATCTTGCCACTCATTAAACGACAAGACGGTACCAAAACCCACAAACCAAATAATAAACCCCAAAATACAGGCCGCTTTTACTCTTTTTATGCCCCAGTTTTGATCAAACCAACTCACAATAGGTTCGATTAAAGAGATAGATGAACTCAATGCGGCCATCACGACCAATGCAAAAAAAAGTGTGCCAAAAAACCACCCTGCCGTCATTTGAGAAAATGCGATAGGCAATGTCTGAAATAGAAGACCAGGTCCAGAACTCGCTTCTAAACCATTCGCAAACACAATTGAAAAAATCACCAGGCCTGCTAACAATGCAACGGCTGTATCTGCAAATGCAATCCAGAGACTGGCCTTCACAATCGAATACTCTTGAGATAGATAAGAGCCGTATACCATCATGGTACCTAATCCGATGCTGAGAGTGAAAAACGCATGTCCCATCGCCACTAAGACCGATTCCCAAGTCAATTTAGAAAAATCGGCGGAGAATAAAAAATCAAAACTTTGTCCAAAAGAACCCGTTGTCGTCGAATACCCTAATAGAACCAATAAAATAAATAAAAGACCCGGCATCATAAAATTAATCGCTTTTTCTAAGCCACTTTTTACGCCTCTAGAAACAATCAAGACCGTTACTACCGTCACAAAAGTGTGCCAAAATATTAACTCATAAGGATTCGCCAACAAATGATCAAAATGCGCACCTACTTCAGTCGCGGTTATACGGTCAAAAACCCCGAATAAACTTTGGAAAAAATAGGCAAATGCCCAACCCGCAATGACGGTATAAAACGAGAGAATTAAGGCGCCTGCCAAAACGCCATTAAACCCTAACAAGACCCATAATTTACTGGCCCCATTCTCACGTGCTAAGTTCGCCATACCCTGTATGGGGTTAGCCTTACCGGATCTACCCAGGGCAATTTCCGATATCAAGACCGGTAAACCAATCAACAAGACACAAGCTAAGTAAACCAAGACAAATGCTCCGCCACCATTTTCACCCGTAATGTAGGGAAACTTCCAAATATTGCCTAATCCAACGGCAGAACCAATCGCGGCCATAATAAAAACTGTCTGCGAAGACCATGAATCCTTAGAAAGTTTTAGTTGGCTCATCCATCTTCCTTTATAATAAAATCTTAAATATAATTATACACAAGACACCTATGCATATTCAGGCCAACTACTCTCTTCTGCCACACAATACTTTCAAGGTTGACGTTAAAACTCAATATTATGTTGAGATCAATCGCCAAAGCGATATTTTGATTTTACGTACCGATATGAAACTCGCTTCTCTACCTTGGAAAATCATAGGTGATGGCAGCAATTTACTGTTTACCCAAGATATTGAAGGAGTGACTATTCGGTGCACTTTTAAGCAAATAAAAATAGTGAAAGAAGATCAAGATGAGGTCTGGATTTCAGTTGGTGCAGGGGTTGAATGGCATGACTTGGTCAAATATTCGATTGACAATGGCTGGTGGGGTTTGGAAAATTTAGCATTGATCCCTGGAACCGTTGGCGCCGCTCCGGTACAAAACATTGGGGCTTATGGTTCTGAAGCAAGGGATTGCATTACCCGGGTACAAACACTTAACATTTATGATGGTCAACGTACTGAATTTAGAAATTCCGAATGTAATTTTGGTTACAGAACCAGTATTTTCAAACAAGAATACGTCAACAAATTATTAGTTCACAGAGTCACTTTTAGACTCCGAAAAGCACACGCTGGCCAAGCCAATCTTGTCTATGCACCACTGAAAGAATCCCTACAAGATACACCCAGTAAAACGTTAACGCCTAAAATTGTGTTTGATGCTGTTATTGCTCTTCGTGAAGATAAGGTCCCCGATCCACAACGTCAAGGTAATGCAGGTAGTTTCTTTAAAAATCCAGTGGTAGACCCTGAGTATTTAGAAGAATTGCAGAGCAGATACCCAGATATTCCTAACCATAGAATGTTGGATGGCAATTTTAAAATACCTGCAGCTTGGCTCATCGAACAAACCGACTGGAAGGGAAAGTCGCACGGACATGCAGGGGTTTCTATGCAACATGCATTGGTGTTGGTCAATCTGGGCAATGCTACCGGCAGTGAAATTGAAGAGCTCTCTCAAATGGTAAAAGCGGATGTTAACCATAAATTTGGTATTTACTTGGAGCCGGAAGTAATCATTCTTTAGTGATCACTTTTAGCGATTAAAATAACGCTATAACAACACCCTATGCACAAAAAAGACCTGATAGAGTACTCTGTCAGGTTTTTTTTGGTTTCTAAATACTGAAAACTAAGGCTTAATCGCTACAAGGATTAGGCATGTTAATCATTTACGTTTAACAGCCTGTTCGGTGTTTAATGACGCTTCCAGTTCAGGTGTTGAAAGAGATGTTTCAATATGCAAAGTACGAGTTGGAAAGGCCATTTCTGCATCTTGCGCTTCGACAATTTCAATGACCCTTAACAAGACATCCTCTTTGATTTCATGATATCGAATCCAATCGGTGGTTTTAGTAAACGTATAAATAAAGAAATCCAGAGATGAGGCGCCAAACTGATTAAAATTCACAATCATGGTTTGACTGTTATCAATATCCGAATGTTCTCTTAACATCGATTTAATCGCAAGGATGATTTTTCGCATCTTATTAACATCAGCATAACGAATCCCCATGGTCTCTTTAATACGTCGATTGGTCATACGCGAAGGGTTCTCAATCGAAACATTGGCAAAAATTCCATTTGGAATATATAACGGTCGTTTATCAAACGTGCGAACAGTCGTCATACGCCACCCTATTTTTTCAACCGTTCCCTCAATTTCTTTATCAGGGGAACGAATCCACTCACCGACGGTAAAAGGCTTATCCATATAGAGCATCAAGCCACCAAACACATTGCCTAAAAGATCTTTAGCTGCAAAACCAATCGCAATGCCGCCGACACCACCGAAAGCCATCAAGCCTGTTAGACTGACACCAAAAGCACTTAGAAAGAATAAAATAGTGAGTATAAACGCTAGTAACTTAATGATTTTAGCGAGCGCTTCAACGGTCACAGCGTCGAGACGATCATCCTCTCGAGCATATTCTTTTAAATGCAGTTCCAAACGTTGTACTAAACGAATGACAAACCAAGCGAAAGACAGAGTCAAAATAGTCGATTTGAAATCATTGATATATTCAATCAACTCTACATAGATTCCAACTTTCGTAATGAGGGTGGTTAATGCCAATACCGTGCCCGTTACCCAGATAAAGAATGACACAGGAGATTTTGCTGCATCCGTGACACTGTGGGACCAAATACGTCCTTTCTTCTCAAACTGGTCACTGGCAACACCCAACACTCGGCGTTGAACGATATCGATAATCGCGGTCACCATTAAAATGGTGATCACCCATAAAATCCAGGCTTGACTGCCAAAAAGGGTGACTAAATACTTCCAGTATTCAGTGAATAATTCCATTAAATTAGCTCCTGTTGATCATTCGTTTGGTTCAATTGATTGACAACCGTCACGGCGGCTTGCCATAAGGGATCATATTGTAATTTCTGGTAGTTGAACTTACCATGCGCATGCAAACGGATTAGGCGTGCATGCGACAAGGCATTGGCATGCCAATTCACCTTGCTCAGCACTTCATCCACAGCCAGCGAATCGTTACAGACCAAGACCAAATCACACCCCGCTTGCAGTGCTTTTAAAACTCTCTGAGCTGCGCTACCGAATTCCGTGGCGGCTTTCATACTCATATCATCACTGATAATCGCGCCTTCAAAATGACATTGCTTACGTAAGACCACTTGCAACCACACTTCAGAGAATCCCGCTGGCAAAGAGTCCATCTGCGGATAAATAACATGTGCTGGCATAACCGCATCCAGACCATGTTCGATCAAACGTAAAAAGGGTTGCATATCATGCTGTTGAATTTCGGCAAATGGTCTTTGATCCACTGCAACCTCAAGATGGGTATCCGCTTCTATAAAACCATGTCCAGGAAAATGTTTGGCCACCGAGGCCATACCCGCTTTATGCATACCCTGCATCAGATGGAATGACAAATTACCCACGGCAATCGGATGACTATGAAATGCACGATCACCAATGACTTTACTGCCACCGTAATCTAAGTCAACAACGGGTGCAAAGCTAAAATCAATGCCGACCGATAAAAGCTCGGCTGCCAGTAACCAACCTACTTTCTCGGCAACGGCATAACTGTGTTTTTCATCCTTTTCATAAAGCTCGCCTAGCACACGCATCGACGGAATGTGGGTAAAGCCCTGTCGAAAGCGTTGCACTCGTCCGCCTTCGTGGTCTATTGCAATAAGCAATTTAGGGTGACGTAAATCATGAATCGATTTGGTTAGTGCCTGAATCTGCACAATTGATTTAAAATTACGACTGAAAAGGATTACACCAGCAACCAGGGGATCCATTAATCGTTCGATATCCACCGATTGAAGAGAAGTACCTTCCAGATCCACCATCACTGACCCTAAAGACATCGCCTGCCCATCTATTTTTTGCATTTCAATTCCTAAGCGTTGAAAAAATGACCCGTAACCGTTGCGAATTTTGGTGCCATTATTTAATGACGGTATCATAACAAAAACCATTGGCTTGCCAAGCCATTTACGAACTCTATAGCGGATTTTATCTCGGCTAAACCGCTTAACGACGATACAATTTTAATCTAGTTGTCATATTAAAAGGCTATGCTAGTTGTACTGCAAAAAAGTATTCTTAAAAGGTATACCTATAATATAAATTTTAATAGAGATTTTAATATGGCTAAAGTAATTGGCATTGCGTCACACTCGGTATCAAGAGGCGAGATCACGACACACCAACAGATCAACGTCACGACAGAGACGGGTCTAAAAAATGATTATCAAGGGCAAAAACACCGGCAAACTCAAGTGACATTACTGTCTAAAAAAAGTTGGGATCAAAGTTGTGCTGATCTAGGAATCACTCTGGATTGGACGTTGAGGCGAGCTAATCTACTGATTGATGATATTGAATTCAATACGGCCATGATTGGTCAACAAATTCAAATTGGCGGGGTACTGTTGGAAATCACTCAAGAAACCGATCCTTGTCAAAGAATGGAAGAGGTTTATGCTGGATTAAAATTGGCTTTAACACCCGAGTGGCGTGGCGGTGCTCGTTGTATGGTATTGAGGCCAGGTGTAATCAAGACGGGAGATAGTGTTCATTTACTTAAAAGATTGTAGTTAATAGCGTTGCTAAATTTAAACATGCACAGATTAAATATCCATAAGACCCTTTCAAACTGACCAGGCCTGGTCAACCCAAAATAGATGAAACCTAGACTCACTAAACACCATCTAAACATGTCATTAACACCCTATTAACGATTCGATTTCCGCGATCGTACATCTAGATAATCACGCCATTGATCACCAATTAAATTAACGGCTAAAACGACCAACATTAAAGCGATACCAGGTGCCAACACCAGATGCGGTGCCACCAAAAGATAACGTGTACCCTCTTTAATCATGCTGCCCCATGAAGCATCGGGTGGTTGAACCCCTAACCCCAGAAAAGACAGTCCGGCTTCTGAAATCACGGCACCCGCCACACCAAAAGTGGCTTCCACCCCTAAAGGTGCCAGAATAAGGGGTAAGATATGGCGCCACAATATCCACGGCATCGGCACAGCAAGTGAACGTGCCGCTAAGATATGTTCACGATGGCGTAAGCTTAAGGTTTGTGCTCTGGCTAAACGAGCGTAGCCTACCCAGCCGACCACGACTAAGGCAAACACAACATTTTCAATACCCGGCCCCAAAATAGCCGCTAAAGCGATTGCCAATAGTAAACCTGGAAAGGCTAAGAAAACATCAATTATTTTGGTGATAATACGATCCGTCCATCCGCCCATATAACCACTATAGATGCCAATGGTGGTGCCGATAATTGCAGAGAAGAACACCACACCCATTGCAACAAACAACGAAGTTTGTGCACCTAAAACAAGACGTTCAAGCACTGGACGACCCAACTCATCTGAACCTAACCAGGCCTGGGCATTTGGACCCGTTAAAAATTGTGACAAAACCACTTCATTGGCACTCTCACCAATGACAAATCCTAATATAGCCATCAATAACCAGACAACGACAATGCTATAACTTAAATAACGTAACACTAATCAAACATCCCATTCATCCACTTAATAACCATTCTAGTTTGCCACTCTTATTCTCGGATCTAACCAAGCATAAGCCAACTCTGTTAATCCATTAATCGTAATATACGCCACACTGATGACTAAGATACAACCTTGCACGACCGGGTAATCGCGACGTTGAATGGACTCCACTAATAGTTGTCCCAGACCTGGCCAATCAAACACCACTTCGGTAATCACTGCACCACCTAATAAAGTCCCTAGCTGTAAGCCTAGGATGGTGACCACGGGCAACAAGGCATTCATCAACGCATGTTTACCGTAAACCAATCGTCCAGGCAACCCTTTCGCTTGTGCCGTTCTGATGTAGTCTTCATGCAACACTTCTAACAAAGAAGCTCTTAACATGCGCGCTAAAATAGCGGCTAATGCGGTGCCCAGTGTAATGGCTGGCAATATCCATGAAAACGGTTGTTCAGCCCCACTCACCGGTAACCAAGCTAGCCATAAAGAGAACAAAAGAATCAACATGGGTCCTAACCAAAAGTTAGGGATGGAGACACCGACAAGTGAAACTGACATCGAAAGATGATCCGGCCATTTACCCGCTCTTAAAGCCGCCCAAAGCCCTAACGGAAAAGCGATTAAGACCGCGACCAACAATGCCATGACGGCCAACTGTAAAGTCATTGGAAAACGTTCGGCAATCAGTTCAGATACGGGTTGCTGAAAAAACAACGATTGGCCTAAATCAAACTGTATGACCCCAGAGATAAATTTCCAGTACTGTGCCCAAAGAGGCAGGTTCAAGCCTAATTGTTCGCGTAAGACCGTTTCATCAGCAGGACTGGCCCAATCGCCCAACATGACGGCAACTGGATCTCCTGGTACTAAATGGATTAAAAAGAAAACCAAGGTGCCGACAATCCATGAGACAAATAAAACTGAGCCTAATAAACGGAAGAAATAGCTAATCACAAAATGGCCTCATACGGCAGCGTACTCACTTTTTTGATGTTGACAAGAATCATGGCGTAATCATGACCTCTGTACCCGGCTCTATCAAATCAAATAACTCAATTAGATCGTCATTACGCATACGGATACAGCCATGCGATAAGGGTCTCCCCATCGGTTCACTGTCCGGCGTGCCATGAATATAGATATAACGCTGCATACTGTCTACATTACCCAGTCGATTCACACCGATCTCTTTCCCTGAAAGCCAGAGAATACGGCTGAGAATCCAATCCCTTTGCGGATGGCTGAGAGCTAAGCGTTCATCAAAGATCTCGCCAGTTGCTCGTCGCCCAACAAACACCGTGTTGATGGGCAGGTTGTGACCAATTTTAGCCCGAACTTGATGCAATCCTAACGGTGTCTTACCTGAATCCTTCTCACACCCACCCCCATTTAATCCACTACTGACCGAATAGCAGCGAGTTTGCATAGCGCTATTGTGTTCATTTGAAATGACTCTCAAGGTCTGCTGCGAGATGGAAATAAAAATAGAGTAAGACACTGTGTAACCTGCTGCAAAACATATAAATAATGGGGGCTAGTCTAACGTTGATTCGTTTGACTAGGAAAAGCTTTCCGGACTATTTTAATCGAAGCCTTTAAAAGCCACCTTTCTGTAAAACTTCGCTGTGATTATAAGTCATCAATCAAGGCAAGAGTGTCGTTTCTTACCGGACTACATTGCTATTAAATTTTCTTCTGTACCTGCAATAATCCATCCAAACGTCCATCTTCATAGAGGACATAACCGCTGATATTAGAGCGCATTACCGAATACTGATCTTCATACCAAAGCGGTATAACAGCCAGAGTATCTTGTAAGTGACGTTGTAATTTTTGATACAGGAGTGCTTGTTGTTCTAATGATTGCGTTTGCCCAGCCTCTCTAATTAACTGATCTGCCGTTGCGTCTCGATAACGTCCTCGGTTAGCCCCTTTGGGAGGAATTGCATTGGAGTCAAAAGCATATTGGAAAATGTCCGGACTTTTAACGCCTACCCACGCCAAGCTATATAATTGGAAACGCCCCTTCTTGATATCGCTGTAAAAGGTGCCCCAATCATAGCTTTGAATATTCAGGTGAATACCAATTTTCCGCAATTGTGACTGGTAAATAGTCGCTAAACGAATCCGGGTTGGATCATTAGAAGTTTTATAACTTAACTCAATAAACTGTTGATTATTAGAATCTTTTTTAACTAATTCTGATGGAACAATCACTCTCTTTAACAAGGCTTTGGCTTTCTCAGGCTGATAATCATAACCGTGAATATCCTTCACACCGCTCCAGTGTTCAGGTACCAACAGGCCACCCGCTAAACGCGCTCGTCCGTCAAACATAGCATCAATAATGGATTGACGATCTATACCATAAGCCAATGCTTGCCGCATTGCCGTTTGTGCCAGCAACTCATCTTCGAAATTAAAACCGATATAACCAAAATTGGTGCCGCTGTGCCACTCAACCTTAAGGCCTTTTTGCTTGCTACAGTAGTTGACTAACTCTGGTGACAGGTCATTTTGAATGATGTCCAGTTCACCCTTTCGTAATTTCAATACGCGAACCGTAGCGTCCTTGACAGGTATAAAAACAAGTTTCGACAAATCGGATAAACGTTGCAATACCAGCTTCTGTTCAGATAAAGAGATAAACTGGCAAGGTCCCGAACCGATCGGTGTCTCATGAAAAACATGCTCTTTATCAATCAAGTCTTTCGGTAAGATACCAATGACCAAACGCCCAACAAACAAGGCATCTGCTTTATCAAGAATAAAATCAACTTGCCGTTCATTCACCGCAATGATCTCTTTAATACCTTTCAACGAACCCCTGTGTGCGGAGCCTAGGTCCGGATTCAGTACACTTTGGTAGGTCGCAACCACATCTTCTGCGGCCATTTTTTTACCATGATGAAAGGGTAACGAGTCATTGAGCGTAAAACGATAATGGGTATTGGAGAGTTGTAACCAGCTGGCTAAATCTGGAATGGCTTGGAAACGTTCGTCAAAATCAATCAGCTGACGGTAAATCAGACGATTAATGCGACTCGACAGAGCATCAGTGGCTTTACGCGGGTCTAACATGCGTGGGCGAGAAGTAATACCCACCCGAATAGAGCTTTGATGATTCGACACATTCTGACAACTCTGGAGACCCAAAAAACTCAGTCCTGGTAAACTTACCAGGCCTGCTTGAATAAAGGAACGTCGTTTCAAATCAAGCTCCTAAATACCACATGTAAAACTTTTGATAGATTGCATCATCAAGTTAAGCGCTTGGCTTAGCCACTTTGACAGGCTCTTGCAACAACTTATCAAATACCATTAAATCATCAATCGTTAAATCGCCTAAACTTGATTCTAGGCGTAGAGTATTCAGTACTTGGTTATGAATTGCAGCAACTAAATTTTTACGCGCCGCGTATTGATTAGAGCGGGCCGTAAGGACTTCAAGTAAACTCTTCAAGCCTACCTGATAACCTTCTTCAGCCGCTGCTAGGAAGGCATCATTTGACTTAACGGCTTCACGTAGCGCTGAGATTAAAGATTCACCAGCTTCAAGCGTACGTGCTTGAATTCTGACATTTAGGCGAGCTTGCTCCTTGCTATCTCTCAAGGCCTCTTTCGCGACAGTGAATTGATAGCGCGCTGCACTCACTTGTGAGTCTGTACCGCCACCAGAATACAATGGCACAGTCACCGTTACTCCAACAGAGGTCTTTTGAGCATCCGTCGTAAAATAGCTCGGTCTTCCATTAAAGTCAGAATAAGCTGAATCCGTATATTTCGCTTGGAAATTTACAGACGGCCAATAACCGCCCTTTTTAACTTCAATTTCTTGTTCTGCAGTGAGCACCTGAGAAGCCGCTTGTTTTACAGCTAAATTTTGTGTATCCACTCTGGATTCCAACTCAAGCGTATTACGGTCTGCTTTAGGTAAAGCAACCTGCATGGATAGACCTTTCAAACGTGTTAAGGACTGACCCGTTAATTTGGACAATTGCTCTAGACTGATATCTAGACTATTTTCGCCAGTGATACGGTCCGATTTTGAGAGATCATAACT
Organism: Thiomicrorhabdus arctica DSM 13458; assembly: GCF_000381085.1. GTDB lineage: Bacteria > Pseudomonadota > Gammaproteobacteria > Thiomicrospirales > Thiomicrospiraceae > Thiomicrorhabdus > Thiomicrorhabdus arctica. The sequence continues at coordinate 547,300 of NZ_KB905899.1, read as the reverse complement.
CGACTTAGCCTGCAGCACATCAACACGACTGGCTAATCCTACTTCTGAAGAGGCTTGTGCGCGTTCTAACTGGGTGTTATCCGCATTCTCTTTTGCTTTGAAAAGCTGTAGATCTTGCTGTGCTAATAAAACATTAAAATACGCCTCTGTCACTCGTAGGATTAAATCCTGTTCAGCAGATTGCATGACATACTCTGATGTTTTCAAGCTCTGTTTTACTTGCTCATAAGCCGCCCAAGTCTCATGCTGATAAAGAGGCTGGTTCAAGGTTAGCGATAAATCCCGCACAGACATATCATAAGAGTCATTACTGCTATCGGTCTTGAAATAGCTGCCATCGGCCTGTATCTGTGGTAACAAATAGGATTTAGCGGTTTTTAAACCCTGGCGATCGGCTTGGTACTGCACACGAGCTTGCGACAATTTGGCATCATGCAGTGAAGCCATTTGGTAAACATCCATCAACCCTGCTGTAGCAGAAGCCTGAACACTATTGACTGTCGCCAAGCATAAAACACCACTTGAGACGACAAACCCTAAACGGGACAAAGAACCATTAAACATTTTCATCTACACTCCAGAAACTAAAAGGCACCTTACTCAGGCTAACATTATAATATCGCGAGATATTGGTCACTTCCTTGCCAGACCAATTGGGTATCTCAATCTCTTCATCTTCTGAGTCCAGTTCAACCTCAGCGACCACTAACCCTAAGTTAGCACCGAGAAATTCATCAATCTCCCAGGTGTGCTGCCCGACTTTCACCAGATAGCGAATTTTTTCAATCACGGGGCCTGTGGCCAGTGTTTGCAGAATTTGCTTACCTTCCTCTAAAGGAATTGCATACTCATACTCATCTCTGCTTAAACCAATTTCCAAGCTCTTAATGTTCATATTGGCTTTTTCACCTTCAATACGCACACGCACAGAACTCTTGGCACTGGCTTCTGAAATATCATTCAAATATCCCTGTGCGAAATGCGTTTGCTTAAACGCTAAGGCTTTCCATTCATCGCTCTTCACTAAAAACTTTCTTTCAATCTCTCTTGCCATGCTCTAATTACCCGTAGACACCTGTTGAAAGATAACGATCGCCTCGATCACAAATAATAGTGACAATCACTGCATTTTCGACCTCATTGGCGACCTGTAAAGCAGCGGCAACGGCACCACCTGAAGAAACTCCTCCAAAGACCCCCTCAACTTTAGCGAGGGCACGCATGGTGTCTTCTGCACGAATTTGCGCCATATTTATAGTACGGTCCACTCGAATCGATTCATAAATTTTAGGCATATATTCTGCCGGCCAGCGTCGAATGCCAGGAATCGCAGCACCCTCTTCAGGCTGCACACCGATAACTTGAATTTGAGAATTCTGTTCTTTTAGAAACATAGAGGTTCCCATAATCGTCCCAGTGGTGCCCATGGCACTTACGAAGTGCGTAATCTCACCTTCAGTATCCCGCCAAATCTCGGGACCGGTAGAATGATAGTGCGAGAGCGGATTATCAGGATTAGCAAACTGATCTAGCACAAAACCTTGTCCTTCAGATTTCATATTATCGGCCAAATCACGAGCTCCTTCCATACCTTTTTCTTTACTGACCTCAATAAGCTCGGCACCATAAGCGGCCATGGATGCTTTACGCTCCATACTCATATTATTTGGCATGACTAACTTCATTTTATAGCCCATCAAGGAGGCTGCCATTGCCAGAGCTATTCCTGTATTGCCGCTGGTCGCCTCAATCAAGGTATCACCCGGCTTAATCTCCCCGCGCAACTCAGCTTGCTGAATCATATACAAAGCAGGTCTATCTTTCACAGAACCCGCAGGGTTGTTACCCTCTAGCTTGACCAGCACCACACTCTTCGTCGCAGGATTGACCAGACGTTGCAGTCGTACCAATGGTGTATTCCCCACAAAGTCCATTAATGTTTTAAATTGCATAAGCGTCCTCTTTACATTCAATGGATATTTCTTCATTTCATAAAGAAGATTAACCAAATAATAGCCCTGTGACAATCAACAGTCAGCGTAAAAAGATTTATTATGACATTCATCCGCAAAGCGGGCATTAATTTATCGAAATTTTCACCTGATTGCAAAACGATTTTAGTCATAGGTAGCCCAAGTAACATCCTTAGCAAACCCTCCCAAACTCACTTTAGAAGCCTAAAAAATGATAATTATGCCCCCCGAGCGAATACTGTAAGGACAAAATTCACAAAAAACCAACAGGAGTACACTTGAGTTAGACTTTTCTAAAAATCCCCATGCATATTGCCAACCTATCTTATTGATAATATTAAACTATTTAAAATAAATCAATTACCCACTCAAAAATGGTTCTTAAGAAAGTGGCCGTTCAAACGCATTAGATACCCAAAGTCATCAAAGCCCCAAATTTCAAATATTGCAGCCTTAAAAACCCCACGCCCAACAGGTTGTTTATTTTTTAAATGTAGGTCAAAATCATAAACAAGCCAGCAAGCCAACAAGTCTTAAAAATGTTCAGCCTATAAATTGAGATGAACTCACCCTAAAATGATGATCAGTCCCTGAATGGCGATCAGTGTTCTGAATACCATACTAGCAGGTCGTTTGTAAGTTATCCGTTAATCAACGTAAAAAGTGGCATTGACCGCTCTGCGCGTTTAAAGTACACAATGACTAATCCGAATAGGTCCTTTGTAAGAACCTGCGACAAATTATTGAGGCCTTACATTTTATGGGCCTTGACCTTTCTTAATGAGTGGCATAGGTAATGCTTAAGCAGAAAGCACTATTAGGAGATGGTGTCCAACGGCATTTATTCAACTTAACACCAGTAATTATAATCACGAATGCTTTTCACAAAGTATACTCTAACTCCTAAAATAAAAGTTTACAGAAACCGCTTACCTGTCATTCAAAGAGGAATATTAAATGCTAGCCAATTTATCATTAAGAGCCAAAGTGGTGTCCATTACCACACTGATTGGTTTAATTGTTTCGATCATGGTTGGAGCCTTGATTTACCAAACCTCAGTTGCGCCTGTCAAAGGTGAGATAGAGAATAAAATGGTTAAAGATTTGACCACGTACATTGAGTCACAAATCGATTTAAAAATTCAAGGTAGCATTATTGGCTCTACAGCCATTTCTCTCCAAAAGCAGGTTGCATCCGCCTTAGTGGTAGAAGAGCGAGAAGAGCTTATCCCTATTTTTGCAGGCATTAAGGACAGCTACCGCAATCAAACCAACTATAAAAACATCGCGACTCAGCTCATTACTGCAGACGGACGCGCATTGATTAAGTCCTGGGACCTTGATAGCTATGGTCAAAACCTTGCCAATAGCCCATTGATTAGAGATGCGATGAAAAACAAAAAAGCTACTGGCTCACTTGCTTTGGGTGCTTTAGGCGTCTCCGTTATTGGTATTTCACCCGTAATAGATGATGGCGAATTCATGGGTATGATCACCATGATTCAAGGACTGGCTTCCGTTCGCAAACATTTTGCCAAACAGGAAGATGGTGAATGGATATTATTGGTTGATAAACGTTATGTTGCCGAAAAATATGGCAAGATGCCGGTTATCGACAACAATATACCTTTTGGCAAAAACTACATATTAGCAAGCAATAAATGGTTTAAAAAAGACGTTATTGATTTTGCTAAATCAGGTTTTCAAGCCGTAGACGGTGAAAACAATAAAATCTACCTCCACAACGGTAAAGTATTTATTGACGTTCCCGCCCATGATGAAGAGCATAAGATCATGGGACGTCATCTATTTATTCTCGATCAAGCGGTTCACGATACACCTATAGAGCTTGCAATGAATACTGCGTGGATCTCTCTTGCCGGCATTCTCAGCGGGGTTCTGTTATTAATTATTATTATCGTTATTGTCATGAGTAAAATGGTCATCACCCCTTTACAAAACGTGCAGAAAGTCACCGCCAAGATTCTCAGTACCGGTAATTTCTCTCTGCGGATGGACGTCAACTCTAATGATGAAGTGGGACAAACCGCTAAAGCGATTAATGAACTGTTAACGCAAATTGGCTTGGCTTTACAAGAGGCCAACGGTACGGTTAAAGCAATTTCTGAAGGGGACTTCAGCCAACGTATTTCAGGTGACTATCAAGGCGATTTAGAACTTCTAAAATCAGGCATTAACCAAAGTACAGACAATATCGCCAGTGTCATGGATGAGCTCGCTAAAGTCATGAAAGCCATGAAAGATGGCATTTATGATATTACTATTCAGAATAATAATGCTTCCGGTCGTTACGCAACAATGCTTCACGATGCGCAACAAGCTATGACTGAAACAAACCATGTCATTACTGAAATCAACCATGTCATGATGGATATGCAACAAGGTATCTTCCAGTCGCGCATTGAAATTGAAGCACAGGGTGAATTAGATACCCTTAAGCAGCGTATCAATGACTCGATGATTGCTTTAGATAAAGCCATTACCGACATCACCGATGTCGTCACCGCTCAAAGCGAAGGGGATTTAACAAAAACGATTTCCAATGAGTATCAAGGCGACCTATTACAACTGAAAAATGCCATTAATCAATCCATCGAAAAATTAGCATTCACCGTCTCGCAGGCGGTACAGTCTGCAACGATTGTTCAGACGGAAGCGCTTGGTTTGTCTAAAGATGCCTCACATCTAAGTGCCCAGGTACAACAGCAGGCTGCCGCAATTGAGGAAACTTCTGCCACGATGGAGGAGATGAACTCAGCAGTACAAAACAATACTGAAAATGCTCAACAAGCTTCATTTGTTGTAGAGAAGGTGCAGACAGAGGCGATACAAGCAGGTGACGTCATGAAACGCACCATTGAAGCCATGGACAGCATTCAAACATCAAGTCAGCAAATTGCGAGCATTGTCAGCTTAATTGATGGCATTGCGTTCCAAACCAATCTATTAGCATTGAATGCGGCTGTTGAAGCGGCTCGTGCGGGTGAACATGGTCGTGGATTTGCGGTCGTTGCTGGAGAAGTTCGAAATTTAGCTCAAAAATCGGCCGATGCGGCTAAGGACATTAAAAAACTCATTGACTCTAGTGTGCAACGCATTAGTCAAGGTACACAGCTTGCCAGTGAATCTGGTGCAGCGATTAATGAAATCACCTCATCGATTGACCAAGTGACACAAATGATTCATCACATCACATCAGCCTCTAAAGAGCAGGCTGAAGGTGTACATCAAGTTCACCTAGCAATCAGTGATATAGATGCCACTACACAAGAAAATGCGACACTCGTGGAAAGAACTTCAGCTGTTGCCGAAAACATGAACCAACAAGCAACCGCGTTAAGTAACAACATGGCATTCTTTAGAACCAATCATTCAGTGTCTTCGATTGCATTACCTACTAGTCCGGCAGTGAGCATTCCTCACACACCCGTGGTTAATAAAACAATAGCCCCTGCTATTAACAAAACACCCGCCGCTCCGTCCAAAGTTACGCCAACTCAAGCAAGCGTGAAAAAACCAGAGCCATCGGCAGTTAAAGCGCCTGAACCTCATGATAGTGATGAATGGTCAGATTTCTAAACTCAGACTGACACTCTACTTTAATGAACTCAATAAAAAAGGCCATCAATTTAGATTGATGGCCTTTTTTTATGGTGATGGGCTTGAGCGGTTACTGCTTACGCAGGTGGTCAAATTATTTTAAGTATTGATCTAAACGAACATACCAACCTTTTAGCCAACGAAGTTCATTACGTTCAGCCGGTGCTAACGTGATGCGTAACTGAAGGCGTTTTTTTGCTGCGATGACAAATTGCTTTAAATATTCATCTTGCGAACTCTTTTCTGCCACATCCATAGACTTCAGCACCGAAGCCAATCCCCAAGAGCTGCCCTGGTACTGCTCTTTTTTATTCAGACCAATACCTTTGAAGTTAAAGTAGTCAATCACGGCAAACAGACCTTTTTTAAAACTCATCATCTTATCTAAACGTTGCTGAATAATGACTTGCTGATTTAAGGTAAGGGATTGGATTTCACTTAACCAGCGGTTTTGGAAGGCCACAACAATAAACTGAGCTTGTTGAGACTGGGTGGTTAATAGCCAATGTCTAAGTTGTTGCAATTCAGCGTTTGACCAGGCCTGGTCAAACGCTTCTTTTGAAGACCAAGGAGCCATAAATTCAGTTTGGGAAGATAACTTTTGTAACCAATCAGGAGGCCTCTGTGTTTTAGAGACAAATTCAACCATCGCGGGGAACGTTTCCGTAAACCTATGTTCAGCGCGATTTTCGGCAAGTTTAGGATGCCAGATAAAGTGGCCTATACCAAATGAAGGGAACGTTTCGCCCCTGCCCCAATAGGTTAAGTACTTAGGCTTCCCAGCACACTCATTTTGATAAATTCGTTCCCCAATCCATTGGTAATCTGCTTGGGTTAATGATTGTAACTCAGCAAATAACTTATAATTGGGGGGGGAAGTGGTCAAAGAACTTGACTTAACCACAGGGCTTATGACCAAGCCCAGCGCTAAAATCAAGGGAGCGTGTTTTAAACATAATTTATTCAAAACACGTGTACGCATAGAATTTTAATCTCTCAGTTGAGTGGCAAAAAAACCATCCATATGCGTTATCATACCCTTATACATCTCTGAGAAACCAGCTACGACGGAAGCTTGTACGAAATCCAACGCTAATAGATTTTCTGTCCATTTAGCCAGCTTTGGCGTATTTTCTAATAGATCAATACCGGTATGTAGCTTGATAAAACTCAAGCGCATCAACATAGGTGTATAAGCCGCATCAATCATATTGAAGAGTTCACCATTGAAGTAAGCTTGCCCTGAATGCACTGCTTCAAGTTGGTCTAATTTCTGTAAAACAATCGCTTTCTTCTCATTGACCACAGGCTCATCTTTAGAGGTTACCATTGCATGCATAGCAAATAAAATATCGCCACCAAAGCTAATCCACGCGCGGTTTTTAGCCTTAATTAAAGCATCCTTTGGCTGTAGGCTTGGCGGCGTAACTTCATCAACATACTCTTGAATTACAGAGGATTCAAATAGTACCTCATCACCTACTTTTAAAACCGGAACTTGACCTAAAGGTGAAATCGATTTAAACCACTCTGGCGGGTTTGACAGATCAATGTAGGTGATATCAAAATCAACATTTTTTTTCTTTAAAACAATCACTGCGCGTTGCACAAATGGGCAAAGTGTAAAGCTAATAAGTTCCAATTTATGTGACATGATTTAGCCTTTATTAAGTATTGAAATAAGTCATCTTTATCATACATTTTAGCCACGCTTTTTAGAACCCCTCAGATTTAACTTAAGTGATTGTAGCAAGCAGTCAAACAGAGTGCCAAAAAGAAAAAAGCCATCTTTCAGTCAATTGAGTGACTTGAGCTCAATTAATTTGATTAGGCACGAATAGATTTAAGAAGTCTTAAATCTTATCATCCTGAACGAGCTGTTCAAATTTTTGATAAAGGCTCTCTTTATCTTCAATTCGCTCAGGGTCGGTAATAATACAATCAATGGGACAAACACTGATACACGTTGGCTTGTCATAAAAACCGACGCATTCGGTGCATAAATCGGGGTCTATCTCATAAATTTTATCACCCAAAGAAATTGCTTTATTAGGGCATTCCGGCTCGCACATATCACAGTTGATACAGCTTTTAAGGATTTTCAAAGCCATAAAAGACTACCTAGAAACTTTAGCGGAAGCACGATTAACAAGGTCTTTAGCATCCTGCTCATTTTTCACCTTACGCGCGGCTGAATCACGCTTAACATCACCGCCCCATGATTCATTACGCATCACCAAACAAAACTTAAGCATCTCTTCTGAAACGTCTTTAAATGGATTGGGAATACGCACGACCCACCCAGAACCCAAAGCACATTCGACAGGTTCATCATGGCGATTACGTAAACTAGGGAGTACGATTGATACATTACCAACCGGACTCATGATTTCCAACGAATCACCAACACAGAATTTATTTTTTACATCGACTTCTAAGTAGCTTTCGCCATCTTTTTCACCGACACATGTCACTTCTCCCACAAAACGCTGACGATCCGACTTAGACACACCATATTCGTAATTCTGATATTCAGAATGCACATGGCGACGCAAGAAACCTTCCGTATAACCACGACTGGCCAGACTTTCTAAATCCGTCATGAGAGTGGTGTCAAAAGGCTTACCTTCTAAGGCATCATCAATCGCTTTACGGTAAACTTGTGCCGTACGTGCCACATAGTAGTGGGACTTTGTACGGCCTTCGATTTTCAAAGAGTGCACACCGATTGAAACCATCTCAGGAATCAACTCAACCGCACGTAGATCTTTTGAGTTCATAATATAGGTACCATGCTCATCTTCAAAGGCTGGCATAAACTCGCCAGGACGCCCCTCTTCTTCAAGCAGCATCATCTTTTCAGTGGTTGCCCCTTCACCCAAAGTAGGTGCTTGGCTTTCAACGGCTTGCTCAACGTCTGGGTTTACATAAGAATCGACACGAGGTACATTGGTTTCAATGGTCAAATCAGTGATGTTATCAATATTAGCAATTTCAATTCTTGGCACACCGACAGCATCGCCCGTTACATCTTCTTTGGCTTCATAGGTGTTGTAGTTCCAACGACACGCATTGGTACAGGTCCCTTGATTGGCATCCCGTTTATTGATGTAACCTGACAATAAACAACGACCTGAATAAGCGATACATAAAGCACCGTGTACAAAGACTTCTAATTCCATTTCTGGAACTTTTTCGTGGATTTCACGGATTTCTTGCATAGAAAGCTCACGTGAAAGCACCACACGACGCACGCCATTGTTATACCAAAATTTAACGGTTGCCCAGTTAACCGCATTCGACTGCACAGAAAGGTGAATCTCCTGTTCTGGATACTTCTCATGCACCATGGCAATCAATCCAGGATCAGACATGATTAAGGCATCGGGTTTCATCGCAATCACCGGCCCAATGTCTTTCATATAGGTATTTACTTTAGAGTTGTGCGCAGCGATATTACTCACCACATAAAACTTTTTCCCTAAAGCATGCGCTCGATCAATCCCTATTTTTAGATTCTCCTCATCAAACTCATTATTACGCACTCTTAAGCTATAACGCGGCTGACCTGCATAGACCGCATCTGCACCGTAAGCAAATGCATACTCCATGTTTTTAAGGGTGCCTGCTGGAGATAATAATTCTGACGTAACAGTGTTTTTAAGGTTGTCTGCTTTCAAGGCAAATCTCCTAATAATGAGTGGATAAAGATTTTTATAGCATTTGGTTATAAAATTTAGCTGGGTATTCTACAATAGATTGGATAATTTTTCTTGCCATAACAACCGCTTATCTTCAAGAGTTATTGCAGCATAAGCTGGACTGGTAGACGGCAAAGAGATAAAGACTAACTCTTTTGGTAGGATTTGTTTTTTAAGCACCTTTTTTCTAAATAATTTTTCGGCTGCCTGGCCATTAAAAGCAATTATTTTTAACCTCGGAAACGTTTGAAAAAGGGGTTCAAAGTTATTAGCACAGGGTTTTTGTATGGCACTGTCCAAACTACCGGATCTCTGGCAACTTTGCAGTACATCCCATAAAAGAATGCCATTCTCCTCACACGCCTGCCGCTTGTCATCGACAGATGTCAAACGTTTTGAAACCAGTGATTCAATAATGGGCCAAAAAGCATTACGCGGATGCGCGTAATAAAAAGTTTGATCCATAGAAACCACGCTGGGCATCGTGCCTAAAACAAGTATTTTAGGTTCTTTTGGAATAATAGGATTAAACCCAACACAAGCTTTCATCTCAAACAGTTTTCCTACTCACTAAAATATGCTTTTTTAGAAATTGATGAACTATCTTACAATAACCTCACATACCCAATGATACTTTAGCGCTTTTAGCATGGCTATTCACATGTAAATTTGAAACGAATTATGATTCAAAAAAACAATATTGATAATAAACCACCCAAAAATTAATGAGTCATTAAGGATTAAAGAGTCTTTAAGAGCAACCATTCCATGCTATTATTTCAATTATAAACTCTAACTAATTGTTTTAATTAACGGTTACTGAATTTTCAATCACTTCACCGCAAGGTCTTTATGCAAACCATTTTACAGAAAACCTATTTATGGCTATTTGTAGGTAACATCGCTTTTGAAGACCATAATGCTTATCGAAAACTTTTGTTAGTCAATGTTTTATTATTGATAACGAGTGTAACACTGCTTAGTTTTGCTCTACTGAGCGCCCTCTCCTTTGATAATGCATTGATTGCCAGCATCGATTTTTTGGCTGGATTTTTAGCACTGTATGCATACCTTGATTTAAGGTTCAGTCAAAATATTGATAAGTCGATCAACATTGGTGTCGCGACGTTGTTTATATTTTTTCTGGGGTTAGCCTACACTCAACATAACAATGACTTCATTTTAATCTGGACGATATTCTTTCCCATCTTTGTAATGACTTTAAAAGGCCATAAAGAAGGAATCATAATTACGCTGGTGTTTTATAGCATATTGTTTTTTGTGGTTTACCAAGGAATTGGCTCATGGCAAAATGGAGCTTGGAATTTTCAGAGTTTTATACGTTTTGCCATCGCCTCACTCATCCTCACCTATATTATTTATGTAAAAGAATCTGCATTAAATCAACTTATTCAAAAAGAGCACTCTGCTTTAAATGAGCTTAAACGACTTTCGATTACCGACTCTCTAACCGGGCTATTTAATCGTCGCTATATTAATAAAAAACTCGAATTGGAAATTAATCTCGCAATTCAAAACACAACGCCACTCTCTCTAGCGATTTTAGATATCGATAATTTTAAGGAAATCAATGACCAATACGGTCATAACCATGGCGATTATGTTTTACAGGAAGTGTCGGATTTACTCAGATTGCATCTGCCACAAGAAGAACTTCTTGCACGCTGGGGCGGCGAAGAGTTTTTAATTATTTTTCCGAATCAATCCATTGAAACAGCGATGCAATTATGTAATGAGATAAGAGAGAAAATCATCCATCATAGATGTGACACCCCTATCAATATTACGGCAAGTTTCGGTGTCGCCGAATATAAAATAGGCAACGAACATAACGCCTTTATTGCCCGCGCCGACAATGCGTTATATCAAGCCAAAAAATCCGGCCGTAACCAAGTCTGTCGATACGACGAGGTTCCTCATAATCAAACACGATTATTTGATGAACAGCCCAACTAGTCATTCTTCACCCCCCCCAAAATTCACTGATTAGATAGAAACTTTACGGCTTTAAAAAAGGAATCTATGTTATGAACACTTCCTCAGAAAACTTTGAATACATTAAGTTTTTCAGTCACGTCGGAATAGAAGACATCCCTATTGTCGGCGGTAAAAATGCCTCTCTCGGAGAGATGTATCAAGCGCTCACGCCACAAGGTATTTTAGTACCCAATGGCTTTGCCATTACTGCCCAGGCTTATAAAGCACTATTGACAGAGAACAATCTTTGGGATGAATTACACCAAATCTTAGATTCACTGGATGAAAACGACATGGCCGATTTGGCCAATCGAGGCAATCAAGCCAGGGCTCTGGTCTTTAATGCCCCGCTTCCCAAGCAATTGGAAACAGAAATCCTCCAATCCTATGCTCTACTCAAAGCCGAGTTTAGAGATGAGATCAGCTTAGCCATCCGTAGCTCAGCGACCGCTGAGGATTTACCGACCGCTAGTTTTGCTGGTCAACAAGACACCTACCTTAATGTGACAGGTGATCAAGCCCTGTTAAATGCCTGTAAACGTTGCTTTGCCAGCCTGTTTACGGATCGCGCAATTCACTATCGAATCGACAAAGGTTTTGATCACTTCAGTGTCGGTCTATCCATTGGTATACAGAAGATGGTACGTTCAGATCTAGCTGCGTCTGGCGTCATGTTCTCGATAGACACCGAAACCGGCTTTAAAGATGCTGCTTTTATTACCGGCGCTTATGGTTTAGGGGAAAACGTCGTGCAAGGTGCCGTTGAACCTGATGAATTCTACGTGCACAAACCGACCTTTGAGTTAGGTTATCGCTGCATTCTAAAACGTCATTTAGGCCGTAAAAAAATCAAGATGGTTTATGCGACGGATACGGCTAAAAACCCAGTTTTAAACATACCAACCCCACTCAAAGACCAGTCGAAGTTCTGCATTACCGATGAAGAGGTTTTACAGTTAGCCGACTACACAATTCGGATTGAAAAATATTACTCTGAACACGCCGGATATCACAAGCCGATGGATATAGAATGGGCCAAAGATGGGATAGATGGCAAGCTGTATATTGTGCAAGCTAGACCCGAAACAGTTACCTCACAAGCCAGCGGTACCACGCTTAAAACCTATGAAATCGAAATCCCGGAATCCACTGAGATTTTAATAGAAGGTCGCTCGGTTGGTCAAAAGGTCGCTCAAGGCCAAATCCACGTCATTGAAAACGCTAATAACATTGATCAGTTTAAAGCGGGCGAAATCCTCGTATCTGATATTACCACGCCAGACTGGGAACCTATTATGAAGCTCGCATCAGCGATTGTCACTAATAGAGGCGGCAGAACTTGCCATGCCGCGATTATTGCGCGAGAACTTGGTATACCCGCAATTGTCGGCTGTGGGCATGCCACCGAGGTTTTACAACACAACCCCTACGTTACCGTATCTTGTGCGCAGGGTGAGATCGGTAGAGTCTATTCTGGTAAAATCCCCTATCGAGTCATTGAGACTGATTTAAGTCATTTAAAAGCCCCTAAGACAAAGATGATGATCAACTTAGCGAATCCCGACCTCGCCTTTCAAACCAGCTTCATGCCTAATCAAGGCGTTGGCCTGGCCCGAATGGAGTTTATTATCAACCAATCAATTCAAGCGCACCCTCTGGCTTTACTCCACCCAGAACGGGTTAAAGATCCTGTTCAGAAAAGCCGTATTCTTGAACTGATTAAAAACCACAAATCTGGAGCAGATTTTTTTATCCAAAAACTCTCTGAAGGCATAGGCACCATCACGGCTGCCTTTTACCCGAAACCAGTGGTGATTCGCCTCTCTGATTTTAAATCCAATGAATACGCCAGTTTACTTGGCGGCGAGCAATTTGAACCCACAGAAGAAAATCCAATGATTGGCTTTCGAGGGGCTTCGCGTTACAGCTCAAAGTTATTTGAGCCCGCTTTCGAGCTCGAGTGCCATGCAATTAAAAGAGTCCGAGAAGAGATGGGATTAAATAATTTAATTATTATGGTGCCCTTTATAAGACGCGTTGATGAAGCCAAATTGGTTATTAACACGCTTGCCAAGTATGGTCTTCAACGCGGTGAGAATAACTTAAAGCTCTACATGATGTGCGAAATTCCCAATAACATCCTAGAGATTGATCACTTTGCGCCCTACTTTGACGGCATCTCTATTGGCACCAATGATTTAACGCAATTGGTCCTCGGCGTTGACAGGGATTCCGAACTGGTCGCTTATGATTACGATGAACGCGACAATGGCGTCAAGAAAATGATCCAATGGGCCATTGAAGGTGCGAAAAGAAACGGACTGCACAGTGGCGTTTGCGGACAAGCCCCATCGGACTATCCTGAGATGGCACAGTTTTTTGTGCAGTTAGGTGTAGATTCACTTAGCCTTAATCCCGACAGTTTACTCAAAACGAGTCAAATCGTGTTAGATTTTGAAAAATCGATGTCATCTTCAGTTCATTAAATAGATTATGAGTAAATGATTTAGCGACCCTCCGTCTCCGTCGGAGAATTGCATTTACAAGTGAACCTAATTTAGGTTAATGAATTCATACAACGGATCAAGCCGTCAACCAATCTTTTTCAAACCCATTCACCTGGTCGGAGAGAATATCTCTTTTTGTTCAGAGATTTCATTAAAACACTCCTTTTTACTCTGAAAACGCAGTGTTTATTTAGCTATTTATCCCTACAAAATATGATTCACATATCCTTTCCAAGCCTCAATATTTTAAATACCCGAATAACTATTCCCTGGTAAAAAACAAGGGTATACTATAGTGTTACAAAACAACTAGACGGATAAAACATGCTAAAAATGCGCCAATTTCTCTTAATTTCATGGCTGCCATTTATATTTCTTATTTTTCTAGGGTATCTCTCCCAGGTTGGTGCCGAGGGTAACTCGCAAAATACTGAACACTCTCATGTTCTACCGGAAAACTATCACCTAACGATAGGAGTACTCTCTTTCCAACCAATCGCATCGACCAAACGCCAATGGCAGCCGTTAGTGGACTACCTCAACCAATCTTTATCCAATGTCCAACTTAGCCTCAAGGTGCTTACATTCACTGAGTTACAAAAGGAAATTGAAACCAAAAGTATTGATTTTTTGCTCACCAATTCGGCAAATTATATACAGCTCACGCATCAACATGGACTGTCTGCACCATTAGCAAGTTTAATAAATGACTCAAATGGCTCCCCTCTTTTTAGGTTTGGGGGAGCCATTATTATTCGCAAAGACAATGCATCTATCCAAAATCTCATTGATTTAAAGGGGAAACGTGTCGCAACCCCCAGCTTTCAATCTTTTGGTGGGTATATGATGCAAGCCTATGAACTTCAATTAGCCGGGCTTGATCTCAAGAAGGATCTACAATTTATAGAAACCGGGATGCCCCATGATACCGCCATTACTGCTCTGTTAAATAAAGAGGTAGATGCAGCCTTCGTACGCACGGGTGTTTTGGAATCTTTGCATAATAAATTTCCTTCGGGATTTAATCAGTTGCAAGTCATTAATCGATCTTCCGAACGATTTCCTTTTATGCTCTCAACTAGACTCTATCCCGAGTGGCCTTTTTCAGCGCTTCCTCATACAAATACCGTTATCGCAGGTAAAATAGCGGGCTTACTGTTAACACTAGAACATGACAGTATAACGACTCAAAAAATAGGCATTCACGGATTTAGTATTCCTGCAGACTATGAGCCCATAAGAGAAGTATTACGTACTTTAAGAGTCTACCCATACGAAGCAATTCCTGCATTTACTCTTGAAGATATTTGGGCTCAATATTCGCTAGAAATAATGGGAATTTCATTGATTGTTGTCATCATACTGCTGTTCAGTCTTGTTTTAATATCCACCAACAAGCGGCTAAAGTCACAGCAACACCGACTTGAAGAGCAAACGACTTCCCTCGCCATTGCCGCTGTTGCCTTTAATACAGAGCAAGCTATTTTAATTACCACACCAGATGAAAAAATAATTCGGGTCAATAAAGCATTTTCAAACATTACAGGTTATCAGCCCAGTGACGTGATTGGCAAGACTCCTAGAATGTTCAAATCGGGGCATCACCCCGTTGAATTTTACAATCAAATTTGGAACACGCTTAAAAAAGAAGGGGTTTGGCAGGGAGAAATATGGAATCGTCGTAAGTCAGGTGAAATTTATCCAGTGGGTCAATCGATTAAAACCATCACTACGGACCAAGGTCAAATCAGTCATTATCTCTCCACCTTTACCGATATCACTCTACATAAAGAAAATGAACATAAAATTCTACAGCTTGCATTTTATGACCCTCTGACACAGTTAGCGAATCGTCGTTTATTAAAAGATCATTTAATGCAACTTATGGCCACCAGTCAACGTGATCATTTTTATTTCGCGATTGTCTTTATCGACCTCGACAACTTTAAAACGCTCAATGATACGTTAGGTCATCATTATGGCGATCTGTTGCTACAACAACTAGCGGAACGCTTATCAGCTTGTGTTCGTGAGTGCGATACTGTATCTCGTCCAGGAGGAGATGAATTCATTCTGCTTCTTTCCAATATTTCGACTCAGTATCACCTGGCCATCTTCCATTCACAAAAAATTGCAGAAAAATTATTAAGTGAAATTGCTAAACCCTACGACTTAAACGGTACCTATTACACTATCAGTGCAAGCATAGGGATTACTATTTGCAATGGACACCAAAGAACAGCTGAAGAATTAATGAAACACTCGGATTTAGCGATGTATCAATCCAAAAATTCAGGTAAAAACACCATCACTTTCTTTGACCCTGAAATGCAATTGGCCGTTGAGCAGCGTAGCACCCTTGAAAAGGATTTACGTATAGCGATTACTAAAGATCAGTTTAAGCTCTTTTATCAACCAAAACTTTCATCCTTCGGCAGTATCATCGGTTATGAAGCACTGATTAGGTGGCAACATCCTAAGAAGGGATTGATCTCTCCTGATGATTTCATCCCCGTTGCAGAAGAAACTGGATTAATTTTGGAGATTGGTCAATGGGTGCTTGAAAGTGCTTGCCGTCAACTTAATCTGTGGGCAAAAGAGGATAAAACACGAGCCTTAACCATTGCCATCAACGTCAGTGAACACCAACTAAAACAAGATAACTTTGTGAAACAAACCTTACAAAGCGTTGATAAATATGAGATTAACTTAGCGCAGCTTGAAATTGAAATAACAGAAAGTCAGTTGATGGGAAATATGGCTGATAGTGTCAAAAAAATGAAAACACTCCAAAAAAATGGCATTGCATTTTCACTGGATGATTTTGGAACGGGTTACTCTTCGTTGGTCTACTTAAAATGCCTACCCATCACGACACTTAAAATCGACCAGTCCTTTGTCAGAGATATGTTCGAAAATTCCGAAAGCACTGCTATTGTACAAACCATAATCTCACTGGCACAAACACTCGGATTAAAACTGGTTGCTGAAGGTGTTGAGACTGAAGAACAGAAAACGTTCTTGATTGATGCGGGATGTCATTATCTACAGGGCTACCTACTCGGTAGACCCGTACCCCTCGAAGAAATCATCTTCTCATAAAAGGGTACCCTCATTTAACCTTACCGAATCAATCTAATCAGAGACTAACCTAATTCAATATAAGACGTTTCCTGGTCAACAAATTCAACGACGGGACGCGCCCACAGATCATATTCATCTGCAGCCACAATCTCTACGGTGACAAATTGACCCGGCTGTAAATGGAAACCCTCTTCAATGAACACGAGACCATCAATTTCGGGAGCATCTGCCGGTGAACGTGCAATTGCACCTTGATCGTCAATTTCATCAACCAAGACCTGCATCACTTTACCGATTTTAGCTTGCATCTTCGCGGTACTGATGACTTGCTGAGTCTGCATAAAACGATCATAACGCTCTTGCTTAATCTCATCCGGAATCGCTTCTGCAATCTCATTGGCAACCGCACCCGTGACCGGAGAGTACTGGAAGCAACCAACACGATCTAATTGTGCTTCTGCTAAGAAATCCAATAGGTCTTGAAACTCTTCCTCAGTTTCCCCTGGGAAGCCCACAATGAAAGTCGAACGAATGGTCAAATCTGGAACTGCTTCACGCCATTTCTTAATACGTTCAAGCGTTTTTTCAACATTTCCTGGGCGTTTCATCGCTTTTAAGACACGTGCATTGGCATGTTGTAAAGGCATGTCCAAATAAGGCAATATTTTACCTTCTGCCATTAAAGGTATAACTTCTTCAACATTCGGATATGGGTAAACATAATGCAAACGCACCCAGAACTCACCTACCCCCCCTAATTCGCCTAAAGCTTCAGACAAACCGGTCATGGACGTCTTCGTCGGACGACCTTCTGCAAACTCTGTCTTATATTTCACATCGACACCGTAAGCGGCCGTATCTTGCGACACTACCAATAATTCTTTAACTCCGGCGTCTTTTAGACGTTTGGCTTCATTAAGCACATCACTCACTGGGCGACTTACTAAATCGCCACGCATAGAAGGTATAATGCAGAAAGTACAACGGTGGTTACAGCCTTCTGATATTTTTAAGTAGGCGTAATGTTTTGGTGTCAGTTTAATGCCTTGAGGAGGTACTAAATCAACAAATGGATTATGTGCTGGAGGTGCAATCACATTATGCACGGCAGAAACCACTTCTTCATAAGCTGCAGGTCCTGATACCGCTAACACCTTAGGATGCACCGCAGTGATTTCTTCCGCTCTGGCACCTAAACACCCTGTGACGATGACCTTCCCATTCTCGGCCAACGCTTCACCGATAGTATCTAAAGACTCTTGAACGGCACTGTCGATAAAGCCACAGGTATTGACAATGACCGTATCAGCATCTTCATAACTGTTGGTTAACTGATATCCTTCGGTTCTAAGCTGCGTCAAAATCCGCTCTGTATCCACTGTTGCTTTTGGACAGCCTAAGCTGATGACACCGACCGTTGGTTGTTCTATAGACATGAAGTTTCTCTCGTTCATTTTAATTGCGTGTATTTTAACTGATGCAGGACACTTCACACACTATTTAACACTGTTCCTAAGACAAAGTGCTTTTAGGACATGGATTTCACACCTCAAGTCGACCCAAATAAGTCCGTTATATCCTTCTAATACACATCTAAATGAAAGTAATTAACATTTAGATTTGACTTAAGAAAGGAACTTAACTAGTATACGTAATACGAATCGTTAGCATTTAGATTATTTGTACTAAAAACTATGAGAGCACTATTTTTACAATTTACTTTTAGAGAGAAGTTTATGTCACTTAAGATAAACACCAACTTGAAAAACCAGCTTACTGCCAATTTTATTCCACGCAAAACAGCTTTGAGTACAGCAGTAGCCATCGCACTTTTTGCAGGATCAAGCCATGCAGCAACTATGCCTGAATTACAATCTGAGATTAACACGCTGCAATCTCAAATGAATGCATTAGCAGACAAAATGGAAACTCAAACTAGAGTCAGTTCAGAAAGCTCTGCTCATTCTCAAGTTGCTTCAAAAACCCACATTGGTGGTTATGGCGAACTGCATTACAATAATATAGAAGGTAAAACACCAGAGGTCGACTTCCACCGTTTTGTACTTTTCTTTGGTCATGATTTTAATGAAAAAATCCGTTTCTTTTCAGAGTTTGAATTAGAGCATAGTATCGCCGGTGACGGCCAGAATGGTGAAGTTGAGCTTGAACAAGCTTATATTGAAATGGATTTAACCAAACAGTTGAAAACCAGAGTAGGTATGACATTAGTGCCAGTGGGTATTCTCAATGAAACTCACGAACCCAACACTTTTTATGGGACTGAACGAAACCCTGTAGAAAAGGAGATCATTCCAGCGACCTGGTGGAGTGCTGGTGCCTCCCTAAATGGTATTACGAACTCAGGTTTAAGTTATGATTTGGTGGTTTCAGAAGGCCTCAATACACCTGATGGGTTCAATATTCGTAAAGGTCGCCAAAAAAGTAGCAAAGCCATAGCCTCTGACCTTGCCTACACAGGGCGTCTGAAATACACAGGGATTCCAGGTCTAGAACTTGCCGCTACAGCACGTCATGAAAGCAATATTAGCCAGAGTCAGTTGACCGATGCGGGTGCCGCTACACTATTGGAAACACACATAATCTATTCAAAAGAAAATTTCACCGCCAAAGCACTTTATGCACAGTGGGATATTGAAGGTAATGCCGCTAAGTCTAATAATGCTGACAAACAATACGGTTATTATCTAGAACCAAGTTATAAAATTTCTGAAAATTGGGGTGTATTTGCTCGCTATAATGAGTGGAATACAACGACCATTGACGCGAACAAAAACACACAAACAGACTTTGGTGTAAACTATTGGCCACACAAGCAGGTCGTCTTTAAAGCGGATTACCAGCTTAAAAAGGTAGGCAGTACTGAACAAAATGGAATCAACTTAGGAGTTGGTTATAGTTTCTAATGAATAATTTAGCACTTTTTTTGGTTTCCGCTAAACAGATATCATCCAAGCCTATCAGAGCCTTGCTCTTGGTTGGCTTGATTAGCTTTAGCGCACAAATTCATGCCGCTGCACTCTCTGAAGAGAGTGCGGCTTTTTTAGCTTCTCACCTACAAGAGAACCCGAACAAACAGTATCAATGGTTAACAGGCGAGGTAAAAAAGCAGGTTACCCTCGTACTTGACCACCCCTACTACACGTTAAGAGTTCCTTATTGGCAAAGTGGTCGCGATGATAATCGTAAAACGGTATGGATTCTAGAGGAAATCGGCAAACATAAACCGATTACTGTAGGTATTGTCATTCAAAACCAACAGATAAAAAGCCTTCGGATTCTCAAATTTAGAGAGAGCCGTGGTTGGGAAGTCGAACTGCCAACATTTACTCAGCAATTTGATGGAATTGCATTAAAATCTCCCGTTGATCTCAATAATATCGATTTAACCACGCATATTGATGGCATCAGTGGCGCAACCCTTTCGGTGCGAGCCGTCACCAAGTTGTCTAAACTGGCTTTGCTGTTGCAACAGCATATCGACACAAAACAAGGTAGTGCTAAACAGTTAACACCAGCCCCTGTTAAAACGCATTCACTTACAAACCATTAAGGTCCCAAAGCATGAATAAACCTAGCGCACGTAAACTGCATCGTTCCTTGGCATGGGTTATGGCATTTGGTTTAGTGTACCTCACACTAAGTGGTGTTTTGCTCAACCACAGTAAAGCACTCGACTTACCTAATATTGACATAAAAAACCCTTTATTACTAAAATGGTATGGACAATCAGCAGCCGTAGTATCTCAATCTTTTTCGGTCAATCAGCATTGGATTACCCGCAGCAATCAAAACCTTTATTGGGATGATAAATTACTCCCATTGCAAGGAGAAATTTACCAAATACTTCCCCATGAACCGTTTCTATTTATCAAGCAAGCGAGCCAGGTTGCTTTTTTGAGCAGTGCAGGAGAGTTAATTGACTTAATTCCTTTGCCTGAAAAGCTTCAAAAACAAAATGAGTCTCAACTTTTTGTAAGTCAGCAACA
The DNA here is from genome assembly GCF_000381085.1 of Thiomicrorhabdus arctica DSM 13458. Classification (GTDB taxonomy): domain Bacteria; phylum Pseudomonadota; class Gammaproteobacteria; order Thiomicrospirales; family Thiomicrospiraceae; genus Thiomicrorhabdus; species Thiomicrorhabdus arctica. Next base: position 526,409 of record NZ_KB905899.1, on the reverse strand, counting down.
GATTTATCTCATGACAGATCAGCAGGTATGGTCATTAAATGCAGAGTACAGTGAATTTGTCCTTAATACAGATAATGCAACGTCAACCTTTAAGATGACTACTGAAGCACTGACTAATAACCCTTTACCAGAAACCTTAAAAACCAAACTACTCGCTCTAGCTCCTTCCGGTTTAACTTTGGAAAAAATTATTCTAGAACTGCATAATGGATATTTTATAGGGCCTATCGGACCATGGTTATTGGATCTATTCGCCCTACTGATTTTGATTACCATCATCACTGGCATTCGTTTACACATTAAAAAATAATGACCCGACCTGGTGATATTTTTTGATTGATTCATTTACTGTGTATACCCTCTCGCTTAAATAGGTAGCCTTCTGTTACCTCCCTGACAACAATGCCATCAACATTAATATATAAACCTAGAAGGCAGGTAATTTGAATGACAACATCCGTCAGAATGGTGCTGGTTTGATTGCCAATACGTTCAATAATGATAGTGGACTCTATTTAGAGGGATATTGAACAGGTTGCTCGGCGCAATATTCGTGGCACACGACAAAATTCTAACGAATTTTCTGCCAAATAATAATTTGGATGTAATTGAGTGCCCAGATCTCGAGCAAAAGGAGATAATTAACGCATTCAGTGATTGCTTTATGGATAACAATATCCAATCCATCCCATTAGATCTTCAGCTTGATGTGCAGGCTTTTATACCACCGCCTAGATTGCTATAAACCAAAGCTGAAAAAACAGACGTTAGCAATGATTCAAAAGACCTTCCTTCACATTATGAGCTATTTAAAATTGCTATCCTCTGTTGATAATATGGAAGGGTCTTAGCATGAAACCTAATCCAGGGATTGGCATAGCCGAAGAGAACTCCCTTCTCTGACATTAAAAGCGTGTATTTGCTTCACATGAGTAAACCCACCAAAATTTATAAACTATTCTGAACCTTTAATACGTCCACTCCCTTACGTTTATCTTTACTTATGTTTTATGCTAAAATTACTCTTTTTTTTATCTACTGGATTTCTAATTATGTCTAACAACTTTACGACTACCCCTGATATTGTAAGCTATGGTATTGGTCGCCAAATGGGTGATCAATTGGCTTCTGACCCTTTTGAAGGAATTAACGCTCAAGCGGTTGCAGCCGGTGTCATTGACTCTTTAGAAGGCACAGAGAGCCCAGTTAGCCAAGAGGCATTTGCGAAGGCTTTTGAAGAAATCAACGAGATTATGCAAGCAAAGCAAGCCGAGTTGGCTAAGGTTGCGGGCGTTGAAGGTGAAGAGTTTTTAGCGGCAAATGCTCAGAAGGATGGCGTTTTTGTCACGGATTCAGGTCTGCAATATGAAATCATTATCGCCGGTGAAGGCGCTTTACCAACGGCGGATTCTGTCGTTTCAACGCATTACCACGGGACCTTAATTGATGGAACGGTTTTTGATAGTTCTGTTGAACGTGGTCAACCCGCTGAGTTTCCAGTGAATCGCGTTATCGCCGGTTGGACGGAAGCATTACAAATAATGCCTCAAGGGTCAAAATGGCGTTTGTATGTGCCTCAAGAGCTCGCCTATGGTTCACAAGGTTCTGGCGCAAAGATAGCTCCATTTTCAGCGTTAATTTTTGACGTAGAGTTACTTAATATCATTTCATAACCTTCAAAGGTTGGAATTAAGTTTCATTAAAAAACCATAAATCTAAGCAACATAAAGTGAGTTTAAACTCACTTTATGTTGCTTTTTTTATGCCTAACAAATTAAACACGAATCGATCAGACCTAGTCGATTTGAAAAATGAATGACGTTTGATTTTACCAGATCAGATCATCTGGCACTTCAAACTGGGCATAGTAATCTTGGTCTTCTTGCGAGATCGACTCATCGACTACGGCCATTGAAATCAATACTGAATGATCACGTTGATCAACCTTGTTCGCCGCTTCGATCGGAATCAGAGCATAACCGCCTTCAAAACGCGCTAAGCGAATGGTACCCGCTACCAGTGCTCGTTGTATCTTTTTATTCACGCTCAATGTTTTGACGGTGCTCTCATCGGCAAAGTTGTATACAACATCCCCCTCAAAACCACTCATGCGATTTGTCTCAATGATCTGACGTAACTCGGCTAAAGTCGCTTTCTTTTCTTGCTGTTGCTTACGCTCAAGGTTTAGTTGAAGGTCACGCTCATTTTTTTGCTTTGCCGCTTCTTCGGCGATCTTGGTGACTTCATTTACAACGGGTTTCTGACCCTTCTTGCCTTTACTCTGTTTCGTTTGCTGATACTTTTCTTTCTTGGCCTTTTGGGCTTTTTTGTCATCAACCAAACCGGCTTTTTTCAGCTGATCAAATAGGGATCCTGCCATGATTTTCTACTTATGTATTAAATTAGGCCACTATTTTAACCTATCCAATCAAGCACTGACCATAAACAAAAACCCCATTTTTTTAACCCGTTAGAACCTTAAAGCAGTTCATCGACAAGGTTTAGATCATAAGGCTTCGCTAACTGCATATTATAAATAATTTAAAACTGACCAGGCCTGGTCAAAAACCACTCTATTTATTTTTACGACTTTGCTTATAAAACCGCTTATTTAACTTATAATCGATCGTTCAATGCATCTCATAGAACCTCAAGAACAGAGTAGTTAAGCGTAAATAAGGAACCGATAGCATGTTAGAAGCTGGTTTAATGATTATTGCCCTAATGGTTTTATCTTTGATCATTCAGGAAAAAATCCGTATTCCTTTACCTATTACGCTGATTGTTACGGTGTCGTTATTGGCGCATTTTAATATTCACCCTATTAATATTAATGATGATGGATTCGATCACCTATTATTATTCTTACTGCCATTGCTCTTAATGGGCGATGTAATGCAACTCAAAACCGAAGATTTAAAAGACAATTGGTTAAGTGTTATGAGTACTGCGGGCATTGCCGTGACATTATCCGTTTTTGCAGGTGTGCTGCTACAACCGATTATGTTGCCGAATTATGCATTGAGCGTCCCTGCAATGATCGCTTTGATGTCGATGGTTATTGCAACAGACCCTGTCACGGTTGCTTCTATTTTCAGCACGACTAAATTGCCTCATAAACTCAAGTTTTTAGCCGAGTCTGAATCCTTGTTTAATGACGTCTCAGCATTTGCTATTTTTACCATCGCGATCACTCTAATGAGTCAACCGATGACGACCTCTGAAATTATCACCAGCTTTTCAATCTCTACTGGTGGCGCCTTATTAAGTGGGGTAATTGTCGGCATTATTGGGATGTATCTGCTTAAACTGTCTGATGATCCCATTACTGAAACTGGCATTTTATTGATTATTGCTTACAGTGCTTTATTGATTGCCGAGCATTTTCATTTTGCCGGTATTTTTGCCATTGTGGTTTCAATGGTGCTTGCCAATAGCTTAATCAATTCAGATGAACCTTTCGTGGGTGAGACTGAACCTAATATAGCCGACAGAAAACCAATGTCGCAATTTTCATCACGTCAATCTCTTAAAAAAAACCCTCCAACAGACTTACCCAACTTTTTAAGTTTAAAACATTTAAAAGCCACCAAAAAAAATCGCACTATTATTTTAGGATTTATTGGTTTTGCGGCCCTGTTTGCCAACGTTATATTATTTGTCTCAATTTCTGAAATGATTAACCTCACTTTGTTAAGTCTTTATTGGCGTGAAATATTATCGGTCTTTGTCGTGACCACCTTTATCAGAGGCATGATGATGGGTCAGTTTGCGTGGATCTCTAATAAAACGGATAAAATGCAAAACATCACCACTGATTGGTGGATAATTTTGACTTTTGCAGGCGTAAAAGGTGGCTTGTCTATTTTAATGGTCCATATGATTCCGGACGCTTTCGAATTTAAAACCTTATTTGAAGCCATTGTCATTGGTAATATCATTTTATCCATATTCATTTATTCGCCTTTAATGATGCTCACGATCAAATTACGCCAAGCCCACTTAATTGCGAATACTCCACACTAAAAAGGTGATCTCATTAATGTCTAGAAGAACCCCACTCTGGCTGATTTTATTTGCAGCACTCAGTAATATGATTGCACCCTTTTCAATTGATACTTATCTACCCTCTTTTCCTGCAATTGAAGATTATTATCATGTCTCGCGCGAACTGCTCTCTACCTCAATGGGGGCGTATTTATTGGCATTTTCATTAACCACACTTATTTGGGGACCGCTTGCAGATCGTTTTGGTCGACAAAAAATATCGATTATCTCTTTAGCTGGGTTTGCACTGGCATCTATTGGCTGTGCGCTCGCACTTTCATTTGACCATTTCATGGTATTTAGAGTCTTACAAGGCGTATTTGCCGGCGGGGTCATTATTGCAGCGCGCGCCATGATAAGAGACTTTTTTACCCCGCAAGAAGCACAAAAAGCCATGTCGTTGATTATGATGGTTTTTGCAATTGCACCCGCTATTGCTCCAATTATCGGCGGTTATTTACAACAACAATATGATTGGCAAAGTATTTTTTGGTTTTTAAGCGCTTATGGCGTTTTCACTCTATTGATTATTGGACTCCTGCTTAAAGAAACCCAACATCCAGATCACATTCAATCCATTGCGCTCAAAAAATTATTTAACTCCTATTTACACAGCTTAAAACATCCATTATTTATACGCTTGGTTTTAGCGCAGTCTTTTATCTTTGGCGGTTTTTTTGTCTATATAGCAGGCTCTGCCAGTTTAATCTTTGATCATCTAAAACTTGGGCCAGAAGACTTCTGGGTACAATTTGTTCCAATGGTTACCGGCATGATACTGGGCGCGTTGCTCTCGCATCGCCTCTCAAACAAAAACGCACCCAACCAGATTATCTACTTGTCTGTTAGCATAGGTGGTTTCGCCGCTCTACTTAATCTAATGTTGTTATTTATAACATCGCCAACGATCTTAACCATTATCCCTACAATCAGTCTCTATGCGTTTGCTTTGTCGTTAGGCCTCCCTGCGCTGTCTATTCTCGCCATGGATTGTCTGCCCGAAAAACGTGGCATGGCGGCTTCATTGCAGAGCTTGCTGCAAATGGGGATGGCGGCTTTAGTGTCGATAATGCTCGTACCTTTCGTACACTCATCACTTTTTGCAATGGCCGGTAGCATGTTCGCTCTATGGCTAATGGGTGCATTGCTGTGGATGACTCATTATAAAGCGGTTAATCCTAAAGTTTTATGAGTCGGTCATTTAGATAATGAACCTTTGGGTTTAATAAATATCTCAATGAGTCGCTACCAAACTCAAATTAATTTAATTTAAATTTCGTACTCATTGGTGCGTCTAACTTTGCCTGGACACGTTTGAACATCTACGGATATTTCTTATTGTAAATATATAATTAATCGGTAAAATCAGCGACAAATTGTGATCATTAGAATGATGGATTCAAAATGACCTAAATCACTTTTTTAACTTTTTTGTCCAAGCCATCATTCCACCCTATAAACCAGGTTGATTTTCAGTCGCTACCCACTGATATTCACCACAGATACTAATAGATATCACAATCCTAAGGAAGCCATTATATGAACACGACGCGAATTGAGAACAAAAACAAAAGATTAAGAAAGAAACTTTATTTAGGCGAATTTGCCATTAAAGGTTTTGAGATGACATGCAATATTGATATTCAAGACAGCGAAGAATACGACAAATTTATTGATGCTTTGTTAGAAGTTGTTGAAAGCAACAACTTATTACTAGGGGGTGGTGGTACCGATGCATTTGATGCGTTTGTTTGTTCTAACCAGCGCTATGGCTCAGTCAGTGAAGAAGATCGTTTAAAAATTGAAGCTTGGTTAAAGGCTCAACCTAAAGTGTCTGATGTTGCAGTCGGCCAGTTAGTCGATGTCGTCTACGAGTTTTAAAGTTACATCTTTGCCCTAACCAACTTAATCGATTGCCGTGCTTTCTATTTTTAAGGCATTTTTACATGTCCACCGATTTGGTTAGTTAAGCTAAGCTGATGCTGGTTCATTCTAAGTAGAATTGTACATAAATATTTTAGACTGATTCTTGGGTTTCTCAAGGAACCAACCAGGCCTGGTTGGTTTTTTTGTGTCCTTAATTCCATTTTAAAGCGCTCATTAATGGCGTCCAATCACCTAAACTTATAGACCTACCCTGCTGTAAAACTCATCCCTATGCTCTAGACGCCAGAAATGCGTGCTCTCATTAAAAAAATATACACCACGGTGATAAATACTAATCAGCTACCTATTTTTAATTCGTTATAATTCATTATTGACTTAATTTAAGTGAATAATGAATGAGTAACTCAGTGATAAATCCCTCCGATTTTGTCGTTAATATTGATGACCTACCAATCCATATTACAATTTATCAAGTTAAAGAGGGTGATGTTTATTTGGTTGATTTAAATGTGGCCGCACAGGTCAACGAGAAATTGAATAAAAACGAACTTATTGGTAAAAAACTCCTCGAAGAATTTCCAAGTGCTAAAACATCAGGACTCTTTGACACCATTTTAGAAGTTTACAAAACGGGTGAAAGCCAAAATCTCGATTTAATGTTATACCAAGATACGCATGCTCATCGTTGGAAGAAGAATTACGTTATCAAGCTGTCCAATGGAAACATCATGTCACTCTTTGACGATTTGACGGTGCAAAAGAAACTTGAACTTGAGCTGACTAAAGAAAAAAAACGTCTCGAAGATGCTCAGAAACTAGCCCACCTAGGAAGTTGGGAATGGAATATAGTCGACAATTCATTATCATGGTCGGATGAAGTCTTTCGGATAATTGGTGAACAGCCACAATCTTTCATACCGACTTATGAAAAATTTACCTCCTATATTCCAATCAATGAGCTCGCCGCCGTCGAGTCCGCCATCAGTGAATCACTCGCGACGACACAAAACTACAATGTGATTCACCGTGTCATTAGAAGTGACGGTGGGGTTCGTTTTGTACAAGAGACCGGCATTCCCTTCTTTGATGATAATGGCGAACCCTCGCATATGATTGGTACGGTGTATGACATAACCGAGACGCATAATTTCAAGGTTGAACTAGAGAAAACCTCTTCCGAATTGCACACGGTTTTTGAAGTCAACCCACACATCACCTTTATCACTGACGGTCAAAAAATCCTCACGGTCAATCGTAAATTTCTAGCTTTTACAGGCTGTAAAACTTTGCTCGAATTTAAGGTCAAACATAAATGTTTTAGTGAACTATTCATCTCAAGAGAGGGTTATCTTGACCCCGCTATAAATAAACATAACTGGGTTGCCCACGTGGCACATAACCCTGAGCAATCACATAAGGTACTGATGGTGAAGTCTGACTGTGAATACACTTTCTCAGCGCATGCCACCCGCTATTCTCTGGACAACCATTATAAGTATATTGTGGTATTAGAGGACATCTCTGAACTGGAAAAACATGCCAAAACAGACTATTTAACGCAGCTTTATACTCGTCATAAAGTACATGAAATGTTGCAGCTTAATTTTGATCAATTCCAACGTTATGGACAGGTCTTTTCCATTATTATGCTAGACATTGATCACTTTAAAAAAATTAATGATTCTTTCGGTCATCAAGTCGGCGATTCGGTTCTTAAAAAAATAGCTTCGATTATCCAAGCCAAAACCCGTACCACAGACACGGTTGGTCGCTGGGGAGGAGAAGAGTTTTTAATTATTTGCCCAAACTCAGACATACATGATACCTATAAGTTGGCAGAATGCTTAAGAACCACTATCGAAAATTATCATGTTGAGCCAGTAGGCAAGAATACCGCTAGCCTGGGAGTTCATTGCATACAACAAGATATGAGCATTGAACAACTGATACATGGTGCTGATCAAGCGTTATATTACGCTAAAAATAACAAGCGAAATCGATCTGTTAAGTATCATGCGCATTTGACTGAGCTTTAAAAATAGACGCCTTCATTTAACCTCAATTTGATCTATCAACTGCTTTCTGAATGCCTATTCACAGAACCAAAATACCCATGATTTTGAGGCCTTGTAGCCTACAAATGCTATAATACTTTTATTCAAATCTGTTAGGAAAATATTATGGCCATTCAATGGTATCCGGGTCACATGCACAAGGCTCAAAAAGAAGTTCGTGAAATTTTTAGCCAGATTGATGTCTTTATTGAAGTGTTAGATGCGCGTATTCCATTCAGTAGCCAAAACCCTATGATTGAAGAGATTCGTGGTGATAAACCAACCATTAAAATCCTCAATAAAACAGATTTGGCTGACCCTGAAAATACCCAGGCCTGGCAGGATTATTTTGAACAGCAAAAAAGTGTTAAAACGCTAGCATTCAATTCCCAAATTGGGGATAAGCGCGAACAGATTATTAGCATGATTAAAAAACTGGTGCCTGAAAAAGTCAACTCTGTCAAAACGATTCATGCGTTAATTATTGGCATCCCCAATGTCGGCAAGTCGACCCTGATTAACAACATTACCGGACGTACTATTGCCAAAACAGGCAATGAACCCGCCGTGACTAAAAATCAGCAACGTATTAAGTTGGAAGAAGGCATTACGTTGATCGATACTCCAGGCATGCTATGGCCCAATATTGAAAATGAGAACAGCGGTTATCGTCTAGCGATTACTGGTGGGATTAAAGAGACCGCTTTTGAGCTGCCAGACATTGCCTCTTATGCCTGCGAATATCTATTGTCAGCTTATCCAGAACTTTTAAAAGAACGTTTTAACCTCAAGGAACTCCCTTTAACAGATATAGAACTCTTAGAAGCTATTGGTCGCCAACGAGGTTGTCTACGTTCGGGTGGTATGGTGGATTTAGATAAAGTATCACGCATCCTAATTGTTGAATATCGTGATAATGTATTAGGCAATATTACGTTAGAGACGCCTAAAATGATGGAAACCGAGTTAGAACAGGTTGATCTCCAGCGGCTAAAAAAAGCCGAGAAACTTAAAGCCAAAGAAGAAGATAAAAAGTTGAGACGTGCTCGTCATAAAAGAAATAAAAAATAAGCAAACATCCACAATACATCACACACATTCTTTAACGGCTCTATCCTAAATGCCTGAGCCGTTATCTATTTTGAATCAGCTTAAGACAACATTCATGCCCTCTTCGCCTTGACTGAGTCTCGTCATTAATGGTTTAAATCTACTTCTTTAATCCTACTGTTTTCGTCTTATTTTCCATTTAATGTGTAGTCTGGTAATCATCATATAAATTTTTAGCATAATGATACCGGCTATAATATTCCCCTCATCACACAGCGACTTCAAAGAATCTATCTCAAATCAAGAGCCACAAATAGCTGAAGACAGTAACTGATTTTGAATGTTTAGCGAGATTACTCTCCTTTTTCTTCACACTTATTGCGGCATTCTTTGGTGATGTTCCTGCCTGCAAAACAACCTACCTCAATTAACTTATATAATTTTGTCATCAATAATGATTGTCGAATTTAAGACAAACTTAAATAATTTAATCATATATTATTGATTTTAAACAACTAACGGATAAAAATTCGCTAATTTACTTATCCCTTAATTGACAAATCGTATGGGTATTTTTATGCTTAATTTAAACGCCATGAGCTGACAAAATTTAGTGGCTTTGAAAGAATAGAGGTGCGAATTATGCAAACCATAATACCCAATAGAACTGTGGCTGGGCATGAACTTGCAGAAGCGTTATCCTCTTATAAGAACCCAGAAAATGTCATTGTTCTGGCCTTACCCAGAGGCGGTGTACCGATTGCTTCTGAGATCGCTGAAAAGCTCAATGCTCCACTGGATTTATTGCTGGTCAGAAAATTAGGGACTCCTGGCTATTCTGAATTGGCGATGGGGGCAATCGCGAGCAACGGCATTAAATTCTTCAATGAAGACATCGTACTTCGCTATGGCATTCATCAGCCTGAATTGGATGTCGTTGAAAAAAGGGAGCGTTTAGAACTTAATCGTCGTGCTCAACTTTATCGTGGCAAGCGCCCTTTTCCCAACCTTAACCATAAAATTGTCATTCTCGTGGATGACGGGGTAGCCACAGGCGCAACGATGTCTGTTGCAATTGAGGCCGTCAAGCAACTCACACCGCAGAAAATAATCGTGGCGATTCCTGTGGCCTCACCAGACAGTATCGAGGCCTTACGCCAAATGGCCGATGAGGTTATCTGCTTGTTACAACCATCACGACTGTCATCGATTGGACAGTGGTATGCAGAATTTCCCCAAGTCAGCGATGCAACCGTTATCAATCTACTTAATCAGGCCTGGTCAAATGAGTCTTAAACCAAAAAAATCAAATACTGATAAAATCACATCTCAAAGCACGATGCAAACCATTAATATTCATACTGATACAGTTGAGTTAGAAGGGTTTTTAACCGTACCAAAATCGGCAACAGGGTTGGTTGTATTTGTCCATGGCAGTGGCAGCAGTCGATTCAGCGAACGTAACCAATATGTTGCCGAGCGACTCAACCGCGCTGGACTGGCGACCTTACTATTTGATTTACTGACCTCAGAAGAGAGTGCGATCGATACCAGAACACGTGAATATCGTTTTAACATTGATTTACTCAGTCAAAGAACCATCGCAACAGTTGATTGGATAGCGGACCAGCAACCCCTGGAAAAGCTCTCCATTGGTTTATTTGGCGCAAGTACAGGTGCCGCAGCCGCACTGGTGACCGCCAAAGCCAGGGCAAATGAAATAGAATGCATCGTGTTAAGGGGTGGACGCCCAGATTTGGCTGTAGCCGCTCTACCTGAGGTGATTGCACCGACTTTATTGATTGTCGGCAGTCGAGATATAGATGTTTTACACCTCAACCAACTCGCTAAACAGGCCATGAAATGTGAATGCAAACTAATCACTATCGAAGGGGCGACTCATTTATTTGAGGAACTAGGTACTTTAAAAGCAGTTACCGTAACAGCAAGAGAGTGGTTTCTTAGGTATCTCGAAGAGTAAATCAATACCTTAATAGTAATGTCTCGAAGGCGTATGAATGAAGAATAAAATGGCGACAGAAGCATGAATTATGCAACAAACAGAGCTCCTTAGTGTTCGTTTAAATATTCTGTCGCAATCTTCAAGGCTTCATCGGCACTCAGACCTTGATGCATAAAATCATACGCCACTTGCTGTTGCTCGGTTAAAAAGCGATTTTCAAAATCGGCTATTAACGTTTTCCACCCTTGTCGATCACCCAGGTCATCGGGAGTGTGTGCCAATAACTTTGCAAGCATGCCTAAGGAGAGCGTTGTGTCACTCATGTGGTTATAATAGCGCGAGAACTGCTGAAAGACCTCATTCAGGGTTTCAATATCGACTTGTCCCTGTTTTGCACCTTGTGCATGCTTGATACTATCCTCTAGATCTTGTAGAAGCGTTGACCCCCATTGGCGGCTCGACTGAAGCTGAGAGACGGCCAAATTCAAAGCCATACTTGCTTCCTGAAAATCACCTTCATCCGTTGACAGTGCTGAACCATCATCAATGAAATCAAACTCTGTCATTTCAGAATTCTGCATCGACACCAATGCACTTTTGGCATCAGTCATCACAATTCGGTGATGAGATAATAGTTGTGCACTGCTGACCTGGGTGATGTGACAACCACATAATAATCGTTCACCCGATGCTCTTTGATGAACCACTTCAACCCTTTCTAAACAGTAAATTTCATCGGTTTCGGTGTTTTTAATCCTTAAACTCACCTGCTGTCCAGGTAGAAATAAATCGGCATCATCCAACCAAAAACTTAAGCCGGTAAGGTTGACATCAAATCCCTCAAAAGGTTCAGAAAACGTTTCATCATCGTGATCCGTGACTAAGAAAGAGCGCGGAAATCGTGAGGATTGTCGCTGTTCAAGATCCATTTGAATCATAATAACTCTCCAACTGCAGCATCTATCAAACGACGTCTATTAAGATTGCTTAAAGCCAAGTGCTAAGCACTCTGACTCTGGCAACCAACCTAGGCAACTTCTTACCTTCAGGGATTGGTAATTACGCACCACCGGCATGACCGCAAGCGTCCCCCAGACAATTTGATACCAATGCCATCCAATCGCAGAAGGTTGTGAGGACCACCAAAGATTATTCACACCAAAATGTTTGGTTTTAAAGACTAGATGAATGGCTAAACGCCAATATTTTAAGCCATACTCTATTCTGGTCGATATCATTATTTTCTCCAAAAGGTGTGTGTTAATGCTTTCAGCACAGCACATTGTAAAACGTGTTTATATTTCTAGATCAATCAGTGGACTATTTTCTTTGTAAACCGTTGTTCCTAATGGCGCATGAATCTTAAGCACTTTACCATCCACTGGAGCGACAATATAAGTATATTTTGACCAGGCCTGTTGCAAGGCAACATCAGCCTTTGCTTGCTGAAAAGCGGCACTGGCAACGTCATATGCTAATTGTGCGGCATCGCGAGTCCGTTTGGATGTCACTGTTCGCTCATAGAGATCCAAGGCTTGGTCCAACTCAATTTGAGCATCTGCTAATTTGGCTTTTTGCAGACGCAGTATCGCTTGCAAACTGTTTAATTTTGCTTGAAAACGATCGGCGTCTAGAGTCAGTAGACGATCACCTTTCTTAACGATCTGACCTGCTTGCACGTATACTTTAGAGACTTGTCCGGCAACCAAAGCGCCTACCTTAACCGTCTCAGCATATAGGGTTGTGCTGTATAACCCTACGGTTAAAACCAGCGTAACCATTGATAATCTACCAAGTTTTTGCTGCAATTTCACGAGTGCATTTCCTGTTTATTTAAGCTTAGTTTGAATGGACTATCATCCGATTTTTGTCCGTTATCCAGACACACTTTTTTACCCATTAAATAATCTATTTGCGACCACAATAAGGCCTGTTTGAATTGCCATGCCACTAGGTCATAATTCGCTTGTGATAAACGCACCATGGAATCACCTAAATCAGTCGCCGACTCATGTTCATATAAGGCACGACTGTAATCTAAATAGAGATCTGCATAATCACCAAAAGCTTGGTGTTGTTTCTTTTCCGCTTGTAGCAGTTTAATTTGAAAATACAGCTCCGTCACTTCTTTCCGTAAGGATTGAGACGATTGTTGATATTCAGCTTCTGTTACAGAAAAATTCGCTTTGGCTGTTGCGACTGCAGCCTCTTCTGTGCCACCATCATATAAAGGAATATTCACAGAAAGTTCTGCGCGCCAAGTGCCTTCTCGAACATTAGGATAACTGGAAAGTTTTCCAGCCCAAGCATCTGCCCTTAACGTTGGGCTGCCCACAGCAAGTGCACTTTCTAAAGCCAATCTCTGACTCTCTAAACGTTGTGATACAGCATGTAATTTAGGACTCTCACGTAACACTTGTTCCTGTAATTCTTGCAAATCCACATCCTTAAGGGAACGTTTTGAGAAGCTCTTAAGATTGGGGAACGTAAATTCACCAGGCCTGGCATTTGGCTGATGTAAAATATTGGCTAACTGAACACGGGTCTGTAATTGCCGTGATTCAGAGCGCGTTCGATCGACGAGTATTTTCTGATAGCTTAGGTCAGCTGCCAATAGGTCGACATCTGAACGTTGGCCGATGGCATGAAGATCTTTGATCTTATCAAAATTTACATACTCCACAGCCATAGCTTCATCGTCGACGCGAAACTGAAAATCAGACAGTAGAACATTAAAAAAGGCTTGCATGACCGCTAATTTTTGTTGGTTTAATACCGACTTGATGAGCAGCTGTTCAGCGACTACATTTTGTTGCGCAGATTTAATGGATAAGTCACTTTGGTTAAAATCGTATAAAACCTTACCTAGATGTAACGCTAATTGATGGTGATCTTGCGTGTCTTGAGCAAACTCCCTCCAGCCTAATCGTCCCTCGATATTCGCTTGCCAATTTGCTGTGATCTGGCTCGCAAGAGTGTCACCTTTCGCTTGCTGCAGTCGTGCATTTTGCAATTGTATTTGAGGCGTATGCAAAGGATATTCGCTCAACAAATATTCTAACGTTAAAGGATTCGGCAAATCATTGTCGTCCCCCTTAATGGCTGAATCCGCTGCCACTGACTTTTTTTCATTTATGTCCATCGCTTGAGCGAATACTGGTGTGCTCTGCACCTCTAAGACAACAATTAAACCAAATAAGGTGGTCAATATACCCTTTTTGAGATTAGATGATTTTTTAATGCCCATTACTTTCATAATAATGTAATTACTCTCTAGCGGCTAATTTACGAGCTCGTTTATAAGCGGTAAAGGATTGTGTCTGGTAACTGCCATCAAGGACATATTCTGCTAGCCATTTAAACTCTTCTTTAGTGCGCGTTGGCCCAGTGTATTTCACCAATGGCTTACCATTCGTATCAAAAATCATCATCACCGGCGTCGCTCGGACGCGATACTTATTCTTTGCTAATGCCTTACTGGTACTTTCTGTGCCGTCAAAATCAACAACTGTTTGACTGCCCTCTATATCAAACATAAAGGTCAAAAAATTATTTTTATAAAGCGAAATCACATCGGGTTCAGTCATAATTGTGCTACGCATACGGTGACAAAATGGGCACTCTTCCATGTGAAAGAACATAAAGATGCCTTTTTTGCCGGTCTCTTTCGCGACCTCGAGTTCTTCTTGGTAATTACCGAACGATTCATCAAAAAACACGTCCTTAGCCGACCAGGCCGGAGAGCTTAAGCCCATTAAAACAGGTAAAAAAGACGATACTAAAATCACCCTTAAAAATCGTTTAACGTTTGTTATTCTCATTTTAATTTTCCTTAAACCCAATAAGCTGAACATGCCAATGCGATCGCAAGACCACCTTCCGACTGGTTATTTTTTAGCCGCCTTCATCTCACTGTAGGTTTTCATAAAGTTTTCTAACATCGCTTGATCAACCATTCCTGTTCTTGCCGCAACCACGGTACCATCTGGTGCCACCATATAACTCGTAGGTAAACCTTGCAAGGGTCCAAAAGGGGTTGTTCTACCATCTGCTTTGCTTTCAAATCGGACGATTGGATAATTAATCATTTGGGAGTCGGCGAAGGCTTTTACTTTTTTGACGTCAACCGTTTCGTAATTGACACCAATCACAATGGCATCTTTGTCCTTATGTGCTTGATGAAACATCACTAAGTCTGGAATTTCGACCAAACAAGGCGGACACCAAGTTGCCCATAAATTAACGATGACCCACTTGCCTTTATAATCCGACAACATAGATTCTTTACCATCTAAATCGATAAACTTAATATCTTCTTTAGGTGGCTCAGCATAGGTCGCGGGACTCCAACTGAAAACCGTTAATAAAGCGATGGCAAAAGGTATTTTTAAAGCTGATATATTCATAAAATGGTTCCTATTTTCTAAATTTTGAAAAATTATGTAAATTTGTATTCTAAGCTCTCTGCAAGACTTGTTTAACAAACGGTAAGGTCAACCGCCTCTTTTCGACTAACGTAGCTTGTTCTAATAACTGTAAGACTGCGAGTAATTCTTGAAGGTCTGCTGAAAACTGTTTCACTAAATAATTACCTACGTCATTCGGCAACTCGAAACCTAAACGTTTACTATGGCGCTGTAGCGCAATGATAACCTCTTCTTTTTCGATCACAGCATGCAGTTCAATTGGCAATACCATCATTAATGCTTTTGCCAACTCATTGGTTTTAATAGACCAATCATTGATACTGATTTGTCCTGCAAGTATTACGGTATGTCCTTGAACGCTTGACTTGGTAATCAAATTAGCCAAAGCAAGTTCCCACTTAGAGTCGCCAACAATTTCAGCCATATCATCCAAACAAACTAAAGGTGTCTGCTCTAAACCAATTAAAATATCTGGAATTAAAGGCAACGAATGGTCACCAAATGGTAAATAAACACTGGCCTGCCCTCTTTCAGTTACATACCGACAGGACGCTTGCAATAGATGCGTTTTACCTGCACCACTCTCACCATATAAATAAAATGCATTGCCATTGGTTTGTTGTAACGCGCTCTGTAATCCATTTAAAGCGACAGCTTGAGACTCTTGTTCAGTTACAAATGTCTCAAAGCAGGCATCATCTCGTAAACCGATTTTTAACGGCATTTGTACAAACACTATTGAACCCCTTGAAGGTTTTTATCTGCGCTTGGATTATCCAAACCTAACGACTCATAAATATGAGGACTTAACTTAACATCCACTTGATGTAAATTCTTTGACTGACTCACAAAGTCCGTCAATTTCCACTGACGAATCCAGTCACTGACCTTTTGAAAATCATCTTGATACTGTATTTCATACTGTGCCAGCCCCGACTGTAAAGACAATAATCTAGCCGATTTAATCATCGGGTGATTGGCTTTTAGCTGTGCCTCGATAATTTGAATCTGATCTGCTTTAACAATATTAGAAACGTTTAAAGTAATTTTCTTTGCCTCACTAGAGTTTTGCTGGGCAAATAACGCATAGTGCTGCATAACCTGCTCAAACATCGTTTGTAGCAATTGTTGCTGATTATTTCCTCGCCCTTCTCCTTTCGCGAAAACGACAGCCGACGGCGCAAACAAATACCATGATAACTCATACGTGGAATCGCTCAACACTTGCAACTTAAAACTCAAAAGATAATCATTATTGGTCGTTAATAAAACTTCCGATATCGTCGAATTAGACTGTTCAGGGCTCACAGGAAAAACCCAAAGTTGATCTGATACTGGCAAATCAATCGGTAGAGACATTTTTTCAGGGTAGTCACGGAACTCAATATCCACACGATAACGCATTTTATCTTGTGTGAGTTTTAATAATTCTCCTTTCTGAAGAAAATTCCCCATCACTAATGTCCTAGGGCGTTGTTCTAAAGGCCAAATGGGCACTCTATGGTTTTTAAATGCTGCATTCAAACGTGACGCTGAAAACTGCAATACAATATCTTGACCAATTTGAACACCTTCGTCTATTCTAGGCTTAATATCGTACCGATCTAACCAAGATTTGGGACTCTTAAGATAGCCTCGAGCGACGGCACTCTCTAGAAAACTCGTTTGACCGGTCATTTTAACTAATAATGTTTCCATACCTAAAGTGATGGCTTGTTCTAATACTTGTTGGTTTTTAGCCGCACTGGAGCGATCTACAGTATCGTCATAAGGTAAAACAACCTTAAAAAAATCGGCATCGTTGCTCTGAATTCTAGAGGTCTTTTCACCTAAGTTTTCAGCCGCTTGACCCGTTTGTATCACACTCATCAACAACAATAGTGTGAATAGGCGAAAACTTCTCATATCTGCTCCTTTAAATTTCGTTACAATATCATAATGTTTTTTAATTACGTCGGTACAGACTTTTGCCTGTAATGTCAGCCTTTTTCAAGGTTTTGCACGACTTTAAACCAAAATGTTTAAACAATAAGTTAGAAAGAGACTATGACAACAAATAAACAATCAATTAGTTACAAAGACGCAGGTGTGGATATTGACGCAGGAAATGCTTTAGTTGAAGCCATTAAACCTATTGCAAAAGCAACCACCCGCCCTGAAGTCCCTTCTTCTTTAGGTGGCTTTGGTGCCTTGTTTGAATTGGATATGACGAAATACAAAAATCCAATTTTAGTCTCAGGAACAGACGGCGTAGGAACCAAACTACGTCTGGCAATTGACAGTGGTAAACATGACAAGGTCGGAATTGATCTCGTCGCTATGTGTGTTAACGACTTGATTGTCCAAGGTGCTGAGCCTTTATTCTTCTTAGATTACTACGCAACAGGCAAGCTAGAGCTTGATGTAGCCGTTGATGTCGTTAAAGGCATTGGCGAAGGTTGTTTACAAGCAGGTTGTGCGTTAATCGGTGGCGAAACCGCTGAAATGCCAGGTATGTATCCTAAGGGTGACTATGATCTAGCCGGTTTCTGCGTTGGTATCGTGGAAAAAGCAGATTTAATTGATGGCACTAAGGTGAAGGCCGGGGATGTCATGCTTGGTTTGGCCTCTAGTGGTCCACACTCAAATGGCTACTCATTGATTCGTAAAATTATTGAAGTCAGTGGTGCCGATCTCAATATGGACATGGATGGTCAACCATTAATTGATGCGTTAATGGCCCCTACTCGCATTTATGTTAAGTCTTTATTAGAGTTAATGAAATCTGTCGAAATTCATGCCGTATCTCATATTACGGGTGGTGGTCTCTTAGAGAACCTACCGCGTGTTATGCCAAAAAACACTATGGCAAACATTGATACCAATAGTTGGAAACGCCCTGCGGTATTCGACTGGATTCAAGCCAATGGTAACGTTGAATTTGAAGAGATGCACCGAACTCTGAACTGCGGCATAGGTCTTGTTATTGTCATCGATGAAAAAAATCAAAAACACGCTATTGATCTATTAACAGCGGCTGGTGAAACGGTTTCTGTGATTGGTAAAATTGAAGCTTCAGAGCAATCTGAGCCTTCGGTTAAACTGGTTAAAAACTAGTTTAAACCATATTGTGTTACTCCCTTAAACCCTGAGGTTTCAAGGAGTAATACGACACCTACAAATCAATCGCCTTTTGTATGTCTTGCTTCATCTCCCCTTTTATTTTCATTGCAATAAGCCCTTAAGATAATTCCTATGCAAAATTCTCACTCTATTTCCCGTATCGCTATTCTCATTTCTGGCAGCGGATCCAATCTTCAAGCCATTATTGACCATCAAAAATTGCACTCGGATTTATATGAAATTGCTCTGGTAATTTCTAACAAAGCCGATGCTTATGGTTTAGTTAGGGCTCAAAAGGCAAATATCCCAACCATGGTGATTGAACATACCCACTATAATGACCGCGAATCATTTGATGCAAAGCTACAACAGGCACTAGAAGAAGCTAAGATTGATTTCATTGTTCTAGCAGGTTTTATGCGCATTTTAACAAAAGGATTTACGCAACATTTTTTGGGTAAAATGATTAATATCCACCCCTCATTACTGCCAAAATATACGGGACTACACACACACCAACGCGCCTTAGATTCCAGCGACAAAGAACACGGCTTGAGCATTCACTTTGTCACGCCCGAACTTGATAATGGTCCCGTTATATTGCAAGCCGTCGTCAAGATTGATCCAAATGAAACCGAAACCAGCTTAAGAGAAAAGGTTCACCAGCAAGAGCACATCGCTTATCCAATTGTCATTGAATGGTTTGCATTAGGTCGCCTCTCTTTTAAAGATAATCAGGCCTGGTTAGATCAGAAAAGATTAATACAACCTCAAGTATTAAGTAAGACAATCATCTAGGCTATTTAATATAATTGAATCCTTTGTATGTTTCAGCTCACGGAAGGAATAAGAATGTTTAATCTACGATCCAGTCCGCTCAATCGTTCAAAGTGCCCAAGTAGATCTTTAGGTATAAAGTGGCTAACACGCTCAAACATTTTTTTTAGATTACTCTCAGCGACGTTTATCATGTTTTTCTCTCTCAACAGTTCAGCCGCTACCCTACCTAATTTTTCAGCGGTGTATGATGTCAATGCCTATGGCATCGATCTAGGTGAAGCAAAACAAAGTTTCAACTGTCAAAATAGCGATTGTACTTTAATAAGCATAGCAAAACCCAGCGGATTAGCGGCGCTATTCTTTAAAGATTCCTCCGTTGAAACAATCAAACTAACCCAGACAGATAACGAGTTCAAATGGCTAAGTTATCACAAGGTAGGCATCTCTGAAAAAGATGGTGAAAAAATCCAAAAGCAGACCACCTTAACACTGGATGAAACCCATGGACAAATCTGGCATAAAGAAAAACAAAAGGCCTGGCCCATACAGGCGAATATTTATGACTTAATGTCGATTGTTTATGCCATTCAATACAACAAGTTAAATAACCGACCATTAACGGACCTCTATATTCAAGACAACAACTTTCAGGATAAATTAACATTGACATCAAGTGATGAGGTCGAATCCTTGATCTTTGAATTTTCTGAAGAGTGGATTGATGCACTGCGTTACACCTTCGACAGTCAAAATTCTAAAATAGAGTTGTGGTTATTACCAAACTACCACTATTTTCCAGGTAAAATACGCGTAACACATAAAGAAGATGACCGAGCGATTACGCTTAACCTTGCGGAACTACAAAAAATACTATGAAGCTAAGTGATAGAGATATTGTTCAACATCTAAAAGTTGGAAAAATTGCCATCGAACCACAGCCTGGTCCAGAAAAAATCAAAGGCATTAGTGTCGATTTAAGACTCGACAACCGCTTTCGCGTATTTAATGACCATACCGCACCCTATATTGATTTAAGCGGTCCTAAAGACGAAGTTCAAAAAATTATGGACACCGTTATGGGGAATGAAATTCTCATCGCTGATGACCAGTCATTTTTTTTGCATCCAGGTGAGCTCGCTCTGGCAGCCACACTGGAGTCTGTCACAATTCCCGATGACTTAGTCGGCTGGCTAGATGGTCGCTCTAGTCTGGCACGTTTAGGCCTCATGGTGCATGTGACTGCTCACCGAATCGATCCTGGTTGGCATGGTCAAATTGTATTAGAGGTTTTTAATAGCGGAAAACTACCGCTGGCTTTACGCCCTGGAATGGATATTTGCGCCATTAACTTTGAAACACTTTCAAGCCCAGCAGAAAAGCCTTATAACACACGCGCTGATGCAAAGTATAAAAACCAAAGTGGCCCGACCTCAAGCCGAATTAATGAAGACATATCACACCAGGAAGACCAACTCGATTTGCTAAAATAGCCTTTGCCCTTTTGAACTTTATACAACAAAACTTCCGTTTTAATGGCGCAAAAACCTCACCTTAGCCAGGGGGTGTTTTTGCATTTTAGTGAATGCGTAATGAATCGGAAATAGAGTCTCGTCATGATAAAAGCCATTCTCACCCCCTCGATTACCGTAATTGCTATTTTCAGTCTATTAGGTCTATCGAGCTTACCTGCCGTTGCCGCGAATGCGTTAAAAATATTACAAGCAAATACTGCAACTGAATGGGATCGACAGCTCGATGATAAAGGCATTCAGATTTGGATAGCAAGCGCCCAAGACTCTAACTTTAAAAAATTCAAGGGTAATGTTCAAATCGAAGCGCCAATCAACGAAGTTGTCAGCCTGATTCAAGACACCGAACAACTGCCTGACTGGTATTACAATACGGTTACAGCGAAACGTTTGAAGACACCTGAACCGAACCAGCTTCTAAAATATACCGTCACCAAAACACCTTGGCCAGTGACTAATCGCGACTCAGTGGTAATGGGCACAAAAACCATTAGCGAAAATGGCACAGTGACCATCACGCTGGAAGGCCGTCCCGATGAATACCCTCTGCAAGAAAATTTAATTCGTGTCCAAAAACTAACGGGGTATTGGATAATAACGCCAATAACGCCAAGTCGTACTCAAGTTGAATTTATGCTCGCAGCAGAACCTGGTGGAGAGATTCCGAGCTGGCTGGCCAACTCAATGGTAATCGACATGCCATTTTATACTCTTAGAAATCTAAGAAAAAAACTCGAATCAAATTAAAAGCACGTTGCTCTCTGCTGAAGTTGTAAAATCAGAGGTATTCAATAGGCATTAAACCTAATCAAGCAATCAGCACGTTAGATAAAAATACAAATATAAAGGTCTAATATGAAACATTATCACTTCTACTTGAGTTCGGCTTTTAACTTGAGCATACTCATTTTGTTACTCGTAAGTCCAACCACTCAAGCAGTCAATATGCCGCCTGTGGACACTACGAAAATGCAAAATATCATGCTAAAAATGAATCAAATGCAGAATTGTTTATCCGCTATTGATCCAGAAAAATTTAACCAGGCTGAGCAAGCAATGATTCAAGCACATGTTAAAATCACTCGTTTTTGTCAACAGAAAAAGCGGGACTTAGCACAGCAAGAAGCCATTCGATTTACTCAGTTTTTACAGCAATCAGAAACGCTTAATGAGATAGAACGTTGTAATCAGCCTATGCGTGGTGTGCGACCCAGTATGCCACTCATGGAACAAACCTCTGCCATTTTAGCCAAACAAAACATCTGTGATATTATGAGTCCCCCTTAAGCAGACTCTTCTTGTTTTGCTTGGAACTGGCAATGACCGTCCTCCATTAAACAGACTAATGCAAGGTCAAAAAGGAACGAGTTGTTTCCTGTTTTATTTGAAATAGAATGTACACTTTAGCGTTCTCTTATATTCAGAGAACACTCTGCACACTACTATTTTATAGGTGTTTAATTTCGAAGGTCTCATAGCGACTTTAACGAGGAAAAACTTATGTTAGATTTTATGAAGCAATTATGGTTTCGAGACCCTAATGAATCAGCCCTCTATATCAATGAAGTGGCCATGCGTATGCGTGCGGGTATTTTATTGTTTATCCCACTTTATATGGGCTTTACACTGCTTGATGTGGTTTACTCGTCGAGTTGGGTAGTTGATGGCAACACTGCCGTAGATACTTACGATACAGACTGGGATGGAAATATTCTTTATACCGTTGAAGCTGTTAAACGAACCTATGAATACTCAGTGCAAACGGCACTGTTGCTGTATGGCCTGTTCGAAATGCTCGCCGGCATGTTTGTATTTTCTGCGCGTTTTTCACCAACGATTATACTCTGCACCTATTTAGCCAGAAACATACCTCCAGTTTGGAAACCACTTGTGCCTAAACGTTTTGCATGGAGTATTGGCGTTACCTTAATGACGATTTGTTTAGTTTTTTTTAATCCAGAGACTTTTGCCTCTTGGATCAACAACCTTTGGGGCAGTCAACTATTATCAGAAACAGAACAGTTTATTCCTTATTGGATACCCGTCAGTATGGTCTGGGTTTGCATCGGTTTTATGTGGTTAGAAGCGACCTTTGGCTACTGTGTAGGCTGTAAAGTGCATGCTTTACTCGTGTGGATGGGGATTATCAAAGAAGAGTGTTACGATTGTAACAATATTGATTGGGATGAAATTGCCAGAAAACATAAAGCAAAACAAGCGTTAAAAGAGAGCAATGCTTCTGACTCGATGAAACAGCACTAAATATCGTCAACCCTCCAGAAAGAGGACGATGTTATCAGGCCTGGTGACATAGTCCTCTGAGTATCTCTATCAATACTAATCAACCACCTTGCCTCGCAACGCTTTCGTTTTGCTCTGTTTTGTCTTACTGTCCATACGTCTTCTTTGTGAGCCTCTTGTCGGTTTCGTCGGCCGTCTGATCTTCTGCACAACAGTAATGGATTTTACCAACTCTTGTAATCGAACAAGTGCATCCGTACGGTTCTTCTCTTGGGTACGGTGTTGCTGAGCCTTAATAACAATAATGCCCTCTTTAGTCACCCGCTTATCATTTAAAGCGAGTAGTCGCTCTTTATAAACCTCTGGTAAAGAGGAGGTAACAATATCAAAGCGTAAATGAATCGCTGAAGAAACCTTATTGACGTTCTGCCCTCCTGCCCCTTGGGCACGGATGGCGATGAGTTCAATTTCTTCATCGGCTATCGAAACATTTTGCGTAATTTTAAGCATTGTTAGTTTTCCTCGTTGGACTGCTGATGACAGCTAAGCGCCCCTTTGAGTCTAAACGAGTTCATTTAGAAGGTGATCGAAAAAGTGTAATGAGGTGGATTATCTTACTGGTTGCTATCCAGACGATCGCTAAAAAACTAATAATAATCAATAACTGAAAGACAGCTGCTTGATCATTAAACATCGTCAATCCAGCGCGAGTTGAACGAAACCCTTCATGCAAAGCTTCATCGATAAAATCGAACATTCGCCACAATAAGACGATAAACGAAATACTCCAGATAATGCTCCATTTAAGCAACGAGTTGAATAAAAAAGTTGAATCAGAAGGCATTGAAGTAGACCCACCCTCTTTAATGAGTCGGTCTTAAAAACAGTTGATAACCTGGATTTTCTTGTTCATTCACAAATGGATAACCCAGACTTTTAAGATAAATTTCAAAGTCTGCTTGTTGCTCTGGAGGGACCTGGACGCCTATCAAAACACGGCCATAGGCGGCACCGTGGTTACGATAGTGAAATAGACTAATATTCCACTCTTCACTCATATTAATTAAAAATTTCAATAATGCGCCCGGACGTTCAGGGAACTCAAAACGGTACAGCAACTCATTATTAACCCCTTTAGCGTGTCCACCGACCATATAACGTAAATGCAGCTTAGCCATCTCGTTATCACTCATATCCTGAACGGGGTAGGTATGTTGGTGCAAACTATTAAGAATTGCTTGTTTTTCGGCGTGTCCACCTTCTGTTCTAACACCAACAAACACCACAGCTTGTTTGCTATCAGAATAGCGGTAGTTAAATTCGGTAATAGAACGGCGGTTGCCTAATAGCTCACAAAACTTTTTAAAACTGCCTGGGGTTTCCCGAATCGTCACCGCAAAAAGAGCTTCACGCTTTTCACCAATTTCGGTTCTTTCTGAAACATGGCGCAGGCGATCGAAGTTCATGTTCGCGCCACTGACAACACAGGCCATATCTAAACCAGAAACAGCGTATTTGTCGACAAACTTTTTCATACCTGCGACTGATAATGCTCCAGCCGGTTCAGCAATAGCACGTGTATCTTCAAAAATATCTTTCACCGCCGCACAAATCTCATCGGTGGTCACTGTGAACATTTCATCCACACAAGTCTGTGCAATTCTGAACGGAATTTCACCCACTTGAGCCACCGCAACACCATCAGCAAAAATGCCTACTTGATCAAGTACGATACGCTCTCCGGCTTTTAAAGCCTCAGTCATAGATGCAGCATCTTCGGGTTCGATTCCAATAATACGGGTGCTGGGCGAGACCTGTTTGATCACAGAAGCAATGCCAGAAATAAGCCCACCTCCCCCAACAGGAATGAAGATTACGTCAAATGGTTTACTGTGTTGACGTAATATTTCCAAAGCGATAGTACCTTGACCCGCAATAACATCCAAATCATCATATGGGTGAATATAGGTTAACTTTTTTTCGACTTCAAGCGCTTTGGCAAAACGTGAAGCTTCATCGAATGAGTCGCCTTCAAGCACGACATTTCCACCCAAACGTCTCACTGCATTGACTTTTATAGGCGGCGTCGTTCGTGGCATGACAATAGTGGCATCAATCCCCATTTTATTTGCGGAAAGTGCCACACCCTGCGCGTGATTTCCTGCCGAAGCTGTTATCACACCTGCTTTACGCTCAGATTCGCTCAAATGCACCATACGGTTGTATGCACCCCGTATTTTGAATGAAAATACCGGCTGTAAATCTTCTCTTTTTAACCACACTTGGTTTTGCAATCTTTTAGAAAGCAATGGTGCTAATTCAAGTGCTGTTTCAGAGGCCACGTCGTATACCGGTGCTGTTAAAACACGGCGTAATATTTCTTCTGGCATTCCTGATCCTATAAATGATGGCTATCCATTGCGAGCAGTGGAGGAAAGGTTAGAACGTAATCAATAATAATTTACAATTATAACACTCAACGACCCTGACTTTCCTTCGTTCTTACATCCATCCGCTTGGTATCAACCTCTCGCAAGAATGGAATTAAACTTCACAGGATCGTTTGATACTGTTACGGCATGGTTAACAATTTTAGTTTAAAAAACTAATATGGCCTTCCAACTGACAAAGTAAACACAACGGGCATGATCTACTCTGCCTAAATAAGGGCGCGATCATTTATGGATTATAGGCAGAGACAAGAGTGTGGAGCTTAATTTATACTTTAGTGCTTACTCAAGCCTAAAAGACTGACTAATGACTAAAGCCATCTCCATTTAAGAAAATACATCTGATTGTTACGTCTGGGTGCTATTCAATGTGACATGTTAACAATTTCTTTCAAACCGAAAATTTCAAAACTTTCTCAAGCATTGTGTCACCTAACTTACTGTAAACTATTCCATGTTAGGTGCTTCTCACCTTAAAGCCCTTTACATGAGACACATTGAATGAATTCAAAACCTATTATTTTAGCGATCTCTCTCGGCATCATACTTGGAACTGCATTCATATTATCACCGCCCTTCAATATGCAAAGTGGCACTTCTTCCCAACTCATTATTAATGAAAAACCCAGTGGGGGAGACTTTCAGCTGACCTCTTCTGAAGGTCAACACCGCTTAAGTGATTATAAAGGTAAGTTAGTGCTTATCTATTTTGGTTACACCTTCTGCCCTGATATTTGCCCAACCGACTTGGGGAATTTATCCATGGCTTATCAAGGACTAACTCAAACTGAAAAAGACAATTTACAGATTTTATTTATCTCAGTGGATCCTGCTCGTGACACCCCTGCCCGCCTACAAAAGTATGCAAATTACTTTGAAGCAAACATAGTTGGTTTAACAGGCAAACCTGGAACGATTGCTGAAATAGCCAAACGCTATGGGGTCATTTACGCCAAAGTGGACACACATGATAATAGTAAAAATTATGCCGTCGACCATTCAGCTTTTACCTATGTTGTCGATCAAAAAGGGCAATTGCAAACCCAACTGCCGCATGCTACCAGCCCCAAGCAGTTGATTAAAACGATTCGACACTATCAGAGTCACTCATGATCATCAAAAAACCTGATGCATTATTCGAATGAAGACTTTTTAAAGAATTAAAGGACAAAAACATGAAAAAAACACTCACCGCTTTTTCCCTAGGCTTATTAACTTCAATCAGCTCTTTTCAAGCCATGGCAACTCAAGCAGATGACATCTCTGTAAGTGATCCATTTGCACGCGAAGTCCCTCCTGGTGCACCAGCAAGCGCTAGCTTTATGACATTGGATAATATGAGTGACCAAGCGATTAAACTCGTACAGGCCACATCAGAAGCCTCTAAAATTGTAGAGCTACATGTCCATACGAATGACAATGGTGTCATGCGAATGCGTAAAGTCGAATTTATTGAAATTCCAGCCAATGGTCAAACGGTTTTAAACCCAGGTGGTTTTCACATCATGCTGATTAATCCCGTCACGCTCCTTAAAGTGGGCCAAACTGTGAGTGTCCAACTCCAGTTTGAAGATGGCAGTACAAAACAAGTCGATATGCCTGTAAAATCTGTTAAAAACAGGATGGGCAATATGAATAATGGCATGGATCATAAAATGAAGCATGACATGTCGGGTCACATGCACTAAGTTTTGCCTTTTACCAAGCACTCGGTTATCCGCAAAAATAGCATGGCAGAATTTTTTGTTCAAATGCGCTAGAATGTCGCACACAATTTAAAACAGAGATTTAAAACATGAAAAAAACAACGATCGCATTCGGCTTAATTTTCGGGACGCTAGTCTCGACTCCCAGTTATTCAATGCCGCCAGGCTCGCACAGTACTCCAAGTACCCCAGCTGGAAAAAGAATCATTGAACGTCAAGGTGAACTATCAAAAGTAGACACCCTAAACCTTTGTGTTGATTACCATGACTTAAAAACAGAAGAGCAACGTCAAAACCATATCAAAGAATTGGACTTACGCTCACAACTCAGTGAGCAAGATCACAAACTGGCTCCTTTGCATAAAGTTTCTAACAGTATGACCATGTGTGGCATGTATATGTCAAAAGGTAAGCCGTTAGCCGAGAAGTCACGCCAGATTAGGCCTTTAACCTTTAAAACGGTCCATGTTTATGATGATTTATATATCACCACTCAATCAGGCATGATCACAGCAATTCTAGAACGTAAAGAAGGCGTTATGCCTCCAGCTTTAGTCCCTGAAAAACCAAGGGTACAAGCGCCACCTGTCGCACCTAAATAATCACCAAATGCAGACAAAATCCATTTAGGATATCTAAAGGATTTTTGAAACAAACCAGGCCTGGTGATTTTGCTAAAATGTTCAGCCTGGTTTTTGCTGTTACGCAGTTGTAACTATACAAGTGATGTCTTTTTGATTAAAATTACTGGCTAAACCATACAAACTACATAGAGAGTTAAAGCATGACACAAGATGAACTAAAACAAAAAGTGGCTCAAGCAGCAATCGAATACGTTGTCCCTGATACCATCATAGGTGTTGGAACCGGCTCTACAGCAAATTTTTTCATTGACGAATTAGCGAAAATAAAAGGCTCAATCGAAGGTGCCGTGGCCAGTTCTGAAGCCACTGCTGAACGCCTACGCGGTTATGGCATTCCCGTATTAGACTTAAACTCAGTTTCTGAAATTTCCGTCTATATTGATGGGGCTGATGAAGCCGATGCTGGGCTAAACCTAATTAAAGGTGGCGGTGGCGCTCTAACCCGTGAAAAGATTGTTTTAGCCGTCGCCAAAAAATTTGTCTGTATTGCGGATGACAGCAAAAAAGTCGCGGTCTTAGGTAAGTTTCCATTGCCCGTCGAAGTCATTCCAATGGCACGCAGTTATGTTGCGCGTGAAATCGTAAAGCGTTTTCGCGGTGAGCCCGTTCTCCGCGAAGGATTCACCACGGACAATGGTAATCTAATTTTAGACGTTCACCGCTTAGAGATAGTTGACCCTGTTGCGATGGAAAACGAATTAAACAGTATTGTGGGTGTTGTTACAAATGGTTTGTTTGCTGCTCGTCCCGCAGATATATTCCTATGTGGAACCGCCAATGGCGTTGAAACACTAACGGCTAAATAATCCACGCTACAAACAAGCTCTGTTAGCGTTTTTAAAGGGTCATGAACAAATGACCCTTTTTTATTTTTTTTCAAAACAAGAAGAGCCCTGAATTATGCAAAATATTGGTGGAAAAATCTTTGCGGTATTAGTCATTGGCCTACTAGCCACTTTACTTTATTTTACGGTATTTGCAGATGGCTTAGGCAAGGGCCCTAACATTACGATTGAAACGGAACAAGGTCAAAGCATTAACCTCAGCAAGCCGATGAAACCGATTCTAGTGAACTTCTGGGCAACCTCTTGTCCTGGTTGCATTAAAGAGATGCCGGAGTTGGCAAAAATGAAATTAGCCTTGGGCGATCGCTTTGAATTAGTGGCTATTTCTATGAATTATGATCCTGTGAGTCAGGTGCAAAGCTTCATTCAAAATAACCCCTACCCATTCATCTTTAAAATGGATACAGACGGTGCGATCGCAAAGGCATTTGGTAATATTTTACTGACCCCGACCAGCTTCTTAATTGCACCGAACGGTAAAATTGTTTACAAACAGATTGGTGAAGTTCATTTCGACCTAGTCGCAAAGCGCATTAAACAAATGAGTCCACAACTTTAATTCAGTCACTGACTCCTTCGACCATATTGATGGTGAGTACTCAATAATGTGCTCACTCTCGTTTTTTTAATACAGTCCTCCTTAAACAATAAGATAGCACCTTACTCATGGATTACTCATTACCCCTGACGCATAAAACCATTCAAGGTCTATACGTCATTACCGATCCGAGTTGCTCAACCCCAGAAACGTTAATCTCAGATGTCTCCTTGGCATTAGAAGGCGGAGCGAGGATTGTCCAGTTCCGTGATAAACACTCGGCTTATGAGCTACAACTCAGCTTAGCTAAGCAACTGAAAACTCTGTGCGAAAATCACCAGGCCTGGTTGATTATTAATGACGATATTCAACTTGCAAAACAATCTCAAGCACATGGGGTACATCTTGGTAAAAATGACGAAGATATGAAAACTGCACGTGATATTCTTGGCGCTGATGCCATTATAGGAGTCACTTGCTACAATGATTTACGACGCGCTCAACAGATGCAAAATTTGGGTGCTGATTATGTCGCATTTGGATGTTTTTTCCCCTCGTTGACAAAACCTAATGCACCACAAGCCGGTATTCAAACCTTAATTCAAGCCAAGAAAAACCTCAGAATTCCCATTGTCGCTATTGGCGGAATAAACCAAATAAATGCCAAACAACTCATCGATGCAGGCGTAGATTCCCTCGCGGTCATTCAAGGTGTTTTTGGCCAAGCGGATATAAAAGCTGCGGCACATGCTATCAGCCAACAATTTTAAATAATCATATCTGTATTCTTATCACTAAGACCTCAGACTCAATCCGGCCTTAATCCGGCCTTAATCCGCGGTGATTCGGCAATGATTTAACAACAAATTCACGGTATAATTCGGTTTTACTATTTCACTCCTAAACAAACTTGCAGATTAAAAGGAATTCACATGAGCAAATCTCACGACCTATTTGAAGCGGCACAACAACACATTCCAGGTGGCGTAAACTCACCTGTTAGAGCTTTTAAAGGCGTAGGTGGAGATCCTGTTTTCTTTAAAACCGCTAAAGGCGCATATTTAACCGATGTGGATGATAAAGTGTATATCGATTATGTCGCATCTTGGGGGCCAGCCATCTTAGGGCACGCTCATCCAGACGTGGTTAAAGCCGTGCAACAACAAGCCGAAAAAGGTTTAAGCTTCGGAGCACCAACAGCACTTGAAACGGAAATGGCGGATTTGGTCTGTGAACTGATACCTTCAATGGACATGGTTCGTATGGTGAGTTCTGGTACTGAGGCCACCATGACAGCGATTCGGTTGGCGCGAGGCTATACCGGACGGGACAAAATTGTTAAATTCGAAGGGTGTTATCACGGTCACTCTGACTCTTTATTAGTCAAAGCGGGTTCAGGGGCATTGACATTAGGTGTGCCTTCTTCACCAGGCGTTCCAGACAGCCTCGCTGAATTAACACTTACTTTAACGCACAATGATGCTGAGGAAGTGCGCAAAGTCTTTGCTGAAGTGGGTGAACAAATAGCCTGTATTATTGTTGAACCGATTGCCGGTAATATGAACTGTATCCCACCAGAGCCTGGCTTTTTAGAAACCCTTCGTGAGGTCTGTGATGCAAGTGGTGCAGTGCTGATTTTTGATGAAGTTATGTGTGGTTTCCGTGCAGGTCTGCAAGGCGCACAGGGGCTTTACAACATTACTCCTGACCTGACGACCTTTGGTAAAGTCATTGGTGGCGGTATGCCGCTCGCCTCTTTCGGTGGCAAGCGTGAGATTATGCAACACATCGCCCCATTAGGACCGGTCTATCAAGCAGGAACCTTATCGGGTAATCCAATCGCAATGGCTGCTGGCTTAATGACTTTAAACCTGATTAAACAAGCTGGATTCTTTGAAAACCTAGATACAAAAGCCAAGCGTTTAACGACTGGTATGCAAGCCGTTGCAGATGAGTTAGGCATTCCCTTCACCACCAATCAAGTGGGTGGTATGTTTGGGTTATTCTTTTCGGAAGAGAAGAATATCAGCCGTTTTTCCCAAGTCGCTAAGGGTAATTTGGAGCACTTTAAAGCCTTCTATCATGGGATGTTGGACGAAGGTGTTTATCTTGCACCCTCAGCTTATGAAGCCGGTTTTGTCTCTTCACAGCATACCGATGCCGATATTGATAATACCATTGCCGCTGCACGTAAGGTAATGGCGACCCTTTAAAATCAAAACAATCTGCCCAGGCCTGGTCAAACCAATTTTCCATCAGTTTGACGAGGCTTTTATCCCTTTCTCAGAAAATCGATAGTGCAATTTATGCAACCATTTATGCAACAGAATGCCGAAACCATTGTCAGTTTATTTAATCAGACCTTTATGGACACCTATAAAACTGAACTGGTACGGGGTAAAGGTGAACCGCTCTATTTGCCTGCCGATGAGAATCACCCGCATCATCGAATTATCTTTGCACACGGCTTTTTTGCCAGTGCCTTACATGAGATTAGTCATTGGTGTGTCGCAGGCATGGAGAGACGTTTATTGGAGGATTTTGGCTATTGGTATCAGCCAGACGGTCGAACAGCAGAACAGCAAACTGAGTTTGAAAAAGTTGAAGTTAAACCTCAAGCACTTGAATGGATTTTTTCACGCTCAGCCGGATTTAAATTTCACTTCAGTGCCGACAATCTAAACGGCGATTGCGATGGTCCAACACCAGAGTTTCAACAAGCTGTATTACGGCAAATACAAAGCTATCTGAAAAATGGCCTTCCTACACGCGCTCAATGCTGGTCAGATGGACTCATTAAAGCTTACCGACCGGATAAACCACTTCAAATTTCAGAGTTTTCCTTAAAAGACTTATAAACAAAGCCACCGTCGAAACGCCTAATCTACAATAATATATCTATGTCTTAAGATATTTTATAAGAAACAGATCACTTTTTTGAAGGTCGAATCATCCAAACAACCCAACCCACAATGACCACTAATATCAGTAGTTCCAAAAGTACCCAAACCATAAAACGGTTACCTCACCTTTAAAGCTTCGAACAGTTTTTGATGAATTCCGCCAAAACTGCCGTTACTCATAATCACAACGGTATCTCCTGTCTGTAAATCATTCACTAACTGTTCCAGTAGAGCTTCATAGCTATTTTTCACAATGACGGTTTGTGTAAACTCTTCTATTGGTAATGGCCAATTCCAATCGTCATCAATAAAAGCATAAACAACATCGGCTTCTTTGAAAGCTAATGGCAACGTCGCTTTATGAATGCCCATTCGCATTGTATTTGAACGGGGTTCAAATACTGCAATTAACCGACTTGGGCTGGCCCGATTTGTTTGGGCATGTTGCAGCTGCTTTCTCGCCCCTTGCAACGTAGTTTCAATCGCGGTTGGATGATGGGCAAAGTCATCAAAAACTTTAATGCCCTTCACTTCTCCAATCAACGTCATTCTGCGACGAATACCTTTAAATTCAGACAACCCCTCAACCGCAAAACGTGCCAGTACACCACAATGCACTGCGGCCGCAATGGCACTCAGGGCATTACGCACATTATGCAATCCGGTCAAAGTCCATTTTACACGCCCTAGGCAATGACCTTTATACATCACCTCAAACTCTGAACCGTCTTGGGCATAAAGTTTATAACTCCACTCGCCTGCAGAACCTTGTTTTTCGATTGGCGTCCAACATCCTAAAGCAATGACTTCGTCTAGATAAGGCTCATCAGTTGGCATCACAATCAAACCATTGCCTGGCACGGTACGCACTAAGTGATGAAACTGTTTTTGAATATCTTTAACCGAATCAAAAATATCCGCATGGTCAAACTCTAGATTATTTAACACACATGTTCTTGGATGATAGTGGACAAATTTAGAGCGTTTATCAAAGAAAGCCGTGTCATATTCATCCGCTTCGACCACAAAAAAAGGCGAATCGCCTAAACGTGCTGACACACCAAAATTTTCTGGCACGCCACCAATCAGAAAACCAGGATTTAAGTTAGCATATTCCAGTAACCAGGCCACCATGGATGCGGTAGACGTCTTACCATGGGTTCCAGCCACAGCAACCACCCAGCGATCATGCAAAACATGCTCTGCTAACCATTGTGGACCAGAGGTATAAGCTTGCAGTGTATTAAGCGTCGCCTCGACGGCCACATGCCCGCGACTTTTGGCGTTACCAATGACCACCGAATCAGGTGAATCTTTCAAAAAGGAGATGTCATCATCATTAGAAACGGCGATGCCCGCTTGCTCTAATTGACTACTCATCGGCGGATAAATGGCTTTATCTGAGCCAGATACTTGGTGGCCCATCGCTTTAGCAATTTGGGCAATTCCCCCCATAAACGTGCCTGCGATACCTAATATATGAATTTTCTCTACTTTCACGCAATTATCCTTGCTCAACTTACGTCACTCTCTTACACTCTCTCACTATGAAAAAGAATGCTTATATATCGGTAGAAACCGAATTCCAACTGCACCACTATTGTCAGCAAATTATCGATAACCCTGATATTTCTTGGGTGGCTATCGACACTGAATTTGTCAGAGTGGATACCTATTTTGCTGAACTTAGTTTAGTTCAAATTCAAGACTGCTTGGGACAAATGGCGATTATTGATCCAATATTGATCACGCAATCAGCCGATGTCACCAGCGGAACGAACCCTCTGCGTGCTTTGACGGCGTTACTGACCGATCCGAACACCCTTAAAGTATTCCATTCCGCACGCCAAGACATCGAAGTATTGTACCAACTTGAAGACAAAATGCCGGTCTCTATTTTCGATACTCAACTCGCCGCGCTGTTTTTAAAACATGGTGAAATGGCTGGATTCGCTCGCGTCATTAAAGAAGAGTTAGGCGTCATTATCGATAAAAGCCAAACACGCACTAATTGGCATCATCGCCCTTTGACGCCTGAACAGATTGAATATGCTTTAGATGATGTCCGTTACCTTTCGCCACTTTATGAACAGTGTTTAAAATCTCTAACCCCAGATGAAATTGAAGCGGTTACTCAAGACTGTGCCGCACTATTAGATAAAACACTGTATACGCCAGATCCAGAAAATGCCGGTGCAAAAGTTAAAGGCATCAAGGCCTTTAAAGCCAAACAATTGGCAATCGTTAATACCCTTGCAACATGGCGCGAAAATTTTGCCATGAGACAAAACCAACCGAAGAAATGGGTTATGGATGATGACGTGATTACGCATATTGCTAAACGCCCTCCCATTACGATGGAGGCACTTTACAAAGTGCCGCAGATTAAATCTTCTTCAGTGAAAGTCCATGGAGCACACTGGGTTGAATTAATTGATGAAGTGTTTCAGCAATCACCGGATGAATGGCCAAAACCTGCGCCTAAAGTAGCCAGCCCAACCCTGCAAGAAGAAGCATTCATACAGCTGTGTATGGCCTACGCTCAACAAGTGGCGATAGACTACCGTTTAAACCTACCATCCTTAATCAATCGCAATGATATACTCACTCTACTGCGCCTGGAAAACAGTGCGGAATCTTTCTTAAAAGGTTGGCGTAATCAACTGATAGGTAAAGACTTAATATCAATTAAAAAAGGTTTAACCTCACTTAATATAGAACAGAATAAAATTAGGCTCATCCCAGAAAAATAAATTTAAATGCCTTTGACTTGTATTTTTACGAGCTAATTTTGTTATGCCCTTAAAATGTCCAGTGACACAAGTGATAACTCAAGGATTCCCAAAGTGAACGCCCATAATAGTAACGCACCCTCTTCCCAAAAAAAGCCTCATAAGACTGGACAACAACCTGCAAAAAATGTCCTCTATGCTCAAGCTGGCGGTGTCACTGCGGTCATCAATGCCAGTGCGGCAGCCGTCATTGAAACGGTTCAGCAACATTCCGATTTTTTTGGCAAAACCTATGCCGCACTGAACGGTATCAAAGGCGTATTAGAAGAAGAGTTGGTTGATTTAAGCGACATCTCCCAAGCCACTTTAGAAAAGTTGAAATTCCAACCTGGCGCAGCGTTCAAAGCCTGTCGTTTTGATTTGGATCCACTTGATCATAACCCTGCACAATATGAGCGTGTTTTGGAGGTCTTTAAACGCTATGAGATTGGCTATTTTTTATACAATGGTGGCAATGGCTCGATGGTAACCGCACAAAAAGTGGCTGACTACTGTGGGCAACACGGTCATCCGGTCATCTGTGTCGGTGTTCCCAAAACCATTGATAATGATTTGGATCTATCGCACTGTAGCCCTGGGTTTGGCAGTGCCGCAAAATACCTTGCGACGAGCTTTCTAGAAGCCACGCAGGACATCATCTCTATGCATGAAACCTCCACTAAATTCTTTATTATGGAGACGATGGGCAGAAACACAGGCTGGTTAACCCTCTCTGCCGCTCTTATTAAAGATATTATTCCAGATGTGCCCTTAATCATACTGCCCGCTGAACGAGCTTTTAATGAAGACGCTTTTTTGCAAAAAGTTGAAGCCCTGATTACTGAAAAAGGATACTGTGTCTGTGCCGTTTCAGAAGGTTTACAGACAGCCAATGGCGAGTACATCAGTATTGCCAGTATCGAACACACCCATGAACGCGACTACATTCAATTAGGGGGCGCGGGTACCACCTTATCGCACATTGTCGCTCAGCATTTTAAACGTAAAACCCATTGTGCCATCCCTGACTATTTACAACGCTCTGCCAGCCATTTGGTCTCTGAAGTGGACTGGCAGATGGCATATGGTGCAGGAAAAGCAGCTGTTAAAGCGGCATTAGAGGGGTTACATGGCGTCTTGCCTATTATTGAACTAACAAGTATAGAACCCTTTACATGGCGCTATAAAACCGTTGATTTAAACGTGGTTGCCAATCTTGAAAAAACGGTACCAGATGCCTTTTTAACAGAAGATGGCATGGATGTCACAGAGGCCGCTTTAGAGTACTTACGCCCACTGATTCAAGGTGAACGCTCTGTCCCGTTTAAGAAGGGTTTACCAGATAGTCGATTAATTGAGTTCACAACGGTTGATCAACAACTAACCCCGTTTACGGCCATCAAATAACCAATGCAAACCATCGACATTTTCAAGACTTACCTAGCCAGGTAAGCTTTCCATTGCCGGAATTAAAGCTTCAGTAAGCTTTGGTTCCTATGTAAAAATTCCCGCTACTTTTTTCTCGTCTACATTCTACTGATCTAGAATTTTTTAAGACACCATGTCCATTTCAGTGGTGTTCGGGCTATCATTCTAAATGACATTAAGGATGGATCACTAAAAACATCCCCACATCCAATCATTAATAATCAACATATATAGTGAAATGTTCTCGACGAATAATTTACTCTTTTTTAATTATTTTATATATTTCAAGAACCTTTAATATCCACCATCCATGACGATAGCCAAGTTCGAAAATCCAACTTATTCATTGGTTTAGCAATTAAATAACCTTGGGCCATATCACAACCTAATTCGCTGACCAAACGCCATTCTTCAGGTGTTTCAACACCTTCCGCAACCACACTGAGATTTAGGTTTTTTGCCATTTCAATGATTGCTGTTAAAACATTGCTGGACTCCTCATCTTTATCTGAGTTATGAACGAAACGATGATTCAACTTCAACTCTGTAAAAGGAATGTTTTGCAACTTATTTAATGATGAGAATCCAATACCGAAACCATCAATAGAGACCCCCATGCCTTGTTGGGTGATGCGTGTTAAAGCCGCCAATGCAACTTCGGAATTCATCATGATTGAACTTTCATTAACTTCTACAATAATATTTTCGATAAAGAGGTGTGTTTCATCCGCTTCTAATAACAAGAAATCATACCAAGACAAATCGGCTAAACAAGAGGTTGAAATGTTAACCGAAACTTTTAGAGCATACCCCTCCCGAATCAACTCTCCAGTAAACAAAAAGGCCTGCTTAATAACTTGTTCAGTAAGTTCACCAATTAAGCCTTCTTTTTCGACCATTGGGATAAATATTGATGGACTAATATAGCCATTTTTGGGGTGATTCCAACGCACCAAAGCCTCCATACCTAATGGCACTTTGCTACTCATTGAGACTTTGGGTTGAAAATGAACCTCTAATTGATTTTCGTTTATTGCGGCAAAAATTTCATCTCGGGTAAAAGTAATCTCATCCGCCGGTTCGACGGCAACAGACTTCGTGGGAGATACTAATTGCGTTAAGCAATCGACAATGGACGGAAGATTTATCGGCTTTTCCAGTTCTGCAATAACATTAAGGTTATGCTGCTTCGCTAAGTGACTGGCGGCTTCTAAAACGTTCAAACCTTCCCCACTGATTAGCACAATAGCGCCTGGAAACTCATGTAAAGCCAGTTGGTTCAATACTTCCATGCCATCCATCTCAGGCATATTTAAATCGCAAAAAATAACATCAACGGCTTCTGTTTGCTGTGACAGATAGGTTAATCCATCTGAACCGGAAGCAGATAAAAAGTTCTTTGAAATGTGCAGCTCTTCCATGAAATTGGAAAAAAGCGTTAATATGAATGAATCATCATCAATGACCATGATATTCAAGTTTGATAATGGAAAGTCATTCAAATCAATATCGACAACTGAATTGGGCTCAGAAACACACTGACAATAGGCGTTGATAAACACAATAACCTCACCCAATTTAGGCTCCAACAAGGGCACAAGCTCTTGAAGAGTTTCGACATCACTTTGTTTTGCAGTACTTTCGACTTGATCAGCAATGTCAGCCAACGGTATTGCACCGATGGTTCGCGTAGAGGATTTCAACTTATGCGCAATATCAGCAATTTTTTTAAAATCGCCTTCTAATAAAGCTTGATGAATACCTACAATTTGAGGAGGAGTCTTCTCATTAAAATCTTGGAGAATTTTGCAGTTAAGCTCGATATCGTCGCCCACCAATCCATGTAACGCTTTAATATTTACACAAGGAGTTTCTTGACTGAATTCACTCTTGGTAGAGGTTAACTCTATTTGATCATCTAATACTTGAACCTTTTCCGATGGGTCCATCTGAAAACTCAGCCAATAATTAAGCTTTTGCTCTAAATCTTTAAGGTCTACAGGTTTGACCAAATAATCATCAATACCCGCTTCATGAGAGGTTGTTTTTGAGTTGTCCATAGCATCAGCTGAAATAGCAATGATCGGGAGGTGAGCTGTTGAGTTCTGTTCACATAATCGTATTTTTTTGACTAAAGTATTTCCATCCATCCTAGGCATGTTCATGTCTGTTAGCAATAAATCATAATGCCCGGAGTGATATAATTCCCACGCTGCCAAGCCGTCATCAGCCACCGTAGACTTATAACCAAGCATGGCTAATTGCTGGGTTATAACATGTTGGTTTATCTCATTATCTTCAGCCACCAAAATCTTGAATTGATGAATGCCTTGTTGAGAGAAATGTTCTGCAATAACGCTATCATTGGGCTGTAAATTAGTTTCACTGAGAGTGCATTTTTGAGACAGAAACGATACCTTAAAGGTCGATCCAAACCCTAACTTTGTGTCTAAACCTAGCGTCCCACCCATTGCCTCTATCAGATTTTTGGTGATGATTAAACCTATTCCACTGCCCTCAATGTCACTCGACTCAGCTCCTAAACGATTAAAGGGTGTAAATAATTGTTTTTGACGTTCTTCAGAGATTCCTAAACCAGTGTCTCTTACTGCTAAAGTAAGCATCTCTGAATCATCTACTTCACAGAACACTTCAATATAACCATTTTTGCGGTTATATTTAATAGCATTCGAGATCAGATTTAAAATTATTTGTTTTAAACGACGTTTATCAACATAGACACATCTTTCTGAATCGCGGTTATTAAACTCCAATAAAATACCATGTTTATCCGCCAAGGGTTTCACTAAGGAACTCGCTTGACGGATGGCTGTATCAATATTACACCACTCTAGATGAAGCTCTATATTACCAGTCTCAATCGTTGCTAAATCTAATACATCGTTAATTAGATTTAACAGATGCTCTCCTGCTAGGTGTATTTCAGAAATATTGTTAGTGATACTTTTAGGCAAACTTTTGTCATATTTAATCATTTGAGAATACCCTAAAATAGCATTTAAGGGTGTTCTCAACTCATGACTCATACTCGATAAAAATTCGGATTTTGCTCTATTGGCCAGCTCTGCAGAATTTTTCGCTTTTAGGAGAGCTTCTTCCGCCAACTTGCGTTTAGTAATATCTTTAATAATGCCTGTGAACATGGTTTTCCCAGAGATTCGCATTTTACCAACCACTAAATCCATTGCAAAAATAGAGCCATCCTTGCGTCGGCCATTTACACTCTTCTCAATACCACTGCTTTGTTCCTTAGCCAACTCCTCCTGATATTTCAAAAAAAGATCCGCTCCTTCATAAGATAATGGCATTAGCATGCTGATATTATGGCCTATCATTTCCTCTGATCGATACCCAAATAGCATTTCAACTGCTGGATTAACTGAATCAATAATGCCATCTTTACTAATCGTTATAATTCCATCAGCAACAGTATCCACAATTCCACGAACCCGAGCTTCTTTATCTTTAACGACATCAATCTGTTCTTTTACTTGTTGTTTCAACTTATTTTTAGCACGAATTGAAAATACAAGATAACCCGTCATTAACAAGGTAAATAGAAGAGTCAAACCACTGGCAATTAATGGAATAAATGTTCGTTTTGAAATAAAACCCATTTCAGAATTAATAAAGACAAACTTCCATTTCTGTTCAAAGAGCTGAACCTCTGAAACAAAGTATTCCGCATCCGAAAACTCCAACAAGGACTCTTTTCTTAAAATCGCTTCATCCAAGACGGTATCTGCTATCCCGGGGACGGCTCGACTACCATGATAAGCAATAAGATTCTCGGGTGTAATGTCTTGATCATAAATAAAAATATGTAAGCCACCTGGGGTTTTAATATACTTGTTCAAAGCATCCAATACCAACTCGCCTAAATTTACGGTTAAAATCACAAAACCTGTGAAATCTTCCGGGTCAATAACTTG
Source organism: Thiomicrorhabdus arctica DSM 13458 (assembly GCF_000381085.1). Lineage (GTDB taxonomy): Bacteria > Pseudomonadota > Gammaproteobacteria > Thiomicrospirales > Thiomicrospiraceae > Thiomicrorhabdus > Thiomicrorhabdus arctica. The sequence goes on along the minus strand of NZ_KB905899.1, from coordinate 486,091 downwards.
TTTAAACTCATTATCTTGAGACCAGTAAATTGGCATAATAACTTTGAAGACACTCGATTGATCTGACGTTATCGGAGGGGTTAAATGTTCTATATAAAACTGTATTTTTCCACTTTCTTTAGCAAGCTGTAATTTCTGTAATAAAACAGGGTTTTTAAACTTTTCAAACCATTTACTGTGAGCTCTTTCATAATCTGTAGATTTACTGGGGCCGACATCCTTTTTAAGTGGCGTGGCACGATTAAAAAAATGTTCATGAAAATAGTGTGCTTGCAATTGACCTTCACTCATTACCTGATTTTTTGGATGATCCTGCTCCACTTTATAATTTAAAATTAAAACATCCTGCAATGCTTTAGTGTAAGAGTGTGTTTGATGCAAAAATTGTTTAAATTCATCTTCCAATACTAAATCATTTTTCTGTTTCAACTGTACGAGTAATGTGCCTAAATCAATAATTTAATTCTGAAACGCATTAATAATGACCGACTTTCTCACATCTGATTTTTGTCTAACTTCAGACTCAACGGTTTTTTCTTCGACCGTAGTAAATAATTGATATTCAATTAAAGCTAATGCGCTACCAATAGAAATAAAGAAGATAAAAGCTATGATTTTTTCCTTACGTTTAAACACTCTGCTTAACACTAGGCTGGCCCTGCATGAGTGGTGCTTTTACCAAAAATAGCTTGTTGAATTTTATTTAGCATCTGCTTTTTGTCCGAAGGTTTTACGATAAAATCAGAAGCGCCTAAAGCCATAGCCTCTTTGATAATTGAAACTTGACTGTGTCCTGTTAAGACAATAACGGGAATATGGCAAAATTTAATACTACTTTTAATGGTTTTTAAAACAAAAGAACCCATGATATCTGGCAAGTTCCAATCCAAAATAATCAAATCCGGACGAATTTGATTAATCATTTCAAGGCCAAGTTTACCTGTTAACGTTTTTTTAATACAATATCCTTCTGTTTCAAGACCCGCTGCCAATACATTTAAATAAAACTCATCGTCTTCAATAATAAGAATCGTTCTTTGTACTTTTGTGGCCTTAATCGCAGAGGATAACCCTGAATTAAGTTGTTTCTGGGTGATGGCAGAAAGTTTTTCCCACTCACTCAGTGCCGAGTTCATATCCTTATCACCTCTTTCGAGAGAGTGGTGCAGCTTTTCAGAGAGATTGGTAATGGACTTTTTTATGTGTTGTGCATCTTTGCCATCATCAAGATCATGGATCACTTTACCTGTGAAGTCGTCAATATCACTGGACATTTCAGTTTTAAACTGTTGTTGAGTCGTCCGTGTTTTATTCTGTAAAAGAGTTTCTGTTTTATGGTTTTCAAGACCATTTATTTGTACATTTCTGAGCTCTAGCTCGACATCTGATAACTCTTCCAAGCTACCATGCTCGGCAATCACTTCTATACAACGGCGAATAACTGAATTAAACACCTCTTTATCATATAAAGGCTTAACAATAATATAATCATTAAATACCCGATCAGTGCACAACTTCGCAGCTTCTGCTGCATCTTCAGCTTTCACCATAAGGATGGATCGATGAAACTCTAAATCTTTATGTTTGACCATTAGATCCAGATAAATCTCACTTGAATTGATAAGGTGATTTGTCCCAAATAAGATTATATGCGGCTGTTCAATGACACAAATTTTTTCAGCCTCTGCCCCACTCTTAGCAATTTTATAATCTTGAAATTGTGCTGCTAAATGAAGTTTGAGCTCTTCAATCAACTCTGAACCGTCAATAATGTACAAACAAGACAGTCGATTATCCTTAAATATTTTTCCCATAAAAAACCTATTTAACACACTTAAGATACTTACATTCTATCTTATAAAAGGGTCTATATACACACTTTAAAAAAGGACCACCGAACCCTAATTAGGAATTTCATTTAGCAACGAAAGAGCAATTCACCAGCCGTCAATCAAGTTAACAGAAACAGATCGTTACTTCCTTAATCATGCTGTTTCATGGATGGCTATTAGGTCGGTGATCTACACGACAGGCATAAAAAAACCCAGTCATAAATCATGACTGGGCTAACAACAATCTAGTGGTTAATTATGAGCAAACAAGTGACTACACCTTATTAAAGATTAAGGCATCCTCTTCACAATCCACCACAATTTCACCGCCCTTCTGTAAATCACCAAACAGTAATTTATCGGCCAGAGGCTGCTTCACCTTTTCTTGAATTAGGCGCGCCATAGGTCTTGCACCCATCAAAGGATCATAGCCATTTTTAGCCAGCCAAGAACGCGCGCGATCAGTGACTTTTAAAGTCACTTTTTTCTCTGCTAATGCATTCTCTAGTCCATAAATAAACTTATTAACGACAGAGCCCATGGAAGCCGCAGTGAGGCGATTAAATTGCACCACCCCATCTAAACGGTTACGGAACTCTGGGGTAAATACTTTTTTCAACTCTGCATCAAAATCCAGCGTATGATCTTGTACCGAGAAGCCCATACTAGCGCGAGCCATCTGCTCTGCACCCACGTTAGAGGTCATAATTAAGATGACATTTCTAAAGTCCGCCTTGCGACCATTATTATCCGTTAAGGTACCGTGATCCATGACTTGCAATAAAATATTGAACACATCTGGATGGGCTTTTTCAATTTCATCCAACAGGACAACTGCATGAGGATGCTTATTGACCGCTTCGGTTAATAAACCACCTTGGTCATAACCTACATAACCTGGTGGCGCGCCAATCAAACGTGACACAGTATGACGCTCCATATATTCCGACATATCAAAACGTAGCATTTCCACACCAAGGTGTTTGGCCAACTGTTGTGTCAGCTCGGTTTTACCGACCCCTGTCGGCCCTGAAAACAGGAATGAACCCGTCGGTTTATTAGGGTCAGACAATCCTGAACGTGACAATCTAATTGCAGACGTTAATTGATCAACCGCATAATCCTGGCCAAAAACAACCCGTTTAAGGTTATCGCCCAAATCATGTAATTTATCTTTTTCTTTTTGAGTAATCTGCGCGACAGGGATACGTGCAATACTGGCAATGACCTGCTGTATTTCAGGCACGCCAATCTGTTTTTTACGCTTACTGACAATCGCCAATGCTTGTTTAGCACCTGCTTCATCAATCACATCAATCGCTTTATCAGGCAGATGTCTATCTGTTAAATAACGTGCTGACAGTGCGACGGCTTCTTTAAGAGCTGGTAGAGTATATTTAACATGATGGTGCTCTTCGTACTTGGTTTTAAGACCCTTGAGGATATCAAAGGTTTCTTGAATGGATGGTTCTTTGACATCGACCTTTTGAAAACGACGAGCCAGGGCACGATCTTTCTCAAACACCCCTCTAAACTCTTCATAAGTTGTGGCACCCATGCAGCGAATTTTTCCGGACGACAAAGCAGGCTTCATCAAATTAGAAGCGTCCATAGCGCCGCCTTGTACAGCACCAGCTCCAATCACCGTATGAATTTCATCAATAAACAAAATAGCATGTGACTGCGTTTCTAATGCATTTAACAAAGCTTTAAAACGTTTTTCAAAATCACCGCGATAACGCGTACCGGCTAATAAAGCCCCCATATCCAAACTATAGACTACCGCATCGCTTAACAGATCCGGTACTTGGTTATGCACAATTTGATAAGCTAAACCTTCGGCAACGGCCGTTTTTCCTACACCTGGCTCACCGACTAATAAAGGATTATTTTTTCGACGACGACTCAATATCTCTAAAGTACGATTCAATTCCCATTCACGACCGATAATCGGATCAATTCGACCCAATTCTACCTCGGCATTCAAATTCGTTGTATAAGTCTCTAAAGGCGATTGTTTAGCTTCTGAATCTTCACCAAGTTCTGCGCCCCCTCCAGCATCCGGGGTGGATGATAAAAAGTCATCTGCCTCTGAGGCAATGACGCCGTGTGACAAATAACTCAAGACATCTACTCGCTCTACGCCATTACTTTCTAATAAATAAACCGCTTGAGAATCTTGTTCGGCATATAGAGAAGCCAGTACGTGGACGGGAGTGACCTCTGGGTAGCCATTCGACTGCACCAGATAGATCGCTCGCTCAATCACACGCTGAAAACTCATGGTTGGCTGTAGTTCATCCGGTTTACGACTGATCATCTCAGACTCGAGAAAGCGTTCAAGACTCTCTTCAATCACGGATATTTCAGCACCACAGGCAACAATAACTTCTTGAACCAAAGGGACACCCAATAACTCTAATAAAAGATGCTCTAACGTGACGAATTCATGCTCATACTCATGCGCAACACTAAATGCATTGCTCAATGTCATTTGTAGTTCTTTACTCAACATATTAAGCGACCTCCAACTGACACATCAATGGATGTTTACTTTCACGAGAATAACTATTTACTTGTTGTACTTTCATCTCAGCTATTTCGCGACTAAAGACTCCACAAACACCTTTACCATCGCGGTGAACAGCCAACATAATCATGCCTGCTTTCTGTTCATCTAAACCAAAAAACCGCTGTAAGACATCCACTACAAAATCCATAGGAGTGTAATCATCATTTAATAAAACGACTTGATAGCGTTTTGGAAGTTCCACTTTGGGTTTAGCCGTTTCTAACAGTAAATTACCGTCGTCATGTTCATGTGAATGGGGCATTCAAAACCTTTCTATTTTAATAATTATATATTTATTTATGTTAAATTTATTTTGCTGTAGAGCTCTTTCTAAAACAGACCCTAAAAGAAGCTTCGATGGGTGACTCCACAATAAAGACATCGTGTTAAATATCATCTCTCTATTTATATAGGCTAGCAGAGATTTTTCAAGCAGCGTACTCTCTGACGGTACCCGTTATACCTATTAAGTCAAAGTGGCCAACATTAGAAAAACCATCATTTAGACAACCAATTACGCCGTCACCAAACGGGCATAGAAATCACCGGCGGCGATCATCGCATCTGCAGGCAAGCCCATGGCCGGTACTTTAATATAATCGTTGGGGGAGTAAGAGATCGGTACCGTCAAATTCAACCGACCACTTGGTGACTCAAGCTCTACTTTCTTACCCTCTTGTAAAAGACCTGTAGGCACTGAAAATTCGCCATAAATATCACCTGCTTTTAAATGAAATCGAACACTATCAAGCTTAATATTAAAGCGTACTAGAAAATCACCCTTTTTACCGCCAAATACACCGCTATACCCTTTTCCCTCTAAACGAAAGGTTTTGCCATCAAACGCTTCACGGGTGAATTTCATTTTGACTTTTAAGCCGGGAATATAAAAAGTACCTAATTTTAGTAAACGAATCGCATACCGCAACGTCAAAGGGTAAACAATAACTCGGTCTTTACCATTTATTGGTTTTTGTGCTCGGTAAGTTTGCCCAGAGTAATCTTCAGACTTCTGTCTACCCTCTGAGTGAGGACTTGAGCTCGCGGGTGGTTCGGTATAACTAGCTTTGTTCGCCCTGGAACCGGCTTGCGATTTTGCTTGACTTCGATGAGTTGAAACACTCTTTTTATGACGTTCATGATCGAGACAATACGCATCACGATGTTTTTTTAAAATTTCATACGCGGCAGAAATATCTTGAAATTTTTTCTGAGCATCGTGAATGGTTGATACATCAGGATGATAACGTCGCGCCATTTTACGATACATCATCTTGACCGTCTTCTCACAGGCACCATAATGCACACCAAGGACAGCAAAATAATCTATTGATAAATCGTATGTACTATTCAATTTTAAACAACCATTATCCAAGCACTCTTTAATGCATCCAAAACTATTAACTTTCTTATCCAAATTCTAACCGTTGAATGGACAAAACAAAAGCCAAAAACCAGCATAACTCTGTCTAAATCTATTAACCAAGCCCGTTCCATTTAAAAATGCTTTTAGATTTATGTATTAAGTGCATAACCCATCCATAAAAAGCCCAACAAGAACCGAACTTATGCTGATTTTTGTCTGTAAAGAAGGCATAATATGCACACAAAATTTAAAGGTTGATTCTAACGTACTAAAGGTTTCCAGTATCGACCAATAACCTGCATAAAATGAGTAAACAATTATGAGCATTGAAGAAACTTTACAAACCCGTAGTGGTAGCAAGTGCGAGCTTTGTGGCGCAAAAGACGACTTGAGCGTAATGGAAGTAACACCTTCTGATGGTTCAGCTGAACAAGCAATTCTAGTCTGTATCACTTGCAAAAGCCAAATTGAAGACTCAGCAAAGATGGATTCAAACCACTGGCGTTGTTTGAATGACAGTATGTGGTCTATCGTTCCTGCCGTACAAGTTATGTCGTACCGTTTGTTGCACAGCTTACGTAGTGAAGGGTGGCCCCAAGACTTATTAGATATGATGTATCTAGATGATGAAGCTAAAACTTGGGCGGACGCGGGCTTAGTTGCAGAGTCGGATCATGACAACGAACCAACTAAAGACAGTAATGGTACGACTCTTCAAGAAGGTGATAATGTCACACTGATTAAAGATTTAGTCGTTAAAGGTGCTAACTTTACTGCAAAACGTGGCACGGTGGTCAGAGGCATTCACCTAACTGACAATCCTTTGCATATTGAAGGCAAAGTTAATGGAACACAAATCGTACTCATTTCAGCCTTTCTAAAGAAAGCTTAGATTTTTTAAAGCCAGCTTAAATAAACACTTTAGAAACCCAAAAAACCGCTGACTCACTCGCGGTTTTTTTGTGTCTAATCACACAGTACGCTTGTTAGGAAGCGAGTGACAGCGGCAAATGGGTCCTAATCTCTTCCGGGGATAACATCACGATATTTTTACCTAAACTGAAAGCAACATGCTTTTCGACTCGACTCGAAAGGGCATTGCGTAAATCTCCCAAAAAAGACGGGGCAGCGACCATGTAAAGTCGGTCAAATTTATTTTGATTTAATTCATCGGACAGATGATGCGCAACGCGGAGGGCAAAATTAATCTCTTCTTGCTCTTTAGGGGAGTTTTCATCGCTATAAGCATGTCCACCTGCTCCTTGGGGTCCACTGATTTTGCCCGGTGAATCACTTTCCAGATCTTGATCGTGCAAGCGCCCTTCTGGGTGTATTAATGTCTCAATTTCTATCAAATCTGCCTGTGAATTTTGTGCACTAAAAATACGTGCCTGACTACTATCTGCCACAAGAATCCATACTGATTTCATAATCTGCTCTCCATAATAATCGTTTATTTAACTTATTATCAATGACTTGATAACCCAAAAAATAGTGTTAAAGATAATTTAATATCTAAATTTCATTGTACGCTTTTCAATAAAAAGAGATAGGTTTAGATAAAATGCGCGGCTGAAATTCATTGTTTTTTAATAAAAACCGTGTTTAATCAAAGACATGAGAAATAAACAAATAACAGATCACACTCTATTCTAGAGAATTAAGATAACGTCTATTCTTTCACAAAAAGCCTTATCCAACGACCGTCAAGATCGTTGAGAAATCCTCGCGACGGTTGTTTTAAATACAATATCAACTCTCCACACCCTTTAAGCAACTGGACACCAAAAACCTTTCCCACTGAGGTAAAAAGTAGACTTCACTATTTTTGATAAAAATTTTTTTAAACCCAACCTTATGACTGTAAAAATACGTATAATGTAAGTCATTAAACAAATAACTTTTTAGTCAATGGAGAAATGGAATGGCTACTCTTGCTGGAAAAGTCGCTACCATCACAGGAATGGTTCAAGTTAAAAATCCAATCACAGGTGTTGTAACGACTTTAAAACTAGGCGATAAAGTATTTGCTGATGATGTCATCATGACCTCACCTGACGGTAACATCACAATTAATCTGACTAACGGTGATTTGCTGGCATTGGGTCGTGACATGAAAATGACACTCAATGAAGATGTCACTGGCACAGCTGCTATGACTGATTCAGCGACCGAAGGTGCCATTGATGTTAAAGCATTACAACTTGCCGTTTTGCAAGGTAACTTTGAAGACCTTGAAGCAACAGCCGCCGGAGGTGAAGCAACACCCAATTCAAGTGCCAACGCAGGTCCATTAAACATAGTAGATCGCTTGGGACTAGAGGGTGACGTCACGAGCGGTTTTGAGACCGCAACGACTCCAGTTGGTTTAGCAGAAACTCAAAATCCGACTTCTGTAGAGCCAGACGCCATCATTGAACCTCCTATTCAACCTCCCACTGAACCTCCTATTCAACCCCCTATTGAACCTCCAACTCAACCCCCGATTGAACCCTTATGTGATAAAGAAATTGTCGGCACGGATTCTGCGGATTTCTTTGGTGTACTTTATCCGACCAGTGAAAGTGAAATCGAAATCATTGACCTAACGTTGATCCTCGGCGGCACCACGTGCATCACGCATTATGCATTCGATGATGACTTTCTTATTTTATCAGACCTTATAGAAGGCACTGTTACAGGTAATGATTTAGGTCAGTATTTAAACTTTGAAGAAACCAGTGTTCAAGGTGAAGACAAAACCATCATAACGGTTGATTCAAATGGCAGTGATACAGGCGGAGATATCAGCACTATTTACGTGGATGTACACACTCAAGCTTTAAATGGAATCAATGACTCTTGGCAGATTGTGATTGATGGTCAACTGACTGATTATTATAGTGATTAAGAATACACATCTCTCAAACCACAAAAATTAAACAGAGAATATCGATGTTTTTTTGAGTAACCGTGACCACTATGATTCTAAAACTAGGCCGCTATTTTCTTCACATCTTCCAAACATAAACACTCCAGTCTAATTTACCAGCCAAACTAAAATAGTCATCGGCTCTAAAGTCCTGCCTGAATAATTTATATTCTCTACGATTGGCTAGATTAAAAGCGATCAGAGTCATGTCAAGATGGACGCTTGGTCCATTATTCACACAGCAGGTTAAAAGCATATTTAGTTTAATTAAGCGTCATCATACTCACTCTTTCTTTTCAGATTCTGCGCTAAAACCTATCATGCCTAGCCCCCCTAAATATATATTTATATCGGTTAAAGGTTATAAACCTTCAGTAGGAAAAGCAATAAATTTTCGAGAGAGAAGCCAACGTAATTTGATAAATAAATACGACGTCAGTGTTAAACCCAAAAAGCCCTCCTTGCGTACCAAGAAAGGCTTTTTCAGTGAGGTTTTAGAGCTTAAATTTAAATTTTCTTCGGCGGCTTGCCATAAAGCCGACCAATCCTAATCCAGTTAACATAAGGGCATATGTAGAAGGTTCTGGTACTGCCGTGGCAATCCCGGCAATGGAGTAAGAAACGAAATCACCTTGAGAGTTAAAGTATGGATTATTACCTTCCTCAGTCTCAATATTCCCGACATTAGGTGCATTAAACCAAGCAATGTTGAGTTGATTATCTGCTGCAATAGCATCCCATTCACTGCCAGTAATATTGTACGTTCCCGTTAAGTGATAGTAATTCCCAGGTCCAATCAAGGTCGTATTGATTGCCTGAACCGTTTGAGCTGAATTTAGATCCAGTGTGAACTCATACAGACCGCCATCAAGCTTAAAATTCAAACTTTCATTTTGATAATAATTATAATCACCCTGTATGTCAAAGGACACTTCTAACCCTGTAAAATCACTCAATGAAAAACTTGTTGGATTAAAGGTAGTCGCATAGCTTTGACCTGCAACCGTGATATCTGTCTTCTGACTGACAATTTCCGTCAACACTGGAGCCGGAGCCGCTAGAGCAAGACTCGAAAAACCAACTAACGCGGTCATCAGGCTAGTATGCATTAAATGTTTCATTCTGATTCTCCAACAATCCATTCTAAGTTAAGAGTGCGTCTAAACTTATTTAAGTAAATACTATTATTTTGCCCTGTAAAAATACTATTTACTGTGCTCAGGTACAAAATGCATAAATAGTGAGATTTTGCTAACCATTAATTTAGTTAACCAGATTAATTATAAGTAATTCTCCTCACATAAACAACCACCCTTATTCAGAATAAAGCTTAAATGTTACATATAATATACATAACACCTTCTTCTCTACATAGTTCCGTAACTTTACGTTTACTCCTAATGATTATGCTTAATGCATTAGGTAAAGTCCCACACTTAATGCTCTGGTATACTTTTATTGGAGAAGCTTAATAAGATGGCTGAGGCGCAGTGAAAATAGCTCAAAAATTGAATGGCGAAGTGGTATTTCATGTCAAGGGAGTCACCAAAACCTACCAGATGGGTGAAGTGGAGGTGCATGCTCTACGTGGGGTTGATTTAAACCTTTATCGTGGCGAGTTCACAGTTCTACTAGGGGCTTCAGGCAGTGGAAAATCAACCTTATTAAATATTCTGGGCGGCTTAGATACTCCAACCACAGGTCAAGTCCTCTATGGCAAGCAAGACTTAACGCTCGCTGACGAACATGCTTTAACTGAATACCGTCGTTATCACGTGGGTTTTGTCTTTCAATTTTACAATCTTATCCCAAGTTTAACCGCACGAGAAAATGTCGCAGTGGTGACCGAAATATCTAAAGCACCCATGACACCTGAAGATGCTTTGGTTTTAGTAGGGTTAGGAAATCGCATGGACCACTTCCCTGCCCAACTTTCAGGTGGCGAACAACAACGCGTTGCGATTGCCCGCGCCATCGCCAAAAACCCAGACGTATTATTATGCGATGAACCCACTGGCGCTTTGGACTCTCAAACAGGAATTATGGTGCTTGAAGCGTTGCAACGAGTGAATGAAAGCTTGGGCACAACTACTGCCGTCATCACTCATAATGCAGGGATTGCGCAAATGGCAAATAGAGTCATTCATTTAACAGACGGTTTGATTAGTGATATTCACGTGAACGCCCAACGCGTTCAACCTAATCAGTTAAGCTGGTAAACCATTATGAATGCGCTCGACAAAAAATTATGGCGAGAACTTTGGGCAATGCGTTTGCAAGCTTTGGCTATTGCGATGGTGATTGTCAGTGGTGTCGCTATTTTTATTATGTCACTGAGCACGCTCGACTCACTCACCAAAACTCGAGATAATTACTACCGAGACAATCATTTCGCTGATGTCTTCGCTACACTCAAACGCGCACCCTTATCACTAGTGCCCCGCATTGAGAAAATTCCAGGCGTTGACAAAGTTGAAACTCGAGTACTTGCTTATATCAATTTAGACGTGGCCGACTTTAACGACCCTATTAGTGGACATTTAATCTCCTTACCTGATAACAACAGTCGTGGCCTGCTCAATCAAGTCCATCTGCGCAGTGGCCGCTTATTTGAACCCGGTAGGGATAATGAGGTTCTACTGAGTGACGAGTTTGTCAAGGCACACGAGTTAAAAGCAGGCGATAAGATATTCGCCACCATCAATGGTCGACGTAAGGCATTAACCGTAGTCGGCACAGCACTCTCTCCTGAGTACATTTATCAAATCGCACCTGGCGCCATGTTCCCAGACTACCAACGCTACGGGGTTCTCTGGATGGCACGCACCCCTCTTGCAAGTGCCTATGATATGAAAGGCGCCTTTAATAATATCTCTCTCACCCTCAGCAAAGGCGCACACTCAGAAGATGTGATTGACCGGTTGGATGACATACTCAGACCTTATGGCAGCATTGGTGCCATCGCACGTAAAGACCAACTTTCAAACCGTTTTTTAACAGAAGAACTCAAGCAACAAAACACCATTGCAACCGTATTCCCCATCATCTTTTTCAGTGTTGCAGCCTTCTTATTAAATGTAGTCATTAGCCGTCTTATTAGCCTGGAACGCGAACAGATCGCAACCTTGAAGGCCTTTGGTTACAGCAACTTGTCCATAGGTTTACATTATATTAAGCTCGTTTTAATGATTGTGTCGATAGGTATAATCATTGGCATCGGAGCGGGTACTTGGATGGGTATTGGCATGAGTAATATCTATATGCATTTTTATAGTTTGCCTTACATGATTTACACACTCAAACCACAGGTCATTTTTTTTGCAGCGTTCATTAGTGTTTTAGTCGCTATATTAGGCACTCTGTTTGCTGTCTACAAAGCCGCTAAACTCGCACCCGCACAAGGCATGCGTGCCGAACAACCGACCATTTATCATACGACAGTGATTGAGCGACTCGGTCTTCAACGTTTTTTCTCACAACCTTCTCGAATGATTTTACGCAACATAGAACGCCGTCCCTTTAAATCCCTACTGACAACATTGGGCATTAGTATGGCATGTGGCATTATGATGGTGGGCGGATTTCAGGAAGGTGCCATAAACCAGATGATTGATGTGCAATACAATATGAGCCAACGTGAGGATATCATTGCACTCTATGCGGAACCCACTTCTCAAAAATCACTCTATTCATTGCGCAATTTACAGGGTGTAGAGTATGTTGAAGGTTTTCGTAATGTGTCAGCTAAATTAAGCTTTGAACATCGTTCTTATCGAACATCAGTCAATGGCATACCCCAAAGCAGCCAGCTCATGCGATTACTCAACACGGATCTTAAGGAAATTGATCTGCCGGAAAAAGGTGTCATTTTAACGGATTACCTGGCTGAGCTATTACACATCAAGCCGGGAGATATGCTCACCATTGAAGTTCTGGAAGGTCAACGTACCACCCTGCAAGTTCCGGTTATCGGCACCGCTAAGCAATATCTAGGTGCTAATGTTTATTTACAGCAAAAAATGCTTAATCGTTTATTAAAGGAAGGCTCTATTATTTCAGGCGCCTTATTAAAAGTTGATGAACGCGATCAATCTCTTGTCTATAACAAGCTGAAAGAGATGCCGAGAATCGCGGGCGTGATAGAGCAACGCTCAGCCATTAAAGGCTTTTACGAAACCATGAATGAATCCATACTATTCTTTACCTTTATCAGCACACTGCTTGGGGGTAGCATTGCTTTTGGGGTGGTTTACAATAGTATGCGAATCGCGCTATCAGAACGTAATAGAGAATTAGCCAGTCTCCGAGTATTGGGCTTTCATCGGAGCGAAATTGCTTATATATTATTAGGTGAACAATTTCTTTTGACGCTGGTGGCAATTCCTTTAGGGTTTTTAATTGGTTATGGCTTGTGTGCCTATTTAGCATCACAATTTGAGTCTGATCTCTACCGAATCCCACTGGTATTAAGCCCTCAGGTTTATTCTTTTGCCGCCTTGGTCGTCATTGCTTCCTCACTGATTTCAGCCATTATGATTTGGCGTAACTTGGCACATCTTGATATGGTTGCCGCCCTTAAAGCGAAGGAATAAATTCATGTTTGTGCAATTACGAAATCATCCAGGAGTAATCGTTAGTGGTCTGCTGATAAGTGCATTATTGGTGTGGGGATTTTGGCCTCAGCCCATTCTAGTTGAGACGGCAACAGCGAAACACGCTCCTCTGACCATAACGATTGAAGAGGAAGGCCGCACCCGAATTATTGATCACTACACCATTGCCGCACCGGTGAATGGAATTACCTGCCTGCAACATCTTAAGGTTGGAGATACCGTTGAGCAAGGACAAACATTATTAAGTATTACCCCGCTTGCTTCTCAAGTACTTGATCCACGTAGTCGTGCCTTAGCACAAACGCAGGTCTTTGTCGCCGAGTCTGCATTACAAGTAGCAATAGAACAAGCACGAGCTACTGCTGTGTCGGCACAGCTCGCTAATAAGGAGCTCAAACGCTATCAACCCTTATTAGAAAAAGGTTTGATTTCTCAAGGTGTTTTCGATACAGCACAAACTCAAGCACAACGGTTATCAGCCACCAAGCGCTCAACTGATTTCGCTGTAGAAGTTGCCCGCCATGAGTTAGAATCAGCCAAAATGACCGTAGAGTATTCAGATACACAGGCTGCTGATCAACCCGTAGAACGTGTCTCAGTACGCTCCCCCATCAACGGTCAAATACTCAAAGTAGCACGCAGTTGTGAAGGTCCTGTAAGTACCGGTGAAGCCTTGTTAGAGGTCGGTGACCCAAGATCCTTAGAAATTGAGGTCGATGTCTTGTCCGCTGATGCCGTCAAAATCAAACGGGGTATGAAAGTCTTTTTAAACCGTTGGGGAGGATCACACGCACTAGAAGGTCGAGTGCGAGTGATAGAACCGGTCGGTTTCACTAAAACTTCTGCATTGGGTGTGGAAGAGCAACGTGTGCTGATTATCTCTGACTTCACCTCGCCCGCCGAGCAATGGCAACGCTTAGGAGATGGCTATCGAGTTGAGGCAAGCTTTGTTCTATGGCATGAAGAAGATGTGCTGCAAGTGCCTGCCAGCAGTCTATTTAGATACAATAATGGCTGGGCGCTTTTTGTGATTGAAGGTGATCATGCAAAACGTCGCAAAGTCACTATTGGACAGCGTAACGGTCTCCAAGCCCAAATTATTCAGGGCATTAGCGCAGGTGAATTGATTGTCAATCATCCAAGCGAAGCGGTGGAAGACAACATATCTATTGAACAGCGTGTCGAATAAGCTTTAAACAAGCAGTGGATTATAGACTGTACATTAAACCGTATGACCCACCAGGCCTGGTGAATCTCTTAAACGGCATAGACTTTATTGCCGACATAAAAAAACCGGGATAAACCCGGCTTTCTTATGTCATAACGATAGAGCTTTTAAACAAGCTTTATCATAATAACAATTACATCGCTCGAAACGCTTTGAACTTAGCAATTAATGCTTCAGGACGTTTTTTCTTAGTCTCCTTAGTCAAAGCATAAACCACGGTTTCACCCTTAGGGCCTGCGCCAATATCCGTTAGACGGAATGGAACTTCACCATGAGCCATAAACATCTGGAACAACTTCCAATCATCGAAGACATTAATGCGACCATCAGCAATAATTTCGCCATAAAAATCATTAGCAGGCGCTAAACGACCTTCCATCATTTCGATCGAAGGAATCCCCGTTAGCTTTTTCTTATCCGCCTTCGTCAAACCGTACATAAGCGTTTCCCCTTTAGGACCCGCACCAATGAACGTTTTACGGAAAGACGTCTCACCAAGCTGAAGGAAATCTTTATAAAGGTCAGCATCATAAAAAATATTCATTCGGCCTTCTTCATAAACCACAAATAAATCTTCGTTATTCAAACTTGATGCAGCAGCAGTTTTTTCGACCACTTTTGCATCACCTTGAGTTGAGTTACTCTCTGGTACAGAAGAACAACCGGTCATCATGCCAGCAACGGATAAAGCGACTAATAATTTTTTCATTTTTCTTACCTTTTAAATCACATTAAATAAAGACCAACGTAGTTTAAAAGATGTTGATAACAAAGAGATGACGGCTTTATGACAAACAAATGAAATGAGTTATAACGTCATTATTAACCCGTTGTCATTTTTAGAATCTCAGCAATGTTAATTTTTTCTTGGTAGCAGCTGAATTTAGCCTCTTTGGTTTTAATCGCCAAAATAGACATTCTATCCGCTAATTCATTGCCCTCCACTCCCACGTGACCATTGACATGCAACACCTGCACCCTATCTTTTAACAGCTGATGCAAAGCAAACATCTCTTTAATCAACTCTAAATTTTTGATTTCACCGCCAGCTTTTTTCCAGCCTTTTTTCTGCCAGTTAATCGCCCACTGTGTCACACACTGAATAGAATACTTTGAGTCACAAAAAATGGCGACTGACTTATCATTATTGCTCTCAATTTGAGCCAACATGAGAGCTTGATGTAAAGCGTTTAACTCTGCTGTATTATTAGTGCCCATTGGGTTATACAATCCATACCAAAGTTCCGCTATCATTTCATTACGATACACCGCCATCCCCGAACCAGCTTTACCTGGATTTGGATCGCAGCCACCATCGGTATAAATCTTAACGTCGATTGGCATGGTGGCGATTTCAGCCGCCGTATAGGTTTTGACAGTAGCTGCTTTTGAGGGGGCTTTCTTTTTGACCGGCGTTGTTTTGGAAGCCGTGGATGTTGAACGGGATTGCGTATGCACGCCAACATAAGCCTGTTCAGCTTCTGCTAAGGTTGGAAATGACTTATACTTTGCACCCGCAAATTTATCAACCTGACTTTTACAGCTATTCCAGTCAGTGTAAATACCCGGCACTTTACCTTGCCAAACCACATAAAACTTTTTAGCCATTAATGCTCACCTTTAATACTTTTAGTTGGATATATTTGGATATATTTAGGGGCTTTTCTTTAACTTAAAAGCACTGCCATAGAATCTAAAGAAAATAGTAAACGATATGATACACGCGCCCATGATTGCTTTAAAGCTTGTTTCAATTTGTTTGGCAAATCACTCCTCTCGTTCAAGCTTTTTTAGCTAAAGCAGAGCGCCAAATAATCCTATATATTTTTACTAAATTCCACTGATTAAGTGTGTAACAAATACCTTATAAGTTCCAAAATAGGTTTCAGTTGATTTTTAAAGTTACCAAGCTTGACCATCACTTATGCTATTATTTTAAAACGTCACTACATGAACTTATTGTTTACCAATCAAATGTTTAAATTATTCAGTGTTTTTATTCTATTTTTCACACTCTTATCGCCAGCATGCGCTGCTTTGCCGACCGTGGACATTACACAACCCAATCATCAAATCGGTCATGCCATCTCATTCTACGAAGATGTCAACCACCACGTCGAATTCTCCCATATAACCGAATTGCCAATAGACAACTTCAAGCCGCTGAAACAGGATGTTAGCGCACACTTATTTACCAACTCAACCTTTTATTATAAATTTGATGTCACCAACCCTCAAACTCAATCCTTAAGTCGACTGCTGGTCTTTGAAACCCCTTGGTTGGATGACATTAAAATTAAAGTAATTTCGCCAAATTCAACAATACAGCAATACACGACAGGAAACATTTATCCTTTTAGCCAAAGGGCTGTGGCCCACCCTTACCCAAATATAGAACATCTTTTTGAACCCGGTATTTCGACGGTTTATGTTCAAGTGAAGACCCGTGATCCGTTTATCGTACCAATCTCGATTATCGACCGTGAAACCCTGTTCAAAGATCAAGTTTTACACGTTAGTGTAACTGCATTTATGTACGGTATTATTATTGCGATGCTTCTATATCATTTGATTCTTTTTGTCAGTATTAAGTTACGCTACTATGCTTTTTACGCACTCTATTTAGCCATTTTCTTAATGGCGAACGTCAGTTATCATGGTTATACCTTTCAATTTCTTTTGGGTGATTACCCCACCATTCAAAATTGGCTACAATCGACAACCATCTTTTTATTTTCAATTTCCGGATTACTGTTTGCCAAATCCTTTCTAAACCTAAAAAAATATCTACCTTCGGCTCAAAAAAGCATGAATGCTTTTATTTTAATATTTATAGGCACAATGCTTTTTTCTGCTCTATTTGGATACCATATACACATCATACTCGCCATCACTATGGCAATTTTATTTAGCATTTATGTCTTTTCTATTGCGCTGTTATCACTTTTAAATGGGAATCAATCTGCACTTTTCTTTTTACTTGGAACCACTGCTGGGCTGATTGGTACCTCCATAACAGCACTCACTGTCATGGCACTGGTTCCTTACACTCGCATTGGCTATCAAGCGATAGAAATTGGCATGGTCGTTGATTCAATCTTACTATCATTTGCCTTAGTCAATCGGGTAAAAATCAATGAAAAAGATAAGCAAATTGCTGAGTTCTTTGCCAAAACCGATGCGCTAACGAATTTGCCCAACCGTAGAGCTTATAACGACATTTGCCATCAAGAACAGAGTCTCACCAATAAGATTCACCACACACAACTGTCCGCTTTGATGATTGATATCGACTTTTTTAAATTGGTAAACGATACTTATGGACATGAAACGGGAGACATCGTTTTGCAAAGAATCGCGAGGCTACTGCAAAACTCAATTAAAACCAGCGACTATATTTTTCGTCTTGGCGGAGAAGAGTTTCTTATTCTTCTTCCCGACACTCAGGTTAACCAAACAAAAGAGATTGCAGAGCGAATAAGGTCAACGGTTGAAAATATGGAAATTTTAGACAAAACTCAACCGATCAAAATCACTGTTAGCATTGGTGTTTCTATCCATATAACACCGGATAAGTGTATTATCGAAGCTGTGCGCACAGCCGATTCACTTCTTTACAGAGCGAAACAATCTGGTAGAAACCAAGTCATGGTCGCTACTTTTAACCCCCTCGTTTCAAACGGATTAAGCCTTCAAAATGCCGACCAAGCCCTCCGACATGATTAATCAATACAGCACTCATCTTGTTTTCGCCGATCGCGAAATGACACCGAATCTAGGACCTATATTAGATGAACGGTTGATTGTTAAGAATGTTTTGATTGCCTATACACCCAACCTCATTGAAAATGCCAAGCGACTCAAAACGATCTACAATGCACATAACATCAAGGCCGAGCTGCGGCCAATAGAACCTGCTTTTGAGATCAGCGACATCGTCAGTGACCTCAAAAATCTGGTAAAAGAGATACCCTACGAACAGCTCGCCTTTAATATCA
Organism: Thiomicrorhabdus arctica DSM 13458; assembly: GCF_000381085.1. Classification (GTDB taxonomy): domain Bacteria; phylum Pseudomonadota; class Gammaproteobacteria; order Thiomicrospirales; family Thiomicrospiraceae; genus Thiomicrorhabdus; species Thiomicrorhabdus arctica. The sequence continues at coordinate 467,571 of NZ_KB905899.1, read as the reverse complement.
GCTGTGCCAGTAAAATGTATACGCTCAGTGTCTTCAAGGCCTTTGAAAATACCCCTGTTGGGCTCTATTACCTGTTGCCGAACGACCAATTCAAATGGATTCAACCCAATGGTCTGGCTGAGTTTAATATTGCTGACAACCTTCAGCTTGAAGAGTTTTTGCATGCACATGGAATAGAACAAATGGATGCCGTTAAATTAACACCCAGCCAAGCAAGCTTTGCCAATGGTTTGGTGAATGCCATTCAAAAAATCATTCTGCAACAACATGCACTGACGACTTATCAGTTTTTTTCAACGCACTTTGCGCGAGGTAAATCGTTTAAATTGATCTTACACAATGAGCACTATTATTTAAATGAAATCAATTCTCACACACGAATCAACGCCGATTTATTAGTGGGCTTTCTGCGTAAACTGCATAATCAAAACATACTCTGCTTAAACATGAACGACAATGAAATCAGTCCTAGAGCTGAACACGATGGATGGAGGCGCACCTTTTTTGAAGGCGGTTGGTTAGAGTACTATACCTATCGTGCGATATTAGAACTCAAAGCAGAAATTCCTAAGCTGAAAGACGTCGCGTTTGGCGTCAAGCTACAGCGTGAAAACGCCCATGATGAAGCTGATGTGTTGTTTATAGCCAACAATCAACTGTTTATTGTGGAATGTAAAACCGGGGCGAACGTGAATGTAAACTTACATTTACAAAGACTAGACAGTTTAAAAAATCGACTTGGAGGCGTAACCGCGCATGGGCTTTTGGTGACGACTGAAGACATTGGTGCCAACCTCAATAAAGCCAATCTGCTGAATGTTGGTGTGATTGATGGTAAGCAGTTAATGGATTTAAAAACGCATCTCAAACACTGGATTCTGAATGAAATCAGTCATACTTGGCAACGCAAAGAATAAACTTAATGAGAGACTGTTTCCATCGTGGGATCGACAATTTTGTAATGATCAGGCCTGATGTCAACACTGATATCATCTCGTACACGGTCAAACTGTATCACCACACTTTTAGTCTTTCTATCAACCCCTACTTTGGCTTTGATACGCTTATATTTTTGACCCTGTTTATCCCAAACAAATACCTGATAGGGTATTAACGCTTTCAACAAACGGGTTTTAATAAGCACTGTTTTGTCCGTATAGAGCAATTTTTGAGCGCCAAAAGGCCTCGCTAATGGCTCTCCTACAAATAACCCCTCTCCCGGTTGTTCAACCGATTTCCAATAAGACTCTAATAAGGTTTCCCCAGCCAAATAATGAGGCAATATGTAAATCGGATTTGGAAATTTAGCGGGGAAATTACAAGGCTCAATCACCGTTCCATAACTGCCCGTTGCACCCGCCTCCAACCAGCGAAACGCTTTCATTTGCCCTTCAACGCCTAAACCCGCACCTCCTACTGACGTTAAGTGGTCAGCGATCGCGCCAGGGAGGTAGGTATTATCATTAAGGAATGGAATATCAACCCCGCCCGTCTGATACAGCATGATGTCTTTTATGCCTTGCAAATAATCCGGCTCATCCTTTTGAGAACGATCCATATATTTTACCCGTAACTCATCGTTATAGTTCCAGTGATCAGCCAATGCTTTAAAAGCACTGGCGCGAGTACTACGCGCTTGATCAGAGGTCCGCACTAAATATGCACTGCCTACTGGCATTTTTCCATCAGAGGCCACGCCTCGATCAATCAAGTGCTTTATGTCTTCAAAATTACGCCCCGTTAACAGCATACTAGGTCGCATGCCCAAGTCTTGCCATGGCTGTGTGCTGAAACTATTAAAATATGAGCTCTTCGCCGTCGGTTGACAGCCTTTCCCAGAGGGCTGAGTATATTTAGAATCAAATCCAAAGCTAAAGGCACTGGTCACTGACATACTCTCTACTCGGTAAGGTTTTTGCCACGTCAGCAACAAGCCTTGAATATCATCTGGCATCTCCTGTAGAAGCGTCCTGTACACGGTTTTGAATTGAGTTGAGTCCATTGAGTCAGTGTCCGGAAGATCCACTGTATAAAGATGCTCAATGGGAATATGTCGTTGCTGTTGATAGTATTCAGCCGTTTGTTCGGACAGTAAATCACCCCGCTTCACAATGACCGCTAAATTTTGGCTGTTTATACCGTAGCTAGGCAGTTCAATTTGGGGATTTTGAGCATTCGCCAGAGGTAACCAACTGCTCCCTAATAGGAACAAAAACAGGCTTAGAATTTTTCGTCTCTGCACTTTCTCTCCCCATGGATCTTATGCATCTATTTAAGTTGATTAAACATATCATAATAAATTCAAAACGATGACTTAAAATGCACACAAAATAGACATAAATGAGTACATTTCTGATTATTTTATAAACCGACCAGGCCTGGTGAATTCTTTTTTAAATAGAGGGACACCCATAGTAATAAGCCTAATCTATTCCCTTAAAAGGCCGTGTGCTTATTTTGGTATAATTCGCTCTTGCCCAAAACTTAGTGCTTTATCGATACTCTATGCAACCTCAAGCTGATCCATTTATCGTACCCGTTTGCCATGAAGAGATTGAAATTCTCTATCAGGACGAATACCTGCTGTTGATTAATAAGCCCACCCGACTGTTAAGCCTGTCGAGTAAACCACCACACAATCAAGACTCGGTTCATTCACGTTTAGCTAAGGCATTTCCGACGCCTACACTGGTTCATCGTCTGGATTTTGGAACGTCTGGCATTATGATTGTGGCTTTAAATAAAGCCATTAATGCCGCGATTGGCACTCAATTTCAAGAGCGTACCGTGACTAAAAGCTATACGGCAATTTTGCATGGCCACTTACACAAAGACTCTGGCAGCATGAATTTTCCAATTGGTAAAGGTACGTTCCCACAACAGAAAGTCTGTTACGAAACGGGGAAAAAAGCTTTAACAAATTATCAAGTGATGGAGCGGTATGAAGATAAAGAGAAACGAATTACTCGAGTAGAGTTCAAACCCGTCACTGGGCGAACCCATCAATTACGAGTGCATAGCGAAGCGTTCGGCCACCCTATTTTGGGCTGCGACCTGTATGCTTCTGATGAGGCATTTTTTATGGCTAACCGCCTAATGTTACACGCCACCACAATTGAATTTGACCATCCTATTACGGGTAAACGAATCAGTGGTGTATGCTCTTGTCCTTTTTAAAAAAGAAATGTACTTGCAGACAAAGAGTTAAAACCAATCCATTTTGACTCGAACGCATGGTACTGAGACACAGAGAACGGTTAGATGAGCCACTATTGAACAGGTTCTATCGAAGAAGTACTGATGCTGCTAGCTTGTCGAGAGGTCGTCTATTGAGAAGTATTCAGATGGTTAGAGGCAGAGAATGGAGAAAGGGGCTAATCATCATGGCTAATCCATTAGATTTCGAATGAATCAGCCGTTTGTCGAGATGTTCCCCTTCAGTCGAGCAGTGCACTCGACAGAGAAAATAGGATCACAAAATCTTATTAATAGACAACTCTCACTTGTAGGGCGATACGGTTATCAACAGCATCTAGTACTTTATGAACAGGTGCCGTCGAAGGGGCCGTTGGTGCCTTAACATCACGAATTTCATAGTTAGCCATCAAGGTTGTTTTCTTATTAAAGAAGTATTGAACGCCTAGAGTCGTCGTTGAAAACTCTCTTTGAACATCCGAATTTTTACCGGAATTAGCATCTTTTTCAGTGCCACTGTTTAAGCGATCATAACGTAGGTTAAGTTCAACATTTGGCTTGACGCGGTAACCTAAGTCAACATAATAACCGTTGGCTTTTTGATCTGTTTGAGTGCTGAAAAGTGCACCATCTGCTGGTGTTTTAGCGCCCGCTGACCCACCGTAAATCATGCCGTCAGCAATAATATATTCGGCCGTAGCACGATACTTTCCATCTGCATAAGTCGTTCCTAAACCAGAACGGCTCAATGATTTTTCACCAGGCGTGGTTTTAAACGTACGTTTGCCTTCATGATTCCAGGCATAAAGCTTAAAACCGTGACGTCGTCCACCTTCGCTTTTACCAAACACTTTCTCCGTAGACAAATAAGCATAGGTATCCAAAAACTGATTATTATCCGTGCGTGCAAGTCCGTTACCATTACCCAACATTAAGGCATAACTGGTTTCCCAGCCTTTTATATCAAATGAATCAAAGACCTGTATACCAAGATCTCGGAAAGCAGAAACAGAACCATTACGTCCACTGTTATTGGTAGGTTCATCATAAAATCTTTCATTTGAAATACGATCGGTTACATTTGAAAAGTTAATATAGTTGCCAACCGTTGCACTTTGCATGCCTTCTTCAGAGCCAGGTGTTTTAAATAACCCCATTCGGATACGAGCACCTTTAATGTGGTTTAAGGTAACACTTGCATCAGTGAGTTGACCTTGAGATGCGCCCTTGCCAGTGGTGATTCCATTATTGCCAAACTCACTTAATAAGAAATAATTCACCTTCGAATCCAGTGGAAAATTATTACCGCGGACTCCAATTCGAGCACGTCTAACATTAAATCCTTCTGAAGTCGTTAAGTTGGGCGCCATTTGGTTAAAAGCCGCTTTGAGCCCACTTGGTGGTCTGCTATCGTCCGTTTTTTGGTAATCCAGTTGCATGAATCCCCATACTTTTGCACGGGGTGCTTGGTTGGCTTTTTCAGTGCCTTGGAGCATTAGCCAGTTAGCGGCTTGTGCGGATGTGGATAAGCTGGCTGCAATAATTGCGGCAGGTAGGACTTTTTTTAGGATTTGCTTTTTCATATGACTTCTATCTCAGTTAAACATGCTAAGCATCATACTTAATCAAGATCTGTCTGAGTGCATATTTGAACAGATTCTATCTTGCTATTCATACACAAAACTAATACATAAAACAGTACTTTAAATAGGGTTAAAAGGGGTTTTATAGGTAAAACAAATAGTTAGTACTGTTAACCTCTAAAAATTCGATATCCAACGGTAAGACCATCAGACATTGCGCTTTACAATCCATGGCCAGTGCAATAGGTTAAATGTACACAGTGAAGCATTTGACTGCCGTTTATTATTAAAATAAATTACTTTATAAACCCTTGCCCTTTTTAAAAAATAAGCTTCATAAGCCGTGACCAGGCCTGGTCACATTACTTTAGACTCTCTATTCCAATGATTCTGACGGCTTGATGAATAGTTGTTCAAGATGCTGCGTTACTTTCCAATCACATATTTCAAAACATCCACGACTTGTTCTGGGGTGGTTGCCCATGCGAGTGCCGCGGCATCTACTTCTTTAAGCGGATGAATGATATCTTCACCATGAAGCGTAATATAAGGCGTATCCAGAGCTGCGCAATACCCTGCGTCAAAAGCAGCGTTCCATTGCTTGTATTTGTCACCAAAGCGAATAATGGCAACATCGCAGTTTTCAATTAACGTTTTCGTCCTAATGGCGTTTACCTTGGCTGATTTATGATCGCGCCAAAAGCCCTTTTCTTCACCGCCTAATACATCGCCCGCTGCATCACTCGCGTCATGGTCTGTGATGGCTGACGAAAAAGAGATAGAAAGATTATTTGCTTTGCACCCTTCCATTATTTTCGCTCTCCAGTCCGTGTGTATTTCACCTGAAAGGTATACATTTAAGTCCATATTTGATCACCTTATTTTAAATTATGTTCTATTGAAGTTAAGTGACTGCGCATTCGCGGTAAAAACCATTCATTCGCTTAACAACAAGCTTTATTTAATCCGCTTTATTGATTGCAAGCGCCATGGCTTCGGCCACTCGAATACCATCAATGGCCGCTGACATAATACCCCCTGCATAACCCGCGCCTTCGCCCGCAGGATACAACCCCTTGGTATTTATGCTTTGATAGTCCGCGCCACGTTTAATGCTTACAGGGGATGAGGTACGGGTTTCAACACCCGTCAATAATGCATCCCTCATCGCAAACCCACGGATTTTTTTATTGAAAGCCGGAATGGCTTCACGAATCGCCTCAAGACAGTAAGCAGGCAATATATCGGTCATATCCGTTAGTTTGATGCCCGGTTTATAGGAAGGCTCTACCTTGCCCACTTGAGAAGAGGATTTACCCGCCAAATAGTCCCCTACCAACTGTGCAGGGGCATCATAATTTTCACCACCCAACACATAAGCCGCGCTTTCCAGTTGACGCTGTAACTCAATCCCCGCCAATGGACCCTTATCAGGATAATCACTTGGATCAATCCCGACCACGATCGCGCTGTTGGCATTGCGCTCATTACGTGAATATTGGCTCATGCCGTTCGTCACCACTCGATGCTCTTCGGAGGTGGCTGCGACCACGGTTCCGCCAGGGCACATACAGAAACTATAAACAGAACGCCCATTTTTGCAGTGATGCACCAACTTGTAATCTGCGGCGCCTAAGATCGGGTTTCCAGAATTTTTGCCAAACAGAACCTCGTCAATCGCCGATTGATTATGCTCGATACGAAAACCTATCGAAAAAGACTTAGCTTCCATATACACCCCTTTTGCATACAACATTTCAAAGGTATCACGTGCACTATGCCCGGTGGCTAAAGCGATATGTTTCGATTTGATTTGTTGGCCATCCGACAGGGTCAGCCCAGTCACTTGACCGTCTTCAATATGCAGATCATCAACCCGTGCGCTAAAGCGAATTTCACCGCCCAGCTCAATGATTTTAGCGCGCATTTTTTCGACCATGCCCACCAATTTAAAGGTACCGATATGTGGCTTACTCACATATAAAATTTCGTCTGGTGCTCCAGCGGCCACAAAATCATTCAGCACTTTACGGCCATAATGTTTTTTATCTTTAACCTGTGTCCACAACTTTCCATCCGAGAAAGTGCCCGCGCCCCCTTCGCCAAACTGTACATTCGATTCGGTATTCAACGTTCTATTTCGCCAAAAACCAAAAGTGTCTTTGGTACGTTCACGCACTTCTTTACCACGGTCCAGAATAATCGGTTTATAACCCATCTCCGCCAACACCAAACCCACAAAAATTCCACAAGGTCCAAACCCAATCACGACGGGACGTTCGGCTAAATCTTCAGGCGCTTGCGTTACATACTGATAGGTCATATCAGGTGCGAGCCTAACATCTGGATTATCGTAGTTATCTTTTATCACAGCCTCATCATTGTCTGTTGACACATCAATGGTGTACAGCAAATCTATCTTATGCTTACTGCGGGCATCAAAACCACGTCTAAAAATAGTGAAATCGACCAGCTGATCTTCTTTGATAAAAAGCATCGATAAAACCGCTTTTCTAAGTTGGGCTTCGTTATGGTCTAGAGGGAGTTTTACATTGGTGATACGAATCATAGGATATCCAAAATTTATGTTACTTAGCTATAGTAAATATAAATAAAAAAATTAACGTTCAAGGCCTGCAACGACTTGATTGAATCTTGCAATCTGCAAACCATTAAGTAGTATACTTGCACTTGAAAAATTAGGCGTTAATCACGAAATTTTAGCAGAAATTGATACTCCATGGCGAAGAAAGAATATGGCATTTGTCGTTACCGAAAATTGCATTAAATGTAAATACACCGATTGTGTGGCGGTTTGTCCCGTTGATGCATTTCATGAAGGACCCAACTTTTTAGCAATTGATCCTGAAGTGTGTATCGATTGTGATTTATGCACGCCAGAATGCCCGGTCGACGCGATTTATCAAGAAGATGCTTTGCCCGAAAACATGCAGCATTATCGTGAATTAAACATAGAACTTGCGAAGCTTTGGCCAGTCATAACCGAGGTCATCCCTGCCCCCGCAGATGCTGATGAGTGGGGTGGTGTAACAGGCAAAGAGCAATATCTGATTATTGAATAACCATCGAATAATCGCCCTATTTGCCCTTGTCACCGCCGAAGCCAATGATCTGAATTAGAATTAGAATTAAAATTGACCAGGCCTGGTAAGTTAAAAAACCCGCTTTAAGCAAAGCTCCAATTATGTGCCCCATATTAAAGAATAGTCCGTTGATTGTTCATAACCACAAAGGTTTTATATGTCATTTTCAAAACTTGGATTAAGTGATCCTATTTTAAAAGCCGTTTCGGAGGCGGGTTACAGCAAACCCACCGACATTCAGAAACAGGCCATACCGATCATTCTATCCGGTCGAGACCTAATCGCGGCAGCACAAACGGGTACCGGTAAAACCGCCAGTTTTGTGCTGCCTATGTTGCAGAAACTTGATAGCACCGAAGGCGAACTACGCAGTAAGTCTATCCGTGCGCTTATCCTGACCCCTACACGCGAACTCGCCGTACAGGTTGAGGCCAATGTGGCCCAATATGCGAAGTATCTAAACCTGAGTTCTCTGGCGGTGTATGGCGGCGTGGATTCCGAGGCTCAAAAAGAACGCTTGGAAGAAGGCATTGATATTCTAGTGGCCACTCCGGGTAGACTATTAGATATGGCCTATCAACGTGCTTTATATTTTGATGATCTCGAAATCCTAGTCTTAGATGAAGCTGACAGAATGTTGGATATGGGTTTTATAGACGACCTCAATAAAATCATTGATCGTCTGCCGAGTGAACGTCAAAGTTTACTGTTTTCCGCAACGCTAACGGATGATATCCGCTATTTAGCCGATACCGTTTATGATGACGCCGCAGAAATATCCATTTCGCCTAATAAAAAGACTACACCGAAAATCAACCAGTGGTTAATCACAGTAGACAAGGACAATAAGTCTGCGTTACTAAGTCATTTGATTAATGATCAGCAGTGGGATCAGGCACTTATTTTTGTCGAGAAAAAACACTCTTCCGCCAAATTGGTCGAACAGCTTGGTAAGCGTGGCATTACCGCCGACTCTATTCATAGCGGTAGAAGCCAGGCCGTTCGTGAACAGATATTGGAAGATTTCAAATCGGGTAAATTGAAGTTTTTAGTCGCCACCGGCATCGCCGCTCGCGGGATTGATATCGATGATCTAAGTCGCGTGGTCAATTACGACCTGCCTTACCCTGCTGAAGATTATATTCACCGCATTGGTCGTACTGGTCGTGCCGGTGCTTCTGGTGAAGCCATCTCGTTGGTTTCAAAGGACGACTTTAAAAACCTCTGTGCGATTGAAAGTCTGTTGGGGAAAATCATTTCACGTAAAGAGATCGAAGGCTTTCCGGTTAAAAAGGTCGTACCGATTTCTATTTTGGATTACTTGCCTAAGAGAAGGTAAGGTAAAGAGTCGTGCATTTTGCAAGTCACAAAAAAGCCCGTGTTATGCGGGCTTTTTAATACTTTGAAATAACCAGGCCTGGTCAAATTAAATTAAATTAACTGGACTCAAACCTCAATTGATTTTTATTCGTTTATGATCTAACGCACCGAACTTACTTTATATAACAGGTCATTTCAGTTCGATTGCGACCATTGTTTTTTGCCTTATATAACATCCTGTCAGCTTCAGCTAAAACCGACATAAGGTCAGTGCTTTTACCGCTTCCGAAGTTACACACTGCCACGCCTATACTTACTGTCAAAGGCTTATTAAGCGTGATAATACTATTCAAATTTTGATGTAATCTCTGACAAAGTGCCTGTGCATCGTCAAAAGGTGTATCGTACAGAACAATCATAAATTCTTCTCCCCCCCACCTGGCTATAACATCCGTTTTTCGAAAAACCTCATGTAAAACCTTTCCAACGTCAACGAGCACTTCATCACCTTTTTGGTGACCTAATTCATCATTAATCCGTTTAAAATAGTCAATATCAACCATAACAAAAGATAAAGAAGATCCAGTTCGATAAGCTTGGTTAATTAACTTCTCAGATTCAAAAATGGCTGCGCGTCTGTTAAGTAAAGACGTAAGCGAATCAGTAGTTGCCTTGAGTTCTAATATTTCAGCTTGTTGTTCGAGTTGATCTCTAATATCAAGTAACTCTTGATACAGTTTGTCACGATTGATAGCCGTAAAAATGGACCAATATAGTTTGTCGTCCTGAATCTTAACGTTTGCAGTGATAGGGATTCGCTCATGCTTGGTATTCAACACTGTTAATTGAATTTCAAACATTTCATGCTCTTTTAAAAGCATTGGGTATAGATAACTCTCCAAAAAAATTAAAGAAGCCTTACTAAATAACAAATTCAATTTTAAGCCGATTAAACTTCCTTTACTATAATCTAGCACATCACATACATAATCATTCGTATATTCAATATCTCCATTTTTGATGTCACTGGTAAATAGACCACATGAAAATTTATTTAGCACTTAAACAACCTTAAACGGGTATATTTAAAAAAGAATACATGCTTTGTAAAACCTTATCTGGTTCCGTCATGTGCAAGCAATGTCCCGTTCCATCTATAATCTCAAATGTAGCGTTCGGGATTTGTTCCTTCATATACTCTCCAACATCCACTGCCGCTAAAGAATCATTAGCACTTTGTAAAATAAGACAGGGATGAAGTTCTTTTGACAGGATACTTCGATAATCTGAGAAAAAGGTCGCCTGAGCAAAAGGCTTAGAATACTTAGGATCAGTAGAACAAAAGCTACCAGACAACTCATTGATCAACTCTTCGGAATGAGATTGTCCCATTACGAGCGGAGCCAAGTAATTAGCCCAACCGATATAATTCTTATCCATTAAATTAATTAACTCTTCCAGGTCCTCTTTATCAAAACCACCTGAATACTCAGAACCTAAATTTAAAAAGCAAGGAGACGGGCAAACCATCACTAATTTTGAGAACAATTCAGGACGTAGTTGAGAAGCGATCATCCCAATAATCGAACTCACAGAATGCCCAACAAAAATCACATCTTCTAAACCAAGTGTATCGCACACCTCAATAACATCCTGTGCATACCCATCTAATGCCTGGTAGCGCTTTTTGTCATAAGAAAATAAACGAGACTTACCGCTGCCAACATAATCGAAAACAACGACTTTAAAATGCTTTTCTAATGCCGGCCACATAAATCGCCACATATTTTGGTCACAACCAAAACCATGCGCTAACACGATAGTACGTTTCCCCTGCCCAGTAACACGAACATTATTTCTCGAGATGATATCCTCAGAAGTTAACGAGAGTTGTGCGTTATCCATTTGATGTTCCTTAAAATATACAGTTAAGATGTTGGCATGAGAACGTAAAAACGTACCAAATTTAATTTTAATGTTCCTGTGCTATCAAGCCTTGTTGTAAACAGTATATTTCAGTCATTTTATGACCAATTATTCAGTTAAATAGCGCAAAAAACCTAATTTATTTTTTAAATAACCCTAATAATATCATCTAATGCATTCGTTGATCACAATACAATATTTACTCATGCATGTACGGGCTTGAAGGCATTGCACTTTCAACTTGAATATAAACTACCCTCCTTTTCAGCTCTGGATGAGTTTGTTCGACTTTCTGACTTGCTTCTGCACGCGTTTTAGGGGGTCAACACGATCTTTCCGAGATACTTCTTTGACTCAAAGAAAGCATGGGCTTCGTTGGCCTCGGCGAACGTGAAATGATGTGGATCGATGAGAGGCTTAAGCTTGCCAGCATCGGCTAGTTTTGCAGCCTCTTTTAGGATTGTTCCATGGTGTTCACGGCCTTTTCCGGTGATGAGTGGAATTGACATGTTTTGCGTATGGATGCTAACGCCTTTGAAAAATGCTGTCTTGAGGTCCAATACAGTCGCTTCAGGCCCCGTAAATACCGTTACAACTCTTCCGTATGTACGTACTGCCTGAAGTGAATTTTCAAAATTGGGACCGCCAACGGTATCGTAAACAACGTCGAAACCGTTGTTGTTAGTGAGCCGTTGAACGTAATTTTCGACGGTTTCGTCTCGATAGTAGATGATGTCATCCGCGCCAAAGTTACGGGCCATTTTGGCGGCTTCTTTCGAGGATACGGTGGTTGCGACTCGTGCCCCTTTGGCCTTTGCTAGTTGCACGGCAACATGACCAACACCCCCGATACCTCCGTGAATGAGAACATGCTCACCTTCAAGAATTTTCGCACTATCGATAAGCGACTCCCATGCGGTAATCACGACAAGAGGGAGCGCTGCTGATTCGATAAAACTGAGCGAGCTTGGTTTTCTGGCTACGAGTCTAACATCGGCGACCATAAACTCTGCGAGTACACCCGAAGTGCCGATGAACCCTCCAGCACACGCGTAAACCTCATTACCGACAATGAAGTCATCTACATTCGGACCAACAGCCGAGACCACACCTGAGACATCACCATGAAGGATAGCGGGAAGTTCAGGGCCACGAAGTTCATGGCGTAATATCTTATTATCCATTGGATTCAGACTTGTGGCTTTCACCTCAATCAGGATTTGTCCTGATGATAGCTTTGGTGCTGGGATTTCAACTAATTCAAAGCGAGCTTCTGGACCATAGGCTCGTGTTTGATACACTTTAATAGTCTTCATGGATGTTCTCCCTATTTTTTTATTCTTAAGAAAACCAAATAAAACATAGCCCTGTAATGTGCTTTTGTATGTGCCGAACGTTTGAATTAAACCGCGCCGCGAAGCGGTGTCAGCATGAATGAATTGTAATGCACTGTTGTTAGCTTTGTGCTGCCCCTTGCTTTTTAGGTAGCTCTGGGTTCATAAAGTCCCAAGGTGCAGCACCACCTACATGAAAATCTAACTTTGGAGCATAATTCGATGTGTTATTTAAAGTTCCAGCCTTTATGCCCAACATTCCTGGCATATTACTGAACCGAGCGAACAATTGAGAACCACAATTCGGGCAGAAACCTCTTTTGTGTATATCTCCGCTGTCTGCCTGAGACTTGAAATATTTTACTTCACCAGAAACTACAACATCTATTTCACGGAAAACCATCGCTGGAATGAATGCACTGCCTGATGACCTTTGACAGTCTTTGCAATGACAATTTCCAGTAAACACAGGTTCAATATCAACTGAGTAGCTGATTTTTCCACAAAGACACTGCCCAGAATACTTTACATGCATAGAAAACTCCTATCTGATAATGGGGGCATAACGATCATTAGCCACCTTAATACTAAACTAAAATCGAGTTAAAGAATGCATATCACAGACGTTTTATTCTAGTAGTGAAGACGTAAAAGGTATTGAATAGTTTGTTACATTTTGGCTTAAAACCAAATTGGCAATGATTCAGACGACCTAAATCACAGCTTAAAGCCAAGAAAATAACAAACGGCCAGGCCTGGTAACGTCTTGCGGGCTTTTGGTTTTAAAATCAACTGAGCCGTTAAAAGGTGGGATGTTTTTAAAGTTTAGATTGAAAGAGCAACCCACCCTATTCCTTCCTAAGACCCTTATTCTATAACCCACAAACACAATAAACGACACATCACAGCCAATAAAGTCACTTTAGCTGATATCAGATTCAAGTCGATTGATAAGTTCAATAACCTCATGACTCATTTTTTCAAGTTGATTCATTGCTGTGTTTGCTGATTCAAGCTCATCATTGCCTTTAAATTGCAGTATCTTACCGACTTGGGCATACAATTCTTTGTGAGCGAGAGCAAGTGTTTTGAAGTTTGCATGACCCTCATAGTTCTGACTCTGTCCTTGAATCCATTGCCCTAAATGCGTTATGGCGTCATTGGCAGCCACAGAAGTATCAAGGGCAATGTCGACATCGTTAATATAGGCACGAACGGTGACTCGAGATTGCCTAATTTCTCGAACGGCTGATCCAAAATCCATATTCCCCGTTTGCAGTTTATTGCTAAGTCCCGAGGCTTTCTGATTAATTTTAAATTGCGAGATATTACGGTTCATCATCTCTGACATATTGCCCAGTTCTTCAGCCGTAGCCGCGGTTTCTTCGACCAGTTTTGCATTTTGTTGAACGGCGCTGTCTATTTGGGTAATGGCATCATTGACTTGATTGACGCCAATACTTTGTTCATGACTCGAATTGGCAATTTCATCAATGATTTGATTAACATTACGAATCGATTCTACAATTCCATTTAAGGCTTCACCAGAATTCTTTACATTATGAGATCCTTCTGTCACTTTTGTAACGGTATCTTCAATGAGTACTCGAATCTCTTTAGCGGCTTGTGACGACTTGCCTGCGAGCGTACGGACTTCACTTGCGACGACGGCAAAACCACGCCCATGATCACCTGCACGCGCGGCTTCAACTGCCGCATTTAACGCTAAAAGATTGGTTTGAAATGCAATGCTGTCAATGAGACCGATAATGTCATTAATTTTTTGACTCGAGCTGTTGATCTGCTGCATAGAATCGATCGCATTGTGCATAACGGCCACCCCATCCTGTGCTTGTTCAGCCGAACTGTGGGTCACTCTAGAGGCTTCTTGTGCATTGTGTGCAGTTTGTTTTACCGCTGCCGTTATCTGCTCCATACTGGTGGCCGTTTTTTCTAAGGAAACCGCTTGGTTTTGGGTGCGATTATTGAGTGCGACACTGCCCTGATAAATCAGTCCAGCTCCTTCATGTACGGCGCTCGTTGCCAACTTCGTTTGAGACATCATTGAGGCCAGGTTATCTACCGCTACATTTAAACTGTCTTGCATCACGGCAAAACGTCCTAAATACTTACCTTCAAGGTGTTTGGTTAAATCACCCTCTGACAGGGCAACGGCAACTTGAACGGCTGAGTTAATAGGCTTTTCAACCGTAGAAATAAGTTCATTGATGGATTGGCTGAGCTGTTTGGCCACACCTTCAACACGCGTTAGATCAATGCGACGGTCTAATAACCCTTGTTGCGCCGCTTCAACGGCAGATGACACTTCGTCTAAAAGTTGTTTTTCAGAAGTGATATCGTGCCACTCGGCAATGGTTGCTGTTCTCTGACCCACTCGATTAAAGACAGGAATAGCATATATTTCAAAATGCTTTGAACCCAGTTTAAGATGACCAGTATGAGGTTCCGTCAACTGAGTAAGCAACTCGCGTTGATGAGTGGGATTTTTATAAAACACATCAAGATTATGTCCAATCAATTCATTCGCTTTGAAATGCGGTAAGTATTGCTGCAAAAAGGCTTCTTTCTTTAGCATAAAAGCCTGCATAGTCTGGTTCATGTAGGTAATGCTGAGGTTGGCATCTGTAATCATGACATTGCTTGAGATTTGATCCATTGCCGACTGTAACTGTCTAGATTGGTCTAATTGATAAGCCGCCTCTTCATAATGTTCTCTGGCTGCCAAATAAACAGAGCGAATGGTTGTTTTCAGCTGGCCGTAATGGGTGGTAGGATCGAACCATTCATTGGTTAGATCGTTTCCAGAGGCAATTTGATTTAATTGATCTTTCGCCCTGTCGGATTGCTTTTGTTGTCTAACCCCATAGATAAATGGTGGAATCAACCAGAGAAACCCAACCATAACTTGTTGAATCAGGCTATATTCGGCCTGAACCGAAAAGGCAAAATAGGGAATGATATAAACTATAAAGGCACATAATGTAAGTTGATATTGCACTGGAATACGACCCAAAAACAGCAGGATTCTCCAGTTAAAACCATAATAAACGCGAGCATCTTTAATACCCGCTTTACCCTTGTTAATATCTTGATAGACTTGAGAAGCGGCTTCCTTTTCTGCTGTGCTCACTTGGGTTCTAATAGACATATAACCAGAGACTTTACCCGCAATATACACAGGAGAGGCATTGGCTCTTACCCAGTAATAACCGCCATCTGCTCGACGGTTTTTAACAACTTGACTCCACGTTCTACCTTTTTTAAGCGCCTGCCATAAATCTTTAAAGACAGCTTCAGGCACATCGGGATGTCTTATTACATTATGAGGTTGCCCAATTAATTCCTTTCGTGAAAACCCACTTGCTGCTTCAAAAGCATCATTACATTCGGTGATCGTTCCATGTAAATTGGTTTTAGAGACCAAGGTAACGTCTCTTGGAACCAAGTACTCTTTGTTCGTAATCGGCTTATTGTTTCTCATAAGCAAAATTCCATTAAGTTAATAAGGTATTTACTATAGATCAACATAAACACCTATCTCAATACGTACTATGACTATCTTGATTAGCATGACTTATTTCAAAACAACTTTTTGTTATTTACAACAAGATCCTCAGCAAATACAGAGAGTTAACAACCGTTTTATCTGCATAAATCACAGACACTTAATAACCAAACTTGATCACTTTGTTTTTGACATAAAAAAGCCCGCATAATGCGGGCTTGTTTAAGACTTTAAAATAACCAGGCCTGGTCAAATTAACGTTAACGTTACTCTGGTTATCATGATCAATAAATGATGATCTATTTAGTTGGAATCGACTTAAGCTTTAAGTCTTGAAGAGATGCTTTCACAAAGCCATAACTTGCATAGATATTCTGAGCATCATCACTGCTGATATAGGTCATATAACGCAAAGCGTTGTATGGGTTTTTACCCGTTTTCAAGACACCGATGGCATAACCTACTTTACTGCCCATGTTATATTTTGCTGGAATTTCAATTCCATCAATTGCTCGACCTTGTGATTTTCCGTGTTTAACTTCTGTTGTCCAAACAATCCCAACATCCGCTTGACCATTTTCGATACGATGTGGCGTTTCGCGGTGGTGACGATTTGTAAAGTAAGTCTCGTCTTTAACAGCCCAACAACCTTTACATTTTTGATCATTCGTCAGCTCTTGATACATGCCTAAATCTTTTAGCATGCGAGAACCGTAAAATTTAAAAATCCCTTCTGTTAAAGGATTTGGAAAAGATTTCACCAAGTCCTTTCTGGTTAAATCTTCTACACCCTTAATGTTCTTGGGGTTACCTTTGGCAATCATGAGTTCTAACTTGTTATGCGTATAGATAAGATAATCATCCATAACACCTTTTGCCTTCAACTTTTTAAGATGCCCTAAATTGACGCTGGCAAAAAGATCAGGATTTTGTGCTGTTTTTTGACCGTTAATTTCACCCTGCTTAAGAATCTGCCCTTTTAAAATCTGTCCCGGCGGAATGGTCTCAAGGTAAATCTTTTTGATATCCGGATTCTTCTTTTGAAAATCTTTCATCAATTCTTCCATCACCATAAACTGATTTCCAGCCACATAAATGGTCAAATCTGAATTATAAGAATCTTCTATTTTGCCATAGTCAATTTTATCATTGGCATGGAAAGTACGATAATCATGCCCCTGTCCAGCATCTTCGGCCATCGTTGGCCCTGCCAAAATTAAACCCGCTGTTAGAGCGGACGCTATACCCATTTTTTTCATTATTGTGTTCATCAATCATCACTCCCTGATCTAAAAATTTAATCGTCATTAATCCATTGCAATCTGAAAACTGAGGGCTCCTTAGTACTTCTTGATGAGACTTGTTAAGCCCGTCGAGCTTTCAGAAAATGGAAGTTGAAAGTTCAACTGTTCTCCATTAACCGTTAATGAGCGTGATGACACAATATATTAATTTACTAAATTTTACCTAGGGTAAACCCTAGGTTGGCGTGACAATGCCTGATAACACGGCTTGTTTGACAAGTTGAATGGTTGAGGAGGAGTGTGTTTTACGTAATAAGTTCGCCCGATGCAACTCTACGGTTTTAGGACTGATACTCAATAGACGAGCAATTACTTTGTTAGGCTCTCCATCCACCACGAGTTTTAACACTTCTCGCTCACGAGACGTCAGCTCTAAAAACTGTTGCTGGCGTATGACTCGTTGGCTTTGATCTAAATCTTCATTATCAATTCTGATAATTTCATTACTCGCCCAAAATGCCAGAATGTTTAAAATACGCAGATCAAATTCCGAGAGTGCTTCTTGCTCAAGACTGTTTTTATGGTCTTGTGTTTCAGTCACAAATTCAAACAAGCAGCCGGAGTGGTCAGAAATAAAAACCGGCAATGCAATATAGGTTTGCCACGGCTCGACTCCGTTATAGATGACAACCTTATGTTCAGCTATGGCCTGTTTGCCATAGGCAAGAGCGCAAGGAGCGGTATTGACCTCTTTAGAAGAACTATAAATACATAAATTAAATGCCTGCTGGTCAAACCTTGAAAGTATGGCGGACTCCACGCCAAGGTATTGGCGTGTTAAATCTAAAATGGACTGCAGCTTTTGTTTACCCGTTAGATCCAATCGAGTGGACACATTGTAGAGCGCCTGTAAAAACTCACAGCCATCATTAATGGTTTTTTCAGATTGAATTCTTGATTCTATATCGAGTTGCAGGCTTTTATTACTCTCCACCAACTCAGCCGTACGTTGCTGAATCGTAACAGCAAGCTGATCACGTTGATTAACGATTTCTTGCTTAGCTTGTAATAATTTTCGATTGGTTTTTAAAATAAACAAAATCACCAAGACACTGACTAAAAAGGTGAATAAAACCATTACAATCCAGTAATGATACAGTTGCCAAAAAACGTCTACATCAAATTCTGAAAGCGCATAGGGTGCAATATACAACTCTTTTAAAACCTCTCGTACAGGCTGATAATCTGAAGGAATGGTCCAACCTGCTCCGTCAGAAGCCAAGGCTGGAATAGAATTTTGTGGCATTTCAAGTAGGGCAATCGCCACTTTTTTCGCCAAGCCTATATCGGTTTTTGGAAGACTGGAAAAGGGCCATTCTGGATACAGAGAAGAACTATGAACAAACGGGATGGCGTGAGATTTTTTTTGTGCAACAATTTGGAATTGACTTAGAGAAATATCCTTTTTATTGGCCATTTTTTCCAAAACACCCGTCCGAACAATCCCAGCATCCGCTTTACCCGACAAGACATAGCGAACAATGTCTGCTTGAGGAAAACCCAACCATTCAACATTTAAGTCTTTAAAAATATCAATTTTATGATCAAGAAAGACTTTCCGCGCTAGCTGAAATCCGCCAAAAGCTTCTTCACCCACTGCGGCAATAGTATGTCCTTTAAGAGATTCAATGGTATTAAGGTGTTCATTTTTTCGAGTAAAAATAACGGTGCCAAAATGAGTCAACACATGATTCATATACCGTGCTTTAAAAGTCACAATACGCGTGGCGCCATTTTTGACTTGAAGTTGAATATAGTGACCTGGATTGGTTAATACGAAGTTCAGATGATCTTTATGAATGGCTTGATTAATTTCTTCCAGTGTCAGCGGCACAATTTGAAATTGATAGGCGGGCATTTTATCCGACAAATATTTTGCCGTTGGCATCCATTGTGAAAGAGTCTGCGCCTTGCCTTTATAAGCTAACACACCAATGGAAATACTGTTAACACTAGGGGTATTTGCTTGGACGAAGGGCGATAAAATCAATAAACAACTGATTATAAATAATTGCCAACCGAGAATAGATGCTCGGCCGCCTAAACGTTTTTGCTCTGAAAAAGTTTTTATTGGTAGCCTACTTTTATGCATTTTATATCAACAAAATGGAGAGGCGGTAAAACAATATAACGCTCGGTTTTACCGCCTGAAAAACCTCTTCAAACTCCGCTTATAAATAGAATAACAATTAAAAATTAAAATGCCTATTAAGTTTTTGTCCCGATATTAATAAAACACTTTCAACCTCCACGATCCTTCTGAATAATGTTTAACTCAGTGGAATAATTAGAGTTGTAAAAAAGAGGTTACTCTAATAAAATACTTATTAAAAATACGATAACTTACCATATATTTACTTAAATTAAAGCACTCCTAAATAAAGGAAAAACAGCATGAGATTTTTTTTAAGCCTCTGCATATTATTATTCGCATTCCCGGTCTACTCTATGGATGTTTCACCCTACTCGATTGGTCAAAAACTGACAACAAAGCAAGCTCTTGAATTAACACAAAAAGCCAATAATCGCCCTGTTCAAGACTGGAAACTCCCCAATCAATCACCAGATAACGAACCCAATGCAAGTTCTATCAAATATGGTATTGCTCTATTAAGTGACACAACAAAGCTCATCGGACCGAAATCAAGTGACCCCAAGATGAGATACTCCGGTAACTCTTTAAATTGCGTTAATTGCCACCTCGCTGGCCCAAGTAACTTACCAGGAACCGTTCCTTTAGGCATTCCTTATGTCAATGTCATGAATGATTACCCCAGTTTTCGTGCACGCAGCATGCGGATTGGTTCTGCTGAAGACCGAGTCAATGGTTGCATGGTTCGCAGTCAAGGACAGGGAAAACCATTCCCATCCGACTCTAAAGAGATGATTGCAATTATTGATTACTTCAAATGGCTCTCAAAAGGCACTCAACTCAATCAGGCGATGACAGGCACAGGCTTGCCTAAGGTAACCTTTCCAGACCGAAAGGCCAATGTTCAAGTAGGCCAACGTTTATTTGGCACATTTTGTATTACTTGCCATGGTGCTGGCGGCAAAGGACAGCCTTCGGCAACCTATGGCAAAGATGGAAGCTATACTCACCCGCCACTGGCAGGCAAGGACTCTTTTAACGATGGTGCAGGTATGAGCCGCTTGAAAAAAGCCACTCGGTTTATTTATGGCAATATGCCAAAAGGGACCACAGCCCAAAACCCGACGTTAACCGTTGACCAAGCTTACGATATAGCCGCTTATGTTGAATCCTTACAACGTCCCATGAAAGCACATCGGGAGAAAGACTTTCCCAACCCTAGGTTTAGACCGGATGATTATGCCGTTCCGGCTTACTTTAAGGGCGATAAAGCGGCGTATGATAAAGCGAAATATGGTCCCTATCCTTCTCCCTCCTAACATAATTGACTCATCCTATAAAAAGAGCCGCCTTTAATGGCGGCTTTTTGCTATTTATAATTGAGTGTCGACCCTCCTCTTATTTGAAATAGCATATAACTTAAAAACGCATTCATTCAATTCCTTATCTACCGTGACAACGTCCTCAGCTGTAAATATCTAACGCCATTTATTCTAAAATCCTTCATTCCACTCATCTATAGACCTGCTTTCCAGTAAAGTGCATTCGGATAAAAATGACAAAATGGTTAAAAAACTTGATACAGTGAATGAAAATCATTATCATGTACATTCTCATTAAGTTTATTGATAAGTGGAGCCTTATGAAACAGTCGATATTGTTACAAATTATTTTAAGCGGTTTTCTCTATTCCTCACTGGTGTCAGCCGAGACATTAGAATACGAAATTACGATAAAAAACCATCTATTTTCGCCCTCTGAAATAACCATTGAATCGGGCAAAAAAGTTGTATTGATGATTGATAATCAAGATGCAACAGCTGAAGAATTTGAAAGCTACCCTCTTAATCGAGAAAAATTAATTAGAGGGAAATCTCGAGCTAAAGTGTTTATTGGTCCTTTAAAACCAGGTAGATATCCCTTTTTTGGTGAGTTTTTTCATGAGACGGCTCAAGGCATGATCATTGTTAAATAAAGGAACCTAAAATGTTTGAAACGGCCATTATTGTTTTTAGAGAAATATTAGAAGCCGCCATTGTCATTGGCGTTATTGCAGCAGCAACACAAGCCATTCCTAATAGGAATAAATGGTTATTGGCAGGAATTTTTCTCGGCTTATTGGGTGCGGTATTGTTAGCTTATTTAGGCAGTGAGCTGAGCGATTTTGCCGATGGACTGGGACAAGAGTTATTTAATGCCGGTGTAGTAAGTATTGCTGTTGTGATGTTGGCTTGGCAAACGATTTGGATGTCAACGCGCGGTGCAAGTATTTCTAAGGATGCTAAAAGTACAGGCCTTGCTATTAAAGAGGGTCAAAAGGCATTGTCTGTTTTACTGGTGATCGTCGGCGTTGCCATTTTAAGAGAGGGTTCAGAAATCGTAATCTTTTTATATGGCATTTCTGCTTCCGGGGCACAAGCCAACTCAATGCTTTTGGGCGGCGGCATAGGGCTTTTATCTGGTGTGCTAGTAGGGTTCATTATTTACACAGGCTTATTACATCTTCCTGTCCGTCTATTTTTTAAAGGCACCGCTATTTTAATTGCTTTTTTGTCCGCCGGAATGGCTTCACAAGCAGCGAACTATCTAGTGCAAGCAAATAAAATCCCCGCATTAGTGAGCCCTTTATGGGATTTGTCTTCTGTTCTGCCAAATGCCTCCCTTTTGGGGAGTTTTTTACAAACGCTTTTAGGCTATAACGCAAGACCAGATGGAATCCAAGTGGTGTTTTATGTTGTCACGCTGCTCACCATATTTTTTGCCATCAAGTGGTTAAATCACCAAAATAAACGTTTAACACGCAAGGACGCAATGTCATGAAAAATTTTCTAAAACCAACAGCCACTCTATTTTTGTCTTTAGGCGTGATGCATTCAAATGCCTCTTTTGCAGGCGCCGCCGACTATGTCTATACACCTAACGTTGAAGAAGGTGAATTTGAAATAGACTTCAAATATGGCACAAGTGGCCGAACGGATACCTCACCCGATCAAAAACAAAATGTGACCAGTCTTGGTTTTGGATATGGCGTCAGTGAAAAATGGTTTTCAGAGCTCTATCTTAAATCTGAAAAAGAAAATGGGAAACCGGCACAGAATGTACTTGAGTTTGAGAATAAGTTTCAATTGACTCAAACGGGGCAATACCCAATCGACATTGGTCTTATTACCGAGCTTGAACTGCCCTCGAATGGCGAAGATCCATCCGAATTTAAGGTAGGCCCACTGTTTCAAATAAATTCAGGAAAAATGCAATATAACGCTAACCTTCTTTTTGAAGCGAAGTTTGGTGGCAATAACCCTGCCGCGAACGAAGTCGTAGGTCAATACCAGTTGCAAGCAAAATACCGATTAAAGAAAGCGCTTGAGTTTGGCGTTCAAGGCTTTGGTGAAGTGGGTGCTTGGGATAAATGGCTACCCGCTTCGCAGCAATCTCATAAGGTAGGCCCTGCACTCTTTGGAAAAATTGGCAATATTAAATACAACACCGCCTATTTATTTGGATTAACCAAAGCAACTGAAAATGGAACGGCACGATTACAACTTGAGTATGAGTTTAAGTAAAAGAAGAAAGTGAAGCGTTCGCTTGCACTCTTTCATCCAACTCTAAAAGCAAAAAAAGCCCGCAAGAAACGACCAGGCCTGGTCACCTCTTGCGGGCTTTTGGTTTTAAGAACTTTTAAAAAAGGCTAGTTTTCCTTTTTCAGTAGATTCATTTTATGCGAGGCTGTCTGGCCCAACGCGAACGACCAATTTACCAAAATTCTTGCCTTCAAGCAGTCCGATAAAGGATGGGACGGCACTGTCTAACCCTTCCACCCTATGCTCTTTGTGTTGAATTTTGCCTTCATCAAGCCACTTCACCATCACTTCCTTAAACTCATTATAACGATCACCATAATCATCAAACACAATAAAACCTTGCATTTTCATACGCTTAATTAATATGGTTCCCATTAAAGCGGACATACAATCAGGCCCAGCAGGTAATTCTGTGGCATTGTATTGTGAAACAAGACCACATAACGGGATACGCGCTTTTGTATTCAGCAGTGGGAAAACGGCATCAAATACCTTCCCCCCCACATTCTCAAAATAGACATCAATGCCCTCAACGCACGCACTGGCAAGTTGCACCGCTAAGTCATCTGAGTGATGGTCTAAACAGGCATCGAATCCAAGTGTTTCAACGGCATACTGACATTTTTCAGCCCCACCAGCTATACCAATCACTTTACAGCCTTTTAGTTTGGCAATCTGTCCAACTAAACTGCCCACGGCACCCGTCGCAGCGGCGACGACAACCGTTTCGCCAGCCTGTGGCTGTCCAATATCCAATAAGCCCATATACGCCGTTAAACCCGGCATGCCTAACACACCTAACGCTGAGGATGGGTTTGCCATATCGCTATCCAACTTAAGTAAGCCCACGCCATCAGAGATGTTGTAGTCTTGCCATCCATTGAAAGAGACAACCCAGTCGCCTTCTTGATAATCCGCATGGTTGGACTCTTCTACCCGACAAACCGTGCCGCCGACCATAACGGCATTTAATGCCACAGGTTCTGCATAGGATTTAGCATCACTCATGCGACCCCTCATATAGGGATCAAGTGAAAGAAAGACCGTTCGTAACAAAACTTCTCCGCGGTTCGGTTTTGGCGTGTCAGTTTGTCGCATTTTAAAGTTTTCAGTGGTGGGTGCACCATGTGGACGCGACGCCAATAATATCTGTCTGTTCGCGTGTCGTGTTTGGGTCATCATAAACTCCTTGTTTTCAATGGTTTATACGCAACTTACAACGCTTTTTCGTAGATGGTACGGCTGACGTCTAACGTAATGTCTCCGTGTTCACCCAGCTGAGTCATGCCATGTTGCTCAAGCTTCTCTATCAGTCCATCAATATCCTCTTGGGTGACATCCACTTCAGACAGTCGCGTGGGGACACCCATGCGTTGAAAAAACGCTTCTGTTAATTCAATGGCTTTATCAATTTTAAGCTCATCGCTGCCTTCACTTAAATGCCAAACACGTTCTGCAAATTGGACTAATTTTTCACGCTTTTGTTCACGTTTAACTTTCATCACAGCGGGCAAAATAATGGATAAGGTTCTTGCATGGTCAATGCCAAAACGCCCCGTTAATTCATGGCCAATCATGTGGGTCGACCAATCCTGCGGAACACCCGAACCAATCAGGCCATTTAACGCCATGGTGGCTGACCACATAATATTTGCGCGTATGTCCAAATCTTCTTTGGTCGCAGGCTGTAAGGCTTTAGGGCCCTCTTCAATTAACGTTTGTAACAAACCTTCTGCAAAACGATCTTGCACCTTGCCATTCACGCTGTAGGTCAAATATTGTTCCAGAGTATGCACAAACGCATCCACCACACCGTTACTGATCTGGCGCTCAGACAATGACAACGTCACTTTAGGGTCTAACACGGCAAATTGTGGACGCACAAAAGGGCTTTGAAACGGTAATTTATGACCATCACGCGTGACGACCGATCCAATATTACTTTCAGACCCCGTTGCAGGTAAGGTTAAGACCACACCAATCGGCAGTGCTTGTTTTACAGGGTGTTGTTTCGCAAGAATATCCCAAGGATCCTCCCCTTCATACAGTGCAGCGGCGGCAATAAATTTCGCGCCGTCCACCACTGATCCGCCGCCCACGGCCAACAAATAATCAATCCCTTCTTGTTGAATAATGGCTTGCGCTTTCATCAACGTAGCATATTTAGGATTCGGTTCAATACCTGAAAACTCAAACCAAGTATGCTCGGCTAAGGCATTAACAACTTGATCGTAGACCCCATTCTGTTTAATGGAGCCGCCCCCATAAATCACTAAAACCTTTGCATGAGTCGGAATTTCACCGGCAATCAACTGAATTTGATTTTCGCCAAAATGAATTTTTGTCGGGTTATGGAAACTAAAATTTAACATAGGAAAAACCTCACAATAAAATTAAAATTAAGCGTTTAATTGACTCAGTAGCTTTTGTGCGACCAATTCTGAACTTTGTGGGTTTTGTCCCGTAATGATCAGTCCATCTTGCACCGCAAAGGCATGCCAATCATCGACCTTTTGATAATCACCCCCGCGTTTGATTAATTCATCTTCCAGTAAAAAAGGCACTATATCCGTTAGTTCCACCGCGGCTTCTTCGCCGTTTGTAAAGCCTGAAACCGCTTTACCTTTAACAACATACTCACCCGCACTGTCCTTTACATTTAACAAGGCCGCCGGAGCATGGCATACCGCCGCGACAGGTTTATTCGCCGCCAGAAATTGTTCGATTAATTGAATAGAATCGTTGTTCTCTGTTAAATCCCATAAAGGACCGTGTCCACCAGGGTAGAAAACAGCATCAAACTCATCCACATTAACCTGCGTTAATTCAATAGTATTCGCGACGACTTTTTGAGTCTCACTGTCCGCATAATAACGAGCTGTTGCAGTGGTTTGAAATCCCTCTAACTCACTCTTAGGATCAATTGGCGGTTGACCGCCGGCTGGTGAAGCCAATACGACGTCTACGCCAGCATCTTTAAATGCATAATACGGTGTCGCAAACTCTTCGATCCAAAAGCCTGTTTTTTCACCCGTGTTACCTAAATCAGCATGTGACGTTAATACCATTAATATTTTTTTAGTGTTCATTTGAGACCTCTTTGGTTTTAAGTTCTTACGTTTGATTTCATCTTGTAGAGCAGTCTAACGAAACAAACCCAATCAAACAATGCAGACAAAATTGACTTCTTTGTAACAACA
Organism: Thiomicrorhabdus arctica DSM 13458; assembly: GCF_000381085.1. Classification (GTDB taxonomy): domain Bacteria; phylum Pseudomonadota; class Gammaproteobacteria; order Thiomicrospirales; family Thiomicrospiraceae; genus Thiomicrorhabdus; species Thiomicrorhabdus arctica. The sequence goes on along the minus strand of NZ_KB905899.1, from coordinate 441,406 downwards.
ATTGATACAATCTTTCAATACAACCTTTTAAATACAACCTTAAACAGTGAGATGACCTTATGGAGATGCCTTTTGAACAACTGAAAAGTATGGTGGTCTTTTCTCAAGTCATCGAGCAAGGAACATTAAGCGGAGCGGCCAAGCATATGGGGTTGTCTCGTGCCGTGGTCAGTTACCATATAAAAAAGCTGGAAGCACACCTTAAGATAAAGTTACTCAATCGCTCAACCCGAACAATCTCACTCACCGAAGCAGGTCGAGCCTATTATCAACATTGTCGCGTGATCGCCGAGCAAGCCTCTGCCGCGAATCAGAAAATTGAAAATCTTAAACATGACCCTACCGGCTTGTTAAAAATCACTTGTCCAGTCAATATCGGTCTACAGATCATAGTGCCTGCCCTCAATGAATTTCGAGCGCTCTATCCTAAAATTGAGCTTGATGTCATGTTCACCGATGAAGTCGTCGATATCATGAAAGAAGGCATTGATTTAGCGATTCGAGGTGCATCACTGCCCGACTCAGGACTGCAAGCCACCAAACTCTCAACCTTAAAAACCTGCCTTTGCGGTTCACCCCGTTATTTTGAAAAATACGGACTCCCCAAAAAGCCAACAGAACTTCATAAACATCAGTGGGTTTTATACAAATTAAGCTCAGATCACCTAGAACTGACAAAAGGCACACGCTCTTACTCGATTGAACTAAAAGGCACCATTAAAACCAATAATGCCGCCGCAAAAACCGCCTTTGTTGAAGGGGGTCACGGGTTAGCTCAAATTCCAATATATGACGCCAAACCCAAAATTCAGCGGGGCACTTTGATATCCGTGCTGGATGACTACACACTGAAAGACATTAATGTCTATGGAGTCTTTCCACCCGGCAATGCCGAGTCTAAAAAACTAAGACTACTGATTGATTACTTAAAGGGATATTTCTCTAAACTATAGTCCTTCCACAAAAAAGCCCGCATCGCGCGGGCTTTTTTGTGAGTGCAAAACAACCAGGCCTGGTATGTCCTTGCGGCTTTACACAACCATGTGGGCGTAGGGCATGTCCTGCGGCTTTAAAAAAACATGTGGGCGTAGGGTCAAATTGATTTAACGTTACTCTGATCCCAATGGCTCAAAATATTCACGAATTATTTTAAAACCGTAAATATCTCATCTTCTGCTAGCCTCGATTTTGGCAGCGTTGCATTAAAGTCATCTTCCGCTCGATAGCCTAAAGCCACAAGCGCAACCGCTCTATAGCCTTGGTCAGTCAAACCGAACTCTGCATCTAATACGTCAACATCCACGCCTTCAATTGGCACCGCATCTAACCCTAAAACACCTGCACCCAACAAGACCGTACCCAAATTCAAATAAACTTGTTTCTCCATCCAACTTTGAGCATCATTCAACTCTTTTCGATGCAAGTCCGCATAAAAAGCACGAACCTTTTTGACCATCTCTTTGCTTTCAGGGTTTGGAAAACGTCCGTCTTTGTCTTCATTCTCGAGCAGATGCAAAAGGTAGTCATCACTCATCTCTGTTTTAACGCAAAACAAAATAACATGAGACGCATCCAACACCTTAGGTTCGTTAGCACTGTAAGCGCCTTGTGTACCTTTACTCATACGTTTTTTGGTTGCAGGCTTATCCGCAATCACAAAATGCCACGGCTGAGAGTTCGTACTTGAAGGACTGAATCGCAATAACCCCTTAATCTGTTCAAACAACTCATCTGTAATTCTTTTAGAGGCATCAAACTTCTTGGTGGCATAACGGCTTTTAGCAATATCGATCAAGTTCATCAAAACAATCCTTTCGTAAATAAAATAGGCATAGCACACATCATAATAGGATTAGAGTCATCAGAGAAGATGATTTAATTTGAAATGCATAAAAAACAGATAAAAGCTGAATGAAAGGACTCACTCGTTGAGTCTTTTATGACGAAAATGACCAGGCCTGGTATGTCCCGTGGTCTTACAAAGTAATGTGAGCGCAGGATCAAATTAATTTGATTTTATTCTGACCCAATTACTCGTTTTTTATAAAAATTTATTTATTTCAAACTTAGAAAAATCATCAACAGATTTTTTATACTCTTCAAATTCAACATTAACACTAACATTATTAAACTTATCAACAGAGATATTCTCTAATTGACCAGCCTCTTCTAGCCTTGATATTAAACTACCACTAAGTCCAATTTTTCTTAAGGTTGACTTTGATATGTCAGTAGTTCCATATATGTATAAGTTATATTGGTTGTCATCAATTAAATCGAAGTCATACATCATTGTAATGAACTTGTTCAACTGGAAACTAACAAAATCGTCTTCAATCTTTAACTTTACAATTGCTAAGTTTATTAGCTCCTTATCGGTTTTATAAGAAAGATTTACATAAACTTCATTACTTGAATTTGGATGAATCTCCGTTGATCTAGATATTTCACCATATGTACTACCTACATAAAACTCCTGACCAGAAGGCGTGTTTTTCTTGCGCGAGAAGTATTCGAACGTTTTGATAATATTTGTATTGAGAGAGTATTTATGTGAGTTGCTTATATGCATTTCATAGTAACTTCTTGCTTCAGAGCTCAATAGTCTTTTAAATTCAAATTCAATTATGTTGTTTTCTATCCCCTTAATAAACAATAGAAAAATTTTGTCAATCATTCCTTGCTTATCCCAACCACCTTTATCGGTTTTGATACTGTCTATCGTACTAATAAGATGTTCAACAATTAAAGCACCATTGGCATAAAGGTTATAAATCCCGACTTCAATTAAATATTTTTTTATCTGGTCAAATTCATTTTTGGCTTCGTTAATTATGAAATCCTCCTCCTCTTTGACCACTAAAGATTTAAGTTTCTCTATAGGTTTTAACCTATCGAAATCAAATGCTTCCAGTGTTGGATTTCTAATTTTATCTTTAAAAACTCTGCTGCGTAGAAGCATAATCTTGTTCGACATATTGCTTTTTTTACGGTTATATTTATTGGAATTTATAAAATGAATTTTAGGGACTAACTTATTTAGAGTGTTTTTATTTTTAAAAACCTCATTTAACCTATTAGCTCTTCCGATTAAGTTTGTTAGCTCTTTAGCATACAAAGAATGTGTATTTAAAATAAATATAGTGTCAATTGGCAGGTTAATCCCTTCTAATATGACAGTATTAGCAATAATGTACTTTAACTCACTAAGCTCTTTAAACTTATACTCTAAATACTCTTTAATTAATTCTGGAACTTTACCATGAATATAAAGAAATCCTTTTTTTACGAAATCCACACAGTAAAAGTCTTTATGTATATTATCTTCAAGTATCTTCGATAACTCATTTAACTTTTCATTATTAACATCAACTTTATAACTCAGAGTTTTGGCAAATTCTTCAATTTTTTTAGGTGAACGTATATAAAAAAAATTCTTTTTTTGTGCATGTTCATTTATGTATTCAATCTGATTTTTATATTTAGTTACAAAATAAAATTCATTTACAAACCTATTGTATTTAAATACCTCATCATTGAGTCTATATTCGTATATATCAGGTTCTTTAATATTGAAGTTAATTCTTTGTTCTTGGATATCTTGTTGATTTGACTGCTTTAAGTTATTACTATCCATGATTAGTGGTGATAAATAAATAACTTTTTGATTCGTATTTAACGCTCTATTTTTATTTATCAACCTTGATAACAAAATACTTCGAGGTGTTTTATCATATAAATTATGAGCTTCATCTATAAACAATAAATCAAAAAATATATCATTTTTATTGATTAATCTTAATGCACGCTCTTGTGTAAACACCGCAACAAATGAATCATCATTCTCGTACATCTCATCATGAATGATAATTCTTTTATTTAAACCTGCCCCTTTTAGTAATTTATATGTCTGAGCTAAAAGAGACTTCGTAGGTACTATTATGCCTATTCGTTTTATAGCTTGATTTGATATCAAATACTCAAGAATAATTGAACTTTTACCATATGAGGTTGGAGCAATATAGCTTTGTTCATTAGCATTACTTATAAGTATTTTTTTTCTTTGTATTTTTTGTTCATAGGTCTCTATGTAACTATTATGTTTAAAATTATCTAAATTTAAGTTAATAATTACATCATCAATATTTTTGTTTTTTAGTAAGTTTTTTTCAAGAATATACTTTGATATAGGATAGAAACCGAAATTTGTAGCCATCTCGTATAGAGGTTCAAAATCTTCATACCTAAATGAGTATTTTAAAATAATGTAATAAGCTAATTCAGCATAACTAGTATAATTTTTATTGTTTTGATATTGCCTTAAAAAGATAATAGCACAGCTCAAAATATAGGTTTTTTCTTCACCTATTAGCTGATTATCTAATGTTAATTTTTTGAAAATCTCATTAAATGATGAATTCTTATTAATTGATGTTAAAGCGGTTTTTTCAATTTGTTCCATTTTTAGCTCACTTATCTAAATATTTTTGAAACAAATCTAAAGATGTTTTTGTTATACAAATAACATGTAGTTTCTTAAATTCAAATTTAGTGCTCAACTCTATTAATTTTTGAATAATATCTTTAGAGAAATCATCTTTCCATATGTTTTGTAAAAAAACTGTGGAAGCAGGAATGACATTAAAATCTTTTATCTCTGAAAACACCGATTTATCATAGTTATCTGATAACGCTTTTATATTTTTTCGGATGTTTAGATCTGTAGCTACATCAGCATGGGATGCATGATTGTATGCATTTTTCCAAGGATTATTATTACTCTTTACACTTCTACCTGACAGGTTGTCTGATAAATCCTTATACGCCTCTTTAATTTTTCCACTATGACTAATAGTAAGTGTTGTACTTGAACCTGATTTGCTCTCCATTATGAATTCTTCATTATTGAAAGAATAATACCCATCAAATCCTTTTTTTATTGACCCTTCTTCGAGGTTCAAGAATAAACATTCTTGCTTAAATCCAGAGCTAATTAAATACAGATGCAAAAAAAACTCTGCTGTTGCTCCCATTTTAGTTCTTTCGTCTTTTGTTTTAAGAAACTCACTTACAACCTGCTTTACATCTGATAAAACACTGCCTGAACTTCCTTCACAAATACTAATAAAATGTGCATCCAAATAATCTTCAAGAGGCTTTGAAACAGTTTTAATATCCACAATGTGTATTGAAATATTTTCGTTGGGTTGATTTAGTCTCACGTCAAACAATTTACTACTCTCATCTTTAATAATTCAGAAAAGTGGTCAAAGTGAAGTTCCCCCAATAAACTAGACTGTTTTGGGACTCCTAAATGGTAATATTTAGTGTCCAGTTTTGTGGGGGAACCTCACTACCCTTTGTTGATTTTTTCGGTGAACCATCTTTAGTTTTTTCGCCACTCTTCGACCTGCAATGGTTTAGGTTTACTAAATCACTACGTAAACCATATAAACAATATTTATAAATCACTATAACCAGAAAGTCGTTAGTTTACGAATAAGTTTAATAGAAAAATACCAAACGACCAGGCCTGGTCATTTCTTGCGGGCTTTTGGTTTTAGGTTTTAAGCTAATTAAAACACGAAGCGAAAAAGACGAGTGGTTTCTACAACGCCTGAAAACTCTCAACCAAAACCTCTTTGACATCACAAACCTGCCCAAAACCTGAAAAAAAAGGGTTAGCTTAGAATCAAATTAAAAGTTCATACTGTCTTAAGATTTGTCATTCTATTTAAGCCTATGATTAAAGTTGAAAGTTATTTTCAACCCGTTAAGTAATGAAGAGGAAATTAGAATGGATATTTCATCAAGTATAAATACGCTTTCTCAGCAAGCGATCTTTAACACTAACAAGACAGAAGGTAAAGTTGAAGGCAATAAGCCGGATGCTGATAATGATAAGGATGATGCTGTTAAAGTAGCTAATACGGTGAATGCAACAAATCCTACGACGCCAGTTAATAGCGCGCCTCCAATGTTAGGGGCCGTTGGTAACAATATTAACTTAACAGCTTAATAATGTTCAGCATTTGAGAAAAAGGGGCAAAGTGAAGCTCCCTCAATAAACTGGCCAGTTAGACTTTTTCGTAAAAAACCATTTCGTAATTTGAAGGCGATTCATAATGGATATATGAATGCCTTCCTATCTTGCAATATCTTGTTATCAAAGACTTCAATATATTCAAATATGCTGCTTTGAACTTCTTCTCTTGTTAAGTAGCTTGTCTGCTAGACCCACTCTGATTTCAAGGTGCTAAAAAGTTTTCGGCAGTCTTACGGCATTCTGCCGTTCTACTCATACTTTGTATTATTCCATTACGTTTAAACAATGCTACGTAAGCATCAGATCAATAAGTAGACCCTTTATCTGAGTGTAATAACACCTACTGGTTTGGATGTTTATTTTTAAGCGCTATATTAAGCGCTGTTGAAACAAGCTTTGTATCATTACGTTTACCCATATCCCAGCTATTTACTTTACGAGAAAAAGGGTCAGAGCGAAGCCCCCTTTACCTTCAAAGCGGAGTTGATTGAATCATCGGCAATTGGATCACTCTGGTAGCGGTTCTCGACTGCCATCCTTGATCCACAAGACGACCACAAAAGCGAGCGCTGCGGCCACCGCTAGCAGCGCAGCAGGTGCGGCAGAAACACCGCTGACTTTAATCATCCAGGTGGCTAACATCGGTGTGGCACCGCCGACAACGCCCAGTCCAAGGTTATAGGCTACCGAATAGCCAGACAATCGATCCCGCGCTGGAAACAGCTCGACAAACATGGCTGGCGCAGCGCCCAGCGGAACGGCCAGTAAGATCACCAGAGCAAACTGCACCACAATAGCGCCCCAGTATCCGTTACTTGCCAACAATGTGTAGAGAGGGTAAGAAGCCAGTGTCATCACGAGCATCGCCCCGGCGATGAAATGTGTTCTGCGTATCAGGCGATCACTGATCATCCCCATAAATGGCACCAGGATCAGCAGTAGCGCGGTGGCGGCGGTGTTGATCTGCAAAGCGGTATGGAGCGGCATCCCGGCCTGGGAATGTAGCCACTCAGGCAAATACACTAACGGAAGGTAGAAAATCACGCCATAGGCGGATGCAAATAGGATGGCCTGAATCATCTTTAGTCGATCCGTGGTGAACGCCTGTAACAGCGGAGAGGTCTCGCCACGAACACGGTGGTGGCGCTTGAAATGCTCCGATTCCGGTAGATTGCGTCGCATCAGGATAGCGATACCGCCGATCACGCCGCCAACCAGAAACGGCAGCCGCCAACCCCAGTCCTGCACGGTGGCATCGGACAGAAAGCTGGTCGTTGCGGCGGCAATACCGGCCCCCAGTAACATACCGACCATGCTGCCGGTATTGGCCCAGCTCCCGGAGAATCCACGCTTGCCATCCGGCGCCGATTCCACCAGGTAGGCCACGGAACTACTGAATTCACCACCGACCGACAACCCTTGGATCAGACGGATGACCACCAGCAGAACCGGCGCCCAGATACCGACGGTCTCATAAGTTGGCAGGCAACCCAACGCCACCGTGGGTACGGCCATCATCGAGACGGAAATCAGCATGGTCTTGGTACGCCCCACCGTATCACCCAGCCAGCCAAATAAGCCCGCGCCCAAAGGTCGCATCAAGAAACCGGCCGCAAATACACCGTAGGTAGCGATCAAAGAGGTGAGCGGATCAATGCCGGGGAAGAACAACGTAGAAAGGATTCCGGCCATGTAGCCATACAGCGCAAAGTCATACCACTCGACGACATTACCGATAAAACCGGCCATTAATACCGTATGACGTTTACTGACATCCATGACATTCTCCCTGTGAATAACGAACCCTTACCCGCGGCCGCGCCTACTTTGCATTAAAACCATGCGCCTTTTGGGCTTTGTTCCAAACCACCTTAACTCGGTGGTTTGTACAAAAAAACAATTTTATGTTAGTAATGTAACACTTAAGATAACGACTTTTGCCCATCTCAATAAAATGGTCATATTTGTTCATATTGTCTAGACAGTGTTATGAGTTCGAATCAGATTTACTTGGTTACTTTTTCCCCGCAGCTAACTTTTTACAGCTGATTTAATGTAATACACTGATTCTAAATATAACTTACCAGGCCTGGTCATTTTATAGATGGGGTTAAAGTAAATCAGCAGACACAAAAAAGCCCGCAAGAACTAACCAGGCCTGGTCACTTCTTGCGAGCTTTAAGTTTTAAAATCCATTAAAACGTTAAGTGAAAAAGATACATCGTTTCTACATGACTTTCAAACTCTGGATTAAAAGCTCTTTGGCATCACAAATCTGTCTAAATACCAGAGGATCACCACCCTTATCGGGATGATGTAACTGACACAAAGTACGGAATTGCACTTTTACGCTTTGCATAGACAGTGTCTGACCTTCCAAACCGAGTCTTTGCTGGGCTTGTAATCTGTCTTCTGGACCAATGGCGTGAATAGGACTCCCTGCCATCTTGCGCCAGAAATCGTCTAATAAACTCAGTACGTCCTCTTCTTGGGTGTTTAAAAACTCACTGTAATCTAGATAATAAGATTTCACAGGATCATCTTGAAACAACTCTTGTCCAGAACCCTCTTGTGAGCTCATAACACTGTCCATTGCTTTCAGGTGAATATCCGTCGTATAAATGCTCAGCCAACCGCGACTTTCTAAAATCCAGTGATCTTGCAAACGATACAGTAGATGAAACAGTAAAAAGTGAGCGCGGAACATGATTAATGGGTCCAGATCAGGTTTAAACTCTGTTAACCCTTCCTCTGCTAAATAGCGCATTAACTGATATTCACTGATGGTTTGCCGTGTTTTTAAACACTCCCATATCAAAGATTCAAACCGCTCTGGCAACGGTGGTAATTCAGGAGTCTCTCTCATGTTTTAAGTCTCACTCTCTATTCATTTGGCGGTTTAATTATCCGGCCGATCCAAGTTGACACTATAAAAAAGGCGTCAAACCCCTTTTCTCTGGATAAACACCACGCTTACCAGGCATTTATACTCTCTTACAGGGTATGGTAACTTGTGGCGGGCTTTTAGCTATATCGGTCTGTTAATCAAAACACGATACACCCACCACTCAATATCTAATTGTAAATTAGCGTCAAGCATAACCCTGTCCCAATTTGTTTTCAAACCTTCTTAACGCCTTATCCAACTACTTTCATACGATGACTGTTTGATGGATGTCGACATCCGCAACAAAACCTTCACAAAACTGACCGTTGGTAGACATTTACCTTATCTAAACTTAGCAACAGTTTTAGACATCTAGACAAGTGAAATGATTGATCGATACAGCCCAGAAAAAATTTACACACAAATTGCCAATGCGATTGAGGCGGATATTCAAGATGTCTTTGAGCCTGGTGATTTGTATCTATCAGAAAAAATCCTGACTGATAAATTTGGGGTTAATCGTCACACCGTTCGCAGAGCGGTTGAAGAGCTTGTTAAGCAAGGTATTTTAGAAAAACGTCATGGATTCGGCACTTTTATTGCCGAAAAAAGATTGGCCTACCGCATCAAAGGCTATGAGCGTTTTACGGAATCTGTAGAGGCTAATAATTTACAGGTTGAAAGCATTCTTTGGGATAAAAAGGTCATTGCCGCTTGTGGTGGGGTTGCCGAAAAATTGCAATTAAAGAATGGCGAAGAAGTCTTTCAAATTGACACGCTTAGAAAGGTTGAAGGCAAAGCAGCCGCATTAATTAGCCACTTTCTACCAAAAGATATTTGCCCAACGGCATTAGATAAATATGAATCGGGTTCATTAGGCGCATTTCTAAAAACAGAGTGTGGCATTCAAGCAAAAAGAATTTCAAGCTTAGTTTCTTCAGCAATGCCAAATGCAGAAGACGGTTTCAGACTGGGTTTGGCAAATAGCCAACCTATCTTGAAAGTGAAAACAATTAACGAAGATACAAAAACAGGCAGAAGAATCGAATACTCCATCACTCGGTTTAGGTCCGACATGATTCAACTTGAGATTTTAATGAACCCTAAAAATCAACCTTGAGACCTTTACGCAATCCGTCTAATCACTCTTTTGGCTGGATTGTTTAAACGTTTTATTTAATTTTTTAACTTTATTTTTTATATTTTTGGAGAAAGACCAATGAAACTTAAGAACTTGTTCTTAGCAGCAGTTACAGCCGTTACTTTAACGCCTCTAGTCGCTTTCGCACTTCCTGATGGATCAAAAGAGCATCCATTACGTGTCCTTATGGTTCCTGCTGATACAGGCACAAACGATATCACTAAAGATTACGGCCCAGTATTCCAAGGAATCACGGATAACTATGGCATTCACTTTGATATAAAAGCAGGCGCAAGCTATGCGGCCGTGGTTGAAGGTATGTGTAACGATAAAGCGGATATCGCTTGGTTTGGTGCCGTTACTTACGGTCAAGCAAACGAAAAATGTGGTGTTGATCTTTTAGCGGTTGACGTTAAAAAAGGTGACGCATCTTACTACTCTGGTATTTTCGTCCGTAAAGACAGTGGCATCAAAACGCTTTCAGACCTTAAGGGTAAAAGCATGGCATTCGGTAGCCCAAACTCAACGTCTTCATTCAACTTCCCAGTTGCCATGTTAATTGCAGCCAAGGTTGATCCTGTTAAAGACCTTAAGAAAGTCATTATTTCAGGCTCTCACTCAGCTTCTTTAGCCGCATTATCAGCAGGAAAAGTAGATGCAGCAGCCTCTTCATATAACTCTTTTGCTAAAGCCGCTAAAAAAGGCGCGATTGATCCAGCTAAATTTATGCCTTTAGCTAAGTCTCAGCCAATCCCTAACCCTCCTCTCGCCATGAACAAAGGTTTAACGTCTGAGTTAAAAGCAGAACTTCGTAAAGCATTTGGTGAAATTCACACCAAGATTGACCCTTCAAAAATCCGTGGTTACGGCGGTAAAAAAGTGGATCGTTATGACACTCACTTTGATGAGCAAAAAATCTTTGATGCTTTGAAAAAACTAAATACTGTCACAGATACAGTGAAAGCAGAAATGATTGAAAAAGCAGGTCAGCGTTAATTTTTAATCTGAGACCTTTGCATGAGGTCTCAACCTATTTTAATTGCACCTCAAATTTTTGAGGTGCTTTTAAGAGATCTTTGCAAACCAGCTTTACCAGGTCAGTTTGCAAAGATCTTTATTTTTGGAGAAAAAACCATGTTAATTTTTGACCATGTCAGCCGCATTTACCCTGATGGGACGCAGGCCGTAAAAGATGTTTCCGTACAGCTTAAACAAGGCGAATTTTGTGTGCTGCTTGGGCCATCTGGTGCGGGTAAATCAACCTTAATGAATATGGTTAATGGTTTAGTTGAACCGACTTCTGGAAAGATCATTTTAGACGGTGAATTATTAACTAAGAAAAACCTACAAATGATTCAGCGTAGCGTGAGCATGATTCACCAACAATTGTATTTAGTGCCGCGTTTAAGTGTATTACACAATGTGCTAACCGGTATTTTACCTTTAGCGGGATTCTGGCGAAGCATGGTTAAGTCTTTCCCTATTAAAGATCAACGGCGTGCTTACGAACTGTTAAGCGAAGTGGGCCTGAAAGAGAAACATCTGATGCGTCGCGCGTCTGAACTTTCAGGCGGACAGCAACAACGTGTGGCCATTGCACGTGCATTTATGGCCAGCCCTAAATTGGTATTAGCGGATGAACCCGTTGCCAGCTTAGACCCTACTATGAGTCGTAGCGTGTTAAACAGTCTTAAAACAGCCGCTCAAACTAATGGGGCAACCGTGCTTTGTACCTTGCATCAGATGGACTATGCCTTAGAGTTTGCTGACCGAATCATTGCATTACGTGATGGCGAAGTCTTTTTTGATGGCCCACCTTCTGCCATGGATGCCGATGTACAAAGAAGACTATATGAAATTGAGCATGACAATTTAGAAAAACAACAGGCTGAACCAGTTGAAAAGCCAACTCGACCACTCCTCGTTGATATTAAGGAAGCCGTCGCATGAATACAGTCTCTCAAATCAATAAAAAACGTGATTGGCGTGAATGGCAAACCTATCAAGCGATTACGCCAAAAACCATCCTATTTTTATTTTTCGCCTTTGTACTCCTCGCTTGGTCTGGACACAATACCGAGATGGATAGAGCAGCTGTCGAAACAAGTAAAGCCGTTCTGTCTGCCGTAGGCATTGGCGATTCTAATGTATTAAATGGCGTGTCTAAGTTTGGTCGCCAAGCCTTTCCAATTCAGTTTTCAGCTCGTACTGAACTAAGCCGTCTTGAAGGCGTTGACCTACAACATTTACCATGGTTTTCTTATGTCGAGGAAGGCGTTTCTCGTGAATATGATGTAGACACCGACAGTTGGACAGAAGAGAAAGCCGAATACTTAGTTGAACCTATTGGTTACTTAAAAAAAGTGCTTTGGATGATGTGGGAAACCATTGAAATGGGCTTCTGGGGCACCATGATTTCTATCATTATCTCATTGCCTTTAGGTATTTTGGCGGCGCGTAATTACTCACCACACCCGATTGTTTATCAAATCGCACGTGGTTGGTTAAGCTTCCATCGCTCAATGCCTGAACTGATTGTGGCGCTATTTTTAGTGCTTATCTATGGCTTTGGTCCGATTGCGGGTGTCTTAGCATTAGCGATTCATACCTCAGGGGTATTAGGTAAATTCTTTGCCGATGAAATTGAAAATGCGCCTAAAGGCCCGCAAATGGCGCTGAGTTCAGCAGGTGCTAACTCACTTAAAGTTTTACGTTATGCGGTCTTCCCACACGTATTACCTGCCTGGATTGCTTATATTCAATATATTTTTGAACGCAATATCCGTACAGCAACTGTGCTCGGTATTGTGGGCGCAGGTGGGATTGGTATGGAACTAAAAGGTCGTTGGGATCTATTCGATTACGACCATGTTGCCACTATTTTATTAATCATTTTTATCACAGTAGTCGTGCTTGAATTTTTCTCACAGAAGCTACGTAACAAAACACTTTAAAAGGAATCCAAAATGAATAGAACTTGTTGCAAAATACCTCGCAGCCTATGGATTCGTGCATTAAAGTTGGTTCCCGTAGATGAAGTTAAAGCGGTAATTGATTCCGTTATTCATGAATACGACGTGTCTTATAAGTCCATTCCACAATCAGGACTTGGCGTATTACAAACCAAAGATACTGCAATGCATGAACCTTATTTTTTAGGCGAAATTCCAATCGCAACCAGTTGGGTCGCTTTAACCGATAAACAAGGCAATACCTTTGAAGGTGCGGCTCAGCTAATGGATGACGATGAGAACTTAGCATCTCTGTTTGCGGTCTGTGATGCCATTTTGGAAAATGACTTAATGGCGTGTTGCAAACTGGCTGACCTAGTTGAAATGGGCGACTTTCAGTTTAAAAAAGAAGCGCTGACACGTAAAGCCATGTTGGGTTCAACAGCCGTTGATTTCTCATTGCTAGGGGCAACTAACGAAGAAAATAAGGAGGATAAAAGTGCTTAAACAAGACTTACTCGGTGCACACGTCAACCCTATTTGGTTAGCAGACACGCAACAAGCTCTGTTTAATAGTCTGATGCAAGCCCTCTCTCGCCCTGGCCAATTAGAGAATTGGACAAAGTGGCTAGAAAACAGCCCTGTCTATTTAGCGGTTTTGGCAACCTTACTGGATGGTGAAGTCTCTTTAGCCGATGTGGACGGATTACTAAAGGATGACCACTGGCCGCTATTACAAGCTCAGAACGTGCATTCTGAACAAGCACATTATGCATTATGTGATGGCGCTAAAGCCATTAGCTTCCAACCAAAACTAGGGACTCTATCGTCACCTGATTTTGCGACGACGATCATTTTAAAAGTCTCTAAATTAGATACTCATCACGGCGATATTCGTCTGAAATTAACTGGGCCAGGTGTCAATGGTGAGACTCAAGTGTCTGTTTCTGGGATTGACCAGGCCTGGTTAGAACAGCGTAATGAATGGTGTTCCGCTTTTCCGTTAGGGATTGACTGTATTTTAGTGGATGACACTCAAATTATGGGACTACCACGCACCACTAAAATTGAGCTCATCGAAACGACTCAAAATGAGGATCTAAACTAATGGGTTACGTTGCAATTAAAGGCGGTGGTAAAGCCATCTCCGGTGCTGAAAAATTATTAGAATTCGTGCGTACGCGTCAAGGCCAATCGGCTGAACCCTTAGATTTAGACACCATTGAAAACCAGTTGTATTTTTTACATAGCCGAATTATGTCTGAAGGTGGCCTGTTCCACCCAAAACTGGCCTCTTTAGCGATTAAACAAAGCTTGGGCGATACTCTAGAAGCATCATTTGCTTTACGTGCTTATCGTTCAACCAAACCACGTCTCGTTGAATCACCTGTCCTAGATACCAGCAGTATGCGCGTTATTCGTCGTATTTCAGCTTCATTTAAGGATATTCCTGGTGGTCAAATGTTAGGTGCTAGCAGTGATTATGCCCTGCGTTTGATGCGAACTGAATTGCTTGATGAATCACCAGAAGCCTTTAAAGCTGTGGCGGCTAAATGGTTGGATGAAAATCGTCATGATGATATTCCGGATACCTTTCCAAAAGTATTGGATGCCTTACGTGAAGAAGGATTGCTGCCCCCTGTTGACGAAGCGGCTGCAGAAAAAAAGCCGTTTGATATTACGCGTGAGCCACTGGTTTTTCCTGTACCACGCTCTGCTGCATTATCGACCATGGCGCGTTCTGAAACGGGCTCTATTCTTGCCATTGCGTATTCCAATATGCGGGGTTATGGAGACATTCACCCAACGGTTGCCGAGCTTAGAGTCGGCTATTTACCGGTGATGCTGCCCCACCCTATCACTGGTGAACTGATCGAAGTCGGTGAAGTGTTAATGACAGAGTGTGAAGTGGTTGCCATGTACGAAGATGAAGAAGATGGCGGTAAACCGACCTTCAGTCTCGGTTACGGCGCTTGCTTTGGGCATAACGAAGTGAAAGCCATCTCAATGTCGATTCTAGATCGAGCTTTACAGTCTGGCATGAAAAATGGGCCGACTAATCCTTCAGAAGACCCAGAGTTTGTATTACTACACATTGATGGTATCGACTCTATGGGCTTCTGTACGCACTACAAAATGCCGCACTATGTCACTTTCCAATCGGATATGGATCGTTTAAGAACCACCCAAGATAAACATGACGATAAGAACCCAGGAGCTGACAATGCCTAATCAAGCAAACACTTCAGACATTCAGTTCAGACAAGCTTCTGTCGAATATAACTTTGGATTTTTAGATGAGTACGCCAAAAAGGAAGTACGCCGTAGTGTCTTAAAAGCCATTGCAATCCCCGGTTATCAAGTGCCTTATTCGAGTCGTGAAATGCCGATGGGTCGTGGTTTCGGAACAGGTGGTTTGCAATTAACGCTTTCGTTAATTGGTAAACAAGACACCTTAAAAGTCATAGACCAAGGCTCCGATGATTCAGTCAATGCCGTGAATTTACGCAGCTTTATTGAAATGACCTGTCCTGGCATTGATACCACGACTAAAGTTTCTGAAGCGAATCTGATTCAATCTCGCCACCGTATTCCTGAACAGGCACTGCGTGAAGATCAGGTGCTTGTGTTGCAGGTTCCCTACCCTGATGCCTTAGTGGTGGTTGAACCGTCGGAAGACAAACGTAAAATCATGCACGGTGAAGCGGATTACTCGCGCTTATTGGTCAAGCTCTACGAAGACATTGTGAAGTTTGATGAAATCACCATTTCACATCGTTACCCAACCCGTATCAACCGCCATTATGTAATAGATTCTTCGCCTATCCCGCGTTGGGATGTCCCCAAAATGAATGACTCAAGAGCCCTCATTTTATTGGGCGCTGGGCGTGAAAAGAAAATTTATGCCGTACCACCTTATACCTTAGCCGAGCCGCTCGAGTTTGATGATGTACCTTTCCGTGTCGAAAGCTTTGATGACGAAACTGACAAGCGTCGTACCTGCCACCGTTGTGGCTGTGATCACAGTTTCTTAGATGAATTTGTGGATGCTATAAGTGGTGAAAAACTCTATCAATGCTCTGATTCCGATTACTGTGATGAACAGTTAAAAGCACGATCAGTTAAGCAAGGTTTGGAGGGATAACATGTCTAACGAAAAAGTATTAGAAGTCCGCAATCTATCAAAGGTTTACGGTAAAGGTTGTGCTAAGTGTTTTGAGTCAACGGGTCCAGAACACAACACTAATATCTGCCCTCATTGTGGCTCTATTGTGGCGGCCCACGATATCAGTTTTGACCTTTATAAAGGTGAAATTTTAGGGATTATGGGTGAGTCAGGTTCGGGTAAATCAACTTCGGTTAAGAACCTGTTTTTTGATGAAATTCCAACCTCAGGTCAAGCGACGTTTTTTGACGATGGTAAGCAATATGATTTGTTTAGCCTAAACGCTCAGCAAAAACGTCACTTGCGTAACCACCGATTTGGCATGGTCTATCAAAACCCAGTATTAGGTTTGAACTTCAATGTTTCTGCGGGCGGTAACATTGCTGAACGCCTACTCATGAGTAATCTAACTAACTATAGTGAAATTAGAGAAAGAGCGATTGAATTACTGCGTCGTACCGAAGTCTTGACCGAACGTATGGATGAGATGCCAAAGAACTTCTCTGGCGGTATGCAGCAACGTGTGCAAATTGCCAAAGCCTTGGCCACTAACCCGCCTTTGCTGTTTTTAGATGAAGTGACCACCGGTTTAGATCTATCTGTACAAGCCGCCATACTGGATTTGATTATGGAAATTCAACGTGAAAGCCAAACGGCCATGATTGTTGTGACCCATGATTTAGGGGTGATTCGCCTATTAGCGGGTCGCACCATTGTCATGAAGTACGGGCGCATTATTGAAACAGGCTTAACGGATCAAATATTAGAAGATCCGCAAGATGCTTATACCCAACGCCTTGTGGCATCAGCGTTATAAAGAGACCATGAACTTATGAGTATTCAACCTATTTTAGAAGTCGAAGACTTTTCTAAAACATTTATGTTGCATGAACAAGGCAAAGAACTGCCTTCGTCACACAGCGTATTTTTAAAAGCATACCCTGGACGTTTAACCGCCTTAATCGGTCCAACGGGTGCCGGAAAATCCACTGTATTAAAAGGTATTTACCGTACCTATTTGCCAACCAGTGGACGCATGATGTTCACGACGGAACAAGGCCAACAAATAGATTTAGCGACGGCTGACGAACACCAAATTTTAGAGTTGCGTAAAGAAGAAATTGGCTTTGTTACCCAGTTTTTACACACTCTGCCTCGCCAGTCCACTGAAGATGTGGTGGCAATGCCTTTAATCAAGAAAGGCATCTCACGAGAGATCGCACTTGAAAAAGCTCGAGAAATCTTAGGCCAACTTAACCTACCAGAAAGATTATGGGCGGTTTCCCCAGCTACTTTTTCAGGTGGCGAAAAACAACGTGTCAACTTGGCACGTGGGTTATTGGCACAGCCAAGGTTATTGTTACTCGATGAGCCTACTGCTAGCTTAGACCCAAAAACCACGGATCGAGTGGTTGAACTGATTAACAACTTAAAACAAACGGGTACCGCGATGATTGCCATCTTCCACGATATGGATTTAGTTGAAAAACTCGCCGATGACGTGGTGGAGCTTGCACCCCCTATTGGTACCGAAAACTTCTTTAATTCAGATACAAACGAGAACGCATAACCATGAACACTCAACCTATCGTTATTACAAACACAAATCTCGTATTGGCTGACGAAATTCTAAACAATGCGAGCCTACTGATTGAAAACGGCAAAATCTCTGCCATTAATCCTGAAACCGTTCCTGAAGATGCTCAAATCATCGATGCTAAAGGCAAAACGGTGATGCCTGGTATGATTGATTTGCATTGTGACTCTCTAGAAAAAGAAGTCGAGCCGCGTCCGAATGTGCATTTTCCGTTAGATTTTGCTTGTGCACAAGCCGACAAACGTAACGCGGGTGCCGGGATTACTACGGTATTTCATGCCCTCTCCTTTGCCAATGAAGAATTGGGCGTCAGAAACAATCAATTTGCGAAAGAAATTGCCGAAGCGGTACATCACTTTCAACCCCACGCTTTAGTCGACAACCGTGTGCATTGCCGTTATGAAATTACCGATCCGACAGGCCTGCCTATTTTAATAGAACTGATGCACAACCAGTCGATGCACTTGGTTTCACTAATGGATCACACTCCTGGGCAAGGACAGTTTAAAGATTTGGCGGCTTATAAAGCCTATTTTGGTAAAAGTTATCAAAAATCTGATCGCGAGTTAGATGAGATGATTGCCAAAAAACAACAACAAGCTGAAGGGGCAATGGAGCGTGTCGAACAGCTAGTTAAAACCGCACATGCTCAAGGGATTGCCGTCGCATCGCATGATGATGACTGTAAAGAACGAGTGGATACCATGACCGCTCTGGGAGTGGATATTGCAGAATTCCCTATCAACATGGAAACAGCCTTATACGCTCACGAAAAAGGCATGAAAACCATTATGGGGGCACCCAACATTATACGTGGTAAGAGCCAGTCAGGTTCTATGCGCGCCTTAGATGCGGTTAATGCTGGTGTATGCGATTGCCTTTGCGCGGATTACGCGCCAGCGGCTTTGATTGTTGCGGTTTTCAAGCTTGCTGAAACTTCAGACTTAACGCTTGCTCAAGCGGTGCAGTTAGTGACTAAAAATCCAGCAGAAGCGGCTAAACTCCATGACCGTGGTGTCATTGAAGTGGGTAAACGTGCCGATATCATTATGGTTGCCAATTTAGAGGGCTTAGTACAAGTTTCTGACGTATTTGTTGCAGGTGTTTTAGCCTTTAAAGCCAGTTATGATCATACCTAATTC
The DNA here is from genome assembly GCF_000381085.1 of Thiomicrorhabdus arctica DSM 13458. Classification (GTDB taxonomy): domain Bacteria; phylum Pseudomonadota; class Gammaproteobacteria; order Thiomicrospirales; family Thiomicrospiraceae; genus Thiomicrorhabdus; species Thiomicrorhabdus arctica. The sequence goes on along the minus strand of NZ_KB905899.1, from coordinate 422,476 downwards.
TACCGTTATAGACGATCAATCTAAGGACCGTCACTCTAAAGGCAAATTGTTTTATGTGATTGGTGCTTCGGGGGTTGGCAAAGACTCTTTACTACACTATGCACGTCAACAACTTGCGAGTGAAGCCGTGGTCTTTGCACATCGCTATATCACTCGCCCGGTGGAATTGAGTGGTGAAAATCATATCCAGCTTTCTACCGAGGAGTTTGCGAACCGTTTGAAAAGAGGTTGTTTTAAATTTCACTGGCATTCACATGAGTTGGATTATGGGATTGGGATCGAAGTAGACGTTTGGTTAAACCAAGGCTTAAATGTGGTGATGAACGGCTCTCGTGCCTTTCTCAATACGGCCATTAAACACCATCCCGGGATAGTGCCAGTATTGATTCAAGTGGATTCAAATTTATTACGAGAACGCTTACTAAATCGCGGCCGCGAAACCCCAGAACAAATTGAAGAACGCATTCAACGTTCAGAAGCCTTTACTGGACTCACTGCACGCAACATGCAGATTATTGAAAACAGCACCGAACTCTCAGTTGCTGGAGAAGCCTTGGTCGCACTACTCAAAAATAAGGTCGTAAACACGCTATGAAATTTACATTTTTAGGCACTGGTTCAGTTAAAGCAGCACCCGTTTATGGGTGTGAATGCCCTGTTTGTCAAAGAGCACTCGCTAATACCGATTTTCGCCGTAACCCCGCATGCGGTGTATTAGAGGTAGCAGGCCAGTTTGGAAATGTGCGTTTATTGATTGACGCTGGCTATCATAATATTGAACAAAAGTTTCCACCCGGCAGTCTAGACGCCGTATTACTGACGCACTTCCACATGGATCATGTGCAAGGTTTATTTCCAATACGCTGGGGAATGGGGCAAACGATTCCGGTCTTTTCACCAGACGATCCAAATGGCTGTGACGACCTGCTTAAGTATCCAGGCATTTTTGATTTCTCGCAAAAATCACGGCCATTTAAGACTTTTGAGTTTAAAGATCTTCTTATTACCCCTGTTCCGCTCGTCCATTCAAAGCTCACAATGGGTTATGTCATTGAGTTAAACGGTAAACGTTTGGCGTATTTATGTGATTCCGGTTTGCTACGCCGTGATGTAGAGCAATACTTAATCGACAATCCAATCGAACTAATGATTTTAGATTGCGACCAACCTCCACTTAAAGATGCGCCTCGAAATCACAATGATTTAACCCGAGCCTTAGAAATATTTAAAAAAACTAAGCCCAAACAACTGGTTCTCACCCATATTAGCCATAATTTAGATGAGTACTTCATCAATCATCCAGACTGTCTTCCAGAGGGCGTTGCCATAGGTTATGACGACCAATCGTGGCAATTGTAATGCTAGAAACCCTTTCTAGCTTTCAACAGGCCTGGCTGTTTATAATCCTTTCAGTATTCATGCACGTCAGCTGGAACATTATGGCTCGACAAGTTAATCCCAAAGCCGATTTTTTATGGTGGGGATTACTCGGTCATATTGTCTTATTAGGCAGTTATGGTTTGTATCACTTAGTACAAATCGAATGGAGCTGGACACTGGTCGGTCTCATTACAATCACCGCCTTTGCCAACAGTCTTTACTTTCTGTCTCTGCGTCAAGCTTACGCTTTAGCCCCCGTCGCTTTTGTCTATCCTATTGCCCGAAGCTCCCCTATTCTGGTTGCTATTTGGGCATTGTGGATTTTTGACGAGTCGCTTTCAAACTTAGCTTGGCTTGGGATTTTAATCAGTATTATCGGCTTGTGGATCTTGGGCAGTACCGTTAAACATACCCACAATCCTAAAGTGCTGTTATGGACATTATCGGCCGCTTTTTTTACCAGTATCTATTCGCTATCTGATAAAGCAATTAGCCAGCAGGTAGATAGCTTTTCTGCCTTACTAGGCGTCGTCACTATTGGTTATTTTTCCGCATGGATTACCTTATCCGTGTACCGAAAAAAACATTACGGAACCATTATTCCTGAAGTCCGTCCGCATTTAGGTATCTGGTTAGCAGGCAGCCTGTTTATTGGAACGGCTTATGCATTAGTGATACTCGCGATGCAAACCTTACCCACCGCTTATGTGGTTTCAATGACGAATATTGGTATTTTATTCGCCGTCGTTTTATCCATGCTGTTTTTTAAAGACCGAGGACATCTCAAGCAGAAATTAGTGGCAACGCTATTCATTATAGGGGGTTTGTCGATGTTAGGAGTTTTCGGATAACCTAAAACGGGCAGGAGCGGATGCATTAGGTTAACTTTTTTAAGCAGACTTTAGCCACGCATAAAAAAGCCCGCAAGCAGTTACCAGACCTGGTAACTGCTTGCGGGCTTTTAGTTGTAACACCCGTTAAATTCTTATTAACGGGTTTTAAAGTACTTTAGTTGTGTTTTAGATAGAGGCAATAATCGCGTTTAAGGTCGCACTTGGGCGCATGGCTTTAGCAACTAACTTAGTATTTAGTTGGTAATAACCGCCTAAATCGACCGCTTTACCTTGTACGCCATTTAGTTCAGCGACAATCTTCGCTTCGTTTTCAACCAAAGCTTGTGCCACCGGTGCAAAACGCGCTTGCAATTGAGTATCGTCTGTTTGCGCTGCAAGTGCTTCTGCCCAATACATCGCCAAATAGAAGTGACTCCCACGATTATCTAATTCACCGACTCGACGAGAAGGCGATTTATCGTTGTCCAGGAACTTGGCCGTTCCGGCATCTAAGGCTGTTGCCAATACTTGGGCTTTCGGCATTTTGAAGGTGGCTGACAAATGCTCAAGTGATACGGCTAATGCTAGGAATTCACCTAATGAATCCCAACGTAAATGGTTCTCTGAGAGTAACTGCTGGACATGTTTAGGCGCTGAACCACCCGCACCCGTTTCAAATAATCCACCGCCATTCATTAACGGCACAATAGACAACATTTTCGCTGAGGTACCCAACTCAAGAATTGGGAACAGATCCGTTAGGTAGTCACGCAGTACGTTACCGGTGACTGAGATAACATCTCTGCCCTCTTGCACATGACGTAAGCTGAAACGTGTGGCTTCTTCTGGCGACATAATGTGAATTTCTAGACCCGTTACATCGTGGTGCGTTAGGTAGTGATTTACTTTCTGAATGACTTGATGATCGTGTGCACGGTTTGCATCTAACCAGAAGACCGTCGGTAAGCCTGTCGCTCTGGCACGATTAACCGCCAACTTGACCCAGTCTTGAATCGGTGCGTCTTTTACCTGACACATACGGAAGATGTCGCCTGCTTCAACAGTGTGTTCTAGCAAGACATCGCCATTTTTCGCGACGACACGAACCTTACCTGCGGCTGACATTTGAAAGGTTTTATCGTGTGAACCATACTCTTCGGCTTTTTGTGCCATTAGACCGACATTGGAGACAGAACCCATCGTGGTTGGATCGAAGGCACCATACTGCTTACAGAAATCGATGGTTTCTTGAAACACGCCGGCATAACAACGGTCTGGAATCACACAGAGGGTATCTTGCTGCTGGCCGGCTTTATTCCACATTTGACCCGACGCACGAATCATCGCAGGCATAGAGGCATCGATAATCACATCGCTCGGCACATTGAGGTTGGTAATGCCTTTATCGGAATCGACCATCGCCACATCAGGCTGAGCCGCATAGATCGCTTGAATATCTGCTTGAATTTCGGCTTTGAGTTCGGCATCTAAGCCTTCAATTTTGTTTAAGACATCGCCTAAACCGTTATTAGAATTCACACCTAGATTTGCAAAGGTAATGGCGTGTTTTTTAAAGAGTTTTTCAAAGAAAACCGTGACCGCTTGACCAAAAATGATTGGATCAGAGACTTTCATCATAGTGGCTTTCAGGTGGATAGAAAACAAAATATCCTGCTCTTTAGCGTCGGTAATCGCCTCCGCTAAAAAGCTTCTTAAAGCCGACTGGCTCATGACTGAACTATCAATGATTTCACCGGCCAGTAATGGCGCTGACCCTTTTAGATCTTCAGTAGAACCGTCCTGTGCGACAAATTCAATTTTGAACTCTGTTGCATCCTTCAGGGTCACTGATTTTTCAGAACCGTAAAAGTCGCCGTTTTGCATACTTGCAACATGGGTGCGTGACTCTGCACTCCAAGCCCCCATTGAGTGTGGATGTTTTTTAGCATAATTTTTAACCGAAGGGGGCGCACGACGATCGGAGTTACCTTCACGTAAAACCGGGTTAACCGCACTGCCTAATACTTTTGCAAAAGCCGCTTTATGCGCTTGCTCTTCGGCATTTTGTGGATTCGCAGGATAGTTCGGAATGTCATAACCATGTGCTTGCAGTTCGGTTATCGCTGCTTCCAGTTGCGGAATAGAGGCACTGACATTGGGTAACTTAACAATATTGGCTTCCGCCGTTTTAGCAATCTCACCCAACTCGGCCAACGCATCACCAATTTGTTGCTTGGCAGTAAGTCTTTCAGAGAAATTAGCGATAATACGACCCGCTAAAGAGATATCACGTGTTTCTACCGCTACATCTGCCGCGGCGGTAAAGGCTTCAACAATCGGTAACAAAGAGTACGTTGCTAATGCAGGTGCTTCATCCGTTAGGGTATAAATAATCTTAGATTTTTGAGACATCTTGTTTCCTATTGTTGTGTGATAGTGTTGTGTGATAGTGTTGTGTGACAACGAATCTCTGCGAATTTCATCAAATAAACACAGTGGCTGAAAGAGATCTTTTCTTCACTTAATGGAAAAGTAAAAAAGGTTAAAAATCTCTAAAAATTAAAAAATGTTAGAATGGCAGCCATTTTACCGCACTCACGCATAAAATATAAGAGAACGACAGCTTTCAGCAGGTTACAAATTCATGAGCGATTTAATTTTATTCAATAAGCCTTTTAATGTGCTTTGCCAATTTACCGATGAAAGCGAGCAAGCCGAAACACGCGAAACCCTTGCAAGCTATATCGATCATAAAGGATTTTATGCCGCTGGACGATTGGATCGCGACAGCGAAGGCCTGCTACTGCTGACCAATGACGGTAAGTTACAACACAAGATTTCTGACCCTGAACACAAAATGCCCAAAACCTACTGGGCACAAGTGGAAGGCGATGTGACTAAAGAGGCGATTAAACAATTGCAAACCGGTGTCAAACTCAAAGACGGTATGACCCGACCTGCTCAGTGCAAGAAAATTTCTCAACCCATGCGACTTTGGGAAAGAAATTCGCCCATACGTCAACGCCAAAATATTCCAACCAGCTGGGTTGAGTTGACCATAACGGAAGGTAAAAATCGTCAAGTACGTCGTATGACAGCAGCGGTGGGTTTTCCGACCTTACGTTTGATTCGAGCGCGTATTGGCAAGTGGAAACTCGGCAATCTGCAATCAGGTGAATGTGAGTTGTTACATGATCAGTAATAATGCACTTGAAATTTAGGCAATTTATCCCTATTAATCATTTTAACTTCTAGCAATAAACCCAATACCAGAATGAGATTATTACAGGTTGGCTTTAAAGCCTCTGTTAAAATACTCCGATTCTCGTTTTCACTCATAATTCAGGCAATTTTTCCAATATGGACACCATCGATAACTCAAAAATTAAAGTCATTGTCGGCCTTTCAGGCGGCGTAGATTCTTCGGTTGCGGCCCTACTGCTAAAACAGCAGGGTTATGATGTGGAAGGCCTGTTTATGAAAAACTGGGAAGGCGATGATACCGATGAGTATTGCCCGGCGGCCGAAGATTTGAAAGACGCCATGATGGTGGCTGAAAAACTGGACATTCCGGTACTCATTGAGAACTTCTCTGGCGAATATTGGGACAATGTTTTTGAGCATTTCCTCGCGGAATACAAAACAGGCAAAACCCCTAACCCAGATATTTTGTGTAATAAAGAGGTGAAATTTAAGGCCTTTTTACAACATGCGATGGAACTGGGGGCAGACTATATCGCCACGGGACATTATGCGCGAATCAGTCGTGATGAAGACGGCACTTGTCACCTGCTAAAAGGGTTGGATGAGAATAAAGACCAGAGTTACTTTTTATACACTTTACAGCAACACCAATTGCAGAAGTCTCTGTTCCCAGTCGGTGAGTTAGAAAAACCTTTGGTTCGCCAAATGGCTGAAGAGGCTGGCCTGGTGACGTTTGATAAAAAAGACAGCACGGGTATTTGCTTTATCGGTGAGCGTAAATTTAAGGATTTTTTGCAAAAGTTTCTGCCCGCACAACCTGGCGACATTGTGGATGACCAGGGCAATGTGATTGGAAAACATGATGGCTTGATGTATCACACCTTAGGACAACGTAAAGGGTTAGGCGTGGGTGGCGGTCATGGGCAAGGCAATGACCCTTGGTATGCCGCGGATAAAAACTTAATAACGAACCAATTGGTCGCCGTGCAAGGTAGTCAACACCCATTACTGCTCCACCCTCTTTTGATAGCAGATACCTTGGACTGGGTTTCAGGAGAGTGCCCTGCTTTGAATACACCGCTTAAAGCCAAAATCCGTTATCGTCAGACAGAACAACCTTGTCAGATTACCGAGAGCCAAAATGGTAAGATCGTGGTGTTATTTGATGAACCTCAATCTGCCGTTGCCCCAGGGCAATCAGTGGTGTTTTATCAAGGCGATGACTGCCTTGGTGGCGGCATTATTGACCAACGCTTACACACACTGGCAGAACGTCAATAACCGACGATTAAAGTAAAATTGAAACGCATTATTTTTAGAGATAAAAACCAACTAAAGGCGCTTAGATAGCATGTCGGAATACACTCAACAAGATCGCACCCTAGCACTCATTGGCATTTACCAAGCATCCCAGCTGATTTATGATCTGGCAACAACGGGGAAAGCTGATGAGGTGGCTTATCATACGTGTATACAGTCTCTGTTCTGTACTAATCCCAGTAATACCCTGGAAGTCTACGGTGGGGATATCGCCAATATTCAACTGGGGGTTAAAACACTACTGAGACAGATGACATCAGAGCAAGCGATGGAATCGCGGAATGTTGAAGTCACTCGTTATGTGCTAAGCCTGATTATTTTGCAAAAGAAGCTTTTGGAACAGGGTGAACCTTTGCAGAAAATATCCAAGATTCTTGAAACGGCCCAAAGCCAACAAGCCCATTTTGGCGAAGAACATGATAATGTCATCGCCTCGATTGCCCGGGCTTACACAGAAAATGTGAGTCCGGTTCGCCCTAAAATAATGATCAATGGCCAACATGGTCATTTACAAAACTCAAGAATCGCGAATAAAATTCGCGCTCTACTCCTGACAGGAATCCGCAGTGCCCTGCTGTGGAATCAAGTTGGCGGTTCCCGCTGGGGACTTCTTTGGTCACGGAAAAAGTATTTGCATGATGCCTTAGCACTGCAGCAAAACAACAACGATACTGATGACAGTGACGGAACAACGGATCGCAAAAACAATGAACCGATTAGCCTGTTTAAAAAAGACTAAGTTAGCCTCGTCATAAACATACCCTATTTAGATAACGACTAAAGCACAGGTTTATAGACCCTATCCTTCTTTAAGCCAACAAAAAACCCGATTGACCATGCCTGGTCAATCGGGTTTTTTGTTCTTTAAAACGAACTTTTTAAGCCACTATATCTAGGAAGTTGTGTACACAAGCACCCTAGAAAATGGGTTAAAGTAACTTATTTAATCGTTTCATATAGTGGCTTTTTAATCACTTCTGCCTTAGCAACCAACGCTTTAAGGTGCGCCTCATTTTGAGCATTGGCAAACAACTCACTGAAAGCGGCTTTAAGCGGAGCTTTCTGCTTATCATCTAGCGGAGCAACACGAAGGTCTGAAACACGAAGCAGAACAGTATCACCCGTCGACAATTGGAATGAACCCCAAGAGGTTTTCCCTGTTTCTGGTTTAGTGACTTTAAAGACTTCTGAAACCATTTGTGGCAGTAACGTCTGTGAATCACGTGCGATCCAACCTGCACTGTTCCACTCTACGCCATCTTGCATCAGTGACTCTGGATTCTCACCGGCTTGTACCTTAGCCATCAACGTTTGACCCAAAGCAGCGGCTTGCTTGATCGCCGCTTCACGTACCAACTGATCTTTTATACTCGCGGATACTTCAGCCAGAGTCTTCTGACGTGTTGCTTGGTGCTGATTGACTCGTATTGCGACCGAACGCTTAGCAGACAGCTCAATCGCAACACTGTTTAGATGCTCTTTTAAAAGCTCATCCGAAAAGGCCGCGAGTTGTACCTTAGCATTGGACAATATATCACCCGGTCCACCAGTACGACTGAACATTTCAGAGGTCTGAACCTTTAAACCAAGCGCATCAGCCGCGGGCTCTAGACTGTCTGTCTGTTCATAAACAATGGTGTTAAGCTGCTCTAACAGTTCAAAATACTTACGTTCCGCTTCCTGCATCTTATATTGCTGAGTCACTTCAGCTTTTACACTCTCGAATGGTTGCGCTTTTTTAGGCGAAATACCCACAAGCTTGATCAAATGATAACCAAACTCGGTTTTGATCGGTTGACTGACTTCACCGACTTTCATAGAGAAAACCGCTTCATCAAACTCAGGCACCATCATGCCTTGTGAAAATGTGCCTAAATCGCCTCCTGAAGGAGCTGAACCAGGGTCTTTGGAATAGGTTTTAGCCAACTCTTCAAAAGACTCACCCGCGGCGATCTTAGCCTGAACTTCTGATAAAGTCAGTTGTGCTGCCGCTTCGGCTTTTTTGGTATTCGCCGCTAAAGGGATCAGGATATGTTTTGCATGACGTTTCTCAGGCAAGGTAAACAGTGACTTATTTGCTTCATAGTATCCCGCTAGAATTTTATCATTCACCGCAATACCTTTCGCAATTTCCGCTTGCGACAAATCTATGTAATCAACCGATACTTTTTCAGGCTCAACATAGTCAGCCAAATGGGCTTGATAGACTGTATTGATTTGCTCATCGGTGATCTTAACGGTTTTCAAGAAAGGACGTTGGTCAATACGCAAATAGCTTACTTCACGTTCTTGACCTTGTAACTTTGCAAGTTGGTTTACTTCGTAGTCCGTTGCAAAACTAGAACCGTTAATCAATGAGCGAAACTGGTTTTCTAAAAGAAATTGGCGTTGTTCATACTCAAAACGCGCAATATTCAAACCATTCCGCAGTAAGACTTCTTCATAAATTTTTTCTGAAAACTCGCCATCTTGCTGAAAAACACTGGCCGAATGAATCGCAGAGGCCAACTGTTGGTTGCTGATCGTCATACCATTGTCATTTGCCCATTGGCGCATCACTTCTGATTCGATTAAGGAGTCCAATACTTGGTCACGTAACTCTTCGTCTTTGACAACTTGATCATACATCTCACCAAACTGCTCTTGAAGACGTGATTTTTGGCGATTGTACAGAGACATAAAAGCATTCCCAGTAATGTTCTCGCCATTCACTTCGGCCACGACAACCGCCTTGTCGCCACGCGCGTATTGATCAATACCAAATAACGCGAAGGTTAATATAATCAATCCGACAATCACCCAAGCAATCCACCCCTGAGCGTGACTACGAATACTTTGCAACATGATGAATCCTTTGTGTTCTGGTTAACGATAAAATAGAGGCTATGATACCAATGTCAGCGCCTTCTTTCACCTATTTCATCCAATTCAAGTGCATTATTTGTCTTCATCAGCACTGGGTAAATATATTGAGTGTAATTCAGAGCAAATGACAAGGTTGGAGAAGCCTTTGACAATGAATCTGACTGAGAAGAATTTGGTCGATTAATTATGCTCTTGATGGGTGAATAGCTAAATGGTAGACATAAAAAAACCGAGTTTTAACACTCGGTTTTTCGTCGAATCAAACGCTGTTTGAACTCTGCTTTCTAAACAAATGGATCCGTTATCACTAAGGTTTCAGAACGATCTGGCCCCGTTGATAGAATTGAAACCGGTACACCCACTTCTTTTTCTAAGAAACGAATGTACTCTATCGCTTCGATTGGTAACGCATCAAAAGAATCTGTGCCAACCGTAGAGGTATTCCAACCAGGCATGGTGACATAGTTAGGCGTACAAAGTTCATACTCATCGGCACTTGCAGGTGGCAGCATAATGACCTCGCCATTTTGAGTATAGGAGACACAAATCTTGATCTCTGTTAACTCATCCATAACATCTAACTTTGTCAGACACATACCGTTCAAGCCATTGATCTGTGCTGAACGACGCAACGCCACCGCATCAAACCATCCACAGCGACGTTGACGACCTGTTGTCGCACCAAATTCATGACCACGATTGCCCAGTTCTTTACCAATAGGATCGCCGATATCTGTATCGCAGTTATAATCTAACTCTGTTGGAAATGGACCCGAACCGACACGTGTCGCGTAAGCTTTCGTAATCCCCAAAATATAATCGAGTTGATTTGGACCAATGCCCGCACCACCTGATGCTCCGCCCGCAGTGGTATTGGAAGACGTGACATAAGGATAGGTGCCGTGATCAATGTCGAGCAATGTTCCCTGAGCCCCCTCAAACATGAGGTTTTTGCCTTCGGCATTGTAAGCGGCGATCAAGTTCGGAATATCTGCAAGCATTGGCACAATTAACTTACTATAACGCTCACATTTCTCCCAAAGTAGATCAAAAGAGACGGGTTCTGCTTTGTAGTAATGCTCAATCATGTAATTGTGATAAGCCAATGTTTCAGCCAATTTCGCCTTGAACTGAACCATGTTTTTAAAGTCACCAGCACGCAAACCGCGACGTGCTACCTTATCTTCATAAGCAGGTCCAATACCACGACCTGTCGTACCAATGGCTTTGTTGCCGCGCGCTAATTCACGAGCGACATCTAATGCCACGTGATAATCTAATATTAACGGACAAGCATCACTAATTTTAAGACGTTGCTGAACCTTTAGCCCAGTGGCTTCCAGTTGATTCATCTCTTTTTCAAGCGCATCCGGGGCTAAAACAACGCCATTACCGATAAAACATTCTACTTCTTCACGCAAAATACCTGAAGGAATCAGATGCAAAACCGTTGTTTTACCATCAATGACCAAAGTATGACCTGCATTGTGCCCCCCTTGAAAACGGACCACTGCGGCAACTCTGTCTGTCAACAGATCCACAATTTTACCTTTACCTTCGTCACCCCATTGAGTGCCGACAACTACAATATTTCGTTTTGTCATAAAGCTACTTCTTAACCACTTCTTAAAATTTTAATACATTCTATATCACAAGACGTAGACGTTTTAAACGCACTCAACAGTCCATTTACTGGACGCATTAGACAACCATTGGTCACCCTCTTGCAATTCGGTTAAGTCATACGATTTAATGACCTTAACGCCTTGAGATTTCAATTCTATAATTTTGTTTTGCAGTGCCTTATCCGCTTGATAAGGGGCATAAACAGTCTTTTTTTCTAAGCTGCTTACCGAGGTTAATAAATCTAAGGCCCCTCGCAGATCCAGACTGAATCCCGTCGCGGGTAGCGCTAAACCAAAATCTGAACCGATATTATCATAACGTCCACCTTTAGCGATGGGTAGAAGCTGTCCACCCGCCGCGTAACAGCCGAAAATAACACCTGTATGGTATTGGTATCCTCGAATGTCTGCTAAATCCAAGTGAATGGCTATTGAGTGGGTGGTTTTCAAATGATCGACCACCGTGGCGAGTCGGGTTACCGCATCGCTTAAACCGGAGGATAAAGGAGACAGCTGCTTTTGCGCGATAGCAATGACGGCTTCAGCATCGCCGCAATAGGTCAGTAAAAGCTTAAAAACCTGATTTACATTGCTTTGTACCGGAGTATTCGCAATAAAAATATCATATTCAGGAATGGCCTTTCGCTCTAAGATACTAATCAATTCGATGGCTTTATGTTCATCTAAGCCCGATAACACGATTAGTTCATCGACAATACCGACATGACCCAAACTTAACTTGATGTCATTTAGATTCATAGCCTGCATACTTTCAAGCATCAGTTCTATGATTTCGATATCGCTTTCAACACCCGAGTGGCCAAAAAGTTCAGCACCGACTTGAATCGGACTACGTGAACCTTTGGCCTTGTTATTACGGGTCTTTAGAACTTCGCCGGCATAACATAACCGCGAAACAGTGTCTGATGCTTTCAATCGATTACTGACAATACGTGCCACCTGAGGTGTCATGTCTGCACGAACCCCCATCATTCTACCGCTTTCTTGATCGGTAAAACGACAGGTATCACCCGCCATATGGCGGGCTGTGCCAGTCAACAGTGAATCCGTAAATTCGGCAAGTGGCGGTAACACTAAATCATAGCCTGAAAGGTGAAAACCATCGATTAACTGACGTCGATAATATTCTAATTTTAGAGCTTGTGCTGGAAGAAGGTCTTCTAAACCTTCAGGAGTAAACCAAGTTGATTGCTGCATTTTAAAACTTCTTTCTAATCACTTAAATTTTGATGAACGATAGTCAGATGACTCATCGTGAAACCCATCATCTTTGAACGCGTTCAATCGTTCGGATTTGTCATATAACGTGTAAGGTAATATTCTCCCGGACACGTTTAAATACACTGAAAGGGGCTCTACGTGGTAAAAAGCATTAAGACAGCCAGGCCAAGAGAAATTGAGACTAAACCCATTAACCGTAACTGCTTTTCGGTTAATAAAATGGCCTCTGACATCATCTTTTGCCATAATTTCGGAAACATAAAAGGCAATAAGCCTTCAATGATAAACACTAAAGCGAGGGCTGAAATTAAAGCTGTTTCGAACATAGTTCCACAAAAAAGGTGGGTTACCCCACCTTCCTTTTATTGAGTTATTTTACTTTGTCGACCGGTTAAAGTACTTAAAGAAATCAGACTTTGGATCAACTAGCATAATATCAGACTTGTCGGTAAACGAGTTTTTGTAAGCATTGATACTATGGTAAAAAGAGTAGAACTCTGCATCAAGGTTATACGCTTTTGCATATATCTCTGCGGCAGTTGCATCCCCTTTACCTCGTAAAATTTCAGCTTCACTATACGCATCTGCCAAAATAACAACTCTTTGACGATCGGCATCGGCTTTAATCTTTTCAGCGGACTCAGACCCTTTAGATCTTAAATCTTTAGCGACACGATTACGCTCTGCTTCCATTCGACGGTAAACCGACTCACTGATATCTTTTGCTAAATCAATTCGTTTAATACGAATATCTTCAATCTCAATACCAAATGAACTGGCTGCACTTTCTGATGTGGCTTTGATCTTTTGTGCGATCTCAACACGCTCACCAGAGATAACCTCTTTCACAGAACGATTACCAAATTCTGCACGTAAACCATCTTTAATGATCTGACCTAACTTAATACCAGCTTGACGGTTATCACCATTCATAGTGGTATAGAATTTTTTGACATCTTTGATTCGCCATTTGACAAATGAATCAACGATTAAGTTTTTCTTTTCGCTGGTTAAATAACGTTCAGGCGCAGCATCTAATGTCTGCAGACGTGAATCAAACTTACGTACGTTATTGATAAAAGGCGTTTTAAAATGTAACCCAGGTCCAACATCCGCTTCAACGATTTCACCTAATCGAAGCACAACACCGGTTTCCCACTGATTGACAATATAAACTGAACTACTGGCTACAAATAAAATTGCAGCTACTAATATTGAAAAGACCGCTTTCATTAACGTAGCTCCCTATTTTTTAAGTAATCACGAATATTGGTTTTTTGACCTGAATTATTCGCATTACGGTTTTGATTAGTCTTGTTTGAAGTGGTTGCGGGTGTCGGTGTCACCTGTTGAGGTGCCTGAGTAGGTGCCGCTGAACCTTGGCTGATCATTTTATCTAAAGGAAGATATAACAGGTTGTTACTGCTATCAGAACCAACAAAAACTTTACTGGTGTTACTTAACACTTGAGAAACAGCATCAATATAAAGACGATTACGTGTGACTTCAGGTGCTTTTTTGTACTCTTTTACAATACTGGTAAAACGTGACGCTTCACCCGTTGCTTGAGCAATCACACGATCGTGATAAGCACTGGCTTCTTCCAATTCACGCGCCGCTAAACCACGAGACTTAGGCAAGATGTCATTTGAATACGTTTCCGCTTCATTAATAACACGCTCTCTGTCTTCACGCGCCTTAACCACATCGGCAAATGCAGACTGAACTTGCTCAGGTGGCTGAGCATCCTGTAAGTTAACACTGGTGACAATCAAACCTGACTTATAGGCTGATAATCGCTCTTGCGATAAACTTTGCACACGAGAGACAACTTCATTACGACCTTCTGTCAAGACGAAATCCATTGTGTTTTGACCCACAACTTCACGAAGCGTACTTTCTATTACTGCGCGTAATGTTAAATCTGGATCTGAGACATCAAATAGATATTGGTGCGCACTTGCAACTTGATACTGAACGGCAATTTTCAAATCAACAATATTTTCATCTTTTGTCAGCATCAACGATTCTGTTGGCACGCTGCCATTTCGGTTACCGTCAGAGCGGTAACCGATTTCAGCAGTTCTGATTTGGTCGACGTTGACGATTCGTACCGATTCAATAGGATAAGGAATGTGCCAATGGGGACCCGCTTTGGTTTCTTCGACATACGCACCGAACTGCGTCACAACACCACGTTCTGCAGGATCAACAATGTAGATACCAGACAATAACCAAACAATACCAACAACACCCACAATGACCGAGCCACCAATGCCGCCGATACCACCGCCACTGTTATTGCCGAATTTTTTACTCGCACCACCAAAGATGCTTTGAGCTTTTTTCAACAACACATCAATATCATCATTCTGTTTTTTAGGTGGTTTTTTATCACCGCCTCCGCCATTGTTTCCTGAGTTACCCCAAGGATCTTGTCCGGACTTACCTGGTTCATTCCAAGCCATTCAAACATCTCCATGCTTTAACAAAATAAATAAATATTCATTTTGTTTTTCGCTTTATAAAAAAAACTTACCTGCTGATTAGATTCAAATCTTACACCTGACTTTTGAATCAATTTTTTGCAGACACAATTTAATCATTCTAGTTAGGTTGACTCTAAAAGTCACCTATTAAAATAATTTATAGACAATATAATTCTATGAATTAGTTCTATTACTCATCGAGTCAAAATCCTAACTTAAGACTTCTGCCTTCAATAGTTCCGGCCAACCCTGAATCGCGCCCCACTCTTGATGCGTCAATGACATTTTAAACAGGCTGTTTCCTTCATCATCAAAACCTTCATCTAAGATCGTCCCTAATGAATAAAGATCTGCTCTTTTTTTACCGGCATCAACATTCAGAGTCAATGACACCGTTAAAAATGCCCCTTTAAAGAATGAGGCCACGGCTTCAAGCAACATCTCTATTCCAGCACCATCTTTCGCTGAAACCCACACCCGTTGCGGCACGCCCGCCTCATCACGATCGATTTTAGGCATGACCGCCGGCTCGAGTCGATCGATCTTATTAAAGACCAGTAATTGGGGGACAGACTCCGCTCCGACTTCGGCGATAACCTCATGCACATCCCTAATTTTTTCAGTTCTATGCGGATCAGAAGCGTCCACCAAATGGACTAACAGATCTGCTTCTCTTGTCTCTTCTAGCGTTGAACGAAACGCCGTCACTAAGTCGTGTGGAATATGACGAATAAAACCGACGGTATCTGCAAAAATAACCTTACCCGCACCCGGAAGGTGAACGCGGCGTAAAGTAGAATCTAAGGTTGCAAACAGGCGATCTTCTGCATAGACATTAGCAGAGGTCATTTGATTAAACAGTGTCGACTTGCCGGCATTGGTATACCCGATGATAGTAATAATAGGAATTTCTGAACGTTTACGTGCCCGTTGACCGAGACCACGCTGCTTACGCACTTTCTCAATTTTAGCTTCTAAAGATTTAATCCGTACCTGAACTAGACGTCTATCCGATTCTAACTGGGTTTCACCTGGACCACGAGCGCCAATGCCACCTTGTCTATCGAGATGCGTCCACCCTTTGACTAACCGGGTCGACATACGCTTCATTTGCGCCAATTCAACCTGAAGTTTACCTTCATGAGAACGTGCACGTTGCGCAAAAATATCGAGAATGAGCCCGACCCGATCTAACACCTGGCAATCAAATAGAGTGGATAGGTTACGCTCTTGGGCAGGCGTTAGAGCGTGATTGAAAATAACCACATCCGCTTCATGGAGTTCGACGGCCGCTTGAATTTCTTCCGCTTTACCTTTACCGACAAAATATTTTGGGTCGGGTCTTTGGCGTTTAGTGGTTAGGAGCGTACAAGCTTCTGCACCAGCAGAATCGACCAATTCATAAAATTCATCAATATCTTCGCGATCTGATTCATGGTAGAAATCAACATGGACCAGCACGGCACGTTCGAGTTCACGTCGTTCAAGACGATCAAATAATTCCATATAAGCGTTTTCTCCTTTAGAACTTAACTCAGGGAGTGACATAGTACCTTAAACAGACTTAAAGTCGATTTAAAATCGAGCAAACTTGGGCGAGAACGATCACCTATCACCGTCTAAAAATAGCAGAGTAACTATTTTGAATGATTCAGAGATTTCAGTGTTCAGCTTCTGGTCTTTCGCGATCTTCAGCTGAGGACTCATATGGTTTAGGATCGCGCATTGGGACAATAGTCGAGATGGCATGTTTATAAACCATCTGGGTCACAGTACTTCTTAACAATACGACAAATTGATCAAATGAATCTACTTTACCTTGTAACTTTACGCCATTCACCAGGTATACAGAGACACTGATACGCTCTTTACGCAGTGCGTTTAAATATGGGTCTTGAATTGGAAGGGCTTTAGTCGGTTTATTGTTGTCCATAATGATTCCTTTTTATTATTTTTATTATTGTCATTTTTATTATTATTTAAAGTCTATACCCTAAGCATTTTAACCTTACTCAGGGTCGAATCTCGGAAGAAGCATACCTTAGCGACTTCAATTCTTTTTATCAAGCCATTTTATTTATCAGTGCCCCTACTGGCATCTCTGTTTTAATAAAACCAACAATTGATCCAATCGCTCTTTTGGTGTGGTTTGAAAAGGATCTACCACGGTAACATCTGTTTCTTTTCTAAGCCACGTTAACTGTCTTTTTGCCAACTGACGGGTGGCGACTAACCCCTTATAGACAAAGGTTTCATAATCGTATTCACCTTCTAAAAACAACCAGGCCTGGCGATATCCAACGGAACGCATTGAAGTCATATCCCCATTTAAATCTCCACGTTCATACAGGGTTTTCACTTCTCGTAAAAAACCAGAATGCAGCATAAGGTCAAAACGCTTACCGATTTGCTTATGTAATTTGGCTCGATCATCAGGTATTAAGGCTACCTTTATCAATTTAAATGCGGTCAAATGAGACTTAGGCTCTGCCCGCAGTTCTGTTAAGGTTTTCCCCGAAACGTCATAGACTTCCAAGGCGCGAATCACACGCTGTGGATCATTAGGGTGAATACGTAACGCAGAGACAGGATCGATCTCTGTCAATCGCTCATGCAGGCTTTCGGGGTGGGTTTGCCAAACCGCTTGCAAAGACGCTCGAATCGTTTCATCCGCTGGCGGCAAATCATTCATCCCTTGCTGTAAAGCATTGTAATACATCATGGTGCCACCGACTAATACTGGCAAACGCCCTCGTGCAAAAATCGCTTCAACCAATCGATGTACATCCTCTACAAATTCAGAAGCTGAATAAGCTTCGATAGGATCAAGGGTATTAATCAGATGATGTGGCACCGCGAGCATCTCTTCGGCATTTGGTTTAGCGGTGCCAATATCCATCTGACGATAGATCAATGCCGAATCGACACTGATAATCTCTATCGGTAAGACCTTGGCTAAATCCATAGATAACTGACTTTTACCAGAGGCCGTAGGCCCCATGAGCGCCAAACACTGTTTGTTTTCGATTAATTTTTCGACTAACTCGATCATCTTTAGTTAACTTTTTACTCGTTTAAGTGCACTGATTATAGGCATCAAATGTGTGGTGGTTTTTACTGTCCACGCATAAATAGATTGTCTAATTGACCCATCGACATCTGCACCCAGGTCGGACGACCATGATTACATTGGTCCGAACGCTCAGTCACTTCCATCTCTCTTAACAGCGCGTTCATTTCAGGAATCGTTAATTGGCGGTTCGCTCTCACCGAACCATGGCAAGCCATGGTCGATAACATCTCATTAACGCGCTCTTCCACCTGTTGGGTCTGTCCAGCAATCGCTAAGTCGGCAATCATATCGTTCAATAAACCGACGACATCACTTTTAACTAATAATGCCGGCACAGCGGTTATCTTTAATTGCTCTGGCCCTAATGGCTCAATCTCAAAGCCCAATTTACTGAAGCCCGCTTCATTGATCTGCCACACCTCGACCTGGGATTCATCCAATGCCATTGCAATCGGGACTAATAATGGTTGACTGACCAAACGATCCGTAGCCCACTGTTTTTTGAAACGTTCATACACCACACGCTCATGTGCGGCGTGCATATCCACCAGAACCAGACCGTGTTGGTTCTCAGACAGAATGTAAACACCGTGAATTTGCGCCTTGGCAAACCCGAGTCTAGGCATTCCTTGATTGATATCATATTCGGATGAGGCTTCATGAACTTCACCAGGCCTGGTCGGTTGACGGCGTTGATTAATAATATCTTGTAGATTACGGTTAAAGCTATTACCACTCGGTAAAACGGCCTGATGCTGTGCATTTTGCTGCGAATTCTGGCTTAAATTCTGATCAGCCTCATAAGGCTGTTGAAACGCCATGGCGGTTTGCACATCTATTTGTGAACGTCCATCGGGTGAAAAACCAGTGCCAAAATAGGCTTGCCTTGCGCGGCCTTCCAAAACTGGATTCATTGACGAATCTAGCTGGACACCACTGCCCGTTTCGGCTGCAATCGGACGCGCTACAGACTCGCGTACTGAACGACGTAAAAAATCATATACCCAGCGGCCATTGGCAAAACGCACTTCATATTTTGACGGATGCACATTGACATCCACCAGCTCATGCGGAATCTCTAAAAACAGTAAATAAGCAGGGTGTCGACCATTATATAGCACATCTGCATAGGCCTGTTTGACGGCATAAGAGAGCAAGCGATCACGAACAATTCTGCCGTTCACAAACAGATACTGCATATCAGCCTGACTGCGATTAAACGTCGGCTGACCGAGCCAACCCGATATTTTAATATCTTGCGTTTCAAAGCTGATCTCTAATGACTGTTGGACAAAAGGTGCGCCCATCAATTGCGCTAATCTTTTTTTGAGGCTCAATTCATCGGTTACGGCAAGAACATGGCGTGTGACTTTGTGATTATGAATGAGTTTAAAACTCACCTCAGGCCGACTTAACATTACCCGTTTGACCAGTTGATCGATCTGCATAAACTCAGCCCGAGCGGTTCTCAAAAATTTCTTTCGAGCCGGGGTATTGAAAAACAGATCGATCACACTGACACGTGTACCCATCGTACCCGCAGCGGGCTTTAGTTCACTCCAACGACCCTCGCCTTCTGAATTAAGCTGCCACGCAGCCTTCTCCGACGGATGTCGACTACTCATCTCAAATCGAGAAACCGAACTAATACTCGCCAGCGCCTCACCTCTAAATCCAAGTGTTGCCACAGCGGCCAAATCTTCACCGGTTTTGATTTTACTGGTGGCATGTCGACTGACCGCCAATAACAACTCTTGCTTCGGGATGCCGCTGCCGTTATCGATCACCACAATCGACTTCTCTCCTCCCTCCTCAATCATAATGTCGATTTGGGTCGCATCGGAATCCAATGCGTTTTCTAATAGCTCTTTTACCACCGAGGCTGGCCGCTCAACGACCTCACCGGCGGCGATCTGATCCGCTAAATAAGACGGAAGCTGTTCAATAGACTGTCGAGTGACTGAATTCATTTAAGTGTGTTCATCTTAGAGTCGAGTTATTTAAAACGGTTAAAATTAAGGAGTGGAATTATAGCATCAAAACTAAATTAGCTTGAACAGCTGTCCATCATGAGTCTCCTGGATTACATTATTTCGATAAAACTCTGAGAGCTATGAGTAAAACCAAGGTGAGATAATATAACGGAATACCATGTTATAAACGTGATGTTAGCCACGGCCTTTAAAGCGGGATTTCAAGACAGATGTTTTGTGATCTTTTTGAACCTCTCTGGTCGCTAATAGTCGACGGACTGGACGTTGCAAAACCAGGTTATTGGGATAGGAAATATCAAAACCATTTTCATCTCTCAATAACATTTGAAAAATATTGATTTCAATAATGGTTCCTGTAATCACATCACTCCCATCAATGATTTCAATTTTATCGCCTATTCTCGCCGGAAAAGCAAAAAAGATAATCACACCCGCGGTAATATTCGATAGAAGTGACCATTGTGCAAATAAAGCAACGCCTAATACAGCGATGATCGACGATGCAAATATCAATACGCCACGGTAATCCACGCCCCAAATCGCTAAGACACCAATGAGCGCAATCAAAAACATAAGTGTTTTAAAATACTTCTGAACATTAATGACTCGGGATTCCGGTACGCCTTTATAAGCTCCTAATCGATTCATTATCTTAATATTTAAACGATTCGCAATCAGGAAAGTGACCATAATTGCGAGCGTTAAAACAAATTGAAAAAGAGGTAGATCCGACATTTCAAAACATCCTTAAAAGAGGTGTCGATCAAGACTTTATGTGACGCCTATACAAATCATCTTGCAGTCTTGTTGAGCAGATAATCAGGCATTTAAAGCGCGCATCATATCATAATGACAGCGTATGATTACAACCACTTATTACGTCTAAACAACCACACTTGAAACAAGACAATCACGACTAAGATACCGACAAAAATCATAAAAGCACTTGTATTTTCCGCACCCGGAATGCCGCCCACATTAACCCCTAACAGACCTGTAAAAAAACCAAGCGGTAGGAAGACAGCTGACAGAATAGAGAGCACATACATCCGTTCATTAAGTTGCTCAGAAATTCGACTCAAAAGCTCTTCATGAGTGACGGCTGCACGCTCTCTTACCGCATCGATGTCTTCAAGGTGTCGGATCAGCCGGTCACTTACTTCACGAACTTTAATATGATTATCATGATCAAACCAGCTGACTTTTTCAATCATCAACCGAGTCAAGGCTTCTCTTTCAGGTGAAAGGTAACGCCTTAATGAAATGGTTTGGCGTCGCAAGCTGGCCAACTCAAACCGCAAAGTAGATCTACTTTCTGACAGTGAACCATCTTCCAACTCGGCCATTTTATCTTCAAGCATATCCACCGTGTCACTCATACGCCAAATCAAACTATCGGTCAGCTGAACAATCAACTCAGCACTGTCTTTAGGGCCGGTGCCTCGTTTTAATTTTGACAGAACATCTTGGGTTGACAATAAAGCACGTTTACGGGTACTAATGACTCTATCAGCAGTTGCCCAGAGACGAATTGAAACCATATCTTCGGGGTCTGATCCTGGGTTTAGATTGACACCCCGTAAGGCTATGAGTAAACCGTCATCAATCGCCGCGACACGTGGGCGAGTTTCTTCTGTCAATAACGCATGGCTAACAATCGACTCTAAACCACTTCGGTTCCTCACCCAATCCTGAGCCTCTGCATTTGTGTAATCAAAATGCAGCCAAATTCGTCCCATAGAGGCATCCCAAACTTCCACTTCTGACCAAGTTAAATAACGGCCACCACCTTTACCGTCAAATAAATAAGCATGCAAAAGCCCTTCAGTGGCTTCCATATCATTCATCATGTGCTCTACCCCTATCCATTTAAAATCTGTAATTTATACTTTTTCTATTTTAAGTCCTATTCGGTATTTTTTATTTAAAATTAATAGACCTGCCCGTCGAATATTCACCACTCATTAAATTTTTTATTTTAAAAAGCACGATTCAGGACAACTAAGCCTGATTGTTTAAAGACTTACTTGCCCACCCTAAATCCCTTTTATTTTATGGATTTTTTCTACCCGACATACCTGATAGAATACTCCCATTACTTAGCTATGCGCTGTTGCATAGCGGCCACCTAAAGGAAGTTACATGGGATTATTTAATACGCTATTTGGCAATGGCATTTCTGAAACGCTGCAAAAAGAGATTGAGCTCCAATTAAAAGCCTGCCTTGACCCTACCAGCCAAAAAGACTTATTAGCCATTAAAGCGGTTTCGGATCTGCAACTTAAAAAAGGGGCTTTAAGCCTTAATGTCTCCATGCCCTACCCGTGCAAAAGCTTGTGGCCAAGCATAGAACAATCTTTGAAACATTATCTAGGGCAAGTTGAAGGCATTGAATCCGTCAATCCAACCTTTGAAACGGCCATTGTCAGCCACGATGCACAAAAAGGTGTGGCACCACTTCCTGGCATTAAAAACATCATTGCCATCGCCTCCGGCAAAGGCGGCGTCGGTAAATCCACCACTGCTGTTAACCTCGCTTTAGCATTACAACAAGAAGGTGCCAAAGTCGGTATTTTAGATGCAGATATTTATGGTCCAAGTATTCCAACGATGCTAAATCTCAAGGAAAAACCGCACTCTGAAGATGGGAAAAGCATGCAGCCACTGAATGCCTATGGTTTGCAAGTCATGTCAATCGGCGTACTCATTGAAGAAGACTCCCCGATGATTTGGCGTGGACCGATCGTCACTCAAACACTCACCCAACTCCTCAAAGAAACCAAATGGGAAGACCTGGATTACCTAGTCATTGATTTACCGCCAGGCACAGGCGATGTTCAACTGACCTTAGCACAACAAATCCCTGTGACGGGCGCGGTGGTTATCACGACACCACAGCAGGTTTCACTGATAGATGCCAAAAAGGCTCTCAAAATGTTTGAGAAAGTGGAAATTCCAGTGATTGGCATTATCGAGAATATGAGCACACATATCTGCACTAACTGCGGTCATGAAGAGGCTATTTTCGGTGAACATGGGGGGGAGGCTATGGCAAAACAATATTCAGTCGATTTTTTAGGCTCGTTGCCTTTAAACAAACGAATTCGTGAAGAAGCGGATCAAGGTCAGCCAACGGTTACGGCAGAGCCAAGCAGTGAGATTGCACAAAAGTACCGCACGATGGCGCACAAAATCAGTAGCACAGTAGGTATTCAAAAACGCAACTACGCTAATCTCTTCCCTAATATTGTCATTCAGAACACTTAAAATCGAGTCCAACGTTTTTGTCGACCTCTCGCGGTAAGGGGGAGGCAACAGCACGAGAAACAGAGCGGTTTAGTCTTTCGCTTGAATATCAAATAGTTGCTGAAACTGGGCAACTTCTAAAACACTCAAGACATTTTCACCTACATTAATCAGCTTTACGCGATCTTTATCACCCTGAGTTTTTTCACGCAATAACAGTAACATTCCTAAAGCAGAACTGTCCATATAGGTGGTGTTATCCATATCAATGACAAAATGCACGTCATCGTTTAAGTGCACACGACAATACTCTTTAAACTGTTCATAAACACTGACATCAAAAATCCCATTAATAGAGAGGGTGACGACATTCCCATTGACCATTGTATTTAAACTCATAACGATACCTTAATTAGTGAGCATTATTCATTTACTATGTTTCATCATAGTCCACAGAGATAAATCGCACAATGCGCGAAATGACGAAATACTAACACTTTATTTCCCAAAGTTTATCACCACTAAAGTCACCCTCAACAATACAAATCGAACACCCTGCTTTTTCAAAGCCAAGAGAGTCACACTTTGGGTATAAAACGACTATAATAATGGGTTAATTTAAGCGCCTTAAATAGACAAGCGCGCATCAAGAAAAGCCCCTTACGAATAAAGTAGAAAACAGATGTCAGATATAGCACCAACGCCTAGAAAAATTTTGATCACCAGTGCCCTGCCTTATGCAAATGGCCCTATCCATTTAGGACATTTGGTGGAGTATATCCAAACTGATATCTGGTCGCGCTTTCAAAAAATGCGCGGCAATACATGTACTTATGTTTGTGCTGATGATGCGCACGGGACACCCATCATGTTACGCGCTCAAGCTGAAGGCATTACGCCAGAAGCTTTGATTGCCAAATCATCTGAAGAGCACCAAGCTGATTTTGCTGGATTTAATGTTGAATTTGACCATTATCACAGCACCAACTCAATTGAAAACAAAGAACTTGCAGAACATATTTACTTGCGTTTAAAAGACAAAGGTTACATTTCACGTAAAACCATCTCTCAGTATTACGATCCAGAAAAAAAGATGTTTTTACCCGATCGTTTTGTTAAAGGGACTTGTCCAAAATGCAAAGCGGTAGACCAATACGGAGACAACTGCGAAGTCTGTGGTGCCACTTACAGTCCGACGGATTTAATTGACCCGAAATCGGCCGTATCTGGCGCGACTCCAATTGAAAAAGACACCGACCATCTATTTTTTGAGCTGAGTCAGTTCGAAGAGATGTTGAAAACATGGACACGTGAAGGTCATCTACAGGAGCAGATTGCCAATAAATTAGATGAGTGGCTTGAAAGTGGCCTACGTGGCTGGGATATTTCTCGTGATGCACCCTATTTTGGTTTTGAAATCCCGGGTGAAACCGGTAAGTTTTTCTACGTTTGGTTAGATGCACCGATTGGTTATATGTCGAGTTTTAAAGCTTACTGCGATAAATCAGGCCTTAATTTTGATGAATATTGGCAAGAAGACTCCACGACAGAACTGTATCACTTCATTGGCAAAGACATTATCAACTTCCACGCTCTATTCTGGCCAGCCATGTTGTCAGGTGCCAATTACAGAACCCCAACGGCCATTTTTGCACATGGTTTTTTAACGGTTGATGGCCAAAAGATGTCTAAATCTCGTGGCACCTTTATCATGGCTAAAACCTATTTAGATCACCTAAATCCTGAATATTTACGTTATTACTATGCCGCTAAATTAACCAGTCGCATTGATGACATTGATTTGAACTTGGAAGATTTTGCCCAACGTGTCAATTCAGACTTAGTGGGTAA
Source organism: Thiomicrorhabdus arctica DSM 13458 (assembly GCF_000381085.1). Lineage (GTDB taxonomy): Bacteria > Pseudomonadota > Gammaproteobacteria > Thiomicrospirales > Thiomicrospiraceae > Thiomicrorhabdus > Thiomicrorhabdus arctica. The sequence continues at coordinate 397,354 of NZ_KB905899.1, read as the reverse complement.
GGTCGTCAATATTGCTAGCCGAAGTGCAGGCTTTGTCATGAAAAAATTTGATGGCAAGCTGAATAATAAGTGGACACCAGAAACAACGGTTTTATATCAAAGCTTTATCGATAAGTCGGAAGAAATAGCCAACTTATATGAGTCACGTGATTATGGTCATGCCATGCGAGAAATTATGACCCTCGCGGATAAGGCTAATGAATACATTGCTGAGGCGGCTCCTTGGGTCTTGGCTAAAACCGAAGGGAAAGAAGCTGAGTTACATGAATGTGTTAGTATCAGCCTTAATTTATTCCGTGTGCTGATGAGTTATTTATCACCCGTATTGCCCGTAACAGCAGAGAAATCTAATGCCTTTTTAAATCTTCCAGATGGCCAGTGGAATGATATTAAGACGCCATTAATGAACCATGAGATCAGCAAATTCAAAGCATTATTGACACGTTTAGAGATGGAGCCTATCCAGAAAATGGTTGATGCTTCAGCCTCCTCACTTAATGGGGCAAGTACAGCACCTGATGGTAAAAAAGGAGATCAGAAAGTCAAACTTGCAAAAGAAACAGCCGTAAAGCCTGAGTTTGAAGCGCTTGCTGAAGAAATCAATATTGATGATTTTGCCAAGATTGATTTACGTATCGCTAAAATAATCCATGCTGAAGCCGTGCCTGAAGCGAAAAAATTGCTTAAATTAACGTTGGATATCGGTTTTGAACAGCGCCAGGTGTTTGCGGGCATTAAATCGGCCTACGAACCAGAAGCGTTAATCGGTAAGTTGACGGTCATGGTCGCTAACTTAGCACCGCGCAAAATGCGTTTTGGGATGTCGGAAGGCATGGTTTTGGCCGCTGGTCCAGGTGGCAATGATTTGTACATTTTGTCTCCGGACGAGGGTGCAACGCCAGGTATGCGTGTTAAATAATTCAAGTTTACTCGCTAACCGCTGCCATTATCGCTAACTTATAATTCGCTTATAAAAGGAGGATAACCTATGCAAGATTACGTTTTGATATTGATAAGCACCGTGTTCGTCAATAACTTCGTATTGGTTAAGTTCTTAGGACTTTGCCCTTTTATGGGCGTGTCTAAAAAAACCGATGCGGCATTAGGTATGGGGTTAGCGACCACTTTTGTGCTGACCCTTTCCTCGGTCTTAAGTTACGTCATTTACACCTATTTACTGCAACCTTTCGGGTTGGAATACCTACAAACTATTGCCTTTATTCTGGCGATTGCCGCTGTGGTTGGCTTCACTGAAATGGCGATTCATAAAACCAGTCCTGCGCTTTACCAAGTGCTCGGCATCTACTTACCTTTAATCACCACAAACTGTGCTGTGCTGGGTGTGGCGTTATTAAATGTTGGCGAGAAAAATAATTTTATTGAATCGGCCGTGTTTGGGTTTGGAGCCGCTATCGGATTCACTCTCGTCATGGTGCTCTTCGCCTCTATTCGTGAACGTATTGATGTCGCCGATGTACCCGGCCCTTTTAAAGGTGCCCCGATTGCATTGATTACCGCCGGACTCATGTCCATGGCCTTTATGGGCTTTGGCGGGTTGGTATAGGCGAACCTGGTAGATCCTATGATTGAAGCACTTATTATATTTATTGGTTTAGCACTGCTATTTGGTTTACTGCTAGGCTATGCGGCTATCCGTTTTAAGATAGAGGGCAATCCACTTTCAAACCAGATTGATAATGTTCTACCGCAAACTCAATGCGGTCAATGTGGTTATCCTGGCTGTAAACCTTATGCCGATGCTCTGTCTAAGGGTGAAGCCGAGGTTAATTTGTGCGTTCCTGGGGGCACAGAAGTCATGATCCTCATCTCGGAGATCACTGGCCGTGAACCCAAAGAGATGAATGCCCCGGATGAAGATACTCAGATAAAAACAACCGCTTTTATTGATGAAGACATCTGTATTGGGTGTGTTTTATGCATCAAAGCCTGCCCTGTGGATGCTATCTTAGGGGCAACCAAGCTAATGCATACCGTGATTCAATCTGAGTGTACTGGCTGTGATTTGTGTGTACCTGTCTGCCCAGTAGACTGCATTGAAATGCGCCCTGCTGAAACCACTACTGTTAACTGGCAATGGCCTGACCCAGCCGACGCTGCGATTGCGGCAATCACTCCCGATCAAGGAAGTGAAAAATGAACACCTCCTTGGCGCAACGGTTCATCCAAAAAATTGCCTTAGTTTATCCGACAGCCAAACGTTGGTTATACCGATTTCATGGTGGGGTTTTTCCCCCCTATCATAAGTCGTTGTCCTTGCGTCAACCGATACGACCACAACTCATCCCAGATCGCCTAATTCTGCCACTGCAACAACAAGTTGGGCAACCAGCAGAGCTGTTAGTTGAAGTAGGTAGTTATGTTAAAAAGAATCAACTGCTTGCACAATCGCATAAAGATGCCAATAAAGATTTGGTGGTGCCTGTTCACGCACCGACGTCGGGATTTGTTGAGGCCATAGAAGCCTACTCATTACCGCATGCCTCAGGCCTTAAAGCGATGTCAATCGTCATCAAACCAGACCATAAAGAGAATGCTATCGACAATGTTTTAAACGTCAATGGTGCCCTCCCAGAAACGCCTCAAGCCATTAAAGAAATTCTTTTTCATGCGGGTATTGTTGGCATGGGAGGCGCTGGTTTTCCCTCCTATGCAAAACTGCCTAAAGAAAAAGGGAAGATACATACACTGCTGATTAATGGTGCAGAATGCGAACCGTTTATCACGTGTGATGATCTGCTTATGCAGACCAAAGCGCATGAAATTATTCAAGGTGCCGTGATAGTTGCCGACGCATTAGGCGCGGACAAACTCCTTTGTGGCATTGAATCAAATAAACCAGAAGCCATTCAGGCGATGCAAACTGCTGCCGCCAAGACACGGGTAGAAATTCATATCGTCCAAACGGTTTACCCGATGGGCGGTCAAAAACAGTTGATTCAAGAATTAACGGGTATTGAAGTGCCTCATAATTTACATTCCGTCGATTTGGGTCTGTTAATGATGAATGTAGCCACCTATGCCGCAATTTATCGCGCAGTCACCTTTGGAGAACCTCTAACCTCACGACTGGTGACGGTTTCAGGCTTAGGGTTAGAATCACCCTTTAACATCCAAGCCTTAATAGGCACGCCATTCGCCGTTCTTGCCAATGCCGCTCAACCTAAAGTTGAAATTGATTATCCTCTGGTGATGGGTGGACCCATGATGGGCTTTCAAGTCCAAGACAATCAAGTACCGGTCATTAAAACTACGAACTGTATTCTGGCGAATCCGCCTGAGCCCATCGAAATGCAAATGCCTTGTATTCGTTGTGGCGAGTGTATGGATGCTTGTCCTGTTAACTTACTGCCACAGCAACTGTATTGGTACAGTCAATCACACGAATTTGATAAGGTTGAAAAACTCAATATTGCCGATTGTATTGAGTGCGGCTGTTGTAGTTATGTTTGTCCAAGCCATATTCCTTTAGTGCAATACTATCGCCATGCAAAATCCGAGATTAAAGTCATTCATGCAGAGGTCAAAGCAGCTGAAATCGCTAAACAGCGCCATGAATTCAGATTGGCGCGAATTGAGCGTGAAAAACTAGAACGTGAAACACGTCTTCAAGCCAAAAAAGATGCCGTTAAAAAGCAAGTGGCTGATAAGTTAGCTCAGGCGGGTGACTCCCCTGAATCTGCTGTTGCACCCACTCAAAAATCAAGCCCTGCTGTTTTGGCGGCTCGAGCGGCCGCGGCTCGTCGCGCGGCTAAGTCGAAGGCGACTTCTACCAAGGATCATAACGAGCCTGAGTCTGATCAGCTCTCTCCGAAAACGCCCGTTCAAGAAAAGATGCCTACCGCGCGTAGAAAAGCCATCGAAGCGGCTCAAAAAGCCAGTGAAGCCGCTGGCACTGAAAAAAATCCAAAGACAGCGGCCAAAAATGCCGCGATGGCGGCCGCTAAAAAACGTGCATTGGCGAAAAAACAAGAGGTTGATGCCCCCCCTTTTGAGTCTAATGACAGACCTAATGAAACGTCTACGGCAACCTCAACAGAACAAAGAGCAGCCAACATTCCTGACGTAACAGATGCGTCACAGTCAACACAGACGCCTGATTTAACCCTAGACTCAACATCTGAAAAATTAACCAAAGAGGTTGATGATGTTACCCAAAACAAACGTCAAAAAGCGATTGAAGCCGCTCGTAAACGTGCTCGTGAACGCCAAGCTAAGCCACCGGAGACGAATTAAGTGAACCAACCGACACGCTCATCCTCACCGTACGTACATAATAATCAAAATGTCCGTAAGTTGATGCTCCAGGTTCAGATTGCAGCCTTCCCAGCACTGCTAATGCATATCTATATTTTTGGTTTTGGTATTGTGGTGCAATGGTTATTGGCCGTAGCCACTTTATTGGTGGTCGAATATACCATGCTCAAACTCAGAGGCCGCCCGGTTATACCTTTCATTACCGATATGAGTGCGTTAATCACCATCACGGGTCTGGTCTTCTGTATTCCACCTGGAGCACCTTGGTGGATCATTGTCAGCGGCAGCACCTTTGCCTTGATTTTCGGGAAACACCTTTATGGTGGATTAGGTTACAACCCATTTAATCCGGCCATGCTCGGTTATGCATTCCTGCTCATCTCTTTCCCGGTTCAAATGACTCAATGGATCGTCCCTTCTGAAATCGCAGGCTATTATATGGGGTTTATGGATGCCCTCCAATTAGTCTTCATGGGACACATCCCTGATATATCAATGGATGCTATTACCGGTGCTACCCCCTTGAATGAAATGCGTATTGGAATCTCTCAAGGCGTGACGGTGGCAGAAACCCTTAACCCTCTATTGAGTGCTAATGATAGATCGGTACATTTTATGTTTGGGTTTAGTAGCTGGGAGTGGGTGAATCTCTCGTTCCTACTGGGTGGACTATGGATGCTGTATAGTCGCACGATTCGCTGGCAGTTTCCGGTCGGTTTTTTAGGCAGTTTGGCTCTCATGGGGTTTATTTTCCATGCAATCGATCCTAACACCTATCCGCCGGTAGACTTCGTCCTGCTGTCGGGCGGCACAATGCTGGCCGCTTTCTTTATTATCACGGATCCTGTTACGGCGAGCACGACCCCCAAAGGCCGCTTTATTTATGCATGTGGGATTGGTGTATTGGTTTATGTGATTCGTAGCTGGGGTGCTTTTCCAGATGGTATCGCATTTGCAATTATCTTGATGAATATTGCCGTGCCTTTAATCGATCAATATACTCAACCGCGTGTCTTTGGTCACAAACACTAGGATAATGACGAATGAATAAGTCGAGCTCTTCGCAACAAACAATGGTGAGTGCCTTAATCAAAAGCATGTTTGGCTCAGCCTATAAATTGAGCCTATTTGTTTTGATCAGCATTATGCTGTTACTCACGGTTCGCTATTTCACTTCGCCAGTGATTACCTTGGCCGAAAACCAGACTTTGCTCAATACGTTCAATCAGGTGTTGCCGATCGACTTGTATAATAATGACCCTTTGACTGATACTAAAAAAATCACGAACCCTGTTATGTTAGCCCGATTAGGCGCTGAAAGTCCGGTCACCTTTTACAGAGCGCGAAAAAACAAACAGCCAGCTGGCCTTATTTTTACTGTCACAGCACCAAATGGTTATAGCGGCGATATCACTCTACTAATCGGTGTTTTGCCCGACGGCCGCGTCTCTGGTGTACGTGTTTTAAAACATAAAGAAACACCTGGCCTGGGCGATAAAATTGAACTAAATAAAAACCCATGGATACTTGAATTCAATGGCCGTAATGTAAGGCATGATAATGACTCTAACTGGGCGGTGAAAAAAGATGGCGGAGATTTTGATCAATTTACCGGTGCGACCATTACGCCACGCGCGGTGATCGGTGCAGTGAAAAATGCCCTAATGTTCATCAATGAACACGGAGACAGTTTATATGAGTAATTTATCAGACAAGGCGTCCACTGATGATGCTACAACGGATCTAGCCGACAACGTCGAAAACTCTCGTTGGCAAGAATATAAAGCCATTATGGATAACGGCTTGTGGAAAAATAACCAAGCATTGGTGGCCTTATTAGGACTATGCCCGCTACTTGCCGTTTCCAACAATACGGTCAATGGACTGGGTTTAGGTCTGGCAACATTGTTTGTTTTGCTGGTATCAAATGTTTTGGTGTCGCTGATTCGTAATCATGTCTCCAATGAAATTCGAATCCCGGTCTTTATCGCCATTATCGCCACTGCTGTCACCGCGATTGATCTGTTAATGAATGCCTACTTCCATACTCTGCACGGTATTTTGGGTATATTTATTCCTTTGATTGTAACCAACTGTGCCATTTTAGGCCGTGCTGAAGCCTATGCTTCAAAAAATAGTGTCGATAAAGCCATCATCGACGGTTTCTTTATGGGGGTTGGTTTCTTATTCATCTTGGTCTTATTAGGTGCATTGCGTGAAATGATTGGTAACGGCACGCTGTTTGACCAGGCCTATCTCATGTTTGGAGAAGGTGCGCGTAATTGGACCCTGCATTTTAGCGACCAATATCAAGGCGTATTATTAGTCGTTCTACCGCCCGGTGCTTTCATTGGTTTGGGATTGTTAATTGCCCTTAAGAACTATATAGATGCTAAGAGAGTCGCTAAGCAAAAAAATCCTCTGGGGAAGGACATCGACATTCAAGTCTCCGTCAGTTCACCCATTAAAATAGGTCAATAAGTCATGTTTTCTAATCTATTGATGAGTTACTTATGAATAAGCAGAACCGTTTAGAAATTTTTGAACGCCTAAGTGTTGCCATTCCAAACCCAGAAACGGAACTGCATTACAGCACACCCTTTGAATTATTGATTGCCGTTATTTTATCGGCACAAGCCACTGATAAAGGTGTCAACATTGCCACCGATAAATTGTTTCCGGTTGCCAATACACCCGAAGCCATCTATGCATTAGGCGTTGAAGGATTAAAGGACTATATCAAAACCATTGGCTTGTTTAATACCAAAGCCGCCAATGTGATTAAAACCTGTAAGATGCTGGTAGAACTGCATAATTCTGTGGTTCCGGATAATCGAGAAGCATTAGAAGCTCTGCCGGGCGTTGGCCGAAAAACCGCGAATGTGGTGTTAAATACGGCCTATGGTCACCCGACTATGGCGGTCGATACGCATATCTTTCGGGTCTCAAACCGTACTAAATTGGCACCCGGTAAAAACGTTTTAGACGTTGAAAAAAAACTCCTTAAAAATATTCCAACTCAATATCTTATTCCAGCACACCATTTAATGATTTTACATGGTCGATATACGTGCGTTGCCCGTAAACCACGTTGCGGAGCCTGCTGTATTTATGACTTATGTGAATATAAAGACAAAACCGAGGGTTAGGGCTTTAAGCGACCAACAACACTTGCTTGCCTTGTAAACTCATTTTTTCGCCTTGGTTTCGTCTGACTGGCTACCTTATTAAAATCACTAAATGATATAATTTTTAGGCAAACAATTGCTTTGACCAGGCCAAGGTCTGACATGCCTTGCGGTTTTACACAACTGTGTGAGCTGAAGGCCCCTTTATTTTTAATCACATTTAAAGAACGTAGATTATGTTTTATACCTCAGAAAGAGACAAGTTACGCCAGTTTTATGTAGATACTTGGCAAAAAGTCCGCTTTAATCTGCCAATGGACGCCATGGAGCAGATGGTGGCTCGTGTGATAGAACTGCACCCGGAATATCATTCAATGCTTAACAATGAAAAACACTTGGGTAATGAATATAAGCCCGAAGATGGCGAAACTAACCCATTTCTCCACATGGGCATGCATTTAGGGCTACAAGAGCAAGTCTCTATGGACCGTCCGCTTGGTATTCAAGCCGTGTATCAGCAACTCGGTGAAAAACTGCGTGACGTCCATGAAACGGAGCATGCGATGATGGAATGCTTAGGTGAATCTCTTTGGATTGCCCAGCGTGATCAAGTAGAACCAGACGAGCAAGCGTATCTGCGCCACTTACAACAGCTACTCCTTAAATAAAGAGATCAAAATTAATATGCTAAGCAGACGTCTATCGTTACTCTCAATGTTAGCGTTCACCTTGCTTAGCAGCTTTATATTGACCGCCAATGCGGCTCCCACTTCAAACAGTCTAAATTCAGTTTTTGTCACGCCTGAATGGGCACAAAAAAACCAGAAAAACATCCTTTTTATCGATTTAAGTTCACACGCGAGTTATCAAAAACTGCATATCGAGAATGCTCAGTGGATAAACTATAACTGGCTCATCAAACCGCAAAATGGTCTGGCGTTAAGTGGCGGTGTGGCGTATATAAGCAAATTGCTCTCCCAACAAGGCATTACCCCTGACGTGCACCTCGTGCTCTATGATGATATGGGCAACCTCAACGCCAGTAGACTCTACTGGGAGCTTAGAAAACTCAAGCACAATAAGGTCAATATTTTAGATGGCGGCATTGTATCGTGGATTTTAAAGGGGTTCAAAGTGACTCAAACACAACCTCAACATCCTACTAAAACGATTTACCCTCAAGCGACACTCCCTCTCACAAACAGCTTGACCGCAGATAAAACGGATATACGTGCGGCCATTCAAAACCCATCTATTGTATTGATTGATACACGTTCTTTTGATGAATATGTCGGAGATCCCAAACAGAAACGTTCGGGCCATATCCCCAACGCAATTTTCTTTGAATGGTCGTGGGCAGTTGATATCAAAAATGGGTTTCGCCAAGTTGAATCTGATACCTTATTGGCTCATTTAAAAACACTGGGCATTAAAGATAAAAACCAACCTATTATCACCTACTGCCACACCGGACATCGTGCCGCGCGACTGTTTTTAATGCTAGACAGCCTTGGGTTTACTCGCGTTAAACTCTACGATGGTTCGATGCAAGAGTATGCGATTGATAAGAGCTTGCCACTGCGTGTTGGGGAAAAGCCTTAATGAAGTTATCTTCCAACCAAGAGTCGAGTAAGTCAAACGTGGTAAACATTGAAATCTATACTGACGGTGGCTATTTTGAGAAATGGGATGTCGGTGGTTGGGGGTCGGTTATTTTTCAACAAAATGTGGAGATTGAACGCGTCTCAGACTGGCAAAAGAAGACCTCTAGTTTAGAAATGGAACTTAAAGCGGCCGTTAATGCTCTTGATGTATTGCAGACTAAAATCGAGCCAATCCAGACACCCTACCAGGTCACACTCTATACCGACTCGCGGATATTGATAGAAGGCCTCACTCAAAAAATCCACTTGTGGCGTCAGAACCACTGGATTCATAAATCCGGTAACCCGGTGAAATACCAAACTCTCTGGGAAACGCTCGAACGGTTGACTCATCAATACCAAGTCGTTTGGCAATGGGTTAAAGGCCATAGTGGTAATAAAGGCAATGCCATTGCTGATGGCTTGGCCCGCGAAGCAGTGATGAACCGTTTAAGTCAGAACCATTAGTAAATAACAACGACCAAAACGTAGTGCTGCAACGAAAATCGTCTCTCGATTCTTAAACTCTCACGTTTTAAGGGATTTTTAACTGAATAAGGGTTACATCATCCGAAAAATCTAATGTCCCGGCATAACTTTCAAGTGTATATAACAGATGTTTTAACGACAGTTTATCCTTAGCGATCGTCTGTAATACTTTGCGAATTCGAGTGTCGCCAAAATGTTCACGACCTTGAGTGACCACATCCTGCACGCCATCTGAGTAGCCAAAAAATAGATCACCTGTACAGAGCTCAATTACTTTCGGTTCATTCTCTCGAGGAAAACGGTCGATGATCCCTAATGCCAATCCATCCGACTTAAGTTCTTGTACATATGAGCCATTACGATAATGCAGCAGAGGCGGCATACCGCAATTCCAAACATTTAATTTATTCGTTTCCAAATTCCATTCAATCAGAAGTGCCGCCATAAAAATTTCGGGAGGTAACTTTTGAGACAGTTCATAGTTAATCAATGCGGCGGTTTCACCTAACGGAAAATTCTGCTCGGCTCGTGAGTAAAAAAGTGAACTCACTAAAGGCCCTGCCACCGCAGCAGATAGGCCATGTCCCGTAAAATCACCTAATAAAATGTGTCGATGACCCTTATGAGTAGACGCGGACAACACTAAATCGCCATTACTTTTCTCAACCGGTGCAACCAAGGTCGTCAAATGATCGGTTTGATAGCGGCGGTCATCTCGCATCGACATGATAATATACTCGATATAATCACGCTCTCTTTTCAATTTTGCGTGGCTTTTTTCAAGTAACTTCTGGGTCTGAGATAAACTCAAATGGGTTCTCATACGCGCTAATAAAATACTTTCCGAGAAAGGTTTGGTAATGTAATCAACGGCTCCTAACTCCAGACCTAAGCGTTCATCATTCATAGCCACTTTAGCCGTCAAAAAAATAACAGGAATATTGGCCGTACCCGGATGTGATTTTAATTGCCGACAAAGATCAAAGCCAGTTAGATCAGGCATATTGACATCCAATAAAATCAATTCTGGACGACGTTTTGCAATACTGGCAAAACAACTCTTACCATTATCGAGTAAGGTCACCTCATAATAATCTTCTAACAAATCTTCCAAGACTAAACGATTAATCAATTCGTCATCAATCGCTAAAACATAAGGTTTATTTTTCGGTAATTCAGCTATTTTCATACTTCGCCCATCGGTTCTATCGTGGCATTATTGACCCAATCGTCTTTATGAATAGGTAAGGTAAACTTAAAGTTGGCCCCTAATAAGTGCCCTAACACAATTCTGTTTTCAGCCCAGATATGGCTGCGATGCGCAGAAATTATTTCACGACTAATGGCTAAACCCAAGCCTGTACCGCCCGTATTCAACTCTTTCTGACGACTTTGGACAAACTGATTAAAAATGTCGTTCATTTCATCTTTTAGAATTCCAGGACCTTCATCTGAAACCGTCACTTGAACTTGTGTTGAGTCAAGACCTTCAATTTTAACGAGGATACTTTTATTTGGCTCTGTCAGACGAATCGCGTTACTCAATAAATTACAGATCACTTGAGACACCCTTGCTGCATCAAAATAGGCCATCAGCGCATGACCTACCAAGATAATCTCAACTTGTTTTTCACTGGCTAAAACCGCCTGTTCCTGAACGCAATTTTTAATGACGGGTCTAAGGTCTTGGCAGACAAAATCAAAGCGCATCATCCCCGCTTCTAATTTCGAAGCGTCCAGAAGGTCGTTAAAGAGTAATAGTAGCTTGTCGGCACTGGTCTCTATATTCGTAAAATAACGTTTTAATTTTTCTACATCCACTTTATCAAACCGAGTCATTCCCATTTGGCTATAACTCAAAATACCATGTAAAGGTGTGCGTATTTCGTGAGATATTTTAGCCAAAAATTCAATTTTTGCCTGATTGGCTTGCAAAGCTACTTCTTTTGCCGCAACCAATTCAGCTTGCAACTTCTTTCTTTTCGATATCTCGCGAAAAGCAATATGGATCACAGAACGACCAAGATATTCAATACGTGTCAGAACGACATCCGACCAAAACTCTTCTCCATTCAGTCTTTTATTGACCCACTCATAACGATGACGCCCCTTCTCTAAACATATTTGTAGCATTCTATAACCCTTACGCAGTGAACTCTCTCCATCAGGCTGAAACTTCGGAGCAAAGACACTATTAGGCGCACGTAATAAGTCTGCTTTTGACTCAAAGCCAAATATACGAATCGTAGCTTCGTTACAGTCGATCACATGACGGCCTTCGGATATAAAAATTCCATCGGCTGATTTTACAAATACCATCTCAAAGGCTAATTTCTGTTCTTCTAATTCATGGGTATACTTTTTTAAGGCTTGCTGCATTTCTGTATTGTCTAATCTGAGGGCTTTTTTTATGAATCGGTCGGTTAAATCGCGGACAAATGCGCTACAGACCTCTTTGTCGCCCAGAATAAATTTAGCAGCACTGACCTCGACTGGAAAAGTCGTTCCATCTTTACGCCGATAACGACTTTCAAAAATGCGTTTGTTACCATTTTTAACATCAGCACAGATATCCTTGAGTTCACAAGGTACCAAGCCCGTATCAATTTGATTGATATTCATGCCTAATAATTCATTTTTTGAATAGCCTAAGCGTTTGATCGCTTGTGAATTGAATTTAACAAATTCACCTTCATAATTCAGTAAGAAAAAGGCATCTGAGCCTTGTTCAATCAGCTCTTCATAGCGATTTGCTTGGTCTCTAAGATACTGTTTATTTTGTTTTTTTTCGCATCTCAATCGTAAAATAAAATAGGTAAAAAATGCCAATAATAAACTCAACCCTAACCCAATCCACAGTGGCCAATGACGTTTATACAATTGATCAGCGTCATAACCTGGAAGTTGGGTTAAATCCACTTCAGTGGTCAACTCCCATGTGCGTCCAGCGGCTTGGATGTTAAACGTTAACTCACGCATATTGGAAGGCAGAGTGGAACTGAAGTCAGGGCCTAGGGTTGCAAAGGGCTGTTCATTAGTGTGGGTGTCTTTCAAGCTGTACTTAAGACTCGGTTCTAAATTTGCATTCTTACGCACGAAGTCCAAAAAATCATTCATGTGAAAAACCAAAGCGACATACCCTTTGATGGAACCCTTTGTATTCATGACAGGATGGTAAAAAAGAATTGAGCGGCCCGAAATTGGTTCTTCACCCCATTTAAAAGGCATGGATGCCACCGTGTCTTTAATGGGTTTTTTCAAAGCACTTGTCGCATCCAAAATGCCTGTGGAATAGAGGTTTAGACCTAACTCCTCCGCATTTCCTTTCAGAGGATAAATATACTTAATAACGGCATATTTCGGTGCTTCTGGAGACCTGACAAACCGACCATCTTTCAAGTTCTGAATTTCAAACTTATTGCCCTCAATACTCATGGACTCTTCAAACGCTTGACGATTTTTATCATCAACATTTTCAACCCATTCTAAAATGCAGACCCCTTCATCAGCCGCTAGTAATACTTTGGAGGACTGTACAAATGCTTGGTATGATACGGTCTCTGAGAGTTTAAAAACCATCGCCAGACTTTGTAAACGCTGTAATTCGCGCTGGACCGATTGTTGAAAAGAAAAATGGGCATTGACAGAATACTCTTGAAACTGCTTTTCTAGGGAATGAATATAACTATCTGATTGTGCCTGATAGCGCTGGTTCGTAATGACTAGACCCAATATAAATACCAAAAAACTGGCCAGAATAATTTTTTTAAAATCTAATGATGCTAGCATTTACAATGACTCACAACGGATTGAATGGGTAATTAATGACGACAAGCAGGCCTAAAAGTAGGATTTCATTTTACCTCAATGCTTTGCCTTAAGCGTTTAAAATAACACTTAAATAAGTGATTATTTGCAATAACTAAGACTTTTAGCTTATTCTACTAAATTACCTTACTCGATTCATGGAAGAAATTTAGCGTCAGTTTGGTTATGATGCTAAGACACGTTCATCATTATTATTAAGCAAGGACTCTATCATGTTAGACAAAAATCAAACGGCACCTGAATTCAGCAGCCCTAATCAAAACAATGAAATGATTACATTAAGTCAATTTAAGGGCCAAAAAAATGTTGTGCTCTATTTCTATCCAAAAGACGATACGCCAGGTTGCACCATTGAAGCCAATGAGTTTACCAAGCTGGCCTCGCAGTTTGCCGCGGCCGATTCTGTGGTCATCGGCGTCAGCAAAGATTCATGTGCAAGTCATCAAGCCTTTATTGACAAGTTTGGTTTAAAAGTCGATTTACTGGCAGATACTTCTGGGCAAGTCTGTGAAGATTATGGCGTATGGCAAGAGAAAGAGAAAAATGGTGAGAAAAAGATGGGCATTGTTCGCTCGACTTTTATTATCAATAAGGCCGGGATGTTAGAAGCAGCACTTTATGGCGTTTCACCGGATGGACATGCGCAAGCGATGCTAGAAGCCGTTCAAGCCCTATAAATGCTATTTAGATTGTAATACGCTTCAACGACTTATATTGAGAGATAAAAAAACCCAAATGACCAGTACTGGCATGTCTTGCGATTTTGCAAAACCATGTAAGCGTAGGGTCATTTGGGTTTGTACATTTAAAACGTTAGATTCGTGATTGAAATACAATCCTTAAATCAGTTTATCTGCAAATTTAAGCAATTAAACGACCGACTTTAAACTTACGTCCCTTAATTTTTCCTTGGTTCATTTTACTGACCGCTTCTTGTGCAAATTCAGGTTCAATCGCCACATAGGTTGAATGTTCAACCACATCGATTTTACCGATATGTTTACCATCAATGCCTGCACCTTGCGTGATTGCACCTAAGACATCGCCTCGACGGACCTTATCTTTACGGCCACCCGAAATATATAACGTCACATACTTAGGCTGCACCCGTTTATTACGGCTATTCGGAATCAAGTCAATCGACTCATAAGACAAAGCCTGTCCTTGATGCTCCCCTAAACGCGCCAATTTATAGCTCTCTTTTTCAGTAAATAAGGTGATCGCAACCCCTTCCAGTCCAGCACGCCCTGTACGACCAATACGGTGCACATAAGTGTCTTTCTCATAAGGTAATTCATAGTTAATCACCACAGGCAACGCTTCTATGTCCAAGCCACGCGCCGCAACATCGGTGGCAACTAATAAGTTCGCACTGTGATGTTTGAACTGAATCAACACCTGCTCACGCTCTCGCTGTTCCATATCACCATGTAACGCCAAAGCGCTGAAACCACGATCTTCAAGATAGTCCGTAACCTCTTGTACCAGCTTCTTGGTATTACAGAAAATAATACCGTGCTCAAAGGCGTTAAAGCTTAATATCTTCACCAAACCTTCCAGCTTTTCTTTATGATGACAAATATAAAACTGCTGATCAATGGTGGCCATATCATGATGGGATTCCACCGCAATCTGCATTGGATTTTTTTGAAAACGGCGACTCAACCCCGCAATATCTTCTGGAAACGTCGCTGAGAACAATAAAGTTTGACGACTCTCTGGAGTAAAGCCCAAAATATGAACCATCTCGTTGACAAAACCCATCTCCAACATACGGTCCGCTTCATCCAACACGACGGTATGTACTTGACTTAAGTCTAAATGGCCTTTCTCTATATGATCTCGCAAACGACCTGGCGTACCAACGGCCACATGTGCACCATGCTCTAACGAGTTGATTTGTGGGCGCATTGGCACACCACCACATAACGTTACGATTTTAAGGTTGGCTTGAAAACGCGCCAAACGTCTTAATTCGTCTGCCACCTGATTACTCAATTCACGCGTTGGCGAAATCACCAAGACTTGAACTGCAAAATTGCTGACATCCACTTTATTCAATGCGGGAATACCAAAGGCAGCAGTTTTACCACTGCCCGTTTTGGCTTGGGCAATCAAATCTTTACCGCCTAATCCCAATGGCAAAGCCGCCGCTTGAATCGGCGTCATGCTGGTATACCCCAGGGACTCTAAGTTATTCAGTTGCGCTAAAGGCAAATCCAAATGTGAAAAAGAGTCGTTCGATGGAATATCCGCTAAAGGCTTAGAAGGTTTTTTGTCAGAGTTAGACATAAGGTTCTCAATGTTCAAAAGGTACAAATAAATGGGGGTTAAAAAAAGGCGCTGTAAAGCACCCTTTTATTGGTAGTTCAAAGCTAAATCGCTTATTACCACTCGTGCTTGCCGGCAAAAAAAGCAAAGGCCGTTGTGTAAGATGGCTCTTGAAATTTCTTCAAACCGGTTTCAGCAAAGGTAATCGGCATTGGATAATGCTTTAAATGCTGTTTTTGAATTGTTGGGTTCATTAAAACCACATCTAAACCAGGGGCGACTTGTAAAACGGCTTCTAATTTAAAGCCATTGGCACCACCGGCAAACTTGCCTTTTTTCTGGCGTTCACGAATGACGATGTGATTAATTTTGTAATCTTCTGCCAACTTCATAAAAGTCTTTTGAAAATATTTCAATTCACTGACATTGTCAGGATCTTTGCAAGCAATGCGGTTGACACGGCATTCTGGCAAAAAGAACATATCATCTTCCATCAATAAAATCGTAATAATGGCTTCGTTACCGGCGATCTCAACCCCACAAACTCTTTGCGCTTTACTCTCAATCATTTTGTTCCCCAAGTATCTCTAAGAGCAACGGTACGGTTATACACCTGCACGTCGCCCGATTGGTTATCTCGACAGAAATAGCCTTCACGTTCAAACTGATAAGCTTTCTCTGCTTCTGAATTGGCCAGGCCTGGTTCTACAAACCCCTGTTTTACGGCTAACGAATCGGTATTTAAAACCGATTCAAAATCGTCTGCTTTCACGGGATTTTCCACGCTGAACAAACGATCATAAATTCTAAAGACGGCGGGTAATGCTTTGCTGGCTTCGACAAAGTGAATTACCCCCTTAACCTTACGGCCATCTGCCGGGTTTTTACCCAAGGTTTCAGGGTCATAAGTACAGTAAATCGTAGTGAAATTACCCTCGGCATCCGTATCGGCTCTGACCGCTTTCACGATATAGGCATTACGTAGACGCACTTCTTTGTCTAACGCTAAACGCTGATATTTACCGTTTGGCGCGACTTCTGCAAAATCCGCACGGTCAATATACAACTCTTTACCGAAGAAAATCTCGCGTTTGCCCATGGCTTCGTTCTGTGGATGAATCGGCGCTTGGATAGATTCACACTCACCTTCGTAATTTTCAATTACGACCTTAATCGGGTCCATCACCGCCATTGTGCGCGGCGCAATCTTGTTGAGGTCATCGCGAATCACCGCTTCTAAAATATCCATGCCTGTCATACTATCGACTTTAGAGATACCGATACGCTCGGCAAAGTCACGTAAAGCGGCAGCGGTATAACCACGGCGACGCAAGCCAGAAATGGTCGGCATACGTGGATCATCCCAACCTGAGACCAAGTTATCATCGACTAACTGATGTAATTTGCGTTTCGACATCACCGTATATTCCAAGTTCAAACGCGAGAACTCATACTGATGCGGACGATCTGGTTTATTAAAGTCATTCAGGTTATCCAGTACCCAGTCATACAAACGACGGTTGTCTTGGAACTCTAACGTACATAAAGAATGAGTAATGTTTTCAATCGCGTCCGAAATACAGTGGGCAAAGTCATACATCGGGTAGATGCACCACTTGTCGCCCGTTTGGTGATGCGTCTCAAAACGCACGCGGTATAAGGTTGGATCACGCAGACACATGAACGATGAGGTCATATCAATCTTAGCTCTTAAAACACACTCGCCCTCTTTGAGATCGCCATTTTTCATCTTGGCAAACAGATCTAGGTTCTCCGCAGGTGAACTGTCACGGTGAGGGCTATTTTTGCCCGCTTCACGCAAAGTACCACGAAACTCACGCGACTCTTCGGCGTTTAAGAAACAGACATACGCCAAGCCTTTTTCAATCAATTCACAAGCGTAACCGTAGAACTGATCAAAATAGTTAGACGAATAACGGATATCCCCCGCCCACTCAAAACCCAACCAAGCAACATCTTTCTTGATGGAATCGACATACTCCATATCTTCTTTGCTTGGATTCGTGTCATCAAAACGTAGATTACATTGGCCTTGGTAATCTTCAGCCAACCCAAAGTTTAAACAGATGGATTTTGCATGGCCGATATGCAGGTAACCATTTGGCTCTGGTGGAAAACGGGTATGCACCATCTCATGCTTATGATTCGCCAAATCATCGTTGATGATATTACGAATAAAATTGGCGGGACGCCCGACTGTTTCGACTTTGCTCATGCTTGATAGAACCTATAAATATCGTGTGAAATTGCCCTCTAAAACCCGCGTTTAACGCGATTATTTTAGGGTGGCATAAATAGTGCGAATTATAGCATATTAATCTTTTGCCTTATTTAATAACAAAGCCACTGATACCATACGATTAAATATAAATCCAAACCCTCAAACTTTTGAACGCTAAACGCTGATTTCTGCCTATAAAAACCGACTTTTTCATATGCAACGTGGCTTAAATCACTCAACTAAACCCTATAATGTAAAACATAGTTTTATCCAGTTTTACTTGATACACATAAAAAACAATCTATCAACATTAATACAACAATAATCAATCACTTACCATAAAAGCTTCATGACATTAAATACTAATTATTTACATGAAACGTCGAAAAAATACTAAATTACAATCCACAATAAGTTTATATTAAGATTTTTAAAAATAGTTAACCTATTTTGAATACGGGTTTACATGCCTAAGTTAGACAAAAGGAAATGCCATGAAGACAGTCGAATTCAAAGTGACGGTCATAAGTATACTCGTCACCGTAATAGGCATTACAGTTGGGGTTTATTCTTTAGTAAAACCTAATGAAAGCTATCCTAAAAACATTACCGCATCAAATTTGAGTTCATCTGTTTATTCAATGATGAAGCCCAAAATTTCAACAGTATATAGCTTACCTAAAAGTAATTTGGTTGTATCAGCCCTCCACACCCGAGACACAGTGAATCTGGATATTTCTGCAACTGGGGCAAACGTAAGAATTGAAGAAGGTGAACTAAATTTCCCATTTGGAGGTGGAACAATATCATCAACTGGTGCTGAGCAGGTTATTTACTTGCCTAGAAATCAGAAATTATTCATCAACTTATCAGGAACAGGTGCACAGTTATCTCTAGCAAAGACAATAGCAAAGCAAGTAAGCGTAAATAATATAGGTACAGGCTCTCAGGTCTTAATCTTCTAAAACACTTAGTAAAAAAGAAGTAAACAAGGGACGCCTTAGATTCAAGCACTAAGTACAACACTATCAATATCATTCGACAAGACAGAGTCTCGTAGCTTTATTAGTTAATTTTCATGTGTTGTTGAGAAGCCTTTTTATCTCAATAATTCTTTCTAAATTCCTTTATTCGGCTTCCCGTCACTTTATTACTTGCCTAATAAAGTAACCAAACAAGGGCACCCTGCTGATGCCCTCTATTTCACTAAGCTTGTCCGCTGACATTCCCTAAACTCGCTACGCTCAAACATAGGGAATGTTTAAACGCGTTCTTCACTAAGTTCAATGACGATTGCTTTCAGGAGGGAGGTTTTATACGTCAGCTTATGTTTTATAGTTTGTGTTGTTGCAGGCTTTTAAATTTGACCAGGCCTGGTCACTTTAAAGTCCGCGCTAAAAAAACTTCGCCAATTAAGTTAAACTATAAATTGGTTCACACTTTTACAAAAAACTTAACGTTCACATTTGTTTATCGAGGTTTTTATGCAGCACAACGAAACGGTCATTGATATCAAACAAACTTTAAAAGCACGCCAGTTACTGGAACGCTTTGACCTGAATCTTACGCGCTTAAATGAGAGCGGTTTATATGCCGATGAAATTGAAACTGATACGTTAGAGATGTTGTCTAGCTGTTTGGAAGAAGCGATTGAGAACGGCATGGACGTTCAAGACTTACAGACTCGAGCCAATGATTTAGCACGTTATGCCCTGACTCGTGGGTATGCTGAACATGAAGTTGAAAACTTGTTAACGATGCGCCCTAATCCGAATGGTAAACGTTTACCGAATAGTTGAAATGACTAACCAAGCCCTTTGATTGAGAAAAATATGCTCCACCCTGACTCACGTGCCAAGGCACATCACATTTTGTTGGCAAGCGAAGCCGAGTGCTTAAAACTCATGTCTGAAATCAATAGTCTTGACGATTTTCAGCAGAAGGCCAAAACCCATTCTACCTGTCCTTCTGCCAAAATCGGTGGCGACTTAGGGCTCACTAAACCCGGTGTTGTGGTTGAGGAATTGGAACAGGCTATTTTTAATGAACCACTCGAAACGTTAATTGGCCCAATTAAAACAGTACATGGCTATCACCTGCTGTGGATTAAAAAACGTCTTTTGATCCCTCCTGAATCAAGTGCCTAATTTGCAGTAAAAAATAAGCGTCAGCCCTTTATCCATGGCCATAGCCTTTATTTTTATGGGACCTAATGCCCAACAACCAATCAAAACATCAGTTGATTCAAACGGCTCGCCTAACCATGCGCTCAAAATGATTAACGATTCTTGATTTTCTGAACCAGTGGATGCGCTAATTTCTCAACGCCCAAGGCAAGCAGACCCACCACAAAACCAATGATCAACTCTCCGAGCAGTGGAGGCATGAATTCAATGGCATGATGAATGGCCTCGACATTATGGACAAAAATACCGCCCCCCACTAACAGCATGGCGATGGTACCCACCACTGAAAGTGTTTTAATGATTTTGGGCAGTGATGCCACCAGCAGTAAACCCGTTTTTTCCATCATGGTTTTTTTAAAACCGCTGAGTCTATGGGCGCTTTCAATCAAGCTAAAGCCAGCATCATCCAGGCGCACCAGTAAAGCGACTATGCCGTAAACACCGATGGTCGCTAAAATCGCGACGAAGGTGACCGCCGCAATTTGCACTAAAATAGGCTCTTGTGCCACCGCACCCAGTGCAATCATAATAATTTCAATCGAGAGAATAAAATCGGTCATAATCGCCGATTTAATTTTTTTGGTTTCTAATGCCTGTTTCACGTCATCATCGATCGAATCATTCATATTGTCAGGGCTTTTGGAACCCTTATGGAACAATACTTCGTAAATTTTCTCTGCACCTTCATAACTCAGGTAAATGCCACCGATCATCAAAATAGGCACGATTAACCACGGTGCAAACGCGGAAAGGATAAAGGCAAACGGCAGGATAATGAGTTTATTTAGCAAAGAGCCTTTGGTGATCTTCCATAAAACGGGCAGCTCTCTGGTAGCATTAAATCCTGAAGCTTTTTCGGCATTGACTGCCAGATCATCCCCTAATACACCGGCCGTCTTCTTGGTCGCCACTTTTGCCATGGTTGCAACATCATCAAAAATCGCCGTTATGTCATCTAAAATTACAAAAAAACCGGTTGCCATATCATTCCTTTAAATAACATCTTCGTTAAATTAAGTGCACATTCGAAATTTAATCGCCTATCAGCATCATACTATAATAGTTATTTTCAGAATAATCAGGTCTGCTCTAACGCTAATAAGAGGTCTCAAATATTATGTGAATAAACCATTATTTATTTTTATGGCTGCATACGAAAAGCCTCATATACAGAAGCATACAGCTCTAATTTAAGAAACATTGACTCCCTAATAAACATGTTTAATAATGATTATAGTACCCAATAAAAAATATGTATGATATTTTGTATGTAGGTGCTGGTAAACACCGTTAAAAGTACAACTTATCTTCAAGCAAAATGGATTTTGTTCAAGTATGTTTATACATCAATTTATAAGGACGTTATTCATTTGCACTTACGTACTCTAAACAGCCTGTTGACAACATTTTTCATTATCACGCTGTTTTCAAGTATCGTGTTTGCAAAACCCAGCCCTGAGTTAGGTCTGAGTGAGACCGAACAACTCTGGTTAGAGAATCATTCCATCATTCGACTTGCACCAGATATCGCCTGGCCACCCTTTGAATGGGTCGACGGTGACCAACAATATCAAGGGATTGCTGCAGACTATATACACTTGGTAGAAAAAAAGTTGGGCATTGAGTTTGTCGTTGAGAGAGAAAAACCCTGGTCAGAAGTCGTTGCCGCGGTTAAAACCCATCAATTGGATATGTTCTCATGTGTGGCAAAGAATTCAGACCGGCTAGAATACGTTAATTTTACTCGTCCCTACCTTTCTTTTCCAATGGTCATGGTGACAACTACTGAAATTAGTCATATTGATGGCATCAAAGGTTTGCTTGACTTGCAAGTGGGTGTCGTTAAAGACTATGCCACCCACGAATATTTTAAGACAAACCGACCCACCATCCCATTAACGCTTTTCGATAATGCTGAAGAAGGCTTAAAAGCGGTTTCACAAGGAAAAATTCAAGTTTTTGTAGACAATATCGCGACGGCAACCAGTCTCATGCAGACCAAAGGCCTGACCAATCTTAAAATTTCCGGTGAGATGCCAATACGATATGAACTCGGCATGGCGGTGCGCAAGGACTGGCCAGAATTCATTCCCATTTTACAAAAAGCACTTGATTCCATTACCAGTAAACAACGTAAGGAAATCCATAATAAATGGATCGGAGTTAGGTATGAGCATAGCTTGAATTACGATTTATTTTTGAAAAGTCTCGCCATTTTTGCACTTATTATAGGTTTATTCTATTTCTACATCCGCAAACTAGCGCGAGAAGTCAACCAGAGAAAACGAGCCGAAAAATCGGCTATAACAGCTCGAAATGAAGCCGATAGAGCCAATCAGGCCAAATCAGAATTTCTCTCTGTCATGAGCCACGAATTACGTACCCCACTCACCTCAATTAAGGGTGCACTGGGGTTATTGGTGAGTGGTCGAGTTGCAGACCTGCCTGAAAACGTCTTGGGGATGCTTAACATCGCTAACCGAAATAGTGATCGATTGATCATACTTATTAATGACATTTTGGACATTGAAAAATTGCTTGCTGGCAAAATGGATTTTCACAATGAAAACGTCATCATTGGCGATCTTGTCCGATACGCAATCAGCTCTAATCAAGATTATGCCGATCAGTTTGGCGTATCATTTGATGTCGCAATGAATGACTGTGAGTCGGCAATGGTTTTCACCGATGAAAACCGTTTAATGCAGGTTTTTGCGAACCTGCTCTCAAATGCGATTAAGTATTCACCTAAAGGTGATTCTGTCCACATCGACCTCATCTGTAAAAACCAGAAGGTACGTGTCTCGGTAACCGATCAAGGAAAAGGCGTTCCAGCCGACTTTCAGAAACATATTTTTTCACATTTTTCGCAAGCGGATTCTTCCGACACGCGTGAAAAAGGTGGTACGGGTCTTGGTTTAGCCATCTCTAAAGAAATTATTGAACGCTTAGGTGGCCGCATTGGCTTTACCAGTACACCTGGAGAAGGTGCAAGCTTCTATTTTGAACTTGATACCATGCAAATTGAGCATGAGAGCGACCCTGTAAAGCTTGACTGACACAGTCTTGTTCAGACCAAAGACATTAAATTAGCTACGAGGGCATTAGAATTAAATACAAAATAAGTCTTATAAAAACAATACCGCTTGGAGTGGTTGGCATTCTAGCACTAGGGCTTAGCTATGCGCTAGTAGGCTATATATCCTTGCTATTGGCGATTCCTCCGGGTTACGCTACCGCTATTTTCCCCTCTGCAGGTATTGCGCTGGCCGCCTTGTTACTTTGGGGCTATCGTCTGTTACCAGGAGTCTTTCTCGGCTCCCTCTTGTTAAACCTCTGGGTTACGCTAGAACACTCACCTCTAACACTGACCAACTTAGAATTTATTACGAGCGCCTCAATAGGTGCCACCCTGCAAGCGCTGGCTGGCGCCTGGTTGGTTCGTCGCTTCGTCGGCTTCCCAACGACCTTATCAAAAGGAAAAGATATTGTATCGTTTATGATATTGACCGGCCCTGTGGCCTCGATCATCAGTGCGATTTTTGGCGTCACGGGCTTATATGCAACGGGTATTATTTCGCTGTCCGATTATACCTACAGCTGGCTTACCTGGTGGATCGGTGACACCATTGGGGTACTGATCACTGTGCCACTCATTCTCATCGCTTTTGCTCAACCAAAACCCCTTTGGCGAGGACGTATATACTCAGTCGCACTGCCATTGTTATTTATGTTGACGATTATTATTGTCCTCTTTTTTTGGGTGAGTGAATTAGAGTCGGGGAAAGCGAAAGCGGATTTTAAGGAAGTATCAAATGACACCCACGAAAAATTACGTTCTAGCTTTGAAAATTACCAAGATTCCGTTATTTATATAGAACGCTTTTTTTCGAGCTCTTCAAATGTTTCAAGAGTCGATTTTCGTAACTTTGTTGACCATACCTTAAATACTAAACCCGGTATTAATGGCTTTAGTTGGAACCCCATTGTTTCCGAGACTCAACGTGAACAGTTTGAGAAAAATATTCGAGAAGAAGGTTTTGCAGACTTTAAAATTACCCAGCGCAACAATCAAGGTCAATTAATCACGGCGAACAACCGAGATGAATATATCCCCGTTAAGTATATCGAGCCGATGTCTGGCAATGAAAAGGCATTTGGATTTGATGTAGCGTCTAATTCTGCACGCCGTGCGGCGTTATTACAGGCACAACTGAGCGGAAAAATTATCGCTACAGAACGCATTACATTAGTTCAAGAAAATGGCAATCAAGCAGGATTTTTACTTTCGCAACCGGTATATAAAGGAGGCAGGCACGCCACACTCGAAGAGCGTAAAAAAAACCTGATCGGGTTTGTGGTGGGTGTCTTTCGAGTTGATGATATTGTAAATGCCGTGTTACAGGATCACTCAGATGATCAGTTTATTGTCAGCATCAATGACGTGAATACTAAAACGTCCACGCATCTTTATGGACCTGATACGTCACAGCAATTTGAAAAAGCGGTATTTAAAATAACCAATACGCTTGACGTTGGCGGCCGACAATGGAGAGTTAATTATTGGGCCTCCCCCTCTTTTTTAACGACTCATCGTGGTTGGCAAGCATGGGCGGCACTGGCTAGCGGTCTAGTATTTACAAGCATATTTGGTGCATTTTTGCTTGCAATGAGTGGGCGGTCTTTTCAAATTGAAAACTTAGTAACTCGCCGAACCGCTGAGCTCAGCGGCATTCTAAACAGTGCGATTGAGGCCATTATGACCATCAATGAAAACGGTCATATTGAATCGATTAACCCTGCGGGTGAAGCCCTTTTTGGCTACTCATCTGTTGAAATTTCTGGACAGTCAATCAGTATGATTGTGCCTGAACTTCTGCCTCAATCGGAGAGCGAAAGCGATGTTTCAAGGTTATTCACTCTTTCAGGCAGTCGACGTGATTCATATGCCGTCCGAAAAGACAGCACTAGACTCCCTGTTGAGCTCGCCATCAGTACCTTAGACGTTAACGATAAAACCCTTTATACCGTCATCATTCATGACTTGACCGAGCGTACAAAAGTAGACCGTATGAAGGATGAATTTATCTCTACGGTCAGTCATGAACTTCGCACCCCACTCACGTCTATTAAAGGGTCATTGGGACTTATCTTGGGAGGTATACTCGATAAAAGCCCTGAAAAGTTGAAAGAGATGTTGGCCATCTCTTATGAAAACTGTGGACGTCTTGAACAGCTCATCAATGGTTTACTTGACTTCAATAAAAATCAGTCTTTGGACACACCCCTTCAAACATCGCTTATTGAGATCAACACTCTGTTAGATAAAGCGGTTCTTTACAATCAAGGGTACGCAGATAAGTATGGCGTCTCCTACCTATGGAAGCCTTCCGAAGAAAAAAGTTACATCCATGGTGATGAAAATAAATTAATGCAAGTCTTATCTAATTTGCTATCAAATGCCGTGAAATATTCGACTAAAGGCGCGCAAGTAGAAATATCAACCCACCATCACAACCATAAGGTTCGGGTATCAATCACCGATACAGGGTCAGGTATACCACTCGATTTTCAAAATAAAGTCTTTGATAAATTTACACAGGCGGACTCTTCAGACACACGTCGTGTTGGGGGAACAGGCCTGGGTATGGCCATTACTAAAACACTCATTGAAAAACATGGCGGTCATATAGGGTTTGAAAGCATACCAGGACAAGGAGCAACCTTTTACTTTGACCTACCGATGGTAAAAAACTCGAACTAAGTCCTGGCATCTGAAACGGTCTAAATGAATCGAACAGTCCTCCTTTTATGCGATAAAGCTTACTTTGTAATCGATCTATGGAGTGAATACAGCAGACAGCGATTGAACAAAAGGATCATTAAAATCGCTTCGATCTCCTTTCATGAAATTCAATGAAGGGACTGTCGAACCGTCCAACCCAAATTTCTTTTATGCTTACCCATCTTTAATCCATCACCTTTCACCATCAGCACGCTATAATCTTCATACCCAAATTGAATATGTGTAAAACAATGAAACAAGCCTTACTCTTTATAACGCGACCTTTAGTGATCTCTTTAGTATGGATAAGTTTGATTATTGCAATTTTATATACAGTGACACCTATTCCTTTCATCGAAAAACAAACACAATCAATCCCATGGTCTTCTGGGCAAGTGGTGATCGTGCTGTTTATCTTACTCTGGCTTTTATCCATCATCAGTCCCCGCATGAATCGTAAACTTAAGGAAGCATTGGACCAGCAAGATTTAGAGCATAAAGAAAAGCTTAAAGCACTCAAGCAACAGCACCAAGTTGAAAACAGTCAAATCCTAGCTTTAATGCAAAATGAACAATTTGCTTTTTGGGAATGGAATATCCAAACTAAAAAAGCGAAGTACTCTCCCCAGTGGAAAAAAATGATTGGTCTTGCCGAGGATGAATCGCTTACCAGCTTAAACGATCTTCAAAAACGTATTCACCCTAGAGATCAAGAAAGCGTCCAACAAAAATTTTTAAAAATTTTAAGCGGTGCACAGAAATTATTTGAGTGTACACATCGGATTCAACATGTCGATGGCCATTACATCTGGGTACATGATAAAGGCCAAGTATTTATGAGTGAAGATGGCCGAATGGAAAAAGTGTTAGCCATTCGATTGGATGTCAGCGAACAGAAGTGGATTGAAGACGAACTAGAGGTCGACTCAATCATAATAGAACACGCGGCAGAAGGCATTGCCGTCATTGATGCCGATATGCAGATAAAACGCTGCAACCAGGCTCTTTGCAGATCATTAAAAAAAGATAGATTAGAGATTGAAAGCTCCGATTTACAAACAATCCTGAATGGTTTACAGACCAAAATTGATGACTCCATCTTAGATAAAGTGGAAACAGAAGGTTCTTGGCAAGGCGAATTAAACCTGTTTGATGAACAAAATGAAATTTGCCTGGCCAGCCGTATCAGCATTCAAAAAATCTTTCACGATACCACGCAAAGTACACATTACAGTTTTATTCACTCTGACATTACCGACCTAAAGAAAACTCAATCCGCACTGGATACGCTTGCAAATATTGACAGTGTGACCGGTCTCGCAAATCGTCACAAACTCTATAACATCTTAGAAATGGCTTTAAAGTCTAAAAACGAAGTGACTCTGATGTTTCTAGATTTAGATAACTTCAAAAACGTCAATGATACCCTCGGTCATGACATTGGCGATTTACTATTGAAAGCCGTTGGTAAAGAAATTAGTCAACTTATTCCTAATAATTCAGTCTTGGCGCGCGTAGGGGGAGATGAGTTTGTATTCTATTATGAGAAAGCATTAAGTCCTTTGTCTTCCACCGAAATTGCGCAAAAGATTACCGACAAACTCAAGCAGCCTTTTGACATTAAAGGTCACCAAGTCAAAATTGGTTCTAGCATTGGGATTGCACACTACCCTCAACAGTCATTTGATCGTCAATCCCTTCTTAAAGCCTCTGATCTTGCTATGTACCAAGCAAAACGTGCTGGAAAAGGTCAATTTTGCGAGTTTTCAGA
Organism: Thiomicrorhabdus arctica DSM 13458; assembly: GCF_000381085.1. Classification (GTDB taxonomy): domain Bacteria; phylum Pseudomonadota; class Gammaproteobacteria; order Thiomicrospirales; family Thiomicrospiraceae; genus Thiomicrorhabdus; species Thiomicrorhabdus arctica. Next base: position 369,736 of record NZ_KB905899.1, on the reverse strand, counting down.
AGAGTGGATTAATGACTGATATAGTTTCGAAGAGAGGCGTTTCATTCTAAGCGAAGCAGATCTATTTATTTAGATGAAATGCGTTTAATAGCTAGGCATTTACACCGTTTAACCTACAGGCCTGAGCGCCCTGTTTATAACTGATAATTCTACCCATTTTCATGGGTTAGAATGTTTTGTACAATACAAAACCCTACTGAATATAGCACTTTAGAAAATTGCTTAAAAGCTTAGATTACGAGTTACGAGGACCTAGCATTGCTTAGCAACAGATTGTTATCAATATACAAAGATTTTACCTATATTCACCCAAGTCACTCACCCTCAATAGGGAAGGCCATTTTCCTGACGGCCTTAATGGCAATCGGACTGTTTACGGCCATTTTCCTGCAACCTTTTATGAAAGTAAGCGGCTGGCAAAATTACTTACCATTGCACACGGCACTTGAAACGATTGCCATCATTATCGCGATGTTAATATTTGCGGTTGGCTGGACAGCCAAGGATCGTCACTTACCCGGCAATATTCTCCTGCTTGCCTCTGTATTTTTGGGCGTCAGCCTGCTCGATTTTTCCCATATACTCTCCTTCGAAGGCATGCCAGATTATGTCACTCCGAGCAGCATTAATAAATCGATAGACTTTTGGCTTGCAGCAAGAATACTCTCTTCTGTAGGGATATTTATATTCGTGATACTGTCGATTCGGCCGTTAACGTTTAACCTGCCCCGCTACCTTATTCTGGCATTGGTATTGATCGTGACGGGTGTTGTGCACTGGTTAGTGCTCATTAATTATGATCTGCTTCCCCATAACTTCTTTATCGAAGGTGAAGGACTCACAGCCCTTAAAATCAATACTGAATACGTTATTATCGGATTAAACTTACTCACGGCACTGCTGCTATTGCACAGTATGCGCCGACCGCAACCCTATCACGCATCTGCTCTGTTAGCCGCGTTATGTATTATGGCAATGAGTGAATTTTTCTTCACGCTGTACAGCAGTGTCACAGATATATATAACATATTGGGTCATGTCTATAAGGTCATTGCCTACCTCTTTATTTATCGAGCAATTTTTGTCACGGTCATTGAGAAGCCCTATCACAATTTAGCCTTAGCAAAAACTCAACTTCGCGAAAAAAACCAGCTACTTGATAACATTATTGAGAACATACCCAATGTCATTTTTATGAAAGATGTTAAAGATTTACGGTATGTGCTTATCAATAAATCTACAGAAAAATTAGTCGGTGCGCATCGAGATACTCTTTTGGGGAAAAATGATTATGATATTTTTCCAAAAGAACAAGCAGACTTTTTTACCTCTAAAGATCGCGAAACAATTCAACAAGGTGCCCTGCTGAAAATTCCAGAAGAGACCATCGAGACCCCTTCTGGAAAACGCACGGTCTCCACCACAAAATTAATCATCACTGATGAGTTTAATGAGCCCAAATATCTACTGGGTATTTCAGAAGATATTACTGAGAGCAACGCCGCTAAAAAGGCGCTTGAAGAAAGTGAGCACTCTCTTAGAGAATCTCAGAGAATTGCAGGTTTAGGAAGCTATGTTTTTGATTTTCGCAGTGGAGAGTGGCTGAGTTCTAAGATATTAGATGAACTGTTTGGCATCGATGCTGATTACCAACGGACCATCAAAGGATGGGAACGGTTGCTCCACCCTGAAGATCGCTCTCGAATGAACGATTACTGGAACACACATGTCGTTGCTCAAAACAAATCCTTTAATCAAGCCTATCGAATTAAACGTCAAAATGATCAAGCTGAACGATGGTTACACGGTTTGGGTGAATTCGAGTTTGACGATCAAGGGAACCCCACCCTTTTGAAAGGCACCATCCAGGATATTACGGAGCGAAAAGAGGCCGAAGAGCATTTGGAAACCTTGGTCAATTTTGATCAACTGACAGGGCTACCAAACCGTTTTATGCTTAAGGATAAAATCAAATGTCTGTTTAACCTTGCAGAACGTAATAAGACTCCAATAGCGGTGGTGTTTCTAGATCTTGACCATTTTAAAAATATCAATGATACCTTAGGACACGCTATCGGCGATCAGCTCCTCATCAAAATAGCAAAACGTCTTAAATCATCCATCCGAGATGAAGATGCTGTTATGCGGCTTGACAGCGATGAGTTTATTTTACTTTTCAATAACACCAATGCCGACCGTGCCATGTCTATCGCTAAAAAACTGATGGAAGCCGTTTCTCTACCTTGTCTTTTGGCACAGCATGAACTGGTGGTGACACCCACCATCGGTATTGCCATCTATCCGAATGATGGTAAAAACTTTGAAACCTTGCTCAAAAATGCCGATACAGCGATGTCTTCAGCCAAAAAATATAGTCGAAATACCTTCCACTTTTTCACTCCAGAGATGCAGATTCATTTAAAACGCAACTTAAAAATAGTTAATGCAATGAGACATGCTTTGGAACGTAATGAAATGCAAGTACACTATCAACCACAGGTTTCAGCAGCAGATGGTCATACCATTGGTGCTGAAGCGCTACTGCGTTGGAGCCATCCTGAGCTGGGAACAATCTCTCCTGCTGAGTTCATTCCCATTGCGGAAAGCAGCGGACAGATTGTTGCAATAGGAGAGTGGGTACTACGAACTGCGATTCATCAAATGAAGGCATGGCAAAATGACGGGCTTGCGCCCATGGTCGTTGCAGTCAATTTGTCTGCCATTCAATTTAAACAAGCCAACCTAATCGAGATGATTACTGGCATTTTAAATGAAGCTCAGCTCGCACATGAGCACCTAGAGTTGGAACTCACCGAAGCCATCACCATGGATGATCCACAAATGGCCATTAGTATCATGAATCAGTTTCACGTAAAAGGCATTCGAATGTCGATTGATGACTTTGGTACAGGTTACTCCTCCCTAAGCTATCTCAAGCAGTTTAAGGTGTACAAACTTAAAATTGACCAATCGTTTATTCGAAACCTTGCGTATGATTCTGATGATAGAGCGATTGTACACGCGATCATTGATATGGCTAAAAACCTAGGAATGCAAACCATAGCAGAGGGTGTAGAGACTGTCGAACAGTTGGAATTTCTCCGTTTGCACGATTGCAATGAAATACAAGGTTTTTATTTTAGTAAAGCGCTTCCTGCAGACGAATTTGCGAGCTTTGCCACACAGGGTCATCACAGCTAAACGATTCAATACTCAGCAGTAGGCCTGATCAGCTCGAAGCGCAACAGGTCTAGTATGCTGTACATTCACTCTATATCAAACATGCTTTTATAAAGCCCTTCAATATTGGCTTTCTCTTTGTAATCGATTAAATCTCCGACCACAATACTGATGGTTTGGTGGTGTTTATCATTTAAGGCATTGTGTAACGCTTTATCACTGTGCGTTTCAATATAGATCGGTAAAATAGGCAATCTGTTTTTGAGTGCAATAATTCGAAAACCCTCTTTAAAATCAAGCAACGAATTTTCGCTTTTATTGCGCGTGCCTTCAGGAAAGATGAAAATAGAATTACCTTCTTTAACTGCACTTTTAATCTCACTAAAGAAACCACGCATCTGACTCTGCTCTCGATCCAGCAAGATCGACCCCGCATTACGCACAAAGAGTCCGAAAAATGGAGAGTTATAAAGCTCTTTTTTGGCAACCCATAATCCAAAAAGTTCGGTGTTTTCTAAGGCAAGTTCAATAATGATTGGGTCTATAATACCTCTATGATTAGCCAGCACAAGGTATTGCCCTTCTGTGGGTATATTCTCTGGATTTTTTACCTCAATAACGAGATCTAATTTAGTCACCAGCTTCTGCGCATAGCGTATCCGCACCTGTTTTTTTTCACGTGGCGCTTTAATCCCTTTGAGCTTTAATCCATACCAATTGGTTAAAAGCAGTGAATAGATTGCGAGTTTAATTTTCTTAAAGTTCATCTGTATCCCTAAATTGTGGGCAATAGTATATAACTAAAAGTACAAACACTATAATAAACCACTTAAAAAAACACGCATTCGAGGTGAATCATAAATGGCGACGGCATGTGCACGACATATTTTGGTAAAAACAAAAGAAGAAGCCGAAATGTTAAAGAAAAAATTGGCAGGAGGCGCTGACTTCGCAAATTTAGCTAAGAAACACTCTCTTTGTAACTCCGCTAAAAAAGGCGGTAACCTAGGTGAATTCGGTCCTGGTAAGATGCTCAAGGCATTTGATAATGTGGTTTTTAAAAAACCGGTATTAACCGTCCATGGTCCCATTAAAACCAAATTTGGCTTTCATTTGATCGAGACGATTTATCGAAACTAATCCATTCGACTGATATTCAGAGTGACCAGGCCTGTTAGTATGTCCTTCGGCTTTACCAAACCATGTTGACGTAGGGTCACTTTGGACTTGTGTGATTTCGTGATGAGCAAACAGATGAATTCTTAACGGCTAATGTGCAATCGGATGATTCCCGAAACGAAAATACTTTATAATTCTTTTATCATCAGCCCCCTTTCCTTACTTGAGAACACTATGAAAAAAATCTTTAAACTGACTCATGAAAAAATCAAACCCGCTCGTTTAGCGGATGCCATTAAAAGTGAAGTTAAAAAATACATCAAAAGAGAGCGAAAGCACGCTTTACCTAAGGATGCTGACTTTTGGGATTTCGCTTGCAAATTTGGCCCTGATGCAGAGTCGAGCACAACGATTCACCTGGCAGAAGTGAGTAAATGCATTGATAAAGCCGAAGCCGACCAATTGGACTCTTTTTATTTGGAAATCATTGCAAAACCGGCGGTTAGAACCCACAAACCAGCCAGTGCTAAGTCTGCTGAGGTGATCGATGAAGATGACTTTGCATACGAAGAATAGTAAGCTTTAACAAGAAACCTTCTGACCAAGGTCATCGTTTATTACCTTGTCTTGATGACGGATAAGCATGGCGCATAACGTCTATTTATTTTCCCTTTTTAAAAGCCATGAATATGTCATCCCAAATTGAGAAAACGCAAGCACAACTTTTAAAACATCATGGTGGGAATGGTTACCAAGCCAGCTTGATGATTGCCAACAGTTATGACGTTCGCCACGACCATGCCTTTTGGCAGTTTTGGGATGAAACGGTGGCTTGTCATTATCAGTCTGGGGATGGTGTGTTAGATTTAGGGGCCGGTATTGGCCAGTTTGTGCGCGATTGTGCCAACCGTTATCCAGAATCCTCTGTCTACGGGATAGATGCGGCCACTTATATGGTGAATGATGCTGTGATCTTGCCTGATAATGCAACAATCTTGCTCGATGATTTGAATTCACCGCAAGCGGCTATTCCGGCAAACAGTCTGGGGATGGTCATGGCCAATAATATGGTGCATGAACTGACCCAGCCCATCAAAATGTTTAAAGCGACTTATCAATGGTTAAAGCCTGGAGGTCGCTTTTGTATTATCGATCCGATTCGCCAACCCTTACAGCAACAATTTGATAAAGCTTATTCTCAGAAGCAACTGTGGGGAGATGAAACGTCTGTAGAAGCCTTAGAGAACGCTTTTGAATACTTTTTGGAACACAACCGTTACCATGCTGAAGATTTGATTTATCTATTAGAGTCCGCAGGCTTTAAGGTAGCTGATAACAGCACGCTCCTGAAGGGTAAATTCATTCGTTTAGTGGTAGAAAAATAAGCGTCATTGTACTTGGGACTTGATCTCATAAATAATGAAAACCAAGCCCCCCTATTTTGATCTAGGTCAAAGCATTCATTTCAGATGAGACGGAAACGACTTCAATCATCGGTAACTTAAAATAAAACGTTGTTTTAAGATGAGGAGTCGACGTAAAGCCAATTTTACCGCCCTGTAATTCAATAATCATCTTGCTGATATTAAGTCCTAAACCGGTACCAGGCATTTTTTTATTCATTTGATTATCAAGTTGCTTGAATTTGGTAAACATCAAACTCTGTTGATCTAAAGGAATACCTGCGCCATGGTCGGTGACATCCACTTGCACAAATCCATTGGCCGTTGACAGGTGAATCTCAATCATGTCCCCTTCAAATGTAAACTTGGCCGCATTAGAAATGAGATTACTCATCACTTGTAATAATCTTTGCTCATCCCCCATTACGATGACTGGACGTTGATGATCAAGAGCATCGAATTGAAGATTGACTTTGCATTTGTGGCAATACAACTCATTCAGTTCAAGTGATTTTGTTAATAGCAATTGCATATTGACTGGCTCGTTGGCCATATCCAACTTACCTGATTCTAATTTGGCCAAATCTAAGATATCATTTACCAAACACAGTAAGCGGTCTGAGTTACGATAAGAAATATCAACCAATTTTTTCTGTTGTGTACTTAAGTTCTCATCCACCTTGTTTTTCAATAAAGCGAGTGCTCCGTAGATGGCGGTCAAGGGTGTTCTTAACTCATGACTTACCATTGAGATAAATTCATCTTTGGCGTAATCCAAAGACTGCAATGATTTCACTTTTAATCGCAACTCAAATTGACTTACGACTTGACGAGCCAATGCCTGAAGCGCTTCTTTTTGAATGGTTGAGATTGTTTGTGCTTCATTACTGATCACACACAAGGTCCCTACCCTAATATTATTTTCCAGAATCAAAGGTGCACCTGCATAAAATTTTACATGCGGCGCGTCCGTTGCCAAAGGGTTGTCATGAAAGCGCTCATCTAGCGCAGAGTCTTCAACAATGAAGACATCATCACTTAAAATTGCATGGGCGCAAAAAGCTAAATCACGAGGAGTTTCTCTAGCATCCAGACCATGATGAGACTTAAACCATTGCCGATTATCATCAATCAGACTGACTAATGAAATAGGTGTGTGACAAATCTCTGCGGCCAGTGCTGTCAAATCATCATAAGCTTGTTCTTCCAGGGTATCCAGAATATTCAATTCGACAAGTTTACTTAAACGTTCTACTTCGTTTTCAGGAATAGCGGCCTTAATCATTGTTACCTTCTCTTCTATTTACCTTAAATTTTTATAGACAATCACCTGTACGTGAGCATTTGTTAACAACCACTGAATAATGACGTTATGACCATTGAGCTGTTATTCCACGATTGCACTTTACTATGATATTACGGCATTATTAAGATAAAGAATACTCATAATGAGTGTTACCCACAGTTTTATGCCAACTCTCTTTCCTGATAAGGTCAATGGGGTATCAATGCATTGTCAATTTGTAATATGATATGAATCTTTAACTGGATCTACTTAGGACTCTCTTTTGCATACTTTGGCGCAACTACAATCAGGTGAACTCAAACATGCGAATCATGTGAAGATTGCCGAAGACCTAACGGTCTTTCCCACGGAACTTTACACGCTTGCCGACAGTTTAGAGGTATTGGATTTATCCAACAATCAACTTGTGACCTTACCTGATGACTTTAGTCGATTACATAAGCTCAAGATATTTTTTGCCTCCAATAACCTATTTGAGTATCTGCCTGAAGTATTAAGTCTATGCCCCAACTTAGAGATGATTGGTTTTAAAGCCAATCAAATTGCCACCATCGCCGAAAATGCCTTACCTAAGAAGACCCGGTGGTTGATTCTGACTGATAACAAGCTCACCCGTTTGCCTGAGAGTATGGGGGAATTGAGCCGTCTGCAAAAATTGATGTTAGCGGGTAATCAACTCCAAACACTGCCTAAGAGCATGACGCAATGCGAGAACCTGCAATTGGTTCGTCTTTCTGCCAATCAATTAACCTGCTTGCCCGACTGGTTGCTGTATCTGCCTAAGCTTTCGTGGTTGGCGTTTTCTGGTAATCCCCTGTGTAATTTAGGAAAGACAGCCACATTGAATACGGCTCAGTCTTCCCTACCTAAAGTCTCCTTGAAGGATTATGTATTAGGTGAATTATTAGGGCAAGGTGCATCTGGGCTTATCTATAAAGCAACGATGCTAGACAGTGCCCTGCCAGACAATACATTCAATTCTGAAGTGGCCGTCAAGTTGTTTAAAGGCGAAGTCACCAGTGATGGCTATCCACAAGACGAATTAAACGCCTGTATTACGGCGGGGTTTCATCCAAACCTAGTCAGCATCATGGCAGAAGTGGATGGCTTGAATGAGCAGAATGTCTCGCAAAAAGGCTTGGTGATGAACTTAATTCCGAATCACTTTTTCAATCTAGGTCAACCGCCCACTTTGGAAAGCTGCACTCGAGATCATTTTGATAGCCAATTGAGTTTGTCGTTAACACACCTGGTTCAAATTCTACTGAAAGTAACGGATGCTCTGCAACACCTCCATGAAAAACAACTCTGTCATGGTGATTTGTATGCTCACAATATATTGATCGATCATGACGCCTCCGTATTGCTGAGTGATTTTGGCGCAGCGTCACATTTTGGACACCTGGCACAACACCAACAGACTGCCCTACAAGTAATCGAACAACGCGCGTTGGGACACCTTCTGGAAGACTTATTAACGGTCTGTAACGATACCTATAACGCTCCCAGAGTCGTTAAGGCGCTTCGCAAAATTCATCTTCAATTGGTTAATTCAAATAGTCAACGTGAACCAAAACTGACTCTTTCTGAATTAAAGTCCCAACTATTGGCTGGTTGGAAAGCTTGGAGTTACTGTAATCTCTGGTAAGGTTATTGATGAAGTAGATCACATACAATCAGTTTTAAGATGTACTCATTAACGACGTTCTGTTCTGCTCACCTAAAGCAAAATCAATTAAACCCTTCTATATAACAGAATGAGGAGAATGAGGTGATCTTTTGACTTCACTTAACCATCAAAAAGAGCATTGCGACAAAACATTTAGCCACTTAGTGGAACCGAATCGTGAACTATGTAATATCGAGTTTGAAAACTGTGAGTTTCAAAACTGCGATTTTACGGGGGCTATTTTTAAAAAGTGCACCTTCATAAACTGTACCTTCAACCAATGCAATTTAAGCATCATTAAAGTACCGCAAAGTCAGTTCACTCATACTGCTTTTTTTGAATGTAAAATGATTGGTATTGATTGGAGCCACGCAGCCTGGCCCCCATTAACATTTTCCACCGCCTTACACTTTCATCAATGCATTCTAAATGGCTCCTCATTTTTGGGGCTCACTTTGAATGAAATGGTACTTGAAGAATGTAAAGCGCATGATGTTGATTTCAGAGAGGCAAACGTCTGTCGAGCCATTTTCACAGCAACCGACTTTACGCGCAGTCTCTTTGGTAAAACGGACCTGAGCAGTGCTGATTTTTCAGAAGCTGTTCATTACGATATTGATATTTTTAATAACAAAATCAGCAAGGCAAAATTCAGCCGGTATGAAGCAAGCAGGCTGCTCAATAGTTTGGATATTGAACTGGTTGATTGATCACCATGCCACTGAGCAGTGCTCTCAAAAAACTCAATTGAATCAAAATAACCAGGCCTGGTTATTTTAATCCTAGAACATTTAATACTTGCCATTTCAGTTCAACACAGTAGAATTCCATCCTTTCAGGTGCTTTGACTCCTTTTAATGAATTTTAAAAGCGATCGAAGTTAAACGGGAAGTTTGGTAAAAAAACGATTCATGTTTTAAATCCAACGCTGCCCCCGCAACGGTGATAGAGAAAATCAAGCAAGAAAGCCATTGGAACTGTGTTCTGAGAAGGCGTTTGTGAATTGCTCTTAAGCCCGGATACCGGCCTGAAAAGTTGAGTGAGTGTTTACCTGGAACACTCCCTCGCAACCGATTACGGTGGGTAATACGGAAGGTAAATCTCAAATTTTATCTTTGCTTGCACATGCCTGTGTCAACCACAGCATCCCTCAAGTCCGTCTTGCCTTTGTAATGTACTTAATTACGAAGGAAAATCATGAAACTTTCAACACTATCCGCAGCACTTTTAGCTGCAACCACCTCTTCTGGCGTATTTGCAGAGAACACCTCGTTAGACCAAGTTATTGTGACCGCAAACAATACAGAACAATCCGCTCGTTCAGTGACCTCTAACATGACGGTTATTACCGCTGAACAAATCGAAGAAAAACAGTACCAAACCTTAGCGGATGCACTTAGAACCGTTCCTGGCATTATGCTTAAAGGTTCAGGCGGTTTAGGAAAAACGACCTCAATGTATATGCGCGGCGATACGCAAGCTCATATTTTAATATTGCAAGATGGTGTCGATTTAACAGATGCCGCAGGCCTTGGTGGAGCTCGCATTGAGAACATTCAATTATCTGATGTCGAACGTATTGAAATCATCAAGGGTTCTCAGTCCGGTGTTTGGGGTGCGAATGCAACCGCAGGTGTGATTAACATCATTACCAAAAAAGGCGGACACCAAGCCTCTGTTAACCTCCAAATAGGCTCTAATAATACGCGTAAAATTTCGACAACATTAGGAGATAGCAATAAACAAGGTGACTTTGTTGTTCACTTTTCAACATTAAATACCGATGGTTTTTCAGCGGTTAGAGCCGCCAATATCTCGCATACAAACTTTGAAGATGACGGTTTTAAACAAACAGATATCTCTTTAAAGTTTGGAATAAATCTTGCCAAACACCACAGAATTGAAACGTTCATTAAAACCTCATCCGCAGACAACGAATTCGATGGCACAACAGGTTCCCCACTTTATTTGCCTGCACCTGATGATAACAAAGCAACCAATCAATATACTAATATAATTAAAAGCCTTCAATACCGTTATTCTAAGGGTCCCATAAAGACAAGAGTCTTTATCAGAGATAACCTGGTAGAACGTGAATATCCAAGCTACTCCAGCCTATATAATGGAAACGTAAGAGAGATAGGTGCTCAGTTAGGTTATGACTATCGAGGTACCGATAATATTAGTGTGTTAACCAATCGCAAAGTGTTTGACAGCTCATCCAACAATTACACGAACCACGGGTTTGCCATTAGCAATACAAATAATATTACCCATAATTTAATCGTCACTGAATCGTTACGTTATGACGACTTTGATAAGTTTGATAATGTCGTTACCGGAAAAATAGGCGTTAAACACTATCTCAATTCAGATGTATTTGCCAGTGCCAATTACGGCACTGCATACAATGCACCTTTACTATCGCAACTGGCGCGTCCAAATCCTGTCGCACTCGTTCCTGAAAAAACGCAAAGCTACGATATGACCCTGGGTGCATATGGACTTGAATTAACCTATTTTTATAATAAAACGAAAGACTTAATTGAATACGTTCCTCAGCCTTATCCTACACCTTATTACTATGAGAATGCAGCACAAGAAGTTCTTACGGATGGTATAGAAGCCAGTTATAAACGATCTATTAAGACGATTCAGACAGATCTAGGTTTAAATTTTACATGGCTATCAGCCAGAAATGAAAATGGTGAGTCCTTAAAATATAGACCAGAACATACTGCGAATCTTAACGTTGATTACTATGGTTTATCTAAAACTCACCTTGGTTTAGAAACGCGTTATATTGGCAGACAATATTCTGCTGATCATAATGCAGGCGTGCAACTTGGTGAGTATTTTGTAACGGATCTAAAAGCCGATTACGAGATGAGTAAAACCCTTACATTCTATGCGAAAGTGACTAATTTAATGGATGATCAATATACCGATAATGTTGCGAATGCAACGGGCTCCACTGCAAACTATGTCTATTCTAATGGTGGACGACAGTTTTTTATCGGTCTTCGTGGCCAACTCTAACCGATGAATAAATCACTTGCTCAGTGCCTAATGATTCAAGGCTGCACCTCAGATGCAGGCAAGAGTACTTTAGTAGCAGGATTGTGTCGCCTATTTTATCGGCGCGGCCTTTCGGTAGCGCCGTTCAAACCACAAAACATGGCACTCAACAGTGCCGTAACGGCCGATGGCGGCGAAATTGGACGAGCACAAGCCCTGCAAGCCATGGCCGCCAAAGTGCCCCTTTCTGTGCATATGAATCCAGTCTTACTTAAACCCAATAGTGATACCGGCGCACAAGTTATTCTACAAGGCCATAGCGTGGGCAATTTAAACGCGATGGACTATCATCATTACAAACCGCTCGCCAATCAGGCGGTACTGGAATCTTTCGATATTCTCTCTCAGCAGTTTCACACCATTTTGGTGGAAGGTGCTGGTAGCCCAGCCGAAGTCAATTTAAGAGAAAATGATATCGCCAATATGGGCTTTGCCGAGCAAGTGGATTGCCCGGTCATTCTCATTGCCGATATTGACAAAGGCGGCGTATTTGCTCACATTATCGGCACACTGGCCTGCCTAACAGAATCTGAACAAGCCCGCATTAAAGGCTTTGTCATCAATCGTTTTCGTGGTGACATTAAACTGTTGAAAGATGGACTATCTTGGTTAGAATCGAAAACTGGCAAACCGGTATTAGGCGTTTTACCCTATCTCCATGGACTGCATCTGGATGCTGAAGATGCGCTGTCTCAATCTGAGAAGGCGGAATCACAAACCGACCTTCGACCGAAGTTCAAGGTCATTATTCCACTGCTGCCACATATGAGTAACCACACTGATTTTGAACCATTGAGATTGCATCCTGAGGTTGATGTTCAATACATCCAGTATCAGCAAGATACCCCTTCTTTTATTCCCGATGCCGACCTGATTATTTTACCCGGCAGTAAAAATGTCATTAGCGATTTGCAGTGGTTAAAAAGCCAAGGTTGGCCACAAGCCATACAAAAACATCTGCGTTATGGGGGTAAAGTCATTGGCATTTGTGGTGGACTGCAAATGTTGGGGCAATGGATTCATGATCCTGACGGTATCGAAGGTCAAGTCACCAAACAAGCAGGCCTGGGTCTGTTTGATTATGAAACCACTCTAAAACCGCATAAAACACTCACTAACGTGAGCGGGCAGTTAGCCATTAATGCCATAGATAAACAAATGGTCATAACGGTTGGCGGTTATGAAATCCACGCCGGTGAAACGACAGGTTTTCCTACTCAGGCGGCTATTCACCTGGATAACGGGCAAACCGATGGAGCCATATCCGGTGACAATCAGCTGCTTGTCAGTTATTTACACGGTCTGTTTGACCAGGCACCTGCATTACAAGCTCTGTTAAACTGGTCGGGACTGTGTTCTAAAACCCTCATTGATATCGATCAGATAAGAGAAATTCAGCTTGAGCGTTTAGCCGATACGTTTGAATCACATCTTGATATGGACTCACTCTTTGAGATACTGCAGGCCTCTGAAGTCTCCGCCTTACCATTAGAATGCGCCACAATTAAACCTTCTCATCATGCATTCTTACCACATCAAATCGAAGCGGTTTATCAAACGATTGAACAACGACGAGATATGCGCCACTTTATCGATGCGCCAATTGATCCGTTGGTGTTTGATCGACTCTTGTCAGCAGCGCACCATGCACCGAGTGTTGGGCTGATGCAGCCGTGGCGTTTTATCCGCATTACCGATCCTGCGCTTAAACAAACGTTGCATACAATCGTCGAGAAGGAACGCCTATTAACCGCCAAAGCCTTAAACGAGCGTGAAGACGAGTTTATGACACTTAAGGTTGAAGGGATGTTGGAGTGTGCAGAACTCTTAGTGGTCTCACTCACTGACCGAAGAGATCAGCATATCTTTGGTCGCCGAACACTGCCTGAAATGGACATCGCCTCTGTTGGCTGTGCCATTCAAAACTTGTCTCTGGCCGCGCGTTCCGAAGGGATTGGGGTCGGCTGGGTCTCCCTTTTTGATCCACAAGAGGTCGCAGATTGCCTAAAGATTCCAAGCGGGTATGATGGTGGTAAACCCATTGCCATTCTATGCATTGGTCATGTCGCGGAATTTTATAAAAAACCGATGTTGGAACAAGAAAATTGGCGTCATCCCTTGCCCAAAGAACAGGTCATATTTTTTAATCAATGGCGCCAGGGCGATACATCCGAAAATCATACCCCTGAAATTAACAAAAATTTATGAAACACCAAATCTTTATAATACACGTTCACTGTCGTGAATTGTCCTACTCGATCAGGACAAATTGCACACAAATCTATACTGACGCTTAAAAGGACTCATACCATGACGCAAACGATAACCAAGAAAATGATTCAACAGATGTCTGATGAGCAACGAAAAAACCATTATCACAAAGTGCGCATGGAACGCAAAAAAGCCCAAATTGATGCGGCGATTACACGAGCCGACAACCAAAAAGGCTTGCTGTTGGTCATTACCGGTAATGGTAAAGGCAAGTCAACCTCTGCATTTGGCATGGTGGCGCGCGCCTTAGGTCATGGCCAAAAAGTGGGGGTTTGCCAATTTATTAAAAGCCGTACCGATACGGGTGAAGAAGCCTTTTTTAACGCACAACCCAACTGCGAATGGCATGTATTAGGTGATGGCTTTACCTGGGACACACAAAACCGAGAAGCGGATATCACGACGTCTAAAAAAGGCTGGGATATAGCCACTAAAATGCTTACCGACCCAAGTTTTGATTTAGTGATTTTGGACGAACTAACTTATCTGCTTAGCTACGACTATCTAGATAAAGATGTGGTTCTCAACACCCTTAGTGAGCGCCCAGAGATGCAGCACGTCGTCGTCACCGGCCGATCGGCCATTGCCGAACTGCGTGATTTAGCCGATACCGTCTCCGAAATAAAGGATGAAAAACACGCGTATCAAAGTGGCATCAAAGCTCAGAAAGGCTTCGATTTATAATTATTTAACCCCCAGATGGTTTTTAGGGAATCTTTATGCACACACTGACACAACCAGTCGATTTCTACTGCTCATGGAGTGGCGGTAAAGACGCTTGCCTGGCACTCTATATAATGGTTCAGCAAGGCCATACGCCACAAGGTTTGCTGACGATGATGAATGAAACTGGAACCCTGTCGCGTGCGCATCATTTGCCTAAATCCTTTATTGAACAACAAGCGCACGCATTAGGCCTACACTGCGTGACTCAGGCAACCACAAAATCAGCCTATCAAACTCACTACCAGTCGGCCTTGCAGGACTGTAAACAGCAAGGCATTGATTATCTGGTGTTAGGCGATATTGATTTACAAGCGCATCGAGATTGGCAAATGCAACAAGGCCAAGAGACAGCGATCACGGTACTGTTTCCTTTGTGGCTCCAAAACCATAAAGGGCTGGTTGAACAGTTCATTGAGGCTGGCTTTAAAGCGACGATTATCGCCATTTTGCCAGATAAAGTGCCGAGTGATTTTTTAGGCAAATCTTTAAACTTAGAAACGATGACGCAATTGGAGTCATTAGGAATTGATGTGTGTGCCGAAGGCGGTGAATTTCATACAGTGGTCACAGATGGCCCACTGTTTTCTCAGCCGATTGAACTTGATTTATGCAATGCTAAATTATGTACCACGGGTGACTACGGCTATCATTATTTGGATTTTTCAAAAGATGTCTGATTTTTCGCACGGTGGCCAGATCTATCAATTTGCTAGAGAGCAAAATACACCGATTGCAGATGCATTGGCCCATATTTTGGACTTTTCCGCCAGCATTAATCCGATTCAGCCAGATGTGGATTGGCAAGCCATTATCCGACACGCTCAAATTGCAGTGCAACACTACCCCGATTCACAACAACAGGTGCTTAAAGAGGCTATTGGTCATCGTTTTCAACTGCCGCTTGAGCAGATTACGTTAACGAACGGTATTTCAAGTGCCATCATCAGCTTATTCAATGAACTCAAACCGGATACCACCCTGCTCTTTACGCCGATTTACAGCGAATATCGACGTGCCGCTAAACGCTATTCTGACAACACCATTGAGGTCATACATGGTTTCGAAGAGGGACTTTCTGAAAGCCTGTTGCAGCAGATTCATGGCCTGACTGAGAACAGCGTTGCGGTGTTAGTCAACCCAAATACGCCGCAGGGGCACTATCAGTCACCAGAAGCCTTAGAGCCGCTACTGGAGCTATTACGCCATAAAAATTGTTGGGTTTTAGTGGATGAATCCTTTCTGCCGTTTATTGGTTTTTCTGAACATTACAGTGTTCGTCGCCAATTAAAGCACCATCCTAAGATGGTTATTTTGCAATCATTAACAAAATATTATGCCTGTCCGGGCATTCGTATTGGTGCTCTGTTTACCGCTGCTCATGCCTTAGATAAAATGACTTGGCCAAGTTGGCCACTTTCCGTATTGGATGAACAATTTGTTTTGCAGGCACTGACCGACCCACGACACGAGGGGAACACGCGTGACTTTCTGCAAACTGAACGACCGCGATTTATCACCGCTCTGAGCACTTGTGACCTGATTGAATCTGTCGAAGATTCAATGACTAATTTTGTCTTGGTAAGAACCCGCATTAAAGCCTATAGATTAGTCGAATGCTTAGCGAGCACCAATATTTTAATTCGTGATTGTGAAAATTTTGGCCTGGGTCAGTACACCTGCCGCATCGCCATTCAGTCTACAGAAAACAACCATCAACTTGTTCAAGCCCTGCATCAAAATCGATGGTTAATGACGACTGAACCATTATTAAGTGAGTCTAAATAATGCTATTTTCAGGGACGGATATTGTATTGATTGCGCTTATGGCACTATTGATTGACCGCTTAGTCGGTGAGTTTGCTTACATACGTCACCCAGTCATCCTGATTGGTGATGCCATTAACGCTTTTGAAAAGCACCTCTACCAGCCCTCTATTCTGCGAGGAGCTTTACTCACGCTCTTTATTGTTGGGAGCGCCGGACTCATTGGGTTAGCGATCCAGTGGTTTTTACAGTGGTCATTAGGCAACCTACCCGGTCTGGTCACACTGATTATTACAGCCGTGTTGGCGTCCACCTTATTAGCGCATCGAATGTTACACGACAGTGTGTTGAATTTATTGCATACAGATCGGCCTCAACAAGCACTGCAAATGTTGGTCAGTCGTGACACCGAAAACCTTAGTCAAAGCGACTGTTATAAAGCGGGCATAGAAACCTATGCCGAAAATCTCAGTGATGGTGTCATAGCCCCATTGTTTTATCTACTATTGTTCGGTCTGCCAGGAATTCTAGTTTACAAAGCGATTAACACCTTAGATTCAATGGTCGGTTATCGAACCGAACGTTATGAACATTATGGAAAAGTATCTGCAAAATTGGACGATCTGGTTAACTGGGTACCCGCCCGTATGACCGCCCTATTGATTATGTTGGTGAATGTTAAGTGGCCGTTATGGGGCTTTTATAAACAAGGTAAACGCCACGACAGCCCGAATGCAGGCCACCCGATTACCGCGATGGCACTCAATATAAACTGTCAATTGGGAGGCGATACCATCTACTTTGGCAAACTCAAACGAAAAGCTTTCTTTGGTGATGAGACCTCCTCAAAAGTCATTCAGAAAGCCCATGTTATAGACTGTTTATCAAATCGTACACGAATCGACAATCTGCTTTATGGTCTGCTTATTTTTAGCATAATCATAGGCAACATCTTTGCTTTTATTGGATCCCATCATGTTTAAATGCTTTCAAACAAAGCAGGTTTATCTGTTCAGCATTCAGTCGAGTTTGCTCTTTTGCTTTTTGGCCTTTCACCAGGCCTGGTCAAATCCACAACCGCTTGCTTATAACGCTATTATATCCAGTGAAACTAACGCGGTAAATACCGCTTCGGCGGCTTCTGCGCAACGTATTATCTCGTTAGCACCTCATATTACGGAGATGCTTTATTCAGCAGGTGCAGGGCATAAAATTGTCGGCGTAGTGTCTTATTCAGATTTCCCCAAAGCCGCCTTAAACCTGCCCATTATCGGTAGTTACAATGCCATTAATTTAGAAGAAATCATTCAACTCAATCCCGATTTAATACTCGGCTGGCAATCAGGCAACCGCTTACAAGACATTCAACGCCTAAAAGAACTCGGCTTTAAGGTTTTGCAAAGTGATGTCACAACACTTGATGACATTCCCAATGAGATTGAACGCTTAGGTCAATTAGCAGGTACACAACGTCATGCAATGGCCATTGCAGATACGTTACGAAAAAAGTTGAGTGAGATCCGTCAACACTATCAACATGCACGTCCCATCACCAGCTTTTATCAAATTTGGAATCAACCGATTATCTCCATGAATGGCTCCCAGTTTATCAGTCAGGCTGTAAACATCTGTGGTGCAACGAATGTATATGCCGACCTAAAACCTCTAACAGCCGAAGTCAGTTTAGAAAGTGTTTTACAACGTAACGCTCAAGTTTTTTTGCTGGGTGGTCAACAAGCCTTTCAGAAGGCTTGGTTAAAACAATGGCAAAAGTACTCCAGTTTGCAAGCGGTGAAACACCAACAGATCTACTTACTCGACAACAACCTTTACCAACGCCCAACCGCCAGGTTAATCAATGCCTTACCAGACTTATGTCAAAAGATAGAAATGGCTAGAAAGCACTATCAAACGCAAGTACTTAAATAGACTTTAAGAACACTTAAAAATTATTTATGAAGCAGAATTAACGGGGTTTGGAATTGTAGATTAAGTGAGTTTTGAAGTTCTTAAGTTTGCCTATTCAAGACAAAACAAGGGAGTGTACGAAGAGTACTCGAGCGTTCTTATCGCAGATATGAACCTGCTTACGGAATGGATGAACCGCTTAAGAAAAAATAAATCATGTAACCACCGTACATAACGACCATCACTATCGACATCAGCGTAATCGGCCGCAGACCTTTCTGCTCAACAACAATGCCCTGTTGCGCCAACTTACGATTACGGATTTTCTGCTTAACAATGTAGTAAAGCAAATAGATGACAGCCAATAACGTTAAGAACTTTAACATCTATATCTGACCTAAACTGGCCAACAAGAGCTGACGAACTCGAGTCAAATCTTCTGGAGTATCGACCCCTACGCCCGCATGGCACAAGGCGTCCAATACCAGGATTTTTTCGCCATGCCACAACACCCGTAATTGCTCGAGTTTTTCGACATACTCTAAATCGCACGCTGGCCAGGCCACATACTGTTTTACAAAACCGGCACGATAAGCGTATAAACCAATATGGCGTTTATACGCCCAGTTTTCAGGGAGGGTTTGACTGTTTTTCAAGAAGGTATCCCTCGACCAAGGGAGCGGCGCACGACTGAAATTAATCGCACAATTCTTGGCATCTCTACTGACTTTAACGGCATGCGGATCAAATACCGTTTCAACGTCATCAATCGGTTCACACAGGGTCGCCATTTGAATATGTGGATGTGCTTCTAAGCCTTGCGCAACTTGGTGAATCAAGTCCGGTGGCAACATGGGTTCATCACCTTGCACATTGACAATAATCTCATCGTCCGGCAATCCTGACAGCTCAATGACTTCTGCAATCCGTTCCGTACCAGATTGGTGATGTTCTGCGGTTAAGCAAACCTCAGCACCAAAGGCTTCACAGATGGCTTTAACCTCCGCAGATTCGGTGGCAATGATAATACGCTCTGCGCCGGATTTTTTGGCTTGTAACCAAGTCCACTGAATCATAGGTTTGCCATGAATATCCTTCAATGGTTTGCCTAGCAAACGACTGGATTCAAAACGGGCTGGGATAATGACGGTAAATGACATAATGGGCTGTATTCTCTTGCGAACGTTTACATTGTTTGACGTTAATTTACTTCTGCTTACGGTAAGCTTCAGTGTCTTCTGCGGATAAAACGCGTGCTTCATCTTCTAACAAAATAGGAATCCCATCTCTTACCGGATACGCTAAATTAGCGGCCGTAGAGATGAGTTCTTGGCTATTTTTGTCGTAAATTAATTTCGTTTTACTCACTGGGCAAACTAGAATTTCTAATAATTTAGGATCCATTTAATTCTCTTTATTTAGGCTGGTCGAGTTTATGAGTTGGGTGCCATCAAATTCTGGCTTTAATTGCTGCAATAGCTGTGTTAACAGCTGGTTATCTCCCGCATCACAGATGGGGGTAACGTCTAAATACCACCAGTTCGTTTTTTGATGGGTTTGAGCAATTTCACTACATTTTACCGCATCTTTTGCTGTCATAAGTAAGGGTTTTTCATCATCAAAACTTTCAAAATCGGTCAAACGATAAGCGTAATGGTCAGCAAAGGGCTGTGACGTGATTGAAATATCCAATGTTTGCAAGGTTTCAAAAAACCGTTGAGGGTTACCAATCCCCGCAATGGCATAAGCCGGTTGCTTCGCAAAACTTTCTAGCGAACGGATTTCACTGGCATTCATAACTTGTCTAAAGCAGAGCGGAGATAAGTACATTTTAAACTGAGAGGCTTGCATAACAGGCTTAACCGAGATCAATGGATACTCTTCATCGGCCTTTAAGCCATTCCAAATACAGAAGTCAACTTGATTAAGACGGTTCATCGGCTCTCTTAAGGGGCCAGCTGGCAGACAACGTTGATTACCAAACTGGCGCTGTGCATCAATCAGAACCACTTCAATATCACGCGCCATTGCAAAATGCTGTAAACCATCATCACTGATAATGACATCTAACTTAGCTTGGCTATCTAATATCACTTGCTGATTGAGCAGTTCAATGGCTTGCGGCCGTTTAGGGGAAACCGCGATAAGGCAACCCAGTTGCTTAGCCAATAAAACAGGCTCATCCCCCACTAATCGAGGATCACTCTCTGGGGTCACCAACAGTGGCCAGCTTTTAGAACAACCGCCATACCCCCGACTGATAATGCCGACCTTTAACCCCTGGGCTTGCAGTTGCAACGTTAGCCAGATAATAAACGGCGTTTTACCACTGCCGCCGACGACGATATTGCCGACCACAATCACCCTCGCTTGAGTTTGGCGCAGCGGTGGTTGTTGCTGAAATCTTTGCAGGCGCCGAGACGCTTCCCAACAGACTAATTTAGCCAGAGGTGAAAGTAATTTAGTCTGCCAGGTATTCTGTGTCCAAAAGGTGGGCCAACTCATTGAAATAGATGTCCTTGCTGAGAGTGTAAACAGGCATGATGATACCATTTACGCTGACTTTTGCGTGCTTCTTCCCGCAAATTAATAGCGGATTTCGTTACCTCAAATTGCAGTGCACCAGAACAAGCCGTGTTCCACCAATGAATCGGCCTAGACTCGCTCTTATCTTCAATACGTTTTAACACCGCTTTATTGGGAAAGTGATAACGATTTAAATAGCCTGCAGAAAATACAACTTTATTTGGTGCAACCTGATTTAGCCAGGCCTGGCTAGTGGATGATTTGCTACCATGATGGCCTGCAATCAACAAATCACTCCTTATTTTTTGTGGATTTTTGGCAAACTGCTTGATTAACAGAGCTTCGCCTTTTTGACTTAAATCACCCGTCATTAAAACCGATTGCTGACCGGCAGTGATTTTTAAGACACAGGACAAATCATTATCAGAGGTTAGTATATTCCCTATTTCAGCCACGTCTGGTGAGAGGATCTCAAACAAAACCCCATCGACCTGCCAAGACTGCCCTGATTGACACAGTGAAAAAAGTGGGCTGTTTTTCGCCTCCTTGTCATACCGCTTGTAAAGTTGGCCTTGTAAGCGTTGATTCATAATCTCGGGCTGACCACTGAGAGCTTCCTTTACAGGCATGTTTTG
Organism: Thiomicrorhabdus arctica DSM 13458; assembly: GCF_000381085.1. Classification (GTDB taxonomy): domain Bacteria; phylum Pseudomonadota; class Gammaproteobacteria; order Thiomicrospirales; family Thiomicrospiraceae; genus Thiomicrorhabdus; species Thiomicrorhabdus arctica. The sequence goes on along the minus strand of NZ_KB905899.1, from coordinate 348,151 downwards.
TATAAGACTTAAAGTGCCCCCTGCATGATCGGAATCACTGTGGCTAACCACCAAAGTATCAATTCTATCCCAACCCTGAGATTTCAAATAAGGGAGAACTGCCAACTTTGCGCCATCCATCCTTGATCCTATTTTTGGACCCGTATCATAAACTAAAACATGGTTTTTCGTTTCGACCACAACGGCCTGTCCCTGACCGACATCTAATACGGTCAACCAGGCCTGGTCAGATTGCGGGCGATGATTGACAGCCAAACCTAAACTCATTATTGTCAGTAAAAGCCCAAAAAAAGCGATTGTCTTGTGTCTTCTGGACTTAAAAATGAGTAAGGCAAAGATAAAGGTATACATTGAGAGTAACCAAACCAAAGAAGTGCCTGTAAATCCAACGGTACTTTGTGGCAAGCTTCCTAACCACTGTAGATACTGCCAAAATAGGCCCCATAGTTCATCGAGCCACGCAATCATAAGCTGCCCCAATTCAATGGACATCATGCCTATAAGCGAACTCAAAAATAGCAACGGCAAGCCAATGAAGCTGACAAAAGGTACGGCCACTAAATTGGCGATAAAACTATAGAGCGGCAAACTATGGAACGCCCAAATCAAAAATGGCGCCAATCCCAACGTTAGCACACCTTGAAGCCACAATAACTGTTGCCATTTTGGACGGTTACGTAGATACGGCATTGTGGCGAAAATCAAAGCCACCGCTATGAACGATAACCAAAAGCCCAGACTCAATACCGAGCGACTATCCCACACCACAACTAACAGTGCTGCAAACCCTAATGCTGACCAAGGTTGAAAGGTTCGTCTAATGAAGACAAAACCCAATACGGCTACAACCATGAGCCACGCTCTTTGCGTGGGAATTGAAAAACCTGACAGCATTAAATACAAAGAGGCAAACAATAATGCACCCCACGCTGCTAAACTTGGTAGATTTATCTTCTCAATACGGTAAACACCCAGCCACCACAACACTTTGAAAATCAGATAACCTAAAGTGGCTACAATGCCCATATGTAAGCCCGATATAGCCAATAGATGAATCGTGCCCGTATTCTGTAACAACGACCACTCTTCAGTTGACACGGCCGACTTGTCGCCCAGTGTTAAAGCCTTATAGAAAGGGCTAAACGCACTGTGTGAAAACACCGCTTTTAAACGTGCTGAAACCCATATTTGCCACGCATAAATGCCAAATACTGAAGGCTCGTTGAGCCTTTGTAAAACAGTATTTTGAGAATTATTTGCAGAATATCGACTTTTTTGTCTGTTATTTTTGACATAACCTTTAGCGACGATATGCTGCTGAAATAACCAAGCTTCGTAATCCAAACCTCCAGGGTTTTGAGAGTAGTGATTCGCTTTAAGTTTAACGCGCATTTTCCACACCTCCCCTAATGCTGGCAGAGATTCAAAAGCTAAACGCTCTGATTTAGAAAGATACCAATTAATAGCAACAATAGGTTTTGACCAGGCCTGGTAATTTATCTCATTTGTGACATTATCATCATGTAAAAGTTCATCTCTGATGGGTGCGGTTTCTCCATCAGGGTCAGTTTGAATTCTATTGACTTGAATTTTATAAGTAAATCTAGATTTTTTAGCGAAGGAAGGTTGCGATGAAGATTCAATGATTTGTCCAGAGATCCATACGGGCTGATTTAAAAGGTTCTCAGGAATGACAGGCATAAAAAAAGAGTGCCAAAACGCCCAGCTCAAGCCTATAATAAGTCCAAATAGAATATTTAATACGGCATGAACACGCTGTTGAAAGCCTCTTTTTTTCTGGCTCAATTTTGCCAGCAATGGGCTAAAGCGCACTATCAAAGCCATCGTTATTGCCAGACACACGGCGGCAACTCCACACCATAAAGGTGGAAACGTAACGAGTTGATAGAATATCAACACGGCAAACAGAAATGCCAAAACAAAATGAAGAAACATGCCAAAAAAACTCATTAAACGTTACATTCCCACACCCGATAAAATCAAAAACATGAAGGGCTTAGGCTTTTTGGGGACTTTATTACACGACCCAGGCATTTGGCACCTGCACCGTCACTCTGTCTCTAAAGCCTTTGTTATTGGACTTTTTTGGATGGCGATCCCCATTCCTGGTCAAATGCTTGTCGCTGCACTTTTTGCCATCTTCTTGAGAGCCAATCTACCGCTCAGTGTTGCTTTGTGTTGGATTAGCAATCCACTCACCATGGGACCTATTTTTTATTTCAATTATGTCGTGGGTACTTACATATTAGGACAAGATGCGAGTGAAGATTTAACTTTCGAACTCAGTTGGCATTGGATTATCAATGTACTAGGGGACCTATGGCAACCTCTTTATTTAGGCAGTGTTGTTGTCGGCCTTTCCCTAGGCGCTTTCGCCTATTTTGTGATCCATGTACTGTGGCGCCGACATGTGATTAAACACTGGAAAGAACGCAGTGTAATCAGAAAAAATCGTAAGTAATTATTTACAAAAGGCTTGTTTATCTCACCTGCGATAGAATTTAATGGCTGTGTCACAATTCAGAGAATCATTAAAAATTTAATCGTTTTAACATGTTAAATTTCAAAAGACACTACTTTAGCACCGATACTAGGCACTCTAATCCTTAGCGAATTACCTGACTCAAGAGTCTAAAATCACTTAAGCAGTAATTAATTAAACTTATTTACAAAGATAGTTTGACAAACATATTTAAAGGGCTATAATCACTCCTAGCTTGAAAGTTCGTTTTATCTTTATGCACAATGTCGAAGCCTAGTAATAGTTTTCGTCCTGTTCTTCATTAAGTAATCGCAACACATTTCAGCCCAACTTGTACTCTTAATAATAAGAATACAATTAATTACAAATGATAAATAGGATACAAAAATATGTCTACTACTACTGGTACAGTAAAATGGTTTAACGAGTCTAAAGGTTTTGGTTTCATCGAGCAAGAGTCTGGTCCTGATGTGTTCGCACATTTCAGCGCTATTCAAGGCGGTGGCTTCAAGACTCTAGTTGAAGGTCAAAAAGTTGAGTTCACAGTAACTCAAGGTCAAAAAGGACCTCAGGCAGAAAACATCGTTGCTCTTTAATTAGACACGATATGGCTTGTTAATTCAAACCATTGCCTCTTCTCTCTTTGAGAGTTGAAAGTAAAAAGGGTAAGTCCAAATGGACTTGCCCTTTTTTATTGTCTCCCTAAAAGCATAAATTAAATGCTAAAGCTTCAGCCTTCATTAAATGTTTACACGATGTAGCGTGGAAAGGATTTACTCAAAGCAAACCCTTTTCACACTTGCTGCTTTAACTAATCAGACTTCTCATTCATAAGCTCTAACGCTTCTATTACCTTCTGATTAACCTCTTCTGCAGACAATCCGGTTAACAACGCTAAAGCTTCATCAATATGGCTTATAGTATAAATATGAAATTGATCCTTTTCCACGGCCGCTCTGACTTCGGCATTCAGCATTAAGTGACTGGCATTCGATTGTGGCACAACGACCCCTTGCTTGCCTGTCAAACCGCGTGCATCACAAATTTTATAATACCCTTCAATCTTCTCGTTCACCCCACCGATGGGCTGAATTTCACCAAACTGATTTATCGAACCCGTAATCGCTAAATCTTGACGCATTGGAACTTGTGCAAGAGAAGACAATAACGCCAATAATTCTGCGGATGATGCTGAATCCCCCTCTACACCACTATAAGATTGCTCCATAACAATCGAACCACTGAAGCCGAGTGCTTTCCGCTTCATATAACGACCACGAATATAACCGGAAAGTATCAACATCCCCTTAGAGTGAATCGGTCCTGCCATATCAACTTCGCGCTCAATATCCAACACCCCTTCATCTCCTGCAGAAGCTTGAGCCGTAATGCGTACAGGCTGACCGAATGATTGTCGACCCACCGTCAAAACCGTCATTCCATTCACCATGCCGACATGCACACCATCCGTCGAAATCAGTACCTGTTGCTCTGTAATAGCGCGATGATAATACTCTTCCATCAGACCTGTATGAAAGTCACGCTGCAAAATAGTCGATTCAATGGTTTCACGATTGACACTTTCCTGTCCATTAGCGCGAGCAAAGGCATTGGATTCTGCCAAAACATCTCTTAATATCGCTTTATTCGTGTAGAGACGACTTTCATCCTCTACCATGCGAGAGGCGTATTCAATCAGTCGCTCGTAAGCTGAAATCTCCACAGGCAAATCATCCCATTCAACAATTTCCGCAGCCAACTGTTTGGCCAGGGTCATTTCGTGCTCAAGTGTACGTGACAGTTCAACTTCAAACTCAACCTGCACTTTAAATAAGCGATCAAATTGAGCATCAATTTCCTGTAATGCATAAAAATGAGAGGATTGTCCGACCAGAATAAGCGTTAGACTCAAAGGAAAGTCCGGCAGATGATAAGGCACGACACTACTAGAGGAAGGGATCTCAAAACTAAGCTTTTTGCTCATTAAAGCCGCTTTTAAATTTGACCAAATTTCAGGATCTTTTAACAAGGCCTGAATATTAATAATCAGATATCCGCCATTCGCCTGTTGTAATAAACCGGCCTGATGGTTCATCGCCAAAGAAACCGTATCGACCGAGTTAGCGGTCGCCGAATTAATGGTATAACCAAACAACTTGGGGTTGGTGGTATGTTGCTCGTAGATAATTGGCGCATGCTCTAAACCGCGATGATCAACCAATAAATTTACTTCAAAAATCGCCATCCCTTGTTGCTCTGAAAACAGATCCTCGACACTCGACTGTGTACCAGCCGTCACCTGGTCACCTGTTTGATCCCAAAAAAGGTGTAATTTTGAAACCACTGCATTTTGCAATGCGTCTAAATAATGGATAATTTCAGGCGTTTTTCCAAACTCTGATTTTAAAGCCTCTACCAAAGGGGTTAGATGCTCATTCGCAACTTCGGTGTTTAACCGTTTACCTGTATCCAAATATTCATGCTGTAAAAATGGGAAGTGAGTGAGGCCTTTGTTTAAAGCGGTCTCTACTTGATCAAATGCATCCGTATACTGCTTTTGTGTGATCTCATCAAACGCTTTCAAATCTATCGCACGATACTGTTTTCCACCAATCAATGCGGTCAAAATAAAGCTATTATCACTTTGAGTTATTTCAATATTAAGAGCTTCTGCCAAACTATAGGCTGGCTCTAAAATATTCTCTTGCTTAATAATAAGATCATTTTCTAACTGCTGACTTCTAAGCTGATAAGCGTGACCATCAAACAAGACTGGTAGCTGAGTTTTAATCTGGGTTACAAACGTCTCTAAGGCACTTTTGAATTGATAGCCAAGACCTGCCTGAAAATACAGATACTGGGTTTTATTTGACTCTGTAAAGTCGGAAACCAAGACAACATCTGACGGTAAAGGCATTTGACTCGCCGTCCTTTTCAACATAGCCTTAGTCATACCAATCCGACCAACACCGGGTTCACCCATAATAAAAATATGATTATGGTTACGCTTTAAATGCAGTCCAAAATTAAGAGACTGGTAAGCACGAGGATGAAAATGTTCCATAAAATCTAGAATTTCTGAGTCTTTACACTTTGCTTTTTCTGGATAAAAAGCCGATGAGTCTAATTGCGTGAAACGGTATAACTGAGAAGCGGATAGTTTTTCCATAGGGAGATTTTCTACTCTTTAAGTTTGACTTGGACATTCCATCCATTAAGCATTCACTATAACAAAAAAGCCCACTATTAAGAGTGGGCTTTTACTGAGAACAGCATTTTTAAGGCATTTTAAAATTAATAGTCTTCGCGTGGTGGGTTTGCATGTATTTTATGGAAAGTTAAATCAGCACCTTGGTACTGCTCCTCATCACTCATACGAAGCCCGGAGACTTTATTTACAATGACATAAACCAGGTAACCGCCCACAAATGCAATGCTAATACCAATCCCGGTACCGATGATTTGAGACATTAATGAAACCCCGCCTAAACCACCTAATGCCGTGGAGCCAAAAATACCGGCGGCAATCGCTCCCCACATCCCACAAAGACCATGCAGTGGCCAAACACCTAACACGTCATCCATTTTTAGGTTCTTCTGGGTCCAGGTGAAGGCCTTAACAAACAACGCGCCCGCTACGAGACCGATGACTAACGCACCTAACGGGCTCACCACATCTGAACCAGCACAAATCGCGACCAAGCCGGCCAAAGGTCCATTATGAACAAAACCTGGATCTTTATTACCTACAAAAGTGGCCGCTAAGATACCTCCAACCATGGCCATCAGTGAATTCATCGCCACTAGACCTTGAATACCACCAACTTGCTGCGCCGACATGACGTTAAAACCAAACCAACCTACCGTCAGAATCCAAGCACCTAATGCAAGAAAAGGAATGCTGGACGGTGGGTGAGCATGTTTGATTTTGCCATTTTTATCATAACGACCAGTACGTGCACCTAAAACCAAGATGGCTGCTAAAGCAATCCAACCACCGACAGCATGCACCACAATAGAACCTGCAAAATCATGAAAACCTGCACCATATTCAGCTTCCAACCAAGCCTGCACACCAAAGTTACCATTCCATGCCAACCCTTCAAAAAGAGGGTATACAAATGCAACAATCAAGAAGGTTGACAATAATACCGGGTAAAAACGTGCTCGTTCGGCAATTCCACCCGAAACAATGGCCGGGATAGCCGCCGCAAAGGTCATCAAGAAGAAAAACTTAACCAAATCATATCCCGACTTTTCGGTCATTGCTTGAGTCAATTGCCCATCAATGTTAAACCCTAGGAAAACGCCATAAGCCACACCGTAACCGATAAAGAAATAAGCCACTGTGGACACGCCTAAATCACTCATGATTTTGACCAAGGCATTAACTTGGTTTTTATGTTGAACGGTACCCACTTCTAAAAAAGCAAACCCCGCATGCATAAAGAGGACTAAAATAGCCCCGAGTAAAATAAATAAGACATCTAAACTGGTTGTTAGCTGCTCCATTGTGCGCCTCGATGAGTCTAGTAACTTTCACTAGTGGTTAATTGTAAATAAATATATTTCGGAAAATTGTACCAGAATGAAAGCGATGTTTTCTGTAAAAACCACACCAATGACCCAACTTTTATGCCCTTTGTTCGATGAATGTCAGGTAGAGGTATGGATGAAACGAGAAGAGCTGAATCATCCTACGGTACAAGGCAATAAACTGCACAAACTTAAGGTCAATATTCAGGAAGCGAAACGACAGCAGAAAGACACTCTACTGACCTTCGGTGGCGCCTATTCAAATCACATTGCGGCAACTGCAGCCGCTGCTAAACAGGTTGGATTGAAGAGCGTCGGTTTTATTCGCGGTGACGAACTCGCCCTCACCCCGGACAAGTGGAGTCCAACTCTTAAGCGAGCCCACCAAAATGGTATGACGTTACATTTTATAAGCCGCAGTGATTACCGAGAGAAAAACCGACCAGATACTCTGCAAAAGTTACAACAGGCATTCCCTCAGGCTTACATCCTTCCTGAGGGAGGGTCAAACATATTAGCCGTACAAGGGTTTGAATCGCTTATGAGTGACATTGAAAGCCAATGTCCAGATTGGTCACACCTTTATACTGCCGTTGGTACGGGAGGCACTTTAGCAGGCCTGGTAACTTTTGCAAAATTCAAGTCACATCGCAGTATTTTGGGGGTTGCTACTTTAAAAAATGCGGACTATTTAATGCCCATCATTGCTCAATGGATTCTTCAAACGACAGAACAGAAGCCCGTCAATCATTGGCATCTTCTCACGCAATATCATATGGGAGGTTATGCCAAAAAAACACCTGAATTATTCAAACAGCTCACTGATTTTAAAAACACATTTGGAATTGATTTAGACTCCATTTACACCGTGAAAATGGTGATGGCTTTCTATGATCAATTACAAAAAAAATTACTCAAACCCGGTTCAAAAATCGTTCTGTTGCACACAGGCGGCTTACAGGGTAATTGAAAAAAATCAGAGAATACACACTGGTTCAAAAGAGTCTACACATTTAAAGTCAATTCTATCCGTTATTGAAGACGAGGTAAATAAATGATAACTCACCTTAAAGAAGCAACACATCTAGTTGAATATAAAAGCAATGTTAACTATATTTACAACTTAATCTAGTTTATCAAGATGACGGCTGAACCGAGCATAAATGCCAACTCCATCACCTCTGTCATAGCACCTGCGGTATCCCCAGTCATCCCACCTGTCATCCGAATCATCACCCAACGCATCCAAAACCAAGCCAGTAAAAGCCCAATGAATAGCCCAGGAGAAACCCATAATAGACCGACGATTAACGCAGACACCCAAAGCCAAATAAAAGGTTTACTCAGATGCAAAAACATCTGTTCAGCAACACCATTTACACTGACATATCGAGTCACAGTCATCAGTCCAATAGATGAAATTCTACCAACGATTGGTACAACCAATAAAAACCACCAGGCCTGATACTCAATTAAGACGACGACTAGACTCCACTTTAATAACAACAGTCCCACCAACGCAACGCCACCGCCCGTTCCAATTCGACTGTCTTTCATGACTTCCAAAACATGTTGGTGATCTCCTCCCGCTAACCACCCATCGGCAGTATCTGCCAGCCCATCTAGATGTAATGCTCCGGTACTCAAAATCCAAACCGCCAACACCACCCCAGCAACGACCTCTGGTGGTAGCCAAACTTGGAGTTGTGCCACAGCCACTAACACTGCTCCAATCAAGGCTCCGACGACTGGAAACCAACTAACGGATCGCCCCATCTCCATTGCTGTAATAGAGGTATATTGTGGTGTCGGAAAACGACTCAAAAACTGAACTGACAGGAAAAAGTTTTTAAACATAATGTTGAACACCTCTGTAAATTAGACAAGTCTTGATCGGTTTAAACCCGAGAGTTTGATGATTGAGTTTGACTAAGGGACGTACAATTAAGTGGGTTTTGTACCATCTCTACCAAGCGAATAAAAGGTGTGGATGTGGTCGCAAAAACCTCTAAACGAATACGAGCACCATAGCCTATTTCTAGTTGAAACAAAGCCTCATTACTTAAACCTAAGAACTGTTTTAACAATGTTCTGATCACCCCGCCGTGCGTCATCATCACCACCTGCTCGACATTAATATCTGGTGAATTCATTTCGAGCAGTAACTTGTCCCAACCACTCTGAACACGTTGTTCAAAGTCAAGATAAGACTCCGCTTGAGGAATGTTAAAGCTGAATGGTCTCTGAAGATATGATTCAAGTCCTTGCGGGTCTTGAGCCTGGATGGCTTCATAAGTCAGTCCATCCCAAACACCAAAATTTCGTTCTTGAAATTCTGGCCAAATTTGTAACATCTCTAAATCTGCTTGAACATAAGACTTCATAAAATCAGCACAGCGTTTAGCGGGTGAAGATATGAACAGGCCTGGTCGTTTTATTTTGCCCGTTTTATTGACGGCTTTAACGAATGTTAAAGCATCCAAGACAGCCAATATCTGCTGCTGACCCTCGTCACTTAAGATTGAATGCGTCTGACCTCTTAAAAAAGCTTGATCGTTACACTCTCCATGGCGAATCAGATCAATGCGCATCTATTTTATCCATTCTTATCCATAACCTCGTCTGATTCAGAGACGCCCGCTTCATCAAAGGTGGCCATTTGCGCGTGCAATAGGCACGCCATCTTAATCACGGGAATCGCCATGGCGGCTCCAGACCCTTCTCCTAGACGCATTGATAAATCTAATATCGGCCTAACATCCAAATGGTGAAACACAGCTTGCTGGGCCGGCTCTATCGACTGATGACCAAACATCATCCAACCTTTTGCTTGAGGTGCAACTTCACATACGATTAATGCGGCAGCACAAGCAATCACGCCATCAACCACGATAGTTAAACCTTGCTCAGCGCAAGTCAAATAAGCCCCGACTAAAGCTGCAATTTCTAACCCACCCACACAGGTTAGTACTTGCATCGGTGAAGTCATATCGGCTTGGTGTATTTGCAGAGCACGCTCAATCACTTTAATTTTGTGCAACTTTTGCTCGGAATGGATGCCTGTGCCAATACCGACAATATCCGTCACGGCAACATTACATATCTGAGCGATGATGGCCGTTGCAGAGGTTGTATTACCAATCCCCATTTCGCCACCAATAAACAGATCAGCACCCTGTTCTAAAGCCCTTTCAACCGCTAAACATCCTGCATTCTGTGCTTTATAAAGCATTTCATTACTCATTGCTGCTTGATGCAAAAAATTAAAACTCCCAGCCGCCACTCTGCAAGAGATAAGGTTGGGAAATGGCTTTTTACCCTCTTCTGTCACATCGGCCAATACGCCTACATCCACGACTTCAAAAGCCGCGTCATTGGCTTTGGCCAAAACAGTAATGGCTGCACCACCTGCTGAAAAATTCTTCACCATCTCTTGCGTCACCACCGCAGGAAAAGCCGAGACGCCTTCATTGGCAATACCATGATCCGCGGCAAATACCGTAACCCAAGGACGATTTATTTGCGGACAAACTAACCCTTGGTGTCCCGCCAATTGAATCGCAATACTTTCCAATACACCTAGAGAACCCGGAGGTTTGGTAAGCTGGCTCTGTCGTTGTATTGCATTTTGTTGCGCGAGAGTGTCAATGGCTTTGATTTCAAGGCAAGAATTGTGGTCATTCATTAATGGAGACTCATTTTTTAATTTACGTTAACAGTGTTTTAAAGGGAGTTGAGATTTGTTTTGCGCGGCATATTAACTTCAGTCAATCGACTATTTGAGATGCATTGGCAGTCCTGCTGTGACAAAAGTCACGGTCTCTGCCTGTTCTGCAACGGCCTGATGTAGCCAACCTAATTCATCGACAAAACATCTCGTCAACTTGCCCATTGGCACAACGCCAAGGCCAACTTCATTACTCACCAAAATAATGTCTGCGGTTAAATTTGGCAAAATATTCAGAAGCGCTTTCTTTTCAACCTGGAAACACTCTTCTTCGAGTAAGTTAAGGGTCCACAAGGTTAAGCAGTCGATCAAAATACAATTTTTTTTATCATCCAAAGCCACTAAACCTTCAGCCAATTTGATCGGCACCTCAATGGTTTGCCAATGACTAGGGCGATCACTTTGATGGCGTTTAATGCGCTCCAACATTTCCGTATCCGCGTGATTTTGCCGATCAGAACTCGTCGCCGTTGCGAGATAAAACACCTGTTGACCTGATTCTTCAGCCGTTTTTGCCAAGCTTTCGGCATAACGACTTTTGCCAGACCGAGCACCCCCTAATATAAAACGCACCAAACTTTTCTCCTCAAAAGAGACTTATTAATTAATTATTTTAAGCGGCTATTTTAGCGTAGAGATAAGTTATTTTTGTTATGATTCAAAGATAAAATTGAAATGCCTTTATAGTCAGTCTTTTGCACGAGACCATAAACGGATATAAATGGCCAAAATATCGCTGTTATTTGTTGCATTCCCAAGGTACCCTGGGTGATTGCGATAAATGATCACTCGTTAAGCCTGCTATGTACAAGTTGTCATCTTAGTCAGTTAAGTTTTTTACCCTTGATTTCTCGTCTCTGACTCCTATACAACTCACCTATATAGACATTTCTGACAGCCACCTAAATCAAATTAATGATTATTTTGTTGAGTATACACTATGAATATTACCATCCTAGGCACAGGCTTTGCAGCTTTAACCGCGATTAAACAAACCCGTAAACATGCGCCAAAAGCCACCATTACAGTCATTTCACCAAAAGAAGAGATGCTCTATTATCCAAGCCTTATCTGGATTCCTTCGGGGTTAAGAAAAGGCGATGATTTACGGGTTAATTTACATAATTTCTTTAATCGTCAGAATGTTCAATTTGTGGAAGGTAGCGTGCAGAATGTTATTCATAGTGGTCGTACCGTCGTAACGGAGGATGGTGAATATCATAATGACGGACTTATTATTGCCACGGGTGGTCGTTTCATTAAAAAACTACCAGGCATAGAATATGCCATTACCCCTTGTGAAGGCATTCCGGCGGCGGAGAAAATTCGTGATCGCATAGACGGTATGAGTGGTGGCACCATTGCCATTGGTTTTGGTGGAAATCCAAACGAACCATCCGCGATGCGGGGCGGACCCATGTTTGAATTCCTCTTTGGAATTGATAACTTGCTCCGTAAGCAAGGTCGTCGTGATAAATTCAAAATTGTGTTTTTCAATCCGGCTCCAGAACCTGGAAAACGTTTAGGCTCAAAAGTACCTGCTAACCTAACCAAAATAATGACGAAACAAGGCATTGAGCTGCACTTAGGTCACAAAATGATTGGTTTTGAAGAGAAGCTCGTCAAAACAGAAGGGGGTGAGTTTTCCGCAGATTTAATTCTGTTTATGCCTGGCATGACAGGTCCTTTGTGGCTAGCTGATTCCGAGTTACCCAAGTCGGCTGGAGGTATGATTTCCGCCGACATGAATGCAAAAGTCGAAGGCTATGACAATGTATATGTCGCTGGAGATGCGGGATCATTCCCTGGCCCAGACTGGCAAGCGAAACAAGCCCATGCCGCAGATTTACAAGCGGTGGCGGCCTCTAAAAACTTAGTAAAATCTTTAAACGGTCAATCTGATTTTGAACCGTTTAAACACGAACTTTTCTGCATCGTTGATACCCTAAAACATGGAATTTTGATTCGACGTACTGAAAAAGGTGCCACTTTACTGCCGCCTTGTCGTGTATTGCATTATGCCAAACGTGCTTTCGAATGGCTGTATTTACGTCAGTATCGATAACCCTTACTCATACTCTTTTAGAGACTTGCGATGCCATAGAGATCTGTTTAAAGAAAAGTGTCCTATTTTCGCTTGAACTCACTCGACATGAATCACTGTTTTCGATCGTTCAAGTCATTATCGACTTAGCTGATCAGTTCATTGTTCACTTTACGACGTCACCGACCCTATTTAAACCATCAACCCTCAAGGACTTTTTATGACTTGGGTTAAAGCTATCTGACTTCGAAGACTTAAATCCTTCTGCGTTTTTCTAGCCATTGATTTACACTACCAATATACTCATTAAGTTTATATTCGGGCTTTTTGTTCAGGTTTGCTGTTCATATCCACAGCCTATAAAGGAAATTTCATGCCGAATCAGTTCGACCGCTCTCGCGTTATTCCAGCCATTACGCTACTATTTTTTAGCGTAATGTTCAATCTATTCAGTTCAGCGCAGGCGTCTGAAACACTTATGAAAACAGATGCTGCGTTGCAACTGCATATAGATTTAATTGAAGTCGCGCTTAAAACAGATTCTTATAATAAACGCTGCCGTGGCATTAGTACGGCTACAAATCTTCATGAAGTAAATCGTTTATATGTCACTAAATACAGTATTACCGCCAATAACTTTATAAAAGACTATATTAATGAAGATGTTAGAGCCTTTAAAACAGAGCGCGAACATACCATAAATAAACTGTTAGCAAAAATAGGTGGTTGCGAAAAAGCCGAGTCACAGGAGTGGGTAAAACAGCTAAAACCAGATTTTAAACGCCTATATGAACAAGCTGAGTCTGACAAGTTACCTTGGTATCCTGAATAACTCATCTTTATTCACAGTCCTATTTATCCACCGTCCACCAATAGAATCTATTACCCATGACTAGCCGAGCCAATTTAATTACCCGAGAAGGTCGCACCAAGCTTGAAAAAGAACTTGATTACCTTTGGCGGGTCGAACGCCGCGAAACCACTGTTTCCGTCACGGAAGCCGCAGCCCATGGTGACCGTTCTGAAAATGCCGAATATAAGGAAGGCAAACGCCGTTTACGAGAGATTGATCGACGTATACGTTTTTTAAGAAAACGCTTGGATGTTTTGCATATTGTGGAATATTCTCCGCAACAAGATGGCAAGGTCTTTTTTGGAGCGTGGGTTGAGTTGGAAAATGAGGCTGGAAAAGTCGTTCAATACCGAATTGTCGGGGCCGATGAATTTGATCCACAGAAAAATGCCATCAGTGTCAATTCGCCCATGGCACGAGCTCTGATAGGTAAAGCAGTCGATGATGAAGTAACGGTTGAAACACCCGTTGGTAAACAAAACTGGTTCATTAATGCGATCCAATATAAACCATTTGAAAAGGTTTGAGACCCCTCTAATTCATACGTTGACTAGACCAGGCTAAACACACAAAATTTTTGCTACGTCACGGTTTATATCGCTATCATTCAAACCCAACACTCGCTTCTTATTTAATCACTTTAGCGGTAAAATCACTAACAACTTATTCCTCTCTTCTCTTTAAAAGGTAGCTCATGGACATTTGGTCAAAACTGTTTCTTTACTCAAGCGCCGCGATCGGTGCCGTCGTTTTACTGGTCGCTCTCATTGTATTGTCGAATGCTCAAGATGGCATGCTCACGATTGAAGGTCTGCAACACCTAGAAGCACCTTTAACGTCATTTTATGAAATGATGCTGTTTTTCATTTATCCCTGGATGGCCTTATCACTGTTTATCTTTGGTCGATTTCTATATCGTACTTTTATTCAAAAATAACCCGCGTTGCAAAATACCTCATTAAGAGCTTTAGTCATGGCTTGATACCATCGTACGTAAACATACGGTATCAAACTGCATCGAGGATTGCTCGATTAAGCTAATGATAATATCAGCTTCTAAGATTTTTTTAACGCTCAGCTAAACTCATATAGAGTTCTGACGTCGTCCTGTAATGGTCAAGAACTGAGTATTGAGTAAATTAAACCGTTATAGGTTAAACCTCCTATAATCAATATATCCAATTGAATGAAGAGCCTTACATATGACGACACACTCACCATCTTCCACCAAAATCCTAATCACAGGGTGTTCAACGGGCATGGGTTATCATTGTGCCAAACGCCTACACTCTATGGGGTATCAGGTGATTGCCACCTGTCGAAAGGAGGAAGATGTCAAACGATTGAACGAAGATGGCCTCACCTGCTTACAACTCGATTTGGCAGATAGCCAATCAATCCATTCCGGTTTACATCAAGCACTCTTAATAAGCCAAGGCAAAATCGATCTATTATTTAACAATGGAGCATTTGGACTACCGGGCGCAGTGGAAGATTTAAGCCGTGAGGCAATGGAATATCAGTTTCAAACTAATGTATTTGGTACCCAGGAGCTAACCAATTTAGTCGTCCCGATTATGCGCAAGCAAGGAGGCGGGAAAATCATCTATAACAGCTCTATTTTAGGCTTTGCAGCCATGCAGTATCGTGGTGCATACAATGCCAGCAAATTTGCGATTGAAGGCTTTGCAGACACCTTAAGGCTCGAAGTTAAAAAAGATAATATTCAGGTAAGTTTGATTGAACCAGGGCCGATTATTTCTGACTTCAGAAAAAATGCCTTCGAACAGTTTAAGCGTTGGATTCCTCAGCAAGGTAGTGCCCATCAAGCCAGTTATATAGCTATGCTGGCTCGCTTAGAAACCGTTGGACCGAGTGCCCCCTTTACGTTAGGGCCAGAAGCCGTGACCAAGTGTGTGTTGCACGTTTTGCAAAAGCAAAAACCTAAAATTCGCTATCGTGTGACGGTACCGACCATTGCCTTTGCCATTTTAAAACGACTATTACCGAACCGTGTTTTAGACCTTCTACTCATTAAAGCGGGTGGTGATGGTAAACGTTAATTTGCAAAAACCATTGAATAAGGTCGTGCAATTTCTTGAATGACTTTCTGTAAGCTAAAGGTACGCACCTCTTCAATAAATCGCTGTCCTGTAAAAAACACCTGTAAGGTCGGCAACGATAAAACACCATTTTGTGAACAAACTTCTATCACCACATGACAATCTACGTAGACCATTTTGATTTTTGGATAGTTTTCTTGCATGAGTGCAATCAACTTAGGCTTAATGGAATGGCAAACGTTACACTCCTTACCCCCAAAAAGAATCAACAAGCCTTCTTCTGATTGCTTTAAGGCATCAAGGGCTTCTAAGGTTTCAATATTCTCCATGTTCACTCCTATTTAAACTCCACATAAGTTTGTCGCTTAGCCTACTGTGCAAACTCTTCGACAACAAGTCAGTGAGATCGTTTCAAAAGCTGAAACCTTTGCAAAAAATGACAACATCACTTTTGATATCATCTCGCTTACTCATTCTATTGTTTTTTTATAACCAAAGTGTAAAATTAAAATCAGTGCTAATTCGCATAAGCATGATAAGTTGAATACTTTTTAGAGTACTTTATTCTTAAATTCAGGAAATATCCCAATGAAAAAACCGCTTTTATCAATACTTTTGACTTCTACATTGTTTGTCACATTTGCCTCAGCGCCAGTATATGCTGACAAGCCTCAATGGGCAGGTCAAGGCCAAGCGCCGACTTATGAGCAAAAAGAAATGCATAAATCCACAATGCAGGACAAACGTGGGTCAGCCTATGATAAACACAATCGTGAATATGATAATAAGCAAGGTCGCTACGAAGACCGTGACGATGAACACGATAAACAACGTGATAATGATCGCTATGAAGACCGTGACGAAGACCATGATAAACAACGGCATGATGATCGCTACGAAGACCGTGACGATGAACACGATAAACAACGTGATAATGATCGCTATGAAGACCGTGACGGAGGTTACACCCGCGAAGGGTCAGACAAAAGGCCTCAACCTAATGAAGATACTCGAGGATTCCAGCAAAGAATGAAAGATATGCTTGGTTGGTAATCGATATTCAATTATTCTAAACATTAATCAAAGCTTACAACCAGGCGGCGCCACGTATACCACTGGCGTCGCCAAACTTAGGAGCCACTAAACGCGTATTAACTTGATCACTAAAAACCCATTCAGCCCATATGTTAGGAATATCTGTATATAAGCTATGAATATTCGACATTCCGCCACCCAGAACAATCACATCAGGATCAATCACGTTAATCACACTGGCCAAGCCTTTCGCTAACCAAATCGTGTAATCATGCATAAGTTTTCGAGCAATTTCATCACCCTGTAAACTCAACGCTACAATCTGTTTTGCCGTTTTGATCCGACCCACTGAGTTTATTAAGTGCATTCGCATTGAATAATGAGCTTCTAAAGCAGAACCGGAGAGAAAGGTTTCATTACAGCCATTTAGACCACAGTAACAAGGCAACTGGCATTCATTTGCTCCTAACCATGGCAGTGGATTATGCCCCCACTCACCACCGATGGCATTTATGCCATTGAGTATTTGACCATTCACGACAATACCGCCGCCACACCCCGTCCCGAGAATCACACCAAACACCATTTCAGCCCCTTGACCTGCACCTTCTACAGCTTCTGATAAGGCAAAGCAGTTGGCATCGTTGGCTAAAGCGATGGGACGATTTAAGCGTTGCTGAAGATCGCCCTGTAAATCTTGGCCGATTAGGCAAGTCGAATTGGCATTTTTGATTCTGCCCGTTTTATGGGAGATGGAGCCCGGAATGCCTATCCCCACTGAGCCGACTTGGGAAAGAATCTCTTCAGCCTCTAAAACTAGTTGGCTGAGGGCATTCAATGTGGCGACGTAATCGCCTTTCGGTGTCTCTATCCGTTTTTGATATAGAACATTATCATTGCCAGAAAGACCTGCTTCTTGAGACGCGTCAATAGCGATAATTTCGATTTTTGTCCCACCCAAATCAATACCAAAACGAATCAGACTCATACCCTACTCAACCTCTTTGACCACTAGGTGGCTTATGTAAATAAACGGTAAAGTCATTTTCAAGATACCCCTCAACCAAAGTCACCTGATTGGCAAAACTATGGCAATACTCCATAATTTCTTGCGGATAAAAACTTTGTAAATCCGTACGAGTCTCATGCCATGCAAAGCGTCGATCCAGTAAATTAAACGCGACACCGTAACGGCAAAGTTGGTACATTCTCGCGATCACGCTTCGAGCATAACGGCCCTGTTGATTGGCTAAACCCTCGACTTCCGTCTCAACCACTTCATTTAACGCCCCCGAGAGCATGACATAATCAAACTGCTCAGTAACATAGTCAAAATCAGACAGTTCACCTTCCAATACATTTAGCTCTGGTGCCATACCTTTCGCACCACGCACCATATCCGCAGAGACATCAATCCCTGAATAATCAGAAAATAGGCCCCGCTTTAGCATATAACGCTGTAAATCTGCAAAACCACAACCAACATCCAATAATGACCAGGCTTGGTTATCTTCAAATGAACCCAATTTAAAATAATTTTGTGGCAGTATTTCAATCAATTTCTGAAAGCGAATTTCTTGGATTTCTTGGCTACTCCAAAATAAAGCTTGCGGTTGATAACCATAATTTTCAATAGAGACTCGATGCCGAGTTTGGATACGCAGGCGTTGAATTGCTGTCAGTTTAGGGGTCATAGTCGGTTAAAGGTCTGTAGGCCATCATGGCGTTGTTATTGAGTTGATTAAGGCTGATTAAGGGTTTTAAGCCAAGCAATCTCTTGCTCACAAAATCCGGCCTGTGCACGCGCTTCGTAATTAAAAGGTCCGCGCAAGTCGCCATGATAGTAGTTTTCAATAATCGCTTGAAAGGTATTGAAAGGATTTAAATGGCGCTCTTCACAAATATAACGGAACCAGCGACTGCCGACTTCAACATGACCAATTTCATCTTGCAATAAAATTTTCAAAATTTCGACGCCACGTTTGTCGCCGATAGAGCGTAACTTTTGAATCATGGGCGGCGTGACATCCAAACCACGCGCTTCTAATGTTCTCGGCACTAAAGCCATTCGCACCAATGGATCATGATCAGTTTCATAGGTCGTCATCCACAAACCATCATGCGCCACCATATCGCCATATTCATAACCTAAATGATAGAGGTGCTCACGAATCATTTGAAAATGATAGGACTCTTCACCCGCGACTCCCAACCAGTCCAAGTAAAATCTTTTAGGCATGTCCTGGAAACGATAAATTGCATCCAAAGCCAAATTGACTGCATTAAATTCAATATGCGCGATTGAGTGCATTAACGCCGCATGACCTTCAGGTGACCCCAGGCGTCTTTTTGGTAACTCTTTGGGAGAAACCAGTAAAGGTTTTTTAGGGCGCCCAGGATCAGAAACTCGAAGAACCGTTTCACTCGAAGAAAATTCAAACTGTTCATCAGCCCAATCGATTTGCAACTGCGCGACTTTTGATATTTTAAGGTCTAAGTCGGTTTCCATTAAACATTCATAGACCGATGTAAAAATATTCTTATTTTGCTTCACTTTGGATTCAACTCTGATCAACCTAACCGTTTTTTTAACGGCTCCATTGTATTTTATGCTTCTCAAAAACAAAAAAACCGGTCTAAGACCGGTTTTTTTGAACCAAAAACTACAGCGTTATATTAACGGTAGTATGTCGCTTGTAAAAAACGAACACCTTTGTATTTTTTAGTATCAATCGCATCAAAAAGTGTTGACCACTTTTTACGATCTGCTGGAGTCATCACTGAAGAAGGGTTAACACCTTTAGTTTTGTCGCCATATTTAGCTTCAATTTTAGAAAGTTCAGCCATACAAGCTGAAACTTCAGTTTTTTGCTCAAATGCACGTGCTGCAGTTGAACCTTCTTTAACTGCAAGAGCAATCAGATTTTCACTATCAGTAATACATTGGTCGTAAGTTGTAGCTTCAGCTTGAACATTCATTGATAGAGCTGCAATTGCAGAAATGAATAGCGCTTTAAGTGTTAAGTTTTTCATTTTAAAATAAACTCCGAAGTTTTAATTTGTTTCTTTAACCAGATAATTTTGACTGGTTTTATGCCAAATTGCAAGCGTAATCGAGTTAGAAAATAATGAAATGCTTATAAGCTTTTTTTATAGCTAAATCATTATTTGTTAAAGGGTTTTATTACTCTCCCAAAAAGGGTCTTTAAACTCCAATATAACAGCAATAAAATAATGGACAAATAGCCCATTTGATAGGCACCATGTAAACTTGCAAATAAAGACCAATCGGCAGAATTATGATCAATACCTAAAGGATTATGCGCTTTAATTTCAGCCATCCAAGGCGAGATCCAAAAACGCAATGTCATTAACAAACCTAAACTCAAGCCTAAACTTTTAACGTTTTTTGGTTTTTTTTTGTAAAATGCATAAAATGCAATCAATAAAAAAAGACTCCCAGAAACAATCAAGCTAGCCACATTAAATAGAAGTCCAGCGAGTTCTCCTGCTTGATGTTGAGGCAATGCTGAAAATAAAATCGGCGTCACTAAATAACCAATCGTCACCAAGAGACTGACTAAAGCCATTACCCATACTGACGCTAACTTAAAATAGGGTAATTGAGTATCATTAGTTTTCAAAATTTGACTCCTTACTTAACCAATCTTCTCGACCACATAAGGCATCGATTTACCCCTTAAAACAATAATGCCTGCATTGCAGCAGGCATTATTGTGAGGTTGAGTACGTCTAAAGTTTAGATGTATTGAACCTTTAGAATGTCATAATCAATATTCCCTTTTGGCGCAGCAACAATGACTTCATCTTCTTCTTGCTTACCAATTAAGGCTCGCGCAATAGGCGAATTAACGGATATTTTATTGTGCTTAATGTCCGCTTCGTCATGACCGACAATTTTGTAAGTTAACTCTTCATCAGTATCAACATTTAAAACCGTCACGGTTGCGCCGAAAATGACTTTACCATTCGCATTTGCAGCTAATTTAGTCACATCAATCACTTGAGCAAGGCTTAAAACGGCCTCAATCTGTTGAATACGGCCTTCAATCAAACCTTGATCTTCACGGGCCGCATGATACTCCGCATTCTCTTTTAAATCGCCATGTTCACGCGCCGTCGCAATCGCTTCGGTAATTCTCGGACGATCTTCTTTTTTAAGTTTTGTTAATTCTGTTTGCAGCGCATCAGCGCCTTCTTTTGTCATAGGATGCTTTTGCATAACCCCATTCCTTTATCTATTTTCTATACCAAACACGACAAGAAAGCCAAATTAAAAAAACGCCAAAGCTTATTTAAAAAGGCTTCGGCGCTTTGGTACTAAATGAATTTAGTGAATATCTTGTAAACGCGTTACAGGCTGATCATCTAAATAGTCCATTGCGGAAACCATTGCGAAAGCGCCAGCAATCGTCGTGGTATAGCATGTTTTATGCATCAATGCTTCACGACGAATACTCGAAGAGTCTTGAATACTGCCTGAACCATCAGAGGTATTCACAATTAATGCTATTTCTTCGTTAACAATTGAATCGACAATGTTAGGACGACCTTCAGTCACCTTATTGACTATTTTACATACCACACCCGCTTCCGTTAATGAAGAGGCTGTACCACGCGTAGCAACCACACTAAAGCCTTTAGCAATCAACTGATTCGCTAGGTCAATAACTTGTACTCGGTCTGCTTTACGCACACTCAAAAAGGCTGTTCCAGAACGAGGTAATATCGTACCCGCCGCTAACTGAGCTTTTGCATAAGCTTGCGCAAAGTTAACGCCAATCCCCATGACTTCCCCTGTTGACTTCATCTCTGGCCCAAGAATTGGGTCCACACCCAAAAACTTAATGAATGGGAAGACCGCTTCTTTGACAAAGTAATGAACGGGAGAAATTTCTTTAGTAAAACCTTGAGCTTCAAGCTTTTGTCCGACCATACAACGAGCCGCAATCATCGCCAAAGGATGTCCAATCGCTTTAGAAACGAATGGCACGGTACGTGATGCACGAGGATTCACTTCCAATACATAGATATCATCACCTTTAACGGCAAACTGTGTATTCATCAGACCAACAACCCCTAAAGCAAACGCCATTTTAGTTACTTGCTCACGAATACGGTCTTGAATCTCTTCTGAAATACTATATGGAGGTAAAGAACAGGCTGAATCTCCTGAGTGAATACCAGCTTGTTCAATGTGTTCCATGATTCCACCAATAACAACCTGTTCACCATCACAAATGGCATCAACATCTAACTCAATCGCATCATCTAAAAAGCGATCTAGTAAGACAGGTGATTCGTTAGAAACATCAATGGCAGCTTGCATATAACGATTCAAATGAATTTCGTCATAAACGATTTCCATACCACGTCCACCCAAAACATAAGATGGACGGACGACTAATGGATAACCAATTTCTTTCGCTAATGCAGCCGCTTCGCTGGCATTGGTTGCGATACGGTTAGGTGGCTGAAGCAGCCCCAAATCATTTAGAATTTTTTGGAAACACTCTCGATCTTCCGCCAAATCAATTGATTCAGGAGAGGTTCCTATAATTGGTACCCCCGCATCTTCTAACGCGACTGCAAGCTTTAATGGTGTTTGACCGCCGTATTGAACAATTACACCCTTTGGTTTTTCAACTTCAACGATTTCCAATACGTCTTCTAACGTCAACGGCTCAAAATACAGTCTATCAGAGGTGTCGTAATCGGTCGAAACCGTTTCAGGGTTACAGTTGACCATAATGGTTTCATAACCATCTTCACGCATGGCCATTGCCGCGTGAACACAACAGTAATCAAATTCGATCCCTTGACCAATACGGTTAGGTCCGCCACCCAAAATCATGATTTTGTCACGATTAGTAGGCATGGCTTCACACTCTTCATCGTATGTTGAATACAAATAAGCCGTACTGGTTTCAAACTCTGCGGCACAAGTATCGACCCGCTTGAAGACAGGACGAATATTTAACGTGTGACGGAATTTACGAATAAACGCGGCATCGGTATTCAATAATTTAGCAAGCCGGTTGTCCGAAAACCCTTTACGCTTAAGGTTACGTAAATAAACTTCGTCTAGCGCATCTAGCCCACGTTGTTTAACGTTGTCTTCAATGTCGATTAAATCTTTAATTTGTGCAAGGAACCATGGATCAATTTTAGAACTTTCAAAAACCGCATCCAAATCCCAACCCGCACGAAACGCATCAGCGACATACCATAAACGTTCAGCACCAGGATTACGTAATTCTTGACGTAACTTGTCTTTGATCTCTTTTTCTTCCATGGTTGCCAATGGCATGATTTCATCAAAACCATTCTTATCAGTTTCTAAACCACGAAGCGCTTTTTGGATAGATTCTTGGAAGTTACGCCCCATCGCCATCACTTCACCAACAGACTTCATCTGAGTAGATAAGCGATTTTGCGCTTGTGGAAACTTTTCGAATGTAAAACGTGGAATCTTAGTGACAACGTAATCAATTGTCGGTTCAAACGAGGCCGGAGTTGCACCATTCGTAATATCATTTGAAAGTTCATCGAGCGTATAACCAACCGCTAACTTCGCTGCAATTTTGGCAATCGGGAAACCGGTCGCTTTAGACGCTAAAGCCGATGAACGAGAGACTCGTGGGTTCATCTCAATGATAATCATACGACCTGTATTAGGCTCTATGGCGAACTGGACGTTAGAACCGCCCGTTTCTACACCGATTTCACGCAAAACTTCAATAGAAGCATTACGCATGATTTGATACTCTTTATCCGTCAATGTTTGCGCGGGTGCAACCGTTATTGAGTCACCCGTGTGAACGCCCATTGGATCCAAGTTCTCAATTGAACAAACGATAATACAATTATCATTTTTATCGCGAACCACTTCCATCTCGTACTCTTTCCAACCTTCAATTGACTCTTCAATCAATAGTTCACTGGTCGGAGACATGTTTAAACCAAATTTACAGATTTGTTCAAATTCGTCTTTATTGTATGCAATACCGCCACCAGAACCACCTAAAGTAAACGATGGACGAATAACCGTTGGAAAACCAACTTGCGCTTGAATTTTCCAAGCTTCTTCCATGTTATGTGCAACATCGGAAGTCGGCATATCTAAACCGATTTTAGTCATCGCCTTACGGAAACGGTCACGGTTTTCAGCTTTATCAATCGCGTCAGCATTGGCACCGATTAACTCAACGTTATATTTCTCTAGAATACCTTTCGCATCTAAATCTAACGCACAGTTCAATGCAGTCTGCCCACCCATTGTCGGTAGAATCGCATCAGGGCGCTCTTTCGCAATGATGGTTTCAACCGTTTGCCACTCAATTGGCTCAATATAGGTTGCATCAGCCATATCAGGATCCGTCATGATCGTAGCTGGGTTAGAGTTGACTAGGATGACACGGTAACCCTCTTCTTTAAGCGCTTTACACGCTTGTACTCCAGAGTAATCGAATTCGCATGCTTGGCCGATAATAATAGGGCCAGCACCAATAATCATAATACTTTTTATATCACTTCTTTTTGGCATTCTATTTCCTATTATCCGTTACGCGTTTTTAGCGGTTTTAATGTTTTCGATGAATTGGTCAAACAAAGGGGCAACATCGTGTGGACCTGGGCTTGCTTCTGGATGCCCCTGAAAACTGAATGCTGACTTATCTGTACGCGAGATACCTTGTAATGAGTCATCAAATAATGACTTGTGTGTTGCAATTAAATTTGACGGCAGTGAGTCACCGTCCACGGCAAAACCATGGTTTTGCGAAGTAATCATAACCTTTTTGGTTTCTAAATCTTGCACCGGATGGTTAGCACCATGATGACCAAACTTCATTTTAAGGGTTTTCGCACCGCTGGCCAAAGCCAACAACTGATGCCCTAAACAGATACCAAAGACTGGCACTTCTGTTTTCAATATGTCTTGAATCGCTGTGATTGCATAATCACATGGCTCTGGATCGCCTGGACCGTTTGATAAGAAGATCCCATCTGGATTCATGGCTAAGACTTCTGCCGCAGTTGTTTTTGCTGGTACAACCGTTAACTTACAACCACGATCTGCAATCATGCGCAGGATGTTACGCTTTACGCCATAATCGTAAGCAACTACGTGGAAGCCATTATTCGCTGAACAATCTGCGTGCCCCTGACCCAGCTTCCAAGAACCTTCTGTCCAGCTATATGTCTCAGGCGTTGTCACTTCTTTCGCTAAATCCAAACCCTTCAGACCACTGAAAGATTTTGCTTTCGCCACAGCAGCTTCGGCATCAATATTATCGCCTGCAACAATCACACCTGATTGAGCCCCTTTGTTACGTAATAAACGCGTTAACTTACGGGTATCAATATCAGCAATAGCAACAATGCCTTGCTCTTTTAGATAATCCGGCAACGTTTTCTCAGCACGAAAGTTACTCATACGAACAGGGCAGTCTTTGATGACGAGACCCTGGGCCATAATACGAGGGGACTCTTCATCCTCAGTATTCACGCCGGTGTTGCCAACATGTGGATACGTTAAAGTAACAATCTGTTTGAAATACGAAGGATCCGTTAAGATTTCTTGGTATCCCGTTAACGAAGTGTTAAAGACGACTTCTCCAGTCGTCTCACCTTCCGCGCCTAACGAAACACCCCAAAAAAGGGTTCCATCTTCTAAAGCCAGCAAAGCTTGTGTCATTGATTCATCCATCCAGGTTAGATAAAACTAAAAAAGTTTCTTTACGATTTTCCTAACAGCGCATACAAAAAAACGGAGCCAGCCCCCCGTTGAGGGCTCACTCCGTTTTTTAGTTTGCTAAATGACTTTAGTCATCTCTGCCAAATACTCCGTAAAAGCCACTTGTGCTTAATTTTAATCGCAATAATTCATTGCCCGAATTGTACTTGTTTAGGCAAGATTTGTCTATAACTAAAACCGTTTAAAATGGCTATTTAGTCAGCTTTTTTTGACATAAACATACGGACTTGCTCTGGTAAGTATTTTTATTTTCAGGCCTTATTTAACCTGAAAACAACATGCATTTAATTATGTTTTCTTACACACTCTCAATGTTTTTATAACTCACTTAACGTAACATCAAGTTCAGCTGCTTTGATGAGACCTCTTCACTCTAGACGGGTTCACGCTCAAGATGTGATATCGGTATTTAGTTTATACAATTCAATAAACAATTTTTATGTGACAACGATGTCATGAAAGGCTCTTTTGACGCATTGCCCACCCTATCTCAACCGCTGCCTTATGACAGAGAGAGTTGATATTTTATTGAGTTTCGAGGGTTACTTCTCCTCCATTTAGTCATCAAACGGCTATAACTGAGTATGGGTTACTTATCA
Organism: Thiomicrorhabdus arctica DSM 13458; assembly: GCF_000381085.1. GTDB lineage: Bacteria > Pseudomonadota > Gammaproteobacteria > Thiomicrospirales > Thiomicrospiraceae > Thiomicrorhabdus > Thiomicrorhabdus arctica. The sequence continues at coordinate 322,012 of NZ_KB905899.1, read as the reverse complement.
CACGTATTGCCAAATACCTTTCTATTTTTTGGGATTAATATCCAACGTCACGGGACCTCATCAGCACCAAAGAATCTGCTAAGGTAACCGTTTTGAATATGGGGTTATGAGATGTTAACGAACTCGAACCGAGGTCAAATAAATCTTTCGCCAGTATAGGTTATTTAAACTCGAAATCGTTACTCCCTGACTACTCGATGCATGGATAAACTTGGATCCGCCAATGTAAATTCCATTGTGCAATGACCTAGAACTGGTTTTGAAAAAAACAATATCACCCACTTTTAAATTCGACTTAGTGACTTTTTTTCCGATTTTGATTTGAGTACGCGTGGTACGCGGTAACTTATAACCTAATTGAGAATAAAAGGTATTCTGAACAAAGGCTGAACAATCCACACCATTACGTGAAGTACCACCATAATGATACGGTGTCCCCTTCCAATCTTGATATTGGCGCAGTAAACGGCTCTTAACTTTAGATGAATTTGCCAGATCTACAGGACTGACTAGCGGCACGGACTGTAACGGCTGATTCACATATTGGGGCGTGTTAGAGCAACCTGTCAAAACTAGGGTGCCTAACGTCAACGCCAACATATACTTCAATAAAATCTTAGCCGCCTTTAAGTGACTTAAAGGCGGCTCATAAAACGCATTGAAGATAAGCACTTTAGAAACACTTAGTTTTGATCTATTCATTAAAGCTTCCATTTATTGCATACATTCAGTATCAAGCTACCAGGCCTGTTAAAAACGATGACCGAGCTATTTTAACATGTCCTATGCCCGCTTATTTTGTCACAAAAATGACAAACCGCCTATGAATAACACTTAAGCTAGAATCTTTTATAATAAATCCACATGTAGCCTTAGTAAGGCTTTACTATAATCAAGTCATAAATTCATTTTAAGAAAGATTTTCCAGCTTTTCGTGTCTCTTACTAAAGAGAGTGATTTAAATAATCAATTATAGAATTTATATGCAAATTAAAGCAGGACAATCTTATGCGACAGCCTACTTCAAAACTATCTAAATGGATTTTGGCATTTTTACTGCCTTTAACCCTAAGCCTACAAAGCTGTGCCAAGGAGCCTGATATGCCAGACCAAAACGATACCAACCTTACCAAAATGCATACTGAGTCCATTGTGCTAGGTATGGGTTGTTTCTGGGGCGCTGAAAAACGTCTGTCCGAAGTCAATGGCGTAGTCGACGTAGAAAGTGGCTATGCCGGTGGTGACGCACAAAATGCGGGGTATCAAGACGTACTCGGATTGGAGAGGAAAATCCAATTGGGGCGCTCTACTCAACGCAACCACTCAGAAGTTATAAAAGTAACCTATAACCCAGACCTGGTGAATTTGGAAAGTATCTTAATCACCTTTTGGGAAAGCCATAATCCTACCCAAGGTGATCGTCAAGGAAATGATATCGGTACCAATTACCGCAGTGCTATCTACTACCAAACCGAAGAAGAGCGTATCCTTGCTGAAAAAACCAGAGATATTTACCAACCTGCGTTAACCAAAGCGGGTCTGCCTACGATTACCACCGAAATTGCCCCTCTTAAAAATTACATTGCGGCAGAGGAGTATCATCAGGATTATCTCAAAAAGAATCCAAATGGTTACTGTGGTTTAGGAGGAACGGGGGTGGCCTATCCAGGGTCTACCACCAAACAACATACTCGATTAGAAGCAAAAAATCTGAATCAGGACCGTCAACTGATTGTCTTTGAAGCTGAAGAGTGCCCATTTTGTGAGAAATTCAAACACGACATCCTGAACTCCTGGAAAGCGGAGACTCCGATTATTGCGACCTTAAACCCTAACCCACCCAAAGGTTGGGAGTTAGAAAAAGCGTTGTTTGCAACGCCAACCATTGTCCTGTTTGAAAATGGCAAAGAAGTTTCTCGCTATACCGGTTATAACGGCGAAACGCCCCGTTTTTGGAAATGGCTAGGTTTTAGATTATTGACACCAGAGCAACGTGCTATTGCTTTTGAACAAGGTACTGAACGTGCATTTACAGGTTCTCACCTTGATGAGACCCGTCCTGGTTACTTTGTAGACCCAGTGACTGGCGCCCACTTATTTAGAAGTGATACTAAATTCAAAAGTAATAGCGGCTGGCCAAGCTTCTTCAACCCTATTGAGGGTGCGATTACCGAACATGTCGATAATGATCATGGCATGCAACGCACTGAGGTACGAAGCGCCAGTTCTGGCATTCATTTGGGCCATGTTTTTAACGACGGTCCGGCACCGACCTATAAGCGGTATTGCATTAACGGCAATGTTCTAAAATTTATTCCGGATGAACCTTCTAAATAAAAGGTTTACAAAACAGAACCACTCAGCCCAATTAAAAAGGCGCCTTCAGATACCTTCTGAAGGCGCCTTTTTTATAAACTTTTGTAACCACTGTAACCACTTTAACCACTTTAAGACTTAACCTCAAAGGTCATCAATGTCGTGACATGCGGCACCAATCCAATATCTTATTAGAGAATGTAAGTGCAAACACAACCACTTAGCTATTTGATTTTATAGTTTATGGAGCGGTAAAAGAAGGTGGTTTCTCTTTAGGGTTCCCAATAGACACTTCCAATCCAAAATCAGCTGCCAGAGATAACAACTGTTTTCCCCTGACTGATCTATACCACCCATGCCCCCTTACTCACGACAGTGGTCACCCCCCGATCAGAGGTACCCTCTTATTGGTTTGCACCATCGTTATTGAGCGTAAAACAACCCAATCCATAAAATAGTTAACATAACGACAGCGGGTGAATCATTAACTTTTTTCATACCCATTCTTTTTGTTAGAGGTCTTTGCTCCAGCCTAAAGCTTGGTTACACTAATCATATTTAAAGTTAGCACAAACAGGCCTGGTTAAATACATTTAACAACTCGCTCCACTCTAGTCATAAATTACACGGGAGATGTCATAGCATGTCGGTAACAGATTCTCATAAGAGCCATAAGGCAATTCTTCATTACATTCACGACCCAATGTGCAGTTGGTGTTGGGCGTTTCAACCCGTCTGGAAGACCTTAAAACAAGCCTTACCTCGCTCTATTGAAATTCATAACTCGCTTGGAGGTTTGGCAGCCGATACGACCGAACCGATGTCGCTAGAGCTTCAACAAAAATTACAGTCTATCTGGCGCCACATTCAACAAAAAGTGCCACAAACTGAATTTAATTTCGATTTTTGGCATTTAAACCAACCAAGACGTTCAACCTATCCGTCGTGCCGAGCGGTCATTGCCGCCCGAAATCAAGGACTTGAATATGAAGAAACAATGATTTTAGCGATTCAGCAAGCTTATTATCTTAAGGCACAAAATCCGTCGGACAATAATACGCTTGTTTCATTAGCAAACGAGATAGGATTAAATGCTTCAGAGTTCGAGAGACAGCTTAAACAACCTGAAACAGAGCAACAACTCAAGCAGGAATTAGCCTTCAATCAAAGCATTCAGGCGACTAGCTTTCCTAGCCTAGTTTTAGAATATAAGGGTGTTTTTCATGACATCCCAATTGACTATCGCCATATAGACTCAATGCTTAACTCTATTTTAGAGGTTTTAAAGTGCCCAGCAAGTTAAAAAATATTCTCTACAGCTCAGACACTTACCCTAACTCATTGAAGTGGCAAAGGTGCACTCACTCTTTGAGAAAATTCGCCTTGGCAAACAAAACCTTCCCCATAACTTATCTGATTTAGCAGAAATTTTGCTATTTTTTCTTCGATTTTTTGGAGGAGGTCTTTTCAACTTTTTTATCTGGTTTTTTATCTTCTTTCTTTTCAGCTTTCTTTTTGGCTAATTTCTTTTCTGTTTTTTTAGCGAGTTTCTCAGCCTTCTTAGCATCTTTAGCCAACTGCTTTTCTAGCTTCTCTTCCTGTTTTGTCGTTTCTAACTTTGTATCTCGCTTTTTCTTTGAAGATTTTGCCATGTTCAATCCTGTTACCTAATTTTATAACGTTAATCGTATGAAAAATTAACCCTAATCATACCGTATTCCCGAAGAAACAACATCGAGTACGTCTATTGTACAATGACAATAACAATAGGGTATAGATTCAATTTACAACTTATTTTATGTTTAAAAACGCTTTCATTTTGACTCACGTCAAATCATAAAAAAAGAACCTAAAAACACCTTTTAACCCTACTAAACGCATTTATTTTAGAGACTAATATGACGAAAAATAAATGAAATAGTAACAAAGCTCATTCATTTATTTAGGCCGTAAAACAAAAAAGGCGCACTCATTTATGAGTACGCCTTTTAGATTTATTTATAACTACATTTTAACGCAGGTTTAAAACATCTTGCATGTCAAACAGTCCTTGCTCTTTATTCGCCAACCAACGGCATGAACGTGCAGCGCCATTGGCAAAAGTCATACGACTTGAGGCTTTATGAGTGATTTCAACTCGCTCACCTTCAGTCGCAAACAACACAGTATGATCACCCACAATGTCACCCGCACGCACCGTTGCAAAACCGATGGTATTCGGATCGCGAGCACCGGTAATACCTTCACGACCATAGACCGCACATTCCTTTAAGTCTCGACCTAAGGTTTCGGCAACCACTTCACCCATCCTTAACGCTGTACCAGAAGGAGCATCGACTTTATGACGGTGATGAGCCTCGATGATTTCAATATCGTAACCTTCATTCAAAACTTCAGCGGCTTGCTTCAGTAATTTAAGACAAAGATTCACACCCACGCTGTAGTTTGCCGCAAAGATAATAGCGATTTTTTCAGCCGCTTTATCGATGGCTGCTAAACCGACTTCATCAAAACCCGTTGTGCCAATCACAATTTTTTTAGTATTGGCAAGACAGACTTCAAGATTATGAACCGTAGTTTCAGGCGTGGTGAAATCGATCAACACATCAAAGTCATTGACGACGGCTTCAAGTGAACCGACAATCTTCACACCTAGTTTACCCAGGCCCGCCAACTCACCAGCATCAGCACCTAATAAGCTACTATCAGGACGTTCAATAGCCGCAGCAAAGGTTAATCCTTCAGTTTGATTGACCGCATCGATTAAGTTCTTTCCCATTCGGCCCGAAGCGCCAATAATTGCAACTCTCATTATCGTGAATCCTTTGTAAAAACGTTAGGTTTACTACCCGATCTTAACCGTCTCTTGGCTCTATTTCCAAGGGTCATTCTCTTGGTCAGATTTTTTATCATCGTCACTGGTAAAGAAGGATTTTACCGAATCAAAGAAACTGTGCTCTTTTGGGCTGTGTTGTTTATGATGTTTGCCTTTTAGACTCTCATCAAATTCTTGCAACAACTCTTTTTGGCGACTTGTTAACTTCACAGGCGTTTCAATATGAACTTCTACAATCATATCGCCAACACGAGAGGAACGTACTGATTTAACACCTTTGCCCGTCAACTTAAAACGTTGACCAGACTGCGTTCCCGCAGGAACTTTTAAACTGGCTTTACCACCTAAGGTGGGCACATCGACACTGCCACCCAAAGCAGCTGTTGCGAAACTCATTGGCAACTCACAATACAGAGTATTGCCATCACGTTCAAAGATAGCGTGCTTTTGAACCTGCATACGTACATACAAATCACCGCGTGGTGCTCCAGATTCGCCCGCTTCACCTTCGCCTTGAAGACGAATACGATCACCCGTATCAACCCCTGCTGGAATTTTAACCGTCAGTGTTTTGTGGCTATGAGTATACCCTTCACCGCGGCAAGTTTTGCAAGGCGTTGTAATGAGTTGACCTGTTCCATGGCAGCTAGGACAAGCACGATTGACAGCGAAGAAACCTTGTTGCATTCGAACTTGGCCCGCTCCCTGGCAGGTCGGACAAGTTTCTATCTTACTCCCCGGTTCTGCGCCCGTTCCATCGCAACTTTCACAAATATCTTTAGTTGGGATACGAATATCAACAGAAGTCCCTGCAACGGCATCTTCTAAATTAATTTTTAGTTCATATTGAAGATCCGCTCCGGGTTGAGGACCGCGTTGTCCACTGAAACCGCCACCGAACATGTCACCAAAGATATCACCAAAACCACCTTCAAAACCGCCACCAAAACCGCCGTGACCACCCGTTTGCCCATTTAAACCGGCGTGTCCAAACTGATCATAGGTCGCGCGTTTTTGCGAATCTGACAAAATTTCATAAGCTTCAGCAGCTTCTTTAAATTTATTTTCAGAAGTCTTGTCATCTGGATTACGGTCTGGATGGTATTTCATCGCCATTTTTCGGTAGGCCTTTTTAATTTCGCCTTCTGATGCAGTTTTAGTAACCGCTAAAATTTCGTAATAACAGGTTTGGGTCATCGATCTCTCGTATTTGCGCTAAGCGCGTGATTAATGTCTATTTAAAAACAACCGGACCAGGCCTGGTGATTTTTAAATAGAGACTTAAGTTAAGCATATAAAAATGCACAAATGCCTTAGAAACCTAAGATATTCGTGCATCTGTTTGGCTAGCAATAAAAATAGTAAGGAAACAGCTTGTGCCTATAAAGTGTCAGACCAAGGCAAGAAATACGAGTTGATATGTCATTAATATTTCTTAACCTAGAAGTGGCGCTTTAAGAGGCAAGATGCCTCCTAAAAATTACTTTTTATCGTCATTCACTTCTTCAAACTCTGCATCGACAATATCGTCATCCGCTTCGTTTGTTTCACCTTGCTGTTGCGCATCTTCACCGCCTTCCGCCTGCTTAGCCTGTGCTTTTTGAGCAACCGATTGGCTTGCTTCAGCAAGCTTTGCAACCGCTGCTTCAATTGCATCTTTGTCGTCGCCTTTGATTGCGTCATTGACAGCCGTAATGGCCGTATCAATTGCTTCTTTTTCAGCCGCATCAACAGAGTCACCAGCATCTTTAACCATTTTCTGCGTAGAGTGAACCATTGCATCTGCTTGGTTACGAGCTTCAACCAATACTTTCATTTTGGCATCTTCTTCTGCATGTGCTTCAGCATCTTTAACCATGGCTTCAACTTCTTCTTCTGATAAACCTGAAGAGGCTTGAATAGTGATGTGCTGTTCTTTACCAGTCGACTTATCTTTAGCAGAAACGTTTAGGATACCGTTGGCATCAATATCAAACGTTACTTCGATTTGTGGCTGACCACGCTGTGCTGGTGCAATTTCATCTAGGTTGAATTGACCTAATGACTTGTTACCAGATGCGATTTCGCGCTCACCCTGAACCACGTGAATGGTTACGGCAGACTGATTGTCTTCAGCCGTTGAGAATACTTGTGATTTACGAGTAGGAATCGTAGTATTTTTCTCAATCAACTTAGACATAACGCCACCCATTGTCTCGATACCTAGAGATAGAGGCGTTACATCTAATAGAAGAACGTCGTTTACATCACCAGAAAGTACCCCCCCTTGAATCGCGGCACCCATGGCAACTGCTTCATCAGGGTTTACATCTTTACGTGGCTCTTTACCGAAGAACTCTTTAACAGCGGCTTGAACCATTGGTACACGTGTTGAACCACCGACCAATATAACATCGTCGATTTGCGAAGCCGTAAGGCCTGCATCTTTTAAAGCAATCTTACAAGGCTCAATCGAACGCTTAACTAAGTCTTCAATCAAAGACTCAAACTTAGCACGTGTGATTTTCATGTTCAAATGCTTAGGGCCAGTTGCATCTGCGGTGACGTAAGGTAAGTTGATATCTGTTTGTTCACGTGAAGATAGTTCGATTTTCGCTTTTTCAGCCGCTTCACGAACACGTTGTAAAGCCAACTTATCTAACTTCAAGTTAACGTTCTGATCTTTCATGAACTCTTCAGCGATGTACTCAACGATCACGTTATCGAAATCTTCACCCCCTAAGAAGGTATCACCGTTGGTAGACAATACTTCAACTTGCTTCTCACCATCTAGGTTAGCGACTTCGATGATTGAAACATCGAATGTTCCGCCACCTAAATCGTAAACAGCAATAACGCTGTCTTTTACGACTTTATCCATACCGTAAGCAAGTGCGGCAGCTGTTGGCTCGTTGATAATACGTTTAACATCTAGACCTGCAATTTTACCCGCGTCTTTGGTCGCTTGACGCTGTGCATCATTGAAGTAGGCAGGTACGGTGATAACCGCTTCCGTCACTTCATAACCAAGGTAGTCTTCCGCTGTCTTCTTCATTTTAATCAATGTTTTTGCAGAGACTTCTTGTGGCGATAATTTCTTTCCATTTACCTCAACCCAAGCGTCACCATTATCTGCGGCCACAATGGCATAAGGTACCATGTCTTTATCTTTGGCAACAATTTTATCATCTGCACGACGACCAATTAAACGCTTGATCGCGAAGATTGTGTTTTCAGGGTTAGTGACCGCTTGACGCTTTGCTGAATCCCCAACTAACACTTCACCGTCTGCTGTGTAAGCTACGATAGAGGGGGTTGTACGCGCGCCTTCAGCGTTTGGAATAACCTTAACTTCTTTGCCTTCCATAACAGCAACACAAGAGTTTGTTGTTCCTAAATCGATACCAATAATTTTAGCCATCTTAATATTCTCCAAGAGTTTTTAATTTAATGTTGCAAACTTTATAGGGCTGTAAATTTGTTTTTCAAGCCATATAAAATTTTTTTCTGTTTTTTATCTAATTCGTCACACACTTACTTACTGAGCAACAATAACGCGCGCTGCTCGGACTAAACGCTCGTTAAGCGTATACCCTTTTTGGATGACATCGATCACGGTATTCGGCTCGTGATCTGGTGATGGAATCATCGTTAAAGCTTCATGCAGTTCAGGGTTAAACTTCTCTCCCTTTGGGTCAACACGTTCTACATTGAACTGGCCCAAAACATCTAACATTTGCTTAAAGGTCATATCAATACCCTCACGGATACTTTCAATAGAAGCTTCTTCTTTAGAAGAGGCATCCATGCCCATTTCCATTGAATCCATCGCAGGAATCAATGCATTTACAAATTTGTCTAAGGCATATTTATGCGCGCTTTCAATGTCAATACGCGTACGACGACGCAAATTTTCCATGTCGGCTTGAATACGTAATGCCATATCTTTATGTTTATCTGCTTCAATACGAGACTCGGCCAACAATGCTGTGATATCTTCTGTCACAGTCTCTTCCGCTTGCTCTAGGGCTTTTTCGGCATTTTTCATCTCTTCTTCTACCGTTGGGATTTGTTCTTCAGCTGTTTGATTATCTGCTTTAAAATCTGACACGTTTTTCTTCCTATTTGAGTTGGTTTACCTTAAACAAGGCAAACGACTTAACTTTAAAAATGCTGATACCCAAATCATTGGGACTAAGGCTTATTTTTTCAAGAGCGAACTTAAAATTTTTGCAGTAATATCCACTTTAGGCACGACTTTTCCATAATTCATCCGGCTGGGGCCAACAACACCCAAAACACCCAAGACTTCACCTTCCACTTCGTAAGGAGTGGTCACGATACTACAATCTTGATAGATTGGATTACCGCACTCTGCACCAATAAATACCTGTACTCCTTGTGCATCCATGCTTTTATCCAACACACTCAGCATTTCTGAATGATGTTCAAAAGCATGAAACAGTGACTTTAACTTATCCGCATGCGCTAACTCTTGGTAGTTCAACAAGTTGGTTTGACCCGACACTAAAAAAGGTATTTTTTGCTGTAGTTGTTCGGAAAGCACACTGTCTGTTGCCTCGATCACTGACGACATGAATTCATTCGTAGTGCTTCTAATCAGATTTAGACGTTCGACTAAAGTCGTTCGCGCCTGGGCAAGACTTTTACCAGCGCACTGTTCATTCAAAAAATTGGCGATTTTAATCAACTCACTGCTCGTAATAGCACTTTCTAATTCAACAACCCTATTTTGCACATCTTGATCATTAAATACCAATACCACTAAAACGCGATTTTCGCCTAGGGCAATAAAATCGATATGTTTAAGAATTTCTCGCTCTTTTTTGGGCATCAGTATTAAACTGGCCATACCGGTCATACCAGAGAGCATAGTCGAAGCGTTGAGCATCAAAGCATCGGGGTTTAAGTTAGGTGATAATTTCTGGCGAATCTGAGCTTCACGTTGAATAGACAGTGGCTGATAGGTCAACATTGAATCGACAAAAAGGCGATAACCTTTATCGGTTGGCACACGGCCTGCAGAAGTATGGGGTGCATGAATCAATCCCAGCTTTTCTAAATCCGCCATCACATTACGTACTGTCGCAGAGCTTAGGTCGATTTCTGGGCATTTAGCCAAGGTGGTAGATCCTACCGGCTTACCTTCATTCAGGTATAATCCCATTAAGTTTTTAAATAAAATCTGTGAACGGTCGCTTAACATCTGCTAGCCTAAGAGTATGTATCGTAAGTGTCAAAATGGCATTTGGTGGCGGATCTTCCGGCCTGCCTCAAGTGTTATATAGTATTAAAATAAGCACTCTCAACCCTTGAGTGCTAAATTATATGTTTCCGGCCCAGTTATACAAGAATTTTTAGCGTCTAGAGATCATTCTATGAGTCCGAATCAAAATAAAAATCAGATAAAACTTGCAACTTTTTTAACCAAAAGCAGCGGAGTTTTAACCATTTTTAGCCAACAATCGACTCGTACAAAGATCTCTCCCATATTGGAAAGAGTGAGAGAAATAAATGTTTAAGAAAATAGGCATTTTTGGTAAATACAATGGTATTCAGTCTTGGGAAAGTATTGATACCCTAATTCAACACCTGCAAAGCAAATCCAAAACGGTTTTTTTGGATGCTGCATCCTGTCACGATTGTCCGTATGAATGTTATGGTATCGAAATCATTGACCGTCAAGAACTGGCACAGCATATTGATGTCGCCATCGTAGTCGGTGGTGATGGAACGTTCTTAGATGTTGCACGCACTATTGTTGACCAAAACATCCCCATTCTCGGCATCAATCTCGGGCGATTAGGTTTTTTGACCGACATCTCACCTAAAGAGATGATCTCTATTTTAGACGACGTCATGGAAGGGATTTATGAGAGCGAAGAACGCAATTTAATTAGAGTCATTATTAAAAAAGATGATGAAATTCTATTCGATCAACTCGCCTTTAATGATGTGGTGATCCATAAAACCGATTCGCCGCGAATGATTGAATTTGAAACCTTCGTTGACAATCGTTTCTTTAATAGCCAACGTTCTGATGGCATGATCATCTCAACACCGACGGGCTCTACCGCCTATGGCCTTTCTGCAGGTGGCCCCATTCTCGACCCTGCATTAGATGTGTTAAGTTTAGTCTCCATTAATCCCCATACAATGAGCAATCGTCCTTATGTTATTTCTGGGAAAAGCGTCGTTGAATTACGTCCGCATGAAGATTGTCATAGCACGGCGCAAATCATCTGTGATGGCCAAATCACCTACCTAATTTCGGCCGGTTACCGAACGATTGTGACACGTCATCCTAATTTTATTAAAATGATTCATCCTAAAGGACATGATCATTTTGAGTTACTCAGAGCCAAATTGCATTGGGGTGATAAACTGTAAAATGTTCAATGTCGAACCTTTCACAATTTAGCCTCAAACTATTTATACGCGATAAATTAACGAAAAAGAGTAAACATGCTACAAGAACTCTCCATTCAAAACCTGGCTCTAATCGAAAAACTGCAACTCAATTTTAATAAGGGGTTTAGCAGCTTAACCGGTGAAACCGGTGCCGGTAAATCCATACTACTGGATGCATTAGGTCTCACTTTAGGAGATCGATCAGACAGCAGTCTAGTACGCCATAATACGCCAAGAGCCGAAGTAAGTGCCCAATTTGATATCAAACAGTTACCGCATGTACAGGCCTGGTTAGTTGATCAGGAGCTCGACGATGACGGTGATTGCTACCTACGTAGAACCGTCACTTCAGAAGGCCGCTCTAAAGCGTATATCAATGGCCGCCCCATCCCCTCTAGCCTATTAAAATCTCTAGGCAGCATGCTGATTGATATTCATGGACAACACGAACATCAATCGCTACTTTCAAATCATAAACAGTTAGGATTGTTAGACGCTTACGCCGTTCATCCAGAGTTAATCAAAACCTGTCGCCAAGATTACCAGGCCTGGCAGGTTTTGAATCGCCAATTGGATACGCTACTGACCAATCAAGCTGACTTTCAAAGTAAGTTTGAACTTTTGTCTTTTCAAAACAGTGAATTTGATGACGTTCAGCCTATTCAAGAAGAGTTTGAAGAACTTTCGGAAGAACAGAGTCAACTCTCACATGCCAATGAAATTATTCTGGCCTGTGAAAATGCTTATGAAGCGATCGAGGGGAGTTCAGGTGCGGCAGATTTAGTCAATCAAGCTATTCACGCTATTGAATCCATAGTGAGCTACAGCCCAAGTTTGCAAGTCACTATTGAGCAACTCAACAGTGCTCTCATTGAAGCTCAAGAAGCCGCTGCGGAGATTCATAAACACTCGAGTGACATAGAATTAGATCCTAACCAACTCAGCCGGATTGAAGAACGCTTAGCTTTATTGTTCGGCCTCGCCAAAAAATACAATTTAGAGCCCGAGACCCTGGTTGAAAAACACCAACAACTTAAAGATGACTTAACTAGTCTAACGCAGTCAGATGCCTCTTTAGAAACCCTTAAAAGTGAAATTGACCAGGCCTGGTCAACATTTCAAAACAGTGGTTCGGCCTTAAGTAAATCACGTCGTAAGGCCGCCGAAAAACTCTCTAAGATTGTGACCGAAGGCATGCACTCACTAGGCATGCCTAATGGCTTATTTGAAGCCCAAATTTCAGCTCTGGAGAGCGTCAACGCCAGTGGTTTAGATAAGGTCGCTTTTCATGTGACTGCGAATAAAGGCCAACCTTTACAGCCTTTAGCCAAAGTCGCATCTGGTGGTGAATTATCAAGAATCAGTTTAGCGATTCAAGTTGCCACCGCAGAAGTGACGAGTCTACCCACGCTCATATTTGATGAAGTTGATGTTGGTATCGGCGGTGCAATTGCTGAAGTCGTCGGCAAAAAAATGCAGCAATTAGGTGCACACAAACAAATATTGTCCATCACTCATTTAGCACAAGTTGCATCGCATGGTCATACTCACCTACAGATTGAAAAACGGACTGAAAATGAGTTAACATTTACTCAAGTCATCGAGCTTGATGAAGCGGCACGTATTGAAGAACTGGCGCGTATGATGGGTGGATTAACCATCAGTCAACAAACCCTGGAACATGCGAAAGAGATGTTTAGCAGTGCTCAACAATTCAATTCTTAGTCGTTTACAGAACAAAATTTAGGAAGATAAATTGATTACTTTTTTAAAGTCATTACAGGCCTGGAACAATAGAACAAAGCAAAACCTTGCCGACTTTAAAGCCATTTTCATTCATGAAGTGGAAGAATTAGACGGCGATATTTTGCCTCTGCAAGCCGCTTTGCAGCAATCGAACTATGCCATGCTAGACGACTTTAAAGTCATGATTATCTCAATTCAAGAGACAGACAATTATTTAGAGATCAAAACAGGTCTGTTTTACAGTGGCCTGATCGCTGGTTGCAGCTGTGCTGATGACCCTACTCCAATGAACAGTCAGGCTGAATTTTGTGAATGCCTTTTTAAAATCGATAAAGAATCAGCTCAAGTAGATATCCAACTGATTCAAGATTAACCCCCCTTCTTAGCGTGAAGCAAATATTAGCGGAAAACACACAAAAAAGGCCATTCAAATCAGTGTTTGAACGGCCTATTTCTTATATTTGGAAAAAGTTTTAACAACGTTAAACAGCTCTTTATTCGGTTAAAGAACCATAGATTACAAGGTTATGACTCGCTAACTCGTAACCATTTTCTTTGGCAATTTCCTTAATACGCTCTTCAATAATAGGATCAACGAACTCTTTAACCGTACCATTTTTAACGCACACAAGGTGATCATGGTTATCACCGGTATCCAGCTCAAAAATAGAGATGCTGTTTTCGAAATTCAAGCGGCGAACAATACCTGCTTGTTCAAACTGTGTCAGAACACGATAAACGGTTGCAAGCCCTACTTCTTCGCCCTGTTCTAACAAAATCTTATAAACATCCTCTGCCGTAAGGTGATGCTGATCCCCTAAACTCTCAAGAATTTCTAAAATTTTTAATCTCGGTAAAGTAACCTTTAAGCCCACTTTCTTAAGTTCTGCGCCGCTCATGGAATCCTCTGGTCTTTAACACATTGTAACGATGTTCTATCACAGGAAAGGTCGCGAATTTTGTTTTACAAACCGCGATTTCGTTGTCTTAGAACATGTTCAGTTGCTTTATTGATTTTATTTTTGTTGTGAGATTCACAATCTCAATTAGTGTGTATAATACCTTAAATCATCCATCACAGACACCTAAATGAGTATGAAAACATTGAAGCTGACCGCGTGCAAATCAGGCTTAAATTTAAAACAAAAGCCTCTTATTAACTGCCAACTTAAAAACAAAACGCTGGGGCTGTCATTAGCGCTTTCAGTGTGCCTATTAAGTGGTTGCTCTTACCTTGCCCCTTACAAAGCACCTTTAACGCAAGGCAATGTGATGACAGAAGAATCGGTTTCACATATACAGGAAGGGCTGACCAAGGAACAAGTTCGTGAGTTAATTGGACCGCCACAAGGTAGAGATCCATTTAACCCAAATCATTGGGAATATGTTTTTTACAGCTCAAACACCACCTTACATACCGATTCTACGAAACATTTGGTCATCAATTTTGATGAAGATGGAATGATAAAAGACTGGAAAGCGCTACCCACCAATGTCACCCTAAATCACGATGACTCTTGGTTAGGACTGGATTGGTTCTAACCTCTAAAGATATCAATTACCTAAAAAAGACCTGAAACTTCAGGTCTTTTTTAGGACTACGAACATGTATCCGTACTCCCCTAAGCCTTTGCAATCATCACGAACGATTAACGATCATCATGCAAACTAGCTGAGATGAACTACTTCGCTTCTTTACGCTCTTTTTCTACCTTCTCTCTACGGCGATCACGAGGGTCGACTTTTAAAGGTCTGTAGACTTCGATACGATCCCCAGGGCGTAAAATAGTATTGCTGTCGACTAACTTAGCAAAAATCCCGACTTTATCGATATTCAAGTTTGGAAATTCCTTCAAGAGTTTAGAGTCCGCTAGAGCTTGAGCGACGGTAGACCCTTGGGCAATTTCTTCAGTGAATAAAAACTGTTCTTCTGGTAACGCATAGGCCACTTCTATCTGAATTTTATTGTTCATAATAAACCCTTAATAAAACGTGCATAAAAGCTAATCGAAAGTGAGTTACTGATTAAAGCCACCGGTTTAAGAGTAGATCTGCTTGGCTCGCTCACAAAATGAGTCTACTAATGTACTGGCGATATGTTCAAAAATAGGTCCTATGGCGACATTAAACAAACCATTACTGACTTCGAACTCGACTTCGAACTTGATTTTACACGCATCCACATCCAATACTTTAAAACTCCACTCGCCTTTCAAGGATTTAAATGGACCTTCTACCAAATGCATTTCAATACGTTCATTAGGCACTAAATGATTACGGGTTTTAAACGTCTGGCGAATTCCAGCCTTAGCAATGGTCACACTAGCAATCATCTCTAAATCCGTTTCCGACACAACTTCGGAGTCACCACACCAAGGTAGAAAGTTAGGATAGTCCGCGATGTTATTGACAATGTCATACATTTGTTTGGCTGAATAAGGTAACAGAGCTGTTCTGGATATTTTTTTCATAAGGTTTAAGGCTAACGATTATCTTTAACATTTAAGTGATTAATTGAACACTAGACACACCTGTGTCGATATTGATTACACTATTATAACGTGCGTTTTATGGCGCATTATAACAAAGCTCTTTAAACGGTAGCCAATGGAGTGAATGTGCCAATGGCCGATTATTTTCAATGCCTTTCAAAGAGGCTATTTTAGAGCATGAATCCGTTGAGTACGGATTCATGCTAGAATAAAAAATTGTCTAATTTAAGGAGTCACTTCATGGCCGATATATTCTGCTTTAAAAAAGCGTTTCCATTATTTTGGGTCTTGCCACTCTTGATATCTGGGCAAGTAAACGCAACCGAATACCACGACGTTGAGCACCCTGCTAAATCTAGTCAAGCAGGCACTTTTTTGAAAGACACCTGGATTGTTGATTATAAAACTGATGACTTTACCGATACCGTCAAGCAGGCCACTGTACTGTATATTCCACAAGATTACAGTACCCAAAAAGCATTTTTTATGCGCTGCCAAGATTATTTTGCCAACTTTAGTGTGCAGTATCTGGATAAAGAGAAATTTTTACAGGAGAGTGATGGCACTCTACCGAATGCCTCGCCCAGCTTTATTAAACACGGTTATGTTTATGATGATACACAGAGTCTGAGGGTTAAATCCGGTTCAGACACCACCTCATTTGATATTTCTGTGGGCGGACAGAATAGGGCTTTATCTAAACTGTTTAAAACCGATGTTGAAAAACAACCTGGCCTACTTGGCATGAGCTTTCACACCTCTTTTACCTATCAGGAGATGCCTAGCTTTAAAACCGACAGTAACAGTTCGGATGTTAAAGCGTTCTTTAATCTGCTTAAACCTGCATTGACGGGGCAAAACCCACTCTATTTTGAGTTAGAAAGCAGTGAAGGCCATACACAGCGTTTTTCATTAGACGTAAAGCGTATGAATCAGTTTGTGCCTAAAAAAGTCATGGACTACTGCTTTACCGGCAGGCGTTTAAGATAGACAACTCAGCATTCTGCTGGGAAATAAACGAATGAAGGCACGCCAGTCAGGCATTACCGCATTTGGATAGTAAATCATTGTAGCGATTTTGTTATAATAACAATAGTTTAAAATAATCTGTTTAAAGGGTCGG
The DNA here is from genome assembly GCF_000381085.1 of Thiomicrorhabdus arctica DSM 13458. GTDB lineage: Bacteria > Pseudomonadota > Gammaproteobacteria > Thiomicrospirales > Thiomicrospiraceae > Thiomicrorhabdus > Thiomicrorhabdus arctica. Next base: position 305,088 of record NZ_KB905899.1, on the reverse strand, counting down.
TTTCGACTAAAAAGATATGGCAAAAAAACCTAAAAATAAAGCGCTTGAGAAGACCATTGCGCAAAATAAAAGAGCGCGTTTTGACTTTCAGATTGACCAAACCTTTGAAGCAGGTATTTCATTAGAAGGCTGGGAGATCAAAAGTATTCGTGAAGGCAAAGTGAATATTAAAGAGAGCTACATTCTCTTAAAGAATCATGAAGCATTTTTATTTGGCGCGCAGATTCAAGCACTCATAACCGCTTCAACCCATACCATCCACGATCCGTTACGCTTAAGAAAATTGCTGTTACATCGTAAGCAAATTGAGCTTTTAACCTCTAAGGTAGATCAAGATGGTTTAACCGTTGTGCCGTTGGATATGCATTGGAGTGACAGTGGCAAAGTCAAACTCACCATTGGCCTTGCCAAAGGTAAAAAACTGTATGATAAACGTGCCACAGAAAAAGAACGTGAGTGGAGTCGTGATAAAGAACGGGTTATGAAACTGACTCGTTAATCTCTTTTTAAGAACGGCTAAATTCACGATTACATGAATTCAAGTTAAATAAGACGATGAGTTCTTTTATAAAAACGCTATAATAACCTTGCTTTAGATAAACCCCTTGAAAAAGAGTTTATCGGCCTTATAAAGAGATTGTCAGTAAATTTAAACAATCAATTTATTTGGCTTTAAAAGCCACCAGGCCTGGTAAATTAGAACTGACCAGGCCTGGTAGAACTGAATTTCATCAGTTTTCGTGTCAAACGAACTTTCCATTATGGGGGTGTTTTGGTTTCGACAGGGAGATGGAAATTTAGGATGCATGTCGTGCTTGAATCACCGCACGTAAATCTTGATTCAAATGTTATAGTTGCAAACGACAATAACTACTCCCTAGCAGCTTAGGCTGTTAGTGCAGGCTTGGCCAGTTGTTCGTAGCCCCTAGTCTGTATCGACTCATACGGAATCGTCAGTGTCATGTGTTTGGATGGCCCTGCCTAAACTTTACAAACTCGCCCTCTGTGATCCCTGCTAGCCGGGCAACAGTCGGGTTAAACTAATAGACTAAATAAACATGTAGAGTTCTAAGTGGAAGCTTTCTGGACGGCGGTTCGAATCCGCCCACCTCCACCAATACCTAAGCCCAGCCCTTTATAAATGAGGGTCTGGGCTTTTTTATTGCATGTAAATGACTTTATTGTTTATGATATTCCATGCAGTCATTCTTTTTATATCCCTACTCATGGAACAATAGAAATCACTCCCGAGCTTTATTTTGTATCGCGTTACGAATCGTTTCAAGTAGATTTTCATTAGTCGTTTGAGATTTAATCAGTCCCGCTTTAATGTGAGTTGTATCATCTTGGGTGAGTTTGTGAACTGAAAATACCACGACGGGGATACTGGTCTTGTCACCTGTTTTTAGCATAGGGAGTAGTTTCTCACCATTACCATCTGGTAGAGCTAAGTCAAGTATCACTAAATCAAAGTCCGTTTTTTCTAGGTGTTGCTTTGCCTCAGCGAGCGTGGCAGCCGAAGTCACCGTAGCAAAGTCCCTTAATACCAAACGGGTCACTGCCGTGATATCAGCATCATCTTCTACATGCAAAATATGCGGTTTCGTGCTTGGCAAGTTGTTAACGGCTAACTGTAAGCTATTCGCTAATTGATCCTGATCAATCGGTTTTTGCAGCCAATCAATCACACCAATATCTTCAGTTTTAATACTCTCTCTACCTTGATTTGCATTCGCTGAAACAACCACTATAGGTAGGGTTTTGAAGTCTTGCGTTTGACGTAGTTCATGAATAAAAGAGATTCCATCCTGACCCGGTAAACCTAAATCTAAGGTCATGGCATCGTAATGGTTTTTGGCTAATAACGCTTTTGCATCGTCTGTATCAAAGGCGATATCTGTCTCATAACCATTTTGTTGTAACATGAGCGACAATAAGGTGGTGATGTCTTTATCGTCTTCACAAATAAGGATTCGAAAACACTCAGACTCGTTCTTTTCACCCGCCTGAGCAGAAACATTTGACACATCTAAAGAAACAGAAATTCCGGATTTATCAGGCACTAATTGAGGTAACGCCCGTGCGATTGGCTGTTGCATTTTGGGTATTTCAAAATAGAAAGTCGTCCCTTCAGGCGTACTGATGAAATCAATGTGGCCGTGATGACTTTCAACAATGCTTTTAGTGATACTTAACCCTAGACCCGTTCCACCTTGCTGACGAGTATCGGAAGAATCCCCCTGGATAAAACGATCAAATACCGTTGGCTGAACCTTAATTGGAATTCCGATTCCAAAATCAATCACTGAAACCCGATAATGTTCATCCTGTTCAGTCAACTTTATTTCAACTTCGCCCCCTTCGTGAGAAAATTTCGCAGCATTTGACATCAAATTTGCCATCACTTGCATCAAGCGATCATGATCTGCTTCCACCTGTGCATTTTCAATCGTTTCGGTGATTTTAAAGGTAGCGCCTTTCTCTTCTCCATACCCTTTGTTTGCGACAACACTTTGCTCTAATAAACGGTCTAAAGAAAACTCGGACATTTTAAAATCCATTTTTCCCGCCGCAATTTTTTCAATATCCAAAATATCATTTATCAAGCGAATTAAGCGCTCACTGTTGTTAAAAGCAATTTCCAACATGCTAACGAGTTTTTCAGGCAGCTCACCCAGCATGCCCGATTTAACTAAACCCAACGAACCTTTAATAGAAGTTAAAGGGGTACGCAGTTCATGACTGACAGTCGAAATAAATTCACTCTTTATCTTGTCAACTCTTTTTTGTTCAGTCAAATCCTTAGCAACCCCTAGATAAGCAGTAATATCACCTTGGTGATTATAGACAGCAGTCACTGACAGCATGACTGGTATACGCTCGCCATTTTTATGGACATAAGTCCATTCACGTTCATAGAGTTGACCTAATTTTGCTGTGGCGATAAAGACTTCAAAACCAGGTTCAATCTGCGTTTCTAATTCCATTGATAACGTTTTGGCTTGCTCGACCACCTCTTCAGGCAGATGAAATAAAGCCGGACTTTGTTTATCAATTAAATCTTGTGCTTGATAACCAAGCATTTTTTCTGCAGCTTTATTGAAACTCTTAATCATGCCTTCTGGGGTGGTTGAGATAATAGAATAACTGCTACTATTGATAATGGCCTTCTGCATCTGCTCACTGGCGATCAATTCTCCACGCTCTTCAGTCATCTGTTCGAATAAAGAGTCAATTGATTGCCCAATTTGAGCTAATTCATCTGCACCCTGAACATGAGCACGTACCGAATGCTCACCTTTTGAAAAACGTTGCAAAACATCCACTAAACGCATAACTCGTCTTGTCACTCTATAATAGACAGAGACTGAAAAGAGGAACGCACTTAAAAGAAATCCGAGCAAACTCAATCCTATCAAATTCAGCAGTGAAGTCATGGCCTTATCTTGTAAATAGAGTGCATCTACCGAATAATAGAGAAATCCACAACGCTGTGGGCGCAGACTATTACTCGCCTCTGCATTACACACACTTGTATAGCCCGTGATAAGATTATTTTCTTCGGAATAAAGCACTTGAGTTACTTTGGTTCGAGGGACCTCATAAATGAGTCCAGCATCAAACAAATAGTGCAACTTATCCCATTGCTGTCCAATCGCTCTTTGGTGCGTCGAAGCAATCACTTTGCCTCTTTTATCCGTCACAAAAATAACATTTAAATCTGGTTGAGCCCCTAAAGACGCAATGGCTTTTTTTACCCCTTCAATATCACCCAAAAATAAAAAACGTTCAACATTACCTTGCAAACTATTCAAAGAACTCATCGCTCGACTGTACTGATCTGCTTTAACCTCCATTAGGACATGACTGCGAATGGTCAAAAATGAAAAGATCGTTGTAATGGTAATAAAAACCACAAACAGGCTAGGTAAAAAAAATCTTAACGTCATAACACTCTACTTTTTGCTGGCTCGAGTTGGTATATTTAAATAGGCTGGATTGAGTAGCCTATCGAGACTGACTGAATCAATTAATAACTCCTGCTCTAACATGGTTTTTTGCATACGCTGTAAAACCGGATTTAATTTAGGCTCCACGCCACCCAATAATTTTCGTGTCTCAGCCAATGAAGGTAAATGTAAGCCCTCAAAGCTATCTAATGCTTCTTGGGGAGTGACCTTTAAGCGTTGAGCTATGACCTTGGCCGCCAATTCCGGCTGTTTTTTAAGGTAAGTTAAAGCGTTATACCACCCTTTGATCAACGTTCTTACCCGCTCTGGAGATTTGGCTAAGTAGTCATCATGCACAACCAATACGTCGACGACCTCGCCAGGAATTTCACGGCTGGAAAAAATTTCTTGAGCTCCAAGGTTTTTTAATTTGGTTCGTACGGGTTCAAAGGTCACAACAGCATCAACCTTCCCTTGACGGTAGACTGACTCATGAGCGTCTACGCCAACGTGAATTATCTGTATGTCTTCCAAAGCCAGTCCGTGTACTTCTAAAGCACGCGTTAAAACATAAGCGCCTAAAGCTCCCCCTTCAACTCCAACTCTTTTACCCTTAATATCACTAAATGTCTGAATGTCTGGTGTTGCCATAATGACATCACCACCATTTGAAATATCGGTGACTAAAACTATTTGAATGGGCATCTTTGATTCACGTAGCAATAATGCCTCATCCAAGGTCAAAGCAGCGGCTTCAATTGTTTTATTTCTAAATGCACGTAACACTTCTGTTGCAGTCGCATATTCAACCAGCTGTATCTTATTGCCCTTATCCCATCCTTCAAGGCTTTGAGCTAAGTAAAACGGCTCATAACCCGGCCAAACATTCGTACCAATACGCATAGTATCAATCGCCTGAGCCGTAAAAGAGACTGCCAAACCGATTGAAATAAGCACATGACGGAAATTAAACATAACGGATTTATCCTTTTAAAAACTAAATAAAGCATCTTTTTTGACGGTCATTTACAAAACAGTCTCATTTAAAACTTGCATCTAAGTGAGCTAAGGAACTTCCAGTACAACACTCATGGTGTTGTCCGGCAGCAAAATAGGGGAAAACTGAGCGCAATGGAGACGCTCTTTGGGCAATTCGATTCGTTATATGATCACATCCGATTAAATGCCAAAGGCTGTTGGCTTGAAAGCCATCACATCGCTTTGCCACTTCTCACTCTTTAACTCTTTAACTCTTTAAAATCAAGTATAACCCTATGTTCAGTTCACACATCAGTTTACATGCAGATTCTCTTTATCCCACCATAGGAAAGACTTGTTCTAGTGGTATACGTCCAACACCCCAAACAAAAAAATTAACCTTAAATATTGCATGTTGCCATGCTGAAATACCACACTGGTAACCATTTTATGCCTTGAACGAATAACATGACCGTTGAACATATTCAAGCAAAGCAAAGCATATCTTAAAGCTGCATCGTGCCCTTTGAATCTCCTAAATTTTGGGTTTTGCAGCAATCATGCAAGACGATTGAATACGGTACAGAATGAAACATTCATCTGCCTCCCCACAATGGTGACATACGATGGTCCGTGAGTATTGTCATATTTCACACAACAATTGATGAAAATATATCCTTAAACGTAACAGCATATCGTGCACCTCTAGCTTAGTTCATCCGAATGTTATCTTCACGCACGAGATAAACGGCAGAAAATATTGTATACCCTCCAAAGACGATTAAAATAGGCGATAGAGACTATTTCATGACAGGCGTTATGTGTCGAGATCGCAATGTGGGAAATCTAGGTTGATTGGGCTCGTAATAATGAGTTACTGCCCATTATTTAAACGAAAAGAAGCGTCATTTTAACTCTTTATTAAACGACGATTGACTCTTGCAAGCATCTCTAGACATTAATCTTTATTATTTCATTTTTTACCAAGGGCTTTTCCACTTTCTATGTCTGCAACCACTGAGTTACCGATCCATGCCTTTATCCCACAGATTCAGAACTGTTTAGCTGGACATTCGGCCTGCATACTCCAAGCTGAGCCAGGAGCAGGTAAATCAACGCAAGTGCCTTTAGCATTGATGCAAGCTGAATGGTTACAAGGTCGCAAAATCATCCTACTGGAGCCTCGTCGATTGGCAGTGCGTTCCCTTGCGGCTTTTCTCGCGAAGCAACTCGGTGAAAAAGTCGGCCAGCGCATTGGTTATCAAGTTCGCAATGACCGTCAAATATCCAAAGAGACGGTGGTTGAAATCATGACTGAAGGGATTTTAATCAGACGCCTGCAAAACGATCCGGAACTCAGTGAAACGGCCTTGATTATTTTTGATGAATTTCATGAACGTTCCTTGGATTCAGACTTAGCCCTGGCGTTATGTTTAGACAGCCAATCTGCACTGCGAGAAGATCTAAAGATTTTGATTATGTCCGCCACGATTGCAAGCGACTCATTAAGTCTGTTTTTGGACAATTCGCCCGTTATTCAATGCCCTGGTCGGACCTTCCCCGTCAATATCCATTACTTAACCAGTGCACCACCGAAACCATTATCGCTACTCTATGGACACCCGTTTTATATCGTGATTACTCAGGCTTTACTCAAGACACTTGAGCAACATAGTGGAGACTGTCTGATTTTTTTACCGGGTCAAAAAGAAATTCTAGAAACTATCAGACATGCCTCCGAAAGTATCAACCCTGCGGAAGTAGCTCTGATTCCGCTCTATGGTGGACTCACGCCTGAAGCCCAAAGCAAGGTATTGCTCAAAGATGCTAAACATCGTCGCAAGGTCATTTTCTCGACCAATATTGCCGAAACCAGTTTAACCATAGAAGGCATTCACATTGTCATCGACAGCGGTTTAGTCCGTCACGCGGCTTATGATGCCAGTAGCGGCATGACCCGCATGCTGACCCAAAACATCTCGCAAGCGTCCGCCACACAACGCTCAGGTCGAGCAGGTCGATTGGCTGAAGGTCATGCTTATCGTTTATGGACAGAATCCGATCACAAAAGCCGTATAGCCTTCACAGCCGAATCGATTTTAAACTCCGATCTGACAGACTTAAGTTTAGAGATGGCCATGTGGGGCGTGACTAATTTAGAAGATTTACGCTGGTTAACGCCACCGCCAAAAGCACACTACCAAATCGCGCAAGCGCTGTTAATCCAGCTAGGCTTTTTAAAAACCAATGGTTCTCTCAAGCCCTTAGGAGAGCAAGCGAGTCAACTCGGCCTTTCGGCACGTTTAGCAAAGATGCTTTTGATTGCAGCACAAACTGGAGAGCAATCTCTCACCACGGCTTGTGACATCGCCGCCATTTTGAGTGAACGGGATATTTTCAAACGTGGTTATGGAGTTAATTTAGAGGATAGGGTTGAGGCTTTACAGGCTTATCGTCAAAACAGTAAAACATCAAACGCCTCACAACTCGTACTGTCGGCGACGCGAGAAGCCATTAGAAATAGCCAGCAGTGGAAAAAACGAGTGCTTGGTTTGCCGAATACTTTAAAGTCAGAAACATCCACTACCCAGCTTTCAATAGGTCAGATGCTAGCCTTAGCCTATCCTGACAGAGTCGCCAAACGTCGTTCAAATGCCGACGGCCGTTATCAACTAAGCAATGGCAAAGGTTGTTTTCTGACGCCTGAAGATCGTTTAAATGACCAGGCCTGGTTAGTAGTCGCCCATTTAGATGGCCAACGTCGAGATGGTAAAGTCTTTATGGCGGCACCGATTACCCTAGAGGATATAGAATCACTCTTTGCCACGCAAATCACCACCGAGACCAGTGTCACTTTTGATGACAAAAAACAGCGTATTTTAGGCACCACTTTTCGAAAACTCGGTGCACTAAGTCTACAGCAAACCTCCACCCAAAAACTCAAGCCAACCGACGTTCAGACCTGTATGACACAGGTCATTTTGGCCTCAAATTTAGAAAAACTACCGTGGAATAAAACCAACCAGGCCTGGTTAGATCGCGTGTCCTGGTTAGGCCAATACTTGCCAGAATACGCCCTATTTTCGACAGAGGAGCTAGTGAATGATTTTGAAAAGTGGTGTCTGCCCTATCTAAGCCATGTCACACAGTGGTCAGATTTAGCAAAATTGGATTTATTGAGTCTATTGCAAGCCAGACTCAGTTATTCCGAATTAAACGCAATAGAACAATACGCCCCCACGCATTACACCGCGCCATCCGGTAAACGAGTGGCCATTGACTATCAAATGGGAAAATCACCTAAAGTCGCGATTCAACTGCAAGAGCTGTTCGGTGAACTCTCATCTCCCAAACTGGCGAATGGCCAAATCGCCCTCACGTTTGATTTGCTGTCACCCGCTCAAAAACCCATTCAAATCACCGCCGATTTAGCCAACTTTTGGAACACCTCGTATATAGAGGTCGCCAAAGAGATGCGCGGTAAATACCGCAGACACCGTTGGCCAGAAAAACCGCTTGAAGAGAAACCAGGCAGATCGATACAACCACGTCGGCCACGTACAAAATAGCCAGGCTTTGTTGGTTCAAAACGAGGATTTTATCTTAGTTAAAGAGGTAATTTTCAGTAATAAGCTCGTAATTTAACACAATATTTACTAGGGTAAATCGACTTTTTTTGTTAGGCTAGGGTTACTTTCGTTAAAAGAGCGCGCATCCATATGTCTGTTTCAAAACCAGCTTTTGCATCAACCTTACTGCTTCCTGTCTTTATTCCAGCGATTGTCGTCATATTATTATTCCTAATTGGCACACTCAGTAACCCTGAATTGGCTGGCACATTCTTTGCAAGCATCTTGGCCAGCATTACTCAAAATTTTGGCTGGTTCTATATGCTGGCCGTCGCCATGTTTTTGGTCTTTATTGTTGTCATTGCACTTTCGCCATGGGGTAAAATTAAACTTGGCCCAGACCATATTGAAGCCGAATACACCTTTCTGGCCTGGTTTGCGATGCTGTTTTCTGCGGGTTATGGTATTGCCCTATTGTTCTTTGGGGTTGCGGAGCCCGTCTTACATTTTGCCTCACCACCAAACGGTGCTGCGGAAACGGTAGATGCTGCCAAGGAAGCGATGCAAATTGCCTTTTTCCATTGGGGTTTTCATATTTGGGCTATTTACGGCCTCGTTGGGTTAAGCTTAGCCTACTTCTCCTTTAGACATAACTTACCGCTTTCGATGCGTTCAACGCTCTATCCATTAATTGGTGACCGGATTTATGGTCCTATTGGACATGGCGTGGACACCTTTGCTATTTTGGGAACCGTCTTTGGACTTGCAACCACGCTTGGTTTATCCGTAACTCAAATTAACACGGGAATTCATTATCTTATTCCATCCGTTCCAATCTCCACCTCTGTCCAAATTTTAGCGATCATCATTATTACCGGTTTGGCCGTTATTTCGGTTGTGGCAGGCATGGATAAAGGTATTAAGCGACTCTCTTTAATCAATATTGGCTTAGCGGTTGCCCTAATGTTATTTGTGTTTATGGCAGGACCTTCTATCTTCATCTTAGAGACATTCTTGCAAAATACCGGCAGTTACCTCAGTAATATCGTTGAGCGTACCTTTAACTTGCAAGCCTACTCATCAAGCGATTGGATTGGAAACTGGACCATATTTATCTTTGCATGGACCATTGCCTGGGCTCCCTTCGTTGGTTTATTTATTGCCAAAATAAGTAAAGGGCGCACCATTCGTCAATTTGTCCTGGGCGTAATGTTAGTACCCACCCTGTTTACCTTTCTGTGGTTTTCGGTGTTTGGAGATACCGCCTTACACTTAATCATGCAAGAGGGGTACCATGGTTTTATTCAGGCTGTTCAAAACAATAATGCCATCGCACTATTCCAGCTATTCGAGCACTTACCGCTCAGTGGTATTATGTCAACTTTGGCGGTGATTTTAATCATCACATTCTTTGTCACCTCAGCCGACTCAGGAGCCTTGGTTCTTGATTCGCTTGCCTCTGGCGGCAGCTCTAACACGCCTATCTGGCAACGTGTATTCTGGGCGAGCCTGTTAGGTGCAGTGGCTTCGGTTTTACTCTTGGCTGGTGGACTCAAAGCCCTACAAACTGCCTCCATTGTCAGTGCTTTGCCTTTTGCAATTATTATGATCATTGCCATGATAGGCATGTGGCGTGCACTCGTTCTTGAAACCCATCGAGAAATGAGTTTAAAAAACGCGGTGCGTAATAGTGGTAAAGTCTTAGAAAAAGAAGGTACAAATTGGAAGGATCGCCTTGCAAAGCTTGTGGACTACCCTGATAAAGAGGATGTTTCAAGCTTTATTAAAGACGTTGTTCATAAAAGCATGGAAACGGTTCAAGCCGAACTCAAACGTCGTGGCTGGGAGTCAAACGTTTATATGGAGAACGATCCCCTGAGAACCCGTATAGAAGTCATTAAGTCAGAGCAAATGGCCTTTATTTATGAAGTCCGTTTATCTGAATTCATAATCCCTGGATTTGCTTTATCGGAACTTCCAATGGAAACGGCATCCATCTCAGTTTCAGAAAAAGCAACCGAAGCCGCAGCTGAAGATGATCATGAATATTATTACCGTGCAGAGGTCTTTTTAAGAGGAGGCAGTGAAGCTTATGATGTATACGGCTACAGTCGTCACAATATGATTACAGATATATTGAATCACTTTGAACACTACCTGCACAAACTGCATCATTCTGCGGAGTTATTACCTTGGGATATTGAGCAACATGAAAAGCAATTACAATCTAACCTTAACTTGAACGAAGAGCCTTAAAACTACCAGGCCTGGTAGAATGGATAAACTAATTCATTGTTCGATGATAATCATCGAACAACCTTCTTTAGACGAATTACACAGAATAAGCACACACTAAAAGCAACCACGTTAAGTTGAACCTTATGCAAGCCTCCTATGAAGTTATTTCGCTGGAAACGGTCGATTCAACCAGTCGATACTTAAAAGATTACGTTACTGAAAACAGACCCATTAAGCCTATTTTTTGCACGACCAAAATTCAGACCTCAGGCTATGGCCAACAAAAACGTCGTTGGGTCACAAATCAAGATTCTGCCATATTCTCTTTAGCTTACCCGCTGGAGGCGGGTTTTGAACTGTCAGGTCTTTTAAGCTTACATATTGCAGCTTTACTGCATCAAAGTCTGAATGAACTCACCACTGCCCCTCTCTATTTGAAATGGCCTAATGATATTTTTAACGATCAAGGGAAAGTAGCGGGCATGTTGATTGAACAAGTCTTAAAAAAGGACTACCGTGCGCTGATAATCGGCATTGGCATTAATCGAGGCAGATCAGGTGTGATAGACGGTTCAAGCAGCGTTGAACCGTTTGATTTAGATGCGTTATTTGAACGCTTCTTTCATAAAATCCAACAAGCGGGGTTACAAAATTACTCGCAGCTTGAACTCAATGAACACTGGCAAGCACATGACCTATTTGAAGTGAATGAAACCGTTCGCTTCATCTCACCCGAAAAGGAAACCACAGGGCTTTATTTAGGCATTAATTCAGAAGGTCAGGCGCTTATAGAAGTCAGAGGTGAAATTAGAGTTCTATCATCAGGCCTTACTTCAATTCGCAAACATTTATAAGACATTTTAGTACTCATCATTAACCGCAAAACCTTAAAAAAACTTCACACTCACTCCACCTATCATGCACTATAAATGCCCTGTCTTCACCCAGATAAGCGTGTCTTGTTCTACATAAGGATAATGCTTACTTAAATGTGGCTGCGTAACCAAGTGCCTTTTGGATAATGGCCGTTTTCATCAATTAACTCACCCGTTAAGACTAAAATTTCTTCCCCACCCCAATGAGTATGTGGCTGAAAATGTTCACCTGCTGGCCAAAAAACCAACGCACAACTTTCAGACCCAAACTGATGCAACCCCATCACTTTTAAGCCGCCTAATCCTTGATTCAAAGGATTAAAATCCGTTTGGACTTTCACAGGCTCTAAGTCTAATGGATCAAACTGGTCTAGCTTTACGAATAAAATGCATCCCTCTTTGGAAAACGGCTGGTGTTTTGAACCTGGCGGATTTCTAAAATAAGTACCTGCGGGAAAATCACCGGTTTCATCCGAAAAAACACCTTCTAAAACCAGTATCTCTTCGCCTAATGGGTGACTATGCGGAGAAAAGGCCGCACCAGGCATAAACTTAACAAGACTGGTCGTACGCCCTGACTCGGTGCCCTCTCGCTCTAAAGGTTTGCGTAATACCCCTTCTGAAGGACTACCAAGCCATTCCATCTCTGCTGTGTGTATGACAATAGATTCATCAAAATTCATATTTTCTTGCATCAGATTTCCCAAGTTGCGCTGAGGTTAAAATTGGACTCTTTAAAAGGCTATCTCGCATTTTGAATTTACACAAACACGGTGCACTCACTATACTAAAGATCCAGTAGAAAAACTTCAACATACACCATTCATGAAACGACATTCTAATACAGGGGTTCTGATAAGCGATCTTAGTTAAATTTTAACGGCAAAAACAGTAGAATTGGATTTATAGAAATACAGCACAGAATGTGTGTAAAAATAATAATGGAAATAAAAAAAAGAATAAAATGGGGCGAGCGACGGGGATTGAACCCGCGACAACCGGAATCACAATCCGGGACTCTACCAACTGAGCTACGCCCGCCATAGTAGATACTAACTGTAGATAGGGTTCCGTCCATTCGCCTTAGAAAGGCGATGCTCAACAGCTTTGAGCACTAGACGTTTTGTGGAACCTTTTGTATACCAGCTTGCAGAAAAAGTTTATTTTTATACATGCTGATAAGAATATGGTCGGAGTGGAGGGATTTGAACCCCCGACCACCTGTACCCAAAACAGGTGCGCTACCAAGCTGCGCTACACTCCGAGAAGTGGCGTATTTTATAGGCCACCCCCCTTCCTGTCAATAGATAAAAACGCATTCTTGTAAATAATCCCAGACGCTATTGTTTTGCAGTTTTTTTATAAAGATTCAAATAAAAATATATACATTTTTAAACAATAAATTAATTCTTATTCATGACCGACGTAGACCTGAAGGATAACGTGGCGAGTGGAAGGAGTTAGAAAATCAATAACCACCCTACTTCATTGGGCACAAGCTGATCTCTCACAGGGTATTATCTATATCGAAGGAGATGACCTTTCTGAAGAGTGAACAATCTTTTGTCGTTCCGCTCTCTCAAGTAGCAATAGATGTCATTAGAAGACAAAAAGTAAACACCAGATCCTCCGGTCACAACCGTAAGCAACTCCATGGCGCTGATGCAAGCTCGGTCAACTAAGGTTTGCCTTCCTGGTACAGAACTTGACACGGGTTAGCATCTATTTTCGGTGTGGCGATTTCGGTGAAAAGTCATCTGCAGCTTCAGTCCAGTCGGAAGCTTTTGTATCAGTGATTTCAGTACCGTAGTCGTCGATATTACCGACGTCCTCAGCACCGGCCCAACTTAGTGGTGCCTCGCAAAATTCCAGATCCTCCTGATACCATATATCAAAGTCGTACTCAAACAATGTACCTTCAAAATCCTGCATCTCCACCGTGCGTGCAGATTCATCTATGGCCACCACGCGAAAGCGCTGACCTTTGTCCAGATGACAGTACCAGTTATCTACAATCGGTGCGACGTTTAAGGGCATGATTATGTAACTCCATTTTGTTTTCCTGTTTCTTATAATATCTTACAAACAGCTAACTTGTAAAGTTACGTATTTAGAATCATTAATCTTACCTAATAAAGGGCTAAAGATAGGTGATGAGAAGCTGTTGTGACATGACTTACGACATACTTGGGCAAATCCTGACATGTCCAAAGAGGAACGCCTTTAGAGATACTTCAAGAGTTGGGGTAGATGGTCTGACTACAAGATGGTTAAGCGTTACGATCATTTTACCCATCAGCATCTACAGCAATATGTAAATAAGAGTCCAAAAACCCCTTCTACAACATTCCCAAAAATGACAAATGGCAGCTTAGACATGACTAATCATAAAGGCCGCACCCATTTATAAATTATAAGGACATTTTCAAAACTCATAATGAATAAGAATATTACCTTTTCGACTTGGATTATCATCAAAATTTATAAGGCTTTTCGAAGAGTTTGTGATGGAGACTCCCCAAATGTTTTTTTATAATCATGGCTAAATTGTCCAGCATGGGTGAACCCCCACTTTTCAGCAGTTTCGGTCACCGTACTATCTTTATCCGCAGTTTTTAGGGCTCTTCGAACTTGATTCAGTCGTGTCAACCGCAAAAACTGTAAAGGACTGTACCCCAAAATAGTTTCAAAACTATATTGCAATGTGCGACGACTCACATAAGCAATTTGACATAGCTCTGTAATCGTGACCGGTAATTGTTGATGACTCTTCATATACTCTTTTACACGTTCCACGACCACTTTACGATGCTGATAGCTAGGAAGGAGTTTTGGCGAGCTTGATTCATTAGGCAGAGCATGAAGTAGGCAGGTCATCAACAAGTCTTCTCGAACATACGAATCCATTTTATGAGAGGAATCATCCATAATGGTGCCCAAACATGACTTTAACATCATCAGTTTTTGAGGTGCCAGTTCAAGCGTTGGGTTTTTAAAAACATCCCATTCTCTTAATTCAACTCCTTGTAAAGTAGCCATTCGGTTTAATAGCTCACCTTCAAGAACCACTCCATAAATCTGAAAGTTTTCGGGAGTAACCAACTCAAAGGCTTGATCTCCTGATCGAGTTGCCAAATTATTTGGCATTAAATTCTGCCCGTTAATCCGAAAACTCAAATCCTCTTCTAGTGGAATACCAAACCAAATCGCATCTGTCCATATTTGACATTGCTGACGTAATGCTCTGCTGGTTTCTTCTTTAAAAACATGAAAGTTATGGCTAGTTAACTTGTCCACACTACCATAAAAACAGCCTTCACTCATTTGATCATATTCTTGTAACCAATTTGTCAGGCTATCGGCTTGCTGATCCAGATCATCTGTTCTCAATACGCACCTGTTTAGTGCACTACTTATTTCATCACTACTCATTTTATAGCTCGCAATGTTTGACAATAATATTTAGTCTCAAATACTACCCAAATAACCTATTGTTTTATATATTCTTTTTATCATTTGCCAAATTTCGATAATCAAAAGGAACAACTCTCGCTTATAAATAGGCAAGCAACTTTTATTCCCCTTAACGTTTTCGAGTAAAGCCTATATGAGCCAAAATTACCAATACACCTTAGGAAAGCATCGCTACCAATTTAAAAACCTTGGCGATTTGATGGCTAAAGCGACTCCTGCAAGATCTGGAGACCGTCTCGCTGGAGTGATCGCTCTGTCAGCTGAACATCGTGCAGCAGCTCAAATGGCGCTCGCTGATTTACCTCTTAAAACATTTTTAAACCAAACTATTATTCCTTATGAAACGGATGAAATTACGCGTTTAATCTTGGACGAGCATGATGAACAGGCTTTCTCTACAATTTCTCATTTAACAGTTGGTGATTTTCGTAACTGGCTGCTCAGTGATAAGGCCACTTCTGAAGTTCTTAAACAGATTTGCTTAGGCGTTACTCCAGAAATGGCCGCTGCTGTTAGTAAAATAATGCGTAATCAAGACTTAATTCTGGTGGCTAAAAAATGCCATGTCACGACGGCCTTTCGTAATACGATTGGCTTACCAAATCACCTATCAACGCGCTTGCAACCCAACCATCCAACCGATGATGTTAATGGCATCGCCGCCAGCATTTTAGATGGCCTGCTTTATGGCAGTGGTGATGCGGTCATCGGAATTAACCCTGCCACGGACAGTGTTGCGCAAGCAGTGAAATTGATGAAGCTCATGGATGAGGTCATTCAAACCTATCAAATTCCAACCCAATCCTGCGTACTCACCCATGTAACGAATACATTAGAAGCTATTGAACTGGGTGCGCCAGTAGACTTAGTCTTTCAGTCCATTGGCGGAACGGAGGCGACAAATACCAGTTTTGGCTTTAATTTAAATACCCTCGCGGAGGCTCAGGAAGCCGCTCTATCTTTAAACCGTGGCACGGTTGGTAATAATGTCATGTATTTTGAAACAGGCCAAGGTAGCTCTCTTTCAGCCAATGCGCATCATGGGCTCGACCAGCAAACCTGCGAAACACGAGCCTATGCAGTTGCCCGTAAATTTTCACCGCTATTAGTGAACACGGTTGTGGGTTTTATTGGGCCCGAATACTTATTTGACGGCAAGGAGATTACCCGTGCAGGATTAGAAGACCACTTTTGTGGCAAGCTATTAGGCCTTCCTATGGGATGCGATGTCTGCTACACCAATCATGCTGAAGCCGACCAAAATGACATGGATAATCTCCTTACTCTTTTAGGCGTTGCTGGCTGTTCTTTTGTAATGGGCATTCCTGGGTCTGACGACATTATGCTCAACTATCAAACCACCTCTTTTCACGATGCACTCTACGCACGTCGAGTGCTTGGGTTAAAAGCTGCGCCTGAATTTGAAAAATGGTTAATGGATATGGCTATTTTTAGAGATATTGACCAAGTCATTCTTCCTGACGACATCCCAAATGTCTTTAAGCACGCTTTAAAATCATTGCCAAAAGGGCGCGTATGAAATCTAAAACTTTATCAACTCCCCCCACCACATCAGATGAAGCCGTTGAAAACCCCTGGCGGATACTTCGAGCGTTTACTGACGCAAGAATTGGCTTAGGAAGAACAGGGGTCAGTCTCCCCACACATGAGATGCTAGCGTTTCAATTGGCTCATGCGCAAGCTAAGGATGCCGTGCACCTTCCCTTAGATGTTCAATCCTTATCCATTCAATTAAGTTCACTGCAATCTCAGCCAAAACTATTCACCTTACACAGTCAAGCTGATGATCGTTTGACCTACTTACAAAGACCAGACTTAGGCAAAAGACTGAATGAAATATCCCGTTTGGGATTAATGCAGGACTCTGAAGCGCATGACTTTCAATATGACTTAGCCATTGTTGTAGTGGATGGACTTTCTTCCAAAGCAGTTCAACAAAACACCCCTAAATTTATAGGGACTTTATTCAAGGATATTCGAAACACCCCCTCATTAACCAATATTCGCATAGCGCCTTTATGCATCGTTGAGCAAGGACGAGTGGCTATTGGCGATGAAATTGGCGAACTCCTAAATGCACAACTCGTCATTATTTTAATCGGAGAACGTCCTGGATTAAGCTCTCCAGATAGCCTAGGACTCTATCTTACTTGGCAACCTAAGGTAGGGCTGAATGATGCATACAGAAATTGCATTTCAAATATAAGGCCTGCTGGACTGGCTTTCAAAGACGCAAGTCAAAAAGCATTGTATCTAATTCAAGAATCACGTCGCTTGAAACTTTCAGGCGTTAACTTAAAGGATCGAAGCCATGAGAAAACCATAGAACATGAAGAAGAAAATAAAAATTTTTTAATTGAATAATTTTAGCGATGGAGTCTAGAGCTATGGAAACACAAACAAATCAAGAATATTATGCTAAACGGCAACTTAAGAGTGGCACCGCAGGCTGGTTTTTACTGGCCGGATTGGGCGTGTCTTATGTTATTTCCGGTGATTTTGCAGGCTGGAATTTTGGAATAGCGCAAGCTGGCTGGGGTGGCTTTGCCATTGCAGCGGTTCTTATGGCTATTATGTACTTAACCCTCGTATTGTCACTAGCCGAGATGTCATCCGCCATCCCAACAGCAGGCGGTGGCTATGGTTTTTCTCGTCAAGCCCTGGGTTCAACAGCAGGCTATATGACTGGACTTGCTGTTCTAATTGAATATGCTTTAGCACCAGCCGCTATTGTCATATTCATAGGCTCCGCGTTTGAAGCGCTCACAGGCTTTAATGGCATATGGGTCTATGCTATGTTTTATCTAGTCTTTGTCGGCATTCATTTAATGGGAGTGGGTGAAGCGTTAAAGATTATGATGATCATTAGCGGTTTGGCCGTATTTGCTATTATTGCGACTGGCGTTGTATTATTTAGTAGTTTTGATTCTGCAAATCTATTCAATATTCCAGTGACCGAAGCCATAGGAGCCTCTGAATTTTTACCCTTAGGTTGGTACGGTGTTTGGGCAGCATTACCCTTTGCTATGTGGTTGTTTTTAGCGATTGAAGGTGTTCCTTTAGCAGCAGAAGAAGCCAAAGACCCAGCTAAAGATGTCCCTAAAGGGATTATTGCAGCTATGTTGTTCTTATTGTTCACTGCTGTACTAGTTGTCTTTTTATTAGCAGGTTCTGCGGGTGCTGACATGATTAGTAAAAGCGCTGTCCCTTTAGTAGATGCCTTAAATGCCAATGGCAATGCGAATCTAGCGACATTAGTAAATGTTTTAGGGCTCGCTGGACTCATCGCGTCTTTTTTCTCTATTATCTACGGTTATAGCCGTTTGATTTTTGCACTCTCAAGAGCAGGTTATTTACCAAGATCACTGTCTTTAACCACTGAGCATAAAAAGGTACCTGCACGTGCACTTATTATTCCTGGGATTTTTGGGTTTTTAGTTTCGCTGAGTGGAGAAGGTGATTTGATTCTGGCCATGGCCGTAGTTGGCGCAACCGTTTCTTATGCATTAATGGCTTACAGTCATATCGTTTTAAGACTCAAACAACCAGACCTTCCACGTCCCTATAAAACACCCGGCGGTATCTTCACATCTGGAATTGCATTAGTGTTGTCTTTAATTGCATTAACTGGCGTTTATGCTTTTGATCCGAGAGCCTTCTTTTACACCATGATTTTATTTGCAATTGGCGCGGCTTATTATTTTGGCTATAGCAAAAACCATTTGGTCGCACACAGTGCAGAAGAAGAGTTCGAAATGTTGGCAAAAGCACAAGCAGAATTAGACGTTAGCTATCAAAATTCGACCAGCTAACATATCGTCAAGTCAAATGAACACCAGGGTTATTTTTACGAATGCCTCATTTGGCATTCTAAACACCCAATCCTGAACTTATTAGGCGGTTGTTGAAAAAATCAACAGCCGTATTAATCTGTTTTTACACAGAAGTCTCTAAAAATATTTTGTCTAAAAGAACCTCCATAAAAGTCCTCTCGTAGCGTGAAAAATTCCAAAATCGGGATCCATCACTTTGTTGTGATCAAGTAAAAATGGCAACATACTTAGAACAATTTAATTAAAAAGTTCAGTCCCATCTAAACGAAAGCACTTGCCTTTCACATATTTCTATTACTTATAAGAATACCTATACTCATAAGTAACAAACCAAGCAAAATGGTTATTCGTTAGACTTCTTCTAGCGTTCTAAAATATGCAAGGGACTCAGCTTTTAATGATTCATCTAAGTCATTTAAATCAGAATATATCGTTTTCAACATTAAATGCCCGCCATCCTCGGATATTCGTTGTTTACACTTTAGCGCCTTTTCCCTTTTCACTAACCATTATTTTAAGCGACCAGAAATTGTAACTTTCAAATCATTCGTTCAACAATCTATGTATTTAAGGAACTGAAGGATATGACATTCTGAAGAGTGAACAAGCTTTTGTCGTTCCACTCTCTGAAGTCGCCATAGAGGTCATTAGAAGACAAAAAGATAAACACCCAACAATGTATTCATCTACAAGAGTAAATCCATTAGATGGGCGAATACTGGCTCTTTTAAGAAGGCTTGCGACAAAGCGGGCATTGGGCATCTACGCTGGCTGACCTACGACATACCTGGGCAACCTGGCATGTTCAAAGAGGAACGCCTTTAGAAGTACTTCAAGAATTGGGTGGATGGTCTGATTATAAGATGGTTAAGCGTTATGCTCATTTTACCCATCAGCATCTACAGCAATATGTAAATAAGACCCCGAACGACGCACCCACAATTTTCCCCACAAGGACAAATTTTAGGCAAAAAAAAACCTGACCTTCAAAACACATAAAGTGTATGAAAATCAGGCTTTTAGAATGTGGTAGCGGGGACAGGATTTGAACCTATGACCTTCGGGTTATGAGCCCGACGAGCTACCAAGCTGCTCCACCCCGCGACAATTTGTAAACCGAACCAAGAGTGTTTCCCGTTTCGATGTGGCGTATTATAGGGGGTTATAGAATTTACGCAACCCCTAACATCACTTATTTATACTTTATTTTGTTTTAGGAATTTCTTAAGGTTATAACGGTAGATAAACCCTGGAAAAGCGAAGATTATAAACATGAATAAGGTGATGGTATAGAACTCCCAAGTTTGCGGAGAAACGTGCCCCATACTCTTATTTTCAAGTTGATATGCAAATAAACCCGTCAATAAGAAGTAGGAGAACCATTCGATTAAATTTACAACAATCGACTTGTGCGACACCTTAATAAATAAAAATAATCTATTACTGAGGATAAAAGGGATATTTGCTAAAACGATTGCTGTCACGAGTAACAGCCAAACAGCTTGATTTAATTCCATGATTTACATCCTTAAATTAAAAAAGCCCGAGTATCGGGCTCTCATTAAATACGATTTGGTTAAAGAGCTTTGAGACTATGGTAACAAAGATCAATCAATGAACTTGGTAATAACCCAAGCACAACCAACAAAATTGCAGTAAAGCTTACTGCCCAAGTTAAACTCGGACTAACAGGCTCTAGAGGAGAGTCATCTTCAGGCTTATCAAAATACATGGCCTTAACGACTTTCAAGTAATAGAACGCACTGATAACGGCCATAATGACGGCAAGAACCGCAAGCCATGTGAAACCAGCCTTAACGACTTCTTCAATAACGACAATCTTTGCCCAGAAGCCAACAAATGGTGGAATCCCTGCCATTGAGAATAGAATAATCAACATCATGACCGCTAACCAAGGATTACGAACGTTTAGCCCTTTAAAGTCTGATATTAAATCGAATTCTTTACCCGTTCTAGAAAGTGTGACAATCATTCCGAAACCAGCAACACTCGTGATCGCATAGATAATCACATAGAACATGGACGCTGAATAACCTTCAGGCGTCGCTGCGATTACCCCTAGTAATAAGAAACCGATGTGACCGATACCTGAATAGGCTAATAAACGTTTGAGATTGTCCTGTGCAATCGCGACAATAGAACCGATGACCATCGATAAGATAGAAATCATTATGATGAGCGACTGCCAATCTTCAATCAAACCAGGCATACCTTCTGCAAGCAGACGATATAACATTGCGAAACCGGCAATTTTTGGTGCGGTACCAATGTATAACGTAACAGCGGTTGGTGCGCCATGATAAACATCTGGAACCCACATGTGGAATGGAACAGCACCTAATTTAAATGCTAAACCGATCACCACGAAAACAACACCAAATGAAAGCACAACACTATCAGCCTGTCCGGAAGCAATAATCTCAGCCATTTCCGGGAAGGTGATTGATCCGGTTGCTCCATAGATCATTGAGAAACCATATAAGAGCATTCCCGTCGCTAAAGCACCCAATATAAAGTATTTAAGCGCGGCTTCTACCGCATGCGCACAATCTCTACGCAGAGCGATCATAGCGATCATCGCCAGTGACATAATCTCTAGACCAAGGTACATGGTAATCATGTTATGGGCTGAAATCATTACAAACATGCCTAGTACACCAAACAAGCCTAAAACAAAATATTCGCCACTGAAGAATTTATGCTGAACCAGATACTCTCTTGAAAACAGGAAAATTCCCATTGAAATGGCAATGGTAAAGAGTTTGAGAATATCGGCAAAACTATCGCGAACAAAACTGCCATCAAAGGTAATGATTTGAGTCGTGGCAAAGCTGCTTAATATTAGATAACCAACGACAACTAAACTGATCTGAGTCGCATAATAGGTAGCAAATTGATAACGTTTTGACCAAAAGGTATCTGCAACCAAGATAAAAGAGATTAGCGCTAATAACGCCATCTCTGGTATAGCAGGTGCAAATGCTGGAATCACAAAATTCATATGGTTAACTCACCTATTCCGTATTAAAGTTTAGAGGTTGTTGCTTGAACAAGTAACTGTTCAACAGAAGTATGCATGACTTCCATTAATGGACTTGGGAACACACCCAGTGCAATAATCGCAATTGCAAGTGTCGCCATAATGGCAAACTCACGTTTATTTAAATCTTGTAGCTTTTCGACGTTCTCATTAGTCACTGGACCAAAGAAAACACGTTTCACCATCCATAACGTATACGCGGCACCGATAACCAAGGTCAGCGCAGCCAGTGTTCCGTACCATAGGTTTGCTTTGAAGGCACTTAGGATAACCATGAATTCACCGACGAATCCAGAAGTACCTGGAAGACCCACATTCGCCATAGAGAAGATGACTGCAAACAGAACGAACCATGGCATTTTATTAACCACACCACTGTAAGCTGAAATTTCACGCGTATGCATTCGGTCGTAAAGCACACCAATCGCTAGGAACATGGCACCAGAGATGAAACCATGAGAGATCATCTGGACCATTGCCCCTTCCATACCTAACTGTGCACCTTGCATTGAACCAGTTGACTGAACGATGTCATACACTAAGAACATACCGAGTGTAACGAAACCCATATGAGAAATTGAGGAGTAAGCGACTAATTTTTTCATATCATTTTGTGCAAGCGCCACGATTCCAATATAAACAATCGCAATTAATGATAATGCAATGACCAACCAATCCAAAGTCATGGAAGCATCCGGCGTAATCGGCAAACTGAAGCGAACGAAACCATAGCCCCCCATCTTCAACATGATTGCAGCCAGGACGACTGAACCAGCGGTCGGCGCTTCAACGTGTGCATCTGGCAACCACGTATGTACAGGGAACATTGGGATCTTAACGGCGAAGGCTGCTAAGAATGCCAAGAAGATCAAAATTTGCGCCGTCATGCCTAAATGCATACCTTGGAAATCAAGAATTGAGAAGCTACCTGATTGGTAATACATGTATAGGAATGAAACCAACATGAAAACTGAACCTAAAAAGGTATATAGGAAGAACTTCAATGTTGCGTAAACTCGACGCGGACCACCCCATTTACCGATAACGATAAACATTGGAATTAATAGGGCTTCCCAGAATACATAGAACAGAATCGAGTCGAGTGCAACAAATACCCCGACCATAATCCCACCCATAATTAGGAAGGCACCCATATATTGTTCTACACGGTCTTTAATCACGTCCCATGCAGAAGCAACGACTAACACTTGTGTAAATGTGGTAAGTAATACCAAAGGCATAGACAGACCATCAACCCCTAAATGGTAGTTGATGTTAAACATGGGAATCCATGCAATATGTTCTACAAACTGCATAGAAGCCGTCGAATTATCAAATCCAATCCACAATGGAATTGAAAGAATAAACGTTAACCCAACGGTTATAAGTGATAACCATTTTGCCGCAGTATCGTTATTACGACCTGCAAATAGTACTAGCAGACCACCCAAAATAGGTAGCCATATCAATGTACTTAAAATAGGAAAGCTTGTTAGCATGAATTCCAGTCCCTTTTCTTCTTATTCTTTTTAATTACCAAAGTGTCCAAACTAGCATAACTAGCAGACCTAAAATCATGACGAATGCATAGTGATACAGGAAACCTGTCTGAGTTTGACGTAACACTTTTGCCGAGTTCGCGACGGTCATAAAGGTGTTGGTGACCATACCAACATCGATGATTTTAGTATCAACGACACGGCTAAAGAAGTGACCCAACTTACGCGTACCATCAACGAAGACGATGTCATTCAAACGGTCAAAGCCATAGGCACTATCTAATACATAGAAGCCACGTGGACACATTTTCTTTAACTTAGCTGGCATTGTCGGCACTTTGACATAAAGTAACCAGGCTAAAAACACCCCTAATAGCGCTAAGATCACGGGTAACGTCAGCAGTGAATGGACAACAAAATCTATCACACCATTGAAAGAAGTTGTATAGACTGCAAGCATCACATCATTAGCGGGCTGAACATAAATAGAATCACCAAAATAGGCACCAGTCAGCATCGGCTCAAACATGGGTAAACCCATCAGTACGGTCGGGATAGCCAACAATATTAATGGCACGGTGACCACCCATGGTGACTCTTTGATTTGATGTGTTTTCACGTATTCACTTTCTTCACCGTGGAACACGAGGAAGAACATACGGAAACTGTAGAATGCCGTGATAAAAACTCCGGCCATCAATAAGACATAAGCGAGTGAGGAACCAAAACGTTCAGCTTCATTAAGTGACAATAAGATACTGTCCTTTGAGAAGAATCCTGAAAATCCAGGGAAACCAATCAATGCCAATGAACCAATTAACATCGTGATATAAGTGATTGGCATATATTTCTTAAGCCCACCCATATCAGAAATTTCTTGCTTATGGTGCATTGCGATAATCACTGAACCCGCTGCAAGGAATAACAGGGCTTTAAAGAAGGCATGTGTTAACACATGGAACATACCTGCAGCGTAGGCAGAAGCACCCATTGCGGCAATCATATAACCTAATTGAGATAAGGTAGAGTAAGCAACGACACGTTTAATGTCTGTCTGTACTAACCCTAGCAATCCCATGAGAAAGGCTGTTAACGCACCAATAATCAACACCACACTCAAGGCTGTTTCAGACAGTTCGAAGGCTGGAGACAAACGTGCAATCAAGAACACCCCTGCTGTAACCATTGTCGCTGCGTGAATTAAGGCCGAAATAGGCGTCGGGCCTTCCATTGATTCTGGTAGCCAAACATGTAATGGCATTTGAGCTGATTTACCCATCGCACCAATAAATAAAAGAATCAACATCAAAGTGATCATTGACCATTCAACGCCTGGAATGACTTCGATCATAACGTCTTTATTTGCCGCTAACTGAGCAAAGAATTCATTGTAGTCCATGGTATTGAAGTAAACGAAGACCACTGCGATCCCAAGAATAAATCCTAAATCACCTATTCGGTTGACCAAGAATGCTTTTAGGTTTGCCTGAATCGCTGACTCTCGTTTCATATAGAAACCAATCAATAAATACGAAACAAGTCCAACAGCTTCCCAACCAAAGAACAGTTGTAGAAAGTTATTAGCCATCACTAAGGAAAGCATCGAGAAAGTAAACAATGAAATATAGCTGAAAAAGCGCTGATAGTAAGGGTCATTATGATCATAATCTTCATCATGATCCATATAACCTACTGTGTAGATATGTACCATTAATGAGACAAACGTCACCACCAACATCATTGTTGCGGATAGTTGGTCAATCATAAAGCCGATTTCGAAACGAATACCGTCAGAGACCATCCAGGTGTATAGGCTTGCGTTATAAGCTTCTGTGCTGTTAAGAACAAACATATTAAAAATGTAAGCCGACAAAAGCGTAGAAATAGCAACACCTATAATTGTCACAAAATGTGCACCACTACGGCCTATCTGACGTCCAAACAAACCGGCAATCAAAGAGCCTATAAGAGGACTAACAAGGATTATAGTTAAAATCGTATGTAGCATTAACAACTATCCTTTTAGTGAGCTAAGATCATCAATATTGATGGTCTTACGTTTACGAAATACTAAAACGACTATCGCCAAACCAATGGCCGCTTCTGCAGCTGCCACGGTAAGGATGAAGAAGACGAAGATTTGTCCTGTTACATCATTTAGGTAATGAGAAAATGCGACAAGATTGGTATTAACAGCTAAAAGCAATAACTCAATCGACATCAGCAAGATAATGACGTTTTTTCTATTTAAGAAAATACCCGCCATACTAATCATAAATAGGACGGCGCCAAAAATTAGGTAATCAGAAAGAGCAATCATTTTTCGTCCTCTTTTTTACTCGGGATAGCTTTTTCCACCACTGAAGCCATCTTGACCAGTCTGAAACGGTCAGTCGCTAATGTCTTGACCTGCTTATCGATATTTTGGTACAAAACTTCAGTTGTTGGACGTCGACGAAGCGTTAAGGATATTGCCGCAACAATACCAAGTAATAACAACACAGCGGCTAATACGAAAGCATAAGCATGAGTGGTATATAGGGGAATCGCAATCGACTTAGTATTGTTGTAATTTTCAGAGTTGCTCACAGGCTCACCTGTAACATCAATGCCAAAATGCTCTGGCCCAACGACGAGATACATCATGGAAAAAATTGCAATTGACGCCATAACACCTAAAGGTAAGTATTGAGTAAAACCTTCCTTTAATACACTTATATTGACATCCAACATCATTACGACGAATAGAAATAACACCATGAGAGCGCCAACATACACAAGGATTAAAACGAGTCCGAGGAATTCGGCCTGAGCCATAATCCAAACACCGGCCGTCGCAATAAAAGCGAGTATTAACCATAGCGCGGCTTTAACTGGATTTTTGATGGTAATCATCATCAGACCAGACACTGTGGCAACCGCTGTTAATAGGTAAAAGATAAATAGTTCAAATGTCATATTGAGTTCGCTTTCCGTTATCGATACTTAGCATCAACCGCGCGATCTGCCGCGATTTGAGCTTCATGTTTGTCGCCAAACTCTAATAGTTTGTCTTTCGTCATAATGTGAGGACCGCGTTCTTCATAGGCATATTCAAACACGCGAGTTTCAACCACCGCATCGACTGGACAAGCTTCTTCACAAAAACCGCAATAAATGCACTTGAACATATCAATGTCATATTGTGTTGTTCGACGTGAACCATCTTCCCGCTCTTCCGATTCGATGGTAATCGCATTCGCTGGACAAACGGCTTCACACAATTTACAGGCGATACAGCGCTCTTCACCATTTTCATAGCGACGCAGAGCGTGATGACCACGAAAACGAGGCGAAATAGGTGTTTTTTCTTCTGGATAACGAACGGTAATTTTTCTTTTGAAAAGATATTTACCTGTTACGCGCAGACCTCTGAATAAATCAATGAGGCCCCATGTTTTTATTTGATGCTTTAAAAATCTAACCATGTCACCCTCTAAATTAATTAAACCAAGGACCGAAGTCGAAGTATTTCATAATACCAACCACAAATACCCAAAGAATCGTCACTGGAATCAGTACCTTCCAACCCAAGCGCATGAGTTGATCATAACGGTATCTTGGGAAAGTCGCTCGTAACCAAAGGAATACGAATAATAAGAAAGAAACTTTAAACGCTAACCAACCTAACTGAGGGACCCAAGAAAATGCCGCTTCCAGATAGGGAATGCCTTCAAATGGCGATAACCATCCGCCAAGAAACATAATTGAAGTCATAAATGAGATAAGGATCATCATGGCGTATTCAGCCAGCATGAAAACCCCGAAAGTCATTCCTGAGTAATCAACGTGGAAACCAGCAACAATCTCAGCCTCCCCTTCAACGACATCAAAAGGGGTACGGTTCGTTTCAGCTAAACCAGAGATAAAATAGACAAAAAACATCGGTAATAATGGCAATAAATACCAATTAAGCATACCACCTTGTTGACCATTAACAATGTCAGTGAGGTTCATACTTCCGGCAATCATTAATACGGTTACCAGTGCAAAACCCATCGCAATTTCGTATGAAATCTTCTGAGCCGCACCACGCATTGCACCTAAAAAAGCATACTTAGAGTTAGATGCCCAACCCGCAATAATAACACCATAAACCAATATGGATGAAACAGCTAAAATGTATAAAACACCGGCATTGATATCAGAGACAACCATGCCTTCGGCAAAAGGAATTACCGCCCAAGCCGCAACGGCTGGAGCGATCGCTAGTACAGGCGCAATAATAAATAGGAATTTATTAGCTTGATCCGGAAAGATGACCTCTTTATTCATTAATTTAATGGCATCTGCAATCGGTTGCAGTAAACCAAAATACCCTACTCGGTTAGGCCCCATACGAACCTGCATGTAACCAATGACTTTACGTTCAGCATAGGTCAACCAAGCGACCACCAACATAATGGGGAGCACAACGGCAACTGCCTGAATGACTAGAGTGACGAGAATAGCCAACCATTCAAATAGAAAGCTTGATAAAAAAGCTTGGAGAGTCTCAAACATCAGTATTATCCTCTTCCCATAGTGGCTGGGTCAGCATCTGGTGTGGCTTGTAATGAAGGAGATCTTCTAACCACGGCATCGACATGATATGGCGAGATTATCTGTACTTTAGAATCGTTATTAGACGTGGGCAATTGGCTGCTTACAGCAGAAAAATCCACCTTGTCAGCAGTATTGTCTAAGAGCTCACTTAACACTTCATTACTATGGACATAATCAAAACCTGCAATATCAAACATATTACCCAAAACACGTAATACCTTCCAAGCCGCTTTCGCATCACCTTTCGGTTCTACTGACATTTTGAATGATTGCTTCAAACCCGTCGCATTAACGAAAGTTCCAGCCGTTTCAGCATAAGTGGCAATGGGCAACATGAC
Organism: Thiomicrorhabdus arctica DSM 13458; assembly: GCF_000381085.1. Taxonomy (GTDB): domain Bacteria; phylum Pseudomonadota; class Gammaproteobacteria; order Thiomicrospirales; family Thiomicrospiraceae; genus Thiomicrorhabdus; species Thiomicrorhabdus arctica. The sequence continues at coordinate 276,668 of NZ_KB905899.1, read as the reverse complement.
ATCAGCATATTGACGCTGCAAATCGCTGTCAAATGCGGTTAAATTCACCACAAATTCGGCCTTGTTCATCGCATTAACGGCGGCATCAGCATCCGTGAAGTCAGCTTCAACTTCGATATTCATATTAATAAATGCTTTTAAGCCATCCTTAATCATTTGAGCACTGTTCTTACCCAACTTAGGCAGGAAGTTCACTAAGTGGGCACCGACTTCATTTGCGGCTAACGGGAGAATATTAAGAGTCGTTGAGCTGCTTTCAGCAATAATACTCGCCAATTTCTGCAGAACACTATAGTCTGCATGCATTTGACTGATTTGACCCAACATAATGCTCGATTTTTTTGCATCCACAAGCGTTGTTGCAATTGCAATGTGTTCATCCGTCGGTTGAATTGAATTCAACCAGGTCTGGTCAGTTTCACCCACAATATCAAGTACCGCTTTAGCAATACCAGCAAGGTTGAACACCATACCTGATTCGATATTCAGTAGTGTTGTTTTATAGTTAAAATCAAAATCTATTGGATTAACGACAGCAATTTTAGCGCCCTCTAAAAAGGCCTTACGAATGCGGTGATTAAGAATTGGCAATTCCTTTCTTAAGTAAGAACCAACAATCAATACCACCTCTAATTTTTCAACGTCTACGATCTCATGCGCCAAAGTTGGCACATTAAAGTCGGTTTGATCTATCGTAAAATCAACTTGACGATGACGAAAATCAATATTTTCAATGCCGACTCCACGGGCAAGCTTCTGCAGTAAATGCAACTCTTCTAACGTTGAACTCGCCGAAGCTAACACACCTATATCTTGACTGTTGACCAAGGTCTTTTGCAAACCGGCAACGGTAAATTCAAGCGCTGTCTCCCAATCAACAATATTCCAAGATCCATTCTGTTTGATCAAGGGTTGTGTTAATCGCGTGTCAGAGTTAATGCCTTCATATGAGAAACGATCTCTATCAGACAACCAGACTTCATTAATCGCCTCGTTCTCACGAGGTACAACGCGTTTTATTTCATTATTTTTGGAGTGAACATGAATATGAGACCCCATGCTGTCATGAGCTGCAATAGATTTATGAGCGATAAGCTCCCAAGCTCGCGCTGTGTATCTATAGGGCTTAGAGGTTAAAGCGCCTACAGGACACAAATCGATCATATTGCCGGACATCTCTGAGGTAATGGACTTTTCGATATAAGTACCGATTTCCATCCATTCACTGCGACCTGTCGCTCCTAATTCCATCATTCCAGCCACTTCTTGGCCAAAACGCACGCAACGAGTACAGTGAATACAACGTGTCATGTCTGTCTTAATCAAAGGGCCAGCATTACTATCGCTTACGACACGCTTTGCTTCTGTAAAACGGGAAACATCATCACCATAGTCCATGGCAACATCTTGTAGCTCACACTCTCCACCTTGATCACAAATAGGACAATCCAGTGGGTGGTTAATCAACAAAAATTCCATGACAGACTTCTGTGCTGAAATGGCTTTTGCCGATTTAGTATGTACCTTCATGCCGTCCGTGACCGGAGTGGCACACGCAGGCAGTGCTTTCCAAGCACCTTCCACTTCAACAAGACACATACGGCAGTTTGCTGCAATGGAGAGCTTCTTGTGGTAACAAAAACGGGGAATTTGAATCTGAGCATCATCAGCAACATCAATGAGCATGCAACCTTCTTGAGCTTCGACCACTTGTCCGTTTATCTCAATTTTTACCATAATTCTTTAACCTAAGTTTTCTGATGGAACTTAATATTTCACACATACCCAACATTTGGGCCCGCATGAATCATTAGCTACGATCGTAAATACTGCATCCATGTTCAATATAGTGAACAAATTCATCTTCAAAGTGTTCTAGCGCACTCGTCAAACCAATGGTGGCTGCGTCGCCTAAACCACAAATAACGTTACCCATGATTTTTCCAGAGACATCTTTTAATGCCTGAATATCTTCTAGTTTGCCCTTACCTTCAACAATACGAGTTAAAACACGGTATAACCAACCGGTTCCTTCTCGACAAGGTGTACATTGACCACAAGATTCATCCCAATAAAAGTGGCTTAAGTTCTGCATGACTTTTACGATGTCTGTTTGATCATCCATAATAATCACCGAACCTGCGCCCAAAAATGAACCTGCTTTCGCGATGGAATCATAATCCATGTTCATTTCAAGTGCTTTTGCAGCTGGTAAAATGGCAGTGGATGCACCGCCTGGAATGACCGCCTTGAGTTGACGTCCTTTCCAAATACCGCCAGAAAGTTCTAATAAATCTTTAAATGGGGTACCCATACGAACTTCAAAGTTCCCTGGATTATTAACATGTCCAGACATTGAGTAACATTTGGTACCACCTGCGTTATGCACGCCTAAATCATTAAACCAATCACCACCTTTCGCTAAAATCATAGGAATCGACGCTAAGGTTTCAGTATTATTGATAGTGGTTGGCTTACCGTACAAGCCGTAACTTGCTGGAAACGGTGGCTTAAAACGTGGTTGGCCTTTCTTACCTTCAATAGACTCGATTAACGCAGTCTCTTCACCACAAATATAAGCCCCAGCACCCAAATGGGTAAATAGATCGAAATCAAAACCAGAACCTAATAAATTTTCACCTAGAAAACCAGCTTCACGAGCTTGTTTAATCGCGTTATTAAAACGCTGATAAGGCTCCCAGAATTCCCCTCGAATATAATTATAACCAGCAGAAGCGCCAATAACATAGGCTGCAATTGCCATACCTTCTACTAAAGCATGCGGGTTATAACGCAGGATATCTCTATCCTTAAAGGTTCCAGGCTCACCTTCATCAGAGTTACAGACTATGTATTTTTGACCTGGTGCATAGCGGTTCATAAAGCTCCACTTTAGACCCGTAGGAAATCCGGCTCCACCGCGACCACGAAGATTGGATGTTTTGACTTCTTCTATAATTTCAGAAGGCTCTAACTCTCCCGCCAATACTTTTTTCCAAACTTCATAACCACCATTAGCGACATAGGTTTCTATGTCCCAGGAGTTCTCAAGATGATTTAAGCGGAAGCAGTTTTCATTTTGTTCAACCATCTATTTCTCCCACTCAGCTAGAAGTAAATCAATCGATTGATTGGTTAAATTTTCATGATAATCTTTGCCGACTTGCATCATTGGTGCACCACCACAAGCGCCTAAACACTCAACTTTTTTGATTGTAAACCGACCATCGGCAGTCGTTTCACCAGGTTTGATACCGAGCTTTTGCTCTAAATAATCATAAATACCTTGGTTGCCCCGTAACATACAAGAAATACTATTACAGATACAAAGCTTAATCTCGCCAACCGGAGCATGTTCATAGTTACCGTAAAAAGTCGCTACTTCATAAACTTCCATCGGTGTAATTTCTAGATAAGTGGCAACCTGATCCATTAAATCATTGGTCAAATAGCCGTTATGGCACTCTTGAACAATGCGTAATGCAGACATAACCGCTGATTTTTTTTGTTCTTCTGGATAGATTGCAATCCATTTATCAATACGGGCTTTAATATCACCTTGGATGAAATTTTTTGGACTAGTCGTTGTCGAACTCATCGATCTACCTCTCCAAATACAATGTCTTGGGTACCAATAATGGAAACTACATCCGCAATCATATGACCTTTTACCATTTCATCAAGTGACGCTAGATGCGCAAATCCTGGTGCACGAACTTTCATACGATAAGGTTTATTGGCACCATCGGATACCATATAGATACCGAACTCACCTTTAGGATGCTCTACGGCAGCATATACTTCGCTTTCAGGCACTGTATAACCTTCTGTATAAAGCTTAAAGTGGTGAATCAAAGCTTCCATGTTTGATTTTGCATCTTCACGTTTAGGTGGCGTTATTTTATGATCATCTGATATAACGGCACCCGGGTTAACTTGTAACCAGTCAACGCACTGTTTAATAATCTTATTAGACTCACGCATCTCTGCAACACGCACTAAATAACGATCGTAACAATCGCCAGTGACACCCACTGGAATATCAAAATCAAGCTTGTCATAAACTTCATAAGGTTGTTTCTTGCGTAAATCCCACTCAATTCCTGAACCACGTAACATGGGTCCAGTAAAACCAAGCTGCAATGCCCTTTCAGGTGAAACAATCCCAATATCAACGGTACGTTGTTTCCAAATACGGTTATCGGTTAATAGTGTCTCATATTCATCAATATACCCTGGGAAGCGCTGTGTGAAAGCATCAATAAAATCAAGCAATGAACCTTCACGGGTTTCATTTAATTCATCAAGTTTTTTACCGGAATTCCATTTCGATTTTGCATGTTTCGCCATCGTGTCAGGTAAGTCACGATAGACACCACCCGGACGGTAATAGGTAGCATGCATTCGCGCGCCTGAAACGGCCTCATAACAATCCATCAAATCTTCACGCTCTCGGAAAGCGTACAGAAATACAGTCATGGCGCCGATATCAAGTGCATGCGCGCCTAACCACATTAAGTGATTCAACACACGGGTAATTTCATCAAACATGACTCGAATATATTGAGCTCGCTCAGGTACTTCAAGCGCCAGCATCTTTTCAATCGCCATCACATAGGCATGTTCATTTGACATCATTGAGACGTAATCTAAACGATCCATGTAACCAATAGACTGGTTGTAAGGCTTATATTCAACAAGTTTTTCTGTTCCACGGTGCAACAGACCGATATGGGGATCAGAACGAACAATGGTTTCACCATCCAACTCGAGTACCAAACGTAACACACCATGCGCAGATGGGTGCTGAGGACCGAAGTTGAGGGTATAGTTACGAATTTCAGGCATTACATATTCCTAATTACACTTTAAAGGTGATTATTTACGGATCACTCGTGGCACATTGATTCTATTTTCAATCGTGACAGGTTCATAAATAACACGTTTCTTTTCTGCGTCATAACGCACTTCTACATGTCCAGTAAGAGGAAAATCTTTTCTTAATGGATGGCCAATAAAGCCGTAATCTGTCAAAAGACGACGTAAATCAGGGTGGTTTTTGAATAAAATACCAAACAAGTCAAACGCTTCACGTTCAAACCAATTAGCACAGTTCCAAACATCAATGACACTATCAACAATCGGCATTTGTGTTGTTTCAGGGAAGACTTTGACACGAATTCTTAAGTTATGCTGTATCGACAACAGATGATAAACAACCGCAAAACGGCGTTTCATATCCAAATACTCATCATCATTGTCTTCAGCAAAGTCAAAAACACCCCGACTGAAACCACTATTAACAGCCGTCATGGTTTCCCAGTTCGCTAAACCATAATCTAGGTAATCAACACCACAAAGATCCATTAGCTGTTCAAAACCAAGTTCATCTTTTAAAAGATTGAACGCTGCCAAAGCTTTAGATGGAGACAATTCAATTGTGAGTTCATCTAAGATAATGGTGGATGACACAATATCATCCCCTAAAACCTGATTGACTCTCTTTTGTAAATCTAATACTGACTGTTTCATAGTAAAACTACTTATCGCCTATTTCGCCAATGAAGAACCAAAACTTTATCGTGCAATGGTATTGGTGCGTTTAATTTTATTCTGTAACTGAATAATGCCGTACAACAGTGCTTCTGCAGTGGGAGGACACCCCGGGACATAAACATCCACAGGAACAATTCGATCACAACCGCGAACAACGGAATAGGAGTAATGGTAATAACCACCACCATTGGCGCAAGAACCCATAGAAATAACCCAACGCGGTTCAGCCATCTGATCATAGACTTTACGTAACGCAGGTGCCATTTTGTTCACAAGCGTACCAGCAACAACCATCACATCCGATTGACGAGGGCTTGGACGAAAGATAATACCGAATCTATCTAAGTCATAGCGAGAAGCACCAGCATGCATCATCTCAACCGCACAACAGGCCAAACCAAAGGTCATAGGCCACAAAGAACCCGTTCTTGCCCAGTTAATCAGCTTATCAGCTGAAGTCGTGACAATCCCTTCTTTTAAAACGCCTTCTACTCCCATTCAAGCGCTCCCTTTCTCCACTCGTAAATAAAACCAACCACCAACAGCGTTAAGAAAACCCCCATTGCTAACAAACCAAACGTTCCTACTTCTTCAAGTGCAAGCGCCCAAGGAAACAGGAATGCAATTTCTAAATCAAAAATAATGAATAGAATGGCTACCAGGTAAAATCTCACATCAAACTTCATGCGTGAATCTTCAAAGGCTTCAAACCCACACTCATACGGAGAGTTTTTCTCTGAATCTGGTTTTTGTGGACCGAGCAAATATCCAATTAGGATAGGCCCTACACCAAACATAGCCCCTAGCACGATAAAAACTAGGACTGGAAGATAGTTTTCTAGCATTGCTAACACCTCGTCTAGCTTTAAATTAACTACTGCAACTTGGCAATAGGCATTGAACTACTGCAACTTAGCAATAGCTCTAAATATGGTGCCGATGGCCGGACTCGAACCGGCACAGCTTGCGCCACTACCCCCTCAAGGTAGCGTGTCTACCAATTTCACCACATCGGCATATAGATTGAATTCAGTTTGAAAACTGAATTCGAATATTCGTTTATAACTTTAGTTTGGAATAACTGGCGCGTCAGTAGGCTTTACCGTAGCAGCGGCAGCAGCTTCTTTAGCAACACTTTGGTAACCTTTCGCTTTCTGACTACCGATATAAGCCAGTGTTAAACTTGTCACGAAGAAAATCGTTGCAACTATAGCGGTCATTCTGGATAAAAACGATCCTGAACCACCACTACCAAATACTGACTGAGAAGAAGAACCACCACCGCCAAAATTGGCACCGGCATCAGCCCCTTTACCGTGTTGAATAAGAACCAACACAATCAGAAGAAAAGCTACAATTAAATGAACCGATAGAACTATTTCAAACATTACACACCTGCCGCTTTACAAATTGCCATAAAATCATTTGCATCCAAAGATGCCCCACCAATTAAGCCTCCATCAATATCAGGCTGACTAAAAAGTTCTACTGCATTATTAGGCTTAACACTGCCACCGTACTGAATAATGACTTTCTCAGCAACCGTCGAATCTAAAACCGCCAGTTCAGAACGAATAAACGCGTGAACTTCTTGAGCTTGCGCAGGAGAAGCTGTAACACCAGTACCAATCGCCCAGATAGGCTCATAGGCAATGACTACACTTTCAAACGCAGCAATACCCACTACATCAAGTACCGCTTTAAGTTGCGCTGCGATAACTGACTCCATTACCCCTGACTGTCGCTCTTCTAAGGTTTCGCCTATACATAAAATAGGGGTAACCCCTGCTTTCATTGCAACCTTAACTTTTTGTGCAATTTGCGAATCTGATTCACCATAAATAGTACGGCGTTCAGAGTGGCCTAAAACGACATACTGACAGCCTAAATCTTTCAGCATTTCAACAGATGATTCACCTGTAAAAGCACCTTGGTCTGGCTCTTCAGCGATATTTTGACCACCGATAAAAATATTATCTGCAGACAAACAATGGCTTGTATAGTCTATATAAATCGTTGGCGGGCAAATTGCAATATCAACACCACTAATTTCGCTTGATTTCGCATTCAGTCCTGTGACTAAAGTTAAAATAGAAGCCTTTGAACCGTGCATTTTCCAGTTCCCTGCTACAAATGGTTTTCTCACCTGATATTCTCCGACACAAAAGTTTCACAATATTAGCGTTTTCTTTAATCAAACACAATCTTGAAATTTTACGAAAATTCTGATTTAACCAAATTAGCTAACAGTTCAGCGACTGTTTTTACTAAATCAGCCTCTTTACCCTCAACCATGACACGAATTAAAGGTTCGGTTCCTGAAGCACGAATTAAAATTCGACCTTCATTTCCCATTAAACCTTCAAGTTCAGCTATTTTTTCTTTAAGTGGAACGTTTTCATCCAATCCGATCGCGCTCTCAACTCTAATATTCTTCAATATCTGAGGATACATATCAACCACAGAAGATAATTCTAATAAACTTTTACCCGACTGCACCATCGCTGTTAGAACTTGCAATGCGGCAATAATTCCATCACCTGTTGTCGTCTTATCCAAACAAAGAACATGCCCTGAAGGTTCTGCACCATACAACCACTGATTTTCCACCAATCGTTCCATGACATAACGATCACCGACATTGGTACGCTGTAAATCGACCCCAGCGTCTTTGAGAGCAATCTCGACACCCAGATTACTCATCACCGTCCCGACTACCCCGGTGACGTCATTACGCAACACTGTTGCCAGGATATACAAAATAATATCACCATCAACAATCCCGCCTTGCTCATCAACCATCATGACTCGATCGCCATCACCATCAAAAGCAATCCCAAAATCGGCGCCTTCTGCTATGACCGTTTTCTGCAGCAAATCAAGATGGGTCGCACCACATTCCTGGTTGATATTGACTCCATTAGGCTCTGCACCAATGGTAATCACTTCAGCACCCAATTCAGCAAACACATGTGGGCCAATGTGATAGGTCGCACCATGTGAACAATCTACTACAATCTTATAATTATCTAGCTTGTGTTTACCATGAAAGGTACTTTTACAAAACTCTATATAGCGACCAGCCGCATCTTCTATTCGACGTGCCTTTCCCAACTCTTCCGAAGGGACAACTTCCATATCTAATTCGAAAGCCGCCTCGACCGCTAATTCAATCTGATCACTGATTTTTTTCCCCGTGGCCGAAAAGAACTTAATGCCATTATCATAATGAGGATTATGCGATGCACTGATCACGATCCCGGCATCTGCACGAAAGGTCTGAGTTAGATATGCAACCGCTGGCGTTGGCATAGGGCCCAACAACAACACATCAATACCCGCAGCAATAAAACCCGCTTCCAGAGCTGACTCAAACATATAGCCAGAAATACGCGTATCCTTGCCAATCATGACCGTTTTTTCACCACGTTCACGCATGACCTTTCCGGTTGCCCAACCAAGCTTTAATACTTGGTCTGGGCAAATCATTCCCTGACCAACACGATTGCGAATCCCATCCGTTCCAAAGTATTTCTTCTTACTCTGCATACTCTCTCAACTCTTTATGTAAAACACACGAACGCTACATTAAATGCATTGTGACCCGTAAAGCCTCAACCGTTTCTTTAACATCATGAACTCGCACAATACGAGCCCCCTTAAGCGACGCTAAAACCGCTGCGGCCACACTACCGACAATTCGATCTTCTACAGCAGCTGCATTTAAAATATCACCGATCATGCGCTTTCTGGAGACCCCCACTAAAAGAGGATACCCCAACAAGACGAAACGCTCTAAATTTTCGAATAGCTCGCTATTATGCGCTAAAGTCTTACCAAACCCAAACCCTGGATCTAAGATAATTTTATTTTTATCCATTCCCGCTTGTTGACACAGGTTTGCACGAGCTAATAAAAAGTCACAAACATCTTTTACCACGTCTTGATATTCAGGCGTATCCTGCATCGTAGCAAACTCACCCAATTTATGCATTAAACAAACCGTAGCGCCGGAATTTATAGCACATTCAATAGCACCTTCCGCCTGCAATGCATTGACATCATTAATCAACACGGCACCTCCGCTAACCGCTTCGCTCATTACCTGAGGTTTATAGGTATCAATTGAGAGGGGCGTATCGTAACGTGCGGCAATCCACTCAATCGCTGGCAATACACGATCTAACTCTTGTTGAAGCCCTATTTTAATCGCGCCAGGCCTGGTGGACTCTCCACCGACATCAATAATATCAACGCCCGCTAAAACCATCTCTGCAACATGTTGCGTAAACTGATTTTGAGTGACAAAACGCCCACCGTCTGAAAAAGAGTCTGGAGTAACATTTAAAACACCCATTACGAGAGGCATGCCATCTTGAGTTGATGATTTTTCGTCAATTAATGCTTTAATGTTAAACATGACTTTTCCTATTCAAAAAAAAACCCCGATTCAACGGGGTTTCGTTAGGCCCTAAAATGACTTTATTCAGAACTTAAGGCGCTTTAGGCTCACCATTTTCTACAACTGGTCCATCACCACTTAAATCATCAGAACGACTATCATTACCAGGGTTATCTTGAATCACCTCTTCAGGAGCTGCTTCACCCGGTGTTGCGGAAGTCCCATCATCATTAGAGTCACTCCAATCCTTAGGTTCACCTGATGGGCGACCTTCCATAATGTTTTTAATCTGATCTGCATCAATCGTTTCATAAGTCATTAATGCTTCAGCCATTAATTCAAGTTCACTTGCACGCTCTAAAAGAATATTCTGGGCGCGTTGGTAATTACGGTCAATGAGCTTACGGATTTCCACATCAATTTGTTTTGAAATTTCACCTGAAACATTCGCATTACGAGAAGTTCCCATGAAGCTGCCATTATCTTCTTCTTCATATAATAAAGGCCCTAGATCATCAGACATACCCCACTTGGTAACCATATTACGAGCAATCGCTGTGGCGCGTTCTATGTCATTACTCGCACCGGTGGTGACCATATCAGGACCATAAATTTGATCTTCAGCAATACGACCGCCATACAAACTTGATAACTGACTTTCTAGCTTTTGTTTACTGTAGCTATAAGAATCCTCTTCAGGCAAATACATAGTCACACCCAATGCACGGCCACGAGGCATAATACTAACCTTGTAAACAGGATCATGCTCTGGCACTAACCAACCAATAATGGCATGCCCAGCTTCATGATAAGCGGTCATTTTACGCTCTTTATCGTTCATGACCATGCTCTTACGCTCAACCCCCATTAGAATCTTATCTTTGGCTTTTTCGAAGTGCTTCTGAGTCACTAACTTTTCATTGAGTCTTGCTGCAAACAGTGCAGCTTCATTCACTAAGTTAGCCAAATCGGCACCAGAGAATCCAGGCGTACCTCGAGCGATATAGGATGGATTAACATCATCTGCCACAGGCACTTTGCGCATATGAACCTTTAATATTTGCTCACGGCCACGAATATCCGGTAAACCTACCGTCACCTGACGATCAAAACGGCCAGGACGCAGTAATGCGTTATCTAAAACATCTGCACGGTTTGTGGCAGCAATAACAATGACACCTTCATTGCCTTCAAAGCCATCCATTTCAACCAATAATTGATTCAATGTCTGCTCACGCTCATCGTTTCCGCCGCCCATACCCGAACCACGCTTACGGCCAACAGCATCAATCTCATCAATAAAGATAATACAAGGTGCATGTGCCTTAGCTTGCTCAAACATATCACGTACACGAGAAGCACCTACACCAACAAACATTTCAACAAAATCAGATCCCGAAATGGTGAAGAATGGTACTTGTGCTTCGCCAGCAATTGCTTTCGCCAACAACGTCTTACCGGTACCTGGAGGTCCGATCATCAACACACCGCGGGGAATACTGCCTCCCAAATTTTGATATTTAGCAGGATCTTTCAAGAAATCAACAATTTCTCCAACCTCTTGCTTAGCTTCATCTGCACCCGCTACATCATCTAAGGTTACTTTAATCTGCTCGTCTGTTAGCATTTTAGCCTTACTTTTACCGAATGACATTGGGCCACCTTTACCACCCATACCGCCACCGACGGATTTCATAAAGAAAATCCACACCCCAATCAATAACAACATAGGGAACCATGAGATAAAGATCTGCATCAACACGCCTTGCTGCTCTGGCGGTTGTGCCGTAATCTTAACGTGATTGTCTAACAAATCACCCATTAGACCGGCATCACCAGGGTTATAGGTTGTAAATGAATCGCCACTGATATAAACACCACGAATCGTAGGACCTTCAATATTCACTTTACTGACTTGCCCCTGCTGAACCTGATCAATAAAATCAGAATAATCTAGACGACTAGAAGCACTTTGCCCCTTACTACTGAAATGATTGAATACAGACATCAATATCATTGCCGCAATCGCCCAAACCAATACATTTTTTAGCATATCATTCTTCATTGACTACCCTTAACCGCTCTCTAAGATCTTTCCAAGAAGGGCACCGCGCCCCTCGAAAAGTTTCGTTTAAATTAATCCAATCTTGCTACTTTACCATATTTTTCATAAATAAAACTTATGACGCGCTTAAAAAACTAGGCCTTAGCATTTCTTAAGCCTTTTTGCCTCGCGCCAATAAATAAATTTCTTTACTTCGTGCACGAGAAGAATCTGGCTTACGTGTGATGACTTTTTGATACTTTGACCGCAGCGTTTTTAACAATTGATCGTAACCTTCCCCCTGGAAGACTTTCATCAATAAATCACCATTCGGCTTCAATACCTGATCAGCAAGTTCAATACACAATTCAACTAAATACATGGCACGGGGAATATCTACCCCTTTATTCCCACTCATATTCGGCGCCATATCGGACATAACCACATCAACATCGCGTCCGGCTAAAGCTGACAATAAGCCATCATAGACCTCATCCTCTCTAAAATCACCCTGAATAAAGGTCACTCCAGCAAAAGGCTCTACGGGCAGAATATCTAAGGCAAAAACCTCGCCTTTATTGCCAACCTTATGTGTCGTCCATTGCGACCAGCCGCCTGGAGCCGCGCCCAAATCAACGACACACATACCCGGTTTAAACAAGCTGTCTTTGTCATCTATCTCTTGTAACTTATAAACTGCACGCGAACGCCAGCCTTCTAGCTTTGCCTTTTGAACGTATGGATCGTTAAAATGCTCTTTTAACCAAACGTCGCTCGATTTACTTCTCGCCATAATTCGTTTTCAACTACAATATACAAATACTATTTAATTAATAATGACCATGATTGGAATATTCAATGAGCCAGCCAGAAAAACTTACCAATAATCAAAAAAAATATCTACGTGGCATCGCGCACGGTTTAAATCCAATGATAATGATTGGTGCTAACGGTGTGACAGAAAGTCTAATGGCTGAGCTAGAAAGCACCCTTGCACATCATGAAATTCTTAAAATAAAAATCGCCAGTGCAGATCGTGATGAACGCAAAGAGATTGTTCAGCACCTTGTGAAAGAAAGTGGTGCACTTCTTGTTCAAACCATTGGTAAAATCTGTGTTATCTACCGCCAGAACGATGAAACTGAACTGCCACTGCCTAGAAACTAGTTGAACAACCACAAGAGAAGAGCGAAATCAGAATAAAGAATTTCACTCATCAACCCGCTAAGTAACCACTTTATTACTTAGCGAAGGCTCTGCAAAAACCGACCTATCTCAATAGATCTAAACCTCTTGCAAGATCTGCTTTAATATCTTCGATTGACTCCAAACCAACTGACAGACGTATTAAGTTATCCGTTATACCCGCCCTAAGTCTCGCATCAGGCTCTACGCGAACGTGTGTGGTGGTTGCGGGATGAGTAATACTGGTTTTAACATCCCCTAGGTTTGCCGTGATTGATACCATTTGAGTATGATCAATGACCGACCATGCTTCAGCTTGGTTGCCTTTCACTTTAAAACTCACCAAGCCGCCACCAGCAGACTGCTGTTTACAAGCCAACTCATACTGTGGGTGTGACTTTAATCCAGGATAAAAAACTTGCTCTACAGCAGGGTGCAAAGAAAGCCACTCTGCTAATTGCAGCGCACTTTGACAATGTGCTGCCATTCTAATAGGTAACGTTTCCAGACCTTTTAAAAAAATCCATGCGTTAAAGGGGCTCATTGAAGGTCCGGCCGTTCGCATAAAACCGCGTACATGCTCATCAACTAATTCATTTGAACCAACCACGGCACCCCCAATTCCTCGTCCTTGACCATCTAGAAATTTTGTAGCGGAATGGATAATTATATCAGCACCTTGCTCTAAAGGTCTTTGCAGAATCGGTGTGCAGAAGCAATTATCAACAATTAATAAACACCCATTGGCCTTGGCCAAAGCACTTATGGTCGATAAGTCTGCAATCTCTGTCAGAGGGTTAGAGGGGGTCTCTAAAAAGAACGCCTTAGTATTTGGCTGAATCGCCTTTTTCCATTCTGAAGTATCCGTCTGCGAGACAAACGTAACCTCCAGCCCAAATTTGACTAGGTATTTATTGAACAGAACTTTGGTGGTGCCAAAAACACTTTGTGAGCAAATAACATGATCACCTGACTCATATAAAGCCATAAAAGTTGAGAGAATGGCTGCCATGCCTGAGGATGTGCCGACACATGCCTCACCACCTTCCATGAGCGCAAGACGATTTTCAAATGCGCGAACGGTTGGGTTCGTAAAACGAGAATAAACATTCCCTTTCTCTTCTCCGCTAAACCGTGCAGCTGCTTGAGCTGCAGATGTATAACGAAAACTAGACGTCGGAAAAATCGCCTCACTATTTTCTTGCTCTTGCGTTTGGTCGTAACCGGCACGAACAGCTAATGTTTCAATATCAAATGAATTCATCATAACTCTCTATCATTAAAAACAGTAACGCTACCAGGCCTGGTTAAACTCAACGACAGCCTAGCCACCCCTTTAGTTACCGTTGTAAATTCCAACCGTTTCCTGGCCAGAAGCCTGTTTAGTTGCTTGAGCATCATCATTGCGAGCACTGTCTATAGAAGCTAAATATTCAGGCGTAATATCGCCTGTGGCATAAATGCCACTGAAACAAGAGGTGTCAAATTCAGAAATTTCTTCATTACCCACCCCGACCGCTTCAATCAAATCTTCCAGATCTTGATAGATTAATTTATCACAACCAATAATTTTGCCCACTTCTTCAACCGTTCGATTACTCGCAACCAACTCTGTTGGCGACGGCATATCAATTCCATAAACATAAGGAAAACGAACCGGAGGTGCCGCAGAGGCGAAATAGACTTTTTTAGCGCCCGCTTCACGAGCCATTTCTACAATTTGAGCAGAGGTGGTACCACGAACAATCGAATCATCGACTAATAAGACATTTTTACCTTCAAACTCTAAACCAATGGCATTCAATTTTTGGCGTACCGATTTCTTACGCAACTGCTGTCCAGGCATAATAAAGGTACGTCCGATGTAGCGGTTTTTGATAAAACCTTCACGATATGGAGAACCTAATCGAGAGGCCAACTCTAATGCCGAGGTGCGACTGGTGTCTGGAATCGGCATCACCACATCAATATCATGATCTGGCCACTCTTTAAGAATTTTATCAGCAAGTTTTTCACCCATACGTAAACGAGACTTATGAACGGAAATATTGTCAATCATTGAATCAGGACGTGCAAAATAAACAAACTCAAATATACAAGGCGATAATTTCGGCTTTTCAGCACACTGCTGAAAGAAGATCTGACCGGAATCGGTAATGACGACCGCTTCTCCAGGTGCCAAATCTTTTAACAACTCGTAACCCAAACCATCTAAAGCGACGGATTCAGAAGCCACCATGTAATCAAAACCATTTGCATTCGCACGTTTACCGACCACGACCGGACGCAAACCAAAAGGATCGCGAAAAGCGACAATACCGATATTAGAGATAACACCGACCGCAGCATACCCCCCCTTCACACGTTTATGCACATTCCGCACCGCATTGAAAACATCTTCATGGTCAATAAACAGTTTTTTCTGTTGCATCAACTCGTGTGCAAAAATATTTAAGAGCACTTCAGAGTCTGAATTGGTATTAAGGTGACGTAAGTCTTGGCGATAAATATCCTGAGCCAACTCATCAGCATTGGTTAAGTTACCGTTATGCCCCATTGCGATTCCATAAGGAGAGTTAACATAAAACGGCTGCGCTTCTGCACTTGAAGAAGATCCTGCCGTTGGATAGCGGACATGACCGATTCCGATATTGCCATGCAAATCTCGCATGTGACGTGTGCGAAACACATCCTTAACCATGCCGTTCTCTTTACGTTGATAAAAACGTCCTTGGTCACACGTCACAATACCAGCGGCATCCTGACCACGATGTTGTAACGTAGTTAAAGCGTCATAAATCTCTTGACCAACCGTTTGGCCGTTAGCCAATACAATCCCAACAATACCGCACATCTTTGCACACTCTCTCTTACTTAAAAATTTTTGTTCAGCGTCTCACTGATCAATTAAGTTGCACGACTTCTGCATTCGTTCGTAACATTTTATCTAATTTTTGTTTATCTTGTTCAGCTTTGACCTTAGAAAGATAAGGTCCTGTTCGCACTGAATAAGTTCCACTTTTTTTAAATTCTTTAATCCATACTGCATAATCAGACTCAAGACGCCCCCGTAAATCGTTGGCTTTCTTGATCTCTGTGTAGGCTGTAATTCTGACGATCCATTGGGGGGAAGAGGCTTGCTCCATCTTCTTTGGATCGTTAGAAACTAACGGATTGTCAACCACTGTGCTTTTAGATTCTTTAATCGACTTAACGACCGCGTCTTTATCTGTAGTTTGACTGTTCGCCACCGGGCTGCTTTGAATCTCTGCTTGCTTTTGGGCCGCTTGCACAGGTAATTCATAAATATGCTCTACTAAAGGGCGTTCCCCTTTAGTCACAACGCTTTGATGCCCATCCGGATGAAAATTGACGGGATTTCCATACCAACTAGGCACTAAAATCACCAGTACCAAAAGCCAAAGAAAAGCACCTGTTATACGGTACTTACTCAGATCATCCATGTGCTTTCTCTGTTTTTGAAATGGGTTTTTTCACGGCTAAACTGGCTAATACTTGAGATACCGTAAAAAATGAGCCCCAAACTAACACATCTTCTACAGCACAGCTTTTTGCATAAGAAACTGCATCCTCCATACTCTTCTTGGTGATGATATTTAAATCTTCAACCCCTGCCGCCTTCAATAAGACACGTAAAGCGTTAACTGAAGTTGCTCGAGGAATCTCTAAGTCAACAATCAACCAAGTAGACACAAAAGGCGCTATCTGTTGAACCATTGGCAGTGCATCTTTATCATTTAATACCGAAAATAGAGACAAATATTGTAATTTAGTATGCTTGGCTTGTTGTTGCTGTAAGTAAGTCGCTAACGCCAGAGCTGACTGGGGATTATGTGCAACATCAATTAACCAGGACTGAGCGCCAATCTTTAGGGATTGCAATCTACCAGGATGACTGACTTGTTGTAAGCCTAAATTAATCGCTTTACGATCCACTCGTAATATGGCCGTAAATTTGAATAAAAGCGCAATCACCCCTGCCGCATTATTCAGTTGAAACGCCCCCTTGAGGGCTGGAAAAGGTAAGTCGTCTAATGTGCCTTTCAACTGTACACCATTTTGCTGCGTTAACCATGTAAACGACCAGGCCTGGTCATTTACCAGGACATCGAAATCAACTTTAAACTGGCTTAACGGCACGGCATGTTCATTTGCATAAGCCATTAAACTGGCTGGTGGATTCATATCTGAACAAACAGCAGGTTTCCCACGGCGCATGATACCGGCTTTTTCTGTGGCGATAACAGAGCGATCATCTCCTAACCAATCGACATGATCAATATCAATCGCAGTGATCAAAGCGGCATCTGCATCGATTATATTGACGGCATCCAGGCGCCCGCCTAAACCTACCTCAAGTACGACGACCTCTAACTGAGCTCGTTTAAAGAGATAGAGTGCCGCTAAGGTTGAAAACTCAAAATAGGTTAATTTAGTTTGTGCTCTTGCCTCTTCAATCGCGACAAATGCCTCAATGATTAAATCATCGCTGACCGGATTACCGTTAATCTGTATGCGTTCGTTAAAAAACTGGATATGCGGAGAAGTATAAGCGCCAACTTGATGTCCAGCGGCTTTGAGAATCGCAACCAATAAAGCAACACTCGAACCTTTGCCATTTGTGCCAGCAACACTAATCACCAATGGAGCGGGCTTAGTCAATTGCATAGCATTCGCTACCAAACGAATTCGGTCGAGGCCAAGGTCTATTTCTTGAGCGTGTAATTGAAGTAACCAATCAACCCAGTCCGTTAGACTAGAATGACGATTTGGAATTATCATATTTTTAAATCTTTGCCCCGCGTAGTACGGGATTGAGGTAAATAATTACACATTGATAATGTGACTCACCACTCAAATAAATTAAGCCGATTTGTTCAGTAACATCTTACAAATATCAGACAATTCATTCGCTAATTCATGACGGTGAATAATGCGGTCAATCGCCCCATGAGCAAGCAAAAATTCACTGCGTTGAAATCCTTCGGGCAGTTTTTCACGAACGGTCTGTTCGATAACACGAGGTCCTGCAAAACCAATCAATGCTTTAGGTTCTGCCACATTCAAATCCCCTAACATTGCAAAACTGGCTGAAACACCTCCCATAGTAGGGTCAGTCAATACCGAAATAAATGGTAATCCTTTTGCACGTAAGCGGCCTAACGCAGCACTGGTCTTCGCCATCTGCATTAGAGAAAACAACGCTTCTTGCATACGCGCACCACCACTGGCTGAGAAACAGATAAATGGGCATTGACGTTCAATCGCCTCATTGACACCACGCACAAACTTCTCGCCAACAACCGACCCCATTGAGCCACCCATAAACTTGAATTCAAATGCCGCCGTGACCACTTCTAGGCCATTAATTGTTCCGACACCCGTAATTAAAGCATCTTTCTCACCCGTGGCTTTTTGGGCAGCCGCGATTCGATCTTTATATTTTTTAATGTCTTTAAATTTAAGCGCATCCACAGGTGAAATATTCGCAGCCGTCTCTTTGAAACTGCCTTCATCCAAAAAGGCATGCAAACGCTGACGACCTCCTAAACGCATATGGTGCTGGCACTTAGGACAGACTTCTTTATTGCGCGCAACTTCAGAACGATAAAGGGTCGCTTCACACTTAGGGCACTTCGTCCACAAGCCTTCGGGCACGGATTTTTTGCGTTCCGTAACTTGTTTAATACTTGGTAAAATTTTTTCAAACCAGCTCATGTCTACTCCTGACCTTTAAGTGCATCGGCTCTGTCTATCGCGTGCCGAAATTCTGCCATTTTTTCACCAATGGCAAGATGAATATCATAACGCCCTTTGGATTCATTGGCTTCTATTAATTTGACTAACGAAGAACCCACCACCACAGCATCGCCAAGCTTTGCCATTTCAAACGCCATTGGTCCATTATTAATCCCAAAGCCAATGCCAATAGGTATTTTTAATTTAGCCTGTAATCGTGCCATATTATTGGCAACATCCGCCGTATCTAACTCTTTTGAGCCTGTCACACCTTTTAAAGAAACATAATAGACAAAACCGCTGCCTTTTTCATTAACGGACTTTAAACGGCTCTCCGGCGTAGTCGGAGAAACTAAAAAGATACGATCTAATTCATGTGTACTGAGTGCCTGTAAATAACCTTGAGATTCTTCAGGTGGCATATCAACGGTCAATACCGCATCCACACCTACAGAACTTGCTGCGTTGGCAAACGCTTCGTAACCCATGGCTTCAATCGGGTTTAGATAGCCCATTAAAATGATCGGGGTTTCACTATCCTGTTCACGAAAGACGCGGACAAACTCAAGGACATCATCCAAGCTGACATTATGACGCAACGCCCGTTCGACGGCTTTTTGAATCACAGGGCCATCGGCCATCGGGTCTGAAAAAGGCACACCCAATTCAAGCATGTCTGCACCCTTTTGAACGAGCAAATGCATTAAATCTATGGTTGCATTTGGCTCGGGATCACCCGCGGTAATATACGGAATTAGAGCCGTCTTACCGACTCTTTTCAATTCGTCGAATTTTTGTTGTATCCTGCTCATACTATTTCCCTAAAAAAGACTTCATTTAATCGTGACTGACGGTGGTTTAACCTGAATGAACCCCAATCGCTTAAACCTCAAAGCCTTCAATTTGTGCAATGGTATTCATATCTTTGTCACCACGACCTGACAAGTTAACCACAATGACCTGATCCTTAGATAGGGTCGGTGCCAATTTGGTCGCATAGGCAATTGCATGGCTGGACTCAAGTGCCGGAATAATACCTTCATATTTGGTTAGGTCTCTAAAGCCTTGCAACGCTTCTTCATCGTCAATCGAGACATACTCAACGCGTTTGATATCTTTTAACCAAGCATGTTCAGGACCCACACCTGGATAATCCAGGCCCGCGGATATTGAGTGTGTACCTAAAATTTGACCATTTTCATCTTGCATCAAATAGGTACGATTGCCATGGAGAACCCCCGGAGAACCTTTGCATAAAGGCGCTGCATGCTTGCCCGTCTCTAGACCTAAACCGCCCGGCTCAACCCCAACCATTTTGACACTGTCATCGCCTAAAAATTCATAAAATAAACCAATGGCATTAGATCCTCCCCCCACACACGCAATCAAAACATCCGGTAACTTACCTTCCTGTGTTAAGGATTGTTGCTTGGTTTCACGACCAATAATCGCCTGAAAATCTCTCACCATAGCAGGATAAGGATGTGGTCCAGCAACCGTACCAATAATATAGAAAGTATCATCCACATTGGTCACCCAGTCGCGCATCGCTTCATTTAATGCATCTTTTAACGTGCGTGAACCAGACTCAACAGCGATCACAGTCGCACCCAGCATCTTCATTCTCATAACATTCGGAGCTTGACGAACAATATCATCCGCCCCCATATAGACGACACATTCCAAACCTAAACGTGCGGCTACGGTCGCGCTGGCAACGCCATGCTGACCTGCGCCCGTTTCAGCGATAATACGTGTTTTGCCCAAACGTTTTGCGAGTAAGGCTTGACCAATTGCATTGTTCACTTTATGTGCGCCAGTGTGGTTCAAATCTTCACGCTTCAGATAGATTTTTGCACCGCCTAAAGATTCTGACCAACGTTTTGCATAATATAAAGGTGTAGGACGCCCTACATAGTTTTGTAAATCTTCAGCCAACTCTTTTAAAAAATCGGGATCGTTCTTAACACTGGCATATTCTTGACTAAGTTGCTCCAATGCGGCCATTAACGTTTCTGGCGCGAAAGTACCACCATAAGGACCAAAATGACCGTGCTCATCAGGGTATTTAGAATAATCAATTGTCACTGGACTGACCTCATAACTTGTTGCATAAATTTTTGTATTTTTTCAGCGGATTTTACTCCTTTCGAAGCCTCTACTCCACCACTGACGTCAAGCGCCCAAGGCGCGACCTGCTGGATAGCTCTCTGGACATTCTCAGCCTTTAAACCACCCGCTAAAATAATTTTTTGAGCGATCCCTGCTGGAATACTTGCCCAATCAAACTGTTCTCCGGTACCCCCCGGCACACCTTTTTTATAAGCATCTAATAGCAAGCCTGCTGACCCACTGTAACGCTTTTCTAAAGCCACTAAATCAATCCCTTCACGCATTCTGACGGCTTTAATATAGGTCAGACCAAATTGTTCACAGAATTCAGGACTCTCATCACCGTGAAACTGCAAGAGATCAATTTTAACCGATCTTAATACCGCTTTAACGTATTCAGCGTCCGGATTCACAAATAAGGCTGTCTTGGTCACAAACGCAGGAATCGATTCTGCAATTGAACAGGCCTGGTCAATATTCACGTGACGAGGACTGGGTTCATAAAATACTAAACCAACGGCATCTGCGCCGTTATTCACTGCCAATAAAGCATCTTCCTTAGAGGTTAATCCGCAAATTTTAACGCGTGTTCTTTGATTCTTCTGGTTCACTGCCACAGCACCTCATCTAAAGCCACCTTAGGAATTCCATATTTTTCTGGATAAAATGCATTCACAAAATACAAGCCTGTTGCAGGCCCTGTCGCCGCGGCTTTGGTTCGATCCATTAAGGCCAACACTTCTGCAACCCACTCCACTGGTTTCTCAGATAAACCGATTTGAAACAATGTCCCTGCAATATTGCGCACCATGTGATGTAAAAACGCATTCGCCTGAATATCGATAAAGACAAAATCTCCTTTACGCGATACCGAGACTGATTCCACTGTTCGCAATGCGTTACTTGCCTGACAACCTGAGGCTCTAAAGGAACTAAAATCATGATGACCCAATAACGCTTGCGCCCCCTGGTGCATTTTATCAACGTCCAAATGGTCGTAAATCCATGTCACCCTATTGGCTAAGACCGCAGAGTTCACTCTACGATTATAAATCACATAACGATACTGCCGAGAGCCCGCTGAGAAACGTGCATGGAAGTCTTCTGTAACTTCTTTGGCCCAGCTAATACGAATATCAGATGGCAACTTTGTATTTGCCCCTTGAACCCAAGCTTTTAACTGTCGTATTGCCTTGGTTTCAAAATGCACTACCTGACCAACAGCATGTACACCCGTATCGGTGCGACCTGCACAGGTGAGTGCAATCGGTTCATTGGCAATATTAGACAAAGCCTGTTCTAAGTTCCCCTGAACCGTTGGACAATCCAATTGTCGCTGGTAACCACAGTACTGAGTACCTTGGTACTCTATGCCCAGTGCAATTTTAATCACCGGCTAAATATGATCTTTAATCAGTAATTCAGCAATTTGAATCGTATTCGTTGCCGCGCCTTTACGCACGTTATCTGCAACTACCCAAATATTCAAACCATTTTCAGTCGAGATATCCTCACGTATCCGGCCAACATACACTGGATTGGTATCAGCGGCATCACTCACGGCCGTAGGATAACCACCATCGATATGCTCATCTATCAAAACAATACCTTCTGCAGCTTTCATTAAGTCTTTCGCTTCAGCTGCTGTAATTTTTCTGTCCGTTTCGATATGTATCGCTTCACTATGACCAAAAAACACAGGTACACGCACGGCTGTTGGATTGACCTTAATATTAGGGTCTCCCATAATTTTGTGCGTTTCCCAGACCATTTTCATCTCTTCTTTGGTATAGCCATTTTCCATAAAGACATCAATTTGGGGAATCACGTTGAAAGCGATTTGCTTAGGATAAACTTCGATTTCTACTGGCTTCATATTCAATAAGTTAGCCGTCTGCTTAGCAAGTTCCTCAATCGCATTTTTACCTGTCCCTGAGACAGCTTGATAGGTTGCAACGTTGATGCGTTTAATACCGACGGCATCATAAATAGGCTTTAAAGCCACCATCATTTGAATTGTTGAGCAGTTAGGATTGGCGATAATACCGCGCGCTTTGTAACCGGCAACCGCATCAGGATTCACTTCAGGTACGACCAATGGGACATCATCATCATAACGGAATTCTGAAGTGTTATCGATCACAATGCACCCTGCTGCTGCCGCTTTAGGGGCATAAATTTTAGAGACACTAGCACCCGGTGAAAAGAGGCCAATTTGTGCTTGTGAAAAGTCAAACTCTGCCAAATCTAAAACCTTAATCCACTTACCTGCAAACAGGATCTTTTTACCTGCAGAACGGCTACTCGCTAATGGGTATAAGTTGCCCACAGGAAAATTACGCTCTTGCAGTACTTTTAATATTGTCTCACCCACTGCACCCGTTGCTCCCACAACAGCAATATCGTATAACTTAGTCATTTTTTACCCTTCAATATTATTTCACCGTAATGCAGTTTTATGTCTAGCAAATCAACCTACTCTGAAAAATTGATTACGATGCATATGCTCATCTTGAGCAAATCTTAAAATGTGTATGCTTTTTTCAAAAAAACATAATTTATGAAATGATCACTGGTGAGTGTCTTGAGACGTCTCAGCCATCTCATCCACCTGTTCATCTTGATTAGCTTGATTACTTTGGTTATTTAAGGCGACTCTTTCTAAGACAGACATTTGTGTCATATTACCCAATTTTTCAAAGGTCTCAGGCAAACTTACAGCCATACCGTCTTCCGTCATCTCATGGCTCTGGCCAATAAATTTACCGCCAGTTTCTAGCGTGAATTCACCACAGATCAACTCGCCAACAAGTTTGCCCGTCGCTAAAATATCAATACTTTCGCAAGCAACCTTACCTTCGAGAACACCACTCAACACAATCTGCTTGGCTTTAATCAAGCCTGTAACATGCCCTGATTCACCAATAGACACATCATAACCACTATCAATAAGACCATCGATACGGCCATCAATATGCAAAGCTCCTTTTAAATCGGCGATTTCACCGCTAATGAGACACCCTTCAGCAATAATTGTTTTTCCACCTTCTTGACGAGCATGTCGACGGCTTGACTTAAAGAACCCCATGGAACCCCTTTTACCTTTGTGAATATTTTATCGTACTTCCCTAAGGACCAGTCATTAAAGGCCTGAGGGTTGAGTCGTTTATATAAAAACCAAACTTCATAATGTAAATGCGGACCAGTAGAGCGCCCAGTATTGCCAATTTCACCAATTTTTTCGCCCTTTCGTACATAGTCACCGAGCTTTACAGTGCGTTTGCTTAAGTGCCCATAACGCGTCATAAACCCATTGGCATGCACCAAAGTCACTAAGTTACCAAAACCGCTCTCTTCATTCATTGCAGAATATTTAACCACACCATCAGCCGTTGCGATAACCGCAGCCCCCGTTTTACCGCGATAATCAAGTCCACCATGCAAGTGAATTTTACCGGTAATCGGATGAATCCTCCGTCCGTACTTACTGCTTAGTCCTCTATAATTCGCCACAGCAGGGCCACTTGGTACCATGCTCATCATGATATTTTTACCTAAAGAATCTAACTGAACGCGTTTAACCCGTTCATCGAGAGGCAAAGGTGGTACATCCACTTCGGATTCAGAATCCCCTTCGCCGACCAATTCCTCTAGGCCTTGCAACGCTTGATCTAAAAATGCGATCTGAGAACGAGTACTCAAAAAGTCCTGCTCTAACTTAGTCTTTTCAACAAGCAGACTTTCATAGTCAGAACGTGTTTTTTCTAAACTTGCTGTAAATGCTTTTACGGAAGCCTTATGCACCAATTCATCATTATTTGCTTTTTGATTTAACCACCAAATCGAAATGCCACCCACCGTCCAAACAGCAATGAAAACCGCAAATAGAATCCATATAAACTTACGGATAAACTGTTTAAACGAATACTCATGTGTGCCATATACATCACTAATGGTAATCGTAAAATGGTTTCTCATCTGAACGAAAGCCGTCCGACCACTAGGATCTTAAAGCGCTGCAACAACGGCATCACCCATTTCACTGCAACTGACTTGAGTCATGCCAGCAGAACAGATATCTCCAGTACGCAACCCTTGATCTAATACTTTAGAGACCGCTGTTTCGATTTTAACCGCTAAATCTTCACGACCTAATGTGTAACGTAACATCATCGCCGCCGATAAAATTGTGGCTAATGGATTTGCCAAGTTCTGCCCTGCAATATCAGGTGCAGAGCCATGACTTGGTTCATACATCCCTTTATTATTCGCATCTAAAGAAGCTGATGCTAACATACCGATTGAGCCTGTTAACATAGACGCTTCATCCGACAAGATATCACCAAACATATTACCTGTGACCATCACATCGAACTGTTTCGGATTAAATACTAACTGCATCGCGGCGTTATCAACGTACATGTGATTCACTGTAACTTCTGGGTACTCTTTAGCAACGACATCGACTATTTCACGCCAAAGCTCAGTCACTTCTAATACATTGGCCTTATCAACAGACGTTAATTTTTTATTACGCTTCATCGCCGCTTGAAAAGCAACATGGGCGATACGCTTGATTTCAGACTCTTTATAAACGTAAGTATTGTACCCTTGGCGTTCACCGTTTTCTAAAGTGCGTATCCCACGTGGTTGACCAAAATAGATCCCACCCGTTAATTCACGGACGATCAAAATATCCAACCCCGCAACGATTTCTGGTTTTAACGTTGACGCATCTGCCAACTGAGGAAACAAGTAAGCAGGACGTAAGTTAGCGAACAACTGCATCTCAGAGCGCAAGCGTAACAAACCTTTTTCAGGACGGACGGAGATATCTAATGACTCCCACTTATACCCACCAACAGCACCTAATAAAACCGCATCGGCCGCTTGTGCTTTGGCCATGGTTTCATCAGACAATGGCACACCATGTACATCATAAGCGGCACCACCGACCAAATCTTCAGACAGGACAATATCTAAATTATCAGATCGATTCAATGCTTCTAAAACCTTAACGGCTTCTGCAGTGATCTCTGGGCCGATTCCATCTCCTGGTAAAACCAATACTTGCTGTGTCATATCATTAACTCTTACTTCTTTAAATTTAAATTCTGTTGTGTGACTGACCAGGCCTGGTTACTTTTCATAATCTTACGACCTGTCCAACTCAATGCATACTCTTAGTTAAATAACCAAGGTGTGGTTTTTTTCGTTTTGACTTCGTAAGCTTTAATGTCATCTTGATACGCCAATGTTAAACCGATGTCATCTAAACCATTCATTAAACAGTGTTTTCTAAAGGTGTCCACTTCAAATAAAATCGCTTCGCCATTAGGCCTAATAATTTGTTGCGCTGCTAAATCAACGGTTAGCTGATAGCCTTCTGTGGCAAAAACGTCTTTAAATAAGCCATCCACGACAGCTTCTTCTAACACAATCGGAACAATGCCGTTTTTAAAGCAGTTATTGAAAAAGATATCCGCAAAACTTGGTGCGATAACCACATCAAACCCGTAATCTTTTAATGCCCAAGGTGCGTGTTCACGACTTGATCCACAACCAAAGTTTTCACGTGCCAGTAAAATATGAGCAGATTGATAACGCGGTTGGTTCAAAACAAATTCTTTACGTAATGGTCGAGCTGAGTTATCGGAATCCGGTTGTCCAACATCTTCATAACGCCACTCATCAAACAAGTTCGGACCAAAACCTGAGCGTTTAATTGATTTTAAAAACTGCTTAGGAATAATCGCATCGGTATCTACATTCGCACGATCCATCGGGGCAACAATCGAGGTCTTTTTTATAAACTTTTCCATCTTATCTCTCCACTCCTGCTCGGTTAGATGTAATCACGCACGTCAACAAAATGACCTGCTATGGCGGCGGCGGCGGCCATTTCTGGACTGACTAAATGAGTACGCCCACCTGCGCCTTGACGCCCTTCAAAGTTACGATTTGAAGTGGACGCACAGTGCTTACCTGTCGGCAATTTATCTGCGTTCATCGCTAAACACATTGAACAGCCAGGATTACGCCATTCGAAACCCGCTTCAATAAAAATTTTATCCAACCCTTCAGCTTCCGCTTGCTGCTTAACCAAACCCGAACCCGGCACCGCTAAAGCCAGCTCGACCTTATCGGAAATCTTTCGACCTTTGAGTACGGTTGCGGCGGCTCTAAGATCTTCAATACGTGAATTAGTACAAGACCCGATAAAGACATATTCAGCAGGAATGTCTTTAATTGCCATATCCGCCTCTAGCCCCATATAAGCCAAAGCACGGCGAATTCCGTCCGCCTTCACAGCATCCATTTCGTTCGCCGGATTTGGCACTCTGCCATTCACATCTAAAACCATCTCAGGTGATGTACCCCAAGTGACTTGCGGTTCAATCATTGAACCATCTAACTCTACGAGGGTATCAAACACAGCATCAGCATCGGAGGTTAAATCCATCCAAGCCGTCACAGCCATATCCCATTGCTCGCCCTTTGGCGCAAAAGTACGACCTTTAACATATTCGACTGTTTTTTCATCCACCGCAATTAGACCAACACGCGCACCGCCTTCAATCGCCATATTACAGACCGTCATACGCCCCTCAATAGACATATCTCGAAACACCTGTCCACCGAATTCGATTGCATGGCCATTACCGCCAGCCGTACCAATCTTACCAATAATGGCCAGTACGACGTCTTTTGGGGTCACCCCAGCAGATAACTTTCCGTCGACTTTAACCAGCATATTTTTCATTTTTTTCTGGATTAAGCACTGAGTTGCTAACACATGCTCAACTTCAGAGGTACCGATACCGTGTGCCAATGCACCCAAAGCGCCATGAGTTGCCGTATGAGAATCACCACAAACCACCGTCATACCTGGTAAAGTTGCACCTGACTCAGGCCCAACGACATGCACAATACCTTGACGAATATCGCCCATCGCGTATTCGGTAATCCCAAATTCACGGGTATTCATACCCAACGTTTCGACCTGAATACGAGAAACCGGGTCGGTAATACTTGCAATCCCATTACTTAAATCGGTGGTTGGCACGTTATGATCTGGTGTGGCTAAGTTGGTATCAATACGCCATGGCGTACGATGCGCCATACGCAGACCTTCAAACGCCTGTGGAGAAGTCACTTCATGCAGCAACTGGCGATCGATATAAATCAGAGCCGTTCCATCATCTTCTTGACGCACTATATGTGCATCCCACAATTTATCGTATAAAGTCTTTGCTGACATCGCGCTTAACCCAACCCGTGTAAATATTAAAAAATAATCATAAATTATATCACTTCACACCCTAATCTAAATAGTAAAATACACGCACCAATCAATCATTTCAGGCAAAAGGAAAGTTAATATGAGTTATTCGGTAAAAGAAGTCTTCTACTCTTTACAAGGAGAAGGATTCCATAGCGGTCGCCCTGCTATTTTTTGCCGAATGAGTAAATGCAACTTATGGACTGGCCGTGAAGAAGATCGCGCCACGGCCATTTGCCAATTTTGCGATACCGATTTTATTGGCACGGATGGCCAAAATGGTGGCAAATTTGCAGATGCAGAAGCGCTTTGCCAGCACCTTTTACAATTTTGGCCTAAAGACTCAGAAGGTGAAATAGCCAAAGTGCACCCGTTTGTCGTCATTACCGGTGGCGAACCGCTTTTACAGGTTGATAAATTACTCATCGACCAACTACACAAACATCGATTCGAGATTGCCATTGAAACCAATGGCACCAAATCGGCACCCGAAAATATTGATTGGATTTGTATGAGCCCTAAAGCCAATGCTCCCTTGATCTTAGAATCGGGTCATGAGTTAAAACTGGTTTACCCTCAGCCAGATTTAATGCCTGAGAAAGTGGCTGGCTTGAATTATGATTACTTCTATTTACAACCTATGGATGACAAGGATCCTTTGGTCACAAAACAAAATATTAAACAAGCCCTGACATATTGCTTAACGCACCCGCAATGGAAACTGAGCTTACAGACTCATAAGCTATTAGGCATTGACTAACGAAAACCGTCTATAAGCATAATGCTACGGTTATCCAAAACCATGTAAGTTTATGATCAGCTTATAAAAGTACTTTTTGACCTAACACCTACTGAAACGTAACCCAAATAAATTTAAACCGCGGAAGCCTATGACCCCAAAAATCCAGCCAAATACATTGATTGACTCTTTAGACATTACCGGACTGACACACGATGGTCGCGGGGTTGCTCGCCATAATGGCAAAACCATTTTTGTTCATCAGGCTGTGCCTGGTGACCGTGTGAAAGCCAAAATCACTCAATCTTTAGACAAGTTTGATGAAGCCGAATATTTACAAATCTTAACCCCCTCGAATGAACGGGTTGAGCCATTTTGCGAATACTACGCAAACTGTGGTGGCTGTCAATTGCAACACCTTTCATTAGATGCCCAACGTTTATTGAAAGGTCAAAACTTTATGATGGGTTTGACAAAAGCGGTCGATGCCAAACAGTGTGAAATAGCCGAACCATTGGTTGGAAATGGCGAGGGGTACCGCAGACGCGCTCGTTTAGGGTTAGTGATTAGTAAAAAGGACAAAATCGCCCGCTTAGGGTTTAGACAAAAAGCCTCCAATGAACTTATAGACATTACCAACTGTCCCGTATTGAGCCCTGCTTTAAACCAATCCATCCAAGAAAATCGCGCAGAACTATTAGATACCGCCAGCCGTGCATATAAAGAGATTACTTTTGTAGAAGCGGACAATGGTATTTTTATTAATCGCTCTACCGAAAAAACAGGGGACAAAGAATCAAGCTCAATAGACCGACCTTATTACCAACTCGATACCCAAGTGAATCTAACTCCGACAAGACTGACGTTTGAATTCCCAAAAGACGGCTTTATCCAAGTGAATGCTGAGATGAATAAAGCCATGGTAAAGCAGGCGATCGCTTGGCTAAAGCTCGATTCTTCTCATAAGGTATTAGACCTATTTTGTGGCGTTGGTAACTTCACGCTACCCATTGCTCAGCACGTTGCCCAAGCGGTCGGCATTGAAGGCGAGCAGTCCTTGGTGAATGTCGCAAATCACAATGCACATCTCAACCTACTGGAGAATGTTAAATTCCATAAAGCCAATTTATTTAACGATATGCGTCCACTGCCTTGGTTCCATAACAACCAATACGACCGTATCCTGCTAGATCCAGGTCGTCAAGGCGCATTTGATTTGTGCAAAACACTGGGACTGCTTAATGCGCAAATCATCGTTTACGTATCTTGCAATGCCGCGACTTTAACTCGTGACATTAAAGAACTGGAAAAACAAGGTTATCGTCTGACAAAAGCCGGTCTTATTGATATGTTTCCACACACCACACATACAGAAGTGATGGTGCAATTGACCAAGACGCAAAAATCGGCACCTAAAATTAAGAAACGCCCAATTTTTAGGCTTTAAATCTCTATTCACCAGGGATAAAACACTTTATCTCTGGTGATTGCTGAATTCTCCCCACTCTACAAGCCAATATTTACCCTTCTATCCACACTCAACTCATGATAAATAGCCTGCACATTTCGTGGATTCTTTTCATGATTAAGGTTTCATGATATAGTGAAGACCTTACATTTATTAGCCAAGACTAATTTTTTATTTAACCATGCCTTAGTCAACTGATTTTACCGAAGATTAAACAGGGTAGAGAATAATATTTTAATGAGAAAACCTATACAACCGTTAATGACTTACAGCACCATAAGCCACACTACAGACTCGAGTTCCAGCCGAGTTTTAAAGAATTTATTTAGTTTTATTGGCTTGTGTATACTGCTGTTAAGCTTTTCAGCTCAAGCTCAACTAAAGGTTACCACCACCACTGGGATGATTGCCGACCTGGTGCAAAATATTGGCGGTAGATATGTTGAGGTCACGTCTTTAATGGGCAGTGGTGTTGATCCTCACTTATATAAAGCCACTCAAGGCGACTTACGTCGACTGAGTCGAGCTGACATTATTCTATATAACGGTTTACATCTTGAAGGCAAGATGCAGGACATTTTTGAGAAAATGGCGCGTAAAAAACCTGTTTTTGCCGTCAGTAGTTTGATTCCGAGGACGCAACTGCTACAACACGGTCACTTTCCTGACCCACATATCTGGTTTGACTTGAGCCTTTGGCAACAAGCTGGACAACGGGTATTACAAATTTTGCAACAACAAGATCCAAAAAATAAGCAGGCCTATGCTGACAATGCCCAGCTCTATCTTGCTGAAATGCAACAACTGCATCAATGGATAAAAACCCAAGTTTTAAGTATCCCACCAGCTCAGCGTATTTTAATTACCGCCCATGATGCTTTTGGCTACTTTGGTCGTGCTTATGGCATGCAGGTGGAAGGCTTACAGGGCATCAGTACCGCATCTGAATTTGGCCTGCAAGACATTAAGCAGTTAAAAGATCTGATTGTAAAAAACAATATTAAAGCTGTTTTTGTAGAATCCAGTGTCTCTCCTCGTTTTATCCAATCGCTTGTTGCCGGTGTTAAAGCCGAGGGCCATAATTTGAGTATTGGTGGCGAGCTCTATTCCGATGCTATGGGTCAAACCGGTACGCCAACCGGCCATTATTTTGGCATGGTAAAACACAATGTAAAGACCATTGTAGATGCCCTTAAAAGCACAAAACCACAACCTTAAAACAGTGTCATTTTAAAGTGCCATATTAAAGGGCTTACCTATGAAGCAACCTAATTCAAACACACATACACCCTCTCCTTTGAGTGTCCAACACTTAAGCATGCGTTATCACCATAAACCGGTCTTGACCGATGTCAGTTTTGAGATTCCAGAAGGCAAAACGATTGCCATAGTCGGACCCAATGGAGCAGGTAAATCCACTCTTCTCAAAGGAATAATGGGATTGGAACCAAACATTGAAGGCCAGGCCAGCTTCTTTGGTGAATCACTCGATAAAAAACGTCAAGCCATTGCTTATGTGCCGCAACGTGAAGAGATCGACTGGGATTTTCCAATCAATGTCTTAGATGTCGTTTTGATGGGTCGGCACGGTCAACTTAAATTGTGGCAACGTCCTAGTCAACTGGATATCGATATTGCCGAGCAAGCCCTGAAAGACCTTAAAATGTGGGATTTTAAAAATCGCCAGATCAGCCAACTCTCAGGTGGACAACAACAGCGTGTCTTTTTGGCTCGTGCCCTCGCCCAGCAAGCCACGTTGTATCTAATGGATGAACCATTTGCAGGGGTCGATGTCGCCACCGAACAAGCCATCATCGAACTTTTTAAAGAACTAAAATTGCAAGGTAAAACCATTGTTTGCGTACATCACGATTTAAACACGGTCGGCGAATACTTCGATTGGATTATTTTTATCAATGCACGACTGATTGCCGCTGGCCCGGTGGAGGAAGTTCTGACCAAAGAAAATCTTAATAAAACCTACGGTGGCCGCCTCTCGCTATTGAATGATTTAACCGAGCAGATGTACCGCACTCAGCTGAATAAAGCCCACGATACGGATTAGACGAAATAATGGACGCATTTACCTTGCTTGACACGCCGACTGTCTGGACGAATTGGCTAGCCTTCTGGTCTTTTGATGACATCAATTTACTATGGGTATTGGTGGGCAGTATTTTACTGGGTATGAGTGCCTCGGTGATTGGTGGCTTTGCTTTTCTACGCAAACGTTCTTTGGTAGGTGACGCCTTGGCACATGCCGCACTGCCAGGTGTCATGATGGCTTTTCTGCTGTTTGAAAGCCGTGACCCCTTAGTGATGTTTTTAGGCGCGGTGACCAGTAGTTTTCTCGGTTTCTTTTTAATTGACTGGTTACCAAAAAATACCAAAATTAAAGCGGACGCCGCACTGGCCATTACCTTGTCGTTTTTCTTCGCACTGGGTTTGATGCTCCTCTCTTATATTCAGGGACTGGAAGTCGACAATAAAAGTGGTTTAGATAAAATCCTTTTTGGTCAAGCGGCCGCCATGACTCAAAAAGACATTAAGCTATTGGCCTATGTCGCACTGTTTGTTCTGAGTTGTGTCGTGCTCTTTTTTCACAAGTTCCGTCTCATCGCTTTTAGCGCCACCTACGCACGCACCATCGGCATTGCCGTTAATCGTTATGAACTTCTATTAGCTTTATTGATTGTCATGTCGGTGGTGGTCGGCTTGCAGCTTGTTGGCGTGGTCTTAATGGCCGCAGTACTATTGACCCCTGTTGCCGCCGCGCGTTTTTGGAGCAATCAACTTTCACATATCCTGATTATCTCAGCACTCTTAGGTGGCTTAAGTGCCATTATTAGCACGCAAATATCCTACTTGGCACCCGCGATGCCGACTGGCCCTTGGATGGTGGTCAGTTTATCGGCTTTGTTTATTATCTCTTTGCTCTTTGCCCCAGAGAAAGGTTTACTAAAACGCTATACTGAACATCAAAAATTGCGCAAAAAAGTCGCCGAAGAGAATATATTACGTACGCTATATAAACTACTGGAACGTAAAAATTTTCAACACAAAACGTTCAATCTTGCTGATATCCAAGCGCTTAGAAGCATGCCACTTGAAAGTTTACAGAGCACGTTGAAACAACTCTGCAAAAAGGCTCTCATAACGTCCTCAACCGAAGGGTTTGAAATGACAACCAGTGGTTTTGAGTTGGCCGAGCAGCTGACACGCCGCCATCGTTTGTGGGAAAACTATTTAACTGAACATGCAGAGTTAACGCCGCAACAGGTGCACCAACAAGCGGAGCGCATTGAACACATTTTGACGGAGTCGCAAGAGTTACAGTTGCAAGAAGAGTTGGCCAATAGTCAATCCGATCCGCATGGCAACCTGATTCCAAGCTCAAATTCAACGATCCCTGGAGAATCTAAATGACAAATGATATTTGGATTATCGCCACGGCCGCTTTAGTGGCTGCATCTTGTGCATTGGTAGGGGTCTTTTTAATTTTGCGCAGACAAGCCTTAATAGGCGACGCCATCAGTCACTCCGTCTTATTAGGCATCGTGCTCGCCTATCTTATTACCGACAGTCGAGCGTTACCGATCATGCTCGGCGGTGCGGTCATTATCGGCTTATTGACCGCCTGGTTAAGTGACAGTTTACATCGCGTCGGTAAATTACAAAGTGATGCCAGTATAGGGATCATTTTTACCCTATTTTTTGCCATAGGCGTTATTTTGATATCGCTCTATGCGGGACAGATTGATTTAGACCAAGAGTGTGTTCTCTATGGTGAAATCGCTTTTGTACCCTTCGACACGATTTATATCGGCAATCTCGCTGCCGAATCCGGCTTTGACATTGGTCCGCGCGCTTTTTGGGGGATTGGAATTGTTTTTACAATCGTGTTAAGCAGTATCATCATCAGCTTTAATCGTCTAAAAACCATTGCTTTCCATCCAAGCCTGGCACTCTCTTTAGGCATTAATGTTATTTTTTGGCATTACTTTCTAATGACTTTGGTTTCGATGACAACCGTTGCCTCATTTGATGCGGTCGGAGCTATTTTAGTGGTGGCGTTATTGGTGATTCCTGCCAGCAGTGCCTATCTGGTAGCACGCTCTTTAAAAGCGATGTTATGGATGGCGGTAGGCTATTCTCAGCTTGCTGTATTGATAGGATATGCTTTAGCATTCTGGCTAGACAGCTCAATATCAGCCTCTATCGCAGTGAGTGCTGGACTGTTGCTCTTTGTAACGATTGCGTGGCAGCAAGTACAATCACAGCGCAGACAACGACAACCAATTGACTCTCTATAAACAGCTAGTCACTTGAATTTAATAATGACCAGGCCTGGTCATTATTAAATCGACATAAGATTCCGTAAACCACATAAATTGATATCGTTTAAATCACTCGAGTTTACTCACGGCTTACGCAAACGATGCCTTGCAGTAAGCCCTCTATTTTAAAACGGCAACTGCCGCACCCCTGACAAGAATAAGTGAGATCACTGACCTTCTCGACACTGTCAGCACCCTTTTGGATGGCCTCTATAATTTCGTCGGAATAAACATCATAACAAACACAGATTTGTTGCCTATCTTGCTTAAGGGGGATGGCATTATACTGCCCTTGACGCTTTTTATGAGTTGACATGACTCTTTCTCACCTTACTCAAGGGATCTTAACTCTAACTCTTTACTCATTAAATAACGCACAATGTGTGCTTCATCTTCGGCGGCGATGCACGTGAACTTAAATGCCGTCCGCTTGCCATCTCTGACAGGTGTGTTGCCAGTCCTATTATTTTCCACAAAAACACACTCTGCTTGGGAAAATACAAACTGCTCGTCCATTAGAAATAAAGCACAGAGCGTTTCCCCTACCTGATAGTCTTCCTTCATCATGAGTGAGAATCCACCCGCGGCTAAATTGATGCGTTCAACTGGCCATTTCTCATATTCAGATAAGTTTTGATAGGCTCGCTTAAGTTTATTTAAAAGCGTTTCGTAATAATTAAATTTAAAAATAAGCTTTTCAATCACACTCGCCAGCCAGTTTCCTTGTTTGGCGATGACCTCCAAATTCGCAATATAATCCTGACTGCTGAAAAGAGAGCCTATGGGCATGTGAAACATAAAGACCTGGCCACTGATACTTTTATCAACCACCTCTACACATTCTAAAATTGCATTATCAATACTAAGATAAAATGCTTGTAGCAACGGAATCATTTTCGATGACCCTTTACCTTCTGGGCGTTTGTATTGGGCTTGCTCATGTTTTTTTTGCTGAAATTCTGGATGCGCGGTTGGATTTTTACCTTCAACAATAGATTCTACCAACCAAGCCATAAATGCCAATTTCTGGTTAAACTCATCAAACAGTTGCACCCCCCCATTTTGAAGATGAACCTCATCCTCAAAGAGAGACTCTAATTGACTATTTGCTGCATCCAAACGCTCTGCTTCACGGGGTTCGATTAATTGGGTTTTATCCACCTGTAAACAGGCACCCGAAGACCCCATTGGCTCAAAATAGACGGGGAGCGAAACATCAAATCTAAAAAATTCTCTTTGCTCTTTGTGCACTCCATAACTCCGTAATGAATAGGAAATCATCATGATCGACAACGTACGTTGTCTATTGGATACTATACAAAAAATCCGTGTAAATAGATAATTCTACCTGCATAAGATAAGACTCTCTTTAGAAGAGGAGGTGAGTGGCTTTCACAAACAAGCCAAACCGACTGTCATTACAAAATTCGATTTCAAACATCTTTTGCATCGGTTCTCGCGTGATCTCTCACTTAAAATTAAAGCCTAAAACAAACAATGTACCAATGTGTTTTGCCCATTCGCTCTACTCGTCGCAATACAAGAATTCATTGCCTGACATAAAAAAAACGCCCTAAGGCGCTTTTTATAAATCAACATGAGTAACAGAGGTCCTACTTTCTACCACTCGTCGATACGTGATAATGTGGGTCTTCCGAAACATTGACTTCCACCAAGTCTTTAGCCGCATGTAACAATATTTGACACTCTGGGCTCAAGTGTTTAAGCACCAATTTTTTACCCGCTTCTTGATATTTTTTGGTTAATGAATCAATCGCTTCAATCCCGGTATGGTCATATACTCGCGAGTGCATAAAATCGATTTGGACACATTCTGGATCATTTTTAGGATCAAACATATCGATAAAGTTTTTGGCAGAGGCGAAAAATAATGGCCCCTGCACTTTATATGTTTTAACCGTCTTACCGTTAATGACTTCTAATGATTGTTCCAACATTACACGTTGCGCATGCTCCCATGCAAAGACCAACGCGGCCACAATGACCCCGGCAATCACAGCTACCGCCAAATCAAACATGACGGTAAGAACAGTGACTAACACCATGACAAATGCATCCGCCTTACTCATGCCACGCATGATATTCCAACTAGACCAGTTAAACGTTGCGATAACCACAAAGAACATCAAACCAATCAAAGCCCCTATCGGCACCATTTCAATCCAAGAAGAGGCTACTAAAACAATGACCATCAACCCTAAAGCGGCTGAAATACCTGACCAACGCCCTGTTCCACCAGAGTTCACGTTAATCATTGACTGACCAATCAACGCACAGCCCCCCATCGTACCAAACGTACCAGCGGTACAGTTTGCCGCACCTAAAGCGATACACTCTTTATTACCTTTACCACGTGTATTGGTAATGTCATCAATCAAGGTCATGGTCAATAAAGATTCAACCGAGCCTATAATGGTTAAAATCACCGCATAAGGCAGAACAATCCATAATGTTTCTAAGCTCCAGAAGCCTTCAGGTAACGTCGTTAACCAACTCAAACCTTGAAAACCACCCTCGACACCATCACCGTAAATCAAAGACTCTAAAGTGCCGGAAACGGAGGCTTTATCTCCGACGGTAATCGCATTAATATCAAACATAATAACGGCAATAGAGACCAGTACAATCGCTGCTAGCGCCGATGGCACTGCTTTGGTAATCTTAGGCAGGAGGTAGATAATCGCTAAGGTTGACGCAATAATCATGAGCATGATATTCAGGCTATCGCCCGTTAACCACGCACCATTGACATCCTTAAACTGGGTGAACTGCGCCACGAGGATAATCAACGCCAGGCCGTTCACAAAACCAAGCATAACTGAACTCGGCACCATGCGGATAAAACGCCCCCACTTCATCAATCCAATGAATATTTGCATAACGCCCATCATAATGACCGCTAAGAATAAAAAAGAAGCCCCATGTTCCATCACCAAGTGCATCATAACGACCGCCAAAGAACCGGCGGCAGCGGTAATCATCCCTGGACGCCCACCAAAGATGGCTGTGATCATACCTACGATAATTGCCGCATACAGACCGACCAACGGGTGAACCCCAGCGACAAATGAAAAAGCCACTGCTTCGGGTACCAATGCCAAAGCGACCGTAATGCCGGACAGCGTATCATTTTTATAGGTTTGCCACTGAAATGGCTGACTTGGGTGACTCATGGAAACTCCTAGATTTAAAGTGCTGCAAATTTTACCAAAAACGCAGTACAATTATCGGATAATCAACGATTTATAGGGAATCAATTATGTGGATTCATCATATTGGCGAGATTGCTATGGGTTTCTTTATACTTCTTATTGCGCTACATTTTTCAGTACACTTTTTCTTTAAAGCCAAAGCTCGACGTATGAAAAATAAAAACAAGCCACTTAAGCAACGACAAGAAAAGTGAAACGATGATGGGTAAATTAATAGGATTAATAATTGGTACCGCATATCTTATTTTCTTTTGGGTAGGAGGGCCATTTTCTTTGTATGTTTTATTTTTTGAATCTGCAAGTGAAATTCGTAACTGGTTTTTTATCATGGCGATCGGCGCCACGATGGTCACCATTTTGGCTTTATGGCATCGAAAGTATGCACAACCTGAAACGCCGACAGGTACGCCAGGGTTTTCGCTTCTGCCCATGGGCATTGTATCTACCGTATTAAATTTGTTCATCGCCATCACCGCGGCTTTTTGGTAGTGACCCACTCCATTTTGTCCGAATGACTATATCGTAATAACCAAAAGTCGTTCTCCACTCAATGTAAAAAGCTTGTATATAACCATCGAACCACTTAATTATTAACAATACCGTAAAACAAGTTAACGTAGGCATTGAAACGATTCGCTACTATTGCGCGTATGGTTTGATGAAAGAGTCGCTTAAGCCGCTTACTGGCTATCCTGTTTATTCAGTCAAATGCTTTCCAGACCGTTTTTATTTAACAAAACAAAGATATTGAATTCAGACTCTCTAAAAGCAATCTCTCTTTCTAATCTTTAGTCAGCTTGGCTGTCTGATCTGTTTTTCTTTGCCCGCTTTTGTTTATAATGGTTATTTGAAGCGTCTTTAAGACGACTACCCCTCTTATACTAATCATAATAACCCAAGAGAGAGATCCAATGTGGGATGAAAAATACAGTGCACCAAATTACATTTATGGCACAAAACCTAACGAATTTTTAACACAAAATTTTAACCTTCTCCCCAAAGGTAAGATTCTTTGTTTAGCCGAAGGAGAAGGACGAAATGCAGTCTTTCTTGCGAAACAAGGATACTCCGTGACCGCTGTTGATGGTTCTGCAGTAGGCCTCCAAAAAGCTCGCAAATGGGCAGAAGAAAACCAGGTTTCTATAGAATTCATTCATGCCGATTTAGCCGATTACGAACTGGGCGAAGCGAAATGGGACGGAATCGTCTCTATCTTTTGCCACCTACCGGTTAATATCAGACGAGCCTTACATCAGAAAGTCGTTACCAGTCTTAAACAGGATGGTGTCATGTTGTTAGAAGCCTATACTCCAGACCAATTAAACTATAAGACTGGTGGTCCCACAACGGCAGATATGACCATGAATACAGTACAATTAACTGAAGAACTTAACGGCTTACAGTTTACTCTTATTCAAGAAATTGAACGTGATGTCGTTGAAGGTACGCATCACACGGGTACTGGCGCGGTGATTCAGGTCATTGCAAAAAAGCCATAAAAATACAACCGCCGTTTATCAACCAACTAAAAGTACAGGTTATGAACCGTTGCTCTGCAGCAAACAATGGGGATTAACTTTAGGGCTTTTTTAT
Source organism: Thiomicrorhabdus arctica DSM 13458 (assembly GCF_000381085.1). Lineage (GTDB taxonomy): Bacteria > Pseudomonadota > Gammaproteobacteria > Thiomicrospirales > Thiomicrospiraceae > Thiomicrorhabdus > Thiomicrorhabdus arctica. The sequence goes on along the minus strand of NZ_KB905899.1, from coordinate 236,957 downwards.
TGAAACAACTTGGCGAATGTGTTCTAAAGAAGCTTTTGTCACAAAGATCGGTTGAGACAACAAAGGGCATGATTTTGAATAAGTCTTTACTTTCCTTGCAAGAAAAAACCTAATTTTATTTGGACTTCAGCCTACTATGACAGCATGACATCCATTAAAAAACCCAATTGACCAGGCCTGGTCAATTGGGTTAAATGCATTACAAAATGATGCTCGCAAACATCTTAGTTAAACGTTATTCCGTAAGATATGAGCAGCAGTAATCTGCAATGTGCTTAACGTTAATATCAAACTTAGAGTTCGCGGGGACATAAAAACTTGTGCCATTTGGAATCGCTTTCCACTCGGTTTCACCGGGCAATAACACTTCGACATCACCAGAATGCATTTCCATGTTTTCAGCTAACTCAGTGCCAAATTTATACTCACCCGGCATCATAATGCCTAACGTTTTCTTAGAACCGTCAGCAAACAGAATTGTTCGACTGGTGACTTTGCCATCAAAATAGACAGACGCTTCTTTTAATACTGTGACATTGTCAAATTTAGACATGATGTTTTCCCTTTTATAACAAGTTACTTAATAATGTTTTCAACACTTTCATTTTGGACGAATTATAACCGAACCTTCAGCGCTAAAGCCAACTACGGTGTTTTAATCAGTATCGAAACGGTTTTTTTAACCAGAGGTGCAACTACCATAATTATTGGAAAAGCCACGGCAAAAGCAAACACCCAAGATTTAAGCCAGAGCGTGATAAAATCGTCAACCCAGCCTAAGTTAAAAAACGTAATCACAAAAGACATAATAAAAGACATCATGAACGACATAACGAGTGCAAAAACAATATGTTGGTACCTGTGATGAATCATTCAACTTCCTTTATTAAAGCTTGTCCGTCAGCTTTGTTATTCTTTGAACGCTTTTGAACTAATACATAAAATAACGGGATAAAGAACACGCCTAGAAATGTTGCGGAAATCATCCCGCCAATGACTCCCGTTCCAATCGCGTTATGTGCACCAGAACCCGCTCCGTTACTTAACGCTAAGGGTAAAACGCCAAAACCAAAGGCTAACGAGGTCATGATAATGGGACGAAAACGCATTTTTGCAGCATGAACCGTCGCTTCGACTAACTCAACCCCCTGTTCAACTTGCGCTTTGGCAAACTCGACAATCAAGATAGCATTTTTAGTCGCCAAACCGACAATCGTCAATAACCCAACCTGAAAGTAGATATCGCTTGGCTTACCCGTGAGCATAGCAGCGACTAAAGTCCCTAAAACACCCAGGGGCAACATTAACATAACCGAAATCGGTAAAGACCAACTCTCATACAATGCCGCCAAAACCAAAAATACGATTAGAATCGACAATACATACAAATACATCGCCATTTTTCCGGACTGCTTCTCTTCATAGGACAAACCTGTCCAATCAATTGAAACTCCTTTAGGCAATTTATCCACTAAGTTCTCAACCATCGCCATGGCTTGACCTGAACTGACATCAGGTGTCCACATCCCCATGACTTCGACTGCGGGCTGACCATTGTAACGTTCAAGTTTAGGCGAAGCTTGCCCCCAACTTAAGGTAGCAAACGCACTCACTGACACCATCTTGCCTTGGTCATTACGCACATACCAACTTCGAAGATCTTCTGGTGTCATTCGACTTTCTGCTTCAGCCTGCACGAATATTCTTTTTACTTTGCCTTGATAGACAAAGTCATCAACATACGCACTTCCCCAAGCCACAGAAAGTGCTTTATTTAAATCTGCTAACGATAGACCCAATGCAGCCGCTTTTTCACGATCAACCTGCAGCTGTAATGTAGGTGCAGGTTCCTGACCATTCGGACGAACGCCAACCAAACCTGGTTGAGCATTCCCCGCACCTAATAATTGATTACGTGCATCCATCAGCTTTTGACGTCCCATGCCGACATTATCTTTTAAGAAGAGATCAAATCCAGCCGCATTCCCCAACTCCATGACCGGTGGTGGTGCAAATGCGAACACCCTCGCTTCATTGATTTTGCTGAACTTCTGCATCGCTCTCGCACTCATTGCAGTAACAGATTGATCTGGATTTGATCGCTCACTCCAATCTTTAAGTTTAATAAATGCCATGGCCGTATTTTGACCTGTGCCCGAAAAGTTAAACCCTAAAATAGTGAATAAGGCATCGATATTTTCTGCTTCATCATTCAGAAAATGGTCTTCCAACTTTTTGACCACGGCTAACGTTTGTTCTTGAGTCGCGCCAGCAGGCATCATCACTTGACTCATCATCATGCCTTGGTCTTCATTCGGCAAAAAGCCTGACGGGGTTCTTAGGTATAAAAATGTCACCACAACGACCAACAACAAATAAAACACAATAAAAACATAACGCCAACGAATCATGCTCTTTACGCCCGTTATGTAACCATTGGTAATATGACCAAAACCGCGATTAAACCAACCATATAAACCTTTTGATTCAGCATTATGATCCACTGGTTTTAAAATAGTGGCACACAATGCTGGCGTTAAGATAAAGGCCGTCAGTACCGAGATCACCATCGCTGAAACGATGGTCACTGAGAATTGTTGGTAAATGACGCCAGAAGAACCGGGGAAAAAGGCCATCGGTAAAAACACTGCGCTTAATACCAATCCAATCCCGATCAGCGCGCCGGAAATCTGGTTCATGGACTTGCGGGTCGCTTCGGGTGCGGAAAGTCCCTCTTCATGCATCACTCTTTCAACGTTTTCGACCACAACAATAGCATCATCCACCAATAAACCGATGGCCAACACCATCGCAAACATGGTCAAGGTATTAATTGAATAACCAAACAGTGATAAGACACCAAAAGTCCCTAATAACACCACAGGCACGGCAATGGTCGGAATTAAGGTCGCCCTAAAATTACCCAGAAAAATAAACATCACCACAAACACTAACAAAATCGCTTCAATCAAGGTTTGAATGACCGATTCAATCGAGGCTCTTACAAAAGGCGTGCTGTCATAAGCTATGACATAGTCCATTCCCTGCGGGAAAAAAACCTTAAGTTCATCCAGTTTAGCTAACACATTTTCTTGGGTATCTAAAGCATTTGCACCGCTGGATAACTTGACCGCTAAACCCGCAACCGGTACACCTTTATAACGTGCCATTTTGGTATAACTTTCCGCACCTAATTCAACCCGTGCAACATCACTGATTCGAACTGCTGCCCCCTGCTCATCTGCACGAATCAAAATATGAGCAAATTCTTCAGGCGTTTTTAAACGACCCTGCAAATTAATCGTCGCATTAATGGGCTGTCCCGCTACCGCGGGCACTTCACCTAATTGACCCGCGGTCACCACAGCATTATTGGCTTGTAGCGCTTTCACCACATCTACCGAGGTGAGATTGTATTTAATTAATTTAGGCAGATCCAACCAAACACGCATGGCATATTGTGAAGAGAACAAAGTGATATCCCCCACACCATCGACTCGACTTAATGGATCCGCAATATTGGTGGCAATATAGTCCCCCAAATCAATCGCCGTTTGGCTATTGTCTTTAGAGATAAAGCCGACCACCATCAGGAAGTTTCTAACCGCCTTATTGACCTGAATCCCTTGACGTTGTACTTCTGGAGGTAGAGCCGCAGTCGCGAGCTGTAACTTATTTTGTACTTGCGTCTGAGCATAATCTGGATCAATATCATTATTAAATGTCAGAGTAATGGTTGCCGTACCCGTCGATTCACTTGCCGACTTCATATACAAAAGACCATCTAATCCTTTCATCTTATTTTCGATGACTTGCGTAACCGACTCTTCAATGGTTTTGGCAGAAGCGCCTGGATAGGTTGCAATAACGGAAATAGAGGGTGGTGCGATACTTGGATATTGCGATATAGGCAGGCTAAATAATGAGATACTGCCTGCCAACATAATGAGCAGTGCAATGACCCATGCAAATACAGGCCGATTAACAAAAAAGGTCGCGAAGGTGGCGCGAGAAGGAGATGAACTCACTTTCATGAGTGTGCTCCTTTTAACGCTTCTGCACCGTTAGCATTAGCTTTGGCTGGCACAACTTCAATATCAGCTTTTGAGCCAGGACGAACATACTGTAACCCTTTCGTAATCACTTGATCTCCAGCATTCAATCCACCGGTAATGACCCATTGACCTTCAAAAAGGCCTGATTCAACGACGGGTTTTACGCCGACTATATGATCCGCACTCAGCACCATGACCATAGCTCCGCCCTTGGCATTACGAAACAGAGCCGTAGAGGGCATTAAAAACACTTGATTTCGGTTGCCTAAAACCAACTGCCCTCTGATGAATGCCCCTGGGAGTAAACTAAAGTCAGGATTCGAAAAAACCGCTCTTAACACGACACTATCGGTTTCTCTATTCACCGTAAACTCAGAAAACTTAACAGAACCTTGATGGGGATATTGCGACCCATCATCCAAGGTGACATCGACTTTCAGCGGCACCTCTGACTGCGACATGGCCTGTTGCAGTGACATCATGTTATTCGCTGGCAAAGCAAAATCTACATACATTGGATCCATCGTTTGTACAATTGCAAGAGGGTTAGTTTGACTTTCAGTGACCAATGCCCCCTGTGTTACCAATGAGCGACTAATTTTTCCAGCAATCGGCGAATCGATAACGGTACGGTCAAGTCTAATTTTGGCAAATTCTAATGCTGCTTGGGTGGCAATGACGTTTGCCCTAGCTTCAGTTTCAGCGGCAATCGAATTATCAAGATCTTGCGCACTGATTGCATTAATTTTAACAACCTGTTTATTACGTTTACTGGTTAACTTTGCATTCTTTAACACAGATTGAGCTCGTTTAACTTCTGCCAACGCACTCTCATATTCTGCTTGATAAGAAGCCGGATCAATTTGATACAAAGATTCACCTGCTTTCACCCACCCTCCCTCAGTAAAGAGTCTCTGCTGAATAATACCTGTGACCTGTGGTCTAATTTCAGCGACCAAACTGGCTTCTATACGACCCGTCAAATTAACGACATTAGGAATGGATTGAGGTTGAGCGATGCTCACAGCGACTTTAGGCAGGGGTCTCGCGGAAGGCGCACCTTCTTGTTGTGTCTTATCGCAAGCAGACAACATCAATAATACAGCGATGAAACTGAACCCTTTTAGCAAAAACTGTATTTGGAAACCACGCAGGTTCATAATCGACCCTTTTAAATGTAAATGAAATCTAGCTTCCTAGAAAGCTATCTAAAACATTATTCTATCGAAAAACTATCTTTCTTGAAAGCTTTTTTATACAATATTTTGTACAAACAACTCAGAGCCTTAATGCATGACAATAAATAGCCTTAAAGACCGCTGCCCTCTTTGTAATGATGCGCCAGAAATGCACGCTTTTATACTTAATTTATTTTTAACGCATAAACGCATTATGCAATACTCAGAAAAAATATTTGCAGCACATGGCTTTACTACACTTGAATTTGATACTCTCGCCACCCTTTTAAGGGTCGCCGATAATGGTCTCATGAAACCTTCTGAGATTTATAAAAATTTAATTGTTTCTTCTGGTGGTATCACTAAGGTACTAAAAAAATTTGAAGAGTTGAAGCTTATCATTCGAATTCCGGATCCAGATGACAAACGCAGCCATTGGGTTGAAATTACGCCTAAAGGTGAAGCCATTGGCTTAGAAATCCTAAAAGAGATTATTCAAGCTCATAAAAATAACCTTAAAGCCACCGCTAAAGAGTTACAGTCAATGGGTGATAAGCTTGAGAAAATTGTCGAGCAACTCAATTGATTTAAAACAGAAACCTATTTATTTAGATATAAAAAAAGCACCTGACCAGGTGCTTTTTAGCAGACAAAATTAACCCACTCCAATAAGACTACCCGCGCATTCTCATAAAATGAGTCGCCATATAAATCTCTCTTAAAAAGAGCGTTAAGGCCAACATAAAGGTCGTCATTCCCAATATAAACAAACTGGCAATAAGCAAGCCACCACTAAATGAAAAGAATGAACTTAAAAAGAGAACCATAATGACCGATGCGACTAAGAACCCTGTCATGGTGCACAAGAGTATCGCAAAATTCATATTTCTAGAACGCTTCTCTAAATAGACTCGTTGGATTTCTAATGCTTGGACTCTTCGTTCACCAGCACTTTTCTTAGACATACAGGGATCTTTTTGTGACTGCTGTAGCTCGGTATTGATCTTATCGACTTTATCGATAATCCGGGCCAAACGTTGCGAAAATACGCCCAAAATCGCCCCAACACCGGCAATCAAAAACACAGGAGCAACCGATAATTGAATAAGGTGTGAAACGGTATTGACGGCACTATCATCAATGGTAAAAATCACAGTGTGATCACTCCAATTAAAAGCCTCTAAATTTCATTGAGACACATAAATCAAGTACGAATATGGCCTTCGCCTATAAATTCAATCTGATACCCATCAGGATCCTCGGCAAATGCAATAATCGTATTGCCTGCATTCATCGGTCCTGCTTCGCGGATAATCTTACCACCCACCTTTTTAATCGCATCCGCCGTGGCATAAACATCGGGCACTTCAATGGCAATATGTCCATACCCATTACCCAAATCGTATTCCGTGACACCCCAGTTGTAGGTCAACTCTAATACCGTATTTTCCGCTTCGTTAGAATAGCCTAAAAACGCTAACGTAAACTCGCCTTTTGGGTATTCTTTTTGACGCAGTAACGTCATACCAAGCACTTCAGTGTAAAAAGCAATCGATTTTTCTAAGTTACCGACTCGTAACATGGTGTGTAATAAACGCATCTTTTTCTCCTTAATTGCTTCTTAATGTGTGATGGCTCAATCTTAACAATGTTATAAGGTTTTTATTCTCTTATTTGGTCAGTTTTTGAATATTCATTTAGTCCAACGCCAAGCAATGCCTAATGCGATCAACACGGCAAAAGCACTTAACACATAACCGAGTAAAGCCCCCCCTGCGGCCCAGGCATAACCTGCCATTAACATGCCTAAAGCGCCCCCCAATCCATGACTGGATGCAGCGTAAATGGCTTGACCTTTACCGTGGTGTTTACCCGTAAAGTAGTCATCAATTAAATGAATGGCTGCTGCATGAAATAGCCCAAAACTTGCGGCATGCAGCAGTTGCGCCACAACCATCCACGATAGACTATCATCTAAAGTTCCGGTCATTAGCCAGCGCACTAAGGTTAAAAAGACACTTAACAAAATTAAAAAGCGAACCGTGTAGCGACTGAAAATTTTTCGCATCCAAAAGAACACGGCCACTTCCGCTACCACGCCCAAAGCCCACAATGATGCAATGGTGGTTTTATCGTAGCCTAAATCACTCAACTGAATGGTGAAAAAACCGTAATAAACGCCGTGTGATAATTGGACTAAAAAACTGACCATCAATAAACTGATAACTTCTGGCCGTTTAAGGATGTCTAAAAACCCCAGTGACAGTTCATTATCGTGATGGCGTTTACCCTCCTTCACTAAATAAGCACTCAACCACACCAATGCCAGTAAAAACACCAGATCCCAAGGCAGAACCGAAACACTGAAGACTTCAATCTGCCAACCAATTAGCACCACCGCAGCAATAAAACCTATCGACCCCCAAAGGCGAATATCCCCATAACGGTGCTTTTCATCGCCTAAACACCCAAAAGTATAAGACTCAAATTGCGGTAAAGAAGCGTGCCAGAAAAAACTGAAGACCAGTATCGTCAGCATTAAACCCCAGTAGCTTTCAAAGACCACTAAACCCATGCTCGTCAGTAAAGTTAAACCTGTGGCAACACGCACCCAATGAATGGTTTTACCATTTCGATCGGCCAACCAACCCCAGACATTTGGTGCGACAATTTTCGTTAAGAGCAAAGCCGCCAATAACTGACCGATTTCAATTGGGTTAAAATTCAGAGACTGTAGATACAGCCCTAAATAAGGTAATAACGCACCAAGTACACTAAAATATAAAAAATAGTGTAGCGATAAGCGTTTATGGGTGGATTGAAAGGAACCGTCTGACATAATGGTAAATTAGTGACTCTGAGATTAGGGGTTGAATGCTTTAAGAGCAAGCTTTAGATCCGTCTAGAAACAGAAACGGAGTATTTATGTTGATTCATAAATACTCCGTTGTATTTGTATCGTCTAGTTGGATTTTAACCGCATGAGCGTTTTATTCTATGAGTGACAAGAAAACTTAATCTGACGCGTGTGCCAAATCCATAATCGGTGGGACGACATCGCCATTTTGTGCGCGGTTACGCATAAAATGATCTAACAGAACAATTGCCATCTGTGCTTCGGCAATCGGCGTTGCGCGAATCCCCACGCAAGGATCGTGGCGACCTTTTGTGACCATCTCAACGGCTTCACCTGCCGCGTTGATACTGCGACCTGGTGTCATAATGCTCGACGTTGGTTTTAACGCGATGTGCGCTATGATCTCTTGACCCGTCGAAATACCACCTAAGATACCGCCCGCATGATTCGATTCAAAGCCTTGCGGCGTCATTTCATCACGGTGTTCCGTCCCGCGTTGCGCAGCGACCGCAAAACCGTCGCCCATCTCGACACCTTTAACGGCGTTAATACTCATTAAGGCGTGTGCTAAGTCAGCATCCAAACGGTCGAACACCGGCTCACCCAAACCCACAGGGACATTCTTGGCGATAATGGTGATTTTTGCACCAACTGAATCTTTCTGTTTGAGCAACTCATCCATATAGGCACGAATCTCTTCGGTTTTCTCTAAATCTGGGCAGAAATATTCATTGCTGTTATCGAATGGCCAAGTCACATTTTCAACCATGATGGGTCCTAACTGAGACAAGTAACCTTTCACTTCTACGCCTAAACGCTCTCTAAGATATTTTTTAGCAATCGCCCCCGCGGCAACGCGCATTGCCGTTTCCCGTGCTGAAGAACGTCCACCACCACGGTAATCACGTAGACCATACTTTTGTGTGTAGGTGTAATCTGCGTGCGCGGGTCGAAAAGTTTCCGCCACCTTAGAGTAATCTTTAGAACGTTGATCTTTATTGTGAATTAGCAAACCGATTGGCGTGCCGGTGGTTTTACCTTTAAACACGCCCGACAGAATCTGCACTTCATCATCTTCGCGACGCGCCGTTGCGTGTTTAGAGGTGCCGGGTTTACGGCGATCAAGCTCAGCTTGAATGTCCGCTTCACACAAATCCATACCAGGAGGACAGCCGTCTACAATGCAGCCTAATGCAATTCCATGGCTCTCACCAAAGGTAGTGACTTTGAAATTTTGTCCTAGCGTATTACCCGACATAAGCCTACTTCTTTCTAATCTTGGTTATAATCTGTATATTCTACCTAAAAAACGCCTGATGTGCATTCTTGAGACCGCTTAAAAAACAATCGAAAACACCCCAAAACCAACATAATTACAACTTCAGGACAACTTTAGGAGAACCCTATGAAACGGCAACAGCATTGGCAATCGTCCCAGCCTTTTATTCATGGCCATACCGTGCAAGTCGATGAGTTGGATTTTCTACAACACGTCAACAATAAAACCTATCTAACTTGGATGGAACAAGTGGCCTGGTTGCATAGCCAATCGGTCGGTATCAATCACGATACCCAAAAACGACTCAATCGAATTATGGTGATTAAAGAACATCGAATGTTTTACCATGCAGGGAGTTATTTAGATGATGAACTGTTGATTGGCACTTGGTTAGGGGAACAAAAAGGCTGTTGTGTAAGAGAACGTCATTATCAGATTATTCGAGTAGGTGATGGGTTGACTGTCTTCACCGCCACCACCGAGTTTGTGTGTGTTGATTTAAAAAATCTGCGCCCCAAACCCATCCCTGAAGCCTTTATTGCTCCCTATCTTAATTAAGGGGGGAATAAGGCCTCCTTAAACAATCTGCCCAGGCCTGGTTAAAAGAGACGGCCTTAACCAATTTGTTAAATTAACGTCAATTCCAAGTTTCTATATTGACCCTGCCGAAAACAATGATCTGGTAAGCAAAATTTTCTTTTTGAACTCTCTTTAGAGACCCTGTTTTAGGAATATCACCCAAATTTCAATCTTTTCTAAACGAACGTCTAAGCTGACATTTTACCGAGTTTAATGCCTTTTTCAGTAAGAGCTTATTCACGCATCCATGGTGAACAGCACTCTCAAGTGGACAAACCATGGACAAATTATTATTTCGTCTTATTTGATTCAATCATTTCCTAAATAGGTCTAAAATGCTTATGCGTATGAATGATCATCTCATTGTTCAATCGTGGCCTTTTTTCTCGCGAGTCCAGAGTAATATAAACCAACATCGGTGAGATCAACCCTATGCAGTAAAAAACGTTTGAAAACCAATTAGTTTCATTAGAGAATTGATAATTTATTCATAACAGTCTTAAATACGATGAATCATCGTAATAGAGTAACCCCCTTGCATTCAAATCAAGTGCCTCTGGAGCCATAGCTTATGCTAAAAAAACTCATTCCTTTAACCATTCTTGCATTGTTTGCAAACGTAGCCAATGCCACTAACTTTAGCTATACATCCTTTGGAATGGATCTTGGTCAAATCAATGTAAATGGGCTATCAAAAGAGTTAAATGCCTACGGTATGAACGCTTCACTGCAAATTCACAGCAACCTCTATTTGCTGGGTTCTTATCTTTCCGCAGAAAAGAATGTAAACGGCCTTGATGTGACCCGAGAGAGCACTCAGCTTGGTATTGGTGGGGCTATTCCGCTCATGCAGTTCGTGGATGGCTTTGCCACCGCCAGCTACGCGAGGGCTGCCGCTGAGGATTGTTCTAAGACGTCATGCATAAAAGCGAATGATCATGGCTATGTCCTCTCAGCGGGCGTAAAGGCTTGGTTAACAGACTCGATTGACCTTCTAGCAGCCTTAGGCTATTCAGAGCTGACACAGACCAATTCTGGCAATACCTCAACTAAATTTGGCATCGGTATTTGGCCCTCTAAAAAGCACCGATTTGGTTTAGGTTTCATAAATGGCGAGAGATCAAATTCCGTCAGCATCAACTACACTTACTATCCCACTTCAAAATAGCAAAGCAGTAGGTAACTCATCCGTGCCTAAAGGCAAGGTTCGAACTTTACAGCACAGCTTATTCGGGGGAGTGTAAAAGTCAAGCTCGTTGGCTCAGACATTGAACCTGCTTAAATCAGTAAATCCCCAAAACCCCAAATTAAAGTCCCGAGGATGATGGTCAGGTGAGACAATTTAACTTTTTTATAATGCCATTTAGAGGGCGACAGATCGGGAATATCGCCCGAGTCATCCACTTTCTCTAAACTGACATATAAACGGTTTAATTCATTATGCAGTAATAAGTACTCACTCATCAGTGAGAGCAACACCATTAAACTGCCAAAACGCGCAAACCACATAGGTTCTAAAACAAGCCCTAAAACCAACCCCACCAAACCTGATAACCAAGACAAGATTAATAACAATCCACTTTTTTTCTGCACCCTTACCTCCACACAACTGATTTTATTATCGCTAGATTACCGAATCTAAACAGGCTTGTCTAATGATGTTCTAGAAGTGCCTCTTAATCTCCGAATTATAGTAGATCTCATCGACTGTTTTCTCACTTAAACGGCTCGTTTTTCGAAAAGATTTTTACTCCTAAAATAAGAATGGTATCCTCTCGGTTCATCTCATTTCAACACCTGATGAGACTAAGTAGCGGTTTTATTCTTGATGCAAATCATTATTTAATTTCATTTAAGTAAATCGCCCAAAAATAGATCAAAAATAGGCCTAAAATGATTAAGCGTAGTAATGATAATTTAACGTTAAATAAAGACATTTTATCTCGACTGCCGTAGGTAACTTAAATCCAATACAAGTGAGACGGACCATGAGTGTTAAGAAAGAGTTTAAAATTTTATTCGAAAAGTTGGCCACTGAACGCGATTGGATCAACTCCAAATTACATCAAGCTTCTCAGGAAGTAAATAAAGAGTTTGTTCTGGCGGAAAAACAATGGCTAAGCCTTAAAGATAAAATCGCCAAAATCGAGGATGATAACCAAGAGCGCACTGACGAATTGATTGCTAAAGCGAAACGAGAGGGCGAACATTTGAAACTACATTATCATGAGATTTCGCAACGTCTTTCAGCTAAGACCAGCACGGCTCAAGCGGAACTTGAAAGCTCCCTTGAAGCTCTCAGAAAAGAACGTGATGAAATAAAACTGCAACTGCATCTGGCCTCAATGGAAGTACAAAAAGCATTCGAACCGACAGAAAAGCAATGGCAAACGTTAAAGGTAGACGCTGAGAATATCGCGGATTCGACGAAAGAGACCTCAGAAGCCATCGTCGAAAATGCCAAAATAGTGGCCGATGAACTTAGCAAAGCTTATCAGCACATCAAGCAACGCATTGCAAAGTAGCCATCAACATTCACCAATTGGGTTAGCGAACGATTAAAAACAAACGAAAACACTGATAAAACGAAAGAGTCATTGATTAATTCAAGAGGCTTACTCTTAGAGATACACCCCATATATCCCACTGAAAATTGAGGTGAAGGTCTTTAAAAAGACCAACACATTGAGTCGTTTTCGAATGAAGAAAAGACAATATTGATCACTTTTTTACATAAGCCAAGAAAAGGCAAAGTGCCATGTTCGCAATTCCAACAATTAGCCGAAAAGGGCAGAACCTTTACCCTTTATTTTTTTCAGTAGTTTCAGCAACTTCTGTTACTTCTGTTACTTCTGGCCACTCTCCCATGGGGTATGGGTGCGCATCACTATTGTAAGTTAAGAACAGCATAATTTCATATTGGTATAAACTTAAGCTTTTACCAAATTGAACCAATTTAAGATTGGTTTCTGCCGTAAATAGTACCGTTAAGAATTGAATCAGTATCACGACAAACGAAACAAACTTCGCGACGCCCAATAAGATTATGAACATCAGCATATACAGGCCACGCATCCACACGCTTTTATCTTTATAAGATTTTACGGTGTCATCTTTCATATTACGATCCTTTTCTTTAGTGATTTAATCATAAATTTATTGGATACTTTAGTGCCATTGATTTTACAGATAAATAGATAAAAGAAAAGATGCCATTTCTAAACTGACCAGGCCTGGTCGAATTGTTTTACGTTTTTTATGGTCCTTCAATAAGTATATTTTAACGATAGTTAATGAGCTCTCTTTTCCATATAAATTTTGCTCGGGCAGATATAAAAAATTTCACAAAAGTATCTTTATCAATATCCCTATAATCACTAATGAAAATCTTTATACATAAGAAGTTTTAAATCGACTGTAAGCACAATTTAAGGAGAAGGATGTATGAGAAAAATAACCATAGTAATGGTCGGCCTAGGACGTATTGGTGGCAAGTTTTATGAACAGTTTACCAACATGAAACCAGAACATGTCGAGATTATCGGCATCAGTGAGCCCAATGAAAATAATCCATTACTTAAAGATGCGCTCGGGCGTGGGATTCCAAACTTCCCAGATTTTGAAGATGCGCTTGAAAAATTCGGTTCGCACATTGATATCATCATGGATACGTCAAATCGTCCAGAAATAAAACAAGCAATCCGTCAGCAATTACAAGCAACGGACAACCACCATACGGTACTTGTGCCGATGGTAGTCGATTACCTTATGTGGTATTTGCTTCCTGGTGCGGAAGACATTCCACAGGCACACCATGAAAACATAGGTTACTAAAAGAGACCCGTTTGTTTTTATCATAAAAAGACATCATTCAAAACAGAGTTTATTATCTCTTTTGCCGTTAGAAATGAGTGGCTAACGGCGCTTTAAACGACGTTTAAAACATAGAAGTTTCAGTCTCCCGACGGCTTCGATTTATGCATCAACCAAGACAGTCCATCCTTAGCCAAGCCATTCTCAGAGGTGATCACGATTCTAAAGTGGTCAACTGACATTAATCACTTCATGCATCACAAATAAAACGATTGAAAAACAGCCGCCATACTGAGTATCGGTGGGTATTGTTAAACCCAAATAATATCAATAAACGTGCAAGGTTTACGTCAGAAAATTTTCATTTCAAAGCGGTATTCTTAGATAATACGCTTTCAATCAAGAGACGGTAACAACGGTTGAGTAGGCAGTTAAGAAGACTCTACACTGTTATAGGGAGGGGATAGGACGTTTTGTCAACACTCAAACACTTTCAGTGAAGGCTTCACTGAAAGTGTTTGAGTCAGCCTGTAGCAGGTCGATTAAGTGACTAAATTACATGCTTGCCATTTTCTGACGAAGTTGCATAAACTTTTTTGACTTGCTTTCCATCTGAGCCACTAGCTCTTTTGTTTTGGGATTGATGGCCATCATTGCTTTTTCCACATTATTTTTAAGCGACATTGTCATTTTTTGTACTTCAGGATCCTGCATAGCTTTTTGTTGACGTTGTTGGAAAGCCTGATCACGCTGGCGAAATTTCAATACTTCCTCTTGAGTCGGTTTTGTTTTACCCTTTTGATATTTAGTCGCAATAGATTGCAACTCGCGCACCTCTTTTGTCGCGTCATAGTCTTTAGTAGACATTTTCTTAAACACGAGGGCTTGCAGTTTTTCTCGCTGCTTTATAAAAGATGGATTTTTTTTGAATGCTTGTTGTTGGACACCTTGTAAAGAGTGTTGTGTCGCTTGTAACTCTTTTTGAAGACTTTCTAGCTCCGACACGATTGCTTGTTTCTCAGGACTCAGTTGCTGTGAAGGCTGCCCATGAGGCATTGAATTAGCACCTGGCGTGGCTTGAGGTCCTGCAAGTACCGAAGCGGATACTGCCATCCCCATGGAAAAAATTAAAGCTGATACTGCCGACTTAGATACACTTTTAAAATGAAACTTCATAAAACCTCCTAACTGTCAGTTAAAAAGCTTGCGTAAATCAAAGAAAACACCCTCTAATACATCGTTTTCTAAAATACATGACATCTACCAATAAGATAGATTTGATCCATGGGCGAGTCGCCATTTCACACAAGCCTAAAATAATTAAATTGAATAAATTACTCAATTGCACCAACAATACCGAAAGGCTGCAAAAAAAACAACTACACAGTCTGAAAAGAAAATGAAGCTATAGCAATTGATCTCATTTAAATTGGCGAGACCTTAACCGTTCAAAGTAGCTTATCACCATGACAATTTAAGGCTCAACAGTCACGTTTAAATATTTGTAGGAAAAGACATTATGGGAGACACTTAACCCCGTTCTTCAAATTGAGGTAAGTCACCACAAATCTCTTCCCAATTGGCTTTTGAACTGGCAAAGATATGTGCTGTGGGGCGTTCCACAATATCGTCAATGATCGTGCCAAGCCGTATTCTTATTTTATCAGGAGTTGCGTGAATTTTAGCCATCATAGGCGAACCACAACGACTGCAAAAATATTTATCGCCCTTATCATTGTTCTTATATTTGGTGAGCAAATCTTCACCTTGGGTAAACCTAAAATCCGTGCTGTTCACGTTCGCATTGGTAGCAAACGCACTCCCTTGTGCTCTTCGGCATTGTGAACAATGACAACAAACAATATCGTCAATTTTACCGCTGATTTCAAACTGAACCTGACCGCACAAACAACTACCGGTATACATAACGAGTCACTCCCAACAACAGATCTAAAACAAAACAAGGTGCTTTTGAGTTGGCAACCCCGAACTATAATAAGTGATTTTACTAAATAGACAATAATTTACAAGTAAGTCATTATAAACTCTACCAGGCCTGGTCAATCTACCAAGGTTAAAGGAGATGCTAATTGAATGCTTCATCAAGCCAAACAGTGGTTACTGAGCCTTACGTTTTTTGATATCTTCAAACGCGGCATTAATATCTTGCATTTTTTCTGTCGCCACTTTGATATCAGCATCATCCACTCCTTTGCCATGCATAAAATCAGGATGATTCTCTTTCACCATTTTGCGATAGGCTTTTTTAATCGTTGCAAAGTCATCAGACTCCGAACAACCCAATACAGCATAAGGATTTTCGTGCATTGTCGGGTTTGAATAAGCTGAACCACCGCGACCATTCACTTGATCAATCAGTTGCTGTATCTGCTCATCGTTAAAGGTCAGTAAACGACCGATTTCAAACAGCATTGCTAAGGTTTTTTCTGACAGGCCATCCAAAGAAGCAAAGCTAATCATCTGCATCAAAGCGCCCGCTCTTATCTCTAATCCCGATTCACTCAATGTCTGACAATAATACGAAATGGGATTTTCATCACTTTTAGCTTTGTTGGCTAAGTCATATAGCTTCTTTTTGGCTGAATCAATGATGACGGTCGGTAAACCAGCCGATTGCATTGCACGGGTCATCGATTTTATAGTGTCGCTCATAAATTCGATTTCAAGCTCACTAATAGTGCCATCGCTTTTGGCAATCTTAGCCATTAAAGCAATAATTTCTTCAGGGATGCTTAAGCGTGCCTTACTATATTGGTTACTGGTAAAATTTTTATAAGCCTCATCAAAACTCTCACTGTGCTTCACCGATTTATAGGCATCTACTCCAATATCCACGGTTTTACGTGTACTTTTAAAGAGTAAACGAATCAACTGGAAGAAAATAACCACAATAATTAAGACTAAATACTTTATAAAACGCAAAACGACTTACCTTTAAATTAATTACCTTTAAAAACTTTAACCAAAGCCAAAAGATCTACTCTGGGAAATGAAACGAGATCTGATTGTACTGATTCGATCACCTTTTACAACGTAAAATCAGCAACATAAGCTTAGGTTATCCACACAACTCAGTTTACTTAGGATCATTTTAGCCCCTAAAGAGAGTCTCTAACTCCTGAATTCCTTTCTAATGCTTGATCGTCTGAAGAGTGACTTACTTAACGACGGTTTACATTTGTCTTTTGTCTAACGACAGATTACGTCAACCATCAACGGAATATTTACGTATAAAATATATAATAACCGTTTTAATTGGGATTTTACGGCATTATTTTAGTATTAAATATAGGCAGAACATAATCGGTTAAAACCTTTAAATAAAACAACTGCTTATAGGTGATTTATTAAGCCCTTCGTTAAGCTATTCGTTGTTTATAAAAACCTAACACCTTGATAAATAGTATTTTTTTGTTACAATAAGCCTCATTCCATAACCCAAACAGGTTCGTTTATCATTTTTTCAGCTGTCTTTAATACCCTCACCGTCGCGTTTATACGCCCTCCCTTTTCTAGACCTATTTTGATCGAGCCTACTCTAAAGGTCCTCCCCAGATGAGTTAATCGTATGGCCCAGCCATTGAATCATCTAGAACTGTCATTTGATTACCGCTTGCCATAACTTAAAGCGCCCATTATAATCAAAAATACCCATTTTCCGCGATAACCAGCCTTTATTTGCTGCGAATGGTTAATTTCAAATATCAATTTTAAAAGTATTAAAAGCATTGCATATTATGGAGAACATTATCGAAAACAAGCATAACGACTCTAACAACCTGAGCGACCTTAGCTTTCGTAAACCAATCCTGACAGATGGCTATGCCATTTATCAGTTGATAAAATCCTCTCCTCCTTTGGATTTGAATTCGAGCTACTTGTATTTTTTACAGGCCTCACATTTTGCAGATACATGTGTCGTCGCCGAACAGGATGGACAGATTATTGGCTTCTTGTCCGCATACTTTCAGCCAGATAAACCTCAAGCCCTTTTTGTATGGCAGGTTGTTGTCGCTGAAAGCCAACGTGGCCGAGGTTTGGCTAAGGCTCTTTTGCTCGCGCTCCTAAAAAACCAGCCTAAAGATTCAGCAATGGCTGAAATCACATGCACCATTAGTCCATCGAACAAAGCATCACAAAGCTTATTTAATTCGTTTGCAAAAACACATGGCCTTTTACTGCAGACCACTCCCTTCATCAGTGAAGCTTTTTTTGGAGAGGAGAATCATGAGGCTGAAGACCTCTATACGCTAAAAATGGCTGACAATCAAAAATTAATACCTTATCTTTCTATAAAAGAAACCCTATAAAGGAACACCAAATGACATTTGAAGTTTTTAACAAATATGAATCAGAAGTTCGTGGCTATATCCGTTCTTTCCCAACCATTTTCGAAAAATCTAAAATGGCTGAGATTTGGGATGTATCTGGCAAACGTTATATTGATTTTTTTGCCGGAGCCGGTGCTTTAAACTATGGCCACAACAACCCAAAAATAAATGACGCCGTTATTAGCTATCTGCAAAACGATGGTATCGGCCACGCATTGGACATGGGAACTGTTGCCAAGCGTGATTTCATGGAAAGTTTTGTCAACAATATCCTTAAACCGCGTGATTTGGATTACAAACTGCAATTTGTGGGCCCGACAGGTACTGGTGCGATTGAAGCTGCACTTAAAATTGCCCGTAAAGTCAAAGGTCGTAAGCAAATCATGTCCTTTACTAATGGGTTTCATGGCATGTCAATGGGTTCCTTAAGCATTACCGGTAACAAGTATTATCATGATGAAAGCTATGGTGTACCAGGCTATACCACTCAAGTGCCTTTTCATAAATATTTAGGCGACAAAGTCGATACGATTGCGTATTTGCGTAAGATTCTAGAAGACGACTCTAGTGGTACGGAATTACCAGCGGCGATTGTTTTAGAAACGGTTCAGGCCGAAGGTGGAATTAACGTCGCCGGAGAGGAATGGCTAAAAGACTTGCGTCAAATCTGTGATGACTTTGATATTTTAATGATTGTGGATGACATTCAAGTTGGAAATGGTCGTTCAGGTGACTTTTTTAGTTTTGAAAGAGCGGGTATCAAGCCAGATATCATCACCTTATCGAAATCAATCGGCGCTGGCCATCCAATGGCGTTAGTACTCCTTAAGCCTGAACTCGACATATGGACAGCAGGTGAACACTCTGGTACGTTCCGCGGTAATAACCTGGCGTTTGTGGCCTCTACCGTCGCACTTGATACTTACTGGTCAGATGACAGTTTTTCGAAAGAAGTCAAAATAAAAGCCAAACTGGTTGAACAACGTATGCAAAAGCTAGTGTCACGTTTTCCAGAAATCATTAATGAAACACGTGGTTTAGGTATGATTTGGGGGGCTGAGTTCAAAGATCCAAGCATTACCTCTGCCATCTGTTCACAAGCATTCGAAGATGGTCTGGTCATCGAAACCGCCGGAGCTGAGAGCGACCTCATTAAATTCTTAGGGCCATTGGTCATGACCGAAGAGTTGATTAATGAAGGCTTCGATATTTTAGAAAATGCGATTGTAAAAGTCCTGAAAACATATACCCCTAACACGACTAAAGGAGCTAAATAATGATTGTTAAGAATCTTTATGATGATGTCATCGGCACAGATGCCGATGTAGATGCCGACCAATGGACAAGCCGTCGCTTATTACTAGCTAAAGATGGTATGGGCTTTTCACTGCACGATACCCTTATCAAAGAAGGTGAAGACCTTCACCTTTGGTACAAAAACCATCTTGAGGCGGTGTATTGCATCGAAGGCCAAGGCGAAATCGTTGAACAAAAAAACGGTAAGGTACACTCTATCCGTGAAGGCACCGTGTATGCATTGAATGACAATGACCAACATATTTTGCGGGCCAATAAAGGCGTTGGTATGAGAATGGTTTGTGTTTTCAATCCGCCGGTCACGGGTCGTGAAACCCATGACAAAGATGGTTCATATCTGTTACCTGAAACAGACTAATCCCGATTATTTGCGTTTAAAACCGAACAAAATGGTTCCGTTTTAAACGCCAAACAACAGAGATAAATACCCAAATTAGCATGTCAAATACACACCTAAGAACATTAAGTATCGAAAAAATCGGTGGCACTTCAATGAGTGACTACCCTGTCGTCAGAGACAATATCGTTCTCTATTCAAACAACCCCTACAACCGTGTTTTAGTTGTATCTGCCTATGGCGGTATCACCGATGACCTGTTAGAGCATAAAAAAACCGGCCAGCCTGGCGTGTTTGGGCTCTTTGCTCACAATGACAGTAAAAGTGATTGGTTTATTGCCTTTCAGAAGCTTGGTCAAAAACTCAACCAAATCAACCAGACCTTGTTTACAGACGCACAGCAGTTAGATAAAGCGAATGGCTTCATCAATGAGCGCATCGTCAAGACCAAAGAGCTGTTAAATCACCTTCAAGATCTTTGTAGCCATGGTCATTTTTCATTAGAAGAACATTTGCTGACCGTACGCGAACTGCTGGCCAGTATCGGTGAGGCACACAGTGCCTGGAACTTGAGTCAACTACTACAAAATGAAGGCGTTAAAACCCGTTTTGTAGACCTAACGGGTTGGCAGGCCGATACCAAGCACTCCTTGGATGAAGTGATTACAGAGAATATGAAAGACATCGACTTCACAAAAGAGTTAGCGATTGTCACCGGCTATGCGCATTGTAGTGAAAATTTGATGGACACTTTTGACCGTGGATACAGTGAAATGGTCTTCAGCCGAATTGCTGTACTTTGTAATGCGACTGAAGCAGTCATTCACAAAGAATATCACCTCAGCAGCGCCGACCCTAGGCTAGTGGGTGAAACGCAAGCAATCCCTATTGGGAAGACCAACTACGATATTGCTGACCAGCTCGCAAACCTTGGTATGGAAGCGATTCATCCTCATGCGGCAAAAGGATTGCGTCAGGCCAAAATTGCACTGCGTATCAAAAATGCGTTTGAACCAGAACATCATGGTACGCTCATCACAGATGACTATGTCAGCGAATCCCCACAAGTGGAAATCATCGCCGGCATGCAGCGTTTGATTGCGCTGGAAATTTTTGACCAAGAGATGATGGGTCAGCAAGGTCGTTATGAAAAAATCCTGATTGACATGTCCGCGCGTTTGCAGTGTCAGGTGATCACGAAAGACTTTAACGCCAATACCATTACTGTTTTCTTGAATACCTCACTCAAAAAAGCCAAACGTCTCGCTACGCAATTGCTAGAGCAACTACCGACCGCCACTCTCAACACCAGTAGAGTCTCGCTGGTTTCAGTGATGGGGAGTGATATGCGTATCAAAGGTTTATTGGCAAAATCGGTGCAAACGCTGTTTACTCATGACATCAATATCGAAGCCATGCATCAGAATATCCGCCAGGTGGAAATGCAATTTTTTGTCAATGAGAAAGACTATGAAAAAACCATTAAAGCTCTACATTTGAATTTAATCGAAATACACGACCATGGGAAAGCAATATGCGAACATTAATCCTTTTTACGATTCTTGCTCTGTTGCCGCAAATTAGCTATGCGGTGCAATTTCATGACAAGGAAACTCAAGATGTTGAGACCTTAACCGAGCCTATGTATAACCCCTTTATAGAGCGTTATGTTATGGATGAACTCAAACAACTGCGAGTGGATATGAACGACTTGCATGTTGATTTGACTAAAGAGGTGGTCAATCGCGAACTCACGGCAACCACACGTGCTGTAGGCTATGCGACCGATACCGTGACCTACTTCTTCTATTTGATTGCCGGAATCAGTTCGATGCTGCTTCTTGTCGGTTGGAACTCCATCCGTGAAATCAAAGATAAAGTCCTTAACCTGGCCGATAATAAGGTCACCAAGGTCATCTCGCAATACGAAAAGCGACTCGAAAAACTTGAAGAAGAACTGAATCGAAAAACCAAAGGCATCAACAGTGCGCAAAAACGTATCTCAGAGAATCAAGACATACATAGCCTATGGCTAAAAGCGGCGCAGGAACAAATCCTCAGTAATCGTCTGAATATTTATGATCAGATTTTAGAGATGGATCCAAGAAATGCCGAAGCGCTGACGTATAAAGCGGATGTAGCTTTGGAGATGGATGAGCCGCAATGGGCGATTAACTTATGTAATCAAGCACTTCTCATTGAGCACGAAAATAAGCACGCTTTCTATCAGTTGGCGGGCGCCTATGCGTTACTCAACCAACCAAATGAAGCGCTTTACAATCTCGAAAAAGCCCTGAGTGATGTGGAAGGCATGGCAGAAGAAGTGATGGAAGATCCTGTCTTCAGCTCGTTGCTAGACAACCCTAAGTTTCAGCAGCTATTACAACAAGATCCAGAGGAAACACCTGCAAGTTAACGATAGGAATGATCGTTGGTGCGATAATACCGGGAACCTCAAAAGACCGTTTTATCGTACAGAGCGAATTTAAAAACGCTTATTTTGTCATTCCGAAAATACAAATGCCTCCCTTTTCTCTTAGTGGAGGCTTACAACGGCTCTTATCTTGTTTTGAGCTTCAGAATAACAAGAGAGGCATACGCTAACGGAAAGGCTGAAGCAATACCAACTAAGAGTGCAATATCGCTCATGATCGCAAAATAATCATACCCGAGTAGACCGCTACTTAACCATGTGCCACCTAAAATAAGCACTGCAAAACTTACCGTTAAAATAACAATCCCTTTTACCAGCTGACACTCATCCAATCCACAAAAAATCAATCCACGTTTTATTGCATAACTCATAACCTACCCCTGTTAACTCATTATTTGAAGACCAACGCCGTTTTGGCATGGTGACAGAATAAAACGTGCACATTACAAACAGTGGTTAGTTATATGACTTTTTGGTTTCAAACGTAGTCATTGATCATTCAAAGAATTTTTGGTCATAAACCGACCCACGCCCACATGGCTTTGTAAAGCCGCAGGAGATGTCAGGCCTGGAAACTTTGAACATTGAATTTATCTGCAAGCCAACCGCACACGTCCTACTCCCTCTTTGAAAGTAATCCGTGCAATTTCCTTAACGAAAAGAACGGTCGAGGTGCCCCTTGAGGGTATAAAAATCCCCGCTGTCTGAGTGGAGCGAGTTCTGGGATTTCAGTGAATGTGTTTAGGGAATGCCGATTGATTGAGCGAGGCGCCCTTTTATCGTGACTATTTTGGGCAAGCAAAACAGTCACGTGAAGCCGAACGAGAAAAAAAGGTAATGAGTAATTTAAATAAACAGGCTTCTCAAGTACACAAGAAGTTAAGATTTAAATAATGACCAGGCCTGGTAAAAATTCTCAACTAAAAAACACCGAGCCCCAGAAACAAAAAAACTCACCAGGCCTGGTGAGTTTAAGCAGTGTTCTAAACAACTTATATGAATTTAATAAAACTCATACAAAGGCGGTTCTTGCAACTGATCCGCCCAAGACTTTAACACCGAACGTGCATTGGTGGCTTGAAAAGGTCGAGAGTTGTCTCCCATCAATTCGTTCAACTGCTGAATCTGTTCAGCCGAAGCTTGAATCGGCTGTTTAAAGACCATCCAATACACGCCTTCTGAACACGGTGGTGTGGTCAGAGAGCCGCTGTATTTATAGAAATCCGTATTAGCGGGTATAAAGCCCGCGGGGTTTAAACTGGCATCTTTATGAACATGCTGCTTTCCGACGTCTCTTGGCAGATTGGCTAATAGGGCATCCAACGTTTCATTCTCTTCACCTTCCTGAAATAAAATACTCATCACCGCTAAATGACCATCGCCGTCTTTATGCACCAAATGCATTTCCATCGGATAGTTAAAGCCCTCTTTCTTGTGTTCACTTGGGGTATGAAAATGAAACTGTAGTAATTCATAACGATGTCCACCGACTTTAATGTAACTGCCCAGCGGGTAATTGACTTGCACGGTATGTCCATTGTTAATTACTTTTAAAGGCACATTCTGGTAGACAACATCAAGTTGGGGGAGACCAATGGTCCCCACTGCGGCATTATCGCGTAGATCAATCGGAGACTGATTTTTACCTATCTTACACATGATATTTTCAGGTGCTAAATCGCCCCAATGCTGTGGACCACTTGCACCGGTATAACCCCAGTGAATTGTATTATTTCCTATCGCGCCAACAGCGGGAGTCGATGCTGTAGAGGTCTGTTTTGCAACAGGGGCATGAGGCGCCGCTTTACGAGCAACACTCTTTTTGACCTTCGGCCTGCTCGAATCTAACTCTGCACCTAAATCTAATAAAGGCTTTGATTCATGCGTCAATTTTGTGACGTTCTGAGCATCGGCGGCAAAAACGAGCGAACCTGAGAAAAAAAGGGCAGCCGACAATAACCATAAAACGGGCTTGTTCATTCTAAATCCACGCGAATACATTTGGGTAAGACCTGCTTAGGTTAAATAATACGAAGTATTAAGCAATAACTTTGCCAGACAATACAAGTTTGGACGAAATACTTTGATGCATGTTTAACCTGAGTAAAATACTAAACTTAAATCGGCTTCACTCGTGCATCAAGCAACTCTTGAAACAGTTCCAACTCATGCTTTTGAATGGCAAAAACACCTTCACCCCCATGTTCAAACTCAAACCAGTATAAGGGTAATTCAGGGTAAACCGACTCCATGTAATATTGAGACACCCCGACTTCAACAATCAGAACCCCTTCTTCTTTTAGATACAAAGGCGCTTCGGCTAGAATTCTGCGTACCAGGTCTAAACCATCCGCACCCGCTTCTAGGCCCAATCTTGGCTCTTGTTGAAATTCGGCAGGCAAAGCATCCATCTCTATCACGTCTACATACGGAGGATTTGAGACAATCAAATCATACTGTTTGCCTTGTAACGCTGAGAACAAGTCTGATTCAATGACTTGAGCAAAGTCTTCTAAACCGTACAGTTCGATATTGGCTTGCGCAACTTCTAAGGCATCCGTTGAGATGTCAACCAAATCCACCTGGGCATTTGGGAACGCTTGCAATGAAGCAATGCCGATACAACCGCTACCGGTACATAAATCCAATACATGGGAAACCGTTTCAGGATTCACCCAAGGCTCATACTTTTGATTGATCAACTCGGCAATGGGCGAGCGCGGAACTAAAGTCGATTCATTGACTTTAAAACGAATGCCTGCAAACCAAGCTTCACCGGTTAAGTAAGCCGCTGGTTTCCTATTTTCAATCCGACGCCTAAACAACTCGGTGACGGCTTGTTTTTCTTGTGTGGTCAGACGTGAAAGCCAATAATTTTCAGGAATGATCATCGGCAAATTCAGAGCATAAAAAACCAGCACCTTAGATTCATCAAATGCATTGTCGGTGCCGTGACCAAAATACAACTCTGCTTTTGCAAAGATAGAGCCACCCCAGCGAACGAAATCTGTGATGCTTTCCAGGCCGTCGTGCTGATAATTAAGATTAGTCATAACGAGTTATCCTTGCTGGCTTTTGTGTGCATGTGCAGGTTTGATAGCGTGTTTAGGTCTGAATGCTTTAATGAACTCATCATCCGTTTCAAGGTAACTGCCGTCAATCAGGTCAATACAGTATGGGACCGCTGGGAAGACCGCTTCTAGGCATTCACTGATGGCGGATGGCTTACCGGGTAAGTTGATGATTAAAGTTGAACCGCGAGTGCCTGCTATTTGTCTTGATAGAATTGCCGTTGGCACATATTGTAAGGAAACCGCACGCATTTGCTCGGCAAAACCATCTAAAATTTTATCACAGACATTGGCGGTCGCTTCTGGCGTGACATCGCGTTTAGCAGGGCCTGTGCCACCAGTTGTCACAATTAAACTACACCCCTCGATATCCGCCATCTCAATAAGGGTCGATTCAATCAGATTTTGCTCATCGGCAATGACCTTGGCAACCGCGGTCCATTCACTCGTTAATGCCAGCGCCATCCAAGCTTGCATGGCGGGTCCGCCTAAATCTTCATACTCTCCGCGGCTCGCTCTATCCGATACCGTGATGAACCCAATTTTAATTTCACTATTTTGCATGATCTCCCCTTGAATACGATTACTTCAGACCACATATAATACCGTATTATCCTCTCTCTTTAGATGAAAAAAAGAGATCAAAACCAAACAATCACCAATCCATAATGATGAAATTGCCTAATGACTGATTCAATAGATAAACCACAAGATCTGCCAACCGAATTACCTGAAGTGACAGCGAACACGCCACCGAATGAAAGCGTGCACGATGGAAAAACATCTGGAACGGAACCTAAAGCAGACGATGCCGCATTGGCAGCTTCTGAGTCCAGAGAATCCGAGCTAAAAAAAGAGAGTGTTATCGAGCTAGTCGGTCCAACGGAGATTGAACTGATTGATGAGTTGATCGAAGAACTCGATGCCGAAGCGGATGAAGTTGATAAAGCGGAGCAAGCTCGCATAAAAATCGAAATAAATGAAGCCCTCAATAATCAACTGATTCAAATGGAAACGACTATAGAAGGTCAACTTTTAGTAAGTGAGCCTGCGAATGTTTTTGGCCATATTGACAAAGCGGATGTTATTTTACCCTCTGAAATTTTCTTGTTACCCGTTAAGGAGCGTCCTTTCTTCCCAGGCCAGCAACTCCCTGTTTTACTGAATAAGCAGAACTGGAGTGAGACCTTTGAGGCAATTCGTTCGAGAAAGTGCCGTTATATAGGTCTGGTGTATGTCGATCGAGAAGAGAACGAAAAAGCCACGCCTGACGATTTCAGTCACATGGGAACTTTAGTTAAAATCCATGACCCAAAAATTAAAGAAGATTATATTCAGCTGATTGCCGAAGGTATCAAACGCTTTCAAATTGAAAACTGGGTGAACGAGTCCGCCCCCTATCGTGCGCAAGTCAGTTACCCACAAGATCTTAAAGAAGGCTCTGATATCGAATTTAAGGCCTACGGTTTAGCCATCATGAATGCCTTTAAAGAGCTCTTGCCTTTAAACCCGCTATACAGCGAAGAGCTAAAATATTTTTTGAATCGTTATAGTGCCAGCGAACCCTCTCAACTTGCTGATTTTGCCGCTGGTCTGACGTCTGCGGAAAACAGTAAGTTGCAAGATATTTTGGAAACACTCGATTTAGCCGAGCGTATGGAAAAAGTCTTGACGCTGTTTAAACAAGAAA
Source organism: Thiomicrorhabdus arctica DSM 13458 (assembly GCF_000381085.1). Classification (GTDB taxonomy): domain Bacteria; phylum Pseudomonadota; class Gammaproteobacteria; order Thiomicrospirales; family Thiomicrospiraceae; genus Thiomicrorhabdus; species Thiomicrorhabdus arctica. The sequence continues at coordinate 209,995 of NZ_KB905899.1, read as the reverse complement.
TAGAGATTACTAAAATTCAATTCGGCATTCGTGAACGTGTTGAAGAGAGTCTTTCAGAACATCAAAGAGAATTTTTCTTACGCCAACAACTGCATGAAATTCAAGAAGAACTGGGTATGGTCAAAGATGACCAAACCTTGGATAGTGATCGTTTTCTAGAACGGATGAAAACCCTGACACTGCCACCAGAAGCCCAGAAAAAAGCAGATGAAGAGCTGAGTAAATTGAAGATCCTTGACTCGCAATCTCCAGAATACAATGTTGCGCGCAATTGGTTGGATTGGTTAACGCAATTACCCTGGGGAAAATACAGCACCGATAAATTGGATCTAAAACGGGCACGAAAAGTATTGGATAAAGGCCATGATGGTTTAGAAGATGTAAAAGATCGTATTTTAGAATTTTTGGCCGTCGGCGTATTAAAAGGTGAAGTATCAGGCTCTATTATTTGCTTGGTCGGCCCACCAGGGGTTGGTAAAACCTCGATTGGTCGTTCAATTGCAGAATCCTTAGGCCGAAAATTCTATCGTTTCTCAGTCGGAGGCATGCGTGATGAGGCTGAAATTAAAGGCCATCGTCGTACTTATATTGGTGCGATGCCAGGTAAGTTTATGCAGGCTTTAAAAGATTGTGAAACGGCTAATCCGGTGATTATGTTGGACGAAATCGACAAAATTGGTGCTTCTTACCACGGTGACCCTGCGTCTGCATTATTGGAAGTGTTAGATCCAGAGCAAAACCATGACTTTATGGACCACTTTATGGATGTGCGTTTTGACCTGTCGAAAGCCTTATTTGTCTGTACTGCGAATACGTTAGACTCGATTCCTGGTCCCCTGCTTGATCGTATGGAAGTCATTCGTTTATCGGGTTATATCACTGAAGAGAAGATGAAAATAGCAAAACATCACCTGTGGCCCGCGCTGTTAAAAGATACAGGGTTGACACGAGAGCAGGTGCAAATTACGCCCGCCGCGATTCGACATGTCATTGAAGGCTATGCTCGTGAATCGGGTGTGCGTAATTTGAAAAAACAACTCTCTAAACTTGTACGTAAACTGGCGGTTAAGTTTGTGACGACGGAGATGAAATCGACACGTATTCATGTCAATGAACTTGAAGAGATGTTAGGACAACCGCGCTTTGCGCTCGAAAAGATCAATCAACAAATTGGTACCATTACCGGCTTAGCATGGACCTCTATGGGCGGGGTCACTCTCACCATTGAAGCCAGTCGTGTCCACACCTTGAATCGTGGTTTTAAATTATCGGGCCAGTTGGGGGAAGTCATGCAGGAATCGGCTGGTATCGCTTATAGCTTTATCTCTTCTAACTTAGATAAATACAAAGCCGACCCGGAGTTCTTCGATAAAGCTTTTGTGCATTTACATGTGCCGGATGGTTCAACCCCGAAAGACGGTCCGAGTGCCGGTGTAACCATGGCGACCTCGTTACTCTCTTTAGCACGTAATGAATCCATTAAAAACCCACTGGCCATGACTGGAGAGCTCAGCTTGACAGGTCTAGTGTTACCGGTGGGTGGTATTAGAGAAAAGGTCATCGCGGCCAAAAGGGTTGGTATTAAAGAGTTAATATTACCCGAAGACAATCGCAAGGATTATCAAGAGTTGCCTGACTACCTACAGGAAGGTATGTTGGTACATTTTGCAAAACACTTTGATGATGTAGCGCGTTTAACCTTCAATATCCGCTCTAAATCATTAGCCTTAAAAACGTACCTAGCAGATAAAGAGAGTGAAACCTATAAGAAAGCCTTAGTGAACACTCTGTCTTAATCAACCTCACCCTTTGATGAAACGACCAGACCTGGTCGTTTCATCAATTCTATCAATTAAATTCAACTTCAAATCCTTTCGTTCTGCCTTCTTATTCTAAAGGTTGTTTACACGATCCTACGATAAAATACAGAGTATATTGTGAACTACGAATTCCATTCGTAATGTTCACCTCTCCCCTAATAATAAGGTAAACAACATCTTATAACCTTCATCTTTTTGTCATAAACGCCCGTTAATATAGGCAGGTAATTTATTCAATATGAGAGCAATATGATTCGTTTACTAGAAAAATTATCTATTCAAAAGCGTCTGTGGTTAAACTTATTCATCAGTATCACTTTTTTACTAGCCGTAGCTTATTCTGCGAGACTAGCATTGATAGAGGTGCGTGGCAGTGCAGAGACTTTAGCGCAGATTCAAAAATCTCAAACTGAGAAAATTTCTGAGTTCCAAACGCATTTTGCGAATACTTTACAAAAAATGAATGATTATCTGCTGACCTTAGATGAAAAAACAGGTCAAGCATTCAACCAAAAAATGGATGACTTAAAAACACTCAATCAAAGCTTGAAAGAAATAGAAACGAAAGCTCAAAGCAACCAATTTTCGGATGAATTGGATATAGTCCTCACGAATGTAAAGAAAGCCGCTAACTCTTCAGTGTTCTTAAAAAATCAAATTCAAGAGACACTTGTTTATGGCATTGAACCCAGTACTAAGCAAATAGCAATGAGTGCCAAAGCACTACTTCTTATTGAAGGCTTAGACCCTGAATATCAGGTTTTATTAAAAGAGGTATTAGAACGACTTGATATTTCTCAGTTTGCCCTGCTTAAAATGATTTCAATCAATGATCCATCTTATAAAGCGACATTTGATGAAAAAGGATTAGGCGATTCCTCAAGTGAAATTTTTGAAAAACTTGGTGACCATTTTGAATCAGATTATGAAAACCAAGACCTTTATTCAGAGCTGACCTCAGGATGGGAAGGCTATGTTGAATCGTTTTCAGATTTAAAAGATTCTCTGCAAACTACCCAGCAAAACAACACGACCATTACAGAACTGGCAAATAGTGCAAACCTATTACTCCAGACTGCTGCCACAAATACGGAGCACCAAACACTCGGGTTAATCGATGCTTTAAGCCAGCTTAGCGACTCTAAAACCTATGAAATAACTCTGTCTGGATTGATTGCTTTACTGGTGATGTTGGCTTTAAATGCTTTGCTTATTAAGTCGATTACTCGTCCGCTTTCGATAATTAAAACTCAAGTTAATGAGATTGCTAACAATGGTACCTATAAAACCTGGACCATTCCATCCGGCAACAATGAACTGACCGAAATGGGATACAGCATACAGAGCTTGCTAGAGTCGGTTGTCGCCGCCACAAGCGAAATTACACAAGTGAGTCAAGCTTTGGCGCAAGGTCAACTTTCGACCAAGATGAATGGCCATTATCAAGGCGAACTCGCAACTTTAAAACAAGAGTTCAATAGCAGTGTGGAAAACATCGCCAATACCTTCCATGCCATTGACATAGTCAGTCTCGATTTGGCACAAGGCAACTTACAAACACGGATAAACCTTGAGCAATTTCAAGGTGATTATCATGCGGTAATGCAAAACTTACAAAAAGCCACCCACGTGCAAAGTGACTCTATAAGTTCAGTCATTAAGGTTATGCAAGCTATGAGTCAAGGAGATTTCAATCAACGTATCATGATTGATCTACCTGGCGAATACTTTCAGTTGAAGCAGTATTTGAATAGCTCATTGGACAGCTTAGAGTTTGCGATTAATACCAATATCGAAATTCTGGAAAATTACAAAGGCGGTAATTTTGCCTTTACAACGGAAGCGACATTCAGTGGAAAGCTGCATGATTTAAAATCCAATCTGGACAGCATGGCAAGCAGCATGAGCCACATGCTACAAATGGTGCAAAATGCCACCAAAGATACGGTGAGAGGCGTCGAAGAGATTGGCACGGGTAACCTAGACCTAAATCAACGCGTTCAAAACCAAGCCGCGTCACTGCAACATACGGCACAAAATATGGAGGTCATGGCTCAAAGTGTCTCTCAGACGCTTGAACAAGCAACGGAGATGAACCTGGTAAGCCACAATGTTAAGCAAACGATTCGTGAAGGTCGACAAGTCGTTGACGAAATGAATCAAGCGATACAAGACCTTGCCATTGCCAGCAGTGAAATATCCAATATGACAAGTCTTATTGATGGCATTGCTTTTCAAACAAATCTATTAGCCCTTAATGCGGCCGTAGAAGCGGCGAGAGCAGGTGAAGCTGGCCGTGGATTTGCTGTGGTTGCGGGTGAAGTTCGTTCATTAGCGCAAAAATCAGCTGAGGCTGCAAAAGATATTCGCATCGTATCAGACTCAAGTATTGAGAAAGTAAATACCGGATTGCGTTTAAGCGACTTGACCACCCAAGCCTTTGTTAAAAATAGTGAAGCGATTGAACGAGTCAGCGATATGATTGACAGTATGCAGATAAGTCTTGAAAAACAAACACAAGGCATTCAAAAAGTCAGTGTAGCACTGAATGAAATTGATGATTCCACCCAACAAAATGCGGCGCTGGTAGAAGAAATATCAACCACCTCCAGCTCCATTATTGAACAGGTTAGATATTTAGAATCCTCCACTAAAACGTTTAAAACATTAACGGCGATTCAAAACACAGGGCTGTTAGCCTAAAATTATTGATCACAAAAAAATCGGCTAAACGACCTTTTCTAGTCGTTTAGCCGATTTTGGTTTACGGGGAATTAAAAATTCTTGTTTAAGAAATAACGTTAACTCTTAAAAGAATAAGACATTAAAGCCGTTCTGATTTCATTAATCGTACTGGATGGAATCATCAACTCTTCAATGCCATCGACTTCATAAAGACGCATTTCTTCGCCTCGATAAGCACCTAATGAGATTTCTGCGACCATGGCATTGGCAATTTTAATCATGGCAACCATTGCTCTGACACGGTCATTTTTAATCTGCGAACATGCGGCGTTATGGTGCAACATAATCGCGCTTAACATATCGATTGGTAGGCACCACTTTTTAGCCATTAATACACCAATCATGGAATGATCTGAACCAAATTTCTGCTGTTCTTTTTGTAGAATTGAGAGGGGTAACGACATTGAACTTCTGAATAAAGGCTCGTAAGTAGACACACTTTTGGCCGCCAGCATTAAAGCTCCTGAATTGTGAAAAAGTCCTAACATATAAGCTTCATCACGGGTAACGCCTTCCACCCACTCGGCCAAATCGGCCATACAGAAAGCCACATCGACACTGTTATCCATAATATCTTTAAACAAGCCTTTACTGCCAAAAATATTTTTTAATGCTGCGGAAACCACCAAATTATAGATTTGATCCATTCCCATAGCATTGACGGCATCACGAATAGAAGAGACAGGGGATCGGAGTTTAACGATTGGTGAATTAGCAATACGCATCACTTCTCCGGATAAAGTCGTATTCATTTCAATAATTTCTGCAACCTTTGCACTACTGCAAAATTTACTTTTTATTTCCTTTTCCAGAAGCAAAACTTCATTAGGCAGTTCAGGAATTTTATGTCCACGTATCGCAGCCACTGCATTGCGTAATTTTTGTTCCATAACTTGGTTCCAGAGTTTAAATTAAGCCACATTTTAAATAAATGTTAAAGCCAACTCGCAATTATACCGTTTATATTGGAAGGCTAACTTAAATTTCCAGTTAGAACGGTTAAACGGAACCTGTAGACGGAAAGGATCATAATCGACATGCACCTCGGCATCACGGTCTCTTGTTTACCCACTCAAAACGATCGAATGATTAAAACCCAAGCGTATTCTTTTGCCCCTTAGTTTGGAGGATATTTAACAGGGATAAATACTCTATTGATGACATGGAACCGCATTAACTTATTTATCAAGCGCCATTTCGGTCCATTCCATAATGCTTATTTTAATCCTACAGAGAATGAACATTTCGTTCGTAGTCCCTCATTTGTTTTGAAAGCTCTGACTAAAGCATTATTTCACTTGGCTCCCTAGTCCCTTCTCTTTTGTCATCCCCATCTTTAATCTGAGTTTTAATTGAGCCATTTATTATTCTATTCGTACCCGGTTCGGCTCAAGCAAAGGCCAAACTCTTTGCAAAATCAGTGGTTGCGCGGCTGCATTCGGATGTAAGCCGTCCCACTGCATCAAATCGGGGTCCTCTACGACGGTTTCTAAAAAAAATGCATCAAACAAAACCCGGTTATTGTCGGCCAGATTCTGGTACATCGCTTGAAACACTCCATCATAAGCAGGGCCGTAATTCGTAGGTAAACGTACCCCTAATAAAACCACCTGACACGCTTTATTGTATTGAACACATGCGGAAATCATCGCCTGCAAGTTTTGTTGCGTACTTCGTAGGTCCTGACCCCGTAAGGCATCATTCGCGCCTAATTCAAGAACCAAACGCTGTGGATGGTATTGTTGCAACAAAGCGGGTAATCGCTGTTTACCGCCACTGGTGGTTTCACCACTGATACTGGCATTAACGACTTGCACATGCGCTCCTGTTTTCTGCAGTTTTTGCTGTAAAAGGGCCACCCAACCTTGCTGTTTATCCATGCCATAAGCGGCGCTTAAACTGTCGCCAAACACTAACCACGTTGATTGTGCTATTTGTATCGGATTGTCTTGCGCATTGGCCTGGCTTTGACTAGGATAAATACATGTTAATACAAATCCTAAAAGCCAACCAAAATGCATAACACTCAGCCACCTAAACCGATTATTACTCTGAAAAATGTTCATTATCAAATTCCTTTAGAGGAGATTGTCCTGGATATATTAAAAGCTTGCCAGCTCACTGTCCAGCCAGAAGAGACTCTAGCGATTGTAGGACGATCAGGTTCAGGTAAGTCTACTCTATTAGCCTTGATGGCAGGACTAGACGTGCCGACGTCGGGCTGCATAGAGCTATTTGGTCAAGCAATTGAATCACTTTCTGAAGATGCGCGAGCAAAAATGCGTGCGCAACAAGTGGGCTTTATTTTCCAAAACTTCCAATTAATGCCCAGCATGAGTGCACTCGAAAACGTATTAATGCCATTAGAGTTGTTTCAAATTCCTAATGCAAAACAACTGGCTTTAGAGGCTTTACAACAAGTTGGCTTATCCCATCGCGCTCAACATCGTCCTGCCGAACTCTCCGGTGGTGAGCAACAACGTGTTGCCATTGCCCGAGCGTTTGTTACAAAACCTAAAATTTTATTTGCTGATGAACCCACTGGAAATTTAGATGAAGAGACCGCCAAGCAGATTCAAAACCTACTTTTTGAGCTCAATCAGCAGCAGAAAACCACGCTCATTCTGGTCACCCATGACCATGAGTTTGCCCAACAGTGCAACCGAATGCTGCAATTGGTGCATGGTCAACTGCAAACTTTTACCCCCCTTCCAAGTCCATCAGTGGATAAACAATCATGCTAGCTTTTTGGCGAGATGCACTCACAGCCTCTAAATGGTTTGGCAGGAGTCTGAAACGGGGTGATTGGTTATGGCTCATGATTGCCGTCATCTTAGCCAGCAGCACCGTAACATTAGTCAAACAGCTCGGCGATACGGTCCAACAAAGCATGCTACGCAAAGCATCAGAATCGTTGAAGGCAGACTTCGTGATCCGAAGCAGCCGTCCCATCGAGCAAAAATGGTCACAAATGGCGATGGATGCCGGTTTAAAAACCGCACACAGTACGACGCTTACCACAATGGCTTTAAGCAATAAGCAGTTTCAACTGGTGCAGCTTAAAGGCATCAGTGCAACGTATCCATTAAGGGGTACGCTTCGTCAAACCAACGACTTGACCTTTAAACCTCTGCAAACTCTTCAAACTGATGAGGCTTGGGTCGAGCCCAAACTAATTAGCCTATTGCAACTCACTCAAGAGAGCCGTTTAACCTTAGGACATTTGGAGCTCGGTTTAGCGGGTAGCATCCAACCCAGCACGTTTATTAATCCCATGTCGAGCTTTGCGCCACAGGTTTTTATCACTTTAGCGACGTTAAACAGAACTCAGTTGATTGGCCCAGGAAGTCGCGTAACTTATGAATTGAGTCTCGCCGGCAGTGAAAAACAGATTACCGATTTTTCTGAAAAGATCGCGCAACAACACAATCCACACTGGCAAACCTTATCGGCGCAAGCGCCTTCAGAAGATTTGGGGAATTCCTTGAAGACGGCTTGGTTATTTTTGGACTTGTCGGCTTTATCCGCGGTATTGATTGCAGGCATGTCGATTTTAATCGCCAGCCGTTTTTACTTGACCCGTTGGGAAAACAGTATGGCATTAATGCGTGCGTTTGGTGCTCATAATGCAAAGATGCAACGTCTGTTTGCTCTACAACTCACGTGGATCGCCCTATTTAGCAGTCTCATTGGAATCCTAATAGGGTATAGCCTTTCGGTGCTACTCCAACCTGTATTGGCGGACTACTTTCAACCCTTAATCATCACGCCGCCTTGGTCTGCTCTGCTCACTGGGTTTTTAAGTGGTATTTTAGTACTGTGGAGTTTTGCTTGGCAGGCTTTTCAAGCCGCATTACACACCTCCCCAATGCAAGTTTTAAAATCAGTACCGCGTAACCCCAAAAGCATTCACTGGTTAATGAGTTTTGCTCTATTGCTTGGCTTAATCAGTTTGATGTTTGATCTAGAGTCGCTGTTATGGATCCTACCAGGCCTGGTCATAATCAGTTTAATCCTTCTACTGGCTGCCAGTTTACTGCTCAAAGGTATCCACCGACTCCAACGTTACAGTCGTGGCTGGTTTCATATTGCACTCTCTAATCTACTCAAAGAACCTGGCCTAGTGAAAATACAATTAGTCTCCGTAGGTTTAGTGTTGTTTGTGTTAATGCTTATGAGTTTTGTTCGCCAAGATCTTTTGCAAAACTGGCAAGCCTCGTTGCCAGCCAATACACCGAACACTTTTATTATGAATATTCAGCCAGATCAAGAATCAGAAGTGGTGAAGATACTGGCCAAGCAACACCTGACACCACCCCTTGTACCGATGGTACGCGGTCGTTTAATCGCCATTAATCAACAGCCACTCATCGCCAGTGAACAAGTGAGCGACCGAGCGCGTAGAATGCTCGAGCGCGAGGCGAATATCGCCTTGCTTGCCGAATTACCAAAATACAATGTGATTACAGCCAAGATCAGTAGAGATACATTAACCCTGCCTAGCGTATCAGTAGAGGCCAGTATCGCAGAACTATTCGGTATTCAACTCGGTGATACCTTACGTTTTAACTTTGCCGGACAAAACTACGATTATCAGGTGAGCAGTTTACGTAAAGTCGAATGGCAGAGCTTTCGGTTAAATTTCTTTTTTATACTCGAACCCGTTGCAGAACGCCCGATAGCATTTTCCTACATCAGCAATTTTCATCTACCTAAGCTTGCTGATAGGAATGAAGGAAGAGACCGTCAGAAGCAAAATCATTCCGAACGTGCAACCGAACTAACCCAAGCATTCGCCAAGAGAACTCCTGGTGTGCTCTTAATCGATGTTCGTCAAATCATGCAGCAGATTCAGGATATCATGAAGCAAGCTAGCTGGGCCGTCTCTGGACTTTATCTGTTTACCCTATTGGCCAGCATAGGGGTATTGTTTACGGCCACATTAGCAAGCCAGCAGAGCCGGATACAAAGCTGGATACTCTTAAGAACCTTAGGTGCGCAAAACAAGGAGATCATTAAAATTGGTTTAACAGAATTTGCATTATTAGGCGCTGTCGCAGGTATTTTAGCCGCAACTTTTGCGCAAATTGCCAGTGGTCTGATGAGTCACTATTTACTCAAGATAGAGGTTAGCTTAGATTTCAATTTATGGATAATCAGCCTACTCAGCGGCATTAGTCTGCTTCTGTTTACCGGGCTGATCACCCAATATGGTTTCTTAAGAAAAAGCGCCCGAGAACTGCGTTTATATTTAAGTGGACAATAGTGGGAGCTTATCCAAAACGTTTTGATAAACACCACAGTTAGTGGTCAGTCCAAGTAAAGTGTAACGGCCTATTTTTTTGCTTAAACCCATTCATACTGGGCGTTGTATTGGTCACGATTAATTAAACAGTTGATTTTAATGAATAAAAGTAATAAAATATTACTATTATCAACATTTAATGGAGTTTAGTTATGAATAATTCTGAGCTGGAGAAGCAATTACAAAAGACATGGAAAGAACTCATTCAAGCGAGCATACATCATGATGAAGCCCTGGCGGGTTCACGATTAAGAGAAATTATTCTTTTAGAAATACAACAGAAAAATCGTCGCCAATAACCTGACTTAACGTTAAGCAATAGCCAGCAATAGCTTTTATTATGGGTAATATGATCAGACGTAATATTAGAAAATAAGTAGAAGAAAATTTTTGAGTTAAACTCAAACAATAGTGGTCGGAGTGACAGGATTTGAACCTGCGACCACTTGACCCCCAGTCAAGTGCGCTACCAAGCTGCGCTACACCCCGAATAGATTTTATTGACTCACTTTGAAAATGAGTAACGGCGCTTATTATAGCGACGTTATGACTTCAAATAAACTGTTTTTAAGACCTAGAAACGACTCTTAATGTATTGTCTAAACTGTAACAACTCACTTTGCATCGTCTGCAACAGTTCCATGGCTGTTTTTTGCTCTTTTGACAGCGCACTATTCGTCAGATCCACAGCCCCTTTAGAAAGCCTGGCTTTGGCACCTGGAATCGTAAAACCTTGATCATGCAATAAAGACTTTATTTCTAATACTAACTCGACATCTATTCGCTGGTAGTAGCGACGGCCACTACGTTTGCTGGGTTCAAGCTGAGGAAACACCTGTTCCCAATAGCGTAATACATGTGACTTCAACTGGCAAAGTTCTGCCACCTCACCAATGGTGAAGTACTTTTTGTCAGGCAACTCTATTTCAAGTTGCGCTGAGGTGTTTGATTGATTCTTAGGCTTTGCCATAATTATCTATTTGCGCACGTAATTTTTGTCCAGGTTTAAATGTTACCACTCTTCTTGCTGAAATGGGAACATCTTCTCCTGTTCTAGGATTACGTCCAGGACGTGAGGCTTTATCACGCAGTTCAAAGTTGCCAAATCCAGATAATTTAATTTGTTCTCCGGCTACTAGAACTTCACTCAATTCGTCGAAGAATTGTTCAACAAGCTCTTTAGACTCTCTTTTATTGAAACCAAAAGTGTCTGATAAGTTCTGAGCAATGTCTGCTTTTGTTAAAGTCATTTGTATTTTTATTCCTATTTCTATATATCTAGTCTGTAATGTTGTTTTTTATCTTAGTTCTGCATTCACCGCTTGCTTTGCCGCTTTTAAAATATTGGCGACCAAGGCTTCAACTTCTTCGTCCTGAAGCGTTCTTTCAGCGTGTTGAATTTTTAATGTTAAAGCGATGCTTTTCTGGGTCGGATCCACTCCTTGTCCACGGTAAATGTCAAACAACTCAACCGCTTTGAAGATCTCCGACTTCACCGATACAACAGCATCAATCAAAGCTTGAGCTGAGAGATTCTCATCAACAACAAAAGCCAAGTCACGCTGTACTTCTGGGTACTTTGAGACGGCTTGTGCAGCAGGTATTTGCATGTGCATTAATGCATCTTGGCGGATTTGGAACATATAAACATGGCCGCTTACGCCCATAGCTTTCACCAAGCTAGGGTGTAACTGCCCCATGATTCCGACCTCTTTGCCATCTTTAAGAATGCTCGCAGATTGCCCTGGGTGCAATGCGGGATGCTGACAGGCTTCAAAACGAATATGGGCAAGTTGATGACTCATACGAACCAGGGTTTCTACATCACCTTTAAGGTCGTAGAAGTCTACATGACGTTCTGCTTCATCCCAACCAGATGCAGCAACTTGGCCCGCAATGACACCGCCCATCATTGGCACTTGCGTTGCTCCTGTTGGATCAGAATCGTTTTTATAGAAGACCAAGCCTGTTTCAAAGATTCGAACGCGTGGCTGTTGACGATTTTGATTGTAAGCGACCGTTTGTAATAAACCAGGGAACAAACTGGTACGCATGGCTTTCATATCATCTGAAATGGGATTTTGTAACAGCACATAAGGTAGATCAGGTTCTAGCAACTTCTGCTTAACCTCTTCAACAAAGCTATAGGTAACGACTTCATTAAAGCCTCGCTGCACAAGTGCTATTTTCAACGACATTAAAGACTGAATATCTTCTGGTAATTCATTCAAAACCATCGGTGCCAAAACAGGTGTTTCTGGAAGGTTATTGTAGCCGAAGATACGTCCGACTTCTTCAATCAAATCCATTTCAATGGACATATCAAAACGGTAGCTCGGAGCCGTCATCATCCAGCCAGCATCCGTAGCCACCATTTCAAAATCTAACCGCTTAAAAATCTCTAGGATTTGAGCGTCTTCAATTTCAACCCCTAAGCGACTGCCAATCGTAGCACGACGTAATTCGATCGTAACTGGTTTGGGTAAATCGGCTTCTGAGATAATACGATTAAAGACACTAACCGTTCCGCCGGCAATGTCCGTGAACAACTGTAATGCTCGATTTAAAGCTTTTTCTGGCAGCATTGGATCGACACCACGCTCAAAACGCATGGACGAATCTGTATGCAGACCGTATTTACGTGCTTTACCAGTGATCGCTAAACGTGAAAAATGTGCACATTCAAAGAATATCGCATCTGTTTCAGCGGTGACCGAAGTGGATACTCCCCCCATAATTCCAGCTAACGCAATGGCCCCTGAATCATCTGCAATGACTAAAGTATCTTCTTTAAGAGTTAATTCTTTGTCATCTAAAGTGGTGAGTTTTTCATCTGCTTTGGCTAAACGGATCTCGATTGACCCTTGAATTTTAGCAAGATCAAAAGCGTGCATCGGTTGACCCAACTCCATCAAGACATAGTTGGTGATATCAACCACAAGGCTCAATGGACGAAGTCCTGAACGTTCAAGTTTTTGAACCATCCACCGTGGTGTTTTAGCTTGAGTATTAAAATCTGTAACGACACAGCCTAGATATTTTGGACAGGCCTGGCTTTCAGAAACGGTAACCGTTTGTGTACAAGCACGATCACCCGACATGTCTTTAATGTCGAACGGCTGGGTCAAAGCTACGCCACTAATCGCACGTACATCACGCGCGATTCCCTGCACACTGAAACAGTCAGCACGGTTAGGGGTTAAATCCACCTCAATGCTCATATCGTTTAAATCTAGATATTTACGAATATCTTGACCAACTGGAGCCTCAGAATCAAGTACTAATAGACCATCAACACCGTCATCCGCGAGACCAATCTCAGTGGCACCACATAACATGCCATTGGATGGCACACCGCGTAATTTAGCTTTCTTAATCTTAAAATCACCTGGCAAGACGGCACCGACTTTAGCGCAACAAGCTTTCATGCCAACGAAGACATTTTTGGCGCCACACACAATCTGTACAGGCTCTGCTTCACCGATATCAACTTGAGTTACATTTAATTTATCAGCATCAGGATGTTTTTCAACGGATAAGACATGACCCACTACAACATTGGTAAATTGACCTGCAACAGCTTCTGCGCCGTCGACTTCTAGACCGGCTAAACTTAATTTTTCAGATAATGTGTTTGTATCCCACTGAGGATTTGTCCACTCTCTTAACCAATTTTCACTAAATTTCATAATTCTTTGTCTCGTAAGCGTATTTCAGCAGGCCGGGTTTATTTAAACTGTTGTAAAAAACGTAAATCGTTTTCAAAGAACTGGCGTAAGTCTTTCACGTTGTAGCGCAACATTGCTAGACGTTCGACACCCAACCCAAAGGCTAGTCCAGTATATTCATCTGGGTCAATGCCTACATTTCTCAATACATTTGGATGCACCATCCCACAACCCAGCACTTCTATCCAACGACCATCTCCAAATAAATCCGTCGCAATATCCACTTCTGCGGAAGGTTCTGTAAAAGGAAAATAGGAGGGTCTAAAACGTGTTTCAAGGTTTTCATCTTCAAAGAACTGGCGTAAGAATTCAATTAGCAATGTACGCAATTGCGCAAAGCTGGCATTCTTTTCAATAATCAAACCTTCGATTTGGTGAAACATAGGCGTATGTGTCTGATCAGAGTCACAACGATACACACGCCCTGGAGCAATGATACGCAAGGGAGGTTTTTTATTTTCCATGGTACGAATCTGCACACCCGAAGTGTGGGTTCTTAAAACCGTACTCTCATTGATATAGAAGGTATCATGCATGGCACGTGCAGGATGGGTTTCTGGAATATTTAAGGCTTCAAAGTTATGCCAATCATCTTCAATTTCCGGGCCGGTTTCAATATCAAAGCCCGCTTTTGAAAACAGGGTTTCAATTCGATTTAGGGTACGTGTTACCGGATGCAAACTTCCGACATCGACATCGCGTCCAGGTAGGGTTACATCAATGGTCTCTTCCGAGAGTTGTTTCGCTAACTTAGCATCGTCCAACTCTCTTTTCTTAGCATTCAAAATGCTTTGAACCATTTGCTTGGCTTCGTTAATGATTTGCCCCGCTTTCGGACGCTCTTCATTTGACAATTTACCCAACATTTTCATCATATCGGTCAGTTCACCTTTTTTACCAAGGTATTGAACACGAATGTCATCTAATTTTGCTAACTCAGTGACACCAGAAACGGCCTCTTGTGCCTTTAAAATGATTGTTTGGAGTTGTTCTTGCATGTTTTAAATGTCCCAAAAAGGATTTAATAAAGATTAAACATTTCACTACAGTCTAAAAAATCAGCAGGTGCGATTCATCAATGAAATCTTTAATCGTTATTTAAGCTAAGAAGATTGTTTTGAATAAAACAGGAATCTATAAAAAAATAGGGGACCGAAGCCCCCTAAAGAAGAAATGGCCTAGGCTAGCCTAGTCCAATTTCTTTACACTAATGCTGCTTTGGCTTTTTCAGCGAAAACAGTAAAAGCGGCTGCATCATGTACAGCGATATCTGCAAGAACCTTACGGTCAACAGCAATCTGAGCTAGGTTCAGGCCGTTGATAAAACGACTATACGTCATTCCATTCATACGTGCTGCAGCGTTGATACGTGCAATCCAAAGACGTCTAAATTGACGCTTCTTAGTGCGACGATCGCGGTATGCATACTGACCAGCTTTGATAACTGCTTGCTTAGCAACACGGAAAACTTTACTACGAGCTCCGTAATAACCTTTCGCTTGCTTTAATACTTTGTTGTGTCTACGGCGTGCTACGACACCTCTTTTAACTCTTGCCATGTCTTAAATCTCCAATTAAGCGAACGGTAACATGCGGCGAACCATCGCTACATCGTGATCGTGAATCATACTTCCAGAACGAAGTTGACGTTTACGCTTAGTCGATTTCTTAGTCAAAATATGACGAAGATGAGATTGTTTACACTTGAAACGACCTGAGCCAGTTTTAGAGAAGCGCTTTTTAGCACTACTGTTTGTTTTCAACTTTGGCATTTAATTGAAACTCCGCATTTAAGTGGTCCCTTTTAAAAGGTCACTTGGTTTTTTAATAAGACTGCAAAAATTTACAATCTACTTCGGAACAACGAACAGCACTGAAGGAGCTGCACCAGTAACCCCTACTTACTTACATAAGCAGAAGTCCCGACTGTTGTGTTAAGCAAGGTTTAAAATCAAACCTTACTTTTTCTTTGTTGGGGCAACCATCATTTGCATTTGACGGCCTTCCATTTTCGGCATTTGTTCAACGGTCGCAACCTCTTGAATATCATCCCGAATACGTTCCAACATCTTCAATCCCAGTTCCTTATGAGTGATCTCGCGGCCACGGAACCATATAGTTACCTTGACGCGATCTCCATTATTTAGGAATTTCACCAGGTTGCGTAGTTTTACCTGATAATCTCCCTCTTCAGTTCCTGGGCGAAACTTAACTTCTTTTAGCTGCACTTGCTTTTGATTTTTCTTAGCATCGTGCTGCTTTTTTTGCTGCTGGTAAAGGTACTTACCATAATCCATAATTTTACAAACTGGTGGATTTGCTTTCGCGGTAATTTCTACCAAATCAAACCCAGCTTCCTGAGCTGCATCAAAAGCTTCTTGAATGGTGACGACGCCTAAAGGCTCCCCGTCTGATGCTACTAGGCGTACTTCAGGCGAAGTAATCGCGCTATTAATTCTATCTTTTGGTGCTTCAGGTTGCTGTGGTCTTCCACGGCCTCTTCGAATTGCGATAGCAATATCCTCCAATTATTAAAAAATTTTGTTTTGTCTGTTCGTTTACGATTGGTTTAGGCGCTAACTCTGCCCAAATTACCAATATCTGTCGTAAGCAAATCAACGAGTTGTGCAAGTGTAAAGCTTCCTAGGTTTTCACCTCCACGAGCACGAACATTTACCGACCCGTTTTCCATCTCTTGATCACCCACCACTAAGATATATGGAACACGTTGCATAGTATGCTCGCGAATTTTAAACCCAACCTTCTCATTTCTCAAGTCCGATTCGACTCTAAAGCCATGTTTTTTCAAATTTTTACTCATTTCGGCCACATATTCGTTGTGGACTTCCGAAATTGAGGCAATTACACATTGCGTCGGTGCTAACCAAGTTGGGAACTTACCTTCGTAATGTTCAATCAAAATACCCACAAAACGTTCAAGTGAACCCAAAATGGCTCGGTGAATCATAACAGGATGATGCTTCTCGTTATCTTTACCGATATAGACAGCATTTAACCGTTCTGCTTGTGTCATGGAGAAGTCTAATTGGATTGTTCCACACTGCCACACGCGTCCAATGCAGTCTTTCAACTGGAATTCAATCTTAGGGCCGTAGAAGGCACCTTCACCCGGTTGCAACACATAATCTAAGTTAGCGTCTTGCAACGTTTCTTCTAACGCCGCCTCAGCCATGTCCCAGACAGCATCTGCGCCAACACGCTGCTCTGGGCGAGTTGAGAACTTAATAGCGATATTATCAAAACCGAAATCAGCATAGGTTTCAAAAACCAAATCAATACAGGCTTGAACTTCTGCTTTAATCTGCTCTTCTGTACAGAAGATATGCGCGTCATCTTGGGTGAAAGAACGTACACGCATCAAACCATGCAGGGTACCAGATGGTTCATTACGATGCACCAAGCCAAACTCTGCAATACGGATTGGTAAATCACGGTAACTGTGCAGTTGACGGTTATAAACCTGAATATGCCCGGGACAGTTCATCGGCTTCACCGCATAATCCCGATTATCGGTTTCGGTGGTAAACATATTATCTTTAAATTTGTCCCAGTGACCTGATTTCTCCCATAATGAGCGATCCATAATCAAAGGGGTGCGAACTTCTTCATAGTCATTTTCAATTAATTGACTGCGCATATATTCCTCTACAACACGATACAAAGTCGTGCCTTTCGGATGCCAGAAAGCCATGCCAGGAGAGACATCTTCAAGATGAAACAAATCAAGTGTCTTACCTAATTTACGGTGGTCACGTTTCTCAGCTTCTTCCATCATCAGCAAGTAGTCTTTAAGCGCTTGCTTGTCGGAGAAAGCAACACCATAGATGCGCTGCAACATAGTATTTTCAGAATTACCGCGCCAATAAGCACCCGCAACATGCGTTAACTTAAGTGCCTTTACAAAGCCCATATGCGGTAAATGCGGACCTACACACATATCGACATACTCTTCATGAAAGTAAAATCCAAATTCAGTCTCATTTGGCAAGTTACGAATCAACTCTAGCTTATAATCTTCCCCACGTGCTTCAAAAGTGGCCACGGCTTCGTCACGCGACAACATCTTTTTAACAACAGGGTATTTGGTTTTCGCCAAGGCCAGCATACGTTTTTCGATTTGCTTTAAATCGTCTGGCGTAACCTTGTGTTCCATTTCGATATCATAATAAAAACCATTCTCGATAACTGGCCCGATGGCCATTTTAACATCAGGATAGAGTTGCTTTAATGCGTGTCCCAACAGGTGGGCACAAGAGTGACGCATAATATGTACACCATCTTCATCACGCATCGTGACAAGCTCTAAAGAAGCATCGCCGGTAATGAGATCACACGCATCCACTAGGTCACCATTTACTCGTCCAGCAACCGTCGCTCTTGCAAGCCCCTCCCCAATGCTTTCTGCCACTTGCATAACAGAAACAGCTTCGTCGAATTGTTTGGTTGAACCGTCAGGTAACGTAATGATTGGCATTGATTTATTCTCTTGAAATATACAAATTAAGAAGTAAAGTTAAAATTCAGCTGAGCATTTTAGCATTTTCTTATTTAAAGCTGAAATGAATAACGAAATTATTCAATATTTAATTCAGAATAAAGTCAAAAACTTTTGACCAGGCCTGGTCAGAACGAAAATTGAAATTGAAATGTAAAGTAAAGACCATCATGAATGAATTAATTGTGCAAACCAACCTCTTCCGCTGCTTCATAGGCTTTATGAATCAATTCATCATAAGCTTCCAGCGTCAATCCAACCTGATTAAGAGCTCTCAAAAGAGACAGTGACGGTGACTCTTGATCGCCCGCAGATAAATCCGCAATACCGTTATCAATATTTAATCTAAACACCGCCTGTTCTGCCAAATACGTTAAATAGGCATAAGGCTGAAATTGAGGAGCCGCTTTATCTGGAGCATGGTGGTGAGCAATCCCAAGAACAACTTCCTGAGGAAACCCCCACTTCTGCAATAATCTCGCACTCATCATGGCATGCTGAGTACCGAAAACGGTGACCTCAGAGCGTGTGAGCTTCGAAATATCATAACCAGCCAACTTAATCACTTTTAAATACCCTTCTCGATCCTCAATCGCTAATAAGTAAATTCCAATATCTCGCATGAGACCACAGAGAAATGCATCCCCTGAATTTAGCTTTAAAACCTTTGCGAGACCTTGTGCAATAAATGCCGACAACAACGCATGCTTGATAAAACGAGTTTGGCTAAAAGGCGGCTTTCGCTTAAAAGACTCTTTAAAATTGATAGCATGCGCCATTAAACGTACATCTTTTAGTCCAACACGACTGATGGCTTCAGCCAAATCTGTAATATGATTACCCGTCGTATATTTAGCGGTATTCACCACACCTATTAAACCTGCAACAAGCCTAGGATCTTGAACAATCAATTGAACAATCTCATCAATTTTGATGTTTTCATCCGTCGATAAAACGTACTCTAATTTAATCAGTGCATCTGGAAAATGCGGTAGGTCTTCCAGAGACTGTAAACGCTCTAGAATTGCCTTACTAATGTTAGGCTTATTAGCCACCTCTTCAGACATATTGACTTCTCTTGCTATTAATTCGTAAATTCACGTACTTTAAATTGGGTTAAATGCTAAATTATTCTAATTCTGACACAAAAATGCGGTAGAATTCTTCCGTTTTTCAATTTAGTCATAAATTAAAAAACAATTGCCTAGGGGCGGCTTACATTTAGCCTGAGATTTCAATACGTTGAAAACCCTATGAACCTGATCCAGATAATTCTGGCGTAGGGACAGGCTAAATACATTGTGTTACATTTTTACCTGGCGTTTGATCCCAATCATCAAATTCGCCACACCTTAATGCACTAGCTTTCTGTATTCCTGTCCTTTTAAAACTTTTAAAAGGAAGTAAATCCATGCGATTTAAGATCAACCCCATTCAAGCAGTGATTTTGACCTGTTTAATCCCAACTACCAGCTATGCAGACAACTCTACTGAAACGTTATCACCCATTATTGTGACAGCCGATCTTCGTGAAACTTCTGAACAAGATATTCCTGCCAGTGTTGATGTCATAACCCAAGCAGAACTTCAAGATCAAGGTATTACACATTTAGATGATATTCTGTTAAAAACGGTTAATGTCAATTATTCAGGGCAATCTTCTCGAGCAAGGCATATTCAAATACGCGGAATTGGTGAAAGAGATGAATACACGGGTGCACCCAACTCTAGCATTGGCCTAGCTATTGATGATATTGATTTCAGTGGCATTGGTATGACCAGTAACTTATTCGATACCAAGCAGGTGGAAGTCCTAAGAGGCCCTCAATCAACACGCTATGGTGCCAGCGCACTCGGTGGGTTAATCAACATTAAAACCAATGACCCACAGGCCGAACGAGAAAGCCTAATAGAGACAACAGTTGGACAAGACAACCTACGCCAAGTAGGTGTGATGACGACAGGCGCTTTTTCTTCTGCAGAATTTGCACCTCAATACCGTATTGCCATTCAAAAAACTCAAGACAATGGCTTTAGACAAAATAATTATTTAAATAGAGATGACACTAACAAGCATGATGAATTGAATGCCCGTGCAAAATTTCGCTTTCTCCCTAACAGTGAAAATCGTGTAGATTTGACCCTTATGCACGCAAACTTAGACAATGGTTATGATGCCTGGTCTCTGGACAACTCTTTCACCACCCTTTCTGACCAACCGGGTAAAGATACTCAAAAAAGTTCAGCGATGGGTATTAACATCCATTCAACGAGCAACCCGAACTTTGTCGTAGAAAGTAAAACATCTATTGCCCATTCAGATATGATTTATGCCTATGATGGTGATTGGGTCTACCCTGGATTTCATACGAATGTAGACAACATAACGATTTTTGATAATGCTTACTATTACCAAAATAAGAAAGAACGTCAAACATTGACTCAAGATATTCGCCTAACCTCTACCCCCAAATCCAGAATACTCAACCAATCAACAGACTGGCTACTAGGCTTTTATGGTTCAAAGCTAAGTGAACAAAACCACACCACAGATAATTATGGCGCAAACCTTATCAGCGACTATGCAATGAATAAACTTGCCGCTTACGGTCAACTAGATATTCAACTCGATGCTCGCTGGACACTCTCTCCGAGCCTTAGAATTGAAAACAACAATACCCGTTACACCGACAACAACAGTGAATATTATTCACCAAATGATACCCTCTGGGGCGGTGGTCTAAGCCTAACGAGAAAAATGATTAATGCCGGCCAAGCCTACGCGAGCATTTCAAGAGGATATAAAGCAGGTGGTTTTAATATAGGACTCCCCTCTGCACAAAACAACTTGATTCAATTTAAAAAAGAATCCCTAATCAATTATGAAATTGGGCATAAAGCAACCCTTGCTAACAATACTATTAAAACGGACATTAGCGTGTTTTATATGGATAGAAAAAACCCGCAGTTTGATGGCTATAGTTATGTCGGCAACAATTATGTGTTTTATAAAGAAAATTTCGACTCCGCAACGAATTATGGTTTAGAAGCGAATATTGACTGGATCCCTAAAACAAACTATAAGTTATTTGCCTCACTTGGACTTTTACAAACTGATGTTAAAGGAATATCAGCTTCTGAAGTCATTAAAGTTTCTGACCGTGATCAAGCTCATGCACCAAGCTATCAATACACGTTTGGTTTTCAATATCGTGGAGAAAAAGGCATTTTCTTTAGAGCCGATACACAAGGCATGGACAGTTTCTACTTTAGTAATACTCACTCTTACAAATCCAATTCTTATGCTATTTACAATGCACAACTTGGTTATGAAGGAGACAATTGGGAAGCGTACCTTTGGGGCAAAAACTTAACGGATGAACGCTATGCAACTCGTGGCTATCATTTCGCAAACGAACCGACGTATTCTGTTGAAAAGACTTATATCAAGCTTGGTGACCCACGCCAACTGGGAATTACCGCTAGAGTTTATTTCTAGACCTCTGCTAAACTAAGGGCTCTTTCGAGCCCTTTTTTATCGCCTAATACAAAGGAACCAACCCATGAAAGTCTCTGTTGAAATCAGCATGTACCCGCTTAGAGAAGAGTTCTGTCAGCCAATTATTGACTTCATTGAACGTTTAGCAAAAAATCCGAGCGTCACGATCCAGCGCAATAGTATGTCAACCCATATCTATGGCAACTATCGAGACGTAATGGACACCTTAGATACGGAAATACTCAATGTCTTGGAACAGATTCCAGAAACGGTTTTTGTGATTAAATTGATTGGCACGGATCGAGAAAAGGCAAACATTCATGTTTGCTGAAGAAAACCCAATCTCCATCGTTTTAAATGCACTATTAGCCCAATCAGGTTGGGAGTGGTTAGCAGCAAGCTTGGGAATTCTTTATGTGATTCTAGCCGCTAAAGAGTCTATTTGGTGCTGGCCTGCAGCGCTTGTGAGCACACTCATCTACACCGTATTGTTTTGGAAAGGCCAACTGCCCATGCAAGCGATTTTGAACGTTTACTATATGGGTATGGCCGTCTATGGCTTTATACTATGGCAACAACAAACAACGCCTAAAGATAATCTCAGAATATCAAACCGTCCACTCAAATTTCATGCACTCTTTATCGGCATCGGAATCATGTTAACAAGCTTAATTGGACTCTACTTATCCAGCATTCCGGGAAACCGCTTACCTTTTTTAGACGCAGCTGTCACTGTATTTTCTGTCATGAATACAGCCCTAATGGTTCGAAAAGTATTAGAAAACTGGCTTTATTGGATGGTCATTAATGTCGCGGCGATTACACTCTACTTCCAAACAGGTTATTACGTCACCATTTTGATGTTTCTGGTCTATCTAGCATTGGCGATTTATGGCTACAAAAACTGGCGTGCTCTACAAATCCAGGCCCAAACTGCGTAATACAAGTCATATCACCCCTGACAAAATAACTCATCCCTCATGAGTTATTTAAATCTGACAGGGTGCCCCATCCACTTCTCTAAATCGGATTCTCCTAGGACATTCATAACAAACAATAACAATCGATAAACATCTCGTACTGAGTCCAAATCGGGCATAACGTGTGATCGCGTATAAACAGCCTTGAACACGTCTAACTGCGACGGGTCTAATAGATACTCAATTAAGACCAGTTCAAGCTCTCTTGGCCCCCATACCAGCCCATCTAAATCAATTAGATTCAATACACCATCATCCGTCACTAAAAACTGATCCCAACGCAAATCCGGCATAATAGGATAAAAAGCATCAATCTCTAGACTCGCTATCTGCCTAATTATGTCATCTGCAATCCTCAAATCAATATTTTGCGCTCTGCTTAAATCTTTTAAGGTTTTTGCTAAAGCGTCACCCCACAAATCGATAGACAACTGTGGAGCATATAAAGGTCCAAAAACAATTTGAGTGCTTTGGTGTAAAGCCGCAAGGTGATGGGCGAGCTGCTCAATATGCGGTACACCAATTTTATTGGGCTCTATGACCTTGCCATCCACAAATTCGGTTAACAAAAAGCCACTTTGATTGACTTTATTTGCCGAACCTGCGGCAATTAAACGTGGAATCTTTAAAGGAGTCATACTCTTAACGTGTTGATAAACAAGGCCATAACGACCCATCTCATGAGCAAAATCGAACGAAAATAACTGTTGCATCGCTTGCCAAAACGGCGAATGACGGACACCCTCAACAGAACAGACTTTAAGCACGCAATTTAACTCTTCAGAATCATATCCATAAAGACATGACCAGACTTGATGCGTACTGTCCGCAAACAGACGAGGCAGCAGAGCGGCTGTATGGCACTCTTTAAGAACGGCTTGATGCTCTACAGCAATTTGACTCAGTAAGGTCGCGGGCAGTGATCTATTCATAGACACAGATATTAACATGAATTTTTAAGCCTTTATTCACAAGAAAGCGCTTCCCTAGTGAATTAACATCCATCCCTAGTGAATTAACATCCATAAAAGGGCTTTTTTTGGATATAATCCTTTGGTTAAAATTTCAGGTCACATATTAGCAAAGCGAATCAATTAGACTCGTGACCGGTATAACATGAAGCTAAAAACCCATAACGAAATCGCTTAAAAAGACAGACAAAGGACAATCATATGAACTTAGATCAGGCTCGATTCTTCATGGTAGAACAACAAATTCGCCCATGGGATGTCCTTGACCCAAAGATACTTGACCTATTTATGGACGTTCCTCGTCACTTTTTTGTTAAGGAAGGCAATGAAGGCCTTGCGTACAGTGATATTGAACTGTCTATTGGACAAGGTCAAACAATGATGTTTCCAAGAGTTGAAGGTCGACTACTGCAAGCTTTAGACATTGATTCAGAAGACAGTGTCTTAGAAATTGGTACTGGCAGTGGTTTCTTGACGGCGCTTATCGCCAAGGTTGCTAAAGACGTAACGAGCGTTGAACTCTATGCAGAAATTCAGGAGACAGCAAAACCTCGTTTAATCAACTTTGACAATATTCACTTTGAAATCGGTGATGGCAGCTCTGACTGGAAAGACGGTCAAGAATATGATGTGATTGTATTAACAGGTTCTGTTGCTGAAATCCCGCAAGCCTATAAAGAGAAACTAAAATTGGGCGGTCGTCTTGGAGTCATTTCCGGATACTCTCCAGCGATGACAGCACAAGTTCTGACTCGCATTAGCAATCAGGAATGGGAAGTTGAAACGCTGTTCGAAACAGACTTAGACTCTTTGATTAATGCCGGTGAAAGCCCTTCTTTCAAATTCTAACAATCCTCGCACACCGCCTTCTTAAATGGCCAATCTTTGGCCATTTTGCTTGAATTGACGTCTAAAACAGTTCCTATCGCAACTCTCAAATACCCAAATATGAATTTGACCAGGCCTGGTCAAACTCACGTTCCCTAAATTTAAGGCAATAAAAAACCCACACCTCAAAGAGAATGCGGGTTTTCAATAAAACCATTTAGCGAGCCTTTTAATCAGCACCACAGAGATTGGCAAAAAACCCTACCAGGCCTGGTCAAATTTCAGACAATAAAAAACCCGCACCTCAAATAGAATGCGGGTTTTCAATCAAACTATTTTAGCGAGCGTTTTTGTTCAGATCAAGGCGGTTTCTGGTGAAGTTTAGGATGACTAAACGAGCCAGGAACCAACGCAGAGCTGGGCAAAACAAGCCGCTAAAAAATTAGTTTTTGTCTTGATCTACGATCTTATTCGCTGCAATCCAAGGCATCATGGTACGTAGCTTTTTACCAACTACTTCAATGCCGTGCTCTGCGTTGTTACGACGCGCAGCAGTCATTGATGGGTAACCAGACTGACCTTCTAAAATGAACTGCTTAGCATATTCACCAGACTGGATGTTCTTCAATGCAATGCGCATTGCTTCACGTGACTCAGCGTTGATTACCTTAGGACCGGTTACATATTCACCGTACTCAGCATTGTTTGAGATTGAGTAGTTCATATCAGCGATTCCGCCTTCGAACATTAAATCAACAATTAACTTAAGCTCGTGTAAACACTCGAAGTATGCCATTTCAGGTTCATACCCAGCTTCAACCAAAGTATCGAAACCAGCTTTAACAAGCTCAACTGCACCACCACAAAGAACTGCTTGTTCACCAAACAGATCCGTTTCACACTCGTCACGGAAAGTTGTTTCGATGATTGCAGTACGTCCACCACCAACACCAGAAGCGTAAGCTAACGCAACTTCTTTCGCGTTACCAGAAGCATCTTGGTGGATTGCGATAAGATCAGGAACACCGCCACCACGGACGAATTCTGAACGTACTGTGTGACCCGGTGCTTTTGGAGCAATCATAATGACATCTAAATCTTTACGAGGAGCGACTTGGTTATAGATGATTGCAAAACCGTGAGCGAATGCTAAAACAGCACCTTGCTTGATGTTAGGCTCAATCTCTTCTTTATAAAGCACAGATTGAAACTCATCTGGTGTAAGGATCATAACAACATCCGCACCAGCAACAGCCGTTGCAACGTCAGCCGTCTTAAGACCGTAACCTTCCGCTTTAGCAATTGAAGAAGAACCAGCACGTAGACCCACAGTAACATCTACACCCGAATCTTTTAGGTTAGCTGCGTGCGCATGACCCTGAGAACCAAAACCGATGATGGCCACTTTTTTGCCCTGGATGATAGATAGATTACAATCTTTATCGTAATAAACGTTCATGTTAAAACCTTTAAATGTATGAATATAAAGACATTTTATATTCGTAGTTAATAATATTTAATTTTTAGAGTTTTGATTATCCGCTATTTTAAGGGCGGACAATTTTTAGTCAAGTATTACGCGGGTTTACCAGACTAGACGTGTAAACACTTTTCGCCGCGTAACACACCCACCGTTCCTGAACGCACGGTTTCCAGAATCAATCCTGAATCTAACGCATCAATGAAGGCATCTAATTTTTTAGATTGCCCGACCATCTGAATCGTATAGGTTGTCGTTGTCACATCAATAATATCGCCACGAAAAATATCCGCCAAGCGCTTATACTCTTCACGCAGATCACCCGTTGCTGAAAGTTTAATCAACATCAGTTCACGCTCAATATGTGAACCTTCGGTTAAATCCAGAACTTTGACCACATCTACTAAGCGATTAAGGTGCTTAACGATTTGTTCAACCTCTTGAGCTGTCCCACTGGTGACCAACGTTAAACGTGATAAGGAATCGTCTTCAGTTGGTGCAACCGTTAACGCGTGAATATTGTAGCCACGCGCTGAGAAAAGTCCTGACACACGAGATAAAGCCCCGGCTTCGTTTTCCATTAGCATAGAAATAATATGTTTCATCTTATACTCCTATACCAAAATCATTTCATTGAGACCTGCGCCTGCAGGAATCATTGGATAGACGTTCTCTTGTTGATCCGTGATGATGTCAACAAAAACCAAACGATCTTTATATTTCTCAGAGAACACTTCGTCCAACTGTGCCGTCATTGTTTTTGGATTGTCAATGCGCACACCGACATGACCGTAAGATTCCGCTAGTTTAACGAAATCAGGCAATGACTCCATGTAAGACATTGAATAACGTCGCTCATAGAAGAACTCTTGCCACTGACGAACCATACCTAAGAAACCATTATTTAAACAAATAATCTTGATCGCAAACCCATACTGTAAACAGGTTGATAGTTCCTGAATATTCATTTGAATAGAACCTTCACCGGTGACACAGACAATAATTTCATCTGGGAAAGCCAACGCCGCTCCCATGGCCGCCGGAAGACCGAAGCCCATAGTTCCTAAGCCGCCAGAGTTCAACCAACGACGCGGCTTGTCAAATGGATAGTACTGTGCCGCAAACATCTGATGTTGACCGACATCGGAAGAAACATAGGCGTCTCCCTTAGTCGCTTTCCAAACCGCTTCAACAGCCGCTTGAGGTTTAATTTTTGCCCCCATAGTGTCATAGCGAAGACATTCAGTCGCACGCCACTCTTCAATTTGAGCCCACCACGCAGCCAAAGCCTTTTCATCTGACTTTAATTTAGTTTTTTCCAAATTTGCCAACATTTCAGTGACGACTTGCTTCACTGGACCGACAATTGGAATATCGACTAATACGTTTTTCGAAATAGAAGCGGGATCTATATCGACGTGAATAATTTTAGCATCCGGACAGAATTTTTCTAAATTCCCGGTCACACGGTCATCAAAACGGGCGCCTATCGCAATGATCAAATCACTGTGATGCATTGATAAATTGGCTTCGTAAGTACCGTGCATACCCAACATACCGACAGATTGTTTATCGGACGCTGGAAAAGCGCCCAAACCCATCAATGTTTGAGTAATCGGAAATCCTAGTTTATGCGTTAACTCTGTTAACTCGGCTGAAGCATCACCTAAAATGACTCCTCCACCCGTATATAAAATAGGTCGTTTAGCTGAAAGCATCATTTCTACAGCTTTCTTAATCTGTCCGCTATGCCCTTTTGTTACAGGCAAGTAGGAGCGCATCTCAACTTCTTGTGGGAATGCATAGTTGCTTTTGGCGGTTTGTACATCTTTCGGAATGTCGACCACAACCGGGCCAGGTCGGCCAGTTGTTGCTAAATAAAATGCTTTTTTGAGCGTAATAGCAAGGTCATCGACATTCTTGACCAAGAAGTTGTGTTTGACGATGGGTCTTGTAATCCCTGTGGTATCAATCTCTTGAAATGCATCTAAACCGATCAGTGACGTAGCCACCTGACCCGTAATGCATACCAACGGAATTGAATCCATATAGGCGGTCGCGATCCCAGTGACGGCATTAGTCGCCCCGGGTCCCGAGGTTACAAGAACCACTCCTGGCTTTCCTGTAGAGCGCGCATAACCGTCTGCAGCATGCACTGCAGCCTGTTCGTGACGGACTAAAATATGGCTTACTTTTTTAGCGTCAGTATCAAGGGCATCATAAATAGGCAAAACAGCTCCACCAGGATACCCCCAAATATGCTCTACGCCCTCATCTTCTAGGTAGTTTACAAGAATTTGAGCACCAGTCATTTCCACAACATTGGTCCTTTTAATTACGTTAAATCCTTCCAAAAATAGACTGCATTTATCTGATATTTAAATAGACAAAAAAGACGATCCGAAAAGACTAACTAAGGTTTATTAATACATCCACGTGGTTTGCACGCGGAAAAGGAAGGATTATATAAAATTTTGAGCGTGTTATAAACCCAAAGCCGTGCTTTGTTTGAATAAATTTGCCATATAAGGTCTAAATTGGAAACCTTTAGGAAGAAAAGCATTATCTTCAAACCTAAACTCACCACTCGAAAATATAAAGTGAGCTTGAATTTTGCATTAAAAAGCTATCGATTACACGTTTTTCACTAAAAACGGCTAACGGCTTAATACACTATTTAGAGTCTCCCTATAATGAACGTTAAGGGACCATAACGCTTTTTAGCTTCAATTGAATTCTGCCACAAACATATTTTTCCGGTAGTGCTGTAACTCATCAATGGACTCATGAACATCCGCTAATGCTAAATGCGCACCACTTTTATTATGTGATTGATAAACCTTCGGCGCCCAACGTCTAGCAAGTTCTTTAAGCGTGCTGACGTCCAGATTTCGATAATGGAAAAATCGTTCTAACGAGGGCATCTGCTCAACCATAAATCGACGATCCTGACAAATACTATTACCACACATTGGAGACTTCCCTGCAGACACATATTGCTTTAAAAATTCAATGGTTAAGCGTTCAGCGTCTTGCATCGTCACCCAACTTTCTTGAACTCTTTTGGTTAACCCGGATTTTCCATGGTGCGTGGTGCACCATTCCCCCATACTATCAAGCGTAGATTGCTCCGTTTGGATAGCCAATACAGGCCCTTCGGCTAATACATTCAATTCACTGTCGGTAATCACCGTTGCTATTTCAATAATTCGATCTGTTTTAGGGTGTAATCCGGTCATTTCCAAATCAATCCAAATTAAATTCTTATCAGACTTCATAATAGGTTCTCTTTTCACATACAATATGTCGTTATATTAACGTAAAAACTCCTTTTAAAAATAGAAACCCCAACATCTAAACGGTAGAAAGAGCCTTATGAACTGGATTACCCCTTTATTCTTATTCGCCCTAAGCTTAAATGTCTTAATTGAAGTTTGGCTTAATATCAAAAATCAATTCCATATCGGGAAGCATCGCCAAAGTGTGCCTGAAGAATTTAGTGACGTGGTGACCTTAGAAGCCCACCAAAAGGCCGCTGACTACAGTCGTTCTAAATTACAACTCAGTCGTTTGGGATTGTTTTATGATGCCGCTATCTTGTTATTTATGACATTAGGCGGAGGTTTTCAAGACATCTATAACCTCTGGTTAACCACGGCCTTAGACCCTGTTTGGCGAGATGTGGTATTTTTACTTTCTGCCTTATGGTTTGTCTCTTTATTGCATCTGCCTTTTTCGATTATAAGCACCTTCAAAATTGAAGCTGCATTTGGGTTTAATAAAACGACTCCGCTAAAATTCTTCACAGACTTGTTAAAGCAGTGGGCCTTAATGATCGTATTAGGTATCCCGCTTATCTGGGTGGTAGTCAGCATTATGACGAATTATATTGACCAGGCCTGGTGGTTTTATACTTGGGTAGTTTGGATGAGTTTTCAGTTTGTTTTGATGTGGGCTTACCCAAAATGGATTGCACCGATTTTCAATAAATTCTCACCCTTAGAAGATGAAGCAATGAAACATCGTATTAGCCAGTTGTTAGAGCGCACCGGATTCGAATCTAACGGCATTTTTGTGATGGATGGTTCATCGCGTTCAGGCCATGGCAACGCTTACTTCACAGGCATGGGTAAAAACAAACGCATCGTGTTCTTTGATACCTTATTAGAGAAACTCAGCCCAGAAGAAGTGGAAGCGGTCTTAGCCCATGAGTTAGGCCACTTCAAACATGGTCATATTCGCCAAAAATTGATTGAAAGCACCGTCTTGACCCTAGCAGGATTAGCCTTACTGGGCTGGTTGATTCAATTACCCGCGTTTTACAGTGGTTTAGGAATGAGCTCTCAAACACCAGCCATTGCCCTACTGTTGTTTATGACCGCCGTTCCCACACTGTTCTTTTTCATGGGGCCAATCAGTGCACTTAAAAGCCGTAAACATGAATTTGAAGCCGATGCATTTGCCGCAAAACATGTGGGTGCAGAACATCTGATTTCTGCCTTATTGAAAATGTACCGAGATAATGCCAGCACCTTAACGCCTGACCCGAGTTTTTCGGCTTATCATGATAGCCATCCACCCGCTAAAATTCGTATTGACCATTTAAAAACGTTAATCGGCAAGAATCATCATTAGAAAATTCGTCACAAAGGCGACGTCAAATTCATTTAGACATTATAGGGATGACATCAAAAATGACTTTATCACAAGAACTGACTCAATTACGCTGTGAAGAGATACCGAAAGGGGCTAAGCCTTTAATCATTCCAGCCATTGAAAGCAACTTAAGCCATTTAACGGGCTGGGATGCACCGCTAAATTATCTAAACATGTCTAAAACCTTTAGCTTTAAAAACTATCAGCAGACCATAGGTTTTGTAAATGCGGTCACTTGGTTAGCGAATAAAGAAGATCATCATCCGCAAATCTGTTTTGGCTACAACAGTGCAAAAATCACGTTGACCACCCATAATGCCAAAGGCTTAACCAATAACGACATGATTATGGCCGCTAAAATTAACGCTCTACTGGATTAATGGACATTAAGTGATTAGCCGACTCCAATCTTGTGGTAATTCTTTATTGGGTTTCACTTCACACGTCACATTAGGTTTCTCACTTTAGTTACACACTAAAAATAAGGTTTCAATCACTTTATGGCCAAACGTAAACTCACTGACCAGCAAACCCGCCGAGTCAACACCAAAAGACAAAAGCAAACTTCTGAAAAAAGTGCTGCTGACACGTCTGCTGTTCTGCCTAAAAAAACCTCTGATATGAGTTTGCTTGGGACGGAACAACCTGGCCTAGTCATTACCAGCTTTGGAAAACGCGTTTTAGTGGAAGCAGAATCGGGCGAACATTTTAAGTGCGCCATTCGCCAGCACCTGGGGAAACTTGTTGCAGGCGATCAGGTCATTTGGCAAACGGATATTGAAGCAGGTACTGGCGTAGTGGTGAGCGTTTTACCCCGAACTCATGAATTTAGTCGTCCAGGTTTTCGAGGCCAAACGCGAATGATTGCGGCAAATATCGATTTTATTGGTATCGTGATGCCGGTATTACCAGGCATTCATCCTGATATGATTGACCGCTATTTAGTCGGTGCTGCCCAGCTAGACATACCGGTAATTATCATCATTAACAAAGTCGATTTATTAGAGGACGATGAAGATTGGGATACTATTGCGGCACTGTTGGAACCCTATGCAGAACTTGGGATTGAAATTCTACCCGCTTCCACGATCTCGCAGGCTGGACTGCAAGAACTGAAGAGCTTTATGAATAGCAAAAATAGCGTTTTTGTGGGTCCATCAGGTGCAGGTAAGTCTTCTCTGATTAATGCCCTAATCCCTGATTTAGGCATTCGAGTTGGCACGCTCTCTGAAGCCACAGGGCTGGGCAAACACACAACAACAAACAGCATTCTATATCACCTACCCAGCATGGATCAATCCCAACAAGATGGTGGAAATCTCATCGATTCTCCCGGCATTCGACAGTTTAGTCCAACCGCTTGTTCAGTTAATGAACTCGCAAGTTACTACCCTGATTTTGCACCCTTTTTAGGTCACTGTAAATATAATAACTGCACGCATAGCATAGAACCCAACTGTGCCATTAAAGATGCGGTTGAATCGGGTAAGATAGCTTACAGTCGTTACTTGAGCTTCCAGCGCATGCTTGAAGAGTTTAAAAGCGAACCTGAACACTAACTAGGGAGGGGGGATCTCCACACAGTTACAGAATCAGCTCTAGTCGATACTTAATTAGGTTAGGTTGGATACGCCTCTCTAAAGGCCTGCCAACAAAACCGACAGTCCATACAATAAGACAGTACTCCCAAATATCGCCACTATCCAGAATAAAAACACCCAACCCAAATGAATAGATTTTTGGGCTAATTTCAACACTAGCCAGCTTATCCCTGTCAACACTAATACAACTAACCACAATCTAATCAAAATCACTTCCTCGTGCTATAACACTTTTAATCCGTTGGGTTCGTTAGGCATTCAAAACAACTCACTCATTTTGTCATTGAGGTCAATTAAATCCACGACCGATGCTTTTCACTTCTATATCAAAGACCATTTTACCGAACAAACTATCATTATATTCACTTAATAGACAATTGAAATGAAAGTGGTGAACCTAATTTAAAATACCGATCAGGGACCTAATTTCATACTCGAAGACAGCCTTTTTAAAGAGAAACGTTAATTTCTATCAATACTTTATACCCCCTATTACTTATTAAGGCATCTTTCCAGTAAATATTAAGGATTGCTCAACTCTTCTATCTTGACTCAGAAGGCCTTTTCGACTGTAATAGGCACCAGGGTCGAAAGGCCCGAACCATTTAAATAGTGCTTTGGAGAGTACATTATGAAAAATACAATTATTGCTCTGGCTGCGGCTGGATTAGTTTCTTTTGGTGCAGCTGCTCAAGCTGCTGACGCAAATGCGGGTAAAGCTTCTTTCGCTACATGTGTAGGTTGTCACGGTATGGCTGCTGAAGGCGGAGTTGGTCCTAAATTAGCAGGTCAAGCTGCAGCAGATATCGTTGCTAAATTGCACAAATACAAAAATGGTGAGCAAATAGGTCCTATGACTTCTATGATGGCTCCAATGGCTGCTGGTCTTTCTGACGCAGACATTGAAAACATCGCTGCTTACACTTCTTCTCTATAATTTATAGCGTTTTAGTGAAAAACCGCCTTCGGGCGGTTTTTTTTTACCTCAAATTTATTCTATCAAAGAGACAGTAAGTTGAACTCTTTGAGTTTGTCGCTTGATTTACAAGTAGACATGGCTTTAAATAAGGTAATAAAAATTTCAACTATTTAAATTCAAAGAGAATGATGATGAAAACATTACTACTTACAGCAATCACGACGGGTTTCTTATTTTCTGTTTCAGCCAACGCGATGGATGCCCCAGCTAAATCGGTCACCTGTGTCGGTTGCCACGGTGCGGCTGGAAACAGCATGGTGCCAAACTTTCCTAAACTAGCCGGACAGCATGCAACCTACCTTGAAAAACAACTGAAAGACTTCCGTGATGGCTTCCGTAAAGACGCCACTATGGCTGCTTTTGTTAAAGGGTTAACCGATAAAGAGATCAAAGATCTAGCGGCTTATTATGCGGCACAAACGCCTAAATAGCTGATTTTTAAAGTGACCAGGCCTGGTCACTTTAGATTAGGTTTGTAATATCTGTTCATTATCTACCTGAACCCCATAAAAAAAGGCGCTTATTCATGAATAAGCGCCTTTTTTGGGTCTGCTATTTTTAACTTTGCCTTTAAAGCAGAACCTTCTCCACACCTTCTAACTTTAGTTGCTGGACAAAATCTTTCTGCCACTGCTCACCTAATAGATTCTTGGCTAATTCAACGACAATATAGTCCGTTTTCAACCCCGTTTCGCCTTCATAACGATTCAAACCTTGCTGACATGCCGGACAAGACGTTAATATTTTAACATTGCCTTTATCCGCTTTTGTTTCACCCGTGAGCTCCTGGATACCATTCTGTAGTTCGATGGTTTTTCTATAACGTAATTGCTCCGCAATATCCGGTCTGGAGGTTGCCAGAGTCCCCGCTTCACTACAACAACGATCAGAGAATAAAACCTCTTCTGTTTTCAATAAGTCCTTAGCAACCTGGGTACCATCTTGTTTTTTCATCGGGTCATGGCATGGTGCGTGATAAAGATATTTCGTCCCGGTCGCATTATCCAAACTTACCCCTTTTTCTTGTAAATATTCATGGATATCCAGTAGACGACAGTCTGGAAAAATTCGTCCAAACTCATATTTAAGCAGTTGATCCATACAAGTACCACAAGAGACAATAACCGTTTTTATATCCAGATAGTTAAGCGTATTGGCAACTCGATGGAACAATACTCGATTCTCGGCGGTAATTTGATCCCCTTTCTCAGCCTGACCAGCGGCCGTCTGAGGATAACCACAACAGAGATAACCCGGAGGTAAAACCGTCTGCGCGCCAGTTTCTGACAGCATCGCTATGGTTGCTAACCCAATATCACTAAACAACCTTTCTGAACCACAACCAGGAAAATAGAAGACCGCATCCGATTCATCCGTCACTTTTTGAGGGTTACTGATTATCGGTACCATATTGGCTTCTTCCAAGCCTAATAATGCGCGTACAGTCGGTTGGTTTGGCCCCGTATTCAAAGGCTTACGCACGAAATTAATCACTTGCTGTTGAATCGGTGCTATTTTATTCGACTTTGCAGGAAGTTCAGATTTTCGTCCAAACAAACCAAAAGTCTTAGCCACTCGATGCGCGAGCGTAATACCGACGGCACTCCAACCAATCATGACCTTTCTTAAAAGTTTTACAGTAAACGGTTGTTTCGTATTTAGAAAAAACAGTGCCATTTTAGTCGTGAATGAAAAACGCTTCTTCCCCATATTCGTCAGGATATTTCGCATGCGAATAGACACATCGCCAAAATCTATATTCACAGGGCAAGGATCTTCACACTTATGACAAGTGGTGCAATGATCAGCCACATCATTCATGGCCTCAAAATGCTTAAAGGAAATACCACGACGAGTCTGCTCTTCATATAAAAATGCTTCAATAACCTGCCCGGTTGCCAAAATTTTGTCACGGGGTGAATATAGCAAATTGGCGCGAGGAATATGTGTCTGACAAACAGGTTTACACTTACCACAGCGTAAACAATCCTTGATGTCATTATTCAGTTCATCAATTGCACTGGCTTCTAAGATAATCGCTTCCTGATTGACCAAACTTAAAGATGGGGTATAAGCGTTATCCAGACTTGAACCTGGCATCAACTTACCTCTATTGAAATGACCGTTAGGATCGACTCTGTTTTTATACTTTACAAAAGCTTCAATCTTAGAGGTTTCTAGATATTGAATTTTAGTTAAACCAATACCATGCTCACCAGAAATAACGCCCCCTAGACGCTTGGCTACTTGCATAATGCGATCGACAATGCCTTCGGCCAAATGCACCATTTCATAATTGCCTGAGTGCACAGGTATATTTGTATGAATATTTCCATCACCCGCGTGCATATGCAAAGCAACAAACAAGCGCGCCGTACGGATCTCGGCATGAATGCTGTCTAAACGCTTATGCAACGCTGCAAAATCATGACCTAAAAAGGTATTCGCCAAAAATTCTTTCACTTCAGTACGATGTGACAAAATTGTTTCACGTCTTAAAAACAGACTCGCTAAGGTATCACCCTCTCGAACGTTCGCATGGGATTCTTGTGGTAATAAGTTCAAGCACTCTACTGCTGGGCTTTCTAGTCGTTCAAGTTTTGCCAACCAGCGTGCTTTGACCGTTTTAAAGTGTGCAAGGGTCTCTTCTACCTTGCCCCTAAAATAGTTGGAAGGACCTGAGACATCCTCAAAATCATCCGCTTGGATGAACTCTGGAATATCCCCTTCAAAGTATTCAATATAAGCATCTAAAATATCAATCTTATTTTTGATCGACATTTCAATATTGATTTTTTCAATTTCAACATTATATTCATTCAAACGATCTAGCGGGATCACCACATCTTCATTGATTTTAAAGGCATTCGTATGTGATGAAATCGCGGCGGTACGCGTACGGTCTAACCAGAAACGTTTACGTGCTTCCTCACTCACAGCGATAAAACCTTCTGCATTGCGTTTATTTGCAAGTGCAACAATTTCACTACATGTATTAGCAACTTCAAAACCATTTTCACCACAGATATCGGCCAACAGGAGCATTTTAGGCAGCTCTTTACGAGTAGCTTTCGTATTGTATTTAACCGCCTTAATATAACGATCATCCAAATGCTCTAATCCGGCAATCAGGATGCCTTCTTTTTTCTTAGATTCAACGAAATCAATAATTTCAACAATGGCAGGCACTGCAAGACTAAGATCGGTACCAAAAAACTCCAGACAAACGGTACGGGTATGGCTTGGCATACGATGGACAATAAAACGGCTAGAAGTGATTAACCCATCACAGCCCTCTTTTTGAACACCCGGCAAACCGCTTAAAAACTTATCGGTAACGTCTTTACCCAGGCCGGCTTGTCTGAATCCAGTCCCTGGAATCTCTAAACGTTCAGTATCACCAATTTGAGTCACGCCATCTTTTTCAAAACGACGAATATC
Source organism: Thiomicrorhabdus arctica DSM 13458 (assembly GCF_000381085.1). Classification (GTDB taxonomy): domain Bacteria; phylum Pseudomonadota; class Gammaproteobacteria; order Thiomicrospirales; family Thiomicrospiraceae; genus Thiomicrorhabdus; species Thiomicrorhabdus arctica. The sequence goes on along the minus strand of NZ_KB905899.1, from coordinate 173,446 downwards.
AAATAAAACGGTTTTTTGATCCTGTAATTTGCCTAAATTATGGTTAATACGTTCAACTTCTAACCATTTGGCATCCGGAGTGACCATCCGCCATGAAGCTAAGTTATCCAGAGTCGTACCCCATAATACCGCCTTTTTACCACCCGCATTCATCGAGATATTGCCGCCAATCGTTGAGGCATCCTGCGAGGTCGGGTCTACAGCAAAGACATACCCTGCTCGTTCAGCTTGCTCAGAAACACGACGCGTGACGACACCTGCACCTGTTTTAACCGTCGCAACCTTACCAATTTGAGGTAATTCAACCTGTTCAACCAGTCCTAAATACTCAAGTTTCTCAGTATTAATCACAACCGTATCAGCATGCAATGGAATGGCGCCCCCGGTATAACCGGTTCCACCACCGCGCGGAATAATGGTTAAACCCAATTCAATGCACGCTTCAACCATCTCAATAGTTTCTTGTTCATTGTCGGGTTTAAGGACCACTAAGGGCAGCTCCACACGCCAATCTGTCGCATCAGTTGCATGAGCAACACGTGATAAACCATCAAAATCGATATTATCTTCGCGGCATATCTTTTTAAGACGTTTGGTGACTTTGGCGCGAAGAAGAATTTGCTGAGGGAACCAATCTGCAAACTTGGTAACAGCCTCTTTCACGTCGTTTAAAAGCTGCTCGGCAACCTTATTGTTATTCAAGCGTTTTTCAACTTCCTTTAAACGATGCTGAAGCGCTTTTATGAGTGCATCACGTCTTTTAGGATTTTCAATTAAATCCCCTTGAATATACGGATTACGCGTAATGACCCACATATCCCCCAATACTTCAAACAGCATCCGTGCCGATCGCCCTGTATTACGCGTTTCACGCAGAGACTGAATCGTCTCCCAACACGACTCACCAATAAATCTTAGGACAATTTCCTTGTCTGAGAAAGAGGTATAGTTGTATGGAATTTCGCGAATACGTTTTGTCGGTTTTGAACTCATAGTACTGTCTTAGCTCTCTAAAGAAGTTAGGGTGAATCGGGCTATTCATTTGGATTAGATGAGTGTAGGTGAAATGCTGATCATATGAACGGGTCAACAACTGTTATCAAAACAGTAAACCCGTCAATCTAATCCCGCTTTATATCTACCTGCTTATTTACGTTTTTTCTGTGTTTTTTTAGCGATTTTTTTCTTGGCTTTGAATGCAGAAGAGGCATCGGTTTTGACTTTGTATTGCAATTGCTTGCTCTTACGACCTTCAAAAGGGTTAACGGTGGCTTTAAATTCAATTGTAATCGGTGTGCCAACCCACTGAAAGGCTTTCCGGAATACGCTCACTAAATAACGTACATACGCTTGTGGCAGCTTATCGACTTGACTACCATGGACAATGACTCGTGGTGGATTTAGCCCACCTAAGTGCGCATAACGCAGCTTAACACGACGTCCGGAAATCAGTGGCGGCTGATGATCCAAAACAGCCTGTTCTAACACACGGTTTAAATCGGAAGTGGAAACTCTTTTAAAGGCCGCCATATGCACCGCGTTGACCGTTTTGAAAAGATCACCAACCCCTGTACCGTGCAAAGCTGAAATCAGGTGTTGTTTTGCATACTCTGCAAACGATAAACGGAAACTTAATTCATGTTTCACTTTTTTACGTTGATCTTCCGATAAGTTATCCCATTTATTAACGGCGAGTACTAAGCCTCGTCCAGACTCAATCGCTAAACCTAATAACGTTAAATCTTGATCGGTTAATCCTTCAGAACCATCAATCACTAAAATGACCACATGCGAATCACCCATCGCTTCAATCGCTTTAACAATGCTGAATTTTTCAATTTTCTCAGAAATGTTTTTACGACGCCTGACGCCTGCAGTATCGATCAAGGTATATTCTTGACCATCGCGTTCAAAAGGGACAAAGATACTGTCTCGGGTAGTGCCTGGCATATCAAATGCCACCACGCGTTCTTCACCAATCATGCGGTTAATCAAAGTCGATTTTCCGACGTTAGGACGACCAATAACGGCAACACGAATCCCTGGATGACTGTCTAGATCTGACTCCGCCGAGGCTTCCGATTCTGGAATTTTTGCCAGAATGTGTTCCATACAGACGGTGACGTTATCGCCATGCGCAGAGGATATCGCTATTGGCTTACCTAATCCCAGCTGAAAGAAATCAGAGGTGGTCACATCATGGTCATGCCCCTCCGCTTTGTTAACAACGACTTGAACAGGCTTATCAAACTGACGAATATACTTTGCAATTTTTTCATCGGCGGACACAATTCCCTGACGACCATCAACTAAGAAGATAATTGAATCTGCCTCTTCTAAAGCAGAGGTTACTTGACCTGCCATCAGCGGATCAACACCATCCACTTCTCCGCTTAAACCACCGGTATCAACAATGATATAAGGACGGCTGCCGACACGGCCCGTGCCATATTGACGGTCACGGGTCAAGCCTGGATAATCTGCAACAATGGCATCTCGGGAGCGAGTTACGCGATTGAATAATGTAGATTTCCCAACATTAGGTCTGCCAACTATGGCGATAACCGGTTTACTCATTTGTGTCTATTACCTATTTTCAATGTTTCACTGTAAATTTTCACGACATCACTTTATCGCGGAAAAAACGTCTAAGTTAAAGGTCTGTTTCGCTAGTGTGTTCTGCATGCTCTGCTTTAAATAGAGCTAAATTAGACGGCTTAACGCTGTAATGGGTAATCACGCCTTCATCATCCAATAATGTTATTGTTGTGCCATCCACTTTGACACGCAAAATCCGATCCCCATCTCCATATTCATTACTGTGTTTTACACGTGAGGATTCAGTCCCTTGAATACTGTTCATCCAATGCAGATAACCCCAACCATCAACCACTAATAGTTCATCGTTATATAGGGTTAAGTCACCAACCAAACGACCTTTAAAAGCATCCTGTTTCCAGAGTTGAGCACCACTTAACAGATCAAGCGCATGAATCACATCACTATCATCGACTACAAATATAGTGGACTCAGTGACAACAAAGTCTCGGTAGCCTGAAATTTCTTTCACAAAGTAGAAATTACCATTTTCTGGGTTAATAGAAACTAATTTGCCGTGAAAGCCCATGGCAATCAGACGATTCTGTTTCATTACGAGGCTAGATTGCACATCAACCATTCGTTCCAAGTCAGTGCGTCCTTTAGGAACCGCGACACGAGTTTCCCACAAAAGTCCACCAGACTTTGCTGAAAGTGCTTGAATAGAGCCACTTTCCCAGCCAACATAAAGAGTACCTTCATGGTAAAGAACGGGAGGTGAACCACGCAATGATAAGCTAGGCATCTGGTGCTCTGCCACCCACACGATGGCACCACTGTTAACATCAAGTGCGTACAATTTTCCATCAACGGTACGTGTAAAAACTTTTTGCTCTGCAATCACGGCATGACTCATGACTTCACTCGAAAGTTGTGTCTGCCAAATAATGCTACCATCAGTGGCTGACAAAACGATGACTTGCCCTTTGGCAGTACCGATAATTAACTTGTCACCATATTTTGCAGGACCGGATACGATAGGGATCGCAAATTTAGTCTCCCAGACAACCTGATCGGTCCAACGACGGGTATTTTCTTTTTTTAATGCGACTACATAACCGGTTGAATTGGCAACATACAAATTATCAACATCTTCGGAAAAGAACAGACCTTCTGAATCTTTGTTAGGCATTGTTTCGGTTTTAACTTGCCAGTCTTTATGAAGTGTATAGTGAGATTCAAGAGGTGCCAACGCTGTTGGTTCCTTGATCACCTTTGGTGTTGAACAACCACTTGAAATAATCGCAAGTAATCCTATAAAAGCAAAACGCATTTTCATTCTTGGAACCAACCTTTATTTAAAACATTCAATTACGATGAATGATTTTGGACTTATTTTGATAAGTCATCTAATTGAACTTGAGCTAGACCCAGTAGGTTTTTTTCAGTATCTACATTCGTTACGACCTGTTCGAATGCCTGCTGTGCAACAGCTTCATTACCCTGCGCTAAAGCGACTAAACCTGAAACATAATCAAAGTTTGCTTTTTCTGCACGGTCCAAATTGGCCTGAGATAATGTGTTTAAGTTTTTTTCTGCGGCAGCAAAAGCGTTAGTGTCCGCTTGAATACGGGCGACCCTTAATAGCGCTAGATGACGTAACTGAGTATCTTCTGCTGTTTCAGAAACCCACGTTAAATGCTGAATCGCCTCATCCGTATCACCCTTCTCTAAGCTGTACTTAGCATATAACATCGCCGCACCAATCGCATATGGGCTTTCTGGCTGTTCTTGAACGAGCTTCAAAGCTTCACGTGAGACTTCACCAAAGGTTCCTTGCTGCATACTACCTTGCAAGACTTCAAACAGTGAAGAAGCATTAGTCGATTCAACTGACTTAGCATTGCTCCAATAACGCCAGCCTGAAAAGACCAAGACAGCAATTAAAATAACTGTGAGTAACTGTGATCCATTCTTTTTCCACCAAGCTTTAATCGCGTCAAGCTGTTCATCTTCTGTTTCGTAACGACTCATCTTTGAAAACCTTTATTTAAAATAATTTAAAAAATATGTTTAAAACATCTATAAATTTGTAGGGATATTAATCTGACCTTTAGGCTGGAAACAATTGAGACAAATGCCCAATTAAGTTATCCCACGCAACCGTTTGTTGTTCAGAGTTATCTCTCAACGGCTTAAGTGCGACGATCTTATCAGCTATTTCCTGCTCACCTAAAACAATCGCGTACTTGGCGCCAGATCTATCTGCCTTTTTGAACTGGCTTTTAAAGCTCCCACCACCACAGTTCATCTGAACATTTAAATGGGGTAAAGCATCTCTCACCATTTCAGAAATGACCAGGCCTGGTCGCTCCACATTATCGCCAAAAAGCACAACATAGATATCGGGCGTTGTCACCGCAGGCACCTTGTCGCCATCGATCAATAAGGCCGCTAAACGCTCAATACCCATTGCAAAACCGACAGCGGGTGTAGGTTTGCCACCGATTTGCTCGACTAAACCATCGTAACGACCACCGGCACAGACAGTACCTTGCGCACCTAATTCAGTCGTCACCCACTCAAATACCGTTCGATTATAATAATCCAGTCCGCGAACCAAGTTAGGATTGACGACATAGCTTATACCCAAATCATCTAAATGTGATTTCAGCAGATCAAAATGAATATTTGATTCTTCATCTAAATGATTAAGCAATTTTGGGGCGCCTTCGACAATATCCTTCATATCCGGATTTTTAGTGTCCAAAATACGCAAAGGATTCGTCTCAAGCCTTCTTATACTGTCTTCATCCAACTGATCTTTAACATCAGACAGATAAGCCACAAGTTTTTCTCTGTAGTCGACTCGAGCTTCCTGACTGCCTAATGAGTTGATTTGCAGTTCAAGTTTTTCTAGCCCTAACTTTTCCCATAAACGTGCCGTTAGAACGATTAATTCTGCATCAATATCCGCGGTTGCCAAACCAAAGACTTCAACTCCAAACTGGTGAAACTGACGATAGCGGCCCTTTTGTGGACGTTCATATCGAAACATAGGTCCAGTGTAGAAAAGCTTTTGTATTTGATTGTGTGCCAAACCGTTTTGAATGACGGCACGCACACAACCTGCTGTGCCTTCTGGACGTAAAGCCAAGCTTCCGCCACTGCGATCTTCAAAGGTATACATCTCTTTTTCGACAATATCCGTGACTTCACCGATTGAACGTGAAAACAACTCTGTTTTCTCGACAATCGGCAACCGAATTGAGTGATAACCATACTGTTTTAAAGTCTGTTCTGCTGTCGCGACCAAGTAGTCGAATGCATCAACCCCGTCACCGTATATATCATTCATTCCACGAATGGCTGTTATTTGCTTTGCCATATTCTTCTTGTACTCTTTTCTTTTACGAAATCTTTAACTACTTAAGCCAAAACTTCTATTTTTTAAATTTAATTTTTGTTATTTAGGGCGCTGACAATAGTGGAATATTGCTCATTTCGGACTCATCCGCTCTTCTCGTTTTGAATCTATCAAGGTAATTTAAGCTGTTTTGGTACATCTATCTGACTGTCCACTTGCGTGGGAACTTTTTCTGTCTGAGTATTATTTGGTAGAAACCCCTTAAACATATATACGATCGCCACTATGATCACTACGAGAAACAGTAACTTGATAAAAAAACCACCGAGAAGCGGTTTACCGACTGGCACGCTATAACGACGTACGGAATGCAATTGATTCTGCGCATCACTTTCTTGTTGTAAAAAACGTTCGTATTCGGCCTTCTCCAATCCAAGGTAGGTCGCATAGTTCCGAACATATCCTCTTTCAAAAAAGGTTAATTCTCCCGGGACGAGGGAATCATCTTCCAACTTATTGATCTGAACAAGTGATAAATTTAACAGACCACAGACATCCTCTTTACTCAACCCTTTCGCTTTACGGGCCTCTACAAGCTTTTGATTTAATGGGATTTCAATTATTGTCTTCTCATCAGTCATGTCAACTCCTTATCGCTGGTAAAGCCTGATATCTGCAAAGCTATTTTGCATCAAACTCTACACGGTGTAGTGTACGTTTAGTTCGATCTGAAACCTTACCCGCCAACTGGCCACAGGCCGCATCAATATCGTCGCCACGTGTTTTACGTACAGTTACTTGCAAACCGCCCTCTTCAAGTATCGCTCTAAAACGGTGAATTGCATTATTAGAAGATCGTTGATATTCCGTATTGGGAAATGGATTAAACGGAATGAGGTTTACCTTACACGGCAAGTTACCTAATAATTCAATCAATTGATGAGCATGCTCTATATGATCATTCACTTTATCCAACATGACATATTCGATCGTGACATGTTTTTTACTGTGCCCGCCTTCCACATAGCGATACAAACTTGGCATTAGAATCGCAAGCGGATACTTTTTATTGATCGGAACCAAAACATCTCTAAGGTCATCGTTTGGAGCGTGTAATGATATCGCTAAACTTACATCCAGTTCTGATTTAATCATGTCAATCGCGGGCACCACACCAGAGGTACTAATAGTCACTCGGCGTTTCGACAAGCCATAAGCATAGTCATCCATCAAAATACGTGCTACCGGAAAGACATGCTTTACATTTAGTAATGGCTCTCCCATCCCCATAAAAACAACATTAGAAATAACTCTTTCTTCTTTGGGTTTACAGCCTAATGCCTTATTGGCAACCCAGACCTGGGCAATAATTTCCCAATTTTCCAAATTACGGTTAAACCCTTGTTGACCTGTCGAGCAGAAAGTACACTCTAATGCGCATCCAACTTGAGATGAGATACACAAGGTACCACGGTTTTTTTCAGGAATAAAAACGACTTCAACAGCATTATTGTTATCAACTTCCAATAACCATTTAATCGTTCCATCATCTGAATGCTGTTCTGCAACCACCTTTGGTGTACGCACATTAGCGACCTGCTTCAGCTTGTCACGTAGCGCTTTACTCAAATTGGTCATTTCGTCAAAATCACTTACGCCAAATTGATGAATCCACTTCATCACTTGGGTGGCACGGAAAGGTTTCTCACCAATTTCGGTAAAATAGGCCTGCATGGCCTCTCTATCCATCCCTAACAGATCCGTCTTTTGAACGACTTTCGTTTCAGGCACGGTAAGTGAAATAGGATTCGATTGCAAAAGCGGTTCTAATGTCATTATGGTCGGTCACACAGTTCGTTTGGCGTAAAAAAGTAACTAATTTCACGTTCTGCACTTTCAGCTGAGTCAGAACCATGTGCTGAGTTCTCACGTACCGATATAGCAAAGTCTGCTCTAAGAGTTCCTTTAGCGGCTTTAGTTGGGTCTGTCGCTCCCATTATTTCACGATTTTTCAAAATCGCATTATCGCCTTCAAGTACTTGCACAATAACGGGTGCTGATATCATATATTGAATGAGAGGTTCGTAAAACTCACGCCCCTTATGTTCTGCGTAAAAACCTTCAACTTCTTGTAACGTTAAACGTTTCATTTTAGAGGCAATTATACGCAAACCACCCTCTTCAAATCGTTGTGTAATTTTGCCAATGAGATTTCTTGATACGGCGTCTGGTTTAATGATTGAGAAAGTACGTTCCACGTTCCTGTTCCTTAAAATTTTTAATTGAGATATTTTAACAACTATTCGACCACCCTGCAGAAAAACAAAAGCCCCGGAGAAAACGCCAGGGCTCTTTTGAATTAGAATGACATTAGAGACTAAACCGTAAATGATTCTCCACAACCACAACTCTCTTTTACCTTCGGGTTTTTAAATTCAAACCCTTCATTTAAAAGACTCTCTTGAACATAATCAATTTCCATTCCATCGATATTTTCCAGACTCTTGGCATCAACCACTAATTTGGTACCAAAACTCTCGAAAACTGTGTCTGCAGACTCTATTTCATCTGCATAATCGACTACATAGGAAAAGCCCGCACATCCACTAACTTTTGTAGACACTTTAAGCCCAACACCATGCCCGCGTTTTGCAATCATTTTCTTGACTCGATTTGAAGCCGCTTCCGTGAGTGTTACTGCCATATATCCTCCTTAAAATTGTCACTTAAACTTAATTTAGCCAAATGAAATTTCTTTTGGTCCATTTTGTTTTTTATCAATTATCTTTTGCAACGTAATACTTTTTAAGTAGCCATCAATCATACCACTTAAATCATTCCATAACTCATGCGATAAACACTGCTCTCCACCGTGGCAATCTTCTCTACCAGCGCATTTTCTCGCATCGACAGATTCATCAACGGCATGAATAATTTGACTAACTGAAATGTCATCCGCTGCCCGACTCAAACGATAACCACCGCCAGGACCTCTTGCACTCAAAACCAGTCCCGCTTTTTTTAATTTCGAAAATAACTGCTCTAAATAAGAAAGAGAGATGCCTTGACGCTCTGAAATCAAAGACAAAGTAATCGCCCCATTCACTTGATTTAATGCGATATCAAGCATGGCAGTCACCGCATAACGCCCTTTTGATGTAAGTTTCATAAGTAAGCCTAAATTAAGATAATAGTTAACAGTCATTCATTTAAGCTACGAATTCTATAATAACCTACTAAACAACTCAAGTATTATCGTTCTCTCTAACCTATTAAAAACATTCTACAAAGGACTATTTTGTGGATTTTAAGTGCGCCGCCTGTACTGGATCATCTGGCTCTAAAACGACGTCATCTAACTTAGGCAAGTCCATTTCGATGGTTTCCCCACCAATTTTCGAAAGAGCTTGTGCCATTTTTTCTAATTTTTCATCCTGTACTTGTATGTGATCCAAAAGACTGTAAATTGCTTTTTCGACAGGGTCCGCCATCTCCTGACCTACACCATAAGCGTCAAAACCAATCTTATCTGCCATTTTTGCGCGACGCGTTTCTAGATCTTCCCCTTTACGCTCGACCTCTCGCCCAGGAATTCCGACTACTGTTTTACCCGCAGAGACCGATTTAACCACGACTGCATTAGAACCGATACGCGCATTATCACCAACTTCAATTGGTCCCAAAACTTTTGCGCCGGCACCGACAACAACGCCATTGCCCAAGGTAGGATGGCGCTTACCTGTTTTCCAAGAGGTGCCACCCAACGTCACACCATGATACAAGGTACAATCATCACCAATTTCAGCCGTTTCACCAATCACCACTCCCATACCGTGATCAATAAAAAAACGTTCGCCGATCTTTGCTGCGGGATGAATTTCAACACCGGTAAACCAACGTGCAAGCATCGAAATCAGTCGCGCCAACCACTTAAGACCCTTATTCCATAACCAGTGCGTGAGTCGGTACCACATAATGGCATGCAAGCCTGGGTAGGTTGTCAAGACTTCAAACGTATTGCGTGCAGCGGGGTCTCTTTCAAAAACACAACGCACATCTGAACGTATTTTTTCGAACATCCGACTCTCCTATTTAGTGACAATTACTTTGCTATAAGCAGGCTCTTTGCCCGCCTTTCTTTGTGCTGCACTTAAAATACCGCGTAAAATATCAATCTCTTTTCGATCTAACTCTGTACGATTAAATAGACGGCGTATACGTCGCATAAAACGTGCATTCTTATTCGGGTCTAAAAACTCTATATCTTGCAATGCCTGAAACATGTGTTCATAAAAACCTTCCAACTGCTCAGTGTTCGCTAACTGGCTACGAGTCGATTTCTCAGACGTTGAGGTAAGTTGCGCGGCCATCAAACACTCATATGCAAAGACTTGAACAGCAGCACTGATATTCAGTGAGCAATAGACGGGATTCGTTGGAATGTGCGCTAGATAATGACACTTATCCATTTCTGCATTACTTAACCCGGAGTCTTCACGGCCAAACACCAATGCTACAGCACCATCTGAGACAGTCTCCATCGCCAAGGCAGCCGTCTCTCGGACATCTAACTGTGGCCAAGACACTTTTCTCAGTCGAGCACTGGCCCCCACCACTAGTTTTGTACCAACCAAGGCGTCATCTAGAGATTCCACCACCCTAGCAGAATTAAGCACATCTGCCGCACTTGAGGCTCGGGCAGAGGCCACTACGCTCGGAAATTCTTTGGGTTTAACCAAGACCAATTGACTCAGGCCCATATTTTTCATGGCGCGTGCAATCGCCCCAATATTGCCAGGATGAGAGGTTTCAATAAGCACCACTCTAATATTCGCTAACCCTGGGTTAAGACTGTAGTCTTCTATCATGCTCACTTTCCGTTATAATCTATTTATTCGTGTGAATTGCCGGACTTCTTGCCGTCGTATCCTAGCATTTTAACCGTTCAATCAACAATAAGCACCCTGCTTCAACCATACTAAAGGCTTAATATGCACCCATTACTCAATATCGCCACCCTTGCAGCACGTGCAGCGGGTGGAAACATCATGCATCATTACTCGCGTATCGACCAATTAAACGTCGAGCAGAAAGGAAAAAATGATTATGTCAGCGAGGTGGATAGAGAAGCTGAAAACACTATCATCCAAACCATTAAAAAATATTATCCTGAACACCATATTATGGCTGAAGAGAGTGGTATCAAAAAAGGTAAGAAAGGTATACGTGGCGTTTCCGATATTGAATGGATTATTGACCCATTAGATGGCACAACCAACTTTTTACACCAATTCCCACAATTCTGTGTCTCTATCGCGGTACGTGAAAAAGGCAAAATAATGCACGCTGTTATCTTTGATCCTGTTCGTGATGAAATGTTTACCGCTACCCGAGGACGTGGTGCTTTCTTAAACAACCACCGCATCCGTGTTAGCCAGCAAACGACCTTAGAAAATGCTTTATTGGCAACAGGCTTTCCCTATAAAGACTTCAGTTACATCGACCCATACATGAATAGCCTTAAAGCCTTTATGACCTCAACAGCTGGAATTCGTCGTGCGGGATCAGCTGCATTGGATCTAGCGTATGTTGCTTGTGGCAGAGTTGATGGTTACTGGGAATTTAATTTAAAACCTTGGGATATTGCTGCAGGCTCACTGCTGGTATTAGAATCTGGTGGTCTAGCAACCGATCTTAAAGGTGGAGAAAACTTCTTAGACAGTGGAAACATCATGGCAGCAAACCCTAAATTATTTAAAGAAATGGCTCAAACTATTGCTAAAACAATCCCTGCTGAGTTACGTCGTTAAATCGATCATTTAAACAAAAACTCAATAATACAAACCCGTCACGAGAATAGTATTCAGCAATCTCGTGACGCAATGTATCTTAAGCAAACTCTACCTCCGCCTATCTTCCTGTCAACACCAAGCTAATACGACTATTAATCAACGAGTGAATAAGACATCAAAATAGCATCCTCTCGCTCTTCGACTAATTCCATCGCTTGCTCATCCCAAACCTGAGCACGATAGTATCCCTTACGTACACCATCTTCAGAAAAGCCAATGGATTGATATAGCTTAATCGCGGGTTCATTAGATGCTCGTACCTCTAAGAATACAATCTGAAATGCATTTTCTTTGAGTTTTGCAAAAATCTGCTCCAAGGCCGGTCGAGCAATTCTTCTACCTTGATGTTCTGGTGCAACACATACATTCAACAAAGTCGCTTCATCAAGCACCGGTAGTACACAGCAATATCCCAGACTTTTATGATCTTCATCCTTGAAAAGATAATTTAAACCTTGATTCATACTATTTTCAAAGCCCTTTAACGTCCAGGGAAAATCATAAGCTCGCTGCTCAACCGACATCACCCATGGTAAGTCGGCATCTTGTAACACTTGAAGATAACTGAATCCAGACAACTTTAAACCCTAATTTAAGAACCTAAGATAAAACCCAAGGTAAGAACCGTTAAAATGATAAGCATGTAATATTAAAATTGATTGTTAAGTTCAATCACAGCATGGTAAAAACTCTGCTTTGCATAAGGATCAGACAACATTGACTCTAAATCAGGGACTGAAACGACATGCACCCCCTCAACCAACTGTTCAGATATAGGATGCTCATCATCCATGGTCAATACCCAATCAACCCCAAGGCCAATAATCTCTTCCATCGTGGTAAAAATCATCTCCTCTGAAACCAGATGTGAGGTATCAAAAAAAGTCATTCGCGATTCATCCCAATCAAACGCCAGCATAATATTTTGCCAAAGCTGCCAAGCCAGAGTCTCATCATTTTGCCAAAATCCGTCCAGACCAGCACCTAATACAACAATATTCGATCCCACATTTGAAGACAAAGACAGAGCATCAACAAGTGGCTTTTCAATGACGGTTTTTTGCTCAGAACGATCTATGTGAATATCGGAATTTTCTTTTAACGGATTGGCATCATCTGATGATTGTTCAGTAATACCTTCAGAGTCTAAGGCAAGGTCTACACTTAAAGCACTAACGGCCTGTTCTGGCTTGCATTCCACTGTATCATCATTATTATGCGGATGGAATGCAAAGTGACCCGGTCTGATCGACCAATTAACCCCACCCATTTGCTCGAATAATGCACTCGAAAAGACTGTTTTAGACATGAATATCCTTCAATAAAAAACAACTCGTTATAAAAGAGGATAAACCCTTAAAAATATAAATAGCAGTTACCTAAGCGTAAAAATTAAGAAGTAAACGCCTAACAAAGAGTGCTGGCGTTTAAAAGAATGACTGATATTGATGATTACACCGAAGCTTGTGGGTGTTTTTTAACAGAATTACCACAAATTTTATTAAGCGCATTGATATAGGCTTTAGCTGAAGACAGTACAATATCCGTATCTGACCCTTGGCCATTGGCAATACGCCCGCCCTTCTCTAACCGCACGGAGGTTTCACCCAATGAATCCGTACCGTTGGTCACATTACTCACGGAGTATAACTCCAATGAAGCTCCAGATTTCACCAAAGATTCAATCGCTTTAAAGGTTGCATCAACAACGCCTCCACCTTCAGCCATCGCATAAAGCTCTTTACCCTCAACCCACAAGGTAACTTCTGCTTTAGAAGCTTCACCTGTTTCAGTAGAGACCTTTAAAGCAATCAAACGATATATTTCATTTTCAACACGTTGGTTTGAGTTATCGGTTATCAGCGACTGTAAATCTTCATCATAAATTTCATGTTTGCGATCTGCGAGCTCTTTAAAACGAACAAAAACATCATTTAACTCTTGTTCGGTCTCAAACACCATGCCCAACTCTTCTAAGCGTGTTTTAAATGCATTTCGTCCTGAATGCTTACCCATCACCATTTTATTGGTGCTCCAGCCAACATCCTCTGCCCGCATAATTTCATAGGTTTCACGATGCTTTAAAACGCCATCCTGATGAATGCCTGACTCATGTGCAAAGGCATTTGCCCCGACAATGGCTTTGTTAGGTTGTACTGCAAACCCAGTAATATTGGAAACCAAACGAGAAGCGGCTAGAATTTCTTTGGTGTTGATACGGGTATCCACATCAAAGACATCTTGACGCGTTTTTATCGCCATCACCATCTCTTCCAGCGCGGTATTTCCTGCACGCTCACCCAAACCATTGAGAGTGCACTCGACTTGACGGGCACCATTACGGACAGCCGATAAGGAATTCGCAACCGCCAAGCCTAAATCATTATGGCAGTGTGCTGAAAATATAGCTTTATCTGAGTTTGGAATGCGCTCAATTAACTCTTTAAATAACGAGCCAAATTGATGTGGCATACTATAACCAACAGTATCTGGAATATTAATAGTGGTTGCACCGGCATTAATGGCAGCTTCAATGACTCGACACAGAAAATCAACGTCTGAACGGCCTGCATCTTCAGGTGAAAACTCTACATCATCGGTAAAATCACGTGCTCGTTTAACCGCCCAAACGGCCCGCTCAACGACTTCATCTGGTGTCATGCGTAACTTTTTCTCCATATGAATAGGAGAGGTCGCAATAAAAGTATGAATTCGACCTGAATTCGCCGGTTTAATCGCTTCACCTGCTTTTCGAATATCATTCTCAACGGCGCGTGCCAAACCACAAATAGTGCTCTCTTTAACAGCCGAAGCCACAGCATGAACCGAGTCAAAATCTCCTTGGCTCGCGGCGGGAAACCCCGCTTCAATCACATCGACACGCAACTTCTCTAACTGCTTCGCAATACGCACCTTCTCTTCTTTGGTCATTGAAGCACCGGGACTCTGCTCTCCATCACGTAAGGTTGTGTCAAAAACAATTAAATGATCTTTCATGTTTTATCTCCAGCACTGTTGACAGGTTTTACAACGTATTCTTCTACCACCGTTTCCTCCGAAATATTTTCTACATGCTCTGACGTTTCGTTAGTTGCTTTAACTGCAGGGTCTACTTCTGGTTCATTAGTCACAACAGTCCCTGCTGAAGAATCCATAGCACGATTTTCTGTTGAACGATGACCTTCCCGGTTTTGCTGTCGTAAAGCACGCGTTTTCTTTAATGTTAATAAGGTTACAACAGGTCCTGAGAAAGCATAAACAAAGAAAATAATAAACAACAGCACCGCCGGTTCAAGCGTAATAATCACAAACACCAAAACAACAACAAGTAGCGTCATAAAAGGCACTTTGCCTTTGAGATTGAACTCTTTGAAAGAACTGAAGCGGACATTACTGACCATCATGACACCCGCAAAAACAGTTAACACTAATGCCGTAATTCCAACGAATGCCGGCACCCCTTCAACGACGGCTTCAAGATGATCTCGATTACTCTCAACCACCCATATCAGACCGGCTAATAGTGCAGCGGCAGCAGGGCTAGGCAAACCTTGAAAATAGCGTTTATCTGCCACACCCACTTGAGTGTTGAAACGTGCCAACCTAAGTGCGGCGGCCACCGTGTATACAAAAGCGACTAACCAACCCAGCTTACCAAAGTCATGCAAAACCCACTGGTACATCAATAAAGCGGGAGCCAGTCCGAAAGAAACCATATCCGCTAAGCTGTCATACTCTGCGCCAAATGCACTACAAGAGTTTGTCATTCTTGCAATGCGACCATCCAACCCATCAAAAATCATGGCCAGCAATATGGCGATCGCTCCATGCTCGAAATTGCCTTGAATTCCAGCGATCACAGCATAAAAACCTGCAAATAATCCAGCAGTTGTCATTAAGTTAGGTAGGAGATAAATCCCTTTTTCAAACGGTTTCATATAGCCACTTTATTATTTAGATTAATTTCAGACATTCTATCAACTTATTTGGATGAGAGCAGCTTAATTCGAGACTCTGCCCCCTTAAAGCAGGGGACTATATCAGTAGGCTTTGATTTTCTGGTGTTTGTGCAAAATAAGAAGCAGCACCCGCGAAACCAATTCCACTGATAAATTGATCTTGCTCATACCCCATCAAATCGACTGTCATTTGGCAAGCGGTCATCTTAACCCCCAATTCCAGACACAGCCCTCGTAGCTCATCAATAGGTACTTGACCTTGCATCAGCATCTGCTTCTTAAATCCCCAGGTTGCTAACATTGAAGCTCCTGGCATCGTCCACACTAACCCTGGTAAACATTGGTTCCAATCAATTTTCTTTAACCAACCAGGCCCAATAGGACTTTTAATAGGCATCCCAGGATTTCCCAAGGGAGTGACTTTTAGGTTCTGTGTATTTTTCAAAATGGTTTTTAAACCATAAAATGTAAAAAACATTTCAACCTCTTTATCCATAACCGCTGCAGTACTCGCCAATATAAACGCGGGATACGCCCAGTCCAAAGTCCCCTTAGTCTGAATCAGACTAAACTGACTGGATACATCCCTATTTTCAATAATATTATTCATAAGACCCTCTGATCAACTCTTTGGAAGAGCCTGACGCCAAATTTTAAATTCAATTATAGGTGACTGTTGTACCAATTCATAAAGCAAACCCTGTTGCTGACAAAAAGCAGGAATATCCTTCAACCCTCCTGCATCAGTAAGTTCCATCAGTATTTGCACCTCCTGCTTTGAATTTTGAGCCAAGCATTTTTTAAGCTTAATGATTGGCATAGGGCACGCTAATCTTTTAGTATCTAACTTTATCAACATAATCACACTCTTAACATAACTTACAAAAGCATCAAAGCTTTTCACTCTATACTATCTAAACAATGACACGAAAACCTACTATAAAACTACCCTAATTGAATAGAGCTTACTTATAATAACTCTAAGCAAGAGGATAACAGGTCAATTATTTGAATGGCAGGCTTATAAAGCTAGCCCTACCTCACGACCACAAAACAGGACCGTTATTGACATTTGCAACCCTAAGTAAAACAGATAGACACACCGCATAGCAACAAATGATTCATAACGAGTTATAAACGGATTAGCCCATGCAATACCGACGATTGATGATCAAGCACATTCTGGCCTTTCTTCTATTTCAGGCCAGTTCTTTATCAGTGCACTCAGCGGAACTTCCGGATCTTGGTGCGCCAGATTTGATTGAGTATGATCAGCAAACGGAAGAACAACTCGGGCGTGCATTCACAACTTCCCTGCACACAGATTATTCATTAAATTATGACCCAGAAGTCGTCAGTTTCGTGCGCAAAATCGGACATAAAATTGCCAGTCAAACGGGCAATCATCGTAACTTTAGATTTTATGTGATCAATAATGATTCAATCAATGCCTTTGCAGGTCCAGATGGGGTTATTGGCATACATACAGGGCTGATTCAAGCAGTCCAAAGCGAAGATGAACTCGCCTCCGTGATCGCCCATGAAATTGCTCATGTTACGCAGAGACACCTTTCACGGCGTTATGAGTACCAGTCTAACCAAGGCAATATCGCCAGCATTGCAACCATGCTCGCGGCTATTTTAATTGGAATGCAAGATACCAATGCTGGTATGGCGGCGTTAATGGGTGGTATGGGCTATAACATGGAACAACAACTCAAAAACTCCCGTATGCACGAATCAGAGGCCGATTTTAAAGGTATTGAATTCCTCCAAAAGGCAAACTATGATCCCTATGCTATGGGACAATTTTTTGCACGATTATCAAAAGCAGGTCAGAATAATTCATCTTCGTTGCCTGAGATTCTTCGATCACACCCCGTTACTGGGCACCGACTTGCTGAGGCTGAAAACCGAGCTCAAACGATGCCACCTCTTAAAGCCAGAGAGCCCGACAATAGCTTAAATTTAATAAAACTTCGCTTAAATCAAGCCAATTTACAACGAGACAGCCACAACCTGTTTTTCTCAGAAAATCAATCCGCTGCAGAAAATTGTTATCAGCTTAATTTAATCAATATGAACAGTCCAACTAATGATGAAAAAATGAATAAAAGCAGAACATGTTTATGGCAACTCATGAAAGATAATCCCCAACAGATTCTGTATTCTAATTTAATGATGGAATCCATCGTAAAGGACCAACACAAAAATAAGGAACTTTTAAATCGAGTATTAAAATATGCAGAGTATCAGCAAGCACTTCATCCCAACGATGTCTCAGGGCTACTACGATATGCAGATTTACTCATAAGCCTTGATAAAGTAGAGTTGGCGCAACAAACTCTAGAATCGAGAAATGAGAACCAAAAATACCAATATCAAGTAAACCAAAAACTGTCTGAAATATACGCATCACAGCAGAAAAATGCGGAAGCGTATTATTTCCAAGCTGTTGCTCAATTGAACATCGGTAATACAGAAAGAAGTGAGTATCTGTTAAAAAAAGCTGAACAAAATATAAACGGTACAAATTTTATTTTAGAACATAAGATTTTTATTTTTTCAAATAAATACGCCAACCTGTTGAAAAAAGACACAAAAAGGCCTGAACAGTAACCTGTCATAAAATCTAGCAAGCTAGGTATTAAATAATACTATAGGTAATCATAGGCAAAAGCCTTGCGTTTATCGTCCAAGGCAGTAAGCTATCATTCCTAAGAACAAACGATTGTTCAAATAAAAATCCCAACATATAATGGGAACGTCGAAAGACATCTTAGGAGGAGAGGAATGATGAATTCTAAAATGAAACAACTGTTGACAGCTTTAGCCCTTTCAACAGCAGTACTTACAGTTCCAGCAACTGTGCAAGCAGCTGAAAAAGCTGCATCTGCAATTGACGAGGGTAAAAAGCTTGCTTTTAGCCGATCTAAGGGTAACTGTCTAGCTTGCCACATGGTAGCTGACGGCGCTATGCCAGGTAATATTGGCCCAGCGATTATCGCAATGAAATTGCGTTTCCCAGATAAGCAAAAGCTGTTCGACAAAGTTTGGGGTACGCCTGAATCTCAGACGGTTCCTAACAGTATGATGCCTCCTTTTGGACAAAATGGCATCCTAACTGATAGTGAAATCCATAAAATTGTTGATTACATTTATACTCTGTAATCTTTTCAAACCTTAATTGGGAGTTTAAAAACTTATGAAACGTAGATCTTTTCTTAAAGGTACACTAGCTACTGGTGCTGCAGCTGTTGCTGTAAACGCTGGTCTTTTAACACCAAGCACAGTATTAGCTGATTGGAACAAAAAAGCATTCACTGCTAAAACAGCTGACGATGCACTCTCTGCATTTTACGGTTCTAGCAATGCGACTGCTTCTGGCGACATCCAACTTAAAGCCCCTGCTATCGCAGAAAACGGCGCAGTAACACCTGTAACAGTTGATGCATCTGGAATTGATGGTGTTGAATCTATCGCGATCCTTGCAAGCAAAAACCCAATTCCTTTGGTATGCGAATATACTTTTGCTGCTTCGGCTGTAGGTTATGTCTCTACTCGTATCAAAATGGGTCAAACCATGAATGTTATCGCAATTGTTAAAGCTGGTGGTAAATTACTAAAAGCTGAGCAAGAAGTTAAAGTAACAATCGGTGGTTGTGGTGGTTAATTTTCTTTAAACATTGTTTTAAAGTTTATTGAAATACACGACAATTAAAGAATTAGAAAAAGGAAATTACATGTCTATTAAAATCAGAATGCGTGGTAAATCAACTGGTGGCGTTGCAGAAATTAAAGCGTTAATCAAGCATCCAATGGAATCAGGTGTTCGTATGGATAAGAAAACTGGTAAGCCATTTCCAGCTAAATTCATCAATACGGTTGAAGTCACTGTCAACGGTGTAAAAGCGATTGATGCTCAGTGGTCTGGTGCAGTTTCGGCTAACCCATATGTTGCTGTTAAAGTTAAAGCTAACTCTGGTGATGAAATTGCTATCTCTCTTTCAGATAACACTGGTGAGAAAGGTACTCATTCACTTAAGTTAAAGTAATTAAGTGAATATTTGGTATCAGTTTCATAACTGGTACCAAAAAATATCAAAAATATTAAAAATAAAAATAATAATAATAATTTGAAATATACAGAGCTCTCGGACGGAGGATTGGAATGAAAAAGACATTACTCATAGCCTTATCACTAGGTGTAACAGTAGCCGCCACTTCGACACTGGCAACTGCTATGGATCCAGAAACTGATCGCCAACAACTGGTTGATTACTTTCAGGCAAAAAATCCAAAAATTGCTGTTGACGAATATGTTAACGGTGCATACATTTATTCAGCAGACAAAATGCAACAATGGGAAGCCGCTGAAGAATTCCCTCCATATTTAGATGCTATTGATGCGGGTGAAGCCCATTACAATAAAGACATCGCTACTTACGAAAAGTGTTTTGGAACGGACGTATCCGCGATTCGTCCAAAGTATCCGTACTTTGATGAAAAAACACAACAAGTCGTAACGCTTGAAGGTGCAATTAACAGCTGTCGCACAGACGCTGGTTTAAAAGCTTACAAGTGGAAAAAAGGTGCTTTAGCTCAAGTAAGTGCTTATCTTGCATACAATGCTCGTGGTCAGAAAATTAACGTTAAAATCGATACTGATGGAGCTCGTGCAGCTTATGAAGCAGGTCGTAATATCTACATTAAGCCAACGGGTCAATTGAACCTGTCTTGTGCGAAATGTCACACTTATAATGCAGGCCGCAAGGCGCGTTCAAACCTGCTTTCGCCAATCCTGGGGCACACGACACACTTTCCTGTGTTCCGAGCTAAATGGCAAAATCTTGGTACGTTGCACCGTCGTTATGGTGGCTGTCACAAAAACATGCGTGCTAAGCCTTTTAAAGCACAAAGTGAAGAGTACCGTAATCTAGAGTTCTTTGAAGCCTACGTTTCAAATGGCTTAAAAATTAATGGACCTGGTTACCGCGAATAATACTTTCTCGGTTGCCCTTAAAAACCCAGCTATGCTGGGTTTTTTTATGCCTGTGATTTACCCCCCCTTTTTCAGAGGATAATTTTCACGGTTTCAACTAAGCATCCGATCCTGTCCAAGATCTAAGCTCCCTAAAACGCCTTTTTTGATAGACAATTGATGTAATACATCAACAAAGCCATGTATCCCCACACCTATAGGTTAATCACGTAAAAGACCAACACTTCCTTCTTGCAAAACATGAAATAACCCTAAAAGTTATGTCATCTAATAAATCAGCCGAAACACAGATATAAAAAAACCAGCCGATCGGCTGGTTTTTTATTGGTTATTGGAATCGTCTATTGAAGAGTCACCGCGTTTAATCCATTCAACACAAGCTCACTCATGTCTTAACGTCAATTACAGTCCTTCTACCATCTGTTCACCTTCGTAGACCCAATCAAACCCTTGACGGACCCATTTTTCAAGACGTAGCATAAATTCTGGATTATTCAATCCAAGCTTCTGAGCGATTAAGAAAACTTTCTCTTGCTCTTCCTCGCCAAAGTGACCGTCTTTATAAGAGATTTTAATTAACTCTTGCAAAGTAATTATTTTAGACTGTCTTGTATTCATAACCTGCAATAAGGCATCAATATCAATATCCGCTTTATCTAAATCATAATGGATACCATAAGCCGAACTAAAGTCTTGCAAGTATTGAATCTCTTCCTCAGAAATCTCATCATCCGCCGCGGCTAAATTTGCGGCTAAATCAAACACGACCTGGCGCTGTTCTTGCGTTAATTTATCTACAAACATGTGTACTCTCCGTTAATTATCGGTGTTCAATCTGTTCAACATCCCTTACGGCACCAAAAGCCGCACTGGTTGTCATTGCTGCATAAGCACGTAAAGCGGCGCTGATTTTGCGAGGGCGCACTTCCAATGGCTTCCAAGCGTTACGACCTTTAGAGACCATCGCTTGGCGACGTTCAGCAAAAACTTCATCTGTTAACAAGGCTTTAATCGTACGATTAGGAATATCAATTTCAATCGCGTCCCCCTCATTGATCAATCCAATATTACCACCTTCCGCTGCTTCTGGTGATGCATGACCAATAGAAAGACCAGACGTCCCTCCAGAAAAGCGACCATCCGTTAATAAAGCACATGCCTTACCCAAGCCCTTAGACTTTAGATAGCTCGTTGGGTAGAGCATCTCTTGCATTCCAGGTCCACCTTTCGGCCCTTCATAACGAATAATTAAAACATCCCCTTCACTAATTTCATTAGCAAGGATGGCCGCAACAGCGGAATCCTGACTTTCAAATATACGTGCAGGCCCAGTAAATTTAAAGATAGATTCATCCACACCAGCCGTCTTAACAATACAACCGTCCAGAGCAATGTTACCGTAAAGAACCGCTAAACCACCCTCTTTAGTGTAAGCATGCTCCATATCACGAACACACCCGTTAATCGGATCATCATCTACTGTTTTCCAACGCTTGCTTTGACTAAAGGCTTCTGTAGTTCGCACATTTCCTGGTGCCGCTCTAAAGAAAGTGTCAATTGCGTCATCATCGGTACGACGAATATCCCAAAGGTCCAGCGCCGCTCCCATGGAAGAAGCATGAACAGTGGGAACGTCGCGCTTAATCAATCCACCTCGATCCAATTCACCTAAGATTCGCATAATGCCACCGGCTCGATGCACATCTTCCATATGAAATTGCTTTGAGTTAGGAGCGACCTTGACTAAGCAAGGCACTCTGCGAGAGATATGATCCATATCCGCCATGGTGAAATTGACTTCAGCTTCTTTTGCGATTGCTAACAGATGCAATACTGTATTAGTTGAACCACCCATTGCAACGTCCAAAGTCATTGCATTTTCAAATGCCTCAAAGGTCGCGATTGAACGTGGTAATACAGAATAATCATCTTCATCATAGTGCTTTTTGGCAATCTCAACGATACGACGACCTGCTTCTTCAAATAGGTGTCTGCGATCCGAGTGAGTCGCTAAAGTTGTACCATTACCTGGCAAAGCAATCCCTAAAGCTTCTGCTAAACAGTTCATCGAATTCGCTGTGAACATCCCGGAACAAGAACCACATGTTGGACATGCTGATACTTCAACATCCTCCACATCGGAATCTGAAACACTATCATCGGCTGCCATAACCATTGCATCAACCAAATCCAGTTTAATACCAATACCGCCAAGAACAGTTTTACCCGACTCCATCGGGCCACCGGTGACAAAAATGGTTGGAATATTTAAGCGCATCGCAGCCATCATCATGCCGGGAGTAATTTTATCGCAGTTTGAGATACAAACTAGGGCATCAGCACAATGTGCATTCACCATATATTCAACGGAATCGGCAATTAAATCGCGAGAAGGCAGTGAGTACAACATGCCATCATGACCCATTGCAATTCCATCATCGACTGCGATCGTGTTGAACTCCTTGGCAACGCCACCAGCCTGTTCAATAACCCTGGCGACTAATTGCCCCATATCCTTTAAATGAACATGTCCTGGTACAAACTGTGTAAAAGAGTTAGCAATGGCAATAATAGGCTTGCCAAAATCACCGGTTTCCATGCCTGTGGCTCTCCACAAGGCGCGAGCACCCGCCATATTACGACCATGGGTACTGGTTTTAGAACGATATACAGGCATTAAAAACTCCTTTGAGTCGGTTCATTTAAATTTAGTCTGGCCGTAAAGTACTGAGTATTTAGACTTTCACCGACAGACTGTTTATACTTATAAAATTATTAACCTATTTTCGCACATTCATGAAGCAATCTGAATTAGATTTCATTAATACATTAAGACAATCTTCTCGGTATATCGAACAGCACCGTGGGAAGACCTGTGTCGTTTATTTACCGGGCGAGTTAATGCAAGCGCCTGATACATTAAAACAATTATCTCAAGACGTTGGCTTATTGCATAATCTTGGCTTAAAGATTGTCTTAGTCATGGGTGCAACGCCACAAATTAATGCTGCCTTAGAAAAACAAAATATCCCTTGGCAACATCAACAACAATTCAGAATCACTACCTTAGAAATTTTACCAATTTTTCAGCAAACAATTGGGATCGTTCGTAGCCAACTAGAAGCTGTTTTCAGCCAGGCCACCTGCATGCAAGCAAACCCGTTAACCTTGATATCGGGTAATTGGGTTATTGCCCAACCGATCGGTGTTATCAACGGCATTGATTTTCAATACACCGGGAAGCTTAGAAAGATTAACCATACCGCCATATCAGGTTCACTCGATGCGGGACAGATTGCACTTTTAACGCCCCTCGCTTATTCATTAACGGGTGAAGTCTTCAACCTTAATACACTTGAGCAAGCTTGTGAAGTCGCCAATGCTATTCAAGCGGATAAGCTAATGATCTTTGCAAACCCTCAACAATTGCAAGACTTACCCAAACAGTTGAGCATTCCCGAGTTAGACCATATAATTCAAGACTCTAGCGATCCGGAACAAGTGCGTTTTCTACAGCAACTTGCAAAAACTAACCATACGGTTAAGCGCGTTCACATTATGGAACAAGAAAATCCCGGTGCATTACTACTTGAGTTATTTTCTCTTGATGGTGTTGGAACCCTTATTTTTAGTGATCGTTATCATCAACTTCGTCCAGCAACGATTGAGGATGTCGGTGGTATCCTAGACCTGATTTCACCACTGGAAGAACAAGGCGTACTTGTTAAACGTTCTAGAGAGCGACTTGAGCTGGAAATTGAAAACTTTATTTTAGTGGAAAGAGATCAACATATTATTGGTTGCGCTGCACTGTATCCAATTGCGGGTCAAACGGGAGAGCTAGCTTGCTTGGCTGTCCACGAAAGTTATCAAGGACAGGAGCTCGGTACTGAGCTCCTAAAAGCGGTTGAAAAAAAGGCCCTCACGCTAGGACTTAATCGTTTATTTCTTCTGACCACACATACACACCATTGGTTTATTGAGCATGGTTTTGGGCTGGAGTCTGTTTCCGCGTTACCCTCAGAAAAGCAATCCCTCTATAATCTTCAAAGACTCTCTAAAGTCCTCATAAAAGTGCTGTGACCTAACAGCGAAAGCGAATACATGAAAAAAATTACCCAAATTAAAGACCGTTTTCGCGGTTTCTTACCCGTAGTGATTGATGTTGAAACTGCCGGATTTAATTGTGAAACGGATGCTTTATTAGAAATGGCCGTCGTTATGTTACAAATGAATGCGGCCGGACATCTTGTCCGTGGCACAACATTTGATAAAAATATCTTGCCGTTCAAAGGGGCTAACATTGAACAAAGTGCTCTAAAATTTATTGGCATGGAAGACCCTTTCCATCCTTTTAGAGAAGCCATTTGTGAAAAAGAAGCTTTAACAGCTCTTTTCAAGCCCATTAATCACCAGCTTAAACTTCAAGGGTGTTCACGAGCAATTTTAGTCGGCCATAATGCATTTTTTGATCTAAACTTTGTGCAAAAAGCGGCTGCCCGATGCCACATAAAATCCCCTTTTCATGACTTCAGCACCTTTGACACAGTGTCAATGGCTGGCTTGGTTTATGGGGAAACAGTTTTGGCCAAGTCCGTACAGGCAGCAGGTTTAGAGTGGGATAATAGCCAAGCACACTCGGCCGTTTATGATACAGAAAAAACAGCCGATCTGTTTTGTACCATCGTTAATCAACGCCCATTAACCAAACCTGAATATTAGACACTCTTATCCTATCAAAAATGACCAGGCCTGGTCATTTTAAAGCCCCCATTTTGAATGTATTCTGGTTTAGAATCTCCTAAACTTAAGCGCATAGAAGTTAACGTCATAAAAAAGGCACCCGAAGGTGCCTTTTCATTTAAAAGTATAGGTTCAGAACGAATACCAACCTCTAGTATTCGCTCATATCATCAGGTTTATGATGCTTCGTTTTTAGCGATGGCATCTGCCATCATTTTCTTTAATTCACCTGATTCCGCTAACTCTAAAGTAATGTCACAACCACCTTGTAATTCGCCACCGATGTAAAGCTGCGGAAAGGTTGGCCAATCTTGATACTTAGGTAAATGTTCAAAAATGGTTGCATCAGCCAAAATATTGACAAAAGCAAACTTCTCTCCAGTCTCTGCCAAAGCTTGCGCAGTACGACTAGAAAAGCCACAAGATGGCATTTGTGGGGTGCCTTTCATATACAGGACGACAGGGTTACTTGTTACTTGACTGTGAATTCGCTCTAAAGTCTCTTGTGCTACTGGATCTTGATTTTCCATTAATTTATCCTCATCTTTAATTTCCGACTATTTTACTAGGTTATAGCTTGAGTTCATAGTATTTTATGAGCACACCCATTAAATGCTTTTATCCACATGCTTTTGCAACCAAAATTCTAATAAGGCAGCATGCCACAATTTACTGCCTTGAATAGCCGTAAAACTTTGCGGAGCCTCCGGATTTTCTAACAGCTGTTGTAATTTATGTTGGTTAAAAATTCCGCGTTTTTTAGCTTGGGGAGATGTTAATAAGGTTTTCATGTACTCAAAAAATTCGCCACGTACATATTTTAATGCTGGCATTGGAAACGCCACCTTAGGACGATCGATAATTTCATCAGGCACGAGTCCACGCGCAATCTCTTTCAAGATATGCTTACCATCACTCTTAACTTTTAACTCTATTGGGGCCGCCATCGCTGTTTCCACTAACTTATGGTCTAAAAAAGGCACTCGCGCTTCTAACCCCCAAGCCATTGTCATATTATCCACTCGTTTCACAGGATCATCAACAATCAAAGTTGTGACATCCAAACGTAATACTTGATCTAAAAACGTATCGGCTCCGGGGTCTGTTAACTGATCACCAATCAAAATAGAGGTGACGTCCTCAATATGATATTCTGGATTCACGACCTCAAGCCATTCTTGGTGAGATCGGTCAAAATAGTGTGGTGCAAACGCATTCACTGCATCCTGCGGTTTGCTTAAATCGATGTTACTCCCAGCCTGGTACATTTTTGGGTACCATGAATAGCCACCAAATACCTCATCCGCACCTTGACCAGACATTACCACCTTCACTTTTTCAGAGACTTTTTCTGACAAAAGGTAGAACGCAACCGCATCTTGGCCTACCATCGGTTCGGACATAGCTTCAACGGCTTCATGCAGTCTTGGTAAAACATCCGCATTTGGAATCAAATACTGTTGATGATCTGTTTTGTAACGCTCTACGACCAAATCTGAAAACTCAAATTCGTTACCTTTTTCTTCGGGTGCATCTTCAAAACCAATCGAGAAGGTTTTGATATCCTTAACGCCCGCTTCATGCAGCATGGCCACTAATAAACTGGAATCTAAACCGCCAGAAAGCAACACACCTACAGGAACGTCTGCCGCTGTCAAACGTTTATGTACCGCCTCTTTTAAATCATTATGAATCAAGTCTATCCAGGCCTGGTCACTTTGAGGTGCTGGCTTGCCATGTATCTCAGTCAGACGTTGTGCCTCCAAGTGCCAAAAACGTTTTTTGTACATCTGGCCGTCTGGATTCACAATCATCCAATGGCCGGGTTCAAGTTTTTTAATGCCTTTTAAAATGGTATGAGGTGCTGGAATCACAGCATGTAATGTGAGCTGGTGATGCAGACCAACTGGATCAATGGTTGTATCTATATCATCACGGGTCAATAATGCCTGGGTATTTGAGGCAAAACGCATCCCACCCTCGACAGGCGCATAATAAAGCGGCTTAATCCCCATTCGGTCTCTTGCCAACAATAACTGCTGTTGATCATCATCCCAAATAGCAAATGCAAACATGCCCTCAAAATGCTGTACACACTCCAACCCCCATTGACGGTAGGCTTTAAGAATGACCTCTGTATCAGAATGGGTTACGAACTTATGCCCTAATGCTTCTAATTCCACCGTTAGGCTCTGGTAGTTATAGATACAGCCATTAAAGACCAAAGTGAACTCTTGATCCTGCATGGGTTGATGGCCTGCATCCGATAAATCTATAATAGATAATCGACGGTGACCGAGTCCAACCTGATCTCTAATCCATACACCTTCATCGTCTGGCCCACGCTTTACCATCTGCTCTAACATGGGTTTTAAGCGTGAGATGTCTGCTCGCTGACCATTCCAATAGATTTCACCACAAATTCCGCACATACCATCACTTCTTTAAAGTTATTTATCTGTTTTTATTAAGACACTATATTACCTGTTTATACTTTTGGGTGAAAACATTAAATGATGAACCCTACTCTACTCTGAGTGTGCTTTAATGGAGTAGCAAGAATTGCTTGAGTTTACCCGCGTTCTATTTTTTGCTAACCTACAAGTCTATGTCAACTAATACACGGCTGTATTACAAGGAATATATGAAGTTACATTGGTTCACAAAACAACTCCCTTATATTGCGCTCTTTCTATTAGTCGCGACCTTCCAAGCTAAAGCCGGCAATGTTGTCCATACGATTTCAGCCCTTAATATCAAGGCTGATGCCGAATTTGTTGAAGGAGATGCCGATAAAACAGCTGTATTAATCCTACACGGGTTTCTAACTACCAATCGATTTCATACTGTCCTGGCAATGGCTCAAGCGTTACAAAGTGAAGGTTATACAACCTTAACGCCGACACTGACGCTAAACATCCCGCAACGCCAAAATCCTCTTAAATGCAATTCTATTCACACCCATACATTAGAAAGAGATGTCATTGAGATGACTGAGTGGATTCAATATCTACACGATAAAGGCTATCAAAAAATTGTCCTGCTGGGACATTCCAGTGGTAGCCAAGAGCTGATTGAACTTTTAAATAATCACCACGATCTCGGTATTAAAGCCGCTATATTCACCAGCCTGTTTTATTTAACAGGCGAAGAGGTCGGTATCCAACCAAATGAAGTCCACTTTGCCCAACAAGCACTCAAAGAACACCGTAATCAACTCTACAATTACAGTTTTTTATTCTGTAAAGGTAATTACTATGCAACGCCAAAGAGTTTTCTCTCCTATCTAAAACTTAACCGTCCATACATTCTTGATTCACTTAAAAACTTGACCATTCCAAGCTATACCATTATGGGAGAATTAGACAAACGTTACCAAACCGTCGGCAATGACTGGTTGAATGCGTTAGATAAAACAGGGACACACCTAACGACAATTGGCGGTGCTAACCACTTTTTTTCCAGTGAACATGAGTTTGATTTACATGATGTTCTGATTCAAATCATGCAAAATCTTTAGAGTAGAGACCCCCTAAATGGCCCTTGGTACCAAAAACTTTCTTATTCAACCTCTTAAGGTTTATTTTCTAAGCTTTTTGTTTACAGGTTTAGTGCTGCTGCTGTTTCTTAACTGGTCTCTTTACAATGAAGGTCAAAAAATCCAACAAACTGTGCATAAACAAGCGCAAGTGGAAGCCAAAAAAGAGATGACGGCTATTTTTAAAAAAACGTTAAGTGAACTTCGCCACTCTCTGAAAGCACTAAGCGAGTGGGATGAAGTCCATCAACAACTCGAAGATTCCAGCTATTATTTTTATTGGCACGACGACCGTCTTAAAGAGAGCCAATATTTCAACAAGCATTACGATCAGGTTGAGATCTATAACCGTCAAAAGACATTACTAGCCCCCTCATCTCTTGAAAAAATCTCACATAAAACGCTGCCTTTAACCATTCGTTCTTTAACGCCGACCATTGTTTTGACAAAAAACAGAGAAACACATCTAAACCTCTTCGAACCTATTTATTCGAGGAGTACCGAACAGATTTTAGGCTACATTGGGGTTTCCCTTGATTTACTACCTTACTTACAAGACGAAAACACCTTCTATCATGTCGATAAAAGAACCTTATCATTTAGTGGCAAGGGTGACATACCGTTAAGCCAAATAATGGAGCAGGTCAGATATCAACCTATTGCCAATCCCGTGACCGATTATTTATGGCAGCTCATTCAAAAGTTTATATTACAACTCATTATTCTATTGTTGGTCACTAGCATATTACTCTCAATGATATTTAATAAATTGTTTTACCACCCGTTAGAAATCATTTCTCAATATCTGAATCGCCTCAAAATAAATCCAAAAGAGCCGCAACAATTACCTCAAAAGACGTTTTATCTTAGAGAGTTTCAAGAATTACAAGCCTCTATACACAACTATCATCGTGATCTGCAGGTCACTCAGCAAGCACTCGACAATCAAAACCAAACCGTATGGGACCAAGCGCGGCGTGATGTTTTGACCAATATCTATAACCGTAGAGCTTTCGATGAAGCTTGGAATGAACTTTTAATGAATTTACCTCATGACAAGGTCTCCACCGGTTTTATGCTGTTTGACTGCGATTTCTTCAAAGCACTAAATGATACTTATGGTCATGAAATCGGGGATAAGGTTATTCGCACCTGTGCCTTAACCATTCAACAAGCCTTACCGATGGATTGTCCTCCCTACAGAATTGGTGGTGATGAATTTGCTGTCATACTCCAGAATAAAAACATCGAACAGATCATTGCTGTAGCTGAAAAATGTTTACACGCTTTAAGAAATTATAATTTTAGTTCTATTGGCATTAAAGAAAAGCTCTCTTTTAGTGTCGGCATAAGTTATGTCTCACCTGGTGAATCTACTGATTTTACGAATGACATTGCCAGCTTACCTCGTCAAGCGGATATCGCTATGTATAAAGCGAAACAGTCTCACCAAGACAAAGTGCAGTGTTATCACCACCAACTAGAGTCACAAGCTCATGCACTGGTCTCTAATGAGACCGTTAACACAGTCGTCAATGCAATCCATACCGGTGAAAACATCGAAATGCATTTTCAACCCATTCAGTCAATAAAAACAGGCGCGGTTTACTTTGAATCCCTTATCCGCATTCAAAATAACAACAAATTAATTTATCCAAATGATATTTTCGCAGTTGTTCAACGCCGCCGCCTAGAAGTCGAGCTGGATACTCAAGTCATTCAGGCCATTTTAAGAATGGTCATTGCCGGAAAACTACCGAAAGAGACAGGTGTTGCCATTAACATTTCAGGTAAAACGCTTTTACAACCCGGTTTCACCTCGCTTTTTGCAGATTTTATCCCTTATTTAAAGTCCTTTAAGGTGGTGATAGAGGTCACCGAAAATATTTTAATTGACCATATGGAATACGCACAAACCGTGCTTAATGAACTTCGACAACAAGGTTTTTTAATCGCATTAGATGATTTTGGCAGTGGTTACTCCTCTATTCGCTATTTGGCACACATGCCTGTAGATATCATAAAGTTTGATATGAGCATGACTCACGCCCTCAAAGCAGACCATAAAACCAAAAATATTATTAAATCCACAGCAGAAATGGTTTTACGTTCTGGTTACGATTTAGTGATGGAAGGTATTGAAGACCAAGAAATGTATGACAATGCGCAAGAAGCAGGTGCAACCCACCTACAAGGCTATCTTTTGGGTAAGCCCAATATCACTCCAACCCTTCCTAAACATGGTTAAGCAAACTTTACCGTCTCAGAAGAGTCAACGATGCCCCCCTCGTCCTAAAATTATAGGGTTGACGGGTGGCATTGGCTCCGGTAAAAGCACACTCAGCCAACTGTTTGCAAACTATGGCATTCCAACGGTTGATACCGATCTAATTGCACGCCTTGTAGTACGACCAGGTTCAAAAGGTCTACACCTCGTCAGTCAACTATTTGGTGAAAGCATTCTCCAAGAAGATGGTACCCTTAACCGCATGCATCTGCGTGAACTTATTTTTAATGATCCTACAGCCAAAGAGCAGTTAGAAGCTATTTTACATCCACTGATTCAAGCCGAAACCGAATCACAAATCGCTTGCCTCGTTAATGAATCATACCTATCTATCCCCTTGCCATTGGTACTCGTCGCCATTCCACTCTTGGTAGAAGGCATACAAAAGCAGGGACGTAAGCCGGAATACATTGATGAAATTTGGGTGATTGATAGCCCACAAGAACAACAAATCCTGCGGGCATGCCATAGAGATCAAAGCACAGCCGCTCAGATTAAAAAAATCATCGCAGTACAAGCCACTCGAGCACAACGCTTAGCCGTTGCAGATCGAATCATTCATAATGACGGTCATCTTGAAAAACTACAACATCAGGTGCAACAGATTATGCAGGGGTTTACGACACACGACAATCCGTCATGATAGACCAATAAGCATCGCCGCCAGTCAACATGACAAATCGCAGGTTATTTGATGAAAGTTAAATTATTTTAACCAGGCCTGGTCATTACAAAACGAAGTGTCTTGGTAACTTCTTAATGAAACTGTCGCCGCTCAAATAAATGTCGAACTAGGCCAAAGTCCTGAAATCGCTGCGATGCCTTGTCCACCTAGTTTTTGGGCCTGTTCAACATTTTTAGGTTGCATACCTCCTAAAGCAAACACTGGGATTGGTAGGGTTTTAACGACATCAGAAAACGCTGACCAACCTAGTCCTGGTACATCTGGGTGGGAGGATGTTTCTTGGATGGGAGAGAGCAGTATAAAATCCGCTTCAATTTTCAATGCCTGTTCAATGTCTTCCAACGTATGTGTTGATACACCAAGCAACTTATCTTTCGCAATCGGTCGTGATTGATAATCGTAAATGACATTCGAAGCGAGTTGCATCCCATCTGCATCGGGCAGTAATGACAATAGTTGCGGACGACCATTTAATAAAATTTTAGCCTGATAGTCATGCGCCAATTTGATTGCTTTGCTCGCTAAAGACAACAATGCGTCTTCCGACAAATTTTTTGCCCGTAACTGACATAAACGAATACCGTTCTCAAGCGAAATTTGTAAACGTTGCAGAGCGTCCTCTTGACCTTCAAAGTCACCTGAAATCATATACTTATCGGCTAATAGCAGTGCGGTAATAATCCCTCTATTGGCTTCTGGAAATGACATTGTGGCCAAGTCTAAAATAGAGACCCAGGCAACTTTCTGCCCCTCATTGCCACGAGGTTCACCCGTAAATGTTTCTGTGACGTACACATTTAACCGCACGGTAACGGTTGGGTAAGTCCAGGGAACAGTCATTAAAGGTTGCCAATCGGTGGTTTCAACCGCTAACTCTTCTAGAAACTCACGCTTTAGGGCATTTTCTAGCGACTCTTCCGCTTCGACCTTGCCTCCTGGAAACTCCCAAAGTCCTGCCATGGTTTGCGAAGATTGTCTCAAACTCAAACAAACCATATTCCCTCGTTTTAAAATACCAATTACAATTTCTGTATAAGCCATTTTTCTATTCCTTTACTCAAATACTCGCTAAAATAGCGCTCTGAAAACGGGGTTCTGTAAACGTCTGTAATGGGTCTGCAAACTCACCAGGCCTGGTCATTTTACGGTAAAATATGGATTATATTAACCGCAACGACTTCGTTTTCATGTCGAACGGCTTATAGGCTATTTCAAATTAAGACCCTAGCCTAAACTCTAACATTATCATTCAATATACGGATTCACATATGAGCCAATTCTGGAGTCAACTTGTTCACACCTTAACCCCTTACATTCCAGGGGAACAGCCTAAAGTGGACAACTTAATTAAGCTTAATACCAACGAAAATCCTTATCCGCCGTCACCTAAAGCTTTACAGGCCATTAGAGATGAAACGGGAGAATGCTTAAAACTCTACCCGGATCCCAACGCAGAAGTCCTCAAGCAGGCAATTGCTGATTATTATCATGTCGAGCCAAATCAAGTGTTTGTCGGCAATGGCTCTGATGAAGTGTTGGCGCACGCTTTTCAAGCGCTTTTAAAACAGGATAAACCACTGCTTTTCCCTGACATTACCTATAGCTTTTATCCTGTGTACTGTGGACTCTATGAAATTGAGTACCAAACCATTCCATTAACCGATACATTTGAAATTGACATTAAGGACTACTCTGTTGATTGCGGTGCGATTATCTTCCCTAATCCCAATGCACCTACCGGACGTTTATTGCCACTGAATGCCATTGAAAAACTACTACAAAACCATGTAAACAGCCTGATTCTAGTGGATGAAGCCTATATTGATTTTGGTGGAGAGACGGCCATCAGCTTAGTTAATCGTTATCCCAATCTACTGGTCACACAAACCCTCTCTAAATCTCGCTCTCTCGCCGGAATTAGGGTTGGTCTTGCCATAGGTCAAGCACCCTTAATTGAAGCCTTAGAGCGTGTTAAAAACAGCTTTAACTCTTATCCATTAGGGCGTCTTGCGATCTATGGCGCTAAAGCATCTTTTGAAGACCAGGCCTATTTTGTATCGTCGTGCCAAAAGATTATAACAACTCGTGAGGAATTGATAACCACCCTGCAGCAATTAGGCTTTCTGGTTATTCCTTCTGCTGCAAATTTTATCTTCGCCACCCATCCCAACTTCCCCGCAGAACAACTGGCTTCTGCCTTACGTGAACAGTCCATCATTGTGCGCTATTTTAATAAGCCTCGCATTGACCAGTATCTACGCATAACTATTGGCACTGATGTTGAAAATAAAATACTTTGCGATGTCTTAGCAAAGATTGTTTCAATGCCCTAAAACCAGCTTTGAAATCGACTCACTTTAAGAATTCAAGCATCACACTGAAAAACAAAAAGCCCATTGAATTAGAATTCAATGGGCTTTTTTATGGCCTATAAAGGTCGTAACCACTTAAAGGTTAAATTATTTAACTACGATATTCAGCATTAATTTTGACATAATCATAAGAAAAATCTGTTGTCCACACAGTCTCATTGACCGACCCCCTATTCAGCTGAATTAAAATCGTGATATCCGTTTCATTCATCACTGCTTGACCAGCTTCCTCAGTATAACTTAGGGCTTTGCCACCATTTTCTACAATACAAACATCCCCTAAATAGATTTTCAGGGTATTCACATCCAACTTATCAACCCCGGAACGGCCTACCGCCGCTAAAATACGTCCCCAGTTGGGATCAGATGCAAACAAGGCCGTCTTTACGAGTGGAGAAAGTGCAACGGCATGTGCAACCTTTAAACACTCTTCAGTGCTTTTCCCACCTTCAACGGCTACGGTTACAAACTTGGTTGCCCCTTCCCCATCACGAATAATCATCTGCGCCAATTCAATCATCACGTCATTAATGGCGTTAGAAAAATCGGCATAGGCATTAGAATTTACTTCATCAATGGTTGGCATATCGGCTTTTTGAGTCGCCGTCAAAGTACATGCATCATTGGTTGAAGTATCACCATCCACCGTAATTCGATTGAAGGAAAGATTAACCGAGTCCGTCAAGGCTTGTTGCAAACAGGCCTGGTTAATCTTAGCATCCGTAGCGACAAAACCAAGCATGGTCGCCATATTAGGGTGAATCATTCCAGAACCTTTTGAGATACCAGTAATCATAACACTGTGACCATCCACCTTAACTTCACGGCTAATGGCTTTAGGCACCAAGTCCGTTGTCATAATTCCCTTGCAAGCCTCTTCCCAACCTGTAATTGACAAATTCGCTAACGCTTGTGGAATTCCCTCGTGTAATTTTTCCATGGGTAAGTTCTGGCCAATCACTCCTGTAGAAAACGGCAAAACCTGTTCAGGTAGGCACCCTAACTCGGCGGCCACCCAGGCACAGCTCTGTCGTGCATCAGCCATACCTTGAGCACCCGTTCCAGCGTTAGCATTACCACTGTTAATCAGTAAAGCACGTGGTGAATGCGACTTTAAATGCTCTTTCGCTAAAGTGACGGGTGCGGCACAAAATGCATTCAAGGTAAAACTAGCAACCGTTAAAGCACCTTCTGTCAGTTCCATAATGACTAAATCAGGATTACCGTTCTTTTTAATTTTTGCTGCACAACTACCTAGATAGACGCCAGCGACAGGATGCATAATTGGACATAAATTGGTCATAATTTTTCCTTAAACTCGTGTAACCATTACACGATGGGTGCTCATTAAAATATTTACCCTAAACCAAAAACCCACCAAATGGTGGGTTTTTAAATGACTGCTTTGTGATTTAAGCTTAAGTTAGCTTAATTTACCACAACACTGTTTGTATTTTTTACCCGAGCCACAAGGACATGGATCATTACGACCCACCTTCGGAGTCTCTCGTTTAAAGGTACCTTCCGCTTCTTCCCCACCATTATCCATAATTTTTTCAGAAGTTTCTAGACTAGATTCATGCATTGCATCCGAAATACTGGCCGCCGCAGGATGAGAAGCATCTAAATGCTGAGGACGATTAGCGGCATTTTGTTCATCAAACTCTTCAACATCTTTCGCGCCTTCTATCTGCACCAAAGATAAGACCTTAACCGTTTCAAACATCACTTCTTGCAAGAAGTTCGTGAACATACCTCGTGATTCACGGCGATATTCTTGGAATGGATCTTTTTGTGCATAGCCTCGTAAATGAATGCCTTTACGTAGATAATCCATTTCAGAGAGATGCTCACGCCATTGTTTATCAATCGTGCGTAATAGCACTTCTTTTTCAAAATGATGACGTGTTTTCGGATCAACCACCGCCATTTTAGTTTTATAAATATCTTCCAATTCAGAGAGTAGCTTGGTGACCAAAGTCTCCTCATATAGGTCTTTATCCGCATCCAACCAGGACTGTATATCGAATTCTGCGCCTAACTCTTCATGAATCGCACGTTGAAGCCCTGGAATATCCCACTGTTCATCTAAAGAACCTTTGGGAACGTAATTAGCAACCAATTTTTCGACAATTTGCTCACGCAGATCATCTAACACATCGGTCACATCATCAGCTTCCATTAGTTCATTACGCTGTGCGTATACAACCTTTCGTTGTTCATTGGATATATCATCAAATTTCAACAGGTT
The DNA here is from genome assembly GCF_000381085.1 of Thiomicrorhabdus arctica DSM 13458. Lineage (GTDB taxonomy): Bacteria > Pseudomonadota > Gammaproteobacteria > Thiomicrospirales > Thiomicrospiraceae > Thiomicrorhabdus > Thiomicrorhabdus arctica. The sequence continues at coordinate 136,852 of NZ_KB905899.1, read as the reverse complement.
GGCACGTTCATCCTGGTGTAAACGTTCGACTTGTTTTTGTGCACGTTGAATGGATTTACTGACCATGGTGTGTTCAATGGCTTCTTCTGAACTCATTCCTAAACGCTTCATCATCGATTTGACCTTATCGGATGCAAAGCGACGCATTAAATCATCATCCAATGAAAGATAAAAACGAGTGACACCCGCATCGCCTTGACGACCGGAACGACCACGTAACTGATTATCGATACGACGGGACTCATGACGTTCAGAACCAATGACCATTAAACCGCCATAACTGAGTACGGCATCATGCCTTGCTTGCCAAGCTTGAGTAACGTCAGCTTTCTGCTCATCCGTTAATTCACCTAACGCTTCCATTTCAATTTCTAGACTGCCACCTAAAACGATATCGGTACCACGACCAGCCATATTCGTTGCAATCGTCACGGCACCAGGTTGACCCGCATTGGCAACAATGTGGGCTTCGTTTTCATGATGTTTTGCATTTAAAACACTGTGTTTAATCTCTGAATCAGTCAACAATCTCGATAAAAGTTCAGACATTTCAATCGAAGCTGTCCCCACTAATATAGGCTGTTGTGTAGCAGTGATGGTACGAATATCATTTACAATTGCTGCAAATTTACCTTCCATATCCAAATAAACTAAATCGGCTAAATCTTTTCTCTGTGGCATTTTATTCGGAGGTATTACAACCACTTCAAGGTTATAAGTTGATAAAAACTCACCCGCTTCAGTATCGGCTGTACCGGTCATTCCGGCTAACTTGTGATACTGCCTAAAATAATTTTGAAAGGTAATAGATGCAAATGTTTGGCTTTCTTGTTGAATCGCAACATCTTCTTTAGCTTCAATCGCTTGATGCAGACCTTCACTCCATCGACGGCCTGACATTTTGCGGCCCGTGAATTCATCAATAATAACAACTTCATTGTCTTCAACAATATAATCACGGTCTTTTTCAAATAATAAGTTCGCTCTTAAGGCCGCATTAACATGAATCATTAGCCCAATATTAACAGCGTCATACAGACTTTCATCTGCATTCAAAATATCTTCTTCAACCAATAACTCTTCGACCTTAGCATGACCTTGATCAGTCAGGTGAATCTGTTTCGACTTAACATCAATGGTGAAATCACCGCTCGAATCCTTAGTTTCTTCATCCTCAACGCCCTGTTCAAGGTGTTGAATGAGCGGATTAATTTTTCGGTAAAGCTCCGCTTTATCTTCAGCAGGACCAGAGATAATCAATGGCGTACGAGCTTCATCAATCAGGATGGAATCGACCTCATCAATTACTGCAAAATTTTGCCCACGCATGACTTTTTCTGCTGAAAAAATGGCCATATTATCGCGTAAATAATCAAAACCGAATTCATTATTCGTCCCGTATGTCACGTCCATAGAGTATGCTAACTGCTTCTCTTGTTGGCTTTGTCCACTGAGAATGACACCTGTTGATAACCCCAAAAACTCAAAGAGTCTCCCCATCCATTCAGAGTCACGTTTCGCAAGATAGTCATTCACTGTAATAACATGCACACCTTCACCCGTTAAAGCATTTAAGTAAACGGGTAATGTGGCTACCAGAGTTTTTCCCTCACCGGTGCGCATTTCAGCGATTCGACCCTCATGCAACGCCATTCCACCCATCATCTGTACATCATAATGGCGCATACCAAAAACGCGCTTTCCAGCTTCACGTACAACTGCGAAAGCCTCAGGTAATATCTCATCCAGTGAACTACCCGCAACGATTGCCGCTTTAAATTCAGTGGTTTTTTGTTGTAAAGCTTCGTCGGTCAACTCAGCAAAACTTGCTTCATATTCATTGATTTTTTGAGCTATTTTGCGGTATTGCTTTAGCATACGCTCGTTGCGACTACCAAAGATTTTCTGAAAGATTGTTAAGGCCATTAAGAGTATTTCCGGTTAAAATTTTAAACTGTCGGTTGATGGATAATCAGGTGATTAATATTCAATTCTCATCGTCGCACTATCATCGCAATAATGCGGTAAAATATGCGAACATTCTAACACATCTCATAGTGACCGCATCATGAAACCTCTATTAAAACAAGCCAATGGTGCCCTAAATAATTTATTGCAAGATGCGCAGCTTTTCCAAGCGCTTCTTGATGCTGGGCAGGATGGCTTACCTCTCGACTTAAAACCCCATCTTATAGGGGTTAGTTTTGATCAACAGACCTTGATCCTACAATTAGACGAAAGCATTTGGGCCACACAACTACGATTTCATGAACCTAATTTATTAGGGACCTTCCAAACACATTTTCCACATCTGGAATTGAATCGCGTTAAGGTCAATATTTTGCCTCAACCGAAAGAAATCCGCAAAGTACGCCAAGTCACCAGTTACCCTTCCACCGAAGATGCTCAAGAAATGAAGAGCATGGGCAATACTATCCGGTCTGAAGGCTTAAGTAATGCTCTGAAAAACCTCAGCTTACGAGCACAAAAAAACCCCTAAGAGGGGCTTTTGTTTAATGCGATTCCACGAAGTGGAATCATTACAATAAAATTTTACTACTGCCATATTTCACGGGTTGTGCACCATCCGCTTTAAAGGTTACCAACTCAAATGCATCTGGCTGTAGCTGTAATGCTCTTAACAATTGATTATTCAATGCGTGGCCTGATTTATGTGCTGTGAACTCTCCTACAATAGGATGACCCAACATGTACAAGTCACCAACGGCATCTAGAATCTTGTGACGGACAAACTCATCTTTATCACGCAAGCCTTCCACATTCATCACCCCTTCATCATCCAGACCAATGGCATTTTTTAAACTTGCACCTAAACCTAGATTTTTAGCCCTAAGCATCTCCATATCTTTCATAAATCCAAAGGTACGTGCACGACTGACTTCTTTAAAATAAGAAGTCGAAGAAAACTCTAAGGTCATCTTTTCGGCTGTAGATTGAAATGCTGGGTGCTCAAATGCAATTGAGAAGTTTAAACGATAGCCTTCATAAGGTAAAAATTCAGCAAACCCGCCCTTGTCATTTTCGACTCGAACCGGTTTTAAAATCCGAACAAAAACTTTTGGCTCACCTTGGATTTTAAGACCCGCAGACTGCAAAAGGAAAATGAAATGAGAAGAACTTCCATCCATAATAGGCACTTCATCCGACGTAATATCAATATACATATTATCAATACCAACGCCAGCAATCGCAGACATCAAATGTTCAATGGTGGCAATTTTGACCTTCTCACCATTCTGTAAACTAATAATGGTGGTACATAACATGGTCTCACCAACAATTTCTGGCGAAACTTTAAATTCAACAGGGGGTTGGAGATCGATACGTCGGAACACAATCCCTGTATTGACTGGCGCTGGACGTAAAGTCATGACTGACTCATGGCCAGTATGCAGGCCAATACCCTTGGCTTTAATCGGATTTGCAACAGTTCTTTGATTCAATGGAAACTCGTCTTCTCTTATCACCCCAAAAAAGGGATTATCACTAAAATTCAGGTCGAGTATTTTATCACAGCTTTCAGATGGACTCTGTCCGAGTAACATAAATAGTGTTATTTAATACGCCAATCACGTATTAAGACGTACTTAAGTCGATAACCTGTTCTCACTCACGGATTCGAGGAACTTAAAAACTAGACTTAAACCAAGATTTCATTCTAGCGAAAATTTGACCGACATCGACAGCTTCACGCTTATCTGGAACGGTAAGAGCGGTGTCTCCAACATGCTCTTTAGCGTAGATCAATAAACCAACCGTCGTTGCAAAAGAAGGACTATTCACTTCTTCTGTTAATCCTTTTATACCATGAGGATATCCCAAACGTACAGGCATATGAAAGACCTCTTCAGCCAATTCAACTGCGCCTTCAACTAAAGAACTTCCACCGGTTAGGACAATACCAGCGGCTAAAATATCTTCAAAACCTGCACTGCGTAACTCAGCTTGAATCAACTGAAACAACTCTTCATATCTTGGCTCAATCACTTCAACCAATGTACGGCGGGACAAACAGCGTGCCGGACGATCACCTACACTAGGCACCTCAATCTCTTCATCTTTGCTAATCAACTGAGGCAAAGCACAGGCATATTTCTTTTTAATTTCTTCAGCCGCTTGTGTCGGAGTTCTTAACGCGACAGCAATGTCGTTTGTCACTTGATCGCCGGCCACAGAGATTACAGCGGTATGACTGATTGCGCCATTATGAAAAACCGCAATATCCGAAGTTCCACCACCAATATCCACCAGGCAGACACCCAGTTCTTTCTCATCTTCAGACAAAACGGCTTCACTGGATGCGAGTTGCTCTAAAATAATATCTGCAACCCCTAACCCGCAACGTTCTACACATTTTATAATATTTTGTGCGGCACTGACTGATCCAGTCACCATGTGAACTTTGGCTTCTAAACGCACCCCTGACATACCAATCGGTTCCCGGATACCGCCTTGGCTATCAATAATATATTCTTGTGACAAAATATGTAAAATACGCTCATCACCAGGAATAGCAATTGTTTGCGCGGCATCCATGACTCTTTCAATGTCTTCAGGTTGAACATCTTGATTACGAATGGCAACCATGCCGTTAGAGTTAAAGCTCTTAATATGACTCCCGGCAATACCGACATAGACGGACTCAACGGTATAACCCGACATTCTTTCAGCTTCATCAATCGCGTGTTGAATGGATTCAACAGTCGCATCAATATTGACGACAACACCTTTCTTTAATCCACGAGAAGGATGTGTACCCATCCCAACTACTTCAATTTCACCATCTGAGTTTATTTTTCCAATAATCGCAGCAATTTTTGAGGTTCCAATATCTAACCCGACTACGGTGTTTGAAGCTTGTTGTTTACGCGCCATACTCTGCTTTACCTTTTTCATATTTCTACGCTGCCCACCGGGACGACATATGGGACACATTATACATTTTTATCGAGTAGTTCCACTCTAGAGACATCCTAGAGTCCCCCTACAATAAAACCATTACTATAGCGTAAATCATACACCTGTGGTGACTTTCTCAACGCCATTGAGAGCTGAGGATATGCCCTTATAAATTGATCCAATTTAACATCATCGCCCTTCCTATCAAGAATGATTTTTGAACCATCCAGCAAACTAATCTTCCAAGTGCCATCTAACTGTAAGCTCAATATAGATATCGTAAATTTAATCGACTTCAACGCTGTTTGAAACAGTGAAAGCCTCACCAGTATTTTTGCAGAATCTGCCAACTGTCCTTCTAATACTACCAGGTTATTGAAACCTGCTAAATCCTTTGGATAAAATACAATGCCTGATTGATTAACCAAGCCTGTCTTTCCCCAACGAGCTACAGGTTTTTGCTCTTGGATGCTGACGTATAATTGCGCTGGCCAACTGCGTTTGACTAAAGCACTGCTGACCCAATCTAATCGTGTTAATTCGGACTGAATCGATTCAAGTTCCACTTCCCAAAAAGAACGCCCCAAATAACGTTGCATAACAGCGTCTATCTCAGCGGGTTTTACATGTTGAATTTCAGAGACTAATTCATACTGCTGTATGGGCCGAAATAGAGGTGAATCTTCTTGCATCAATACCCAAATGACAGCACCCAAAGCACCTATTATTGAGAGCAATACCGCACTTCGTAACAGTCGACGCATCAGTTTGATGTCTGTAAAATGTCAAGAACAAGCTCTTCAAACGAAAGGCCTGCCGCCCTGGCCGCCATAGGGACTAAACTGTGATCTGTCATACCGGGCACTGAATTTAACTCAATTAACCAAGGTTGATTACTTTCATCTAACATCAAATCAACACGCCCCCATCCCTTCGCGCCGAGAACATTAAATGCTTGTAACACTAAGGATTGTATTTTTTGCTGCGTCTCAGAGTCTAAATCACATGGACAGATATATTGTGTATCATTAGACTGATATTTCGCTTCAAAATCATAAAAATCGTGCGTTGTTCTTAATTCAATTAAAGGTAAAGGCTTGTTATTAAGTACGCCGACAGTATACTCACGCCCAGTAATCCACTGTTCAATCAATATTTCCGAATCATACTGTTGTGCAAAAACCACAGCATCCACTAGTTCTGTCTTACTGGCCACTTTCCGCATACCAATACTAGAGCCTTCATGCGAAGGCTTAACAATGACGGGAAATGGAATCGAAAAAGCATCAATATCTAAAGGTAATGAGCCAGAGACCCAAATAAATTTAGGCGTTGGTAAACCTGCACCTAACCACAGCCACTTAGTTCGCAGCTTATCCATCGCCACCGCTGAGGCGGCCATTCCACTCCCCGTGTAAGGAACCCCCAAGTCTTCAAGGATTGCTTGCACCACACCGTCTTCACCCCAACGGCCGTGCAGAGCGATGAACGCGCGGTCGTAATCTTTAGCCACTGATTGAATATCTTCGAGAGTTTTCACATCAAGTGCGGTTGCATCAACACCTTGTGATTGCAAAGCAATCGTGACAGCTTGACCACTCCTTAAAGACACTTCACGCTCTGCGGCTTTACCACCCATGAGTACCGCAACCTTACCCAAATTCACCACTCTAAATCCTTTTTTGTTTTCACATCATCACAACCAGATAATGCTTTAAGATCTTTTATCTTTCGTTCAACATTTTCTCACGGACCACTGACAAATTAAGCCAACAATTCGGCCGCTAAATGTAACTGCCATTGCTTAGCCACTTGCCCAACGTCACCTGCACCCATCACCAACACAACATCACCATCCAGCAAGATGTCTTTACTAATAACGTCAAGCTGTTCAAAATTATCGGAATAAATCCCCTGTGCACCACGCAAACGCATAGCTTGCAAAAGTGCTTTAGAATCGAACATCGGTAAGTGCGTTTCTCCAGCCGCATAGACTTCCGTGAGTACGACCAGATCAGGCATTAATAAGGCTTGGACAAATTCATCAAACAAATCTCGAGTGCGAGAATAACGATGTGGCTGAAAAATTAATACCAAACGCTGACCAGGAAAAGCGGCTTTCGCGGTTTCAATGGTGGCTGTCAGTTCCGTTGGGTGGTGACCATAATCATCCACCAAAGTCACCTTCTTCTGGCCAATAAATCTGTCTGGATAGACTTCAAAACGACGACCAACGCCACCAAATTCTAATAATGCTTCTTGAATAGCAGCGATGGACACATCTAATTTCAATGCCACCGAAATCGCTGCCAAAGCATTTAGAACATTGTGCCGACCGGGTGTATTGAGAACCACATCAAAACTTTTCTCTCGGCCAACCAGCACCTGAAAGTGCATATTCAAGCCCTTTGCCTGGACATTAATCGCACGAACATCCGCTTGTTCTGAAAAACCATAGGTTTGAACCTTACGACTTAATTTAGGCAACATGATCTGAATATTGGCATCATCAATACAGACTATCGCCAGACCATAAAATGGCAAACGATGAATAAATTCGACGAAGGTATTCTCTAAGTTCTGATAATCACCGTGATAAGTATCCATATGATCTTCATCAACATTTGTAATGACCGACATCATTGGCGAAAGGTGTAAAAATGAGGCATCTGATTCATCCGCCTCAGCCACTAAATAATGACTTGATCCTAGCCGTGCATTCGAACCTGTCTGATTGAGTTTGCCACCAATCACATACGTAGGATCAATACCCCCTTGCGTTAGGATTGCCGCCGTTAAACTGGTTGTTGTGGTTTTTCCGTGAGTCCCTGCGATGGCAATTCCAAAACGCATCCGCATCAACTCAGCCAACATTTCAGCACGAGGAATGACAGGTACACGCGCCTCTCTCGCCCAATTTACCTCTGAATTATCGGCTGAGATAGCCGTAGAAACGACCACAACATCGGTATTTTTAACATGATTCGCTTCATGCCCCAGTTGAATTAAAGCCCCTAAAGACTCTAATCTTGCAACAGTAGGATTGTGTTTTAAGTCAGAGCCACTGACGATATAGCCGAGGTTCAAACACACCTCGGCGATTCCCGCCATACCAACACCGCCAATCCCTACAAAATGTATTTGCCTTACCTGTTCTTTCACACTCAAACCTTTCCATAAACCTTCAGATCACACCGCTATAACAGCCATTCACCTGAATCTATTCTAATGCCCCATATAATACCTTGCTTTATTATATTGAACGTACATTTTATTACTCTAAATTCTGCAATTAATCTCTAGTCTACAACGATTAAACCATCAAAATAGAAGCCACTACAGCACCCTATCATGTGAACGTCTGCAAGCAAAACTTAAACACACCGTTTACCGTCTGTGTTTTAGACAAAAAAAAACCGACCAGGCCTGGTCGGTTTTATAAATCGTCAATAAAGAACGCCCTTACATAGCAAAAATAAGTTAAGATACGTATTAAATTAACATCTCTTTAGCTTCTTCAATCGAAGCCACTAAACGGTCGATATCATCTCTATTATTATAGACACCCAATGAGGCACGCACCGTCGCAGGGACATTATAGTATTGCATCACAGGCATGGCGCAATGGTGACTGGCTCTGACCGCAACCCCATCTTGATCCATTAAGGTTGCCATATCATGTGGATGAACACCTTCAATAATAAAAGAGAGCACACCGCCTTTATGCTGTGCTTCACCAATCATCCTTAAGCCTTTAATTTGTTTAAGCCTATCTGTTGCGTAAGCCAATAATTCAGCTTCATAAGCGGCGATATGGTTTAAACCAATCGACTGCAAAAATTTAACCGCAGCTGCCAGACCAATCGCACCCGCAATATGGGGCGTTCCAGCTTCAAACTTATAAGGCAAGACGTTATATTCGGTTTTATCAAAAGTCACTGAATAAATCATATCACCTCCGCCCTGATAAGGTGGCATGGCTTCTAATAAAGCCTCTTTGGCATATAGCACACCAATTCCAGTTGGACCATACATTTTATGTCCCGATAGAGCATAAAAATCACAATCTATATCTTGAACATCAACCGCCATATGCGGCGTAGCTTGCGCCCCATCTACCAAGACTTTAGCCCCAACAGAGTGGGCGATTTCAGTCATCTCTTTAACAGGATTGATTGAACCTAATGCATTCGACATATGGGTAATAGCTAACAATTTGGTTTTTTCTGAGACCATGTTTTTTAAATCGTTTAGACAGATCTCACCGGCTGGATTAATTTTCAACACTCGCAAATGAATGCCTAACTGGTCTCTCAGTAATTGCCAAGGTACGATGTTTGAATGATGTTCCATCTCCGTCACAATGATTTCATCACCTGCCTGCATATTACTACGCGCCCAACTATGGGCCACTAAATTAATCGCTTCGGTGGTGCCTCGAACAAAGACAATTTCTCGAGTCGATTCAGCATTAATAAACTGGCGAACCGTTTCTCGTGAACCTTCATACAACTCTGTTGCACGCTCACTTAAACCATAGACGCCACGATGCACGTTCGCATTCTGCTGACGATAGTAGGTATCAAGCGCTTCAATCACAGCTAAGGGTTTTTGAGATGTGGCACCACTGTCTAAATAAACCAAAGGTTGACCATTTTCAGTCTGTTGTAAAATCGGGAATTGTGCACGAATTTTTGCAAAATCAGGTCGTGTGACGGCCTCAAATTCACCCCTCGACTCTTGGGCAACGTTTAAACTGTCCTGGGACATTACAAAGAATCCTTAGCATTAAGTTGATCTGCAAGCGTTGCCATGATCCACTGCCGAATATTTCCATTCGTAATATCTTCGGCGGGTTCCATTAAAAAGGATTGCGTAATCATTTCGATGGCTTTTGCGCGAAGAATACCACGCGCTTGCAAATAGAAAATTTGATCTTGGTCAATCTGTCCTGTCGCCGAACCATGAGAACACTTGACGTCATCGGCATAAATTTCTAATTGAGGCTTACAATCCACTTTGGCTTTTGCAGACAACAAAAGGTTTTTATTATCCATCTGGCCATCGGTCTTTTGTGCCAATCGATCAACACGGATCATACCGTTGAATACACCCACTGCGGAATCATCTAGTACATATTTATGTAACTGCTGACTCTTACCCCAAACCTGGTTGTGCTGAGTATTGGTACGGGAATCCATGGTCTGCTGTCCACGCCCAAAACACGCACTGTTTTGGCGATTTTCGATATGTTCACCATTCATAAAAAGATGATTTTGGTGGCGGGAAATTAAGCTACCCAGACCGGTATAAAAGGTGTTAAACGTGCTTTGATCGTCTTGGAAAATAAACTGATTATTGAAATAGTAACTTGAGTGATTTTGTTCCTGGACGACTATCTGTTTCATTCGGGCTGACTTGGCAATATCCATTTCAGTCACCACATTTGCACAGCCTTTAAAGCTTTCGTCTGCTGATAGGCTGACGAATCTCTCTACTAAGGTCATTTCAGCGTTCTCTTCCAGCACAACATGGTTACGCACCGTCGCCATTTGATTATCTAATGACTGAATATACAAGACAAAAATAGGGGTTTCTAAAAGGGTATTCGCAGATATTTGCAAGTAATACCCATCAGCCATCAATAAACTGTTTAAAACACCAAAAGGCGTCTTATTGATGAGGTCTTCACGACCAAACAACTGGTCGGTCGCTCCTGGCACTTCAAACACATCACGAGTTGACTCAAAAGAGACTCCATTAGGCAAAACACTTAAATCATCCGATAGCTCTTCGCTAAACCAACCATCGACAAAGACAATCTTGGTCACCGCATAAGGGGGTAAAAAAGTATGCAGATCATCCAGTTTCAAGGAGTGCTTACCCAAGGATTCAAAACGATTCTGTACAAAACCTGTTAACTTAGTATATTGCCAATCTTCATCTCTTAAGGTAGGAAACGCTTGTTCAGCAAAAAGGACCTGGGCACGTTGACGTCCTGCAATGACTTTATCATTTGGAAAGGCCGCGTTCAGCAACAATGACTGTTCAATATAATGATCCACGGCCTGTTGAGCCATTGGAGAAACTTTTCTATTTATCTTTTTTGACATTTTTTATCCGCCGATGAAACTCGGTGTTTAGCGTATTCTTGTGCAAAAAGTACCACCCTAGTTCTGGGTGCGTTTAAAGGCTGTAAATGAACCGTTAATAACCTTTTTACTGAGCTTGTTCGTGTTTTTGGACAATTCCATCATACCCAAACTCTTCTAACTCATGGACTAATTCAAAACCGCCTGATTTAATAATCTGACCATTGTAAAGAACATGAACATGATCTGGCTTAATGTAATTTAAAAGACGCTGATAATGTGTCACTACAATAAAACCACGATCTGGAGAGCGCAAGGTATTGATTCCATTTGCGACTAAACCTAAAGCATCAATATCCAGACCTGAATCGGTCTCATCTAAAATGCATAGCTTTGGTGCTAATAGAGCCATTTGGAAAATATCATTACGTTTCTTTTCACCCCCAGAGAAACCGACATTGACTGAACGCTCTAAAAGATCGGCGCGCATGTCCAGCAACTCAATCTTATCCTTGGCATATTCATCAAAATCGAACATATCTAAGGGAGGTAACCCTTGCTCGGCACGCACGCCATTGAGTGCCGTTTGCATAAACAACTTGTTACTCACACCTGGAATTTCGACGGGATACTGAAAAGCCAAAAATAGGCCTTTACGTGCACGTTCATCAGGCGCTAATTCCAACAGGTCTTCACCATCAAAATCAACGGTTCCCGCAGTCACTTCATAATCATCACGTCCAGCCAAAACGCTGGCTAAGGTACTTTTACCGGCACCATTAGGCCCCATAATCGCGTGAACTTCACCCGCTTTAACTTCAAGGTTTAACCCTTTAAGAATCTGTTTTTCATCAATTTTAGCTTGAAGATTTTCAACTTTTAATAACATAATTTGTTTCTTTTTTTATAATTTCTGATTAATGGTGTCTATCATGTTTGGGATCAAACCCAATGTCGTGCTCGAAGTCAGTTAACCAACCGAGCCTTCTAAACTAAGAGACAATAACTCTTCTGCTTCTTGAGCAAACTCTAACGGTAACTCGCTTAAAACGTCTTTACAGAAGCCGTTAACGATCATCGAAATTGCATCTTGTTCACTGATTCCGCGCTGCTTACAGTAAAACAATTGATCATCACCGATACGCGAAGTGGTCGCTTCGTGTTCGACTTGCGCGGTAGCATTCTCCACCTCAATATAAGGGAAGGTGTGTGCGCCACACTGATTGCCAATCAACATAGAGTCACATTGGGTGAAGTTACGAGCACCATCGGCACTTGGCAATATTTTCACCAAACCGCGATAGGTATTTTCACTCCGGCCAGCAGACAATCCTTTAGCGATAATGGTACTGCTGGTGTTTTTACCAATATGGATCATCTTGGTACCCGTATCAGCTTGTTGACGACGGTTGGTTAAAGCGACTGAGTAAAACTCACCAATCGAATTGTCACCCTTTAAAATACAACTTGGATATTTCCAAGTAATCGCAGAGCCCGTTTCAGCCTGGGTCCAGGATAGTTTAGAATTTTTGCCTTCACAGATTCCGCGTTTGGTCACAAAGTTTAAGATCCCCCCCTGACAATCATCATCTCCTGGATACCAGTTCTGTACAGTTGAGTATTTGACCTCGGCATCTTCCAGCACAACGACTTCGACCACTGCTGCGTGTAACTGATAGGTATCACGTGCAGGGGCAGAACAGCCTTCTAAATAACTAACATAACTGCCTTTATCTGCGACCACAATCGTTCTTTCAAACTGGCCAGTTTTAGCTTCGTTAATACGGAAATAGGTCGACAAATCAAGCGGACAACGAACGTTTTCAGGAATGTATACAAAGGTACCATCTGAGGCCACGGCCGAGTTTAAAGCCGCAAAAAAGTTATCATGATAGGGCACCACTGTACCCATATACTTTTGCACTAACTCTGGATAGTCATGTACCGCTTCTGAAAATGAGCAGAAAATAATACCCAGCTCCAATAAGTCTTCACGTTTAGTGGTTGAAACCGAAATAGAGTCAAAAATAGCGTCCACCGCTACATTGGAGTCATCCCCTGTCAAAGGCACACCTAACTCAGCAAATGCCTTGGCAACCTCCGGATCGATTTCATTTTCAGCACTATCTGCACTGCCATCACACGCACTGCATTCTGGTGCAGAATAGTAGCTATACTCCTGATAATCTAACGGAACATATAGCAGCTTTGCCCAATGCGGCTCTTCCATAGTCAACCAATGGTTAAAGGCTTTCAAACGAAAGTTCAGCATCCATTCAGGCTCATTCTTTTTAGCAGAAATCGCACGCACGGTTGCTTCATCAAGTCCTTTAGCAAAAGTCTCTACCGTGGTCGTGGTGAAAAAACCTTCTTTATAATTCTTGTTTTTACTCAGCAAACTATCAATCTCTTGATATTGCGTTCCTGCCGAGTTCAATTCTGTTATTTGCGCTGAATCTGCCATGCACTTAATCGCCTAAAGTTTAATATCACAGTATTTTAGTAGGTTATTACTCAAATGTCCATCCGAGGAGATGAAAAACTGAGATTTAGCAAAACTTTATCGACCCTATTTTAGAGTCCGTTTTTAAAATGAATCGTTTTATACCAAGCTGGCTTTAACAATCTCTTTTAACCAAATTTGATCAAGATCCTCACCTTGAATTTGCAGTCGCCCCAGCGCCTCTTCAGTAAGTTCTTTTTCGTCTGCAGCAAACAGGTCCCACCGAGTAGCAGAACCTTCGACGGTGACGGCATTTTCATACTCTAACGTCTGAACAATTCCTTTAACCCGAGCGATTTTCATCCCCAAATTTTGTTTAGAACTGTCCAAGCCAAATAATAGATGTTCCCAACAAATCCTACCCACATTGAACTCAAATTCTGATAGAGGCTTGAGAGATTTTGTACACGTTTTCGTCGTCAATGTTCGTAAGTCATTCTTCACAGGAAATCCTTGCCAGTCTCTGGGAAAGCTTTGATTTAACCACCTGACAATAGGAAGATGCCCTGCATGTAAAGCAACCCACTTGTTCCACCAGACTTGGTCATCTAATGCCGCGCTCTCTAAAAAACTGAAGATAATTCCATCAGCGCATAATAGAAGTTGCTGTAAACGCGCTTCCAACCAATCGTCACGCCCGCTGACCAAAGGAGTACGGACATCAACCACACAAAGGATTTGATACGGCAAAGTCACTTGATTTAAATCTGACAGATCCTGGCTTTCAAAACAACCAGGCCTGGGCATTTCATGTTGCAACGATTGCATCACTCGAGATTTGCCACTGCCAGGCAATCCTGTAATCACTAGACGAACAGAACTGTCTTTTGGCGAAACGTCTGAACTAACGCCTTGCATATTCAGAGAACCTTACCTTTCGTTAAGCAGCTGTAAAACTGATTCGATAGGGCCGTTAAAAATGCGTCATATTGCATAAAAGGTTTGTTTAACACGTAACTGGTACCCATTGGGTCGAGGCTGCCTAACTTGACATCAAGACCTGAAACGACTGATGTTATGCGCTTTTCTGGAAATTGTGGTTCTTTAAATAAACACGTCACATGACCATCTTTAATGCGTTCTCGTAATTCATGGACACGCTTTAGGCTCGGCGCTAACTCTGGATTCAACCGAATCGACCCCACTCCGTTCAAACCATAGTGATGTTCAAAGTACTGAAATGCATCATGCAAAACTAAAAATGGCTCGCCCTGCACCTTCGCTAAACGCGTCATAATTTGCAGGTTTGTTTTATCAAGTCGTGTCAACCAATCCGCGGCTCTTTTCTGAATGGCTTCTTTCTGTCCTGGCAACTTAGCTTGTAACTGCTGACTAACCACTATCACCATTTGCTTAGCATTGTATAAGGACATCCAAAGATGCCCATCTAAATGGCTGTTTTCAACTGGATTTCCCTGAGAATGGTTGACAGAATCATTATCGGCCTCGTGTGCATCTGAGCCAAGTTTGCGGTGGGTAAGCTCATCACTATGGAGGTGCTTATCTTCCCACAGCCCCCCCTGTCTTAGAGCTAATCGCTCCACATTCGGTAAACGTGCCATCGCTATGGGGGTTTTGTTAACCAACTGCAAAGGTTTTACAATCCAAGCATCAACAGGTGTGCCGACAGAAATGACCAAATCACTGTCTTGTAACAACCGTACATGTGAAGGCCTCAATTGAAAACCATGAGGGGAGACCCCCGGCTTCAATAAAACATGCAGTTCATCTGCCGGCCCTAATAAAGGCGCGATTATGCCCGCCAAAGGTGGGATTGAGACCGTCACCGTTAAGGCTGAAGCATTCCCTGCCAAACCCAGCAGAAAAACGCTCATTAAAGACAAAACACGTTTTCTAAGCAAAGTGTTTGGTGCTATTCGATCATTCATTTTCAAAACTCTTATTCCTTAGCATCGGATTGCAGATAAAATAACACAGATAAACTATCCTTTTTGAAAACGGCTAAAGCCGATTTAAAAAGAACACCGTCAATTAATTGTGGAGAACTCCAGCATCGTGCAGATAACAACGCCTCTAATTGAGGCCCATAATATCAATCAAAAATTTGGCGATGCAACCGTTCTCAAAGAGATCTCTTTAACCCTTCATCCCAAAGAGATTGTGACGCTCATCGGCCCGAACGGAGCTGGAAAATCCACTCTATTGAAAATCCTACTCGGACTGATCGAACCTACTGCGGGCCAGGTCATTCGTAAACCGGGTTTGCGCATTGGGTTTATGCCGCAAAAAATTCAAATTGATGCCACCTTACCAATGTCCGTTGAACGCTTCTTAAAACTAGGCCTTCGACAACACCCAGTGAGATCCGAAATGGAGCCATGGCCTCCAACGCCGTTTCTTACTTCTTTAAAAAACAGACTATTAACCCCGTTGAAAATGTTTTTTTCAACGGCCAAATATGATACCACAACTGTTTATAAAATCGCTGAAGAACTCAATATCCAAACACTACTACAGCAACCGATTCAGAAGGTTTCGGGTGGTGAAATGCAACGCATTTTGCTGGCACGTGCTTTAATTGGAGAGCCTGAACTATTGGTTCTCGACGAACCTGTTCAAGGGGTTGATTTACAAGGTCAAACCGAACTCTATCAATATATAAACCGCATTCGTCATGAGCGTGGTTATGGGATTTTAATGGTCAGCCATGATCTGCATATCGTTATGAAAAACACCGATTATGTGCTCTGTCTAAATCAACACATGTGCTGTTCAGGTTTGCCGCAAAATGTCAGTGAATCACCTGAGTTTCAAGCTTTGTTTGGCACACATACTGAGAGCATTGCTTTTTATGAACACCATCATGACAAAACCTGTGAGCATACTCATGGACAACCCCATATTGAACGCACACAAGACCCCCAAAAACCACCAGGCCTGGTCGAATCCAGCAACCTAAAGACTCCCAGAAAATCAGGTAAGGAAAAATAGATGGAATGGTTTCCGAGCTTTATGACTTTTGCCATAATAGGGGGTCTTGGACTAGCCATTATCTCAGCACCTTTAGGTGTTTTTGTAGTTTGGCAACGTCAATCCTACTTTGGCGCAACCCTTGCCCACTCAGCCTTGTTGGGTGTCAGCATTGGTCTGTTTTTAGAAACAGACCTCACCCTAACCGTTATTGCGGTCTCCCTATTTGTCGCCTGGGGTATTTTTCGCTTAGGCCAATACAGGGAACTCTCTTCGGATACGCTTCTTGGCATCCTTGCACACAGCAGTTTGGCATTTGGCCTGATTTTAATCAGCCTACAAGACAATGTACAAATCGATTTAATGGGCTATCTATTTGGTGATATTCTAAGCATTAATGAA
The DNA here is from genome assembly GCF_000381085.1 of Thiomicrorhabdus arctica DSM 13458. Classification (GTDB taxonomy): domain Bacteria; phylum Pseudomonadota; class Gammaproteobacteria; order Thiomicrospirales; family Thiomicrospiraceae; genus Thiomicrorhabdus; species Thiomicrorhabdus arctica. The sequence goes on along the minus strand of NZ_KB905899.1, from coordinate 120,004 downwards.
ACAGACTTATTCTTAATAACAGGCATCGGTTTGTTAATCCTTATTTTCTACCGCATTCACTGGGAGGATCTGCTTAACTTGACCTTAAATCATGAACTCGCACAAGTAGAAGGTATTAACGTCAAAAGAATCCAACTACAATATGTTTTACTGTTGGCATTGATGATTGCCCTCTCCATGAAAATTGTTGGTGTTTTATTAGTGACCTCTCTACTTATTATCCCCGCAGCTGCGGCTCGTAGACTTTCGAGCACACCTGAAAAAATGCTTTTTATGAGCATACTACTGGGCATTGTCTCAGTTTTATTGGGTTTACTGGCATCCTATCTAGCAGATCTGCCAACAGGCCCTGCCATTGTAATGGTTGCCACCTTTCTCTTCTTAGCGCTGCTCATGAAAAAAGCGCCCTGAAATCAGTCCTTTATTAAGGAGAGTCTGTAGAGCGCTTTGAATAGTTGAAACGGGTTTAACTTTAACGTCAATTAAATCACTTTTTTATAACTCCTCATGATGGTTTTTATGCCTAAGCAAACAGTCCTCGAACCTACTGGTGGGTGCGGCCAATAACGGCCAAAACGGCCTAAGACCCTGACAACGAATGCCATGCCGATACCCACAAATAGACTAAAAAGTGTCTTTACCTATCTATGCCACTTTGACCGTATTTTTTTCGTCAAATGAAGCCTCGTCTTCTGTGTGGCTTAATGCATAGAGGCTATCCTCAGCTTCCGATTCAAGGGTAAATAGATCCACCTGCTCTTTCAGTAAAGCGCCGTCTGAAATCAAGACTCGCCCTGACTCTTCTACGGCCTTAACAACCTTTGAGTTTTTCTGCGTCATCTCATCCATCGCTGTAATGGCAACATTCACATGATCAATCCCTTGTGACTGCTCATCACTGGCCGCTGAAATATCCGAAACCATCTCACTAACCTCATTCATCGATACATTAATGGCACTCAAAGCCTCACTGGTTTCCTGGACATAATGTCCACTTTGCTGGCTAATTTTGGCGCTATTTTCAATCAACCCTTTGATTTGCCCAGCGGCCTCTGCAGACTTGCCAGCAAGATTTCTGACCTCTCCTGCCACAACAGCGAAACCACGGCCATGTTCACCCGCTCTGGCCGCTTCTACCGCTGCATTCAATGCCAATAAATTGGTTTGGAAAGCGATTCCATCAATAATTGAAATAATATCGTTAATCTTCTGACTGGCTGTTGACATAGAAGACATGGAGTTTAATGCCTGTTCCATCGTCTCTAGCCCTGTTTTAAGCTGAACACGCGCATCGGTGGTTTTTTGATTAGCCAACACAGCATTTTCTGCATTTTTACGAACACTGCTGGTCATCTCTCTCATTGAAGCCGAGGTTTGCTCCAACGCACTGGCTTGCTGCTCAATGCGAATCGAGATATCATTATTACCCCGCGCCATCTCTTCAACGCCTTGCACAACCGAACGAGCAATTGCTTCGACCTTAGCCACCATGACGGCCGTGTTTTTTACAGAGCGATTCAAGGAGTCTTTTAAAACGGCCATTTTTCCAGTATATGAACCATCAACGGTTCGCGTTAAATTACCTTCACTGATTGCAGACTGCACAAGAGCTACTTCATCAACAAAACGCTCTAAATCACTTAAGGTAATATTTAATGACTCTTTTAGCGGGATAAAATCACCACGTGCATCCGCCTCTGAGCGCACACTAAAATTACCCTGTGCTAAACTATGCAAAGTATCTGCAATGGATGCAACATTCTCTTTCATACGAATTGCGGAACGATCTAAGTTATATAGAACATCTGCAAACTTGCCGGACAATTGGACCGAATCATCCTTATGAACTTCGAGCCTACCCGCCCTGAAATTTTGTGCCGTTGTTTCAAGAATATCCATGACCGAGCTGATTTGTTCAACTGAACGATTTACCTCGATCTTCATGTTCAGAAAATCACCTTTTAATTCACCCTGCACACGACGGTCAAATTGTCCCGAAGCAATCTCAGTTAAGACATGAGTCACATCACCAGAAGCCATACTCATATCATCTAAAACCGCATTAATGGTACGAGCTGTGGTTGTCAATTCATCGTTACCAAACAGTGGAATACGATGGTTCAGTTCACCTGTTTCACCAATTTTCAACATGGTGTCACGGACCGCATTAATGGGGTTCAAAATGCTTCGACTTAAAAAGTATCCTGCAACAGCAAAGCCAATCACACTTAATAACAGTCCGACCCACAGATAAAATGCGCCATCTTCCTGTTGTTGATTAAGTCTCGCGATTGCAAGACTATTCTGCTCAATTTCATAATCGCGGAATTTAGCAACAATGCCAGCAAAGGCTTTGTATTTAGGTCTAAACTCCTCTTTCATAATGATAATAGCTTCGTCAACAAACCCCTCCGTAATCGCCGTCATAAAACTTCCAAAAGAGGCATTAGCACTCTGAACATTTTCTCTGATCAAGGCAAACATCTTTTCTTCTGGCGGGCTCAATTGGATGGCGGTTATCCTTGTAAAAACTTTCGTTATTTCAGCTCGTGTCTCTTTAAGTGCAATATCAAGACTGGCGACATGATCAGCATAACCACTCTCATCTGGATCCAGTAACGCCAAATTAAGCAGTGTAATTTCTCGTTGGTCAGAGACATTCTTCAGGTGATTTAATAACGACAACTTTTCGCCATTGACATCCACCACAGTAGAAATAGTATGCTTGGTTTCATTGATCAGATATTGAGTGGCCAAATTACTGATTAACAATAAAGACATGGCTCCAATAATTCCTAAAACCATTTTTAATTTAATTGACATGTACACGTAACCTCTTAATGAACTCTGTATTGGTACCGAGTTTTGATTATAGCAAGGTCATTCTAGCTGATTTTAAGGGAGTCCCTGATTAGTAATATACAGGCTTGAATTAATAGGACTTGTGCAAGAAATGGTTACCTTGATTAAGAAGTACGTCTATACTCGTATATTAATAACTCCTTCAAATGAGTGTGTATGGCGTTTATTGCAAGCATGAAAAACATGTATAAGCCTCATGCGTTGGATAACTTTCCAACGCTGATAGAGGCTGTCACCTTGAAGGTATTTTTACATTAGACCGAAAGAAGACATACCCTTGATGCCGTTGTAAAAAGGGTTCATTGCATTCATAAGACTCACCTATTTTGTACATCCAGAGTGATGTCCCCGATTTCACGACCAATGTACTTTAAGAGCGCATTCACAAAGATAACAATCGCAATCATTTCCAGCAACTCTTCAAGGGTATATAAAACAGTATATTTAATCGTGGATGTATTGTGAAGTTCTGCTTCAACGCCACTAAACATCTCTAAACCGACGGCTCCAGTGATAAATAATACCCCTGCGATCACCATTTGAATCGCCGTATTTCTAGGGAGTTGAAATAAAAACTTGAGATAACTGAGTACAAATACAGTCATCAAAATACCGTAAGGCACGATCCAAGCAAAATACAGAAAACCACTTGCATTGATATATTGCTCGGTAAGGTCACCTATTTTTTCGTGAATAACCACTCCTTCATCCAATGCCAAAAAAATAAAAATAAAACACAGAACCAACCAGTGTCGATAATCTTGTCTCATCTGCTTTCGGTGACGGCTAATGACCCATAACAGTAAAGCACTCAAGCCAAGAGCACCTGACGAATACAGGGTTGGCAAATTACCTTCGTAATCAAAATCTAACATTCTGATCCAGTCAAACACCTCTTTATCACCAATGTATAAAAACGCGCTAACCTGAGTAATATGTAATAACGCTAATACTGCAATAATACTCAACATAATTTTGGAAACTTTCATCGGTTGAATAGTTAATTCCATCACAATTCCAATCTTAATTTTAAGTTTAAATCCAAGTTAAAGGGTACAGTTACCATCGAAAACCTAAATTTTATACAAAAAAAATCACCAGCATTTCTGATGGTGATTTTAAAGGAGTTAAGTCGTCATTAAGCTACTTATCTTTTGAGCCTTTATCTTCAGAACCCTTGTCCTTAGAACCCTTTGAGTTTTTATCTTTAGAACCTTTGTCCTTAGAACCCTTTGAGCCTTTATCTTTAGAACCTTTGCCCTTAGAACCTTTTGAGCCTTTATCTTTAGATCCCTTATCAGAATCACTTGCTTCTGCTTGGTGAACGGTCACGGCCGTTAGATTCTCACAAGTTGCAAAAGCTGAGTGACCTGTCACTGAAACCACATTTTCAGTTTCTTCAGAGATCACTTGCGTGCGCTCTAATGTCGCTGAATCACCAGGATTTAGTACACCTAAGGGACTGTTCGGCACAACACCAAATGAATCAATCACATCAGCGCTGTCAATCACAGAATGACCAGAGTTTGTCACAGTAAAACCATAAAGCACAGTACTTGAACGATTGGCAGGTATCTCACACGTTAAAGCTGGTTCAGAAGTTGTCATTTCAACCACTTCGCCCAATTTATCTACAAAAGCAACAACCATCCAGTTTGATGAAACGTGATCGTTTGTTTTATCTGACTCTTCAGAATCTTCAGACTCTTTGTATGAATGCTTTGAACCCTTGGCTGCGTATCTAGAGCGTTTGTGTGAGTCTTTAGAACCTTTATCAGAATCTTTAGAACCCTTGCCATCACTTGAACCTCCATTTATTGGTGCAGGCATGCCAACGGTATAAGGCACAGAACAACTGGTATGAAGCAACTCTTCTTCGCCATTAATAAAGACGCTTAATTTAGAACCCAAATCACCTGGTCGACCATCAATGGTATAGCCATTTTGTTCAGGTGAAACCAAAATGGTTTCACCTGAAATCAAGTCTGTTGAATAAGAGGCATAACCTTCATTTTTACCAATCAACTCTACCAATGCACCATAGATCGTCGGCCCTGTATACTTAAGCGTTGTTGCCGAAATTTTGGCATTACAGGTTGATTCTTCTGGCGCTTTTTCGACCACACAAGTACCCAAAATATCAATTTTACACTCAGTCACTACGCTGGGAACCCCACCAATCGTCCCTTTAGAACGACCGGTAAAAGGCACTGTAAAATCAGTAAATGTAGAAAGTTCACTAATGACGGATAAACCAACATTACCCGTTGGGTATAGAGGGGCTAAGGCCCCACCAGTTACCGAGAAGGTGTAATTGTAAAGGTCATTCGTACCGTCATTTTGAAAACCAAACTCTAATACTTCAGCCGTCAGCAGTGTCCCTGCATAGTCCGCAATACCATCACCATTACTGTCTACTTCACCGGTAATAACGAGATCATCACCCGGTACGCCACTCATTAAATTACCTGAGCTATCGACTTTGACATTAATGAACACATGCTCACTTCCTGCCGTTGGATTAATAAAATGCGGCGCCGTTGTTGCTGAGAAGCGTACTGCAATAGGCAATGCATCCGTCTCTATAATACCCGTCGATGGATCATATTTAGTCGTCCCTGTATTATCAAAAGCAACTAAAGGTAAAACTAAATTTGGAAGTGGTAATAAGGTGGCCTGTGCAGAATTGACCACACCAAAGGTTAAAATACATGCACTCACAATACCCAGTAATTTCATTTTTAACATAGAAGTTTTCATATCTACTCCTATGGATTAAACTTGCTTAGCGGATCGACGAGCAAAGCCGAATACAGTCAACAAACCCAAAGCAAATAAGGCATAAGTGCTAGGTTCAGGAACCGCACTCACAACACCTGTATCAGACATGGCTGCGCCAGTACCCGTTACGCCACCCGTATTATTCCAATCTGATAAAAAACTGCCGCTAAAGCCACTGTCTGCCAAAATAATACCGCCTAAACCAGAATAAAGACCTGCAGCATCACCACCTGTTGTGTCAAACGTAAACTGAAGTGTTTCAGTATTATTAAAACTAAAGTTATTCAATATACCTGTTAACAACGTACCTGAAGTATAGGCTAAATCTGCAATGGTCCCGCCTATCGTAAAGGTTCCACTCGAAAAGTTACCTAAATCATTGATGCTTGCATTTAAGGAAAATGTTCCGTTATTGATGGTATGCGAGAGCACAGAATTGAGTTCTTGTGCAAATCCGTTCACGGACAAAGAATCCAGTCCAGCATTGTACGTAACGTCCGAAAAATAGGACACCACATCTGGCTGATCCTTTAGTGTCAAGTCAAATGCCGCCTGAGATTGTGCCGAAATGGATAAAAGAGAAAGGCCCAAGATAAAGGCACTAAAGGTTTTGAATAGATTAGAAAATTTCATATAAATTCCTTAAATTTAAAATTTGAATCATTTTAATTTAAAGGCTTAAAAGACATTTTATCGAATGTTAAGCATAGCTAAATAATTTAGAAGCTGTTTCCGGAGAGCTGTCTGTAAGACTTTGAATTATTATTTTTATACCTAAGCGTATATTTCAAATGCAAGAATCATCTAAACGATGAATTCACGTCAACCACTACACTAGTAGATTTAAGCACTAGTATACGTAAAAATAACAAATTAACTATTTTTTTGTCTCAAGACAGTGATTTAAATTAAATTAAATCAAGATATGGTCGTACGATTTACTTTAAGGAGTCTAATCAAGTTAGATATTTAACGACACTGCAAGTCTGCACATTTACATGAGTGTTAGATTTCACCAAAATGCAGTTTTAATTTTTGAATCCAGCTATTTTGGCAGGAAGGTTTAGACAGGAAATAATGATCGGTGCGTATTGAAGTGGTTGTTCACGGCGTTCGATTAAATACGTTCTAGCGTCACAAAATCAAAAGCGTAAGCATGACGCTCGTCTACCGAGTGAGAAAGCCGTTCAATTTCATTCCATTGAAATGCAGTCCAATCCGGAAATAGCGTATCACCTTCAAGGTCAGCGTCAATCAAGGTCAAATACAGTTTATCAGCTTGCGGTAACATCTGCTGATAGAGCTGTCCTCCCCCCATAATAATGACTTCATCCACATCCTGAAGGGTTTTTAAGGCCGACTCAACCGACTTAAAGACCTGTACGTCAGGGATAGAGAGCTCTGCATTACGGCTAATGACGAGATTAGGTCGATTCGGTAACGGACGTGAACCAATCGATTCGAACGTTTTGCGCCCCATAATGACAGGTTTTCCCAGAGTATTCGCTTTAAAGAACTTCAAATCATCCGGTAAGTGCCAAGGCATGTCATTCTCAAAGCCAATCACTCGGTTATTTGTCATGGCAGCAATCATGGCAATCCTCATACCGACACCACTGCTTTAATATGCGGGTGCGATTCATACCCTTCAATCTCAAAATCGTCGAACTTATAATCGAAGATACTTTCAGGGGTACGGTTAATCACTAATTTAGGCAAAGCAAATGGCTCTCTTACTCGTTGAGTCTCAGCCTGTTCAAGGGTATTGTTATACAGATGGACATCCCCCCCCGTCCAGACAAAATCACCCACCTCCAAACCAGTTTGCTGAGCAACCATATGCACCAACAAAGCATAAGAGGCAATATTGAAGGGTACGCCAAGAAAGGTATCTGCCGAACGCTGATAGAGCTGGCAAGACAATTTACCATTGGCGACATAAAATTGGAAAAAAGCATGACAAGTTGCCAATGCCATGCGTCCCTGCTCGACATTCGCTTGCGGACTAATCGATTCATCCGGCAAGTCCGCAGGATTCCAAGCCGAAACAATCATACGGCGGCTATTAGGGTTCTTTTTCAGGGTGTCGATGAGTTCCTCAATCTGGTTAATCGTCTCACCATTGGGTTTCTCCCAAGCGACCCATTGTTTACCATACAAAGGCCCCAACTCACCCGAATTTGTTGCCCAACTATCCCAAATACGCACACCATTGTCCTTCAGGTATTGGATATTAGTATCACCCGTTAAAAACCACAACAGCTCATGGATAATCGAACGTAAATGCAATTTTTTGGTCGTGACCAACGGAAAGCCCTGCTGCAAATCGAAACGCATCTGATACCCAAACACTGAACGTGTTCCAGTGCCTGTGCGGTCGCCTTTGTCGGTACCGTTTTCTATGATATGGTCAAGCAATTCTAAATACTGTTTCACAAGATGTTCCCTGAAAATGATTTGGACAAAGTTTACCACAAGCAAAAGCACTGCATATAAGCAGAAGTCCGGTATTTAAAAGGCTAAAACTAAAAACGACCAGGCCTGGTCGTTTTTAGTTCTTAGAAGCAACAAATCCTTATGAGCGAGTGTTAACGCCCATAAACGTCTTCAATACGTACGATATCATCTTCACCCGTGTATTCACCCACTTGGACTTCAATCATCACTAAATCAATCTTGCCTTGATTTTCAAGACGGTGTACTTCGCCCATCTGAATGTAGGTTGATTCATTTGGGCGTACTAATGAGATTTTCTCACCGACGGTCACTGTCGCGGTGCCACTGACGACAATCCAATGTTCATTACGGTGAAAATGTTTTTGTAAGGATAACTTACAGCCGGGCTTCACAATAATGCGTTTTATCTTATATTGTGCCGTATCGAGCAAGACCTCATAGGTTCCCCAAGGCCGATAAGCTAAGCGGTGGATTTCGGCCATTTCCGGAGAAATTTTCTTAATCTGCGCAACCACCGCTTTTACCTTTTGCGAACTGCCTTTTTTAGAGATTAAAATCGCATCGGTAGTATCCACAATAATCAAATCATTGACATCCACTAATGCCACCTGGCGATCGCATGTTAACAACAAGTTATTATTCGAATCGACACAAATAGGGTCTGGTGCATTCTCACCGCGTTTTAAAATGGCATTATCGACATTTGTTTGCTTAACTTCCTCATAAAGCGCATCAAAACTGCCTAAGTCAGACCAATCCATTTCGCATGGAATAACCTTCACTTTCTTGGATTGTTCCATAACCGCATAATCAATACTGTCCTCTGGAATCGCCAACATTTTATCGAGCTCAACCCGCATTACCCCAGAACACGCTTCGGATGCACTGAATGCATTTGTGCAGGCCTGGTAAATTTCTGGCGCATATTTATTTAATTCCTCTAAAAACACCCCCGCTTTAAAACAGAACATGCCAGAGTTCCAATAATAATTACCGGCTAGAATATAGGACTCAGCAACGTCTTTGGAAGGCTTCTCTTTAAATGATATTACATCGTTACCAGCGGCTTCAATGTAACCAAAACCCGTTTCGGCATAATCTGGTTGAATGCCAAACGTCACTAAATTACCCTGCTGGGCCAATGTTTTCGCTTGCGCCACAGCCGCTTCATAAGCCACTTGATTTTTAACCAAATGATCTGATGTGGTGACCAACACCAGATCATCTGAATCTAATTGCATACAAGCCAAAGCAATTGCAGGCGCTGTATTGCGGCCGATCGGCTCTAATAAGAATTGACTGCTGATGGTAGACACTTGTTGCAATTGGTCAGCCGCTAAAAAATACTGTTCGGTGTTCGAAACAATTAAATACTCTTTACACACTCGCTGATTACGTAGAACCGTGTCTTGAAATAACGAACGTCCTTCAAACAAACGCACAAATTGTTTTGGCAACATCGTGCGACTTAAAGGCCAAAGACGCGTCCCAGAACCGCCACAAAGAATGATATTAATCATAAAAAAACTCCTAAAAACTATAAAAATTATAAAACATCCGTAAAGAGGGGAAACCCGATACAACAACCTAAATCTTTCTTAAACCAATCCGATGATACTAATAAGAATAAAGTATTAACGTTAAAGCTAAACCCACAATAAAAGCCATAAATCCTAACGTTAAAAAATTTCAATGAAAACACTCAACTCATAAAGGCTCATCGTTTGATTCTTAATGAGCGTCATCGACACCTTGACCGCTTTATTCTTAAAAACCTTAATGACAGACTCTTTTTAGTCCACTTGCACAGATTTATTAGAGACCATTCTTCTACTGAACAACTTAGCTCAAGTGGTCTAATTCAGTCGTCATTGTTTCACTTTAATTTTTGAGCTTTTTAGACAAAAAGGTTGTCAAAGGTTTATCTTTCCAGTTAACTGGCTCTAAAGACATAAAGTAGTGTTGAGGCCATTGACCTCCTGCCCAGATATACCAATCCAAACAGTGCTCATTTGCTAAAGTCATAAATTCACCGACCACAGGAAACCAAGCTTTCGAAGAGGTAGGAACACCCCACTCACCAATGGCTCCTTTTAAATGGTATTTTTCTAACCAGGTAATAAAGGGCATCACTCTTTTGGCCACATCACCTTGTTTAAGGACTTCATTTGGATTTTTATAAGCCCCCGTAGAGTGTCTATCAAAATAGATATGAGCTTCATACACTAACTTATTTTGTGGATCCGACACAAAGGGTTTGGGGTTCGCCTTAGGCCATTTCCATGAACTCGACCAAAACTCACCAGGCACATAAATCACTTTCTTTTTATCTACGGCTCTAATAGCATCCACTCCCGATTGAGCGACCTTATGCCAATACCCCTTAGTATCATGAGGTTCATTCATGAGACCATAAGCATAAAGCGAAGGATAACTGTGGAGGGCTTGAGCGACTCTGTTCCAGATATCATAGAAGGCATCTTCTGGCACATCTTTAGAACCGATGAGCTTTGTTTTATAGCGACCATAGTTGTGAAGATCGAGTAAAACCAATAAATCACTCCCTTCTGCTTTTTTTAGAAAAATTTTAATCTCATTTAAATAATCAGGGTCTAGTTCAGAATAGAGATTAGGTTGCAGTCGCTCCCATAATATAGAAAGACGAACAGCCTTGAAGCCCTTAGATTTGTAATAAAGTAATTGCACAGAGTTAGGGAATTTGTAATCGTAACCGACTCTACCCGGAATTTTACCGGATGAAAAACCAGCGCCGGCAAGGTTAATGCCTGCGATGGGTTTTGAACACGATGCGATCTCTGAGCTTGCATATACATTCGTAAGATTTGCCAAGGTGATTAAAAAAATGCCTATCGTTTTGATGAACATCATACTTTCTCCAGAATTAGTGGGATTTTTTTCTGAGTTTTTGATTGATGGGTAACTCTATTAGCCGATAAACAGCTACACCTACTAATGCGCTAAAGATAATCGCCACCATGACAAGCAATACGCCATTAAAGATGTTTTCAGAATAGACAAAGCCCATAGACTCTCTTATAAATCGGAACAACCCCAGTGCAAAAACATGACTCAAATAAATTGAATAGGAGGCATTACCTAATAAGTGTAACCAGCTGATTTCCGCTCTCTTTGAGTGGTCAATGAGCAGGGCCCCTAATACAACGAAAGAAGCTGAAATACCCGCATCAAAAAATCGGTTGGTCGAGGTAAAATTGTCGATGCTTGCAAAGTACAATAGGCCGATAACGGCAACTATAACACCCAAAAATGTATTCTTTGGCAGCTTACCGTTTACAAATAAATACCCGAATATTACACCGACCAAGAATTCTAGGATAATCATATCGCTATAAAAACTAAACACCGATTTTGAATTGAATTGAAAACCAAGTGCGACGACACCAAACATGATGACCGTTAAAAAAAGCAGCCTATATTGATCTTTAAAAAAAAGGGATATCGCAAATAGAGCATAAAATGCCATCTCGTAATTGAGGGTCCAACCCGGTATTAAAACCGGCCAGTATCTATTTGGGAATACGGGAGATAAATCGGGGATAAAAAACAAGCTACTCAGCACATGTGACGTTTTTAACTCGACGCTTTCAAGAACGTCTGGAATCAAAAATGCAAGGATAACCAAACTTATCGTAAAGAACCAGTAAAGCGGAACAACGCGAAGAATTCTGTGCCAAAAAAACTGAAGTCCATTGATGTTTTTAGTATGCGTTGAATACACCATGATAAAACCACTGATCACAAAAAACAGATCGACACCAGCGTGCCCTACATGACTATTTAAAATCTCTTTTAACCATGGGAACTGTTCTAAAGAGTGGACATAAACCACCAATAAAACAGCGATGGCTCTTAAATATTGAATCGTTAATATTTCGCGTTTCATGTTGTTTCCAAAAGGGGGTAGTAATATGGTTGCCACACAGCAAACCTATTGAGTAACTTTTTTTATTAAACCTTTAACTATGCATGGCTATCTGCTCTATCATCCAAATTCAAAAAACTAAACACTCGTGCATACTCAATAATGAAGCCTAGGAGTCGTAGGCATGGCTCAATACAAAATAACGAAACTATCTCATCTTTTTTCAATACTGTTAAAACAGTTTAGCCCTCCAATCAATTCTTAAAGACCGTTCGTGAATAGCCCAAAGAAGGTGCTATCGTTTGTTTTATTGACTCTATTAAAGTCGGTTTTGGAGGTGCGTTTAATTGATCCACTTCAATCTCACTATCAAAATTCATGAGTTCATTAGAATCAATCACCCCTTCCGAATACTTGTCTTGACAGGTCAAAACCGGATTAATTTGAAAAATATTCAATGCATTTGCGACTTCTGACAGACTTTTTGCGAAGAGATAGGTATCCGCTGGAAGCCATAGTTTTGGCTCTTGATTGACTAAAAAGGCGGCCGTTTTTTTCGATAAAATGTATGCACCTGCGCACCATGAATCATTTTCAACGACACATACATCACGCTGATCAACTTCACCAACTTTTTTTAACTTCACCCAGTTCGTCGTATTTTCCAAACGCACAACATCAGCCTCTGCAGGTATCCAAGTCATGTCAGAAATAACCTTTCCTAAGGAGTCCGCAATGTGTAAATCATCTTCAAAGATAACGCCATACTCTTCATCTCCATCCATGATTTGTTGCCATGCTTTTCTATGTGACAAAAAACAACCAATCTGCCCCTCTATCCAACCCGTCGGACGTAAGCTATTTTGCCGAAACTCATCAAGATATTCTTCTGAAAAGCTATATCCATCAACAGCATTGATTCGTTCAAAATCAATTCCTAATGACTGCAAACGATGGCTTATAAACGCTAACCTCTCGGGATTTCTTTCTAAATTAATCACATACACGTGCATCTTTATATATTCTCCAAACCTTTAATCTATCTGTACTGTATTAAATTTATAAAAAAAATAGGAATGCCAATGACATACCGTTTAAATAATCTACGTGGCTCTTTTAGTAACCGATAAAGCCATTCTATAGAGAGTGTTCTAAAGAGTGGTGGAGCTCTAGAAAAGCGACCGGCTTCAAAGTCGATGATCGCGCCACCACAAACGACCAGGCCTGGTTGTTTTATGTTGTGTTTTATTAACGCAGCAAGCTCTTCTTGTTTGGGCATTCCCATCGCCAACACAATGACATTAAACGCCTCAGGCTTCATATTTTGGTTTAAAAAATGAATGTATTCTGGCAACTCTCTAAAGCCATCCATCGTTTGAAATACTTGAGCCTTCAATAATTGGGCCGCACCTTCTTCCAGCCAGGGTGACTGTGTTCCCAATACAAAAAAGGCTGTATTCTGGTTCCTATTCGAATTGACAACTACCTTAATTAATTGCGGAATAAAATCCGTACCATTTAAGTTGGCTCCGGCAGGCATATTAAAAAACTTAAACGCTAACTTCATGCCGATTCCATCACGTAAAATGTAATCTAAATCATCAAAGGGTCGCAATAATGCTTTGTTTTTTGCAATCAAATTAAAGCCGTGCTGATTCATAAACCCCACCGTTGTCATGAAATCGCGAACTTTAGAATTGGCAATAATGTGCTCTATTAATGCATTTGCATCATCGCTAATCTTGATTTTCTTCAAGAGCGTTTTAGTGTTGTGATCGATATTAAAATTAGGCATTCTCATAACCCGTATTAATCTGTTGTGCGACTTTAGACCATGAAAACTGCTGCGAAAAAACTTGAGATTTTTCAGCTTCAGATTCATTCCAGTGGTGCAATAGTTTGTTATATTTCCCCTCAAAAGCACTCATATCGTAATCAAAGAGTAGGCCTGTTTGGGATTGTTCTATAAAATCTACAAAGGACTCCGGCTTGTTTGATAGAAAAGGAACGAGACCGTATGACATCAACTCAATCACACTTAAGCCAAAACCTTCATAGTCCGATGCACTCACCACAAATTTTGCTGTTGAGATATGCTCTACAATTTTGAGATCTGGCAGATCAAGCAGTAGTTCAACTTTATCTTCAGCTTTTAAGCGTATAATTAAATTTTGTAAAGCGGCGGTATCACCCGTTGCACGGCCACCAATTATTTTAAGCTTGCCTTTCGGTGCAACTAAACCTGCATAGGCCTCAATTAACCAATCCACTTTTTTATTACTGCTAAAACGGCCCAAGCAAATCAGATCAAACGTATCGTTTGTTTTCTCTAGCCTTTTACCAAACTTTTGCAAACGCACTCCATTGGAAACCAGCTGGCAATTCTGTTTAATCTGGCTAAATAAGTTTTGGTCATTCGAGCTGATCGTAAACACACGGTTTATGCCCATTAACGTAAAACGTGTGATGGTTTTAAAATAGAACTTTTTTAACCCCTGTTGATTTGGAGTATGAAAGAACCCACCATGTGTGGTTAAGCATACTTTGGTTTTGACTAAGCCTATTTTTTTCAATAGCGAGACATAATCAATAAAAAAATCAACCGCATGAATATGGACTAAATCATATTGATTAAGCAGGTCTGGTTTAATCCAAATAACAGGGTAACGCTTGGAGAATGACCAAGGCACTCTTATCACATCAATACCATCTTGTTGTTCCGAAGAGTTAAGTAACTCATCCGTTTGAAAATTTGTGTTCGCCGTGAGCACACTGACGGTACTTCCTGCTTTAATTTGTTCTAGTGCGAGGCTGTAAACATAATCTTCTAAACCGCCTATACTGGGTAAAAATTGCCTAACAACGTGAAGTATTTTCATTTTTCACCCCTTTACGCGTTTTATCATTATTTGAGTGAACACTTAAAAACCCTGCTAATATCCATAGTAATGCGGCTGTTTTAATCGTAAATACTGCAGCACCAACCATAAGTAACATCCAAAAATATAGATTCGCCAAAACAATAAATCGTCGATGTGCTGGAGATTCAAACTCAACGATTGTGGCAATATAAATCCATAACACTAACGCACCAATCAAAGTATATGACATTATGACGTATGGTATACCACTATCTGCGTAATTTGATATTTTATGAATATTTATTGAAAAATAATCGGGTATATTGAAACTAGCTAATATTAAACCTGTATGAAAAATCCGGCCCCTAAAGGAGTCTTCCAACGAATAGATGTTCTCCTGCGGCATAAAAAAATAAACTATAAAAATAATACTCAAAACGGCAGGCAGTATCATAATGCTGAACTTTCTAGTAATTAAGGGCAGCACATGATAGCTAGCAAGCGCAAAAATCGTTAAGGCGAGTGCGGATCGCGACCTAGCGGTGATAAGTATCATCAACACTAAAGCCATAAAAAATACTCTTTTCTTATTGCTTAAAGCATCCCAAAAAACCGACCCATAGATAACCAGAATAATCATAAAATTTGAGATTGACACCTGCTCAAGAAAAATTGAAGACGTTCGCGGGCCGTTAAAAAGACCATAGCCAAACCTGTCTGACATTTGTTGCGCATTCGCGGTATTAAATAAGCCAGTATCATTGAACTCTGAAGCAATGACACCTCGAGTATTTGCGTAGTAACTAGCAGGGTTAAAAATGTGTACATAGAGATCTAATGCAAAGACCTCAATCAATAAAAAACTAAAAACGATAAAGGAGACAACAAAAAAAAGCTTATGCAAATTTTCGGCTGAAATCCGTCTTCCTAGCATGACAAAAAGTGCAATAATCAAAAAATTTCGAATTGAATCAATAAATAAATACTGGTTAACAATGCTTATTAAAAGAGCAATGATGACGACAAATACAATCAAAGAAATTTCTTTAATGTCCAAATTGGAAAATTCGGTTTTAACAATAATGCCAATGGCAGAAAGCAGTATTAAAAATTCAAAACCCGCGGCCATTTTGAAGTTAACCGAAAATACATTTCCATTGACCACCGCCAGTAGTGCGTTGTAACCAACGGCTAAAAGTACAATCCAAAAAATACTTTTTTGGACAAAGCTATCCTTGTCATTTGTTGTCGTTAGCATAATAGTTGATTCACCTTTATAGAATGTAATCTCCAGAATAAAGGTTGAAAATGCATTCTAAAATTCATGTCGTAGTCCCTGTCTAAAATCCAAAATAACTTGTGCTTTTTCCTTCCAGGATTGTTTACTGGCAATCAACTTGAACTCATCAACATCGTATTGTTGACTCAATGCTTTTAGCTCAATGAATTTTGTTTGAACATCGTGTTTGTTTTCATACAATAAAACACCCGGCTTTACTTCACTATTAATGCTGATAGTCTTTCTTGATAAGACAGGAATACCTGCTGCTAAAAATTCATAGAGTTTCATGGGTGAGCGCCCATCGTTTGATTTGTGGTCATTCATAGGGATAACTGAATATTTGTACTGAGTCAGCAACGTTGGAATTTGAGCATAATCAATTGATCCGTGAAAAATCAAATTTTCTGGCATCTCAGTATTAAGCTCTATTGCGACGGGCCCATAATAATCGAACACTATTTCAGGATTTTTATTCGCTAGGATAAGAGCCGTTTCGAGATCAAAACGGAAATCGATCGCGCCAACATAAATACATTTATTGAATCTAGTTTGTTCTTTGGGCTCTGAAAAAAGATCATAATCCACACCATTGGTGACAATAACACCTGGCTTGTTTGTGATCGTTTTAATATGCTTAAAAACCTGACTACTGGTTGCCACGATACCTTGACACCTTTCAATCGCTTTTACTTCAGGAGAAGCAAACTTGCGGCCTCCCATCTCACTGTATAGATCGGTTGGTCGATAAATTTTGGTCGCATTGGTAAACAGATCGAGAGCGTTAAAGAGTTGTGGCTGATCGATCAACACCATATCAGTGCTTTCTTGGCCGATATGTCGCTTGATCTGAGCATCGATCAACCAATTGTTCATAACATCAAGCCATTTTGCATACCCCATAGGGGCTAAGCAGATGGGAATATAATCAGCAAATCCGAACACAGAATGCTTCACTGTTCTATTTTTTAATGCATAGAAAAATTTTTGCCTTCTTTGCTTGCCTAAAAAGACATGTAACACAGAGACAGGAGAGCTAATGTGAAAGACATTATGCCCACCTGTTATTAAGGCTTTAGCCAACTGATGGCTGCCTACAACAAAACCCATTCCTAGGCTTGCGTGTGATAAAAATACAATTTTCACAGGGTATCCTCAGCTTTAGTATTTAGATAAATCATTGATCACTTTTCTCCAGGTTTGGGCCGTTGTTA
The DNA here is from genome assembly GCF_000381085.1 of Thiomicrorhabdus arctica DSM 13458. GTDB lineage: Bacteria > Pseudomonadota > Gammaproteobacteria > Thiomicrospirales > Thiomicrospiraceae > Thiomicrorhabdus > Thiomicrorhabdus arctica. The sequence continues at coordinate 102,646 of NZ_KB905899.1, read as the reverse complement.
CACTCCCAAAGAACATCTCCGCTTGAACCTGTATAACTTGGTTATCAAAAGAGTGCTTTTTTTCAAGAGTTGTCACAATTTGTTCAGATGTTTCAAACAAGTAAAGGTCAGTAAAATTTTCTTCGTTTATCAGCCAAGAAAAAAATGGCTTTACTACAGCAAATACAGGGACCCCTAAAGTGATTGCAAAGAAAAAACTACCACTTACAATCATGTCTTCGTCAGCATGTGCAAGAATCACTCCATTCGATTTTTTAACGATTAACGCGGCCTCATCGTCCGGAATAAACCGGGCATCAAATTGGACATTTTTCCCTGTAGCAAGCGTAATAAGTTCATCTAGGTAAGCCTGATCACCAACAGAGCCTGCAATCAAAAGAGTCTCTTCAAGCACCCAATGTTTGATAACGGTTTCAATTTTTTTATAACGTTCAATCCGTCCGAACATGATGTAGTAATTATTTAAAGTAGATTGAATTTCTCTGCTTAACGTTAAGGTGTACAGCGGGTGAGGCACATAAGCATAGCCATCTTTGATTAAGTGACCTGAGTGTGACACTTTTTGATGACAGAGCTTTTCACCCATATTTGACACAATAGAAGCGGCTTTTGCATGCCAACCTTTCATGTTATGGGGGTAAATATTATGTCTTACATAAATAATTTTCTTGGCCGTTAAGCGAAAATAAAACAGGTAAATGAGATATTTAAATGCGCCTAACGTAGAAAACCGATTATTAGTGCCTCTTAAACTGTTTTCTAGCCAATTAATGATGAACACATCACTTTTGGGGTTTTGGAATAACATTTTAGGGTTTTGTATCGCGGTTTTTAAGCTTGGAACAATATCAACCTTTGTTTCAAACGCATTCTCAAGTGCCGTAATCGTATTTTGAATGTACTGATTATCTTTACTGGGTTGGGGGAAATATTTAAGCGTTATATGTGCCATTACGTTCTATTTCTTTTTAATTTTGAAATCATATTTAGCAATAATGACCGATAAAAGAGCATTAAAATGCCAACATAAATTGCAGCCCCTGACAGCACTTCGAGTAACAATTTTAGCCATAAATAGAGTTCTATATTTTCAAAAACCACACTAAGAGCATAGGTGGCAATTCCCATAAATAGTGCCGCATTAAAGAAAGGCAGTAATTCTAGTGCCGCCTCTGTCACCTTTAAATCAATTTGTTGCCATGCTAAATGCAAGTTTGGATAGAGCATCACAATATTTGCGATCACATAAGCAATGGCCACGCCTTGAACACCGAAAGGTATCCCTATTAAAAAAGCGACGACAGTGACTGCAGAATTTATGGCGCCTATTTTAAACATGACGCCAGTAGAGCCTTTTGCCATGTAAATGGAACCTGTCGTGGTGATGATCGATTGCATGAGGCCAACAGGGGCTAAAATCATGAGTAAAACGGCCATTCCTTCCCATTTGTCACCAAAAGCGACCAGTACAAAATCAGGCGCAACTGCCATTAAACCAATCATGAGCGGGAAGGTGAATAACGCAACATAACTTATGGCTTTTAAATAGCCCGCTTTAAAACGGGCGTTATCATCTTTTATTTCTGATAACGCCGGAAATAATACCCGAACGATGACTCTCGAAATATTTTCCAATGGATAAAGCATGATTTTATAAGCCATGCTGTACATTCCTAATGCACCTGCTCCTATGAATTTACCGATAAGTATTTGATCAGATTGCCTGGCGAAATGATTCACAATCGAATGGCCTGTTAAATGTAAAGAATAAGACCAAATAGTTTTTATATCTTGCCAAGCAAATAGAAATGAAGGTTTCCATTTTGAGGCATACCATAAACCTATGGTCAATAGTAATGAGTTTGAAAGTGTCATAATGATTAAGCTGTAAATTCCTGCATTATTGAGAGCACTCACGATTCCCGCAATTGAACTAATCGTAAGTGCGAACGTTTCAATGATTATGACAATTTTAAAAGCCATTTGTTTTTCGAAAAGTGCTTTTTGAACCATGCTCAGAGTCGTAATTACAAATGACAACCCTACAATTTGCAGTAAATTAATTAGCGCTGGATTTTCAAAAAAATAGGCGATTGGCCAGGCCAGAAAAAAGAGTGCCAAAAACAAGAAAATTCCAGCGCTTACATTAAAATAAAAAATGCTGGAGAGCATCCTTTTATCTGGACTGTCTAAATGAATGACGGCTTGAGACGTCCCCATAGATGCAAATATATTCATGAATGTCACAAATATCATGAGTATTGCATAGACACCAAAATCTTCTGGTGTGAGCAATCTAGCTAAGACCACTAGCGTTGTTATAAGCAAGATTTGTCTTGCTATATTGCCGATACCATTCCAAGCAACGCCATTGACGGCCTTGTCTTTTAAGCTCATGTTAATTCTCTAAACATTAGTGTTCGATACACTGGAATCAACCAGGCCTTGTTTAATTGTGTTATTCAAAGATTTCTTTGAACATTGGAATCAGTAATTCATTGCCCGATTCACTTAAATGATCATCATCAAAATAAAGGGAATGTCCGTTTTTGGAGCCGTAGCAATATTGATCATCGCATAAATATGGCAGTGGATTGAGTATTCTCACTCCACATTGTTTAACAGCCTTGTCTTGCGCTTGCCACACGAGTTTGTGTCTCAACTGGTATTCTTTTAAAGTGATTTTAATATCATCGCCACCACGGTTTAACAGAATATTACGGCCAAGAGTTTTAGGAACATCAACATGCATTTCAGGAATGGGTCGCATTAAATAGACAGGTCGTGTTTGTGACCATCGACAAGCATCAGAAACAATTTGCTGCGAAAATTCCTTCTGGAGATGTACATCACTGGCATCTGAATACTCTTTTGTAAAATACACTCTAGGCTTTGTCTTGACCAAATCATTAAACACTCCTCCATTTAAATAGCTGGTTAGACGGGCAAGTAAAATTACAGGGATCTTTTCAGAATATTGCTTGCTTTGATTGAATGCCCATGCATTAAATTCCAAACAACGATGACGATTAGCTGAGTATTCCTTTTCCCAATGAGTGTACTTTGCATTAAACATAGGAGGGCAGCCTGATAAAGCCCATTCAATGACACTCTTAGAAAATAATGTAGAGGTTTTAGCTAGACCACCAATGATGGCATCAGCGTGAGAGTCGCCTAACAATATGGCTCCAACATCCCCATGGCCATATTTACAACTCGGCGAACCTTGTGCAGTCGCTTGCTCAAAACACGCCTCTTCTCTCGGATTTTTATCAAGAGCACCATTAGTGGCTAGTTCTACTTCTGGATTTAACCGATGCTCAAAACCACTGAATTTGATTAAGACAGAACTGGCACCAATGATGATGACAATGAGTGCAATGAGTGCAATGAGTAAGACTTCTTTTTTAAGTGTTCTTCTCGTTAAGTAACTACGTGTGGGTATTTCGACAAAATGATAAGAAATGTGTGCCAAAACAAGACTGAGTAAAAAGATGCAAGCAACCCACAACCAATTCGTTTGCAGTGATGAAAAATACAGCGCTACAACTAATGGCCAATGCCATAAATAGAGAGAGTAGGAACGAACCCCTATCCATTGTGCTATAGCATTATTTGTGAGTTTACAATCTTGATTATTTGCAAAGATAATTAAACTGACTCCCATCACAGGAAGCAGCGCCCAATAACCGGGCCAAGCCAGTTCAGGGTTAATAAGAACAAAACTCAATAAAAGTAATGTCCAACCTAGCCAAAACAATAAATTTGTCTTTGCTTCGTTTAAAACTAGTTGACGTGCAAGTAAATAAACAAGGCCGCCTGCCGCCAACTCCCAACCGCGTGTAGGTAATAGATAAAAAGCGGTTATTGGCTTAAATTCTACTAAGGTAATATTGAGACCAAAAGATAAAATAAACACAATAATCAGAACTATTGTCAGTATTTTGATTTTTGGCCAGACATACCATACCGCTGTGACCAAAAGAGGATAAAGCACATAAAACTGCGCTTCTACCCCTAAAGACCAGGTGTGGAGTAACCATTTTTCGTGTGCAGCGCCATTGAAATAGCCTGCAGACTTCCAGTAGCCAATATTAGATAGAAACGCCAAAGAGTATGCTGACTGCTTCCCGAGTTCTTGGTAATCAAGTGTAGGCAACCAAAACCAACCTAAAACCAAGAGTATGGCAATAAGCACTAATAAGGCTGGGAGTATTCGCCTAATCCTAGCCATGTAGAAATCTACAAGTTTGAATTTACCTTTTTCTAGCTTGCTAACAATAATGGCTGTCATTAGATAACCAGAGATAACAAAAAATATATCTACACCAACAAACCCACCCGGTAACCCTATCAATGAAAAATGGAATAGCAATACCCCGATAACAGCCCACGCACGTAGACCATTAATATCTTCTCTGAAGTTTACTGGGGAAGGAAGGTGTTTATACATCTGACTTTAGTCGTTTCCAAATAAATCACGGGTATACACTTTATCCGCGACATCACTCAACTCTTTGATCATACGGTTGGCGAGAATAACATCACTTTGTTTTTTAAAGTCCTGTAGGTCTTGAATGACTTTTGAGTGATAGAACTCGCTTTCTTCTAGAACAGGCTCGTAAATAACGACCTCAATCCCTTTTGCTTTTAGGCGCTTCATAATGCCTTGAATAGCACTGGCTCGAAAATTGTCTGAGCCTTGTTTCATAACCAGACGGTAGATACCCACCGTACCCGTTATTGGGACTTGGCTTTGAATATTAAACGCAGGGTCATTTTGCAATTTTTTAATCACTTGCTCAGCAATAAAGTCCTTACGAGTCGTATTAGAGTCGACAATCGCGCGAATAATATTATTGGGAACATCTTGGTAGTTAGCCAATAATTGCTTGGTGTCCTTTGGCAAACAGTAACCGCCGTAACCAAAGCTAGGATTGTTGTAATGGTTACCAATGCGAGGGTCTAACCCTACCCCTTCGATGACTTGTCTTGAGCTCAAACCGTGACTTTCGCAGTAGGTGTCTAGTTCATTAAAGTAAGAGACGCGCATCGCTAAATACGTATTTGAGAATAGTTTAACTGCTTCGGCTTCTGTACTGTTGGTAAACAATACAGGAATTTCATCTGCAGATTTATGGGCCCCTTCAACTAATAGATCAGCAAATATCTTGGCGCGTTCTGAGACCTCTCCCACAATAATGCGAGAAGGATAAAGGTTGTCATGTAGTGCCCTGCCCTCTCTTAAAAACTCAGGAGAGAATAGAATATTGTCGCAGCTAAATTTGGCTTTAACCTGATCCGTATAACCTACCGGGACAGTCGATTTTATAATCATAATCGCACTTGGATTAATGGCAAGCACATCACTGATCACGGCTTCAACAGAACCCGTATTAAAGGTATTAGTTGCCGTATCGTAATCCGTTGGCGTCGCGATAATGACATATTCGGCATTGGCATATGCGAGGTGTTTATCAAGAGTTGCGGTGAAGTCTAGGGTTTTATTGGCGAGAAAATCTTCTATTTCAACATCAGCAATCGGAGACTTTTTTTGGTTAAGTAACGCGATTTTATCGGGAATAATATCGAGGGCAACGACCTTGTGATTTTGCGAAATAAGCATCGAAATAGACAAACCAACATAACCTGTTCCAGCGACAGCAACTTTCATGTAATACCCTTCTCGTTATCATTATTGTTATTAATAAAACTAATGTTTTAATTAGGCATCATTATATATAAGAAGAACGTCTTTTGTCAGTAAATTTACCCTAAAGGTGGGTAAATTTAATAAACAATAGTTTATAAAGGTCAGCGACTGTATTCACCCAGTAAAATTTTTCTGGTTTCTAAATCAACGTTATTAATTAAATCATTTACAAAGCGTTTTTGTTTTTGATATTCAGCTTTTGCATCCTGCCCGTGGCTTGAAACTCTAAACAGTAGACCATCTGGGATTTTGCCATCTAAAGAAAACTTAAACTGTTGAAGTTTAAAACCCAGGTCGGTTGCAACCGCCACTCCACCAACCACAATCCAATACGTTACAAATTCGGTATAGTCAGAACTGACACCTTTTAAAAACTTGACCGGTATTTCTTGACCTGATACTTCAAGCTGTCCAACTTCATTGCTTTCAATATTAAAGCCTTGCGCCGGATAACAAACCTCAGGTTTATGGACGCGAAGAGGCTCTGTCTGATTCGGACCATAAGCAAGGGATAAGATTATTTTCTCTTGCTGCTTATCAACATAGATACGAGATAAGGTTTGTGAATAAATAGCATCGAGTGATTTTTCTGCCTGAGGGTCGACAATTTGCGGCAAGCCTTGGTTGATACTGTGCCAACCTTCAAATGAAATCGGGATAGAAGATTCTAGACTCGGAAAATCCTGAACGTCCACAGAGTTAGGCACCGGTCGTATAAATTCAGAAAAAATTAGAGAACCAATTAAGAGGAAAAAAATAAGAGAACTTTTAAAAACTGTCAATGTCACTCTCCTCGGTGGCTGCTCTACGGGCTTTCTTTTGAGCCAACTTTAACTCGAGTTTTTGTAAAAAAATATCCGTAGAGATAATAAAAATCAGCGCGGTGCCATATAAAACAAAACCAGCAAATTCATGTAAAAATCCTTGCCCGACTTCGTCGCCATAATAATAAGTGATAAGCACCAAAGCAATGACTCGAATTACATTGGCCACAAAAGAAATCGGGATGATCAGCATGGCCAAAGAGACATTACGTAAAAAAGAGTCTCTTTTGACAAGGTGTAAATAAAGGAGTCCCATCGCCTCTAAAGAGAAAACCGTATGCAATCCGGCACAAGCATCTGCGACCAAAAGCTTGTAATAGCCTATTTGTAGAATGACGCCGTCACGAGCAATAGGATAATCAAAGTTATAGAGCACCATCTCTACGACATTGGAAACTGCTATTTTCATGGGCATGGTAATGGCGTCCACAACACTACCTGGTAATGGCACAATGAATATTAGAAAAAATAGCGGAAACCACAAACGCTTTAGAACAGAATAGCCAGAAGTAATCAAAATTAACGCTATTAATATTGGAATTTGAACGGCAACTTCGGCGACAAGAATATATTGCCACTTAGCTAAAATATAAACAATAAGTGATATAAAAAGGAGCGACCAACCTAGGGTAGATTGTCCCGTAAGCTCGCGGTCCTTTAAAAACAACTCTTTCTTTTGCCAAAAAAGAAACAACGCAATGACTAAGACTAAAGGGCCATGCCCTTGCTCATCTTTAGACCAGAAAATATGGTAAAGCTCAATGTAGGTGGGTGTAAATAAAAAGATTAACCCGGCAATAATTGGAAGCCAAATCAATACCTTCTTGTTTTTATAGACGTCTAAACGGCTCATATTCAATCTCATTTAAACTCGTTAAGCACAACACCGACGGGATATGCACCGGCGACAAGAACCTTTTGTTTTGCTTTTTCAATCGCTGAGACGCGAGTTGAATGCCGTTTTGCGACTAACATAGTGCCATGACAAATCGCCGATAATGTTTGAGCATCACAATGTTCTAATATGGCAGGTGTATCCAATAAGATCACATCATAATGAGCTTGTAATTCACTCAAAATATTTTTAATTTTGGACTGACCTAATAGCTCTATAGGATTCGGTGGGATGGTTCCAGAAGACATTAAAGACAAGTTGGTTAATTTAGAGTGCGTTTCAATAACCTCTAAGCCAGCTCTATCTGCTAAAAGATCAGATAAACCTGCTTTATTTTTAAGCTTAAATAGCTTTGATTGGCGAGGCTGACGCATATCAGCATCAATTAATAATGTCTTTTGACCCAGCTGTGAAAATAACACAGCCAAATTAGCGGCAATGTAACTTGCCCCAGTTTTGCCAATGACAGGTGCAATGACCAATAATTTATGACCAGTAAACCATCTTAAAGAGAGTTGACTTCTCAACCCTCTCAGAGTATCAACATCGTACCCAAATGACTGAAATGCCGCAATTACGCTTTTGTCTACCGTATTATCCTCACGAGAAAGACAGTGGAAATCAAATTGCTGTGAGACGATATGTCTAATGTCTTCTTGAGTGATGAGGCCTAATAAAACGGCTGCATCCCCAAATTTTAGATCATATTGTTTTTGCGCTTTGATGATTCTATCTGCATCTTCTGCTCTAATTTTTCCTGCTTCTAAAAGAAGACTACCAATCGTTTTATTGTTTGTATGTAATTCAACTGCCGTACTTTGCATATCGGTTAGCCCTTAGCCTGTCTTGAATAGGAAATTTCACCCAACAATGGAATGCCTATATTATTTAAATCATCTACAGTACGTGCTTTTCTATTCAATAATTCAGCAAGCAACGCGAAGCCTACCCCTAATATTAATCCTAAAAACATCGAAAGAATGATATTCAGTTTAACCTTAGGTTTACTGCTATTAAGTGGTGGGGTCGCTTTCGTTAAAATTGAGACATCACTTTGGCTTAAATCACTCTCTAAAGTCGTCTGACTGAGGCGTTGAGTCGCTTGAGTTAGAACTTGCTCAGCATTGGTCACATCACGCTTTAATACATCTAACTCATTCCGGTTAGCATTAATATCAAGCAAGGTTTGTTTTTGTTTGCTGATAGCCGCTTCTAGACCGCCTACACTCTGACGAGCAATCTGGAGCGAATTTTCCAAGCGCTTCCGAGCCAAGGCAAGCTCTGTATAAAATTTAGCCTTTAAACTTCTGATCTCAGAGGCGGCAGAGATATAATCAGGATGGTTCCGACTGACCCTTTGCTTTAATTCGTCAATCCGCACTTCAGCCGCTGAGAGGGCCGCTTTAATATCCCTCACAATAGGATCACTGAGCAAGGCACTGTTTCGGCTATCCGGCTTATTGATCGATTCTAACTGTGACTCAATATTGAACAGATCGGACTGCGCGACGACTAACTGTTGAGACAATTGTGACAAGCGGCCCATTTCGACATCCAGTCTTTCATCAATGGAAACAATTACTTTTTTTCGTTGATATTCTGATAATTTTTCTTGTGCATTGACTAAATTTTGGCGCATATCTTCAACTTGTCCTTTAAACCATTCCGAAGTTCTTCGAGAAGGATTGGTCTTCATTTCCAAATTGGTTTCGACATAAGATTCTGCAAAAGCATTCGCTAGGGTAGCGGCATACTTTGGATCAGCAGCTTGGTAGCCTATGGTAATGACATTACTTGATTTGGATGGTATCACTTGCAAACCACCCAAAACAAAACCTGCTAACCAATTTTGAATCTCGATTTTGCCCTCTGTTGCTTTGTAATAGGCCTCTACATAGGCTGGATTGGTGTACAGGCCTAATTTATTAACGACTTTTAAAGCAACATTTTGACTGTTGATAATATCCATCTGGGTACCCATGTAACCAGGGGTTGATAACGCTGAAGTCCTTTGCCCCGTGATCACATCTTCGCCAGAGTAATTAACCACTAGGGCCGTGGTTGCCACGTAAGACTTTGGAAGCCATAAACTGATGAGTGTGACGGTTAAAACCGTAAGAAAAAATACAAATAAAGCGAGCCATTTACGTGCATTCAAAATCGTTAGTAATTGATAAAAATTCATTATTTATGATTGCCTTTAGAATAAACTTTCTTGAATAGTAACGATATCGTCTGCAAGGATGACGGATGACTTATTTGCTTTCATCTCAACCAACTGTCCACTTTCATTACGGCGTTGTATCCTCAAACCACTATCTGTGCCTCTTGCAGACAATCCTCCAGCCATAGATAAGGCTTGTAGAAGAGTCATATTAGAAGTATATCTAAAGACACCAGGACTCCTTGCTTCACCATAAACATAGAAGACAGGAGCTTCTGGAACGTAGATAATATCACCTGCTCTCATCTGCATGTTTACACTGTTTATTTGATCGGTTTTTGAGTGCAAAAATATTTTCTTTAAATTCACAGAGATTCTTTTAGGTGGATTTTCATTCATTCGAATAATAGTAATGAAATCCGAACCTTTTGCCGAGATACCACCTGAAATTGCAATAAAATCAAACAACGTTTTGGCACCCGTTTCGATGGAATACTTTCCAGGCTTACCAACCTGACCGAGTATTGAAACTTGTTTACCACTTGATTGAATCACAATAATATTGACTTGTGCTCGTTTCAAAAAGCCATCCTGAACCAATCGCTGACTGACTAACTGCTCAGCTTCAGGAGGACTTAAACCCGCTAGTTTGATGGTACCAATTAAAGGATAATTAATTTGACCAGAAGCCGATACCTTCGCTTCTGTGGTTAAATCAGGATTCCCATAAACTGAAACACGAAGTAAATCGCCATTATTTATTGGGTTGTCTGCCGCTTGCAGCAGCGTTGAAAATGATAGTAATAAAATTAAGAGTAAGTTTTTCATATGCTTCACTTCATTAAGTCGTTGATAAAATAGTTCATTAAAATTTCTAAAGTTTGACAGCCAAACTTAAAGAAATTTTATCGGATTTATAATCCCTAAGAATCAAATCAGAATCTCTCCTGCTTTGAGAATAATTCAGACCAATATCTAAATTTCTATGCGGTTTATAGCCTAATCCCAAATTCACCGAATCATAAGTTTCGCTGTATTTTTGTGTGGTGTTTAGAAAATCACTTATTTGATGGTTAACACCCGCATTTACAAAAATCTTCTGCGAAACAGACCAGTTAACGCCGAGGCTTGCACCTGTTGTTTTACGATCCAAACCAAAAACATCATCACTAGCAGAAACGCCATGAGAAGCATCTAATTTAAAGGCTAACTTTTCCGTTGCTTGCAAGTCATAAGTTACATTCATATTTAGGCCATCGTAGCCATTTTTAGTAACATCTTGGTACTTACGTTTGACCAGACCCGCCTCTGCGTTTAGGTTACTTTTTCCTGAGACATTCCAAAGTGTCGTCACGAGATAGGAGTTCTGAGTGTACTGATTATCAAAACCATAATTATTTGGAACATGACTGTCTAATTGAGAAAACTTTAAACCAACACGACTCCCCGAATTTACTAAATAATCAACGTTGAAAGAGTGCGTTTGATCCTGTCTTTCTAGAAAAGCTTGTGTTTGGTTCCCGTAAGAAACTTTATACTCCTCTATCGCATAACCCACTCTCCAGTCAGGATGAAATTGCCAGTTGCCATTAGCGGAGACGGCATCCACAGTCTTCTCACTACTTTGTAGGTTATAGGTGTTGGCAAAATCACTTAAGGCTACATTATGCTTAATATCTATTCGTCCATTGACGTGACTTCCGATCAACCAATTCCAAATAGCCGATAGGTTTTGGCCCGTATTATTTAAGTTTTTATTTTTTTCAAAGCGGTTATCTGTTAAAGAAGCATTGACAAGAAATTGTTGACGACTGGCCATCCAATCGACATTTAATCCAACAGCAGTTTGATAAATCGTATCAGACTTACTTAGAGTTGACGGGAGGGATGCGGTGTTAATTTTAGAATCGAGACGATATAAATTACTGTCCTGAATGGCCGATATTGATGCATAAGGTTCCACAGTATTTTCCGCTAGGACCAGGCCTGGTAAAAACAGTGTGAGGCTTATTAAAAGTATGATCGATTGAATTTTTTTCACAAGTCAGCTTCTTCTACGATATTTAAATAGGATGTTAAGACTTAGGCTTAGGCTTAGGCTTAGGCGCAAACTCGCCGAGGTATTCAACCTGAGCGCTCTCTTTTAAAGAGTCAGTGAGTTTCTCTGCCGCGTCCTTTTGCTTTTGATGATATAACTGACGGCTGATGACTGCGGTCGCTTGTTCAAGTGTCACCGGTTGTGCTAAAGCCTGCTGTAACTCGACAACCAAAAGACCATCTGACATTTTTAAATAGCCAACATCCCCTATTTTCAGTACATTTAAAGGAGCAAGTAGCGGAGGTGGTAATTTCTCGGATGGGTGCGCTTCCACGACTTTCTTAAAGGAAATATTTTTTTCATGTAAGATTGGCAACAATTCATCAAGCGTCTTTATTGTTTTTAACTCTGTATCTAGGGCTTCCAACACATCTTTGTCGACAAGCATTGTCACTTGTGTATAAACAAACATTTTTCTGTCCGCGAAAATTTGCGAGTGTTCATTATAAAAAGCTTCTATTTCTTGAACCGAAGGTTTTCCCACACCTTGTAAGGTACGCTGAATATAAGCATCCACCAAAACCTTCCTTTTAGCGGCTTCAAGCGCACTTAAAACTTCAGGACTACGGTCAAGTTTGGCTTGTTGTGCGGCCTGTAATATTAAGGTTTGATCGATTAAATGATCTAGAGTTTTAATTTTAATCTCTTGTTGATTTTCTGGTGTGACCTTACCTCTTAACTGGCCTAAGGCTTGGTTTAACTGATGAATAGTGACTTCTTCGCCGTTTACATTGGCGATCACTTGGGTATTTGGTTTAACTTCGTTATTTTCTCCTCCACAACCAACTAATAAAATAGACACAAATAATGCTGAGATTACTGCTTTAACTTTCATATTTATTCAAACCACTTATTTAATTAGTAAAAATCCCGAGGGACCTTAAGTATACGCATTTCTAACTAGACAGACAATCCCAATTCCAATTATAAATTCAGAATATATTTTATTTTGAATTTGCTTATGCACAGACAAAAAAAAGAGCATGAATAATTCACACCCTTTTGTATTACCTCCCCCTCTTAAAATGAGGTCAATTTTTGAACAAATAAAACGAGTGCGCAGTAAATAGTGAACTTTTAAATCCTACTAAACTACAAACAATGTCGTGATTTAAAATAATCCAACCGACCAATGGGCATCTAAATATTTGAGAGATTACTTTTTCAAAAATAACGATTAAAAAATGTATCAATCTTCATGACGGCTTCCGTATGCAAACGTTTCGACCTATAGATCTAAACGCATTGAATGTATTCATATTTGCGTTCTACGGCAGAAACACACATTATTGAGTGAGGCTAATATGCATTATTATGTACAAAGCCTTTAAACACCGTCATGAATATAATTTTAATATCTAACCAGAGTGACCAATTCCGGATATAGTGAAGGTCAAAACGAACACGTCCTTCCATTTTATCTAACGTATCAGTCTCTCCTCTAAACCCCTTAATTTGTGCCAAGCCGGTAATCCCTGGCTTAATTTTATGACGTAACATATAGCCCATAATAAGCTTACGATACTCTTCATTGTGGGCAATCGCATGGGGTCTGGGCCCGACAATCGACATACTGCCACCCAATACGTTTAGGAATTGTGGCAATTCATCCAAAGAAGTACGCCGTAAAAAGGCACCAAAAGGGGTAATTCGAACATCACCCTTGGTTGCTTGCATAACTTTATCACCATTATCCATAACGGTCATGGAGCGAAACTTCCAGACGGCAATGCTCTTACCACCTCTGCCATAACGCTGCTGTAGGAAAAAAATGGGGCCTGGAGAAGTGAACTTAATGCCGATAGCAATCACTAACATAGGTATTGAAATGAGTAAAAGAATCAACAGACTGAAAACAATGTCTTCTGCACGTTTAATGACACTGGCAAAGCCAGCAAAAGGGGTTTCATAAATACTGATAGCCGTTACACCTTGGTAATCGACCCAACGAGAGTTAATGAGATTAAAGGTAAACATATCAGGCACCAAATAGACTGAAACGGTGCTATCCGCCAGTTCATCGACAATGAACTTGATTCTTTTTTCAGCTGCTAGAGATAAGGTGATATAAACGACGTCTAACTTACCGGTACGGCAGTCCTCAAGCAACTGATCGACTCCACCTGCCACTTGCATAGATTGGTTTGATAAACGTCTACCTGTTTCAAGTTTGGCCCTATCATCATAGTAGCCCGCAAAGCGGAACCCATTGCATTTATCACCGACCAAAATTTTCTCTAACCGACGTCCTAAATTTGTTGCACCAACAATACCCACTCGGCGAGTATTATGACCTTTGCCTCTTAAATAACCGAGTACAAGTCGAGCGATCAAATGCCAAGACACCACTAATAAAGGTGCAATCGCAAACCAGTTTAAGATATAAAACTCTTGATACAGTTGCCATTTAAGCCAAAAAATATCAAGAAAGACAATCAATGCAACGGTAACAATCCAAGAAGAGAGGACAGCACCCATCTCTTTATAACGACGGACACCTCGCCAGGAGCGATACACATCTTGCATCTCGGCAAAAAAATTAAAAAAGATAACCGATAAGAGTGCAAGCCACATGGTGGCTGAGTCCCACCTGACATGGTAAAGGTAAGATAAGAGTGCAAGACTGCCTAAAATCAATAAACTATCAGCAAGTCGCGCTAATGCATTCAGCGACGTATCATAGTGCCGCACTCTTCCTAAACTCATGTCAAACCTTCCATCGATAAAAATACTTACTATTTGATGGTTAGTATAAACCCTTATTAAGTAGTAAGTTTTATTTTTTTCGTTGAATGGCTAAATAGATCAGTCATTAATAAAACACCCACGATCACCATAGGTAAAGAAAGTAGCTGTCCCATTGTCAACCAATCCCATAATAGGTAACCAAGTTGTGCATCCGGTACCCTCCAGAACTCAACAATAAAACGGAATGAACCGTACCCTATTAAGAACAAACCCGCGACCCGACCTGGCTTTCTGGGCTTACGCGCGTAGATGGCTAAGATAATAAAAAGTAATAGACCTTCCAAAAATGCCTCTAATAATTGTGTCGGATATTTTTGTACGACGGTTTGCAGTACAGGATCATATACCGCCATCCCTAAAGGTGAGTCGGTGATTTTTCCCCATAACTCTCCATTGATAAAATTTCCAATCCTCCCTGTTAATAAACCAATAGGAATCAATGGCGCGACAAAATCTGCGACTTGAAAAAGACTTTGTTGGGTTTTCCGCGCAAACAGCACCATGGCAATGGTGACGCCAATCAACCCACCATGAAAAGACATTCCGCCTTGCCAGACTTTAAAAACAAGTAAAGGTTCTGCGAGATAGAGATTTAGATCATAAAAGAGAATGTACCCTAAACGCCCCCCCAAAATAACTCCCATAGCAATATAGAAGAGTAGGTCACTGACCATTTCAGAGTTCCATGGCGGTATTTTTTTAGATCGAATACTGCCATAAAACCAGCCTATACCAAATGCTAAAAGGTACATTAAGCCGTACCAGTGAATCTGTAAAGGGCCAAGCGCTATGGCCACTGGATCAATTGTTGGATATTCCCACATAGAGTTACTTCTTAAATTTAAATGAATGAAATGTTTTAACGAATGCGGAAAGATATAGGGAATGTAGCCTCTAGAACATCACGATAGAGTTCTGTAAGGCATTATTCAAGCTATATTAAACGACAAAGGTTGTGACTAATGATAGCAAAAAACCACCAGGCCTGGTGGTTGTATTGTGGGATGTTTCAGGGTGATCATCCAGGAAGTTTAGGCAGAGTATGTGCTGTGTTTCTACCTCAAACGGTTGTCTGATAGACGTGATTTAAATCTTAAACTGATGAACCAATTTCTCTAATTTATCTGCTAATTCTTGTAAATCATGTCCTGCTTTTTCAGTATTTTCAGCACCCAATGCCGTATCTTCTGTGACAGAATGAATTTGACTAATATTCTGATTAATCTCTTGTGCCAACGCACTTTGAGCATGAGCAGCACTTGACATTTGCTCACTCATCTTACTAATATCGTCCATCAAAATAGTCACTGGCTCTAACGTTTTTTTCGTGGCACAAATCGCATCACTGCTTGACTTTGTGGCTTCTTGACCATTTTCAACAACAGAAACGGTGGCCAAAGTCGCTTTACGGATTTTATCGATGATTTGACCTATTTGCACAGTCGATTGTTGAGTTCTTTGCGCTAAATTTCGCACTTCATCCGCAACAACCGCGAATCCACGGCCATGTTCACCGGCACGAGCTGCTTCAATGGCCGCATTTAAAGACAATAAGTTGGTTTGCTCGGCAATTTCTCGAATAACATTAACGACCGTACCGATTGACTCACTGTCAGCACGCAACTGTTCAACTGAATCACTCATCGCAACCATGCCTTCAGATAATTTTTGAATTTCATTAGCAGTACTGTTCACTTTCTCGCCACCCTCTTTCACTCGGTCGGCGGCTTGTTGAGTTGCGCGTGACGTATTTTGAGAATGATCTTCAACACTTTTAGACTTACTGGTCATGTCAATCATCGATGCCGACAATAAACCCGTAGATGACAACTGACGCTGAGTCCCTTCTTTGGCTTGTTGAGTAATGCTCAGCAATTTATTTGAAGAAACTTCTAGTTGCTCAACTGTATGTGCCACTTCGGTCAGCATGATATGTATCTTAATGACAAATTCATTAAAATAGCCCGCAAGCGCTCCAATTTCATCATAACTGTTCACGGGCAAACGTCGTGTTAAATCACCCTCTCCCATCGAAATATCTTTCATGGCACTTGCAATTTCTTGGACGGGTTTAACCACAGAGTCAGTCACTCTGCCTGAGACTATCATGCCGACTAATTGTCCGGTAAACGATAAGACCAATAGAATAATAATGTTATTTAAACTGCTACTCAGTAAATTTTCACTTTCATGTGTCATTTCAGATAGCGCTTTATCTGAAGCACTTACTAACTGCTGCTGTAACTCTGTAAAAATCGGGGCTACTTTGGTCTGCATCAACCATGTATCCATACGCCACTTTTCACCTTGATGAATTCCTTTGAGAACCATATAGTGCTCGCGGTATGCTTCATAAAGTTTTTTTACTTTTTCGACGCCTTCTTCCTCTTCGAAAGTCAGCTCAACTTTGTGTTGATTCGCGATCTTATCGTTCAGCTTTTCAAGTAAATTCAGATAGGCTTCCGTATTTTCCGCCATGGAGTCATTTCTAAAGGCTACGTAACCACGCAGGCTACTCGTCACATTAAGCCAGCTTTTTTGCAACTGTAAAACATCAGAGACTAACTGCTGTCTATCGCTAGATAAGTTCTCTATTTCAGAGTTCACCATCATCCCAATGGTTTGCTGCATTTCTACTGCAAGATGCAGCATATTTTTATTCACATAGGCAAAGGCTGGAAATTTATGTGCACGATCTGTTTGTAAAGCTTTGAGGCGCTCTACCAAAGCTGGCAATTTTTGCAGCCCTTCTTCTAAATGCTGGTAATGTTTTGCCTGTTCTTCAGTGATGCCATTTTTAGAGCCAGACTTTGCATCCTTTATCTTATGCTGTACGGCAGCCATTTCAGCATCATAGTGTTCAATAAGAGTCGTATCACCCGTCAGAATATACATACTAAGGGAGTTCATACTTTTCTCGAGTAGAAAAGTCATCTCCGTCGCCTCGATGGCGATCGGCTGTTTTTCATTAACAATGGTCGCCACATTAGAACGGACTAAAGCCAGGTTTACAGCGGCTTGAATGGTAATAATGGCTAACACAATCCAAATAACACCAAAGCCAAAACGAATTTTTTGTTTGATGGTTAATTTGCTTAAAAAATTTTTCATAAGGATCAACTTGTTATATTTTTGACAGTTAAACACGACAAAGCAATATAAATGCCACTCACTCTAATTAATTGTTTTTTACACAACGAATACCTTTTAAAGGCTTCAACTACTTTGGCTCTGGATGAGTATCCACTTGATGGTGATTATTTGTAAGACCAAATACCCCCCTTTCCACATGAGGGGTTTTTATCTATAGCCTATTTCAATTGATGTGCCTGGTATTGGAGACCTTTTCTTTTTAAGCCTTTCATTTGATTTTTCCACCCTCGTTATTTGGACCGCCTTTCAATCTGAATGATTTTAAGCAACTGCTCAACAATTTTTTCGGTCGCTTGAGTTTCAGCATGCGCACGGATACTCTGGGAGGCTAAGGCTCTTTTTTCTGAGTCCTGACACCAGGTATGCAATAGCGTAGCCAAAGATTCAGCGGTTAAATCTTTTTGTTGCAGAATTTCACCGCCACCGATTTTCACTAAGGCCATCGCATTGGCTGTCTGATGGTCATCTACCGCATGGGGATAAGGCACCATAATGGCGGGACGTGCCGAAGCCATCAACTCACTGACGGTTAAAGCACCAGAACGGCATAACACCATATCAGCTGTGGCGTACGCTTTGAGCATGTTATCGATAAAGGGAACCACATTGGCGCGCATGCCTGTTGCCTGATAAGCCTCACTTGCTTTTTCAAATGTTTTACCGCCAGCTTGATGGGTAACAATAGGACGATCATTTTCGTCCATGAGTGCTAAGGCTTTTGGCAGGGTTTCGTTTAATGCTAAAGCCCCACGACTACCGCCTAAGACGAGTAGATGACAAGGTTGTGTGTTTTCAACTTCAAGCAAGGATTCTAAACCAGCACGAACAGGGTTCCCCAAGGTCAGTACCTTTTTACCTTTGAGTTTTTCCTGTGGAAAGGCGGTGATGACTAATTTAGCTAAGGGTGCTAACAGCTTGTTGGTTAACCCTGGAATGGCATTTTGTTCATGTAAAACCAACGGAATACCGAGTGCTTTGGCAGCCAGGCCACCTGGGCCGCACACAAATCCTCCCATACCGAGTACTAAATCAGGCTGCTCTTGTTGCAGAATCTGTTTAGCTTGCGACCAAGCACGGCTGACATTAATGGGTGCTTTTAGCCAACCCGTCCAGCCATTCCCTCTTAAACCTTTGATCTTAATCGTGTGCAAGGGGATATGGGCTTTTTTAACCCATTCAGCCTCCATACCACCTTGTGTGCCAAGCCAAACAACTTCTACCCCTTGCAGTTTTAAAGCTTCTGCTAGGGCAATACCCGGAAAGACATGTCCGCCTGTGCCTCCGGCCATAATCAAGACTTTACTCATTGAGATTTATCCTTATTTTAAACGCGCATCTGTTAATGACTTTTGTATTGAACAGGGCTATAAGCATGGCGAATAATCGACATTATGCTTAAAACTTACTCACCATTGTCATCATTTGAATTGGTTTCACTGCGGCTATCTTTGACAGGTTTTTCTCGTGGATAAAAACGGCTCTCATAATCCACCCGAAAAACCACCGCTAAAGCCATACAGAGCAGCAAAATACTGCTACCACCATAACTCATAAAAGGCAGCGTTAAGCCTTTGGTCGGAAAAGCCCCGAGATTGACTCCCATATTAATTCCTGCTTGCAGAATAATCCAAATACCAATGCCATAAGCCACCATTCCCCCAAAGAAGTGATTCACCTCTATGGCCTTGCGACCAATTCTAAACAGGCGATGCAAAATGGCTAAATAGAGTAGGATTAAAAACACCACACCGATAAAGCCAAATTCTTCGCCATAGATTGAAAACAGGAAATCCGTGTGAGCATCAGGCAGATACAGTAATTTTTGAATGCTACCACCGAGTCCAGTGCCAAATATCTCACCACTGCCAGAGGCAATCAGTGCCTGTGTTAATTGATAACCTGCTCCAAATGGATCTTGCCAAGGATCGAGAAAACTGCTGACACGCGCCATTCTATATTCAGAGGTCACCACCAACACCACTAAGATAATGACGATTGGAAAGACCGTTAAGACAAAGTAACGCCAAGGTGCGCCTGCAATTAACAGCATGCCGGTAATCATAATCGCAATCACAAACGTACTGCCGTAATCGGGTTCTAACAATAATAAAATAGCCATCAAACCAAACGGCAATGCCAAACGAATGACCGCCTCAAAACTCTCCTGCACAGCGACTGCATGGCGGTCTAAATAACCCGCCATAAACACAACAATCGCTAGCTTCATAAACTCTGAAGGCTGGAAGTTGATAAAAACCAGAGGCAACCACCGTTTACTACCGTTGATTTCTCGACCGAAGATAAGAACGGCAATAAGTAAAAAGATTGCAAATAGGAATATTTTAAGGCGATGCTTCTCCCAAAAAGAGAGCGGAATTTGAAACACAATGTACACAGCCGTCGCACCAAGCCCCATCGAAAACAGCTGGCGTAAAAAATAGTGATCAGGTGCGCCATAACGATGCTCACTAATCGCCACCGAACTAGATGCGACCATCGTCAAACCAATCACCATCAATGTACCCACTAAACCCAGAAGCCAATAATCCATTGGCCACTCTTTACTGGTTGCTTGCCACTCTTTTAGCATGAAGCAGCCGTTTTATGATCGACAGTAGAATCAGCATAGCTCTCTCTGACCAACTGGGTATAGATATCACCGCGTTGAGCGTAGTTTGCAAATTGATCAAAACTGGCGCAAGCTGGGGAGAATAGAACACAATCTTCGGCGGAAACTAAAGATTTCGCCAAATTAACGGCCTGTTCTAAATCAGCCACACGCGTGAGCGGCAAGCCCTTAAGACAATGCTCAATTTTGGCCTGATCCTGACCAAAAAGAATGGTATGACGACAGAAACCTTCAACCGCTACTCGTAAGTCAGTGAAGTTCGCATCCTTCCCAACACCACCCGCAATCAGAACCAATTGACCCGATGTTTGTACACCGATACTTTCAATTGCCATTAGAGTGGCCCCCACATTAGTCCCTTTGGAATCATTGATCCATGCAACACCTTCATAACACCCGACTAACTGGGTTCTATGGGGTAATCCATCAAAGGTTTTGGCAACATGGATAAAATGTTCCGCAGAGAGATTAAACGACTGACATAATGCCATCATGGCCAAAACATTGAGCTGGTGATGTCGACCTTGTAACTTCATATCCGTAACGGCGACGATGGGGGTTTTTCCATACCCTAAATAGGTCTGGCAGGCCTGGTCATCTTGGGCTGATTTTACATGAATAACACCGTAATCTGCATCGGACTTGATAAACCCTTCACTGATACCGAAGTGGCTGATTAAAGCACGGTGGATAAGGCCTAAATCGCTGAAACCTTCTGGTAATATAGCCCGTTCGGAGTTTGCAAAGACCTGAGTTTTCGCTTGAATGTAACCTTCCAAATCAGCATATCGATCCATATGGTCTTCTGAAATATTTAAAACCGTTGCTGCTGTCGTATTTAAAGAATAGGTGGTTTCTAACTGAAAACTGGATAATTCAAGAACATAAACATCGTATTCATTTTCATCCATCAATAGATCTAATACGGGTTCACCAATATTGCCTCCAACTCCGACCTGATAACCCGCTGATTGCAGGGCCAATCCAGTCATGGTGGTCACAGTACTTTTTCCATTTGAACCTGTAATCGCAATAATCGGTGCACCAACGGCACGCGCAAACAGCTCAATATCACCAATAATTTGTTTACCCAGCTTTTGAAGTGCCACAACCCAAGGCTCTAACTTTGAGATTCCAGGACTCAATACAATGGTGTCAAATTGAGCATACCAAGACGTTGGAATTGAACCTAATGCAAAATTAATGTCAGGGTAAGTGGTTT
The DNA here is from genome assembly GCF_000381085.1 of Thiomicrorhabdus arctica DSM 13458. GTDB lineage: Bacteria > Pseudomonadota > Gammaproteobacteria > Thiomicrospirales > Thiomicrospiraceae > Thiomicrorhabdus > Thiomicrorhabdus arctica. Next base: position 81,200 of record NZ_KB905899.1, on the reverse strand, counting down.
TTAATGGCTCTATGTCCAAGTTATTGCGCGTATCAAATGCCAGGCATACCTCACTCTGCGCTTCAAAATAGCGCAATACTGACTGCCCTGTAATTCCTAAACCCGCAACTAAATACATTTATTTGAATCCTTAAATTGTTCAAAAACGGCTGAGAGGCATGAAAATACACAGTGACCTACTCATTCCGAAGTTTTATCGAAGCTTTAAACTGGCTAACCCAATTAATACTAAAATAATCGTAATGATCCAAAAACGCACAATGACTTGTGACTCATGCCAGCCTTTTTGCTCATAATGATGATGTAATGGGGCCATGAGGAAAATACGTTTCTTTCTAAGCTTATAAGAGCCCACCTGCAAAATGACAGACACCGTTTCAGCCACAAAAATCCCTCCCATAATAAACAGCACCAACTCTTGTTTAACGGCAATCGCCATTCCACCTAAGGTTGCTCCAATGGCTAAAGAACCGACATCTCCCATAAAGACTTGGGCCGGATGGGCATTGAACCACAAGAAGCCAAGACCGGCGCCTACCAGTGCACCCGCGAGAATGGTTAACTCACCTACACCAGGGATATAAGGAATATTCAGATAACTTGCGAAATACACATGCCCTGAAAGATAGGCAAACACACCTAATGCACCCGAAATCATAACGGTCGGCATAATGGCCAAACCATCTAAACCATCGGTTAAATTAACCGCATTAGAAGTACCCACAATCACCAGGTAACTTAGCAAAATGCTCCAGGCGCCTAAGTGAATGACCGTGTCTTTCATATAAGGTATTAACAGGTCTGTTTCGGCTGGAACGGTTGCCAGACGGAACATCGCATAGGCGGTGGCAAAACCGATAATCGACTGCCATAGAAACTTGGTACGTGAGCGCATGCCTTCGGGGTCTTTATAAACCACTTTCAGATAATCATCGACAAACCCGATGACACCAAAACCCAACATGGACAGAGTGATGATTAATAGGTAGTGATTGGTTAAATCTCCCCACAACACAACCGCCATCGCTACAGAAAAAAGAATCATGGTCCCCCCCATAGTGGGCGTTCCCGCTTTTATAAGATGTGTTTGGGGACCATCATGACGAATCGACTGCCCGACCTTTAACCTCGTTAACCAACGAATCATGGCTGGACCAACCATAAAAGAAAGAATCAAGGCTGTTAACACACTCATAATGGCCCGCATCGTAATATAACTAAACACCCCAAAACCTGAGATGTATTGTTGTAGATACTCGGTTAGATAGATCAACATTGTTTTAATCCTTTATGACTGCATCGTTTGGTTTGCTTACAAACCTTATAGTTATGTTTTTGTATGACTCTGTTCATATATTTAGTTAGAAAACGCTTCAGTCACAGCCTGCGTCACTCGTTCCATTTGCGCGCTTCGAGAGCCTTTTACCAAGACATTTGCAAGCTGTTTGGCTTGCGCCTGTTGCAGCAATATTTGACTTAAAACAGCCGTGAGTGTTTCATGGCTTTCAAAGTAACGAGCCTGCTCACCAAACACAGAGGTCATCTCTTGAGTTGGCTGACCATAACTTAATAAGAAATCCACGCCTTTTTGTTTGGCATACAAAGCAATCTCTTGATGTGCGGCTAAAGCCGTATCACCGAGTTCGGCCATCGCACCTAAACATAATATGGCCAGGCCTGGTAGACTGGTGAGAGCATCAATCCCCGCCTTAACAGAAGCCGGGTTAGCGTTATAACTGTCATCAATTAGCCAACCAGTTGTGATAGCTTGTTTTTGCAACCTGCCAGAAACCCCTTTAAAACTGGCCAGGCCTGGTTGGATTTGTGACCAGATTAATCCAGCTGACGAAGCTACGGCTACGCAAGCCGCCGCGTTGAGGGCATTATGCTGACCTAAAATGGGCATTTCAACCGTTTTCTTCATGGCTTTATGACGTGGATGCAAACGTTCCGATATGTGCAGGTCAAAGCAAATTCCTGAGTCCGTTACTTTAAAATGTCTCACCCGTACATCCGCAGCACAACTTGACTCTGGATCCGCTCCGAAACTCACGACCTTCTCAACGCCTGAATTGGCGCAAATTTTTAACCAATCGGTATATCCTGGGGAATCACAATTCACCACAGCCACGCCTTGACTCACTGTTTCTACAGAGTCCTTGCGTTGATTCAAACCTTGAAAAATTTCACCTTTGGTCTCTATTACGCCTTGCAAACTGCCAAACCCCTCAAGATGCGCACCCGATGCATTATTGATCAGCGCAATATCTGGCAACGCTAAATGCGTGAGATACGCTATCTCCTGAGGGTGATTAGCCCCCATTTCAATAATCGCAAATTCATGCTCAGGGCGGAGGTTTAACAACGTCATCGGCAAACCAAAATCATTATTCAAATTGCCTTCCGTCGCTAAAGTCTTGCCGACCTGCTGAAAAATTTCTAACAACAGTGTTTTGGTCGTCGTCTTGCCATTACTGCCCGTGATCCCAATTAATTTTTTCAATGGCATTTGCAGACGATGCCACTTGGCAAACAGACCGAATGCAATTCGCGTGTCACCCACCAAGATGCCAGGCACAGGCAATTCGCCAGCATACTCTATTTCAGACATTAGAATGGCAACCGCACCCTGTTGAATGGCTTGTTTGATGAATTGATGACCATCAAAATTATCGCCTTTAATGGCAATATATAATGCACCTGCCTTAAGAGTACGCGTATCGGTGCTGATGCTTGTAAAACAAATTGACTGTTCGCTGTCTAAAGCCCCCATGAACTCACCGTCGACACTCTGACATAAGTCGGTGAGTGTCCAACTGAAACACCTCCTCTTATCGATTGATGTTAACGTCTCACACTTGCTCTGCATCTGTCTATCTCCTTCAACTGACTGAGATGAATTGAATCGGAGTGAATTCACTTGATTTTGTAAGCGGGCGACCAACTCATCTGCCGAGAGTGTTTCATAATCGTTTTTTTTATTGGCCATTCGTTGAATGCTCCTGAGCATGACTGACCCAATCCAGTACAACCTGTTCATCACTAAACGGTATTTTCAGCCCCTGAACATCTTGATAACGTTCATGCCCTTTACCGGCGATAACCACAATATCTTCCGGTTGGGCACTGACCAATACTTTCTCAATCGCCTGTTTACGATCGGCTTGCTGCAAAACTGATTGAGGTTGTTTAATACCCGTAAAAATTTGCTGCCTAATTTGCTGAGCATTTTCAAAACGAGGATTATCATCGGTCACCATAACAGTATCGGCAATATTTTCTGCGACACAGCCCATCAAAGGCCTTTTACCTTGATCTCGATCACCACCGCAACCGAAAACAACCCACAACTTGCCTGGCCTGGTCGTTTGATCGTGAGCAACATGAACCAAGTGATGTTTGACTGCTAGCAGAACGTGTTCAAGTGCATCGGGTGTATGTGCGAAATCGACAATGACACTCGGTGACTGACTGACTTGCTGCATTCTGCCTTCGACAGCTTGTAGGTTTTCCAACAACGCTTTCAGCACGTGAATGTCATCATGAATGAGTTCATTGGACAATACAATCGAGCAAGCACAAAGCACATTTTCAGCATTAAATGCACCCAAAAGAGGGACTTTGACAACCAATAGTTGGTCTTGATATCTTAAGTTTAAAGTCATCCCATTTGGCGCTAGCCGTAACTGAGTACACTCCAATGTTGCAAGATGCATTACGTGATTGAGATCACCCTCAACTTTCTGAAACGGCGTGTTTCTTACATAGCCGAATAATCCATTTAATTGCGAGGATTTTGCCAAGCTCTGTCCGACGGCATCATTAAGATTGAGCACTTTATGTTTCGAGTCATAGTCCGTAAATAATTTTTGTTTGGCTGCTCGGTAATGTTCGACCGAACCATGGAAATCCATGTGATCACGAGTGATTTGGGTCAAAGCCACCGTTTCAAACATCACATTTTTGATACGTCCTAACTCCAATGCGTGTGATGAGACTTCCATCAAGACCCATTGCGCACCCAATTCAATAAACTCTGCTAACAGTCGGTGTACGCTCACCACATCAGGCGTAGTATTCTGACTCGTTTGTAAAGCCCCAAATAGACCATTGCCCAAGGTACCGATCAGAGCCACTTTTTGTTTAAGCCCAGATAATAACTGCGCCGTATAGAAGACGGTTGACGTTTTTCCATTGGTACCAGTCACGCCCACAACGTTAATGCGTTCACTTGGCTGATCATAAAACCAATGCGCTAAGTCCGCGAGTCTTTCGGTGAGCGTCTCTAACACTAAAACAGTGCACAGTGGCATGGCCACCCTATTATGAGCATCCATAATGTCTTGTTCTGATTGGTTAAGTGCTCTATCCGAAATAACCAGGCCTGGTTGTTTTGTCAGCATCGTCTGTAAGTAATCCAAACCATGCTGCCTCCCACCCTGCAACGCAATAAACCCATCGCCTTGAGATATTTTGCGTGAATCCAAAGTGAGTTGATTCACTAACACCAGCGGGTCATTCCGTTGCATATCCGTTAACGATTGTGACTGTAAAAAAACGTTTATTTGAGCTACGGTCTTCATTTAGACTCACCCTGACCATGACCGTCGATCAGTTTATCCGGTGCGACATTTCTTAATCGAAGTGCTTCCTGCATCACCTCTTTAAATATCGGCGCGGCGACTAAACCACCGTAATAAACCCCACGACTAGGTTCGTTGACCGAGATGGCCATAATAAACTGTGGATCTGAGACAGGTACGATTCCAGCAAACAAAGCCATATAAGAGTTCTCTTCATAGCCACCGCGTTTCGTTTTATGAACTGTGCCGGTCTTGCCAGCAACGCGGTAACCTGGTATCTGTGCTTTGGGTGCTGTTCCCTGATCTGATACGGCAGATTCCATCATTTTAAGCACTTCATCGGCTACTTTTGCTTTGACTAAAGACTCACCTTCCGGCGCTTGTTCTAATTTTATGACACTCAAAGGCAGTATCTTGCCCTGGTTCGTGAACAGTAGATAGGAGTGTGCTAAATTCAACAAATTGATATTAAAACTGTAGCCATAAGAACTTGAAGCCTGATCCAAGTCATGCCAGTCTGCTGCGGGCTTTAAGTACCCCATGGCTTCGCCGGGCAAAAACAATCCACTGTCTCGTCCAAAACCGAGCTGTGACATAAAATCATGTTGTTGTTTAGGACTAAGCTTTAAAGCAACCTTAGAGACCCCGACATTACTGGATTTTTGAATAATCCCCATTGGAGTGAGTATGCCATGGTTACGAGTATCACTAATACGTTCACCTTGAACACGAATAGAACCAGGTGACGTATCAATTAACGTATCCAAGTCAATCAACCCCAAGTCCAGTGCCTTGGCAATCACAAAGGGTTTGACTGTTGAACCGGGTTCTAATAGGTCAGTAACGACACGGTTACGAATCGCAATGCCACTGCGTTGACTGGAGTCATTCGGATTATAGCCAGGCAGACTCACCATTGAAAGCACTTCACCCGTTTTAGCATCCAGAATTACAGAACTGGCGGAAGTAGCTTGATGTTTCACCATGACTTCTTTTAAAGCCCGATATGCGAAATATTGGATATTTTGATCAATACTTAAGGTAATCGACTTACCGGGTTTGGAGGCCACAATATCTTTGACAAAATCAACAACATGCCCGGCGCGATCTTTAACCACCTGTTTTTTCCCAGGTGTCCCACGCAACCAGTCGTTGTAGGCCAATTCAACCCCTTCCAGCCCTTTATCATCAATATTCGTAAAACCGAGTAGATGAGCATTGCTCTCACCCGATGGATAGTAACGTTTGTATTCACCTTGGGTATAGACACCCGTCAGGTTCATATCCTCTATCTTTTTGGCAATTTCAGGTACCATTGAACGCTTTAGGTACATAAAACGGCGATTTGGTTTGGCACGAATCTTATGAGCTAACTCACGGGTTGTCATACCTAAAGCCTGCGCTAAACGTGCATAACTGTAGCGATAACGGTCAATTAAGCGCTTTTCAACCCAGACGGACGGCAGTAATTTATCCACATGAATGATTCGCCCATTATTCTCAAAGTCAATATCTACATATTTTGTATAAGTGCCAGGTAGTTCTAATTTAGCGATTTTATCAATAATGCCTTTATCGGAGACCTGCTGAATAAAACTCAATCGTTTGTGTTTATTGGAACGTATATATTGATTAAGTTGGCTGTCGGTTAAATTGAGTAACGATAAGAATTTCAGGTACTTTTGTTCATGACTCGTCATCTCTTCGGGGTCTACCCAAACGGCAGCCATCGGCGTGCTTAATGCCATTAATTCGCCATTGCGATCAAAGATATTGCCGCGAGATGCTGGAATTTCAATGGTTCTGATTTGGCGCTTATCACCTTCCGATTGCAAAAAATCCGTCTTAATCACTTGAACATAAAATGCACGCCCAATGATGGCCATAAAACCGAGGGTAATCAGAAAAAAAACAACACGATCTCTTCTGATTATTTTTGGACTAATCATCATCAACCACCAAGGGTTTTGACTGGTCCTTATAGAGATAAAGTGTTTGAAAGTTAGACTTATCGGATGTCATATTGAGTTGCGTTCGAGCAATTTGTTCAACTCTGGCCGGCGCAGTAAGATATTTTTTTTCTAATTGTAAGCGTCCCCACTCTTCATGTGCGGTCAAGGCCTCGTTTAGTGATTGATAGTACTGAGTTTCTAAATGTCTGATCTCATGCTGTACGCGCACCACTCCAATCAGGCTTGCCAACACAAGCATAATGAGAATAAACAGAAAAAGCCCACGCCACTTAAACGAATTTAAGTGGGTGGGCCTAGGGAATCTACTTAACATTTAAAACAGCACTCAACATAACCTGGAGAAGTTGAACATAAAGGGGAACCTCTCCAGAAACAAGATTGCTCTTGGGTTATAAATTGGTAACCAATCACCAACTCTTACCCACAAGACTAATCCGCTTGACGGCGTAAGAAAGCTGGAATATCTAAATAGCTAGAATTAGACATCGTGCCAACGGATCCCCCGTTGACGACCATTTTAGGTCTGACGACCTCTGGCTCAGACGGTATCAACTCTTCTTGCTCCATTTCGGCGATAGGCGCCGATTTTGCAGCGGGTGCTGCTTGAAGTTTCGACAGGGGATTCACTTCTGCAGCCACCGTCTGTTCCGTTTTATTGGCTTGTACCGCTTGTAAATTTGGTTTAACCAACTCAGGCTTTCCCGACGCTATTTCTGACAACCCCGTAGCCACCACGGTTACACGAATCTCATCGGTCATGCTTTCATCAACCGATGTTCCGATAATGACACGAGCGTCTGGTGCGGCTACGGCATCAATAACATCACCGACTTCGTTAAACTCACCTAATGTGAAATCTAAACCACTGGTAATATTAACCAACAAGCCACGTGCACCTGATACAGAAATATCTTCGAGCAGAGGGTTTGCGATTGCTTTTTGAGCGGCTTTAATCGCACGCTCTTCACCGGTTGCATGACCTACACCCATCATAGCCATACCACGCTCACCCATAACGGTACGCAGATCTTCAAAATCGACGTTAATCATCCCTGGACGAGTCACTAATTCAGAAATACCCTGAACCGCACCGTGCAACACTTCATTGGCATAATCAAAGGCTTTCGCAAGAACGAAATCACGGCCTAATACTTTTAGTAACTTGTCATTTGGCACAGTGATTAATGAGTCTACGTGTTGCGCTAACTCTTCAATCCCCGCATCAGCCGTTTTATTACGACGCTCGAAACTGAAAGGTTTACTGACGACACCCACCGTTAATATACCCATCTCACGAGCCGCTTGCGCAACCACTGGTGCAGACCCCGTACCCGTACCACCGCCCATACCGGCCGTGATAAAGACCATATCGGTGCCTTTTAGCTGTTCTTTTATTTTTTCAATATCATCTTTAGCGGCTTGGCGACCACGCTCTGGATCTGCCCCCGCACCTAAACCACCTGCGCCAATCTGAATACACGTTCCGACTGATGAGTTAGCCAATGCTTGCGCATCGGTATTAGCACAGATGAATTCAACGCCCTTCACATCAGAGCGAACCATATAATCAACCGCGTTACCACCACCACCACCCAAACCGATGACTTTAATAACTGGCATTCCAGGCACCCGTAAAGGTGTAGTTTCTTTTCCAACAAATTTCATGACGACGATTCCCCTTAATCAGCATGATAAAACAACCTAAATCTTTTAAACTGATAACAGTTAAGATTTAAAACCTCTAAATTTTTTCAGCAATTCTCAGAACCGCACTGCGCGATCTTGGATTCACTTGACACTCTTCTTTACTCGGAAAAATAGGTTTACCTACTCTTCTTAATATCGGCTCCACCACTTCAATCAAAATAGGGGAATCCGGAAACAAATCTTTTATTTTGGATTGGTCACGAATAAAGACTTTTGCAATTCTGTCTTCTAAAGAATGAAAGCTAATAACGGATAAACGACCATCAGGTGCTAACACTTCCATTGAAGCTTCGAGTACATTCTTTAACACATCCAACTCGCGGTTAACGGCAATTCTGATTGCCTGAAAAGTGCGGGTAGCTGGGTGTTTATTTTTATCTATTTTTGGTGAAGCTTTTTTGACCAATTCTGCTAAATCCAATGTGGTGTTTAAGGCACCTTTGGCAGACTCTTCTTTTATGACTCTGGCAATTCGCCCTGAGAAACGTTCTTCACCATAATTTTGTAACACTAATTTAAGTGTCTTTTCATCGACCTGCTCTAACCACTCTTTAGCACTCAAACCGGCTTCTGGATTCATGCGCATATCCAAAGGACCTTCACGCATAAAACTAAACCCACGCTCTGCATCATCCAATTGTGGAGATGAAACGCCTAAATCAAGCAGTAGTCCATCAATCTTGCCGACCAACCCACGCGCTGCACAGTAAGCCGTAATATCTTCAAAGCTCCCGTATTGAATTTCAAAACGTGGATCCTTGATCTGGTCATTTGCATACGCAATCGCCTCAGGATCCTGATCAATCGCTAATAAATGACCATTTGGTCCTAATCGTTCTAAAATTGCGCGACTATGACCACCTCGGCCAAAAGTACCATCAATATAAAAACCGTCAGGCTTGATATTCAGGCCATCTAACGACTCTTTCAGTAAAACGGAGTAATGATTAAATTCTGATCCCGACATTAATCTCCACTCTTCTTTTTATAAACTTAAACTGGCTAATGACTCAGAAATTTCATTCGTCATGGCGGTTTCTAGCATCTCAGGACAACTTGCATCCCAAGCTTCTTGTGACCAAAGCTCAAACTTATTCCCTTGGCCCAATAAAATCGCTGGCTTATCTATTTTGGCATGCTCTCTAAGCAGGCTTGGCAGTAAGATACGTCCCTGAGAATCAATTTCCATCTCAGTTGCGTGCCCTAACAATAGACGCTGGTATAAACGGTTTTGCGGATTAACGTTCGGTAATGCCATTAATTTACGCTCAATGACTTCCCATTCATCCAATGTATAAATCAATATACACGGACTGTGTAAATCAATGGTGGCGACCAGTTGGTTATCACTGGCGTCAGAAATCGCTTCACGATACTTTTTAGGCACGGCCATGCGTCCCTTAATATCGATATTGACCGAATTGATTCCTCTAAAAAAAAGCATGATTTATTTCCACTTTTCGCCACTTTTCACCACTTGGCACCACTATATGACCAATAGACCCCACTGTCAACCTTGTAAATAGAGATTTTCCATTACAAGACAACAACTTAGGACTCTTTTGGAAGATAAAGATAAACAATTAATAATTACTTAATACCTTATTAATCAATTAGATAGGAGCAACATGAAAATTATTTATTAATAGGCATCATCAAGGCGTTGTCCTATATTAAGTAAAATTACACACAAGGAATACCTGGCACAAAATACAACATGATGCTATTAATATAATTAAAGACACACTATATTGAGGATGAAAACTCGCTGAAAAACTTTTTAATATAAAGTGGGGATTTTTTTAATTTATTCGATAAAAATGAAAATAAGGTGGGGATTTTTACCACAAAACAAAAAATAGAAGTTGACCCATGTGCAACTGCAAACAGGTCTCTCTAAAGAAATTTTGAGATTTGTATAAGAGGCTTGAAACGGAAGAGGAATTGAGACATTCCATCTAAAAGAAAAAGGAAAAGTGGGTCTATAAGCCGGGTTCTGTACTCTTGCGAGCGACAACCATTCATCTGGACTGACATCACTGCCAGCCTCAAGCAACCTACCCGGAAACTCCTGCGAGCAGCAGGTTGTGACTAAGACAAGCCTAGCCACGGCGTTTCCCTATTTGGTCTTGCACCGAATTGGGTTTTCACTGCCACTTCTGTTACCAGAAGCGCGGTGCGCTCTTACCGCACCATTTCAACCTTACCTGTTCTCGCAAGCGAGTCATCGGCGGTGTATTTTCTGCTGCACTGTCCGTCGGCTCTCACCGCCCAGCCGTTAGCTGGAATCCTGCTCTATGGTGCCCGGACTTTCCTCCGAGGTGTAAACACCCCCGCGGTTGTCCAACCCACTTTAGGGTGCGTATATTACTCGAAACTGATCTAAAAGGCTATTATCATCGAAAGTATTCATCCTAAATAGATTTTATGATGAAAGCTCTTATCAGAAACGACCAGGCCTGGTCACTTTAGTACCGCTCACTAAGCTCTTTAATCAACCTGTTTCGATAATGGTATGGCACTTTTTGATTGATCATAAATGCAAACGGATACCACTCATTGCCGGCATGGATATACCCTGCCAAGGTACTCACGCCTAATAATGTGCCCGATTTTGCAAATACATTTTTTTCAACTTCAGGCAAGAGATGTCTCCAGGGTTTGAAAGCACTTAAAACGTCAATTAACTGTCTTGGTGAGAGGCGATTTTCTCTTGATAATCCAGCGCCATCTTCAATATGAAAATCACTCCAGCCAAAGACACTCTTTAAGGTCTGCTGATACATTTGGGCGACTGAATGCTCATCGGCAGGACCTCTCATCAGTTCGGCACTTAGATCCAATGCCAGTTGATTCGCCACAAAGTTGGTGGAATACAACATCATTGGACGTACCATATCCTCTAAAGTCCGACTGTTTTCGTGCAAATACAACAACCTCGAAGACGGGTTCAACGGGTTTGGGTTAGATTTTGCTAATGACGTCCTTTCAGAGGGCGTTTTCCAACTGAGTTGAGGAGCAACAGTAACTCCTTCATTGCGCAGAAAGGCTCTTAAAAGCTCTGCAAAATAACGTTGCCCCAGCTGTTCATCGGTTCCCAAATTCACGCGTTTAATCAGTCCCTCAGGCGTCTTTTCAAAATGCGAAATGTCCCGAGCGATTTGCAAGGCTGTTAATGTGATGGGGGTTTGTGGCTCTGCCGACTCGAATCCTGAAGACGTTTTACGAACATAAACCGTATTAAAATTAGCCGCTAAAGCGGAAGGAATGGCATCATAAGGATTATCACTGTCGCCAGCCCCCGGCATATTGAGATGAGTGGCAAAATACGACGTATCCAACTGAATGCCGGATAACGTATGAATACCCCGTTTATTTAGGCGTTTTGCCAAGGCTTTAGCGATGACAACCAACTCTTCAGAGACAAGAAACGGGTCGCCATAGCCTTTCACAAGCAATACCGGCGCAATAGATTCATTTACGTCATGGCCCGAAGAGACCCGACCCTCTACCAGCGAGAAAGCCGTTTTAAAGCGGTAATCAGCCCCCCAATGGCGTAACGCTAATAAAGCCGTTAAAAGCTTAGTAGTGGAAGCCGGAATAAAATGGTGTTGTTCGGATTTAGCTTGCAACACGGCCGTTTTTTCATTAAGCAGCAAAATCCCGGCTTGATCCAATTGATTAAAATAACTCACTTGGGGGCCAGCCGTGGTGACCGAACCGGAGTGGTGCTCTGCGTGTGCTTGAATAGGCAAGGCAATACTGAGCATCAAGGCCGCTGCCACGTTGCATAACACACGCCAATTACGTCGTTTGTAACTTATCACCTTACTAACACCTCCCTAAGTCTCATTTAACCACCCTATTTTATCCGTTCGATTTACCCGGTTTAGGTCGGTTTTAATGAACTAAACAAATATACTGCCACACTGAAAGAACCAGTATCTTGTATTATAGAAAGCAATTTAAACACCCACAATAGACAATTACTTTAAGATAGTCATTATTAAAATTAACATGACTTGATTCACACTATGTCAGAGACCAGCACATCTGCCTCGCATGCCATTGCCAGCCTAGCGATAAGCCATTTAACGGAACCCAAAGCCGCACAACTTTTGAGCGAGCGATTTAACCTACCCATTGATTTGCAACACTCTGCCGACATGACGTTAGGTTGGCACTGGGTTAAAAAAGACCCCATTCCAAAACTGGCTCTGTTTTACCAAGATAGTGGCCCGGTGTTTATTGATTTTGGTTCAGGTAAAAAAGCCCATCGCCGCCACTTTGGCGGAGGTAAAGGTCAACCTTTAGTGCGCGCCATGGGGAAACTCAAGGAGGGCCTGCCGACTGTTTTGGATGCGACCGCTGGCATGGGTGGCGATAGCTTTGTCATCGCTTCGCAGGGTTTTAAGGTACAAATGATTGAACGTTCAGTAGCCGTCGCGGCGCTGTTAGAAGATGGATTAAAACGTGTCCAAGACAGCTTACGATGCTTATCAGATAAAGAATCAGATCCAGAGTTGCTGGGTATCATCATGAATATGAGTTTACTGCAAGCCGATGCTACGGACTATCTATTGTCGCAAAAACCTGTGGTGGATGTCATCTATATGGATCCGATGTATCCAGAAAAGAAAAAGAATGCTGCGACCAAAAAAGAGATGAAAGCCTTACAAAATTTGGTCGGCCCTGATAGAGACAGTGAAAACTTACTGCAAGCTGCGTTGCAAACAGCCTCTTATCGTGTCGTGGTTAAGCGTCCAAAAAGTGCGCCCATTCTTCAGCTTAACAATCCTCGACTCACCCCATCAGCAGAGATTTCAAGCCCTAATACTCGTTATGACATTTACTCTATTAAAGCCCTAAAAGCCTCGGGATTACTTTAAGGACTACTCTTTTTTTAATTCCAATACACGGTTATAGATGGGTTTTTTCTTAATACCGGCATAGTCCGCCACTATTTCAGAGATCTGCTTAACAGGTAAATTCTGTTTCAAAAGCGTCAAAATCAACTCATCCATTGTCGATAATTCTACGACCTCTTTCTCCTCTGCACCACTCAACATAAAGACGAATTCACCACGAACTTTATCCTGGTTTTCCGTGAAATATTCAACAACCTCGGCAATAGTACCTGAGACAAATTGCTCAAATTTTTTCGTCAGCTCCCTGGCCACCACCATTTCACGATCAGAACCAAAAGCCGTCTGAAAATCTGCTAGGCTGGTGATGACACGGTGCGGTGATTCATAAAAAACTAAAGTGCGTACATCATCAACCAGTGTTGCCAACACTGCTAAACGTTTATTCGACTTTGCTGGTAAAAAACCTTCATAGCTAAAACGAGCTGTCGGTAAACCCGCAGCACATAACGCGGTAATGACGGCACTTGGACCAGGAATCGGCACCACATCAACCCCTTTTTCACGCAACAATTTCACCAGGTAGTATCCAGGATCATTAATTAAAGGCGTGCCTGCATCTGAAACCAACGCCCCGTTTTCTCCATTACGCAGCTTCTCCAACAATTGTTCACTGCGACTTTTTTCATTATGCTCGTGTAAGCTGATAAGCGTTTTATTCATGCCCAAATATTGCAACAGCGGCCGGGTATGACGTGTATCTTCTGCTGCAACCCAATCAACAGACTCTAATATTTCGACCGCTCTGCGGGTAATATCTTTTAGATTTCCAATCGGTGTCGCCACAATATACAAAATGCCAGTACCCCCTGAAATTGGGGTGGTGGAGTGCGTCATAAAAAACCTTTTTGGGGGAAAATGAAATAAAAAAGAAGGATCTTGCAATCCGTTAACAAACGATGCTATATAATTCAACTACATTAATTACACTTATTCTATCTAAAATGAAAAAAACAATTCCTTTTTATCTCATCAACAGCCTACTTTTCACCAGCTTGATTGGTCTGTCTGCCTGTTCGAATCAGCCGCTTAGAAAGGCATCAGACCTTAAAGTCACTGCGAAAGTGATCCAAACGGATACTAAAGAAAGCTTACCCGCAGAAGAATTGCAATCTTTTAGCCAAGACGAACTACGGCTTCAGATTAAGCTTACTGCAGAGATGCAAGACTGGACAACTTACATTCAACTCAGCAATCATCTTTGGCAACAAAGTGATGATGATGATAGCCAGGCTGAGATTGAGCAAGACGTTTGGAATCGACTTAAATATGTAGATTCAGCAACGATTGACGCTATTCGTCAACACCATGATCCAAGCGTCCAGGCGTGGGCTACATTACTGTCTATTTTAAACGGTCCAGCTCAGAAAATAGAAGCGTCACTGCAAAACCTTTCTGCCCACCGTACTGAAAATAACGATAAGATCGCCATCTATCAGAATCATTTACTGCCTGAGTTACAACAGAAACTATCAGGTGTCGCTGCCGTTAAACAAATCGCCGTATTACTGCCTTTTCAAGGTAAATACGAGCAGGTTAGCAAGCAAATCCAAAACGGTATGTTGAAAGCATTTTTGGCATCCGATCAATCAATCACACTTAAGTTTTATGACAGCTTTCAACTTGATCAAGTTGAATCGGTTTATCATCAAGCCAAACGGGAAGGTGCGGACTTTGTAATCGGTCCTTTACGTAAAGAGGCGCTTGAACAACTGGTCCATTTAGACGATCCAAACATTCTTGCTCTCAATAAAATTGAAGCCGCTGCATTTTACCAGTTCAGCTTTAAGTCGGCCGATGAAATCTCACAAATGATTGCATTATTCAACAAGCATAACTATCGTCACATTGGTATATTGTCCAACGATGGACGCATGGAGTCCTCTAAAGCACAAGCACTCCAAGAGGCATGGCAGGAAGAACCACAGCGTTCAGCGACGTTGAGTATTTATCCCGATGAAAATCCCAAATTACGAGATGCTTTGGAAAAATTGATTAATGCACAAACCAGTCAGGCACGCTATAACAATCTGCGCTGGTCGATAGGCCAATCGCTTTCATTCTTTCCAAGAATGCGTCAGGATTTCGATGCCATTGTCATCCTAGATAACCGGAGTCGAATTGCCGTATTCAAACCGCAATTCGCATTCTTTGAACTCAAAGTTCCAGTGTATGGTTCAACTCAACTTTCACCCAAAAACCTTCAGGACAACCGTCCCTATGTCGATTTAAAAGGCGTTAAGTTTTTAACGTATCCAGCATCGCTCAATCCAGACGAACTCAACACACCGTTTGAGGCGTATGGCTGGGATAGCTTTCAACTGGTTTCTCAAATGAACAAGATGCGAGTGGGTGCCATTCTAGACAATGGCAAGACCGGTTTATTGTCACTCAATGAACATGAATTCTTACAGAAACTGGTCTGGGCACAATACAATAACGACGGTTTAATTGAATCTATGCCGCCCACTGATCAAACAGGCCTTTTTCTAAACCAAAAATAAATTCTCCAACAAAATTACTAAATGAGAGTTAATCGGTCATGTTTGAGAAATGGTTAAAATGTAAACCTCTCACACAAGGTCAGCAGAAAGAGCGACAGGCCCGTGCCTGGTTAGAACAAAATCATATTAAAATCATCGCCCAAAACTTCCATTGTCGAGGTGGGGAAATTGATTTGATTGGCTTGTCCGAACACACTAATCTTCTCAATCCGAACCCATCGGGGAAAACGACCCGTATTATCTTCTTTGAAGTCAAATACCGAAAAAACAGTCTTTATGGTCACCCTGCTGAATTTGTCACGCTAAAAAAACAACAGCGAATCGTGCGCTGCGCACAGACCTTTTTACTCAAACACCCCGATTTAGCAACGCTGCCCATGCAGTTCGATGTCATTACCTTCGAAGGCCAACAAACCACACCAGAATGGATTGAAGATGCGTTTGGGGCTTAGCATTGACTTGCCACACCGGATTCCACACTAAAATGGGCTCAATTAAACGCCTCTGAACGACGACGAAAAACCCGATTTATACATAATGATTTAAACTTGGCAAACCCACATTCATTTAACCATAATTATAATAAGGTATTTGACCGAGATTTTGTGTAAAATCACAATGCTATAAACATTTAATATAGAATGACGACTAGCCTTTTAAAACCCCATTTTTAGAGCCCTATAGCAGCCAAGATGAATACAACCGCCAAACACTTTCAAAAGACGTTTATGTCACTCATCATTCTGACTTGGATATTGCCACCTATTATCGGTTTGAGTGCCTTAATATATATTGATATCTTTACGCTTCAGCAGATGATTACAGTACTCACTATGCCTTTAAAGTCGTTATTTTTAGCGATTGCTTTTGCATTTGCTATTGGGTATTTCTACCGTTTCGCTCATGTTTGGGTCCGCTACCTTGAAGCACCCAAAAAAAGCTTACATTCGCAAGTAATCCATCGCATTCAACGTTTCCCAATACATTATTGGGGAATGTTTTTAAGTTTCTTATTATTAGCCCCTGCCGTCATGATTACAGCCGCGCAAAGGTACACTGATTATATTGCCCAACCGATTGACTGGTTTCAAGTACATCTAGTTGCACTTATTATTTCGATCATTGTCGGCATCCCTATTTTTATAAAAATCTTCGATCTTTTCGGCAAAACCTTCAGTGATGTGCCTTTTAAGCGCCCAATTTTCACCATCAAGATGCGTATCTTTTTAATTGGGGCTTTGATGCCACTGTTAATCGACTCCATGTTAGTGCAATATTACTGGACCAAAACGGGCTATTTTGGATTTGACACCTTTGTTGTCTGGCTTTTATTAGAATTATTAGCGATTGCAGGGACACTTCTGCTCATAAAAAGTCTGCACCAATCTCTCAAGCCATTAAACGCGCTGATCAATGCACCATTGGATCTAAGTAATGAAATTTCCAAGTTTATTATCACCCCCGCTTCCACGGATGAACTCGGTGTTTTCGCCCATCAATTAAACAGCCTATTACATGAACAACACCTACAAAATGAGCGTTTATTACTGGCGCTTAAGTCTACTAATACTGGGTTATGGGAGTGGAATCTTGAAACGGGTGTCTTTTATTACAGTGAGACCTATATCGAGTTACTTGGCTATTCTCCGCTTAAAGCTCCCAAATATCGCAACGGTATTCATCCGGATGATTTTAAGAAGTCGGATGCAAAGTTAAGAAGACACTTAGAGCAGGAATCACCAGCCTATACTTCTGAACTGCGAAAAAAGACTGCTAAAAAAGGGTATGAATGGTTTTACGAGTCGGGGCAAGTTATCGAAAGGGATGCGTTAGGAAAACCTCTCCGTCTGATCGGTACCCTGCGCAATATCAGCAGACGTAAAAAATCAGAAGCCCTCATTTTATCGCAAACTTACCGCGATGATTTAACCCAGCTGCCAAATCGTAAAATGTTTAACGATCGACTCGAACAAGCTATTCTCCATTCTAAACATCATGGAGGTGAGTTTGCAGTGGTGTTCCTGGATTTAGACAATTTTAAAGACGTCAACGACACATTGGGTCATAGTATGGGTGATACTCTACTCATAGAAACGGCAAAACGTATTAGCCATTGTGTTCGTGATACCGATACCGTCTCGCGTATAGGAGGAGATGAATTCATTCTGCTTTTGCCCGAACTCAACGAAACCAATATCATAAATCGCATTTTACATGAAATTCTCGGTACACTGAGAGAGCCATTCATACTGGATGCCGACAATAAACTGTTCATTTCAGCCAGTATGGGTGTAACGATATACCCTGATGATGCCAGCAATGCAGAAAGCCTTCTCAAGAACGCCGATCAAGCGATGTACGCCGCCAAAAACCTAGGCCGCAACCAGTATCATTACTATACTGCGTCCATGAGTCAACAGGCTCAAGAGCGCATGGTTTTAACCAACAGCTTACGCCTAGCACTGCAAAATAATCAATTTCAACTCTACTACCAACCTATCATTAACCTCGACACTGGGCAACTCATTAAGGCCGAAGCCTTAATCCGCTGGACAGACAGTAACAACGATATCATTATGCCCTCTCAATTCATTTCGCTCGCGGAAGAAATTGGCTTAATTACTGAAATTGGAGAATGGGTATTCCAGACGGCTGTGCAGCAACTCAAGCATTGGCGTGCCATCTATGACCCAGAACTCAAAATCAGCATTAACAAGTCACCTAACCAATTTCACGACAGCGCTCATATTGCCAGTGACTGGGCTGAGCTGTTAAAACAAAACGGGCTGGATAATCAAAGTGTGGTCATCGAAATCACCGAGGGTACTCTTCTTAATGCAAATGAAGATGTCAAAAAGACTCTATTGGAGTATCGTGATGCCGGCATCCAAGTGGCATTAGATGACTTTGGTACAGGCTATTCGTCACTTTCTTATTTAAATAAATTAGACATCGATTTTTTAAAAATAGATCGTTCTTTTGTCCAAAACTTACAAGCCAACTCGA
This sequence comes from Thiomicrorhabdus arctica DSM 13458, assembly GCF_000381085.1. Classification (GTDB taxonomy): domain Bacteria; phylum Pseudomonadota; class Gammaproteobacteria; order Thiomicrospirales; family Thiomicrospiraceae; genus Thiomicrorhabdus; species Thiomicrorhabdus arctica. Next base: position 62,502 of record NZ_KB905899.1, on the reverse strand, counting down.
ATGACTTAGCGTTATGTGAGGCCATTATCGTCATGGCGCACAAGTTAGGCTTAAAAGTCATCGCGGAAGGTATTGAAACGCAAGGTCAACAAGACCTGCTTATCAATGCAGGTTGCGATTATGGCCAAGGTTACTTATTTGCCAAACCTCTTCCTGTAGCAGAGTTTGAAAAACTGTTAGCCAACCCTTTGGGGAGTAATTTTCTAGTTCATTGAGTTCTTTCAAATGAAGCGGCTCTCGCTTACTTCCTTCCGATGCTTAGTGCAAAATCAGCTTAAGCCATCGTTTCAATGATCTAGAGAGTGTAGCAAAAACCTCACCCAAAATGTCTTATCCACCTTAGAAACATTCGTATTTGAATAAAGCTGTAATTCACCGCTTAATCCAGATATATTAGAAAGCCTCATTAACACATTAGCTGATCACAAAAATGTCACTTGCAGAATTGATATCTACCTATGGTTATGCCGCGATAGGCATCGGGACTTTCTTAGAGGGGGAAACGATCCTTATCCTTGGCGGTTTGGCGGCACATAGAGGTTATCTAGAGCTTCCGTGGGTGATTGTTTGTGCATTTCTAGGCACCTTATTTGGGGATCAACTCTTTTTTTACCTAGGTCGTATCAAAGGTAAAGAGTTCCTGGAAAAACGACCTCACTGGAAAATAAAATCAGACAAAGTCTTTACATTGCTTGACCGTCATCAAGTATGGGTAATTTTAGGGTTTCGATTTCTCTACGGATTACGAACCGTCACCCCGTTTATCATTGGTGCAAGCCGAGTGTCACCATTACGTTTTCTTATTTTAAATATTATCGGGGCCGCAGTCTGGGCAAGTGTGGTTGGAACTTTAGGGTACCTGCTTGGCAACACCGTTGAACTGCTCATGGGGGATATTAAAAAATATGAATTATTGCTTTTTGCTATTTTAGCAGGCGTAGGCGTCTCAATTTGGCTGGTAAAATGGTACAAAAGGACAAGGTCGAAACCCATTCGGGCCTTAACCAAAGATGATGCCCATGACGATGGGCCGTAGAACGTGACAATAAAGGCAATTGACTGAAATTAGGACATCATATGAAAAAAATACTCCTCCTCCTGATCATCACCTTTTCGCTTTATGGCTTGGCAGAAATCTTTCCTTCTTTCTCTCAAACTTCTGCGGGGCAAAATACCAATCATGACAGAGCGCTTGTCAATGCCTTTGAAAACTGGCAAAGTAATGTTCAGGTTCAAGGTTCTGGTACAGTCGTTAAAAATTTAGCCGATGACACCCACGGTAGCAGGCATCAAAAATTCATTCTCAGAATGGCCTCCGGTCACACCTTGCTCATCGTTCATAACATCGATTTGGCATCACGTATTAACGGCCTAAGCAAAGGTGATACGGTGCATTTTTATGGGGAGTACGAATGGAATTCAAAAGGAGGTATAGTACACTGGACACACCATGATCCAGGACACCATCATATTGATGGCTGGCTTAAACACAAAGGCAAGACCTTTCAGTAACCCAACCCCTCTATTCAAGAGACCGTAGCGATAAACAAAACACTTTGTCGCTTAACGCACCATTCAAGTGACCCTTATTTAATAAAATATTGAGAAGTTAAACTGGGCACAAATGACAAAACTTGTTTACAGCACAGACTTTATTTTAAGTTTTCCATTAAAAATAACCCCAAAACATTTAAACCAAAAAAAACTTACTATATAATGCCTAGTACGTATAAATTGCAAACCATAATCATAACCATGATTAATTGAATCCACTTAAATGAGGTAAATGAAATGAGTAACATACATATCGGTATTAGCAAAGAAAACAGACTAAAAATAGCCGAAGGTTTGAAACACCTTTTGGCAGATTCTTATACCCTGTACTTACAAACACATAATTTCCATTGGAATGTGGCTGGACCACAATTTCGCGTATTACACCTAATGTTTGAAGAACATTATACTGAGTTGGCATTAGCGGTTGATGACATTGCCGAGCGTATTCGTACCCTAGATGTCGCGGCACCAGGAACCTTTAAGGAATTTGAAAGATTAAGTACCATTAAAGAAGTCGAAGGGGTTCCTAGTGCCTCCAAAATGGTGGATTTATTGACTAAAGGTCACGAACAGGTTGTAAAAACTTCGCGTCAAGTCTTGAAATTAGCACAAGAAGCGAACGATGAATCCACCGTAGCGTTAGTGTCTGATCGTATGCGCATCCATGAAAAAACGTCTTGGATGTTGAGAGAAATGACAAGATAAACAGTTCAAATAACATCCGTGATTAACGTGGCAACCAGGCACGTTACCACTCCGACAATACAGGTTTTTAAGAGCCAAGCCTTTTGATAAAGCTTTTCAAAAATAATTCATGATCAATGACCAGGCCTGGTTGCTTTTATGTGGAAGTATTTAAAAGGCATACACCGGATTACTTCTCATTAAATCACCCATGTTTGGCTTCGTTTAACAGCTGAATTAATGCTTTTCCGAGACGGATATTAAGTGCCCCAGCGGCAACGGCTTCTGCAGAGTTTTCCATAAATTTAGCCGCTAAAGAACTGCCAATTTGATTGGTTATTTCATCTGTGGCTAGATCAAAAAAGCTTTGCGCGGCCATATTTTCAGCAGCCACTCTAATAAGCTTCCAGTTACCAGTAATCCCTGGTCTCAAACCAAACACCCTCGCAATACGTTTAAGTGTCCTGACACTTATCCAAGCAAACAATAAAGTTTGAATTAAGGTATTGGGACTTATAAAAGCCAAGCCTCCGCTCACAAAAGACTCTTTCTTTAACACCTCCTCTGCTTTTTTTAAAATAGGTTCTGCCACTTTCGATTGATATAAACCAATAATTTCATGGTTACTTAAATCTGAATTAATGGCGGATTCGAACTGTCTAAAACAACGAGAAGCGTAGCTGGATTTTGATACGAGTGAGGCGTGGTTTTGAAGTTTGTTTAGCGTGGAGTGTCGATCACCTAAGGTTTCAAGCGCCTTTAAGTCAACTTTAGAATCCACGAATTGACTGACATCCAAATAGCCTTTAACTTCTTTGTATATCAACAACGCAATTGCCAAGATAAATGCCCCTAACCCTAATCCTAAGAAACTGGACAGTATTGGGTAGGTATTAAAATAAGAGTCAATCGTTTGTATGGCATGAAAGACTGAAAACGATAAAATGCTTAGCACCCCCAGTCCTAAGGCCCATAACCAGAGTGAGACCCCACTATTTTTGTCATCATCTAAATCAAGTCTAATGGATTTCTCTGGTAAAGCTTGCACCGGTTGCGCCTCATGAAGAGGAGTTTGCTTAATTTTTGGCCGGTAAGTCGGTTGTTCAAAATTAGATTCCATAATGCCTTCTCACTCTTTTATCACTCTAACAGGTACTGAAATAAACGATCCATACCGCGGCCATTGAGAATTCTTGGTAAGAAATCTTTAGGCACCTTAACCGGCAGAACCGGGAAGTTTTCATCACGATTCATTGATTTTAAACTTGTTGGAATATCTTCAAACTCCACCTCAATATATTCATCCTGTAAGTTGGTATATCTTAAGCTGTTCTTTGACAAACCTGAGTCGGTGGCCTGAATTGCCGAGACCAGAAAGTGATCAAATTCAATATCCTTTTCTTCAAACTTTGCTCTCGCACCTTCGGTAATGTCTTGCAACAACGATAAGAGTTGAGGTTTTTGAGATTCAGGAATAAGGTCTGATTTTGTCGCAACGAAAGCGACTTTACCAATGGCCGTATTGCGTAATACGGTTTTGCTAAACCAGCTTGGATTACCGTAAACAAAGGTTTCAGAGAGATTACTTAAGGTCTCTTTGAGTTGCTGAAGATGAAGTTTGCTATGGTTTAACCCTTCAAACAGATCAATCAGAATAATTTGCTTGTCAGACTCTTTAAAGCTGTTTTCTTTTAAGGGCTTTAGCCATTGATTCAAAAACAGTTGATAGTTATTTGAAAACACTTTATTCCAAGGATTCGATAAATCACTTGTGACCTTGGTGGGTAAAGGGGCAAACCCATGATGCTCCCAATCAAAACCCGACCCCGAAATTAAAAAACTCCCTGGTTGCAGCAGTGAAATCCCACCTGCTTTTGATTTTTTTAAATAGTGTCGGTATTCGTTTACAACACATGCAATGGAGTCATCATCGGGCACCAAGTCAAAATTAAACGCTCGTGTAAAGTGATGCCACTCTTGTGCATAGTAACTTTGCGGTTCAGTCATCTGTTGAGCCCATGCAGAATCTGACCATTGTGAAAACGTTTTATTCAGCATCGGCATATCAGTAATCCATTCACCCGGATAATCTAAAAACTCAAAGACTATCTCCTTGTGTGGTAACAGGTATTTTTTAATGGAGCCTGTCTCTTTCAGCCTGATCGTGAGCCTGAAACCATAAAGTTGTTCAGTAGGTTTTGGCCAGCGTTGATTTTCGAGAGATTGAATGTGGTCTTTAATCGGGAAAAGCTCATAGCTTTCAATCGCATCAAGCTTCATCCCTTCAACGAATTCAATAGGCAGGCTTTTCAGCAGCGGAAGGCAATTATAATTTTCTTCTGAGCGGTATTTAAGGGTCGTCATCAAGCTGGTGAACAGCATTGATTTACCGCTACGACTTAAACCGGTGATGGCAATTTTATGGACATCCTTGATGAACCAATCATCAAGTTTGTTGGCACCCGAGTCTAATAAACTCCCAAATTGTTCAGAAACTGTTCTTAAAATATTTTTCAATTTAACGACACAACCTATGATTTTGATACAACAAGAGACTTAAAACCAACCCACTATTATCAATTTTACACTCAGCAGACTTTACTTTGCAGAGAAGTTACCCATTCTTTGTAATGACAAAAATATCATTATTCAATACCTAATAGAATACGGTCCTAGTGCCTAAAAAAATTTCGCGTTTAAACCTTCCCTGTATCTGATCGATACGGGAGTTTAGAGTAGGTCAGCAGACAAACTGAGGAAAATGGAGGGCATCAGCATCGGTTAAATTTAAAAATTGCCTGCATGGTGTTTATTTAAAAACAAACTGAATAATTCGCTCTTCATAGACTTCATTCACAGTCGACCACATTCTTTAACACCATTTTGACTTTACACATATATAATAAATGTTAACCTTGTATACTCAAACGACATGAATCAATATGGATTGAAAGAAAAATGCTTAAATATCATTTTAAAAACCTTTGGTTTCAAGATAAGACAGAAGACATCATATTTATCAATAAATATGCAGTTCAATTGCGCGCGGGGTTAATGCTGTTAATCCCCATCTATATGGTGATCATACTCTTCACCACCGTTCTTGCCCCTACCTGGACGGTAACACCAAATACGTTTTCGGAAGAAACATTTGAAATGACAGACAGTTTTAGAGTTATATTTAATGTTCAGGCTTTTAAAACGCCTTTTGATTACACGATTCCAACGTTTGTATTGTTTTATGGCTTATTTGAAATGATTGTCGGTATGTTTGTTAGAACGGCGTATCTTTCACCAACGATTCATATCGCCACCTTTTTGACGCGAAATATCCGTCCAAGATGGGATCCACTAAAACCAAAACGTTTTGCTTGGGCCATTGGCGCCGCGTTAATTCTATCGTGCTTAACTTTTTTTCATCCCGACACGGTGGCAGTAGCTGTTAATACTTTATTTTCTAAAGAATTATTACCCACCACCACAAATTGGATGCCTAATTTTATTCCATTACTCGTGGGTGTTTGTTTTGCTTTTATGTGGCTAGAAGCGGTATTTGGTTTTTGCTTAGGTTGTAAAATCCACTGGCTTTTAGCTAAAGTAGGAATCTTTAAAGAACATTGTTATAGCTGCATGAATGTCGATTTTGAACAGCAGAAGTGGATAAATGAACGCAAAGTAATAGAAGCTGAACTCAACAGTAAAGATTAATCTTCAGGTACACGTTACTCGCGCAGAAAGATAACAATCAAGTCTTTGCAACCCACAACGTAAAGGCTTTATGCCACCTGTGTCGCGCTTCTATAAACCTTAATCAAACGATGCACGTGATTCGGTATATCGTGCACAGTTGCATTGCGCATAATGCCATAATAAGAATAATCAATTAAATAGGCCAGCTCTTCAGCGGTTGTATGAATGGATTCCAAATCAAGTAAGTTTTGTTTCATCCCTTGTTCAAGTTCATTCTGAATAAACTTAATGGTAATGGCTTGTTTAGCATCAACAATATCTTTTGCCTCGTCATGAACGGCACTTTGTAAATCTTTTAAAATATAATCATCTTGCACATTTTCAAACACTTTTTTGCCAATGGCCATTAAATACTCTTCAATCATATCCCAAGGATTAGTTAACTGAATTTTCTGCATTCTATCTTCTGCTGCACTAATAGAATTTTTGGTACACAATTGCACAACACTTCTAAATAAAGTTTTTTTATTTTTGAAGTACTTATGCACAGTCACTCTAGAGTAACCGGTATACTCGCTGATTATAGACATATTGGTTTTGCTAAAACCAAACTGTGAAAAGCACTTAAGGGAAAGTTCAACAATCTCTTGTTTTGTATTATTTGGCATCATTTTATGGCTTTACAATCCCTATCAATAAAGTTAATAACCTTATGCTAACATCTGTACATTTAATACTAAAGTGTTAACGCCAATAGTTGATTTAAAATATGATTTAAAGCAAAATTAAGGTCTGCAAGTAAGGTAATAACTCTGCTTTTGTTCACTAGGTTCAAAACCTCATGATGAGCTAAAAGCGAATAATTTGCCTCAATCCTTAGCTCATGAAGATCGGAGTCAGTGTAAAAACTATATGAATCTAGGCCGAAACGATTTAGTTCAAAATAAGCTTACCAGGCCTGGTTGGATTCTTTTGAAGTTATTCGAAATTGGTTCTGATGGCTGTTGAGAAGCCTTTCTGAGCACCTGCTTTCTAAAGTTATTCCCTTAAAGGCTTCACGTGACTATTTTGCGTGCCCAAAATAGTAACCACAAAAGGGCACCCCGCTCAATCAATCGGCATTCCCTAAACTCATTCACTCAAATCCCAGAACTCGCTCGTGCACGCGAAGCAAATGCCCTTGGGGTACTCAGACACCTGGGATTTTTAACCGTTCACTTCGTTAAGGGAATTGCTCGATTGCTTTCAAAGGGGAATTTGGCGTGGGATTTGATGATTCAGATAAACTTAAAACTAAAAGTGACCAGGCCTGGGCAAATACAAAAGCACTAGAAGACCCAAACAACAATAAACAAACTCACGTGGAGACCTACCCTTTTGTAAGCAATCGTCATTGAACTTAGCGAAGGACGCGTTTAAACATTCCCTATGTTTGAGCACAGCGAGTTTAGGGAATGTCAGCGGACAAGCTTAGTGAAATAGAGGGCGTCAGCAGGGTGTCTTTTGTTTGGTTACTTTATTTGGACAAGCAAATAAAGTGACGGGAAGCCGAATAAGAAAAATAATGACGAACTATGAAGATAAACAGGCTTCTCAACAACACCATAAATCAAATTAATAAACTTACCAGGCCTGGTTGGATTCTTTTGAAGTTATTCAAAATTGCTTCTAATGGCTGTTGAGAAGCCTTTCTGAGCACCTGCTTTCTAAAGTTATTGCCTTAAAGGCTTCACGTGACTATTTTGCGTGCCCAAAATAGTCACCACAAAAGGGCACCCCGCTCAATCAATCGGCATTCCTTAAACTCATTCACTGAAATCCCAGAACTCGCTTCGCTCAGACACCTGGGATTTTTAACCGTTCACTTCGTTAAGGGAATCGCACGATTGCTTTCAAAGGGGGGACTTCGGTGTGAAGTTTAAGTTTTCAGATAAACTCTAAATTTAAATTGACCAGGCCTGGTCAAATCCAAAAGCACTACAACGACCTAAATCAGAATAGACAAACTCACGTGGAGACCTCCCCTTTTGTAAGCAATCGTCATTGAACTTAGTGAAGGACGCGTTTAAACATTCCCTGTGTCTGAGCGAAGCGAGTTTAGGGAATGTCAGCGGACAAGCTTAGTGAAATAGAGGGCGTCAGCAGGGTGTCTTTTGTTTGGTTATTTTATTTGGACAAGCAAATAAAGTGACGGGAAGCCGAATAGGAAAAAGACTAGTGAACGACGAAAATAAAAAGGCTTCTCAACCTAATCAGAAATCAGATTAATAAACTTACAAGGCCTGGAAACAATGGAACTCAATATGGTTTTTCTGAAAATTTTTAAATAAAAGGGTAGCGTCCCCCTTTTCCAGATAAATATTATTACATCTTAATAGGACTGACTCATAAACTTCTATCCAACTACTAATAAGAACTGCACCAAATTCCCAATCTTTACATTGGTACAATACTTATTAAATAACTTGCACAATATAAACCGTTGAAAAATAAAAATAAATTAAAATAATTGCTTGCAAACGTATTTTATACTGTTAAATTAGAACCTAACGAAACAGAGAATTCTTTATTAGAAGAGCATTATGAATACATTATTTAAGTACGGAAAAGCAACTATCGTTTTATTCTTTAGCGTGTTTGTTATTTTGTTTAAGTTTTTCTTTGACGAACCTATGACTACTAGCAACAACGATTCTTCAGAAGACATGACGGAAGAAGATGCGCCCAATTTTGACTTAGGAAAAGGTCAATCGGGAGATTACCGTTATGATGAAAATGGTTACAAACATTTTCCATAAACCAAAAAAGTTAGGCCTCAAAATCAGCTAGATAACTTTAATCATTCAAGCAATCTGCTAAGCAAGTTCATGCGTAGGTTTCACTGTAGCGTATAACAATCAGATTAAACCTTTTACACTTCAGGAGTCAGCAAACCCTATCTTTTATAAGTCTTTCTAAAAAACCTTCAGAATAAACAACCAGGCCTGGTCAAACCCAAACCCAAACCCTACTTCTCAACCACAATCCGAACAAAACGCCCATCACGTTGCGGCGTATTCTCAATGACCGTAAAACCCACCCCTTTCAACATATAGAGTATGTCATCGGCATGATAGCGATTGTGTTCTAGAAAATGCTCAAACACATCTTCCATCTCATCTCGTTCAACATCCGTTTTGAACAACTGCCCATCAGGGAATTTATGTTCTAGATACTCGGCCAATGGTCGTCTGACCAAATCAATGATACAGAAACGCCCGCCTGGTTTTAGCCACTTATAGACTGCTTTAAACAGATTAATCGGCTGTGGTAGTTCATGCACCAGCATACTCGCCATGGCGACACCCACGCGGCCGTCTTCGATATTGACTTGTGGCTCGTTCAAATCGCCTTTGACCATGCGACCATTTTCAGGCAGGGCTTCTTGTGCGACTAACATATAGTCTGCGGCATCAATCCCCAAAGCGGAATTATGCGGATAACGCAGCGCTAAATCGCTGACAAATTGTCCGGTGCCTGCGCCTAAATCCAGCAGACAGTCACCATGACTAATCACCGGGGCCATCTGTTCGTTCCAGAACTCCCAAAAGTCGGTATCGTGACGACGCTCATACGTTTGGGTAATCATTTGACGGGCATGCTCTCCGTCTCCACCGTGGTGTCTTAAAATCTGTTGTTGTGTCTTTTCCATTGCAATTTCCTCTTCTACTGAAAGCCAAACTTCACTGGTTGATATCTGTCTATTTGGCGTTCATTCTAATCTAAAAATGGGTTTGAACCATGACGACCGTTGCCAAAATCAATTCAACTCGACCCATTGGTCGATATAGCTAAAATAGAGCACCCATTTTTGTGGACGATCTTCCAGTTCTGCAAATAAACGACCGTAACGTTCTAATTGTGGCTGATAATGCTCCACTTGCTGTTGGATAAACCGTTCCAAGCCTTTCTTATCATCGACCTTACCTTGATGAATACTGGTTTTGTAGTCGACAATCCAGCGCAAACCCGTTTCATCGACAAACGTTCTATCAATAATATGGTTGCTGACGAGCCCACCCTCTTCCAAAGCCGTCAGCGGTTGTTCGGTTTGTGATTCGACAAATGAACTGCCGAGCGCCCAACGCAACTGCGGATTGCCGATGGCGTTGGCCAAAGAGTGTTCGGTACGGTGTAAAGCTTCGTCTAACTCACGCTCTTTTAAGCCTTGCTGGCCTAACCACTGTTTGTAGAAAGGCAGACGTTGGGTTAGGCGTGTTGCATCCCAAACTTCAATGCCTTCGTCGACCATCTGCTCTAATACCGCATGCACGAGATTACCCACCGAGGTATTAAGCAATGCTTGTCGGCTGGCAAACAGAGTGTCGACTTCTGGTGACGTTTTATCGCTTGTAGCTTCCGTTACATTGGCTGTTTTGGCGGTGCCTGTATCGATATCGGTACTGATACTTGCAGTGGCGCTCGTACGAGCGATTTCGTCCTCACTCTTAACCAGATCAGCCTCTGGCTGAAACAGTGTGCTAAAACCGGCTCTTAACAGCGGTAAGCGACTGACTTTCGGCCAAGGAGATTTCTGTTGGCTTTGATCTAACTCCACAAACTCATGTTCGTGCAGTAATTTTGTAAAGGTTAAATTCACGCACGGCCACAACGCCTCCAGCATACTGCCTCTCACCGGATTAATCACCACGTCAATGTCTTCGGGTTCTTTGACGTTGATTTGCCCAAATAGATAGAGTTTTTGTTTGGCTCGAGTGGCGGCGACATACAATAGACGACCAAGTTCATAATTCTGTTTTTCCAACTCAAAGCGTTTCAGCAACAGACTTAATTTTGAAACGCCTTGGCCTTTTTGGGTAATCGGCGCAATCACCAATTTTTCAGCAGACTCGCCTAATATCTCGGACTCTGTCTCATCCGCCATAAACTGGAACCAAGAAACCAGTTCGGTATCATCGCCCCGTGGCTTGCGACCCAGACCAGGTAGGATGACGCTGTCAAACTCCAACCCTTTGGATTTGTGCATGGTCATCAACTCGATACGCTGACTCTCTGGTGAGCTGTCGGCTCGGGCAAACAACGCATCCATCATGGTTTCGAGTTGCTGAAAGTCCAACACTTCACCATCGAACTCCGCCAAGGTATGACAAAACACCTCGACATTCTCCAATGCCAAGTGTGTTTCCACCGTCTGCGGGCCATCCAGTTGAATCCAGCACTCTCTGACCAAGGTTGAGAAAGGCAGACTGCCTAAACGTGATAAGGTCTGCTGCAAGATGGGAATAACATGCACTAACCGCTGCAAACCTTCCTCTGAAAGCTGTTTTTCGGCCAGGATTTGTTGAAGTGACCAGGCCTGGTCGTTTGCTGATTTTGGATGCGACCCTTTGTCTAAGGCTGAGATTGGATAGGTTAAACAAGACCAGACAGATTGATAAGGCCAGTTGCCCATGACCGCAAACAGGTCATTCAACGATAGCCCAACCAAAGGCGAACGCAGTAACGCAATCCACGCCGCACGGTCAGACAGATGCAATAAAGCACGGCTTAACGCCAAACTATCCTGAACTTCTTGACGTTCGTTCAAGGCTTCCAGATCAACCGCTCTAAAACCAATGCCGGCTTGTTTCAATAGACGGGCAATGCCCATTAAACTGGAACGAGAACGGCCTAACAGAGCGATGCTTTTGCCGTCGCCTTCATTCAGTTCCGAGAGGCGTTGTTGAATAAGCGCCACGATCTCTTCGGCCTCTTCTTCATGCGAACGATTGACCGCCCAAAAGCTGTGCACCGCCGGCATTGTATCGGTTGAAAAGGCGACCGAATCACTGTAACTCACCGCGCCCTTTTCGATATTATTGGCTTTCGGCAGGACTTTGCTAAAGTTTTGATTGACCCAATCGACCACACCTTGGCTAGAACGGAAATTCACCTTGAGGTTCAATGGCGTTAAATTGACTGAACCGACCTTACCTTGCCAAACCTTGAGAAAGTTACCGACCTCGGCTTCACGGAAACGGTAAATCGATTGCATTGGATCACCCACGATAAACAAGGTTCGACCATCTCCAGGCTGCCAACCTGCAATCAATTTACGTATCAATGAAAACTGCTCACTACTGGTATCTTGAAACTCATCGACCAGCAAATGTTTGACTTGATAATCTAACTGTTGCGCCAAGTCGGTCGGTTCTAATTCATGACCTAATGCCTGACTGGCCGCTTGGGCGATCTCGATAAAATCGGCTTGTCCGCTGGATTGAAAGACCACTTTCAAATAGGCCGAGGAGACTCTTAATAACTGGATTAACCACTGTAGATCCAACCACTGATCATCGCTGTAATGCGGTTCTGGCAATTCCTTTAAAATCGCTAATGCATCCAAAACGTCTTTCGACTGATTGCCTTCTCGTAACCCTGCCAAGACATTTAGAAACTGGTCTTTACGCTCTTTGGCTTCGCCTTTGCCTGCGGGGAAACCATTGTTTTTGGTGACGGTCTTGCGAATACCTTTTGAGTCTTTGGTGATTAACCAATCCGCCAAACGCTGCCAAGCCTGAATGTCAGATAGCGAATCGCTCAAAGGCCAAGCGCCGCACAAGATATCTAACTCTGGCTGATCCTTTTGCACCGCGTATTCCGCCACCTGACAGGCTTCCTCCAACAGCGGTCGAACATGACTTAACATAGCAACTTGTTGCTTAAGTTCGTCTAACACAATCGTCTCTAAAGCGGATTCTAGATTCGCTCGGGAATCATCTCCGTTGAGGCGTAATAGATTGCCCATCCATTGGTCACGTTTTTTCAGCATATTCATCAACAGACTTTCAGCACGGTTAAAGCGACCGTTCACCAAACCTAAGAGACGCGCCACGGCTTCTTCTAACTCAGGTGTTTTTAAGGTTAAGTGCACCGCCTCTTTATAGGATGAATCCACCTTATGCGAAATCTGCGACGGCGCCCCCATCTTGGATAACAACGGCATTTGGCCGACCAGATAGCTGTTCAGACCATCAATGGTTTTGATGCGCAGACGGTTGGGGTTTTGCAGCAGTGACCAGGCCTGGTGGTTATTTTGTTGCAAGGCACTTTTCGCCAATTGCCAGGTATTAAAGTCGTTTAAGGTAGCGTTTTCAGGCAGCTCGGTCAACAATCCCATTTTTAACGCGCCCATAATACGGTCACGCATCTCAGCGGCGGCTTTTTTGGTAAAGGTCATCGCCACGATCTGTTCGGGTTGGTCGACTTGCGACAATAGAGCTAAAAATCGCTGCGTTAACAGAGCCGTTTTACCCGAGCCAGCCGGTGCTTGCACAATAAAAGAGCTAAACGGATTAATGGCTTCAAATCGGGCAAGCCCATCAATTAACTTTTTGTCTTCTTCAACGCCGAACAGTTCGGCCACGCCGGGGCGATCTTCAGTTTGAAAAACTGGGGTCGTTTGATCGTAAGCTGAATCGTAATTTGTGCCATTAGATGGTTCTTGCTCGGCGAACAAATCTAGGTTGGTCGTTTCTGTCGGGATGTTTGACATGATTAAGCCCCCCCTTGAAAGTCATAGTCGTTATTAGGGTTATTGTCATCTTCATCGGTGAAACGTTGCTGTTGCTTCATCTCTGGCAAACGCAATGCCAACTTACAATTGGCATATTGAATATCGGTCTCTTTATCAAAGGCCATCTCGGCACAGCCCAGTTGAATATCACTGGCCAGGTCGGAAACCTGTTGTCTTAGATGGCCTAAAAAATGCACCCAGGTGGTTTCATAATATTCATGGTTTTCCTTTTCAGCCATCTTGGCAAACACCTGAATCGAGCGGGCTTTGAGTAACACATCATCCTCTGCGGCTATGGCGCTAATTTTGACGCCATCGTCCGAATGCAACAGTCCATAACCAATGCCAGAAACGTCATCACTTACGGCATGCAAATACACAGCCAACTGTGGCGCTTTGGTGGGGGTTTTTAACAGGTCATTGATACTGGCTTTACCGGTCTTATAATCAATAATGACCTTTTCGCCCGCGACCTGATCGACTCGATCGATAATCACGGTAAACTCAATGCCTGCCAGGGTGATTTGATGTTTCTCCTCGGTGGCGACCACTTCAAAACTTGATCGACTTTTCTCAAGCTCTAGCCACTGCAAACACAACTCTAGAATTCGGGCTTGTTCCAGTTCTAAATAGGCGTTTTCAATGGTGCCTTGAAGCTCTTCAAAACTGAGCGTAATGTTATTTTGCAGACGTTCTGCCAATTCATCATCGCTCAACAGTAACATCGCATTCTGGGTTTTGGTCTCTTGCCAAAAATGCTCCAAAACCGCATGCACCAAGGTGCCCTGATTGGTGTTTTGCAAGCCTTCTTCGACGCTCTGCAAGCCATATTTTCCGCCTAAACGATAATCCATAAAGGCCATTAATGGACACTGACTTTGCGCCTGTAAAATACCGGTACCGCCAGGGGCTTTTGAGCCTTCGGCTACTTGTGGACCTTTGGTATCAAGCACCCAATCAATTGGCTGTTCGGTATCGCGTAATAAAAAGACCTGTTCGGCTAGTGAACGGTAATTGAGCGGAGTGTAAGCTGGTAACTCTATCTCTTGCATGACCTGGAATGCATCTCGACGAATTTGAATGAGCGGACTGGCTAATAACTCGGCATCGCCTTGATGTTGCGCATAACTCCAAACCAGCGCCGGAGCACATTCGGCTAAACGTTCAGTCACTTGTAAGGCGTAATCTAATTCACGTTTTGCATCGCAACGCGGCGAACGCAGCTCTCTTTGTAAGGCCATCGGTAAAAAAGGATTGGGATTGGGCATTCTCGGCCAGGCTTCATCGGTTAACCCCATGACCCACAAGGCATCAAATTGTTGACCACCGGCTTCGAGCATTCCCATAATCTGAATGGGTTGCAGCCCTTTACTTTGCGATTGGTGTAGTTGCTCTGACAGAAAACGTCTAAAGAGCGATAACCAGGCAGAGACCGACTGCTTGCCAACCATTTCAGTGACCATTGAAAAATGGGTGACAGCGCTTTCAAACGCCGTTTTTTGTTGGTATTCGTCACTGTTTAAGGTTCTGCTACCAGGCCAGCTTATCAACTGTAAAACATCCCAGGTGGCTTGAATGAACTCCGTTAGGCTCAATTTAGCAGGCAGTTCGAGTACCGCTTGTTGGCGTAAACTTTGTAATAAGACTTTGGGTAAAGCTTTGGCAGACTCGGTCTCCAACAGACTCGGCCAAGCAAAATTAGACCACTGTAACCGTCTAAAACCGGCATCGGCTTGTTGGCGCTGCACAAAACTGCCCTGACTATAAGGCGAGATTAACCACTGACTCCAGTCGGCATAGGTACAAGGCTTTTTGGGGCGTAAAAATAGTTGTAAACTCAACCAGGCATTTTGTACCAGTGGCAACGTCAGTAATGACTCCCCTAAAGACAAGTTATAAAACGGCGGTGTCGTCCGCCTACTGCTGAGTTCTTGCAACCCTTGCAAGCTCAGTTGCTCATCCAAACACTGGCTTAAGGCCACTTTATAATCGGCTAGATTGGGCGACACCACGCCAATTTTAATTTCATGGGCGGGTTTTGATAAAGCGAGGGCTTGGGCTTGCCATTGTTGAACACACCATAAGGCCACTTGCTGTACTTCATCTTGCGCGTCTAACGCGCTATGCAGAGATTGATTGGTTAGATTGGCATGAGACGTTATGTCTGCTTCAGCCACCTGACACTCTAGCGATTCTACAATCGTTTGCCATTGTTTTATTTGAGGAGTTATTTCATCAAAACCATGTAAGAAAAAGGAATCTGGCAGTTTACCTTTGCCCATTTTCAACCACACCAAACGCTGTTGTTGTGCTAAGACATCATCCAGCCAATTGTTGGCTTTTAACTTTTTAAGATAACGAGCCTGACAGCTTTTGAATAACTGAGTCTCATTTGATTGAAAAGGCGTGTCTAACCAATCTTCTGGAAACCAGGATTGTGCAAGTGACCAGGCCTGGTAAAGTTGTTTGGCCGTACTTGAGACGTTGAGCAACGCAATGCTTTGAATGTTATGGGAGGCATTGTTACCTTCCGTTTCTTGATCCGGTTCTCCTGAGTTGGCCAAATGACTCAAAGCTGTTTCACGAGACTCTAGCTCCTCTTGTAAGACCTGCTCCCACAACCACTGCGCCTCAAAACCACTTAAGACTTTACTCGGCAGTTCATCAAACGACAATTCGCCACGCAGCAAACACCCTTCTTGCCATAGCGTCCACCATTGGCCAAACGTCATAATCTCCGGGGTTTGAATCACCGAATGACTTTGCTGCTGTATGGATTGCTGTTTAAGCGTCGCGCTTAAACGACTGTTGGCGGTGATATGGATGGTTTTCATCAAACTCGCTTCTTACGGAAATGGTTCAAAAATGGTTTATAGAGATTTTACAGACGGTGTAGAACCGTTGCTTGAGAACATGTAAAGAAGTGGCTATTATGGCAAATATTCAGGGTATAAGTTTGTTAACGCAGACAAATAAGTACGATACTCCTAAATCAAGCTAACAATTGAATCCAGCGTGCCCCATGGGTTTTCATGACCAATTTTGCCTCTGGCGTTTGCGGGTAGTGCTGGTTGACCAATGCCCAAAAGTCTTTTGAGTGATTGGCATGGACTAAATGACATAGCTCATGCACCACAACATAATCAATCACCCAACTTGGCGCTTGCATTAGACGCCAATTGAATTGAATTCGACCATCGGCATAACAGCTACCCCAACGCGACTTATAACCTTTGACTGTGAGACTTTTCGGCTTTACACCGATTTTCTGCGCGTAATGAGCTAATTTAGGTTCAAGGTATTCCACCGCTTGCTTGTGCATAAAGGCTTGAATATTTTGACAGACCTGGGTCGCGTAGTCATCGGCACTCAATTGGCCGTAATGCTGTTCATTCCAATAAAGAGAACAGGTTGCATCCTCTATCAACACATCTGCAACGGTCTCATACGGAGCTGTTTCGTTATGCTGAATACGAAAAACCGTTTTCGCTCCTAAAAACTCTAGAATATCGCCCTTTTTCCCTTTAAAAAGTGACATGGATTGAGAAGAGGCATAGCGCATCTCTAGGGTATTAAGTGTTTTATGTAGCCATTCATGATGCCCTGTTAACAAAGCTAACAAGCGTTTATTGGAAAAGTGTTTGGGCACTAAAATAGCGACACCTGCAGGACGCGTTTTTAAGGCAATCGACTTTTTGCGTGTAGTGCGCACGATAGGCAGCCGTTGATGACCCACTTGAAAATGATTCAAGTCGGGTTTTGTTTCAGATTTGGCTTTAAGCTTTAAAGACGAGAATAAAGACATATTTTATCTTTTATTTGGGACCTTCACTGAAGTCGGCTTCAAATCGCAAACGACGTTTAAATATCGTTTTTAACAACAATTTATTATAGGTCTGTTTTGAACAAAAAAGGGTTTTTATGATTTAAAAACCAGGTCATTTGAGTCCAATTGCTTAGAGTACAGTTTTAGAATGCTCTGTCATTGTTTTATCAAACCGATTTATGCATTTATGCATTTATGCATTTTACTCTATACTACTCACTATGAATACAAAGCCAACACAGCAGCACTATAATCTTACGATTGAGCATCCTGGAGATGCCCTTGAACACTTGGCGGAGCAGACTGGTTTAAGTAAACAACAGTTGAAAACCTATGCTCTTAAAGGCGCGGTTTGGTTGACGCAATTTAGTCCATCGAAACCCTCTAAACCGGAACGTCTCAGACGTTTGAAAAAAGCACTGTTACCTGGAATGATTTTAGATTTTTACTATTTTCCCGAGTTGTTAAATGCAGAGCAACCCCCTGCTCAGCTTATTGAGGATAAACAGGGCTATTCAGTTTGGCTGAAACCTCGCGGCATGCTGTCACAAGGCTCTAAATGGGGCGACCATACGGCGCTGTATCGTTGGGTAGAAATGCACTACAAACCCAACAATGAAACTCGTCAAGCCTGGATAGTACACCGTTTAGACAGAGCCACTCAAGGAGTGATGTTACTTGCGCACACTAAAAGGATGGCGCAAACCTTGAGCCACACATTTGAAAGTCGTCAAATTCACAAATCTTACCAAGCGAATGTATGGGGCGAATTTCCAGTAAAAGCCCAAACCATAAATTTAGCAATTGACGATAAAACTGCGATCAGCCACGTCAGGTTAATAACCTACAATGCTAAATTAAATATCTCGCGGGTTGAGGTGGATATTGAAACCGGCCGCAAACATCAAATTCGTCGACATCTGTCTGCATCCGGTTTTCCTATTATTGGTGATCGTTTATACGGTGATGAGTCATTGGATTTGGCCCTACAAGCAAATGGTGAAAGTCGGCCTGATTTGCAACTTACCGCTTATAAACTGAGTTTTGTATGCCCTCTCTCTCAACAAGTCACACTGTATGTCTTAACGGAACAACAACTGGATTTAATGACGGTTGAATAAGTATTAAGGGATTACAACGAAGGAGAGGACATGTTACAACGTTACCGGCTACCGATTAAAGGGACTTTTTATTATGCGGCCGAGATCGCATTTGATGAAAACCGGCTGACCCTCAATACCGTATTGCGTTTAATTGCTGAGCCTGACAATGAGTATGACCATCATGCCTTACAAATTGTTCTTCCAATAATACAAGATTCTTCAAACCAGGAAATGCCTAGTATGGAATCTTTAAATCCCCATACTCCAGGACTACTGTTGGGCTATGTCCCAAGGCAACTTTCGTCTATTCTAAGCCACCAATTAAAATCGTCTTGTACATATAGTCTACAGGTTATCCACAGGGCGAAATTAGGCAAACGTATCGAAATAGAGTGTCTCCTTGAAATGCATTTGCCCTGGTTTACCGCCTTGAAGTTCCGCCTCTTGATCCTATGGGTTTAGCAAATAAAACGGATTAAAAGAGTGTTACGCTATTTAACACAGACAAACGAATGAGAGTCTTTTGAACACTTCTTATTACTTTAGTGCGTCACAATTGCTACAATCCAATATAATCAAAACGATACAACATACATTACGCGAGCTTATTAAATTTGATGACACCGACGAACACCGACCAAAGTAATCAACAACAGTGTGCCAATTTACTGAATTTATCTGAGGATTTTCAGGTATTAACAAAGGTCAAGCCGACCACTGTATTCAATACACCAACGCCTGAAAATTGTCACCGTGTCTGTGTGATTGATACCGAAACAACGGGGTTAGACACTGACGTTTGTGAAGTGATTGAAGTCGGTTATCAAATTATTGAATTTGATTCACTCGGAAATTTCTACCAAGTACTCAGTTCACAAAACTTCTTGAATGAGCCGCAAGGTGAAATCAGTGCAGAAGTGACTCGCGTGACCGGAATCACCCTAGACGATGTTAAAGGTCATAGCATTCCTTGGGACAAAGTGGCGGAGGACATTGCCCAAGTACAACTCTGCGTCGCCCATAATGCCGCTTTTGATCGCCCAGTACTTGAACGTTACCATGACGTATTTTTGAATAAGATCTGGGGATGCTCAGTCGCTCAAATAGATTGGCAAAATCTAGCCCATGTTAGCTCGCGCAGCCAAGAATTTTTATGCTGGAAGGTGGGGCAGTTTTTTTACGGTGCCCACCGTGCTTTAGATGATGTGCAGGCACTTTGTCAGCTTCTGTCCATCCCCATATCAGAAGATAAACAGCCGGCTTTTTATTATTTACTGCACTCAATCCGCCAAAGTAAATCTCTGATTAAAGCCAGTGGCGCACCGTTTGCCGTTAAAGATGCCCTACGATCACGCGGCTATCGTTGGAATGCCGATGAACGCGTATGGCAACAAGTGATTGATGATGCCAACCTACAAGATGAATTGGCCTGGTTAATCGATCACAAAACGCCGAATCCCACGATTATAAAGCTGAAAGCGACGGATAGCTTTTCATTAAGAGCTCGTTAGAATTTAGCCCCTCTTTATTCACGTTGCTTCAGAATTAAAGATTTAAAGAGTTTGTCCTGATTTTTTAAAATCTCACAAGAAATGAGACAGAATCCAATCAGGTTAATATAATAGAGACCTTTGCACGGGACCATAAACGAATAAAAATGGCTAAAATGTCACTGCTTTTCGTTGAAAAACTTGTCAATAGCTAGCTATTAACTACGTTTTCCGTCTTAATCAGTAAAATTTTATCTAATTTTTCTCTCGTATTTGACTCATGCAATGGTCTCTAATAGAGTTTTTGTACGAGTCGACTATCGACAAAAAGAGTTGTAGTTTCAATTTTTCCAAGATTAAGTGTTAGGAGTGTTATAAATGAGTTCAACGGACAACAATACATACAAAGGTCAACTAAAGCGATGGAACGATTCAAAAGGCTTTGGTTTTATTGGTGCTGAAGATGAAGACCGCGACATATTCATTCACATCTCAGAACTAAAGCAAATGACTCGTCGCCCGACCATTGGTGATGTCATCACTTATCAAATTCAAGTACAAGACGACGGCAAGAACCGGGCCTATAATGCACACATTGAAGGCGTTGACGTTTTTAAATCAAAAGGTCAGAAAAATAGCATGCTTTCTTTAAAGAATAAGTGGGTTATCACATTCATCATCATTGCAATTATTGCCGTCACCTATTTTGTGGCGACATAACCCTTAATTCATTCATGACATTTGAACCGGTATCCTTGCATACGGGTTCACATGCCAAGACTGAAGCTTTTTAAAAATAAGGCAAATGCAATATACAGTGGTCATTGCTACCACTTTAATCAAACAAATGATATCAATTCGTTACGATCACACAATCTCTAGGGTTTTTATTCTCTAGACAAATAGCATGCTTGGTGGTTCAATTCCTATCTAGAACGTCTTATTACCTACAATAAGCCGACTTTATACCCAAAAGGGTTGCATGAAACAACGATTAGCGATCGCCGCGAACATCTTAAGCAAAGCAAAACTGCCAAAAATTCCTAATGAAGTGGCTGCCCTGCAAGATGAGTCACTGCATAAAAATCCAAATACAGTTGTCATTGCGCAGTGCATTAGTCGTAACCCCAAATTACTCACTCGCTTTCTCGCGGTCTCCTCTTTTGTGTCTAAAAAAGAGGTGACCACTGCCAAGCAAGCGGTTGATATATTAGGAGTCAAAGGCGTATTTACCCTGTTTTTTTCGAATGCCATTGAGTATGTGTTTGAATCTGCGGATGACAGTGCCGATATTATCAATCACTCCATTAAAGTTGCGATTGCTCTGGCTGAGCTTTCAGGTCGATTAAATATTTCTAAAAGTGATTGTTATTTATTTGGTTTATTGCATAACGTCGGTTATATCGTCTTAAGCCGTTACGATAGCTCTACTTATAAAACACATTACTTAAAGAGTTTATTAAGCCCTTCTACGGCCTCCGAAAGAGAGATGGAAACGTTTGGCACCAGTGCGAAATTTATTGGAGTGTATGTTGCAAAAAAATGGCATGTCAAAAACTCACTCTATGGCGCGATCTTATTACAAGGTACTGACCACCAAAAGATCGATGATTCGGAGCATAATATTTATGAATTGGTTCATTTACTGAATATTGCACGCTCAGTGGTGGCTCACACAGAAGATAAACGTTATGTAACGGAAGAAATACAAAGTAGTAGTTCGGATTCCATGGCTAAATTAGGAATCACCAATCTTGAATTTTCCAGAGCCAGAGCACAGGTGGCAAAAATGACACAAGACTTAAAGTCGTCCGCAAAAAGTGCGCTTCAAGAAAAATAGTCACTTTTTAAGAGACTGAATCACCCCTTTTTCCACAAACTGTTTTGATGATTTAATGCTTCTAGATTTAAAGTGAATTAATCTAGTGAAAATACCTCAGAAACGCCTTGCCCTCGTTTATCAGACGCCGCTTGCCAGTGTCCATTAATATTAGCAATGAGTTGCACATCGCCCATGTAACTGTTGTGCTTTAGGTGATAACCCATTAACTCCAGTGCTGCTTTGGTTGCATCGGACAATTCTGGATTATATGCAATTTGGTTTACGGGTAATAGTTGATGATGTACTCGTGGAGCATCCACTGCTTGTTGGGCACTCATGCCCGATTCGACCACATTGACAATTGCCTGAAAAACCGAAGTGATAATCGTTGAGCCACCGGGTGTGCCAACGACCATTTCAACCTGCCCACCTTTTAAAACAATGGTCGGCGACATAGACGATAACATCCTTTTACTCGGAGCGATTTCATTTGCCTTGCCTCCGACGACACCAAATACATTGGCGACACCCGGCTTAGTGCTAAAATCATCCATTTCATCATTCATCAAAAAGCCAGCCCCTTCGATTACCACTCCACTGCCAAAAGGCATATTCAAAGTGTAGGTATTCGAAACCGCCATTCCTTGACTGTCGATAATAGAAAAATGCGTGGTTTCTGGCGATTCTAATTTTCCGGGTTTAAGGCTTTCAGTATCGGATATGTTGTCCAGCAACACACCTTTAATTCGAGACGTAAGGTAAGTCTCCGAGATGAGTTGTTTAATAGGTACGTCAATAAAATCGGGATCGCCTAAATAAAAGGCTCTGTCAGCATAAACTCGTTTTTCCAACTCCGCATACACATGCGCTTTAAAAGCCTGCTCCGGTAGATTGGCCTCTGCTTTAAGCCAACTCGGTTTGTGGCTCTCCTCTAATAAGGACTTCATCTTTAACAATTGGATAATTGCGATACCGCCAGAACTAGGCGGTGGTGCAGACACAATGGTACGCCCTTGCCATTGTCCCTGAACGGGCTGTCGCCAAATGGCTTGATACCCCTTTAAATCCGCTAATGTAATCAACCCCTTATCAGCCATGGATTCTGGTTTTTGCATTTGCTTAACAATTTGTTGGGCTATTTTGCCCGTATAAAAAGCATCCGCCCCCTGTTCCGCAATTAACGTTAAGGTCTTCGCCAGTTCTGGCTGTTTAAAAATGCTGTTGGTTTTGAGGTCTGCAAAATACGCTGTATAATTGAGCGGAATTGGCGATTTATCAATGATCCACTGTTGATACCAAATCGCTCGTTGCGCTAAAGGCTCGGAGACAACAAAACCTTGTTTAGCCAATTGTATGGCCGATGACAATAAGCGCTTCCATGGCAAATGACCAAAACGTTGGTGAACTTTCCACATCCCTCGAACCGTTCCCGGAACCCCCGACGCTTGATAACCCACTAAGGAGCGATATGGAACCACAGCCTTATTGCTATCCAAATAAAGATCACGAAATGCCGCTAAAGGGGCTTTTTCACGATAGTCTAAAAAGTAACTCTTACCTTGGTTCGGCTCATGAGTGGCGTTATTAGACTGTTTGTTAGGTTCAAATAATGTTAGAAACCCACCTCCGCCTAAGTTACCCGCTTCTGGGTAAGTCACAGCTAATACAAATGCTGAGGCTACAGCAGCATCCACGGCGTTTCCACCCTGCATTAAAATCTGCTTTGCGGTCTGCGCACTGTATATATCCGGCATTGCGATTGCAGCCGGTTGTGCCATCACTGTCCATGGCAAAAACCACACACTAATGACAGAAATATAAGTCGATGAGGTTTTAATCAAACTCATAAGAGTTCATCCTTTATGTATTTTTCATGAGGCCTTAGTCGGTCAAAAGCGTTAAAAAGCGGTGGGAAATTATATTCCATTTAGTCTTCTCAATGCTCACCAAGCTAAAAGCAGCGTTCACAGGAACTTCAAAAACGGCTTGTCCATTCTGCCACGGCATCTGGTTTTAACGACATGATTGAAATTTTATCAAGGCTCTACTGTAAGTCAATATACTTAGCAGTATACTACTATAGTATAAACGGAGTGCATGACACCAGAGACTTTACTGATGCCAATAAGAGTCGTCTTTTTTTTTTGATTCCATTCTACACAATTCAACTCAAGTTTCTAAATTGTTAAGCACGTTCACTCCCCTATCAACTTGTTTATATGCCAAAAAACCTTCAATCTTTTTCCACTATTTTTTAAGGTTGTCATTTCCCTATTGGTCTGATAAAGATTAGAATGAGCCTTAATAAGTTCATTTACTAAAAGGATGATTGCAATGTTTAAACACCTTCGCTTTTCGGCACTATTTCTAACGGCTTTTACCGTTTTATCACCAGCGATTCATGCGGATGATGACTTTACTGAATCAGAAGCGCAAATGACGCAAAATATCAATGAAGCAGAATATGATGTTACCTTAGCAGCCTTTAAAAACTCTAAGGCCGGAAACTTCTTTGAACACGCTTACGGTTATGCTGTTTTTCCAACCATTGGTAAGGTCGGTTTTGTCATTGGCGGCGCTTATGGTCAAGGCCGAGTTTATGAAAAAGGGCGTTACACCGGTCAAACAGAAATGACGCAAGCCTCCATTGGTTTCCAATTCGGTGGACAAGCCTATAGCCAAATCATTTTCTTCCAGGATCAAAGGTCTTATGATGAGTTTACCAGTGGTAATTTTGAATTTGGTGTAAATGCTTCTGCAGTTGTCATTACTGCGGGTGTTGCCGCTGAGGCTTCGACCAAAGGCACCTCTGCGACCGCCAATGCCGGTAACCAGTATGTCAAAGCCGAAGGTCAATATTACAAAGGTATGGCGGTCTTTAACATTGCCAAGGGCGGTTTAATGTATGAAGCGGTATTGAGTGGTCAAAAATTCAATTTTCATCCGAACTAACTTTTAAAAAAGTCCACCGTTAGAAAGGCTTCAAAGGCGTTAGTTGAGACGAGTGCCTTTTTTTATTTCAAAATTTAAAGTGTATTGCCAAATTTGAATTTGCCTTTTATAGTATATGACTTCAATTACCCTGAAATGAATAACGGAGTTTTCTGTGGATTTAAACTTTATCACTGACCTCATCAATAGCCTTTCAAGCTTGATGAAAACTTATTTAAATGAAATCGTTCTCTCCATGGTGGCGACCTTGCTCGTCATCTATGGTAACGATATTTTATCGTTTGTTAAAAAACAGATCGGTAGCCTAAGGATTTTTTTACGCATCAGTTTATTTGTGGCTTTTTGTGCTTTCGGTTTCGCTTTCCTTACTTCGTTCCTTACGCCTTTGATGAGTCAAACTATTGGCCAAGTCGACAAGCTCTGGCTGCCATTCATTGTCATAATCAGCTACTATCTGATTGGGTTAGCCGCACAGAAAAAAGGCATGATTTAATTCATAACAATTTAGCCTGCCTCTTTAAACACCCTCAAAGCCATCGAAGCAAACTTATCAGACCTGATAAGTTTGCTTGAACCTGTTAGATGACATTTACCTATTCACCCTTCCGCCACCGATATTTTTACCTCACCTTTAAGACCATCATTTTTTTGCGCAAGCTCGACACATTCAGAGAGGAGCTTTCCCGCCACAAAGATTAGCCAAGACTAATTATTTACTTCATCACGACTAACTTTAATTTACAATACCTAGCTATTCATAACAATAACCATAGGTAACCTCAGCATGCGTACACTACTCGCCACATTAACCGCTACCAGCTTACTGCCCTTTATTCCCAATTTAGCCTCTGCTGAGCTCCGTCCTCTGGCGGCCGATAGGCCTGATGCGACCGAAAGCCCACAAACGGTCGATAAGGGACATGTCCAGATAGAGTCCTCGTTACTCGCGTATCGCTTTAACGATGCGAATGGTACTAAAAACATTCGTTGGTCAGCATTAGAAACCAACATTAAATATGGTGTGTCCGATAACATTGACCTTCAAGTGGTGCTCACGCCTTATATCGATAATGTCACTAAAACCAATGGCAATGAAAACAGTATTAGATCATCTGGCGACATTCAAATTCGGAGCAAAATCAATCTATGGGGAAATGACTCTTCTGAAAGTGCTATGGCATTACTGCCCTATTTTAAAGTGCACAATGGTCGCTTGAGCAATAAGGAATTTGAAGGCGGAGTGATTATGACCTACGGTACCAATATCTCTGATTATGGCGTGGGTCTGCAGTTGCAGGGCGATTATCTGTATAACGAAACTCAAAATCAACATGATTGGGTTTGGAGTCATACGGCCGTCTTGGGATATGACGTTAACTCAAGGATAGAGGGTTATGTCGAATACATCGGTGAAGTCGATTTAAAGAACAATTATTTACCTTATGCAAGTTTAGGGTTCACTTGGCAAACTTCAGCCAATTTCCAATGGGATATTGGGTCAAAGTTTGGTTTAGCCAGTAAAGCCCAGGATTTTGCAGCTTTTAGCGGATTTACCAGTCGGTTCTAGCATTGCTCTGTTAGAAATTTTATTCCTAAAAATACCCTAGGTCATTCTAAATAACCAAAAGCAAAATTCTATGTGGCCAAACAGACCAAAAATGATAGGAACCGTTAAACTGATTCCTTTAGATGTCGCATAAAAAAAGCCGTAAACAACCAGGCCTGGTTGTTTACGGCTTTTTTCTTTGAATGCAGCGTTTTGATTAAACGGACATTAATCGCCGTTAGCTACGGCTAGTCACTTCTAATAAGTGGTAACCAAACTGGGTTTTGACCGGACCTTCAACAGAACCGATGTCAGCACTAAAAACAACTTTATCAAATTCTGGAACCATCATTCCTGGACCAAACTGACCTAAATCTCCACCATTGCCCCCTGATGGGCAGTTGGAGTGCTCTTTTGCAACATCAGCAAAATCAGCTCCATTGGCAATTTGATCTTTTAGTTCGTTACATTTTTCTTCTGAATCTACCAAAATATGACGTGCTGTCGCTAAAGCCATGAGACCTTCCTTTATTTATATTTTAATTAACGTTTAAATCGTGGTTGAAATACTTTATCGGCAGAATAGACAACGATATTTGTCTATTAGTGACGTTAACCATTCCAAACACGTTTTCTTACGATTAAATATAAGGTCTTTCCTCTCATATTCAAGGGTTAACTTTCTCTTTTACTATTTTATTTATGGTATTTATGTATTTATCGCAAATGGCTCATTTATAATAAGTGCTATGACTGATATTAAACGAAACCCACAAATACTCTATGCTTCCGTCCCAATGCAATCAGTTGGTCCTTTCAAATTAATCGGGGATGTTGAAGTAGACGATATGATGGTCCCCATGGCAACCTATGAAACCCCTCTGTGGCCGTCGGTTGCTCGAGGCGCACGCGTTGCAGCGCACTCTGGTGGCATTCGAGTCACGGTTGTTGATGAACGTATGACACGCTCTATTTTATTAGAAGCCCCGAATGCGGGTATTGCCACCTTACGTTTACGAGATATTCAAAGTCGCCATGCCGATTTGCAAGCCGTGGTTTCTCAAAGCAGTCGTTTTGCCAAGTTACTGGATACTCATTTTCAGATAGTGGGTAATCTCATCTATTTACGTTTGGAATTTGATACTGGCGATGCTTCAGGCCATAACATGGTGACCAATGCTGCGGATAAATTGATTCCTTGGATTTTAGAGACTTATAGCGATCTGAAATATGTCTCCATTTCAGCTAACTACTGCACTGACAAAAAAGTCTCTGCCGTCAATGGCATTTTGGGACGCGGTAAATATGTAGTCTGCGAAACCACCATACCCAGAAAGTTCTGCAAACGGTTCCTGAAAACGACTCCAGAAGCCTTGGTTGATCTCCACATTAAAAAAGACCTGATCGGTAGCATTATCTCTGGTGGCCTAAGAAGTGCGAATGCCCATGTGGCAAACATGTTGTTGGGCTTTTATTTGGCGACGGGTCAAGATGCCGCCAATATCGTAGAAGGTTCTCAAGCCATTAACCATTGCGAAGTCACTGCTGATGGTGATCTGTATTTCTCCACAACGCTTCCAAATTTAATTGTCGGCACCGTCGGCAATGGCAAAGGCTTAGATTTTGTTTTAGACAACCTAGAACAATTAGGGTGCGCTCGCAAGGATGTCGAACCTGGTGTTAATGCTCGTCGTTTGGCTTGTATCGCAGGGGCAACCGCTTTCTGCGGAGAACTCTCTTTACTGGCCGCGCAGACAAATCCTGGTGAACTGATGGAAGCGCACATCAAATTAGAGCGCAGTTAGATGTCACATTCTAAAACACCCACGAAAGCTGACTTTGTCTCGCAACAAGTGACACAACGTAAACAAGAACATATCGATGCCGTACTACACGACCCTTTAGTAGAACGTCAACAAGGCGGTTTTGATCAGATTAGGTTAACGCACCGCGGCCTGCCTGAATGCAACCTTAAGCAAATCGATACCACCAGCCAGTTTTTAGGTAAAACCATCTCATTCCCTTTTCTGATTGCCTCCATGACAGGCGGTGCTGCGACCAACTTGGGAAGCATTAATCGTCATCTAGCAGAAGCGGCTGAAATTTGCCAAGTACCGATGGCGGTCGGATCGCAACGCGCGATGATCCTTGAGGATGCTGCCAAGCAAAGTTTTATGTTACGCCAATACGCGCCAAGCATTCCCCTTATAGCCAACTTAGGTGCGGTTCAACTAAACTATGGCTTTGGCGTTGATGAAGCCAGACGGGCAATTGAAGTGTTACAGGCTGATGCACTGTATTTACACCTTAATCCTTTGCAAGAGGTTATCCAACCCGAAGGCGATACCAATTTTGCCGGGTTAGCTGATAAAATCCATCAGCTTTCACAGCAGTTGGATGTGCCCATCATCCTTAAAGAAGTTGGTGCAGGATTATCCCCTAAGGATATTGAACTCGGACTCCAAGCAGGCATTACATACTTTGACGTAGCTGGCAGAGGCGGCACTTCATGGAGTCGTATTGAAGCGCACCGAGCGGATAACCCGCTTGGTTTTACTTTTCAGGACTGGGGCTTAACTACCGTTGAGGCTTTACAGCTAAGCCAACCCTTCCAATCGAAAGCAAAAATTATTGCCAGTGGCGGCATACGCAACGGTATAGACATGGTAAAAGCTGTTATAATGGGCGGTCGTTTATGTGGTGTCGCCGCGCCTTTATTGACACCCGCATTGGAATCCACCGAAAAGGTGGTGCAGACAATCGAACAATTTAAACAAGAGTTTGTGACTGCACAATTCTTGTTAGGCATCGACAGTGTCGATGACTTGCATTTGAATAGCGCTTTACTGCTGCCTTGAACGCCGGAGAAATTTTCTGGGCATTTAAGCCTTTTAAGTCAGTAAAGAAATAAAAATCATTTAAGAAAAAGAATCCATTCTCACTATGAAAGTAGGTATCGATTTACTCCATTTTGCGACTGCCAACTACTATCTAGGATTAGATACGTTTGCAGCCGAAAAAAATATTGATGTAGATAAGTTCTATGTCGGCATTGGCCAAGAAAAAATGTCGATTGCATCGCCAGATGAAGATATCGTCAGTTTGGCTGCCAAAGCAGCGGCACCCATTTTACAGAAAATTAATTCTAGTGAGATTTCTGCCGTGCTATTTGCAACCGAATCAGGGGTTGACCAATCGAAGTCAGCGGGTGTTTTTCTGCATGGCCTTCTGAATCTGTCTAACCGATGTCGCGTCGTAGAGTTTAAGCAGGCTTGCTATGCTGGCGCAGCAGCATTACAGATGGCGACGGCCCTAGTCAAAGCCAATCCAAAAGAGAAAATCCTCGTAATTGCAGCGGATGTTGCCAAATACGACTTGGAGACGTCGGGTGAAGCAACCCAAGGCTGCGGCGCTGTCGCGATGTTGGTGACAGAGTCTCCACGCATTCTTGAAATCGAACCTGGTTCAGGCTATTACACGGATGATGTTATGGATTTCTGGCGTCCTAATAGCAGAACAACAGCACTGGTGGATGGTAAATATTCAACCAAAGTGTACCTCAACAGCCTGAAACAGGTGTGGGAACATTTTACTGAATCGACTGGCAAAAGCTTTACTGATATTGATTACTTCTGCTATCACATCCCTTTCACCAAAATGGCCGAAAAAGCACATCAGACCTTGGTAAGAAAAGCCGGCGTGAAATTGACGCAAGCACAGTTTGAAGCGCAAACTTTACCAGGCCAACTCTATAACCGTATAATTGGTAACAGCTATAGTGCTTCACTCTTTATCAGCTTCATCTCATTATTGGACAACCTTACGTCCAACATAGAAAACAAGCGAGTAAGTTTCTTTAGCTATGGCTCTGGCTGTGTCGCTGAGTTCTTTACGGGGGTAATGCAACCCGGTTATCAAAGCGTTTTAATGACTGAAAAGCATAAAGCACAAATCGACAAGCGAACCCCCCTGACCTATATACAGTATTTAGAGTTCCATCAACAGATGGGGGCTTCAGATGAAAATATTGTTTTAAACATCAATAATTATGGACCTTACCGATTGGCTGGCATTAAAGACCACAAACGCTACTATGAAAAGATGGACAATTAATCGTTAAGCGAGACCCCTATGAAAACGCTCTGCTTTGTACCGGCTAAATTGATACTCTCTGGTGAGCATGCCGTTTTATACCAATGCCCTGCTTTGAGCATGGCAATAGACCTGCCAACTTACTGTGAATGTGAATATACTCCAAGCACGCTGTTTTCAGTCACCATTGAACTCGTTGATTTTCAACAAAAGCACTGTTTTCCCTATGAGATATGGCAAAAAATGTGTATTGAAATAGAGTCCCGATACCTTTTATTCCAACACAAGTCAGGTGCCATTCAATCCGTATTGACAAAACCTATAGACCTTATCCTTAAC
The DNA here is from genome assembly GCF_000381085.1 of Thiomicrorhabdus arctica DSM 13458. Lineage (GTDB taxonomy): Bacteria > Pseudomonadota > Gammaproteobacteria > Thiomicrospirales > Thiomicrospiraceae > Thiomicrorhabdus > Thiomicrorhabdus arctica. The sequence goes on along the minus strand of NZ_KB905899.1, from coordinate 31,846 downwards.
ACCCTCTTTCACTTTGAAGAACTCTGTCCACTTAAAGCAGGTGATTGGCAGTTCAAAATATATTCAGACGCTTATATAGGTAGAGGCTTGGGTAGCTCCGCGGCCGTCATCCTCAGCTTATTAACCTCCCTAATAAAACATCACAATTTTGACCTTTCAAATGATGCTTTACTTGCACTGGCACAGCGTATCGAATGTCGGCAGCATGGTAAATCCAGTGGCATTGATCCAGCCACCCTCATCTATGGTGGATTATTGCAGTACCAATCAAATTTACCCATACAGCGCGTTAATGCACAAAATTTTAACGCATGGCTGATTGATACCGGCAAACCATTGAGCACCACAGGACAATGTGTTGAGCACGTTAAACAAGAGTGGGCAGATAATAAATCCTGTTGGAAAAGTTTTAAAAAAGTGACACGGAGGCTGATGGAAGCATGGTCGGAAGAAGATTCGTTAGGGGTTAAAAGAGCCATTCGAAAAAATCAAAAATTGCTCTTTAACATAGGAGTTGTCCCTGCCAAGGTTCAAGGCTTTATCGACAGACTTGAAAATCAACATCATGCCGCCGCCAAAATATGTGGGGCTGGCAGTATATCAGGTGACAATGCCGGCATAGTGCTATGCATCTCTGAAGACCCGCCTTATGCTTTGTGTGAAACTTACGATTATGAATGCCTGCCGTTACATTTATATACCAAAGCCATTGAATGCAATGTCATTGAAAGCGAAAAGAGAGCTTAAATGCCTCTAACACACCCAATAAAATACCACCTGCCCTTAAAATGGCAGAGTACCGCACCTGCCAATAGCATGATGCTAGGAGAGCATAGCGTGGTTTACGGGCACCCAGCGATCGCCTGTGCCCTAGATCAGTTCATCCATATTGATTGGCAAAGCCGCCCTGACAGCGAAATCCATATTCACTCAGCGCTGGCTAACCACATGACCAACCTTCAAAGCTTGCTCACTCAAACCGAAGCCATTCACCCCAAACTGAAATTTGTCTGTCATGCACTTGCAGCCTTTGCGGACCGCCTACCTTTTGGACTAACGATTCGTATTCGCAGTGATTTTTCTTCAACGATTGGCTTAGGTAGCTCTGCAGCCGTATTAGCAGCTATGCTCAGTGGTTTAAACGAAATCACACACCAACAGAAATCAATCCTTGAACTGTTTGCAATCGGTCATTCTCTTATCTTAAAGATTCAAGGACGGGGTTCTGGTACGGACTTGGCCGCAAGCTTAAGCGGAGGGGTTATTTATTTTCAGCCGCACTCCGATCAACAGCCACTAGAAATTAAATCACTGATGCAACTTAATCAGGACTTTCCAGTCAGTTTGATTTATGCCGGTTATAAAACTCCAACCGCAGAAGTCTTAGAAGTCGTCGCCAAGCAGTGGTTAACTCGACCCACCGCGTTAGCCTCTCTCTATCAACAGATGGGGCTTACCACTTTGGCGGCTTTTGAAGCCTTACAACAGCAAAACCTAACACGGTTTTATAGCCTGTTCAAAACGTATCAAGAGTTGATGACGCAACTGGGCGTAAATGATGCCACGTTATCACTTTTAATCGAAACCTTGGCAACGTGTCCGAGTATTCACGCGGCTAAAATATCAGGCTCAGGACTTGGAGATTGCGTCATCGGTTTAGGCTCTTTACAAAACTGTCCAGATTCATGCAAGACAATTCTACAAAGCTATAAACAACTACACGTTAATATCACTGTGCAAGGTGCAATGACACGCGCTATTCCTAGCGAACGTACAACAAAAACAGACCTTAAAAAGGGACTCAGCCAACATGAGTAAACAGCGCCAACAACAAAACTTTGTGCACCAGGTCATTGGACATCACCCTGAAAGCAATCCTAAACTCACCGCGGTGAAACGAAGTGGTAAAGGTATCGCACCTGTCAATATTGCACTGAGTAAGTATTGGGGCAAACGCGATGAAGTCTTGAACTTACCTATGAATGGCAGCGTCTCTATCAGCCTCCCCGGCTTAGGCACAGAAACCACTATTCAGATTGCTCAAGCGGGACAAGACTCCGTTAGGTTAAATGGAAAATTATTAGAGCCCAGCAACCCGTTTGTTAAACGCTTATCCCATTTTTTGAATCCTTTCAGAACCGCCACTGTTTTCTTTGATGTCGTGACAACGAATACGGTACCCACTGCAGCAGGCCTGGCCTCTTCGGCCTCAGGTTATGCCGCACTGGTCTTAGCATTAGATGACTTGTTTGCTTGGCAACTCGCATCTCAACAACTCTCATTACTGGCTCGCTTAGGCAGTGGTAGCGCCAGTCGTTCACTGTTTTCAGGATTTTCCATTTGGCATATGGGCCGACAGGCAGACGGCATGGATAGTTTTGCAGAGCCCATTGATACTCCATGGCCCGGGCTCTGTGTGGGTCTTGTTAAAGTTGATGTCGCACAGAAACCGATTAGTTCGACTTTAGGCATGCAAAACACCGTTAACAACTGTGATTTATACCAGGCTTGGCCCAAGCAAGCGGAAAAGGATATGGCGAAAATCTTGCAAGCAATTCAACAGCAAGATTTCAATCTGCTCGGCCAGACTGCTGAGCATAATGCATTAAGTATGCATGCCACCATGATGGCGACGTGGCCGCCAATTGTCTATTGGCAACCTGAGTCGGTCGCCGCAATGCAAACCGTTTGGCAGTTAAGAGAACAAGGTATTGCTGTCTACTTTACGATGGACGCAGGGCCCAACCTTAAATTGCTGTTTCCAGAAACAGAAAAGCCTGCAATAAAGCAGGCTTTTCCAGAACTGTCGATTATCGAACCCTTCAAAACAAAGCGTTAAACCAACGGTTTAACATGGCCGTTGAAGACTATCTTTGATAAAATTTTCTTAATCACCCCGTTTCACAACCGCTACTTAACGATTGACAGACTAGGCTTCTTTTTATCAGAAGACGACTTTACTGCACTTTTTTCTGAATCCGTTTTCTTCTCTACCGCAGACAGCCGAGGGCTTGTTTCCAAGTTCTCTTCCTTACCCTGCAAAAGCTCCTCAGGGTAAGGCTCTGGCGGAAACGGCATACCTTGGCCATTTTCACGTGCAAAAATGGCTAAAACAGCTTCTGGTGGAAAGTTTAAAGTCGTTTCAATCCCTCCAAAACGTGCTTTAAAGGTAAACCAGTCATTTTTCATCGATAATCCCACCACGGCGGATGGTGCCAAATTAAGAACAATGACCCCCTCCTGAACATGAGCTTGTGGTACATCGACCCCTGGATAATGAGCATCAACCTGAACATGCGGTGTCCAATTATTATCAACGATCCAGTCATACATCGCACGAATAATATAAGATCGATTAGAAATCATAACAACACCTTATTAATAGCAAAAATCAATTAGATCACATCTCGCATATCAATTTCATCATCCGATAAGCTTTCTAAGAACATTTCACGTCCTAACACTTTTTCAGCGTAATCAACGATAGGCTTAGCAGATTTAGGCAATTCAATCCCTAAAGAAGGTAAACGCCAAAGTAATACAGACATGCTGATATCAACTAAAGAGTATTCTTCATTCATAAAGTAGGGCTTGTGTTCAAATGCTGGAATCAGTTGAATAAGACGCTCTTGTAAATTTCTGCGAGCCACTTTAACAGCCGCCTGGTCATCACTGTTAACAATCGTGTCAACGAGAGGATACCATTCTGTTTCAATTTGACGTAACATTTGACGTGAACGCGCTTTAGAAATTGGATCTACCGCCATAAGTGGAGGGTGTGGGAAACGTTCATCTAAATATTCGATAATTACTTGTGGATCATATAAAACCAGCTCACGGTCAACTAGAGTCGGCAAGGTACCATAAGGATTCAACTCAAGTAAGTCTTCTGGCATGTTATCGACATCTACTTCAATAATTTCTATTGGGATATCTTTCTCTTTAGCGACTAGACGCACACGGTGTGAACTAGGACTTTTAGAATCAGAAAACAAAACAATGACCGAACGCTTGGTAACGGGAATTTCAGACATGAACAACTCCTATATATGAGGGAATTGAGAGCTCCAAATGAAACTCCCATTGTTTTAGAAAACAAAACACTGTTAGTAGTATACACCCCCCGTCAATCCCCCTACTTTTACTTATCAGCTAAAATATTGAAAAGGTTTCTGGACACTTGAACAGGCCTGGTCATTTTAAAAATAGGTTAAAACACAATTATTAAAAGCAGGTAAACCTTGATCAACAGTCCTCAAGACCGAAAGCGATACCTAAAGCAATATCATCAAACCCTTGCTGTAGTGCAAACAGACGATCCACACCCAAGGCCACCCCACTGCAGTCGGGTAAGGGCTGATTTTTTAACGTGGTCAATAACTGCTTATCTAAAGCAATACTTTTAAAGCCCAATTGTTGTCGCTCTATTAAAGCGGTATTAAAACGTTCTTGATATAAGTCGGCTTCAATCAATTCATGGTAACCATTTGCCAGCTCCATGCCATTTACAAACAGTTCAAAACGCTCAGCAACCAGAGGGTTATCGACAGAAATTTGTGCCAATGAAGCTTGATTGGCAGGAAAGTGAAACAAGATGGTCATCGCAATTTTGCCCTCCTTTAGACCCAATTGTGGCTCAATCACTTCAGTCAGTATCAACTGCTCCCACAAAGCTTTATCTTCTGCCGCCACCCCAACAATTTCCGCAACGCCATGCTGTTTCAGACAGGCCTGACAGCTTTCTGCCGAAGCCGTCAAGATATCCTCAATTCCTGCATATTTTGCAAAGCCTTGCTGATAACTAAGGCGTTCTATATTTAAAGGTCGCTTTAGGAATGTATTAATTAAAGTGGCGACTTCATCCATTAATTCAAACATCGAAAAACCGAGGCGATACCATTCGAGCATCGTAAATTCGACTTGATGCCTGGGGCTTAAGTCACCATCACGAAACACTTTTCCAAGATAGAAAATATCACCACTGCCCTCGCACAATAATCGCTTCATCGGATACTCCGGTGACGTCGGCAGGTAAAACAGTTGAGGGTCGCGCACCCCGGGAACTTGCACGCGCGTACTCAGGGCCGATAGGTGGACATCCGGAACACCCCCGGCAGACAACATTGGAGTGTCGACCTCAATAACCGATCGGGCATAAAAAAACGCCCGCAACTGTTGAAGCAGTTGCGAGCGTTTAATTAACATGGAACGTTTAGAATTTGAATTCATCTATGCGGGCAATCCCATTCTAAGCTAGCTAGAAAGCTAAAGCGATTACTTCGCACGGGAGACGTACTCACCTTTTTCAGTGTTCACAATGACCATTTCGCCAATCTGAACAAATAGAGGCACCTGAACGACCGCCCCCGTTGAAAGGGTTGCTGGCTTACCACCAGTCCCCGCCGAATCGCCTTTTAAACCTGGATCGGTATCTGTCACTTCTAAGGTGATTTGTTTTGGCGGTGTTACGGCAATGAGCTGACCGTTAAATAACGTCACCATACATTCATCTTGTTCGACTAGCCATTTTTTAACATCCGCAACGGCAGATTCAGTGGCCTGGAATTGCTCAAACGTCACAGCATCCATGAAATGCCAAAAATCACCATCGGTATATAAATATTGCAACGAAGTATCAACTACATCCGCAGCATCAACCTTTTCATTCGATTTAAAGGTTTTCTCCACTAACTTACCCGTGACAAGGTTACGATATTTAACGCGGTTAAAGGCCTGACCTTTACCTGGTGAAACCTGTGTATTGTCAACCATCGAACATGGTTGTCCATCCATTAAAAACTTTAAACCACCCTTAAACTCAGTTGTGCTGTACGTTGCCATATCTTTACCCGAATACTTGTCATAGAATATAAAATTATAATCTGGGTATTCTAACGTAAACTGTAAAACATTTACAGCGGAGTCTATTGAATCCCGATAAAACTTACAAGCAATGACAAATATTCCCTATGCCCCAAACCAATAAGCCTACGACCAAATCCATCAAGCATTTTTCCGTTAAAGAGTTGTGTCAAACGTTGCAAATCAGTGCTTTAGATATTGGGGCTCTCACGCAGAGCGAATTCCCGCTCAAAATTCCGGCTGATTTTTTAGCGCAGATTGAAATTGGTAATCCTTTAGATCCGTTATTAAAGCAAGTGTTACCAGTGCTCGCTGAAACCAATCAAGTGCCGGGTTTCAGTCTTGATCCTGTGGGCGATTTAAACAATAACCCGACCCCAAGTCTAATTCACAAATACCATGGCCGAGTTCTGCTGATCGCCAGTCCAAAATGCGATATACACTGTCGCTACTGTTTTCGCCGTCACTTTCCTTACGAACAGCAGATCAATCAGCGCCATTGGCACAAAGCCTTAGGATTGATCAATCAGGATGAGAGCATTCATGAAGTCATTTTGAGTGGTGGAGATCCGATGAGTTTGTCGGAAGCTGCACTTGTCACGTTAATCGAAAAAATAGAACAGATCCCTCACATTAAAACCCTAAGAATTCACTCGAGAACCCCGGTGGTTGCGCCGAGTAAGGCACCGGAAACCCTGTTCATAGAATGGGCTAAACGGAGTCGTTTAAATAAAGTATTAGTCGTGCATTGTAATCATGCCAACGAACTCAGTGGCCAGACCGCTCAGCTCTTTCAACAATACCGATTAGCTGGCTTTCAGCTACTCAATCAAACGGTTTTATTAAAAGAGGTCAACGACAATAGTGACGTATTAATCGACTTAAGTCATGCCTTATTTAATCAAGGGATATTGCCTTACTACCTTCACCAACTCGATAAAGTGCAAGGTGCGAGCCATTTTGAAGTGTCTGATTTACAAGCACTAGAATTGCATGAAAACATGCGCCAAAAGCTGCCTGGTTACCTTGTTCCTAAATTGGTTAGAGAGATTGAAGGACAGCCTTACAAGACGCCTTTGTAAAGCGCAAAGAGACTAGAGTTTTCTTTCCAAACAGAAGTGACCAGGCCTGGTCACTTTACTGCTAATCGTTAATATGTAAATTATGCATCAATTAAAATCGTATTTTTCTTTAAAGCCACACGATGTAGAAAACACTGGAAACCATTCGGGAGGGGTATAAAAGTTTTCATTCACGACTTTTAAGATTTGTTCACGATAGAAACCATAATGAAATGTTTGACCTTCTACCAGGTAATAATTTACCTCATCACTTATTTTCAACGTTTCTACCGCTAAATGATCAAAGAAAGGTCTCATTTTTTCTATGTCTTTCTCATTGGTCACAAACACCTTCAGATCCTGCCCTGCCAACGCTTTAAAATTTGTTTTCTTATCGTCTTCACGACCAAATTTAGAAACACTCATAAAAACGTGAATATTGTCATTTTGACAGTGATAAGACAAAGCTGATTGACTACTGTACCCCAAGGTAAAAAAAGTCGATTTTGGCAGTAAAGCACAGATTTTTTCTGGCTGAGTATAAACGGCCACATGATGTTTTTGTGTGGCGGGAACCAGCTGATTAACAAACCCTAGCGCGATAAGCAGAACAAAAACGATGACCATCGAACTGTAGCCATTAAAGAGATAAAGTGTCACTAGTTTTTGCTGTGGCAGAAGTGCATACAACACATAGAGCAAGGTAACCGCCAATAAAGGCCAATGTAGACCTACCGGATTGGTCAAGCTGACCAACAGTAAAACCAATAACAATGGCGCACTGGCAAATAACACTTGATGCATCATAGGAGGTAAAGTCAGACCCTGCGGATATCTGGCTTGTTGGACTAGATAATAGAGGCCCAACGGCGAGATCAATCCGACAATTATTGTGATATAACTTACAACATTACCGACGTCAAATGCACTCTGTTTCGTACGCGAGAAGAAATTAAAGAGAATATTATTCCAACAATGTGTGGCGTTAAAATAGAGATTTTCAGCCACAAAGACCAGAACAATCAGGACCATTAAAGTGATGAGTTTCCAGCCGTATTGTTTGATGTAAATCAGACTATAGACAACCAGCCCTAACAACATAAAAACGGCGAAATATTTTGATAAAAATGCCATTCCTAAAAATAAGCCTGCGAATAATGCATTCACCACGGTAGGCTGCGCAAGAGTTTTGGCGTAATAGAAAAAGCCTAAAACAGAAAAGAATACCAACACAGTATCATTCGCGGTAACCACAAACATTAGAGATATGGGTGATACTAAAAAAGCCATCGCCACATAAAAGGCTGTGGTTTGTTCAATCTTAGGGTGTAATCTCAGTATTTTGTAAATCAGATAGGCAATTATGATGGCAGCAAAAAAAGCAAACGATCGATAGACCACTAAGTTGTCAGCAATACCGCTCAATAGATAAAGCACCCAGCCCACTGCTGGTGGATGATCATAATAGCCCAACGACAACTCTTGCCCCCAAACAATAAAATAGGCTTCATCGCCCGTCAAAGGCACAAACCACAACAAGGCCATTTTTAAACCCATGAAGGCCAGTAACAACCAACGTTGCTGTAAGGTAAGAGTGGCGAAGAGTGATCTTAATGATTGAGAATGTGACAAGAGAGCGCCTTTTTTAGCAGTCTGTATACAGAGAAATATTAATGAAAATGTCTCGACTTAAAAAACAAGATGAACAAGATAAGCCGTAACGATACCGACGACAATGCCACCCAAAAGCTCTAATTTGCTATGTCCCATACGCTCTCGAAGGTCTGGTATCTCTTTGTCTTGATTCAATAAATTAATCGCCTTTGCCTGCTGACCAACCTGATTACGTAAACTGTTTGCATCGATTAACACTATAAACGCTAACGTAATCGCTACACCCAAGGCAGGATGTTCAAACCCTTCTTTAAAAGCGATTAAAGCCACCATGCTGCTTACAATTGCACTGTGGTTACTAGGCATGCCACCATAACCGATCAAACCAAAGGCAAATTGTTTGGCTTTAAAACTATTGATGAGGAACTTACTTGATCCAGCGATCAACCAAGCAAAAAACGGGGTCACGATATAAGATAAATCCATAGTAACGTCCATTTACAAACCGCCTGCTGGCCAGAGTGCCCAGATACATACGCCGACCCAAGCCACGACGGTCAGCAATAACTGGTGATCAGTCATTAAAGCTTCAGTGGGCGACTCGCCTTCTCCCAGCATTTCACTGAGGTACCAATAACGGAACAGACCAAACAACACAAATGGAATGGTCACCATCAGTTCTGGGTGCACATTCATGACAAACAAACTATAAAAAAGTAAAGCGCCCGTTGCTGAAATTTCAGCATAACGATCAATCAAAGTGACTGAATACAAAGCCAATACTTTTCGACCTTGTTGATTCGTTTGTAACAGCTCCTGCCGGCGTTTGATGGAGGCTAAAAACAGGGCTAAACACAAGGTCGTAACAAACATCAAAGAGGAGACAGGCACAGCAATCGCCATCGCCCCCGCATAGACCCGTAAGACAAAACCGATAGCAATGGTAAAAATATCCAGTACGGGTTGGTGTTTTAAATAGTAACTATAAGCCACATTTAATAGAAGATAACCCACAATCACGCCCATAACGGCGGGCTGAAACCAAAAACCAGTCAACAAAATTGCATATAAACCCACTAATAGTTGTTTGGCTTGCAAAGGTTTGACGAGGCCCGATGCTAAAGGACGCTTCAGCGATTTGACTGGATGTTGCTTATCTTGCTCGATGTCTTTAAGGTCATTCACCACATAGGTCGCCGCAGCCGCTAGGCTAAACAACATAAAAGCCAGCAAAGCCTGACCGACCGCAACCAAATCCAAGAACAGACCGGTAAACAGCAAGGGCGCAAACACAAAGCCGTTTTTAATCCATTGGTGTGGACGCATTAACTTTACCAGTCCAAGCAATACCGATTTATTAGCGACAGTAGAAGTGTTAGAATTCATAAAATTAATTAACCTCAGTGCCTTCAGCACTTTTAAGCAATCTAACGCCTTTAAATGTGTTCTCTTGGAACACATTTAAAACAATCCTGGCGAGTCGATTATTTAGATGATTCTTGGATTATGGAGTGATAAATGAAGATTGCACTAATGTACACGATTTTCGCGATATTCGCTACTGTGGCCAACATCGCCGGTCAAGACCTTTCCATCAGGCTTTACCAGGGCTCCTTTGCGATTACATTGTCTATTTTCGTGGGGACTGGCGTGGGCTTAGTCTTGAAATACTGGCTCGATAAACGCTATATTTTTCAATATCAAACGGTGAGTATTCAGCATGGATCTAAGACCTTTTATCTATATACAGTAATGGGATTGATTACCACGGTAATTTTCTGGGGATTTGAGTTTACCTTTGATGCAATTTATCAGACTAAAGAGATGCGTTATATAGGGGGTATTATCGGTTTAGCAATTGGATATTACGTCAAATATCAACTCGATAAAAAGTATGTTTTTAAATAAGGACGATTTGTGAAACTAAGCGGATGGGGTCGTTACCCACAAATAGAGATTACGCCCTTAAAACCTGCGCATACACCCGCCGTGCAATCAATGATTGCCGCTCAAGCTAATTCAAGTCTTGGTCTATCAGGACTGGTCGCTAGAGGGCTTGGCCGCAGTTATGGTGACAGTGCACTTGCTAACACCCTTATCACCACTCAATATCTCGACCATTTCTTAGCGTTTGATGAAGAGACAGGCATTTTACATTGCGCCTCCGGTGTGAGCTTCGCCGAAATCCTGAAGGTCTTTGTTCCGAAAGGCTGGTTTTTACCCGTCACCCCCGGGACACAATTTGTCACCGTCGGCGGAGCGATTGCCAGTGATGTGCATGGTAAAAATCATCATTTGGACGGCAGCTTTAGTGCACATCTAATCAATTTAAAGTTGATGGTGGCTTCAGGCGAGATTCTTGAATGCTCTGCAACCCAACACCGCGAACTGTTTTTAGCCACCTGCGGGGGCATGGGCTTAACAGGCATCATCTTAGAGGCCAGCTTCCAAATGTTGGCTATTGAAAGCGCATACATCCAAGAAACCACTTGGAAAACCCACAACCTTGCTGAAACCTTAGTCTTGTTTGATGAGTTTCAGAAAACGACCTATTCGGTCGCCTGGATTGACTGCCTGTCTACCGGAAAACAGCTTGGACGCTCTTTACTCATGTTAGGTGAACATGCCAAAAAAGAGGACTTAGCAGAGGGTTTAGGTGAGGGTTTACAGACCGCTAAGACGGGCAAATTGTCTATTCCCATAGATATGCCCAATGCTGTGCTAAACTCGCATTCTGTTAAAGCCTTTAATAGCTTATATTACAATAAAATTCGCCAAAAACAGACACAACGCCAAGTGCATTATGCGCCCTTCTTTTATCCGTTAGACAGTCTTCAAAACTGGAATCGTCTGTATGGCAAAAATGGCTTTATTCAATACCAATTCGTCTTACCCAAATCCTCTGGTTTAGAAGGCCTAACAAAGATTCTTAGTAAAATAGCAGAATCCAAGCGGGGTTCTTTTTTAGCGGTTTTGAAAGCGTTTGGTAAAGGGAATGATAATTACCTTAGTTTTCCTGTGGAAGGCTATACCTTAGCACTCGACTTTAAAATAGATTCCACTCTGTTCGCCTTTTTAAATGAACTCGATTCTATCGTGCTCGATTATAGTGGACGTCTCTATTTGACAAAAGATGCACGTATGTCAGAAGCGACCTTTAAACAAAGCTATCCTTTATGGGAACAATTCCAAAAAGTACGCGCTCAATACGGCGCTGAAAAACGGTTTAACTCTTTGCAATCTCAACGCCTAGGTTTGTAGGATTTTCAGGCAAATCCATTGATTCGTAAGCCCAAGATTCAACCTTTAACAAACGTTACACCACGTTAAAAAATAGGACAACAAATTCATGCACAAAAATATTTTAATTATTGGGGCAACCTCTGCCATCGCTCAGGCTACGATCCGTTTGTATGCTGAACAAAATGCCAACCTCTATTTACTGGGACGTAACCTAGAGCAGTTAGAAACCATTGCAGCCGATGCCAAGATTAGAGGTGCTAACCAAGCGGTGTTTTCGGCACTGGATGTTACTGAATATGAAACTCATGAATCCGTGTTAAACGAGGTGTTTGAAAAGTTCATCACCCTGGATACCATATTAATTGCACACGGGACCTTACCTGACCAGGCCGCTTGCGAACAAAGTGTTGCCGTCACCCTGCAGGAACTCAACACCAATGCATTAAGTACGATCTCTTTACTGACCCTATTAGCCAATCGTTTACAAACTCAGCAAAGTGGCTGTATTGCAGTCATCAGCAGTGTCGCTGGCGACAGAGGCCGTCAATCTAACTATGTTTATGGTGCTGCAAAAGGCATGGTCTCTATTTTCTTGCAAGGCTTACGTAACCGTTTGATGCCATATCACGTACATGTGTTAGACATTAAGCCTGGATTTGTAGATACTCCGATGACCGCTGAGTTTAAGAAAGGCCCTTTGTGGGCGCAACCTGAGCAGATTGCGAAAAGCATTATCAATGCAATCGAAAAGCGTAAAAACACACTTTATACACCGGTATTTTGGGCGGGTATTATGTTTATCATCCGTCATGTGCCAGAAGTTATTTTTAAGCGTTTGAAACTTTAAGCAGTCATTTTAAACTTTAGGACATCGTCGCTTAGACATAAAAAGGGTTCTCAAAGGGGAATCTGCAAAGCGCCCGCTAAAATACAGTAAAATGTCTCACGGTCATCAAAGACGACAGAGTTGTCTGTACCGTCTTAATGCATATTTAAAACGATTCAATAACAGCAGAAAAATTAGAAACTTATGATTAACTTAATTCTTTGCGGTGGTTCTGGCACACGTTTATGGCCTATTAGCCGAACCCTACTTCCTAAGCAGTTTGTGCCATTATTTGATGGCCAATCGTTGTTTCAAAAAACCGTATTGCGCAATCAGCCTTTCTGCGACCAGTTTTTAATTGTCTCCAATCAAGAGCAGTATTTTTTAGCGCTTGATCAAATGCAAGCACTGAAAAAGTCGCCTAGTGAGGTTTTTGACGCACAATTTGTATTGGAGTCCGTTGCACGTAATACGGCGCCGGCGATTGCACTTGCCTGTATGGCGGTAGATCCAGAAGAAATTATTTTTGTGACCCCTTCTGACCATCTCATAAAAGACCAAGTCGCTTATGAAGCTGCGGTATCTAAAGCTCAAGCCCTTGCGAAACAAAATCAACTCGTCACCTTTGGTATTAAGCCCACCTATCCGGAGACGGGTTTTGGGTATATTGAAGCCGATGGTTTGGATGTTTTGTCTTTTAAAGAGAAACCAGAACTTGCCTTAGCTGAGTCCTATCTTCAGCAAGGCAACTTTTACTGGAACAGTGGTATGTTCTGCTTTAAAGCAGGTCTGTTTTTGGCCGAGTTAGCCGCGCATGCTTCCGACATTCATCAAACTTGTCTCGACGCTTACGCACAAACCGAAAAAGGCGAATTTTTACGAATTCCACTGGCCGCAATGCAAGCCATCCCAGCAGACAGTATTGATTATGCGGTCATGGAGCAAAGTGCGCTTGTTAAGGTGATTCCGAGTGATATCGGCTGGAGTGATTTGGGTAGTTTTGAATCTTTAGATCAAGAGCTTCCTAAAGATGAAAATGGCAATACGCAGATCGAAAAAGGCGTTTTATTAAACGCCAAAAATAACCTGATTATCGGCAGTCAACGTACTATCGTTTTAATCGATCTTGAAGACTTGATGATCATAGACAGTGAAGATGCGTTATTGATCGCACCAAAAGGCTCAGGGCAAAAGATTAAAACAGTGGTCGAAACCTTAAAACAACAAGGCAGCGACCTACCGCAAATCCATCGCACCGCGCATCGCCCATGGGGTACCTATACGGTGTTGGAGTCGGCAGAGAAATATAAGATTAAACGTATCGTCGTTAAACCTGGCAAAACCCTGAGCTTACAGAAGCACCTCCATCGTAGTGAGCATTGGGTGGTGGTCTCTGGTACGGCCACCGTGACAGTGGGTGAAAAAATAGCATTAGTTCGTCCGAATGAATCCACTTACATCCCCATTGGTGAAAAGCACCGTTTGGCAAATGAAGGTCGTTTAGATTTAGTACTGATTGAAGCGCAAGTCGGCGAATATACCGGTGAAGATGACATTATTCGCTTTGAAGACCATTACGGCAGAGTTTAACCCCTTATGAAAAAGCCATTGATACAGTCTTCAACTCGGACTATCACGCCTAAAATTGCCAGTTTTATACTGGTGGCTTTTATGAGCCTGCTCCATCTTTTCCTAGCATTTCAAGCCGAACTTGGCGGCGATGAGGCTCACTACGCACTCTATGGTTTAATGCCCGATTGGAGCTATTTTGATCATCCGCCCATGGTCGGTTGGCTGCAAATCATCCCAATGTGGTTAGCGCCATACGACTGGAGTGCTCGAATCGTTCCTATCGTACTCTATGCGTTATTGAATTTCCTGCTTTACCAAATCACGATGCAACTTTTTGTAAGACGTACAACTGACCAGGCCTGGTCAAATCCTCAGCACGCTTTAAATATCCCTACTGAAAGTGCTTTAAACTCTATAGGTGCACAGTGGATGGGCTTTGGCAGCTTGGTTATTCTCAATACCAGCTTGATTCTCTCTTTAATGGGCATGGCCATGTTGCCAGATAACCCACTTATGGTAGCCGTTCTTTCCCTTATTTTGGTAGTGATTAAACTCCTGCAAACCAACGAATTAAAATATTGGATCGCATTGGGATTTTTAGTGGGTCTCGCGGCTTTGTCTAAATATACCGCGGTCACCTTAGTGCTTTCTTTGTTTTTAGTCATGGTAGTTGAAAAACGCTGGAGTTGGCTCGGACAAAAAGGGTTATGGATTGCCATTGTTATCGCCATGTTGATGATTACACCGATCCTGTATTGGAATGCGATACATGACTGGGCATCCTTTATTTATCAGATAAACCATGGCACGAAAAGTGACACCTGGTCAATTCAACGATTACTGCAAACCCAAGCCATTCAATTTGCCTCTTACACACCCCTCCTGTTTTTATTAGGTTGGTGGGTGATGCTCAAGCCATCCAGCTATCAAAACCCAGGCAGTCGTTTACTATTACTATTCTCACTGCCTGTGACTTTGTTATTTGCCTGGGGCTCAGGTTATGAAAAGAGTTTGCCACATTGGGTGTCACTAGCCTGGTTATTACTGATTCCAATCATCGTCCACTGGTTGTGGCTTCGTCAAACTAAAACGTGGTTTAAACCTGTCATCTACTTGCATTTAATATTGATAGGCTCTCTCGTCTTGGTGGCGCACAGCCTACTCTATAAACCTTGGATTGCTCTGGAAGATTATAAGAACCCTATTCAAGGGGATTATGGTTGGCCAACTGCCGCCAAAACCGTATTGGAATTGCAAAAACACTATTCAACAACCGGGCATCCATTGCCTTTGTTTGTCTCTAACTGGAGTGTCGCTAGTCACCTAACGTGGTATGTCAGACCCCAACCTGTTTTCATTACCAGTGCAAAGCTGACCCAGTTTGAGTTTTGGTACGGCTTGCCGAAGGCTGGCATGAATGGGTTGCTTGTGGTACCTCATTATGAAAAAATTCCACCAATAACTCAGCAGCCACATCACTTTGAAAGGTGCACAGAGCTTAAACAGGAATCTCTTAGCGAAAATGGTTCGATTATCGTGACTTACCATTACTACCTATGTGAAAACTTTATTGCACCAAAGAGCGTACGGTAATATATGTCGGCCTTTACCTTTAGTATGCGAAACTTTCTCTTCGGGTTCCTAACAAAACCTATTACCAAGCCTATTTCGATTGCTCGCGACATACTCCACCAACCGACAAAAGCCTTTCCAGTTATCGATTTTTTGAAAGGCATAAGCGTATTAATGGTGATTTTATTTCATGTATTTTTTGCGGTGTTTTTTCTCTTTAAAAACAACCCTGAAAAATTAGCAGTGTTTGTGGAAAGCATCCCTGGTTGGCTCAATATCGTACTCGCAGCAGACAAGGCCGTTGATATTTTCTTTATGCTCAGCAGTTTCTTACTGACTTACGGTCTATTGAAAGTCTATAGCAAACGCCAATCTATTGATTTTGGGCGTTTTTATTTACACCGTTTTTTTCGTATTTATCCGCTGTTTGTCGTGGCTTTATTGCTCTATAGTCTTGGCGATCTCAATAAGCTACTGACCGAGGGTTGGTATAGCTTATTGTTTATTGAAAATATCTACAGCAAAGGCATTATCCCAGTGCAATGGAGCTTGTCGATAGAAGTACAGTTCTATCTGATTTTGCCTTTTTTAGTGGTCTTTTTAGCCAAATGCAAGCAGCCTCTCACGTGGTTAAGTTTGATGATTGTCGGTGCATTGTTAGTCCGCTTTGCTGTGGCTTATCAAACGCCAGCGATCTATCAAACGCACTGGTATCAATTTACCCAACAGGTTGATCCTGCGATTTATATGAATAACATGTACTATGTGATTCAAACCCGAATTAGCCCACTGTTGTTAGGCGTATTGTGGGGGTTTATACTGTGGCAAAAACCGAATTTTGAACTGAGTCTGTCCCTCATGCAAAAGGCATTTATCTGGTCATTTGGTTTAGGAATAATCTATCTCAGTATGAAATTTCCGGTCTATAACCCGACATCGGCTTACTATACTGATTTCAGTGAAAACCTAAATTTAGCCGCCATCACGCTCCATCGTTTTGTGTTTAGTGCCGCCATATTAGCCTTAGTGTTGGTATTTCACTTTGATACACGTTCGAAAAACAATCACCTTACCTGCTGGAAAGGCTGGCGGCTGCTTTCCGAAGTCGCATACCCGATGTACTTCTTTCATTTTCCTTTTGTGGCCATTGCCTGGGCGATTGTCCTTGGCACAATTGATCCCAAACTAGTGGAACACGTCCAATTGTCTCTTATCCCGTTAGTCTTTATGATGGCAGTTCTCATGACTTTATACCTTTCACTTTGGTTGAATTATTGGGTAGAAGCACGCTTTATTAAGATGGGCAAACGACTGGAATCGAGGTGGTTTAACCACTAAATTTCAGGCATAATGCCACCATAAATTTGCAACTCACGAATTAAACCGAGTAAACCAAACCTAATAAACCACTCTGTAGTGATTTATTCCAAACACAGAGGGAAGGCTCCCATGATATCGATTATTGTTCCGACCTATCAAGAAGTAGAAAACCTTGCCCCTTTAAGCGAAATGATTCGATCTGCACTAGCAGAAGAGAATCTAAGCTATGAAATCTTGGTCATGGATGATAATTCTCAAGATGGCTCTATCGAAAAAGTCGCGGAACTTTTTACCCGAAACCATCCTATCCGTCTCATTAATCGTACTGAAAACCGTGGTTTATCACCCGCTGTTATTGACGGTTTCTCAGAGGCCAATGGTGATTTTGTGGTGGTCATGGATGCCGACCTTTCACACCCTGCGACCGCGGTGCCCACAATGATTGCACAATTAAGAAGCGGAGAAAGTGATTTTGTTTTAGGATCTCGTTATGTTGAAGGGGGCAGTATTGATGATAGTTGGACATTATGGCGTTATATCAACTCTGTTATCGCAACGGTGCCCGCTCTCCCACTAACACGTGTAAAAGACCCCATGTCAGGTTTTTTTGCAGTGCGACGTGCTGATCTTCCTGCTCCTAGTGACTTGTCTCCAATTGGCTATAAAATAGCATTAGAAGTCATGGTGAAAGGTAACTTTGATAAGGTCTCAGAAGTGCCTATTCATTTTGTGGATCGTATTCACGGTGAATCTAAACTCACGTTAACCGAGCAACTAAAATACTTACGCCATCTGCGACGCCTGTATCAATATAAATTTCAAACTAAAGCAGAATTCTTTCAATTTGCCGCTGTTGGTAGTAGTGGATTTATTGTCGATTTAGCGGTTTATCTGTTACTTCAAATGATGGGGATTTCCCATACCGTGGCGCGTGCGATCTCGTTTTGGCCAGCCGTTTCTTGGAACTGGGCCCTGAATCGAGTCATCACGTTCAGTCATCGCGAAAAAACGGCAAAAACCACCCAATGGGGCGCTTTTGTTTCGAGCTCTTTAATTGGGTTTGCTGTCAACTATGGCACCTATTACACTTTAACGACCTTTGTCCCTTTTTTCGAAGAACATATGATTTTAGCTTTGGTTGTCGGCGTCATTATGGGTATGGGCTTTAACTTCTCAATCTCTAATCTATTCATCTTTAGGAAGTTAAGAGAAGAAGTGCAAAATGAAACGCGACAGTCATCCGCTAAAACTAAATAAATTATTTAGGTCTTTTGGTAAACACTGCTTGCTGCTGTTGCATGGATTCAAATGTTTTTAGAAGCGGTTGATAGCGAAGATAATCATCTTCTAACTGTGATAAAGCCTCGTAGACCGCTTCAATAGTCGATAGACTTGTAGCGCTCTTCTGCTTACGGATTCGGTAGGCTGAAGGCGTGCACGGTTTTAAACTGATTCTATCCATCCCCCTCAATACCGAATTTAACATCATGATTTTATGTGTTTTGCGCCAAGTGCCATCTAATATAAGAAGTTTGATCTCTTCATGCGCGTGTAAATGGCGAATCTGTGTTACCTCGTAGAACTTAACGGGCTCATGCTGACCCTCTATTACAGGGTAAAGCAAAAACACGGGTTTATCATCACCCAACCATTCCACCAGGTCTGGTAAGTCTTGTAAATCCTCTCCACACCATGTATGACAGTAACTTAGAGATAATTGCGCTATTTTAGCGGTTCCCTTTACTAAACCCACTTCACTGGGGTGCTGTAAAATCCCCACTTCCACTCGGTTGTCTATGTGTTCTATAAAATCACACAGACAAACTTTGGTTGGGCGCTGACATGTTGGGCAAATAGGTCGGGACATAAAGTAGTTATCTTATGATGATTCGTGAAATTCGGAAGTTATAAAATAGATTTGGAGATTCAATTGTTTGATAGAAACCTAATTAAATTGAGCCTGGCCACCACTGCGGATTTCTTTGAAATTAAACACTTTCTTAAACAACACAAAGAAAGCCGTGCTAACCGGAGCGACTTAATTTATATAGTGCGTTATCACACAAGATTAATCGGGCTGGCACGATTAGTTCAGATGAGAGATACAATAGAATCACAGTATTGGCTCAGAGGCTTATTTATAGAAACTGATTTTAGACAGCGCCGTCTGGCTACTCATCTATTGGATCTCATGAATTCTGATTTAAAATCCCGTCATAATAAATTTGAAATATTCGCATTTCCCTATGTTCATTTAAAGCAATTTTATGAAGAGAATAGTTTTCACTCCATCCGATTGAGTGACTTACCTCTCAGCTTACAAAATACCTATCGAAATGCACTGAAACAGGGGGAAAATTGGCTTTGCATGAGATTTATTCATTCAATGAATCCTACCCAAAAAACCTAAATTAAGAATCATTAGAGAGCTGGCTGAGAGAACTGCCCTCCGCCTCGCTCAATAAATGCGCTGGAATCTCTTTTTTTGTTTTTCCCGCTAGATCTTTTAACATTTCAGCTTGACGTACTAAATTGCCTTGGCCGGAAATCATCTGTTTACGAGCTGAATCATAACTGGTTTGCGCCGTTTGCAGCTGCTTACCCACTTTTTCAAAACTTTCTACAAACCCGACAAATTTATCATGCACCTCTGCTGCTCGTTTGATGAGTTTAAGGGTATTTTCACTTTGTCTTTCATACCGCCAGAGTTGCTCTATTGTTTTCAAGGTCGTAAATAACGTCGTTGGTGTTACCACGGCTACTCGCTTTTCAAAGGCCATCTCAAAGATAGAAGGATCTGCCTCTATTGCCATTAAATACGCCCCTTCTACTGGTACAAACATTAAGACAAAATCTGGTGCATTGAGTTGTTCTAAATGCTCATAGCGTTTGCTCGCAAGAACATCGATATGATTTTTTAAACTCTGTAAATGAGATTTTAAAGCCGATGTTTTTTTTGGTTCATTCTCACTGTTTAGAGTGGATTCATAATGCAGTAGAGAGACCTTGGAATCTATGACAATGTGTTTATTGTCCGGTAGATTGATAATGACATCTGGTCTTAAGCGTTTTCCGCTATTATCAGTGAAACTTTTTTCACGGTCAAACTCAACCCCTTCAGTCAATCCGGAGCGTTCCAACAAGCGCTCCAAAATGAGTTCTCCCCAATTTCCTTGAGTTTTGCTATCTCCTTTTAGGGCTCTCGTAAGGTTATGCGTATCTTCGCTCATTTGATTATTAAGCGAGTGCAATTGTTTCAACTGTTCGGTAAGACTGGCACGGCCTTCAAGGTCTTCTTTATGCACCAATTCAACACGAGATTTAAAGGCTTCTAAAGTCCCTTGCATAGGCTTTAACATCGCATCGATAGTCGATTGGCTGTGTTGCGTAAATTGCGCCTGCTTGCTTTCAAATATTTGGTTAGCAAGCACTTTAAATTCATTACTAAGCTCTGTTTTGGCAGACTCTAACAGTGCGATTTTTTCATGATAGGCACTTTTTTCCATCTCGAGAGCGACCGTAAGTTCTGCTGACTTGGCCGTGCTCTGACTAAGCTTAGCTCTCTCTATCTCAAGTTGTTGATCTCTGTCTGTCAATTGCTCCTGTAAGGTTTGAACCTGTCGCTGCAACTGTTCAGAAGAACCTTTTAATGATTGAAGCACTAGCAGTTGAGTAGAAAGTTCAAGATTTTCCTGTTCAATTTTCGCAAGCTGGTTAACAGAAAACTCCGCTCGGATGGTGGCCTCATGACTAAGTCGTAGAGCATCTTGCGAAGCTTTTAGCGCCCTTTTAAATTGATTGGCATGTACCACTAAATAGGCAATAAGGATGCTGAAAATAAACAGCATCATGATTAAAGGGAGGTGAAATTCAATAGGGATCATTGTGGCGTTAAACTCTTAACTTGTTCTAATCTTTCTTTAACAGCGATTTGCTTGGTTTTAGGAGCCGATTTCATACGTGCTGAATGTTCTAGTTTATACGTTTTAACCAGTCTATTTTGACGGGTTAAAAGTGTACTTCCAACGGGTACAATCTTGGTTTTTCCTTGTATAGTAACGGGTACTCCATTAGTACTACTGCCAGCATAATCCATATCAATATATTTGGATGGAGAATGGTTGTATTTATCATTCACACGAATCAAAGTAGAACCGTCTGGTTTTACAATCACTGCAGAAATTTCGACTCTAGGGGGGATATAAATCCTTTTTACTTTTCTTTTACCTGATACCCCATCTCTTTTGGGAAGGATTCGAGTCACTTTCTTTACAGCAACCGGGTGTAAATAAGATTCACGTTGCTTGTCTATTTTCTCTCGTGTAGCGTGGGATAAAAAAAGCGTTTGCAAAGAATCCTGGCTCTTAACTTTAGTTACTTGTTTCGCAGAAGGTTCGACACTGCCTGAAAGAGCAACATTAGACATGAGCAACAAAGTCATGCTGATCAATAGTTTAGAAAATCTTGTATTCATAAAAAGTAATTTCATTCGAGCGACATCCTATTTTTTTCTCTGGCTAGGGTGTGTATGGAAAACAATAAGCGAACAGCTTGCTGAAACATTGCCTTGCAGTAAGTCGAAATTTGCGTTCACCTTATGGTCTGAATCTTTCAACTGCGTTTTACAACTTTCAACCAAGTACAAGGGGGAAATTTTCTGATTAATTGTTTCAAGCACTCGCAAGAGATCTTCTTCATGCTGTAAATCCATGTTCAACTCAACTCGACTAAAGAAGAAAAGACCATTTGGAATGTTAATATGTGAAAACTGCCCACTGCCCAAGGTCTTTTCAGCGGAAAAGGAAAACTTTAAATTAGGAATTAAGTATTCGTCTGTCAAGCGAATCAATGAATCTGTCCAGAAAACCCTATCTTGCTTTTTAACCAAACCTTTTTTGATTAACTCCTCATACTTCTCGCCATACTGTTCATACAGTTTAACTTGCTGCTGTAAAAATCGAACCTGACTTTGCAATGAATTCAATTTAAGAATTTTTGGCTTCTCTTGCGCGTTGAGTTCTTTAGTTACTTCCTCGTAACCGTACCAAGTAAGTGCTGACAAACTCATTAAGAGCACAAGCAGAATTACAACTCGTTTCAAAAAACGCTGAATGATTGGATCCGAAAAATAATTACTTAGATTCGACATCGTTAACTCGCATTTGAATAGTAAATGGCAAGGCTTTCACTTCGCCCTTTTTAACATCCATTAAAAGTGTCTGGCTTAATGCCCTATTTAAAGGCTCTTTCTGTAACACCACAGATTGTATTCCTGGCAAAGTTCTTAAATCAGCGACAAAAGCATCCACCCAAGCCACGGGTGCTTTGTAAGTTTCATGAAATGGAAACACCCAGGCAGAGAATGAAATTTGATTACTTGTACTATCTAAACGACCCAAGGTCTTCCACTGAAGACTTGACAGCTGAATATTGGGATGACGAGCAATTACTTGACTAAAACTTGCAATATCAAAGTTCACTAACCGGTTAACTTTTAATTGTAAAATTGACTCCGAAAATTCTACTGAAGCTTTAATAAATTGCGCATCATCCTGAAGTTTTACCATCTCTTCAAGACGGTTTATCTCAATTTCATGCTGTGCAATACTCTCTTGCAATAATGCTTGTTTCTGCCAACTGATCAACGTATTAACACCTGAAACCAGGACGTAATACATCCCGCCCAAAAATAGTAAAATATTGAGACCAATAAGGACTTTTCGGGTGAGGACTAAATTTCTGACCTTTTCGGTATAAGGCGTTGTATAAAAGCCCTTGGGGGAATCACTGAAAATAAAGTCAACAATTGCCTGAGGCGAGAAACATTCAGAACCAGGAATACCACAATGTACACCATTCGGAGAAATTGAGTTGAATGCAGCCGTTGCAAAGAGATATTGATCCTCTTCCCAGGTAGACCTGACCAAAGCCTCCTCTTTACTATGTACCAGAATGTCCTCTAAAACGTCTTGCTCACCATCAATGAAAATTAATCCAATGGGACTATTGAAGGGCACTATTTGTTGATTATAGACATAGGTAACAGCAAGCTTGGTTTCATTAATAAGTGCTGAACGAATTTGAGTGGCCGTTTGATAAATTTTGTCGATTTCAACCAAACGACTTATTCGTAAATCACCTTCATAATAAAATGTTTGTCTAAAAGTATGTTGAGATTGGCGCGTCACCAATAATAGTGGATTTTTAAGACTTTGGCGGGATAGTTTGAAGTGTGCTTTGACCTTACTTTTAAGGTAACCTTCTAAAAGAATCGGCTTAGAATAAATTCTACTGACGGTAAGTTGAGCTGCTTCAATACTCTGCAAGAAATTCTTTAAGCGAAACGAGTCACTGATCGTTGCCGACATCATCAACTCTTCTTTTCGCCCATCTGAATTTTGTTGCTTGGCATTGGTCCAATGCACCTCGGCAAGAGCAATATCCTCTCCGAAAATACGTTCTTTACGCCGATCTAATATCGATGACTTTTCCCAGGAGAAAACGGCCGGAGCCCATTCAAAAGAGATGTCTTCATCTAAAACATCTAAAACAATAGAGACTTGACTCTTTTCAGATACCGTAGATAAGTATTGATCAATAGCTCCGTCATCTTGCCATAAAAAAGTTGACACCTCATTATTAGCGTCGTTATAGCTTGTTAAAGCATCATCTGTGACATAAAAAATTATTTCCATCTTTACTGAACCTGTGCAATGGTGTCATAAATAGGCCCGAGCACTGCAATCATGACCCAGCCCACGACAAAGCCCATAATCACCGTTAAAATCGGTTCAATTGCTGGCTCGATTTTATCAATTAACTCTTTAGCCTCTCTATCATAAAAGTAGCTTACATTTTTAAGGGCATTGTCCATGCCACCACTAATCTCCCCTACCTTGACCATTCTAACAGCCATTGATGGAAATACCTGCGCTTCCTCAAATGCTTTATGAATCGGCATTCCATCCTCAATCATACGTACAGCCTTAATGATATTGCCTTCTAGATATTTATTGCCTGCAATGATGCTCGCCATGCGTAAACTATCGGGAAAACTCACGCCTGCTCCATACATGACGGACAGAGAGTTAGCAATACGAGCTAATTTCAATTTATACAATACTGGTCCAATAATCCACACATTAAGCGACATCTCATCCGTTTTTATTTTAAATTCAGGTGATTGTTTACGCCACCATTTATAAATAAAGATGATGATAATTGGCACCACAAAAATTTCTACAATGTAATTTTGTACAAAACCTGAGGTGGCAATTAACGAAACGGTCGCAAAACCGAGCTCTCCACCCATAGATGTGATAAAACCAAGTAACTCAGGAACCACGAACACCATCATTAAAATAACAACAGCAATGACAACTGTCGCAACAATAGCAGGATAAATCATGACTTTTTTAGCCTTTGAAATTAACTCATCCTCCCATTTAAGCATATTCGCAAGATCGATTAAAATATCTTCCAATTTACCTGTTTTTTCACCGACAGCAACCAGTGAAATATACACTTCACCAAACTCTTTTTCATAATTTCTGAGTGCTGAAGAAAAAGTGTTTCCACCTTCCATTGACTCATAAATATTAGCAAGCATCTCTTTGACCGCATCGCTTTCGAAAGAATCTTTTAAATCATCAAGAATTTCCATTAATGGCACACCCGCTTTCAATAACTGCTCAAGCTGAAAGGTCATTCCAATAATATCTTTACGTGTTACTTTGGGTTTAGTTGAAAATGAAAAAGAAGTCGATTGCTTTTTGAATGTGAGTAAAGAGATATGAGATTTAATAAGCTTCTGCTCAAGTTCTTGCTCATTACTGGCAGGTAATACTCCGTTTACACGTTTACCAAATTTATTGATGCCAGTGTAATGATAGTTCTGCATGAAAATTCCCTTTTTAAACTAACTCAGTTAAGTTAACAACACGGCTAATTTCTTCAAGTGTCGTTTCACCTTGTTTTACCCAGCGAATACCACTCTGAACCATGGTAGAAAATCCATTCTCAATGGCTTTATCAAGGAGTGCGTGTTGTGATGCACCCTCGAGTAAAAGCTCATCCATCTCTGTGGTAAAACGCAATGTTTCAAGTACCGCTAAACGGCCTTTGTAACCGATGCCATTACACTTATCACACCCTTTTGCGTTGTACAATTGAATATCATCCTCTTCTGAGATAGAGAGTAATTGTCTTTCAAACTCTTCTGGTTGATATGGACTTTTACAATGAGTACATAATTTTCGAGCTAATCTTTGGGCAATAATTCCAATAATATTTCCAGCCATAATAGAACGTGATACACCGATATCCAGTAATCGAGGAATTGCACCAATGGCTGAGTTCGTATGAAGAGTCGCAAAAACCTGATGCCCTGTCATCGCAGCTCTTATAGACATTTCTGCCGTTTCTGAGTCACGAATTTCCCCAATTAAGATAATATCTGGATCTTGGCGCATTAATGAGCGAATGCCCGCAGCAAAAGTCATTCCTATCTCTTCATTAACTGGGGTTTGCCGAATCATCGACATTGGATATTCAACAGGATCCTCCAAGGTCATGATATTGACGCCAACGTCATTTAATTCATTCAATATTGAATATAAAGTCGTTGTTTTACCAGAGCCTGTGGGCCCTGTTACCAATAGAATTCCAGTAGGACGGTTCATCATCAGCTTCAATTCAGAATAAGAATCGGTATCAAGACCCAATTCGTCTAGCGGTACAATACCTTTCTCTCGATCTAATATACGTAAAACAAAGTTTTCGCCATGGGTTCCGGGAAGAGAAGACACTCGGAAATCGATTCTTCTGCCGTGAACAATGAGTGACATACGACCATCTTGCGGAAGACGTTGTTCGGTTAAATCCAGTGAAGAAATTACTTTTAAACGTACCACTAAACCAGACCAATACATTTTATGAAGCAAACGTATCTGCTGTAAAACACCATCGATCCTATAACGAATGCGAATGTAATCTTCTTCAGGTTCAAAATGGATATCTGAAGCATTTCTTTTAACGGCATCCGTCAATAAGTTATCCACTAATCGAACCATGGGTTGTGAATATTCATTGGCAATAGAAATATTAGAGGCATCAGCTTTTCCGGTCTCAAGCTCCCTTAAAATGCCTTCAATCGATAATTCATAACCGTAATAATTATCGATTGCTGTTTGTATCTCAGACTCAACCACAAGTACAGGGGCAACCTGTAGGTTTGGATTTTGAAGATGGCGTTTAAGTTTATCTAAAACCAATATATCGCCGGGATTAGACATTGCAACTTGCAACCGATTGTCTTTTAAACTAATCGGCATAATCAAGTAATTATGGGCGAATGTCTCAGAGACTAAGGAAATAGCTTTCGGATCGGGTACAACCTCCTTTAAACTCATGGAGGCATAACCTACATAGGAGCCCACAATTTCTCGGACAATTTCAACTGAAACAAATCCCATAGAGACTAGAATTTCTCCTAGTTTATGGCCTGTTCTTTTATGTTCAGTCAATGCAATACTTAATTGATCGGCGGAAATGCTACCATCTTCAACTAAACGCTCCCCTAAGCGACCCGGATTTTCCATCTATTTTTCCTGATCCATAAATTGTCGGATTGAAATCAAACGATTCTTTATGTCTGAAACATTAAAACTCACTTGAGTGGCTCCGGCTAATGCCAATGTCTGAGTGTAATATTGTCCAGCAAGTGGATACTTGCCCAATCGATCTAAACTAATGGCCAGATTAGCCGTAAAATCTGGATTATTCATATCAAGAGCATATGCATTAAAATAATACTCTTGAGCGGCTAACCAATCATTGTTTGATGCATATAAATTACCCAACGCAAACTGTAATGGAGCAGAATTAGGGTATATCGTAGCCATATTCTTAAGAGAGCCATACCAGTCGGAATTCAGTTCGATATTCGTCGAAAGATTGGCAATTGCCTCATACACAGAAAGGCTATTGGGCTCAATATTTAGAGCTTGCTGATAATGATCCATAGCAATGTAATAATGGCCAGCCGAAGCAGCAATACCACCCAAACCGATCATTGCCATTATATTTTTAGGATCAAGAGTCAAAACTTCGTTAAACTTTTGTTGAGACAACTCTAGATGACCACGTTCATAAGCACTGTATGCCTCCGATAAAGGGATTTTAGTTTGATCAAATTTAACCAAAACGGGTTGCTTAATGGGAGATGCCGTCCTCTTTTTAATAGATGAGGGCGTATTTTTAGGTTTAACAACACTCTTTTTAGAACCCTTGACAACAGAGGTGTTCAGCTCTTTTTGGGCGACCGGAAGCACAACAAGATTTGAGGTAGTGGTGTTTGACACGCTTGAAGCATGAATAGCATCCTTTACAGTTACATCAGGGGTAAAGTCCAATTTTTGTGAAGATTGATTTGCGTTCTGCAAAGAGCGATCAACCGCAACTGCAACTGGCAGCGGTTTTTTTGGTAATGCAGACTGAATCTTGTCCAACTTGTATTTACGCATACTATTTTCAAGTTGTTCACTTTTGCTTTGGTAGTAATTCAACCCATAAACACTGATTCCGATAAATATGAGTACAACAATAAGAACCAAGAGCCAACTAGAACTATTTTTTCTCTCTATTTTCGGTTCAGATGTTAAAGCTCCCGTTAGCAAGATAGAATTTTTTTCAATCGGAGTAGAATCATCTACTAATGCAGTCGCGTAGCCAGGAAGCGCGTTCATGCTCCATTCGAAACTGTCTTTATCCGTTTCAAACAGAGTGTTGGATTCCAAATCTGGCGACGATGCTCTTTCAGAATCATTTAATATAGAAGATGTAACTTGAGAAATATCCTGATTTAATTCATTTTCATCAACAAAAGAGTCAGCGGTGTTGAGCTGAACTTCGTTCAGTAATGGGTCGCTTTCTTCAGAAACGTGATCAATATTATCGGATACCAAAGCTGACGATTCTACTGAAAGGGAAGGCTCTGTATTAGCTTGGTCCAGTTCGTCTTGATTGAACTCTGGGGCAGACATATCACTCAAGGTAAAGGACAAGGGGGTTGCAACGTCCAGTTCCTCTTCAACAGCACTCTTTGACGATTCAACAATTGATGCAACTGAACCAACCTTTTCTGTCGATAATTTAAGGGGTGGAGCAGTCATTTTATCGGAAACTTTGTGAGAATCCGAGTGAACCATTTTTGTATCAACAGTACCCTCCATTGCTCTCTTTTTTTCAGCAGCAGCTTTCTTTAAGGCTTCTAATAAAACACTCATAACTATTTCACTTCTCTAATAATTACTGGTTTTCAGAAAGCGTCCAACTTGTTGCAAGTCACCGTTATCAATATCAGGGTTTTTGATTATGACGGGACGAATAAAAATTACCAATTCACTTTTGCTTGTTTCATCATCCCGCTGGGAAAAGAGGTCACCTATCACAGGAATATCACTCAACCAGGGTAGACCCGTGCGACCATTAGAATTATTATCTTCTATCAAACCACCAATAATAGCCGTTTGGCGATCTTTAAGCTTTAACACTGAAGACATCTCTTTTTCTTGTATTATTGGAATGACGCTTTTAATATCCTTCAACTGTGGGTTCGGATCCTGAATCTCACCTATTTTTCTAGAAATCGTAGGTCTCACATTTAAGGTCACATCGCCTGCTTCACTAACAAAGGGCGTTACGCTCATTGTAAAACCGACTGGCACAGTATGTATTTTAGTCTCATAAGTAGAGGTCGATGGTATGTTTGCTGTGGCCAGCGTCGTATTGACATCGACAGTAAAGTAAACCAGATTATTGACCACCTTTAATAAGGCGGTCTGGTTGTTAATGGCCATAATTTTAGGACTCGAAAGAACTTTAGAATCACCGAATTGTTTAAGTAAGTTCAAACTTGATAAGATATTCCAATCTCCGCTTGCTGCTCCCACGAGTTTACTACCAAGGTTATCAACAGTGGAAATGGAAAAGCCATCACCGGAAGCCGAAAAATTAGACCGAGAGGGTGATGAAATTTGCAAACCACCATCTCGCCCAAAAGCGCGATTTCCGATTAAGGTCCAATCAATACCAGCTTGATATCTGTCATTCAGCTTAACTTCTACTACCGTTGCCTCGATGAGAACTTGTCTTTGCGCTCGCGTTGTGACCTCAGAAATATATTGTTTAATCGCTTTATGCTTTTTACTGGTGGTGTAAACGGAGATCACACCTGCTTCTGGATTGATTACCGTATTTTGTGATAAACCTGCAGTAGTGGTTGCTGATGTTGTAGAGGCGAGTGAATAAGGGTCAAGCTGTGCAAGTAAAGTAATATTATTTTCTAGTCGACTCCAGAAATTGTGCTCAGATTTGACTGAAACTTTTGTCGAACTTCCTCCCAGGCCTGTTGATTTAGCTCCACCAGCAGAGACACTCATTTTCATTTCAATAGCATCTTCACTGGTTTTGTTGATATTAACGTAGTCAACATCATAATTTCGCCACTCAGGTCGATCAGGTTTAATAACAATGGTATTACCCTGCATCACAAAGATAAAACCAGATTGATCAGAGAGTCTATCAAGAATCCTCTCTAATGGTTGATTCACAGCATTTATCGTTGCACGCCCTTTCAGACCGTGATAAATATCAATTTGTTTACCGGCATCCTTTGCAATTTGAAAAAGTAGTTCTGCAACAGGAACATTCACAGCCGTTAAAGAATAATTTAATGATGGTTTCGCATATAGATGGGGTAATCTTGGCTTTCTACGATTTACAATAGAAGGAATACCCGCACCAGCATGTACGACATCCTCAACTTTCCTCTTTGCAAGGATATGTCCGTCAGGGGTAAAAGCATCGGATACAGGTGGTGCGATAGGATCTCTTTTTACAGCAGATTCATTACAACCAGACAAATTGCTTAGCATAACAACAAAAGCCAAAGTTGAAATTCTACGTTTAACTTTAAGGTTATTTACCATCGTTGTATATTCCATGCTGATTAAGTTTATTGGATGTTAGTTCAAAATTCTGTGCCAACTGTTTAACAGTTGTAATATAAGGTTTAGAAAGTGTTAACTTTGGTGGCAACTCGCGTATAACTTTCACCAACTCGGAATAATTCTGTGAACTCACATAAAAAGCTTTCAACTTGAATTTACTTGCGTTTGGCTTGAAGTCTATCAGAAGATGGAGAGAGGCAATAGGGATAGCATACTGTTTATAATATGCCGTGACGGCCTTTAAATCTCGTAAATTCGAGGTAGAGAGCTGCACGACATAGGATGCTTCTGGCAATTGATTAATCCATTGAAGAGATTGAGCGTGCAATGATAACAATTTTTCTAGTAGTACTGGGTTATTAACAAGTGCATTTTCATCTTTTACCTGATACTTAATAAATGGCTTACGATCAATAACGGCTGCATTACCAACGACTGCTGTGTCTGAATGCGGAGAGGACTCACGGCCAAAATCTTGAGAATCTTGCAGCATTCTTTGCGTCACGGGGTGTACCCCCTTTAAAGTGGTGCTATTTTCAACTGAAAGGGTACCTTTTTTAGCATCAAGATTTGTATCATATGCACTTATAAACTGGCTTAAAGAATCCTCCATTTTTATACTATTGTAAAAAGAATACACCAGTAAAATAGACAGCAAAAGTAAAGAAATAAACATTAGTGCCACATATTTTGAATTCATCCATTTTTGGGAAGCATTATCTGAAGAAGCAGGCAGAAGCCTAATGTGTTTCCTGCTAATCTGTGAATCACCGCAACCATAGGCAGACATTAACAATTTGTCAGCGATTATATTAATGGTACGCGGCAATCCTAAAGACAGTCGGTGAACTTGCTTCGAAACTTTACCATCAAACAAATCCAATCCCTTGTAAGAACATTTACGAACCCTATAATTAAGATATGTTTGCACTTCACTAGGTGTCAACGGTGGTATATAAATACTAAACGATATCCTACTCTTTAACTGTCTAATATGGTCATTTCGCAAAGCAACGTCTAATTCTGGCTGACCAAACAATACAATCTGAATCAGCTTATCATCATCTGTTTCTAAATTACTCAACAGCCTAATTTCTTCCAAAACATCAATTGTCATAGACTGCGCTTCATCTATCAACATAACGACATGTTTGCCCAAGGAGTGAAGTCTCACTAGTTCATTTTTCAAGGCGGTAAGTACTGTGAACTTGAGCATAGAACTATCAACGTCGATTTCGAGTTCACTGCAGATATAAAGAATCATATCCTTTGCTGATAAGTTGGGAGAATTAATGTATACAATTGAAAAACACTCCGGTAGGGAGTGGGCAAGCAAACGTAAAAGCATCGTTTTGCCACAACCCACCTCTCCAGTAACCTTAACAATACCCTCTCCTCGCGTAACCGTATAGACCAGAGCTTCGAGAATTTCTTGCCTAGAACCATGTTTGTAAAAAACACTAATATCCGGGGTGGTTTTGAAAGGCAGGTTAGTTAAACCAAAATACTTTCTGTACATTATTTTTCCAGCAAATAAAATCCATTCTACACAAAATATTTTAAAATAGATTAAATTAGTGGGCATTAAGTAAAAACAAAATTTCATTTATAAACGCTAAATCTAAACGTAACAACACCCTTGTATACAGTCAATACTTGGCAATACGCATGAATTCCACCCAAAAAAAAACCCGCGAAGCCTAAGGCAACACGGGTTTTTAGAATATAAGCTTGGCAATGACCTACTCTCACATGGGAACTCCCAC